>NZ_CP147244.1:0-2400000 GCF_002141365.2 Enterococcus sp. 7F3_DIV0205
ATCAACGTCATTTACGTGCGATTAGAGATGGGATTATTGCAACATTACCATTGATTATTATTGGTTCGTTTTTCTTGATCATTGCTTTTCCGCCACTTCCGGCTGATTGGGGGATCACCCAGTTTTTAACATCAAACGCAGCGACGATTTTATTACCGTATCGCATGACGATGTATATCATGACCCTATACGCAACGTTTGGTATCGGTGCAAGTTTGTCAAAAACATATAATTTGGACGTTATCTCTGGTGGGATTTTATCCACGATTGCGTTTCTTTTGACGTTTGTTCCAGTTAATATTCCAGCTGAAGCATTGGATGCGGCAGGAACTGCTGGATTTGTTTTACCAATGGCTAATTTAGGTGGTGGAGGCATGTTCGTTGGAATTATTACCTCTATTTTAGCTGTTGAAATTTATCGAATCACGGATAAATCGAAATTCAAAATTACGATGCCAGAACAAGTTCCTCCGGCAGTAGCAAGATCATTTGAGACCTTAACACCAACATTAATTGTTATTTTAGGTATCTCTACGCTAACGTATTTCATCGGTTTTGATTGGCATTCTACTATTTCTAAGATTGTAAGCCCTTTAGTAAGTGCAGCTGATACTTTACCAAGTGTTTTATTGCTGATCTTTTTGATTACATTCTTTTGGTCATTTGGGATTCATGGTGTGTCTATTGTTGGATCATTAGCAAGACCATTATGGCTGCAACTGTTAGATGGAAATACTGCAGCAATGGCTGCTGGCAAAGAATTACCAAATATTGCAGCAGAACCGTTTTATCAATGGTTCATTTGGATCGGTGGTTCAGGTTGTACAATAGGATTAGCTCTTTTATTAGCTTTTAAAACAAAATCTCAGTTTGCGTCAAAACTAGGTAAAGCGACATTAGCTCCAGCGATTTTTAATATCAATGAACCTTTGATTTTTGGTACGCCGATTGTGTTGAATCCCATTTTGATCATTCCATTTATCTTAACACCAATGGTAACAGCTACAATTGCTTGGTTTGCTACTCAACTTGGCTTGGTCAATCGTGTGATTTTTACCGCCCCTTGGACATTGCCTGGACCGATCGGTGCCTATTTGGCAACAGGAGGAGATTGGCGTGCTGCAGCTTTAAGCATTGTCTTGATCATTGTTTCCGTTATAATTTATTATCCGTTTGTAATGATTTATGACAATAATGAATTAGAAAAAGAACATGCAATCGCTGAATAAAGAAGTTTAAACAAATTAAAAGAATGAGAATTGAGACTGGGACATAGCTCTTCGGAGATTGCTCAGTCTCTTTGAAAACGTATAAACAAGGCAAACAGAAGTAGCTACAATCACATAAAATTCTACATGCTAAAGCACTAAAATTTGAAAGCTCTGAAATAAGCTGAAAACTTCTGTTCAATCTCTTTTTATCATTTTTTTATATAAAATCAAATAACGGGAGGCGAAAGAAATGATCAAAATTGTCTTTATGATTTCAAGTATTTTATTCATAGTTGCGGGCTTAACCATAACTCATTTATTAAAAAAGAAGAATCTATTGCCAAATCGTTGGTTGATTGGTTGTTCTGTTTTTTTGATTGCGTTGGTTCCAAGTCTCTTATTCCCTACTATGCCAGAACTAATCAAACAGACAATATACGGTATCAGTGGTTTGTTAGCCGTTGTTTTTTTTGAAAGTAGCCGTTTACTAGCAGAGCAAACCAGAATGGAGCAAAATCAATGAGAAAATTAGGTATTTCAGTTTATCCAAATCATAGCAGTGTAGTAGAAATCAAAGCTTATATGGATTTAGCAGCAAAATATAATTTTAAACGTGTGTTTACTTGTTTGTTATCTGTAGATGAAGGAAAAGAGCAGATCGTAGAAGAGTTTACAGAAACGATAGTTTATGGGAAATCACTAGGAATGGAAGTTATTGCTGATGTGAGTCCAAAAGTCTTTGGTGAGCTAGGGATTAGCTATGAAGATTTATCTTTCTTTAAAGAACTTGGTGCAGATGGTATTCGTTTAGATATGGGCTTTACAGGAAATGAAGAGTCTATTATGACCTTTAATGAACAAGGTCTTGAAATCGAGTTGAATATCAGTTCAGGGACTCGTTATTTAGAGAATATTTTAAGCTATCAAGCGAATCCAGACAAACTCTTAGGCTGTCATAATTTTTATCCTCATCGCTATACGGGGTTGAATTATCAACATTTTTATGAAACGACAGAAGTGTATAAAGAGCATGGTATTCGTACGGCTGCCTTTATAAACTCACCACAAGCAACGATTGGTCCGTGGCCGGTGGAAGAAGGACTTTGCACACTAGAAATGCATCGGACGTGGCCGATAACAACACAGGCAAAACACTTGTGGGCAACAAACGTGATTGATGATGTGATCATTGCAAATGCTTTTGCATCCGAAGAAGAGTTGAAAGCATTAAGTGAGATTGATCCATACCGTCTGACGTTTGATTGTGTCATCGACACAAAAACACCTACTATAGAAAGAAAAATTATTTTAGACGAGTTTCATTTTAATCGTGGGGATGTTTCTGATTATGTTGTGCGTTCGACGCAAAGTCGTGTTAAATATAAAGGACATGAATTTAGTCCATTTAATACCGTTGATATGGAGGTAGGAGATATTATTGTAGAAACATCTTTATATGCGCATTATGCTGGCGAGTTACAAGTGGCATTATTGCCAATGGAGAACTCTGGAAAATCAAATGTTGTCGGTAAAATCACGGAAGCTGATCGAATCTTATTGCCTTATCTAAGACCCTGGCAAAAATTTGCTTTTCATGAAGTTAAGCCGTAATCAATAAGGTAGAAGCATTGGCTCGTTTAAAAATAAAAAAAGCAAACAGAGGAGAAAAAATATGGTTTATGCAGTTGGTTTAATGTCAGGTACTTCCTTAGACGGCATTGATGCAGCGCTAGTGGAAATCTCTGGTAAAAATGAAACAACAGCTGTTAAATTAGTCCAATTTTTAACAATACCTTTTAATGAAGCGACACTTCAACGAATTCGTGATGCTTTATCATTAGAAAAGTCAGACGTAGAAAAAATTTGTTCTTTGAATATTGAACTAGGAGAAAAGTTTGCCCAAGCAGTTCTGGAAGTTTGCAATAAAGCTGAAGTCTCTTTAGATGATTTAGCTTTTATCGGTAGTCATGGACAAACTGTTTTTCATATTCCTTACGCTCGGGATCATGTTTACGCATCGACTTTGCAAATCGGTGCTCCAGCCGTAATTTGTGAGCGTACAAAGACAACGGTTGTCTCAAATTTTAGGGAGCGAGATATGGCAGTCGGTGGTCAAGGTGCCCCAATCGTTCCTTATTCAGAATATGTATTATATCAAAAGCCTGAGACAACAAGATTGTTGCAAAATATCGGGGGAATTGGGAATGTAACGGTTATTCCAAAATCAGGAACATTAACCGATATGATCGCTTTCGACACTGGACCAGGCAATGTTATCATAAATGAATTATGCCTTCATTTTTTTGATCAAGAATATGACAAAGACGGCATGTACGCTAGTCAAGGGAATGTTGATCAATTATTATTAGAAGAATTGATGGCACATCCTTACATTAAAAAAGCATATCCGAAAACGACTGGTCGGGAAGATTTTGGGAAACAATTTACTGCTACTCTGTTAGAAAAATGGTCTGGTTCGCCCAAAGATTTGATTGCGACTGCAACAATGTTTACAGCAAAATCAATTGCAGAAGCGGTGAAACCATTTGTCCATGGGGAGACAGAATTGATTATTGGCGGCGGTGGTAGTTATAACAAAACGTTAGTCTCTATGATCAAATCCGAGTTGGCGGGGGTCAATGTATTGATCCAAGAAGACATCGGATTTTCATCAGATGCTAAAGAGGCAATCGCAATGGCAGTTTTAGCAAATCAAACACTAGAGAATTGTCCAGGAAACGTACCGAGTGCGACAGGTGCAAAACGCTCAGTACCGTTAGGAAGCGTTACGTATTATTAAGCTTATTCATTTATAGGGCGAGCATATAGTATTCGCCCTATAAACATACATACAACTGAAGAAAAAAAGGAGAGGGTAGAATGAGTGGTGAAAATATACAAGGCAGAATTGTTAGTATGCTTGATGTACTATCGAATTCTGAACAAAAAATCGGTGAAGTGATTCTGAATGATCCCGAAAAGGTAATTGAAATGACAGCTGCTGAACTGTCAAAATATGCTGGAACCAGTCCAGCTACAGTGATTCGATTTTGTAAAAAAATCGATGTTCCTAGTTTTACTCAATTAAAAATCCGTCTATCTGCGGAGATCGAAGTCCCCGTTTATGAAGGCTATTCAGATATTACAGCGAACGAATCAGTGAATGAAATCAAGACAAAGTTATTAGGAAATGCTTATCAATCGATGCAGGAAACGGTAGCTCTATTGAATGAGCAACGTATCGAAACAGTGGTGGATTTACTAGTAGCAGCTCCGATCATCTATGTTTTTGGTATAGGTGCGTCTTATTTAGTAGCAGAAAATATTGCACAAAAATGGAATCGAATTGGTAAGACAGTTGTTTGTGTGCAAGATTCTCATGTGTTAGTGACAATGTTAGTCTCTGCCCCTAAAGATGCAATTTTTTTCTGTGTCTCACATTCGGGAGAGACAAAAGAAATCTTACGGTTATTAAACGTGGCTAAAAAGCATCAATTAAAAACGATTGGTTTGTCCCAATTTGGGAATAATACTTTAACAAATCAAGCTGAATATTCATTACAAACAGTCCGTTCTAACGAAGCTGTCCTAAGAAGTGCTGCAACAACTTCATTACATGATCAATTTATAGTCGTTGATGTGTTGTTTTATGCCTATGCGTCACGAAATTTTAATAGAACAATAGAAATGATCCAAGAATCAAAAGCGGAAGTCAGAAAATATGAGAAATAAAAATCGATGTGATGGGATCGGATATTAAAGAGATTGTATAGATATAATTAAGAATTGTAGAAGAAACCATTTATCAAATCACAGAGTAAGGAGTAGACAGAACAAAAGTAAATCAAAGGAACTTAAATTTATCTTTACTCAATAAGATTTAAAGGGGCTGGGACATAACTCTTCGAGTTATATCCCAGCCCCTTCAAATACGCATAAACGTTGGTAAAAAAGCAGCTCCTTCTTATTTCTCGGAGCTAAGCTCTTTTGTCTCAACCTCTTTTTTGAACTTCCTATTTAAAATAAACGCATACACATTCTGGTGCATAAACATCTTTTTGAAGTAATTCCAAAAGACCAGTCGTTTCATCACGACGATAAAGTGTTAAATTATCTGTATTTTGATTTGCTGCAACAACAAATTTACCAGAAGGATCTAAGTCAAAGTCCCGTGGTATCTCACCTTCAGTAGAAATCAATTGTACACGTTCTACTTTGCTACCATCTTCAGCTGTTGCAAAAACGGCAATCGAATCATGACCACGGTTCGATGCATACACAAAACGACCATCAGTTGAAATTCGAATTGCTGCACCACCGTTAAATTCATTAAAACCATCAGGTAAAGTCGATACTTTTTGTACTTGCTCAAATGAACCATCTGCGGCATTGTAAGCTAAAACAGTAACCGTACTGTCTAATTCGCCGAAAAGATAAGCAAATTGATTATTTGGATGGAAAACTAAATGACGAGGTCCTGTCCCAGGTTCAGCAACATATTGAGCAACCTCAGATAATGTGCCTTCAGTGCTAACATCATACGTATAAACGCGATCAGTACCAAGATCACAAACGACTAAACGACGATCAGGAGTCAAATCCGTATAGTGGACATGAGCATTGTCTTGATTTTCATGAGGACCAGTCGCTTCATCATGAATAATTTTGTCCGTATCTTCTAAACGACCATCAGCTAAAATACGGTAAACATGAACGATTCCTTGGTGATAGTTTGCACCAAAAACCAATTGTTTCTCTTCATCGATCGCTACATAACATGGAGGAGCGCCAGCTTCTGTTACTTTATTGATCAGGTCAAAATGCCCGTCAGTATTTTTATAAGCTGCCATGCCGCCTTCACCATCAACAGAAGTGACATTGAACAGGTCACCTTTTTGATTTAAGGCTAAGTAAGTCGGGCTTGTTTCTTCTACTAATAAAGTTGCTCCGGATAATGTTTCCTTTTCTGTGTCCAATGCAATTTGATAAATACCCTTACTTTCTCTACGTGTATACGTCCCTAATAAAATTTGTTCCAGCATGAAATTCCCTCCATTTTTACTGCTGTTTTAAAGAAATCAGCAATTGATTTAACTCTTTTAGTATACCATAAGAATTCCTTTATTTATGAAATCTTTACAAATCCAATGTTCGCATTTTCACTTGATTTATGCTATTATATTTTAAGACTGTAACGACAGTCATTTTTAATTTTAGAGGGGTGACACGCATGTACGATAATACAAATAGCAACAATGGTGCAGTTCGCTGTTCATTTTGTGGTAAAACACAAGAAGAAGTGAAAAAAATCGTTGCAGGACCAGGCGTCTATATTTGTAATGAATGTATCGACTTATGTAAAGAGATTATTGATGAAGAATTTTACGACGAAGCCGTACGTGAACTAACGGATGTCCCAAAACCTCAAGAAATCTTGGATGTCTTAAACGAATATGTAATTGGACAAGATCAGGCAAAACGCTCATTAGCAGTGGCTGTCTATAATCACTATAAACGTGTAAATCAATCAGAAAATTCAAGCTCTGAAGAAGTAGAATTACAAAAGAGCAATATTTGTTTAATTGGCCCAACAGGTTCTGGGAAAACATTTTTAGCCCAAACATTGGCTAGAACATTAAATGTACCATTTGCGATTGCTGATGCAACAAGTTTGACAGAAGCAGGGTATGTAGGGGAAGACGTAGAAAATATTCTATTGAAGCTATTACAATCTGCTGACTTTAATGTTGAGCGAGCTGAAAAAGGGATCATCTATATCGATGAGATCGATAAAATTGCGCGCAAGAGTGAAAATGTTTCGATCACAAGAGATGTTTCTGGTGAAGGGGTGCAACAAGCTCTACTTAAAATTTTAGAAGGAACAGTTGCTAGCGTACCACCGCAAGGCGGACGCAAACATCCTCATCAAGAATTTATCCAAATCGATACAACCAATGTGTTGTTTATTGTTGGCGGTGCGTTTGATGGAATCGAAAATATTGTTAAAAATCGCCTAGGTGAAAAAACAATCGGTTTCGGTACCAAAAACAGCAAGCTGAAAGAAGACGAAAGTGTTATGCAGCAAATTATTCCTGAAGATCTATTGAAATTTGGTTTAATTCCTGAATTTATTGGACGCTTACCAGTCACTGCTGCTTTAGAGAAGTTGACGACGGATGATTTGGTTCGTATTCTGACTGAACCTAAAAATGCATTAGTCAAACAGTATCAAAAATTGTTGTCTTTAGATGATACAGAATTAGAGTTTGAACCAGAGGCACTTCGTGCAATTGCCAATAAAGCAATCGAGCGCAATACTGGTGCTCGTGGGTTACGTTCGATTATCGAAGAGATTATGATGGACGTGATGTTTGATGTCCCATCAGATGATACGATCCAAAAAGTCATTATAACTGAAATGGCTGCTGAAGGAACAGGTAAACCAGCGATTGTTTATGACAAAAAAGATAAAAAAGCTGGGTAATTTTAACACACGAAAAAGTAGAGACCTGTCTCTACTTTTTTACTGATTTTTATGAAATAAAGTTCTCTAGCTTGACGAGCTAGTCTTTTAGGAAGAGGAAAAAACATGTTTGAGTTAAAGAACGTTTTCGTTACCTATTCGCCTGTCAAGGCAGTAAAAGCTCGTTTAGTATTTAAACTTAGGAGGTTAGTGCTATGAATGTTCATAACGCAGAAATTATCATTAGTGCGGTTTCACCAAAACAATATCCGGAAACTGAATTACCGGAAATTGCCTTGGCAGGTCGTTCAAATGTAGGGAAATCATCGTTCATCAACACGTTGATCAACCGTAAAAATTTAGCAAGAACTTCTGGAAAACCAGGGAAAACGCAAACGCTAAATTTTTACCTAATCGAAGACGCATTGCATTTTGTCGATGTTCCAGGCTACGGTTATGCAAAAGTTTCTAAGACAGAGCGTGCCAAATGGGGCGAGATGATCGAAACGTATATGACGACAAGAGAACAATTAAAGGCTGTTGTTTCTTTAGTTGATTTGCGTCATGCACCAACGCAGGAAGATATTCAAATGTATGAGTTCTTAAAATACTACGATATCCCTGTTATTGTCGTTGCAACAAAGAAAGACAAAATTCCTCGTGGTAAATGGAATAAGCATGAAAGTGTCATCAAAAAAGCACTGAACTTTGATAAATCAGATGATTTTATTCTTTTTTCTTCTCAAACAAAAGAAGGAAAAGAAGAAGCGTGGCAAGCCATTGAGAAGTATTTATAATGAAAAATAGCGTTGACAGCTCTAAAAAGCTCTCAACGCTATTTTTTATTGTTCTTTTTTCTTTTCTTCTTTTTGTTCAGCTTTTGCTGCTTGTTTTTCTAATTCTTCTTTTGGCATCTCCACTTTTTTAGGATCTACTGCAAAAGAATCAAATAATTTATCTAAGTCATCGGTACGTTCAAATTTTAAGCCCATTGTTTATTTTACTCCATTTCGTTTTAGAATGAATAGAAGTTACATTGTGTAACCACTTTTCTCTAGTTTAGCATCCTTTTAGAAATTTGAATAGTTTTCTTTTTCAGCCGTTACTAATTTTTATAAAAATATTTCTACCTTCACTTTACAAACTTGCATTCGATTACAAAACAAGGTATAGTTTTTTCGGATAGAGAAAAGAGGGAAGAAATGGCTAAAAATTTTTTTGTAGGAATGGTTCGTTTTTACCAACGATTTATTTCACCTGGACTTCCGGCTAGTTGTCGCTATCACCCAACATGCTCGCAATATATGATCGATGCTATCCAGACGCATGGAAGTGTAAAAGGGATAACGATGGGAACGGCGAGGTTTTTACGGTGCCACCCATTGACAAAAGGCGGAATCGATTACGTACCATTGAAGTTTAGTTTAAAAAGAAATCCGGATCAGGAATACCATGGTCCCTATAACTATAGAAGAAATAAACAGGAAAAATAGATGAAGGTGGGCTTTTAAGATGGCAATTTTAGCTTTTGATTTTGGTGGTTCAGCAGTGAAATATGGAATTTGGAATGGACAAGAAATGAGTGACAAAGGGAAATTTACAACGCCAAAAACGTGGGACGAAATGAAAGCGTCATTATTGACTGTATTTGACGGAGTTGACCAAAAAGTGGAAGGAGTGGCATTAAGCGCTCCTGGTGTGGTTGATGTTGAAAAACAAATGATTAATGGGATTTCCGCAATTCCTTATATTCATGGGTTTAATATATTTAAAGAATTGGAAGATTTATTCCAACTTCCAGTAGCTATCGAAAATGATGCGAATTGCGCAGGATTGGCTGAAATCTATGCAGGTGCTGCCAAGGGCAAAAAAGAAGTGGCATTTGTCGTTGTAGGTACTGGGATTGGCGGTGCGATTTTCCATAATGGACAAATTTCTAAAGGTGCTCATCTCTATGGTGGTGAATTTGGGTTGATGTATCTGAATGAAGGCAAAACTTTTAGCCAGTTAGGAACAGCAGTGCAAATGGCTTGGCGTTATTGCAAACGAAAAGGTGTAGAGAAAGATGCTTTTTCAGGAGAAGATGTGTTTCATTTTGCGGAATCTGGTGATGAATTGGCAATAGAAGAAGTGAATAATTTTTATGAGTATTTAACCCAAGGTCTGTTTAGTATTCAGTTTTCACTTGATCCAGAAATTATCGTTTTAGGCGGTGGTGTTTCAGCTAAAAAAGGCTTATTAGATGAAATCAATCGTCGAATGAAAGAGAAATTGGATCATTTTGAATTGAATGATTTTATTCCTCAAATCGTGACATGCAAATATGAAAATGATGCGAATTTGATTGGAGCTGCGGCTAATTTTATCTCGTACCAAAATAATAAATAATCAAGATTCAAAAAAAGAGGCCGAGAAAAAAGCGTTTATTCAGATTTAAAGCCCGAAACAAAATTGATTTTTAATTTTGTCTCGGGCTTTTTTTAGTGAGAACAAGCGGTAGAATCAAGTGTTATAAGTAACGGACTATTTTTAATAATTTGAATTATAGAAATTTTCTGAAAATTCATTGACAATTCATTCTTTTTTGATTATATTTGTATACATACTTCTTTAATAATTATATATGCAAAGAAAATTATCTGGCTTTACGAATTCGTTCAGCTTTTAAACTAAGGGGGAAATAATATGAAAAAATTTAGCTTTTTATTTGCTAGTCTATTTTTATTAGCAGCATGTGGTCCAGCAGCTGGCGGAGGCGCAAGCGGTGGTGGAAATAAGGCTGAAGGTGATACGATCAAAATCGGCATGAACATGGAGCTTTCAGGAGATGTTTCAGCTTATGGGAATGCTGAAAAAGAAGGGATTACCTTAGCTGTTGAAGAAATCAACGAAGCGGGTGGTGTTCTTGGTAAAAAACTAGAATTAATCGAAAAAGACAACAAATCAGAAAATGGTGAAGCAACATCTGTTGCTGCCAATCTAACTGCAAAAGATAAAGTTGTTGCAGTCGTTGGTCCAGCTACATCTGGTGCGACGAAAGCAACAATTCCTAATATGACAAAGGCAGCAGTTCCTGTTATCACGCCTTCTGGTACTGACGATAGTATCACTGTTGTGAATGACAAAGTTCAAGAATATATTTTCAGAGCGTGTTTCCAAGATACATTCCAAGGCGTTATCTTAGCAAACTTTGCTCAAGATAATTTGAAAGCCAAAAATGTTGTGATCATTGGTGATAATTCAAGTGATTATGCAATCGGATTGACGAAATCATTTAAAGATACATTTAAAGGCAAAATCGCCAAAGAAGAAACGTTTACAGCTGGCGATAAAGATTTCCAAGCAATCTTGACAAAAATCAAAGATCTTGATTACGATGCAATCTACATTCCAGGTTATTATGCAGAAGCAGGCTTGATCATCAAACAAGCAAGAGAAATGGGCATCGATAAACCAATTCTTGGTGCTGACGGATTTGGTGATGAAAAACTGGTTGAAATCGCTGGAGCAAAAAATGTTTCTGATGTTTATTACACAGGACACTTCTCAGAAAAAGCCCCTGCAACAGACAAGGTAAAACCATTTGTAGAAGCATTCAAGAAGAAATATGATAAACAACCATCTGCTTTTAATGCATTAGGTTATGATTCTGTTTACATGTTAAAACAAGCAATGGAAGATAAAGATTCAGCTGATTCAAAAGACATTACAGCAGGTCTAGCATCGCTTAAAGACTTTGTCGGAGTAACAGGAAAAATGACGATGGATAAAGATCACAATCCTGAAAAATCAGCAGTAGTACTAGGATTAACAGAAGGAAAAGAAACATCCGCAGATGCTGTAAATCCATAGAACGACATTTAAAGATATGAAACTTAAAGAGGGTGAGACAAGGTTTTACGTTTTGTCCATCCTCTTTTTTCTTTAATCAAACAACAACTATTCTAAATATTGGAAGTGATAAACATGGAAGTAGTAATCCAACAACTAGTCAATGGGCTTTTTCTAGGTAGTATTTATGCTCTATTAGCTTTAGGGTATACAATGGTTTACGGCATCATCAAATTAATCAACTTTGCCCATGGAGAAATCTATATGTTGGGCGGATTTATGGGGTATTTCTTTATCAACAAATTAAGCTTAGGTTTTTTCCCAGCCTTGCTTTTATCGATGGTCGGAGCTGCCGTAATCGGTGTGGTGATTGAATTTTTAGCATATAGACCATTAAGAAAATCAACAAGAATTGCAGCTTTGATCACAGCGATCGGGGTTTCATTTTTACTACAAAATGGGATGATTTATTGGTTAGGACCAGAAAAAAAATCATTTCCTCAAGCTATTGAATTTAAAAATTATCAACTAGGGTTTATTCAAATTTCAAATATTCAAGTCCTTATTTTAGTTATCTCTTTAGTGTTGATGATAGCCTTACAGTTGATCGTTAAAAAAACAAAAATGGGAAAAGCGATGCGTGCTGTTTCTGTTGATGCGGATGCTGCACAGTTGATGGGAATCAATGTCAATCGCACGATTTCATTTACATTCGCATTAGGTTCAGCTCTAGCTGCAGCAGCTGGGATGTTGATTGGATTATATTATAATTCAATTGATCCAATGATGGGGGTTGTTCCAGGTCTTAAATCATTTGTTGCCGCTGTTTTAGGTGGGATTGGAATCATACCTGGTGCAGCACTAGGCGGTTTTGTGATTGGGTTATTAGAGACGATCACGATTGCTCTTGGGTTTTCAGATTATAAAGACGCGGTTGTATACGCATTGTTGATCATTATTTTATTGATTCGTCCTGCCGGAATTCTCGGCAAGAACATCAAAGAGAAAGTGTAGGTGGCTTGCATGAAAAAGAATTTAAAATATAATGTTGTTTGGCTTTTAATTGCTGCTATCGCGTATGCTTTTATTTACGTATTATACGTAACAGGTGTGATTACACCGTTTACTGAATATACGTTGATTACGATCGGAATCAATATTATGTTGGCTTTGGGATTGAATTTGATTATCGGTTTTTCTGGTCAATTTTCTTTAGGTCACGCAGGGTTTATGGCGATCGGTGCATATAGTGCGGCGATCATGTCAGTGAAGTACCCGACTATGGGCGGTTTTTTCAGTGGGATTTTGCTAGGGATTGTGTTGTCAGGAATCGTAGCGTTAGTCGTTGGTATTCCGACCTTGAGATTAAAAGGGGATTATTTAGCGATTGCTACATTGGGTATTTCGGAAATCATACGAATCATCATTATCAATATGAAAGATATAACCAATGGTCCAGCTGGGATTTTTGGTATTCCGCCAATGGTCAATTGGTCAATGGTCTTTGGATTTGTTGTTATTGTGACGTTGATTATCGTTAATTTTATTCACAGTGGTCCAGGACGTGCGACAATGGCGATTCGGGAAGACGAGATTGCAGCAGAGTCAATGGGTGTGAATACAACCAAATATAAAGTAGCCGCTTTTATTATTGGCGCGATTACAGCAAGTGTTGCAGGATCGATTTATTCAAGTTATGTCCAAACGATTGCACCGAAAGATTTCGGTTTTATGAAATCGATCGATATTTTGATTATCGTCGTTTTCGGGGGAATCGGAAGTGTTACTGGAACCTTTATCTCAGCAATCGTATTGGGGATTTTAAATATGTTCTTGCAGGATGCAGGTGCACTTAGAATGATCATTTATGCGTTGGCTTTGATTATTATCATGATTTTCAAACCAGGCGGATTATTAGGTACGTGGGAATTTTCCGTGAAAAAAATATTCAAGAAAAAGGAGGACAAATCCAATGCCTCTATTGAACGTTAATAATTTAACTAAAAACTTCGGTGGTCTTGCGGCTGTTTCCAATGTGAATCTTACTTTGGAAACAAATGAATTGATTGGGCTGATCGGTCCTAATGGAGCTGGAAAAACAACGCTATTTAACCTTTTAACAGGCGTTTATGAGCCAAGCGAAGGAACAGTGACGTTAGATGTTTTAGGAAAAGAACATGTGTTAAATGGTATGAAACCATATAAAATTGCTGATATGGGATTAAGTAGAACATTCCAAAATATCCGTTTGTTCAAAGATTTAACTGTGATGGATAATGTCTTGATTGCTATGAACAGTAAGAACAAAGAAGGGATCCTTTCAAGTATTTTACGTTTACCAGCATTTTATAAAAAAGAAGAAGAAATGGAAAAGAAAGTATTAGAGCTTTTGGCAATATTTGGGTTAGAAGGAAAAGTTCAGACTTTAGCAAAAAATCTTCCATATGGGGAACAAAGACGTTTAGAAATCGTACGCGCTTTAGCTACACAGCCCAAAGTACTGTTTTTAGACGAACCTGCAGCTGGGATGAACCCGCAGGAAACAGCTGATTTAACTGAATTGATCAGAAAAATTCAAAAAGAGTTTCAAATCACAATTGTTTTGATTGAACACGATATGAGTTTAGTCATGGATGTTTGTCAAAGAATTTATGTTTTAGAATATGGCAGAATCATCGCAGAAGGGGAACCAGAAGCAATCAAAAATGATCCCCGTGTGATTGAAGCCTATCTTGGAGGTGAACTATAATGTTAACGATCGACAATTTATCTGTGCATTATGGTGTAATCCAAGCGGTGCGAGATGTAAGTTTTAACGTAGAACAAGGTGAAATCGTCTCTTTGATCGGAGCTAATGGAGCGGGCAAAACAACAATTTTAAGAACGATTTCTGGATTAAATCGCCCATCCAACGGTACAATCACATTTGAAGGTCAACAAATACAAAAAATGGTTCCACAAAAAATCGTAGCTGCAGGACTCTGCCAAGTTCCAGAGGGAAGGCACGTTTTTTCTGGATTGACTGTGCAGGAGAATCTAGAAATGGGCGCTTTTTTGAGAAAAGACGGAGAATTAAAGCAAGATTATGAAATGATTTTTGAACGATTTCCGATTTTGAAAGAACGAAGAAATCAAGATGCTTCAACTTTATCTGGCGGAGAGCAACAAATGTTGGCAATGGGAAGAGCCTTGATGTCTAAACCACGCTTATTGTTATTAGATGAACCATCAATGGGATTAGCTCCAATCTTTATTCAGGAAATATTTAATATCATCCAAGAAATCAACAAACAAGGAACAACCGTACTTTTGATTGAGCAAAATGCCAAAATGGCTTTATCGATTGCAGATCGAGGCTATGTTTTGGAAACAGGTGAAGTTGTTTTAAGTGGGCCAGGAAAAGACTTGTTGGAAAGTGAAGAAGTTAAAAAAGCGTATCTAGGAGGTTAACAGCATGAGTGTAAGTGATTTTATGACCAAAAATTTAATTGTTGCTCAACCAGAAATGAAAATATTTGACGCCGTGGATTTAATGAAAAAAAATAATATTCATCGTTTGCCAGTAGTCAATGGAGAACAAGTTATAGGCTTGATTACAGAGGGAACGATTCAATCAGCAATGCCGTCAAAAGCCACAAGTTTAAGTGTGTACGAAGTGAATTATTTGTTAAATAAGACAACGGTAGCAGATATAATGGTAAAAAATGTTCAAACCATTAAGCCAGAAGCTTCTTTAGAAGATGGTATTTTTAAAATGCGCCAAAATAATATCGGTGTCCTACCTGTTGTTAATGGAGACGAAACCCTTGTTGGAATCATAACAAATAATGACATCTTTGATGCCTTCTTGAAAATTACTGGTTACAATGATGGTGGAACTAGGGTTCAACTACGTATACCGGAAGACCACAAAGGAATTTTAGCTGATATTACTAAGTTATTGGCGGATAACGATTTTAGTATTTTAACAGTTGTAGTAAATAGAAAAGAACTAGAAACAATTATTGAACTACAAATCGAAAGTCGTGAGACCAAACAAATCGAGAACCTCTTGAAAGAAGCTCACTATGATGTTTTTGAAGCAACTTTTCTATCAAAAAAAGTATAAAAAGTGCATAATAGCAAGAATATATATGAATTTTATTTGTTGAAAACAGTTTGACTATTACAGAGGCATATGATAATTTTATATAGTGTAGTAAGTTTACCAATGTCAGAATATTAAAGTGTTTCATTCCTTTAATATTCTTTCGTTATGTCCTATAAAACGATAGGGGTTGTTGGTGGTATAATTTTTACAGATATTCTGTAATTGATTATAAATATTTAAGAATAGGAGGATTAAGAATGAAAAAAGTTATCGGTTTTATTATTGCTATCGTAGCAACTGTAAGCTTTGCAACAACTGCTTCAGCAGATGGAGCTATTTCAGCTACAGAACAGCCTGTCCTTAACGAATTGAATGCTGGTGTAACAATCGGCGGTAAAAAATTCAGTTTTGGTGCAGCTGAAACAAATGCAGCTTCTAATCACTTGAAACGTGTTGATTTGACACAAGCTCAAGCGGATGAAGCAGTGAAAAACATTCAAGCGGCTCGTGCGTTAGTTGAAGGGGTATCTGTTAATACATCAGGTGTGAATTCACTTGGAGATGCACTTAGACTTTTACCAGCTAACGTAATTACTCAATTGCAAAATTACGTGGTGGCTGCTGGAAATGCAGTAGGTCTTAAAATCACTTTTGGAGCAGGTGGAACATATTCCGCAGTGACAATCACTGATACTGCAGGCGCTCCTGTTTACAAAACTGGAAATCCAGTAAAAAATACAGGATCAAACTATGCATTAAGTGGCATTACTTTTGTCTCATTGATCGTGGCTGCAGCAGGTGCAGTATTTGTGAGCAGAAAGAACAAATTAGCATAATATGAAACAGTTAAAAAGAGTAGGGGCATTTATTTTCGTGCCTCTTCTCTTTATGTGTTTTGGTTATCTCATTATTTACATAATTGGTGCACCTGTCATTAACTTCGCATCTTCAGCAGTTGAATTGATCTCATTGAATGATGCTCCAACTTTCGATCAAAAGGGAACCAACCTTTTTGAAAAAAGGAATGAAAAAAAAGAGCAAGCATCTTCAGACCAAGCAACCGATAAAAACGGTAAACAAACAACTAATACTTCTGACAAAAATTCAACAGAAGCCATTGCCGCAGGAATGCAAGTGTCTGAAAAAGGAGAATTATCTTCTTCAAACATGGTTTATCCAGTAGGTGGAGACCAGTTTGGTGAGGTAGTAATTGACAAAGTCGGAATTAATGAACCATTGTATTACGGAGATAGCGAAGAAATTTTGCGTTTAGGCGCAGGACAATACATCGGCAGTATGATTCCAGGAGATCTTGGGACGACCTTGATCGGTGGACATAATCTGCCTTCTTTTGGGAAAATTTATTACTTAGAAGTTGGGGATGAAATCAACATTCATACTCACTACGGCGACTATACTTATCAAGTGACGGAAGTAAAAGTTGCTGATTACAAAGATCCAACAATCAATACAAAATTAGGGGATCGTACAAAGAGATCGCTGATTCTTTATACTTGTTATCCATTAGATGCAATCGGACTAACACCAGAACGTGTTTTTGTTTCTGCTGACTATGTATCCGGTCCTATCATCGATGAGAAGTCATAAAGGAGGAGAATCAGTCAGATGAAAAATCGCGGTCATTTAATGAAAGTAATCTCTCGTTTTTTTCTTGCTTTTTTATCTAGTGTATTTTTATTTGCATTCTTGATTTTATTAACCTTGAGACTAACCCTTTTTAGTGAAAACTATATCGCAAAACAAGCGGCAAAAGCAGATTATTATTCACAACTAACGAAAGAAATAAATCGACAAGTGGAAAATAGCGCTTTGGGAAGCAATATCCCAGAAGGAGTCTTGGGGCAAACAATTAAAAAAGAACTCGTGAAGCAAGATGTAGAGGCTTATTTTAAAGCAATGTACAATACAGGAACCAAATATTCGATTTCTAATGAAAAAGAAGTTCATGCTGCTGTTTCCAAAGCAATCACAGCGTACATGAAAGAAAAAAATATTCAGACTACTTCAGAATCAGAACTTGCTGTGACTGGATTGTCAGATAATGCTGTCACAATCTACAAAGGATATATCGAGTTGCCTTTTTTAGTTTCTTATGGGCGTAAAGTTATGAACTACAAATCGAAATTAGTCATTTTTATGGTTATATGCGGCGTTTTGTGGGCCTTATTAAGTTTCTCCTTATATTCTTCGTTAAGAGGCTATTTCCATCGCTTATTGAGATATTGGGCGTATATATGGGTAGGTAGTGGTTTGATGATGATTATTGTACCTACAATCATTTTACTGCAAGGCTCGCTAAAAAGATTGGCTATTCAATCGAAAGCAATGTATATGTTTATCCAAACTTATTTATCCAGTTTTCTATGGTTGTTTATCATTATTGGAATTGTTTCGATTGTTGTCGGAATTATTTCAGCGATCCTTAGTGAGATCAAAAGAAAGCAGCTATTTAGTGCGGAGTAATAAAAGAAACATTTACGCTTGAGATAGATGACTTTTAAGTTGATATTGGAATAAACTGAAGTGGAGCAGAACTTATCGAGTTTTGATCCACTTTCTTTTTTTTACGGAACATGATAACATAGGTTCTTGGAGGGATGACGATGTCAAAGAAAAATAAAGATATAGAAGTGAAGATAGAAGAATCAGAAAAAAAAGTAAATGGTGAAGTAATCACTGTTAATACATTAACGATTGGCAAAAAAGAGATCGGTCAAATCTTAACGCAAGATACAAAAAAATTTGCAGTAGTGATTGACGGTCGCAACGAAGCAACTGTGAAAACGCTTGATGAAGCGATTGAATACGTTATTCGCCAATGGAATTTAAACGACTAAAATAAATAACAACTTTTTTTCGAAAAAGGCTTGCAATTTATTCAAAAGTTTTGTATTATAACTAAGTCAGGTTTTTTACTAAAACCTTTTGGAGGAATAGCGAAGTGGCTAAACGCGACGGACTGTAAATCCGTTCCTTAGGGTTCAGTGGTTCGAATCCACTTTCCTCCATTTTAACTTATTGGGGTATAGCCAAGCGGTAAGGCAACAGGTTTTGATCCTGTCATGCGTTGGTTCGAATCCAGCTACCCCAGTTTTTATTAGAACAACTCAGATAGAGTTGTTCTTTTTTTTATTAAAAAAATTGACAGTAGCTTTGGTTCTCTTTTTCAAAAATATGTGCTAAAGTGTATGAAAAAGCATTAGGAGTGAACTAGATGAGTATTAAAGACAAAATAACTGAAACAGCCGAAAAAGTCTATGACTTAGCGCGTGAAGGTAAGTATGATGTGAAAGTAAATATTTTTTCTAAAAAGAAAAATACAGAAGGGACTAAAAGCATTCAAATAGTCTCCGCTAGAGATACAGCTCATACGAAAAAGTGGCGTGCTAAAAATCGTTAGTCGATGAAGGAAAATAGCTTGAAACAACACAGATCCCTGTGTTGTTTCAAGCTATTTTATTTTTTTACGTATTATTTATCGATTTCTAGCCCTAAAACGGTCAGATGACCATTTCCTACTAGTTTTATAACAAGTCTAGCTAAATGGTTAGGAGACATCTCTGTGTCACTTGTGATCCACCAATGAAGGGTTCCAATAAATATAGAAGTCATATACTCGATAATAAAATCAATGGGGACTTCAATATCATTTTCCGTGATTTTTAACTTAGAGAAAATATCTGCGTATTTTTCATAAATGATGTCTGCTAATTTTTTTCTTAATAGCTCATTTGAGCTGCCGTCCATGATGGTCAGAAAAAAATTTTTATTGTTTTGAATATTGACATAGATATGTGTCAGGAGAAATTCAATTTGTTTTACTTTGATTCGGTTACTGACAATAATTTGCTCGGTATCGATGACAGAAGTAAATGCATTGATGGCAAAATCAAAAATTTGTTCATAAAGGTCTTGTTTGTCTTTGAAATGAGCGTAGAACGTTGCACGATTGATCATTGCCTCATCGGCAATGTCTTGGATCGTGATACAGTCGTATCCTTTTTCGTCTACTAAGTGAAAGAAAGCTTCGATAATCATTTTGTGTGTTCGTTTTACCCGCAGGTCCGTTTTCTTCGACATAAAAATTTCCTTTCGAAATAATCAACAGTTTTCAAAAGTTTGTTGCTTATCTCACAAATTTGGGTGTTTTGCTAGTTGCAATTAAATTAGAATCTTTCTAAAATATACATAAGTATTATATCAGACACCTTGTAGGATAATCAACAAAGTGTTGTGAAATAAAAGGGTATGGAATATAAGGAGATCAAAAGTATGACAATAAGAGCAGGAATAGATGTCGGTTCGACAACTGTGAAATTAGTAATTATTGACGAAGAAAATCATACAAAATTTGCTAAATACGAACGACATTACTCAGATGTAAAAGCTGCAACTGAAAAAGTTTTGAATGAAGCTATGGTTGAACTAGGCGGAAATACGCCAATCACCATGACGATCACTGGATCAGGAGGAATGGGATTAGCAGATGTTTTGAATATTTCTTTTGTTCAAGAAGTGATTGCTTGTACAAAAACAGTGGAAGAGATCATACCAGAGACAGATGTAGCAATTGAACTAGGCGGTGAAGATGCAAAGATCACTTTCTTTGAAGGAGCCTTAGAACAGCGAATGAATGGTAGTTGTGCTGGCGGGACTGGTGCTTTTATCGATCAGATGGCTGTATTGCTTAAAACAGATGCAAATGGCGTGAACGAACTGGCCAAAAACTATCAAACGATATATCCAATCGCCTCAAGATGTGGTGTTTTTGCTAAGACGGATGTTCAGCCTTTGATCAACGAAGGTGCGGCAAAGGAAGATATTTCAGCGAGTATTTTTCAAGCAGTAGTCAACCAAACAATTGCAGGTCTTGCAGCAGGACGAAAAATCAAAGGGAAAATTGCATTTTTAGGTGGACCACTTTTCTTTATGTCAGAACTTAGAAAACGATTCATTGAAACGCTAGATGTAAAACCAGAAGATGTAATTTTTCCAGAAAATCCGCAACTATTTGTAGCTATGGGAGCAGCTATCTATTCTGAGGGCGCAAAACCAACTAAATTAGCTGACTTGATCCATCGTCTAACAAAGGGCGACCAAGAACAATTAAAGCCAACTGATACCTTAGAACCGCTATTTAAAGATGAAGCAGAACTAGCATCATTTAGAACACGCCATGATCAAGCCAAAGCACAAGAAAAAGCGTTAGCTGATCATCATGGTGTAGCTTTCTTAGGAATTGATGCAGGATCAACGACGACCAAAGTTACCTTGATCGATGAAGAGGGGAATCTATTATTTTCTTTTTACGGGAATAATCAAGGGCAACCCTTAGAAACAACGATGAGCGTTCTAAAAGATCTATACAAGCAATTGCCAGAGGATGTTTTTATTGGAAAATCTGCTGTTACTGGGTATGGTGAACACTTAATCAAAAATGCCTTGAAAGTTGATATTGGTGAAGTTGAAACCATGGCCCATTACAAAGCGGCAGATCACTTTCAGCCAGGTGTTGATTTCATTTTAGACATCGGTGGTCAAGATATGAAGGCGATGACCATCAAAGAGGGTGTATTATCTTCGATCCAGCTAAATGAAGCTTGCTCGTCAGGTTGCGGTTCGTTTATTGAAACATTTGCCAAATCATTGAATTTTGATGTTAAAGATTTTGCGATCGAAGCGCTAAGCTCTAAAGCGCCTGTTGATCTTGGTTCTCGGTGTACAGTCTTCATGAATTCAAAAGTCAAACAAGTTCAAAAAGAGGGAGCTTCCGTAGGGGATATTTCAGCGGGGCTGTCGTATTCTGTTATCAAAAATGCGATTTACAAAGTAATCAAAGTTCGTCGCCCGGAAGAATTAGGGAAGAAAATTGTTTGCCAAGGGGGAACTTTCTATAATGAAGCTGTGTTGCGTGCTTTTGAGATGATCAGCGAACGAGAAGTTGTCCGTCCTTCGATTGCTGGATTGATGGGGGCATATGGTGCAGCATTGATTGCGCTTGAAAACTATGAACTAGGGGAAGAAACAACGATTTTAGGGCTGGAAGAACTGGACACCTTTACGGCGGATAAAGAGTTTACTCATTGTGGCTTGTGTGAAAATAACTGTATGATGACTGTTACGATTTTTTCTGACGGACGTCAATTTGTTACTGGGAATCGATGTGAACGTGGTGCCAGAATCAAAGTGAAAAAAGAAGACCGCAGAGTGAATCTGATTGATTATAAGTACCGTAAATTATTTAAATACCGTCCATTAAAAGAAAAAGATGCTGTACATGGCAGAATCGGGATTCCTCGTGTTCTAAACATGTATGAAAATTATCCGTTATGGCATACATTTTTCACAGATCTAGGGTTTAGAGTCGAGTTATCGCCACGCTCAAATAAGGAATTGTATGAACAAGGTATGGAAACTATTCCAAGCGATACAGCCTGTTATCCTGCCAAAATTTCTCATGGACATATCCAGGCTTTGATCGATTCAAAAGTACCGATGATTTTTTATCCTGGTGTTGTTTTTGAACGTCAGGAATCGGCGGAAGCGGATAATCATTTTAATTGCCCAATCGTGCAAAGTTACCCAGATGTTATCCGCAATAATGTTGATGATATCCGTGATGGTAAAGTTGATTATCGTAATCCGTATATCAATTTGGCAAACGAAGCATCTGTAGCAAAAGTTTTAAGTGAAACATTTGCAGATTTAGGAATTTCAGCTGAACAAGTTGCTCAAGCATTGCGTCATGGTTATGAAGAACTGGACGCTTTCAAAGAAGATATCCGCAACAAAGGGGAAGAGACATTAGTGATGCTGAATCAAAAAGGTGAGAAGGGAATTGTTTTATCTGGCCGTCCGTATCACTTAGACCCTGAAATAAATCACGGTATTGCTGATGTAATTACACAAGAAGGGTTCCATGTCTTGACGGAAGATTCTGTTTCTCATTTAAGTGATGTGGGGAATTTAAGGGTTGTGAATCAATGGGTGTATCACTCACGACTATACGCTGCTGCTCGTGTTGTCGCCAAATCAAAAAATCTTGAACTGGTTCAGTTGAACTCATTTGGCTGTGGGTTAGATGCTGTTACGACCGATCAAGTAGAAGAAATCATGGATCAGTACGGAAAAATCTATACAGTTTTAAAAATTGATGAAGGCTCGAATCTCGGTGCAATTAGAATTCGTCTGCGTTCATTAAAAGCTGCAGTCGGTGAAAGAGAAAAAATGAACTTTGAACCTAAACTACAACATGAGGAACCGGAAAAAATTATTTTTACTAAAGAAATGAAAAAGACTCATACATTATTATTACCTATGCTAAGCCCAATCCATCAATCTGGCTTAGTGGATGTGGCATTACAAGCTTCTGGCTATAATGTTGTTTGCTTACCAGCAGATGATCGAGAAGCTGTTAATGTTGGGTTAAAATATGTGAATAATGATGCGTGTTACCCTGCTATCATTTCGATTGGACAACTAGTTGAAGCCCTTGAAAGCGGGGAATATGATTTAGATCACGTAAGTGTAATGATGACACAAACAGGCGGCGGCTGTCGTGCGACAAATTATATTCCGTTACTTAGAAAGGCATTGAATGATGCCGGATTCCCACAAGTTCCCGTAGTTTCAGTTTCAATGGGAAATAAAGGTGTAGAGTCAAATCCTGGGTTTAAATTTACCTTGCCAATGTTGAAACGTGTGGCTATAGCCTTTCTATATGGTGATCTATTTGAGCGGGTGGTGTATCGAACACGCCCTTACGAAACAGAAGTTGGCATGATCGATGGGCTCCACGCGAAATGGCTGAAACAAATCGAAAAAAATGTTCGTAATGGCTCATTGACGTTATTTAACCGAAATATGAAAAAAATCATTAAAGAATTTGATGAAGTGCCGTTGAATGAAGTGAAGAAACCAAAAGTCGGAATCGTGGGTGAAATCTTGGTGAAATATTCACCAACTGCCAATAATGATATTGTTCGTTTATTAGAAGCAGAAGGTGCAGAAGCAGTGGTACCAGATATTATCGGCTTTATGAATTACTCTTTATACAATCAAATATGGAAGTATGATAATATGGGCATGTCCAAACAAAGTAAAAATTTAGCGCAATTTGCTATCCGAATCATTGAGTATGTTGAAAAACCAATGGACAAAGCACTAAGAAACTCTAAACGCTTTGACGGTCTAAGCTCGATTCATGAATTAGCAGAAGAAGCTGGAAAAATTCTATCGATCGGGAATCATACTGGTGAAGGTTGGTTCTTAACTGGCGAAATGATTGAGTTATTGAAATCAGATGTAAACAATATTGTTTGTATGCAACCATTTGGATGTTTACCAAACCATGTTGTAGGAAAAGGTGTAACCAAAGAGTTGCGACGTCAGTATCCTAAAGCAAATATTGCACCGATTGATTACGATCCTGGTGTATCATTAGTCAATCAGCTAAATCGGATTCGTTTAATGATGGCAACAGCAAATAAAATGATGGATGAAGAAAAAATTCGTTCGTAAAAAGATGACCTAAACTGTATGTTATGTACGGTTTAGGTTATTTTTTTACGCCATTTGTTTTCGTATAAATACAAGAATAAAAAATATCTTTGATTTTAAAAGGAGCATACCAAAAATTCATTAGAAACGTTTGCATTACTGCGCTTTGGAACTTTTAGTTGTTTATGAGGTATATACCAGTTATAATGAAAGAGAATAAAAAAGGGGGAAGTAAGATGGTGTCAAGTTTACCAGTTTATATTCAAATTCACGATAAAATTAAAGACGACATTGAACATGGTGTTTGGAAGATTGGAGACAGGCTTCCTTCCGAGCGTGAGTTGGCGATTCAATTTGGTGTTAGCCGAATGACGTTGAGACAAGCGATTCAAACACTTGCCGATGAAGGAATCTTAGAACGTAAGATAGGTTCTGGAACCTATGTTGCTCGTAAAAAAGTGCAAGAGAAGATGACGGGAACAACTAGTTTTACGGACATTATGCTTTCTCAAAATCGCGTTCCTTCCAGTCGTACTGTTTCTTACTATGTCGCTAAGCCAAGTTCTAGTGAAATGGAAAAATTAAACTTAAAAGAAAATGAACAAATCGTACGGATGGAGCGTGTTCGTTTTGCTGATGACTTACCGATTTGTTTTGAAGTTGCTAGCGTTCCGTATGCTTTAGTTGATCAATACAGCAAGGCTGAAATCACCAATTCTTTTTACAAAACCTTAGAAGAAAAAGGTGGCAATAAAATCGGTCATGCTAACCAAACGATTTCTGCAATGTTAGCTTCGGAACAAATTGCTGATTATTTAAAAATCAAACGGGGCGATGCGATTCTTCGTTTACGTCAAATTTCTTATTTTGAAAACGGAGTACCGTTTGAATATGTAAGGACTCAATATGTGGGGAACCGTTTTGAATTTTATCTAGAAAAATAAAAAGAAAATGAACGCTTTAGAGGTTGGGATGTGACTCGTAGAGTTATGCCCCAACCTCTAAAGCGTTCATTTTTTTATTTTGTTAAATCGATTTTTTTATTGATCCAGTAAATCAAAATACCACCAACAGACATAGACAAAAGTTCACCAATTGCAACTGTTAGCCACGTATAGAAAAAAGGTAAGTGGTAGAAATAAGTCAATTGGCCGGCTACTGTAAACATTGATAGTGAGCAAATAATCGCAGTTAGAATCATTTTACTGATCGTATTCTTTATTTTTCTTGTTACATAATAAGAGAGAAGTAAAACGGTAAAAGTTGAGACACTTCCGATAATAACATCAACTAACCCTAATGGTGAAGCAAAATTTGAGATGGCCACACCGAAGGTTACAGCTACGATATACCGTTTATTGAAAAGTGGTAAATAATTAAATAGCTCTGAAAATCTGAGCTGAACAGCACCGAAACTAAAAGGTGCCAAAAAAATAGTGACAACGATGTAAAGAGCTGTAATCAAAGCCATTTTCGTCAACATAAGGACAGACCAGGCTTTAGTCTGAGAGTGCGGGTTATTCATTTTTATTCTCCTTTGTAAAACAGGTTCTCTGTTTTAGTAATGAACTATGACCAAAGGAAGTGACAGGTCGATACTGCCAACTGAAGTGTCATAGTGCGAATTACTTCGCTAGGTTTTATGTTATCGAAGATGAAGTTATTTGTAAAGTATCTTATGAAAGCCTATCGTGATTATTTCGCTAGCCAGCCGCCATCGATCGTCATGACGGTTCCATGAATATAATCTGCTTGTTCACTTGCCAAAAAAAGAGTCAATGAAGCAACTTCTTCGGGTTTTGCCCAACGTCCAGCAGGTGTTTCGTTAGCAACCCATTCAGCCATTTTTCCATCGCCAGCAAAATCAGCAGCGTTCATAGGGGTCTGAATTGCACCAGGAGCAATGGCATTTGCTCTTAGTCCTTGTCGAATGTAGTCATGATCTAATTGCTTTGTATAGCCAATAATGGCGTGTTTTGAAGCAGTGTAAGCCGCGCCGCCACCACCTGCTACCATACCGGCAATTGAAGCCATATTGATGATTACGCCATGCTCTTGAGTTAACATTTGCGGTAAAATCTGATTGGTAACTAAGAAAGTTCCTTTTAAATTAACCGCTAAAACGCGATCCCACAAAGCTTCTGTTGTCTCCAGGGTTGGTGTGTAATTATCTAAAATACCTGCAGTATTTAACAAAATATGTATCGTACCAAATGATTTATTTGCTTTTTCCACTGCGGCTGTAATTTCTTTTTCTTTTGTAATATCACCTATAAAAGCAATAAAACGTCCAATGCTACTATTCGTTTTTTTAGCTGTTGCAGCTAAACCAACTTCATCAGTGTCCATGCCAAAGACGTTGGCGCCTTAATCGGTAAATGCGACTGCTTGGGCTTGTCCTATACCAGATGCAGCACCAGTGACAAAAATTGTTTTTCCTCGGTATTCTTCAAATTCCATATCGTACCTCTTTTCTTGAGTCCATCATAAAAAGCTAGACCAACTTGTTAAAAGTGTTCTAGCTTTTTATGAATATTTTAAGCTATATTGACGATTTTCCAGTCTTCCGCTAGAACATCGCAAGGTGTTGGTGAGAACATGCTGTATCCTTCATCAGAGGTTTTGATCAAAAAATAAGGTGTCACTTGGAGAAATGTACCGTCTGCAGTTCCAATCTCATCTCTAAGTTCAATATACAATTCAAAGCCGCCCCAACCTTCTCTGACAGCCTTAGCGCCTTTTTTTATCTGTGGTAATACTTCTTCAAATGTCATTTACTTGCTCCTTTTTTGTGATTGGTAGTTCATGATAAGAACATTCACCTTCTTCAAATGTCACTTGCCCATTTAATAGTTCAACGATTTCCGCCATAAATTGCTCAGATTTTGCTTCGTCAACAAGGCAAACAACATTTACTTGTTCTCCGTAGATTGTATCGTGTAAGATGTAAGGATTGTTTTCCATAAAATTTTGAATGGTTCCTAAATTTGGATAACTGATCGTTAAGTGAATCTCTTGTTGTAACTTCCCTTCAACTAAGCCGATATCCATTAACGCATGAGAAACAGCGTGACTGTATGCGCGAATCAATCCGCCAGCCCCTAATTTTGTACCACCAAAATATCGGGTAACAACAGCTACGACATTGATTAATTCCTGTTTCTTTAGAACTTCTAGCATAGGCACACCAGCTGTCCCGCTAGGTTCGCCGTCATCACTACTACGCTGTATATCGCTTTTTTCGCCAATGACAAAGGCACTGCAATTATGATTAGCTTTCCAATGCTCTTTTTTCTTTTGGGCAATAAATTCTTTTGCCTCATCTTCTGAATAGACTCGTTTGAGAGAACAAATAAATCGTGATTTCTTTATCTCGATTTCACTTTCTCCATCAGAGCGAATGGTAAAATAACTATCAAGCATCTGCTCAGTCCTTTACTACATAATGCTTTAAGTATAAAAAAAATAGCGCTGAGAAGCAACTGTTCTCTATAAAAAGATAAAAGGGACCTTCATTTGCTTCTTGACACTTTTATGAGATAATGATTAAAAGGATGATTCACGTTATTGCTAACGAAGATAAGGGAGTGAAGGATTTGGCAAAAGAGCGTCAAAAGAAATATGATAGCGTTACCCATTATTTAACCACTAATGGTGGATCTCAAGTAACTCTAACGTTTACGCAGTTTGACGAGTTACTTTTTCCACATTCAGGCCTTCCTAAAACAGCACGTACTGACATTGATTGGTGGGCTAATGATCATAAGCATCCTGAAAAAGGTGCCTATGGATGGCTGAATGCCAGTTACCAAGTTGCGCAAGTAAATATCGAAAAAGAGTACGTGGTCTTTAATAAACTACTAAAGTCTAATTGGTTGTTTTAAACAATAAAACAGCGCACTTTAGGAGGGGAAAGCGTTGACAAAAATCTGTTTTTTACTATACTATGATTAAAGCAACATATACAGATACGTTATGTTATTATTAGAAAAAAGGAGATGGCTACAATGGCTAAAAAAACGATTATGCTCGTGTGTTCTGCAGGCATGAGCACAAGCTTATTAGTAACAAAAATGCAAAAGGCAGCTGATGCACAAGGCTTAGATGCAGATATCTTTGCAGTTTCAGCTTCAGATGCTGACAATAATTTAGAGAGTAAACCAGTCGATGTGTTATTATTAGGACCGCAAGTTCGCTTTATGAAAAGCGATTTTGAAAAACGTTTAGAACCAAAAGGAATTCCGCTAGAAGTAATCAACATGGCGGATTATGGTATGATGAACGGAGAGAAAGTGCTGCAACAAGCATTGAATTTGATTGGAAATAAAGAATAGTAGAAGTGAACCAAAACGGGGCATATGTTTTGGTTCACTTTTTTTATTTGCTGAAAAGAAAGTTTTTTCAGAAAATATTGAAAAATACTGTTGATTTGGTAAAATTTAAGAAAGAATCGTTGGGAGAAGAATAAAATGAAAAAAAGAATGTTTGTTGTGGGACTATTTCTTATGATGTTCATTGTTTCAGGATTTACTGCTTCATATATCAAAAAAAATTACGCTAGAACGCTTCAACTAGCACTTAAATTTTCAGGTGTTCGTCCTGAACGAATAATCCATCAACAAGAAGAACAGGATCATATCGATTTGTTTTTAACGGATGGGGCAGATTTAACACTAGTGATTGTGCAAGTAAAAGAGAAAAAGGGTCGTAAGAATTACGAAATCACTCAAACAAATAAAATGGAAAAACTATTTTCTGAAGAAGACTCATCAAGGAGCAATAGTGAGACGATAAAAAATCAATTGGAAATGTTGGCCTCAATTGAAGATACACCTTTTTCTTTTGAAGAAGAAATCCATAAATCATTTGGAAAGCGGCTATTTTTTATCGGGACATCACAAAATAAAAAGATTAAAAATTTGAGGATCGATGGTCAAAAACCGACTAATATATTTACTTATAACTATAAAGGCATAGTCAATTATGTCTATTATTATGAAGAGCTGAAACTAGATCATAAAGAAATTAAGGTCAGGATGTAAGAATTAAGATGTACGAAAATCAGAAAACTGTGGAAGAGTATGTCAAAGAAGTGAAACGTCTAAGAAAGTATTTTCTCTCAGTCTGCATAATGGGTCTTATTTTATTTATTCCGTTGATGACGTTATATTTACTAAATTACAATTTTGGACTGGTTGGGCTGTGTATCTTATTTTTATTGTGTTTCACCATCGCGATCCAGATAAGGAAAAAAGTAATCCATATTCGGACTATTTTAACGATGGATTGTGATCCTCAAAAATATGTTGCTATAAATAAGCAATTACTAGATAAACCGTTCTATAGTAAAAGTGGGATAGCTAATTATCAAAATTATTTTCAAGCGTTGGGGGATTATTATACTGGAAACTTAGTTGGGATGAAAGAAAAGTTAGATACAATCGATTTAACCGTTGGAACACTGGATTTAAAACTCCAATATTATAATTTGTTAGGTAATTATTATAAAGAAAGCAACGATCTTGAAGGCTTAAAAGAAACAATCGATACTATCCGTACGTTAAAAAAACAAAAGAAATTTCCGCGTCATATTCAGACATTTTACAATTCTGTCGATACTATTTTTTACCGACATTATTTGATTTTGACTAATGATAAAAATGCTTTAACAAAATTATTTGATTTTCTAGCCACCGAACAGACGACTTTAGGAAAAGTTGGTCTTCATTTTGAATTAGGGAAACTTTATCTAAAAACTGCAACATTTGATCAAGCCTTAACCCACTTTAATTACGTTCTAGAATATGGCGGACAAACGTATTATTCAGCCTATGCTAAGCGAATGATTCAGCAAATGGATGAAGAAGAATGGACGAATTTCTGATGAAATGAAAGTAATGTGAAACAAACCTCTGTAATTGGACAAAAAGCCACACGATGTATGTCTGCATTGTGGGGCTTTTTTTGTTCAATAAATTGGGACTAAATACTTTTTGACACAACCTCATCTCGCCTGTTTTTGTAACTAAAATATATAATTTTTTGAAAAAAGAAAAATACAAAGAAAAACTGCGTAGTTTAATAATGGAGGGAGAAAAAATGCAAGAATTATGGGGAAGAAAAGTCTTAAAAAAAGAAGTTGAAGACATCGTTTTGCTTGAAGAGCAAGCGCAGAAATTAGCAACGATGCAAGAGGTGACTGAAAAAACAATTCAATGTTTACGTTGTGGTCAGATCCATGACAAACGTTCAGTTCAATTAGTTAGTGGAGCCTATTTTTGTCCTGAGTGTATTCAATTAGGCAGAGTGGATACTAGTCAGGAATTTTATCACCTACCTGAACCAGAACCTGTTAAAAGAACAGTTTATTTTGCTTGGAAGGGGACACTTACTGAAGGGCAGCAAGCAGTGTCAAATGAGTTATTGGCTTCGGTCAAAAATGGTGAATCTAGAATGATTTGGGCAGTCACTGGTGCAGGAAAGACAGAGATGTTGTTTGAAACGATTCATCATTCTTTAGAATGCGGTTATCGAGTAGGAATTGCTTCGCCTAGGGTAGATGTTTGCTTAGAACTTTTTCCTAGAATACAAGCAGTTTTTCCTGAGGAAGCTGCGATTCTGCTACATGGGAAAATGAAAGAACGGTATTCCTATACTAAACTGCTAGTCTGTACAACACATCAACTATTACGTTTTTTCAAGGCTTTTGATGTTTTGATCATCGACGAAGTAGATGCTTTTCCCTTTGTTGATAATCTAATACTGCAGTATGGTGTAAATCACGCAATCAAGAAAAAAGGTTCGCTTGTTTATCTGACGGCAACACCGACGAAAGAGTTAACTAAAAAGTCTGCTCAAAAAGAACTAAAGACTAGTATTTTGCCAGCACGTTATCATCGGAGAGTTTTACCCGTTCCTAAACTAAAATGGTGTTATCGTTGGCGCGAGACAATTAATAAGGGAAAAGGGCCTAAAGCATTAGTTACAAAACTTCGCTCATTAGTGACTAGAAACGACGTCCTGATTTTTTGTCCTAGTATTTCATTGATGGAGCAATTAAAAAGTGTAATAGAAGGAGAATTTTCTGAAACGCCTTTAGCCTGTGTTCATTCACAAGACCCTGAGCGCTTAGAAAAAGTGTTAAGGATGCGTAATAAAGAATATCGAATTCTTATAACTTCTACTATATTAGAGAGAGGAGTAACATTTGACGGTGTTTCTGTAATTATTCTGGGAGCTAATCATCCTGTTTTTGCAACATCTGCTCTTGTTCAGATTGCTGGTCGAGTCGATCGAAGAATGGACTATACGGCAGGAGAAGTTTGGTTTTTACATGACGGTTGTACGAAAGCAATGAAAGAAGCCATCAAACAAATCGAAAAAATGAATACTTTAGGCATAAAGCGAGGGTTGATCGATGAGGTGTAACTATTGCGATGAAATAATCAGTAGAAACTTAACTATTGAGGAAATTTTTTTGTTAAAAAGAGTAGCGTTAGAACAATTATGTTCTAGATGTGCCAAAGAGTTCCAGTTGTTAGGGGGAAAAGACAGTTGTCGTGGCTGTCAACGGCCGACGAATAACAGGTATTGTGGGGATTGTTTGAAATGGCAACAGTGTTATCCAAATTATGATTTCCACCATGAAGCCATTTTTTCCTATAATGCAGCAATGCAAGAATGGTTTGAAGAATACAAATTTAAAGGAAATTACAAACTTAGATACAGTTTTGCAGGATATTTACAGACTTATTTTAAACGAAAAAAGAATTTTTTAGTTATTCCGATTCCAATTTCAACTGAACGAATGAAAATTAGAGGCTTTAATCAAGTTGAAGGCTTGTTAGAGGCAGCCAATATTTCATATCAACCATATCTTGTTCGTTTTGTTGATGGACTATCGCAAGTACAAAAGACCAGAAAAGATCGAATGGAGTTAAAGCAACCTTTCATGCTCACAAAAGCGGGACAAAAAGCTGTCTTAAATAAAGACGTTCTTTTAGTAGATGATATTTATACAACAGGTCGCACAATTTTTCATGCAGCACAAGTTATTTTGGAAAATAACCCTTCTAAACTGTATACGTTTTCTATTGCAAGATAGCAGAATAAGTAAAATAAAAAATAGGTCGCAATTTTGTTGGCAAAAGTAATATAATTCGTTATAATAGAATTAAGAAGAAGGATAACAGAGTGGTCCTTTTATTCCTTCTTTAGTGGCAGATGAAAGGGGTAATCGTTATGTTTAGATATAATGTGCGTGGAGAAAACATCGAAGTTACTGAAGCTATTAGAGACTATGTAGAGAAAAAAGTTGGTAAGTTAGAGCGTTATTTCAGTGATTCACCTGAAGCAACAGTCCATGTGAATTTAAAAGTATATACTGAAAAAACAGCAAAAGTTGAGGTTACCATTCCTCTACCTTATTTAGTTTTACGTGCTGAAGAAACATCACCTGATTTATATGCAAGTGTTGATTTAGTTGTAGATAAATTAGAACGACAAATTCGTAAATTTAAAACAAAAATTAACCGCAAATCTCGTGAAACTGGGATGAACACTGCAAAAGCAGCTATTTTCTTAAACGGTGAAGAAACACCAGATGAAACGCCAGAATTAGACATTGTTCGTACAAAACGTCTTTCACTAAAACCAATGGATAGTGAAGAAGCTGTTTTACAAATGAACATGTTAGGACATAACTTCTTTATCTTTGAAGATTCAGAAACAAATGGAACAAGCATTGTTTATCGTCGTAAAGATGGTAAGTATGGCTTGATTGAAACAGACTAAATCGAGCAAATCGGATAAATCGTTTCGGATTCAATTCATAAGAACTAAAAATTTCTAATTTAGTGAAATCATAGATATTTTTAGTAAAATTGTTATCGGAGCTATTTCCTTTCGGATAATCGATTTTTAAGAGACTGAAGCAGGACGGCACACGTTTTGTCGCAGTCTCTTTTCCCTTTTTAAGCCTATATACATAAAAATTGACATAATATATTATTAATATTAAGAGAAGTTATTTCCTTTCTTACCAACTAGTGATAAAATGGAAAGGATGATTGTGCATTTAGTGCAAAAAATAAATAGAGTTTATTGAAAGGAACACTTAAAAACATGGCGAATTTTTTAAAAAAGATGATCGAAAATGATAAAAAGGAATTAAAACGCTTGGATGGTATTGCGAACCAAGTGGAATCTCATGCTTCAGCTATTGCAGCGTTAAACGATGAAGAATTAAGAGGAAAAACTGACGAGTTTAAAGCTCGTTATCAAAAAGGTGAAACATTAGATCAATTATTACCAGAAGCTTTTGCGGTCGTTCGTGAAGCGGCAAAACGTGTGTTAGGATTATATCCATATCACGTTCAGCTAATGGGTGGTATTGTCTTACATGACGGGAATATCCCTGAAATGAGAACAGGTGAAGGTAAAACTTTGACAGCTACAATGCCAGTTTATTTAAATGCATTGACAGGCGAAGGGGTTCACGTTGTAACTGTAAATGAATATTTAGCAACACGTGACTCGGATGAGATGGGGGAATTGTATAATTTCTTAGGTCTAACGGTTGGTCTGAACATCAACTCAAAAACATCTGAAGAAAAACGTGATGCGTATAATTGCGATATCACTTATAGTACAAATAATGAATTAGGATTTGACTATTTACGTGATAACATGGTCGTTTACCGCAACCAAATGGTACAACGTCCGTTGAACTATGCTATCGTGGATGAGGTCGATTCAATCTTGATCGATGAAGCCCGTACACCGTTGATTATTTCTGGACAAGCAGAAAAATCAACAGCTCTATATACACGTACCGATAATTTTGTTAAACGTCTAAAAGAAGAAGAAGACTATAAAATCGATGTTCAATCTAAAACAATTAGTTTAACAGAAGCAGGTATCGAGAAAGCAGAAGAAAACTTTGGCTTAGATAATCTTTATGATATTGAAAATACAGCTTTGACACACCATATGGATCAAGCGTTACGTGCGAACTTTATTATGCTTCGTGATATTGATTATGTTGTTCAAGAAGGCAAAGTTCTGATTGTTGACCAATTTACTGGACGTATCATGGATGGTCGTCGTTATTCAGATGGTTTACACCAAGCCATTGAAGCCAAAGAAGCTGTAGAAATCGAAGACGAAACAAAAACAATGGCGACAATTACATTCCAAAACTATTTCCGTATGTATAAAAAATTAGCTGGGATGACGGGTACTGCCAAAACAGAAGAAGAAGAATTCCGTGAAATCTATAATATTCAAGTTTTCCAAATTCCGACAAACCGTCCAATCATTCGTGATGACCGTGCAGATTTACTTTACCCAACACTACAAAGTAAATTTAAAGCAGTTGTTCAAGATATTAAAGAACGTTACCATAATGGTCAACCAGTCTTAGTTGGTACGGTAGCTGTAGAAACTTCTGAGTTACTATCTGAATTACTAAATAAGGAAAAAGTACCACATGAAGTATTGAATGCAAAAAATCACTTTAAAGAAGCCGAAATCATCATGAACGCTGGTCAAAAAGGTGCAGTAACGATTGCAACCAATATGGCTGGTCGTGGTACAGATATCAAGCTTGGCTTAGGCGTTATCGAACTTGGCGGTTTAGCCGTAATTGGTACTGAACGTCACGAATCTCGCCGTATCGATAATCAATTACGAGGACGTGCAGGTCGTCAGGGAGATCCTGGGGTTTCTCAATTCTATCTATCTCTTGAAGATGATTTGATGAAACGTTTTGGTTCTGAAAGAATCAAAGCATTCTTGGATCGTATGAATATTGAAGAGTCAGATGCTGTAATTCAAAGTAAAATGTTAAGTAAACAAGTAGAATCAGCTCAAAAACGTGTTGAAGGTAACAACTACGATACACGTAAGAATGTCTTGCAATATGATGATGTAATGCGTGAACAACGTGAAGTTATTTATGCTCAACGACAAGAAGTCATCATGGAAGACACTGAATTAACTGAAACATTACTGAATATGGTGAAACGCACGATCACTCGAGTTGTGGACAGCCATACTTTATTAGAAAAAGAAAACTGGAACCTTGATGGTATCGTTGACTTCGCTTCTTCAACATTAGTTCATGAAGATTCTATTTCTAAAGCAGATTTAGAAGGCAAGTCACCAGAAGAAATCAAAGAGTATTTGGTAAAACGCGCTCAAGAAGTCTACGATGTCAAAGTAGAACAATTAAATGGTCCAGAACAAATTCTAGAATTCCAAAAAGTTGTTATTCTACGTGTTGTAGATACTAAATGGACAGATCATATCGATGCAATGGATCAATTACGTCAATCAGTGGGCTTACGTGCTTACGGACAAAATAATCCATTAGTTGAGTATCAAACAGAAGGTTATAATATGTTTGAAGAAATGATCGGAGCAATCGAATACGAAGTAACTCGTCTATTCATGAAATCAGAAATTCGTCAAAATGTTCAACGTGAACAAGTGGCACAGGGAGAAGCAGTTCATCCAACCGATGAAGAAGAACCTGAAAGTAATACTAGTGCCAAGAAGAAACCAATCCATGTTGATGAAAAAATAGGCCGTAATGATCCTTGTCCATGCGGCAGTGGTAAGAAGTACAAAAATTGCCACGGTAAAGGTCAGTAACAAATGATGAAGGTGAGGCGTATGCTTCGCCTTCATTTGTTGTGTAACAAAGTATTGAAAATGAAGGGAAGAAAATATCATGGAAAATGCTGAAATCCGAACTATTTTAGATGAAATGAATCAATCAATCACAAGCTTCAGGGGGTCTCTTTGACTTAGATCAGTTAGAAGAAGATATTGCTGAAGCTGAAAACAGAATGGCAGAGCCAGGTTTTTGGGATAATACAGAAGCAGCGCAGCAATTGATCAATGAAACGAATTCTTACAAGGAAAAATATCAACAATTCCATCAGTTTGCGGACGAACTGGAAGAATTGGAAATCATGAGTGAGATGCAGCAAGAAGAATATGATGCAGATACTCAAATAGAATTGGAAGAACGTTTACTAGCTTTAAAAGAAAAACTAAGTATTTATGAACTTTCTCTATTGTTAAACGAGCCTTATGATAAAAATAATGTTATCATGGAACTTCATCCAGGAGCTGGTGGTACAGAGTCACAAGATTGGGGCAGTATGCTGCTTCGGATGTATACTCGCTGGGCTGAAAGTCATGGGTTCCAAGTAGAGACATTAGATTACCAGTCAGGAGACGAAGCAGGCATTAAAAGTGTTACACTTCTAATTAAAGGATATAATGCCTATGGTTATTTAAAATCTGAAAAAGGGGTCCATCGTTTAGTCCGAATTTCACCTTTTGATTCAGCTAAACGTCGTCATACTTCTTTTTGTTCAGTTGATATCATGCCTGAATTGGATGAAAATGTCGAAATCGATATCAATACAGATGATTTAAAAGTCGATACGTATCGTGCTAGTGGAGCAGGAGGACAGCATATCAATAAAACTGAATCAGCTGTTCGAATCACGCATATTCCAACGGGTACGGTTGTTGCCAGCCAAGCACAACGTTCGCAACTAAAAAACCGTGAACAAGCGATGGGGATGTTAAAAGCAAAACTTTATCAACTAGAGATGGATAAAAAAGCCCAAGAAGCAGCATCATTACGTGGTGAGCAACTAGAGATTGGTTGGGGTTCGCAAATTCGTTCCTATGTTTTCCATCCTTATTCAATGGTTAAAGATCACCGTACTGATTACGAAACGGGAAATGTGCAGGCTGTGATGGATGGAGAACTAGATGGTTTTATCGATGCGTACTTAAAACAAAAATTAAATTGATCAATTCACAGAAATGAAACAAAATTGTAAACTGTTGAAAGAGCCTTGAAACAAAGTCATGTTATAATGATTGATAGTCTAGAAAACAGAGATGGAGAGAATACGCCATGATTGAAATGAAAGATGTAATGAAGAAATATTCGAATGGTACAACTGCGATCCGAAATATTTCAATAGAAATAAAACAAGGTGAATTCGTTTATGTTGTTGGACCTTCCGGAGCTGGAAAATCAACATTTATTAAACTTATGTACCGCGAAGAAAAAGCAACGAAAGGTCGTTTGAAAGTTGCAAGTCATGACTTGATGAAGATTAAAAATTCAGAAGTTCCATATCTTAGACGAGAAATCGGTATCGTCTTTCAAGATTACAAACTATTGACGAAAAAAACTGTATATGAAAATGTTGCATACGCTATGCAAGTTGTAGGTCGTAAGCCAAGAGATATCAAGAAAAGAGTGATGGAAGTTCTTGATCTTGTAGGTCTAAAACACAAAGTACGTGTATTTCCAAGTGAATTATCTGGTGGAGAGCAACAACGTGTTTCAATTGCTCGCGCAATCGTTAATACACCGAAAGTTCTAATTGCCGATGAACCAACAGGAAATCTTGATCCGGAAAATTCATGGGAAATCATGAAACTTTTAGATCGGATTAACGCGCAAGGAACAACCGTTGTAATGGCAACACATAACAGCACTATTGTAAACACGATCCGTCATCGTGTAATCGCCATCGAAAATGGCCGAATTATTCGAGACCAAGCGGAAGGAGACTATGGCTACGATGATTAGAACGTTCTTTTCTCACGTCCTAGAAAGTATCAAAAGTTTAAAACGTAATGGGTGGATGACAATTGCTTCAGCCAGTGCTGTTACGATTACTTTAGTCCTTGTTGGGATTTTTATGGCAGTAATTTTTAATGCAACAAAATTAGCAAAAGATATCGAAGAAAACGTAACAGTTTCTGTTTTCGTTGACATCGGTACAACACCTGATGAAATGCAGAAGTTAGAAAAAGAATTGAATAAAATCGACAATGTTGAAACGATCTCATATTCAAATAAAGATAAGCAATTAAAGAAAATCCAAAAACAAATGGGTGAAGCATGGAACCTTTTTGAAGGTGACAGTAATCCTTTGTATGATGTCTATTATGTGAGTGCAAAAGAACCATCTGATACGAAAAAAATCTCGCAAAAGGCAGCTAAACTGCCAAATGTATTTAAAGCAGATTACGGTGGTGTTTCTTCAGATAAGATTTTCAGTATTGCAGGAAAAGTAAGAACGTGGGGATTAGGAGCTGCTATTTTGCTATTGTTCGTCGCAGTATTCTTGATTTCCAATACGATTCGTATTACAATTCTTTCTCGTCAAAGAGAAATTCAAATCATGCGTTTAGTTGGTGCGAAAAATGGGTACATCCGTTGGCCGTTCTTTATTGAAGGGGCTTGGATCGGACTGATTGGTGCGATTATCCCAATTTTAGTACTGACATTTGGTTACCAAAAGTTTTATACGTTGTTTAACCCGCAACTGTTAAGTTCAAATTATTCATTATTGAAACCTGAATCATTTGTTTGGCAGATTGATTTATTAATGATAGTTATTGGAATGACAATAGGATCACTCGGTTCAATCATCTCAATGCGTCGTTTCTTAAAAATTTAGTAGGACTAAAGCAGACATTTTTGTCTGCTTTTTCTTTACTTATTTTCATAAGTTCGTTATGCTTTACTGGGGGATGTATGAGTAAAGTGATTGGGGTGAATGAATGAAGTTTTTATATGATAATTTATTTGTTATTATTTTTATTGCTAATATGCTATTATCGTTGATTATTGTTTTTCGAGAGCGTAAACAAACGGCTCAAACATGGTCATGGTTGCTTGTATTGATGTTTATTCCTGTTTTAGGTTTTATTCTTTATATTTTCTTAGGTCGAGGGATTTCAAAGGATAAGATATTTGACATGAAGATGCAGGCTAAAATCGGGATGAATGCTGAAATCGAATCAGAGAAACAATCATTATTAAGAGGATTGTTTCCACATCCGCCAACTGGAGAAGTCGATTCAAAACAGCTGATTTATATGCTGACTGTGTTTGAAAGTTCGTTATATACAACAAATAATGAGGTTCGTTTATATACAGATGGACGAGAAAAATTTGATGGATTGATTGAAGATATTCGACAAGCCACAGATCATGTCCACATGGAGTATTATATTTATCGTGGTGATACTTTAGGAAAAGAGATTCGACAAGAATTGATTAATGCTGTAAAACGAGGTGTAAAAGTTCGTTTGCTTCTAGACGCTTGGGGTTCGACTCAAGTAAATATGAAGTTCTTTGAAGAATTAAAAAAAATCGGTGGAGAAATTGCATTCTTCTTCCCACTGTTTGTTCCATATTTAAATCCAAGGATCAATTATCGAAATCATCGAAAAATAGTGGTGATCGATGGGAAAATTGGTTATACTGGCGGATTTAATGTTGGAAATGAGTATTTAGGTGAGGTTGAAAAATTTGGTTACTGGCGCGATAATCATTTACGGATTCACGGTGAAGCTGTTTATAGTTTGCAAAATCGTTTTTTGATGGATTGGAATTCGCAACATCGAAAAGAATTAAGTTACGACGATGCTTATTTTCCGCCCATTCATTCTGATGGAAAAAAAGCAGTTCAAATAGTGACTAGCGGTCCAGATTCAGAACACGAACAAATCAAGATGACCTATTTAAAAATGATTTCAATCGCGAAAAAGGAAATATTGATTCAAACACCCTATTATATACCTGATGCTTCAATTCATGAAGCCTTAAAGTTAGCGTTACTTTCAGGTGTCAAAGTTCGTATGCAAATCCCAAATAAGCCAGATCATATGCTCGTTTATTGGGCAACGTACTCATTTTCAGCAGAACTGCTAGAATATGGAGCAATCATTGAAACTTATGAACACGGATTTATACATGCAAAAACAATGATCATTGACGGCGGAATTGTTTCTGTTGGATCAGCTAATATCGATGTACGCTCGTTTCGACTGGATTTTGAAGTCAATACAATTATTTACGATCAAGAATTTTCAGCAGAAGTACGAGATGCTTTTTACGAAGACTCTAAAGTTTCAGAACTATTGACTGAGGAAAAATACCGTAATCGTGGTGTACTGATTAAATTGAAAGAAGGATTAGCACGTCTAATTTCACCATTGTTATAAGTAAGGTCAAAAAGTACAATTTGAGGGATCTGTTGTACTTTTTACTTTGTCTTTTTTTGTTATTTTATACCAAAAAAATGCTAACTTGAGCAACTTATAATTTTCAATGTAAACAGTTAATGTTAAAATGAATTGATTGAATTGAGTTTGGAGGATTATCAGATAAATGAAAAAGAAGATGCTATTATTTTTTAGTCTAATTGGGCTAGTAACGTTGTCAGGCTGTGCTAAGTGGATCGATAGAGGTGAATCAATCACAGCAGTCGGTTCGTCAGCACTGCAACCTTTAGTTGAAACCGCTGCGGAAGAGTTTCAAAATCAAAATCCAGGACGCTTTATCAATGTTCAAGGCGGCGGAAGCGGTACAGGATTGAGCCAAGTTCAGTCTGGAGCAGTTGATATAGGAAACTCGGATTTATTTGCAGAAGAAAAAAAAGGAATAGATGCATCGAAATTGACGGATCATAAAGTGGCTGTAGTAGGGATTACGCCTATCGTCAATAAAAAAGTTGGAGTATCAGATATCTCATTAGAAAATCTTAGAAAAATATTCTTGGGAGAAATAACGAATTGGAAAGAGATTGGTGGCAAAGATCTACCAATTGTTATGCTGAATCGTGCAGCAGGTAGCGGAACGCGTGTAACGTTTGAACGATGGGTGCTTGACGGTAAAACAGCAATCCAAGCTCAAGAACAAGATTCTAGTGGAATGGTTCGTTCGATTGTTTCAGATACGCCAGGAGCTATTAGCTATACTGCGTTTTCTTATGTTAACGATGAAGTGAATACGTTAAGTATTGATGGTGTAAAACCAACAGATGAGAATGTTGTCACGAATAAATGGACGATTTGGTCTTATGAACATATGTATACTTTAGGACAACCAAAAAAGTTAACAGATGAGTTCCTAGCATTTATGTTGTCAGATGATGTACAGGAAAAAATCATCGCTCAACTAGGCTATATACCTGTTTCTCAAATGAAAGTAGAACGCGATTGGCAAGGAAATCTAATCAAATAAAGGACCTTTACACAAAATTTACAAACTTAACATAAGATTTACATGTTATTAAACACAAATTTATGTTCAAAAGTTACACTGACTTTATTATGGAAAGTGTCGAGTATGTGGGGATTTATTTTGAAAAATAAAACCTGATTGTGGTCAAAAAGTCCTAACCTCATATTTTCCTATCTGAGTCGAACGAGCTAGTTCAACTTTTATATAGTTGGGCTTCACGGGCTAGCTTTTCGGAAAAAAAGATAAAAATAGAAAGTGACAAAAAGCGTCACAGTCGATTTTTCTTATTTTCCTGTCAGAGCTGAACGAGCCTGTTATGCTTTTAATGTTATCTAGCTTCGCAGGCTAGCTCTTTGGGAAAAAGATAAAAACTGAGTGAGGTAAAAAGCACCTCAATCACTTTTTCCTATTTTCCTGTCAGAGCTGAACGAGCCTGCTACGCTTTTAAAATAAGGAGGAATTTTCTTGGAAGATGTGCAGAAGAAATTGTTAACAAAATCAAAGCGCGCAAGAATGGAACAGCGAGGGAAATTTATTAGTTTTCTTTGTATCGCTTTGATTGTTTTGGTTGTTTTATCGATCTTTTATTTTGTAGCAAGTAAAGGTTTAGCGACCTTTTTTACAAATAAAATCAAAGTTTCCGATTTTTTATTTGGTACAAACTGGAATCCGAGTGAAACAGGAACAGATGGTAAACCAATGGTAGGAGCCTTGCCAATGATTGCAGGTTCTTTTATTGTCACGTTTCTATCTGCGATCATTGCGACACCATTTGCAATTGGTGCAGCTGTTTTCATGACAGAAATTTCACCTAAAAAAGGCTCAAAAATTTTACAGCCGGTTATTGAACTATTAGTTGGGATTCCTTCAGTTGTATATGGTTTTATCGGTTTATCTGTGATCGTGCCATTTATTCGTTCAATTTTTGGCGGCACAGGTTTTGGGATTTTAGCTGGAACATTTGTCTTGTTCGTTATGATTTTACCGACCGTTACGACAATGACTGTTGATGCGTTAAAGTCAGTACCTCGTCATTATCGTGAAGCATCATTAGCTTTAGGGGCAACTCGTTGGCAAACGATTTATAAAGTTGTTTTAAGAGCAGCTGTTCCTGGGATTTTAACTGCTGTTGTTTTTGGAATGGCCCGAGCTTTTGGTGAAGCATTGGCAATTCAAATGGTCATTGGTAATGCGGCGATCATGCCATCTAGTTTAACGACTCCAGCTTCAACTTTAACAAGTATTTTGACGATGGGGATTGGAAATACGATCATGGGAACAGTGGAAAACAACGTACTTTGGTCCCTTGCTTTGATCTTACTCTTGATGTCATTATTGTTTAATATTATTATTCGGATCATTGGTAGGAAAGGAGCCTTGAAATAATGAACGCAAAAAAAGCAGATAAATTTGCAACGGGTGTTTTATATGCGATATCAGGTGTGATTGTTTTAATTTTGGCAGCATTGCTGCTGTATATTCTGATTCGTGGTATTCCTCATATTTCTTGGGACTTTTTAACGAAACCATCTAAAGCCTACCAAGCCGGCGGCGGTATCGGTATTCAATTATTCAACTCACTTTATTTATTATTGATCACGATGCTGATCAGTTTTCCAATTTCATTAGGTGCAGGTATTTATTTATCTGAATATGCAAAGAAAAATTGGTTAACAGATGTGATTCGTACTTCGATTGAAATTCTAAGCTCACTTCCATCTGTAGTTGTTGGTTTGTTTGGATTCTTGATCTTTGTGGTACAAATGGGCTATGGCTTTTCAATCATTTCAGGTGCTTTGGCACTAACATTTTTCAACTTACCTTTATTGACTAGAAATGTTGAAGAATCATTAAAAGCAGTTCACTATACGCAGCGAGAAGCAGGGTTATCGTTAGGGTTATCTCGTTGGGAGACCGTGATGAAAGTTGTTGTTCCAGAAGCGTTACCGGGAATTTTAACTGGTGTGATCTTGAGTTCAGGAAGAATTTTTGGTGAAGCTGCTGCGTTAATTTATACTGCAGGGCAGAGTGCTCCAGCACTAGATTTCAGTAATTGGAATCCACTAAGTGTATCAAGTCCAATCAGTATTTTCCGTCAAGCTGAAACATTAGCTGTTCATATTTGGAAAATCAATACAGAAGGCACGATGCCGGATGGTGCAGCTGTTTCCGCGGGGGCTTCCGCTGTTCTGATTTTAGTCGTTTTACTCTTTAATTTCGGCGCACGCTTTATTGGAAATAGATTATATAAAAGAATGACATCAGCCTAATGTTAGGGGAATCAGAATGAAAGAATATAATTTAAATGACACAAATATAATTAAATTACCAGAACCAATTGCCTTGCATACCGATGATCTTCATGTCTGGTATGGAGAAAACGAAGCCATCAAAGGTGTAGATCTAGAATTTGAAAAAAATAAAATCACAGCGTTGATTGGGCCCTCTGGTTGTGGTAAATCAACCTATCTACGTTCATTAAATCGCATGAACGATGGGATTGCAAACACTAAAGTAACAGGTAATATCATGTATAAAGGCGTTAATGTCAATACAAAAGAAGTCGATGTCTATGAAATGCGTAAACGCATCGGCATGGTTTTTCAACGTCCTAATCCATTTAGTAAATCAATCTATGAAAACATCACATTCGCATTAAAACAACATGGCGAAAAAGATAAGAAAAAACTAGATGAAATTGTTGAAACAAGTTTAAAACAAGCAGCGCTTTGGGAACAAGTAAAAGACAATTTAGATAAAAGTGCCTTAGCCTTGTCTGGTGGTCAACAACAACGTTTATGTATTGCTAGAGCGATTGCTATGAAACCAGATATTCTACTTTTAGATGAGCCAGCTAGTGCCCTAGATCCGATTTCAACTGGGAAGGTTGAAGAGACATTAGTGAATTTAAAAGATGATTATACGATCATTATCGTAACCCATAACATGCAGCAAGCTGCCCGTATCAGTGATTACACTGCCTTTTTCTACCTAGGTAAAGTGATCGAATACGATGAAACAAGAAAAATCTTTACACGACCAAAAATTCAAGCAACAGAAGATTACGTTTCTGGGCATTTTGGTTAGGAGGAGAAAGATGACAAAAGAAATTATTTCATCAAAAGATTTGCATTTATATTATGGTAAAAAAGAAGCCTTGAAAGGGATCGACTTGAGTATCAATCAAGGGGAAATCACAGCGATGATCGGACCATCAGGTTGTGGTAAATCGACTTATCTACGTTCGCTGAACCGGATGAATGATTTGATCCCAGGTGTGACGATCACTGGAAGTGTGGTCTATAAAGGGAAAGACATCTATGGTCCAAAAACGGATATCGTAGATTTACGTAAAGAAATCGGCATGGTTTTTCAACAACCGAATCCTTTTCCGTTTTCCATCTATGAAAATGTGATTTATGGTTTACGTTTAAAAGGCGAAAAAGATAAACAAGTGTTAGATGAAGCAGTGGAAAATAGTTTAAAAGCAGCATCTGTTTGGGAAGATGTGAAAGATAAACTGCATAAAAGTGCCTTATCTTTATCAGGCGGTCAACAACAACGTGTTTGTATCGCTCGTGTGTTAGCCGTTGATCCTGAAATTATTTTATTGGATGAACCGACAAGTGCCCTTGATCCAGTTTCAAGTGGTAAGATCGAGAATATGCTTTTAACATTGAAAGAGAAGTATACAATGATCATGGTGACACATAATATGTCTCAAGCTTCACGGATTTCTGATAAAACGGCTTTCTTTTTACAAGGCGAATTGATAGAATTTAATGATACGAAGAAGATATTCTTGAATCCAAAAGAAAAACAAACAGAAGACTACATTTCTGGAAAATTTGGTTAAAAAAAAGGAGGAACCTATATGTTGCGCAGCCAATTCGAAGAAGAACTATTAAATCTTCATAATCAATTTTATGAAATGGGCATGATGGTAAGTAATGTTGTGCATAAATCTGTACGAGCGTATATCAACCACGATAAAAAAATAGCTCAAGAAGTCATTGATTATGATGTAGAAATTAATGATATGGAAGTTAAATTAGAGAAGAAAAGTTTTGAAATGATTGCTTTACAACAACCAGTAACAACCGATCTAAGAATGATCATCACTGTTATGAAAGCTAGTTCTGACTTAGAAAGAATGGCGGATCACGCTGTATCGATCGCTAAGTCAACGATTCGATTAAAAGGAGAAACTAGAATTCCTGAAATTGAAAAAGAAATTTCAGATATGTCTGATTATGTTAAAAAAATGGTTGATAACGTGTTGATCGCTTATGTCAAAACGGATCAAAAAGACGCTCGTATGATCGCTAAAATGGATGCTCGAGTGAACGAGTATTTTGATAGTATCTACAGACACTCAATCAAAGCAATGCAATCAAATCCTGAAACAGTCATTAGCGGAACCGACTATCTGCATGTAGCAACCTATTTAGAGCGGATCGGGGATTATGTGACAAATATCTGTGAATGGATCGTTTATCTAGCTACTGGAAAAATCACAGAATTGAATAGCAATCACGATGAATAACATAATAAAATAGAGGCTGGATTAAAAGCATTTATTTAAATGTAAAGAGAGAAGCAAAACGAATAGCTCGTTTTGCTTCTCTCTTTCTTTTTTTTGTATACAATATTGTTCATAACTAATGTAAAAATAATTTTGAACATAATTTCAATAACGTGTTTACATTTGTTCTTTCGTCGTGTATTATACACTTATATTGGAAAGCGCTAACCATTATAATTAAAATTTTGGGGTGAGAGAATTTGGAAGAAACGAATGCAGTTGTTGGTAAAGGGATCCGGCCGACTTTGGCCGAACAAAGAAAACAATGGTTTAAAGAATTTATGAAACCGTTTTTGGTTGTTGTGGTTATATACATCACCATGTACATGATTCGTAATAATTTTAAAGCAGCACAGCCATTATTAAAAAGTCAGTTAGGACTGACAACGACAGATCTTGGTTATATTGGTTTTGTCTTTTCCATCGTTTATGGATTTGGTAAATTTATTGTTGGTTACATCGTAGATGGCAAGAATACGAAGAAAATTTTATCTATTTTGTTATTATTGTCTTCGATAACCGTTTTATGTATGGGGATTCTTTTTACCATGAATAATGTCCCGATGGGCTGGATCGTGGTTTTATGGTCATTGAACGGATTGTTCCAATGTGTTGGTGGACCAAGTTGTGCTTCCGTTATTACACAATGGACAACGAGAAGCAATCGTGGGAGATATATTGGGTTATGGAATGCATCACATAATATTGGTGGTGGTTTTGCAGGGATTTTTGCTGTTTGGTGTGCGACAACGTTCTTTAAAGGTCAAGTTGCAGGGATGTTCATTATTCCAGCAATAGTGGCAGCTGTTGTGGCAATAGGAACATTTTTCATCGGGAAAAATAGACCAGAAGATTTAGGCTGGAATTCAAGTGAAGAAATCTTTGGTGAACCTGTGGAAGAAGCCAATGTAGATGCTGAAAATCTAACAAAGTGGGAAATTTTCAAAAAGTATCTCTTAACCAATCCTTATATTTGGGTTTTATGTGTTGCGAATGTATTTGTTTATATTGTTCGAATCGGTATCGATAACTGGGCACCGTTATATGTAACGGAACATTTGAATTTTTCGCAAGAAGCAGCAGCTCAAACGATTTTCTATTTTGAAATGGGCGCTTTGATCGGATGTTTGGCTTGGGGCTATATCTCAGATTTATTAAAAGGACGTCCAGCATTGGTTGCCACAGTCAGTACAATTTTACTACCGATTGGCATCATTGGATATCAACTTGGTACAACTGAATTTGTGATCAATGCATCATTATTTATGTTAGGCATGATGGTATTTGGACCGCAATTGTTGATCAATTTATCCATGTTAGGATTTGTACCGAAAAAAGCAACAGTTGTTTCGGGCGGATTGCTAGGCGCTTTTGCTTATTTATTTGGAGATTCAATGGCTAAAATTCTTTTGGCTAAGATTTCCGATCCGTCAAAAGATGGAGTGAATTTCTTTGGACACGTCCTACACGGTTGGAATGATACATTTATTATCTTTTATATTTCTATTGTGATCATTGCCGTTCTTTTAGGAATCGTGGCATTGGCAGAAGAAAGAAGAAGAAAAAAAGTAAGTGCATAAAGGTGGAATAGACAAATGAACGTAAAAATTACAAATTTTAGAGACTTAGGCGGCATTCAAAATAAAGAGGGAAAAATAGTTAAGGCGAAGAAATTATTGCGCTCGGGCCATTTAGTTGATTTAGATCAAAAAACAAAAACAACGCTTGTAGACAATTTTAACCTAACAAGAATCATTGATTTTAGACGAGGCTTTGAAATCAGTGAATCGCCAGATACTCCAATCGAAGATGTGGAGTATGTCAATTTAGATCTGTTAGGAAAGATGAACGCTAAAAATTCAAGTTTAGCTGATTTTGCTAAGTTAAAATCGATTGAAGCAGTTGATAAACATATGCTTGGCGTTTATGAAGATTTGATCCTGAATCCAGGTGCTCAAGAAGGTTTTACGGAGTTTATGGAGTATATTTTAGCTAATAAAGAAGGTTCAACAATTTTTCATTGTTTTGCTGGTAAGGATCGCACAGGCTACGCTTCAGCGTTATTGCTATTATTACTAGATGTGGAAAAAGAGGAAATTTATAAAGACTTTCTGATTACAAATACTGAGAGAAAACAAGCCAATGATGAATTAGTTCAGCAATTTAGAGAGCAAGGATTTAGTGAAGAGCAATTGGAGTCATTGGCAACAGCTCTTTATGTAAAGGAAGATTATCTGGATCACGCGTTTAATTTAATTGAGAAAAACTTCGGTACAGCAGAAAAATATGCAGCTGAATGTTTAAATTTTGATCAAGAAAAACTAACTGAGCTGAAAAGTATTTACTTAACTGACTAAAAGTCCATTTGTCATCCTTGTTTGTTCTTGCTATAATGAGCTTAAATAATAAGGAACGGACAATGTGTATGGATAAAGAAAAACAACAACTTAGTATCGAAGTAGCACGACTTTACTATCAATCATCCCTTAGTCAGCAAGAAATTGCTGAGAAGTTAAATGTATCACGGCCGACAATATCGCGATTACTCAATTATGCTAAAGAAAAAGGATATGTTCAAATCACGATTTTTGATCCTTTCTCAGATCTGTTTGAAATCGAAAAAAAGTTGAAAGAAAAATATGGTTTAGCAGAAGTCCATGTTGCTTTTTCGCCAGATGCAAACTACAATTCTATTTCAGAATATTTAACTTCTTATGCAGCTGAATATCTTGAAGATACTATCAAGAGTGGTGATATCATCGGGGTTAGTTGGGGAACGACTATGCATAAGACCGTTTCTAAAATGAGTCGTCTGGATGTAAAGGGCGTTGAAGTTGTTCAACTAAAAGGCGGCATTGCTTATTTTGATGTTAATAATTACGCATTTGAAACAATCACATTATTTGCTGAAATTTTAAATACAAAAGCAAGAACGTTTCCTTTACCAGTTATTTTAGACAGTAAAGAAGCCAAAGATTTAGTTGTAGAAGATCGTCATATCAGTAAGGTTATTGAATTGGGACGGCAGGCCAATATTGCTGTATTTACCGTGGGAACGGTTCAAAGCGAATCGTTGCATTTTCGCTTAGGCTATTTTACGGAACAAGAAGAGAAATCACTTAAAGCGAATGCAGTAGGAGATATCTGTTCCAGATTCTTCAATGAAGATGGTCAAATCAGTGATGAAGAAATCAATAGTCGTACGATTGGGATTGAGCTTGAAGAGTTAAAAACCAAGGAAAAGTCGATTCTAATCGCTGGCGGAGATCGCAAAATCAAAGCAATCCATGGTGCATTAGTGGGTGGCTATGCCAATGTGCTGCTGATTGATAAATTTACCGCTTTGAAGCTTTTAAATCATTAATTATATTTGGGAACCGGAGTAGACATGTTTTTCTACTCTTTTATAAAAACTTAGTATGAACGAAATTTCAATTTAATAGAACGAAATTTCTGAAAGGGAGAGTACAATGAACGTAAACAAAATGATCGACCACACATTATTAAAACCAGAAGCAAATGAGAAAGCATTATTAACTTTGATCGAAGAGGCTAAAAAATATGAATTTGCTTCAGTGTGCGTGAATCCTTATTGGGTTGCTTTAGCAAGTAAAGAATTAGCTGGTACTTCAGTTGAGATTTGTACAGTCATTGGATTTCCTTTAGGGGCAAATACAACAGCAACAAAAGTTTTTGAGACAGAAGACGCAATCAAAAATGGTGCAACAGAAGTAGACATGGTCATTAATGTAGGTGCATTAAAATCAGGCGATGAAGATACTGTTTTAAAAGATATTGAAGCAGTTGTGAAGGCAGCCCAAGGCAAGGCATTAGTGAAAGTGATTCTTGAAAATTGTTTATTAACGGATAGAGAAATTGCGTTAGCATCAAAACTATCAGTTCAGGCAGGAGCAGATTTCGTTAAAACATCAACTGGTTTTTCAACAGGCGGAGCAACGATCAAAGATGTTGCATTGATGCGTAAAACTGTTGGTCCGGATATTGGAGTAAAAGCTTCTGGTGGTGTTCGTACAGCGGAAGATGCTAAATCAATGATTCATGCTGGAGCTTCAAGAGTAGGTGCAAGTTCAAGCGTTGCGATTGTTGATGAAGCTATCAATGATACAACAGGTGGCTATTAAAAATTTTAAACAATTGAGATCGTGAGGTACGAATTATGAGAATGGTTGATATTATTGAAAAAAAACGAAATGGCAATGAACTTAGCAAAGAAGAAATTGAATTTTTTATTGAAGGTTTAACAAACGGAACGATTCCAGATTATCAGGCAAGTGCATTCTTAATGGCTATTTATTTTCAGGACATGTCTGATGAAGAACGAGCTAATTTGACTTTAGCAATGGTTCATTCTGGTGATGTGATCGATTTATCAAATATTGACGGGATAAAAGTGGATAAACATTCTACTGGTGGTGTAGGTGATACAACAACATTAGTTTTAGCCCCGCTTGTGGCTGCACTTGATATTCCTTTTGCAAAAATGTCAGGCCGTGGCTTAGGTCACACTGGTGGTACGATCGATAAACTAGAAGCTTTTGATGGTTTCCATGTGGAATTAACGGATGATGAATTTACTGAGATGGTCAATCGCGATAAAATTTCAGTAATCGGTCAATCTGGTAATTTAACACCTGCTGATAAAAAATTATACGCGTTAAGAGACGTCACAGCTACAGTTAGTTCAATTCCACTGATTGCAAGTTCAATCATGAGTAAAAAAATTGCAGCAGGGGCAGATGCGATTGTCTTAGATGTTAAGACTGGTGCAGGTGCCTTCATGAAGACGGAAGAAGATGCAGCAGAACTTGCTTCTGCAATGGTTAGAATCGGTAATTTAGTTGGCCGAAATACGATGGCTATTATCTCTGATATGTCACAGCCGTTAGGAAATGCGATCGGTAATTCATTAGAAGTGCAAGAAGCTATCGATACTTTGCATGGTAATGGACCAGAAGATTTAACAGAACTTGTTTTAACTTTAGGGAGTCAAATGGTTGTACTTGCAGGCAAGACCGATTCTTTAACAGAAGCTAGAGAATTGCTAAAAGGTGTAATTAAAGATGGTTCAGCTTTGGTCAAATTCAAACAATTTATCAAAAATCAAGGTGGCAATCCTGAATGGGTTGACGATCCTACATTATTACCACAGGCTAATTTTGAAATCGAGGTTACTTCTGATTCAGATGGATTTGTTACAGAAATTGTCGCTGATAATATCGGGGTAGCAGCAATGAAACTGGGAGCTGGACGAGAAACAAAAGAAGATGACATTGATTTGGCAGTTGGCTTGGTTTTAAGAAAAAAAGTTGGTGATCCAGTGAAAAAAGGTGAGAGCTTAGTCACAATTTTTGCCAATCAAGAAGATATTGCTGATGTTGCAACTATGATCAAGGAGAATATCCACATTGGTTTAGAGGTTCCAGAAAGCAAATTGATTTACCGCGAAATTCACAAGTAGTCTAAAAGATTAAAAAATAAAAAGCGCTGTTACAAAAAAAATAGACTGAGCTATAACTTTTTGAGTTATGCTCCAGTCTATTTTTTTATAATCAATTAATTATTCAACACATTTTTTCAAGGTCTCTTTAATGGAAGCAACGACATCATCATGTTTGATATTTAAAATAGGAAAGGTATCATTTGGATCTAAATATAAATCATATTCTTGCATCATCGCTGATTTTGTTGAATGAATCCCATGTTCCAAACCAGCTTTGCCTGCTTCAGCATCAATACCTTCGTAAATATCTTTAACATCATTATAAGAAACGACCGGAACTGTTGTATCTTGTCCTAAAGCTTCTACCATCAATTGATAAAATTCTTGGTATTTCATATTAGTATCACCAATTGCATATGTGCTGCGATGTGTTCCGTTTTCCATAGCACCAACAGCTGCTTGCGCTACTTGTTCTACTGTTACCATTGCAGTCCCACCTTTAAGTGCAGGGAAAATGGCTTGCCCTTTGATTTGATCTGTAAACATTTTCCATAACGGTTCACGACCAGGCATAGTACCAAAAATATAAGGCAGACGTAAAGAAGTTACAGTCATACTACCGTCGCCTTCAGCGAACGCAACTTGTTCTTGAAGTAAGCGCATCATTGGGTAACCTTCTAGTTTTAAGTTAGTTTCAGGTAAACGCTCAGCAAATTCTGAAAAGTAAGAACCAAAGACAACAAAATTCTTTACACCCGCTTCTTTAGCTAAATAGGCCAAACGTTGAGTAGGTAAGACGTTCGCTTCATAGAAAAATTTAGAAGCAGGACTTTTTGGAACAACACGTTCGTCTGCACCAGCGGCATAAATAAAACCTTCACAACCCTTAAGCATCTCCAACACTGTTTCATCTGTCATATCATTGATATTTCCTAAAGTTACAGAGACATCGCTAGAAAATAAATCTTCTGCGGGCATCGGTGGTAAAGAAATCGTTGCTACCTCATAGCCTTTTTTCAATAATTCTTCCGTAGTATAATACCCTAAAAAACCAGTTCCACCTAACACAAAAACTTTTTTACTCATGAGTAAAACCTCCTGAATTAATTTGTGATATGAATCACATGTACAATTATAGTATAATCGTAATGAACTAAAAATACTGGACATCACAATTATAAATCTTATCCTAATTGAACGAAGGAGTGAAAAAATGCAAACAAGTCTTCCATATACCGGAACTAGTTACTATGGTTTTGAATTAAATAAAGCCGATTTTATTGTAAAAAGTGAATCCTACCAAACTGAAACGGCTAAGATGAGTAGAATGACCGTTCAATTTTTCTTTATAAAAAGCGGTTCAGGAAAGATCCAAATCAATAATCAAGAATACTTAGTAAGAAAAGGCAGTGTGCTTTGGCTTTTTTCATATCATGTTTATCAGTTTGTTGAAATTTATGAAGAAATCCAAGTAATCACTTTCGACCTTTCTTTAAATGTACTAATGTTATCTTCCCTAACAACCCGCTCGGTGGATCAACATATGAATTTTTTTGAGTACTGGGATACACCTGCTCTTGACTGTGAGGAAAAAGATTTTTACTATTTACGAACGATTTTTACCCATGCTCTTAAAGAGTATGAACAACAAGAGCGACTCTATGATCTATCATTGCTTGCTGATTTGTATCAAGTGATCGTTTGGTTTGAAAGAACTGCAAGGTACCATTGGAATCGTGAAAAACCAATTCGTGAGATGAGTTCAAAAATATTATTGTATCTTCATTTTCATTATAGAGAAGACTTGTCACTCAATGAAGTAGCAGATAAATTTAAAAGCACATCTCAAACGATCAATCGAGGGTTAAAAAAACTAACAGGGAAAACATTTGTAGAAAATCTGGTTGAGGTTCGCATCAACAATGCTTTAGCAATGTTAAAATTTGAAGAGCTGGATGTAGCATTCATTGCTGATTTTGTTGGTTATCGATCCGTACCTAGCTTTAACAAACAATTTAAGGCGATGACAGGTTATTCACCTACAGAAGTCAAAAAAATCCGCTCAACTGATAAGAAGCTAAATTCCTTTCGTTTCCAAAACAGTTTACCTTTTGAGATTTATAATTACATTCATCAACACTACAGTGAAGCAATATCGCTTCAAACGGCAGCAAAATATTTTTATTCTAGCCCAACTAAAATTGATCAAATTGTTTTAAATGAGTTTTCAATGACCTTTAATGCTTTGGTAGAATATAATCGGATGTTATTTGCTCGTTCTCTTTTGCTCAGTTCCTCTAGAAAGATTAGCGAAATAGCGGAAGCTTGCGGTTATCAATCTATTCGTACGTTTAACCGAAATTTTTTAGCTTTTTGGGGAAATACGCCAAGAAAATATAAAGAGTTATTGATGAAGAAAAAGAAGCTAGGATGAGACCAAAAAATGAAAGAGAGATTTAGTAGAGAAAAGATAACGGCCAATCCTCTTTCTATTGACAGAACATAGCAGTGGGAGTAGGATGGTGGTGCAAAGCAACTAATAGTTTCCTTTTGAAAAGGGGTGAGTGATTATGGAAAAATTGAAAACAATGGTAATCAGTCTTCTTGGACTAGTTGGTGCTATCAGTTTGTTTGGAGGAGGAGTCCTTTGTGCATCTCTGTTTATTCTTTTATTTATATTGTCGGTTGTATTGGAAGCTATCACAAGCCACAGTAAGAAAACTTCATCTATTTAACGATCAAGTCATTTTACCCTGATTGGTCAGTAATACTGAATAGTCAGGGGCTTTTCCTGTTTAAACGCAATTAATATGAGCTACTTCATTATGAATCATCTAAGTCTTTTCAAACTAAACAGAAATTTTTCTGAAAATCAATACGATTTCATTTGAAAAACACTAAAAGAACAGGTATAATTAATTCAGCAATAATTATTGGTGAAAGACTTGTCCGTAGCCATTTTATTATTTCATGAGGGAGTAACTGGCGGCATCAGCTGCGACAACATCACCAACTCCGAAAGAAATTTCTGGTGTTGTCTTAAACGGTGAGACTTATGTATGTTCTATTTAGCATACAGAGGTCTATTTTTTTTCGTTTTGCTACGAACCAATAAGTTCAAAAACGTGTTCGTTTCGCTATAATGAAGTAAAATAGATTTAAGTAGCTGCAAATTATAAGGAGGAAGAACATGTCAGAAGAGAAAAAGGTTCAATTATCTGAAGCGTTTTACACGCAATCAGATGAAGAGGTCTTACAAAAGTTTGATACGACAGTTGAAGGATTGTCCGATCAAGAAGCCAAAAAAAGGTTAGAGAGTTATGGCGCCAATGCGTTAGATGAGGGTAAAAAGAAATCGATCGTTGTCAAATTCTTTGAACAATTCAAAGATTTCATGATCATCGTATTATTATTTGCCGCTGTAATTTCAGCAGTCTTCTCAGGAGACTTTGTTGATTCTATCATCATTTTACTTGTGGTGATCTTAAACGCCATCTTCGGTGTGATCCAAGAAGCCAAAGCCGAACAAGCAATTGAAGCTTTGAAAGAAATGTCTTCACCAAATGCAAATATTCGTCGTGATGGTCACGTAATTACAGTGAAAAGTGACGAGTTAGTACCAGGAGATATCGTTTTATTAGAAGCTGGAGATGTTGTGCCGGCAGATTTACGTTTGTTAGAAGCCGCTAGTCTTAAAATTGAAGAAGCAGCTTTGACAGGTGAATCTGTTCCAGTTGAAAAAGAAGCAATCGTTTTAGAAGGAACGTCTGATGACATCGGTATCGGTGATCGGATCAATATGGCTTATTCAAACAGTAACGTTACTTATGGCCGAGGAATCGGTGTGGTTGTCGGTACAGGAATGAATACAGAAGTCGGTAAAATCGCTGGTATGTTAGCCAACGAAAAAGAAACAGAAACACCATTAAAACAAAACTTAAACCAATTAGGTAAGATGTTGACGATTGCAATCTTAGTGATTGCCGCTGTTATGTTCGTTGTGGGCATGATGAACGGTCGTACATGGATCGATATGTTATTAACATCGATTTCATTAGCTGTTGCAGCGATTCCAGAAGGATTGCCAGCTATCGTTACAATTATTTTAGCATTAGGAACACAAAAGATGGCGAAGAAAAATGCTATCGTTCGTAAATTACCAGCAGTTGAAACATTAGGTAGTACAGATATTATCTGTTCTGATAAAACAGGTACACTAACATTGAACCAAATGACAGTTGAAGCACTTTACACAGACAATGAAGTAAAACCTGCAACAGCTGAAGTTCAGTTAGACAACATGGCATTAAAAATCATGAACTATACAAATGATACAAAAATCGCGCAAGATGGTTCATTGATCGGTGATCCAACAGAAACAGCACTTGTGCAATATGGTTTAGATCATGAGTTCAACGTAATTGAAAAAGTTGCGGCTGAACCTCGTGTTGCTGAAATTCCATTTGATTCAGACCGTAAATTAATGACAACTGTTCACCAATTAGCAGATGGTAAATTCTTAGTCGCTGTAAAAGGTGCACCAGATGAATTACTAAAACGTTGTAAGGAAGTTTTATTAAACGGTCAAACACCAGCAATGGATGACAAACAACGTCAAGAAATTTTAACGACCAACACAAAATTAGCCAAACAAGCATTACGTGTTTTAGGGATGGCTTACAAAATCGTTGATGCAGTTCCAGCTGAAATGGATTCTGATTTAGTTGAAAAAGACCTAGTATTCGCAGGGCTTGTCGGCATGATCGATCCAGAGCGTAAAGAAGCAGCGGAAGCTGTTAAAGTGGCAAAAGAAGCGGGCATTCGTCCAATCATGATCACAGGTGACCACAGAGATACAGCAGAAGCAATCGCAGCTCGTCTTGGTATTATTAAAGAGGGCGATGATGATGCCGTAATCACAGGTGCAGAACTAAACGAATTATCTGACGAAGCATTTGCTAAAGTCGTTGAACATTATTCCGTTTATGCACGTGTTTCTCCAGAACATAAAGTACGTATCGTTAAAGCATGGCAGCAAGAAGGTAAAGTTGTAGCCATGACAGGTGACGGTGTCAATGATGCCCCAGCTCTGAAAGCAGCCGATATCGGTATTGGAATGGGGATCACTGGTACAGAAGTATCAAAAGGTGCCTCTGATATGGTTTTAGCGGATGATAACTTCTCAACAATTATCGTAGCGGTTGAAGAAGGGCGTAAAGTCTTCTCAAATATCCAAAAAACGATTCAATACCTACTTTCTGCCAACCTTGGGGAAGTATTAACACTATTTATCGCAACAATGCTAGCTTGGGATACCTTACTACCTGTTCACTTATTGTGGATCAACTTAGTAACCGATACCTTCCCTGCAATTGCATTAGGTGTAGAACCTGCTGAACGTGATGTGATGAGCCATGCTCCACGTGGAAAGAAATCAAACTTCTTCTCTGGTGGTGTCTTGAGCAGTGTGATTTATCAAGGGATTACACAAGGTGCCTTGACTCTGATCGTGTACAAAATGGCGATCGAATTCCCAGCTCACACAGCAGCCAATATGCCAAACTTATCTGCACAAGCCTTGTATGATCTACAACATGGTGATGCGTTGACAATGGCATTTGCAACATTAGGATTGATTCAATTGTTCCACGCATTTAACGTGAAGTCTATTTACCAATCAATCTTTAAAGTTGGCTTGTTTAGAAACAAATCATTTAACTGGGCTATTTTAGTATCGTTCCTATTACTAGCAGCAACGATCTTAATTCCAGGATTCAATGACTTGTTTAGTGTAACGTCCCTAGACGCTTACCAATGGGCCATCGTTGCTGGAACATCATTTGCGATTATTCCAATCGTTGAGATCGTAAAATTTATTCAACGTAAAATGGGCAAGAGCTAAATTAAATAAGCCTGAAGTAGGAATGTATCTGATGAAGATACATTCCTACTTTTTTGTTATAGTAAAATAGCTTACAAAAAATTAATTTTTTAAGGTCAAAACAAGTCAAAAAAGTGGACAAATTCTCAGATTGCGGTATTATTAATATAGATATTTAGCTTTAAACTATGGAGGTTACAGATATGAACTATTTAGATGAAAATGAAGAAACAGAAGAAAAACAACAACCTAATGCGTTTATGAAAAAACTTTTTGAAGAACGAACAATTTTGATCTACGGTGAAATCAATCAAGATTTAGCTCGAGAAGTGACTTCTCAATTATTGCTACTTGCAGCAATGGGAGATGAACCAATCAAGATTTTCATTAATAGCCAAGGCGGACACGTTGAAGCTGGTGATACGATTCATGATATGATCAAATTTGTAAAACCAGAAGTGATCGTAATTGGAACAGGATGGGTCGCAAGTGCGGGTATTACGATTTATTTAGCTGCTGATGCGAAGAACAGATATAGCTTGCCAAATACACGCTATATGATTCATCAACCAGCTGGTGGCGTCCAAGGTCAAAGTACAGAGATTCAGATTGAAGCCAAAGAAATCATCCGCATGCGTGAACGTGTCAACCGCTTGATTGCTGAAGCAACAGGTCAAACATACGAAAAAATCGCAAAAGATACAGATCGTAATTTCTGGATGTCAGCTGACGAAGCCAAAGATTATGGTATGATTTCTAAAATCATCAAAACAAGTGATGAAATTAAATAAAGCACTAAAAAACTGCAGACAACAAAATGTTTGCAGTTTTTTTCTCTTAAAAATTAGTAGAAAAATATTCTTTTCCAGATTCCTCTTGTCATCTACCTATGAAAAAGTGTAAAATTGAGTGATTACTAAAAGAAAGTAGGAAAGACAGTGAAACCAAATTTAGGCTATTATGTTCAAAACATCAATGATATTGTAAAAGAAACAGAAGAAGTCGGCGAAAAAATGAACGAATATTATGAAGAAGTGCGTACAGCGATCGATGAAGGAAAAGCAACTGAATTAGCACCAGAAAGAATTGCTGAAATTCAACGTATTTTCCAAGATGGAACAAAAGAATATACAATCATGTTGGAAAAAGTGACTAAATTACGTCCCCCAGCACGCGTGATGGGTATTCATAAAAAATTTGAACGTTCATACATCGAATATCTGGCTGGATGCAACGAGATGATTTTATCTTTAGATCCTGAAAAAGGCATAGATATCGATCTTTTCAATAATTCAGAAGAAAAACAAGATAAAGCAACTGATGATATTTCATTTGCAATCACACGAATGAGTAATCTTTTGTTGAAAAAATAAAAAAATAAACGAAAAAATGACAAAAAATAGTGATATTTAATTTCATTTTAATGTTATTTTTAGTAGACAAAGGAAAAAATGTGTTGTATTATATATTCATACCAACAACAACCTTTTTATTTTTCATTTTACTCTTATTGAGTAATACTCCTTTTCCATCGGCCTTTTCAGCCGGTGGTTTTTTTATTTTTGTTTTTCGGACTATTTATTATTTCATTAATATATGTTTATTTTTTGTATTTTAAAATATAGAGAGTTATTTTATACATATTGGATTGATTCTGAAATTTTAGATTTTATTTTAATTAATAAAAAAATCAGATTACTTGGGAAAATAGAAAAGTCTAAAGTAAAAGCAATTAAGCTTTACTTTAGACTTAAAAAATCCAACTACAATTCATTTGCATTAATTCTCTACATTACGAACATAATCATCAAAATACTGAACTAGGTCAGCTTTGATTTTTTGGTATTCAGCTTCTGTGTACTCACGCTCTTCGATTGTTCCATTAAAAAATGGAATTTCCAACTCTTCGCGCAAGCGGTCTACGACTTCGCTTTGATCCATTTGGGCACCTTCTTTACCTGTTGTCTACTCTATTATAAAACATTAAAATCATTCGTCAACTGCTCAAAAGAATCTTTCATAGCCGTTAACTTATTATAAAGTAGGATACTATTGTCTTCTTCAAGGAGAAAGACTTGTTTTAATTCAAAATAGAATTCTTCAAAGGCTTTAAAAAAAGGGTGAACCTCTGAGGCAGTCAATTCACTGTTACTGTAGTAAAAGACACGTACGCTGTGATAATAAGTAAATACCTCGTTGATATTCAAAAGAATACGTGTATCCTCAGGACGCGGGCGGCTAGTGACTAAATCATACAATGTTAAACTTTTCGTGTGAATCTCAGATAGATAAGATAAAAGTAATTCTACTTTTTCATTATTCGTTGACATTAAATCGACCTCCAATTTCTCTAATTATAATAAAAAATAGAAAGAAAGAGAAATAGGACACTCAAATACAAATAAATATTTAGAAAAAATGGAAATGAAAGAAAAAAGTTGACAAAAAAATGAGAATGTTCTAATATTGGTTTTAATAAAAAAACTCATTGAAAAGAAGAGTACACAAGCAGACATTAGAATCTAGCTGATTCATTTCATTCAGCTAGAAGTAGAGAGCTTTCGTTTGGTGCAAGAAAGTAATGATCCCTTGTCGAAAATGATCTTGGAGAGGAAAAATCATTTTGATTTTTACGGCAGCTACCGTTAACCAAGCACCAAATCAAGAAGAAATTCGGCGTTTGGATCGAGATGGAACTAAATTCCAATAAAGGTGGTACCGCGACAGTCGCCCTTTACTAGCATATTGCTAGTAGGGGGCGGCTTTTTTAGTTCCTTTTTAATGAGAATAATAGAAAGAGGTGGTCATTATGCAAGAAGGTGACATGTGCATCAGTAAAGTAAACAAGATAAACAGAATAAAACATAGAAAAGGAATGAAGCATAATGACAAACTCTAACTATCAATTCGAAACAATCCAAATCCACGGTGGGCACACACCGGATAAAGAAACAAATTCAAGAGCTGTTCCGATTTATCAAACAACTTCTTATACATTTGACGATACGCAAGATGCGGCTGAAAAATTTGCGCTATCTAAAGCTGGAAATATCTATACTAGGATCACAAATCCTACAACTGCAGTTTTGGAAGATCGTTTGAACGAGTTAGAAGGTGGCGTTGGAGCGGTTGCAGTAGCTTCTGGAACGGCTGCTGTTACTTATGCGATTCAGAATCTTGCAAGTAGTGGTGATCATATTGTTTCGGCTTCAACGTTGTATGGTGGAACCTTTAATTTATTTGCCCATACATTGCCAGAGTTTGGTATTACAACAACTTTTGTCGATCCAGATCAATTAAGTAACTTTGAAGATGCTATCAAAGAGAACACAAAAGCGATTTTTGTAGAAACAATTGGCAATCCAATTACAAATGTTGCTGATTTAGAGGCAATTGCAGAGATTGCTCATAAACATGGACTTCCATTGATCGTTGATAATACTTTTGCAACAGCCTATTTAAATCGTCCTTTTGATTTTGGAGCAGATATCGTTGTGTATTCAGCGACAAAATTTATTGGTGGGCATGGTGTTGCTTTGGGCGGTGTCATCATTGATTCAGGCAAATTCAATTGGGCGAATGGCAAATTTCCTAAATTAGTTGATCCAGATCCAAGTTATCACGGACTTTCTTATACAAAGGACGTGGGAGCTGCAGCGTATATTACTCGTTTAAGAGTCTCTTTATTAAGAGATACAGGAGCAGCGATTTCGCCATTCAATAGTTTCTTATTGATTTTGGGTTTAGAGACATTATCTTTGCGATTAGAACGTCATGTAGAAAATGCTCTGACTGTTGCGGAATTTTTGGATAAGCACCCGAAAGTTCAATGGGTCAATTACCCAGGTTTACCTGATAATAAGTATCATCAACTTGCAGCAAAATATTTACCTAAAGGCGCAGGTTCAGTGTTTACTTTTGGTGTGAAAGGTGGAGCCGAGGCAGGGAAGAACCTGATCAATCATGTCGAACTCTTTTCACTCTTAGCCAATGTTGGGGATGCAAAGTCATTGATCATTCATCCTGCTTCAACAACACATTCTCAGTTAAGTGATGAAGAATTAAATGCTTCTGGAACTTCACCAGAATTGATTCGTTTATCAATTGGAATTGAGAATATTGATGATATTCTAAAAGATTTGGAACAGGCATTAGAAAAAATATAGTAAAAAAGGGGAACAAAACGTTTATAAGTTTTGTTCCCCTTTTTTTGTTATATCTCCTCATTTGGTGCTTGTTTTTTTCTTTTTGCAAAAGCCTCAACTTTATGACGATTTCCACAAATTTTCATTGAGCACCATTTTCTACGTCCTGTACGATCCACAAAAAGTAATACACATTCTGGATTAGTACAACGACGCAGTTTATGAATATCATCATTAGCAATAAGTTGGGCTAAATCAAGTAAGATCAATGATTCAAACGAATGATAATCAATCGTTATTGGTATGAATGATAAGGTATCATTTATAATCTCTATGCTGAAAGGATGTACTTTTGTCGTTATTTTAATTAAATCTAACAGTTCAATTTTTGTATTTTCACCAGCAATCAGCGCTGATAATTTTTCATACAGCAACTCTCTAAAAGCGATGAGTGTTGAATGGTCATCGGCTTTTTCAAAATAGGGTTTAAATAGTGATAATTGATAAGAGTAACGACTATTTTTTTTAATTTCGTGATCAAACCAGTTTGCTAAATCACTTCTTGACTCGATCAACTCAGTGATTTTTCCATTTTTTGAAATCTTTGTGTTGATGAAATCTAATATTAAACAATCAGATACATCTGGAAAATGATGAGACAAAAGACTCCCTCCTCTTTAACTAAATATGATTTTATCATAGTTCAATCATTAATGCTAATAACTAACTTATAAAAATGTTGTTGACAGGTTAGTTGTAACTAACCTATAATACGTTATAAAGGAGGTTAGTTAAATGAGGGTGTTAAAAAAAATGTTCACAACTGCACGTTCACCGCTAAAAGTAGATTTAAAAGCAGCGATTATAGGGTTTATGGGCGGTTTTATTGTCATTTTTAGTTTAATCGTTCTAACCGAGAAGACTGAATGGAGCTGGATAATGGCACCATTTGGAGCGAGTTGTGTTCTTGCTTTCGGTGTATGGGATGCACCACTTTCTCAACCAAGGAACATTATTGGTGGGCATTTTATTTCAACGTTTATAGGGTTAGCGTGTCAGACATTACTTGGCAACTCAGTGGCTTCGATTGCAGTAGCAGTTGGCTTTTCGATAATGTGTATGATGCTGACAAAAACAACGCACCCACCAGCTGGGGCAGATCCATTAGTTGTTATGATGAGCCAGACGGGTTGGAATTTTCTATTTACACCTGTGTTAATAGGTTCTGTGGTCATTGTAGTAATTGCCTTAGTTGTAAATAATCTAGATAAAAAAAGAAAATATCCAACGTTTTGGTTGTAAAATTTTTAAATCGTAATTGAACAGAAAAAAGAGAGGAATGGTAATATGACAATAAAAGTAGGAATCAATGGATTTGGACGAATTGGACGTTTGGCGTTTCGTAGAATTAAAGAGGTATCGAATCAGATTGAAGTGGTAGCGATCAATGATCTGACTAGCCCTAAAATGTTGGCTCAATTATTACAGCTTGATTCAACTCATGGAGCTTACGATGGTAAAGTTAGTGCAACAGATGATGGGATCATCGTGGATGATCAAGAAATTAAGATATACGCACAAGCAGATGCTCGTCAGTTAAATTGGGTAAAAGAGCAAGGAGTAGATATTGTTTTAGAGTGCACAGGATTTTATACCTCAGAGATAAAAGCGCAAGCACATCTCGATGCAGGAGTAAAACGTGTTCTAGTTTCGGCTCCAGCAGGAGATATGAAGACGATTGTTTATAATGTCAATGATGATACATTGACTTCAAAAGACACCATTATTTCTGCAGGATCGTGCACAACCAACTGTCTAGCATTGATGGCGCATCATCTAAATAATGAATTTGGTATCGAAGTTGGCACGATGACGACAATTCATGCTTATACGTCAACGCAGATGTTGTTAGATGGGCCAGTTAATGGTGGAGACTTGCGTGCTGCTCGTTCAGCAGCTGTCAATACGATTCCTCATTCCACTGGTGCAGCGAAAGCGATTGGGTTAGTTATTCCTGAATTAAATGGACGATTACAAGGTCATGCACAGCGAGTGCCAGTTGTAGCAGGTTCTTTGACAGAATTAGTGTCTATTTTAAAAACAAACGTTACGGCGGAACAAGTAAATGAAGTCATTCAAAAGCACACGATAGAGAACCCTTCTTTTGACTATGATGATCGGCAAATTGTTTCCAGTGATGTCATCGGTTCTACTGCGGGTTCGATTTTTGATCCTACACAAACCGAAGTGATAACAGCAGGAGATGTTCAGCTAGTTAAAACAGTTGCATGGTATGATAATGAATACGGGTTTGTCTGTCAGATGATTCGTTTGTTGGAAAAATTTGCACATTTAGAAAATTAGACGTTGACTAATCGAATAAAGAGTATGGACTGTCGTTAGTTTATGCTCTTTTTACTTGCATGTTTAAACAAATAAAATTAGACTTTCTTAAAAAAATTCTCATAAAACTATTGACTTTGATTTAAAAGTTCTGTATCTTTAACACTATAGTTTGAATTATTTAAAAATTCTGACAATAAAGGATGTTGAAGATGATGAACAAGCAGACAACGACAATTACATTCTTATTATTACTGAAGGACTCATCACACTGATTTTTAGAAACCAGCTGCAGCGCAGCTTTTTCTTATCAGAGGTTGAGAGTCCTGTTTTCGCATTGCATGAACGGGATGATAGAACATCCCATATTCGTGGGATGTTTTTTTGTTGCAAATCACAGCGATTGCTTGCAGAGCTGATGATGCGCAATACTTGGCGAACGAAGAGAGAGAAGTCTCGTTCGCTTCATTTAACCTAATCAAAAAAATGAAGATTCAGAAGGGACGTATGAACATGAACACTATCCAATTTTTTGACACCACTCTAAGAGACGGCGAACAAACACCGGGAGTAAATTTCAACACCAAAGAGAAAGTCCAAATCGCTAAACAACTAGAAAAATGGGGAATTGATACGATCGAAGCGGGATTTCCGATTGCATCTGTTGGTGATTTTGAAGCCGTCAAAGCTATCGCAGAAAGCGCTGAAAAGATGACCGTCGCAGGTTTGGCACGTTGCCAAAAAGCTGACATCGATCGCGCACATGAAGCTTTACAAAACGCCAAACATCCGCAAATCCATGTTTTTCTGGCAACAAGCCCAGTTCATATGGAGTTTAAACTAAAAATGACACCAGATGAAGTGATTGCTTCTATTAAAGAACATGTCAGTTACGCTAGAAGCAAATTTGAAAAAGTTCAATTTTCACCAGAAGATGCAACGAGAACAGAAAAGCAATTTCTACTAAAAGCTGTTCAGACAGCCATTGATGCAGGAGCTACCATCATTAATGTTCCAGATACAGTTGGCTATTCAAATCCAACGGAATACGGTGCACTATTTAAATTTCTAATCGAAAATATTCAAAGCGACCAAGAAATCATTTTCTCTTCACATTGTCACGATGATCTAGGAATGGCGACGGCCAATGCCTTAGCGGCTATCGAAAATGGTGCCCGCCGTGTAGAAGGGACGATCAATGGAATCGGTGAACGAGCGGGTAATACCGCTCTTGAAGAAGTCGCATTGGCTCTTTATATCAGAAAAGATTTTTATAATGCTCAAAGCAATATCCTATTGAACGAAACTAAAAGAACCAGCGATCTCGTCAGTCGTCTATCAGCTGTAGCGGTACCGAGAAATAAAGCCATCATCGGAGCGAATGCCTATGCACATGAATCAGGTATCCATCAAGATGGGGTATTGAAAAATCCAGATACGTATGAAATTATTACACCTTCACTTGTCGGGGTAAACGAAAACTCATTGCCGCTAGGAAAACTTTCTGGTCGTCATGCATTTGCCACAAAGATGGAAGCTCTTGGCTATCAACTAACAGAAGAGGAACTAAAAGATGCCTTTAAACGTTTCAAATCACTAGCTGACAAAAAGAAACAAGTCACCGAAGATGATTTGATCGCCCTGATGGTCGGACAAGCGCAAGAATGCAGTGAAGATTATCGCTTAGAGCGTGTCCAACTACAATATGTTTCTGACGGCAGCCAAGGAGCGATCGTTTCCATCAATACAGGAGAAGACGAAAGTAAAACAGAATCAGCGATTGGTTCCGGGAGTATCCAAGCTATCTATAACTCTATCGATAAAATATTCGTTCAAAAACCAGAACTGCAAGAATATTACATCAAAGCCATCACGGGTGGAGAAGATGCGCAAGCAGAAGTTCATGTAACCTTAGCAGATAGTGAAAATAATAAACAATTCAACGGCATCGGTATCGACTTTGATGTCTTACAGGCTTCAGCCAAAGCCTACGTCAAAGCCAGTGAACAATTTCAAAAAGAAGCGGGGAGAGCCTAATGACTAAACGAATCGTAGCCTTGCCAGGAGATGGCATTGGAGCAGAAATCATGGATAGCGCGCTAAAAATAATAGCCGAAATCATGGTTCAAGATAATTTGGATTTCGATATTGAACGCTTTGCCTTTGGTGGTGCTGGTATCGATGAACAAGGGGATCCGTTACCAGAAGAAACACTCAAAGCTTGTGAAAAAGCCGATGCAATTTTACTAGGTGCTATCGGTGGTCCAAAATGGGACGATGCACCAAAACGCCCCGAACAAGGGTTATTAGCCTTAAGAAAAGCCTTAGGATTGTATGCAAATATCCGACCAATCTCAGTGCCAGATGCAGTGGTTCATTTATCTCCATTAAAAGAAGAAAATGTTCGAGGTGTTGATTTCGTTGTTGTCCGCGAACTCACAGGAGGTATCTACTTTGGCGAAAAACAACTAGGAGAGACAGAAGCTTCGGACCTATGTACTTATTCAAAAGCTGAGATTCAACGGATTATCAGAAAAGCTTTTGAAATCGCTCGTACCAGAAATAAAAAAGTTACTTCTGTCGATAAAGCCAATGTCTTGGCAACCAGTAAATTATGGCGTCAAACAGCGGAAGAAGTAGCACAAGAATTTCCAGATTGTACCTTAGAACATCAATTAGTTGATTCAGCGGCCATGGTCATGATTCAAAAACCAAAAACATTTGATGTGATTGTCACAGAAAATCTATTCGGTGATATCCTAAGTGATGAAGCATCGGTGATTCCAGGCTCACTAGGAATGATGCCGAGCGCGAGTCACAGTGAAACAGGTCCGTCATTATACGAACCGATCCACGGTTCTGCACCTGATATCGCCAATCAAAATATCGCCAATCCGATGTCGATGATCTTGTCAGCGGCGATGATGTTACGCCAATCGTTTGGCTTAGAAAGTTCAGCGAAGAAAATCGAAGATGCTTGTGATCGTGTGATGAACCAAGGCATTTTAACAACGGATCTTGGTGGAACAGCGACAACCACTGATTTTACCGAAGCCGTAATCAAAGAATTGAACTAAATTAAAGGAACGAATGAAAGAGTAGGTGAAGAAACAATGAAACGTACTGAACAGATTCAAGCCCATTTTGACCAAGAAGCCCAAGAATTTGACGATATTATTCAAAAAATCATTCCTTATTATGACCAAATGATCGAAGCAATCGTTGCAAGTATTCCTTTTGAAAAAGACCAACCAATTTCAGTAATCGATCTTGGCTGCGGCACAGGTACCTTGGCTCAGGCTATTCAAGAAGATTATCCAAACGCTGTGATCACTTGTGTCGATATGAGTGAAGAAATGTTGAGGATGGCTAAGCAAAAGTTAAGTAATCAAGTGACCTGTATTGCCAGCTCTTTTGAACAGTTGACATTTGAAACAAGCTATGACGTGGTGGTTTCTTCACTTGCTCTTCATCATTTAGAAGATCAAGCTGCGCATAAACAATTTTATCGTCAAATCTACGATGCTTTAAATCCAAACGGACTCTTTATCAATGCAGATGTAATCAAAGCATCAAGTTCCGATTTACAAGAAGCATTCATGCAAAAATGGATCGCTTTTATGAACCAGAAGATTACGTTAAAAGAAATCCAAGAACGCTGGTTGAAAAGTCATTTTGAAGAAGACCGCCCACAACCGATGATGACTGAATTAAAAACATTGGAAACAGTTGGATTTCAAGATGTAGATGTCGTCTATAAATATTATAACTACGCAGTATATTTAGGTAGAAAAGCTTAAGAATTTGAATGAAAATAAAAAATGGATGTGACTAAACATGGGAAAAACACTATTTGATAAACTATGGGAACAACATGTAGTATCAGGAGTTGCTGGAGAACCGCAATTACTCTACGTCAATCTTCATCTGATTCATGAAGTAACCTCACCACAAGCGTTTGAAGGCCTAAGAGAAGCAGGAAGAAAAGTCCGTCGTCCAGATAGAACTTTTGGTACGATGGATCATAATGTTCCAACAAAGGATATCTTTAATATCACCGATTTGGTGGCCAAAAAACAAATCGAAGCCTTGCAAAAAAACTGTGAAGAATTTGGTGTAACCCTTTGCGATAACGGGAGTGACCGTCAAGGAATCGTGCATATGGTAGGACCTGAAACAGGTTTAACTCAACCAGGAAAAATCATCGTTTGTGGCGATTCTCATACGGCAACTCATGGCGCATTTGGAGCCTTAGCTTTTGGTATCGGGACAAGTGAAGTGGAACATGTTTTTGCAACTCAATGTATTTGGCAAAATAAACCAAAATCGATGGGTGTCAAAATTACTGGTAAACTAGCAAAAGGTGTGTATGCCAAAGACATTATCCTAGCGTTGATCGCAAAATACGGTGTTGATTTTGGTGTGGGACATGCAGTTGAATTTTACGGTGAAACGATCGAAAACCTAACAATGGAAGAACGCATGACTATCTGTAATATGGCGATCGAAGGCGGCGCAAAAATGGGGATGATGGCGCCGGATGAAAAAACCTTTGAATATGTGCGTGGCAGAGAATATGCACCGAAAGATATGGACGCGGCAATCGCAGATTGGAAAAAACTACCAAGTGATCCAGACGCCGTTTATGATACTAACTTAGAACTAAACGCCGACGAATTGGTGCCGTTTGTAACGTGGGGCACTAATCCGGAAATGGGTATCCCAATCACAGGTACTTTCCCCGAAATCAAAGATATGAATGACGAGCGTGCCTATAACTACATGGATCTAAAACCGGGACAACGTCCATCCGATATCGAAATCGGCTATGTCTTTATTGGCTCTTGTACAAATGGTCGCCTATCTGATTTGGAAGAAGCAGCGCGCATCGTAAAAGGCAAAAAAGTTAAAGAAGGCATTACGGCAATCGTAGTGCCAGGTTCAAGACCGGTTCGAAAAGCGGCTGAAAAAATTGGTTTGGATAAAATCTTCACCGAAGCGGGTTTTGAATGGCGTGAACCAGGTTGTTCTATGTGTCTAGGAATGAACCCAGACCAAGTACCAGCGGGCGTTCACTGTGCCTCGACATCTAACCGAAACTTTGAAGGACGACAAGGCAAAGGCGCAAGAACGCACCTTTGCAGCCCAGCGATGGCGGCAACCGCTGCAATTGAAGGAACATTTAGAGACATTAGAGAGGAGCTTGGGGCATAATGGAGGCATTTACACAACATACAGGAACAACGGTTCCACTAATGAACGATAATATCGATACTGATCAGATCATTCCAAAATCATTTCTAAAACGAATCGAAAAAACAGGTTTTGGTGAGTTCTTATTTGATGAATGGCGTTACTTGCCAGATCGTACACCAAATCCAGACTTTACATTAAATGAACCACAATATAAAGACGCGACGATTTTGATTTCAGGTGATAACTTTGGTTCAGGATCATCAAGAGAACATGCGGCTTGGGCGTTGGATGATTATGGATTTAGAGCCGTTATTGCAGGGAGTTTTAGTGATATTTTCTATATGAATGCGACAAAAAATGGGTTACTGCCGATTGTATTGACGCATGAAGAATTGGATGCATTAGCAGGACTTGGGGCAGATGAAACGATTACGATCGATTTGCCTAAGCAAGAAGTTATTACGCCAAATGGTTCGTATTCTTTTGAAATCGACAGCACTTGGAAACATAAGTTGGTAAACGGGTTGGATGATATTGCCATCAGTTTGACCCATGATGATGAAATTGCGGCTTATGAAGCGAAGGTTCCAGCTTATTGGCAATAAGAAATAGTAAGAATGCTACATCGATGAATAAATTTCGGTGTAGCTTCTTTTTATTACATCGTTAGGAGAGTGCATGTAATGGAATGGGATGTTAAAAAATATAATACGACACATGATTTTATTTTTAAATATGGAGCTGGATTATTGGAACTATTGCCCAAAGAGCCGAAAAAAGTGTTGGATATTGGCTGTGGAACGGGAGCGTTGACGAAGCAAATTGCAGAACTTGGGCATAAGGTAACTGGGATCGATCAATCATTGGATATGATTAATCAAGCAAAAGAGAGTTATCCTGATTTGAATTTTTTTCTGGAAGATATCTTAAATCCTACTGATCAAATTGAGACGTATGACGTAGCATTTTCAAATGCTGTTTTTCATTGGATACCGAATCAAGATCGGTTATTGAAAAATATTAGTGAACATTTAACGGCGAATGGTCAGTTGATTTGTGAGTTTGGTGCAGTGGGGAATGTTCAGGCGATTAGAGAAGCTTTTGGGAAGGAGTTAAATGCGTTGGGGTTTCCTTTTGAAGAGCCATTTTGTTTTACGTCGGTTTCAGATTATCGGAATTTGCTTGAAAAGAATCATTTTGAAGTTGTGGAGATGATGGAATACGATCGACCAACACCACTTAAAGGTGGGGAATGTGGTTTGAGAGAGTGGATGGAGCAGTTTTATGCTGATGAATTGGGTGAGTTGACGGGCGGGGAGAAAGAGACGGTTCTTGAACATATGGAGCGAGATTTGAAGGGGAAATTGTGGAAAGAGAGCCAGTGGGAGGCTGATTATAGGAGATTAAGGATGAAAGCTGTGAAGCGATATAGGGGGTTATGAGTAGGATAAGGAGATAAGAAAATGAAAAAGAAAGTTGGAGTGGCAGTTGTATGTATTGTTCTAGTCGTAATTGGATCAATACTACTAAAGAAGGATGATCGCGCTGACCCCGTTAGTAAATCAGAACGAAAAAAATATGGCGAAACAATCTTCAATTATATGAAAGCAGAAACCTATTTTAATTCTGAAACAGTAGAAGCTAGTCCAGAGGTAAAAAAAATCAAATTGACTTTAGATTTTTATGGACAGGAAGTTAATGAAGAAAAAATAACTGTTTACCTTAACCAAACAGTTTCAGGGATTGATAGAGCTGGACAAGATGTTTATGGCTCAAATTTTCCTGTAGTTTATACGCTTGAAAAACAAAACAATGGTTACACAGTCATTCAATATGAAGAACCTGGAAATGGTTCGTTTTATGAAGAAGACATCAAAAGAATGTTTCCAGCAAAAATGTTTAGTGCGGTGAATAAGGTAAAAAGCGGAAAAATAACGTTTGAAGAAGATGTAGAGTAAGCTTCAAGTAAGAGTTCATCTAATAAATAGCAAAAAATAAGAGTTAGCCTTTAATGGATGATTCTTATTTTTTATTAACTATACTTTTTTTCGAATTTAAAATGACAGAATAGATAAATATGCTAAACTATCTATGGGGAGTAAAAAATAATAAGTTATTTCTATTAACGAACAGGAGTGGGGAAGAAATGAAGAAAAAAGTTTTGGGGATTTCTATTGGAGCGCTAGCACTTGTAGCTCTCGCCATCGGGGGCATCATATTCCAAAAGCAAGCAAAAATTACCACGGCACAAAATGAGGTAGCAGCTATAGAAAAAGAAACAACGAAAGCTGGTACTCTTTATGAAGAAGTTGCAGCACTTTTTGATGAAAAACAAGAATTTCTAAGTAAAGAAATCAAACCCGTAACGATCAAAGAAACCAAAGAAAAACTGTTAAAGAAACAAACTGAAATTGAAAAACTCAAACGCGAGTATGAAAACAAGATAAATACGAATACAGCAGAAACGACTATTCAAAATCTACAGAAAAAAGTTGCATTGGCAAATACGAAATTAGAGATACAAACAGAAACAAATGAGTTATTCAGCTCAAAAGAACTTGCAATCAAAGGTGACCACATAAAAAAAGAATTACCGATTACGCTAGACTTGACGAAAGGAAAAATTACCGAAGTCAAGGATACACTCTCAGAAAAAAAAGACCTAAAAGGGAAATGGAAAGAAGCCATCGATTCTATCCTTCAAAATGCTACAGAACAAGTGGATCAAGAAGAGAAAATCAAAAAGTTACTCAACGAATCCTTTGACGGAAATATACCAAAAGAAACAGTCCAACAAAGCGATTATAATACCTTAAATAAAGAAATCGAAAAAGTTAAAAACGAAGAACTGAAAACAACGTTTACTGCAAAATTGATTTTAATGAAAGCTATGATCGATACTCAAGGTCAGATCAATGCTTTAACTCAGCAAAAACAAGTTGCTGAACAAGAAGTCAATAAGGCTATAGAACAAGCCAAAGCAGAGGCAGATAAAGCAAAAGAGCAAGCGACAGGAGACGATAAACTATTACTTGGTTACTCAGACGATCAGATTGAATATGCTCGAGTGTGGCTGACCTTGATTGGTGTGAAACCGTCAGAACTAAATGCAAAAACAATAGCTGCAGGAACACCGCTCGATCAATATGACAAAGGGAGTGTCACGTATCCGACGGATGTTATTATACTATACGGTGGCTATAGCGCTGAGGGACAAATCGTTTACACAAGTAACCGGAATGGAACGATCAACGTATATCCAGTACCAAGTCATTGGCAAATCGGCGCAGAAGTTGCCAATGATCCAGAAAAAGTGAGAGCATTGACTCAGGATATTTTGGATAATGTACGCACAGTGAATGTTGATGTAGGGAATCCAAGAGATGTGCTAGATTTGATAAGAGTACAGAAGTAAATTAACGAAACAGGTAGTTTGGAAAATGGACATTTTCTAGGCTATCTGTTTTTTGTATGACTTAAAAAACTAAAAATAGGACTTAGATTAGGTTGTTTCGTGTATGTTATAAATTTCTTTTAATTAATCATATGACACATTTGAAAATTATATATTTACATTGAGTTGTTTAAGAATTACAATTAAATATATATACTATTATACAATCTTAGTAACGATTAACCATAGGAGGATAAGCTATGCCAAAAGATATAAATAGTAATTCCGCAGTAGCACAAGCTGTTGCTACATCTATAGCATCATCGGTGAGCTCTCTAAATCAAGGGACAACGATCACAAAAGATACCCAAACAACCGTTGCAGGTAATAACAATGCGCAACAAGCAATTACACAATTAACGACCTTCAACACCTCACTTGTCCAAGCCATTACCCAAGCAAGTAATAATATTCGGTCAGTGGCAGCCGAATTCGAAGCAGTCGATCAACGAATTGCTCAAATGCAGTATAATCAAATGCTTCCTTAAACTGAAAGGAGGAATAAATGATGTCCACCCTTGAAGAAATCAAACAACAAAAAATCCAACTCGAACGTGAACAAGAAAAACTCGAAGACTTAAAACGCAACATCAGTAAAACGGAAGAACATTACGAAGAATATTTTTTCTATCAAAAGCAATTATTCAATGAATTACAAGAAGAATTTGCCCAAAGCCAGACAGATATGCTGTATCAAGATATGGTCGAACAAATCAACTGGCAAAGCCGAGGCGTTCAAGACTTTTTAGAAGAACAACAGCAAGAACTAACAAAACAAACAAGAGCGTTAGAAGATCAACAAGAAGACCTACATTGGCAAGAAATAAAAACAAAAGAAGAAAGGTCGGAACAGCATGAGTATTGATATGTACCTCGGTCAAGCGAGAAGCCAAGCGTCTAGTGTGAAAAGTGCGTGCAGCCAATTAGCACAAGGCTATACGTCGTTGATGCAAAGCAATCAACAGTTTATGGGAGCAAGCGAATTATCAAGTAAAGGCTATGACTCTGCCAAAGAATTCTTTGCGGCTGTGATCCAACCTTTAGTTCAAGGTGCCGAAGTGGGTGCAGACATGACAGCAGAAGCTTGTCAAAAATTTGTGGATCAATATACATCTGAGGTTGATAGTATTGATTTAAAGTCAGATGACTTAGAAAGACGAATCCAGCAGATCAATACGTCGATTCTGAATATGGAGAGTATTAATCGAGGGGTGCCAAAGCTTCCGACTGGAACGAATCCATTGGAACAAGCGAATCGGCGGATTATTGAATCGTTAGAGACGACTAAGCGGGATTTAGAGAAGAAGTTAGAGAAATTAATGACGTTTAATGGGACGTCACCTGCTATTTTTGATGGGGTGAATAGTTTTTATTCGACGTTATCGCAAGGGTTGCAGCAGGCGAATAGTGGTTTTAACCCTGCGACTGGGACGTTTTCGGTTCCGAAAGGGAAAGATTTGGATTGGGCAGGAAAAGTTTCGAAGCAATATTTAGAAACTAAAATGAAAAAAATCATGGGGAAAATACCTGATATTACTTCAAGTGATTGGGAAACTATCTTAGAGTTTGCCAAAAAGAATCCAGATGCCGAAGTTCCAAAAGAGCTACAAGTATATTTGAAAGAAAATAAAGACGATATCATCTCTGATATTAGAAATGATGCGTTATCTAATTTTATTGAACAATTAGGTATGGGAATTTCAAGATTTGCTGGTTTGATTAACGTTCTAGAAGGCATAATGGGTCCGAATGCTTCTAATTCTTTTATCATGGTAAACCCAAACGGTATTGGAACTCAGATTTTGAAATACGGGAAAAATATTACTACTGCTGGTAAAGCTCTAGGCTATGGGTTTATGGCAGCTGGTTTTGGTTTAGGAATGTACAATGATATTTCTAATAATGGTAAGACATTTGGCCAAGCACTTTCACATAACGTTGTTTCCGCTGGAGTTGGATTTACAGCAGGCTGGGCTGGGACTGCAGGTGTTGGTTTATTATTGACAAACCCAGGAGGCTGGGCTGTTCTAGGTGGAATAGCGGTTGGTACAGTTGTATCTGTTGGTTTAGATTATATTTACCAAAATAACATCTTAGGTGTTCAAGATAAACTAGATTGGGTAGGAAACAAAATAGATGATGGTTTAGATTGGGCTGGCGAAAAAATCAATGATGGCTTTGACTATGCAAAAGAGAAATTGGATGATGTAGGGGAAGCAATAAATGATCTAGGTGATGCAATCAATCCAATGAATTGGGCGTGGTAAGATGAAGAATAGCAATTTAAAGGCACCTTATAAAAATAATAGATATAGAGTGATATGCTCGGATTCTAAGCAGTATTTAATTGATGCTGATTCTCCATGGTTTGGATATGTCTTTTTTGGATTAAGTTGGTTAGTGCCACAGAAAGCTTATATTCTAGACGAGCGAGATGCCGATGATTTATTGGTACGTCATGTTGACATTAAAAACAATAATAAAATGAGCTTAATTTGGCTATCTTTGATAATTTTAGGTTTTAATATAATACTACCTAATTTAGTTAATACATTTTATAGGAATTCTACTATTAAATATAGCCAGATTCATCAATTTGGTGACTCAGTTACAATAATTCCATCAACTATGCATAGTTTATTATTACTGATTTTAGCATCATTTCCAGCGATAATAATTAGAATATTTTTAGCTCAGCGATCCAAAAGAGGAATAGTCAACAAAATACAATATAAAAATCTACCTTTTACTAAAATTAAGATTATTCCTGCTACGATCTCCATCGTTATAAAAAATATTGTAGTGTATTTTTTTCTTGCATTATTGGTTATAACGGCAGGATTCTTTCTTGTAATATCTGAGGGATATTGGATCATATCATTAAGTTTCACTTTATTGTTGCTATTTTTTCTATTAACGAACAATTTAGCATTGAGTAATGATAAATATAAAATACGTGAAATTAAGGAGAAATAAATGTTACCCATCGGAAGTGTTATTTATTTAAAAGAAGGAACAAAAAAGATCATGATCTTGAACAGAGGACCTTTGGTTGTTATCGATAATGAAACGAAGATGTTCGATTATTCAGGTTGCGTGTATCCTATAGGTTTAGTTCAGGATCAGGTTTTATATTTTAATCAAGAAAATATAGATAAAGTATTATTTGAAGGATTTACGGATGAAGACGAGTCACGCTTCCAAGAGCTTTATCAAGAATGGAAACAAAGTAATACAGCAGAAGTAAAAAAAGGCAAAGTGGATAAACCATTATAGCGCTTTGGGGGGCAAGTTAGTGTAACAATAATAAAGTCAATAACTAATCTTTATTATATAGATAGCAGGTGAGAAAGCTACAATGTGGAAACGATACATTACTATTTACAATAGTGAAGCAGGGAGTAAGAGTATATTTTTAGATACATTGACTAAGAAATTAGTTGTTGTTGAAATTGGGATGACTTCATATAAGTCAACGTTGATTTCTGGATTTTTAGGAGTGGTTATCTATTCCTTATTTGGCAACATTCTTTTTAAAGCTTCATTGGCTCCTATCACCTTAGTAACTTTAATTCTAATTATCGGTATCTTAGGTGGAATTATATTTAATATATTAGTGAATAAAATTGCTAATAGTGATAAAAATAAATTAGAATACTTAACTAACATTGATGAAGAGGAGCTAACAAGTTATCTTGTTAAAGGGAAGAAGCAATCACAAAATAATTTCTTTCTTATTATTTTTCTCTTTGCTATGTTGTTGATCTGTTTGCTTCCAATCTATTTTAAAACTTATTCGTTGTTATTGTTATTTGCATCATTCTTTTTCACAACGCTTTTTGCTTTTTTTATAGGAGTTGTCTCACCGCTAAAGAGAATAAAGGCGTATAGATATATTGAAAAAAACAAAAAATCGATCTTATATGATAATAAAGGAGAAATAAATTTATGAAACTTTTACCGCTAGGCAGTGTTGTAAAACTAAAAAAAGGAACACATCTTTTAATGCTAACATCTAGATTTCCTTTGTATAATAACGAGGGAAATATAGGGTATTTCGAATATCTTGCTTGTTTATATCCAGAAGGGGTGAAAGATCAGGAAAGTTTCTTTTTTAACCATGAAGATATTGAAGAAGTCCTTTTTGAAGGTTTTAAATCAGAGCAAGAAGAAGCTTTTCAGAAAAAAATTGAAGAAGCTTTGCCTGATATAAAATATCCTAGGCTTACAATTTTGTAGATATAATGAAAGTTTATGAATCTACAAATAAAAGATACAAACTAGCTGAACTAGATACAAACTATTACTTAATAGATATGGATAGCAATATTCTTGCTTATTTTCTCCCTACTTTTGTTTGGTTCTTCCCTTTTAGAGCAGTTGAGATAGATAAAGGAGAGTTTAGTAAACTAGTGTCCAATGGTCCAAAAGAATATAACATTATGACTAGTGTTGTTATTTCAATGTTTGTTGGAAGGCCAGTTTATAAACTATCGACTATTTTTTTTCAGGAGCTTGATGTTACTTCTGAAGTAGATAAACGTGCAATTTATTTACTGATAACGTTTGGCTGTTTGTTGATTTTTAGATCTATCGTTATGTTCTATAATAAGTATAAACTTAGAAAAAGATTATCTGAAACAGGTTGCAATGTGATAATTGAGATTGATAAAGGGAGCATTACTACATATTACAAGAAGAACAGTATTATTCGATTGATTTTGATCCTTTTGATTGCTGCTGGGATAATCTATATAACGATTTTTTATCTGTTTGATTTAATTTTAGTTTTTATTTTAGGTGTGCTTATTTTTATATTTATGAATAGGAGTTGTTTATTTCCTTATGGTAGTCGTTTTCGTATAAAAGACTAGGGTGTTAGAAAAGCTAAATGTATTAAGAATAATCAATAACTTCATGGTTGTTAACTTTTACTCTATACAGGATACCAACGATTGGACTTCTCCAAAACTAAAGTAAAAGAACAATAAAAGGGATTGGGTTTGATAAAACTGAACAGCGTAACGAGAAAAAAACTGCAGTGTTAATTGGAAAGTATAGTTATGATGGCATAAATAACGTATTAGATACAATAATAACATTAAGTCGATAAGAAACATAAAAATTTCAAATCGAATGTCATTTAAAAGTGTTTTATGAAGAAATCAAAAGTTTGAAAGGTGGATAACTATGATCAATCTACTAGAAAAAGTTGCAGCAAATCAATTAGAGAAGACTGGACAAGTAAAGAAATTAACGGTTCCTGGACAAGTTTCTAACTCTTGGGAAGTATATAAAATTCCATTAGAGTATTTGTACTATAATGATAAAAATGGCCGAATTAATACAGTATATAAACAATATCAAGCGGAAAATGGACAACTACAACCTGAACCTGGTAATTCTGAATACAACAAAATTTTTGAAAAATTCATTTATGATTCTAATTCTAGAGCATTAGAGGAAACCCTCCAATCAATAAAAGAAAGAACTCAGCAGGAACCGGGTGTAGTATTGCCTGACGGTCGTGTTATTGACGGAAATCGTAGATTTACCGCTCTACGAATGTATCAAACCCAAGATAATATTCCTAAAACATTCGAAGCTGTTATTTTACCGTTAGATGCTAATTCTGGAAATGACGAGAAAAAAATAAAAGAATTAGAATTAGATTTGCAGCTTGGGCGAGAAGAACGTGTTAACTATGATCCAATTGATCGTATTTTTGATGTTTATAATACCATTAAAGTTGAAAAATTGATGACAGTTGAAGAATATAAAAAAGCCTCTGGCGCTGGCAATACGAAAGGTATCAACCGCGATATTCGTTTAGCAAAACTAATTCTTAGGTTTGTAGAAATAGTTTCACCGGGTGGAAATTCAGTTGATAAATTTTATTTAGCAAGAGAACTAAAATTAGATGGTCCTATTGAAGAAATAGAAGGGACAATTAATAAGTTAAAAGATAGAGAGAAAGAATCAATTACTGATGCGGTTTTAACCCATCTTGCGGTTGTAAAATCAACAGAGGGGAATGCCGATGTGACACGTATAATGCGCGATGTCAAAACTCATATTTTGAAAAATGACGAAGTTAAGCAATATTTCCTAGATGCCGTCGATGATAAAGTCGATGATATTATTGATGCTTTTTCTGAAAAACCAATAAAGAGTAGTAATGATTTAAAGCAAGTAACCAAATCTTCGCCTGAATTGGAAAAAACTGTAACGGATATTCAGTCATCAATTAAACGTTTGGTATATAAAGGTGTGAAAGATTCTGAAAGAAAAGAAGCATTAATGGAACTAAACGATATTCGAGATAATTTACAGGAGCTTAATGCTAGTGACTTCAAAGAGTTAACGAAAGATGAATTTTTTGAAGCAAAAGAAGTATTAAGTGAAATCCGTGATATATTGTTTAAACTAAACCAGGGGATGAGTAAATGAGTTTTTCATCAGACGTTAAAAATAAATTGAAATCTCAGTACACAGATAGTTTGGTAGATGATTTTTATGTTAAATTATTGACTCAGGCGAATCTTTATCAGCGTGTATCGGGATATTTTAGTAGTGCAGGTGTTGATTTATACGCAGAAGGCCTAGAAGAACTTGCCAAAAATGGTGGGGAAGTCCAATTTATTATTTCAAAAGAGATTTCAAAAGAAGATTATGACCGTATTCAAGCAGGTTATAGTCTTAGAGAAGAGTTGAAGCCACTTAAAATATCCGAACAAAACGATAAGTTAAGTACCAAGACCCAGCAACAATTGGGAAATTTAGCATTTATGATAGCAAATAGTCGTGCACGAGTAAAAGTAGCGCTAGTACAGCAAGGAGTTTTTCATGATAAGTTTGGGCTGATATATAGTGATAATGAGGTAGTATTTTTTAATGGTTCAGCAAATGAAACAAAAAATGGTATTAGTGAAAATTATGAATCGATAAGTGTGGATGTTTCATGGGATAATAGTAATAACGTGCAGTCTCGTATTCTAGAAAGCCAAGAAAGATTTATGCGTCTTTGGAATAATAAAGAATATGGTGTTACAGTAGTGGAAGCTTCTGAATTAGCCTATGAAGAATTTGCACCTTATCAGCAATTGGCTACTATTACTAACTTTGTCGAAGAGCAAGATGACAAATTGGATTTAATTGATGATGATACTATTAATTTTCGATTATTTGATAATCGTATAATAAGAATCGATAATAGTATTCAAGAGTTGATACGAAAAGATCGTAAGTTAAAAGTTGGGAGCGACTTAACAATTTTTTTTGAAGAAGATAATTCTACAATTCGTAATGGTGTGACCTACAAAGATTTGCAACGAATTATCGATGTTACTAAAAAACGTGCACGAAGAAAAGGCATCCGAGTCACAATTTCTAAAGCTGTTGAAGAATTTATTACACGAAATAAATATTCGATTGAGCAATATAAGATTTTAGGTGAAGTTTATAAGAATGACTTAGAAAAATTTCCAGAATCCAAAAAAGTTACTTTTGAAAATTTTTCTATGATTGTCCAACAAGAGGTCAGTCGTCCTTTACGTGATTTACATTTACGAGCTGCTTACTATGAATATGAGATGATGCGAGCTGCTAATTTTTCTGTTCCAGGAGCTGGAAAAACTGCAATGTTATTAGGTGTTTTTGCTTATTTAAATAGAGCTAATACACCTAAAAATGAGAAAATAGATCGTATTCTTGTTATCTGTCCAATCAATGCTTTTGATTCATGGAAAAGAGAATTTAAAATAGTTTTTGGAGATAAAAAAACACTTAGTTTTATAGATGCTCAAAATAAATATTTCAAAGAATTACTAAAAACTGATTGGGGAGTTAGTAATTTAATACTAGTTAATTACGAATCGCTACCCGGAGTTATGAACCAGCTAAAAAGTGTAATTGACGAGAATACAATGTTGGTGTTTGATGAGGTACATCGAATTAAAAATCCTAATGGGCAACGTGCACAATATGCACTTGAAATATCCCAAATTCCTAAATTTAGATATGTATTAACAGGGACGCCAATTCCAAATAAATACAGCGATATTTATAATTTGTTGCATATTTTATACGGTAATGAGTATAGTGGTTTCTTTGGTTGGGATGTAGATGAACTAAATAATCCAAAAGTGAGAAAAATAGAAGAAATCAATAAATCGCTTCATCCTTTCTTTTGGAGAACTAATAAAAAAGATTTAAAAGTTCCAAAAGCTGATGAAGATATTATAATTAGTGTTAATCCTAGTTTAGAACAAATTGAGTTAGCAGAAGCCATTTATTATAATGAATCGTCTAGTTTAGCAAAATTGATTCGTTTAATTCAAGCATCGACTAATCCAACTTTGTTGAATTATGCGATTGATTATGATGAATTAATGTCATTTAATGATGATGAAAGTAAATCTGAAAGGATATCAGGCATTACTAGTAGTAGTTTTTTTGATTTATTAGGTGGAGATAAAATCGTTACTAAACAGAATCAATACCAAAATTTAGATGTTCAATCTATTGTATCGCCAAAATTTACGTCAGGCATTGAGCTAGTGGAAAATCTTGTTTCCGAAGGAAAAAAAGTGTTAGTTTGGGGGATTTTTGTTGATACTATTATCAAAATCAAAGATACTCTTAAAAAAAAGAATCTATCTGTTAATTTAGTTTATGGCAGCACACCGAAAGACGAGCGAGTTAAACTAATCGATGAATTTAGAGATGGTGACGTGCAGGTTTTGGTATCTAATCCACAAACACTTGGAGAATCCATTTCATTACATCAATCTGTCCATGATGCGGTGTACTTTGAGTATGATTTTAACTTAACATATATGTTACAATCAAGGGACCGCATTCATCGATTGGGGTTAGAGGAAAATGACCATACACGATATTATTATTTACAAACAGAAAGTGAACCTGTTACAAGTGGTCGTCCAGGCTATATAGATGAAAAAATATACAGAAGACTTAAAGATAAAGAGCAAATTATGTATGATGCGGTTGACGATAATACATTATCCATTGAATATAGTGAAGATGAGATAGTGGATGCAATTAAAATTATCGATGAGGAAAGGAAAAGAATTAGGGTAAATGGATAAAAAAATTAGAGTAGCGGAAATGTTTGCCGGGGTCGGTGGATTCCATCTGGGGCTATCACGTGCAAGTTCTCATTTTGAAGTGATTTGGGCAGATCAATTTGAACCATCTCGTAAAAATCAGTTCGCTTTTAATATATATAAAAAGAATTTTCCAGAAACGAACGTTGTCAATGAAGATATTTCTTTGATAAATAAAACTAATATTCCGTATATGGATATGTTGGTTGGTGGTTTTCCATGTCAAGATTATTCTGTTGCTTCAACTGGAGCAAAGGGGATTTTTGGAAAAAAGGGAGTGCTTTGGTGGGATATTAAAGATGTAATCGAAGCAAAATGGCCACAGTTTGTTTTTTTAGAAAATGTTGACCGTTTACTTACTTCTCCAGGAATAAATAGTGTACAACCAGGTCGAGACTTTGGTATGATTTTACGAACGTTCTCTGATTTGGGATATGGTGTAACTTGGAAAATGATCAATGCAGCTGATTATGGTTTCCCACAAAGAAGGCGACGGACATTTATATTTGCATTTAGAAAAGATACAAATTTTAAAAAGTATGTGAAAAACATAGCGCAGTTAGGTGAAGAGAATATTGCTGAATTTATCAAATCAATGCCTCCTTTATCGAGTTCGTTAAAAAATATTTCTATTGGAGAAATTAGTGAAGTGGATTTAACAAAATATAATAGTTTAATCGATTTTTCGGATAATTTTTCAGTGGAAAAAGCGTTCAAAAAAACGGGATTTATGATTGATGGACATATATATATGGCTGACTATCAGCCCTATATAGTAAAACCAAAAACATTAGAAAGCATAATTAAGCCAAATGAAACTGATGAAACGTTATATCTAACACCTGAAAAAGAAAATAAATTTAAAGAATTAAAAGATGGTTTCAAAACAATTAAAATTTCAAAATCGGGTCATAAATATCCATACGGAATGGGGGCAATTGCTTTTCCTGACCCATTGAACAAGCCAGCAAGAACCATGGTTACATCGGAGCATACTGTGTCGAGAATGAGTCATGTGATAAAAGATCCAGGGAACGGTCTACTTCGTCTTATATCACCAGAAGAAGCAGAACAAATTAACACTTTTCCAATTGGTTGGACTTTAGAGAAAAATATTACTCCTTCAAATAGATATTTTATGATGGGGAATGCACTAGTTGTTGATTTAGTTAAAGTTATAGGAATAGAAATTGAAAAATTGGCAAAAAAGGAACACCGTAAAAAATATATCAACAGCAGTAAATTGGAAGTAATAAAGCATTGATGTAGATAAAAATGACAATTGTTCATGGCTAAATAAACAGAATTTGCGACTATTGCAATTTCTGTTTATTTTATGTGTTTTACAATTTGTATAGGCTCATCTTTCACTGAGTTTAAATTTTGTTATTTTGTCAGTTACTAAAAGGTTGTCTTATGAAAGTAGTTTATTATAGAATGATAAGTTTTGAATCAAATTACTATTTAAATGACAAAGATAGTTCATTGCTAAAAATATTTCAAAAATAGATAATCGTGGATAGAAATTCTCAATAGCTTGTTTATAATAAATACTAATTCAAGGAGAGGATACACATATTGCAAACAAACTAAAATCAAAGACAGATTCAAATTATTCTCACTGAAAGGAATGAATCATAATGCTAAACAACCTCATAGAAATAATGACAAAAAACGAATCCATTTTCGCTAAAAAAGAAGACGGAACAAACGTAAATTACTACATCTTTCCCGAATTCGAAATCCATCTAAATTCAGTACCAGCAAATACAAGCCAAGGATGGCACACCCACCAAAGCATTGAAGAAATACTAGTAATAACCGATGGACAGATCAGAGTTGAAACAATAGCAGACGGTAAAAAATCTCATAAAGATTGTCAAAAAGGTGATGTAATTCGCATGAATAGCAGTCTACACAGAATCCTAAATCTTCAAAATATCGAAGCAACATTTACCGTATTCAGATTTGTCCCTCAAGGAATGGATAATCGAGAAATAATAAAAAATGATAAAAAAGAATATAGCGACAGCGAAGTAGCAACCATTTTAAATAAGGAATAACGCAACATTCAGAGGATGGATCATTTCCATCCTCTTTTATAAAATACGCAATCTATTCCAAATCCTTTTTCCTAACCTCAAACCCAGTCTCAACCTTCTCAGCCCTAACCATCTCCATCACCAATTCATCCCCCAACGCAATCAACCGATTATAATCCTCATAAAAAGCATGAAACATCTGCGCCCGCGCATAATACTCCTTCACAATCCGTTTCTTATTGATCGGCCCAGACCGAAACTGAAAAAAATGATCCAAAATCGCCAAAGGCTCCTGCCAAGAAGCCATCTTCTCCATAAAATCCCGCAACTCAATAATATCATGATACGTAACTGCCTTTAAATTCTGTCCTTGTTTATCCATTCTCCTGATCTCCTTTAAATAAGGCAGAGAAAAGCCGATAAGCGCCAAACGAAACCCAAGCCCCAACCCAACTTCTCCCGCCAGTTTTCCACTGAATTTCTGGATTCAGTGGCTTTTTCTATATGCACATTGACGAGGCAAACCAAACCACCCAGCGTTACAAACGACTTTCAAAGCCTTGCTGTATTCATAACGCCTTCTCCCAGAGTAAAACAAAAAACGATACCGAACCTGTCAATACCGTCATCAATCAGCCAAACCAACCCCACAATTCACCCCTAAACCACCCTTAATCCCAAGAAATTAACAAAACCAACTAGAATTCCAAAAGAAAATTAGGTACAATAAAGAAGCTAGTGCTTCGGTGCTAGCAAATTGGCAACTTGTGTAGACATGCTTTGGGTGTCTATTCAAGGCTTCATCATTCGGTTGCCGCCAAATGGTGAAGTGCCTTTTTGTTTTATCCAGTTTTTCATCGATTCTTAAAACGTTCCTCCCTTCAAAAGTACTCGTAGGACAGAAAAAACGGCATTGAGCAGATGCCCAATACCGTCGACAATAGTCTAATCCCATATACATAACAACCAATCATCACCGAAAAAAGCAAAGATTTCCTAGAAATCTCAAACCATTTTAGGTACAATAAAGAAGCTAGTACAAGTTGCTAGCACTATTGGCAACTTGTTTGGACAGCTTTGGGCGTCTTAACAAGGCTTCGATCGTAAGGTTGCCGCCGAACGATTGAAGTGCCAATTTTTATTTATATGTCTTGAATCGATCAACGATCCTTATTTCTATCCTACACCATTTATTATACCGAAAGACACCACCCACCGCAACGAAATTCGGCATTTCCACCCATTAAATAACACCCAAAACAGCTCCCTTATATATAAGATAAAATAACAAAAAAACTTTTTCCTTCCCAACCAAAATCCAGCCAAATGCATCTGAAAAAAGCCTGAACTCCAGCTATGAGAAAAAACTAATTTTTCAACCCGATATCTTTGAATTATTTATTTAGCCATACTATAGTAAAAAGATAGGAGGTAAGATATAAATGAATAAAGTGTACAAAATTTCCCTGAACTATTTAGCCGTTTTGATGTTGGTGATCGCCAACTTGTTACCCGTCGCCAGTGTGTTTGCAGAAGGACTGACCAAACCAGAAGAGAACATCTTCGACTCAGAATCCTTATACGTCAAAGCAGACACCAAGAAAAATGAAACCAACAATAAATTAGTTGACGTAAACTACGAAGTAACCAACAAAAGCGATCAACCAATCGAGCAGGTCGTCCTAAAACAAAAGAACCCAAAGGACTCACCAGTAAAATTCGACGCAGCAACCTTAAAAAGCGAAGACCAACTGGTGGCGCCCGACGACCAAACAATCCAGTTTGACCAAAAAGAAAACCAAGATGAGGGGACCGAACTAATCATCACCACGATCCAACCTCAAACCACGAAACATCTGACAATCAGTGCCGAGCAAACAGACAAATCAATTCATCAGTTTGCTGTTGAAATAAATCAGGCAGATGAAAAAGTAGGGGACATCACCCTAACACTGCCGAAAATCGAACAAGAAGCGAGCAGTACATCTTTACAAGAAAAAGAAACTGACACAGAAATAGCAGAATCCCAATCAGAAGAGTCAACAACTGCTACACCTAAAGAAGAAACCATAACGACCTCCGAAGATACCAACCAAGAAACACCAACTATTCAAGCGATTGGACCAAGAATTGCACCAACGCCAGGTCGAGGTTTTGACCAACCAATCTATAAAAGTATCCATAAAGGGGAACTTTTTTCAACAGGAAATACCAATTTAAAAATTTTAGATGAGAGCACCGCAGCAGCGCAAACCTTTTTAAATGCTAAAACACCAAGCAGCGGCTATGCCATCAACAATTTTGCACTAGAATTTGCCGATGTAGATGGAGATCCGACAACTTATAACTCAAGTCGAGCCTATATAGATCTAGATGGTTCTTCTGAAATTGCGTGGGCAGGATTATTTTGGAGTGCTTCTCGTTATAAAGGACCGGGCTTTTACGATAATCTAAGCGATGAAGAAATCAGTGCGCCTGTTAAGTTTACGACGCCAAATGGAACCTCTACCCGAGTGGCGCCGCAACGTTATCACCGGATTGATCAAAATGATAATGACCCCGGTCAATATTTTGGTTATAACAATACAGGTTTTTCTAATTTTGCTGATGTTACAGCTATTATTCAAGGAGATAAGAGTGGAACTGGTGGGTATACCTTAGCCGATATCCCGATGACCAAGGATTTGAATAAAAAATATCAATACTATAACTTCAGTGGTTGGAGTTTATTTGTGGTAACAAAAGACCAAGCCAAAAAGTCTCGTGCGTTTAACGTCTATTACGGCGCTAGAGGAAATAAAGCAGGCACGAACAATGAGTTTGCCATGAAAGACTTTATAACGTCCAAACAAGGAAAACTAGAACCTATCATCACTTGGTTTACTGTTCAAGGAGATAAATATTTTACTGGTGACAATGCCCAAATCAAAAATAAAGCAGGTACTTGGGTCAATATCAGTAATACGATCAATCCTGCTGAAAATGCGATGAATGGAACGGTTTCAGATAATGACCAACATATGGTCGATAAATATCCAGGACAATTTAAACCAGGCTATCCAAACTTTTTAGATATTGATGTCGATCGTTTGTCCTTACCAGAAGGAATCATTACCAATGGGCAGCAGCAAATTTCTTTTAGAACAACGAGTTCAGGGGATGACTATTCAACCAATGCGATTGGATTTTCTATCAACGCTGAAACACCTGAATTAGAAATCTCCAAAGAAATCATGAATCCCAAAGAGACATATAAGGTTGGAGACACCGTAACATATCGCGTTCATTTAAAGAATACCAAAGCAAACTCAGAAGCGGTTAACACCGTATCGAAAGATGTGCTAGATAGCCGCCTAGATTATGTTCCAGGATCATTATCCATTGTCAGCGGACCAAATGCAGGAGTTAAAACTGACGCAGTTGGAGATGACCAAGGAGAATATACGGCCGCTAACCGTACGATGACATTCCGTGTTGGTGAAGGAGCCAACGGGACTCAAGGCGGTAGCTACAAAGGAACGACCGCAGAAACTGTCTATCAATTTCAAGCAAAAATCAATAATACGGCCGTTGCGGATCAACTAATTCCAAATAGTGCAACGATTCAAGGACAAGATACTGCAACAAATACGATCATCAATAATCAATCAAATGTTGTAGAAGTGAAAATTGCGCAAGAAGAACTTGCAGGACAACTTGAAAGTACAAAAACAGTCAACAATCAATCACCAAAAATCGGTGACGAATTAACCTATACGATTCAATTTAAAAACACAATACCAAACGGTGTTTTGAACCAAGTAACAGTGACCGATAATTTACCAAAAGGCCTAACTTATATCGAAAACAGTATTACAAGTAGCGGACAAGACCCGAAACCCACAAGCTTAACCGTTGTGAATGGACAGGTAAAAGCGGAATATCCTAAAATCGCTGATACCGAAACACGTACAATTTCCTTTAAAGTTCGTGTTAATGAAGAAGCTGTAGCGGGACAGCCAATCGTCAATAAAGCGACGATCGATGACCATACGAATCCGCCTGATGAACCCGAAGTACCCATCACACCAGTGGAAACACCTGGCGAATTAGAAAGTACAAAATCGGTCAATCATCAGTCACCAAAAATTGGTGACGAAATCGAATACCGCATTAATTTTCGCAATAAAATCCAAAACGGTGTGTTAACTCAAGTGACCGTGACCGACCAACTACCGAAAGGTTTAACATACGTAGAAGGCAGCTTAACCAGTGAAGGCGATGATCCGCAGCCGACAAGTTTAACTGCGACAGGCGGGAAAATAACGGCGGAATACCAAAAGATCAGCGACACAAAAATTCGATCAATTATTTTCAAAGTCAAAGTCAACGAAGAAGCCAAAATCGGCGAAACCATCGTCAATAAAGCGACAATCGATGATCACACGAATCCGCCTGATGAACCCGAGGTCCCAGTCACGCCTGTAGAAACACCAGGTGAATTAGAAAGCACAAAATCAGTCAATAACCAATCACCCAAAATCGGTGATATCGTTGAATATCGACTCTCTTTCCGTAATAAAATCACGAACGGTATATTGAAGCAAGTAACAGTGACTGATAATTTACCAAAAGGGTTAACCTATGTCGAAGGAAGCTTGACGACCGAAGGGGATGAGCCAAAACCAACGAGTTTGACCATGACGGATGGAAAAGTGATCGCAGAATATCCGAAAATCCAAGATACGAAAATCCGAACAGTTGTGTTTAAAGTTAAAGTCAATGAAGAAGCAATCGTGGGTCAAAAAATCGTGAATAAAATTACCATTGATGATCATACGAACCCGCCCGATGAACCTGAAATACCAATCACGCCAGTAGAAACACCAGGGCAATTAGATGTTACGAAATCAGTCAATGATCAATCACCGAAAATCGGCGACGAAGTTGAATACCGCATCACCTTCCGTAACAAAATAACAAACGGTGTCTTAAAACAAGTGACGATTACAGATACTTTACCAAAAGGGGTCACCTATGTAGAGGGGAGCTTGGCAAGTGAAGGAGATGATCCTAAACCAACAAGCTTAAACATGGAAAATGGTAAAATGACTGCGGAATATGGAACGATCAAGGATACAAAAATACGTTCCATCGTCTTTAAAGTCAAAGTCAACGCAGAAGCAAAAGTTGGTGAAGCAATTGTCAATAAAGCCAAAATCGACGATCATACGAATCCGCCCGATGAGCCTGAGGTCCCAATCACACCTGTTGAAACACCAGGTGAACTTGAAAGTACCAAATCAGTGAATCACCAGTCACCACAAATCGGAGATGAAATTGAATACCGGATTAGCTTCCGTAATAAAATCCAAAATGGTGTTTTAACTCAAGTGACTGTGACGGATACCTTGCCGAAAGGACTGACGTATGTCGAAGGTAGCTTAACCAGTGAAGGCGATGATCCGCAGCCGACAAGCTTAACGATGGAAAATGGGCAATTAGTCGCCGAATACCCCAAAATTACAGATACAAAAATAAGAACCATCGTTTTCAAAGTAACGGTAAATACAGAAGCAGTTGCTGATCAACCAATCATTAATAAAGCGAAAATCGATGATCATACAAATCCGCCCGATGAACCGGAAGTCCCAGTGACACCAGTTATAACACCAGGACAATTAGAAGTAACCAAATCAGTCAATCATCAAGCACCAAAAATTGGGGATGAAATCGAATATCGTATTAGTTTCCGTAATAAAGTAACCAATGGTGTAATTGATCAAGTGACGGTGACCGATACATTGCCAGTAGGATTGACGTATGTCGAAGGTAGTTTGACCAGTGAAGGTGCTGAGCCAAAACCAACGAGCTTACTCATGGAAAATGGCAAAATGACTGCCGAATATCCAACAATCGATGATACGACCGTTCGATCCGTTGTGTTCAAAGTAAAGGTCAATGAAGAAGCTAAAGTCGGAGAAACCATCGTCAACAAAGCGAAAATCGATGATCACACAAATCCGCCTGATGAACCTGAAGTTCCAATCACACCTGTAGAAACACCAGGTGAACTAGAAAGTACAAAAACAGTCAATAATCAGTCGCCAAAAATCGGAGAGGAAGTGGAGTACCGTTTATCTTTCCGTAATAAAATTACAAATGGTGTCTTGAATCAGGTCACTGTAACCGATAATTTACCAAAAGGCATGACCTATGTGGAAGGAAGCCTAGCAAGTGAAGGAGATGACCCGCAACCAACAAGTCTAACGATGACAAATGGTAAGGTCATTGCTGAATATCCAAGAATTCAAGATACCAAAATCCGAACGGTCGTCTTTAAAGTCAAAGTCAATGAAGAAGCGGTCGTTGGACAAAAAATCGTCAATAAAATCACGATCGATGATCATGTAAATCCACCAGATGAGCCAGAAATTCCCGTTGTGCCAGTTGAAACACCGGGACAATTAGAAGTCACGAAATCGGTGAATGATCAAGCACCAAAAATCGGTGACGAAATCGAGTATCGAATCACCTTCCGAAACAAAGTGACTAATGGCATCCTAAATCAAGTGACAGTAACGGATGCTTTGCCAAAAGGGTTGACCTATGTCGAAGGAAGTTTGTCTAGTGAAGGAGACGATCCACAGCCGACAAGCTTAACGGTGACAGATGGGAAAATAAGCGCTGAATACGGAAAAATCAGCGACACAAAAACCCGTTCTATTGTATTCAAAGTCAAAGTCAACGAAGAAGCTAAAGTCGGAGAAACCATTGTCAATAAAGCAAAAATAGACGATCACACGAATCCGCCAGATGAACCCGAAGTCCCAGTGACACCTGTAGAAACACCGGGTGAATTAGAAAGTACGAAATCAGTCAATAACCAAGCACCAAAAATTGGCGACGAAATCGAATATCGTATCACATTCCGTAACAAAGTAACTAACGGCGTTCTAAACCAAGTGACGGTAACGGATGCCCTGCCAAAAGGATTGACCTATGTGGAAGGAAGTTTGTCTAGTGAGGGAGACGATCCACAGCCGACAAGCTTAACGGAGACAGATGGTAAAATCACTGCAGAGTACGGGAAAATCAGCGACACAAAAACGCGTTCCATCGTGTTCAAAGTCAAAGTCAACGAAGAAGCCAAAGTCGGAGAAACTATCGTCAATAAAGCGAAAATAGACGATCACACAAATCCGCCCGATGAACCCGAAGTTCCAGTGACACCAGCGGAAACACCTGGAGAATTAGAAAGTACGAAATCAGTTGATAACCAAGCACCAAAAATCGGCGACGAAATCGAGTATCGAATCACATTCCGAAATAAAGTAACCAATGGTGTCTTAAACCAAGTCACAATCACTGACGATCTGCCAAAAGGCTTAACGTATGTAGAAGGCAGTTTAACCAGTGAAGGAGAAGATCCAAAACCGACAAACTTAACGGTGACAGATGGCAAAATCACTGCAGAGTACGGCAAAATCAGCGACACAAAAACGCGTTCTATCGTGTTCAAAGTCAAAGTCAATGAAGAAGCCAAAGTCGGAGAATCTATCGTCAATAAAGCGAAAATCGATGATCATACGAATCCGCCTGATGAACCCGAAGTTCCAGTGACACCTGTAGAAACACCGGGTGAATTAGAAAGTACGAAATCAGTCAATAACCAAGCACCAAAAATTGGCGACGAAATCGAATACCGTATCACATTCCGAAACAAGGTGACAAACGGTATTTTAAACCAAGTCACAATCACTGACGATCTGCCAAAGGGCTTAACATATGTAGAAGGTAGTTTAACCAGTGAAGGAGATGATCCAAAACCGACAAACTTAACGGTGACAGATGGAAAAATCAACGCAGAGTACGGAAAAATAAGCGATACAAAAACTCGTTCTATCGTGTTCAAAGTCAAAGTCAACAAAGAAGCTAAAGTTGGACAACCTATTGTCAATAAAGCGAAAATCGACGATCACACAAATCCGCCCGATGAACCTGAGGTACCTGTGACGCCAGTCGAAACGCCAGGACAATTAGAAGTCACAAAATCGGTGAACAATCAAGCACCAAAAATCGGCGATGAAATCGAGTACCGTATCACATTTCGTAATAAAATTGCGAGTGGCATACTAAATCGAGTTACTGTGACCGATAACCTACCAAAAGGCTTGACCTATGTGGAAGGCAGTTTGGTCAGTGAAGGGGACGATCCAAAACCAACAAATTTAACTGTAAAAGATGGCAAAATAACCGCTGAGTACGAAAAAATCAGTGATACAAAAATCCGATCTATTGTCTTTAAAGTCAAAGTCAATAAAGAGGTAATTGCCGGGGAAACGATCATCAACAAAGCGAAAATAGATGATCACACAACGCCACCTGACGAACCTGAAGTACCAGTTATTCCAAAAGAGCCAGCAGGAAAACTAGAAAGCAGCAAAACGGTTAATAAAAAAACGGTGAAAATCGGTGAAGAAATCGAATACCGCATCAGTTTCCGTAATACAGTAGAAAATGGAGTATTAAACCAAGTCACTGTGACCGACAATCTACCAAAAGGCGTTACTTATGTGGAAAACAGTCTAAGAAGTGAAGGGGACGACCCCAAACCAACGAACATCACTGTAAAAGACGGAAAAGTCACTGCGGAATATCCAAAAATCAGTGATACAAAAACACGATCTATCATCTTTAAAGTCAAAATCAATCAAGAAGCAATCGCAGGAAGAACGATTATCAACAAAGCAAAAGTCGATGATCATACCAATCCACCAGATGAACCTGAAGTACCTGTGGTTCCTGAAGGAGACGTTCCTGGAAAACCAGATTTTCCAAAAGCAGGAGAAGCAGTATTGAATGCTATTATGTTTATAGGGATAGCTATGATTGCTGCGACATTATTAGTAAATATGGAGCAAAAAAGAAAAAATAGTCAATAAATAAAGGTAACGTTGTAGACTTGAAATTTTCAACTTCAAGAGAGAAGGAAACTGAAAAACGAAGTACGTTACGACTCAACGATTATTCAAATTTCATGTACTGGGGATGTAACATTATATGTTATGTACCCAGTACTTTTTTTAGTGTCAAAATAGCCAGAATCAATCAATTTATTCTGTTCCTGCCCACCAAAAAATGATACGATAAAAGAGGTACAAACAAAGTAAAAAGGAGAAAATAAATGGAGTTGGGAAGGTTATATTCTGATGCGTATCGCAGAGGAATCTTGTTGGGGGTGTTCTTTTTATTTCCAGTAGCACTGTGTTTTGGATTGATTATTTTTGCGGATGTCGATCGACTAGGCATGCAGATGGGATTGATCGGAGGCGCGTTTTTTGCAGTATTATCGGCTTTTCAATTTGTCTTTAGAAAAGATGGGTTGTATTTGTATGAGAACGGCTTGGAGCTGGTTCATTTTAATCGAAAGAAAGTCCTGATGTACGAAGATATCCGCTATTTTACGATCACTAGCAACTGGAATCTAGCAGGGATCAGTACAAGTTTTATCTCATTTAGAAAATCACCGCATATCGTCATTCGACTAAGGAATGAAAAAATGATCAAATTATTTTTTGAAGCCAATCAGTTTGCAGCAAGCGAATTGGGGAATAAAGTGACGTATGTAAAATCATAGAAAACGAAAAGTAAAACCTGTCGAGAATATAACGACAGGTTTTTTTAGTTTAAATTGAAGAAATAGTATTGTGTTTTTTTTCACAATGCTGAAAATAATTTTTCCTTAAAACTTAAAAATAGATTTGTTCCAAACTTTCGTTGGATGGTCAATATCGTATTTAATTTTAACCGTACTTCCAACGTCACAACTCATAGGTACTTGAATTCTATTTTCAGAGACATATTTTTCCCCATCAGCGGTAAAAGAAACGATTGCCCATTTAGAGTTATAAATCTTCATGACTTCGGGAGCCACAAGAAAGACCTCTTCAATAATACCAGTTGTTTCTTCAGTAGTTGAATGTTTCATTTAAATTTCCCCTTCCTTTTTTATCAACTTTAACTAATGCATATTCAAAAATTAAAAATCGAATTTCCATGTGAGCAATTATCAATGACGGAACTGATGGATCTCCTTTAATAAATCTTCTTTTAGTAAATAATCATTGAATAAGCAAACTGTTTGTAAGCCTAATTCTACTCTAGACTCTTCTTGATTGCAAATTCCTTTTCTGACGTTTAGTACTGAAATAAAGTCATATCGTTTTGAATCAGACGCTTTTACCTCTATAAGATCACAAAAATGTAAAGCAAGATCAAAAAGATTATTTTGCATCAGTAGGAAAATGAGATTTAAATATATTGATATAACTAAGGGATGAATATTGGTAAAATGATTATATTTTTCAGTTTTCTTTAAAAGATTATTTCCAATGAATACTAGTGAGTCCATTGAGAAATAAAATAAAATACTGTTAATCAAATATATATCTAAAAGAAACCATTCATCGGTGGTCTCTAGATAATGCCAGATTCTTGAAACAATAATTTTATCTATGCAAGGAATTTTATCAAGGGGATTTTGCTGCATATTTTGTAACACAGTTAGTACTTCTAAAATCGAATGGACATACCAATTATATTCTTGATCTAAATAGTCGTTACAAGTTGTAACCAATTGTTCAATTTTGTCTTGTTCAAGATTCGATTTGATTGCGATAAATTTTTTTAAGATGTTCCCTTTAGTCATGTCTACTCCATGATTATCTTCCATCAAGTATAAAAATTCTTCGAAGGTCAAATCTAGTTTTTCTAACAAGTAAATGAAATTAGACAAAGTAATATCTGAGTGTCCGTTTTCAAATTTAGATAGCGTTGTTCTCGAAATATGATTGCCACAAACTTCTTTTTGAGAGATACATTTTGCCTTTCTGACTGTTTTATATGTGTTTCCGTAGTTAAACATTTTCTTAATCCTCCTTTAGAAATAATGTAAGTTTTAGACTTTATTTAAAGCTATTCCAAATATAGCTATGTATTGAATTTTATGTGATTGTTTTCACAATTAAAGTGTTATTACGATGAAAGAAAAATGTATTTTTATGGGATGTGAAAAAAGTTTACATTTTGAAAAAATAAAATAATTGTTGTTATTATATTATCATAAAGCAAAGGAGGTGTTCAATCATGGTATATATTATTTGGTTTGTTGGAGGATAAAACAAATGAGAGTTATTCAATTTTTTAAGCTTGAAATAAGACAATATAGCTTACGCAAGAATGGAGGTGATACTATGCAAGAACCAAATATGGACACAAGATCGTTTGTTGAATGTGTTGGATGCTCTTTCTGCGGATTATGTGGGCTATCACTTACACTAGGAACAGGATTGTCAATTGTGAGTGGTAAAGATGGAAAATGGTGGTAATTATCGTTGAGGGTTAAATTTTTAATCAACTAAATAAAGTAGGATATACCTTATTTCAAGTTTAAACAATTGTGTACAGAAAGGAGTTCAAAATGAGTAACTATTTATATTGGAATAAAATTTTAGAATTTGTAGTCCAAAAAAATAATAAAGTTGATTTAACTATTTTTGATGAAGACTATGTATATACAAAAGATAATAAGAGTTGTTCTTTAGACTTCGTAGGATTTGAAATCATAAGTAAGATAGATGGAACTAGAACGAAGGAAGAGCTTATTAGTGAATTGTCATGTAAATACAATGATTCGGTTGGAAATGTTGGCGACATTGTTTCTAGGTTTTTAGAAAAATTCGTTAATGAAATGGACGTGAAACTTTTTGGAAGAGAAATCTGTGAAAAAATAAATGTCTTTATACGAGAAGAAAATACCAAGTATCCGAAAATTGTCTCAATCGAAATCACTAATACATGCAATATAAAATGTCTTCATTGTTATGGAAATTATGGAGCGCTGAAAAAAGAGATGCCAACTTTGGATCAGATAAAGTCATTGTTTGATGAATTAAAAGCTCTGGGAGTAAATGGTATAGAAATTACTGGCGGAGAATGTACGACACATCCAGACTTTACGGAAATTTTAAGACATGCGTATAAGTTGAATTTTGCTTCCGTTTGTATTTTGACAAATGGAATAAATTTAAATGACGCCCAAATTGAATTAATGAAGAAAAATAGAAGTTCTACATCGATTCAAATAGATTTACATAGTTTAGACGATGACTATGTTACTTGGTTTACCAAACGTCCTAATACAACAGAAAAAATCAAAGAAAATATAATTAAGGTAAAGACTGCTGGAATCGTGTTAAGAGTTGCAACTATTATAACTAGAAATAATTATTCTGAATTGCCAAAAATCGGAGAATGGTTGTATGAGTATGAAATTCGAAACTGGGGAATCAGTCCAGTTATCTCATTAGGAAGGGCTCAGTTCAAGAATGATGAGTTAATATTGACTTTGAATGATCAAGTTAAACTGGAAGAAATTTTAGAGAAACTGTACAGAAAATACAAAAATGATATTCGTTTTAATTCTACAAAAGAACATGAGGGAGAAGTTAAAAATTGTGGGGCTATTGTTAACCAAGCGGTCATTGATAGTAAAGGTAACCTGAAAATGTGTACGATGGATACAGGTGAATATTTTGGAGAGCCTTTGGGAAATGTATATAAAACAGCTGTAAAAGGAATATATGATAGTAACGTAGAGTTTTTGGAAGCATTTGCTCAATTAAAATCTCCTAATCCATCCATCAAAGAATGCAAACAATGTGAGCACATTAGATTTTGTGGTGGTTGTATTTTAAGAGGAATTCTAAAAGCAAAAGAAATTGGCGATAAGTGTTTCTGGTATAAGGATGTCGTTAGTCCTGTAATAAAGAAACAATATCCAATTGATATAGCTTAAAATGAGGAAGCGATTCTGATGATAAAAAGTGAAAGAATAAATTTTTTGAAAAAGTATATGGTGAAAAATAAGAAAAATATAGTTATTGGTTTATTGTCCATGATACTATTTTCTTTGATAACCTCTCCGTTATCTTGGATCATTGGTCGTACAGTTGATATGTTATCGTCAACAAATAGAAGCTATGTACAATTACTTCAATTTATTTTAGTTATATTATCTATTCATGTAATCAGCATTCTATTATCGTATATATATCAAATATGTTTTTCAAAAGCCCAACAGAGAATAAATAAAGAACTAAAAGTAGATTTACTTGAGATCGTATTTAATGCTCCGATGAGTATTTTAGAAAAATTTGACAAAGGCTACCTAGTTTCTAGAATTGATGAATCGCAACAGATAAGTTCATTATTAAATCCTGTAAATCTAAGTAGTGTGATTGGAATCTTTAATATATTTTTTTCATTTATCATAATGTTCACCGTTAATTCAAAACTTGCTCTTATGAGTATGTTGATTGTTCCAATTTGCTTTGTTATATCCGTGAAGAGTACAAATAAAATTCAATCTGGTGCAACAGAAATACAAGAAGCAAGTGGGAAAGTAAGTGGAAACATATTTGAAGATTTTAATCGAATTGAAAATATAAAAATATTAAATATACAAAATACTAGGATAAGTAATATAATGAATAAAATGGACAAGTTATTAAAAAAGACAATTCGTCAGACACGATATTTAATTAGCTATTTACAATTATTTTCTCTAACAAATAGCTTCATAACAGTTCTTATCTTAGGAGTATCTGGTGTTTTTATTATAAGAAATGAGATGACTATTGGTGGGTACACAACATTTTCACTATATTTAAGCCAGATTTTACCAGCTATACAAGGATTATCAAATATAAGCATTACTTTAAAACCGACAATAGTAATAATTGATAGAGTTTTAGAATTATTTTCATTACCAAACGAAAATATAGGAATGAAAAAAATTGAAACTATAGATACTATTTGTTTTTCTAATGTATCTTTTAAATACTCAGGTCAGAGTCAATTGTTTTTAAATAGATTAAATTTAAGTATTCAATCAGGCGATAAAGTTTTAATCAGAGGGAAAAACGGAGCAGGTAAATCTACAATATTGAAATTAATATTAGGAATTTATAACGTTACTGGTGGAGAAATAAAAATCAATGGGATGCTAAGTACGGAACTTGATAAAATAAATCTCAGATCTAAGATAGGAATGGTGTCACAGAACATCGAGCTATACAAAGGGACTATTTTGGACAACATTTTATATGGCTGTGAAACATCTTCTGAAGAGAATGTTTTTACTATAATAGAAAAATGCAATTTAAAGAACTATTTTGAAAATTTTCCAGAAAAATTAAATACAGAGTTATCTGATTTAGGAAATGGTGTTTCAGGCGGTCAGGCACAAGTAATAGCTTTTTTGAGAGCTTTGATTGGGGAAAAAGAGTTACTAATATTTGATGAGGCAACATCAAATATTGATCTGAGAACTAGACAATTAATATTTGATGTTTTAGAAAAAAATTATTTTTCTAAAACTGTTTTGATTGTTTCACATTCTGATGAGAAACTTTCATTTGTTAATAAAATAGTTCAACTATGAGCATGAAATTAAAGAAACATATGAGTAGTTGAGAATTTCTAAATAGAATATATATGGAACGGACCTATTGCTTTGATCAAGTAATAAGTCTGTTTTTTGCTATTCATAAAAATATTTTCATTTTCATTTTCAAATTTGCAAAATTTTTACGTCACAAAGAAATATTTGATAACTATAAGGTATGTAAATATGGCAAAATGGGAGTTGAGGAGACTTGATATATGTGAAGGTAAAAACAAGGTAAAGGGGTTTGGGAAATGTCAGGAATCAAAAGCAGTGTGACCGTTGCAGGCGGCATCTCAGCACAGTTCAGTCAAGCAGCAAGCGGTTTTTCATCTGTGAATGAGGCGGTGAGCAAGGCCGAACGCACGACGGTCAGTGGCAATAGTAACGCAAAAAATAGCTTAGCGAGCATTCATAGTCGTGGTCAGCGCGTGTCCAATGCGATCGCTCGTGACGGGAATAATATTTATTCGGTCGCAAAAGAATTCAGCGAAATCGATCAAAAAATCAAAAGAAGTTTCGACTTACCACTGTTTTCTCCAAATCTTGGAGGTGGCAGTCGTTCATGAGTGAAGAGAGAGAATTAAAAATCAATCAACAGTTAAGGAAAGTAAGTATTGATCAAGAAGATAAACGGCGTGAGATTCGAGAATTAGAGGATTTGGAATCAGATTATTTTTCGATCCATCAACAGGAGCAACGCTATTATCAAGACTTAATCGGCAATAATCAAGGTTCGCGTTATACAGGTCATTTTATGGAGCTGGATAACGAAGCTAACCGCTTACACCAATACGAACGCCAACGCCTAGAAGATATAGCTGAACGTTTAGTAAGTGAGGAAGTACAGCTGAGAGACAAAGAAGAGGAATTATACGCTGAGAGAACCCAGCTGTTTGCCGAAGGAGACGAAGCGGAGGACAAGCGCTATGGCTATTGATTTTTATGTAGGTGAAGTAAAATCTCAAAGTGCCGCTGCTAAACAAATGGCAAATGAATATATTCAATTTTGCGGAACATTGAAAGATAGCGTCAATGCTTTTATGAATGCACCACTTTCCAGCAAAACTTACGATTCAGCGAAACTTTATTTTTCAGCAGTCTATCCATCTTTGGCAAGTGGGTTTATACTAGCATGTGAGGCTTTAATTGAAGCCCATAGTAAATTCCCAGAAGAATTTCAATCATCTGTAGATACATGCGATGTGATCGAAGAACAATTAAAAGCAGAAATCGCACAAGGACAAGCCTTACTGCAAAATATGGCACGCACGATGGATAAAGAAAAAGAACCCAACCAACGTATGGAACAGCGCTATATGGGCGTACAAAGCTCAATTCAAAAGAATGAAGAAAAGCTACAGAAATTATACGAGTTTAATGCAAGCTCACCGAATTTATTTGCGGATTTTGAAGCACAATTGGCTAATTTAGATGCAGGATTGGCGGAGGTTGAAAAAGGTGCAGCATGGAATCCGACTTCTGGAACGTTTGAAGTGTCTAGGATGAATTTAGCATGGACGAAACCGATTGGGAAAGCTTGGGCTAAGAGAGAATTAGATAAATCTTTTAGAAATAGAAAAATCGGCTGGGCAAAATCTGAAAATGATAATTCTTTTGATATCAATGAAATAGAAACAACGTTGTTTAGCTTCTTTTCCCCTATAATTTCTCCATTCTTAGGGTTTCAATACAATATGGATAAAGATTATTATTATACAAATAAGCATTCTATTCAAAGTATGGGCGGATTCATGGATTTATTTGATGAATTTGGACCTTATCTAGGAATGGATCTCGATACAGAAGTGAGCCTTTTTAATGCGAATGGAAAAGAGTACCGTTTACAATTATGGAAAGGGACTTATGGGTTTGGGGAAGCATATGGAGCAGAAATTGGTTTATATTATAAAAATCCAGAATCAAGTGATCTAATTACCCAAATTCAGACGGCAATACCAGATTGGTATGCTTGTGTGGAAGAAGCTGATCAATTGAAAATGAAACAAACAGTTTATGATGTTAATACTAAAGAACAGTTACTTACCAATGATACAAGAGATTATGCAGAATACGGTAAACATTTTTGGAATTTAGTAATCAAAACAGATAGTGGAATTAACAAAGAAGCTTTAATGACACATTCTGAGATAGAAGTGCCCGATGTTAAAATGCGAAAAGCAATGCTTGAAGCTTTGAGAAAAGAAAAAGATATAAGGAATGTCAGAGAAAAAGGGGATGTAATAGAATTCACATGGAAAAATTAAAAAATTTTTTTTTCATCAGTTCATTATTACTACTATTAGGAGGTTGTTCAAGCTTGGATAATAAGTTTCAAGATAAAGAAACTGCCAAACAATTTATCACATCAAAATTGGAAAATAAATATCATGAAGAATTTGTTTACAAAAAAAGTGAGACAGAATATTTCAAAAAATATCCAACGAAACGCATTTATATGGGGACTTTTTCACCTAAAGAGAATACTTCAAGAGTAGTAGAAGTTTGGGCTAGTAATTCTGGTGAGATCAAAGATAACTATGCAAGCTATTTTTATCAGGACACAATTGATCAAAGAACGAAAGATTTGTTGAAAGATAAACACTTTATAACAAGTTCAGTTATTGAATTTGTGGGTGGGAAAACGACTAAAAATTTTACAGACAGCACAGAGTTTGAAGAATATTTTCAAGAAACGGAATCATTTTATGAGGTGGAAATAGAGTTAAGAAAAAATTTATCTGATGAAGAATATGCTTCTGAAATTGAGAGTATTCTTCATTCACTTTATGAGCCACTTAATCACTTCTATTTAAAAGTAAAACAAGATAACAAGTTGATTTTTATGTATGAGTTTAATAAAGAAAAAAAATCTTTATCTAAAACAGAAATTTTAGAAGATTTAAAGAATCAAAAAGAAGAGCGTGAGTATATGGAAGAAGTATTTTCAAGTATGTCAGAATCAGAATAGTTATTAAGACATACCTTTATAGGGGAATAACGAGGCTAAGCGCTATGAGTAATGATTTTTATGCAGGTGAAGTAAAATCTCAAAGCATCGCCGCCAAACAAATGGCAAATGAATATATTCAATTTTGCGGGACACCGAAAGAGAGGGGCAATATTTTTATGAATGCACCACTTTCCAGCAAAACATACGATACGATGATAACTTTAAATTTAGCAGATGATAAATATTTACAAATAAATAGTGAAAATGATGGAGAACAACGCTATTTTCATGATGAAACAACTATAAAATATCTAGATAGCAAGAGAGAGATTATTTTATTTAAAGACTCTTTGCATGAGGGACTTGAATCCTTAAAAAATATGTTATTGCTTTCGTTAAATAATGAATTACCAGTTTCAGAAAAAACTTTTTTAACTGGTGTCGGATATGAATGGAATATCTATTATCATAATTTAGATGAATTTTCTGAAGAAGACCCTACGGAACTGTATAGTCTGTGGTCAGTCTCACCAGAAATTGGTAGTGCTTCTTGGATATACAATAGAAATTCACAAATATTTTTTGAAATTAGCCCACAATATTTATGGGATTTTATAGACAGTAATGTAAATGAGGAACAAACCTCATTTGAAGAATTTATGGAATCATATACGTTTGACGCACAATTTAGTTTAGACAGAAAAGTTTGTATAGAAATGGTGAAGATTTTAGAGGGATTTTTGAGTACCGTTGAGTTATAGAGTGTAAATATGTTTTTATGGAGTTAAATGAAAATTCTCTGTATCCCTCTCTCTAAAAAGAAAATCTTCATGTGTAGGTGGCCTTTTACTGTTAGCCTTGAGTCCAGTGATAATAGCAATTGGAGCTGCTGCAAAAGGCTAATAGATCTGGAACTATTGTGAATGCTTTTGGAAGTATTGGTAGTGGGTAAGATGCTCTGAAACATCCAAAATGGGGTTTATAAAGAGGTTCCGTACCATTCCAATAAAGGTAATTCTGTTAAAAGTAAAAAAACAAAAAATGGACAATCAGCATTGGATAACTCACTTCCAATTGATGAAATTAATACTCCACGAAGAATCGGAATAAGCGATGGAGAATTTGTTGTTCTTGATAAAACAGTTGATGGGGTGTTCCAAGGTCATGTAAGAACGTGGAAGGAACTTAGTAATGAGATGCAAGCAATTCTTAGAAAAGCTAAACTAGTTAATAAGAAGGGGAAGATTTTATAATGCAAATGAAAAAAAAATACCCACTATCTTTAACTAAGCAAATAATTATCGACATACCTTTCGATGAAATAGAAAATGGCAAAGTTTATGCGTATGATGAATTAATCATAAAATATATCAACGGCGAAGATGAATATATTTTATTTAAAGATTTTGTAGTCACTGGTTTTAATTTGATAGAATCTCTTTTTCAAAAAGCTTTGGCAAATAGTTTAAAAATTGACCATTCAAAATTTCCTAAGGGCATCGGTTATGAATGGGTAGTTATTTCTCATGCAATTGCGGAGGAAGAGATAGAATTAGAAGATATAACAAGTCCTTACAGATTATGGACTACTCCAAGTTATTTAGCTAGATCTACATGGATATATAATGATGGGGAAAAAAGTTATATTGAAATCAGCCCAGAATATCGTTGGGATTATAATGATCCTGAGGAAGGGGAATGTTTTGAATCTTTTGATTCTTTCGTAGAAAGATACGATTGTTTAGAAAACATTGAAATAGATAAAGAAATTTTAGAGGAAATTCTAAATGAAATAGAAGAAGTAGCAAAGAAAATATATTATTAGTTAGATTTATAAAAGTTTTGAAAATCATTTATTGACTTTAAGTTTTATCTTTTTCAATATATTACTCTAGATACCAAATGAAGTACAAAAAAATTTAGTGTCGAACAGCTGTAGAATTGAAAACAATTTTGTATTTTGAAGCAAATGAGTATGAAAGAGCGTGTAAATCAAACTGATTTAGGAGTTTGATTACACGCTCTTTTACCATCACAATTTCTGCGTAGCATTCTTTTTCACTAATCGCAGCAACACAGAAGCCACACCAACTGTAGCGACTGCTGCAACGATTGCTTCAACCACACCGCTAGTGAAAATAACCGTCAAAATACCAGTATAAATCGCTGCACCACTGACACCAATACTTTGCGCATAAGAATCTTTAAATAAAAAGTAAATCAAGTTCATCACGAGAATTGTATTCGTCGCAGAGCCTAAAAAACCTGCAATGAACAAACTAAAAGGTTGAGAACTGGGTTTATTTTTCGTTATTTTCTTTAATCCCATAAACACAAAATAAGGAACGACCCCTATCAAAATACGTGGAACGATCGCAACAATAATTGCTTTCCAACTTCCTTGATCGGTTCCAATCACAGGTATGAAAGGAGAGAAGACGAAGGATAACGGCGATACGACGATCGTACTGCGAATCATACTGATGATTCCAAAGACACCGCCTAAAAAAGCACCGATCCTTGGACCTAAAACGATCGAAGCGATAATCACTGGAATGTGCATCGTTGTCGCATTGATTGGTCCAATTGGAATAAATCCTAAAAATGGTACTGCCGATAATAGAATTAGGATTGCTAAAAACATAGCCGTTAATGTAAATGTTTTTGTATTTTTCATAAATGACTCCTCAAAATTATTTCGCTAAAATGTCATTGATCTTAGCGACAATCTCCTCAACTGTTGCAAGGGCACCACGCCCGAAATCACCACATGCTAATAACGCTTCACGGGGATCGATCTCTTGATAGCCCACTTCTTTTAGTGTTGCTAAATTTCGTTGCATGATTGGATTTTGATACATATAGGTATTCATTGCAGGTGCAATCACTTTAGGGACTTCTTCTTTTAAAGCCAACGCAACGGTTGAAAGCATATCATCTGCAATGCCATTTGCTAGTTTGCCTATAACATTAGCAGAAGCCGGAGCTACTAAGAAAAGATCTGTCTTCTTTGCTAATTCGATATGGTTGATCTTATCAGGCGTGATTTCTTCCATAACATCTGTATGAACAGGGTTTTTAGACAAAGACTGCAGTGTCAATGGGGTGATAAATTTGGTGCTGTTTGTTGTCATAATCACTTCGACATTGTAGCCTAGTTTAGTGAATTGGCTGGTTAAGTCAGCTGCTTTATAGGCAGATATACTGCCAGAAACACCTAATAAGATAGTTTTCATCCTTGCATCCTCCATTTTTCTTCAACTTTAGAAACGATCAGTTGAGCGATTTCGTTTTTGGTCTGAGCTGTTTCGGTTTGTCCTTTGCCATCGATCAGGATTCCCTGATGTTGGTCGCCGTGAATTGCTTCAAGATCATTTGCGAGTACGAAGTCACATTTGTTTTTCGCGAGGATCGCTTGACCAACCTGAATTAATTCTTCAGTAGAAACACCGACTAACAGCTTAAAACCAACAAGAACTGCTTGCGGTTGTTTTTCTCTAAGCATTGCAATTATTTTAGGGTTTTTCTTCAAAAAAAGCAAGAGACGATCTGTTCCAGAAGGAATCTTTTTTTCTTGCTGGATCGTGTTTCCAATTTCATCTAAACTAAGGTAAAGAGCTTCGGTCAAATTGGTTAAATCAGTTAAGTCGGCATCTTTTACTAGCTTCGCTGCGAGTTTTTCGATAAAAGCATCTTCTGACAAGGTTGTTTCAGTTGTGAAATCACTAACGGCCATGCTATGAATGATTCCGTCAAAAACTTGATGCTCAAACTGATCAAGTAAAGCTGTTTCCAAGTCTTTAGTGGTTTCGATTTCAATAACGGTTAAATTGGAGTCTGGAGTAGGTCGGACAGCTTGGGGAGTAGTCACATAGGTGATGTGGTGTCCCTGAGCTAAAAAGGTTTCACCAATTGCTTTTCCTAAACGTCCAGTCGAATGATTTGTGATAGAACGGACATTGTCGATTTTTTCTGATGTTCCTCCAGCTGTGATTAAAATATTCATGTAAGGTTGCTCCTTTAGTTCATTTTAATGATCGTTCGTCCAATATGTGTACCAGACTGTAGCTGATCTAAGGTTTGCGGTAGTTCTTGTAAAGCTATTTCATTTACGAGTTCATGCTGGCTTACATTTAAATCAGTAGCTAAACGGTGCCAAATCGCTAACCGCTGTTTCATAGGGACATTGACTGAATCGATACCTAAAAGATTTGCACCTCTTAAAATAAAAGGTAAAACCGTTGTGTTTAACTTGATGCCAGCAGCATTTCCGCAGATAGCGATACTGCCGCCATACTTAAGTTGAGGTAGCAGCGCAGCCGTTACGTCACCACCAACAGTATCGATAGCATAATCGATTGTTTGTTTCGCTAATGGTTTGATTTTTTCTGGCATAAATTCATCTAATAAAAGCACATCAGTCGCACCAATTTTTTTCAAAGAATCGATCGCAGATTTTTTTCGACTTAACGCTAGGATATTTTTATAACCTAATTGTTTTAACATAGCAATCGCTAAGCTTCCGACCCCACCAGAGGCGCCTGTAACTAAAATGGTTGCTTCTTTATTTTGAGCGAGTCCGCTATCTTCTAATGCTTGAACAGACAGCGCGGCAGTGAAACCCGCTGTACCAAAAAGCATAGCGTCTTTTAAGCTTAATTTATCTGGCAAAGGAACGATCCAATCGCCAGGTACTCGAGCGATTTCAGCGAAACCTCCTGTATGAGATACGCCTAAACCATAACCTGTGACCAAAACATGTTGCCCTTCCTTAAAGCGAGCGTCTTGGGATGACAATATAGTCCCGCTTAAATCGATTCCAGGAATCATAGGGTAATTACGAATAACGCCGCCATTTTGTTTAACAGCTAATGAATCTTTATAATTAACGGAAGAGTAGGCTACTTTGACGATTACCTCTCCGTCAGATAAATCTGTAAGTGGGATTTTTTCGAAGGTTGTAGTGATCTTTTCATCCTCTTCTTTGACACGAAATGCAGAAAACATATCCATAACGATTCTCCTTTTTTAGTGTAGGTCCAAATGTTCACTCTGTTGCTCTTTTTATTTTATTTCAACAAAACAGATTGAGACCTAATAATTTTAGTTTTATTGTTACTATCATAACATATTCTCTTTTTATCTTTAGCAAATTCTTCTTGAAGACCCCTTCTTAATAGAAGAAAAATAAGTTAGAATAGAAGATGAGATATTTAATTGGACAATAAGAAAAAAATAATGAGTCAAGGTCTTTGCTAGACAGTGAAAGGAATTCAGTTTGTTGAAATTTAAGATTGGTATGCGTACATTTAAAACAGGGTTAAGTGTCTTTTTTTGTATTTTGGTCAGTATTTTATTAAAACGGGAAACTTATGTGGTTGCAGCGATTACAACAGTTTTTACGTTGCGGGAAGATATGGAAAATACACTCAAATATGGCAAGCATCGAATTATCGGAAATGTGATGGGCGCAATCATGTCAATCGCTGTGATTGCAGTTTTTAATTGGCTAGGCAGAACAGAGCTTGTCCAGTTGATTTTTATTCCAGTGATCATCACTCTGATGATCGCCTTATTGGCAAGTCTAGGCTATCATGAGGGAACGGTAGGCGCATGTGCAACATTGTTAACGATCGTCTTTATGATTCCAGCGGATCAGTCATATGGCTATGCGTTTGCTCGAGTAGTGGACAGTTTTATTGGTATGGGAATTGCTTTGTTAGTGAATTATTTGATCCCGTTGAAGCTTGGCAAAGAAAGAATTGTAAGACTTATAAAGAATGAGGAAGTGTCTGAATAACAGATGCTTTTTTATTTTGTTAAAAATCGGTAATCAGTGCTAGTATAAAAGTATGAGGTAAAATTAAAAAAATCAAATTTTATTACTAAAATTTGTTGCTATTTTTTGAAAAATTCGTATACTAGAAAAGGTAAAATTAAACTTGTAGTTTAGTAGGAGCAAACTTTTTAATAAATCGAAATGGGGTGGTCAGATGGAAATCGGTGAGAAGCTGCGTAATTTACGTGTACAAAAAAACTTAACACAAGAGGAATTAGGCGAGCGAACTGATTTAACAAAAGGCTATATTTCTCAGTTGGAGCGTGATCTTAGCTCGCCTTCAATGGAGACATTCTTTAATATTTTAGAAGTGTTAGGGATTACACCAGAACAATTTTTTAGTGAGGAAACTTTGGCGCAAAAAATTGTTTATAAAGAGGAAGATAGTACACTTTATTATGATGAAGAGAACGGCTATGAATTGAAATGGCTGATCCCTGAATCAAATGAGAAAGAAATGGAACCAATCGTTTTGACCTTTGATAAGAACGGCCAGTATAAGACTTTTGAGCCTTCATTATCGGAAACGTTTATCTATGTGATCGATGGCTCCGTGTCATTGATATTAGGTGAAACGACTTATTCTGCCAAAAAAGGTGAAGCAATGTATTACCAAGCCACAGAACGCCATCAGCTAATCAATCATTCAAAAGGAAAAAGTTGTGTGCTGATTGTAGCGACAGAGTCATATTTATAATAGTTAGTTTTCTAGGCTATCTCTTTGGAAAAAAGATAAATTATAAATGAGTCAAAAAGGGCGTTAGTTATAATTTCTTATTTTTCAAACAGAGCTTAATAAGCCCAGTACAATTTTAATAGAGGAGGTATCAGCGGGTGAAGAAAAATATTATTACGTTTGAAAACGTTGTGAAACAATATGAAGATGAAAAAGTTTTAAAGAATGTTAGTTTTGAAATTGAGCAAGGGAAGTTTTATACATTACTCGGTCCTTCAGGATGTGGAAAAACAACGATTTTGCGCATTTTAGCGGGTTTTGCAGATGCGACAGAAGGGGACATTTACTTTGATGGGCAACGAATCAATGATATTCCAGCGAATAAACGTCAAGTGAATACTGTCTTTCAAGATTATGCGTTGTTTCCTCATATGAATGTGTTTGATAATGTAGCATTTGGGTTGAAAATCAAAAAAATTCAAAAGAAAGAAATTGAAAAGAAAGTCAAAGATGCTTTGCGGATGGTTCAGTTACCAGGGTATGAAACGCGAGAAATTAGTGAGATGTCTGGTGGTCAGCGTCAACGTGTGGCAATTGCTCGAGCAATTGTCAATGAGCCTAAAGTATTGCTATTAGACGAGCCGTTATCTGCATTGGATTTGAAATTGCGAACAGATATGCAGTATGAATTACGTGAATTGCAGCAGAGGTTAGGCATTACGTTTATTTTCGTTACCCATGATCAAGAAGAAGCCTTAGCAATGAGTGATGAAATTTTTGTTATGAACAAAGGACACATCGTGCAAAGCGGTACGCCTGTAGATATTTATGATGAACCGATCAATCATTTTGTGGCTGATTTTGTGGGCGAAAGTAACATTGTCAATGGTACGATGATAGAAGATAATTTAGTTGAGTTTGTTGGAAAACGTTTTGAATGTGTGGATGGCGGGATGCGCCAAGCGGAACCCGTTGAAATCATGTTGCGTCCTGAAGATTTGACGATTACGACAGCAGATAAAGGGAAATTAGTTGTGACGGTGGATACACAATTATTCCGTGGCGTACACTATGAAATCATCTGTCATGATGAGGATCACAATGAGTGGATGGTTCATTCAACTAGAAAAGCAACAGAAGGCGCTAAAGTCGGTCTGTTTTTTGAACCAGAGGATATTCATGTCATGCGCTTTAATGAGTCAGAAGAAGACTTTGATGCTCGTTTAGAAAGCTACGAAGAATAGGGGGAATAATAATGAAAACAATGCGTCGGATTTATTCGATTCCTTATGTGATGTGGCTGTTATTATTTGTGATTGCCCCGGTCTTGATGATTATTTATCAGTCATTTTTTGATATGAACGGTCAGTTTACGTTAGATAATTATCAAACGTACTTTACTTCGGGCACTTATTTGAGTATGACGTTGAATTCGGTTTGGTATGCGTTTTTGATTACGTTATTTACGTTTTTGATCAGTTATCCTACAGCCTACTTTTTGACAAAGCTAAAGCATAAACAATTGTGGTTGATGTTAGTGATTTTACCGACATGGGTGAATCTCTTACTGAAAGCTTATGCTTTTATCGGGATTTTTAGTATACATGGGAATGTGAATCAGTTTTTAAGTTTTCTTGGGATCGGTCCACATCAAATTTTATTTACGGACTTTAGTTTTCTATTTGTTGCAACTTATATTGAAATTCCTTTTATGATTCTGCCGATTTTTAATGCGCTTGAAGAGTTGAATCCTTCGCTAGTTAGTGCTAGTCGTGATCTTGGTGCAAACAGTGTTGAAACATTTCAACGCGTGATCTTTCCGCTATCATTGAATGGTGTAAAAAGTGGTGTTCAAGCGGTCTTTATACCCTCACTTTCATTGTTCATGTTGACCCGTTTGATTGGTGGAAATCGAGTGATTACACTAGGGACAGCCATTGAAGAGCATTTTATGGTGACACAAAATTGGGGCATGGGTTCAACGATCGGTGTGATTTTGATTGTGGCGATGTTTATCGTGATGCTGCTGACTGGTGAGAAGAAGAAAAAGGGGCGGGTGAAATGACAAAGAAAAAATTTAAGTGGTCTTATCTTTATCTGATCCTCGTTTTTGCCTTATTGTATGCGCCGATTTTTTACCTAATTTTCTACTCATTCAATGATACAGATACGATGAATCAATTTACTGGATTTACTCTTGCGAATTATACGGCTGTTTTTGAAGATACACGCTTATTGATCATCGTGTTAAATACGTTTTTATTGGCTTTTTTATCTGCGTTGTTAGCAACGATCATCGGCACATTTGGTGCGATGGGGATTTATTATACGAGACGTAGAAAAACTAGGACAGCTTTAATGAGTTTTAATAATATTTTGCTGGTATCTCCTGATGTTATTATTGGTGCTAGCTTCTTGATCTTTTTTACAGCTGTTGGTTTTATTAGCTTAGGATTTGCCAGTGTGTTATTGTCTCATATTGCTTTTAGTATTCCAATTGTCGTACTGATGGTGCTGCCAAAATTACAGGAAATGAATGATTCAATGGTGGACGCGGCTCGTGATCTTGGTGCGAATAATGTTCAGGTGATCAAAAACATTATTTTACCGTTTTTATCGCCAGGAATTATTGCAGGCTATTTTATGGCTTTTACGTATTCACTAGATGACTTTGCGGTGACCTTTTTTGTTACAGGAAATGGATTTTCCACACTTTCAGTTGAAATCTATTCAAGAGCAAGACAAGGGATTAGTTTAGAAATCAATGCATTGAGTGCATTAGTTTTCATTTTTTCTATGATTTTAGTGATCGGCTATTATTTTATCAGCCAAGACAATACATCGAAACGGATGAAAAAACTACGTCGTGAACAAAGTGAGGTGGCGAATCTCAAATGAAAAAACTACAATCGTTGCTTATTGGCATTTTAGCAATCATCTTGATTCTGTTTTTCGGAGTTCGTCAATTAGAAAAAGCCAGCGGTATGGCTGGTGCTGATACATTGACGATTTATAATTGGGGCGATTATATCGATCCTGATTTACTGCGCAAATTTGAAAAAGAGTCAGGATATAAAGTCAATTATGAAACATTTGACTCAAATGAAGCGATGTTTACTAAAATCCAACAAGGTGGCACCGCGTATGATATTACGATTCCTTCTGAATATATGATTCAAAAAATGATGAAAGAAAAAATGCTTTTGCCTATCGATCATAAGAAGTTGACTGGATTAAACAATATTGATGAACGATTTTTGAATTTAGATTTTGATCCGCAAAATAAATACTCAATTCCTTATTTTTGGGGAACTTTAGGTATCATATACAATGATAAATTTGTTGACGAAGGGCAAATCCAACATTGGGATGATTTGTGGAATCCTAAATTAAAAGATAATGTAATGTTGATCGACGGAGCGCGCGAAGTGCTGGGGCTTTCATTGAATAGTTTAGGTTATTCTTTAAACAGTAAAAATAATCAAGAACTACGTGACGCAACAGATAAGCTAAACAAACTTACTTCAAATGTCAAAGCAATCGTAGCGGATGAGATCAAAATGTATATGATCAACGAAGAAAGTGCAGTAGCGGTTACGTTTTCCGGTGAAGCTTCTGAAATGCTAGACGGGAATGAACACCTGCATTATGTGATTCCATCAGAAGGTTCCAATCTATGGTTTGATAATATCGTGATTCCTAAGACTGCGAAAAATATTAAAGGCTCTTATGAATTTATCAATTTCATGTTGAGACCAGAAAATGCAGCTCAAAATGCAGAATATATTGGATATTCTACACCTAATAAGACAGCCAAAAAATTATTGCCTAAAGAAATTTCTAGTGATGAACAGTTTTATCCAAGTGATGAAGTGATTAAACATTTAGAAGTTTATGAAGATTTAGGGGCGAAATATTTGGGGATTTATAATGACCTGTTTTTAGAGTTTAAAATGTACCGAAAATAGTAGAGAAAGTCAGTGGAAATAGCGTTAAAACAATAATACAAAAGTATATAAGCGCATATTTTTGCCATCAGTTTTCCAAGATTTTACATTCAGAAAATAGATGTTTTTCCACCGTTTATTCGGATTTTAAGGGGCTGAGACATAACTCAAAGAGTTATGTCTCAGCCCCTTTATAATTTGGGTATTCTTTTTAAAACCCGATGAATCAAGAACTAGTACTTTTAAAACTAGTTTTTTGTCCTATTTTACTGAACCTAACATGCCTTGAACAAATTGTTTTTGTAAAACAAAGAAAATTATAGCAATCGGTAAAGTGGCAATCACAATTCCGCTCATAATCATGCCGTAGTCTGGTGTATAAGAGGCACCCATGGCTGATAAAATTAAAGGAACTGTCCGCTTTTCAGGAGATTGCAAGGCTACTAGTGGCCATAAGTAGTTATTCCAACTATTCATAAAGGTAATAATCGCAGCCGCAGCATAAATATTTTTTGCTGTTGGCATATATATTTTAAAGAAAATTGCTAGTTCACCTAATCCATCAATCCGAGCAGCCTCAACTAAAGAGCGAGGAAAAGCCTTAATATTTTGTTTAAATAGAAAGATTAAAAAGGCAGTACTGACAGATGGTATAATCACGCTGAACAATGTGTTGATCCCAAATGGTGTGTTACTTAATTTTGAAAACATGGTGTATAAGGGAATCATCATTGCTGAGAATGGAACCATCATTGATAGAAGTAAAAAACTAAAAATACGGTCATTCCGTTTAGAACGAAAAATTTCAAAGCCATAACCTGCCATCGATGATAAGAATAAAGCGAATATGGTTGTGAGAAGGGCAATCACGGCGGAATTGAGTAAGGCTCTGTGAAAGTTTAAATCACTATTAAAAAGATTTTGAAAGTTAATCATCAATTGGTCACCAATCATAATTTTACCAGCGGTAATATCAATGGTTTTGTTGGTCATACCTAAAATCATCCAGACAAAAGGGAAGATAGAAATAAAAGCAGCGATACTTAAAACGAGGTATTTGAATATTTTTGATATTTTTTCCATCTTACTCATCTCCAGCTACACGTTTTTGAATAATTGTTAAAATGACTATACAGAACACGATCACAAAGGAAACGGCTGCTGCATACCCAAAATTCGGTGTGAATTTGAAACTTAGGTTATATATATATTGTGAAAGAGTGGTCGTTGCATTGGCAGGACCACCACCAGTAATATTTTGAACTTCATCAAACAATTGCAATGTGCCGATTGTGGAAGTAATTGTGGTAAATAAAATAACTGGTTTTAAATTTGGTATCGTAATTTTGAAAAATTGTTGCCATTTATTGGCTCCATCTATATCGGCAGCCTCATAAATTTCTGGATCAATATTTTGCATACCGGAAATAAAGAAAATCATATTATAACCTGTCCAGCGCCAGGTGATAGAAATTATAATTAAGACTTTAGCCCAAAAAGGATCAGTCAACCACTGAATCGGTGCTGCCACGAGATTCATATCCAACAAGACACGGTTGACTAAACCCGTTGCAGAAAATAAACTTTTCATAATCAATGAATAAGATACTAGAGATGTAATACAAGGTAAAAATAATGCTGTACGAAAGAATCCTTTAAACTTTAAACGCTTATCGTTCAATATATTTGAAAAAGCGAGTGACAGCATTAACATTACTGGAACCTGAATGATTAAGTATAAAAAAGTATTACCAAAAGCTTTTCTAAAGGTACTGTCTGAAAGCATTCTTTTGTAATTACCTAGTCCATTAAAAGTCATATTTGTTGGAATTCCAGATTTAAAGGAATTTAATAACGCTATTACCATTGGAATAAAGACTAAGATCGTAATTAAAATTACGGGTAATAGTATAAAACCATCACCATTAGCAAAGATGTCGAATTTTTTCTTTCTTTTTTGCATAACTTGATGCCTCCTGATTGTTGTCAGCCGATGAATAATAATGCGAGTAGAGGACGAGTTTAACAATCTCTACTCGCATTAAATCTTTAATTTTCTAATTGGTCTTCAGCTTGTTTTTGGACATTTGTTAAGACTTTATCTATGTCTCCGCCATTAATCACTTCTTGTAAACTCTCAGTTAAAATTGATTCAATGGCATATGTGTCTTTACCGTAATTCACTTTTGGTACTTCAGCAGACCAATCTGAAAAATCTTCAAAGACTTTTTGACCATCATAGAATGCTACACCTTCTTGATAAATAGGTGACTCGCTGGCAGCTTTTAAGGTAGAGATAACGCCTACTTCTTTTGCTAGTTGATTCATTAAATCAACATTTGAGGCAAAGGTTTGTCCTAAGAATTCTTTTGCTTGTTCTTCGCCTGGTAAGCCTTTGATAACATACCAGCCTCCGCCGCCAATGTTTGAACTATGTTTAGAATTTTTATCGCCTTTGATTACTGGAATTGGCGCAATACCCCATTTACCAGCTTGATCTTTAGCCCCTTGAATCGTACTGGCATACCAGCATCCTTGAATAGAACTTGCGACTGAACCAGACTGAACGCCATTTACGCCGCCATCCCAGTCAGAAACTTGTTCGGCTAAACCTTCTTTTAAGATAGTTGCTTGAATTTGTAAGGCATATTTTAAAGCTTCATTTCCTTTTAAGGTGACCTTTTCGCCAGTTTCATCAGTAAACCATTTACCTGTAGATTGCATAATGATACGTGTTAAACCTAAGTCACTTGGATCCATTGTCATCAACGCATGACCAGTTTTATCTTTGACAACGCGAGCCATTTTGATCAAGTCATCCCAAGTAATATCTTGTAAGTCAGCTTCCTTATAACCAGCTTCTTCAAAGTAATCGCGGCGATAGAAGACACCTGCGACTCCGCTATCAAATGGTACGCCGTAAATCTTATCATCCACTTTATTTACAGCAAATTTATATTCTGAGAAATCTTCCTCTTTTACAATTGAACTTAAATCTGAAAATGCATCTGGATAAGAGGTTAGATAACCTTGAATTCGATAGTCTTCAATTAATACGATATTAGGGAGTCCTTCCTTATTTCCAGAAGCTAAACTAGTATTTAATTTTTGAACAATATCATCTTGTGACATAGTCACAACCTCAACAGCAACATCTTTATTTTCGTAATATTCTTTCGCGATTTCCGCAGCTTTGATGTTAAACGTTTCGTCCCAAGCCCAAAGCGTTATTTTTTCGCTGCTTCCACCGTCTTTATTCCCTACATCAGCATCCTTACTGTCACCAGATCCGCCACAAGCTGTTAACATTAATACTGAAACTAAGACTAATAAGGAGCCAAAAAACTTTTTCATGTTCATTCCCTCTTTTCTTTTATTTACATTCATACTATACACATTACGTGGATCAAAAGGAAGCGCTAACAAGTTGTTTCAGGTGACTGGATAAAATTGTCCAAAAATCATAAAATAATCCTAATTCATTTAAAACGTTTAAATGTTATAATGAAGTCAATAAGGGAAAGGAGGCGTTTTCTTGACTAATGTAATAACTATTTTACTCGTTGATGATGAGGTCGCCATACGCGATGGTTTAAAACACTTACTTGAGTGGGAAAAATACGAGTTTCACATTGTTGGTGAAGCAGAAAATGGCAAAATTGCCTTAGATAAAATCATTGAACTCCAACCTGATATTGTTATTACTGACTTAATTATGCCTGAACTTGATGGTTTAGAATTATCTAAAATAATCCAAGAACAATTTCCACAGATTCATTTTTTAGTTTTAAGTAGTTATGACGAATTTACTTATGTGTCTGAATCTTTTAAAAACGGTGCTGTCGATTATTTATTAAAACCAACCCTGACCAAAGAAAACTTGCTTAAAGCCTTAAATAAAATCGCAACAAAGTTGGTAGTGACAAAAGCAATTGTTTCAGAGGAAGAAGTATTAAGTCAAACCCTCAATCGTTATTTAGTCGGTTACAAAGAGACGAACCTAAGTGCCGTTGAAAACTTTCTTACATACAATTGTTATCAATTGGTTTATACTAACGCCATTTGGTACCAAGACCGTGGTAACCTCCAACGTGTACTAAGCAAATTGACCTTTGACAATACTCAGGTAAAATCATTGGCTTATGCAACGAGTAATGATGAAGCCGGTTTATTACTTGCCTTTAGAAACGTTCAGACGAATGGGCAGACAATGCTTATGGAAAAACTCTACAGCTTGCGGCAAATCGAAGCCGGTAGTTTCTTTACCTTAAGTGAGCCATTCTCTCAGATAAGCCAACTTAATAACATCTTTAGTCAACTGAAGGCGGGGACAAAAGAACAACGATTTTATTTTAAACACCACTTTATTGTTGAATTTAATGAATTGTATATGCTAAAACACTACGAACGATTTGACACAAAGAAATTTCTAAGAGCCTTAGTGAATAATGATTTCTTATTAGGAATTGCGCGTATTGAGGAATTTTTTAATGAAATGATTTTAAGTTTTGCTAGTGCTTCTTATTTGAAACAGCAAGCCAGTAATATTTTTTACACACTTTTATCTAGTCTTGAAGAAGCCTATCCTAATGAGGCTAGCTTTTCAAAATTAAAAACCTATTTCCTGAATCAGATAGGAAAGATGAGTTATTTGGAAGATTTTTCAGAGCTTATTTTAACGTTGAATGATCAAATTCGCCAAACACTACAACTGCAAAAACCTAGACAAGACATAAAAGAACATGAATTAGTTAATAGCATTGAACGCTACATTCTCGATAATTATCAGTCGGATCTATCTTTAGCCCGTTTGGCAGCAGAATTTCATTTTAGCTATAATTATCTTTCTACTTTCTTTTCCACTCACTTTAAGATGACGTTTTCCGATTACTTAAATACAGTGCGCTTAGAGGCCGCTAGGAAATTACTCCTGACATCAGACTATAATGTATCAGAAATTAGTGCGACTACAGGATATTCAGATCTAAGTTATTTTTCTCGCTTATTCAAACGAGAATATCATGTTACTCCCTCTGTTTATAGAAGAGAGAACCGCTTATGAATCATTTAAAATTATGGATAAAACAAAATGAACTTTTCACACGGATTTTGATGATCGTTATTTTTTGTGTTATTAGTGTTACATTACTTTCTGTAGCGGTTGTTTTTAATCGTTCAAAAAGTGCTTATGTATATTCATATGAAGAATCAAACCAAATTTTGATGAATAAGATCCAAAATGATTATGAACAATTAAATGACAATATTAACCGCATTTTCGAAACGGTATCCAAAAGTCAAGTCGTGCAAGCTTATTTTAAACAGGATCAATCAAAAGGAATTCAGCCAATTATCGAGTTAAAAAAGGAAATGACCGCTACCCGTTGGATATTTAATGACACTCCTTCAAACTTGATTTTAATTGGTAAGAATGGCCGTACTTTTTTTCAAAACGAAGGAGTCAGAAGCCAAGCTTTAGATGTATTTATTAAGAGTGATTTGATGAAAGAAATCGATCGCAATCCTGCCTTGAGCCAATATTTTTATCAACAAAATGGGTTAACCATTTCAACTGAAAAGCAACCGGGATTGCTTTATATTCGTAAAATTACTGATGACTTAGGAATTATCGGTTATGCATTGATTTTTGTTCCGGAGCAACATTTTGCCTCGATTTACGAGCAAGTCCTAGCAAAAAATATTCATACTATTTACATTATTGATAGTAAAAATACTATTATCTCCTCCAATCAAAAATCACAATTAGGTACCACCTTAAGTGACAAAATTATAGCAATGGATAATAATTATACGAATTCATTAAAGCTATATTCTTACAATTTTAGACTCTACAATCTTATCAATGAAGACATCTTAATTAAAAATATGAACTTGATACGTCCAACCGTCACTATTGTTATTTGTTCAATTATGATAGCAAGCCTTATTGCCTTTTTTGTGATTCGACGGATGACAGGACCTATTTATCGCTTGATTGATACGTTACCCAGTGTGACCCAGGGGGAGTTTTCTAATAGTGTTGCGATTGAAGGAACGTATGAAACACAAGAATTAGGGAAAGCATATAACTTGATGCTGGAAGATTTACAAGGCTATTTTGATAACTTAATGACTATTGAAGAAGAAAAACGACTGACTGAAATTCAGTCATTACAAATGCAAATCCAACCTCATTTTATTTATAATACGCTAACCGCAATTAAGTTTCTAATCTGGCAAGGGGAACAGGACAAGGCTGGTTTGGCAATTGATAATTTTATTCAACTGTTGCGCCATACTCTTAGCAATAAGAATGAAGTTATTCCCTTGAAGCAAGAGTTAACTGGGGTAGAAGCCTATATTAACATTTTGCAATTACGGTATGGTGAGCGAATTCAAACGAATATTTTTGCTAATGAAGCTGCTGAAGAATTACTCGTGCCAAAAATGATTATTCAACCTATTATTGAGAATACGTATCTTCACGCTTTCTCGGAACATCAAGAGGGCTATGTTCAAGTTTTCGCCACCACGGTAGAGGATAAATTACAAATTGAAATTATCGATAACGGCGTTGGGTTTGATGTTAGTAGACCTCTCCATAGTCAGTCAACCTTAAAACAGCATTATTCGGGGATTGGGTTACGAAATATCCATGAACGTTTACAACTTCTTTATGGTAAAAAGTATGGTTTGAAAATTCAAACAGCTCCGGGAGAGGGAACCTCAATTAAACTACTATTACCAATCAATTATCCCGAAAAAACGACTTGAGTCTAAAAGACTCAAGTCGTTTTTTTTAGTCTTTATTTAGTTTTGGCTCATCTGTTAAGATGATTTCTGTGCCCACTTTTCCTTCTGACTCGAATATGATGATTGTATTTGCACCGATTTTTAAGAGAGGACCAGGGATATAAAGTCTCACTTGTGGACCTTTCTCCCAGAATCGTCCAATATTAAAACCGTTTACTGTGACAAAACCTTTCCCCCAATTTGGTAACTCAATAAACGTATCGCCTATTTCTTCAGCGTCAAAAGTAAACTGATAAAATCCTGGCTGTCCTGCGGTCCATTTTTCAGAGAAGTCCAGTTGTGTTAGGTTATCCATAGGCAAGCTATAAATCCCCCAGTCACTTTGAAATGCACCATTGATAATTACACCATCACGAATACCTTTTTCTTGATGATTCATTTTGATTGAGTAATTGACACGGCCCATATTTTCAACTAAAATACCTAGTTTATTTGTTTCAGCCTCTAAATCAAATGCCAATTGTGTGCCTAATTCTAAATCATATTGAGTTGCAATAGGGTCATCATTGATAAAAATCTGGGCTCGATCCATGCAGCCGATTAAACGAAAATCTTCTATAGGTCGCTTGCGGCCAAGGTTACTTTCGTAATAAACATAGCCTAATCCTTGATCTAATTGTTCCATGGAAAGAGGGTAATTATGTGTGATTTTTTGTGCTAAGTTTTGAATGTTATGAAATAATGACGTTTTCGCTTTAGCTTGCAATGCCCCATAGGCTATTTTTTTTATGTCAGTTGTGAATTCTACTGTCGGAATTTCTCGATAGTTCTCAATGACTTCTTGGAATAAACGGTATTTCGGCGTAATGTCACCCCACTCAGTTAGCAGTGCATCGTAGTCATAGCTCGTTACGTCTGGCGCTAGCTTTTCATAATAATTGGCTCCGCTACTAAAACCAAAGTTAGTACCACCATGAAACATGTAAATATTGACCGAACCTTCCTCTAAAATATCTGACAATTCATTGGCAGCTGTCTCGCCATCCATTGTATGATGTTCTTCATCACCCCATGCATCAAACCATCCAATCCAAAATTCCATTACCATTAGTGGCTTCTTTTCTTGATGGAAGTCTTTTAAAACTTTAAAATGTTCTTTAATTTTCGATCCACAGTTAATGGTTGCCAAGGCACGCTCTTGAATTGATCCGTTTTCAAGCATATCACCCCAAGGACCATCTGATGTTACAAAAGGTACTTTTGTGCCATGTTTTTCCATCAAATCAGCAATTTTCCCCATATAACTTTTATCATTTGCAAAGCCGCCATATTCATTTTCGATTTGCATCATGATGATCGGCCCACCTTGAGTGATTTGTAAATCCACTATCTCTGGATACAATCTAGCAAAATAATTATCCACTTTTTCAAGGAAGATTGGATTATCAAACCGAACCTTTAAATCAGCTTCCTTCATCAGCCAGTAAGGTAAGCCACCAAATTCCCATTCCGCACAAATGTACGGAGCAGGTCGCAAGATTACATATAAGCCTAATTCATCTGCGATTTGAATAAATTGACGTAAATTGAAACGCCCACTAAAATTAAATTGACCTTCATGAGGCTCATGGAAATTCCAAGGGACATATGTTTCAACTGTATTACAGCCTAAAGCTTTTAACTTCTCCAAGCGATCACGCCAATATTCCGGTACAACTCGAAAATAATGAATAGCTCCAGAGATAATTTTCACAGGCTGACCGTCTAAATAAAAGTCATCTTTAATATCAAATGTTTTCATATTGCATTGCTCCTTTAGTTGTTTTTACTTTCTTTTTACTTAGTATAACGTTTTCAATTTTTTATAGTATAATATGTTAAACTAAATAATATAAGAATACGAAACAAAAGGAGAAGCAAATGCCAATTTATTTTCAATTAAGCACAAGCCCCTTACCGATCACCTTAGAAAGTGTTGGGCAACACTGGGAACAAGTTTCAATTCAGCGCCAACACGGTTATCCTTGTTACCATTGGCTCCAGACAGAATCAGGATCAGGAGAAGTTTTAATTAACGATCGACAAGTAATTTTAAGACAAGGAGAGGGAATCTTAATTCCGCCTTTTGTTTCACATGCTTATTATCCACTTGACAAATGGGTTACGAAATTCGCAACTTTTGAAGGGGAAATTAAGGAAAGCTTCCATCAAATTCTACAAAGTAATGCATTTATTACCGCAATGGATACGGTGGAGTTTTCTTTTTCAGATTGGATTGATCAGATTATTTCACGTCATATCAACCAGCAATTAAAACCAATCGAACTTTCCCAACAATGTTATTCTTTTTTTCTTCACTTAAGCCAAAGAAATGAGACGAATATTGTTAGTGAACACCCTTTATACAAACAATATATTGCACCGATAATAGTGGAAATTGAAACACGCTATAGTGAAATCACCTCGATTGAAGAATTAGCTCAGTCAATCTATATTAGCTCACAGTACTTAAATCGTTTATTTAATCGCTTTGTCCAGAAAAGTCCTTATCAATACTTAATGACCTGGCGCCTCAATAAAGCAAAGGAGTTGCTGATCAATTTTCCTCAATTGGAAGTACAGCAGATTAGTTTAAGAGTCGGATTTCAATCCCCAAGTCAATTTATTGCAATGTTTAAACAGAATGTAGGGTACACACCGAATCAATTTCGTCGTTTATATCGCGCCACACAAAACTAAGATGACAAAAAATCAGTAGGTTATTTGCATGTTGAGCAGCTAGTTGATGCATGATGATTTCCTAGTGGAATAGAAACCGGATTTCAAGCAGCGACCTTTTGGTTGCTGCTTTTCTTTTGTTACACCTTCAATGATTGCAACAACATCTGACTCTTTGTACTTTTTACACATTTTCGGATTATTTTAAGAGGTTTTTAGTAAGCGGTTTCAAAAAAGAGGGATCATAGATATAATGATGCGGTAATCATTGAGTGAAAGTGAGGTGCAGGACGAAAGAATTAATGATATTGATAAAACAATGGTTTTGAAAGGAGAACAAACAAGAAATGAAGGATGATGTGAAACAATTACCGCAAGTTTCTTTAATGTTTGTAACGAGTGTTATGTTAGGTTTATCTATTACTGGATCAGGAGTTGCTCTGGCGACTGAAAGGATGGAGGCTGAAACGGAAAAAGAGATAGTACTTACTGAAGAAGCAGTTCTCAATAACGATCGTGTTTTGTATTCTGTTAATGCAGGTACGCCAGATCCGTCAGTGGTACCCAAAACAGAAAAAATGGGCTTGTTACAATCAAATGTCGATCAGAAATTTGAAAAAGATTCAAAAACGGGCATGACTTGGGGAGCGGATCCGGACAATGACTATTCTGTCATGCTCAAATCAGGCAATGATGCCACAGATATTGGCGAAAGCTTTGTCTATATGTCAGATAAAGTGACTTTTGATAAAGAAAAAAGTATGTTGGGTTATTCATTTGAATTACCAAAAGAGAAAATTCCTGGGATGAAAGAACAAACGTATGAGGTTACCGTAGCTTTTAAGCACTACTGGGAAACGCGTTGGCTTAGCGTTATGCTTGAAGGGCAGACGGTAGATGCCGACCGAGAAGTTGGGTATAACGAGTGGGTAAGCAAAACTTTTGTTACAACTGTGACGGATGGTGAATTGAATGTAGCGGTAAAGGCTCCGCGGAGATCTGGTCCAGAAGGCGATCCAATCATCAATTATATCAAAGTTCAAGCAGTTGCAGAAAAAGAACCGATGGCACCTTATACATCGTTTAGTGGGACTGCAGGAGACTTGATGTATGATACAAATGGAAATACCATCCAAGCTCATGGCGGCCAAGTTCAAAAATTAACCGTTGATGGTGAAACCAAGTATTATTGGATCGGTGAAGATAAGACCTATGACTATCGTCCGGTTGGTGGGATTCATCTTTATACATCAACAGACTTATACAATTGGAAAGATGAAGGTGTCGTTTTAAAACCAATGGAAACACGGAATCAGTTTGAAACGGATGATTACTTTAAGTCTCTTTATGGTGATTATTCAGAAGAAAAAAAGGATGACATTTTTATCGATTTAGACCGGAATAATACAGTTATCGAACGACCCAAAATGCTTTATAACGATAAAACAGGCAAATATGTGATTTGGTTCCATGCTGATGGTCGGTTCCCTGGAAGTGATGCTGACTATGGTAAAGCTAAAGCTGGCGTTGCGATTAGTGACAGTCCGACTGGCCCTTTTAAATTACTTGGTAGTTATAAACTGAATTATCATAACGATCCAAATGGCGATTATGGTTTCGATGGTTGGGCTGGTCGTGGTTCAGTGCGAGATATGACATTATTTAAAGATACTGACGGTCAAGCGTATGTTATTTATTCCTCAGAAGGAAATAAAACAACCATTATTTCTAAATTAAATGATGACTACACAAATTTAGCTGTAGATCGTGACCAAGCAACTGAAGGCGTAGATTTCACTCGGGAGTTTATTCACTGGTCACGTGAAGCACCTGCAATGTTCAACTATAAGGATAAATATTACATGATTAGCTCAGGTCAGACAGGTTGGAGTCCAAATCCAGCACAATATGCTGTTGCTGATAGTCCGATGGGACCTTGGCGTGGTATGGGCGATCCTTCCGTAGATTGGGGGGCAAATACTACGTATGATACTCAAAGTACGCATGTTATTCCTGTAGATCCTGAAAACGGCAAATTTATTTATATGGGGGATCGTTGGAATTCTTGGGATCTAAGTGAATCTCGATATGTTTGGTTGCCGATCGAATTTAAACCTGGTAATCAGCTAGCAATTAGAAGAGCTGAGCATTGGACTCTAGATCAACTTGATGGCAAAGGACTATTTGATTTAACTTCCAAAGGACTACCCAAAAGTGTCTTATCGATGGACGGTATTGCAGATTTAATGCCAAACGAAGTCACAATTTCCTATGGCACTGAAACCGAAGTAACACCAGTTGAATGGCAATATGAACAATATAACGGTAAAGAATTAGGGACAGTTTTTATTAAAGGGTATCTACCAGAAAAAGATCAAGATGTATGGCATGACGTTCATGTTGCGCCAAAAGGGTTGCGATACTTCTTTGATAGTGGGGCCGAAAAATCACCATACTTTGATGCTGCTAAAGATTTACTTGGAAACACATTACTAAATACAAAAGCAGATCAAAAATATACGGAAGAAAACAAAGCAGGTTATTTAGGAACGACGAAAGATGAAAATGCAGAAGACTTTGATTTTGATCGCCATAAAGGCAAGCATATCTTAGAAAGTGGTTGGTGGGCGAATAAAGACAAGAGTATTGAGTATGCTTTTGATTTAGAAGCGGGCGTTTATGAACTTGGTGCTGGTTTCCAAGAGTGGTGGAATGCAAATCGTCAAATGGAATTAACAATTAAAATAGAGGATGAACTCCTCGGTAAAGAAACAGTTGCATTAAGTTCTGATAATCAAGAATCTATTGTTAAAAAAGAATTTAATTTAGCTAAAGCTGGCAAAGTCATTGTTAGCATTACGAAAAAAGAGGGTCCTGATCCCGTGTTAAGTTGGTTATCAATTTTTGCAAAAGAGGGTGAAGTAGAAGTTGACTTCAGTGTCTTAGTCGATAAGATAGTAAAAGCCAATAATTTAATTGAAACAGATTATCAAGCAGAAGCTTGGGCAAATTTTGTCATCGCACGTAATGCTGCGACAACTGTTAAAGATAATCCCAAAGCAACTCAAACACTTGTTGATGAAGCAGTAACTGATTTAGAAAAAGCGATTGTTGAGTTAATGAATCATTTGGTAGAGGAAAAACCAGAAGTTGAAAACATTGTTTTGGAAGTAAACGCAATTGAAGTTCTAAAAGTAGGAAAACAATTAACTGTGGTAAGTCATGTTTTACCAGAAACTGCGTCATCCAACTTAACATGGTCTGTTCAAAAAAATGAAGTTGCTAGTGTTAATGAAAATGGGGTTATAACTGGTAAAAAAGTTGGGACAACTTATATTTATGCTAAAGCAGCAAATGGTAAAGAAGCTCGCTTTACTTTAAGAGTGACACGTTAAAAAATTGAAAGGATGGGGACCAATGAACCGAAAATGGAAAGTTATCCTTAGCGTATTGATATTAAGTTTTATTTTTCCGTTAGGTGCACTTGGGGATTCCCGTTATTTCACAGTTTATTTGCCGCTTGAGTTTGGGCTAACTACAACTATGTCCAAAACAACAACGGATTCACTAGATATTGAGCAATCATCAACTAGCCAAGACTCGATATCCAGTGAATCAACTGAAGTGACAATAAAGGCGACAAAACGTTCTATAGAGACTGTTAGTAGTTCGCTTGAGGTAACTATTATGGATCAAAAAGAGCAAACCGATGTTGAATTGCAACAGGAAGGAGAACAATGATGAGAAAAATTAGACGATTTCTTGCTACAGTCTATTTATTTGTGATCATTGTGTTTATTATATTTTCAGTTATCTTGCGATTTAATAATGGTATTAGCTATTTTGGTTATCAAGTGCGTGTTGTGATGAGTGATAGTATGTCACCCGAAATACCTAAAAATAGTCTTGTTTTAGTTAAAGAAATTGGAGAAGAAGTAGCAGTTGGTGATGTTGTGACTCTTGAATTTGCAGGGGAATATGTCACACACCGTGTTGTTGCTATCACCGAAAATAGTCAAGGTGTTGTTTATGAAACCAAAGGAGATACGAATGAGTTTTCGGATGAAAGACAACGACGTAAGGAAGAAATTGTTGGGAAAGTTATTTTTTCAATTCCCAGCCTTGGAACATTTTTTCTACTGATAGGAACATCTCGTGGAATGACTGCATTTATATTGAGCTTACTTCTATTGATATTACTAAGATATTTTTTCACATTATTAAGAGAAAACTCGCCTTCGAGTGAGAAAGGGATAAAATTAGAAACGAGGAATTAAAATGAAGGGTAAAATGGATAATTGGTTAAAAAACAAGAATACAAAACTAGTGTTGACAGGCATAGCGATAGTGCTAGTGGCATTTGGGGCAACTTATGCATGGTGGACAGCTCGGATAGAAATGAAACAAGATGTAACGATGGGAAAATTAAGAATTGCCGCTAGCTTTGAAGAGTTATCCGATCCTAAAGGCTTTGAGCCAGGTACATTTTCAGAAATTAATGGGGAGATTCGCAATGAAGGCGATATTCCTGCGATGGTAAAAATCGACAATAGTTCCCAAATTAAGTTTGCTTATGCTGATGATCAATTCACTGTCATTCCAGTTGAAGATCGTCAGTTTATTAGCGATACTCCCAATGCTATTAAATTATCTTTAGCACCAACTTCAGGCGATTATACCGATAATGAGGATGTTTATTGGTTCAAGGATACTTTGGGACAATTATACGTGTTAATGGAAGCTGGAGCTAGTTTAGCTGTCAATACAAGAGCAGACTATGATGGCGAAATTATGGGAAATAAATACCAAGAAGCTGAAATTAAAATTGGTGCACTTTTAAGAGCAACTCAAGTTATTGACGGAGCGCTGAGTCAAGAGTTTGGGCTATCATTTAAAGAGTTGACTGATGTTCAAGCAAATACACAAAATGGACGCAGTAAACGGACAATTTCAAATGGACAAGTGCGTTTACAAGAGCTAATGGCTCGTGGAAAGTAAAAATAGGTGAATTATATTAATAAAGGAAAAGTTATCTAAGATGTTAATGACTTAATAAGTTAAAAAGTCTACATCTCAATAAAACAAAAGAACGCTAAAACCTCTTAAATGATCAGCACAAAACATTGTGATCAATTAAGAGGTTTTTTCTAACTGTGTAAGCAATCGTTAAAAATAGAACATATTTTGTCTGAATCATGAATTTTTTTCGAAACTTTCCAATATTTTGAGTGAAGTACAAGATTTTCACCTATACTTATGGTAAAATAAATTCAACTTATAGAAGGTTAAACGCGATTTTTAAAGGTAAAGGGCAGGTGGGGCTATGAAGAGATATGAAAAGAACCCTGATGTTAATCGGGAATTTTTGATATTTTCATAATCAAAATGCTTTATGAACGATTTTCCACATTACCACAAGATTGCCTGATTGTTTTACAAAGGGAATCAATCCGAAAAATAAGTGATAGGTTCTAGAAGACTGAGAAAACATCTGAATCGTCAAAATATGTGAGAGGAACTAAAATGAATGAAGAAAAAACTATTATCACTCCAGATGATTTGTGTACTGCTCAGTGTTAATTTAGTGCCAGTAATTGGTCATGCCAATGAATTGACACAAACAGAGTCAGAGTCAAACAACATCGAAGAAGGAACGACGGAAACAACCGAAAGTTCTTCAACTGAAGACACAACTACACCCACAGATTCATCTTCAACAGAAGAAACTGGTACATCAGAAACAACCAATACCAGTACAGAATCTTCAGAGGAAGTACAACCTCCAGAAAGTAGTCATGAGGAAGTACCTGTATCACCGCAACCAAGTACGCCAATTGAAACAGTGCCGGAACAACCTGTTGTTCAACAACCAACAGTCGATCATGCACCTACTGAAGCGCAATTGGATCAAAATATCAAGGTTGTAAAAAATGAACCAACAGAAACGTTCATTCGCCGAATTGGTGAAAAAGCGCGTGCTGTTGGGCAAAAAAATGATTTATATGCTTCTGTTATGATTGCCCAAGCCATTTTAGAAACAGGTTCTGGCAACAGTGATTTAAGCCAACAACCTTATCATAATCTCTTTGGAATCAAAGGGGAGTATAAAGGTGAAAAAGTCGTCTTCTCTACACAAGAAGATGACGGCTCTGGTAGCTGGTATACAATCGATGCTGCTTTCAAGAAATATCCTGGATACAAAGAATCATTTGAGGATTATGCTAAGCTAATGAAAGAAGGCATTGATTCAAATAAAACAATTTATTCAGGTACATGGAAGTCAAATGCCGTAAGCTATCGCGAAGCAACAAAATCGTTAACAGGTGTTTATGCAACAGATACTAGCTATGATCAAAAACTGAATGCTTTTATCGAAGAATATGACTTGACGGAATATGACAAAGAAAAACCATCTACTTCAACCAGTGGAATCATTGTTACAGACAGCCATCCAGATAGTGATTTTAAAGAATACACAGGTGAGAGCTATTCAGGTTCAGAAGCTTATGCTGCAGGAAACTGTACACAATATGTCTATAACCGTATCGTCCAATTAGACGGCTATGTTGAAACAACAATGGGCAACGGAATGGACTGGGGTTCAACAGGTAAAGCCAACGGCTATGAGGTTACTAACAAACCTAAAGCAGGAACGGCCGTTAGTTTCCAACCAACTGTTGCAGGAGCTGATGGGACATATGGACATGTAGCGTTTGTAGAACATGTGTATGATGATGGTTCTATTCTAATCTCAGAAATGAATGTTGCTGGATTAGGTGTGGTTTCATTTAGAGTGATCGATAAAGACACAGCAAATACTTTAGCTTACGTGACACCAAAATAAAAAAATAAGTTAATGATGATGTCGAGTTGAAATACTCAACATTATCATTAACTTTTTTGTTTACCAGATGCCAATTTACTTTTTCTTAACTATTCTATAGAAAACCTAAATGATTTAGGCACAGTTTCTTCAAAACTTCGGGTTATTATGTGTACATACCCAATAACAAACCCAAACAAAACACTTTTTCATTTTTACTCCTCAAGTAAAAAAGAACTCCTTGCCACCGCCTACCCAGCGGTGGTTATTTTTTGTTTACAGTTAAAACTTCATTAGCGCCAAAATTCATATAAATCAGCCATTTTTTCAGAAATTATTTGTTTTAATTTAGAAAGTTCTTCCTGCTGTAACTCTTTTTTTTGAATGAGTAAAACAGACATCGAGTTTAGTTGTAGCACAATAAAATCATTCGTTTCAATACATCGGATGAATACAGACCATTCATAAGTGGAAACAGATAATGGTGTTCTTACTTCAACAGCCTCATCTGTAATAATAAAGTCCTTTTTGATGAAAAAAGATTTATTTGAGGGGTCCTTTAAACTTTTTTTGAGTCTGAAATCAATTTCTTTATAATAGATAATCAGCAATTCTACGCCTATCAACAAAAAAAGTAATGAACTATAAAAAAATATCGGACAATAATGCAGTATGTCAGCTAAGCTGATGGACATAAATTTGAATGTATCTTGTTGGAAGAATTTCCAGATTAAATAAATAGAATTGATAGACAGGAAAAAACTAATAATAGATAAACTTACAAGTAAATATCTTCGATGTTTGTATTTCTTTTTCATATACATTCTATTGAACTCTAACCAACTATTTTCAGTCAAGGTTTGTGTTAATTTTAATTCCATTTTCATCATCTCCTCTTATGGATTATAACGTTTGCTCTGTTGAAAAGAAAGAGGATTTCTTGATAGTCAAAAGTAAAATTAGCGGTGAGTATCTCAACGATGTTGAAAAAAAGTGCTGACCGTAATTTTTACGGTCAGCACTTTTAATTATTTTTTCCACTCAGCAACTTCTTTTGAATGACTATCGATCCAATTTCTAGCCGCTTGTGTAGGATCTGTTCCATTGTTGATTTCTAACATAACAGATTCCATATCTTCTTTTGTCCAATGGAAATTTTTCAAGATATTATAGGCTTCAGGGTTTTCTTTTTCTAAGCCTTTTCTGGCCATTGTATGAATAGATTCTTCTTTACCCATCGTGCCTTTTGGATCTTCTAAATATTTAAGATCATATTTCGCAAACATCCAATGAGGAGACCAACCAGTGATCACGATCTCTTCTTTGTTTTTGATAGCTTGCCCAAGTGCGACAGTCATAGCACCGGAAGAAGAGGTTTCAACTGACCAATCTGATAAGTTATTATAAGCTTTTTGTGTTTTCTCAGCTGCAGCCACAACGCCTGCACCAGGTTCGATCCCAGTGATTTTTTTACCTGCTTGATCTTTCAACTCTTCAATTGAATTGACATCCATATATTGTGGAACAACGATGCCAAGTTTGGCACCTTTCAGATTTTCACCTAAATCATCTACTTTGTCTTTGTATTGTTTGTATTGCTCACCGTGCGTTCCAGGAAGCCATGCGGCAACCATTGCATCAGTTTCGCCTTTTGAGATCGATTCCCACATAATAGCATTATCTAATGGTGTTAGTGAGACATTGTAGCCAATATCTTTTAATACTTCGCCGACCACATGAGTTGAGGCAACTTCTGTATCCCATTCTACATAAGAAAGCGAAATGTTTTTCTCTTCGTTTTTAGCAGAAGAGAAAAGAGTAGAGCCGCCAATCAACGCGATAATTGCCACAGCAGCAATCACGATCCCGCCAATTTTTTGATTTTTTGATAGTTTAGATTTTGTTGGAGCAGTTTTTTTCTTGTTTAAATTCTGAGTAAAACGATCGATGATGATTGCTAGAATCACTAAAGCAACACCATTAACGAAACCATTTCCGACTTGGGCACGTTGTAAGGCAGAAAGAACGCCGCGGCCAAGACCAGGAGCTCCGATCATGGATGCGATAACCACCATAGAAAGTGCTAGCATAGTCGTTTGATTGACACCAGCCATAATCGTGTTTTTAGCTAAAGGTAACTCAAGTTTGAATAATTTTTGCCAACCTGTACTACCAAATGAATCTGAGGCTTCAACAAGTTCTTTCGGCACTTGACGAATGCCGAGGTTGGTAAAACGAACGGTTGGTGGTAAAGCAAAGATCACTGAGGCAAATACCCCAGGAACCATGCCGATTCCGAAAAATGCAACGGCAGGAATCAAATAAACAAAACCAGGCATCGTCTGCATGAAATCTAAAATAGGTGTGATAATGCTTTGGGCTTTGTTACTTTTTGCCATTAAAATTCCAAGAGGTACACCAATAACGATCGATACCACACTAGAAAGTAAAACTAAAGTCACGGTACTCATCAAATCTGTCCATAAATTTTGGTTATAAATGAAAAGTAATCCGATCAGTGTAAATAAACTTAAACCAATTTTCTTATTTGAAATAAAAAATGCAATGGCTGTTAAAATAATAATAAATAGTAGGGGAGGAATCGAAACTAATAGCGAAGTGATTCCGTCCATTAGACTTTGACCCGTTGATTGGAAGAAACTGAAAACACCAGAAAATGTATTCGTCATCCATTCTGTGATCGTTTCGACCCAACTTGCTACAGGTAATTGATAATTATTCATTGATGTTCACCTCTGTTTCTGCTAATGCTTCAAGAACACTGCCTCGAATTACAACACCAAGCAATTTATTGTTGTCAGTTACAGCAACTGGCGTAGGTGAATCATAGATGATCGGGAAGATATCATTGACTAACATATCTTTGTCGATAGAAGTGATATCTGTATCCACATAATCCGTTAAAGGCTTACCAGCTTTACGAGCTTCTAATGCGCGTTCAGCTCTAACGACTCCTTTTAGTTGACGTTTTTTATCTACAGCTAAAAGCATACTAACTTCTTCTTGACGCATACGAGTTAAGGCAACCGTTGGACCATCAATTTCAATATTCGTTGTTAATGCTGGAACCATGATATTTTGAGCGGTTAAGACTTTAGAACGATCAACATCCTCAACGAATGTACGAACGTAATCATTGGCAGGATTCGTTAAAATTTCTTCACCAGTACCGATTTGCATGATTTGCCCATCTTTCATTAAAGCGATGCGATCGCCAATGCGTAAGGCTTCATTTAAATCATGGGTAATAAAGATGATCGTCTTTTTCACGTTTTCTTGTAAATCAACTAACTCATCTTGCATTTCCCGACGAATCAACGGATCAAGAGCAGAAAAGGCTTCGTCCATCAATAAGATTTCTGGGTCATTTGCCAAGGCTCTAGCTAAACCAACACGTTGTTGCATTCCACCAGACAATTGATTAGGAAACTGATCTTTAAACGCCAACAAACTTGAGTTTTCTAACGCTTGTTCTGCTTTTGCAGTCCGTTCTTCTTTAGGAACGCCACGAACTTCTAAGCCATACTCCGTATTTTCTAAGATCGTGCGATGTGGGAAGAGGCCAAAATTTTGAAAGACCATGCTCATCTTATTCCGACGAACTTCTCTAAGACCTTCTTTATCCAATTTTGAAATGTCTTGATTATCAATAAAAATATTTCCAGAAGTTGGTTCGATCAAACGATTCAATAGACGAATCAACGTTGATTTACCACTACCAGAAAGTCCCATGATCACGAAGATTTCTCCTTCTTCTACTTCGAAATTGACATCGTAAACACCGACTGTAGCACCGGTTTTTTTCAAGATCTCAGTTTTATCTTTGTTTTCCTTGATCATATCCAGTGCTTGCTTTGATTTTTTACCGAATATTTTTGTTAAATGCGAAACTTTTACTTTGGGCAAAACAAAATTCCTCCTTATTTTAAAAGCTGAACGAGCTCGTTCAGTCTCGACAGGAAAATAGGAAAATCAGAGGGTGGCGCTTTTCGCCACAATCGGACTTTATCTTTTTCCCGAGAGACTAGCTCGTGAAGCTAGATAACACTAAAAGCATAACGAGCTCGTTCAGTCTCGACAGGAAAATAGGAAAATCAGAGGGTGACGTTTTTTCGCCACAACCTTATTTTATCTTTTTCCCGAGAGACTAGCTCGTGAAGCTAGATAACACTAAAAGCATAACGAGCTCGTTCAGTCTCGACAGGAAAATAGGAAAATCAGAAGGTGGCGTTCTTTCGCCACAACCTTATTTTATCTTTTTCCCGAGAGACTAGCTCGTGAAGCTAGATAACACTAAAAGCATAACGAGCTCGTTCAGTCTCGACAGGAAAATAGGAAAATCAGAAGGTGGCGTTCTTTCGCCACAACCTTATTTTATCTTTTTCCCGAGAGACTAGCTCGTGAAGCTAGATAACATACGCTAACAACGTTCCGCTTTGCTACACCTTGTACTTTTCAACATCAATTCACTTTATTCATTGTGTTTCAAAGCAAAAGCATAATAGGCTCGTTCAGTCGAAGTTATCCTACAAAACTAAATAGCTACAAACGCTCTTTTTATCAGCTACAGTGCTAAAACTTATTCACATGTAAAGAAAATCATTTTCTTTTCTGTAAAAAAGTGACCATTCTAGGTTAACATCGTGTAGTCACTTTGTCAAATTAGGGGCATAGAAATGAGAGAATAGAAAAGAAGAACAGTCAAACATATTCGTTCGATTGTTCTTCTTGTATTATGAATTCGGATAGAAAAAATTTTGGACCCGTTGCAATGTGGATTCATGACCAACAAAATAAATCGTATCGCCAGCAGTTAATTTTGCATAGGGACCAGGAGAGACAAGCAATTCATCGCCGTGTTTGATTGCAATCAAAGTAGCAGAAGTGCTTTGCCATAAATTTAACTCACTGATCGTCATTTCAAGATGAGCGGCATCGTTTGTTAATGTAAAAGTGACTGGATTTAACGGATTGAATGAGTCAAAACGTTTGGTCTGATCAACAAGCTTATCTAAAATTTCTGAGAAATGGCTCAACTCTTCTTTTTGTTTTTTTACACTATCGATCAGATCGTCTTTTAGGTCGTGGATCGATTGAACATCTTGGTATTGTTCAACGAAGAGTTTGGCTTTTTCCATTGAATGAACATAAAATCCGCTGCCGTGTTTCGCCTGCACGATTTCAAGATCAACTAGCACACTGATTGCTTTGCGGGCTGTTTCAGGAGAAACACTATATTTATTAGCCAGAGTAGAACGAGCATGGATCTTATCTCCAACTGGGAATGTTTGATCAGCAATTTTAGCGGCGACATCTACAGCAATCTGCTGATACTTTGGTTTCGTCACATTCATACGTTTTGAAGTCATGTTTGACCGCCTTTCATCAGTTATTTATCTTCTAATTCTTCAAGTTCTAAACTAAGATTTTCCCAGTCAGATAGTAATTGTTCTTGTTGTGTTCTTTGCGATTCTAGCTCTTCATTTAATGACATCAATTTTACGTGATCATCAACAAGTGCTGGATCGGTCATTGATTGTTCTAATTGGGCGATCGTTGTGTCTAAAGTTGCTAAGTTTTCTTCGATTTGTGTAATTTTTCGATTTAGATTACGGAGTATTTTTTGTTGTTCTTTATTTTGATAAAAGTCATTTTTAGGTTTTACAGTTTCGGCTTGTTTAATAGTGGATTGCTCAGCCAGTAGTGCAGCGAGTTCTTCTTCTTCTTTTTTCTTTTCCAAGTAGTAATCGTAATCGCCTAAATACAATTTACTGCCAGTTTCGGAAAGTTCAATGACTTTCGTTGCAATTCGATTGATGAAATAACGGTCATGTGAAACAAATAATAGCGTTCCTTCATAATCAATCAAAGCATTTTCTAAGACTTCTTTATTGTCGATATCTAAATGGTTGGTCGGCTCATCTAAAATTAAGAAGTTTTCTTTGTCCATCGATAATTTTGCCAAAGCAACACGGGCTTTTTCACCACCACTTAAGAGAGGGATCGTTTTTTCCACATCGTTTCCACTAAATAAGAAGCTACCTAAAACATTGCGAATGTCTTTTTCAGGAGTCGTGGGGTGTTCATCCCAAAGCTCAGCTAAAACAGTCTTCGTTCCATGAAGGTTCGCTTGTTCTTGGTCATAGTAGCCGATTTGAACATTCGTACCTAGTGTTGCGCTCCCTTTAATGAAAGGAATACTTCCGATAATCGATTTTAGTAGGGTTGATTTACCGATTCCATTCGGTCCAACAAGGGCAATGGCTTCTTGTCTACGAACATCTAAAGATACAGGTTCAGATAAAATACGAGCATCGTATCCGATAGCAGCATCTTCTACTTGTAAAACAACATTTCCAGAAGTTTTTTCGATAGCAAATAGGAAATTCGCAGATTTTTCATCCCCTTGAGGACGATCTAAACGTTCCATTTTTTCCAGTGTTTTTCTACGACTTTGAGCACGCTTTGTGGTTGATGCTCTAACTAAATTTCGGGCAACAAAATCTTCCAGCTTGTTGATCTCAGTCTGTTGTTTTTCATACGCTTTCCACTCACTGGTTAATTGTTCTGCTTTTAATTCTAGGTATTTAGAGTAGTTTCCTTTGTAATAACGCATTTTATGACGACTGATTTCATAGACTTCAGTAACAACTTTATCTAAAAAGTAGCGGTCATGTGAGACAATTAAAAGGGCACCAGAATAGCTAGGTAAGTAATTTTCCAGCCATGAAAGAGTGTCAATATCTAAATGGTTCGTTGGCTCATCGAGAATTAAAATATCCGGTTTTTGCAGCAACATGCGAGCTAAAGCTAAACGGGTTTTTTGACCACCAGATAATGTGCTGATATGTTTAGAATAAAATTCTTCTTGAAATCCAAATCCGTGCAAGACAGAACGGATTTCATTTTCATAACCGTAGCCATTTTTTTCTGAAAATTCGTGTTGCAATCGATCATATTCTTTCATGACCGATTCATAATTTGTCGCATCTGGCAACAGTTCACTAATGATCAATTCTAGTTCACGCATTCGTTTTTCCATTGTGATCACGTCAACAAAGGCTTCAAGCATTTCATCCCAAACTGTTTTATCAGAATCAAGTCCAGTATCTTGAGCTAAGTACCCTAGACTTGCAGTTTTATTTTTAGCAATCGTACCAGCATCAGGTGCATCAATACCAGCGATTATTTTTAAAAGAGTAGATTTACCAGCGCCGTTGCGGCCGACTAATGCGATCCGGCTATTTGTGCTGATCTCCATTTGTATGTTTTCAAACAAAGTATCAGCGCCAAAATAACGGGCGATTTGGTTTGCTTGGAGTAAAATCATGGGGCATCCTCATTTCTATTTCAATGCCTTTAGTGTAGCATAAATTGGTTGGAAAAAGCACCTATCCTACAGTAAGAGCACAAATTTTTCTAGGACAATTCAAGAAAGTTTGAAAAATATTTCTTTTCCTGAGCTGTTAGATTGCTTTTTATCTAGAACAACTGATATTATGAGAGGTGGATATTTGTCTATATTTAGAGTATTGGAGGTACGATTGTGAAAGACCAAATTATTCCAAAAGCAACGGCACGACGCCTTCCCCTATATTATCGTTATTTGAGAATCTTGCATGATGCAGGAAAAAATAAAGTGTCATCTACTGAGCTCAGTGATGCAGTGCAAGTAGATAGCGCGACGATTCGACGAGATTTTTCTTATTTTGGCGAATTAGGTAAACGTGGTTACGGATATGATGTAGAGAATCTAATGAACTTCTTTGCAAAAACATTGAATGATGATGAGCTTACGAATGTAGCTTTGATTGGTGTGGGTAACTTAGGAAGTGCCTTATTGAAATATAAATTCCATCAAAGCAACAGTATTCGAGTGAGTTGCGCATTTGATGTTAACGACGACATTGTTGGTAGAATTGTCGACGGGATTCCAGTTTATCCAATGAGTGATATGATGGAACAAATTCGGGTACAGCAAATCGAAGTAGCGATTTTGACTTTGCCAGCTAGAAAAGCGCAAGAAGTTGTGAGTCAGCTAGCGGATGCAGGAGTGAAAGGGATTTTGAACTTTACCGCTGCTCGTTTAGTTGCACCACCTGATGTGTTGATTCAAAATGTAGATTTGACGAATGAATTACAAACGTTGATTTACTTCTTACACCATGATAGTGAATTAATCGACACGGATGTTGAAGAAGAAAAAGAATAATTTGAAAAACCTGAGATTTCCCCTTTTATTAAAAGGGCGATCTCAGGTTTTTTTACTGTTCGTACTATCGTTTATTTAGGTAGTTCTATATTTCCGTAATGTAAAACAAGCTGAGCGATCACAACCAGCGTATTCATTCCGCAATGGGCAATGATTGAAGTCCAGATTTTTCCAGTCATTTTGTAAAGAATAGCAAAAAAGAAGCCCATGAAAAAATAAACAAAGAAATGGCCATCTTGATGGATAACAGAGAATAAGGAAGAGCTAATGATTGCTGCAATCCAAAAGCCAGTATATTTTTCTGTCAAACCAATCAAAGAACGGCGGAAAACAAATTCCTCCATAATAGGGCCACCAATAGTTGTAGCTAAAATGAACAGAGGATTAGTCAGAATAATTGCAATAATATTTTGAGTGTTTTCTGAACTAGGTTTAGCCCCAGTGATTGCTGTTTCGATACTAAAGACAACTGCTTGAATGATCATAGCGATTAAAATACCGCTGAAACCTAGTAATGCAGTGAAGACTGGAGAAGTTAGTTTGGCTTCTTGTTCAACGATTGTCGTAGCAGAACTTCTATTTTTGAAATAAAGCCAGATCATCAAGCTCGCACCAAAAATATAAGTGAAGGTTGTACCTCCGATTATGATATCTGGTGAAAATGGTCTGAAAATAAATGGAGAAAAAAACACAAGTCCATACAGTAAAATCGTTGCAATACTTAAGTTCTTTATAGACATATTTCTTGGCATATAAAAACAAAACTCCTTTCGAAAATTACAGAATACAAAAAGTATACCATAGCTAACCACTGTTTTAGCAGATGATTATTTCTTATGATTATTTCGATACCCTAGTAGTAGAAAGATAAATACGAAGAAAAAGGCGGCTTCCCATAAAGTAGTTGTCCAGTCAAAACGTCGGTTTACCCCAAAGAAGAAATTACCAACATTCGCAATAATTAAATAAAGTCCAGTTATCGTTAAAGCTCCAGTGATCCGTTGTTTCATTTCAATCGCCTCTCTTTCTGTTTTTATTTTACCACGAAATGAAGAATAGCGAAGAAATTGAGCTATTTAAGTTCAATGGGACGAAATATACTGATTTTTTTAACTTGTCAAAAACAGGGAGTTACTCAAAAATGATGAAAGAATTATTTTATAAAATTAGTCAAAAGACTTGCAAAACGAAAGGGAAATGAGTATTATAAATAGTGTGAGTTAGCACTCGGTTATGAAGAGTGCTAATAAAGGAAAATATTTTTTATGGAGGGATTTATTGTGTTAAAACCATTAAGCGATCGCGTCGTTATTGAAGTCGCGAAAGAAGAAGAAAAAACAGTAGGAGGCATCGTCTTAGCATCTGCTGCTCAGGAAAAGCCTCAAACAGGAAAAGTTATCGCAGTAGGTGAAGGCCGTGTATTAGAAAACGGTACAAAAGTTCCTGCCGATGTTAAAGAAGGCGACACAGTAATGTTTGAAAAATATTCAGGAACAGAAGTGAAATATGAAGGAAACGACTATCTGATCGTTTCAGGCAAAGACATCATTGCAATCGTCGAATAATTATTGTTTAACGTAATCAAGCATTTTAAATAGAAAAAATAAAATTTTGAGGTGAAGGAATTATGGCAAAAGAAATTAAATTTGCAGAAGATGCACGTGCAGCAATGCTTCGTGGAGTAGATATTTTAGCGGATACAGTAAAAGTAACATTAGGTCCTAAAGGTCGTAACGTTGTTTTAGAAAAATCTTTTGGTTCACCATTGATCACAAATGATGGTGTAACGATTGCTAAAGAGATCGAATTAGAAGATCACTTTGAAAATATGGGCGCGAAATTAGTTTCTGAAGTTGCTTCAAAAACAAATGATATCGCAGGTGATGGTACAACAACTGCGACAGTCTTGACACAAGCAATCGTTCGTGAAGGATTGAAAAACGTTACCGCTGGTGCTAATCCATTAGGAATTCGCCGTGGGATCGAATTAGCTACAAAAGCTGCTGTTGAAGAATTACACAATATTTCAACTGTTGTTGATTCTAAAGAAGCAATTGCTCAAGTTGCAGCTGTTTCTTCTGGTTCTGACCGTGTTGGACAATTGATTGCTGATGCAATGGAAAAAGTCGGCAATGATGGTGTCATCACAATCGAAGAATCAAAAGGTATCGAAACAGAACTTGATGTAGTTGAAGGAATGCAATTTGACCGCGGTTATTTATCACAATACATGGTGACAGATAATGATAAGATGGAAGCGGCGTTAGAAAATCCATATATCTTGATCACGGATAAAAAAATCTCGAACATCCAAGATATCTTGCCTTTATTAGAACAAATTTTACAACAAAGCCGTCCACTATTGATCATTGCGGATGATGTTGATGGAGAAGCCTTACCAACATTAGTATTGAACAAAATTCGTGGAACATTTAACGTAGTAGCAGTTAAAGCACCAGGCTTTGGTGATCGTCGTAAAGCAATGCTTGAAGATATCGCTATTTTAACTGGCGGTACTGTGATCACTGACGATTTAGGACTTGAATTAAAAGATACGACAATCGAAAACCTTGGGAATGCAAGCAAAGTTGTTGTAGATAAAGACAATACAACCATCGTTGAAGGCGCAGGAGAAAAAGCTGCGATCGATGCTCGTGTTCAATTGATCAAAAACCAAATTGCAGAAACAACATCTGATTTTGACCGTGAAAAACTACAGGAACGTTTAGCAAAATTAGCTGGCGGAGTTGCCGTTGTCAAAGTTGGAGCTGCAACTGAAACAGAATTAAAAGAATTAAAACTACGTATTGAAGATGCATTAAACGCAACTCGTGCAGCTGTTGAAGAAGGAATGGTTTCTGGTGGCGGTACTGCACTAGTGAATGTTATCGGCAAAGTCACTGCTTTAGAAGCAGAAGGCGATGTTGCAACTGGTGTGAAAATCGTTGTTCGTGCTTTAGAAGAACCAATCCGTCAAATTGCTGAAAACGCTGGATACGAAGGCTCAGTAATCGTAGATAAATTAAAAAATATTGATTTAGGTATCGGCTTTAATGCGGCTAATGGCGAATGGGTAAACATGGTGGAAGCAGGAATCGTTGACCCAACAAAAGTTACTCGTTCAGCATTACAAAATGCAGCATCGGTTGCGGCATTGTTATTAACAACAGAAGCAGTCGTTGCAGATAAACCAGAACCAGCAGGCGCTGCAATGCCTCCAATGGACCCTTCAATGGGAATGGGCGGCATGATGTAGGTACTAAATTAAGAACCTTGATAATCCAAGGTTCTTTTTTATATACATAAAAGTGTAGTGTTCAAGGGGGGGCAACTGAGCCAAATTAATAGAACTTGTTTAAAAAATTTTTACTTAGGAGGGTTTTGACGATTTTTTGTAGGTTATTTATATTCTTATTTAGACTGAATTCGATATAGTCAGATGATGTTACCGAAAGAAAGTCAAATCCTAAAGGACAAGAAAAGATGGTGGTTTTTGTGAATCAAACATTTAAAAAAACTGCAACTTAATCTTGTTTCTATAACAATGGTTTGAAGGATAGTCACAAAACGATTGATAAGGAGAATACTTATGAACAGAAAAAGCTATACAGGAAAAAATGTATCGGTTTCAGGACCATATTCACATGCTATTGATGCTGGAAACTATATTTTTTTCTCAGGGCAAGTTGCTAAAAACAGCACAACTTATGTTGAAGAAACCGGCAGTATTAAGGAGCAAACAAAACAATGCTTTATTAATTTACAAGAAGTGATGAAAGCATCATCTGTAGGCCTAGATGATGTGGTGAAAGTTAATGTCTATCTAACGAAAATGAAGTATTTCGAGGATATGAATGAAGTTTATAGAAAAATATTCAAAGAACCTTTTCCAGCTAGAACATGTGTCGGTGTTCAGGAGTTACCATTGGGTGCAGATATTGAAATAGAAGTAGTAGTTTATAAAAAATCTAAGTAATTGTGCCCAAATAGAATCGCCAAAAATATGATAATATTGCTATCAGATCAATTGCGAAACTGTTGGATAGACAGAAAAAAGTAACCTAACATATAACGATGTTAGGTTACTTTTTTTATTAACAAAGATGTATTCATTAATTGAAGTAAGGCATAATCAAAAACTGCTGAATGCTTGTTAATACGAACAAATGAACCGGATAAAACCAGTAAAAAAAGTACTTCCACTGTTTGCCACGCTTGCCATTATAAAAATAGATTAGAAAGAAAGCGATTGGACCAAACAAGCTATTTTGTAAAAGAATTATTGCTCCTAAAAGACATTTTAATAAACGAAAATCTCTAAATAGATACAAAACGACAATCAATAAAACCCCAATCCAACCACCGTAATCCGTATGGAGCCATTCCGCCAAGAAAATACCAGTTCCGATCAGCCCCAAAGAAAGGATGGTCGTTGCCATAGATCGTGTAGCTAATTTTTTTAACCCAATAATCACAATCAACCCAATCAACAACGTAAAAAAGACATTTTGGCTTCTTAAATCAATAAGTTGGTGCGAAAAAGCTAAATCATAAGGAACCTCAGAAATTAAAGCGAATAGTGCTAAACGTACTAGGTACCGTTTCGTATTTGAAGTATGGAGAAACCCTTCCACTAGTAAAAAACAAAAAATCGGAAAAGCAAGTCTGCCAATTAGAATAAATACTGGAAAAATAGCCTGAAGTGATTCAGCCAAAGGATCAGGTTCAGAAGTAAAAGGAAGTGACATCGCTAGAGAAGGCTGAAAAGAAATGATTTTCGCCGTGTGATCAAGTAACATGGCAAAAATGGCAATCCATTTCAATTGGCTGCCAGAAAGAAAGTGAGGAGTTTCCAATCGTGTGTCTCCTTTTCTAAAAGTTATTTTGTTGTCTTATTTTACCACAGATAGTTCTATAAATTAGTTGATTATTGAAGAATTTCCTCGAAACAAATAAATAAAAAACTGTCAATAAAAGTTATAGTAAACTCATCATCAACAGTTTTTGGATATTATATAAAAATGATATTGAAATTAGATATATTTTAATTAAATGGTGAAAAAAATAAGATATATTGTTATAATAAAACTGCGCTAAAGTAATGAAGATCTTTCTTGTATGTAGCAGTTATAAGAAAATAATAATACTGAAAATTGTCTAATAGCTTTGATTTCTAGCTACTAATTCATTGTATATCAAAAATAGGAAGCAGTCTATAAGTAAAATATCTGTTTTTTATCATTTTTTTAATAAAATTGATAAAAAAATGAGAAAAGTTAGTTGTTGTTTTTGACGAAATATGGAAAATAGATGGATTTTATTCTGATATTTATTCTATATATCCTATTTGCTTCAGTAAAGAGCAGTGAGTGCATATTGGAAAATAGCTTTATATTTTTTAGCCGTCAAATAAGCCGTCAATTTTTTTGGGAAAGGGTGTCGTGTTTTGAGTAGAAAAGGTGAGAACATTTATAAAAGAAAGGATGGTCGGTGGGAAGGTCGATATATGAAAGCGAGAAATGAGCATGGCAAAATTATTTATGGCTATATTTATGGGAAACGATACAGATACGTAAAGGAAAAATTAGCTGAATTGAAAGTTCAGTATTCATTTACTCATAAAAATATTAATTTATATAAAGGAACGGTTCAGGAATGGTTAAATCATTGGCTGAATGTATTGATGCGTAAAAAAATCAAAATGTCCACTTATTCAAGTTATCGTTTGCGCATAGACAAATACATTATTCCCTTTCTAGGAAAAAAGCAATTAACCCAATTGAAAAGTCGAGATATCGAAGAATTTGCCAATTACCTCACTCATATAAATTTATCCCCTTCGACTATTCGTTCAATCATAACTGTATTAAAAAGTGCAATGAACAAGGCTTGTATTGAAAATTACATTCTGTCTAATCCATGCAAAAATCTATTCTTGGCAGCGACCACAAGTTCTGAAATATCAGCACTAAGTATGAGAGAACAGGATAAAATCGAACAAGTTGCGTTAAGGGAAAAAAACTGTTCAGCGGTTATTTTAGCTTTATATACAGGTTTGAGAATAGGCGAAATCAGTGGCTTAAAATGGAGTGATATCGATTTTGAAAAGAATATCATTTATGTAAGAAGGACACTTTATAGAATTCCTAGTACAACAAGCCGGAATAAAACAGAAATTATACTAGCTGAACCAAAAACGAAAAGCTCTAAGCGTTCTATTCCTTTGGCCAAAAATTTAAAAAGCTACCTATTAAATAAGCAAAAAAGTAAATCTTCTGAATATGTGATTTCTTGTAAAGGAAGTTATGCTGAACCAAGAGTCATTAGTTATCGATTCAGCAAAAGCATTGAAGAAGCGGGAATCAGATCTGTTCATTTCCACGTTTTACGTCATACATTCGCGACAAGATGTGTAGAACAGGGCATTGATATTGCGACATTAAGTAAATTATTGGGGCATGCTTCTATAAAATTGACCTTAGATACGTATACAGATTCTCTTTGGGAAAATAGAAAAGCAGCTGTTTCGGTGATTGATAACAAACTTAGCATGGATTCTGTTACTTCATAAATACAAAAAGTTCCAGAACAAACGAATAACTCGTTTGTTCTGGAATTTTTTTACAAATTGACGTTGCACGATTATATGTTTTTTAAGCCGTCAAAAAATGGTCAATGTCATTCTAAAGTCTAGCTAAATCACCATAAAATTGTCTTTTTCTTATAACTGCTACATTCAAGAAAAAAGTTTAGTCATTTTTAGATACATCGCCGTTTTGTCCATTTATTAAGCCCTTAATGAATAGACGCATTACCTATTATAATCGTAAATTTAGAATTTCTAAACTCTAAAGTCTTCAATGTTTGCAGAAAGTTAAGGTTCAAAGATTAAATCAACAAAAAACATAGAAAAATGATGGTAAGGGAGGGCATCAACAATGTATGTGATTGGGTACATTGCATCAAATAATGAAATAAGTGAGCAACATACAGACCTATTTGAATTGCTTCGCTGTCAGGTTCAAATGATCAAAAAAGAAAAAGTCGTTCAGCTCCTTGAACAAGATAATAACCTATTACAACATATAGAAACGTTGATCATTGAAGAAAATAGTCTAAGTGATTTTAATTTGGTTTGTGAATTGATCATGAACTTACGTAAGCAAACGACAGTACCACTTTGGATTTTAACATCATCTGATTATACAAATCGAACGAATCGAATTGTCTATTTGCAGCTTGGAGTAGATGGCATTTTCAATAAAGAACATGGATTAGATGAACCTATTTTAATGATGAGAAATCTAGTGCAGCGGCATAAGCGGCAGGAAACACCAAAAAATCCAATGATCAGTGAACCTGTCGAGTTTAAACTGATACCGCAGAATTTAAGTGTCAGCTTAGATGATGGAGAGGAAGTCAACTTAACGAAATTAGAATTTTTAACTATTGAGTATTTACATAAACATGCCCGAAAAACAATGACGTACGAAGACATTTATAAAAATGTCTGGAATGACAGTTATGGAAATAGAAAGTATCGCGTATCTAATTTAGTCTTTCATTTACGAAGAAAACTGGAGTCAGACATTGAAAAACCAAAATACATCAAAACAATCCGTTCCAAAGGGTATATGCTGAATATTTAGCGTCAAAAGATAGTAATGATTTAGGAGGAAAAGACATGCGTAGATATTTGATTTTAGTTAAGAAGGTCATTTGCGAAACAGGCTAGAATTAACGGGCTAAGTCAATTGTTGCTCGTTTGTCTGGAAAGGAGGGACAGAGTAGAACGTTTCGTAAACGATATAAAATTTTAGGAGGAAAAAGATTTGAAAAAAACACATGTATTGAAAAATGGGTTACTGACATTGGCAGCGACTCTTGCACTAGGAGCAGTAGTATTAACAGTACCAACAACAATTTCAGGAAGCCCAATTGTGGCTTATGCAGCGGAGGAAACAGCTGAAGTATCAACGATTGCCGAATTTGAAGCAGCTTTAAAAAATCCTGCGATCACTGTGATCAATGTGAATCAAAGCATTCAATTCACTAAAAACATCACAAATATTCCTAATCGTGATTTAACGATCAACGGAAATGCGGATAAAGGTGTCGTGATTAATTCAGCTCACAACTCTATCTACGGGAAACAAAACACAAAGGGTAAAAATCTAGTAACAATCACTAACGCGAATATCGTTGGTGCTGATAGCGATGGACGTTTCTTTACAGGAGGATCTGGTAATGGTCCTTCAAGTTATGGTTGGGATGTTTTAGCCAAAGATGTTACGTATACAGGTGCTCGTTTTGTTCATCTTAGTGAAGGAAAACTAACATTTGACGGAACAAATAATATTACTACTCGCGCAGAAAATGCTTGGGTTCACGATTTAGAATTCAAAGCTGGTTCTACCTATAACGGTATTGCTGCAAATAAAGACCATGGTCAATTTTCAGCATTCTACTTCAACGGTGCTTTGATTAAAGGCAAAGCAACTGGTGAAGCAATTATCGGTGATAAAGCAAAAGTAAATGTAAAAATCGGACCACAAAGTAATGTTAACCATTACTATCCAGTTTTTTATGACAAAGTTCAAAAAGTAGATGTTGGGACAGATGCGTCACTTGATGTTGATGCAGCTGGGGTTGCTTTCCAATTTATTCCTCGTGCAGATTACGTGAACAAAGTACCAACGTTCAATCTAGCTGCTGGAAGTAAAGTTCACTTGAATGGCCGTGGTGGCGGAAACTATGCAACGATGAAATTACAATACTACGGATCAGAAGTAAATGTTTCTGAAGGTGCTGAATTAGTGGTTACTGGTAACAGTTCAAAAGCTGTTATTGAAAGTGAATATAAAGGTGCGGTAATCAACTTAAATGCGCCTGAAAACTTTGAAGTAACAAATAAAAAAGCAAATTCAAAACTGTTCTATTCAACAAATACGACAATCAATGCAACAGATGTAAGTGAAGTAGCGACATGGGCTCAAACTGGCGGCGAATATGAATACACACCAGTTTATTTAGACGCCGGAGATTTTTCACTGAACTTTGGTAAAATTTGCAACAGTAAAACATTATCTATTACAGGCGATTTATCACCTAACTTTGCTTTAGAGAATTATGGAAAAATTTCTTTAGTTGGCGGCGGTGCATAATTTTTCTGTTCAAAATACGAAGCTATCAACAAGTATAGTTTAAGGTAAAGTTTTGTATAAATAATGAAATACGAATTGAGGACGTTGGGGAAATTTTTTGAATGACTTCACTGGAAAAAGAATTTCTCTGGCGAGTCAACAGAGAATCTTCCCAACTGTCTTATAGAATAAGCATACGTCAACTGTAATTTATCGTTAGTTTAACTTAGTTTGTTTGCTAAGGAGGTGGAAAAGTGAAAAAAAATAAGTGGAGAGCTTCCATAGCCATAGGGTTCATGTTACTTGGAATCTACTATATAAATTCAAGTAAAGATAAGGCTATATTGGCTGCCCCAGAAAATTACAACGATATCTTATTAGCTCCAGGTATTAATATCGCAAATGGAGTAGGAACTGAGACTGAAATTCCAGGAGATTTTGGTACAATGTTCAAACTGACTAAAGACGTTAGTTATGAAGTAAAAGGATTAAAAGATCCGGTTAATGATGTACTCGTAAAAACAGGTTCAGGAATAAATGATCCAAAAGCATCCAAAGTATTTAGATTTAGTCCTGATAATATTGCCTCTGAAAAAAGTGTTTTGGTAAAAAATGCTGGACTTTACAATGGGCGAAGTATTGATTTAAAGCTAGTGATCGATAAAATGGATATTTCCCCAGATGAGACGACTGGAAAATACCCATATGTAAACTTTATGGCGGTAAATTATAACGATAAAGATAAAACGGATGAGTTTCCATCAACCAATATAAAGGTCTGGAACGAAATGTTTTTGATGTTTGGGAGTGCGACAAGAAGCAGCTCAGGATTTAATGATGCGTACGCCATTGGTGACAAGGTAGACTACCACTATGAATTTTTTGATCATGAAACAGGTGCTAAAGTCGATTTTCACGGCACTTGGAACTTTAATAATATTAATGGTCTGAAAGCAGTCACAACGGATTTTGACGGGGATTTTAGTAATCTATATGTGCTGAAAGATACGTGGATCGGTTATTTGAAAGACACACCAACAGCAGGAAAACTTGAACTTTACGGTACGAATACAACCGTCAATAGTGAAAGAAGTCTTTTGACCCAGCTATTTTCAGGGAAAACTTTTTATACAAGTCTAGAACGTAGAGCGGCAACAACGAGCGTAAGACCAAGTCAGATGGTGGTAATGTATGGAACGCAGTCTCTTGCTAGAATAGCACCAGCTACTCCAATAGTCTATGGAGTAAAAAATGAGGCAACGCATACCGACGCGAGCTATCTAGATTTAACGTATTCAATCCTACAAACAATTCCTGATAATAAAATTGAAAATAGAGATGACTCATTCAAAATCGAAACGGAAGTACCAAGCTTTTACGATATTGATGTATCTGCTATTAAGGTTTTTGAATATGGTACAGATAGCGATTGGACTAGCTTATTCAAAATAGAAAAAGATCCAAGCAACGCAAGTAAATTAATCTTAAAAGCGGATTTATCCACTGCTGCCAATGCAGAGAACTTTAATGGGAAAGTCTTTGATATTAAGATAAAAGCAAAAACAAACACTTCCTTTAATTTTAATAAAAATGATACGGCTTATGGATATCAGGCGAGTGGAGCTGACAATGGTTATATGACTTTTGAACTTGCAGGTCCGAAAACAAGTGCATCCTATACGTATACAACTTCAAGTGGAGGTACTTTAAGCGATACGCTAGAATCAAAAATTATTGATGGCCAAACAAAATCAAAAGTTCTTTATGAAGGTGTGCCCAATGCGGATTCCAAAGAAAATATCAAAATACCAGTCGGGGCAAATTTGACAACTGACTATCCTGATCCAGGAGATTCATTTTTAGAGAATATTCGTGTGGACACTGAAAATCTAATAGATCAGCCAGTTGTTGTCACCTACACTAAGGGAAAAGCATTACCTGATACATCCGTTCTTGGCGAAACAACATTATGGTTAACGTTAACCACTGCTAAAAATGTTACAAAAGATATCGAAGTGAAAGTAACCATTGTTCCGACAGCAGCTGAATTACGTGTTAAATACAAAATTAATGGCAGTTATATGACTGATAAATACCCAGATTATGTTGATTCGACTCAAATGATCGGTGCTCCAATCAACTTAAAGCAGATCAAGCAAGTGACAGATAGACTTGCAGCTATCACAGAAGCTGGCTATACACAAACAAATACGCCAACGGAAGAATTTACTCTTTCAGTTAGCGGTAATACGGTCATTTATGAATTTGAAGGAGCATTATTCCTTGCATCTAGCCCAAGTTTATTAGATTTTGGAATTGAAGAGGCGAGTTATAAAGCGATTCGTGTGAATGAAGCAAAGCTTGATAAAGCCTTGATCATCAAAGATACGCGAGCAATTAAACAGAAATGGACACTTTCTGCAAAGCTTACGCAAGATTTTACTTTGACTGAGACAAGTGGCACCAAAAAAGTACTTTCAGGTATTTTACGTTATAACGACGGCACAGATGAAGAAAAAAAATTCAATCTTTCAGAAAATCTTGAGTTATTGATAGACGAGCATACAACAAGCACGGAGTATGATGTGAGTAAAACTTGGAATCCAAAAGGCAAAGGATTTAAGCTAGATGTGCCAGGAGATGCTGTTAAAACATTAGGAAAATATCAAGCAAAAATTGAATTTACAGTAAATGCAACGCCTTAAAAGCAAAGGAGAGACAATCAATTGATCATAAAAAAAGTAAAAGTTAATGTTGCTCTGGTTTTCCTTGTTTTTGTAGGCTCTATTTTTACTGTGTTCTTTACTCCAGTTTATGGAGAAGAAGCAGCTGTACAGACAAATGGGGAAATTGTTTTTACCAAAGAAAGTACAGTGCCAACGAGTGAATCGTCCAGTGACTCTAGTGAAATACCAATAAAAAAGCCTGATGGAAGATTTCCTTCAACTGGAGAATTGATCATAAAAAGTTTGTCAGTAAGCGGACTGGCTCTAGTCATACTAGTACTCACTTTTTACCTTTTCAAAAGGAAAAAAAAGACTGATGAGAAGGGCGGCCAAAGTCAATGAAAAAAAGAACATATCTAATTCTATTTTTGGGCGTCGCTTTATTTTTGTCTGGACAATTTGACCAAGTACAAGCAGTAGACTCTCGTGTTGGTGGAGCTGAAATAGATCTTAAACGTTTTAAAGAAACTGATTCTGTGATTCGTGATCCTGAACATCCTGAAATACAAGTCGATCCAGGGGAAACACCGCAGACAGAAGGCGATTTACGAATCGATTTTGTACCAAAGTTGAACTTTAGTACAGTGATGATTTCCGATAAAACTGCTGTATTCCCAGTTAATGCCCAATTGTTTCATGATCAAACTGAGGCGAGAGGAAATTTTATTCAAGTGTCAGATTATCGTGATGATTCGACTGGCTGGACGCTGCAAGTTAGACAGGAACAGCAATTTAAACATACGACAAAACAAGGAGCCGACTTAAAAGGCGCAGTGATCTCTTTAGATCAAATCTGGACCAATTCAACAAAAAATCCATCCCTTTCACCCAGTGTTTCAAAAGAAGTTATTCACATGAGTAACATTGGAGATACCTATAATTTGGCGCAAGCACAGCCAGAAAAAGGCTCTGGGACATGGAGCATCATATTTGGTGCATCAAAAGAGAATGAAAATGGTCGTCCAAATTCACTTCAAAAGCGCTTAGATGTTTCCGGTAAAGAAATAGAAGATCCGATTTTTAAAAAGCCTGTTTATAGTAATCAAGCGATTACACTTTCTGTTCCAAAAGAGACAGAAAAAGAAGCAGGTTCTTACTCAACGGTGTTAACTTGGATATTAGCCGAGTTACCATAGATATCACACAAAAACTAGGAGGAAATACAAATGAAATTAACACACAAATTAGCTGGTACAGCATTACTAGCAGCAATCGCAGTAGCAGCAACAGCTCCAGGAGTAACAAAAGCCGCAGATCCAGCAGCACCAGGTGTTGGAGAAGGAGAAATTGAATTCACAAGTAAAACTTACGGCACCTATGATACTTCTGGTGTGGTACCGCCAAACTATACGAGCCAATCAACAATCGACACAGATAGTACAGCGTTATTAGATGGACCTTTCTTAGTGCAAGGGATGTCTAAATTAGTCTTTAACTCACAATCTGCTACAACAGGTTCTGTAACATCATGGGCTAAGCCAACAACAGCGAATGCCAATACAGTTGGTGCAACAGACAAAGTTGATGGTCGTGCAAACTGGGTTCAATTCAAAGATGATCGTCAAGTAGATGACCATGGTTATGAATTGAAAGCCGTTATTTCTCAAAACTTCCAATTTAACGATACAGCAAAAGGCAAAATCAGAAATATCAATGGGGCTCAAATTACTTACGGAAATGCCAATTTAGTTGCTGATAAAGACAATGAATCATTGAAACCTTCTTCAACAGGTCTTAACAAAGCAACGACTGTTAATGAAACAGGTTCAGAATTAATCTTTAAAAACACAGAGGAAACAAAAGGTCGCGGACGTTATGCTGTTTACTTTGGTGACGCAGAAGATGCGACTCAAAAACCAGAAGAGTCCGTTAAATTAGAACTTCCAGCTAACCAAGCAGAAGAAATCATGAATGGTAAATATGTTGCTAAAATTACATGGACTCTTGAAGCAACACCAAAACCATAAAGTAAATCACTGATTTTTTAATAAAGAAAAATGAGTTGAATAAACAGTAGAAGTAACCCCTTTGGAAAGAAGCTTGAATTGCTCTGAATCGCAATAAAGAATGCAAGGACGGTGTTCCTAAGGGGAACTACTTCTATTTCTATTCTCTAGTTAGTGAAGGAACAAGAAAGGACAAATCAATCAGATGAAGAAAAGAATCAAATTAGGCCTATTTTTGTGCCTATACATAGTAGTGCTTCTTGGATTTTCTACTCCTGCATATGCAAATCTACAGTTTACATATGAAGCAGTGAAACCAGAAAATCAACAAGGAGAATTTGAATATTTTAATTTACTTATGCAGCCCGGCCAAAAGCAAACGGTAGAAGTACTAATATCCAATCGTGCAGATGAAGAACAAACAATCGAAGTTGGCTTAAATGGCGCTAAAACGAATTCTAATGGGGTATTAGAATTTGGGCCAAGTGCAATAAAAAATGATGCTTCTTTGAAATATGATTTTAAAGATCTAGTGAAAGGACCTAAAGAAATAACCTTAGCTCCTAAAGAAACCCAACCTTTAAAGATCGAAATAACGATGCCTCAAGCAAGTTATGATGGGAAAATCGTTGGAGGTATCCATCTAAAATCTAAACCATCTAAAAAAGAAGAGGAAGAAAATAAAAAAGCTACAGGAGTTATCAATGAATATGCCTTTGTAATCGGCATGGTATTGAGCGAATCTGACACTGTGGTAAAACCAGAGCTAAAGTTGAATAGCGTTTACGCAGGTTTAGCTAATTATCGGAATAGTATTTTTGCCGATTTTTCAAATACTAGTGCTGATTTTGTCAATAATATGACGGTAGAGATGGAAGTAACAAAAAAAGGATCAGAAGCGGTTTTATATGATATCAAACGAGCTGACATGCGGATGGCGCCAAACTCGATGATCGATTTTCCATTAGAAATGAATGGTGATCAAATGGAAGCTGGTGATTACAAGGCACACATTGTTGTTACGAGTGGTGAAGAAAAATGGACTTGGGATAAGTCTTTTAAAATCACGAATGAAGAGGCAGATAAATACAATGCACAAGATGTTACATTGATTCAAGAAAGAGGAATTGATTGGAAATTGATTGCGTTGATTGCAGGTGGTGTTTTTGTTGCTTTCTTAGCTATTTTCTTTACCGTTCGAACTCTTAACAAGAAAAAGAAAGTCAAAAAGAGAGGAAAGAAAAAGCGTAAATAAGAGAGGAGATCAACGTAGTGGTTTTATTAGATTGGTTTTTTATTGGTTTGCTTTCTTTGGCAATACTTTGTTTTCTACTATTGCTTTTTTGTTTCTTCTATTTTTTAGCAATCAAAAAAGAATTAACAAAGAAGCAATGGCATAAGCGTCCTAAAACCAAAGCCAAAAGAAAAAAATGGCTGCAAGCAAGAAAAACTTTGGAAAGGCGAAAGAAGCGCTATGCCGGCAATAGTTTTATTTTGCTAGTTGTAATGTTCATTTCAACAGGCAGTGCCTTTTATGCACGATATTACCAACTGACCAATCTAACGTCAGAAGATGCAAAAGTGGTTGTTCAGGGGTATTTGTTAACAGAAGATTTAAAGGAGCAAATGGCAACAATCAAAGCAGGCGGTAGTGTTGAAAAGGTCTATCCACAATTTCAAGAAGTAAGTGCGCTATTAGTCTCATACGGAAATCGTCCAGTTTCAGGTGGTTTGTCGACGGAAGGTGCAAAATTATTAACACGCTATTATGTATCTATGAAAAATGTCGGGTTAAACTTGTCTACTTTAAGCCAAGAACAAATCGAAAAACATGAGACGATCGATGCCTATTTGAAAGATATCGAAAGAATAAATGAACGACAAAAAGCAGTCTTCAAGTACTTCAAAGTCAACGAGTCAGCGCTGAAACAGAAAAATTAGGAGACTCACGATGAAACAAAGGATTACGACTTCTAAAAAGGAATTATCGAATAAAAAAAGAAAAGTAAAAAGTAATCAAACAAATCAAGAACAGCAAAAGAGAAGAAAAAAAAGTACTGCTATTACAAGCAGAGATGACCAATCAACTTCGAAGAAAAAAAGACGTAAGCCATCAAAGACTGTATTATCTAAAAAGAAAAAAAGAATGGTGAAAAGACGAAAAAAGCAACGACGCCAATTTTATCAGGAAATCGGTGTCAGTTTTTTTCTGCTACTGTTGTTTTTTGTTCTCTTTCAATGGGTATTTTTTAGTCTACCAAAAGTGAATGGCTATGGAATGACCACGACCTTGGATGATGGTGATCGTCTATTTGTCAGCAAGCGCAGCCAAATTAAGCGATTCGACTTGGTTTATTTGAGACAACCAGATACAAAACAAGTCATGGTCAGAAGAGTAATCGGTCTCCCAAATGAAGAGGTTGCTTATGAAAATGACCAATTATTGATCGATAAAAAACCTGTGATAGAGCGTTACTTGAAAGCTGAAATCAGTGAGGCGGTCAAAGAAAACCGTTTATTGACTGAAAACTTTACATTGACTGGCTTAACAAATGCAAGAACATTGCCCGAAAACAGCTATTTTGTATTAGGAGATAATCGACATTATGCAGCTGATAGTCGTGAATTTGGCTGGATCGAAAAAAAAGATATTTTGGGAGTTGTTAAGGCGAGAATAATGCCATTTCATCATATGACTCAATTTTAAACGAAAATCGTGAATGGACTACATAGTGGGAGGGCATTGAGTGTCTACATATAATACACGTTTCCAACCAACAAAACAAAGAGTTTTAACGAAAAAAAAGCGACGAAATTACTCAAAAGAAAAAAGAGAGAAATTATTAAAAGAGCAACAGATTAAAACTAAACGAACCGTAAAACAACGTGACATTTTTTTCTTACTGATCTTGGTCTTTTGTTTTTTCTTTTTATTCCAGAATAAGACGCATCAAGTATCTGGATCATCGATGTTCCCTACTTTGGAAAATAAAGACCGCATTATTGTAAGAAAAGGGCGCATTCCAGCTCGTTATGATTTGATTACATTTGATCCGGAAATGCCAGATGCCTCCAGTTATGTGAAACGTGTTATCGGCATTCCAGGGGATCAGTTATGGGCAGATAAACAGGCGATTTACCTTAGACCTCAAAAAGCAGGCAAGTGGACATTGAATACGGCAAATCCAATTCCAGCGGAGGATTTACCAGATAGTACATTAAAAGTCATGGTCAGTGATGAAGTGTTTCAAGAACTTCGAGATATCCACAAGATTCCAGACGGAAGCTACTTTGTCTTAGGAGATAATCGAAGTGCTTCAAAAGATAGCCGAACCATGGGATTGATCAAGGAAAAGCAAATTGAAGGAGTGGTAACCTATCGCTATTTTCCACTGGATAAAATCGGTCAAGTAAAGTAAGAAAATAAAGCGTGAATTTATAGGAGGAATGACCATATGAAAAGAACTGATTGGATAAAACAGAAAGGCTGGGCATTACTTTTAAGCATGCTTTTGCCTATGGGAATCATGTGTTTTGTTTATTTCCTTCTAGGTATTTATCCAGGAAGTGAGAAAACGATTTTAGCGAGTGATGCATTGTCACAAACGTCTAATTTCTTTGCAAGCTTGAACAATACACTACATGGGAAACAGAGTTTCTTTTACTCTTGGTATGGTTCTTTAGGCCTGAATTATTGGTCTTTTATGGCCTATTACTTAAATGGTATTTTTAGTCCGTTGGTTTATTTTTTTGATAATAGCCAAGTGCCTGATGCACTTTACTTCATTATTTTGTTGAAATTTGGTGCAATCGGCAGCTCATTTTGGGTGATGAGTGAGCAACTTTTTAAGTTGCCTCAATGGAGTAAGGTCATACTGAGTGTTAGTTATGCGCTTAGTGGTTTTGCAATTGCGTATTCTCCTCAGCAAATGTGGTTGGATGGGTTGATTTATTTACCTTTAGTGATTTTAGGGATTCATCGTTTGATGGATCAGGGCAAACCAACCGTTTTATTTATCAGTTATCTTTTATTATTTTTATCCAACTTTTATATGGCATTTATGATTGGAGTATTTTCTTTTCTTTATGTTTTTTGTCGCTTTTTGACTGAACCTAAAGCATACAAGAAAAGTTTGATTCCTTATTTGATTACTTCATTGTTGGCAGGTGGTGCTTCGATGGTTACGATTTTGCCAACGTTGTTTGATTTAAAAAATAATGGTGAAAGCTTAACTGAATTGAAGCAGTTTTTTACAAAAGGTACAGATGTTTGGGATATACCTGTTAAGACGATGGTGGGTGTTTATGACACAAGTAAATACGGTAGTGCCCCGTTTCTTTATTTCGGGTTGATCGGTTTGGTTTTTTGTTTGTTTTATTTTGTTAGTCCTAAATTTCCTTTGAAAAATAAAGTGTTGTATGGAAGTCTGTTTCTGTTACTAGTAGGAAGTGTGTATATTGAGCCGCTGAATTTGTTTTGGCACGGATTTCATTCACCAAATATGTTTTTATTTCGATTTAGCTTTCTGTTTTCGTTTTTAGGTTTATTGTTAGCAGGATTTGCTTGGGAAAAAGTTACGAAAGAAGATACCAATCACTTAGTCAATATTGTGATGGGCTTGATTTTACTATACGTGGCAATCATTTTTTTAGCGAATCGAAAACGGTATGATTTTTTAGATAAAACATCGATTTCAGCAACGGTTTTCTTTTTACTTATATACCTTTCAATCTGGTTTATCAACGTAAAATGGCCTAAAAATAAAATGCTTTGGCTAATGGTTTTATCTATAAGTTTCGTTGGTGAGATAACGATCAATACACAGCGATTAGTTTCAGGAATCAATGAAGAATGGCACTATCCAGAACGGGTAGCGTATGATCGAAACTATCATGATGTAAATCAGTTGGTTGAAGCGACACGGAAAGAAAATAATACATTGTATCGTTTAGCTAACTTAAATAGTAGTTCTAGAAACGAAAGTTTTTTATATGGCTATAGCGGAGTTTCAATGTTTTCATCTATCCGAAATCGTCATTCGTCTATGTATCTAGATGAATTGGGTTTTCGCTCTAATGGTACAAATTTAACGATACAATATGCGAATAATACCTTAGTGATGGATGCTTTACTGGGAATCAAATACAACATTTCTGAAAAAGATCCACAAAAATATGGTTTTACATTAAAAGAAACATCGGGCAAACAAAAGCTATATGAAAATCATTTAACATTGCCTTTGGGAATTTTGACCGATCAAGGAATTTATAAAAAAAATGCAGTAAAAAATCAGTCAGAGTTGATACAATATTTAGCGGATCAAAAAGAGCAGTTGTTTTATTTTTCTGAAGCAGAAATGATCAAAGAGGAAAATGTTCAAATCGAAGACAAGGGTTCTTTTCTTTATTATTCCAAAACAGTGCCAAATAAATTACGAAAAATGACCTATTCAATAGATGTTCCAGCGCGTTCACAAGCTTATTTAAGTTTATATGGAAGAGGAATGGAAGTTGAAGCAATCACTAAAGTCAATGGACTCGAACAACGTTCAGGTCTTGAAGAAAATGGTCAATATTATAATCTTGGTTACTATGAAAAAGCCGAAAAAATCCAAGTTGAAGTAAGCTTTACTGGAGAAGGTGTGGTTCATTTAGTGAAACCAACAGCTATGTTTATGAATGTTGATGTTTTTGAAAAATCTGTTCAAGCGATTCAAAAAAACGGTGTTTCTTTTGAGACCAGTGGAAGAGTAGCACAAGCGGATGTTGACCTTGATAAGGAGCAAGTTGTGTTGACAACAATTCCCTATGATAAAGGTTGGAGTGCTTATATCGATGGAAAAAAAGTAAGGATTCCAACCTTTAAAGATGCCTTTTTGGCACTGCCTGTACCTAAAGGAACACATACCATTAAATTTGTTTTTTTACCGCAAGGATTTAAAATCGGTTTTAGTTTATTTATCGGCTGTGTTATTCTATTTATCTTTTTTAATAGGTGGATCATTAAAGATGGTCGAAAAAAGATGAAGTGGTTATAAGAGTGGGAAGGGAAAAGGAGTTTAAGATGAAAAAAAAAATTATTGGGCTAGGATTCATACTACTGCTCGTTTTAAGCGGTTGTTCTGCTAAACTATCAGAAAAAAAAGAATCATTTGACGGCAAAGGAATCGATTATACGTTTCAATTACCAAGCACATGGGAAAAATCCTTAGATTATAAGGTGGCCTATAGCAATGAAGCCATTTTTGGTGCAAAAGATATGAAAAGTAATTCAACTTTGGTTGTAATGTCTGAAAGAAAAGAATCAATCGATTTAACTGACTTTGGCAAAAAAATCCGAAAAGAATTAAAAAAACAATATAATTACAAAAATGAGTCAGATATTTTTATGAAAGAGTTTAAGGTTGGAAAATATAAAGGCTATAAGTATACCTTGGATACACTTTTCGATAAGCGTGCTACTTGGTTACATCTATATTATATTGAAACGGCACACGGAATGGTTCAGTTAAATTATTATTCAGCAAAAGATGGTAATTATGAAAAAAGAGCTGAAATCATCGATGAGTCAGCTCGCTCTGTAAAAGAGGTAAAAGATAATGGACCTAAAGCTGATACAGAAGACGAAGAGATTGTTTTTGAAAATGATGAGCTGACGTTATCATTGACAGGTGTTATGAATGTGGTAGGAGAAGCGGAGCAAAAGCTTGTGGCACTAAGGTATACAATAACAAATAAATCAAAAGAGCAATCGATCAAAGCAGATAAATGGGATACCACGATCAAGGTAACACAAAACGGAAAAACATTGACGCAGGGAAAAATAGCGCAAGATAATACAATTTTAGATATCCCTAAATTGATCGAACAAAAAAATGAAATAATTCCCCAAGAAGGATCTCTAGAAGGCGTGACGTTATATGAATTAAAAGATGATAGCGATGTTTTATTGATTCCTGAAAAAACTGTTTTTAACAATGCCAAGGACATCCCAATTGTGGTATCCAATGAAGCTGTGCAAGGAGAAGGGAAATAATGAAAAAAAAAGCTTTTCTATTTACTTTGACTATCCTACTAGGTCTATCCATAATTAGCGCTTGTTCCTCAAAGAAACAAGCAACTAAAGTTGAGCATCAAAAACTAACATGGCATGAAGCACGAGAAAAACCATTTGGGACATTTGATTATCCTAAAATCACAGAAAAAGAAGCATTAACTACATTAGAAAATAAGTTTAAAGTACGCGTTCCAAGTCTTATTGAGCAAACAAAAGAGATGCTTAAAAATGACGTGTCCATACAAGGAATGGTCGAAGGCGCCCCAGAATATACAATGTATGCTTCTGGAGATGAATTAAAAGTACGTGGCTATTACCCATTGAATGAAGGACCTGAGTTGAAAGTTTTTGCATTGATCGACTTAAAATATACGTTTGATAAAGAAAAAAAAGAAGTACGTTTAGCTACTCAAAGTCTTGCAATGACAACGTATGGTGACAAGAGCACATATCCTAAAGATAATTTTGATGAATTATTGGCAAAAAGTGCAGAAATCATCGATTTGCCCAAAAAACTAACAGCCCGTTCGATTCAAAACTTTAATGAGGATTATAAGGAATTGGATAAACGTCCAACGTCTTCAAAAGCGGTTGTTTATAGCAATGATAAAGAAGCTGTAGAAAAAAAGAAAGTTTCCCAAGCCCTTTTGGGTGGGTTCGACAATAAACAAGAGCTAAAAGAAATTTATGCGACGATTGTTGATTATACGGAATAATTTTTTGAAGAATACTGAAGGGGCAAATGCCTCTTTGTAACTTGCATCTAAAAAAGAATGGAGGGTTGCACGGTTTATGAAACGGACGATTCTGACGATTGTAGTTCCTTGTTATAATGAGGAAGCAGTACTAGTAGAAACCAACAAAATTTTACTTAAATTGATCAAGGAACTGATCGCAACACAACAGATTGCAAATAATTCCAGAGTTTTATATGTGGATGACGGAAGCCAGGATCAAACTTGGTCAATGATTCAAAAATTTTCATTAGAAGAGGAATGTGTGACAGGGTTAAAGCTTAGCCGAAATTTTGGGCATCAGGCGGCTATCCTTGCAGGGCTGGATTTGGCTCTTGATAAAAGCAGTTGTATTGTGACCATTGATGCAGATCTGCAAGATGATCCTGCAGTAATCAAAGAGTTTATTTTAGCCTTTAATAATGGCTATGAGGTAGTTTATGGCGTACGTAAAAAGAGAGAAACTGATACATTCTTCAAGAAATATACAGCGCTGCTTTTTTATAAGCTGATGAATTTGTTAGGGGTAGAATTAGTACAAAATCATGCTGACTTTCGTCTGCTGAGCCAGCGAGCTTGTAAACAGTTAGTAAATTTCAAGGAAACGAGCATCTTTGTTAGAGGGATCGTTCCGCTTTTAGGATTTTCTTCGACAAAAGTTTACTATGATCGAAAAAAAAGGGAAGCAGGGGAATCTAAATATCCACTAAAGAAAATGATCAGCTTTTCAATTGAAGGGTTGACCTCTTTTTCAATTGCACCAATCAAATTTATTTTATCTTTAGGGATGATTTCACTTGTGGTGGCAACGATTATTACGATTTATTCTCTTAGCAGAAAAATAATAGGTGAAACGGTATCAGGTTGGACATCAATGATGATTTCATTATGGATTTTGGGTGGTCTACAACTGATTTCGATCAGTATAATTGGACTTTACATAGGGAAAATTTTTATGGAAGTAAAGCATCGTCCTAGATTTATTATTGAACAAGAGAGTTTTTCGGAGTCGTTTGATTAAGTAAAAGAATTATTTTTCAGTGAATCGAGGTGGTAGGAATGAAACGAAAAAAGAATTTAATTTATAATGAATATGTACTTGTCTGTTTATTCGCTTTAGTAATTGCAGGTCTTTTTATAATGCCCTTCGTAAGTCGAGGTTATTTGGTTTATGGAGATGATTTGCATTATCAGTTGAGTAGGATAAAAGAAATCACAGGTTGGCTTCAAGATGGCAGTATGAACTTTCCAGGGATAAGTACGCGGTCTTTTTATCTGATTGGTTATGGCGTAAACCTTTTTTATCCATGGCTGACATTGACGTTATTCTCTAGTGTTAGTTTATTGATAAAAAATCCTGTAATAGCGATATATATAGGCTTTTATCTGTATACATTTTTTACGGCTTTGATAGCGTATTGCTGTATGAAGCGATTTAGTCATTCTTGGGTGTCAAGTGCGGCATTTTCAGTATTGTATACATTTTCTATTTATCGGACGATTGATGGATTCACGCGGTTTGCGTTAGCCGAATTTATTGCGTTGACTTTTTTACCACTGGTACTTTTAGGAAGTTACGAAGTTTTATTTGGGGATAAACGTTACTGGGTATTTGTTACCATTGGTTTTTCATTGATTGTCTATACGCATGTTCTTTCAGCTTTTTTAGCTTGTTTATATCTGTTTTTATTTTGGGGAAGCAGTTTGTTTTTTATGAAAGAGCGGGTTAAACGAACTCTGATACTTTTTTTTTCAGGGCTCGTTGCAGTCTTTGCTTCTGCAGGATATTTGTTCGGTTTTGGTGAAGAACAACTTTTTCAATCCTTCCTGCAACCCTCACCAATGAATCTTGTTGCAGATGATATTTCGGAATTAGTCTTAAGAAGTTTTTCTAATGATTTGATGCAGTCAAGCTTAGGTGGCGTATACAATATTGGGTTTATTTGTCTATTGATTCTTTTTATCGGCGTATTTTTCGTAAAAAAAATGACGAGGAACTATCAACTTATTTATGGTATCAGTATCGCCACATTTTTGCTGACTACAAGTCTTTTTCCGTGGCAGCTTTTACAGCAAACACCGCTATCTGTTATTCAGTTTCCCTTTAGACTAATGATATTCCCTACGTTATTTGCTTGTTTGACAGGTGCAAATATAATCAAAATAGTGAGTGAAAAGCTCTCTGTTAAACGCAAGTTAGCCCTTTTGGCTGGGACTATTTTACTTTGTTTGACTCCGTGGTTACTATCTGTAAATAAGATGCTGGATAATGCATCACGCTTCGGTTTTGATACTGAATCGATTTTCTTCACTGATCCAGAAAATCGTTATTCTATGTGGATCGATCAATATGTTCCAGAAAAATCCCAACTTTATTTAGAAGACATCTATCAACATATTGGGTATGTAGATAATAAAGTATTAAAAATGGAACCGATTGGGGAAAAACAACGAATCGTTTTTGAACTTTCAACAGATAAAAGTCGTACAGAAGTAGATCTGCCGATTATTCGTTATAAGAACAGTGCGGTTTTAGTCAATGGAAAAAAAACAGACATTACATCAAGTGAAAGAGGTACGATTCAATTTATAGTTCCAAAGGGAGCGAATCAAATTGAAGTGCGATATATTGGTTCTAAGATAATTATCTTTGGGGTTGTTTTAAGCATATTGTCTTGGCTAGGCTTGCTTGGATATATGGTGAATGTTTTGAAAAATAAGTAGTTGAAATAGTATTAAAGAGTTTAGCAAAATCAAAATAAGAAAACCATTGAATAGTGTGCGCCTCATTTAAAATAGATACTTTGACGGACCTGTGTAAGGAGTTGATTGTGGATCAGCACTTTACACAGGTCTTTCATTTAACTAAAATGAAATAGAAGATTCGACTAAACTATTTGAGAAATCTGATACTGAATTAAAAGAAATTTCTTAGAAAATTTATGATATACTCAAATGGTTGAAATAAAAAAGTAAATTTCAATTGAATAGAATCAAAAAGAGTAGACGATAGATTGAGATGAAAGAGGAGCGTAACAAATGAATGTTGTTTTTTGTGATATAGATGGAACATTTCAAGACATTGGAGGAGCAGTACCTCAAATAAATTATGATGCGATTTATGCTCTCCAAAAACAAGGAGATCATTTTGTTTTTATTAGTGGAAGAGGCTATGCTCAGCTAACAGAACTGATGGATGAATTGGATAGTGAATGTGATGTTATTTTTAGCAATGGTGGCGGCTATAAATTAGTAGGAGAGCCTGTTCAGTATAATCACTGTTTATCGATGGATGAATGTCGACGAGTCATCACTATTTTAGAGGAACGTGAAATTTTTTATCATATTCATACAAATGAAGGAATTATTTTAAAAGCAGTTGAAAATTATGAGTCTAATATTTTAGCATTAAGAGAAAAGCTTGAACCAATGGGAGAAACTGGTAAACAAATCATGGATTTCAAAGAAGCTTTTTTCAAAGAGCAGTGTCAGCATGTTGTGAACCCACTTGCCTATTTGGCTGAACATCCTGAATTAAAAGTGATGAAAATAGAATTGATGGAAGCAAGTGACCATGAACATGAAAAATTACGCGATTTATTGAGTAGTGAGGCTACAGAGGTCTTTTCTTCATTTATTCAATGTCTGGAAATCGTTGATCCAAAGAGCAGTAAAGGAAATGCAATCCAAGAATTTATGAAAAAATTTCCAGATGCAAAAAGTTATGGTATCGGTGATGGTGAGAACGATTTACCAATGTTAGATGTTGTTGATATCCCTGTTGCAGTAGGAAATGCCAAAGACATTGTCAAAGAGAAATGTCAGTTGATTGTCGCTGATTGCTTAGAAGGCGGCGTTGGACAATTTATTTTTGAAGAAATCATCAAATAATAATTTTTTTAGACAAAAAAGGTCGTTTATGGAAAAATAAGAGATGGAATCAAATAATCTATTTTCATATTTGGGGGAGTATTGATGAAAGAAATAAAGGAAAATATCGAACATGATTTAGAATATTATCAATCAGGAATCAAACAATTGTATACAAAACATTATCAAAAATATTTGTTTTTCCTACTTGCGATCATGATGATAACGGTTGTTGGGATCGGTTTATCAGAGTCAATAGTTAGATGGTTACTAGTAGTATTATTTTTGAGTGAGTCAGGACTGGTGGTTTATTTATTGCGCTATCTGCGTGCGGAAGCCTTTGAAACGTATTTTCAGCGGATAAAAGCACAATTGCCAAGTGATTTTCAGAAAATGGAGAAGCTAGAAATTCAAGAAGATAATCAATCCTATTATTTTTTAGGAGAGCAAGAGCTGTTTGTGAAGTTGAAAAAGAGAAACACTAGAAACTTTCCATCAAAAATCCGACAATATACGTTATTGGTTGGTTTTACAGATGAAATTGATCGCACAATGCTGGAAGAACCGCTACAATTTTTTTATTATGATATTACGCAAATCAAGCATTCAGCAAATTATAAAAAGGAAATCCTAAAAAATACTAATTTTATTGCCAAGCGGAAAAAAAGAAGAATTAGATCAGCTATTTTAACTATTTTCCTACTTTTGATAGTTGGGACTTTTGTTTATTTTGGTGCGAAAAAATATTTAGATGATGATGGCCGAACGATATATGAAAAGCAAGTTGAAAAAGACTATCACGATAAAATTGATCAGGAAGCTCAAGTCAGGATCACTGAGCTGTCTGTTACAAACGAAGACGAAACGCTGAAAATTCAGCTGCCAAAATACTTCCATGAAGAAGAAGGAACTTTATTTTCAGTAGATGAAATCAAAGGACAATCGAGTAAAACATTTACGAGTAATGCACTTTACGTTTCTATATTCATGAGCGAAATAGCAAGTGCCTCTAGTTTATCTGAGTTTGTAGGTCAAGTGATGGAAGATCAAGGGAAAAGAAATAATCAGAAAAGTGTTGAAAAGTTGCATCCAGATTTGTTTAAAAATGAATATATCTTAACAACTAAAACAAGTGAAAATGGACAATCAGAAACGAACAATTATACGACTTATTTTTTTGAAACAGCTCATAATTATGGATGGATCATATGTGAAATCGATCGTGCATCTGAAGAAACTGAGCTTGATTTGGATCAACAAGTGAATGAAATACTGCACTCGATAGCAGTAGAAACGGATGAAACGGTTATCTAAATAAGTAAGAGGTTGGATCAGAAGGGGTTGCTTCTGATCTCACCGTTTATTCGGATTTAGAGCCTGGGACAAAACTGATTTTTAGTTTTGTCCCAGGCTCTTTTTTATTCAGTAAAATCACAAATCACGACTTATTTTGCAAAGTTTTGGATGATTTGATTTAGCGTTTGTGCAGCAGATTCTCCTGCGCGTTCGTTGTAATAAGAAGCAAATCGTTCATCGCCAACATACATTTGACCAAGCCCCTTGTGCAGCTCAGCTGAGTATGCAGGAGATGTATAGCTTAGCCATTCTTTATGTTTTTGGAAAACTGTTTTGGCTTCTTGAGATTGATAATCTTTGGTTGTCATTACGATTTTTAGGGCTTCAAACATTTCTTTTTCAGCAGTTTCCATTCCATTAAATTCTGTTTCACTTAGGTTTAACCACTTTTGATTGGAACTTTCCACTGTTTCTTCACCATATTTCTTCCGGATTTCTTCGCCGTATGTTTGTTCATTTTCTTGCAGTTTTGTTTGTTTGAACCCTGAAAATTTTTCTTTGTCAGTCATAGTTATTTCTCCTTTTTGATAACGTAACGTTTTTTCTACAGTCAGGATCAGATGATCGATTTGTTGGCGTTTTTCCAATAATTGTTTGTAATGATTCTGTAACGCGTGTTGAGGATCATAACTCGGTGTAGTCAGTAATTTTTGGATGTCTTCTAACTTCATATCTAAAGAACGATAAAAAAGAATTTGCTGCAGCTTATCGATTTCATTTGTCCCGTAAATACGATAGCCAGAAGAATTGATGCGCGCCGGTTTTAATAAATCGATTTCATCATAATAACGCAATGTTCGAGTGCTGATTCCAGATAATTCAGCAATTTTTTTTATTGTGTATTCCATTTGTTTCCCTCCTGTATGAACCTAGCATAAACCTTTACTTAACGAGAAGGTCAAGTGTTTTTTATAGAATAACATATTTTTTAGTGAATGTTTCTTTTTTGATTTACAAAGAGCCGATGAAAGAGTAAAATTTTTATGTAAAGTTATCAAGACAAATTTTAAAAAATAAGGAGTTGAGTCGATGAAATTAATCGAAACACCCATCAACAGAAATCTAGATCTGGAGTATTTTTATCCTAATATCACGAAGTTCGTTTTTGGTGCTAAAGCAATCAAGTTTTTCAAACTCTATGCATTAGACCGTACTCAAATTGTGTATGCGGATGCATTTGATAAGATCGATATAATCATGATCAATACTAAAAAGAAAATTACTAAAAAAGAAGTAGATTATGTGATCAAAAGGCTTTTGAATACGACAAGAGAAGAAGTGACTGTCCATATCGGTGTGAAAAATGAAATGCAGCAAAAAGGCTATTCTTTCAGCGCGCCTAGAAAAGATATTATAGTGATTCAAAAAAACGTTGATCCAGCATAAAAATAGAAAACTAGAAAAAGCAGTTATGTTGCTTTTTCTAGTTTTTTTTATTTTTCAATAGCTGGTTTTACAAGAGAAAATTTCAAACCGCCATGTTCTTTTCTGACTAGCATTGTCAATAAGAAAAAGATAAAAGAAAAAATCAATAAAATTATTGTGTTAAATTGAAATTTCGTAGAAAATTCACTATTGAACTGGCTCGTATTTCCAATTAATGTACAATTTCTCATATACCAATAACTTGGTGTAAAAGAAGCGACTTTCGTTACGATATCAGGTAAAATTTCTGCAGGTACAAACACACCACTAACAAAAGCACTACCTAAAATAAACACATTATTGATGCCGGAAACCATATCAGGATTATTGATAATGCTACCAACTAGGTTACTAAAAGATACCGCAACGAGAAACAGGAGGAATGTGTTCAAGATAAAGTAAGCACTGTGTTGATCAAATCTGCTTTTTGTAACGAACAGAACAAGGCTAACAAAAACTAGCCAAAATACCAAGCAAAAGCCAATTTGAATTATAAATTGTTGGCGTGAAAAAGTTCGTTTGGACAGTGGAGAACAGTAGTTTCTATGCTTGATTTCTTTACGATTGAAAGCCAAACTAACTAAAGAGATCGAACTGAAAATAGTCATAAACATAGTATAGGCTAATACACCAAAAACTTTTCCTGTTGCGGTATTTTTCTTTGATTGGTCGTAAGAAGAAGCAAAGTGAATCTTCCCTGAAGTTGCAACATTTTTAGTGGTCAAATGTCCGATTTCAGTGTCTGTTTTCTCTGGAAATGCTTCTCGATAAAATTGATAAGTAGATAAATAATTATTGATTATTGAATCAATATAAACCTGATTAAAACTATCTGGTTTGACCTGAATTGTTAGATTAGGCTGTTTTCCAAGTTTAATTTCTTGAGAAAGTGACGAAGGGATCGTTAGAACATAATTAACTTTTCCAAAAAATAAAGCGTCATCGATTGTTTCTTGCGTATTCTCTAATGAAACAACATTCATTGTCTGTTTCAGATAAGTTTCTAGCTGTTTTGCTGTATTGCCATCATCCTTATTAAAAATGACAACATTCAACTTTTCAAGTTCAGTAGCTGCTGGATTTGAACCTGAATAAGCAAAAGAAATGCCCAAGCTGATTGCTAATGCAAGAATCAATGTTCCCAAATTCTTTTTTAGAATGCCAAGAGTAGCTTTAAAGACTGACATACTGTACTCTCCTTTCATAAATAACACTAGCTGTGATAAAAATGGCTGTCAATAGTCCCAAACTAAGCAAGTTAGTGTAAAAGCTGCTGATATTTTGATAATAATAAAGTTTATACAAAGCCTCACTGATCAAGTTAACTGGATTTATCGCATTTAGCCATGGAAGATGCTGATTGACTAAAAGTTTGACATCAGGAGACATCATTCCAGCTAAAAAGCTGCAGGTCATTTGAAATGACACGGCAAGTGAAACTTTCTGGTTTAGAGGGACTTTAAGAAGATTGCCGAATAAAAGACCTAACGAAAGTGCTGTAAGAGAAGCTAGTGCACAAGTCAGTAAAATCAAAGACCAGCGATCACCAAAGTCGACATTATAAACAAAATGGAAAAATCCTAAGATAAAGAAAATTTCAACAATGAATATCGTAAAAGAAGAAGCTAAATTTGTTAATACGATGAATAATTTATTTTTTGGCGTCATGCTTAAACGAATACCATTTGCTGACTGGTTTGCTTGTTCATCATTTGCGTTACCGATTCCCCAGAACATACCGAACATACAACACATTCCAATCAACGTGAAGAAATAAAAGCTTTTAACGCTACCTTTTGAGGCAGTAGCTTTATTTACCGAGATATAATTCGTTGTTTTCCCGATTTTTTCGGTAATGGATGAAGCAAGAAGAGCAGGATCTTCATTTTCTAAAGTAGCCAAGGTTGTTTTACTTTGGAGAAATTGATTCATAAAAGAATCCAATATATTTTGTTGAATCGTTTGCTTGCTGACAGTAAGTGAAAGATCATCTTGTTTAATAGTATAATAACCAGCAATTTTTTCATTACGTAATTGTTTATCTGCTGTTTCTTTTGAAAGTATAGTTGGAATAAACATTTTTTGATCTTTCACTTTGACCCCATTCAAAGTGTTCAAAAAAAAGTCAGTACTTTTAGGTGGGATTTTATCATCAGTGACAATACCTACAGGAATTTTTTTTACTAAATCAAGTGTATCAAGATTACTGAAAGCCGCAGTAAAAAACAAACCTAAGAGTAATGGGAAAATCAATGACCAAAATAGTAAAATTTTATTGTTCAATTGAATCTTTAAGCGATAGTAATATAAATGCCAAAACATATGCGGTCTCCTCTCTAATCTCTTAATTCTCTTCCTGTTATCTCTAGGAAAACATCATTAAGTGTAGGTTGTTGGGTATAAAAATTACCAAATGAAAGCTGATTTTTTTCTAGGATATGAAGTACTTGAGTAAAGACTATTTTATTTTTCTCGGTATTCAACGTTACAAAAATATTGTCGTAGGTAATATCAATAATGCCAGGGATCTGCAGTAATTCTTCTCTGACGACTGAAGGAAAATCAGGTATTTCGATCACAATTTTTTCATTTCCTTTGATCAGGCCTTTTAATTGCTCTTTTGTTCCTTCTGCAATCACTTGACCCTTTTCAACAATGACAATGTTGTTACATAGCTGTTCTACTTCTTCCATATAATGAGTCGTGTAGACAATAGTCGCCCCTTGACGATTAAGTTCTTTAATACTGTCTAAAATCTTATTACGACTTTGAGGATCAACCGCGACGGTAGGTTCATCTAAAAAGATCAATTCGGGTTTATGAACGATACCGCAAGCGATATTAAGTCTACGCTTTAGTCCACCACTAAGTTTTTTAGGTAAAAAAGTAGTAAAATCTTCTAGACCGACAAGCAAAATCACTTCTGAAACATATTGTTTTCTAGTTACTTTATCAGTAATGTATAACCCACAGTAATAATCGATATTCTCGATAACCGTCAATTCATCAAAAACAGCGACTTCTTGCGGAACTACACCGATTCGTTTTTTAATATCATAACGAGTAGGGGTCATATTTTCACCAAAGAGCTTGATTTCTCCAGTGTCGTATGATAACAGTGAAAGCATACAATTGATCGCTGTTGATTTTCCACACCCGTTAGGTCCAAGCAATCCAAGAATATCACCTTTTTTTACTTGTAAATTAAAGTGATTCAATGCTGTTAATTTTCCGTATCGTTTTACTAGATCATTTATTTCGATTATCATATGAAATTCTCCCTTTTTTCTTTATAATAGAACTATAGCTCAAAGCATATTAAGATATAAGTGAATATTTTCCTATATTCATGTGACATTTGTCATATAAATGAAGAGGTTGGAGAAAATCGATGAATACATTTTTAATACGGAATTTATTGGATAAAGCGATTTTGTTAGGGTTATGTTTCATGATTCTTTTAAATCAAGCCTATCAAAGTGAAATGGTTATTTTTGTGTTAACCACAATAGTGTTGAGTGTACTGCTTTGGGTTACAAAAAAACCTAAATTTTCATTTTTTGGTATCTTATTTTTGATGATAGCAACAGTCAAGTGGCAAGAGTATGCTTATTTTGTTCCTGTCCTTCTTTATGATGGCATGATGGATGAACGAAAAGAAGTATCGATTTTAAATAGTGGCTTGATCTTGGTCTTTTTTTTATACAGTAGTGCATATCCGAATAGTTTGAAGTTTTATATCTTACTATTGTGTGCTTTAGCTGGTTATTTGGCTTTTCTAACCGTAAAAGATTACTCGCTACGCAAGGACTATCTTTGGCTAGAGCAAGAAAAAGATGAGAATAACTTTACCTTTGAAACAGAAAATTCGGAGTTGATCAAACAGCAAGAAATCAAAGTGAACCTGGAACTTTCCAACGAACGGAATAGAATTGCACGAGATATTCATGATAATGTCGGGCATTTACTTTCTAGTGCTCTCCTTCAAACAGGCGCTCTAAAAGCAATAAATCAAGAAGAAAAATTAGCTGTTCCTTTAAATCAGCTTCAAGAAACGATCACAGAAGGAATGAACAGTATTCGAGACAGTGTTCATGATTTGTATGATGAATCATTAAGTTTATCCTTAGCTTGTCAAAATATCTTGTTGAATTTTACATTTTGCGAGGTAGAAATAGCGGGTGTTTTCCCTGAATCTATTAGTAAAGAATACAAACTGGCATGTATTATGTTGATTAAAGAAGCTTTGGCAAATGTAATGAAACATAGTAATGCCGATAAAGTAACGATTGGCTTTATGAATCACCCAGGTTTTTATAAATTAACAATTGAAGATAACGGTACACAAAACAAAGAAAAGACCCCAAGTGAAATTGGTATCGGTCTGATTGGTATGCAGGAAAGAATGGAAAAATTAAAAGGCAGATTAAGTTATCAACAAAAAGAAAAAAGTTTTTCGTTAATAGCTATTTTGCCAAAATAAAGGAGTATAAAAAGTGATTCGATTATTGATTGTAGATGATGATTTGTTAGTGACGACCTCACTTAAAACGATTGTTGAAGCAACGGGTGAAATTAGTGTAATTGGAGTAGGAAATAGTGCGGCACAAGCTGTAACTTTATATGAAGAGTTACAACCTGATATTTTGTTGATGGATATTCGGATGAAAGAGTCGACAGGAATAGAGGCAGCTACTAAGATTTTAGCAAAAGAGGAACAAGCGGCTATTTTACTTTTAACAACTTTTTCAGATGATGAGTATATCGTTGAAGCGCTTAGGATCGGGGTTAAAGGTTACTTGTTAAAACAGGACTTAGAGGCAATCGTCCCATCAATTAAAGCAGTCAAAAATGGACAATCGGTATTTGGTCGAACGATCATGGATCGTCTCCCTCATCTACTACAAACAGAAAAAACAACTTGTTTGGAAGAACTTAAATTAAACGAAAAAGATCTATCTATTATTTCTTTGATAGCTGAAGGGCTGAATAATAAAGAAATCTCTGAAAAACTTTATTTAAGTGAAGGAACCATCAGAAATTATATCAGTAATTTATTGGAAAAATTAGAGCTCAGAGACAGAACGCAGTTAGCCATCTTTTATTACAAAAATATTTATGCAAAATAGAATCAACGTTTTTTCTCAACGAAAAGGAATGATAAGAAACTAGAAAATCAGTAGGATTTCTATTCTATCTTTGATAAAATAAAAAGAGTAATGAAAGGAAGCGTGAACGGTGAAAGAATTATTTCATAAATATAAAGAAGTGATTTCATATTTAGTGTTTGGTGTAGCAACAACAGTTGTGAATATAGTTATTTTCTTTATCTGCAAAGATCTTTTAGGAATCGACTATAAAATAAGTAATGCAATCGGCTGGTTTTTATCTGTACTTTTTGCATTTTTTACAAATAAATATTTTGTTTTTGCTAGTAATCATGAAGATATCGGCTCTTTTATTAGAGAGATGTTGTTGTTTTATTGGTACCGTATTTTATCCTTCGTCGTTGATATGGCATTGATGGTGTTAATGATCGAAGTGATGCACATCTCAGACTTTTGGGCAAAAATGGTAACGCAAGTAGCAGTGGTTGTATTGAACTATTTTTTCAGCAAGTTTTTTATCTTCAAGAAAAAAGCATCTTAAAATCAGTTTTTAGTTAAAAAGACAGTTTTTTGTTATAATAGGAATTAAAATTCTAGAAAGAATAAAGGGTGGCACAGTCAGATGAAAAAAGTTTACGATGATGATAGCTTAACGTTACATACAGATTTATATCAAATCAACATGATGCAAACGTATTGGAAATTAGGAAGAGCAGACTTACATTCCGTTTTTGAATGTTATTTTCGGGAGATGCCTTTTAATCATGGTTATGCTATTTTTGCTGGATTAGAACGCTTAGTCGATTATTTGGAGAATTTAACTTTTACAGATACAGATATTGCCTATCTTAGAGAAGTTGAAGATTACCCAGAGGATTTTTTGACTTATCTAAAAGAATTTGAATTTAAGTGTACAGTTCGTTCCGCATTAGAAGGGGATTTAGTGTTTAACAATGAACCATTGATTCAAGTCGAAGGACCTTTAGCACAATGTCAATTGATCGAAACAGCTCTTTTGAATATGGTCAATTTCCAAACGTTGATCGCAACTAAAGCAGCACGAATCAAATCTGTGATTGGAGACGATCCTTTGATGGAATTTGGTACTCGCCGTGCGCAAGAATTGGATGCAGCTGTTTGGGGAACACGTGCCGCTTACATTGGTGGAGCAGATGCAACCAGTAATGTTCGAGCGGGTAAAATTTTTGGAATTCCAGTCAGTGGAACCCATGCGCATTCACTAGTACAGTCCTACGGAAATGATTACGATGCTTTTACAGCATACGCGCAAACCCACAAAGAGTGCGTTTTTTTAGTTGATACTTATGATACTTTGAAATCAGGTGTTCCCAGCGCAATCCGTGTAGCCAAAGAAATGGGCGATAAAATCAATTTTTTAGGTGTTCGTTTGGATAGTGGAGATATGGCATATATTTCAAAACGAGTACGTGAACAATTAGATGAAGCAGGTTATACAGAAGCTAAAATTTATGCTTCAAATGATCTGGATGAAAATACCATTTTAAGTTTAAAAATGCAAAAAGCAAAAATCGATGTTTGGGGCGTGGGAACAAAGTTGATCACAGCATACGATCAACCAGCATTAGGTGCCGTTTTTAAACTGGTTTCGATCGAAGATAAAAATGGCAAGATGGAAGATACGATCAAGCTTTCAAGTAATGCTGAAAAAGTGACAACACCTGGCAAAAAACAAGTCTGGCGGATCACACGCAAATCTGACAAAAAATCAGAAGGAGACTATGTGACACTTTGGGATGAAGATCCTCGTAAACAAGAGGAGATTTATATGTTTCATCCAGTTCATACATTCATTAATAAGACTGTTCGAGACTTTGAAGCAAGAGCTGTTCTACAGGACATTTTTGTTGAAGGTAAACGTGTCTACGAAATGCCTACTTTAGAAGAAATCAAAAGCTATGCAAAAGAAAACCTAGACTCATTATGGGAAGAGTACAAACGTGACCTTAATCCGCAAAAATACCCAGTTGATTTATCAACTGAGTGCTGGAATCATAAAATGCGTTTGCTTGAGAAAGTCCGTGTGGATGTAAAAGCATTAAGTGAAGGCAAATAAATCGTATCTAGTTGAGCAGGCTAGTTCTTAATAAAAAAGATTGAACGAGCCCGCTACGCTTTTAAAATTAGGAGGGATTTTCTATGGAGTCACTGCAAAAGGCAATTATTGAAGAGTTAGGTGTAAAACCTCAAATAGATCCGCAAGAAGAAATCCGAAAAAGTATTGAATTTATGAAAAGCTATTTATACAAATATCCTTTTTTGAAAACTTTTGTTTTAGGAATCAGTGGAGGTCAGGATTCCACATTGGCTGGACGTCTGGCTCAACTGACAATGGAAGAGATGCGTGCAGAAACGAAAGATGAAGCGTATCAGTTTGTCGCAGTTCGTTTGCCTTATGGTGAACAGGCAGATGAAGCAGATGCTAAAAAAGCATTAGAGTTTATCCATCCCGATGTTTCTTTGCGCGTAAATATCAAACCTGCAATTGATGCCTGTGTTCTTTCACTTGTAGAATCGGGCATTTCTATCAGTGATTTCAATAAAGGAAATATGAAGGCACGTCAACGGATGATCGTTCAATATGCGATTGCTGGAGAAAAAGCAGGTGCTGTCATCGGGACGGATCATGCAGCAGAAAATATTACTGGTTTTTATACAAAATATGGTGATGGCGGTGCAGACATTTTACCATTATTTCGTTTAAATAAACGTCAAGGCAAATCTTTATTGAAGGAACTAGGTTCACCAGAGGAATTGTATACAAAGATTCCAACTGCAGATTTAGAAGATGACAAACCGCTGGTGGCAGATGAAGTAGCGCTTGGGGTGACCTATGACGATATTGATGATTATGTTGAAGGAAAAGCAGTATCGGAAAAGGCAAGAGAAACGATCGAAGGCTGGTATAAAAAAACGCAACACAAGCGACATATGCCAATTTCAATTTTTGATGATTTCTGGAAGTAAGGCTTGAATAAGGAAATAGATATTTTCAGGTGCGGACCCCAAGTGACCATGAAATCTCTGGGAGATCTGCACCAAAATTAGAGAGGAAAAGATCTCAATTTTCCGTTTTTCTCATTATATTTTAATGTTATTCGAGATTTATGTGGGAAATTGGTGATTATGAGAGTTTTTTTGCGAAAAAACATTATTTTTCACAGTCTCACTCTGTTATGGAGTGAGTGGATTGAAATCGGTACCTCTAGCAGTATACGAAAGCTGTATAAAAGTCTCACTCTATTATGGAGTGAGTGGATTGAAATTAGAATATGCCTTACTAATCGATACGACATCACGACTGTCTCACTCTATTATGGAGTGAGTGGATTGAAATAGATAATCAGTACATAAAAAAATACCGTTATCATTGTCTCACTCTATTATGGAGTGAGTGGATTGAAATGCCCCATGTGAAGGTTTGTGTTTTACCATCACCGTCTCACTCTGTTATGGAGTGAGCATGTTGCAACCTTGTATAACCATTTTGATTGGAAAAGGTATTCTTGCGTCAACCCAATATAAGTGATCACATTCAATCTAATAAAAAAGAAAGACTAAAAATTTAGCCTTTCTTTTTTTGCACCAAAATTCACTTTAATGTACCTTCATTTTGTTCAAATGGTTAAAAAAAGTGTAAAATTAACCTAGTTATCTGAAATAGTGCATAAAGTACTCTACAATTGATTTAACAATAGTAATAAGAAGGTGAATGAAAATATGAAAAAATGGTTTAGGAAAAAAAGAGATATAGATAGTGAGGAGTTTCTTTCATCTGAAGAAAAGGTGCAAAAAATAAATAATGCTGATATTCGGATTCCTACTGATATTAAAGGACTTTCCAACCAAGAAGTGGAACAACTTTTTGCTCAGGGGAAGACCAACAAAGAAGTTGAGGATCTATCTAGAACAACAAAACAGATCATTTTAGATAACTCTCTAACATTATTTAACTTTATCAACTTGTTTTTAGCTGTTGCAGTATTTGCTGTCGGTTATCCTAAAAATGCATTGTTTTTTTGGATCATTATTATTAATACGGCGATTGGTGTAATTCAAGAAATACATGCTAAAAAGACGATCGATAAATTATCTATCGTCAATAAAACCGAAGTAACAGCTTTAAGAGAGAACCAACTGACAAATATTTTTCAAGATGAAATTGTCTTAGGTGATGTTTTAGTTTTGACATTGGGCAATCAAGTTCCATCAGATGGAGTCGTTCTTCATGCGGAAGGAATGGAAGTGGACGAGTCTTTACTAACTGGAGAATCAGATAAGATCACAAAACAAAATGGCGACAAAATCATGAGTGGAAGTTTTATTACCTCAGGATTAGGCTTTGTCAAAATTACTGCAGTTGGGGAAGATAATTTTGTTTCTAAATTATCAAAAGAAGCAAAAACAGAGAAACATTCGACTTCCGAATTAATGAACTCTCTGAATCTTTTGATTAAAGGACTAACATTTGCCATTGTTCCGATCGGTTTACTGTTATTTTGGTCTCAGTACCAATCGACCCAGTCATTTCCTAAAACTGTTTTAGGTGTTTCTGGTGCACTGATCAGTATGATTCCAGAAGGATTGATGCTGTTGACCAGTGTGGCATTTGCAGTTGGTGCAGCCAATTTAGCCAGAAAACAAACCTTGATTCAACGCTTATCATGTATTGAAACACTGGCACGTGTGGATACCATTTGCTTGGATAAAACAGGAACCATTACAGATGGCAGTTTAACATTTAAGGAACTGATTCCACAAGCTGGTTTTCCAGCAAGTGAAATTGAACGTGCTATGAGTGAAATGATGGCAGGATTATCTGATCAAAACGCAACAGCGAAAGTTCTGAGATCCAGATTTCCAAGATCTCAATCTGCTTGGAAAGTTAAAGAGGTGATTCCATTTTCTTCTGATCGGAAATGGAGCGGTGTCACGTTTGAAGAAAAAGGATCGTTTGTTATGGGGGCACCAGAATTCATTTATTCTGAGGTTCCTGAAGAATTAAGTCAAAAACTTGCTCCATACAATGAACAAGGAGATCGCGTCCTGATTTTAGTTCATTTTTCTGAAGAATTAACAAGCCCTAAACTGCCGCAACAGAAAGAAACGGTAGCAATTTTCATTATTGCGGATACAATTCGTGAGAATGCGATTGATACATTCTCTTATTTTGCTAAACAAGATGTAACCTTAAAAGTTATCTCAGGTGATAACCCAATTACGGTATCACAAATAGCGAGACAGGCAGGAATAGCTGGTGCAGAAAACTTTGTTGATATGAGCACTATTTCTGATTCAGCGGATTTTAACGAACTAGTAGAAAATACGACTGTTTTTGGTCGAGTAACACCTTATCAAAAAAGAGAGTTGATCCAAGCCTTGAAACAAAATGGACATACCACATGTATGACTGGGGATGGTGTAAATGATATTCTATCATTGAGAGAAGCGGATGTCAGTGTAGCAATGGCTAGTGGAAGCGATGCAGCGCGTGCTGTATCAGATGTTGTATTGTTGAATTCTGACTTTAGTTCAATGATTCAAGTACTGAACGAGGGGCGCAGAGTGATCAATAATATTGAACGTGTTGCCTCGATGTATATGGTAAAAACAATTTATTCAGCGATTCTTGCTGTAACATTTATCTTTTTATTCTTACCATATCCATTTGCTCCGTTGCAATTAACACCAATTAATACATTAACAGTAGGAATTCCTTCCTTTATTCTAGCATTAGAGCCGAATTATCAACGAATTAAAGGGCATTTTTTGACGAATATATTGAGAATTTCAGTTCCCGGAGCATTAACGGTTGTTTTTAATATTTTAGTGTTACAGCTAGCTGGAATTTGGTTTGATTTATCTCACCAAGATGTTTCTACAATGTGTGTCTTGCTTACAGGTTGTGTAGGATTCCAAGTTTTACTAAGAGCTGCGCGACCATTAGATTTGAAAAAACAGATCATGATTGGCTTGTTGTTGATTGCCTTTCTAGTTTGTTTCCTATTCTTTGGTGATTTCTTTATGCTAACATCATTATTTACACGAAATGTCCTTTTCTACCTACCGTTGATTCTTGGTAGTCGCTCCATTTTTAATTATATTTCATTATTTATGACAAGAGCAATTTATGAAGTTGAAAAAGTAAAAGAAAATAGACGAATCAAAAAGAAAAGAAGAGTCATTTAAACTGAGAAAAGCTAAGACAGCACATTGTCCTAGCTTTTTTTATTAGAATAAAACCTAATGAAGAATGACATTCATTTTCATTTAAGCCTTTTGACTTTTTTATTTCTTCGACAGAGAGTACTCTTGATGAAGAGCGAGGAACTGTTCAAAAGGAGTGGTATAAAATGAAACATCTAACAAAGTTGATCATTACGATCGTAACAGGGGTTTTGGCATTAATATTTGAATTTATTCTTCATCAGTCAACATGGGCTTATGGTATCATCATCATCACAGGTTCTATAATGGCATTTTCAATGTTAGTGGAAATGATAAAAACGTTGAAAGCTGGAAGGTATGGGGTAGATATTTTAGCAATTACAGCAATCATTGCAACTTTGGCGGTGGGAGAATATTGGGCAAGTTTGATGATTTTAATTATGTTGACAGGTGGAGATTCTCTTGAAGATTATGCGGCTAAAAAAGCCAATAGAGAATTAAAATCGCTATTGGATAATTCACCTCAAAAAGCACATAAGTTGATCGATGGGGAATTAATGGATATTACAGTAGAAAAAGTTGCTGTAAATGATGATCTTGTTGTTAAACCAGGAGAAATAATTCCCGTTGACGGCTATGTAACAAATGGAGCATCAGCAGTAGATGAATCTTCTTTAACAGGGGAATCACGACCCGTTGATAAAAAAATAGGGGATTCATTGATGTCTGGCTCGATCAATGGTGACAGCTCTCTAACGATGACAGCAGAAAAAAGCGCAGCAGATAGTCAATATCAAACGATTGTAAAACTAGTAAAAGAATCAGAAGCACAGCCTGCTCGTTTTGTACGGATGGCGGATCGATATGCCGTGCCATTTACTATTACAGCTTATGTGATTGCAGGCGTTGCATGGTTTGTTTCAAAAGATCCAACTAGGTTTGCAGAAGTATTAGTAGTAGCTTCTCCATGTCCATTAATTTTAGCAGCGCCAATTGCTTTGGTTGCTGGTATGAGCCGTTCAAGTAGAAATGGGATCGTTGTAAAAACAGGGACTACTTTAGAAAAAATGGCTGATGCAAAATCAGTTGCGTTTGATAAGACGGGGACGATTACAAGAGGAGTTTTGTCTGTTGATAAAATTGTTTCCGAAAGTGACATTTCAACAGAAGATTTATTACTACTAGCAGCAAGTGCGGAGCAAGAATCAAGTCATATTTTAGCTCGCTCACTCGTAGCCCATATCTCTTCTTCAAAAAAATTGAAAAAAGTTTCTAATTTAGAAGAAGTAACAGGATCCGGCGTCAAAGCGACAATTGATGGAAGCGTAATTCGCGTCGGGAAGCAAGCGTTTGTTTCAGAAGAAAAAATGGGCGAAAAAGCAAATCAGACGGTTATCTATGTTTCCAAAGAGGGTCATTATTTGGGCTACATTACGTTTACTGATAGCATACGTCCAGAAGCTAAGGAAACAATGGAGCAGTTACGGAAACTACATGTAAATCATTTACTGATGTTGACTGGAGACCATCAAAAAGTCGCAGAGGATATTGCAAAAGAAGTCGGAATTGCCGAGGTTCATGCAGAATGTTTGCCTCAAGATAAAATCGATGTATTAAAGAAAATACCAGATACCTTGCGTCCTGTGATCATGGTGGGGGATGGTGTGAATGATGCTCCTTCTTTAGCGATCGCAGATATAGGGATCGCTATGGGGGCTCATGGGGCTACTGCGGCAAGTGAGACAGCGGATGCAGTGATCTTAAAAGATGATTTAGAAAAAGTTAGTACAGCAGTAAAAATTTCTAAAGACACGATGAAAATTGCTAAACAATCTGTTCTGATAGGTATTGCGATTTGCACGATCTTGATGCTGATTGCAAGTACAGGGATTATTCCTGCTTTGTTTGGTGCAGTTTTACAAGAAGTAGTAGATACTGTTTCGATTCTCTCTTCATTACGGGCAAAAAATGATTGATGTGAGCAGTAATATTAAGAGAAAAGATAGTTGCAACTATTTATATAAATTGTTAGAATCAACATATTAAAAATATAAAAAACGAATGTAATTTTATGACTGACGAACTTCAAGAGCTAGTCTCTCGGGAAAAAGATAAAAAATGAATGAGACAAAGAGCGTCCCAGTCATTTTTTCCTATTTTCCATTCGAGACTAAACGAGCTCTTTCAGCTTTTAAAATTAGGAGGAAAAAAGATGGACGGTAGTAAAATAAATGATAAGCAAGTGACGGAAGAAGTGCTTTTAGAACAAGGGTATCGTAAATATTCTGGAGAGGATTTAGATATTTACTATAGTAAAGAGATTTGCGCGCACATTGGTAATTGTGTGCTTGGCAATCCAGAGGTTTTTGAAGTTGGTCGTCGTCCGTGGATCATTGCTGATAATGGTGGGCTTGAAGAGGATATTCGTGTCATTAATACTTGCCCGAGCGGAGCTTTAAAATACATTCGGAAGGATGGAAAATAATTATGGAAATCAAAGAAGAAGAAAATCGTTTTGTACTATTAAATGATGAGAATCAAGAGATAGGAGAAATGACTTGGTCAAATGCTGGAGACAAAATGATGATCATTGACCATACATTTGTTGATCCAACCTACAGAGGTCAAAAATTGGCAGAAAAATTAGTATTTAATGGCGTAGAAAAGGCACGACGGGAGGACAAAAAAATCATACCACTATGTCCTTTTGCGAAAAAAGAATTTGATACAAAACCTGAATATGGTGACGTTTTAAGGACATGAAAAAAGAGAGCTGCGTTAGTTTAAGAAAAACGCAGCTTTCTTTTTCTTACAATAATAAACGAAAACTATCGCAGTTATACAAATACAACTGGTATTTGTAGCAAAAATATGCTAAAGTATAATAGATGTATTTTGTGAATAAGGGAGAAATAGACTATGTATAATTTTATTTTAACACTTGTAATCATCCTTTCAGTTGTGATGGTTATTGCCGTTATGATGCAACCAAGTAAACAAAACAGTGCAGCAAGTGCATTTACTGGTGGTGCAGATAAATTGTTCGGCAAACAAAAAGCACGTGGATTTGAAGCTGTTATGCAACGCGCAACAGCAATTATTGGTGCTGTTTGGATGTTACTATTATTTATTTTAGTATTATTATCATCGAAGTAAAAACGTTGAAGTCCTTCATTATACTGAGGGGCTTTTTTTATTACACAAATTGAATAATTATCTATGAAAAGTTCATGGAACATCTTTCTTTTCATAAGGTTTTCAGTAGAGAATGTGCTAAAATGGGGATGAGGTGAATTAGATAGTGAAAAAAATAAGTCTACCTAAACCATTATTTACGCAAAATGGTTCCCGTGCAGTGTTACTCTTGCACGCTTATTCAGGAAGTAGTAATGATGTTCGCATGTTAAGCCGTTATTTAGAAAAAGAAAATTATACCGTATATTCCCCTAATTTTTCTGGTCATGCAACTGTTGCGCCAGAAGATATTTTAGAGAAATCAACCAAGGATTGGTGGGAAGATACGATTGCGGCCGTTCAATTTTTAAAAGAACGAGGCTATCAAGAAATTGCTGTGTTTGGTCTTTCGATGGGCGGTATTTTTACGATGAGTGCTTTAACCAATCGGTTAGAAGGGATCATTGGCGGTGGCTTTTTCTGCTCACCGATTTTCCCTGTAAACAATAACGTTCCAGAAAATTTTGTTCTTTATGCTGATAAAGTTTTAAAAATGGCAGGAGTTTCATTAGAAGAACGTTCTCAGCGTATGGTGAAAATCAAAGAAGCCTCTTACGTTCAATTAAAAGATATTGAATCTTTTTCTGAACAAACCGCAAATAACCTTGGACAAATCACTGTTCCTGTTTTCATGGGACAAGCAGGCGAAGATGAAATGATTGATCCACTGGGTGTTTATAAAACCGCCAAAGCATTATCTCAAACACGATTTACATTAAACTGGTATCCAAATAGCGGACATGTTCTGACGATTGGACCAGATCATAAACAATTAGAACAAGATGTGTTAGCATTTTTAAATACATTATCTTGGAATGAGGAGAAAGAATGACAAAACAAACAATCAAGGAGAAAATCCTATTTTTCATGGAAAATCATACGAAAAAAAGTTTTTCTATGGAAGAAATCGCAGAAGGTTTACAACTGCAAAAAAGCTCAGATTTTAAATTACTTGTCCAAACCGTCGCAACGATGGAACGGGAAAAATCAATAGAATTCACTAAAAAAGGAAAAATCCGTTTACCACAAAAAAGTGGCGACATTGAAGGTACTTTTCGTGCAAATGAACGCGGGTTTGGTTTTGTGACTATTGATCCAGAAGAAGCAGATGTTTATATTCCAAAGGAAGCAGTGAACTTTGCAATGGATGGTGATATCGTTGTAATTGATATTGTTCAGCCGGCTGATCCATTTTCAGACCGTGGAGCTGAAGGAAAAGTCGTATCAATCAAAACTCGTGCGATCACACAAGTAGTCGGTGAATTTATTGCTTACGACGAAAAAGAAGTGAGTGAAACCGATCTTTATGGTTATGCCGTTCCTAAAGATAAAAAAATGACAGGTTTAACCTTTAATATTGCCGCACAAGGAATCAAACCCGTTGACGGCAGTATTGTCATCGTAGAAGTGACGCATTATCCTGAAAAAGAATATCCAAAGAGTCTAGAAGGTATCGTCAAAAAAGTAGTTGGTCATAAAAATGATCCTGGTATGGATATTTTATCGATCGTCGTGGCTCATGGTATACCAACGAGCTTCCCAGACGAAGTAATTGCGGAAGCTGATAAAGTGCCGGATGAAATTTCAGATTCCGATATCAAGGGCCGTAGAGATTTGCGGGATCAATTGATCGTCACGATTGATGGGGAAGATGCCAAAGATTTAGACGATGCAGTGGCTGTACGCAAACTAGAAAACGGCAATTATTTCTTAGGCGTGCATATTGCAGATGTATCCTATTATGTCACTGAAGGCAGTGAATTAGATCAAGAAGCGTATGAACGTGGTACCAGTGTTTACTTAACTGATCGAGTAGTCCCAATGATTCCGCAACGTTTATCTAATGGTATTTGTTCACTAAACCCTAATGTACCAAGACTTACAATGAGTTGTGAGATGGAGATAACGCCTGAAGGGCATGTAGTGAAACATGATATTTTCCAAAGCGTGATCAAAACAACCGAACGAATGACATATACTGCAGTCAACGAAATTTTAGAAGAACAAAAACCAGAAACAATGAAACGTTACAAAAAATTACTAACGATGTTTGAAGAAATGGGCGAACTTCACCATATCCTTGAACAAATGCGTGAGAATCGCGGTGCAATTTCATTTGAAGATCGTGAAGCTAAAGTATTGGTTGACTCTGAAGGACATCCTCATGATATTTTACTTCGTACAAGAGGTGTGGGTGAACGGTTGATTGAATCATTTATGCTAGCAGCCAATGAAACCGTAGCAAAGCACTTCCATGACTTGAAATTACCATTTATTTACCGTATCCACGAGCAACCTAAAGAAGAAAAAATGCAGCGTTTCTTTGATTTTGCAGCTGTACTAGGCATTCTAGTTAAAGGGACAAAGGCAGATATTACGCCAAAAGACTTACAAAGAGTTTTAGAACAAGTTGCGGATAAGCCTGAAGAAGCTGTGATCAACACAATGTTGTTGCGTAGCATGCAACAAGCTCGTTACTCAGAAGACAACTATGGTCACTATGGGTTGGCTGCCGAGTATTATACGCACTTTACTTCACCAATCCGCCGTTATCCGGATTTGATCGTTCATCGATTGATCCGCAGCTATGAAGGAAAGGTTTCAGAAAAGCTAAAAGAAAAATGGGAACAGGATCTTCCTGATATTGCAGATCACAGCTCAAGAATGGAACGTCGCGCTGTTGAGACAGAACGTGAAGTTGATTCTATGAAGAAAGCTGAATTTATGGCAGATAAAATCGGTGAAGAATATGATGGTATCATTAGTTCTGTGACTCGATTTGGTCTTTTTGTTGAATTACCGAATACGATTGAAGGCTTGATACATGTCAATAACTTGAAGCAAGATTACTTCCATTTTATTGAAAATCACATGGCTTTAGTAGGGGAACGAACAGGTATGACACTGAAAATCGGTCAAAAAGTCAAAGTCAAAGTGGACAAAGCCGATCCTGAAACAAGAGAAATCGATTTTGAATTTCTTGAAGCGGAAGAAGTAGAGAGAATTGAAGCACCAAAACAAAAAAAACGTCAAGACAGCCGTCAAAGACGCACACCTGATCGTAATAAAGAGACGAATAAGAAACCATTCTCCCAAAAGAAGAATAAGAAAAAGGGCAAAAAGCCATTTTATAAGGAAGTAGCTAAGAATAAAAAAACGAAGAAACAAAAGAAAAAATAGAAAATGGAGGAATGGGTATGCCAAAAGGGGAAGGAAAATTGATTGCCCAAAATCGTAAGGCAAGGCATGACTATACTGTTGTTGATACAATGGAAGCGGGAATCGTTTTACAAGGAACTGAAATAAAATCGATCCGAAATGGACGAATCAACTTAAAAGATGGTTTTGCTAGAATCAGAAATGGAGAAGCCTACCTGCTCAATGTGCATATTAGCCCGTATGAGCAGGGTAATATTTTTAATCATGATCCTTTAAGAACAAGAAAACTATTACTACACAAAAAACAAATCGCTAAACTGATTACTGAGACAAAAAATACTGGAATCACGATCATTCCGCTAAAAGTTTATATCCGCAATGGTTATGCTAAAGTATTGATTGGTTTAGCTAAAGGGAAAAAACAATATGATAAACGAGAAGATTTAAAACGCAAAGAAATCAATCGTGAAATTGATCGGACGTTAAAAAATAATTTACGATAATTCATCAAAATAAATCGATTTAAGGGTTATTTTATTCTTTTTCGCATATTTGTTTTCTTTGCTTTATCTTATGTGAAAAATTTGGTAGAGTGTAAGGAAACTGATGAGTTTTCATCGTTTTTTCAATAACCGACCTTCGTACTGCCAAATACTAATGGGCGCTTATTTTATTAATATTTTGTCACATTAAAAGAAGTGTCCAATTTTCATGAAATTCTTTTGAAATTATTCATCGTTGGTGGTATGATACGTGTGGTTAAGAAATAGAAGCCTTGTAAGCTTCTCGCAAGTTTGTTGGAAAAGAGGTGAAATAATTTGGAAGAGAAGACACTACTCTTCAAGATTGGGCCGATTTGGTTTGACGGAACGATTTGTTTAATGGTTCTGTTAACATGTGTCATTGTCTTTGGGATAGTATATTACTGCACAAGGAATATACAAATGAAACCTAAAGGCAAACAAAATGTCATTGAGTATCTCATTGATTTTGTTCGGAGTATCATTACCGACAATATGCCAAGTAAAGAAGTAACAAATTTTCACCTGCTAGCATTCACGATGTTTATGTTCGTTCTAGTTGCGAATATTATTGGTTTAGTAACCAAAGTTGCAATTGGAGATTATACGTATTGGAAGAGCCCAACAGCCGATCCAATGGTTACCTTGACATTAGCATTGATCATGATTGCTTTAACACATTTCTTCAGTGTTAGTCGCTTTGGGTTAAAAGGATATTTTAAAAATAGCTTTTTAAGTCCAGTATCGTTTCTAATGCCGATCAAGTTGATGGAAGAATTTACGAACTTGCTTACGTTGGCGTTACGTTTATACGGAAATATTTTTGCCGGTGAAGTATTACTTGGACTGATTGCAGGACTTGTATCCAGTGTAGGGCTTTGGACGATTCCATTAGCAATACCGCTAGAGATGATCTGGTTAGCCTTTTCATTGTTTATCGGCGGAATTCAAGCATTTATTTTTGTAACATTATCAATGGTTTACATGGCTCATAAAGTTGAAGTCGAAGAATAAACAATAAATAAAAACAACTATTTCTTAGGAGGAAAACAATAATGAATTATATCGCAGCAGCAATCGCAGTTTTCGGAGCAGCAATCGGAGCAGCTTACGGTAACGGAAAAGTTATCTCTAAAACAATCGAATCAATGACACGCCAACCAGAAATGGCTGGACAACTAAGAACAACAATGTTTATCGGGGTTGCCTTGATCGAAGCGGTTCCTATTCTAGGTGTAGTTATTGCATTGTTATTAGTGCTTAAATAATCCCTTTAGAAGGCAGGACGCTGAGTTTTTAAACGCCACGCGTTACTGCTTTCTTTGCTGCGAATCACAGCGACTGCCTTCGGCAGAGCTGATGATGAGCAGTACTTGGCGAACGAAGAGAGAGAAGTAACCTATTTAAAAGAAACATCAAGCTTCTCCAAAAATAAGGTAGACCGCCGAAACAACAAGTTTAGTTTGTAGCTATGACAAAATAGCAGAGCTGATGATGAGCAGTACTTGGCGGATAAAGAGAGAGAAGTAACCTATTAAAAGAAACATCAAGCCCCACCAAAAATAAGGTGGACTGAACCATATCAACAACATCACCACAAAGTATTGCAGAGAAAGGAAGTTGAAACTTCATGCTAGATTATTTAGTAATCGGTGAAGCAGGACCAAGTACAACAATTGGCACGATGATTGTCGTAAGTGGCGCTTTTCTGATTTTGATGCTCCTAATCAAGAAATTCGCTTGGGAAGCAATTACTGATATGTTAAAAAAACGTGAAGATAAAATTGCCAACGATTTAGATTCTGCAGAACAATCTCGCATAGCGGCAGCTAAGATGCAAGAAGAACGTCAACAAAAATTACTTTCTTCTAAATCTGAAGCAGCAGAAATCATCAAACATGCGAAAGAAAATGGAGATAAAAACCGTCAAAAAATCTTATCAGAAACCAATGATGAAGTTTCACGTTTGCGAGAAAAAGCACGTCAAGATATTTCTCAAGAGCATGAAGAAGCATTGGCATCTGTCAAAGATGAAGTAGCGAGTTTATCTCTACAAATTGCAGAGAAAATTTTAAACAAAGAATTGACACCAGATGCACATGATTCATTGATCAATTCTTATATCGAAGGCTTAGGTAAGTCAAATGAAGTTAGATAAGTATACAGTGGGTAAACGCTATGGCAAAGCTTTGTTTGAGTTGGCGATTGAAAAGCAAGAAGCTGACAGCATTTACCAAGACTTATTAAAACTTAGAGAAATTTTCCACGAAGTTCCAGAACTAGGAGATATTTTAAGCGATGTACGTCTTGAACCGTATGAAAAAGACGAAATCATGAAGCAATTAGTAAGCGGTATTGAAGGAACAATAGAAAACTTTTTATATGTCGTTTATAACTATTCACGTATGAATGATTTATTATTGATGATCGATGAATACGAGAGACGCTATGACGAGCATAAAAGTCTACTTTTAGGAACAGCATTGACAGCCGTTCCATTAACGAAAGAACAACATCAGTTAATGGAAGAAAAAGCAGCAAAACTTTTAGGCTATGAACAAGCTAATCTTATCAATCTAATCGATCCTGATATCGTTGGCGGTGTAATTATCGAAGCCAATCATAAAGTGATTGACGGTAGTATCCACAAGCAATTAGAACGAATCCAAGAATTGTTATTAAAATAACGTTCAGCACAATAAAGAGGTGAATTGAATGGCTATCAAAGCAGAAGAAATCAGTGCCTTGATTAAGGAACAGATCAAAAATTATCAACAAGAATTAGCAGTCGAAGAAATTGGGACTGTCACATATGTTGGGGATGGAATCGCTCGTGCCCATGGATTAGAAAACGCAATGAGTGGAGAATTACTTGAATTTTCTAATGGCTCATACGGAATGGCGCAAAATTTAGAAACCAATGATGTCGGTATTATCATCTTAGGTGATTTTGAAACCATTCGAGAAGGCGATAAAGTAAAACGTACTGGTAAAATCATGGAAGTTCCTGTCGGTGAAGCAATGATTGGTCGTGTTGTTAATCCATTAGGCCAACCAATCGATGGCTTAGGTGAAATCAAAACAGATAAAACACGTCCAGTAGAAGCAGCAGCACCAGGCGTTATGCAAAGAAAATCAGTCGATCAACCAATGCAGACTGGTCTTAAAGCAATCGACGCACTTGTACCAATTGGTCGTGGTCAACGTGAATTAGTGATCGGTGACCGTAAAACAGGGAAAACATCTATTGCTATCGACACGATCATCAACCAAAAAGGGCAAGATGTGATTTGTATTTATGTTGCGATCGGTCAAAAAGAATCAACTGTCCGAAACCAAGTTGAAACATTAAGAGCTTATGGTGCACTTGACTATACAATCATCGTAAATGCAGGAGCATCTCAACCAGCGCCATTACTTTACATTGCGCCATATGCAGGAGCTGCGATGGGTGAAGAATTCATGTATAACGGCAAACACGTTTTGATCATCTTTGATGATTTATCAAAACAAGCGGTAGCCTATCGTGAACTTTCATTACTATTACGCCGTCCTCCAGGTCGGGAAGCTTATCCAGGAGATGTGTTCTATTTGCATTCACGTTTATTAGAACGTGCAGCAAAATTAAGTGATGAATTAGGTGGCGGTTCAATGACGGCCTTACCATTTGTTGAAACACAAGCCGGAGATATTTCTGCTTACATCCCAACAAACGTTATTTCAATCACAGATGGACAAATTTTCTTAGAAAGTGATTTGTTCTATGCAGGTACTCGTCCAGCCGTTGATGCCGGTCTTTCAGTATCACGTGTTGGTGGTTCAGCTCAGATCAAAGCAATGAAAAAAGTTGCAGGTACACTTCGTTTAGATTTAGCAAGTTACCGCGAATTAGAAGCATTTACTCAATTTGGTTCTGATTTAGACGCGGCAACACAAGCCAAGCTAAACCGTGGTCGTCGTACCGTTGAAATTCTAAAACAAAAATTACATGCACCACTAGCAGTCGAAAAACAAGTGGTGATTTTATACGCTTTAACACATGGATTTTTAGATAATATCAGTGTTGCAAAAATTCTAGATTTTGAATCAGAACTGTTTGACTTTTTAGACGGCAAACATCCTGAATTATTTGAAACGATCCGTACAACAAAAGACTTGCCAAAATCAGAAGATCTAGATGCGGCAATCAATGAATTCAAAGAAATTTTTAGTGCTGCCAATTCAGAAGGATCGACAGCAAAAGATACACTTGAATCAATTCAAAATGCGTAAGAGAGGTGACAAGAATTGGGTGCTTCATTAAATGAAATCAAACAACGCATTGCTTCAACTAAAAAAACCAGTCAGATTACTAACGCTATGCAGATGGTTTCGGGTGCAAAACTGACAAAATCAGAAGCGGCTTCTAGAAGCTTTCAGGAATATGCGTCAAAAATCCGTTCTATCGTTACACATCTTGTTGCGGCTCAATTAAGTGATCTAGAAGAATTGGATTCATATGACAATGAAGAAGCATCAGAAAGTGGCAACTACCATATGATGTTGACATCACGTCCAGTGAAAAAAACAGGTTATATCGTCATTACTTCCGATAAAGGATTAGTTGGCGGGTATAACAGTTCAATTTTAAAACAAACGATGAAAATGATGGCAGATGACCATAAATCTCAAGATGAGTATGTCTTGGTTGCAATCGGTGGAACTGGTGCCGATTTTTTCAAAGCTCGCGGCATAAATGTTGCCTATGAACTTCGTGGATTAAGTGATCAACCTAGTTTTGACGAAGTGAGAAAAATCGTGTCAACAGCGACTACGATGTATGAAAATGAAGTGTTCGATGAGTTGTATGTTTGTTATAATCACCACATCAATTCATTGACAAGTCAATTTCGTGTAGAAAAAATGCTGCCGATATCAGATTTAGATCCGGACGAAGCGACAACATATGAGCAAGAGTATATCTTAGAGCCTTCAGAAGAAGCAATCTTAGATAATTTGCTACCTCAATATGCTGAAAGTTTGATTTATGGTGCGATTATTGATGCCAAAACAGCAGAACATGCTGCTGGGATGACAGCAATGAAAACAGCTACTGATAACGCGCAAAATATCATTAGTGATTTGACGATTTCTTATAATCGGGCTCGTCAAGGAGCGATTACACAAGAAATTACTGAAATCGTAGCCGGTGCAGCTGCACTAGAGTAACAATCAAGATTCGAGCCAGATAGGCTTGAAGTTCTTACTAAGTAATAGAGAAGACAGGTTTTTATCACGACCTCGTTAGGGTACAACACTGTTGAACTTTCAATAGTGTTGCGACCTCTTCAAACGAAACGGAGGAAAGACACATGAGTTCAGGAAAGATTGTTGAAGTAATCGGTCCCGTTGTTGACGTGGAATTTTCACTAGATCAATCCTTACCAGATATAAATAATGCATTAGTCGTTTACAAAAACGGCGAAGAAAAACAAAAAGTTGTTTTAGAAGTAGCTTTAGAATTAGGGGACGGTGTCATCCGTTCTATCGCAATGGAGTCCACTGATGGATTACAACGCGGAATGGAAGTTATTGATACAGGAAAACCAATTTCTGTTCCAGTTGGGAAAGAAACGTTGGGGCGTGTATTCAACGTTTTAGGCGATACGATCGACTTGGAGGAGCCATTCCCAGAAGATGCAATACGCAGCGGTATTCATAAAAAAGCTCCTGATTTTGCTGATTTAAGCACAAGTAACGAAATTTTAGAAACAGGAATCAAGGTAATCGATTTATTAGCTCCTTATTTAAAAGGTGGTAAAGTTGGACTATTCGGTGGTGCCGGTGTTGGTAAAACTGTGTTGATCCAAGAATTGATTCATAATATTGCCCAAGAACATGGCGGTATTTCTGTATTTACGGGTGTAGGAGAACGAACTCGTGAAGGAAACGACCTTTATTTTGAAATGAAAGACTCTGGTGTTATCGAAAAAACAGCCATGGTTTTTGGTCAAATGAATGAACCTCCTGGTGCGCGTATGCGTGTGGCTTTGACTGGTTTAACGATTGCGGAATATTTCCGTGATGTTGAAGGTCAAGATGTATTGTTATTTATCGATAATATCTTCCGTTTCACTCAAGCTGGATCAGAAGTTTCTGCCTTATTAGGTCGGATGCCTTCTGCAGTTGGTTATCAGCCAACTCTTGCTACTGAAATGGGTCAATTACAAGAACGTATCACGTCTACTAAAAAAGGCTCAATCACATCGATCCAAGCAATCTATGTACCAGCTGATGACTATACTGACCCGGCGCCAGCAACAGCATTTGCCCATTTAGATGCAACAACAAACTTGGAACGTCGTTTAACTGAAATGGGTATTTACCCAGCGGTTGATCCGTTAGCTTCATCTTCTAGCGCCTTAGCACCAGAAGTTGTAGGAAACGAACATTATGCTGTAGCAACAGAAGTACAGCATGTATTGCAGCGTTACCGTGAGCTACAAGATATCATTGCCATTTTAGGGATGGACGAGTTATCTGATCAAGAAAAAATCTTGGTTGGCCGTGCCCGTCGCATTCAGTTCTTCTTATCACAAAACTTTAATGTCGCAGAACAATTTACCGGACAACCAGGTTCGTATGTTCCTGTTGCTGATACAGTCAAAGGTTTTAGAGAAATTCTTGATGGAAAACACGATGACTTACCAGAAGAAGCGTTCCGTAGTGTTGGTAGAATTGAAGATGTTATTGAAAAAGCTAAAACGTTGAACTACTAAAAGGAGGAGACACAGAAATGGATTGTTTAACTGTCAATGTGGTGACTCCTGATGGGTTGGTTTATGATCATCGTGCAACGATCGTTGTTGCAAAAACAACGGATGGCGAAATTGGTATCTTGCCTAAACATGCACCAATTATCGTTCCTTTAGCGATTGATGAGGTTCGCGTAAAAAGAACTGACTCTGATACCCATGTGGATTGGATCGCTGTAAATGGCGGTATCATGGAAGTCCGTGATAACGTTGTTTCAATTATTGCAGATAGTGCAGAACGCGAAAGAGATATTGATGTAAGCCGTGCAGAACGTGCAAAACATCGTGCTGAACGTATGATTGAAAAAGCGAAGGAAAATGCAAATACGGATGAATTACGCCGTGCAACAGTTGCACTTCACCGAGCAATCAATCGGATCAATGTGTCAAAACATATTTAACCAATGTAACGTAATAGATTTAATAATAGTAGTAAAAAAGTGCTTAACTTGCAGAAAAGAGTTAAGCACTTTTTTGTGTGAAAGAAGTATTTTAATTAAGATATCTTTGATTTTTCTCATTAAATTTTTTAAAATTAAATAGTGACTATTATGTTTTAGTGAGTGGGTAAATGTACTGATTGCAATAACGAACTTAACTTTAAGTGATGGTGTAAGAAAAGCTGCAGATTAAAGAAATGAAAATGGAATTCCATAGGATGAATAATTTGAAAAAGTGTGATAAACTGTCTCTATGATATTTAAAGGAGATAGGTTTTATGCAGTTTTTTGGTATTGATGCAATGATTCGAATCATCTGCCATATGATGTTTATCTATGTTAGTTTTTGGGCGATGCAATCTATCAGAATAGAACAGTTTTTTAAAGCGCATCAAACCACTCAAGTACGTTTACTAATCGTCTTATTTTCGATCGTTATTGGCTTTACTGTGAGCTCGTTTTTCCTAGAGTTTCTAGCGTTATGCCGTAACTTATTCAGTGTATTTTTTCCATAAGGATCGACGAATAAAAAGAAAAGATACTATTTGTTGGTAAATAGTGGTATAATAGAAAAGATTTTGGATCGAAGCATCCAATTCTAACTTTTTTGGGGGGAACAAAATGGAACAGATTATTGTTCATGGTGGTAACCAATTAAAAGGAACTGTGAAAATCGAAGGGGCTAAAAATGCAGTATTGCCAATTTTAGCAGCAACTCTTTTAGCTGAAGAAGGAACAACAACATTAAATAATGTACCAATTCTTTCTGATGTCTTTACAATGAACCAAGTAATCAAGCACTTAAATGTAGACATTGAATTTAATGAAGAAGAGAACCAAGTCACAATAGATGCAACGCAGCCTTTAGGCATCGAAGCAAATTACGAGTATGTTAGTCAAATGAGAGCATCAATCGTCGTTATGGGGCCTTTATTGGCTCGTAATGGTCATGCAAAAGTTGCTATGCCTGGCGGATGTGCAATTGGTAAAAGACCAATTGATTTACATCTGAAAGGGTTCCAAGCGTTAGGTGCTAAAATCATTCAAAAAAATGGGTATATCGAAGCTATTGCGGATGAATTGATCGGAAATACGATTTATTTAGATTTCCCAAGTGTAGGTGCTACTCAAAATATTATGATGGCAGCTGTTAAGGCCAAAGGTATGACAGTAATCGAAAACGTTGCTAGAGAACCTGAAATCGTAGATTTAGCGAATATCCTTAATAAGATGGGTGCTAAAATCGTCGGTGCTGGAACTGAAATGATGCGTATCGAAGGTGTTGAGAAACTTCATGCAGTGGAACATTCAATTGTTCAAGACCGTATTGAAGCTGGAACATTCATGGTTGCAGCTGCGATGACTGAAGGAGATGTTCTGATTGAAGAAGCAATTCCTGAACATAATCGTCCACTTATTTCTAAATTAACTGAAATGGGTGCTGTTATCCGTGAAGAAAGAGGCGGGTTACGTGTCATTGGTCCTAAAGTAATCAAACCAACGGATATCAAAACATTACCGCATCCAGGTTTTCCAACGGATATGCAAGCGCAAATGACTGCAATGCAAATGGTAGCAGAAGGTTCAAGCGTTGTAACTGAAACTGTGTTTGAAAATCGTTTCCAACATCTAGAAGAAATGCAACGTATGAATGCTGATGTAAAAATAGACGGAAATATTGCCATTATCAATGGTACTCAAGCATTACAAGGTGCTGCTGTAGAAGCCACTGATTTACGTGCAGCAGCTGCTCTGATCTTAGTAGGATTACGTGCTGAAGGCATTACACGTGTATCACACTTAGAATATTTAGATCGTGGCTACTATAAATTCCATGAAAAACTTCAAAAATTAGGAGCAAAAGTGGAACGAGTAAACGACGAAAAAGCAACAGAAAAGAAAATGTCAACAGTTAATTAAGAGGGGAAATAGATATGAGTTCGACACGCTATATTATAGTGACTTTGTTGAAAGTTTTAGTAGTGATTGCCTTAGTGATTATTTTATTTGTTGCCGGTACGATGATCGGTTATGGAGTAGTCGGCGGAGGAAATCCAAAAGATGTGTTCAAAGAAGAAATTTGGACTCATATTCTAGACTTTTTTAAATAGGTGTAAGTTGTAAGTTCAAAGCTGGTTCAAACTGTTTTTAAGTTTGGATCGGCTTTTTGTTTCGGAATAAATAACAGTTGTTTTTATTATTTTGATTGCTATTTTTTGTAAACTACTCGTAATATAAGGCGATTTTAGTAGATTTTTTAATATTTTATCTAGATTGAAACGTATAAATATAACAAAAATCTTTATTTAATGTTTTTGTTCATTTTCTAATAAAAAAATTATCAGGCTTGATAGGTCAGTATTCTTTAATGTAATAAAATGGAGTATCGCTATAAAACAATGAAAATATTTCCAATGTAACAACCTTTAAAACGCTTTCGGATATACTGTAACTTAGCTTTAATTAAATAGTAACCATTAAAGGTTTGCCTCATGCTATGATTGCTCTCGTACGAATTTTAGGGAGGAAACTATTTAATGAAGAAAAGATGGTTACCGATTTTATTTATCATTTCCTGTTTTATCACTGGCTCAATGATTCCAGTATATGCAGCGGAAAATAAAACAAGTGAGACTAAAAGTTTAGCTAGTTATACAGTTGTGTCGGAACAAACAGCTCAAAATTTTTCTAGCTCGATGATCTATTCACTAACAGAAGGCAAAGCTTTTCAATTAGTAAAAGCAGATATTCTAAATAAAGATAAAATTGAAAAAGAAAAAGCTGCAAAAGCTAAAGCAGAGGCGCTAAAAAAAGAGCAAGCTGCAAAGCAAAAAGCAGAAGCTGATAAAAAACAAGCACAATTAGAAAAAGAAAAAGCTGAAAATGCTAAACCTAATGGAAAAACGATGATGATGGAAGCTACAGCGTATTCTTGTAATGAAGGATTTATCGGTGGAGGAAACTTGACTGCTATGGGACAGGATTTAAGAGTGGACCCAATGGCTATTGCTGTTGATCCTAGTGTAATCCCTTTGGGAACGAAACTGTATGTTGAAGGATATGGAGAAGCTGTTGCGAGTGACACTGGTGGCGCAATCAAGGGCAATATTATCGATCTTCATTTTTCAGATGTATCTCAATGCATCAATTGGGGTAGGAGACAAGTTGCAGTGACGATTTTATCATGATTATTTAACTAGATTAATAGGTTTTGACTCTTAAAGATGAACAAGATATTTAAATTCTTGTTCATCTTTTTTTGTAATTCGGAAAGACTAAATTATCGAATAAGAAAAAAAGTTATATGTTATAATAAAGATTGATTAATTGGAGAAGGAGCGATATGTTTATGAAAGCTGTAGTTACTGAGATTGGTACTCATGCATTAGATGAAAAAGAGCCTATGGTCATACTTTTTGGTGAAACTGCCACAGATGGGTTAAAAGAGTATTCTGTGATTCAAAAATTTCAAGAAACTCAATCTTTAGAATTAAAAAAAGGTGATCTGTTAAAGATCGATGCAAAAGAATATTCTATCAATTATGTCGGATCATTCGCAAACAATAATTTAAATAGTATTGCCCATGTAACGCTAGTCTTTGCAGATGTACCTCAAGAAGATGCCATCGTTAATGGGTTATATCTGACTCCTAGTGACTTTCCAACGATCAAAGTTGGATCAATAATAGAATACGTATCGCGTGGAGTGTGATTAAATGGAACAAGAAAAAGGGAAAGATAAACGATTTTCTTGGTTTTGGCGTTGGTTTTTGAATAATCAAGTTGTGACGACATTGTTGATTATTTTACTGATCTTGCTGATTTTATTGGTTTTTACAAAAGTGTCCTATTTATTCAAACCAGTTTGGCAATTTATTGGTGTCGTAGGTTTGCCTCTGATTATGGCGGGAATTTTATATTATTTAATGAATCCGGTGGTTGATTATCTAGAGAAAAAACGAGTACCTCGGATTTGGAGCATTATCGGACTATTTATCATCGTAATTGCGTTGATCATTTGGGGTCTTGTCGTAATCGTTCCTAAAATTCAAGAACAGACGGTTAGTTTTGGGAATCATTTTCCTCAATATATTGACACGATCGATAAAAAGATGCAAGAGATTTTGAGCGATCCTTTTTTTGCTCAGTTTCGTAGTCAATTAGAAGATATGGGGGACAAATTGATTAGTTCCTTGGGAGATATTATTCGTAATATTTCCACTTTCACTGTTCAAGGATTAGGAAGCTTTGTTGGAGCGGTTGCAACAGTTGTGGTGGCGATCATCACAATGCCGTTTATCTTATTCTATCTTTTAAAGGATGGAAAGCAATTGGCACCTTATTTGATGAAATTTTTACCGAATAAAATGCGGAAACCTACATTGAAAGTATTAGGAGAAGTGAATTCACAAGTTTCTTCTTATATTCGCGGTCAATTAACGGTCGCTTTTGCTGTAGCTGTAATGTTTATTTTAGGTTTTTCATTTATTGGATTGGATTATGCGATCACTCTGGGTATTACAGCAGGATTCCTTAATTTGATTCCATACCTAGGTTCATTTTTGGCAATGGTACCAGCTATCTTTTTAGGAATTGTAGGAGGTCCTGTTTTATTAGCCAAGGTTCTAGTTGTTTTTGTTATCGAACAAACCATTGAAGGTCGAGTGATTTCACCATTAGTATTAGGAAGTCAGTTAGACATTCATCCTGTGACGATTTTAGTCGTGCTATTGACGTCTGGAAAGTTATTCGGTGTCGTAGGGGTTATTCTGGGAATACCTGTCTATGCTGCAGCTAAGGTCATCATTACGCATATATTTGAATGGTATAAAGATGTATCAAGTTTGTATCATGAGGAAGAAGAACTAAAAAAACTTGAATAGAAAGAATGAGACAGAAGCAAATTTTCGAATGAGTTGTTTCTGAGCTCAACGTTTATACAGAGGAAAAGTGAGCGGGATATGACTCGTAAAGTCATGTCCCACTCACTTTGATTTTTTTCTTAAAATGTTTTACCTAATGTCGTTGCTTGGTCCATTGCAGCACCTAATAACTCTTCAGCTTTTTCTGGATGATGATCGATTCCTTCAATAAATAATTGATCGACCTCAGAAACACCGATGAAGTTCAAAATTCCTTTTACATATTGAGAAGCAAAATCTTGTCCTTCATAGAAACCACCATTAGATTGAATGTGTAATGCTTTTTTGCCGCTTGTCAAAGGTTTAGGACCTTCTTCGGTATACTTAAACGTTTTTCCAGCTACATTGATTGTATCGACCCAAGCTTTTAAGCGAGTGGGTACATTTAAATTCCATAAAGCATTGGCAATGACAACTTTATCAGCACCAAGAAATTGATCTGTTAGTTCATTGAAACGTGCAACTTTTGTTTGTTGACTTTCATTTAGGGCAGTAAACTCAGTACCAGTGCGCAATGCACCCCAACCAGAAAGTAGTTCTTCATCGATTTCTGGAACGAAATCAGCGTAGACATCAAGAACGTCGATTTCATCAGTTGGATTTTGAGATTGATAACTTTCTAAAAAAGTTTCCAATGCACGAACAGAGCGAGATTCTTCTTTTGTAAGTGGGTGTGCTTTAACAACAAGTAATTTTGACATGTAAAGTCTCCTTTGAATACCTAAGTATCATTATTTATAAACAAAAACTATTTTACTAATAAAAAGTAAGAAAATCAATGATTTTTCCTAAATTTCATAAAAAAGAGTGCGAATCAAAACTAAAAAAACAGTTTTGATCCACACTTATAGAATAAATGATACTAAAGAGAAGGTTATTTGAAACGAAAGATTGTTGAACTATCTTCTTCTATTTTATTAAGATGCAGTTGATAGTTGTTGCATTCCACCAATTACATGGACAGCATGGAAACCTTTAGAGGCCATAAATGATGCAATAACTTCAGAACGACGACCAGTGTAGCTAATAATATGATAAGTTTTCTCTTTATTCAGCTGTTTTAACATATTGGGTAAAACAGTAGCAGGGAGTGACATTGAATGTGCTAAGTGACCTTGCAAAAAGCTTTCAGTTTCACGAATATCGATGACATTAAGTTGATTTTCAGTGTAAAGTGTTTCAAAATCAGGAGTAGAAATTGATTCAAACATGTAGCTCATCCTTTGAAAATATGTATTTTTTTAAAACTATGGGATAGATTGTAACGCTTTTTAAGGGAGTTTGCAATCTGGCTTTGACAATTCTTAATGTTTGTCTAAAAAAATTCTTATTTGTTTTATTTGAAAAGGGTTGCAAATGAATGAGATTAATGTTATGCTGTGCATGTAATAAGGATTGTTACTGTTCGGCAGGCAAAACCAGAATCTTCCATATCAGTTTGTTTGGGCGGATTCTAGGTTTTTTTCATTTGTATTTGTAAAAGTGAGGTTCATCATGTATATTGAAAAAATTTTAAACAACAATGTCGTTATGACAAAAAATGAATCAGGTGAAGAAATCGTCTGTATGGGCCGAGGACTAGCGTTTCAAAAAAAAATCGGTGATGTAATCGATCCAACTTTTATTGAAAAAGAGTTTGTTCTTAAAGACTCGATCACTTCAGGTCAGTTTCAGCAGTTGTTTGCAGATATTCCTGTAGAAGAAGTGGAGATTGTTAAAAAAATTGTGGATATTGCAGAAGAGGAATTAGGGATCGAGCTTTCGTCTAATATCTATTTGACGCTGACTGATCACATTCATTATGCGATCATGAGGGCTAATGAAGGACTTGAAATGCCTAATCCACTGATGTTTGAAACAAAAAAGTTTTATCCTAAAGAATTTGCTATTGCTAGAAAAGGTGTGGCACTGATCAAAGAAAAATTAAATATTGATTTTTCGGAAAGTGAAGCAGGATTTATTGCATTTCATATTGTAAACAGTGAGCAAGCAAATGGAAATATGGAAGTGACAATGTCAGCTACCGAAATGGTAAGAGACATTCTGACGATCATTAGCCGTTATTTTGGTAAACCATTTGATGAAGATTCACTGAATTACCAAAGAATTGTAACGCACTTACAGTATTTTGCTCAACGCTATTTGCAAAATGAAGCACACGACGAAGAAGATGATTTTCTTTATGAGTTGATTCAAAGTAAGTATCCAAAAGCATTTCAATCAGTACAAAGAATCAATGATTATCTAGTCAAGAAATATCAAAAGCCCATCGATAAAGCAGAACAAATTTATTTGACGATTCATATTCAGCGAGTAGCTGGAGAGAAAAAAGTGTAGCATTTATTTTTATTAAAAAATTCAACTTTCAATCGAAGCGGATTGTTACTGTTTAGCAGGCAAAACCTAGATTGAAAAAACAACGGATTTATCTATATTTATGTCTTTTTAAGTATAGTAAAATCATTGTTTTTTCAGTTTAGGTTTTTTTATATAAAAAATTAAGGAAAAGGGGCATATAAAATGAGTAAAAATCAAGAAATAGCTGAACGCGTTTTGACGCTAGTCGGCGGAGAAGAAAATGTTAATAGTGTAGTTCATTGTGCAACTCGCTTACGTTTCAAATTAAAAGACGAGGAAAAAGCGAATACTGACAAACTAAATCAAGATCCAGATGTGATCCAAGTTGTTCGAAGCGGCGGTCAGTATCAAGTCGTGATCGGTAGTCATGTTAGTGATGTCTATAAAGAATTAATGGCTCATAGTGGTTTAGGTGATGATGATTCAGAAAAAGAGGAAGGTCCTAAAGGAAACATTTTTAATCAACTGATTGACATCATTTCTTCTATATTTACTCCTTTCTTAGGGGCAATGGCTGGAGCCGGAGTTTTAAAAGGGTTTTTAACTTTAGCGGTTACATTAAATTGGTTGACAGCTGAATCTGGCGTTTATGTTGTTCTTTTTGCTATTGCAGATGGTATCTTTACATTTCTACCAATTCTTCTAGCATTTACTGCTGCGAAGAAATTCAAAACAAATGAGTTTTTAGCAGTCTGTTTAGCAATGGCACTTGTTCATCCAAGTATTACTGCATTGGCTGGACAAACATTAAGCTTTGCTGGAATTCCAGTGATCATTGGTGCTAGTGCATATACATCATCTGTTATTCCGATTATTCTAGCTGTATATGTTCAAAGTCATGTTGAGCGTTTCTTTAAGAAAGTAATTCCTTCTTTCTTACAAATTATCTGTGTACCTTTGGCTGTATTCCTTGTAATGGCACCAGTTACTTTTATTGCAATTGGTCCAATCGGAACGATTTTAGGTGATTTACTAGGAAAAGGATACGATAGTATTTACGGTATCAGCCCAATTATTGCTGGTGCAGTTATGGGTGGGTTATGGCAAGTCTTTGTAATGTTCGGCATGCATTGGGGCTTTGTTCCAATCATGTTGTTAAACCTTTCAGCAGCAGGTGGTGGTGTGGATACAATGGCACCAATGCTTTTACCAGCTGTATTAGCCCAAGGCGGAGCTGCATTAGCAGTCTTCTTTATGACAAAAAATGTGAAATTAAAAGGTTTAGCGCTATCTTCAACAATCACATCAGTTTTTGGTATTACAGAACCAACTGTTTATGGTGTCACTTTACCACTTAAAAAACCATTTATTGCTGCTTGTATCGGTGGAGCAGTCGGTGGAGCATTTATCGGTTTCAGTCACGTTCAAAACTATGTATTTGGTTTAATTAGCTTGTTGAGTTTACCAGGCTTTATTCCACAAGATACAAAAGATACTTCAGGATTGATAGCAGCTGTCATTGGAACTGTGATTGCATTTGTGATTGCTTTTGTCTTAACATTTATTTTAAAATTTGAAGATAAACCAGAAGATGGCACTCAAGCTTCTACGAAAGATGACGTTTCTAACTTAGATGCACAAAATGGCAATAAAAATGATAAAATAGTTTTAACAAGCCCAATTACAGGTACAATCGTTCCTTTAGATAAAGTTGAAGATCAAGTATTTTCTTCAGGCGCATTAGGTAAAGGTATTGCAATCGAACCAACAATAGGTGAGCTTTATGCTCCAGCTAATGGAGAAATCACAACATTATTTCCAACTGGACATGCAGTTGGGATCACAACAGAAGATGGTGCAGAAGTATTAATGCATATTGGTATGGACACAGTTGAAATGGATGGGGACGGATTCGAAATCGCAGTAAAACAAGGGGATAAAGTCAAGCAAGGAGATCTGTTAGTAAAATTTGATATTGAAAAAATCAAAGCGGCAGGACATCCTGTGGTGACACCTGTTGTGGTTACAAATAGTGGTGACTATTTAGATGTATTAGATATGGATCAAACAGATGTTTTACATGGAGAAGATTTCTTAGCAATCGTACGTTAATTGATTTTAGCTCAACAAGCTTTTAAGCTGTCTAGCTTTAAGAGCCGTATCTCGGAAAAAAGATAAAATCAGCTTGTGACCAAAAACGTCATAAACTAATTTTCCTATATTTCAGTAATACAAACCAAATCATTACGCTTTTAAATTTAGGAGGAAAAACATATGTCAAACAAAACAACAGTATTTCCAGATGGATTTTTATGGGGTGGTGCGACTGCAGCCAATCAACTAGAAGGAGCTTATCGCTCAGATGGCAAAGGATTGTCGGTTGCAGATGCAATGCCAGGTGGCAAACAACGTTTTCAAATTTTAGGTAGTGATACGTTTAATTGGGAAATTGATGAGGACAAATTTATTTATCCTAACCATCGCGGAATCGACCATTATCATCGTTTCAAAGAAGATATTGCGTTATTTGCAAAAATGGGCTTTAAATGTTATCGTTTCTCAATTGCTTGGGCTAGAATTTTCCCTAAAGGTGATGAAGCGACACCAAATGAAGCAGGCTTAAAGTTTTATGATCAAGTGATTGATGAGTGTTTGAAACATGGAATCGAGCCTGTGATCACGATTTCTCATTATGAAATGCCATTGCACTTAGCAAAAGAATACGGTGGTTGGAAAAATCGTAAAATGATCGACTTTTTTGAAAATTATGCCACAGTTGTTTTAACTCGTTATGGTAAAAAAGTGAAATATTGGATGACATTCAACGAAATCAATTCTGCATTCCATTTTCCTGCGTTAAGCCAAGGAATGGTCAAAGCAACAGGTGCAGGAGATTATCAAAATATTTTCCAAGCATGGCATAATCAATTTGTAGCTAGCGCTAAAGCTGTTAAAATTGGGCATGAAATCAATCCTGATATGCAAATTGGCTGTATGATCATTTATGCAACAACATATAGTATTGATGCAAATCCAATCAATCAAATGGCAACGCTGGCTCAAAATCAAGAATTCAATTTCTATTGTACAGATGCCCAAGTTCGTGGCGAGTATCCTGCATACCAACAACGCATGTTTGATAAATATGGTGTGTCTGAGTTGGAGATGGACGCAGATGATTTAGAATTAATGAAAAAATATGCAGTAGACTATATCGGATTTAGTTACTACATGTCTTCTGCAGTTAACGAAACGGCTGTAGAGGAAGATACGGTAGTAGGAAACCTATTAGGAGGCGTTCGCAATCCCTTCTTAGAAGCAAGTGAATGGGGCTGGCAGATCGATCCTGAAGGGTTGAGAATTGCTTTAAACGAATTGTACGATCGTTACCAAAAACCTTTATTTATTGTCGAAAATGGCTTAGGTGCAATCGATAAAGTAGACGAAAATTTTTATGTAGAAGATGACTATCGTATTGATTATTTACGTCGTCACATTGAAGCGATGTCAGATGCAATCAAAGATGGTGTGGATTTAATGGGCTACACACCGTGGGGCTGTATTGATTTAGTGAGTGCTTCAACAGGTGAAATGAGTAAACGCTATGGCTTTATCTATGTTGATTTAGATGATAATGGTGAAGGTACAATGAATCGCTATGAGAAAAAATCATTTAACTGGTACAAACAAGTGATTGAAACGAATGGACAAAATTTGAAATAAAAATCGAAACAGAGCTGTAATTTAGAATCTTTTTCTAAATTACAGCTCTGTTTTATAATTGTATAAGAGATACTAGTAAACTCAACATTTAAATAAGCCGTTCGGAAAATCATTTTTACTAATCAGGGCAAAGTTACTGTGAGTTAAGTATGTTACCTCTTTTTTTAAGATTTCAGCTTGATCAATATCGCCAATGTTTTCGAGTAATTTAATAAAATCATAAATATATTCCATGTATTGATGTTCTCCGGTTACTAAATATTCAAGTAAATTGTTTAAATACTGAAGATTCATCCGAAAATGATAGTTTTTTCCTGCCTTGTCTTGCTTTTTTGCCATGGTTAAATATTTTGTGGCGCCCTCGTAGTCCTTAGCATGAATTCTAGACGAAATTAAGTTAGTTAGCATATTATAAGCAAAGTTTATAGTCAACGGATCCCGTAGAGATTCGTCAGCAATGGGAAGGGCTCGAAAAAGAACTAGATCTTGTTGTTTTATACTAAAAAATCTAATTGTATTTGCCAGGATTAGATAATCATATTGCTGGTAATAATCCTTCTTTAGCAGATAATCAACAATTTTTTGAACTTCTTCACCAGTGAGAGGAGGGATTTCTTTCCAATATTGGGAAAAATAAACTTTGATAACAATATAATTCGAAAATTCTTTTAAGTTATGTTGAAATTTGGCTAATTTGAGATAGTAATCAATTAGTTTTTGCTTCGTAGTTTGGTTATCTAAATGTTCAGCGCAATAATAAAATAGCTCTCTAAACTTTTTTTGTTCTTTATCTAAAGAAACTCGTGAAAAAAATTCTTCAGGAGAAAGAGATAATTTTTTTAAAACTTCTGCTAACGTATCGATTCGGATGATTTGTTTTCCATGTTCAATTCGAGAATAGGAGGAAGGGTCTAAATGATCGTCCAACATTTCTTTCTGTGTAAGGTGTAATTTTTTTCTAAAAAAACGTAATGTTTCGCCTATATTCATATGTTTCACTCCTAAAAATTGCACGTATGATATAAAAATCAAGAATTACTAGATAAAGTTCGATTATTAAAAAAATAAGCCCTTTTTTATGTTTTTTATGCAATATAATCAAATTGTTGTTTATTTCCGCCAAATCATTTGATAGTATGGAGTGGTAGAAGTCACTTATTGACAGAATAACTTTTAACTATTTGAATGATTGGAGGAATGAAAAATGGTTTTAGGTGTTGCAGCAGCATTAGTTGGTTTGTATGCTTTTATCGTTATCCCTTAAAAATACATGCATCCTCTAACACATCAAAGCTTGGGGAAGTTTAGTGCTGTTAGAAGATGCATGAAGAGTATTAAAAAAAATACTATTTATGTAATTATATCATATAAAAAACAAATTGAAAGCTATTTTTTACTATATTAGGTTTTTAATTTTTAGAAATTGTAAAATAAATTTGAATGACTAGAAATAGGATGAACCATCTATTTCAAAATAAAACGCTCACGGTAGTGAAAGTGAGTGATCATTAAGCTTAATCGATTGTAAGTGACTTAAAGTTGATGTGTACTTTAAGTCTAAGCGATTTAATTATGATAGTCATTGATTTGAGTGAGGAAATTGTTAAACAAATGATTTTGCTGGCAATCATGACTGGATTTATCCTCATGATTGCTTATTTTCTTTTTTATTGAAGCGAAATACTGATTGTTGTATAGTGAGTTTATTGAGGGGGAATGATGATTGATGATAAGCCAACTAAAACATCCATTCTTTGTTATTATTGGTCCTAGCGGCTCAGGGAAAACTAAAGTAGCGGAAGCAGTTTTTCCATCAGATTATAAAGTGATATCTCATACAACTCGCCCAATCCGAAATGACGAAAAAAATGGTGTTGATTACTATTTTGAAACGAAAGAACAATTTGAGAAACTACTAAATGATGGAGCTTTAGCAGAATATGATACGTATCACGGGAATCAGTACGGTGTAGGAATTGAGGAATTGATTCAAAAAACATCCAATCACTATGCGTATGATGTATTAACATTTCAAGGATTCCAAGAAATCGAAAAACAATTTGGCTACATGGTTATTCCGATTTTTTTAGATGTATCTAAAAAAAATGTATTATCAAGATTACAAAGTAGACAAGATGATGCAGAGATTCTAAAACAACGAGGAGAGCTGTATGATCAAGATTCATATAATATAAATAAAGTGATTGCTTATTCAAATCACTATATAATTGATGGAAATCAATCATTTGAAAAAGTGGTTAGAGATGTAAAACAGACAGTAAATGAGGTAGTGGAAAAGAGCTGAAACAAAGTCGGCTTTTTCACTATTTTTTTGTTTCAAAAAGATTATTAAAATAAAGAATTCATCTTTTCTATTGTTTTTTCATATCATAGTGATATAATGACAAGGTGTCATGTGACGCTTTGTCATATAAAAGAAAGGGATGCAATAGATGCCAAAAAAGACGTTTTTTCATTTAACAGAAGAGAAACAGCAGAGACTGTTAGAGGCAGCCTCAAGTGAATTTTCCAGAACCTCTTTGAAAGGGGCATCAATCGCCAATATTGTGAAACTAGCCGAGATACCCCGTGGTAGTTTTTATCAATATTTTGAGGATAAAGAAGATCTATATTATTATTATTTTGAATTGTTGCGACAAAAACGTAAAAAAAATATTGAAAAATATCTTAAAGAAGCTGATGGCGATCTATTTAAGGGAATGGAAGTATATTTTACAAAAGTAATTTTTGATGTGTTGACTGGAGAACATGCGTCATTCTATCAAAATTTTTTTATGAATATGGATTATCAGGCAACTAATCGAGTTTCTCCTCAATTTACAAGGAATGATGAAAAAGGGGCATACAGGCAAAAAAAACGTCATGGGCATGAACTGTATAAACTGATTGATCGTTCTAAAATATGTATTCAGGACGAACACGAATTCAAGATGTTAATGCAGATGATTATGAATACCGTCTATTCTTCTATCGCAGAAGGATATCGCCAACTTGAAGAAAATCCTAAATATAATATTGAACAGCTAGTTGATGATTTTAAGACCAAATTAGGTTGGTTGAAAAATGGAATTTGTAAATAGTAATAAGAGAAAAATGAAAGCACTGAAATAAAAGAATTTATTCTTTTTAATTCAGTGTTTTTATTTGTGAAAAAAAACGAAAATTCAGACTTTTCAGCTAATTACAAAAATGTAAGTTGTATGATATAGCGAATAATGGTTAAATGAAAGAGTAGGATATCTAAAGTTATTAAAATGATGTAGCTTTATGAAACGAAAAAAGGAGATGAGGAGAAGAGTGATGAAAAAAAGAACAATGATCATTATAGGGATAGTTGTAGTAGTACTTATTGGGATCTTTATTCTTCCAGGTTTATTGGGAGGAAAAAAAGAGGCTGGACCTGAAAAGAAAACAGCAACTGAAGATTTAGGAATCGAGTATTTCGAAGTTCCTGATATTGAACAAGTATACATCAATGGTGTGGTACAGCCAGAACAGGCTGAAGCATTTTCAAAAGATACAAAAATGACAAGTACTCCTGAAATCAAAGTGAAAAATGGCGATGTTGTCGAACCTGAAACAGAACTATTTACGTATGAAGATAAAGAAATAACAAAGGAAATTGAAGCACAAAATAATACGTTAAGCAAACTTGCAACAAAAAAACAGAATATTTATAACAAATGGAATCGAGCGATTGATAACTTTAATAAAACAAAAGAAGAAGAGCGAACGACATCAGGCGCTGCTATCGATGAACAACACCAAGCAGAAGTTGATGGTGTAGACGAAGAAATTCTCTTTTCAAATGAAACGATTGCTGATTTATCAGCAAAACAGTTTGTTTCAACAAAAGCAAAATTCAAAGGACGCGTTTCGATACCAGAAGTCAAAGACGAGAATGCACCAATTCTTCGTCTAACATCAGATGGCTTATATGTTGCTGGAAAAGTAAACGAAAAAGACTTAATGAAAATAGCAGTAGATCAAAAAGCAAATCTTTCAGTGGTTTCAAGTGGAACAACTGTTACAGGGAAGATTTCATATATTGACGATAATCCACCGGAAGCACAATCTAATCAAAACCAGAGTGAAGGGAATAGTGCGGATGCTTCAATGTCTACTTATAATGTAAAACTATCTCTTGATAGCTTAGAAGGAATCAAAAATGGCTATCATATGCAAGCAACTGTTAACTTAGGAGATAATAAACCTATTGAAGTTCCTAAAAAAGCAATTCATGATCAGGACGGAAAAAAATATGTTTTAGTTAATGATTTTGGGTCAGTGATCCGTCGCGATATTCAAATAGGTGAAGACAAAGGGGATCAAACAGTTGTTAATTCTGGTTTGGAGTCTGCTGATCGGATCATTGTTTCTTCTAAGAAAGAAGTCAAAGAAGGCGATTTGATCGGTGATAGTAATGAAGAATCAGGAGAAACAGTACCAGCAGCTAAAGAATAGGAGGAGCTCATATGATACAAGAAGAACAAAGCCCGCGACCTCTCATTCAGATGCAAGCAATCAATAAATATTTTCCAGTCGGAAAAGAAAAATTGCACGTTTTAAAATCATTGGATTTGACTATCAATGAAGGTGAATTTATTATGATCATGGGAAAATCAGGAAGTGGAAAAACTACCTTGATGAACATTATCGGTTTTCTAGACCGAGTTTCCGATGGCAATTATCTTTTTAAAGGAGAAGATGTTTCTAAGCTTTCAGAGAATAAAAAATCCGAGTTTCGAAATGAGTATCTTGGTTTTATTTTTCAACAATTCTTTCTGATCAATTCATTGAATGTTAGCCAAAATGTACAATTACCTTGTGTTTATGAAGGGAAAAAAAGCAATGAAGAAAAACGTAAGATTGCTGAAAAATATTTAGAGTTAGTTGGTTTAGGTGAAAAAACAAAAGCAAAAGTAAATGAATTATCTGGTGGACAACAACAGCGTGTAGCAATTGCGCGTTCTTTAGTAAATGATCCGCTTTTGATCATGGCTGATGAACCTACTGGTGCATTGGATAGTGAAACAGGGACGGAAATCATGGAGTTATTGACGCAGTTGAATCGACAAGGAAAAACAATCGTAATGGTTACCCATGATAGCGACATGAAAAAATATGCTACTCGAGTCATTCATATGAAGGATGGACGTTTTCTTGAAGAAGAGGTGATTCGATGATCTCAAATTTATTGATTAGCACATTATTAAGCTTACGAGCCCACAAACTGAGGGTATTTTTAACAATGATCGGCATCATTATTGGGATTGCCTCCGTTGTGACGATTTCAACATTAGGTGAAGGTATGAAAAAACAAGTAATGTCGGCAACCAGTGTGATGAATACAGATGTTGTTAAGTTGCATTATACAATGCAAGATGAAAGCTCGAATGGCATGATGTCTTATGAAGAACCAGACTACAGTTTTTCTAGAGTGGATATGAAAAAAGTCAGAGATATTGAGGGGATTGAATCCATTTATCCTCAATATGGTGATGGTGTGATGGGCGATAATCTATCAACTCAGTTGGATTATTTTGGAGCCAAAGCAAATTTGATGGTTACATCGAATAGAGGACAAAATAATGTGAAATATGGGCGAGATTTTGATGAACGTGATATCAACAAAGATGTGATTATTCTAAATCATGAAATATTTGACACGAGTTTAAAGATGGATGACCCAGGTGAATTGATTGGAAAAGCTGTTTCAATCAATGGATACATGTACAAAGTAATTGGTATTTTAGAACCGTTTAATTATGAATCGCTGGATAATTCTGAAGCAATGTCTATTGATTGGAACACAGTGTCTAGTAGTTTTGTATCGAGAAGTTCATACAATAAACTTGCAACATCGAAATCAATCAGTGGTATTAATTTCAAATTAAAAGAAGGCACTGATAAACAAGCGGTCATTGCCCAAGCTGTTGCTATTTTAAATGAAAGACATCCTGATGTAAAAGGGATTTTTAAAGAAAATGATCAAGAACAGAAAAATCAGAAGCAAATGGAAGAGGCAATTGGTGGTATGACAATGTTCTTAATGGCTGTTACGGCAATTTCTCTTTTAGTTGGTGGAATTGGTGTGATGAATATCATGTATGTTTCTGTAACTGAAAGAAAACGCGAAATTGGTATTCGCAGAGCGATTGGGGCAAAGCCTCGGATGATTTTAATGCAGTTTCTTTTAGAAGCAGCGTTTATTACTTTGCTAGGAGGTTTGATCGGTGTTGGATTAGGGTATCTCCTTTCAACTTTAGTCGGTGGTTTCGTCGATATTGTACCAGTAATGACACCGGCAATCTTTGCTATATCAACAGTGGTATCTATTCTTACGGGTGTTATATTTGGGATTATTCCTGCAATTAGTGCATCTAGAATGGATCCGATCAAGGCCATTTATAACTAAGAAATATCTCTAATTATTAGCGCTAAAAGATGTATGAATTAGATATTCTGCATCTTTTTTTGTTTTCAATGATTAATTGGATCAGTTGTATGCTAATCGAGATACCTTTTATAAGGTAATATAGATTATCTTGGCATGTAAAAACTCCTTTCAATTTTGGAATTGGTATAGGAGAATAAAAATACAATTTCTCAAAAATTTCCTATATTTGTTATTTTTTTGAAAAGAGCATTTACTTGCTGAAATCACTGGAGATGTTTAGAATAAAAGTAGGGAGACATTCGGAGGGGGAAGACGAATGGAAAAGTTTCAATTATCAGAAGATGTATATATAAAAACGGTTGCACTTCGAGTAAAAGATGTAGAGAAAATGGTTAGCTTTTACAAAAATGTGTTGGGGTTTGTTTTAAAGTTGGAAGAGAATAATCTATCTATTTTCGGCTCGCAAGAAAAAGAGAGTCGTTTATTGATATTAGAAGAAATAGATTCTGAAGAAGATCGATTGGAAGTCTCTGATAAATCGGTCTGCTTTTCTTTGTTGATTCCAACAGAAGAAGAGTTTGGTAGTCTTTTAAGAAGAATTACAGCACATAATTATCCTATCTATAAATCAGTACAAAAAGGTCAACGAAAGAGTGTGTTTTTAGAAGATCCAGAGGGGAATGAACTGGAAGTTAGTTATCAAGGTTCTATAGAACAAGGGGAAGAAAAAGTTGAATTACTTGATATACAGCCATTGATACAACGAAGTAAAGTTTTATACTCAAGCTTGTCGTCAGGCGTACGATTTGATCGTATTAAGCTACGTGTAGAAGACAAAACAGAGCATCATTCTTTTTATCAAGATATTTTGGGAATGACTTCTGAAAGTGATGGAGCTGACGCTCTTTCAATGAATAATCAGAATTTTTGGGTTCATTTAGATGATCCAATCAAGCAAAATGAGCCAAAAAAGGACTCTAAAGAGGCTCTAGGATTGGATTTTTTTGTTCTAACGTTAACCCATGTAGATGAGATGAAGAAATTAAAACAGCATTTAGAAGATCAGAAACAAGAATTTTTTGTGGATAAAAAATTAACGATTTTGACCATTTATGATCCAAGTGAAATTGAATGGTGGTTTGTTAGAAATTAAGGAAATACAAATGAGGTAAATAAGTGATGTATGAAAAAACTAAGGAAAAAATCGAAGAATTAATGGATCAAGGGGTTTTTCCAGGTGTTAGTTTTTCGTTTATAAAGGACGGAAAAACAGAAGACCATACTTTTGGAAATGCTCAACTATTACCCACAATCGAACCGCTGAATCGTTCGTTACTTTTTGATGTAGCATCTTTGACCAAAGTCGTTTGTACCACAACGGTAGTCTTACAACTAAAAGAAGCAGGAGTAATCAACATTGATGCACCATTTAAAAAGTACTACTCAGCATTTGAAGATGAAAAAATAACGATTCGTCATTTGCTGACCCATACTTCTGATATTAAAAGTTACATTGAAAATCGAGATCTTTTAACAAAAGATGAATTGCGAGCAGCTTACAATCAAGTGCAATCAGGTGAGAAGTTAGGTAAAAAAGTTGCTTATACAGACACTGGCACAATTTTACTTGGGTTTATGTTAGAAGAAATAATCGGTAAAGAGGTCATTACGATTTTTAAAGAGCGTGTTTTACAGCCATTAGAGATGACTGCAAGTACTTTTTTACCGACGGATGCATCTAAAGTCGTACCAACTGAAAATCATGTTGTTAGAGGATTGATACGTGGAACAACACACGATCCAAAAGCATTTATTTTAGCCGAACATGCTGGAAATGCGGGACTATTCACGAATTTGACAGATCTAAAAAAATTTACAACAATGTATTTGAATAAAGGGCAATATAATGAAAAGAGAGTTCTTGAAAAAAATACGATCGATTCATTGCTAGTCAACCAAACACCTGACAATTGTGGAAATCGCTCATTAGGTTGGGATTTAAAAGATGACTTGACGGGGCGAGGGGTATTGTTTCATACTGGCTATACAGGTACTTTCTTATTGATCGATCCTGAAGAGCAAGAAGGGTTTATCTTCCTTTCTAATCGCGTTCATCCAGTAGATAAGAGAGCAGAGTACATTGAAAAAAGAGATGAACTTATTGAAATTTATTTAAAAGAAAAAATAACAAACAAAGATGAATCGCTTTCTTTTTAGTGGTATAATTGACGAGTATAAATGGAAGGGAGTCTCTAAACTATGCAGCAACCTTTATTTTTAAAACCAGTGTTTCAAGAAAAAATTTGGGGTGGAGATCGTTTACACACTGTATTCGGTTTTGATCTACCAAGTGACAAGATTGGGGAAGATTGGGCTATTAGTGCTCATCCTCATGGTGTAAGTACAGTGGAAAATGGTGATTTTTCTGGTCAAAAACTAGATGAACTTTGGACAAATCATCGTGAGTTATTCGGTAATGCCAAAGGAGATGTGTTTCCTTTATTGACGAAGATTTTGGATGCTGAAGATGATCTATCTGTACAAGTGCACCCAGATGATACTTATGGATTAGCGCATGAAGGTGAACTTGGAAAAACAGAGTGTTGGTATATTATCGACGCTGAACCTGGAGCAACCATCATTTATGGACATAATGCTAAGAGCCGTGAAGAACTTGAAGCGATGATCAAGGAAGAACGCTGGGATGACTTATTAAAAAAAGTTCCTGTTAAAAAGGGAGACTTTTTCTACGTACCTAGTGGAACGATCCATGCAATCGGTAAAGGAATCATGATTTTAGAAACACAGCAAAGTAGTGATACGACATATCGTGTATATGACTACGATAGAAAAGACGATCATGGACAAGCCAGAGAATTACATGTACAGCAATCAGTTGATGTAACTACTGTTCCTGCAAAAGATGCGCAATTGTCGATCCAACAACAGAACCAAGGACAATCTAGCATTATTACGTATTTGAAAACATCTTTTTTCAATGTCTATGAATGGCAAGTTAGAGGGGTGCTGAATTTAAAGAAAAATGCACCTTATACACTAGCTACAGTTATTGAAGGTATCGGTCGTTTGATTATTGAAGATGTAGATACAGTTAACAGTGACAGTTATGAATTGACCAAAGGAACAAGCTTTATTTTACCGAATGACATTGCTAAATGGCGTGTTGAAGGTGATTTGACGATTATTGCTTCAGAACCTGGAGTAGATGCATAAAGCAAAAAAAGTGTTAGGAAAATTTTCCTAACACTTTTTTGTTTTAGACAAAATCAGTTACTCAACGATTATCATGTCTTTAGGTACATTAAATGGCTCGTTGTATTTTTTTTCTAGGGCTGTTTTGATCAACCGAATGGCTAGATTTTCATTACGAGCTAGGATTGGTCCGTGGAAGTAGGACCCGAAGACATTTTTATAAATCACGCCCTCGGAGCCGTCTTCGCTGTTGTTTCCTTTTCCCTGGATTACTTTCCCTAATGGACGTTCTCCTTTTCCTAAAAATGTTCGACCATTATGATTTTCAAATCCATAATAGGTTTCATTAAATTCTTCGTTATGGATCACGATATCTCCAATATAGCGGTTATTATCTTGACTTAATGTGTAATGATCTAAAGCTGCTATTCCGTGGATTTTTTCCCCTTTAGCCCCCATATAATAGTGACCTAACAATTGGAAACCACCGCAAATTGCCAGCATTACACCGTCATTTTCGATATATTCAGTCAAGGTTTCTTTTTTTGTTTGGATATCTTCTGAAATAATCAGCTGTTCAAAATCTTGACCTCCGCCAACAAAAACTAAATCATATTTATTTGGATCAAAAGGCTCATAAATACTGATGATTTCAGAGCGGAAGTTCACATTCATTTTTTCGGAAAGGTATTTTAACATAAGTATGTTGCCATTATCACCGTAAGTATTCAATAAATTTCCGTATAAGTGACAGACAATTAATTCTTTTGGCACTAATCATTCCTCCTTGTATAAATAGATGATTAACAACAGTTTTTTTTGAATTTTATTGAAATCATAGAAAAGTACGATGCAGTTAGTTTTTTAGGTAACCTTGTGCAGTTAGTGATTTTCTTAACTGTAGAACAGCTGTATATGTGGCTAAAATATAAACATGTTCTGTCGGCAATTCTTTGATTGCTGTAATCACGTTGTCTAAATCAGGAATTTCTTTCAAATTATCTTCAGGGATTCCCGCGACTTTTAAGCGTAAGGCCATATCTGAATGGCGATCACCACCAGCGATTACTTCGGGAATATTCATTTTAGCTAAGGCTTCATGATCACCATCCCAGATCCAACTAATATCAATACCATCTGCGTAATTTGCGTTCAATAAAGAGACAAGAGAGAAAGAATATGGAGCAAGAGCCATCATATCAATGACTTGATTCAAACCAACAGGATTTTTGACCAGAATTAAGGTACATAGTTTACCATTGATATTGATTGTTTCTTGACGACCAAAGACTTTTTCATCATAGCTTAAACCTGCCTTGATTTTCTCTGATGAGACGCCGTAATGTTCAGCAACTGCAGTAGCGGCCAAAGCATTATACACATTGTACATGCCACCAACTGCGATACTATATTCAGCACCGTCGATCACAAAATTCGCAGAAGTATTGTCCATTTTAACCATTTCGGTTAATTGCACGTCAAGCTCTGGTCGATGGAAACCACAGTTTGGACAATAATATTTACCGAGGTTAGCATAGGTGATCATTTTATAGTGTAAAATATGATGACATTTTGGACAAAGCAATCCATCTGTGTTGTAATGGGCCATTTGCTCTTCATCCGCCTTATGATTAAAACCATAATATTTTCTTGGATTAACTGTTTCCACTGAATTGAAGATCGGTGAATCACCATTACAAAGAATTGGTGCATTCGGTGCTGCAGCAGCTCCATCAACTATTAGTTTATACGTAGTATAAATTTCACCATAACGATCCATTTGATCTCGGAAAATATTTGTAAATAAAAATAATTTTGGTTCAATATATTTTGTGACACGACTTAGACTTGCTTCATCAATTTCTAGAACAGCAAATTTTTTCTCTGCCCCTTTAGTTTTAGCAGACAAAAATGTCGAAACGATTCCTTGCTCCATATTCGCTCCAGTTGGATTAGTCAGTACATGGTCGAATTCTTGTCTTAAAATATTTACCGTTAAAGCGGTCGTCAATGTTTTTCCATTTGTACCAGTCACAACGACGATTTCATAATCTTTTGCTAAGGTATCCAAAATTTTTGGATCGATTTTTAATGCTAATTTTCCAGGGTAGCTGCTACCGCCTTTAAAAAAAGTTTGCAGTACCCATTGAGAAGTTTTTCCAGCGGCTATCGCTACGTGACTTCTGATTCCCATAAAGTGCCCTCCAATTTATATCCACTATCGTTGTTGAATTCAACAATAAACTCAATCTATAATACCACAATTAAAAAAAAAAATTAATTCCTTTTACTCTTTCTTACTATATTATGATTTTATCCGCTACTCTATTTAGAAAAGTGAAGAAATAATAAAAACAAAAAATAGACAGTGATGCTCAAAGGGAGCACGACTGTCTATTAAGGGTATGACTATTATTTAGCATCAATGTAACTATATAGAGTATACTTTGAGATATTGAAATATCCAGCGACTTTATCGCCTGATTTTGTCACGAGAAAAGCGCCCTTGCTGTTTAAAAACTGGATACATTTTATTTTATCGTCTTTTGTCATCAAAGGAACAGGTTTTCCAACTAATTTCACTGATTCTTCAATTAAATCATCTAAAAGTTCATTGATATCTTGAGGAATATAATCAGGTTCTTTATCGTTTTCTTGTTCGTCAATCGATACAAGGGATTTTAGAGTTGATTCAGCAGCAATCAGAGCAGTAATATCATAATTGATCGCAAAAATTCCATCTAGACTACCTGATTTATCTTTAAAATATACGGTACTTGATTTTAAAATTCTTCCATCATGTGTTCGGGTTAAATAATTGACATGGTCAATCAAATCAGCTGGATCTTTTTTTAATGCTTCCAAAACTACTTGAGAAGGTCCATCTCCAAGTTGGCGAGAAGAAACGTGACCGTTTTCGATAGATACAATCGTATTGTTTACATTGTTTTCGTTGATCTTATGGATGACGATTTCACAATTCTCACCGAACTGACCAGCTAAAGCCTTTGCGACTTGAGTCAGAAAGTTTAATTTTTCATCTGAGAGCATGGTTTCACTCCTTTCTATAGGAAGTTATGTCAAATATTGGGTAGGTGCTATACGTGTTCTTTCAATGTTATATAGGAAAGAACAGATAAATTACAGTATATCAATAGAAAAAATCAACATTTGTAACTAGCTTTGTGTGTAATGATATCATGCGGTAAATCATAATACAAGACAATGGGCACACTGCACTAAAAAATATTTTTTAGGTAGCATTGTTTTTTTTTAGGTTAAGTGGTATAATTTATTCGAGTTAAGAGAAATAGTTTGCAGTAAATGGGTTTGCAAGCGCTTTTTCGGAGTCGAGTGAGAGTGAAATTGTAGGTGCTTATATCGACTAGATAGTGAATAAATTAACAATATTGTTGTAAGCGTTTTCTGTTTTAGTCAAAAATAATATGAAACTATAGGAGGGCAATGATGTTACTAATAGGAAATGGAAGACTGATCACCAGAGACGGGGAAGGTACATTCATTGGTGATGGTTGTGTCGCAATCGAAGGTCAGAAAATCAAAGCAGTGGGAACGACAGCAAATTTACGGAAAGAGTTTCCAGTAGCTGAATTTATTGATGCAAAAGGTGGAGTGATCATGCCTGGGTTCATCAATATGCATAATCATATTTATAGTACATTTGCTAGAGGACTAAGTATCAATGGCTACCATCCCAAAAATTTTATGGATATTTTGGAAGGTCAGTGGTGGCGGATCGATCGAACATTGAATTTGGAAGACTCATATCATAGCGCAAAAATTGCTTATTTAGATAGTATTAAAAATGGAGTCACGACTGTTTTCGATCATCATGCTAGTTATGGATCGATTGAAGGCAGTTTAACACAACTTTCTAATGCTGCGGATGAATTAGGTGTTCGGACCTGTTTATGCTATGAAGTCTCTGATAGAGATGGTGAAAAACAGATGAAAGCAGCGGTCAAAGAAAATGCTGATTTTATTAAGGTAAGTAGAAGTCGTACTGATGACATGCAAAAAGCTATGATGGGCATGCACGCAGCGTTTACATTGTCAGATCAATCGCTAGAATATTGTGCCGCACATACGCCAGAAGGGGTAGGCTATCATATTCATATCGCAGAAGACATTGCAGATGTATATGACTCATTAACAAAATATGGAAAACCGATTGTAAATCGATTGTATGATCTTGGGATTTTAGGTAAGCAAACGATGGCAGGACATTGTATTCATATCGGGCCTCATGAGATGGAGTTACTGCGAGATACGAATACAATGGTGGTAACAAACCCAGAATCTAATATGGGAAATGCTGTTGGTTGCCCACCTGCGATGCGTATGCTCAATGAGTACGGCATTTTAATGGGGCTAGGTACTGACGGATACACAAACGATGTAACCGAATCATACAAAGTTGGGAATATAATCCATAAACATCATTTAGCAGATCCTAATGCCGCGTGGACAGAGATTCCGCAAATGCTATTTCAAAACAACCCTCAAATGGCAAATCGCTATTTTGAAAAGAAATTAGGTGTCATAGAGCCTGATGCAGCAGCAGATGTGATCGTGTTAGATTACAAAGGACCAACACCAATGACTAAAGATAACTATAACGCTCATATCTTATTTGGTATGAATGGTTCTGCGGTTACCGATACGATCATCAATGGAGAAATTCGTATGAGGAATCGTGAGGTGCAAGGTGTCGATGAAGAAAAAATCTGGCAGGATGCCCAAATACAAGCTCAATCGCTTTGGGCGAGAATTAATAGCTAGTGATTTTTGACTATAAAAATAAAAAGGAGTGACAAACATGAGTGATATCATGCACCCGATTTCGATCGATGGGTTATTGAACTGGATTTTAAATGAGTACAAAAATGAATCAACTATTTTTGGTATAAGGAAGTTTTTCCAAGCAGATCCCAATAAGACTATGACTTTATTTGGCGAAAAAATGGAAACACCTTGTGGCCCAGCGGCAGGACCACATACACAATTATCTCAAAATATTATAGCATCCTATTTAACTGGTTCACGTTTTTTTGAAGTCAAGACCGTTCAAATCATCGACGGGGAAGATTTACCAGTGAGTAAACCATGTATTACTGCAGCAGATGAGTGCTATAACGTGGAATGGTCGACCGAACTTCGAGTTCCCCAAGCTTATGATGAGTATGTTAAAGGGTGGTTTGTTTTAAAGCTACTTAGTAAAGAATTTGATTTAGGTGATCCAAATGGTTTCATCTTTAATATGAGTGTTGGCTATGATTTAGCTGGAATTCAGTCGCCAAAGGTTGATAAGTACATTACAGATATGCAAGATGCTGAAGGCACACCGATTTGGCAAGAGTGTAAAGAAGCCGCTTATAAATATTTACCCCAATTTAAAAAAATCGACCGAGAATATATTGATGGCATCAGTTCAAGAGTTTGTCACTCGATCACTCTTTCCACACTACACGGCTGTCCATCAGACGAAATAGAGCGGATCACTACGTATTTGTTAGAGACGAAAGGGTTGAATTCATTTATTAAATGTAATCCAACAATGCTAGGTTACACATACACACGTCAAACGATGGATGAATTGGGCTTTGATTATATGGTCTTTGATGATCATCATTTTGTAGAAGATTTACAATTTGAAGATGCGGTCCCCATGTTGAAACGACTTCAAAATTTAGCTGATACTAAAGGGTTGAACTTTGGTGTAAAAATCACCAATACGTTTCCTGTGGAAATTGCTGAAGAGGAACTACCTGGAGATGAAATGTATATGTCAGGGCGCTCATTATTCCCATTGAGTATTTCTTTGGCTAAAAAATTATCAGATGCTTTTGACGGGAAACTACAAATTTCTTATTCAGGTGGAGCAGATATTTTTAATATCAAAGATATTTTTGATGCGGGTATTTGGCCGATTACAATGGCAACGACTTTATTAAAACCAGGTGGCTATCAGAGGATGAACCAAGTGGCTAATCTTCTTGGAGAGTCAGCTTATCCAACACAGGTTCGAGTTGATTTAGAGAAACTTACTACGATTGTTGAAAAGGCGAAGTCACAAGCACGATATAAAAAATCGATTAAATTACAAGAGAGTCCCAAACTTCGGACAACTGTTCCTCTGACTAACTGCTACACAGCACCTTGCCGCAGTGACGGAGGCTGTCCAATCAATCAGGATATTCCTGCATACCTTCGCTATGTAAGTGAAGGCAATTATTTAGAGGCATTAAAGGTAATCGTAGATAAAAATCCGTTGCCATTTATTACAGGAACAATTTGTGCCCATCCCTGTATGACCAAATGTACGCGCCAGTTTTATGAAGGAGCGATCAAAATTCGCGAGGCAAAATTGGAAGCTGCTGAACATGCTTACGATGAGCTAATGGCAACGCTGAAAAAACCAGTTCGCAAAGAAAATGCTCCTAAAACAGCTGTTGTTGGCGGAGGTCCGGCCGGAATTTCTGCAGGGTATTTACTTGCCCGTGAAGGAATGCCTGTTACTGTATTTGAAAAAGCAGATACAATTGGTGGTGTTTGCAGCCAAATCGTTCCAGAATTTCGAATTTCAATGAAATCTGTTCAAAACGATGTAGAAATGGCGAAATTTATGGGTGCTGAATTTAAGACAGGGCAAGCCGCACCGAGTATTGAAGCCTTGCGGGAACAAGGATACACTAATGTTATTTATGCGATTGGCGCATGGAAACATGGGAAATTAAGCTTAGAAGCAGGAGAAACACTAAATTCATTAGAATTTTTAAAAGCAAATCGTGAAAATCCCAAAGTTAATCCTTATGGTGAACAAATCGTAGTTGTCGGTGGTGGAAATACAGCGATGGACTGTGCTAGAGCTGCAACTACATTACCAGGAGTAAATAAAGTTTCAGTTGTTTACCGCAGGGATAAACGAAATATGCCAGCGGATGAGGAAGAATTGTATCTTGCTTTAGAAGATGGTGTAGAATTTTTAGAGTTATTATCGCCAATCAAATTGGTAGATGGGTTACTTACTTGTGAAAAAATGCGCTTAGGTGATCGTGATAACACTGGACGTCGTAAACCTGTAGCAACAGGAGAATTTACAGAAGTACCAGCGGATACAGTAATTGCCGCAGTTGGTGAAAAAGTGGATACTGATTTCTATCAGTCAATTGGCATTACAACAGACCAGTATGGAAAGGTTGTATCAAATCAAGAAACGCTAGAAACAAACCTAAAAAATGTTTACGTAATTGGTGATGCGAATTTAGGACCAGCCACAATTGTTGAAGCTATTGCTGATGCAACGAAGGCTGCTGGTGCCATTTGTGAAATTCATAATCATCATTATGAACAAACTAATCTTAATGGTGATGTAGCATCAGTGCGTAATAAACGAGGCGTATTAGAAACAAAAGAAGCATTATGTGGGCAAGCTAGTAATTGTCTAGAATGTTCAACGATTTGTGAATCGTGTATGGATGTTTGCCCAAATAGAGCGAATATTGTTGTAAATGTCAAAGGACAACCACAACCGCAAATTGTTCATGTAGATCGAATGTGTAATGAATGTGGTAACTGCGAAACGTTCTGTCCTTACGCAAGTGCTCCGTATAAAGATAAATTCACTTTATTCAATACAGAAACTGATTTTGAAAATAGTACGAATTCTGGATTCTATGTAATCGATCCAAGCAAAAAAATATGCCTTGTTCGTTTATGGGGCAATGTATCAACGATTCGTTTAGATGAACAAGGAGCAGCGATTCCAAAAGATATCATCGATTTAATGGATACGATGATTGAAGAGTATGAATACTGTATGCAAATGTAACAAGACATGAGTTGCGCAAAACAACTTCTGAATGATGGAGGTTAAAAAAATGTCTATTCTTTTAAAAGGCGGAATCGTGGTATCCGCTCATGGTCGCCGTCAAGTAGATGTGAGAATCGATGGCGAAAAAATTGTTGAAGTAAGCACAAATTTAAAAGCAGAGGATTCTACCATTGAGGATGTTTCGGGTTGTTTTTTACTACCAGGATTTATCGATGCCCATACCCACTTAGAGTTAAATAATGGTAAGGGTTCTATGAGTACTGCAGATAATTTTTACACTGGCAGCAAAGCGGCCGTTGCTAAAGGAACGACTGCTGTGATTGATATGGCTACACCAAGTAAAGGCAGTTCATTAAAAGACTGCCTAGCTACTTGGAATCAGCTTGCTTCTGGAAATAGTTCTTGTGATTATACGTATCATATGTCGATTATTGAGTGGAATCCTAGTATAAAAAAAGAAATCAAAGAAATGATCGAGGATGGAATTACCTCGTTTAAGATGTATATGGCTTATGACAATTTAAGAACAACAGATGCTGAAATTTTTGAGGCAATGAGAGAAATTCGAAAATACCAAGGTATGTTGGGAATTCATTGTGAAAATGGAGATCTAGTGAATGAGATGATTGCAAAATTTGTAGCAGAAGGAAAACTGTCACCACATTATCATCCTTTGACTAGACCCGATTCAGTCGAAGCGGAAGCAGTGGAACGCTACTTAATGATTGCAAAATTAGCTGATTTGCCGGTTAACATTGTTCATCTAAGCACAAAGAGAGCATTAGAAGCTGTAAAAAGAGCGAGAAGTCGCAAACAAAAGGTCTATGTAGAAACCTGTCCCCAATATTTAGTGTTAGATGATCATTTATACGATGGACCTGATTTTGAAGGAGCTAAATATGTTTGTTCCCCCCCCTTACGCAGTATAAATGATCAACATGCGCTATGGGATGGAATAATGGACGGTCAGGTCAATACGATTTCAACGGATCATTGTAGTTTTAATTTTGAAGGGCAAAAAACAACTGGTAAAGATGATTTCAGTAAAATCCCAAATGGCATGCCAGGGGTGGAGACTCGTCCGGAATTGATTTATACCTATGGTGTGACAACTGGAAAAATCAGTTTGGAGCGCATGGTGGCCTTACTTTCAGAAGATATTGCCAAGCAGTTTTCTTTGTATCCGCAAAAAGGCATTATCCAAGCAGGCAGTGATGCAGATATCGTGATTTGGGATCCAAAAAAAACGGGTGTCATTTCAGCTGCAACCCAACTACAAAATGTGGATTATACACCATATGATGGTATGCAAACGAGAGGACAAGCAAAATCAGTTTATCTAAGAGGACAGAAAGTCGCTGAATCAGGTCGAGTTATCTTAGAAAAACAAGGAAAATTTGTATTTCGTAATATTACACCCATTGACGAATAGAATCAATCAACTTGAGTTGATTTAAATAAATATACGGAGGGGAAAATTTTTTGGAAAAAATAAAATGGACGGCAAATGAAATGCCTAAAACAAATGATCAGTATTTAACACTGATGTCAAAGGAAGCAATTGAAAAAGCCTTAGCTTTTCATCGTAGTTTCCCGCAATACAATCAGACACCATTAGCTGAATTAAAAAATATGGCTGAGTTTTTAGGTTTAAAAGACTTTTTTGTTAAAGATGAATCGTATCGTTTTGGTTTAAATGCATTTAAAGTACTTGGCGGCTCATTTGCTATGGCAAATTATATTGCAGAAAAACTCGGAAAAGATGTTGCTGATTTAACATATGATGTTTTAACTTCTGAGAAACTTAGAGATGAATTTGGGCAAGCAACATTTTTCACAGCTACCGATGGCAATCATGGACGGGGAGTTGCTTGGGCAGCGAATAAGTTGGGACAAAAATCAGTTGTTTTAATGCCGAAAGGTTCAACGCAAACCCGAAAAGAAAATATCGAAAAAGAGGGCGCCAAAGTTACCATTGAAGAAGTCAATTATGATGAATGTGTTCGAATGGCAAACAAAATGGCTGAAGAAACTGAAAACGGTGTCATGGTTCAGGATACGGCTTGGGATGGCTATGAGAAAATCCCGACATGGATCATGCAAGGTTATGGAACGATGGCATTAGAAGCATCAAAACAGTTAAAAGGAGCAGGCAAAGAACGCCCTACACATGTTTTTGTTCAAGCGGGTGTCGGCAGTTTAGCTGGAGCTGTCGTTGGTTATTTTGCCAATCTTTATCCAGATAATCCACCGAAAATGATTGTAGTTGAAGCGCAAGCGGCAGATTGTCTGTATAAATCAGCAATCGAAAAAGATGGTGAGATTCGTTTTGTAGAAGGGGATTTACAAACGATCATGGCGGGTCTTGCATGTGGTGAACCAAATACGATTTCATTTGATATTTTAGAAAATCATACGTCAGTTTTTGTTTCGGCACCAGATTGGGTTTCAGAAAAAGGAATGAGAATGCTTGGTGCGCCTCTAAAAGGCGATCCTCAGGTCGTGTCAGGGGAATCGGGAGCCGTTGCGATGGGGCTTGTTGCGACAGCAATGCAAGATCCTGATTATCAAGAGTTGCGTGAGACATTGGAACTGGATGGAAATTCAACTGTTTTAATGTTTTCAACAGAAGGGGACACAGATCCAGATAACTATAAAAAAATCTTATGGAGGTAATATAAATGGATTTCAAAGCAATTAACAAAGCAGCAGAAGGATATAGAGAGGACATGATCAAGTTTTTACGTGATTTAGTCAAAATCCCAGGAGAAAGTGCTGAAGAAGGCGCAAAAATGGATCGTGCTAAAGCTGAAATGACTAAATTAGGTTTTGATAAAATCGAAGTAGATCCGCAAGGGAATTTACTTGGATATATGGGGACTGGAAAAAAATTGATCGCCTTTGATGGTCATATGGATACGGTTGGTATCGGAGAAATGAGCAACTGGGAATTTGATCCATATGATGGGTATGAAACAGATACAGAAATTGGCGGGCGCGGTACTTCTGACCAAGAAGGTGGAATCGTTTCAGCAATTTATGGTGCTAAAATCATGAAAGATTTAGGATTACTGAATGAAAAATATACAGCTTTAGTAACAGTTACTGTTCAAGAAGAGGATTGTGATGGATTGTGCTGGCAATATATTATTCAAGAAGATAAGATTCGTCCGGAGTTTGTAGTGTCAACGGAACCAACAGATGGCGGTATTTACCGTGGTCAGCGTGGTCGGATGGAAATCAAGGTAGAGGTCAAAGGTGTTTCTTGCCACGGCTCTGCGCCAGAACGTGGAGATAATGCTATTTATAAAATGGCCGATATCTTACAAGATGTCCGTGCGTTAAATAATAATGGTGATACTGAAAGTACTGTTATTAGAGGGTTAGTTCGAATGCTTGATGAAAAATACAATCCAGAATGGAAAGAAGCTCGTTTCTTAGGTAAAGGTACTGTGACAGCCTCACAAATCTTCCATTCATCTCCAAGTCGTTGTGCAGTAGCAGATGGTTGTACTGTTTCATTAGACCGTCGAATGACTGCTGGAGAAACTTGGGAAAGCTGTCTAGATGAAATTCGTAATTTACCTGCAGTTAAAAAATATGGAGAAGATGTAGTTGTATCAATGTATGACTATGATCGTCCATCATATACAGGGTTAACGTATCCAATCGAATGTTACTTCCCAACATGGGTGATTCCAGAAGAACATGGTGTAACAAAAGCATTGATGGAAACACACAGAAATCTTTATGGAGAAGAACGTGAAGGATCAAAAGAAACAATCGATATGCGTAAAGCACGTCCACTATTAGACAAATGGACATTCTCAACAAATGGCGTATCGATCATGGGACGTAATGGAATTCCTTGTATTGGTTTTGGACCAGGAGCAGAAGCCCAAGCTCACGCACCAAACGAAAAAACGTGGAAAGATGATTTAGTACGTTGTGCCGCTGTTTACGCGGCATTACCGACTGTTTATTGTGAAAACAACTAAACAGTGCAATAGAGTATTCAGCTAAATAAAATAAGGGAAAAACGAACCGATATTCTAATGAGTAAAGGGCGTTAGAATATCGGCTATCGTATTATTCATATAGAGGAGAAATGACATGGAAACTTTTAATGATTATATTGCAAAATTGGACAAATTAGAATTTGATAAAATGTATGAAAACGACTTTTTCTTAACATGGGAAAAAACTCGTGACGAATTAGAAGCAGTCTTTACTGTAGCAGATACATTACGTTATTTAAGAGAAAATAACATTTCAACTAAAATTTTTGATAGTGGTTTAGGAATATCTTTATTCCGTGATAACTCAACGAGAACTCGTTTTAGTTTTGCTTCTGCTTGTAACCTATTGGGATTAGAAGTTCAAGATTTAGATGAAGGAAAAAGCCAAATTTCACATGGGGAAACTGTTCGTGAAACAGCGAACATGATTTCATTTATGGCAGATATTATCGGGATTCGTGATGACATGTACATCGGTAAAGGAAATACGTACATGCGTGAAGTATCAGAATCTGTGCAAGAAGGACATAAAGATGGTGTATTAGAACAACGTCCAACTTTAGTCAATTTACAATGTGATATCGATCATCCAACGCAAGCAATGGCAGATGCTCTACATTTGATCCATGAATTTGGTGGTGTTGAAAACTTAAAAGGGAAAAAAGTAGCGATGACGTGGGCTTATTCACCATCTTATGGTAAGCCGTTGTCAGTTCCTCAAGGAATTGTTGGATTAATGACGCGCCTTGGGATGGATGTTGTTTTAGCACATCCAGAAGGCTATGAAATCATGCCAGAAGTGGAAGAAGTTGCCAAGAAAAATGCAGCGGAAGCTGGTGGTTCATTCACTAAAACGAATAGTATGGCAGAAGCCTTCAAAGATGCTGATGTTGTTTATCCTAAGAGTTGGGCACCTTTTGCCGCAATGGAAAAACGGACGCAATTATACGGTGAAGGTGATCAAGCTGGAATCGATAAATTAGAAAAAGAGCTGTTAGCTCAAAATACAAACCATAAAGATTGGGAATGTACAGAAGAATTAATGAAGACAACAAAAGATGGTAAAGCTTTGTACATGCATTGCTTACCTGCTGATATTACAGGCGTAAGCTGTAAAGAAGGGGAAGTTGAAGCATCTGTCTTTGACCGTTACCGTGTGGAGCTTTATAAAGAAGCAAGCTACAAACCGTACATTATTGCGGCAATGATTTTCTTAAGCAAAGTGAAAAGCCCACAAGCAACATTAAAAGATCTTGAAAAGAAAGCAACCCAAAGAGAAGTGAAGTAAGGTTATATTGAGCTAGGCATGAAGTGAGATGCTTTCTCAAGTGATGATGATAGCCATATGAAAATTAGTTGATTCTCTTTTTAAAAACTAGAAATAATAAGACCTTTCCAAGTCCATATTTAGACACTATCCGTTAAGAAGGAAGCTAGCTTAAAAAGAATCTGCTGTCCACAGATTCTGATACTTCATGCAGAGGTTCGCTTTTACTTAACAGTCATCAACGTGATTTATTGAGGGAGAAAGTATCTTGCTTTTAAAATAAAAAGATTGATACCAATAAATATAAAATTGAAAATGAGGTGAATAGCTGCATGGTAAAACGAGTAGTAGTTGCTCTTGGAGGAAACGCTCTAGGTGATAATTTAACAGAACAAATGACTGCGGTCAAAGAAACATCCAAAGCTATTGCAGATTTGATCGAAGCGGGATATGAAGTTATCTTATCGCATGGAAATGGTCCTCAAGTCGGGATGATTCAACTAGCAATGGAAGAATTGTCATTAAGTGATCCGAATAAGTATCCGACGATTCCACTGTCTGTTTGTGTGGCGATGAGTCAAAGTTACATCGGCTATGATCTACAAAATGCTCTACGTGAAGAATTATTGAGTCGTAACCTAAAACAACCAGTTGGAACGGTGATCACACAAGTAGCTGTTGATCCTAAAGATCCAGCATTTGCTCATCCAGCGAAACCGATCGGCCGTTTTATGTCGAAAGAAGAAGCAGACGAACTTGTAAAGGAAAAACAAGTAACCGTCGTTGAAGATTCTGGTCGTGGATATCGTCAAGTCGTGGCATCACCAAAACCTAAAGAAATTATCGAAATTCAAACAATTACATCCCTGATCGATTCAGGTCAGACCGTGATTGCTTGTGGTGGAGGAGGGATTCCAGTAGTCAAAGAAGCCAATCATTTAAGTGGAATCGCTGCAGTGATCGATAAAGATTTCTGTAGTGAACTATTAGCTGAAATGGTGGATGCAGATTTACTGATCATTTTGACGGCAGTGGAGAAAGTCTGTGTCGATTTTGGAAAGTCGACCCAAAAAGAATTAAGCCAAGTGTCAACAAGTGAAATGAAAAAACATGCAGCAGACGGACAATTTGCGCCAGGTTCAATGTTGCCGAAAGTCGAAGCAGCGATCCAATTTGCTGAGTCAAAACCAGGACGCAAGACCTTGATCACATTACTAGAAAAAGCCAAAGATGGAATCGTGGGTAAAACGGGAACGATCATTGAACAATAAGAACGCACGAATTAATGAAGAATAGGAGTGAAGTCGATGACAAACAAAATGGTCAACTCACCAAATGCACCAGCCGCTGTAGGGCCGTATTCTCATTCGGTTTTAGCTGGTCAAACGCAGTATATCTCAGGTCAATTGGGTTTAGATCCAGTCAGTGGAGAGATGAAAGAAACAGTGGAACAACAAGCAGAGCAAGCCTTGATCAATTTAGGGGCGATTTTAGAAGAAACAGATATGACTTATGACAATGTTGTCAAAACAACAGTATTTTTAAAACACATGTCAGATTTTGCTAAAATCAACGACATTTATGGAAAATACTTCTCAAAAAACCTCCCTGCACGTTCTTGTGTAGAAGTAGCAGAATTACCGAAGAGTGGACTTTTTGAAGTAGAAGCGATCGCAGTCAAATCGTAATTTTTGAACAATTCCTGATCAAAGAAAAGGGTTGCGGATTTTAAGACTCGGATAAGTGCAGTCCTTTTTAAAATAAAAAGTGAAGAAGGAAACTTGCCTATGAGTGAAAGACAAGAAAAAGCATTGTTTGATTACGATGCTAAGTTATCGATCAAAGAAGCTGTTCCAATGGGCTTACAGCATGTCGTAGCAGCAGTAGTTGGAATCGTCACACCAGGAATCATGATTGCGAAGGTTTGTAATCTAAGTTCAGGAGACACGACGATCATGATTCAAACATCATTGATTTTTTCAGCGGTGGCAACCTTCATTCAGCTATTCCCTATTTTTGGAAAAGTTGGATCGAGGTTACCAGTGATGATGGGTGCAAGTTTTGCTTATGTACCGATCTTAATGGCAATCGGAGGCGATTTTGGAATCGGGGCAATTTTTGGTGCTCAGTTAGTTGGCAGTATTTTAGTTATTTTAGTCGGATTGTCGATAAAAAAAATTCGGATATTGTTTCCACCGCTTGTGACAGGTACCGTTATTTTGAGTATTGGTTTATCTCTTTTTCCTGTTGCAATCAAGTATATGGCTGGAGGCGCTGGGAGCCCCGATTTTGGGTCAGCCAAAAATTGGTTGGTGGCATTACTGACATTTGCTGTAGTGTTTTACTTTAACTATTTTTCAAAAGGCTTTCTTAAATTATCATCTATTTTAAACGGAATGATCATTGGTTATATCCTGTCTTTAGCGTTAGGTATGGTCAATTTCACGCCTGTCAAAGAAGCATCATTTTTTCAAGTGATCACGCCACTTTATTTTGGCTTAGATTTTCAAATCGTTCCGATTTTGACATTAGTTGTGATGTTCATTGTGGACGCAGTTCAAGCAATCGGACAGTTTACAGCAACGACTGTTGGCGCAATGGATCGGGAACCGACAGATAAGGAACTTTCTGGTGGTATTATGGGGAGCGGTTTCTCAAACTTTATTGGCAGCTTTTTTGGGTCAGTTCCCGTTGCAACTTTTGGTCAAAATGTAGGATTGGTGACCGTAACGAGAGTGATCAATAAATATGTCATGGTTTTTGCTTCAGTTATTTTGTTAGTAGCAGGTTTTGTCCCAAAAGTTGCGTCGATCTTGACGACGATTCCTTATGCAGTAATAGGTGGTGCAACAATTTCTGTTTTTGCATCGATCTCAATGACTGGCGTTCGGATGATTTCATCTCAAGAATTGACACCAAGAAATACTGGAGTTGTAGGAATCTCTTTGGCGTTTGGAATCGGCGTTACGTTATCAGTTGGCTGCTTAAGTGGATTTCCACCTTGGGTAACAACTATTTTTGGGAATTCAGAAGTGATTTTAACCACCATCGTTGCAGTTATCTTAAATGTTTTACTTAAAGAGGAAAAACAAGTAGCAATTGAGTAAAAACAAAGATTGTCTCCTTAAAAAAGATGCAAAAGATAAATAAAAAATTGATTTGTCTTTTGCATTGTTTTTATGAAGAAGGAAAGAAAATTATCAGCACAGGAAAGGAAACTGCTTGATTTTTTAGGTATATTTTTTTAATTGTCGTTATCTTTTTAAAGTATAACGAAAGGAGGTTTTGAGATGAAGGATCAAGAGTCATTTAATTATACGCTTAATTTGAAATTACGGACGAATCGAATTTTTTTTGGCCCTGGTGTGGTTGAACTACTCCAACGGATTACCCAGACTGGTTCATTGAATACAGCAGCAAAGCAAATGAGAATGTCTTATAACAAAGCTTGGCGGATGATCAAAAAAGCTGAAGAGGAGCTAGGTTATCCGCTAATCGATAAAAGTATAGGTGGGAGTAATGGCGGAGGTTCGACGGTTACGATTCAAGGTAAACAGTTGACCGAAAAATTTCTGCTTTTTCAAAAAAAAACGTATCAAATCACCAATCAATATTTTGCGGAGATATTCGGTGATGAAATAAAATCAGAATCAGTTGAGTTGGAGGAAAGAACATGAAGGAGCTTTTTCTGCGGTTAAATAAAGCAATCATACAAAAAGAAGAAACAGTTTTAGTCACGGTTACTGCAAGTTCAGGTTCAACACCAAGAAGAGCCGGAGCTCGAATGTTAGTTGGAACGTCTGGACGTTTAGTTGGTACGATTGGCGGTGGTGCAATCGAATTTCGTGCAGAAAAAATAGCGAAAGAAGTCTTGAGAGATAAGGTATCTAAAGCTGAAAAATTTATTTTAGCACCGAATGATAGTGCAGATCTTGGAATGATTTGTGGTGGGAATGTCACGTTGTTTTTTCACTATCTTTCTTACCGTGACCCAGCTGTTTCTAGGGTTTGTACGGAAATTATAAGACATTTCGAATCTAATCAGCAATGCTGGTTGATTACTGGAATAAATGCTGAAGGAGCAAATGATTTTGGTTTGTATAGTTCAGACATTGGAATTATTGGAGATGTGACAGCTGAATTAGATAGTGAAACATTCAAACTAGGGTTATCAGAAATAAAAGTCGATAAGCACATTTATTTGATTGAGTCATTACTCCAAGCAGGCAAGGTATTTGTATTTGGTGCAGGCCATGTCGCACAAGCGGTGGTTCCAATCTTAAAAACATTAGCATTTTACTGTGTTATTTTAGATGATCGCGAACAATTGGTAACCGAAACATTTTTTCCAGATGCTGATCAGAGAATGGTGATCGATATGGAGAATATTGAACAGTCGATTCAACTGACAGAAGCTGACTATGCAATTGTGATGACACGCGGGCATCAATTTGATTTTCTGCTGACAAAGCAATTGTTGGCAACCAAAGCGCATTATATTGGAGTGATGGGCAGTAAGCAGAAAATTGCTATTCAAATCAGACGACTAAAGGAAAGCGGTTTTTCGATGGAAGAGATTGAACGGATCAATATGCCGATTGGATTGAAAATCAAAGCAGAAACTCCAGCCGAACTGGCAATCAGTGTTGCGGGAGAATTAATTGAAAAAAGAGCAGAAACTGCAAGGAAAAGTCCGTCAAAATAGGAGTGAACTCATTGAGAGAAAAAAATAATTATGAATTATTTTATCGTGTTGAACCAAGCAAAAAAATTCAAGCTATATTAACTAATGCATGATAAAAATAGCTAGTTTAAGGGTCTATACTACGTTTGGAAACAGGCTCAATCCAGTCGGTAACTAGAACTGTATTAGTCCGTTTTCATTAAAATGAAACAAAAAAACTTTTTTTACTAAAAAATAATTTTTAGTCCGAAGTTTTATGGTATAATCATAGTGATTAAAAGCTATACTTATAACAGAAATTGAGGTGTAAAGAGAAATGTATTCATTAGTAGTAAATGGTAAAACGGAGACCTGCGAGACAAATAAGAAGTTGATGGACTATCTTCGGGAAGATTTAAAGTTGACTGGTACAAAAGATGGCTGTAACCAAGGTTCCTGCGGCGCTTGTTCTGTGTTGATAAATGGAAGGGTTTCCAAAGCATGTTTATTTAACTTAGAAAAGCTAGAAGGAAAGGAAATTGTCACGATTGAAGGGCTTGAACAACGTCAAAAAGATGTTTATGCCTATGCCTTTGCTAAAACTGGTGCGGTTCAATGTGGGTACTGTATTCCTGGGATCGTTATCTCAGCGCAAGGCTTACTGAATAAAAAAGCAGAACCTAGTGATGAAGAGATAAGAAAAGCGATTCGTGGAAATATCTGTCGTTGTACAGGTTATGTAAAGATTGTGGAAGCAATTCAGTTAGCAGCTAAGCTGTTTCGTGAAGAATTGAGCATTCCAGAGGAATACTCAAACGGAAAATTAGGTGAGGACTTCAAAAGAGTTGACGCAGTTGAAAAAACGTTGGGAACAGGATTGTATGTTGACGATATCATAGTTGAAGGAATGTTGCATGCTTCTGCAGTCCGAAGTGAATATCCGCGGGCAAAAATTCTGAATATTGATTCGGCTAAGGCTTTACAGCACCCGGATTGTGAGGCTGTTTTAACGGCGAAAGATGTTCCAGGAAATAATAAAATCGGTCATTTAGAGTTTATTTCTGATTGGGATGTCATGATACCAGAAGGTAAGATCACTCGTTATGTTGGGGATGCGGTAGCTTTAGTTGTTTCAAAAAAGAAAGAATCATTGGAAGAAATCAAAGAATTAGTAGAAGTTGCGTACGAAGAAATGCCCCCTATAACTACTTACGAGGAAGCCTTGGCGGAAAATGCTCCATTGATTCATGAAAAAGGGAATATTTTATCTCATGAACATCTTGTTCGTGGAAATGCTGATGAACAGTTGGCGCAATCAAAGTATGTAGTGACACAACATTATTCTGTACCGATCAATGAGCATGCCTTTATGGAACCAGAATGTGCCATTGCAATGCCAGAAGGGGAATCTGGTATTTTACTTTATAGTGCTGGGCAAAGTATTTATGATGAACAACGAGAAGTTGCTCGTATGTTAGGCGTTGAAAAAGATCAGATCCATGTTCAGTCCAAATTAGTTGGGGGTGGTTTTGGTGGAAAAGAAGATATGAGTGTGCAGCATCATGCATCTTTAGCTGCTTGGTGTTTGAAAAAACCAGTTAAAGTTCTTCTTAGTCGTCAAGAAAGTTTGATGGTTCATCCTAAACGGCATGGTATGGAGATGGACTTTACTACAGGATGTGATGCCAAGGGAAATCTGACTGCTATGAAAGCTGTGATTTATGCTGATACAGGTGCGTATGCTTCGTTAGGCGGGCCAGTTCTTCAGCGTGCGTGTACTCATGCAGCCGGTCCATATAAATATCAGAATATTGATGTAGAAGGATTTGCTGTTTACACGAACAATCCTCCTGCTGGAGCCTTTAGAGGGTTCGGAGTTTGTCAAACAGCCTTTGCAATTGAAAGTAATCTTAATCTGTTAGCAGAAAAAGTTGGAATTTCTCAATGGGCTATCCGATATATGAATGCTGTTGAACCAGGTGATTCTTTGCCGAATGGTCAGTTGGTTTCAAAAAATGCTGCATTAAAAGAAACATTATTGGCTGTTAAGGAAGCATATGAAACGGCCGAAGTTGCAGGTATCTCCTGTTTCTTCAAAAATAGTGGAATCGGAGTTGGTTTGTCTGACATTGGTCGTTGTATTGTTTCAGTAGAAGAGGGCAAAGTCCATGTAAGAACCAGTGCAGCTTGTATTGGTCAAGGGATGGCGACCGTCACGACCCAAATTGCATGTGAAACTTTAGACCTGCCGCCGGAAATGATCATCGCAGAAGCGCCAGATACACACAGAACGCCAGATTCTGGTACGACAACTGCTTCCCGTCAGTCTTTATTTACTGGTGAAGCAACGAGAAGAGCTGCGATGCAGTTGCGTTATGAACTTGATATGGGGCGTGCATTATCAGATTTAGAAGGACAAGAATTTTACGGAGAATATTCAGCTAAGACTGATCCATTGATCAACGATAAAAAAAGTCCCGTCAGTCATGCAGGTTACGGATATGCATCTGAGGTGGCGATATTGGATGAAAAAGGCAAAGTCGAAAAATTTGTTGCTGCATATGATATGGGACAGGTCGTTAATCCAAAAGCTGCGCAAGGGCAAATCGAAGGTGGTATCGTGATGGGAATGGGGTACGGACTAACAGAAAAATTTGTTATGGAAGATGGGTATGTTAAAGCAAAATATGCTACCCTGGGTCTACTAAATGCGGCTCAAGTACCACCAATCGAAACAATATTAGTTCAAGCAAAAAATATTCATGATGGGTTAGCATACGGGATCAAAGGTGTAGGAGAATTGGCAACGATTCCGACGGCACCAGCTTTAGCAGGTGCTTATTATGCATTGGACGGAAAGTTAAGACCAACATTACCGATGGAAGATACTTTTTATCAAAAGAAGAAAAAATAAATAAATGATTTCTGTGATGTGCTTAAAAAGCGATGCACAAAAGGCGCAAAAAACGCATCCGATAATTCAACTTGGGTGTGTTTTTTGCTTTCTATGAGTAAATAAAATTAAAGGAGCGATATGGATGCTGAAAGTCAGTGCGATTATCATGGCTTCAGGTTCTTCTTTAAGGATGGGGCGTAATAAATTATTTCTTGATTATCATGGGGAAACTTTTTTACAGCGTATAGTAAATCTTTCAAATGAAGTGGCTTTTTATGAACGAATCTTAGTTATTTCTCCTGAAAATATACAAGGGTTACGGTTTTCCAATGATTTAAAAGTTGTTCAAAATCTTGAAGCTAAAAGCGGTCAGAGTGCAAGTGTCCGTCTAGGTACCCAAGCAGCATCTGGAGAAGGGTATCTTTATCTTCCAATCGATCAACCATTATTAGATCATAAATTACTAGAATCACTTTTTTTAATGTATTCAAAAGAAACAATTGTGTTCCCAGTCGATCAAAAGGAAAACCCATCTAGCCCAATTTTTTTTGGTGAAAAATTTCGTTCAGAGTTACTTGAGGTAAAAGGAAAATCAGGAGGACGTGCTGTACGAAACAATCATCCAGAAGCATGGCGTAAGATCAAAGTGAATACGCCAAGCCGTTTGATAGATATCGATACACCAGAAGAATACCAAAGATTAATCGATCAAGACCAATTTGGGAGTAAGAGAGGAAAGAAAAATGGAGCAGCCAGTTTATCTGAATCATGCCGCTACATCAAACCATAAATTTGAAGAAACGATCAAAGAACTATGTCAATACTTGGCGACAAATAATAATTTAAGTAACAATCGTAGTTTTCAAAACATTGGTGAGCTTGAATTGATATTTAACACACGTCAGGCTTTAGCAAATTTTTTTCATGCACCTGATCCAGGACATATAATTTTCACAGCGAATGCAACGACTTCGCTGAATATAGTTTTAAACGGTATATTAAAATCAGGAGATCATGTATTGACAACTTCAGTTGAGCATAATGCAGTGGCTCGTCCTTTATATTTGCTAGAAACGAAACAGCATATTTCAGTAACGCATTTAACCTGTGATCAAAATGGTCAGCTTGATCCTAAGCAAATTGAATCGCTGATCCGCCCGGAAACAAAAATTATGGTAATGACACATGCATCAAACGTATTAAGCACGATTTTACCTGTGAAAGAATGTTTTAAACTCGCAAAAGCGCATGGAATCATCACAATTTTAGACAGTGCGCAAACGGCAGGATTCTTACCAATCGATATGGAAGAAATGTTGATCGATGTTTTAGTATTTACTGGACACAAAAGTTTGATGGGGCTTTCTGGGATCGGCGGATTTGCTTTAGCACAAGATTTGGAAACATTGATCGATCCATGGATGAGCGGTGGAACTGGAAGTGCATCACTATCTTTGGCACAACCTAAATTTTTACCTGATAAATTTGAACCAGGCACCTTAAATACCTTGGGAATTTTAAGCCTTAAAAGTTCACTTGGAAAAATTGTAGAACTTGGATTAGACAAAATAGCAGCTCACGAACGAGCATTGACAGCACGATTTTTAACCAGTTTGGATTCATTGCCTGTTACTATTTTAGGAAGTGTAGATCCAATGCAAAAGGTGCCTGTTGTTTCGATTACAGCACCACATATCGATGCTGGTGACCTTTCTCAAAGGCTGTTTGAACAGCATCAAGTTATAACTCGATCAGGCTTACATTGTTCTCCGCTTGCACATCAAACAGCAGGCACGATAAATAGCGGTGCTGTCCGCTTTAGTTTTGGTTGGAACACGACCAAAGACGAAATTGATTATGCACTAGAAGCGTTAAAACAAATTTTATTGAAACCATAAAGGAGAAACGCGATGGATTTTTTATCACAATGTACATCTGGTGGATGTGGGGCGAAAATCGGACCACATGAGTTAAGTGGATTTTTGAGAAATCTACCTAAATCTACAGATGAAAATCTTTTAGTAGATTTTAATGCGTCTGACGATGCGGCAGTGTACCAACTATCTGACACTTTAGCACTGATTTCAACGGTAGATTTTTTCTCTCCTATGGTGGAAGATCCGCGTACTTTTGGTAGAATCGCTGCAGCGAATGCGATGAGTGATGTTTATGCAATGGGAGGCAACGTACTGTATGCATTGAATTTGGTTTGTTTTCCAGAAAAAATGGAGAAGCAAAAGCTTTCAGAAATACTGATCGGTGGGGCAGAAAAAATTCAAGAAGCTCAGGCTTCTCTGGCAGGTGGACATTCGATTTATGATCATGAACCTAAATATGGATTGGCGGTGACCGGACAAGTTGATCCACAAAAAATCATTCATAATAATACACCAAAAATAGGAGATGTCTTGATTCTTACTAAGGCATTAGGTGTAGGTCTAATTCAGTCTGCAGCAAGAGGTGGTCTAGCTTCAAAAATTGCGGAAACAGCAGCAATTCATTCTATGGAACGATTAAATAAATACGCTGCTGAAAAAATGCGGGATTTTCCTGTTCATGCTTGTACGGATGTGACAGGGTTTGGCTTGTTGGTCCATGCGCTTGAAATGGCTGGAGACACTGTAACGCTTGTCATTGATACGGAACAATTACCGCTCTTGCCAGAAGCATATCACTATGCAGAAGAATTTATGGCTACAGCAGCAGGTCAAAGAAATCGTCAATTTGCAGAGCAAAATATTGATTTGAGCTTCATTTCTCCTGCTTTTCAAGAAATCTTATTTGATCCGCAAACCTCAGGTGGATTATTGCTGAGTGTTGGACCAGAAAAAGCTGTAGAATGTCTTGCAGCTATTCAAAAAGATGATCCAGTTGCTGCAATTATTGGTGAAGTTTGCGAAAAAGAGTTTGATCGATCGATTGTCATTTTATGAGAAAGAAGGAACAGCAATGAGCAAAATCAATGCAATAGGTAAACCATGTCCAATTCCAGTGATCGAAGCAAAAAAAGCGGTCCGAGAAATAAAAAACTCTGGAGGAATAGTAGAGATAGCAGTCGATAACGAAGTATCCGTTGAGAACCTGCGGAAAATGGCATCTGGACTGGGATTAAAAGCAACAAGTCAAAAATTAAATAGTGATGAATATACTGTTGAAATTGTTGTACCTAAAAATCAAGAGCAAATCGATTCCACAGCGCAAAATAGTGAGTTAGTCATTGCATTCGGAAGAAAAACGATGGGGGATGGCGATCCAGATTTAGGAGCAATGTTATTAAAAAGTTATATTTATTCTTTGACAGAGTTAGATACACCACCTGAACATCTTTTATTTTTTAATAGCGGTGCGTTTTTGACGAATCAAGCCTCGAATGCTTTAAAAGATTTACACGTTTTATTAGAGAAAGGCACACAGATAAGTACTTGTGGTGCATGTTTAGATTTTTATCAAATTAAAGAAAGCTTAGCGATTGGTGAAATCACAAATATGTATGGAATCGCAGAGGTGATGGCACAAGCAAAAAAAGTGATCAATTTTTAAAAACGAGGTGAGAAAATGGACTATCTCTTAACGTTTCAAAATACCCACTATGCCATTCATAGTGAGAAAATATTAAGTGAAAAAAAGATTCCAGTATCCGTTATGGCACTGCCAACAAGTCTAGGTGATTTTTGTGGGATTTGTTTAAGGGTGGCGATTCAGGATTTTTTAGCTGGGCAAAGATATTTGAAGGAAGCAAAGATACCAATCGAAGGAATGTTTAAAATTGAAGAGAATAACAGTGGAAAGAGGTATATACCATGGAGGCCTTGATAGACTGTTTCAATCTTCAGGGGCACCAGGTGGTCTCGTTGATCGGCAGCGGTGGTAAGACAAGCTTGATGTGGTATCTTGCGAATCATTACCGTAAACAAAATGTTTTGGTCAGTACGACAACTAAAATTGGCTATCCTGTGAATCGACCCTATGATTTTTTCTATAGTGAAAATTTTTCAAAACTTGGCAAAGATGGTAAAGGTATCACATTAGCTGGAAATCATACATCTGGTGGCTATAAATTAAGTGCACTGCCAGCGACTGTTTTTCAAGAATCACTCCACTATTTTGATAAGGTTTTTTTAGAAGCTGATGGGTCTAAACAGTTACCATTAAAAGGGTGGGAAACGTTTGAGCCTGTTATTTTAGCGGAAACGACGATAACGATTGGTTTGATTCCGATTTCTGTTTTAGGAAAATGTATCAATCAAAAAACTGTTCATCGTCTACCTCTTTTTTTACGGGCGACAGGGGCTATTCAAGGAGCGCAAATCAAAGAAGAAACCCTCGCTGAAATCATTGCTAGCCCCACCGGTTTATGGTCAAAAAGCCAAGGACAACGAATCTTGTGTATTAACCAAGTAGAAACCGAAGAGCAATTGATTCAAGCCAAAAAAGTGTTATCCTTACTACCACACATGTTATTGAAACGTTTAAGTAAAGTAATTGCGTGTAATATTCAGTCAGGGGAAGGAAGCGTCTTATGGGAAAAGTAAAACGACCGATTGCTGAAACGATTGTGGCAGTTCGTGGTGGCGGCGATTTAGCTACTGGAGTGATCCAAAAATTAGTTCACGCAGGATTTAAAGTGGTTATTTTAGAAACGGCTAAACCATTAGCCATTCGTCGAACTGTAGCATTATGTACAGCGATTTTCCAAGGAGAGCACCAAGTAGAAGATCTTAACGCAACCTTGGTTTCTACGCTACCAGAATGTCACGAAGTTTGGAGTAATAAACAGATCCCGATCATGATCGACGAACAAGCTGAATTAGTAACAGAACTGAAACCAACTATTTTGGTAGATGCCATATTAGCTAAAAAAAATATAGGGACGAATAAAAATATGGCACCAATTACAATTGCATTAGGACCGGGATTTTGTGCACCAGAGGATGTCAATGTTGTGATTGAAACAATGAGAGGACATCAGTTAGGCAGATTGTATTTCCAAGGTGAAGCTATGCCTAATACCGGCATTCCAGGAGAAATTGGTGGAAAAAGTTCTGAACGTGTCATTCATTCTCCCGCATCAGGAAAAGTCAAACATGTAAAAAAAATCGGAGACGTTGTAAAAAGAGGGGAAGTACTTTTCTATATTGATCAAGTTGCTGTACATTCTCCGTTGGATGGTGTTTTAAGAGGTTTGATTTCAGAGAAAGTATACTGTCAAAAAGGATTGAAGTGTGGTGATGTGGATCCTCGTTCAATCGATCAAGTAGACTGTTATACAATTTCTGATAAAGCACGAGCATTAGGCGGCGCTGTTTTAGAAGCAGTTCTTTGGTTAGGTCGTGAAAAAGATTTATTCTAACTTAAAAAGTGAATCTAAAAATTATTTTTTTTACCTAAAAAATATTGTTTTAAAAGGTAGGTTTATGGTATAGTATAAATGAAAACGTCACACGATTTTGACCTAACAAAAAAAGAAAGCGTTTTATTTATTTTTGAACATGTGAAAAATGTAATTTGAATAAATTTTATTAAGAGGACACACACCTAATAGTTTTATGGCTATTAAGTATGAGAAGAATGGAAGGGGTTACACTCGAGCTTTTTGTACTTTAAAATATTTTGAAAAAAAGATGAGAGGATGAGTAAATATGGCACTAGTAAAAATTGTTTACGCAAGCATGACAGGAAACACTGAGGAGATTTCAGAAATTTTAGAAAGTACTATTCAAGAAGCTGGTTTTGATGTAGAGCGAGAAGAGTGTTCAGAAGTAGACGTTGATTTTTTTGATGATGCAGATGCATGTGTTATCGCCACTTACACTTATGGTGATGGAGAATTGCCATTTGAATTTGAGGACTTCTATGATGAATTGGAAGAAAAAGATTTAGCAGGAAAAATTTTTGGTGTAGTTGGATCAGGTGATCGCGAATATGGCGATTTATTCTGCAAATCAGCGCATGACTTTGTTGCTTCTTTGGAAAAATCAGGTGCTAAAAAGGTTGCCGAAACGGTTGAAATCGAAAACAATGCAGAGGAAGAAGACATTGAGGCATTGAAAAAATTTGTTCAAGAATTAACAGCTGATTTGTAATTAAAAGCTAAAGTCATATGAAAGAAGGAAAAAATGAATGAAACCATTCATTACGGTGATCATATGTATAAGATAGTTAAAAATGAGCAGCTTTCTAAAAACGAATATGATTTTTGGATTGAAGCACCTCGGATCGCAACGAAAGCGCAGCCGGGACAGTTTGTCATTTTACGAATCAATGAGATTGGCGAACGAATCCCACTAACCATTGCGGATGCTGATCCCTCTAGCGGTTTGATTCGTCTGATCTTTCAAGTGATTGGCAAAACAACTGCTGAACTTTCCAGCCTTTGTGCAAATGATTCGATTTTAGATTTAACAGGACCACTTGGTACGCCGACAGAAATAAAGAATTACGGTACAGTGATGATCGTTGGCGGTGGCGTCGGTATCGCAGCGATCTTCCCCATTATCAAAGGCTTGAAACAAGCTGGTAATCGGGTCATCACAATTCTTGGAGCTAAAACATCTGAACTAGTGATCCTACAAAAAGAATGTCAGCAGTACTCGGATGAACTGATCATTACAACAGATGATGGAAGTCTTGGGATGAAAGGGCTCGTAACAGAGGCTATGGAACAAGTCATAGCAAAAGAGTCTATAGACTGCAGTTGGGCGATCGGTCCTAGTATGATGATGAAATTTTGCACAATGACTGCGGAAAATCATAAATTACCGATCTATGTTTCGCTAAATCCGATCATGATCGATGGGACAGGCATGTGCGGCGGTTGTCGTGTGACTATAGATGGCAGTATCAAATTTGCTTGTGTTGATGGTCCTGAATTTAAAGGAACACAAGTCAATTGGGACGAGTTTATCAGTCGAATGAAGCAATACACAGATGAAGAAGAAGCAAGCTTAACAGATTATCAAAAAGCGCAGGTGATCCATCATGGCTAGAAGAAGTAGAACTAAAACAGCTATTGCAGAACAAGATCCCGCTATTCGCAAAGCAAATTTTGCCGAAGTTTGTTTAGGCTATACGATTGAAGAAGGACAAACGGAAGCGATTCGCTGTCTTCAATGTAAAGATGCACCTTGTATTACAAGTTGTCCTGTAATGATCGACATTCCTGGATTTATATTAGCGATAAAAGAAGGGGACATGCAAAAAGCAGCAGACGTTTTAGGGAAATATACAAATCTGCCGGCAATTTGCGGAAGAGTGTGCCCGCAGGAAAAGCAATGTGAGCAAGTTTGTAAACTAGGAATGGCCAAAAATTTTGAACCTGTTGCAATCGGGAAACTTGAACGCTTAGTTGCTGATTGGGCTTTAGAAAATCAAGATTTCTCTAAACTTATCCAAAAAAATCAAGCCAAAATCGGTAAAATTGCTGTCATCGGGTCTGGCCCATCTGGATTGACCGTTGCTGGCGATTTAGCAAAATTAAACTACGAAGTTATCGTTTATGAAGCACTTCATGATTCTGGTGGTGTTTTAACTTATGGTATTCCAGAATTTCGATTGCCCAAGAGAATCGTAAAAAAAGAAATTGAAAGTATTGAAGCATTAGGGGTGACGATCGAAACCAATGTTGTAGTAGGTAAGACAATTACAATGGATGAGATAATGGATGAGTTTGATGCTTGCTATATTTCTGTAGGAGCAGGGGCGCCTAATTTCATGGGAATCCCAGGAACAGCACTAAACGGTGTGTATTCATCTAGTGAATATTTGACACGAATCAATTTGATGCATAGTTATGAATTTCCAAAATATGATACACCGATCAAAGCTTCAAAGAACGTTGTTGTAATTGGTGGAGGTAATGTAGCAATGGATGCAGCACGATCAGCTAAACGATTGGGAGCAGATCATGTAAGCATCGTTTACCGTAGATCAGTAGAAGAATTACCAGCACGTATTGAGGAATACCATCATTCTGTTGAAGAAGATATTCATTATTACTGGTTATCAAATCCAATCGAATATCTAAATAATGGTAATGGTGATTTAAGCGGTGTTAAGTGTATCAAAATGATGCTTGATAAACCCGATGAATCAGGGCGCAGACGTCCTGTTCCAATCAAGAATAGTGAATTTATTGTCGAAGCTGACACAGTGATCGAAGCAATCGGTCAAGGGTCCAATAAAGTGTTGTTATCCACTTTCCCAGAACTTAAATTAACAAAATGGGGTTACATTGAGGCGGATCCAAAAACGGGAGCAACATCGATTCCCGGCATCTATGCCGGCGGAGATATCGTTACAGGTGCAGCAACAGTGATTTTGGCTATGGGTGCCGGAAAAGTTGCCGCTGTAGAAATCGACAAGTACGTACGAGAAAAAAAGAATACGCCCGTAACAACAAAAGTCTGAGGAAAGATAAAAGGTGAGAAAAATGAAAACAACAAAGACAATGGATGGAAATACAGCTGCAGCATATATATCCTATGCGTTTACAGAGGTAGCTGCGATCTATCCAATCACACCCAGTTCTACAATGGCGGAATTAGTAGATGAGTGGGCTGAAAATGGATTAAAAAATATCTATGGGCAAAAGGTTCAAGTTATTGAAATGCAATCAGAGGCGGGAGCTGCTGGTGTTGTTCATGGTTCATTAAAAACAGGTGCATTAACAACTACATATACTGCTTCACAAGGTTTGTTGTTGATGATCCCAAATATGTATAAAATAGCAGGAGAGTTACTGCCCGCAGTGTTTCATGTAGCAGCCAGAGCAATCACGACAAGTGCATTAAGTATCTTTGGCGACCATGGAGATGTTATGGCTACTCGTCAAACGGGTTTTTGTATGTTAGCTGAATCAAGTGTGCAAGAGGTGATGGATCTTTCGGCTGTGGCACACTTAGCCAGTATTGAAGGCAGTTTACCATTCGTTAACTTTTTTGATGGATTCAGAACAAGCCATGAACTGCAAAAAATTGAAGTGCTTGACTACACAGACTTAAAAGAAATGCTGGATCAAGATGCAGTAGAACGATTTAGAAACAGAGGAATGAACCCAAATCATCCAACAGTTTCAGGAACAGCTCAAAATCCAGATATTCATTTTCAACAAAGAGAAACGGTTAATGCCAATTACGAAGCAATGCCTACAATCGTTCAAAAATATATGAAACAAATCAATGAATTACGCGGTACTAATTATGATTTAACAGATTATTATGGAGTAGATGATGCAACAGAAGTCATCATTTCGATGGGATCAGCATCACCCGTTATTCAACAAACGGTGGATTTTTTAAATCAGCAAGGACGCAAAGTCGGTCTAATCAATATTCATTTGTATCGTCCATTTCCAACAGAAAATCTATTAGAAAAATTACCAAAAACAGTTGAAAAAGTAGCTGTCTTAGATCGAACAAAAGAAGCAGGAGCTGATGGCGAACCATTGCTATTGGATGTGCAAAGTGCGTTATATCAACATGAAAATAGACCGATCGTGATTGGCGGACGTTACGGTTTAGGGTCAAAAGATGTGACACCGAATCAGATCAAAGCAATTTATGATCACCTATTGTTGCCTTTGAATGAATTAAAACAACGCTTTACGATCGGGATTGTGGATGATGTGACGTATCGTTCATTACCGCAAGGAGAACTCTTAGATTTAACTCCTAATTCAACGTTTCAAGCAAAATTTTGGGGATTTGGTTCAGATGGCACAGTCGGCGCAAACAAACAAGCAATTAAAATCATCGGTGACAATACTGATTTATATGCACAAGCCTACTTTAGCTATGACTCTAAAAAATCAGGCGGGTTGACTCTTTCTCATTTGCGTTTTGGTGAAGAACCGATCACATCCACATATTTAGTCGAACAAGCTGATTTTATTGCGTGCCATAATGCTTCATACATTCATAATTATGATTTATTAAAAGGATTGAAAGATGGCGGAACGTTCTTATTAAATACCTTTTGGGACAAAGAAAAAGTCTATCGTTTACTTCCGGCGAAATTAAAAAAATATATTGCGGAACACAATATTCAATTTTATATTATCAACGCGGTAGAGTTGGCCCGTGAAATTGGTTTGGGCCGTAGAATCAATACAGTGATGTCCACAGCATTCTTTGAAGTAACAGACATTATGACCAGAGATGAATATATGCCGTTATTAAAAGCCGAAGTCAAAAAAACGTATGGTAAAAAATCAATGGAAATCGTTGAAAAGAATTTCCAAGCAATCGACAGAACGTTTGACTCTCTTCAAAAAATCGATGTCCCATCTGAATGGGCAACGATCGTTATTGAACCTGAAACCAAAGACGAATCATTGCCAAAATATGTTACAAATATTCTTCAACCGATCAATCGTCAAGAAGGTAATGAGTTGACCGTTAGAGATTTAATTGATAATGGTATGAAAACAGGAGAAATGCCGATGGGGACCGCGGCTTTTGAGAAGCGTGGGATTGCCTTAGAAGTTCCAGAGTGGCAAATGGATAAATGTACAATGTGTAACGAATGCGCTTTTGTCTGCCCTCATGCAGCAATTCGGCCGTTTTTAGCGAATGAAGAAGAAATGGAAGAAGCGCCTGCAGGGTTTGTAGCCAGAGAAATGCGGGGAGCAGATGGTTTGATGTATCGTATTCAAGTTTCTCTGGAAGATTGTACGGGTTGCGGTCTTTGTGTTCAAGCTTGTCCAGTTAAAGAAAAAGCTATTTTAATGAAACCTTACGAAGAACAAAAAGAACAAGCAATCAATTGGGCTTTTGCGATGACTTTACAGCAAAAAGAAAACCCAGTTAGAAAATTATCTGTAAAAGGTTCTCAATTCAACCAACCATTAATGGAATTTTCAGGTGCATGTGAAGGATGCGGAGAAACGCCTTACATCAAATTGTTAACACAGTTATTTGGTGACCGAATGATGATGGCAAATGCAACGGGTTGCTCGTCTATTTGGGGTGGCTCATCTCCTGTGACGCCATACACGACCAATGAATGCGGACAAGGACCTGCTTGGAGTAATTCACTATTTGAAGATAATGCTGAATATGGTTATGGAATGTATGTCGCCAATAGGACAAAACGTCAATATTTAGCGGATCAAGTAAAAGAAGCAATTGATAATAGGTTAGGATCGTATGATCTTCAAGCGTTAATGAACGATTGGTTAGCACACTATTTAGAAGGTGAAGGTACGCAACAACGGGCAACTAAACTGGCTGCGGCCTTGAGTGGAGAATACCAGACAGATCCACTTTTAGAACAAATCTATAAACAAAGTGATTTACTTGTTAAAACAAGCCAATGGATCGTCGGTGGTGACGGTTGGGCATATGATATTGGCTTTAGCGGAATTGATCATGTATTGGCAAGTGGAGCCGATGTGAATATTTTTGTCATGGATAATGAGGTTTACGCGAATACTGGCGGACAAACATCTAAAGCAACTCCGGCAGCAGCTATCGCCAAATTCTCAGCAGGTGGAAAACAAACATCTAAAAAAGATTTAGGCATGATGGCGATGACATATGGGAACGTCTATGTGGCTCAAATTGCTTTAGGCGCTAATTCAATGCAAACCATTAAAGCCATCGATGAAGCGGAACGTTATCCTGGACCATCTTTGATCATTGGCTATACGCCTTGTATTAATCATGGGGTCAAAGGGGGAATGATCGAAACCTTGTCTTTAGCGAAAGAAGCAGTTGAATCTGGTTATTGGCAATTGTATCGCTATAATCCGCAACTAATTGAAAAAGGCAAAGATCCAATGGTTATCGATTACAAAAAAGCTGATTTTTCTAAGATGCGTGATTTCCTTGAAAAACAAACACGCTTCTCTGCGCTTCATACGATTAAAGACAACCAAGAAGTGGTCGAACATCTTTTAACAAAGACTAAAGATGATGCAGAAGATCGATCAGATAACTATGTTAAATTAGTGAGTCAGATTAAAAAATAAAAAATGAGCAACTGAAATCAAACCATAACTAGGTTTGTGTCAGTTGCTTTTTTTATGATAATACCTAAAATAAAAAATTCTTTAGAAATTTCAAAAAGCGTTTACAATGTGTTATTCTTAGAGTGTTGGAATTTCAGTAAAAAATAATTTTATTAAGGAACTATACTTTTTCCAACCAGAGCTGGATATGTTCACTATGCTTTTATTTATCTAGCTTCATGGGCTAGCTCTTCAGGAAAAAGATAAAAATGGAATGTGACAAAAAGCGCCACAATCAATTTTTCCTATTTTCCAAACAGAGCAGAACGAGTCCATTACGCTTTTATTTATCTAGCTTCATGGGCTAGCTCTTCAGGAAAAAGATAAAAATGGAATGTGACAAAAAGCGCCACAATCAATTTTTCCTATTTTCCAAACAGAGCAGAACGAGTCCATTACGCTTTTATTTATCTAGCTTCATGGGCTAGCTCTTCAGGAAAAAGATAAAAATGGAATGTGACAAAAAGCGTCACAGTCAATTTTTCCTATTTTCCAAACAGAGCAGAACGAGCCCATTACGCTTTTATTTATCTAGCTTCATGGGCTAGCTCTTCAGGAAAAAGATAAAAATGGAATGTGACAAAAAGCGTCACAGTCAATTTTTCCTATTTTCCAAACAGAGCAGAACGAGCCCATTACGCTTTTATTTATCTAGCTTCATGGGCTAGCTCTTCAGGAAAAAGATAAAAATGGAATGTGACAAAAAGCGTCACAGTCAATTTTTCCTATTTTCCAAACAGAGCAGAACGAGCCCATTACGCTTTTATTATAAGGAGGATTTTCATGTTTCATTGGAAAAAACTTAAAAAAGACGATATAAAACGAGAAATACTAGCAGGGACTACTTCATTTTTTGCCATATCTTATATTATTATGGTGAATACAGTGATTTTAGCTGAGGCTGGGATGCCAAAAGAATTAACGATTTTTGGGACGATATTTATTTCTATTATTGGATCGATTTTGATGGGGTTAATAGCGGATGCGCCTATTGTCTTGACGACAGGAATGGGGGTCAATTCATTTTTTACTTATACATTAGTTCTTTCTTTAGGATTGACTTGGCAGCAAGCGCTAGCTGTTAGTTTTTGTGCAGGTGTAGTCTATTTACTGGTTGCTTTTACAAAGTTAAGTAAACTATTTGCAGAAGTTGTGCCAGAGACGTTAAAAACAGGGATTACCGTTGGAATCGGATTTTTCCTTGTGTTGATTGGTTTAGAAAAAGGTCACTTGATCTTAAGAGGAGAACATACCTTCTTACAACTCGCATCTTTAAACAATAGCTTGACCTTGTTAACACTTTTCTCACTGATTCTAACAGTTGTTTTATTTATAAAAGGAATTCAAGGTAGTTTTTTCATTGGTATTGTTGTGGTCACATTAATTGCAAATGTTTTTGGCATGGTTACACCAACGGAACATTTTTCTTTAAGTGGCTTAGGCAATTATTCTCAAGTTTTCTTACAATTAGATTTCAGTACCTTTTTTTCTAAAAGCTTTTTGCTAGGAGTCTTTGCTTTATCTATGATTTTGATTTTTGAATCAATGGGCTTACTTAAGGGCTTAATGCCAGAAGCAGATGAAAAAAAATATTTACGGGCGTATCGTGTAACTGGTTTTATCACATTACTATCTGGTATTTTTGGTACAAGCCCAACTGTGGCTGCAGCTGAAAGTGCGACAGGAATTGAAGAAGGCGGGAAAACTGGGCTTACTTCAATTACAAGCGGGATCTGTTTTTTCTTAGCTTTGTTAGCATTGCCGTTTCTATCTTATATCCCAGATTCAGCACTAGCACCAGCGATTATAATAACAGGTTTCCTAATGATTCAACAAATCAAAACGTTGCATTTTGATGATTTCAGTGACTACTTTCCTGCGATGTTAATGATCGTTTTGATTCCATTTACGATGAATATTTCGGATGGAATGGCCTTTGGGTTTGTTGCGTATCCATTGACTAAGTTGGTTGCGGGAAAAAAATCAGAACTATCGTTACCTATGTGGCTGATTTCAGGACTGTTCTTGATATATTTGATCGTCAATGTACTGATTTAAAATAAAAAACTTGCTACCTCTATTCAAAATAGAGTGAGCAAGTTTTTTTAGCCAATAATAATTTTTTCGGATGGGTATTCATAGCCAATATCGCGTGTTTCTTTTGGTACAAACAGCATCAAAGTATAAAGCATGCCGATTCGACCAATGAACATCAACAGAGCAATCATCAACTTGCCAACTATTGTTAAATCAGAGGTGATTCCTAATGATAAACCTGTCGTACCAAAAGCTGAGGCTACTTCAACAATAATGGCGATCAGTGGATGATCTTCGGTTGCGGTCAAAAATAAAACCGCAAAGAAACACATGATCAACGAAAGCATAAAGACGACAATCGATTTTTTTACATCGTCATCATCGATTCGGCGTCCGAAGACATTGATTTTATCTTCGCTTTTTAAGAAAGAGTATAAGTACAAACCGATGATTGCTACAGTTGTTGTACGAATACCACCACCAACAGAACTAGGACTACAACCAATAAACATCAAGAGAGAAAATACAATCAACGTTGTAATTTGAAAATCACCTAAATCGTTGATCTGCAAACCAGCATTTCGAGTCGTCATAGAATAGAACATGGAGGTGATCCAACGCTGTACTTCACCCATGCCTACAAATAAATGATCTTTTTCCAACAAATAAATCAAAATCGTACCACCAACAAACAAAATCACAAATGCTAAAACGGCAATTTTACTAAACAAAGAAAAACGAAAAGGCAGGCCTCGTTTTTTCTTCTTAAAGAATAGCCATTCACGAAACTCCATCAAGACTGGAAACCCGATGCCGCCGACAAAAATCAAAAACATGATCACGATCAAAAAAAGATAATCAGTAGCAAAGGGGATAATTGAATCACCAGTAACGTCAAAACCAGAGTTAGTAACAGCTGAAATCGATTGGTAAAAACCAAAGAAAATCGCTTTTGGCCAAGTTGTGTAATAACCCGAAAAATAAAAATAGATTGAAAAAAAAGTGCCGAAAATTACTTGAAACCATAAAATAATCGTAAAAGTGATTCGAATCAAGCGAACGATACCACTTAATTTTGGTTGATTCATATCCGTCATGATCAATTGCCGCTGTTTTAACGAAATCCTTCGTTTGGATAGAATAATAAAAGCTGTTGAAATCATCATGATCCCTAAACCGCCAATTTGAAAAAGAATTTCCAACAGAATCACTCCGCGGTCATTAAAAACAGAATTGATATCAAAAGTAGATAAACCTGTAACACTTACGGTACTGATTGCCATAAAAAGCATATCAATAAAACCAACTTGAGATCCTGGTTCCCTAAAAAAAGGGAGGCAAAATAACAAATAAGAAATAACTGTCATAATTATATAGTAAGAAACAATAATTTGAATTGATGAAAAATGAGTAGAAATAAAACGTCTTCCTTTGCGCTGAGCCAGCCATAAAAGCCGAAATCGATTCATAATGGACCTCCTGAACATCGTTAAAATAAGTATAGCAGAAATTAAATGATGGGCAAACAAAGAATAAACACTTAGAAGAAATAAGAAATTGATTAAAAAAAAAGAGAATATAGCACAAATCATGCAGAAAATGTTATTTTATTGTGAGAGGAGTAACATTCTTATGTTTGTTTTTTGAAATATAAGGAAAAGAATTGAATTTGAATACTTATTTTTTTATCCATAAATGTGATTTTTTTCACATTCAGTGAAGGTAGTGTCAAATTTAAGCTGAATAAATAAGTGTTGTAGGACTAAAAATTACTGAGGTGGGGAAAAAATGAAAAAAGTCATCATGAGTTTACTATCATTGAGTTTGTTTGCAGGACTTGCGGTAGGTTGTAGCAGTGACCAAGACAAAACAACAAAGAAAAGTAAAGAATCCAAAGAAAGCACAGAAGTTACTTCTGGGGCATCAGCCAATGGCTATACAGATTTAAGCGATCTAGAAGATCAATATGATATCGTGATCATTGGTGCAGGTGGCGCTGGAATGACAGCGGCTTTACAAGCAAAAGAAGCGGGAATGAATCCAGCTATTCTAGAAAAAATGCCTGTTGCAGGTGGAAACACGATTAAATCGTCTTCAGGGATGAACGCTTCTGAAACAAAATACCAAAAAGAAGAAGGAATCACGGATAGCAACGATAAATTCTTTGAAGAAACACTAAAAGGTGGAAAAGGAACGAACGATAAAGAACTATTACGCTTTTTCGTAGATCATTCAGCAGATGCAATCGATTGGTTAGATACTAAGGGGATTGAACTTAGCAATTTAACAATCACAGGTGGAATGAGCGAAAAACGTACACATCGTCCAGCTGATGGCTCTGCAATCGGTGGCTACTTAGTAGACGGACTTGTTCGCAATGTTAAAGAAGAAAAAATTCCACTTTTTGTGAATGCAAACGTAACTGAAATTACTGAAAAAGACGGTCAAGTGAACGGTGTCAAAGTCAAACTAAACGATAAAGAAACCAAAGAAATCAAATCAAATGCTGTAATCGTTACAACTGGCGGTTTTGGTGCGAATAAAGAAATGCTTGAAAAATACGATCCAAAACTAAAAGATTATGTAACCACAAATCAAGAAGGAACAACTGGTGATGGTATCAAGATGATCGAAAAACTTGGTGGTGCCACAGTAGATATGAAAGAAATTCAAATCCATCCAACTGTTCAACAAGACAAATCATTCTTGATCGGTGAAGTTGTACGTGGGGAAGGAGCTATTTTAGCTTCACAAGAAGGAACTCGTTTTGTCAATGAAATGGATACACGTGATAAAGTTTCTGCTGCAATCACAGCTTTACCAGAAAAATCAGCATATTTGGTCTTTGATCAAGGTGTTCGTGATCGTGCTAAAGCAATTGATTTTTATGATGAACAAGGTTTTGTTGTAGAAGGCGAAACGATTGAAGAACTAGCGAAGAAAATCGATATGCCAGAAGCAAAACTAAAAGAAACCATTGATTTATGGAACAAAGATGTAAAAGCAAAATCTGATACTCAATATAACCGTGCAACAGGGATGGATCACGATTTATCAACAGGTCCTTACTATGCAATCAAAATCGCACCAGGCATCCATCATACAATGGGCGGTGTAAAAATCAATACCAAAACAGAAGTATTGAAAGAAGACGGAGCACCAATCAAAGGTTTGTACGCCGCAGGTGAAGTAACTGGTGGCTTGCATGGTGCAAACCGTATCGGCGGAAATGCTGTAGCAGATATTATCATCTTTGGTCGCCAATCTGGAACAGAAGCGGCGAACTTTGCTTCAACACAAAAATAAATAAGTTTAAAAGGACTAATAGAATAAAACGTTCGCGTTTGTCTATTGGTTCTTTTTTACATAAAATCGAGTGTTCATTAAAAACTAAGAAAGCAATTTTTCAAAAATACTGCTTTTTTATCAAAAATATAGTAAAATACGAGAGGAACTAAACGAGAGGTGACGACGAAGGAATGGCACAATTATTTTTTAAATATGGCGCAATGAACAGTGGTAAAACGATCGAGATCTTAAAAGTAGCTCATAATTATGAAGAACAAGACAAACCAGTTGTGATTATGACTAGTGGACTTGATACTAGAGATGGCGTTGGTGTCGTTTCAAGCCGCATCGGACTTAGGCGAGAAGCCATCCCGATTTTTAAAGAAACAAATGTATATGAGTTGATTCAAGCACTTGATTATAAGCCTTATTGCATTTTGGTGGATGAATCACAATTTTTAGGAAAAAAACATGTGATCGAATTTGCTAAGGTCGTAGATGAACTGAATATACCTGTTATGGCATTTGGCTTGAAGAATGATTTTCGAAATGAACTATTTGAAGGATCAAAATACTTGATGCTCTATGCAGATAAACTAGAAGAACTAAAAACAATCTGCTGGTTCTGCCACAAGAAAGCCACGATGAATCTGCATTATATTGATGGTCAGCCTGTTTACGAAGGGACACAAGTCCAAATCGGTGGTAATGAAGCCTATTATCCAGTCTGCCGTAACCATTATTTTCATCCGCCGATCGACGGTGAACAAGTAGAAACCAATTAATGGATTAAGAAAATGAAAAATAGAAGACACTTACTTAACGAAAAAGGAGCAACTAACTATGTACGATCAGTTACAATCAATCGAAGATCGCTATGAAGAGCTGGGCGAATTACTAAGTGATCCAGAAGTCATTAGTGATACGAAACGTTTTATGCAATTATCAAAAGAAGAGGCCAATACTCGTGAAACAGTCGAGGTATATCGCCGCTACAAACAAGTTGTCGAAGGAATCAGTGATACTGAAGAATTACTAGGCGAAAAATTAGATGCTGAGATGGCTGAAATGGCGAAAGAAGAACTTTCAGAATTGAAGAAAGAAAAAGAAGTTTTGGAAGAGCGTATCAAAATTTTACTATTGCCAACAGATCCTAATGATGACAAGAATATTATCATGGAAATCCGTGGCGCAGCAGGGGGCGATGAAGCAGCATTATTTGCTGGTGATTTATTCGGCATGTACCAAAAATATGCAGAATCCCAAGGCTGGAAAACAGATGTCATGGAAGCCAGTATTACTGGAATCGGTGGGTATAAAGAAGTTATCATGATGATCTCAGGAGACAATGTCTTCTCTAAGCTTAAATATGAAAGTGGCGCGCACCGCGTTCAACGTGTTCCTTCGACTGAATCACAAGGGCGTATCCATACATCAACGGCAACCGTTGTGGTGTTACCAGAAGCAGAAGAAGTAGAACTAGATCTTGCCGACAAAGATATCCGTACAGATATCTATCATGCTAGTGGTGCTGGTGGTCAGCACGTCAATAAAACAGCTTCGGCTGTTCGTTTGACTCATATTCCAACTGGGATCGCTGTTGCGATGCAAGATGAACGTTCGCAAATCAAAAACCGTGAAAAAGCTATGAAAATTTTACGTGCTAGAGTTTATGATCAAATGCAACAAGAAGCACAAAGTGAATACGATGCAAACCGTAAATCAGCAGTAGGTACAGGAGACCGTTCTGAACGAATCCGTACGTACAATTTCCCGCAAAACCGTGTAACGGATCATCGTATCGGTTTAACAATCCAGAAACTAGACCAAATTTTAGCTGGGAAATTAGATGAAATCGTGGATGCATTAGTATTGTACGATCAAACATCAAAATTAGAAGAGATGCAAAATGGGTAACCGTTATTTTGAAGTCCTTGAACGGGCTTCTTCTTTTTTAGAAAAACAAGGGAAAGAAGGTTATAGTATACTTTTCGTTTTTCTGGAAAGAAAGGGCTGGACTAAAACAGATTGGCTACTTCATTTGAAAGAAGAAATAGCGCCAGAAGATGAGCGGCAAATCAATGAAGATTTAAAAAAACTTGCGGAAAATTATCCACCCCAATATTTATTAGGATACAGTGATTTTTACGATCGACGCTTTTTAGTTAATCAGCATACCTTGATTCCTCGGCCTGAAACAGAAGAATTAGTTGAGCAGTGTTTAAAAGAAAATCCAAATGAACAGTTAACCGTTGTAGATGTTGGTACTGGTACAGGTGTGATCGGCATCAGTTTAAAATTAGCTCGATCTAATTGGCAAGTAACCGCAATCGATATTTCTAAAGAAGCATTGGAGGTTGCAGAAAAAAATGCCCAGCGATTAGAAGCGGAGGTTCAGTTCATCAATGGAGATGGACTAAAACCGATGAAAGATACAAAAATCGATATCTTGATTTCAAATCCACCTTATATCAGCAATACTGAATGGGCATTGATGGATGAGAGTGTGCGGACATTTGAACCGAAAACAGCGTTATTTGCTGAAAGTGATGGGTTAGCCATTTATCAGCAATTAGCTAAAGAAGCTAAAAAGATACTGAAACCAGATGGTAAAATTTATTTAGAAATCGGATTTCAGCAAGGTTTAGCTGTTAAACAACTTTTCCAGCAAACCTTTCCGCAAAAACAAGTCCACATTGCTCAAGATTTATCGGGAAATGACCGAATGATAATCGTTTCATCTAAAAAGGAGGAGGGATAAGAATTTGGAAACAAAACAATTTACAGCAAATCAAATCGATCAAGCCGCAGATTTGATCCGTCACGGTGAATTAATCGCCTTCCCAACTGAAACGGTGTACGGACTTGGTGCAAACGCATTAGATGAAAAAGCTGTGAAGCAAGTGTATAAGGTCAAAGGACGTCCAAGCGATAATCCGCTGATTGTTCATGTCAGCGATTTTGAAATGGTCAAACAATACGTAAAAGATTTCCCAGAACAGACAAAAGCTTTAGTAGATTCTTTTTGGCCTGGACCATTGACCTTGATTTTTGATATACAGCCAAATACTTTTTCTGCTGCAGTGACGGGTGGGTTGAATACAGTTGCTTTTCGGATGCCTAATAATCAAAAAACATTGGATTTGATCAAAACGGCTGGCGTTCCTTTGGTGGGACCAAGTGCCAATACCTCTGGTAAACCTAGTCCAACGACTGCCCAACATGTCTATCATGATCTTCATGGAAAAATTGCTGGCATATTAGATGATGGACCAACTCAAATTGGTGTAGAATCAACCGTATTAGATTTAACAGCAAAAAATGGAGTCCCTGTAATATTAAGACCAGGAGCGATTACGAAAGAAAGCTTGGAGCAAGTTATAGGTAATGTGTGTGTGGATCAGCACTTAATTAGCGAAAAAGAAGCACCTAAAGCACCTGGCATGAAGTACAAACATTATTCCCCTGATGTTCCCGTTTGGATCATAGAAGGCGATCAACAAGTGTTTAAAAGAGCAATCGAATGGGCCAAAAGTAAAAATCAGCGAATTGGCTTGTATGCAGATGATCAGATCACATCCATTTTTTTAAATGATGTAGGAGCTGTCTATTCATTTGGTGAAGATTCAGTAGAACAAGGAACTAAATCATTATTTGCTGGACTTAGAAGCCTCGATGAACAAAATATAGAGGTCATTTTTGCACAAGCCTTCCCTGAATCTGGGTTAGGAATTGCTTATATGAATCGCCTGAAAAAAGCTGCAAATCAAAAAATTATAAAAATTGATTCGATTTTCGAGTAGAGAGCATTTAAGTATGATACAATCGGTACAAACAAATGAAATGGAGGCTTGTTTAATGGATTATAAAACATTTGATCCGGATTTATGGGACGCAATTGCCAAAGAGAATGAACGGCAAGAAAACAACTTGGAGCTGATTGCATCAGAGAACGTTGTTTCTAAAGGAGTTATGGCAGCACAAGGAAGTATTCTTACAAATAAGTATGCGGAAGGATACCCTGGCAAACGTTATTATGGTGGTTGCGAGTTTATCGATATCGTTGAGGATTTGGCGATCGACCGTGCGAAAGAATTATTTGGAGCTAAATTTGCTAATGTACAACCACACTCAGGTTCACAAGCAAATACAGCGGCCTATCTTTCATTGATCGAACCAGGAGATACTGTTTTAGGTATGGACTTGTCTGCGGGAGGACATTTAACTCATGGTTCACCAGTGAACTTTAGTGGAAAAACTTATAACTTTGTAAGTTATGGTGTTGATCCAACGACTGAAGTGATCGATTATAATGTTGTGCGTATTTTAGCGCGTGAGCATCAACCAAAATTGATCGTAGCGGGTGCTAGTGCCTATTCTCGTACAATTGATTTTGAAAAATTCCGTGAAATCGCTGACGAAGTTGGCGCAAAATTAATGGTTGATATGGCGCATATTGCAGGACTAGTTGCAGCAGGCTTACATCCTAACCCAGTACCATATGCAGATATCACAACCTCAACAACGCATAAAACATTACGTGGACCACGCGGCGGACTTATTTTAACCAATGATGAAGATTTAGCGAAAAAAATCAATAGCAATATATTCCCTGGTATTCAGGGCGGACCATTAGAGCACGTAATTGCTGGTAAAGCTGTTGCTTTTAAAGAAGCATTAGATATTACCTTTAAAGAATATAGTGAGCAAGTCATTGAAAATGCTAAGGCAATGACAAAAGTCTTTAACCAAACACCAGAAGCTCGTTTAGTGAGCGGCTCGACAGATAATCATTTATTATTGATTGATGTAAGTGGTTTTGGTTTGAACGGGAAAGAAGCAGAAGCGATTTTAGATAGCGTAAATATCACTGCGAATAAAAATTCGATTCCATTTGAACAACTTAGCCCATTTAAAACAAGTGGTATTCGTATTGGAACACCAGCGATCACAACGAGAGGCTTTAAAGAAGATGATTGTGTGGAAGTGGCTAAATTGATCGTCAAAGTCTTAAATGATCACGAAAATGAAGCAACACTTTCTGAAGTTCGTGCATCTGTTAGTGCGCTTACAAAAAAATATCCACTTTATAAGTAAAAGTTTCGAGTGATTGACTAGTCAATCGCTCGATTTTGTTTTACAATAGGAAGGAATAAATTATTGAAGGAGAATGAGCATGGGAAAATTCCAAGTTATTGATCATCCACTGATCCAACACAAATTAACAATCATTAGAGATAAGGATTGTGGAACAAAGGTTTTTCGCGAAGTCGTGAATGAAATTGCAATGCTTATGGCATACGAGGTTTCAAGAGATATGCCTTTAGAAGATGTTGTGATCGAAACACCGATCTGTGAAACAACACAAAAAACATTATCTGGTAAAAAGGTTGCAATCGTACCGATTTTACGCGCAGGTATTGGAATGGTTGATGGTATTATGGAATTGATTCCGGCAGCAAAAGTTGGCCATATTGGTTTGTACCGTGACCATGAATCATTAGAACCAGTAGAATACTTTGTGAAAATGCCAGAAGATATTGACGCACGTCAGTTATTCGTAGTTGATCCAATGTTAGCAACTGGCGGATCAGCCATCATGGCAATCGATGCGTTGAAAGCACGCGGCGGCAGCAATATTAAATTTGTTTGTTTAGTTGCGGCGCCAGAAGGTGTAAAAGCATTACAAGAAGCGCATCCAGATATTGATATCTATACTGCAGCGTTAGATGAGTATTTAGATAAAGATGGTTATATCGTTCCAGGTTTGGGCGATGCAGGTGACCGTTTGTTTGGTACTAAGTAAAAAAAAACGATTCACATCTAGGCAACGTGTTTAAGTTGCCTAGATGTGAATTTTTTTAAATAAAAAATCCATCCAATAATAATGGATGGAAGAAGCTATACTTTTTTTAATTTTTTGTAATTGATGACGATGACACCATTACTTTTGACCATTAAATCAGTGTTATCAGAGTTCTCATCAATTTCCACAACAGCTGAATTATTTAATTGTTTCGTAATAATCCCTGTTTGCGGCTGACCATGCATCAAGAAAGTGACCTGAGTATCAACAGTGAATAAATCCCCTTCTGCAGAAGGCTCAACAGGACGATTAAAGTTACCGAAATTAGACATTCAAAAAAACTTCCTTTCTTAACTATCTCTATTATACCATAAATTAAGAAAAAATTCAGAAAACTAATTTTATTTTAAAAAAAGGCGAGTTTCTGTCTTTACAAAAGGTAGGTTTAGTTTTATAATTTTGATTGTATTGCCAGCTTAGCTCAGTTGGTAGAGCAATGCACTCGTAACGCATAGGTCACAGGTTCGATCCCTGCAGCTGGCATTAATTGAAAAACAGGCATATCAAAGTTTTTGAACTTTCGGTATGTCTGTTTTCTTTTATGTTAACTAAAACAAAGTGTTCTATTATTTCATTTTATTAAAATAAAAAAACAGGTTTGAAGAAAATACTGTGTTACGATTTTTTTGACAAAAATAATAGAAAAGCGAGAGGTTACAGATGAAAAAAATTTTGCACTGTATAGGATTCCTAGTAATAGGAGCTTTGATGCTTTATTCTTCTTCAGCTTTTGCACAAGGAAATGTATCTAGTTCAGGAATGAAAACTTCAGATGATGGGACTGATTATGTTCTTGTGGGGAAGGCTTTTCATGATATTTTCTCCGAACCAACAGAAATAGATTTAAATACAAATAAGTTGGTCTATTTTCAACAAGAATTAACAGTCAATAACGGGACGATGACAAAGTATTTAGCAAAATTTACAAACCAGGACAGTACAGGAGATTCTTGGTTTCAATTTGCCTCGTATCCTACAGTCACTAAAGGGAACGCTAAGCTGACGTATACCACAGACGGAATAAATTATAGTGATATACTACCCGCTTTAAATGATCTAGTTGGTTATAAGATGGAGCTTACGCAAGCGATCGTCCATCCAGATGATGGAAACAACCAAGAGCCGGATTTACTTATTTCATTTACAATGACGCCCAAAAGAGACTATATTCTTGAAAATAATGCCTTGAATAAAGATATTGTCCCTTTTAGCGGCGGGTATGATTCGGGTGGTTATGGTACCTATATTGATTGGAGATTTGGAAGAGGGGTACATTTTACGAATATCCCAATAATCGGGGAAGATGTTCAGGTCGTTTATGAAGAGGAAGATGGCGCCGTAATTCATGACCCTCAATTATTGAAGGGCAATATTGGTGATACGTATGATGCTACTACAGATCAATATAAATTGGTTATTCCAGGCTATACTTTAAATCAAAATAAACTTCCAGCCAATGCCACAGGTTTTTTTACCGCTGAAAAACAAAGCGTCAAATATGTCTATAGTAAAGATCCCGTTGCTGCAGCAGATGTAACAGTAAAATATCAAGATACAAACGGAAAAGAACTTGCAGATGCTGTTATTAAGACAGGAAACATTGGCGATTTGTATTCTACAGAACAAAAAGAGTTTGATGGTTATACATTTAAAGAAGCTCAGGGAAATACTACAGGGATCTTCATGGATGAAGCTCAAACAGTAATTTATATCTATGAAAAAAGGCCATCTAAGGTATCGAATGTAATAGTCAAATATCAAGATACTGATGGGAATAATTTAATTGATGATGTGGTGAAAACTGGAGTAATTGGCGATTCATATACGACTGAACAAAAAGTATTTGACGGCTATACATTTAAGGAGATTCGAGGAATAGCAAAAGGATCATTTACAGATAACCTTCAAGTTGTAACGTATATTTATGAAAGAAAAATAGAAACAATGACCAATGATCAATCAAACGATAAACCTGCGCAAAAAACCACACTATTTCCGCCCTTAGGTGAAAACAATCGATATTCAAAAGTACTAATAATACTTGGAAGTGTGCTAACCATAGGTGTGCTTGTATTTTGGATGGGATTAGTGAAGGTGAAAAACAGGAATAATCATGGATAAGATACTTTAGAGGATCTTATCTAAATTAAGTGTAAACTCAAAACCATACTCATTGAAGGTTTTGAGTTTTTTTAACCATTTTCCATTCATTAGGAGAATTCATTCATTATCTTTGTATATTTATAAAAAAGAGCCTACACTAAACGTATAACTAAGTATATAGGAGGAATGCATCATGTCAGAAAAAGTTGATCAAATCAATAAGTTAGCGAATGAAGCAAAGAAAGAAGTCGAACGTCTAGAAGATAAACGTAAAGAAAATCTTGGCAACTCCATCAATTATATTGAGAATGAATTGCAAGTCCAACGATTATACGCTCAAATCGAAGCTTATGAAAAAGTTTTGGACATTGTAAAATAATTAAGATCATGTAAAAATGTTCCATATAAAATAGTTTTTAAATGAATAATAGGCGATACAAAATGAATTTAGTTTTGTATCGCCTATTTTTTTGTCGAATTTATTTCAACGAACAACGATCACCAATAGAAAGGTGAAAGAATAATGGGAGAATTGTGAACGGTAGTTTCCCGCAAAATAAATTAATATTAGTTCATAGCAATTGTCGAGAGAAACGTACAAAAGGGAGAGAGTTAAAATCGGGAGAAATCAAGAATATAAGTATACAGATGCTGATGTAGATAGAATCGTCAAACAAAAGCATCAACGCTGGCAAAAAAAGAGAAAAGCAAAAGATACTTATAAAAACCAGAAGAAGAAACCAACTTCTTCATACAACGAAGCGACCGCTATTTTTTTAGAACATAATCTACCCTTCGATCTAGATGTTATTGAGTGTGTTGTCAATGAGAGCACGGAAGTAACTAAGAAAAACGCGCAAGCAATCGTAAAATTTGTTTCTTCTATAACGAAAGAAAAAGAGTGATCGAAGAGACTCATCGTCCAAGCATTGATGACATAAAAAGCAATGGAAACGTGCAAGCATTTACCCACGTAAAAAGGTCTGGTAAAGCAGCTAAGCTGCAACAAAAAATAAGCAATCAAGAGGAGAGAATCAATTATGGAAAAAGCAATTCATGGTAAAAATGTCAAATTAATGTTTCGATTATTAAAGGAACGCGCACACAAAAAAGCTGGGTTACTAGCTTTGGAAATGAGTCATACGTATAACCGTGAAACAAACGTAGAAACACAAGCTACTAAAGACGGCAGTGTGGCAACAGGTGGTAGTATCGAATCAAACATCGAAATGGAATTTCTAAAAACAAATACGGATGTTTTCAGTATGCTGGAATATGCTTATGAAAACGGTGAAGAGATCGAAGTATGGCGAATCTTTTTCGATAATCCTGTAGAAGGTGCAAAACGTAAATATAAAGCACAATATGGTACTGGTATTTTAGGGAACTTTCCTGATGCAGCGGAGGCGGAAAGTAATGCATCTGTTTCAACGATGTTAAATCTAAACGGTTTGTTAGTAAATGGAGAAGCAACAGTGGACGCTGAAAATGATGAGCTTGCGAAAGCATTCTTCTACGATACTGTGGTAGATGCTAAACCAGAAGAACCAAAAGCCATTTACGAACCACAAACAACACCAACAGCGCCAGCTGAATAAACATTGATTTAATCAAACATGACGATGCAGAGACAAGACTCGATCAGTTTTGTCTCTCATTGTTAAAAAACTTATTGGAGGAATAACCATGGCTAAAAAAGCAACGAAAGCAGTAGTAACGATCGCAGATAAAAAATATCCTTTGATTTTTGGATTCAAATTTTTAAATGAAATCAATGCACTTCCAAAAGAGTCGGAGCAAGTAGATAATTTAACACTATTGATCGGTGGATTGATCGATGGTGATCCTAACGCATTAAAATCAGTTCTAATTGCAAGTTTAAGTACGTATGACGAGTTGGACGAACGTGACATCATTGAATACTTAGAAACGTCAGATGAGGTTGAAGTACTCTTTGAAAATTTTATCGAGTTCTTAACATCGGCGCCATTGTTGAAAAAACGAACGATGAAGATCAAAGCCACGATCGAACAAATGATGAAAACAGTCGAAGCACAAGCCAAAGCCGGTTTGGAGCAAGCTATGACGAAATAGTTCTTAGCTGTTTTCGTTATTTTCCAGATATAACATTAAAAGAAATCGAGCGAATGACTCCTTGGGAATATTCTTTGAGAACGAAAGCTCATTTACTGAATGAAAATGAAAAAGAACGAAGAGTATATGCGACCGCTTTTGCTAATCGTTTATTTAAGGCGGAGAAAAAGGGACGTTACGCTATAAAAGATGTAAAAAGTATTTATGATTACGAGAAAAATGAGCAAAGGATTTTAGCGGATTTTAAACAAAAAAGTATTCAAAAACAGGAGAGTACTGAAGATTTGTATGAAATGCGTAAACGTCTTTTACGAGCAAAAGAAGTAGTGGCAAAAAAGAACAAGGGAGGAGGTAAATAATGGAAAAAACAAACGAATTAAAAAGTTCGATTGTACAGACAACTCAATTTTTAGAAGCGTTTTCGACAACAGCAGAATTGGTTAGTCAGGTAAGTATTCAGTTAGGTAATGATATAGGAACGGTTGCAGGATCCATGGATTTGCTAGGTGCTTCAACTGGATTAGTATCGAATATTTTAAAAGAATATGGGGAATATAGCAAGACTTTTAATAATGTTAAAGATGATTTAGTAACGTTGAATCAAACTCTTGGTGGTGATTTTTTAAATAGTATTTCAACTACAGGAAATATGATATCAGAATTTTTCTCTACTATCGAATCAACTGCTAAAACAACAATGTCAAACTTTCGCTCAGCTATTGAAGAATCTGGCGGGGTCGCTCCTTTTTTTCAAGATAAAATCAGCGGAATGGTAACGAGTACAACCGAATTATTTAGTGGAATGGGGACTTCTGTCTCGGCTTCAATGAAAAATTTAAGTCAATCAGCCACGATCGGAATGAATGGCGTTAAGCTTTCAATTGCAAACGCAGGAGGAATTGTCCCTTTTTTTCAAAACCAAATTGCCAATATGGTGACTGGGGCAACCGGTGCATTTAAAGCACTTGGCGCTTTTCTGATAGGAAATCCAATCGGCGTTGGTCTGGCTTTAATTGTTGCAGCCGTTGCAGCTATGACTGTGGCTTGGAAATCAAATTTTAATAATATCCAAGGATTCGTATCTTCTGCATTTGGTGTTATCAAAGGATCGGTCACAAGTCTAGCACCCGTTTTTAATCAGTTACTGTCTGTTTTAAAACCAGTTGGCGCTTTTTTAATTGAAACGCTAGTCGTTGCTGCAGCAGCAGTAGTGGATGCGTTCAGATTTTTAGTGGTATCTGTTATGTCTGTTGTGAATGGGTTTATGACGTTGCTAACGTTAGGAAAAAGCGTCTGGAAACTTTTAACAGGTGATTTCAAAGGTGCTGATGAGGAATTTGGTAAAGTCAAAGATAGTATAAGTGGCATCGTCGATGATTTCAAAAATTTAGGCGAGAATTCAGCTGTTAAAGGTGTATTAACTGAGTCAACCAAAGAACTCGGTAAAGAAGCCGCAATCACAGGTGATAAAGTTAAAGAAATGGGCGAAGCTTATAAAAACAGCTTAGATGAAGCTGGGACTAGAATTGATAGCTTGAAATCTAAATATTCTGAAGTCGGACAAGCGGCAATCACTGCATTTTCGGGCGAAGGAATGGAGCAATCAACAGCTCGTTTTGAAGCAGCAGAACAAATCATGGGTCGACATGCAGATAGCATGAAATCAATTAAGGAAAAAGTTGGCGAAGAACTTGCAAAAGCGGATGAACTATCAGGTGAAAAACAAATTGCGGCACAAAGTAATGCCTATTCAATGATGATCACTCAAGCCAGTGTCGGCTCCAGTGAAATGTTGACCATCGCAAATGCGAACAAAGAAATGCTGCTAAACAATAAAACCTTAGAAGGTCAGGAGTTATCTGAAGAACAACGGAAAACATTACAAGATCAAAACAATGCTGTTCGCGAAGGTTTGATGGAACAACAACAATTGATCATAGAAGCGAGTCAAGAAAAACTAGCAACGGGTCAACAATTAAGTGAGGCGGAATTACAAGCAACAGTGAGTGCGACGCAAGCTCTATATCAAAATAGGAAAGATCAGATGGTCTCAAACGAAGAAGAAATTGCCTCTTTACAACAACAAATCAATGAAACATCTGATGGAGTCCAAAAAGCTAATCTAAATCAGCAACTAACAGCTCTCACTTTACACAACGAGCAAACCAAAGAGCAACAAACTCAAGCAGGTGCCGACATGTTAACAATGTTACAGCAAAATGAACAACTAAAAGCTGAAACAGTTTCCGATGGTCTAAAGGGCATGGGGGAATTGACGGGGCAAGAGCTAGCCAATATTGTAAGCAAATATGGTGAATCGAACAATAGTGTCAACGATCAAATGACAGTACTTGCTGGGATTTTACAAAGTAGAGGACTTGAAGCTACTGACAGTCTTGTAACAGCTTTACAAAGTGGTGATCTGACCCAAGTTGGGGCGCAATTAAGTGAAAATGCAATTGCTGGAATCAGTAGCTTGCCTGATGAATTGTTCTCGCAAGGAGATGTTGGTAAGAATAAACTGATTGAAGGATTGAAAGCTGGAGAGATAGATGCTAATGAGGTCGGAGCTTTATTGATTGGTTCTATGAATACAGGTTCGACATCTAAAATAGGAGACGTGCAAAACGGAAGTAAATTAATTTCAACAGCTGCCACGGATACTTTGAAACAAAGAGATTCTCAATTTAATGCGGCAGGTGGAAGTAATACAGGAGCCTATGCAGTGGGGGTTGTACAACATAAAGATCAAGCAGGAAGTGCTGGGCGCGAAATTGGACTAGCTGCTAGCAATGCTGCAAAATCAGTAGATTTTAATTCAGTAGGTTTAAACATGGCAACTGGGGTTGCTGCGGGAATAAATGAAGGAAAAGAATCAGCTGTTGAAGCAATGCGTCAATTGGTAAATGCAGTAAACGAAGAAGCAAAGAAAAAAGCCATAATCAAATCCCCTTCAAGACTCTTTAGAGATACTGTGGGTAAATTTATCGCGCAAGGTGTGGCAGTCGGCATCGAAGAAGATACAGATGTTGCAGTTGCAAGCGCTAGAAATATGGTCACTGAAATTCAAAATGCTGTATCAGATACCAATGCTAATACACCTACAGCAACAGTAAAAGTAGAACATGATGTGCAAAATAGTATGGTCAATCAAATGCATGAAATGATCGAAACCATCAAAAATATGAAAGTCGTCTTAGAAAGTGGTGCCTTGGTTGGCGGAATTGGTAATCAAATGGACGGCTTTTTAGGAAATCAAGCAGGCTTTGCGGGGAGGTATCGTTAATGGCAATTGAAATAAATGAATACATCGAAATGGGACGCTTCAATAGTAAAGAAGCGGGCTATTATGTTTTAGAACACGACGCCCCTAGTCCCGATGAGCAAGAAATTATCGAGAGCATTCCTTTTATGCAAGGTGTTTACGATTTTTCAAGATTATTAGGTGAACGAGTGTTTGATAATCGCAAACTCACAATAAAATTATATCGCCCGCAAACGGACTATGAAGAACGCAAACGATTAGAACAAGAAGCGAAAGAACAATTGATGTTAAACGAGATTACATCGATTACAGATTCATGGTTGGACGGTTGTCACTGGCTGGGAAAATGTACAAGTGTAAATGCAGATGATGATCAGGGGCGAAATGCACTGACTTTAATATTAACTTTTGATTGTTATCCATTTGCATTGAAAGATGCTGCCGGATATACTGACGAATTCGATGTAGATTATTTTGTCGACGGAGTAGATCAATGGACTGGATTTTTTGTGAAAGGTCAGCGGACTATTTTATTGATCAATGAAGGAGTCAACGCAACAAGCCCGATCATTACTGCAACAGGAAAAATGCAATTGATCATGGAAGATGGAGAATCACTAGAGATCCAAAAAGGGCAAAACCAAGATTTATTTTTTAAATTAAAAAGAGGAGAAAATCGCCTTACGATACTTGGAAATGGTCATATTCGTTTTATCACTGAAACTGAGGTGATGATGTAATGTATCGAGTAACGCTTTTCAAAGATGCTCAAGATAAAAAAGGTACAGTGGTACATGAGCCGGCGAATTTCGGAAACAAAGTGAATTCAGGTGATTTAGAACTTTCATTAGAAGGGTTGGGCATTAGTACATTTGAATTTTCAATCAATGTCAATAATCCTTTGTATCGAAAAGCGGAACCCATCGTCAATTTAGTCACGGTTTCTGATCGAAATGGTCAAGTATTCAAAGGAAGAATCGCAAAAATTTCCAATGTGATGAATAGCCAAGGTCATTTTATCGAAAAAATATTGTGCGAAGATCAAAAAGCTTTTTTATATGATAGTACGCAAAAATACATGGAATCTAAGGTGATGAGTGTCCGACAGTTTTTAGAAAAACTATTGAATGAACACAATGCTCAAGTAGAACCGTTTAAAAGAATCTATCTAGGAAATGTGACCGTGACAGAATCTGAGCAAGTTTATCGTGGTTCAGATTATGGAAAAACAGCGGAAGTAATCAAAAATCAGTTACTTGATCGCTTGGGTGGTTATTTGATTCTCAGAGAAAAAAATGGGCTATTGTATTTAGATTATTTAGTAGAGCATGGAAGAACTTCTACTACCCCTTTGCAAATTGCCCGTAATCTAAAAAGTGCTAGTCGAGAAATCGATATTTCTGAACTAGCTACAAGAATCGTGCCTGTCGGTAAAGATCTTGAAATGGATACGACAACAGATACACAAACGAATCAATTCCGACCTAAAACAACGATTGAAAGCGTGAATAATGGCAAAAACTTTTTAGAAGATGCCTCACTAGTGAAAAAATTTGGTGTGATTCAAACAACCGTCGAATTTCCTAATATAGCTGATAAACAAACCTTAAAACGCAGAGGACAAGAATATTTAAATAATCAGCGTTTGATGTTGATCACTTGGAGTGCAGAAGTGATTGAACTGGGCTTGTTAGATAAACGCTACGAGATCATCAAACTGGGAAATTCCTATCCAGTGTTCAATCCTTATTTGTACGAAAAAGAGACATTACAAGTAATTGAGAAAAAAATCGATATTTTGAATCCACAAAAAATCCGATTAACGATTGGCAGTGGGAAAAAGACGTTTTCACAATATCAGTTAGAGTATAAAGGGATGCGTGAAACATTAGAAACGGTCAAAAGCAATGTTGGAGCCAGCAATAGAACGATTGATAACTTAAAGGTACAAGCACAGTTGTTAGAAGAACAGACCTCTATGTTGCCGTTATTCGAGCAAAGCCTAAGCGAACAACAAGCTGGATTAAAAGAACAATCCACCACGCTTACTGAGCAAAAAGAACGGATTCAGATACAAGAAATAAAATTGACAGAACAACAAACGAAAATAGAAGAACTTTATACACTAGTAAAAGAATTACAGAAAAAGTAGGTGAAATAATTGTCAGAACAAAAATTTTATGACACACAACCCACAGGTGAAAATCACGAGGTCGACTACAAAGATCCTACGGATGTAGAAGAAATCGAAGAAGCCATTAAATTCGGTGTCATCGATCCATTAACGCAAAAATATGCATTGTGGGTTAGAACAAAAATGTGGCGTCGCCATGTAAGAGAAGCTATTGCTAGAATCTCAGAATACTCGAGTGTTTTATTCAACCGTATCAAAGAGATTGCTGAAAAGACAGAAAAAAGACAAACACAAGTGGAACAGCGACAAACGAAAATAGAAGATCAATTTAGAGAAGTTCAGCAAAATGCGACAGTTGATAGTGAACTGATCAACGCGAGAAGTAGTGAACTATATGGGAAATTTCCTGTGTTGGATGATAGGTTAGAAAACATTGAACAATTGCTTGTTAAGTTTTTACCAGTAGGTTTTGATGTAACGATTGGGCATGATCTAGGCGTACAGCCTGAAATCAATGTTCGAACATGGACACACGGAATCGGAATTATGAACTTAGGAACAGAGCCGACTGGACTTTTTGGAGGTTCAGCTAGTCAGTCGATTCCTTGTCAGATCACACATGTGGGAGCGAGTGAAAGTATTGTATCGTTGCCAGTTGAATATAAAACAGATGCAGAAATTGTAATGATCGATGAATTGAATTATCTGATTATTGATGAAGATAATCTACGTTCAATTATATTTGAATTGCGGAAATAAGAAGGAGGAAAAATGATGGAATTAGAAAAAATTTATAGAGGAATGGAAAATGGAGCGGAAACGATTCAAGGGAATTTTGAAAATACTGTGACAAAGACGAGTAATCAAGATATCTCAGGAACTAAAAACTTTTTAGAAGTTCCTTTATTAGCTGGGATGAAGTTATTAGATGAAGGCAATTTTCAGCTATCTATTGTAGATGGAAAGGAAGGACAACTATCAGGTACAGCTTTGAACGGGAAAATAGTTGGTTTTGGTAATACTGTTGGGAATCTTCTAGGATCATCTGGACAAATTCCAGTGACAGTGAACAAAACAACGCATGAAGCTGTTGTAAACAAAGATGGGTATTATGCAATTTTGATTCAATCTTGGTGTCAACCATCAGGAACTGTAGATGGTTTTTGGTACTATAATTTTGTTAAAAACGGTGTGAGAGCTGGCGGTGAAGATCGAATTGCAGGTTGGGGATCAAATGCTTGGAAGAATAGAAATGATGGTTTTGGAATCTATTGTGGTAGACTAAAAAAAGGAGACCGCTTAGGAGCAATTATTGAGACAAGTATTTCTGGACAGATAATTAGTTGTGGTCTAAAGACGGCTATTTTTATTAGATTGCAAGATTAGGGGCTACCAAATAAAACTTTATAAGTTAAAGAGAGTGAGATAATACTATTTTTTAATTATCTCACTCTCTTTAATTGGTAATTAAAAAGAGTCAAACTGACAAATTCCCTAAAGTTTTTCCAAAATCATCAAGTCTATACTTTCTTTTCTCCCTATAGAAAGTTATAATAAAAAGCGTATGATTTAAGGAAAAGGGATGACGAATGAATAAAAATAAATTAATGCGTAACTTAGATAATAGAATTGATTATGGCGTGATCTTACCTGTGTTTCTTCTTTCGATCATCGGTATATTGTCACTTTATGTTGCTTTAAGTAATGATCCAAACCGACCAGAAATCGGCAATATGCTGATGAAACAAGGACTATGGTATTTAGTCGGTGGCGTTAGTATCGTGATTGTTATGAATTTCAGCTCCAAGCTTCTCTGGCGGCTGACTCCAGTATTTTATGTGATCGGATTGATCATGATGGGGTTGCTTTTAAAATTCTATGACCCTTTTTTAGAATCACAAACAGGTTCTAAAAACTGGATCAGCATTGGCGGCACGACTTTTCAGCCTTCGGAATTAATGAAAGTAGCCTTTATCTTAATGTTGGCTTATGTAGTGACGATGCATAATGTTAAAAATGTCAACCGCACGATAAAATCTGATTTCTGGCTGATCGGTAAAATGTTATTGGTGACAATGCCGGTCATTATCCTGATTTTACTGCAGGATGACTTTGGAACAATGTTAGTTTTCTTAGCCATTTTTGGCGGCGTATTTTTAATGTCAGGAATTACATGGAAAATTATTTTACCAACATTTTTGGCGGCTTTATTACTAGGAGCTGGGACAATTTATTTGGTAACCACGACTACGGGACGTGAATTTCTTTATTCAGTTGGGTTTAAACCGTACCAATTTGATCGGATCGATCTATGGATAAATCCTTTCCATCATGATCCTGACCGGTCTTTCCAACCAGCGTTAGCGATAACCGCGATTGGTTCTGGTGGTTTACTTGGCAAAGGGTTTAATGTTAGTGATGTTTATGTCCCAGTCAGAGAGTCAGATATGATTTTCACCGTTGTGGGTGAGAACTTTGGCTTCATTGGCGGCTGCTTTATTATCTTGCTCTACTTTATTTTGATTTACCGCATGATTCGTGTTTGTTTTGAGACAAATAATGAATTCTATGCCTACATTGCAACTGGGATCATTATGATGATTTTATTCCACGTATTTGAAAATATTGGAGCGAATATTGGATTGCTCCCATTAACAGGGATTCCGTTACCGTTTATTAGCCAAGGTGGTTCCTCTATTTTAGGAAATATGTTAGGCGTGGGATTGATTATGTCGATGAAATATCAAAAAGAAGCTACGATCGAAAACTATTAAATGAAAGAAGGCGTTAAAATGTACACATTTTTCTGGTATCCGAAATGTTCGACTTGTAAGAAAGCAAAGGCTTGGTTAGATCAACATCAAGTGAAATACGAAACGATCGATATGATCGAAAACCCACCAACTGCAAAGCAATTAGCAAGTTGGATGGAACAAAGTGATTTACCAGTCCGTCGTTTCTTTAATACAAGCGGTATTCGTTATAGAGAACAAGGATTGAAAGACAAGGTCAATGACTTTTCGATCAAAGAAGCAAGTGAATTATTAGCGACTGATGGTATGTTGATCAAACGTCCGATTTTTGTTAAGGGAGATCAATTTTTAGCAAATGGATTTAAAGAATCTGATTATGAAGGAGCTATTAAATAATGGCTAAAGAGTTGAAAATAATCGATAATTTATGGGTTTTAAAGACAAGTGAAGGCTATAAAATCGGTTTAACGAATGAAGCACAAGAAGACTTAGGCAATATTACGTTTGCCACGATGCCAAAGGTCGGTCAATCGTTAAAAAAAGGTGATTCTTTGATCGAAGTAGAAGCTGAAAAAGCAGTCAGTGAATTTAGTTCGCCACTAAGTGGAACGGTTGCTGTGATCAATGAAGCTGCTGAACAAGATCCAAGTGTATTAGATGATGCAGATCAAACAAAAGCGTGGATTGCGATTTTGACAGATGTTGAGGAAGCAGAATTGGGTCAAGCGTAAAAATAATTGACAAGCCATTTAGATGTTGCTATAATTTCATCAATAAAAGTAAAAGCTTTGAAAAGAAGAGTACATGTCAAAAGTGTTTGAAGAGAGCCTTGTTTGCTGAAAATAGGCAACATGATTGAGATGGAAGATGGTCTTTGAGCGGGATAAGTGAGCGGAAGTGAACTTATTACGGGAGTGCCCGTTACAGCACGACAGTATGCGGATTCAAGTACTGTATAAGGCTATTATTGTGAAATGATAGTAAATCAAGGTGGTAACACGAAAGACAAGCTTTCGTCCTGATGTCAGATAAATGACTGGGACGGAGGCTTTTTATTGTGAATCACTATGACTGGCTTTGCCAGAGTAGATGATGAACAATACTTGGCGAACGAAGTGAGAGAAGTTTCATTTCTACCAAATCATAATCCAAGCCAAAATCCGAAATAGGCGGGCTAGGTCATAAAAACAAGAAAATTGATTTGTCACTTATTTCACTACACAACACAAAGCATGTAGTATAATAAAAAAGAAGCAAAACCAAAGAAAGTGGAGGGGAAAAAATGCCTCTAATCGAATTGCAACACGTACAAAAACAATTTTCAGGTAAATCTGGACAAGTAACAGCTGTAAGTGACGTGTCACTAACAGTCGATCAAGGAGATATTTATGGTATCGTTGGTTATTCTGGTGCTGGTAAAAGTACCTTAGTTCGTTTGTTAAACGGTCTAGAACTACCAACAGAAGGGGAAGTAATTATTCAGGGACAAAATGTGGCTCAAATGGCAAATCGTGAGCTACGCCAATTTCGTAAAAAAATCGGGATGATTTTCCAACATTTTAACCTACTTTGGTCAAGAACGATTTTAGAAAATATCATGTTGCCGTTAGAATTAGCAAATGTTCCAAAGAATGTGAGAAAAGAAAGAGCCCAAGAACTTTTGAATTTAGTTGGTTTAGAAGGTCGCGGAGATGCTTATCCAAGTCAGTTGTCTGGTGGACAAAAGCAACGTGTGGGCATTGCCAGAGCGTTAGCCAATAATCCAGAAATCCTTTTATGTGATGAAGCAACAAGCGCATTAGACCCGCAAACAACTGATGAAGTGTTAGATCTTCTACTTGAAATCAATAAAACATTAAACTTAACGATCGTATTGATCACACATGAGATGCACGTTATTCGCAAAATTTGTAATAAAGTTGCGGTAATGGAATTAGGGCAAATCGTAGAAGAAGGCGATGTGTTAGAAGTCTTTAGACATCCTAAACAAGCTGTTACAAAACGTTTTGTCCAACAAGAATTAGAACCTAAAGAAGATACAGAAGAGTTATTAGAAGAATTGATCAAAGAAAATCCAGCAGGACTTGTTGCAACCTTGCAATTTAGTGGCGATAATGCCAATGAGCCTGTGATCTCCCAAGCAATCCGTAAGTTTGCTGTAGATATCAATGTTGTTCAAGGACAAGTTCAGCAAGCTAAAGAAGGCGCATTTGGAACATTGACCGTGATGATTACTGGAACGACAAGTGAAGTCGAAAAAACTTTGACGTTCTTTAAAGAAAAGGAAGTTGGTTTGGAGGTGATTCACCATGGCGAATGAAACATTTGCAGAAAAATATTTAAATTTTAGCCGAGTGAATCCAGAATCAATGCAACAAGCGGCGATCGATACATTATTTATGACGGCCGTTGCGATGATTTTTGTTATTATTATTGGTTTTTTATTAGGATTGTTACTTTATAGCTTGAGCCGTAACAAATCACCTTATGCTAAGATTTGTTACAGTATTCTATCAGTAGTCAGCAATATTTTCCGCTCCATTCCTTATATTGTATTGATTATCTTGTTGATGGATTTTTCCAGAAAATTAGTTGGGACTGGTATTGGAGCAAAAGCAGCGATTCCATCGTTGATTGTGTCAGCTGCACCATTTTATGCTCGTTTAGTAGAAATCGCGTTTCGTGAAGTTGATAGCGGGGTCTTAGAAGCAGCAGATGCAATGGGCGCTTCTAGAATTCAAAAAATCTTTAAAGTCTTGATTCCAGAAAGTACGCCAGCGTTACTATCTGGTGTTACACTAACAACGATCACCATGATCGGTTTTACTGCAATGGCAGGAATCATTGGTGGTGGCGGACTTGGTGGTTTAGCTTATCAAGAAGGATTTAGCCGCAACAATAATACAGTTACATTAGTCGCAACAGTCTTGATCTTGGTTATTGTGTTTATTATTCAGTTTGTCGGCGATCAATTAGTGAAACGTTCTGACAAACGATAAACAATCAAAATAGAAAATAATTGGAGGAAATAAATATGAAAAAGAAATTATTCGGTTTAGCAGCATTAGCAGTTGTGACGTTTGGATTAGTCGCTTGTGGAGGAGCAAAAGACAAAACAGATGATAGTAAGTCAGCGGGATCTGAAAAAGAATCATCCGTTTTAAAAGTCGGTGCATCTGCTTCACCACATGCTGAAATCTTAGAACAAGTAAAACCAATTCTGAAAAAAGAAGGCATTGATTTAGAAATCGTTCAATTTGATGATTACATTTTACCAAATAAAAACTTGGCAGAAGGCGATATCGATGCGAATTACTTCCAACATATTCCATACTTCAATTTACAAGTCAAAGAAAACAATTATGATTTCGCAAATGCTGGCGGGATTCATATCGAGCCAATGGGCTTATACTCAAAACGAATCAAAGATATCAAGGACTTAAAAGATGGCGCAACGGTCATTACATCAAACTCTGAATCTGACTGGGGTCGTATTATTACGATTTTACAAGATGCGGATTTAGTAACAGTGAAAGATGGTGTCGATTTAGAAACAGCGACATTTGAAGATATCGACAAGAACCCTAAAAACTTGAAGTTTATCCATAATATCAATCCAGAAGTTCTAACAACAACGTATAATAACGACGAAGCAGATCTTGTAGCGATCAATGCAAACTTTGCTTATGGTACTGGCTTGAATCCTTTGAAAGATTCAGTTTTACTTGAAAAAGATAATTCCCCATATGTAAACATCGTAGCGGTTCGTTCTGAGGATAAAGATAGTGATAAAATCAAAAAATTAGTTGATGCATTACACAGCAAAGAAATCCAAGATTGGATCCTTGAAAAATGGGATGGATCAGTTAAACCAGTTGATAAATAATAACGAAAGACAGAAAAATCTTAATTGATTTTTCTGTCTTTTTTACGCTCTTTGTCTAATTTTCTTTTTCAATTTGAAGTTTATAAAAGCTTATGGAATAATTAAATGATAGGAGTTTAAAATAAAAAGGTATTGGAGTTTAAGGGATGAAGAATAACCATAAGTATAAACAAGTCAAAATGATTAAAAGATTTATATTTTTACTGATTTCATTAGGTATTGTTGCATTATATTTTGGGGAAGATGTTGTAGGGGAACGTGTTTATGTTGATGATGAGGCGCAAGTTTTATCCGAACAAACCAAAGAGTTGATTATTCGTGCCAATGAGCAAGACTTTCAACAACTGACCGGTAGTCCACAATTTGTTGTAAAAACAATAAAACATTTACCAAAAAATCAATCCATCGAGTCATACGCAGTTGAATCATTTGAAGCATTGGGTATAGGGACTAAGGAACTGGATAATGGTTTTTTATTTGTTATTGCGCTTGAGGATCGAAAATATCGATTAGAAGTAGGCTATGGCGTAGAGGAAATTATAACAGACAGTATGAAAAGAGAAATCATTCCTCTAGAGATAGAAGAACTTTTCAGAGCAGAAAACTATGATGAAGGAATTCAAAAAATCAGCCAAAATATAATTACTACAGTGAAACAAAGATATGGGCATTATGATCTTTCTAAGCAAGAGGTAACAAAAGCAAATGAATACAATAGTACTTATCAAGAGCCAAAGAAGGATTTATTCGATTATGTTGCGATAATCTTGAAATGGGGATTTTATGTCATTATTTTAATTATAATATTGATTATAATTTATGCAGGATCCGTTTATTTGATAAGAAGTGATGCTAAAAATAGCTTGCTAATGGCTCCGATACGTAATAAAAAAATTTTTATCGTGAGTAAAACAAAAAAAGTATCAATTTTAGAAAAGATCGACGGTAGTTATTTAGTCCCAATGTTTTTTGCTCATTTTAATAAATATGAACGAATACAAAAGAAAATAGCTGAATGTTTATTTGAAGACGTTATAATCGAGCTGGCAAGAAATACTGGCAAAGGCAAACTAGAACAAATGCCAGAAAAAAATAGACAAACTTATTGTGAAATGTGTATAGAACTTGCCGCCCCATTTTGGTCGGATTATTATCTGAAGACAAAGGAGATTTTAGTGGATCAAACGCATTTGGAACAGGCAAATGAGAAACTTAAAAGTTGCTTGATGGAAAATTATAAGCAGATGCAGCAACTATTGGATAGCTTTTTATTGGCGCGTAAGAATTTTCTTGAAACTAAAAATCTTGTTCAAACATTCGTTAAGACACAAACGTTAAAAAAACCTAAACAAGAATCATTATTAATCATGCTGACGACTTATTTTTTATTGTTAAATGAAAACACATTAGCACTAGATTTTTCTGAAAAATCAACACAAAGATTGTCGGAAAAAATGCCTAAAGCTTATAAAAAAGCAAAGAAGAAAATTAAAAATATTGATGTTTCATACTATAGAGAAGCAAGTAAAGATATTCATGATATGCTTTTTATCACAGAACTTCCGGGGATTGATTTATCAAACTATAAGTATATTAAGCGTTTAAGTGTCATTTCATACATTGATTTTAGTAATTTATCATTGAGTGGCGGCTCAGATTCTTATCATAATAGTTCAAGTTCTAGTTCCAGTGGTGATTCTCCTGGTGGCGGCGGTTCATCAGGAGGAGGTGGCTTTTCTGGTGGTTGGTAGTCGAAGCTTGCAAAAAAGTTACGCCTATAATTATATTAATAACGATAACCATTTTAGAAAGATTCTAATTAAGTCCATTTTTTCACAAAGAAAACCTAGATTAAACAAGAATTATTCTAGTAAAGAGATTGCTTATCATTCTCAATTAGGATAAAATGAATGAGAACGATAAAATAATTATTTTAAGTTGGAGGGAATTGTACATGTCCGTTTTAGAAATTAAAAATTTACACGTATCAATCGAAGATAAAAAGATTTTAAAAGGGGTTAACCTGACAATGAAAACAGGTGAAATCCACGCAATCATGGGGCCTAACGGAACAGGTAAATCAACCTTATCTGCGGCGATCATGGGAAATCCTAATTACGAAGTCACAGAAGGCGAAATCTTGTTTGACGGAGAAAATGTATTAGAACTTGAAGTGGACGAACGTGCCCGTTTAGGTTTATTCCTTGCCATGCAATATCCAAGTGAAATTCCAGGAATCACCAATGCTGAATTCATGCGTGCGGCAATCAATGCCAAACGTGATGAAGACGACAAAATTTCAGTCATGGAATTCATCAAAAAATTAGATAAAAAAATGGAACTTTTAAATATGCCAGAAGAAATGGCTGAACGTTACTTAAACGAAGGCTTCTCTGGTGGAGAAAAGAAACGGAACGAAATCCTACAATTATTGATGTTGGAACCAACATTTGCCATTTTAGATGAAATCGATTCTGGTTTAGATATCGATGCGTTGAAAGTCGTATCAAAAGGCGTAAACGAAATGCGCGGTGAAAACTTTGGCGCGTTGATCATCACTCACTATCAACGTCTATTGAACTACATCACACCGGATGTGGTGCATATCATGATGGAAGGCCGTGTGGTTAAAACTGGCGGTGCAGAACTTGCAAAACGTTTGGAAGCAGAAGGATATGCTGGCATCAGCCAAGAATTAGGTATCGAATACAAAGAAGAAGCATAAGGAGGACAAGATAAATGAAGGAAATAACAACAGCGAATTATCTTGACGACGTTAAAGCTTTTTCAGCCCGTAACGAAGAACCTACTTGGATGACCGACTTACGTGTAGCGGCTTTAGAAAAAGCTGAAAACTTAGAATTACCAAAGATCGAACGTGTGAAATTTCACCGTTGGCCTTTGTTTAATGTGAATACTGAAGAGTATGCACCTGAAACAATGAACATCCCAAGCTTTGACGCAATGAAAGACAACCCAGTAATCGTGCAACAAGGGTCGATTACAGCGTTTGAACAACTTTCAGCAAAATTAGCCGATCAAGGGGTAATTTTCACGGATATGTTCACAGCACTACAAGAACATGGTGATTTAGTCAAAGAATACTATATGAACAAAGCGGTTGAAATGGATGAAGATAAATTAACAGCTTTCCATACAACTTTTATGAATAGCGGTGTATTCTTATATGTACCGAAAAATGTTGTCATCGAAGAACCGATCGAAGCAATCTTTATTCAAGATTCAGCGAGTGAAGAATCGTTCTTCAAACATGTTTTGATCGTAGCGGACGAACATAGTGAGTTTAGCTATTTAGAACGATTCCAAACTATTGGAGATCAAAAAGTCAAAGTGTCTGCGAATATCGTGGTTGAAGTGATTGCCAAAGCTGGTGCAAAAGTGAAATATTCTGCTGTAGACCAATTAGGCGAAAACGTTTCAACCTATATGAACCGTCGTGGACATATCATGCGTGATGCCTCTGTTGATTGGGCGTTAGGCGTGATGAATGACGGTGACGTGGTTGCCGATTTTGATTCTGATTTAGTAGGTGAAGGCTCTCATTCAGAAGTGAAAGTTGTGGCAATCAGTGCTGGCAAACAAACTCAAGGAATCGATACTCGTGTGACGAATAAAGCGTCTCACTCTGTGGGGCATATTCTACAACATGGTGTTATTCGTGAACGTGGTACTTTAACATTTAACGGAATCGGTCACATCTTAAAAGGAGCTAAAGGGGCAGATGCCCAACAAGAAAGTCGTGTCTTAATGCTTTCTGATAAAGCCCGTGGCGATGCCAACCCAATTCTATTGATCGATGAAAATGAAGTAACTGCAGGACACGCAGCCAGCGTTGGTCGTGTTGATCCAGAAGAAATGTACTACTTAATGAGCCGTGGTTTACGTAAAGATGATGCGGAACGTTTGGTTATTCGTGGCTTCTTAGGTTCAGTGATTACAGCGATTCCTGTTAAGGATGTTCAAAAAGAATTTGTAGACGTAATCGAAGGGAAGTTGAATGCATGATAAACGCAGATAAGATTCGGCAGCAGTTTCCCATCTTGTTTCAAGAAGTAAATGACGAGCCGCTTGTTTATCTGGATAATGCAGCAACAACTCAAAAACCGAAAGCAGTTTTGGATAGACTGACTTATTATTACGAACACGATAATGCTAATGTTCACCGTGGTGTGCATACGTTGGCAGAACGTGCGACCAAAGATTATGAAGCGGCTCGTGAAAAAGTTAGAGCCTTTATCAATGCCAAAGAAACAGCAGAAACGCTCTTTACCCGAGGCACAACGACGAGTTTAAACTGGGTTGCAAAAAGCTATGGTGATTTAGCCGTTGAAGCAGGAGATGAGATTGTGATTTCTTACATGGAACATCACTCTAATATCATTCCTTGGCAACAATTAGCAGAACGCAAAGGCGCAACCTTAAAATATATCGAGATCACAGCAGATGGCTTTTTAGATATGGAAAGTGCAAAAAAACAAATCACGGATAAAACCAAGATTGTTTCTATTGCTCACGTGTCTAACGTCTTAGGCGTGATCAATCCAGTGGCAGAGTTGGCAGAGTTAGCTCATAGTCACGGTGCTGTTTTAGTTGTCGATGGTGCTCAAGCGGTACCCCATATGTCAGTAGATGTTCAAGCAATCGATGCTGATTTTTACGCATTTAGTGGGCATAAGATGTGTGGTCCAACTGGAATTGGTGTATTATATGGAAAACGTGAATTACTAGATCAAATGGAACCCGTAGAATTTGGTGGTGAAATGATCGATTTCGTGAATTTGTATGATAGTACGTGGAAGGAACTACCTTGGAAATTTGAGGCAGGAACACCAAATATTGCTGGAGCTATCGCTTTAGGTGCGGCAATCGATTTTCTAATGGAAATTGGATTAGAAGAAATTCATCAACATGAAGCGGAATTAGTAGCTTATGTGTTGCCAAAACTATTGGCAATTGAAGGGCTGACAGTTTACGGACCGCAAGATCCAGACCATCATACAGGCGTTTTGGCGTTTAATTTAGATGGATTACACCCACATGACACCGCAACGGCGTTAGATATGGAAGGTGTGGCAGTTCGTGCAGGACATCATTGTGCGCAGCCATTATTGAAGTATTTAAATGTGCCAGCAACGGCTCGTGCGAGTTTCTACCTATACAATACCAAAGCAGATGCGGATCGATTGATCGAAGCAATTTTAGCGACAAAGGAGTTTTTCCAACATGGCTCTATCTAGATTAGATAATTTATACCGTCAAGTGATTTTGGATCATTCCAGCCATCCTCATCATCATGGAACATTGGCTGAATCAAGCAAAAAAATCGAAATGAATAACCCAACTTGCGGCGATGTGATCGAATTGCAAGTGGCTATTCAAGACAATGTTATTAAAGATATTGCCTTTAGCGGAAGTGGGTGTTCGATTAGTACAGCGAGTGCTAGTATGATGACAGATGCGGTGATTGGGAAGACATTAGCTGAAGCAGAACAGTTGGCTGAAGATTTTTCTCAGTTGGTGCAAGGAAATGGTGTACCAGAGGAAGAAAAATTAGGTGATGCAGCGATGCTTAGCGGCGTGGCAAAATTTCCCGCACGGATCAAATGTGCAACACTTGCTTGGAAAGCATTAGAACAAGCAGTTGAAAACGACGGACAAGGAACCGCAGGACAATTACACTGTGAAGAATAGAAAATTAGTGAGAAATCAAATAACTCGAAACTAATCGTTTGATTCTCAACCTAAGAAAGTGAGCGTGAGATAATTTGAGTACTGTACCTGAGTTAGAAGAATATCAATTTGGTTTTCATGATGATGTGAAACCAATTTTCAGTACGGGAAATGGACTAACAGAGGAAGTCGTTAGAGAAATTTCACGTAAGAAAGAAGAACCAGAATGGATGTTAGAGTTCCGTTTGAAATCATTAGAACAATTCAACAAAATGGCCATGCAACAATGGGGTCCTGATTTATCGGATATCGATTTTGAAAAAATCAAATATTTCCAAAGAGCTAGTGACAAACCCGCTCGTGACTGGGATGATGTTCCAGATAAAATCAAAGAAACTTTTGAAAGAATCGGAATTCCAGAAGCAGAACGTGCGTATCTAGCTGGAGCTTCAGCGCAATATGAATCAGAAGTGGTTTACCACAATATGAAAGAAGAATTCCAAAAATTAGGAATCATCTTTACAGATACAGATTCAGCGTTGAAAGAATATCCGGATATTTTCAAAAAATACTTCGCAAAATTAGTCCCACCAACAGATAACAAATTAGCAGCACTAAACTCAGCGGTTTGGTCTGGTGGAACGTTTATCTATGTACCAAAAGGGGTTCGTGTGGATGTACCGTTACAAACCTACTTCCGAATCAATGCGGAAAATACAGGACAATTTGAACGTACACTGATTATCGTGGATGAAGGCGCCAGTGTTCACTACGTAGAAGGCTGTACAGCACCTACGTATACAAGCAATAGCTTACACGCAGCGATCGTTGAGATCTTTACCCATAAAGATGCCTATACACGTTATACAACTATTCAAAACTGGTCTGATAATGTCTATAACTTGGTAACAAAACGTGCCAAAGCTTACGAAGGTGCCACAGTTGAGTGGATCGACGGAAACTTAGGTGCCAAAACAACGATGAAATACCCAAGTGTTTATCTAGATGGAAAAGGTGCTCGCGGTACAATGCTTTCGATTGCATTTGCTGGGGAAAACCAAATTCAAGATACAGGTGCGAAAATGATTCATAATGCGCCAAACACTTCAAGTTCGATCGTTTCTAAATCAATCGCCAAAGATGGCGGTGAAGTGAATTATCGTGGTCAAGTAACGTTTGGGAAAGACAGTGCTGGCTCGATTTCACATATTGAGTGTGACACGATCATTATGGATGATAAATCGAAATCGGATACGATTCCGTTTAATGAGATTCATAACAGTCAAGTGGCGTTGGAGCATGAAGCGAAGGTTTCGAAAATTTCGGAAGAACAGCTTTATTACTTGATGAGTCGTGGGTTGACTGAAGTTGAGGCGACGGAGATGATCGTTATGGGATTTGTCGAGCCGTTTACGAAGGAATTGCCGATGGAGTATGCGGTTGAACTTAATAGATTGATTAGTTATGAGATGGAAGGGTCTGTGGGCTAACCCTTTGAAATATGCTAGGAATGCTGATATAACAGTGTTCCTAGCCTTTTTAGTTTTAGTTGAATTGTGAGAGGGTCTGTGTTTTCACTCATTTAATATGTTATATGCATGATTAATTATAATTTCTTTATTTATATAAGTATTCACTTATAGTTCCTTTTTAATCCATTTATCATATTTATAATTTATCTAGTATATGATAAACTAAATTAGACAATAAGATAAATAAGGAGGGACAAAATGGCTATTAATAGTAATTCAAGTATTGCCGGTGGTATTTCGGCTTCTTTTAGTCAGTCTGCCAGTGCATTAAATAGTATAAGTGTTTCTGTATCGGCATCTAGCACCAATGTTTCAGGAAATGGTCCAGCCGTACAATCGCTCAATAACTATCAACAGGGATTAGCAGCATTATCTACCAGTGTTGTTTCAGCTGGTGATAACATTCATTCCGTTGCGAAAGAGTTTGAACGAATCGATCAGAATATTGCGCAATTGACGAAATTTAACCTTCTAGGAGGTTTTTCATGAGTGAAATCCAGAAACAACAAGAAATTGATCAAAAGAATTATCAGTTTAGGATTCGTTTGGAACAATTTCAAGAGGATCAATTAGCGATTAGAAAAGAGCAACACTACATAGAAGAGCAACAAGAAGAATTTTTCCAGTTGCAGCAACAAGAGCAAGCAGCTTATGATTTTGTCTTAGGAAATTGTGATCCTGAGGAACGATCTTTCTTTGAAGAACGAGGAGACGATAGTCTTCACCTTGCAAAAAAAGCCCAACGAGAGTTTGATGAACAACTCCTTCAGCTTAAAAAAGACGAACGCAGCTTGTTTGATCAGGAAGAAAAACTCAAAGCAGAGCAACATGCGTTTTGGAAGAAGTCGGAGGAGAAAGAAAATGGGGCTTAAATTTTATGTGAGCGAAGCACAGTCACGATCTATACAAGCGTCACAATTAAGCAATCAAGCGAACCAAGCAATCAATTCATTACAATCCAGTATTCAGTTGTTTTTATCAGCACCACTATCTAGCAAAGCTTATGATTCAGCCAAAAGTTATTTTATGGTGGCTTATACACCGTTGTGTCAATCTGCTATAATGACTGGTGAAGCGTTGGAAAGTGCACATAAAGAGTTTCTTAGTGAATATCAAGGAACAGTAAGTGGGATTGATACGGATGAAGATTTGATCCTAGAAGAAATTAATCAGTTTGAGCAGTTAAAGCAGCGTTTAGACCACCAAATGAGTACTGCTAAAACACCACGACCAGACTTAGAACGGAGATATATCAATGCCTGTGAAAGTATTGATAAACGTCGAGAAAAATTAGAAAAGTTTCATGCATACGATGGTCAATCAGCAAGTTTCTTTTCAGATTATGAAGCAAGTCAACAAGAGTTTAATACAGGATTGGCACAAGTGGCTAATTCTAAAGCATGGAATCCAGCAACAGGGACTTTTGATTTGAAACGTTTAGACATGACGTGGGCAAAACCTATCCAAACACGTTGGAAGCAGCGTGAGAAAATGAAGCAACAAGTGAAAGATGCACAAATAAAACAAGCAATTGGTAAGTTGGATGGGTATGAAATAATCAAAACTGAATTAGGCCATTGGTATCTAATGAAAGATGGCAAAATTTTTTCTCCGGATAAATACCCAGAACTATATGAACAATTAGAAAAGTGTAAAGATTATTTAAATAAAGATCAGTACAAAGTTGAAGAATTAAAAGTGATGAGAAATGAAATGCCGCTCGCTCCTGGATTTGGCGGTATATTAGGAAATCTAGGAAATGCTGGAAAAATAGCGGATGCTATTAAAAAAGGGACTGGAGCAGTAAAAGTCGGACAATCTATTGTGGATAAAATAAATAATGCACCTACTATCAACTTGGCTACTGAAAGAGCAATCGAGGATGTTTTGAAAGGCGCAGAGGATACGACAATAAATAAAAGACAGAGACCTAAAAACTATGAAAAAGAAGGAGATTATCCAGAAGCTTTAGATGATTTTGATTCACTTGGATTAGATGATATAACAGATCTAGGTAATGGAAAAGGGTTTAAAGGAACACTTAAAGATGGTCGTACTGCAGTAGTTCGTCCGACTAGTAAATCAGGTGGAGCAACAATAGAGATACGACGTCCAGGAGAAAAACCTGATTTAAAAATAAGATATAACAAATAGGTCTTGGAGGAATATTATGGAAAAATGGATAAATAGATTTTCAGATGTAATCCCTTATGATGCGTATGATTATTTTGTGAATATTAGAAGTGGAGAAGAAGCTGGATTAGTTGTAGAGCTAGAATATAAAAAAGATTCTACAAAGAAAGTGATTATAGATTTTGGCTCTACTGAAGCAATGCGTATTGTTGAAGAAGGATTATACCTTACCGGAGTTTTTCGAGATGAAGAAATTGGAAAATATAAAGAGAAGAAATTTGAAAGTGTAATTTATGAAATAGAAGACGGTGAATTTGGGAACTTTATTAAGAATACTAGCGCTGGTCTTTACGATCACTTTCAATTAAAACATTTCATAATTGTCACAGCTAATTTTGTTATTGAAGTTATAAATAGTACTGATCCAGAAATTATAGTTTTGAAAAAATAATATACAGATGATGGAACACACGAGTTTCCGCATAGATATCAGTAAATTGGAATAAGATACCGCCAGGACCATAAGTATGTATAGGGAGAGATATATATAATTCATGATTATGAAATAGAAAGATTTACAGTAGAATTTAAAAAAAATACAATATCAATAGATATATCAAGCGAACAAAGGCAAAAACAAATCGTATTTCAAGAAGTATTTTGCTATAAGTTTTATGAAGAGATGCCATATAGTATTATTTCAGATTTAGAAGAAAGACCAATAGAAGATTTTTTTAAAGAAAATAAAGAATTGCTAAATCAAACGAAAAATTATGCTTGGCCGATAATGTATGACTCAATACAAGAATTGGTCAATAAAATTAAGGATGCTGATGTACACTATCAGGTATTATCATCTTCATATGGAATGAATGGTTGGGTTTTAGCTAAGCGAGTAGAAATTATTGATCTTAATTAACCTTTATTAAAAGTTCTTCCACTAAAAAAGGAGGTTAAAACATTATGGAAAAATGGATAGATAGATTTTCTGGATTGATACCGCACTGTGGACATGACTATTTGGTAAGTATTAAAAGTGGTGACATGGACGGTTTGATTCTAGAATTAGAATACAGAAAAGATGAAAAAGAAAAGGTTGTAATTGATTTTTCATCTACAAAAGTAATGCGAGTTGCAGATGAAGGGATGTATCTTACTGGTATATTTAAAGATGAAGAGATTGGAAAATATAAAGAAGATGAATTCACAAGTGTAATTTATGAAATTGAAGATGGTGAATTTGGAAATCTTATTAAAGATACTAGTTCAGGACTTTACGATTATTTCAATATGAAACACTATATAATTATCACACTTAATTTTGTCATTGAAGTTATTAATGGTTCTGACCCTGAAATTACAATTTTGAATAAACAATAAAAGTTAAGTAAGCTCAAAAGGAAAATAATAAAATATGAACTCACTGCACGATTATGAAATTTTAAACTACAATATTAATTTCAAAAACAGCTTACTTACTATGGATGTAACTAACGAAGAATTAAACAAAAGAATTGAATTTGTAGGTGCTATTGCTAATCGATTTAGTGATGGAATACCATATAGCATTATTTTAGATTTAGATGAGCTGGATATGAAACACTTTTTTTCAAGTAATAAAGATTTACTAGAAGAAAAAAGAATAGTGGTTGGCCTCTTATGTATAGTTCTGTTGAAGAACTAGAGAAAATGATACAAGAAAGCGATATTCGATACTATGTCCTATACTCTTCTTATGGTATGACTGGTTGGGTTTTAGCTGAGCGAGTAGAAATTGTTGATGTTAAGTAATGGTCATCAGTATTTCTGCCAATAAAAATAGTAAAGAATTTAAATAGAAAAAACAGAAATCTTAATTTAACAAGATTTCTGTTTTTTAGAATATAGCATTAAGTATTCAGATTTGTATTAGATACGATAATGAGAGCGCAAAAATGCGCCGTAAACTAGCGGAGATTTGCGCTCATTACAAAATGGCGACCTAACGAAATGTTAGGACATAAAACAAAATGACATTTTCAAAAGTAACGTATTATTATTTTTGATCGGCGGAAAAGTCCACTTATTGATGTATAAGACTAGGTCGAAAATTTCGACTTAGTTAGTTGGTGAAACTATGTAATTGATTTAGGTGTGCGATTTTATCGGGCTAGGTTACATCGAGTAACGAAGTTTTGATAATTCACTATAGCTATTTTTTCTTACTATTGGTATTATTGGTAAAAAAAGGGGAGAGATTATTGATCCAAAAGATAAAAAAATATGCTAGACTGATCAAAAAGAATATTCCTGAAATAAAAAAAGGCTTTAAAGAAACTTTGCCTATATACAAAGCAGAGTTTCAAATTTTTTTCATACAAATATCGGTAGCATTTATCCAAGTTTTTAAACCTAAGCTATACCAAAAATATGAATGGGTGCTTCAATGGGTAGTGCTACTTATGGTATGTTATGCACTAATCCAGATTTTTATATTCACTTATCACTGGTACACAAAAGAGTGGAGGAAATTAGACGGTTTACAGCAAGAATATGAAGGATGGTCTTCAAAATTTGATTTTTCATTTCCAAATGAATTTATTAAAGGTATTTATCTAGGCGAAGGGATAAAAGGAAATAATGTTGACTTCATAAAAAGACTAGATTTAGGAGTAAGAAAGCTAGATGATAGCCAAAAAAGAATTGCTTTGATAAATATTAAGAATTACAATAATAATACTTTTAATCTTTTTTCAGGTTAGTATGTTTTTGGTATTTTAAGTGCGTTTACAGCGATAGCACCTATGTTTAACTTTGAAACCTTAAAATCAAGTATTCCTTTTTTTATAACACTTTCGATTTATGGGTTAGCAGTAGGAGGATACATCTATCACATAAATAAAAAGAAATTGTATATTTGTAAAATTTTAGAGGATGTACTAAGCTTAAGCTATTCCTCAAAGCTGGAGTAAACTCAATACGTCGGCATGGTGGTTTTTGTCTGTGTATTTGTCTGTACTAGTAAATAAAACTATCTAAGTTTATTGATATATCTTTTGATTAAGAAACTAGATTTCTCTAGTAAAAAGAACCTAATTCAATTTATATAGAAGTAGTATTATAAATGGAAGGGGCTGTGGGATACCCCTTAATATGTGATAGCAATGCTGTTAAATCAGTACTCCTAGCCTTTTTACTTTGCTTAAATTATGACAGGCCGTGTATTTTCTAAAAACCGACAAAATTTGCAGCTGTTTTTTCTGATTCTTTTGGCATAACATGAGAATATATTTCCAGCGTTATTTTGATGTTTTTATGTCCTAGTCGTTCACCGAACCCCATCTTGTAATAATAAACTAACTTGCATGAATGCTTCTTAAAGCTTTTGAGGTAGGGGAAGAGAGATGCAAAGTTGCAGACAAAAATAGATGGATGCAGAATTGCAACTTACATATGCATCCAACTTCTAATATAGAACAGGTCGTTAATAACGGCTTGTTTTTTTGAGTCATTCATTAGAGGTGGTTTCTTTCTTAAAATGTTATAGCTATTTATTCTTACTATTGGTATGATTAGGTAAAAATAAGGATGTCATAGCTATGAATTTATACGAAGAAATTTTATATGATTTATATTTAATGTGCTTTGAAAAGCAGTATTCTTGGAAAGATTTTAAAAATTTGAAAACGATAGAAAAAATTATATATTTAGGTATGTTTGTATCTTTTATTTTTATATCTATATCGTATATAGGTACCTTTTTTAAAGTCTATATTTTTGCTGTCATACTTTTGCTTTCATTAGCACTTTTTTTATCGTTTACTATAGTTTTGTTAAGCCGTACTGTATATTTTCGTAAAAACACAAAGAATAAAATGAGAGAAAATAGGAGAAATAACCTACAAAAATTTAACATTCTATTAATTAAATATGGTTTTAAAACCGATAATCAGATAAAAGAATTACTTGAGTCTTTAAGATTAAACTATGCATACAGGCGTAAGGTGAAAGAAAGAAGGCATGATGTGTTTTTTAAGTATATAGTAACGTTTGTTTTATCAGCGATAATATTTGTCGGAAAAGAGAAATGGGAAAGGATAAAAAGTGAAATGTCTGAACAATATTTTAATATGATATTTGAAGCGAGCATTACAATGTTATTTATTCTGGTAGCAGTTTCGCTGTATTTATATATAATGAACCGAGATAGGTTTGGAAAAGATAGGGAAGAAAAACTGATAAAAGTGATTGAGGAAGTTCTAATATACAGACAAAGTATAAAAATTACACTAGAGAATTAAATCGTAAATAGTTCCGCTAAAGATAAGGTTTTTGCTAATTTAAAAGATATTGTTTGATGAGATTGAATTTGAGGAGTTGATTAGAATTAAAAATAGTTACATAATTACGATATTTTTTTCAATTATTGTATTGATCGTGTTGATTCAGGTACCAAGAAAAAGAAATCATTCAACTTTTTTAACTAAATTTACAGATATATTGGTTTATTTATTAGAATTGTTTGTTGCGGGGACAATCTTAAATTTTTTATTTGATAAGGCATCATTTCAAGCAGAGAGAAGTTATTTCTTAATATTCAAGGACTATGTTTTTGCAAATAGCATCTACTCAATATTGATTACAATGATTATAAAGTTTTGGGATGGTAATACGATAGATTCGTATAACTCTATTGAGGTTTATATTAAAAGGTGCGTGTTATTATCAAATGATGAAAACAGTTTTAGAAATTTGTTAAATGAATATAACCGACCAATGGAGCATTTTTCTTCAAATGGTATGTATACAAAATCAATGGTTGATAAATTGAAGGAAATCAACAGCTTTAATGAAGAATTTTTAAACGGGGTAATAACTAGAGAAAAATACAAACTTTCTATGGATAGCCTATTGATTTCTGTCAATAACGAGAAAACAATTATTACATTCGGCTGGCAAAGTTCTTTACTGTTAAGGCTGATTTTTAAATAATTGTTCTTAAATAACTGTTGAAAAGGGTCAAACAGATCGACAGTAGGGAAGATCACTCTACAACAATTTATTTTTGCTATAGATATGGTTGGAAAAGTTGTTTGCCTAGAAAAGGCGAAGGAGGGATAAAAATCGAAGAAAAGAGATATAGAAAAATTTATGTTTTAGAGTTAGGAAACAAAGGGTTCAAGTATTACGTTGGCCATACCTCAAAAACAATGGAAAATATCTTCAAAGAGCATTTACAAGGTGGTCGCGCACTAACTAAGAATAACCAACCTATTAGAATTGTGGAAGTCTCTGAAATTGGATTGACAGGCAGAGCAGAAGCGGACAAACTCACAACTAATAAAGTCATTGAGTGTATGGGTGAATACGGAATAGAAAACGTTAGAGGTGGGCGATTTACCAGCTTAAACAAAAGCTACCACTTGCAAGATGTTGCCTATTCTATTGACTATTCCAAAGAACTAGATAATAATATGGCGTTTCTAGCGCCACAACTAGAAAAAATACGGAAACAAGGAAGAATATAAGTATTTTCTAAATTGCTTGTCGAATAATTCGTTATGGTTCGTAGGCACAATTAAAGTATATGTATAGCAGCGCACACCAATGAGAATTGCATTGATATAAAATGATGTATATTGGCATGGTGGTTTGCCTGTGCAAATATCTTTATTTGCAAATAAAACTATCTAAGTTCATTACTAAATCTTTGAATTGAAAAACTAGATTTCTGAAGTAAAATGAACCTAATCCAAACTATATAAAAGTAGTATTTTAAATGGAAGGGTAAGTAGGATAAAAGGTTAGACTTAAAACGTTGTTATATAACGTTTTAAGTCTATTTATTTGCTTTTTTTTGTTAAAAAAAAGCAAAATGTAAAAATAAACAATTTATATGTGCTTTATTGTTTATTTTATGATATTATAGTGTTGATTATTATAAATTGGAGGGATAATTGTAGTGACAGTTAATATTAATGATATAAAAAAAATGAATATTTCAAGTGACGCTTTGAGGTGGGCCGCAGAGACTAGTTTAATGAAATTACCATATACATACAATGGATTTGTTTCACGTTCAAAAAATGAAATTATTGATAATTTGTTTCGTGGCGACTTGGCTAAGTCAGCAGTAATTGAATATCTTGCAAGTATTGGAAAAAATATATCAGATGAATACGATTCTGTAAGAAACGATAATTTTCGATTTCCAATGAGTGATATAGGGAGAAGACATCATTTTATGATGGATAATTATAAAGTAGAATTAAATTCTTCTAAATTACCTCCGCAAATATCTTATATTAATGATAATAGACTTTTAGAGAAAGATATCAAGATTACTCACAATAATAATGATCAGATAGAACCAATCTTTTTAGGTTATGATATTGTTATGCAGTTGTACTACGATTTAGGTAATCAAAACTATGTTTTTAATTTAACTTCTACTGATATTAGTTTTGTTGAAAATCCAGATAATAATATAAATTTAAGAGTGAATAGACTTTTGAATAGTATTTCGATTGATCCACTGGATCTGTATTTTTTCGCATTTGTTACAGAGCAGCAATTACGAGAATTACCTTATTTCGGAAATTTATGGGGATTTGCAAAGGCTAAGAGACAATTTTATAGTTGTAAGATTAAAGACTGTAGTCCGTGCTCTATGTTATAATAAGACTGATATTTTGTCAGTCTTTTTTTGATGACCGAAACTATGTTTCTATTTGTTTTTCATGGAGATTTAAGAAGTTTTATTTATATTTTCACAAATTATTGTTACAATTAATATCTAAATGTATCTAAAAATTTATATAAAGATAGAGGAGGAGTTCATTTGAGTAATTCGTTTTTTTGTGAAGATATTGACACTAATGAGAATACAATTCTTCGTAGTTCTCCTGATCTTTTTAAAATATTACTTAGTGATCGAACTACGAGAAAAAATATTATTTGGGCAACAAAAACATATGAATTGTTAGGTAAGGAATTTGGACCAAAAGAACCAATAAAAGTAAAATCAATTACTGGTAAAAATGCTTCTCTCATAAGGCCTAGAATTGAAAAGTTTAAATATGAACAATTAGAACGTACAAAAGGTAAAGCGGAAGTTTTCACGCCATTATGCATAGTAAAAAAGCAAAATGATATTGTCGACCAAGAGTTTAGTCGTTTATCAGTTGGAGAATATATATCTAAAGTTTGGATGGAAATTACTTGTGGGGAAGGTCCTTATATGGTTAGTAGGTATGATTCTGTGACAGGAGAAATTGTTCCTATTGAGACCCGTGTTGGCTTTGTTGACAGAAAATTAAGAAGGATTAATCAAGAAGTTGCTGATGAAAAAAAGTGGTTTGAATATGTAAAAAAGGCTTATCAAACAAGCTTTGGCTATGAATTCCAAGGTGATTCTTTATTGATAGCTCGTGAGAATTTACTATATACGTTTATTGATTATTATTTGGAAAAATTCGATCGACATCCTGATATTAAGCTACAGAAAGAAATTGCTAAAATAATTAGTTACAATGTATTTCAAATGGATGGGCTAAGTCATACGATCCCATATTCGGGTGAAAGTTTTCAACTAGAGTGTTTGGAGCAACTTAATTTATTTGGAGAGGAAATTACGCAAAAAACAGCAAAATTGGAAAAAGAAAATTCAGGTGTTTATGTAAAAATAAGGAATTGGAAAAATCAACAAATGAATGAGTTCAAATCATTTATCAATAAGGAGGAAAGTAAGATGAAATTCGATGTGGTTGTTGGGAATCCTCCCTATCAAGAGGAAATTGAGGGAAATAATCGACAGTCTAGACCAATATATAATTTATTTATGGACGAGGTTCAAAATATTTCCGAGCGCTCTATATTAATTACCCCTGCTAGATTTTTAGCTAATACGGGAGCTACTCCAAAAAAATGGAATAATAAAATGCTGAGCTCAACTAATTTAAAAATAGAGTTTTTTGAACAAAAAAGTTCTAAAGTTTTTCCAAATACTGATATTAAAGGAGGAGTAGTTGTTACTTATTATGATAGGAGTAAATATTTTGAAGCTATAGATACATTTATTCCACTAAAAGAACTAAACTCCATTTTTCATAAAGTTAAAAATGAAAATAAGAACAATCTGGGTTCTATAGTTTATAGTCCGGATAGCTATAGATTTACGGACTCAATGTTTAATGATTATCCTGAATTTAAAAATCGAACTGATACTTCACACCTGAAAGCAGTTTCTTCAAACGTTTTTGAACGTTATCCAGAAGTTTTTTTATCAGATGAAGAATTTGCGGGTGATACTGTTAAAATTTACGGGAGAAAAGATGGAAGGAGAGTTTTTAAAAAAATAAATAAAGCTTACTTGATTAAACACCCAAATATAGATAAGTGGAAAGTTTTTATTCCCGGTGCGAATGGAAGTGGTACTTATGGAGAAGCTTTGAGTACTCCTATTTTAGGAGAGCCATTTATGGCACATAATCAAACGTTTATGAGTATTGGAGCATTTGACACTAAATTTGAAGCTGAAAGTCTTTTAAAATATGTAAAAGGAAAATTTTTAAGAGCTATGTTGGGAATTATGAAAACAACTCAAAATAATCAATCAAAAGTAACGTGGTCTAAGATTCCTATGCAAGATTTCACTGTAAATTCAGATATCGATTGGTCAAAAACAATCCCTGAAATAGATCAACAACTCTACAAGAAATATAACCTTAACGAAGAAGAAATTAATTTCATTGAAACGAAAGTCAAGGAGATGGAATAATGGACATGAATGTTGTTATTGAACCTAAAAAGGCTATAAAACCAACAATCTATGCCTATGTTACTCCCACTAATACTGCTAAGAATGGTTGGATTAAGATTGGTTATACTGATCGTGATGCAGATAAGCGTATTCGGGAACAGACACATACAGTTGGTATTGAAGCGAAGAAACTCTGGGATCACGAAGCCCGTTTCAATGGTGGTGGTTATTTTTCAGACCGTGATTTTCATGCTTTTTTAACTAAAAATGGTATTCGACGAAATAAGGGAACGGAATGGTTCTTCTTCAATGGAAATCCAGATGAAGCAGAGTCATTGTATCGTGAATTCGTTTTCAAGGACTATTCAAAAGTCCAAAAAGAGCAAAAGTTAGATTATCAATTACGAGCAGAACAAGAAGCAGCAGTTGAAAAAACTCTTGCATACGCTAAAAATCATCCAAATGGAGAATTTTTATGGAATGCAAAGCCTCGTTTTGGTAAAACATTGACCTCCTATGATCTAGTTCGTAAGTTGAATTCAATGAATGTGTTAATCGTAACGAACAGACCCGCTATTGCTAATTCGTGGTATGATGATTTTGTTAAATTTATTGCGTGGCAAACTGATTTTAAATTTATTAGTGAATCAGAGTCGTTAAAAGATCGATCACCAATGACTCGGCAAGATTTTGTTGACTATACTGTTACACATGACGATGCCAAACAAGTAGCCTTCTTGAGTTTACAAGATTTAAAAGGATCAAAATACTTTCGAGGTGATGGTGGTGGCTTTGATAAGCTTAAGTGGGTAGCGGACACTAATTGGGATGTTCTGATCATAGATGAAGCGCATGAAGGAGTAGACACCTTTAAAACAGATGTTGCTTTTCGATATATAGATCGTCAATTTACCTTACATCTTTCTGGAACACCTTTTAAAGCGATAGCTAAAGGTTCATTCAATGATGAACAAATATTTAATTGGTCTTACGAAGAAGAGCAAGCAGCTAAAAACAACTGGACAGAGGAAGAAAATAATCCCTACGAACTCTTACCACAACTGAATATGTTTACTTATCAAATGTCGAAAATGATTACGAAGGAAGTAAATCAAGGGATTGAACTTGAAAATGAGAATAATGTCGATTTTGCTTTTGATTTAAATGAATTCTTTGCAACGAAAGAAGATGGACGGTTTGTTCATGAAGCTGACGTAAAAAAATGGTTGGATACATTGACTCACAATGAAAAATATCCTTTTTCAACATCTAAATTACGTAATGAATTAAAACATACTTTTTGGATTTTGAACCGTGTTGCAAGCGCAAAAGCTTTGAAGAAGTTGTTAGATACTCACCCAGTTTTTGAAAATTATGAAGTTGTCCTAGCTGCCGGGAATGGTAAGTCTGAAGCAGAGGATGTATTGGCTAATGAAAGTTCGTTCAAAAGAGTACGTGATTCCATACAATCAAATGACAAGACAATTACACTTTCGGTTGGTCAATTAACTACAGGAATTACAATTCCTGAATGGACAGCGGTAATGATGTTAAGCAATATGAAATCGCCTGCACTTTATATGCAAGCTGCTTTTCGAGCACAGAATCCTAATGTTTGGACGGAACAAGTAAGTGGTGAGGAAGTTCGATATCAAAAACAAAATGCGTATGTTTTTGATTTTGCACCAGAAAGAACGCTAATTATTTTTGATGAATTTGCTAATAATCTGTCTACTCATACTGTATCAGGCGGTGGAACATCTGGTGATCGTGAAAAGAATATCAAGAAATTATTAAATTTCTTTCCTGTGATTGGTGAGGACAAAGAAGGGAAAATGGTTGAACTTGACGCTGCTCAAGTGTTAACAATTCCAAAAGCAATTAAAGCAACGGAAGTTGTTAAAAGAGGATTCATGAGCAACTTACTGTTCGCAAATATTTCAGGTATTTTTCAAGCTCCTCAAGCTGCACTTAGCATTTTAGATAATATGGATTATGCTATACAAGGTAAAGTGAAAAAACCTGATGATCAGCCGACAATTGACACAAAAAATATTGAAGTGGATGATGATGGACAAGCAATTGTAGACAATGAAATTGTCATCACAAAAACGGATGCTATTTTTGGAAGTAAAGTATACCAAACAGAAGAAAAAATAGCAGAGACGATTGGAAAAATTGATTCTGACAGCGTCCGTGACTCGTTGGCTAAAGATATTGGTAAAACAGTTGTAGATAATTTTAAACCACAGTTAGAAATTGTTAAACAAGATTATGAGCTTACAAAAAAAGGTTCAGAAAAAATTGAGAAAAAAATCCAGACTGAAGTAGAATTAACTGTTAAGAAAAAAAATGCAGATTTTAATATTCAACAAGCACATATAGAAAGTAATCTAGAAAAAGATATTAAGAAAGTGAATACTGTTGAGGAGAAAGTTCAAATTGAAAAGCAGTATGCTGAAAAACTAGAAGAAGCTTTTGAAACATATCAACAAGAAGTGAAAAAAGAAGTTTCTCAAAAAATTGAAACGTTAAGTAAAGAGATTGTTGAAGAGCAAGAACAAAAGCAAAAAACAAAAGAAAAGACGCTGATTGAAGAGGATATTCGAGGGCGTTTGCGTGGTTTTGCTCGTACAATACCAAGTTTTATTATGGCTTATGGTGATGATTCACTGACGTTAGAAAACTTTGATCACTATACTCCTGAAGATGTGTTTTTAGAAGTGACTGGAATCACTGTTGAGCAATTTAAGTTCTTGCGTGATGGCGGGGACTATCAAGAAGATGGTAAGACACACCATTTTAGAGGTATGCTATTTGATGATGTAGTATTTAATGAATCTGTACAAGAATTTTTAAGAAAGAAAGATGAATTATCTAATTACTTTGAAGATAATGAAGAAGATATATTTGATTATATTCCACCACAAAAAACCAATCAGATCTATACTCCTAAGTGGGTTGCAAAAATGATGGTTGAAGATTTAGAAAATGAGAATCCGAATATTTATGATGATTCTAGTAAAACATTTGCTGACCTTTATATGAAATCTGGGCTTTATATCACAGAAATTGTTAAAAAGCTTTACAATAGTCCGGTCATAAAAACGGAATATCCAAATGATAAAGAACGCATCAAACATATTTTAGAAAATCAGGTTTATGGGTTGGCTCCAACAGAAATTATCTATAAAATTTCAACGAACTTTATTTTCGGTAATCTAGATAATGATATTAGTCGAAAGAATTTCTTAATGGAAGATGCAACTCCTTATGCGAAAAATGGTATGTTACAAGATTTGATAAATTCATCGTTTGGTGATTAGGATTAAGGAGAATAACATTTGAAAGCAGATACGATTAAATTTTTTGAGTTTTTAGAACAAAAAAAGACTATTTTTAATATTCCTGTTTATCAACGTAATTATGAATGGTCAAATGAACAATGTGTTCAGTTATTTAATGATGTTGAAAAAATTATTCAAGATGATTTCTCAGCCAAACACTTTCTTGGAACAATTGTTTATGTGGACGAGCGTGGACCGAAACTAAGTAAATATTTTAATATTATTGATGGACAGCAACGAATTACTAGCTTTATGCTATTTATGAAAGCAATTGCTGATTTATCGGATGATGAAAGTCTTTATGATGAAATTTTAGATGATTACTTGCTCAATCCTCGGAGTGAAGAAAATAATAAAATTAAACTACGTTCTGTTGAAAAAGACCGTTTTGTATTTCGTAAAATTATTGAGAAGCAAGAAGTGGAAGAAACATCAAAGGTTTCTGAAAACTTCAATCTCTTTCTAACTAGAATTGAGGAGTCAGAGTATGAGCCTAAAGAGTTTTTTGATGCGTTAGGAATGATAGAAATTGTTTATATTGAATTGAACGGTAATGATGAATCAGAAAATCCACAAGTAATCTTTGAAAGTATTAATTCAACTGGACTCTCTTTAACAGCATCTGATTTGATTAGAAATTTCCTGTTAATGGGCATCGATCATGGAACGCAAAATCGTTTATATAAAGATTATTGGACCAAAATTGAGGAACGAATTCCAACAAATCAACTATCTACTTTTATTAGGTTCTATTTAACTTTAAAATTTGGTGCTACTGTGACAGAAAGACGAGTGTATGAAGAATACAAACGATTCTTCAATAATAATCACTACACGCCTGAGACAGCAATCAAAGAACTGGAAAATTACTCGAAATATTATTTCTGGTTAAACAATGAAATTATTCCAAAATCAACAGTAAATGAACGAATCAAAAGAGTTAATCTGATGAAAGCTACAATTGTTTATCCATACTTAATGCAAATTCTAAAATTAGGTGATGATGGAATATATACATGGAACGATGTTGATGAAATTTTTGGGACAGTCGAGTCTTATCTGTTTAGACGTTCAATTACTGATAAAAGAACCAATGTATTGAATAAAATGTTTGCAGCGTTATCTCGTGAGATTTCAATGACTAATGAGAAAGATCGTTTAATTGTTGAATTAACCAATAAAAAGGGAACGCAAATTTTTCCAAGAGATGCAGAATTTGTAAATAGTTTTCAAACAGTCGCTTTATATAATAGAAAAAACAATCTTGCTAAGCTAGTTTTGATGATGCTTGAACTTTATCGGACAAAAGAACCAATTAGCTTTGAATCGATTCAAGTGGAGCATATTATGCCACAAACTTTAACGAATGATTGGAAGGTTTCAGTCAAAAATGCTAATGACGTTCAAATTAAATATGGTGATACAATCGGTAATTTGACCTTAACAGGATATAATTCAGAACTATCGAACAAGTTATTTAGCGAAAAAAGTAAAATGTATCAACAATCAAATATTACTTTAACTCGAGAACTAGCTAATGAATATGATAAATGGGATGCTTATACAATTGAAGATAGAGCAAAAAAATTAAGTGAAGAAGCGTTGAAAATTTGGAAATTTCCTATCCAAGTACAAGCTGAAGAACAGTCTTCTGTAAGCGGAGAACACTTTTTAGATGAAGACGTCAATATTACAGGAAGTAAACCAAAGTTATTATCTATTGAAGATAAAGACTACAAAGTTGATAGTTGGAAAAAAGTACTTATTTCATTTTTAGATTTTGTTTGGGAATTTGATAGTCAAACATTTGCTAATTTAAAGAGAAGAGAGGTACTTAAAAGACTATTTAGCCCAGCAGACGAAGTTAAAAATCCTGGCAAGCTATCCAACGGTGAGATTGTGGAAACAAACTTTAGTTCGGAAACGATTCTTTCTATCATCAAAATAATCGCCACTGAATATAATATTTTTGATGATATAAGTTATACTATTTAATATACGAATAAAATATAATTATTCAAAATAAGTATATACTCTTTTCTGTTTAAGAAAGTGAAGAGTATATACTTGTTTTTATTAAACTAAACTTTGTTTCGCTGAATCATCCTAGCTACAATCTCCTCACTCTCCTTCAACACCCCCTCAAAATCCCCAGAAAATACCTGATACAACTGCTGACAAGAATAATACCGCATCCGCATATCCTTCTTATTCCTCGTAACCTTCCCATCAAAAAATTCATCCAAATAAACCAACGACTTCTGCCAAGACCGAAGCTTGATCAACTCACTCCGCACATCCAAAATATCCTGATAAGGTACCGCCTTCAAATTCTGTTCTTTACTCATCACTACACATCCATTCCTATTTTTTTGAAAAACCAACAGGAAAATAAAAAACGATCAGACCTATCTGTGCCTCATCGTGTGCAATAGTTCGCCAAAGAACACATGAAATCGCCAAAAAGATGAAAGAATCCAGCAAAGAGACTAGTAAAATCAATCAAAATTAAGTACAATAAAACATGCGAGTACTTCGGTACGCGCTATCGGCAACTCGATTATGCAGTTACTGCTGCTTATTCGGGGCCTTGCAACGTGATGCCAGTCAGGTTGTAAGGTGCCGTTTTTTATTTTTCTATTTTTAAACTTGTACATCGCTTCGTTTCATTATCACCACCATCGATAAAAATCAGACCTAGAATAGAAACAAAAAAGGCATTGGCGCAATGTCCAATACCTGAATAAGTCAATAGTACTTTAAAGAAACCTAGCATTCTTTTCTAGTTGTAGCTCAAAAAGAGACACAACAAAAAAGCTAGAGATTCATTTACTATTGGCATACTTGCGTAGACATTTACTGATGTTTTCAAGACCATTTCCGCTCGGTGCCAGCCAAACAAAAAGGTGCCAAGGATTAAATTGTCATAAAGTTGAGTGATGTTCTGGATCAGGACTTACTCAGCTTTTTCATTTCCATTCTATACACTAAGTATAAATAAATCGACAGCGAGAATCAAGGCGAACAGAGAAAAAAGCGAACGATTTATTCATAAATCTTCAAACAGGTAGTAATTCAGATTAAAATCGCTAACCTAAGAAAGGATATACTTATCTTTATAAAAGCAGAAATTTATTGACTTATTAAAATTAAATTGGTATATTGAGTAAAAAATAATAATTCGATGTGAAAATACAGAATTTTCTGTGATAAAAGGAGAGGTGACGAACAATGATTTTAGGTACGTTGGGAAATGAATTGAGCCAATTAACGTGTAGCATGCATATCGCTAAAGAATTAAGTACAGATGATGAATTAAAAGGATTTTCAAGCTTTGAACGAGCAATTGAATCATTAAAGAAAAATACGATTCAAAAGGTTTTGATTCCAGGAGCGTATCCAGATATTAATAAATTTATTATGGATAATGATTTAGAAGTATACAAAAGTTTTGTAGAAAAAATACCAAGCTTAGTATTTGCAAGCAATTCCAAGAAACTAAAAGAGTGTAGCGAGTTATTTTTGCATAAAGCGACTAAAAACTTAGTAACAGATATTCCAAGTATCTCATCTGTCGCAAAGTTAACTTACGTGGATTCAAATGAAGAAGCATGTGAAAAACTTATTATGAATAATCAAGATCAAAGCTTTACAGCGTGTATTACAAACTCGTTATGTGCCGAGTATTTTAATTTAAAAATCCATACAATTCTTAGAGAAGGAATTTCCATGCCATGGGTAATTTTTAAGATAAAGGAGAATAATAAATGAAGCGAACAGCAATAATAATTAATAAAAATCTTCCTTTCGGAGAACAAGCAAATGTGATTGCTATTGTATCAGCCGCTTTAGCAAATGCTACTGAAGATATGATTGATTCAGAAAAAATAATTGATTTAAATGGTAACAAGCATGCAGCTATAAAGAACAGCTTAGTTATTTTAAAATCTAATCCAACAGCACTGTTGACGCTTACTGAGACAGTGAATGAGCTAGACTCGGTTGAATCTGTCGTTTTTACAAGTAAGGGACAGCGTTTAAACAATCAATTTTCTGACTATAAAATAGAAATCTCTACTAATGAATTGAAGAACTTAGAGCCAGTTGTTGTTGCACTGTATGGAGAAGATGAACAGATCAGAACGTTAACCAAAAAATTTAGTTTATTGAGGTGAGAATATATGGAGCAAGCGATTGTTTATCTGAGTGATATTCCAATCAGTAATAGAAGTGGGACTCGGTGGGTACAAAAGCTAAACGATTATAACTATAAAAAATTACTAATTTCCAGCGTAGAAGAATTTGATGATCAAGTAGGAAATTATTTTGACAGTTGTATAAGAGTAAAGGACATACTCGACTTTGAAAACTTATCTGAAATTATCGCCGATGTTAAAAGTAAGTACGAGATTGTTGCATTGTATGCCCCAAAGGAAAATTTGATTGAAATTGGTGGAGATTTGAGAAGTAAGTTTGGAATACCTGGTATTCAAAAAAATCAAGCACTAGCTGTAAGAGATAAATGGATAATGAAAGAAATGCTTCACCAAAGAGAGCTAAACACAAGTAAAAATGCAATTGCTGTATCTGAAAATGAAGCAATATTGTTTGCCAAAAAAGTCGGTTTTCCAATCGTAGCAAAACCACTAAATGGATTTGCTACATTGAATACTCAAAAACTTTTATCAAATAAGGACATTTCAGAATATTTTTCTAATTTAGTAATAGAAAATGAATTGTTATTAGCAATTTCGGATAATAGAATTCTATTAGAGAGTTTTATTGATGGAGAAGAATATCATTGTGATTGTGTTGTTCAAAATGGACAAGTCGTTTTTTCATCTGTGAGTAAATATTTATATAACTGCATGGATATTGCAACGAAAGGTAGTCCACCTGCTAGCATCATATTTCCAAAAGCAGAGAGTGAAAAAAATGTTGCTACTAGAAAAATAAGTGAATTAAATGAAAAAGTAATTTCTGCGTTAGGAATAAATAATACAGTTACCCATGGCGAATATTTTGTTACAAAAGATGGTAATGTGTATTTTGGTGAAATAGGCGCACGGATTGGCGGCGCAGATGTTATGCCCCCAATTATCAAGAATACATTTAATGTAGATATGTTTGAAGCAATGATTGATGTTGAGTTACAAAAATTTGTTTCTCCAAAACAGTCAAAAGATATCTTTACCGGCATGATTTGTCTACCACAGAAATCAGGGGAAATAGCTGCTCTTGCGACTTTAAAGGATTTTAAGGACATTGATGGGATTATTACTTTTGAAGTTCAAAGATCAATTGGGGACCGTTTGTTAGATGTTAAGGATACGATGACTAGATCAGGATTTGCCATTATTGAAGATGTAAATTATGATTCGTTAAGAGAAAAATTGTTGACAGTGTACCATCGTTTCTTTGATTTAATGGTGGTAGAAGAATGATCATAAAAAAATATTTATCTGTATATAAAGGATTGCCGCAAAATGTTTATCTCATTTGTTTAGCGAGATTTGTTTCGAGTTTAATAATATTTGTTTATCCGTTACTAACTAATTATATAACGTTAAAGCTTAATAAAACAGACATAGAAGCTGCCTCTTTTGTATCAATTGCCTTATTAGTAAACCTAGCGTGTATCTTTTTAGGTGGGTATTTGAGTGATAAGTTTTCAAAGAGGACGCTATTTTTATTTAGTCAATATTTATTAGTGGTTTGTTCCTTTTTATGTGCTTTATTTTTAGGGTCATTTGTGGTGGTTTATTTGTTGGTTATAATCAGTGGTATTTTTGGGTTTACTAATCCAATATACAATGTGTTTATTTTAGAAAATTCCAATGATAACTTAAATACAAAGAAAAGTGGTTTTTCTTTACTGTATCTATTTTTAAATTTAGGTGTTGCAATCGGCCCTTTTTTAAACGGGCTTTGGTTTGAGCAATATCTTGCTTTATATTTTTTATTGGTCGCAGGGCTTAATTTAATAGCTACGGTTTGTATTCAACTGAAGTATAAAGAAGAGCGAATGACTTATCCTAAACAGAAAGATAAAAAAGTTGAGTTTTCCTTGGCTGATCTATGGAGCCAAAATCATTTAGCGATAAAAGCGATTGTCTTTTCAATCTTAAACTTTATGATTTATATACAAGTTTCATTTAGTGTGCCGCTGCAATTCAATATCTGGTTTACCAATGGGCCAAAAATATACGGAACAATGATGCTAATAAATGCTTCGATGGTATTGCTAATTACCCCGATGATCTTACGATTCACTAAACGTACTAATCCAATTCTATTGATTATAATAGGTAGTTTTTTCTATTTGGTTAGCTTTTTGTGTCTGTTACTTTTTTCAAATTTAGCGGGAATGATTTTGTTTATATTCTTTTTGACTATAGGTGAAATTGTTGTTCAAACAAATATTAGTGTTGTTGTATCTATGCTGGCAGGCAAAGAGTACGAAGGACGAATGAATTCTTTTCTGCTATTGATTGGTGCTTTTGGGAATATTTTAGGAACAAGTATCGTTGGTGGTTTAATTGTTAATTATTCATTTTCAGTGGTTTGGCTTTTCATTATGGGGTTGTCTGTGGCCTATGCTATTTTAATGTTTTTAGTTTATCAAAAATATAATTTTGAAAAATAAAAACTGGAAAAAGAGTATCAGATTTTGAACTAGCGTGGAATTCCACGCTAGTTCAAAATCATAAAACGATTGGTGAGTTAAACTAGATGAAAGAAAACTCATATGAAAATGACTTGATAGTGATAATCAATATGAATAATCCAAAATTCTAACATAAATTTACTTTTTTTTATTTTAGGATATGTTAAAAAACTGTTAATGACCTATTTAGTCATTAACAGTTTTAAAACATAAAAATTTAGCGGAATTTAGTTAGATTTAAAAAGTTATTAATCTATAAAGATAAGAGTTTCTAGATTTTTGGTTTACTATAAATTAAAGTACTTATCATACTGTAGTCTCATTCTTTATTAGCAGAACAATTTGGACATTTATAAATTTCTGGTGGATTTATACTCATACAATAAGAACACTTCCATTCTTTTTTATTCATCATCTTCTTCTTTCGTACAGAAGAGTTGTTATAGAATACAATAAATAATAGAATCAGAATGAGGAGCGTAAAAGATTGCCATGAAGCCAAAAAAATCCTAGTAATGATGGAGCAACTAACAAAGTTAGGCATCCACACCCACACCCAGGTATATTTTTCTTACTCAATTTAAATCTCCTTAATAATCTTTATTTGTAGTACTAAAAAGGATACCCAAGATACATGTCATTTCCAAGATAGCAACTATTAACTTGACATAAAGCTGAGTAATGTTCTAAATGAGGACTTACTCAGTTTTTTATTTCCATGTTATTAACTAAGTATAAGTAATTTTATGTCGAGAATCAAGGTTTATTGGGAAGATCCAATCTGATTTGAAGAGTTTAATAGATGAAACAATTATTCTCAATAATTTTCAGCATATTCAAAATTTATGAGGATAATTAAATAACACTTATGGTAATCTATAAATATCATAAAAAATAATCGTTTAAATTTAAAAAGGAGTTTGATTTGGTGGAATCAATTAGTAGTAATAGCGCAGTAGCTGGAGAACTTGCGAGAGGAATATTTTCAGCTATGGACACATTAAATAGTTATCAATCGGTCACGACAGATGAACAATCAACTATTTCTGGAAATGATGCAGCTAAAAATGCAATCAAGGACATGCAATCAATGGTTCAAGCAATTAGTGTAGCGATTGCAACGGATTCAAATAATATAAAAAGTGTCGCAGCAGAGTTTGAAGAAGCAGACGCAACAGTTCGGAAAATGATGAGTGGCTTGAGGTGATTAGTATGAAAGAAAAGCATTCAGAATGGGATGATTTAGTATTAAAAGAACGACAAGTAGAGAATGAACTAGACGAAATTACCCATGTGCAACGAGATGCTCAACGAATTGAAGAACAGTACGAAGAACTATTTTTCTATGGAAATCAGTTGATCGACCGACTTGAAACGTTTGTTGAAGCAGAAAAATACGTTGCAGAAGAGCTGCGATGGGGGACCAAACAGAAACAACAAGGAATTCTTTATCATTTAGAGGACCAAAAAGAACAAATCCATAAAGAAAAGAGAATGATTGAGGATCAACAAGATGAGTTATTTTATGAGAAAAAAAGAGTCCTTGCAGAAACGGAGAACATGAATGAGTATTGATATGTATGTAGGGGCATCAAAAGCACAAGGAAGCAGTGCCAGTGCCTTAAGTCAAAGCTACCAAGCAGGATTTGAGTCATTACAATCAGCCATAGGGAATTTTACGCAAGATACCTTATTGAGAAGTAAGGCGTATGATTCGGGAAAATCCTATTTTCAGGGTGTCTATATCCCTTTGATTCAAGGGGCCATCCTTGTAGCCGAAGCAACAGGCAAAGCGATTGAAAAGCTTCCAACTGACTATGTGTCACAAGTAGACAGCTGTGATCTGAAATCTTCTGAATTGGAAGCAGAGATTCAGCGCTATGAAACACAAATTCAAGGAATGCAAAATCAAATCGATCAAGTCAAACAATTATTGCCAGTATCTAGTGAACGCGCGCAACATCTTAGAGAAGCAAGCGGACTAATAGCAGATTATACGAGTGCAAAATTGACCTTAGAAAAACAATTACAAAAGCTCTTAGCCTTTCATGCTTTTTCTTCTACCCTTTTCACAGAAGTGACAAGTTTACAAAATGCAGTTAATCAAGGATTAGCACAAGTTTCTGGAGGCCAAGGCTTTGATTCAAAAACAGGGACATTTTCTCCAAAGAACTTGAAAGATACTCGCTGGATGATTACAATAGGGAATGCATGGGATAAACGTCAAAAAGAAATCGCTGAGATCAATAAAAAAGCGAGAATCGAAAGAGAAATGGCTGCATTGAAAAGAGCAGCTAAAGTCGCAGCGGCTGATGTTGCAATGAACTCCTTCATGATGAATGTTGGTTTGATGAATATGGGTCCTTCTATTTATGGGAATTTGAAAGATTATGGCTCGCAGAAAGCATTGACAGCATCTTTAAGACCAACTGGGATGTTGAATGGAAGTAATAAGAAAGTCAGTAGCACTGATATTCCCAACCCCGATGTTGGAGTAGTTCAATCTAGAATTAATGCATCTGAAAATCCAACAAGATTTAGCCCGTCAAAAAATGCTGGGATGAACCATATCAGAGATAGACATTTCAATCCATCGAAAAATGCTGGACAGTTTACTATTCCTGAAACAGATTTGAAGAATATTTTACAATCAAAACTAGTTATAAACACGCCAGTGAAACAACTAGAATCTGGAGGATTTGAAAGGATAGTAGATGTTGGGAAAAACATAGGTACAGTTAAACCAAGTTTAGGTGGCGGATCTACAACATGGATAAAAATTATAACGGATAGAGCAGGTAATATAATTACAGCGTATCCTATACCAAAACCTTAGGAGGATATATGAGAGAAGAAATTTTAACAATTTATAATAATTTCTCTATTGATAGTTTAGATTTATTTTTTGATGAATTAATAAATTATGTAAAGAAATATGATTCAATATTTTTGAAATATACTTCTTTAGAGTATTTAGATGAAATGAAAAAATTTAAGTCAAAAAATTTAATTTTAGGTCATTCAGATGACAATCTCGAGATTGCAATCCCTTTTTATACAAACAAAATTAAAAAAGGTTTAAATGAAGAAGAAATGTCTAAACAAGTTTCTTCACTTATTTGGGATTTAAGTGCATACATGACCGATGAAGAATGTCCCAGTTGCCATGATAGTAATTTGCGCTTAACTGTAGCAACTAGTAATACAAATCAAATTATTAAATTTTGTGATGAATGTTTATATACTGGCATTGCAGATAAACATGTTGATGTTAAAGATGATTTAATTCCTGCACCTAAAAATCTGGTAAAATCATATTTAAAATGTTAATCAATAAAAAAGTACGTTATCATAAGATTGGTAATCAAGTTGCCAATAGCTAACAAAAGTTAACTGTATTCATTTTACAAAAATTTAAGCTAGGAAAATAAAAATGCATTGAAACGGTGTTAGCGAGTGAATACTCACTGATACCGTTTTTTGTATAAAAATTTTTAAATCTTGAAGAAAATGCTTAAAAAAAGAAAACAGGTAGTCAAGGTGTCTCTATCCCTTTGATCCAAGCTATACTTGTAGCCGAAGCAACAGGCAAAGTGGTTGAAAAGCTTCCAACTGACTATGTATCACAAGTAGACGGCTGTGATTTGAAATCTTCTCAATTAGAAGCAGAGATTCAGCGTTATGAAACACAAATTCAAGGAATGCAAAATCAAATCGATCAAGTCAAACAATTATTGCCAGTATCTAGTGAACGCGCGCAACATCTTAGAGAAGCAAGCGGACTAATAGCAGATTATACGAGTGCAAAATTGACCTTAGAAAAACAATTACAAAAGCTTTTAGCCTTTCATGCTTTTTCTTCTACCCTCTTCACAGAAGTGACAAGTTTACAAAATGCAGTTAAACAAGGATTAGCACAAGTTTCTGGAGGCCAAGGCTTTGATTCAAAAACAGGGACATTTTCTCCAAAGAACTTGAAAGATACTCGCTGGATGATTACAATAGGGAATGCATGGGATAAACGCCAAAAAGAAATCGTTGAGATCAATAAAAAAGTGAGAATCGAAAGAGAAATGGCTGCATTGAAAAGAGCAGCTAAAGTCGCAGCGGCTGATGTTGCAATGAACTCCTTCATGATGAATGTTGGTTTGATGAATATGGGTCCTTCTATTTATGGGAATTTGAAAGATTATGGCTCGCATAAGGCATTGACAGCGGGGTTGAGACCAACCGGAACGATGAATGGGAGTAGTAAGAATGTTGGCAATACAAATAATGTAACCTCTCAAATACCAAAAGCTAAACAAACCATACCTTCAAAAAAATGGCGTGAATATTTTGGTAATAAGTATGGAAATGAAAATGTGAATTGGGAGTTACCACCTAGAGGAATCGATGATATAATTGAGAATCCAAGATTAATAACTAGATACACTCCATCACAATTGGCTGAAGTGACTAGTAAAGCTGGTTGGCAAGTGGGGCCATTGAAGAAAGGAAACCTTGCTGGTAAACCTTATACGGATGGGGGAGGAATAAGTATGAATGCTCCTCAAGGAAGTGGCAGTTCAAGATATATTCAATACCATCCAGGTAAAGGGCATCATGGAGCAGATGCATACTATAAAATTTCTTCTCCAAAAGGTGGCACTTTTAGAGTTTATATTGATGGAAGGGTAGTGAAAGAATAATGAAGTATGATATAGAAGAATTAGCATTAATTTATGATAGGCTTATTGAAAACATTAAACAATTTTCAATGGATCCTGAAAATCAAATCAGTAAGTTAGATGGCTTTGTTGTTACTGATGAAATAGCGTCAGATTTTTCTGATATAGCAATGCCTTATGGTAAAATTCTATTGGAAAATGAATGGCTTACAGAGAAGCAATACAAACGAATGGAAGATATAGATAAAAAATTGGAGGAAATGACTAGAAATAAAAGTTTGTGGACTGATGAAGCTTTAAAATCATCAAAAGAATGGGCGGAATCTAGGAATTTAGGGAACGATTTATTAAAAGAACTAGGTGTTTAAATATTATTTAGAGAAAAGTGGATTACTGATAATTTTGATTAGATTATATCATTTTCTACTTTAAAGGAGAACAATAATCAGACAACTCAAAATTAACATATTAGGTAAAAAGGTTCTTGAATAAGTCTTAAGGAGTAAACTATGAACTTAGCTGACTTAAAAAATAGACAAATAACATATGACTGGAAAACCATTTATGTAGGAATTATTGAAAACTATTTTGACGTGAATATTATTTCTGATTACGCTATAGAATTAATATAGAAAGGTAACGATGATGTTTTTGTTAGCGAACTAGCATGGGGCGTAGAGTCAGATAATTCAAAACAAGTATTATCTGACGTTAAACTGCATTTTTGTCAGAATATAGATGATAGTAATTATCAGAATGAAGCCAGAAAACTTAGATTTATTTATTTAGCTAAACTAAATTCGGAAATTACTAATGAGGATGAACTATTAAAAGAAATAGCTTATTTTTATGATAATCATAGTTATCCTGTGGACATGGCAAGCTTCATTAATTATGTGCCTCAAGATTTCCCAACTACAAAAGCTGATTTGATAAGTAGATTTTATGAATTCTTAGAAACAGAGAAAAATGAGGTTAATTAAGCAAGTATGATCGTGTTTAGTAATGTTGAAATAAACGATTGTGTATGAGAACTTAAAATATAAGTTGAGTAATGTTCTAAAACAGAACCTACTCAGCTTTTTTTAGTAACTAAAACAATGAAAATATAATTTGACATTCCCCAAAAAAAGCGTATGATAAAAACATACCGATTGAATGTTTTTTGAGAGGAGAGAAAAGATGGCTAAAAAATATACAGCAGAGGAAGCTAAATCATTAATTCTAGATGTTTCAACACAACTATTCATAGAAAAAGGCTATGAAAAAACATCTATTTCCGATATCGTCAAAGGGTTAGACGGTTTAACTAAAGGTGCCGTTTATCACCACTATGCATCTAAAGATGAAATCATAGATGCCGTTGTCAGACGATTTATTCCCAATGAAACTGCCTTAACAGCAATTATGGAAAAAGATAAATTAAATGGGTTAGAAAAAATTCAAGCTTTGCTATTTGAAGGAATGTTCAATAGCGAGGCTAGTAAATCCCGAATCCTTAGTTTTACGTTATTAGATAATCCTAAATTCTTTTCAATGTATATTAGAACGACGAATGAAATTATGGCACCATTAGTAGAAACCTGTTTGATCGAAGGAAACAGCGATGGATCAGCCGCAGTTGATCAACCGAAACAAATGGCTGAATTAGCGATCTTGATTTTAAGTACGTGGTTTATTCAAGCCTTGTTTCCAAATACAGTAGAGACCTTTTTTGAAAAATTAATGGCTGCCAAAACAATGCTTGAAAATAGTGGAATGCCAATTATCAGTGATGTATTTTTAGAGCAACTTGACCAACAAATTATGATAAAGGCGGCAGAACTAAATGAAAAAACAACTGAAAACTAAATCACTAAGCATCAGACTATTAAAAGGATTCGGCAAAGTAATCTTAGGTATAATCACCATCCTAATTGTGTCCTTAGTAATTACTTTTACGATTCACCAGATAAGTTTGAAAAGTGAAGCAAAACGAATTGAGTCTTATGGTGAGAAATTAAAAATATTTGATGGCGAGATGAATATTGTTGATGAAGGTAAAGGACAGAAAACGATTTTACTTTTACCTGGACAAGGAACAGCTAGTCCTTATTTAGATTTTAAACCGATGATCGATGAGTTGAAGAAAGAGTATCGTGTAGTTACGATTGAGCCATTTGGCTATGGCTTAAGCAGCCAAACGAATCGACGTCGTAGCGTTGAAAATATTGTGGAGGAAATCCATCAAGTAGCCAAAGAATTGAAGCTTTCTAAATACACTTTAATGGGGCATTCGATTGCGGGGCTTTATGCAGTGAATTACGCCCAAGTTTACCCAAAAGAAATGGAAGGTTTTGTGGGAATTGATTCCAGCACACCGGAACAACCTTGGCCTGGTATTGATATGACAGTCTTTGACTTCTTAAAAACAGCAGGTGTTTTTCGAGCGTTAATCAACATTAATCCAGAAACAGGGTTAGGGGTGAGTCAAGATAGTCCAGACTTTGAACAGATTAAGTTACTGACGATGAAGAATATGAGTAGTCCTGCGATGAAAGATGAACTTCAAGAATTAAGTAATAGCTTCCCTGATTCTCGTGGCTTAACCTATCCAAAAAATATGCCGGTTTTATTAGTTGTTGCAGATAATGATATGAATCAAAAAAAATGGCTTGAGCTGCATCAAGATCAGGTGAAAGGTTTAGATAAAGGAAAATTACTTCAACTGCCAGGCGCCCATTATTTACACCATACGCAAATGGAAACAATCGTAAAAGAAACAATTGATTTTTTGGGAAAATGACAGAGTTGAGGAATGACAATGAAAAAATAGTAAAAACAATTCCACATTTTTTAGAGAAGTAAATGTCATGGTACAAAATTTTGAGAAAAGTAAATGGCTAAATTCAGGCTAAAATATTAGTGCCATGACCTATCCGATAGAAAGGGTTTACATCCAAAAATAAAGATGCTATAATAACCCTGAAAACAAAAATACATTTTTTTGTATTTTTATTTTCGAAGTAAATATACAAAATTTTGTACGAAAGGAGAATTATCATGAAGAAAATCGTTATAGGTGGGCAAATCGAAAAATCAGCAATCGAAGAACTGCTACAAAAGTATGGAAAGGGGAACTACGAAATCACCGTAAAAACCGATATCGATGCGGCAATGGCATTAAAAAATGGGACTGCTGACTATTATTTTGGGGCCTGCAATACAGGAGGCGGTGGCGCATTAGCAATGGCGATTGCATTATTGGGCGGAGATAAAACGGCAACATTAGGCATGCCGGGGACGACCGCATCTGAAGAAGAAATCAACCAGAGTGTAACTGCTGGGAAAATTGCTTTTGGTTTCACTTCACAAGATATGGACTTTATCATTTCAAATGTGATGAAAGCGCTTGAGAATAAGGGGGAGTAATAAAATGGCATTAAACATAGTAATCATGGCAGCATTATGTGCTGTAACAACGATTATGGCGAATACGAAAATTGCTGTTTTTAACGATGCGCTAAGACCGATCGTTTTAGAGTACCGTGAAAAGCGGGTCACAAAATCAGCATTAGGAACTACGGCACTGGCTTTTGGAATCGGGTATATAGTTGGGTTTATTCCACAGTCTATTGCGTCCAGCGTAATTATCATTCATGTTGTTTTATTGGGAACAGATATTATTGGTAGCTATTTGCCAGATAATAAAAAATATTCTATCTGGATAGCTGGAGCAGCTGGCGGAGTTTATGGCGTTGTAATGGGGGCGGGTCTAGGAACAATTCAAAAAGTATTTGAAATTCTTCCTTATAATTTCTTAGATAGTCTCGGTCAAGTCTCATCCGTTGTTTTAGTAGCATTTGCTGTTTTCCCAGCCTTAGTTGTAGCCCTTCAATATGGTTGGAAAAAAGGAATGATCACCTTTACGGCAACAGTATTAGCTCAAGTGGTGACAACACAATTTGGTTCGTTTAATTTAGCCAATGGTAATACGATCGTTATTAATGCAAATGCGATTGCGTTGCTCGTTGGGATGATTTTTATGATCAGTTATGCGATGAATGATAAAAGAGAAAGAACAGATTCTCAGGCACAATTGGCAAATATCTTTGCGGAACGAGTAAAACAAATTAAGAAATATTGGTACTTATTTGCTTTATCTGGCGCATTGATTGCTTTGGCGGCTTCGATGTCAATTGTAACGGAATCTGCACTCTCAGCTCCATTATACCAAGAAGGTCAATTTAATTCAGCTGCTTTGACCGAATTAGCTCGTGTTGTTGGATTTATTCCATTAGTTGTAACGACTGGAATTGCTACAGGAACTTATTCACCAGCTGGCATCAAGATGGTTTTTGTGATTGGCTCAATCGGTGCGGCGATGGGACAACCGCTTTTAGCCTTTGTGGCAGGCGGTATTTGGATGTCCATCGAAGTGTTACTCTTAACGAAATTCTCTGTATTGTTGGATCGATTCCCAGGAATGCGTGATGCTGGTGATAATATTCGAACAGCGATCACAAAAGTCTTGGAAATCGCCTTGCTTGTTGGTGGTGTGATCGCAGCAACAGCGATTGCTCCTGCTTGGGGTGGTTTATTTGTTGTTGGACTTTACGTATTAAATGGCACATTCAAAAAGAAAATGGTCGACCTTGCAATTGGACCAGTGGGTGCCTTATTAGTCGGTGTGATTTCAAATGTTTTAGTATTACTTAATTTAATGACACCACCAGGACTTTAAAAAATTTAGGAGACGACAACGAAATGAGCTTAGTAGATGGAATCACTTATATGCATGAACATACGACAATTGATTTGTCTCGTATAAAAAATATCGACGATACAAACCTAAATTGTTTTGAGGAAACAATCATAGAATTTAAAGAACTTTATGATAAAGGCGTCCGTAATATTGTGGACGTTACAAATTTAGATATGAAGAGAAATCCATTATATGTCCAAAAAGTGGCAGAAGCATCAGGTATCAATATTGTGCAAGCAACGGGCTTTTACACTGAAAAATTTTTACCTACTATTGTTACGGAATGGTCAGTTGAAGATTTTGGGAAATTAATGATTAAGGAAATCCAAAGTGGTATCGCAGATACAACTATTAAAGCTGAGATCATTGGTGAAATTGGTTCAAGTAAAGATGGTTGGACGGTAAATGAGAAAAAAGTTTTCGATGCATCTGTGATTGCCCATAAGGAAACGGGTGTGCCAATTACCACCCACACAACCCTTGGAACAAACGGTCATGAACAAGTTCAGTTTTTTAAAGAAAACAATGTTGATTTAGCATCTGTTGTGATTGGACATGTTGATTTAAGTGGTAATCTTGAGTACATTTTAAACATGTTAGACCAAGGTGTCTATGTAGAATTTGATACAATAGGAAAAGAAAACTATCAACCAGATGCACTCCGTGTATCGATGTTAAAAGAAATTGAAAAAAGAGGATTAGCAGATCAGGTCTTTTTATCAATGGACATTACCCGAAAATCAAATATGAAATTTAAAAATGGCATTGGTTATTCGTATTTACTTGATACGTTTGTCCCAATGATGAAAGAAGCAGGAATTTCGAGTAACACAGTTGAAAAAATGCTGATTCATAATCCTTTGAATTTCTTTGGACAAGGAGTGAAATGAACATGAAAACATTTCCTTTAGAAACGATGAATCTAGAAGAAGCAATGAAGAAACAATTTCAAATTGTCGATTGTATTACGAGAAATTTTGAAGGTTCAGAAATCTTAACACGTGGCGATTTAGGCGTTGTGCCAGGTTATAATCAACCCATCACTACGAATAAAGTAGAGAGTGTGTTGAAAGAGTTATTTACGGCAGAGGCAGCAATGTTAGTGCGCGGTGCGGGTACAATGGCGATTCGTCTGTCATTACATGCGGCAAGTAAAAAATATGGAAAAACAGTACTCGTTCACGATGCACCAGTATATCCCACGACGCAAACATCGATTGAGATGCTGGGTTTAAAAACAGTTGTTGCTGATTTTAACCAACCAGAGGCAATTACAACTGCGCTTGCTGAAAATGATATCCAATTGGCAATCGTTCAATTTACAAGGCAAAAGCCCGACGATGCTTACCAACCAGAAGCTGTTATTCAAAAAATAAAAAAACAAAATAAAGATATTGTGATCATCACAGATGACAATTATTCTACCTTAAAAGTACCAAAAATCGGCGTAGAATGCGGTGCAGATCTCTCTTGTTTTTCGACGTTTAAATTATTAGGTCCAGAAGGTGTCGGCTGTATTGTAGGAGATGCCCAATTGATCAAAGCGTTACGTAAAGAGAACTATTCTGGAGGATTGCAGGTACAAGGGTTTGAAGCAATAGCAGTATTGCAAGGGTTGATATATGCACCGGTAGCTTTAGCGATTTCATCTCAAGTTTCTGATGAAGTGAAAACGCGTTTAAATTCCGGTGAAGTTAAAGGCGTAAAGCAAGCCTTTATCGCTAATGCTCAGTCTAAAGTGATTATTGTAGAGTTTGATCAGCCGATAGCAGAAGAAATACTGAAACAAGCGGAAAAACGAGGAGCAGCCCCAAATCCAGTAGGAGCGGAATCAAAATATGAATTTGTCCCGATGTTTTATCGACTTTCAGGAACCTTTAGAGCAGCATCGCCAGAAAGTACTAAAACGATGATTCGGATCAATCCGATGAGAGCGGGTGCCGATACGATCATTAGAATTATAAAAGAGTCAATAGAAGGGAACTAAAGCTAATGCAAGAGGAATTTCTAAATAAAACGGGAAAAGCAATTCAACAATTATCAGGTGAGTTGATTTTATTATCTGAAGGTAGTCGGATGCCTGTGATTTCAGAGTTTCAAGAAAAATATGGGATGTCACGGGGAACGGTTCAGAATGCTTTGAATTACTTGAAAGAAGAAAAAATAATCCACACAGTAAGTCAAGGACGTCAAGGGACGATTTTGACCACGATCGACTACCAACGATTACAAAAAATTGTGATCGAAGGACCGATTCGTGGAACGATGCCGTTACCGTACTCCAAGACATACGAAGGGTTTGCGACCGGTTTATATGAAGTATTTCAACGTGCAGAAATTCCTTTAAGCATGGCTTATGTAAGAGGTTCTAAAGATCGAATGGATTTGACGAGTGAAAAGACCATGCATTTTTCAATTGTATCAAAACTAGCTGCGCTACAAGCAATAGCGGAAGAGAACAAGTTAGAAATTTTTAAAGACTTTGGACCTCGCAGTTATTTGTCTAATCATGTAATGATCTTTTCAAATCCAAAAAGTTCAAAAATTGAAAACCATATGCGTGTGGGAATTGACCATAATTCTTACGATCAACAGATTTTAACGGAAAATGCGACAGTTGGTAAAAAAGTTGAATTTATCGAAGTGCCAAGTCATCAATTGATTTATTCACTGGAACAAGGACTGATCGATGTAGGAATTTGGAATTACGATGAAATCAAAGATCGAAAATTAGATCATTTAAACTATCAGTTTCTTGAAGGTAGTGTCGAAGATGATTTATCCAGTACAGCAGTTTGTGTGATCCATAAAGACAATCTGCTATTAAAAAAAATATTAATGAGTGTGATTGATGAAACAAAAATTTTATCTGTTCAAAAGCAAGTCATAGAAGGTAAAATGATCCCTCATTATTAAAAGGACGATTTAAATGATTGGAAAAAAACTAGAAATCTTAAAAGAGTCAAACGTGATAGATGAAGAAACAGAACAGTTTGTATTGGCTGTAAATAGCTATTTACTGGAACAAAAGGTCATCGAGAAGGAAGAACATTTGGATATGTTTTTAACGCATATCGCTATGGCAGATGCAAGGCAGAAAAAGAATGAAGCTGTAATCAATATGGATGAGTTGATTTTATCTGAGATTCAACAAGATGAAAAGTTAACAGAATCAAAGGCGTTGTGGAAAGAGTTATCGCAGTATTCCTCTACAGAGTTTAGTTCAGAGGAATTATGGTTTATTTATATGCACATTATTAATCTATTGAAGAAAGAGCAGTAAGGGGGGATTCATTTGTTTCTACCGATGATGAAACAAGAAAATCCTGCCTTGATAGACGCAGGAATTTATTTACACCAAACTGGACAAATTCTTCCCGATACTTACATTTTAGACTTAGATACAATTCGTATGAATGGTGCAGTGATGTTAGAGAATGCAAAGAAAATCGGCATCGAACTGTTTTTTATGCTAAAACAAATTGGTCGAAATCCGTTGATTGCAAAAGAATTAATGGCTATCGGCTATCGTGGAGCTGTGGTAGTCGACTTTAAAGAAGCACTCATCATGATGGAAAATCATATTCCTCTCTGTAATGTTGGGCACTTAGTGCAAATACCAGATCAGCTCATAGAAAACATTATGGTTTACGGTGCGGAATATATCACTGTTTTTTCTCTTGAAAAATTAGAGCAGATCAATGCAGTAGCTCAAAAATTAGGCATCAAGCAAAAGGTTTTGCTAAAAGTTGTTGCAGATGATGATCAACTATACGAAGGGCAGTTCGGCGGATTTTTACTAAAAGATCTTGCTGAAACAAGTAACGTTTTTCATGAATTCGGTGCTATTGAATTTAGTGGTATTACTTCTTTTCCTTGTTTTTTATTCGACGAGACATACACCACATTATCACAAACAAAAAATGTAGAAACAATCGAAAAAGCTCGAACTATTATGCGTCAGGCAGGTTTTACAGTACCTGAGCTGAATGTTCCTTCTGCATCATGTAGCGAAACATTTCCATTTATTAAAGAAATTGGCGGAACACAAGCGGAACCAGGGCATGCATTGACTGGAACGACGCCATTGCATGCTTATAAAGAACAGCCAGAAAAACCAGCTTTAGTTTATGTAAGTGAAATATCCCATAATTTTAAAGGAAAAGCCTATTTTTATGGTGGTGGCTACTATCGCAGAGGTCATTTGAATTCAGTACTGATCGATGAAGCAAACACTCGCACAGAGGATCAGGTTGAATCATTTTCAGATGAAAGTATTGATTATTATCTTTCTACCTCAGCGGAACATCATGTTGGGGCAAGCGTGATTGCTGCTTTTCGTACCCAAATATTTGTTACGAGAAGCAATGTGGCTATTGTAAAAGGAATTAGTGAAGGCAAACCAGAGATAGTCGGGATTTTTGATAGTCAAGGAAGAAGGATTTAAAAAATGAGTCGATTTATTATTAATGTTTTAGACAGCTTTGGTGTGGGGGCAATGAAGGATGTGCCATTGGTTAGACCAGCAGATAATGGCTCAAACACAGCGAAACATATTATAGAAAAGATTCCGACGATAACGATCCCTACATTAGAAAAACTTGGATTGATGAATATTCTAGAATTTGAAACAGAAGAATTAACATTTTCACTAAAAGCAAATTACGGAAAAGCGAATTTAACCCATCACGGAGCTGATTCATTTTTAGGCCATCAGGAGATTTCTGGAACGACACCAAAAGAACCATTAAATCAGGCGTTCAATGAAGTGATCGATGAAGTTTTCGAGCATTTGAAAGCCAAAGGGTATCAGGTTCGCTATGTAGGAGAAATAGATGAGCCTAAGATTCTAGTTGTAAATGAAGTGGCTACAATTGGTGATAATTTAGAAACGGATTTAGGTCAAGTTTTTAATGTTTCAGCAGCTCTTGATGATAGTTCATTTGAAGATGTGACAGTTTTAGGGAAAGCTGTCCGAGAAGTGGTCAAAGTATCTAGAGTGATTACATTTGGCGGACATGGCATCCATTTGGCTGATTTATTAGCTGCTAGAACTGTGATTGGAAAATTTGCTGGAGTGGATGCACCAAAATCAGGTGTTTATAATAATGATTATCATGTCATTCACCTCGGATATGGGATTGATCCTAATGTCCAAATTCCTACGATATTAGATCAAGCAGGAATTCCAGTAGCTTTATTTGGCAAAGCGGCGGACATTATTCAAACCTCCAGTGAAAAGCTGTTTCCTGGTGTAGATACTGAAGAACTATACGATAAACTGATTGCAGAAGTGAAAGCAAATGACAATGGTTTATTCTTCATTAATATCCAAGAAACGGATTTGGCTGGACATGCAGAAGATGTTGAAAGGTATGCGGATCGCTTAGAAATCAGTGATAAGAAACTAGCAGAATTAATTCCTCTTTTAAATCAAGGAGATTTGCTGATCGTAATGGCTGATCATGGGAATGACCCAACAATTGGTCATAGCCAACATACACGAGAACTCGTGCCTTTGTTAGTTTATAGTCCAGGTATTGAAGGAAAAGTGATTGGTGAAAGAGAAACGATGGCGGATGTAGCAGCTACGGCAGCAGAATTTTTTGAAGTAGGGAATCCGCAAAACGGCCAATCATTTCTTCATAAGTTAAACAGTTGATTTTTTATATTGCTGAGTGATGTTCTGAATCAGGACTCACTCAGCTTTTTAATATCATTTTCGACAAGCTAAGAAAAAACAGAGGGGATCGACTAAAAACGAATTGCATTGTTTTAAAGAGTCTAATACAATGAACATGACGAATGGATTGATTGTTCTATTAACGAAAGTCAGAAAATAAAGGAAGTAGGTGATCCAATCATGAAATCAAACAAAGAGAAAGATTCTTTTTTTATCGAGGAGCGAAAGTCCTTATCACCTTCAATAACTGGGAACAGCTTACCTCTGGAAATTGCTACGCGTATTGATCTTTATCCAGAAAATAAACGGAGACCCGTTAATAAAACAATAGTCAAAAATGAGTATTTCCAATTAACCTACAATATGAAAGAAAACTCGCTAAATATATCTTCCAGAGGTGATCTTGTCTACTCTGCAATCCCTTATGATACGGCTAGGAACTATATCCAACGTGCAGCGATTCAATATTTACTTCATCCAGAAGCCGCTCACCAATACATCGAGTCACACAAAATAAATTTAGAAACCTATCTTAAGCTCAGTATTTTTCAAGTAACAAATAAACGAGTAGATGAAAATTCTGCTAAAGTGACCCAAGCGTATGAAGCAATATTTAAAGATCCATTATTTGAGATCCAAATACTAGGACGTTTATTGCAACATGATGAAACTGGTGCACTTTCGGCTAATCTTGCAGGGAAGTTTTTATTCAGTGAAAATGTCAAAACAGGAATATCCGGCTATATTTCAGAATACCTTAAGTTTGTTGTTCAGTTGACTCAAGCTTTACCTCTAATGACGGATGGAAAAAATATCCGACTATTAGACTCAGTCATGCAAAATAGTGCGATTTCGGCTAATCATTTAACCTTTGAATCTGATATTACATCGGCGTTAAGTTTACTTCCTCAAGAAGTCAAACAAACAATAGAAAATTCAATCATTATCGGGAGCCAAACTATACCTACAAACAATAAATTACTTTTACGATCAGAATTTGGAAAAGAACTGTCTGAGGTTAGGCAAAACTATGTTGCTCATAGTGTTGATCCAAGAGAACTGGAACAGTATTTTGAAAATGTTCTTCCGATAAAAAATCCTAATTTAGTAAATGTTGTTTCCGACGTCCATGCGACAGATGAGAAGCTTCCATTCACGAATAAAAACTTCAATATCATAGTTGGAACTTCAGAGGATTCTCCTATAGTTGATGAAGAGATCAAGGGACTCTATGTTATAGGGAATCACGAATTATCTGATGTACTGCCAAAAAGCCAAAGTAAAGAAAACGAAGAATGGAAGAAATGGACTCCTTTTTTCAAAAATAAATGGTTTCAAGGTCTTATGCGGAATCCAGATGATTCTTGGTATCAACTGCCTATAGGCGATCATATCTATTACGAGTGTGTAAAAGACGAAATTGAAAAGCGGTTTCCTAAAATGAACGTATTAAATAATAATAGTTTTGTTCACAATGGGATTCGTTATATTGGGCTGACAATTCCAGTTGTACTTGTAAGACGAAAAAAAGCACAACAAAAATTTATCTTGGAGGCATTAAATCAACTATTAAACAAAGACCATGATAGTCCAACCGTAATTGTTTCACATGCACCTTTATTTAATGAACTAAGCATGCTTTCGCCAGACAGTACGGCATATAAAAAAGACTATGTTTGCTCAGAGCTAAAAATTGAAAAGCTCTTTGAAGAGTACAATATAATTGGTGCTATTCATGGTCACCATCATATACCAGCATCCTTTGGCCGATATAAAATGGTGCATTTTGCAGGAAAAGAATTGTTTGTCGTTTGCTCGATCTATTCTAAAATAAACACGGGATTTGAGTTGATGAATTTACTAAAGAGTGAAAATTAGCACTTAGTGATCAAGATAAGTGCTTTTCTTGTGTCTAAAAAGTAAAAATACTTTAATAAAAGAAAAATAAATATTTTAAGCTTACTTATTGTAAGTTCTTTTTTTGCATGATATAATAAACCATCAATTAAAGGAGGATACAAAATTAATGCAGTTAAAAAACGCAACAAGCACGAGTCTTTTATTACTAAGAATAACGTTAGGGATTACTATGGCAATACATGGGATAGCAAAGTTTTCAGATTTAAAAGGAACTACTGATTTCTTCGTTAGCTTAGGTCTACCAGCTTTCATGCCTGTAATTATTGCACTGATCGAAGTTGGCGGAGGTATTTTTATGATTATTGGTTTACTAGTACCTTTGGTTTCACTAGGTTTTATTGCTATTCTAGGCTCAGCTATGTTTATGTTAAAATCTGGAAGTGGTTTTGTTGGTGGCTATGAATTAGAGTTGTTGCTAATCGTTATGTCAGTAGCATGTGGTTACTCACATTTCAACAAAAAAATTATTCAATTCATACCGCCAGCTTAATTTAAATAAAGGTAATGTGAATTAAAGTTATAATGAAAAAAGCAGTAAATCGATTTTTATTTCGATTTATTGCTTTTTTAATATATTAGTTTAAGAATTTTACCTTCACTCAGTTGAAATGAATAAAGTAATTTAGTGAAACATATTCTAAATGAGCATGTTGTAGCGCGTGCTAAACTATAAAAAAGCTTGTCAATCAGATTCAATGACTAAAGATTTTTAAATAAAACCGTGTTCATTTAATTTTTTGAGCCAATCCTATTGACATCAAAAGCTATTTGCGTTAATATCAAACAGCATTAGTTACTAACACTGTTAGCTATTAATGGTAGAAGTAACTATTTTGAAAAAAGGAGGAGTCATATGTCATTCGCAGAAGAGGCCGAACAAGAACTTATGCGTCTAATGGTTCAAAATCGACATAGCGCATTTAGTAGACTAGAAAAGAGCAATCAAGGTGAAAGTATTGTTATTAAGTTTCTACATCGTTATGGGGAGCCAACTAGCCCAAAGCATCTCGCTGAATCATTGAATTTATCTAGCGCTCGTATCGCCGTTGTCTTAGGAAGTTTAGAAAAAAAAGGACAAATCGAACGGAAAATGGATCCAGATGATCGCCGCCGTATCAACGTTACACTAACGGAATGCGGGAAAAAAGCAGCGAAACTGCAAAAGAAAGAAATGCGCGATAAGATCGTTCAGGTTTTTAAACTAATGGGAGAAACAGACACCAAACAGTTCATCGAGCTAACTGCGAAATTCGTAGACTACTCCCAACAAATTTCCCAGAAAGAGGAAGGTGACCAATAGTGAAGATTTTCAAATATCTCGGCAAATACTGGTATGCGGTCATCGCAGTTCTTGTGCTTTTAGTCGTACAGGCAAATAGTGATTTAAGCTTACCAAAATTAACATCGGGAATCGTCGATGTCGGTATTCAACAAGGAGGGCTTGAATATTCTACACCTGAAAAAATCAGGAAAACAACTCTTCAGGGCATCGAAATGTTCATGACAGACGATGAGAAAAAAACAATTGAAGACAACTATAAATTAACGACTGAAAAAATTGATGGAAAAGAAGTTGAAGTTTATACATTAAATCTTCAAGACGGTATGACCGAAGCTAAGTTAGCTGATATCTTTAATCTACCAATGATGATGCTTGCTTCCGCTCAATCTAAAGATTCATCTAGTGGTAGTGAAGCAAAAGCAATTATCGACGATTATAAAGCAGTTGGAGAAGATGCTGCTAAAGCAAAACAGCTTGGTGAAGAAGCAACAACATTAGGAGAACAAGCAAAAGCAGCAGGTGCTGCGGCAGCCTCAGCAACAGATAGTGCTACAGCAACTGAAAAAGGGACTGAAGCTCAAGAGTTGGCTGCAAAAGCACAAGCAAAAGGTGCAGAAGCGAAAGCGTTAGCTGATTCAATCAAAACAACGACAGATGCTATGCCTGCAAAAGTCGAAGCCGCTCGTAAAGAGACTAAAAACAGCTTAGGCGATTTAGGGGCAGATTCAATGAAAACAGTAGGGATTCAATTGACCCTTGCTGAATATAAAGCACTAGATATGAATACGCAACAAATTCAAACAGATTATATGGTCAAAACAGGAACTAAAATGGTTCTCTTAACCCTTGTTTCTGCAGTGGCTGCAATCATTGTTGGGTTGATCGCCTCATTAGTAGCAGCTTCTGTTGGGCGAAACTTGCGTGTCGGTCAATATGAACGAACATTGCAATTTTCAAATACTGAAATGGAGAAATTCTCTCCAGCTTCATTGATTACACGTAATACCAATGATATCCAACAAATGCAAATGGGGATCGTAATGATCATGCGTATCGTGTTATATGCACCAATCTTAGGTATTGGCGGGATCTATAATGTTTATCAAACAGGAACAGGTATGGGCTGGATTGTCGGTGTAGCTGTCGCAGCAGTTCTAGTGTTAGTTCTAAGCTTACTCGTAACAACAATGCCTAAATTTAAAGCATTACAAAACTTAGTGGATAGAGTCAACTTGGTTTCTCGTGAAATCATCACTGGATTACCTGTTATTCGTGCATTTTCACGTGAAAAATTCGAAGAAGAGCGTTTTGATGTTGCGAATACGAATTTAATGAAAACTCAATTATTCGTTAACCGTGCAATGTCTATTATGATGCCAGTCATGATGTTATTGATGAATGGTATTTCAGTTTTGATCGTTTGGGTCGGCGGACATAATATGAATAACGGTCAATTACAAGTTGGGGATATGATGGCCTTTATTACGTATACGATGCAAATCGTTATGGCCTTTATGATGTTGTCAATGGTTTCAATTATCTTACCTCGTGCTAATGTTGCTGCTGGTCGTGTGGAAGAAGTTCTCGAAACAGAACCAACGATCAAAGATCCAGAACAACCTAAAGATGACCATGACTTCAAAGGTGAAGTGAAATTTGAAGCGGTAGAATTCCGTTACGGCGATGCGGATGAAGATGTCTTACATCATATCAACTTTACGGCAAAACCAGGTCAAACAACAGCGTTGATTGGTTCAACAGGTTCAGGTAAATCAACGATCGTTAACTTGATCCCACGTTTGTTTGATGTAACAGGTGGACGAATTACGATCGATGGCATCGATATTCGTGAGATGAGTTTGCATAAATTACATGAAATCATTGGATTTGTGCCGCAAAAAGGGATCTTATTCTCAGGTGATATTGCCTCAAATATCAAATTTGGGGATGCAAATATCTCGGATGAACAAATGCGAAAAGCAGCTGAAATTGCTCAAGCTGAAGAATTCATCGATTCAAATGAAAAAGGCTACGATCGGGAAATTTCTCAAGGTGGAACGAACGTTTCTGGTGGACAAAAACAACGATTATCCATCGCTCGTGCCTTAGCGAAAAATCCTAAAATCTTGATCTTTGATGACTCATTCTCAGCACTGGATAATAAAACAGATGTGGCGTTGAGAAAAGCCTTATCTGAAAATATCAAAGGTGCGACGCAAATCATCGTTGCTCAAAAAATCTCTACGATTCTTCACGCAGATAATATTATCGTATTGAACGAAGGTCGTGTTGTAGATCATGGAACACATGATGAATTAATGAAATCATCCACTGTCTATCAAGAAATTGCTCAATCACAATTGAGTAATGCTGAATTAGGCATAGAAGAAGCAGAGTAGGGAGGAGCGAAGAATAATGGCAGAACAAACACAAAATCGCCCTCGTGGCGGACGCGGACCTGGGCATGGCGCTCCAGTGGAAAAAGCCAAAGATTTTAAAGGAACACTAAAAAAATTAATCTCCTATATTGGTGCTTATAAAATACCCGTTTTCTTTGTAATGATCTTTGCAATTGCTTCAACCGTATTTAATATTTGGGGTCCAAAAATTTTATCCCAAGCAATCACAGAATTGTTTAATGGTTTAATCAAAAAATATCAAGGAACTGGCGGAATCGATTTTAATAAAATTGGTGGAATCTTACTCTTTATGTTAGGGCTCTACTTAGTGGCATCCGCTTTTGGGATCATTCAAGGTTGGATCATGTCAACGATTTCGCAAAAAATCACATATCGCATGCGTAAAGAAATTTCAGAAAAAATCAATCGTATGCCAATGAATTATTTTGAGAGTCGTACAACGGGTGAAGTCTTATCTCGTATCACCAATGATGTGGATACTCTAGGTCAATCACTAAACCAATCGATCACACAGCTGATTACATCAGTATTCACTATCATTGGTGTTATTGTCATGATGCTATCGATTTCTGTGCAAATGACAGGTATTGCGATTTTGATCGTCCCAATTTCAATGATCTTAATTTTGATCGTTGTGAAAAATTCGCAAAAATACTTTAAAACACAACAAGAATATCTTGGCGTGATCAATGGTAAAGTAGAAGAAACCATCGGTGGTTATAACATCGTACGTCTATTCAACGATGAAGAAAATTCACTTACAGAATTTAAAAAACAAAATGATGTCTTATTCAAATCAGCTTGGAAATCCCAATTTCTTTCAGGTTTGATGCAACCGATCATGAACTTTGTTGGAAATTTAGGGTACGTTGCAGTAGCGATTTTTGGTGGAATATTAGCTTATAATGGCACGATCACGGTCGGAGATATCCAAGCGTTTATCCAATATGTTCGTAACTTAACACAACCTATTGCCCAATTGGCTCAAGTATCAAACTTACTCCAATCAATGGCAGCAGCAGCTGAACGTGTTTTTGAATTTCTTGAAGAAGATGAAGAAGCACAAACAGTACCAAATCCAGTTAAAATCGACAAAGCCAAAGGGATGGTCGATTTTGAACATGTTCGTTTCGGGTATACACCAGACAAAATCATTATCAATGATTTCAGTTCACATGTTGATCCCGGCCAAACAGTGGCAATCGTTGGACCAACTGGTGCAGGTAAAACAACTATGGTTAAATTATTGATGCGTTTTTACGATGTAACATCTGGCGCAATCAAAATCGATGGTCATAATATCAAAGACTTTAATCGTGCAGATTTACGTAAAAATATTGGGATGGTTTTACAAGACACTTGGTTATTTAAAGGAACCATCATGGAAAACTTACGCTATGGTCGTTTAGATGCAACGGATGAAGAAGTCTATGAAGCCGCGAAAGCCGCTCACGTTCATCACTTTATCCAAACGTTGCCTGGTGGTTACAATATGGAATTAAATGAAGAGTCTTCCAACATTTCCCAAGGTCAAAAACAACTTTTAACAATTGCCCGCGCAATCTTAGCTGATAAACCGATTTTGATCCTTGATGAAGCAACATCATCTGTTGATACCAGAACAGAAGGCTTGATTCAAGGTGCTATGAATAATTTAATGGCTGGTCGTACGTCATTTGTTATTGCGCACCGTTTATCAACGATCAAAGATGCGGATAAGATTTTGTATATGCAAGATGGCGATATTAAAGAACAAGGAACACATGAAGAATTACTTGCTCAAGGCGGTTATTATGCGTCACTTTATAACTCACAATTTGAAGAGTTAGATGAGTAAAATAGAGTATAGCAGAAGCAATCATCAATCCTATTTTGATGATTGCTTCTGCTTGTTTATTGATGCTATCTTTTTCAGATTTTAAATTAAGAAAAACTAAAGAGTCATAAAATAACTTGAAAAAATTTTTTTCCAGCGTTACTATTTAACAAAATAAATAGATAAATAACCTTGTTAGGTGAGGCTCCTATACAAACACAGGCTATTGCGCAGAAACGTCGAAAGACGCCAATGTGTAAAACAGGAATTGTCGAATTAAGGCTTTTCATAAAATAGCTAAGAATTTTTCTTTACGTTGTATAGTGCTAAAACTCAGACGATGAGATTGATTGAAAGTCAAACGTCTTAGGGAAAGCATGTTTGGCTTTTTTCTTTTGGTAAATAAGAGTCAACTGTATGCCTTTAGATGATTCACTACTGTCAATTAAGAATCAAAATTTTTTTAGTTGTATGATATTCCTGTGAAAAGTACTTGGAAATAATCTTTAACTTGGTTGTTTTACTGAATATATGAATGAAGGGATTTATCACATGTATACGTTGAAAGAAAAGAAATTTACTCCAGCAGTTTTAAGTGTCGTATTTTTTTCATTGCTAACCTTTTTAGTTGTAAAACAAGAATCATGGTTTGTTCAGTTAGATTCAGCGATTTATCACTTTAATTGGAAACCGAGTCAATTACTGACCAGTATTGTGGATTTAGTTGCCAAAAGTGCTACGATCATGCCGATTTTTGTTGTTAGCTTGATAGTCTCATTTATACTTTGGCGAAATAAACATAAGTTATTGGCAGTTTGGCTAAGTAGTAATGTCTTAGTAGTCAGCGCTTTTGGATTTGTCTTAAAGCAGCTTGTGGCGCGGCAGAGACCAAATGTAGAACAGTTGGCTGAACGAACTTCCTATAGTTTTCCAAGTGGGCATTCGCTCTTAGCCATGTGCTTAGCTTGTTCGATGATCATGATTTTACAAACCGTTTATTCAAAGGAAATGAAGCATTACAAGTTTTTTAAAAACACTTTGATCGTGTATGTTCTTTTGATTGGATTGAGCCGGATTTATTTACGAGTTCATTATCCGAGTGATGTGCTTGCAGGTTTTCTTTTAAGCTATACTTGGGTCAAGTTCTCTTTTGTTTTCTTGCAAAGAGTGTACCTTAATAGAGAATTTTCTACTCCTATTGCTAAAAAAAAGTTCATTCAAAGAACTATTTTAGGTACGCTAACAGTGCTTTTACTAGTCGTTGCTGGAGCTTCAGCTTATGGTGCTGCGGTGTTTCAAAAAGTCCAAAAAACTGCCGATAAAATGTATCAGCCACTAAATCGAAAAAATAAAGCCGCAGAGTTAGGAAATAGTGAACCTGCGAGTTTCTTACTGTTAGGTATCGCAAATGATTCTAAACGCAAAACAGATTTTCGAGCAAATACGATTATGGTGGTCACCGTCAATAATCAATTGAAGAAAACTACGATCACAAGTATTCCCAGAGATGCTTATGTCGAAATCATTGGGAAAGATGGCGTCTATGACAAAATCAATCATGCTCATTCCTTTGGTGGAGACGAGATGATGATCGATACGGTTGAACATTATTTAGATATCCCAATCAATCATTATTTTGTGATCAATATGGATGGTTTAGCAGCTTTAAGTGACGCAGTTGGCGGTGTCACCGTCAATAATGATTTTGAGTTTGATGCAGAAGGAATTCATTATCCAAAAGGGGAACAGCATTTAGGCGGCTGGGAAACATTACAGTATGCGAGAATGCGCTATGAAGATCCTTTAGGCGATTACGGCAGACAAAAGAGGCAGCGAGAGGTAACGATTCAGCTTACCAAAGAATTAACTTCGATGAAAAGTGTTTTTCGTTATCAAGAATTACTCGACGTAATAGGAGAAAATGGTCAAACCGATATGACCCTGGATCAAATGACTCTTTTAATGAAAAATTATCAAAAAGCCCTAGAAAACATTGAAAGTTATCAAATGCAAGGGGAAGGATTTACAGGTGATGGCTATACTGGGGAAGAAGGGATTTCTTATCAGAGTATTTCAGATGAGGAAAAGCAAAAAATCACCACGGAATTAAAGAAACAATTGAATATAATGGAACAGTAAAAGAAGAAACTCATTTTTTCAACTTCCAATTGTCAGATGTCTTTTTCTTTTGGTATAATCTGATTTATAGAAGTGGAGGAATGTTAGTATGATAAAAGTAGCAATCATTGGATATGGAAACCTTGGACGCGGGGTTGAACGTTCGATCAAACAAAACAAAGATATGGAATTAGTCGGTGTCTTTACAAGAAGAGCTCCTGAAACGGTGCAAACAGAAGGTTCTAAAGCATTTACGATGGAGCAATTGAAACACAAAAAAGGTGAAATCGATGTCTGCATTCTTTGCGGCGGTTCAGCGACAGATTTGCCAACACAAACACCGGAGTGGACTCATTTATTTAACACGATCGATAGCTTTGACACACATGCTAAGATTCCAGAGCATTTTGCGAAAGTGGATCAAGTAGCAAAAGAAAATCAAACAACGTCGATTATCTCAACAGGATGGGACCCAGGTTTGTTTAGTTTGAATCGTTTGTATGCACAAAGCATTTTACCAGTTGGACAGACGAATACATTTTGGGGTAAAGGTGTTAGCCAAGGTCATTCCGATGCATTACGACGAATTGACGGTGTATTAGATGCCGTTCAATATACAATTCCAAACAATGATGTTATAGAGAAGCTCAAAGCTTTAGAACAACTGGGTTTGACTACTCGAGATAAACATTTTAGAGAATGTTTTGTTGTGCTTGAAAATGAATCACAGGCAGAAAAAATTCGCGAAGAAATCATTACAATGCCGAATTACTTTGCAGATTATGATACTGAGGTTCATTTTATTTCTCAGTCTGAATTGGATCAAAAACATAAAGCGATGCCTCATGGCGGCACGGTACTGCATACAGGAACAACACATGAAAATACCAAGCAAGTCATCGAATATAATTTACAGCTGGAGAGTAATCCCGAATTTACGGCAAGTGTCTTAGTTGCTTATGCTAGAGCCTGTGTTCGTTTGGCTAAGGAAAAACAATTTGGGGCATATACTGTTTTAGATATTGCGCCTAAATATTTGTCTACTCGAACAGACGAGGAATTGAGAAAAGAGTTATTGTAGAAAAAACTAAATCAAGAACATAAAGAGAATGTTAAATTGTAGCATTCTCTTTTTATTGTTTAATAATGGGTCAAAATAATCTTTTGAGATGAAGATAATGACTAGATTACGGGATAATTTTGATGGACTAGAAATTGATTGCGATTGTATAAGACTTAAATAACGATTAAGGAAAGAGTGGACAAACATGTTAAAGAAAGAGACCATTTTTGGATGTTGTAAAAACGAATTTGAACTGTTATTTATTTTGAAACTACCTTATGATTGATTTGTGAAATAACTATCAATGAAAGATAAGGGGATGCAAATGGAAAAGAAAGTAAAGAAATCAAGGGTCAAAAAAGTCATAACAACGTTACTATTGCTTAGTAGTCTATTTGGAGTAAGTTTATATTTTGGTGTAACGGCACAAGCAGCACCGCCAACTGGGAAAAAAGTAAAGATGAGTGCTTATACGATGAATGGGGACTTTAAAGGTAACTTTAGAAAAACCCTAGAAGTTGGCAATTGGGAGTACGCTGTTTTAGGTACGAGTAGTGATGGTGTTTATTTAGATCATGAAGGGTTAAACATATATACGATCAGATCAGTTAATCCATATACGAGTGGTTATGATTATTGGAACTTTTCAACTAGAGGTTATATTTATTTAGATACTAAAAGTAATGCGAAACGTTTTGTCATTGTTGACAAAGGGGACGGTTACTACAAAATTTTTCACAATGGCATCCCGATCAATACATATTTTTGGGGTGGTGGTATACTGAGTTATATCAGTGTTGGTGAAGCTAGTGGTTACGATGAAACAAAGTGGAAATTTCAGTAAAAAGTTACGAGGCTGAGACATCATCATATCCCAGCCTCGTTGTTTGTTAGAGTATTCAAAGAGTTTTTTAAATGTTAGAAATAGCCACTGACAAAACATTAAAGACATGTTCTAAATCTTCTTGTGTACCACGAAGCTCATAGTCAGCTAAAAAAGGAAAATCAAATTTCTGAGCATATTGTTTAGCAGTTAAACAATATTGGTGGTTAAAATTTTTATTTCCACTGCCGACTACACCTAAACAATAACGGAAATTTTCCTGATACTCTAGATATTCTCTCATCGTTTCCGTAAGAATTTCTGTATCACCATTATCAACTCCATTTCCTCCATCTAAGTAAGTTGGCACGAAAGTGAAAAAAGATGTTGTTTCTTTTTCAAGAGTCGAATTCTCTTGAATTTCTTTTACTTCGATTTGAGTGTTATGCTCAGTAGCAGCATATGAAACAAGACGTTTTACAAAAGAGCGGGTATTACCTGATATTGATATATAAAGGATTTTCAATGTTTACCCTCCTAAAAATTTTAAGATTTAAAGCGATTGTTCATTTTAGCACAAACGAGCTAATCTAACTATAGTAAATGATCGACAAATTTACAACTTTTTTATTAATTCTATTCAGATAAAAGTCACAAACGGGAAAAAATACACTCAGTTTTAATATTTGTCAATCACTTATACATTGCATATAATGTTCATATAAAAAGAAAAGAGGAGCCAATATGTCTTATAAAGTAGATTTTAAAAATGTCTCAACAGTTGGTTTTGAAACATCTCCAGTGGCAGATGCATTGGCAGGTTTACGTGCAAATGAAGCTCGTTACTATTGGAACAAATACAAACATGAATTCGTAACTGTACCGGTAAGTGATGCTCCTGAAACCTTAGCATGGATCGAAAAAGTGTTAGCAGAACGTCAGATGACATTTCCTTATAAAGCGTTAGAGGTTTCAAGTTTTGAAGTAGATGGTATCAAGATGGCTTACGTTTTTTATGAAAATGGTTTAGTTGTTAATGTGATGTATACAATTGAAGAAGGTGGGAAACGTGCTGTTGGGTTTAAGTTATCTGATGGAATGGATATTCCAGTAGAATTTGAAGGCAAGTTTAAATTTGCACGACAAAAGTCAAAACTGGCGGGGACAATCCGCGGCTCTTTTTTCGTGATAAAAGGGAAGTACTAATATAATTGGAGCTAAAATGTAAAAAGTGACTAGATTGATTTTTTTAAATCGATCTAATCACTTTTTTTATAAAATTAAGTATGATCGTTGCAGTAAAACTTCTCATAGAGCCAATCATTCAGCTTCATCTCTACCTTAGCATCACCAGCATTCGGTGCTTTATTAACTAATTTTTTTCCAGCTTTTAAACAATCTAAAGCAGACTGAGGGTCATGTTTAACAAAATAATAATAAGCTGCTTCTATTCGTTTATTCCCCATTAAAGGTTGCTTCAAACTCATTTTTACTTTTTTATCCGTCCATAATTGAGTGATTCGAGGATCATCAGGGTGAGTGATGGATAAAGAGAAAATCAACTCTTTTTTCACTTCTATTTGGTAGATCTCAATCAAGTTATCTAATTGACTCCATAGTGATTCTAATATGTTATTTAAACCAGTCCAATCGAAGGCTTCTGCCAATCGAGCGATTTGTAAAAATTGCTGATACTCGTTGAAATAGGTTTGCTTAGGTTCTGTTGGCATCAAATCAAAATAGCTATCAGGAAGTTGCATGTAAGTCAAACCTTGATTCAGCTGATAATTCACTTCAAATTGTACATATAACAAAAATTGCTGTTCCTCACTAGAAGAAGCAATTTTTAGACTCATTCCATCATTAAAGCCCATCGGAAAAACATTTGTAACAGCTATGAAAATACCTGTAAGAACAAAAACTGCAGCAATCATAGAATGAGGTACCAATAAAATCCCAATAATGCTACTGGTCACTATATTTGCTAAAACACCACCTAATAAGTATAAACGAAATGGAAAGCGTCCTTTTTGATAAGGCGGAGGTGCCATCAAACATTGTCCTAAAGTTCCTGGAACTTTCAAGCGACGAAAGACGATCGTCCCATCCTGTTGCCAGACCCACATAAAAGAAAAAATCCGATAACTTACCATTTTATATCCAGTTAATTGTCCAAAAATCCCATGTCCAGCTTCATGGATGATAACATGGAGAACAAATGAAATACCTATTGCGAAGAAAAAGACCACTATATCAAATCCAGACAACGTATTATCTGCTAATAAATACCCCGCAAAATAACCGCTTACTCCTCCAACGACCAACATCACCAAAATAGAAAAAACTTGTTTCAATTTCATTTTCATATTACTCCTCCCTCTATCCCTTATTCTACCTTAAAATCAAAGAGAGAATGAATCAAGTTTAATATTCGGCTATTTTATTGAAAAAACTACTTCAGTAGTAAAGAAGATGTTTAATTCCTTTACTTTTAATGAAGAGCATGTTACGATTTTGATGTTGTTATACAAACAACCACTAAAAATTAAATAGAACCCATCACAAAGGGGAGCCTTGGCTGAGAATGAGTAACCACTCTAAACCCTTGAACCTGTTCGTTAGTACGAGCGTAGGAATTGTGATGGAGTAAATAGCAACTTTTACTCCTCCTTTGTGAATCGGTCGTTCTAGAGGGAGGATTTTTTTATGCAAAGAAAACAGGAGTTACAAGTATGGATCGAAGGAACGATCGTTGCAGCGATTGCGATGGTCTTATCTTTTGTTCCAACGAATATTGGGAGTAGTTTTTCAATCTCATTAGGGATGATTCCGATCACTCTTTTTGCTTTACGAAGAGGAGCCAAAGCAGGATTCTTTTCTGCCTTTATTTGGGGCTTGTTGCATTTTCCAACGGCTCAGGTGTATTATTTGATGCCTGTCCAAGTGATTATTGAGTATATTTTGGCGTTTGGGTTTGCCGGTTTTGCAGGAGTATATAGTGGGAAGTTGCAAGAAGCAATTGGCAATAAAGAGTATGGGAAGAGTAGTCGAATTATTCTTTATGCTTCTTTTTTCGGAACACTTATGCGCTATTTTTGGCACTTTATCGCAGGAGTCATTTTCTGGGGAAGCTTTGCGCTGTGGGGCATGAATCCTTGGTTATTTTCATTTGTAATGAATGGACTAAGTGGTGTGGCTACGGCAATCGCAACGTCAGTTGTGCTGTTATTATTACTTAAAATCAATCCTAAACTGTTTCTTCCGACCAAAAAGGCACAAATTAGTCAGCACAATAATGAAACTGAATAAAATAGTGGGCATTTGAAATAAATTAATGATCTGAGCTAAAGCCGAATAAAGGTTTAGCTCTTTTTTTATGTATAAAAAAATTAATTGAAACCTACTAGGAGTTTTTTTACACTATTAGGGTGAAGAGGTGAGAAAATGGGGAAGTTTACTTATTCAGAACTTTTACTGATCAAAAAAGCAATCAAAGGAGATACAAAAGCGTTAGGGAAAATTTTACGTAAAAACCACGAGTACATTTATAAAATGGCCTATATCTACATTGGCAACAAAGAAGACGCGCTAGACATCATGCAAGAAGCAACCATTCAATCGATGAGCTCGATTCATACGTTAAAAGAGCCTAGCTACTTTTTGACGTGGTTTTGTACGATCATGGCAAGACAAGCGAGCAAAGTAATCAAACAAAAAATTCAAATCCGTGAGTTACAAAATAGCCCAGAATTTGAAGAGGAAGCTGATTTAGAAAAAAATGAAAATCAAGCAATCGATGTATTAGAGTCGGTCATGAATTTAGAGGATAAATACCGTTTGATTTTACAATTATTTTATTACCAAGGTTTTTCTGTGAAAGAAATCAGTGAACTATTAACGATGCCAGAAGGAACAGTCAAAACGAATTTGAAACGAGGACGTGAAGCACTTAGGAAAGTATTAGGGGAGGATTATTATGTCTGAAAATGAGAAAAAAATTTTACAAAAAGCGATGAACCAAATCGAAGTACCAGAAGAAGAATCACTCGCAGCACTTAGTGGAAATTCAGAACGAGGCCAAGGTCGATACCTCATGTCTAAATACAAATGGGGGGAAATTATTTTATCTAGTTTAGTCATGATATGTTTGTTTTTTATTGGTACCTTGATGTGGCCGAAAACCGAAAAACCGAACAAACCAGCTTCTGAAATTTCAACTGCAATTGAACCAGCCAAAACTATTTCAGCAAAATTGCTACAGTCAACGAAGTATTGGAAAGTTCAAAGTGAAGAGAATTATTATCAGTTTAATGAAGGTGAAGTTCGTATGATCATCAAGCATTTTACATTTATGGAACCTAAATATACCCTTGAAGGGGATCAACTAACTATTTTTTCTAGTGTATTTAACGATAAAGATGAATTAGTAGCAGATGTCCAATTATATCAAGTCAAAATGGAAGGCGCAAACTTGATTCTAGAACCGAAATCATCTGACCTTAAACGAATGATCTTAGAGCCTCATAACGAAGAAATTTTTCCGTATACAGAAGAAACAATCAAAAAATTGAAACCTGCAATTGATCCAGATTTGACAGCCTATTCGTCATGGACCTCCATTATTAAAGGAAATGACGGCTTAAATAGCACGGTTACTTTTGACGGATTTCTGCGAAAGGAGAAACTTGATGGCGAGGACAGATGGCTAACGACAACGTATGAAGTGAACGGAAATCATATTTTAGTAAATTATGGTGGATATACTGTTGGTCAAAGTATGTACTGGGATGGGGAAAATATTATCTTATGGCCAGTGTCTAATTCTCTTGAAAAATCGGAAGATCGAAAAGAGTTTAAAGAAGAATCCGTGACAGTCATGAAGCCAATTAAATAATTTTATGAAATTTACCGAAATCGAATGGGCTGTTTTAAAGGTTAAGTTGAAAGGATCAGCAAGACCATAAAGAAGAACGACAAACCGTTTTTCAGCTAGTAGCATTCTTGCAAAAAATAAATGAGCATAAAAATAGATGATTCTTGAAATCAAGTAAGCCTCTTTAGGATTAAAAATAAAGTGAAGTATCATTTAAAGAATGGAAAAGGTGTTTTATTATGAAGGAAAAAAAGACTCATTGTTGGTTGGAAGAGCGCAATAAAATCATATACTAGAACTTTAAGGTTTTGAATTATAACTGGAAAAGTTATAGTTCAAAACCTTTTGGTATAGTCTAGTGATTAGTACAAAGAGCAAAATCAAATACTTGTTTGAAAAGAACACGTCAGGTAAAATCAACCTATAGAAAACTGACAAAGATAGGAAAGAATCAAATGATCTACATAATAAAGGCAACTATCCATTCGATCCGTTTAAAAAAGGCTAGGCTGTTCTAATTTTGGACAAACACCTCAAAATTAGGAGAGATTATTATAACTTTAACGTAAATAATAATAAATCATTCGAGGAGTGTTTATATGTCTAAAAATCCAACTTTATTTGGGCCTACGAAATGGAAAAAAAACTTTTACTTGTTTTTAACAGGACAGTTTTTATCAGGCATCACAAGCATGGCGGTACAATATTCCATTATCTGGTATTTGACAAAGACAACTGGTTCTGCCACTATTTTGAGTTTTGCGATGCTTTTAGGGATGTTGCCGATGGTATTATTAAGCCCATTTGCAGGACCGTTGATTGACCGTTGGAATAAAAAGTTGTTACTGATCGTGACGGATATTGTTGTTGCGATTTTTGCACTGATCTTATCAATCGTTGGAACGATTTCTGCAGATTTTCCTCTGTGGCTCGTCTTTGTCTCGTTATTAGTTCGTTCGATTGCCCAAACGTTTCAAATGCCGACGATCCAATCGATATTACCTACGATGGTGCCAGAAGATGAGTTGACGAAGGTCAATGGACAATTCAGCATGGTGCAATCGGCGAACTTTATCATTGCGCCAGCATTAGGTGCAGTATTGTATTCAATGATTCCAATGAATTTCCTGATTTTGCTTGATGTTCTTGGTGCTGTCTTTGGGGTTGGTTTATTGATGTTTGTCATGATTCCAAAAATCGCTTCAGAAGGGGAGGCTATCCACCTTTTCGAAGATACTAAATTTGGGTTTAAAAAATTATTTGAAAATAAAGGTCTTTGGTATATCACGATCGTTGGAGCGATTTTTATGTTATTATTTATGCCAGCTGCAAGTTTGTATCCTTTGATGACAATGAATTATTTTAATGGAACTGTGGGGCAAGCTGGTTTGGTAGAAGTGATCTATTCAGTAGGAATGCTGATTGGTGGGGCTGTTATCGGGATTTTTGGAAATTGGAAAAATCGGATGAACTTGATCTTTTTTGCTTATGCTGTGATTGGTGTAACGATTGGCTTGAGCGGATTATTACCAGCAACGAGTAAAGGCTTTCTCTATTTTGTCCTCTTAAATGCGATTGCAGGTTTTGCAACTCCCTATTTTAATACCTTATTGATGGCGATGATCCAGCAAAGCTATGAGCCGAATGTACTTGGACGTGTATTAGGCGTGTTGAATTCATTGCTAAGTATTACAGGACCTGTAGGCTTACTTTTTGCAGGACCTTTAGCGGATAAAATCGGTGTTGAAAAGATGTTTGTGATAGCAGGAGTTGGTGCGATTGTCTGCGGCGTGATCAATTTTATGATACCAGTTGCGAGAAATTATGATAAGGAATTGCAGAAAAGATTGGTGGAAGAAAAAGAACTCGAACTAGAAAAGTTGAAAAATGAAGAGTTTTAGCTGAATGAGAAAGACAAACAAAAAAAGATTGGAGATTTCTCCGATCTTTTTACGTTTATAACCATAATTCAATTAATTCGAATCTTTATCAATCAAAGTAAATCGATTTTAAACATAATTTGCGATTTTCCAAGTAACTCATCTGTTTGATCATACCTAAAAGTAAGATGAGCAACTTTATTTTTCCCTGAATAGAGATTTTCTGCAGTTTTTGCTTGGATATCATGTCCTATTGAATAGCACAAACATTTTAGAAACGAAATACTGTAAAAAAGCATAAGTCATAACAAAACTAAATCGTTTTGTTACAAAAAAAGACCATCGACAAGTTTAGCCGATGGTTTTTTAAACTAACAATATTTAATTTACATCTTCATCCAAGTCGGTTCCAAAGAATTTCCATCTGGATCTTGCACTTCAAGTCCAAACATCATATCTTCTGGAATTCCCATATCAACTTTATAAAAATCGCCGCCATTTGCTTTAGCTGTTTCAGCAAATTTCTTCACAGCATCAGCACTTTCTAGACTGAAAGCCACCAAAACACCGCTAGTAGATTTTGCATCCGCAATTTTTTTGTCTTTGATAAATTTACTGTAGAAATCATGATTCAATAACATAATCCAGAAATTATCGTCCCAAACCATTGAGCTTGTTTCTTCATTAGAAAATTCTTCATTCTTTTTAAACCCTAATTTTTCATAAAACTCTGTAGAACGTTTCACATCACTGACTGGAAAATTCACAAATACCATTGTTGACATAAAAATCCAACCTTCTCTCTTTATTTTGTTGATTACGTTTAAAGCATCTCATGTGGTCATTTTTTTGTCAAAAATAAAGAATTAAATTTGATCTGATATTTAAATCAGAGTAGACAAGCTCATTTTAGCAATATTTTTTAATTTATATATAGTTTAATCGCAAAAATAGTTGACTTTTTGTGTATAAAATAGAATGATAAGAGAGGAGATAAAAATGAATAAAAAAATAGGAGAGAAAGAATGAAGAGTTGTAAATCATGTCATCATGAAAATGAAGAAGCAGCACTATTTTGTGAAAATTGCGGTGAGCAACTGGAAATTGCTCAGAACGATACACTAGAAACAGAAGTCAATCCTAAAACAGTTGACCAAAATAGCTGTTCCTGCGGGGCACAATTAGGGGAAGAGGATCGATTCTGTCCAACTTGTGGGAAAGCCATATCACAAGAAAGTAAAACCAAAGCTGAGAATAGTCAGACTAGTAATGTCAAAACACCCATGAACAAAAAACAAAAAATTTTACTCAGTCTAGCTATAGTTTTTCTATGTATCATTTTTGGCTCGTACTTTGCCGCGAAAAATTATTACAGTCAAGAAAATCAACTAAAACGAATGGTAGCCGTCGTTAAGAACAAAGATATAAGTCAGATGGAAAAATTGACGGTTTCAGCCGATCCCAATTATAATATAACCAAAGAAGAACTAAAAAAGTATTTCGATTATTATGGGCGTAACGAGCATAAAGCAGCCTTTTCCACACTGATTACTCAGCTAAGCGATAACACGAATCAAACAAGAGCATTAACATTAACAAAAAAAGGGAAAAAATTTCTGATGTTTGATGAGTACCTTTGGGAGTTAAAGCCTAGCTATATCACAATCACAGCTAATCAAAAAGGCATGATACTATTTTTGGATAATCAAGAAAAGGAAACAACCGATAAACAGCAGTTTCAAACTGTTTGGGGACCGTTGACCCCCGCTGAATATACGATCAAAGGTGAGTTAGCAGGGGAAAAAAGCGAAACAACCGTTGATTTAGTACAATCTCAAAATTCTGGAACAGATCAAATGAGTGAAGTAAGTTTAGACTTCCGTAAAATTTCATTTAAGTTGCGCTCGAACATTTCTGACGCTGAAGTTTTTCTCAATGATAAAAAAGTCGGCGTATTATCTGCTGGAGAATATGAAGTAAAAGACAAGATATGGCAACAAGGAATGACCGTTCAACTGAAAAAGACATTAGAAGATAAAAGTGTTATCATGACAAAACAGCAAGTAATTGATGATTCTTCTTTTGAAGCAAGTCGTTACGATTCCAAATTTTCGATTGTTAATTCTGATTTTTCCGGTATACAAGAAAAATCAGATGTTGAATTTTTTTTAAACGGTTTTTATTCAGATGTCTCCAACTTCACAGGAACGTATGCAACGTATGATGAAACTACAAAACAAAAATTTTCAAGTTATTTTAAAGAAGGGAAAGACAACGCAGAGTATCAAGATTTTGATACGTTCATTCAATCTGTTCGAGATAGCAAAATCAAAAGTTCAGTAAATGGTTCTCCCACAGTAGAATCGGTTAAAATGATAGGTAAAAATACTTATGATGTTCGTTACTTGATCAAATACAAAACAATTTATAAAGACTACAAACAAAAAGATGTAACACAAATTTTCCGTTATCAAAAGGCAACACTTGTTTATAATGAAGAAGAAAAGAAGTTCACTATTCAAAGCTTAGGCGGCAAAGAGAATTTTGAAGTAGTGGATAATGGAGGAATCGAATAAAAAGCCAATTGGACTTTTTCCATGTTTAATTATCTCACTTCATAACGTTGCCCAGCCTTTTAAGGAGGAAACACCATTAATACAAAAAAGATGATTATCAGTGCAATTCTTATTTTACTAGTGATTTTTGGTATTAGTTTAGCGGTGATTTTGTTGTTTGGTCAAAAAGAAACAATACAACAGGAAAGTACAGCGACATCAAGTACAAGAACGGTAAATACGATATCAAGTTCACCAAAAGAAAATGGAGAAAATCCAGTAAAGAATCAAGAAAAAGTAATCAATGAAATGATTGCTTCAATGAGTGTGGAAGAAAAAGTTGGACAATTATTTTTGGCTCGAGTGCCAGCTGAGGAACAACTAGAAAATATTCAAGAGTATCATTTAGGCGGTTATCTGTTATTCGGTCGTGATGTCGAGACGGAAACACCAAATTCACTGAAGAAAAAAATAAAAGACTATCAATCTACAAGTAAAATTCCTTTATTTATCGCTTCAGATGAAGAAGGTGGTACTGTTTCACGTTTGAGTAGAGGGACAGATTTAGTGCCAGAGGTATTCAAGTCGCCACAAGAAATCTATCAAGAATCGGGTTGGACTGGGATTCGTTCAGATATTCAAAAGAAAGCTGAAATTCTACATTCATATGGGATTCAAAGTGGATTATTTCCAGATGCAGATGTTGCAACAGATCCGCAGGCGTTTATCTATGATCGAACATTAGGACTTGACGCAAAGCAAACAAGTGAATATGTGAAAATCAGCGTAGAGGAATTGAAAAAACAAAAAATTACGTCAACATTGAAACATTTCCCAGGCTATGGAAATAACCGTGATTCCCATGTGGAAATCGTTTATGATACTCGTAGTTTAGATGAGTTAAGAAGTAATGATTTTTTACCGTTTAAAGCGGGAATTGCAGCAGGGGCAGATAGTATTTTAGTTTCGCACAACATTATTACGAGTATTGACGGAGCAATGCCGGCTTCGATTTCTCGACCAGTCCATGACATTTTACGAAACGAATTAGGGTTCCAAAATGTGATTATGACGGATGATATGGATATGGCAGGACTTGCCGATTTTATTTCTCAAGAAGAAGCAGGACTTGCAGCATTAAAAGCAGGCAATGATATGATTTTATCTTCCTCCTTCCAAGAACAGATTCCATATGTTCTACAAGGAATTGAGCGAGGCGAGTATACAGAGGAGGCATTGAATCAATCGGTTTATCGAGTATTAAAAATGAAAAATGACGTGGGGTTAATAAATTGGTAGAGGTGTAAAGATGAAATATTGTATTCAGTGTGGCAAAGAAATAAAGAATGAGGCAAAATTCTGTCCAGCATGTGGTAAAAATCAAATTCAAGTAACAACAGAGGCAATGACAGTAGAATCAGTTCTAGAAAAAGGAGTGCAACTTCAATCAAATTTGAATGAACAACTGAAAAATAATCAAACTGTTCAGCAACTAACCAAAGAAAGTAAAAATTATTTTAGTTGGCTAAATACTCAAATCAGAGGAAAGAATAAACAAAGCATCCCGATGTTCGGAGTTGTTAATTTTCTGTTATTGATTGTTTTGAATAGTTTAGCCGTCAGTCGAAGTATTTTAAGCATAAGTGGACATACGGATGAAACACCATTGTCATTGTTTATAGAAAGTTTACTGATGATGGGGATTTATTATTTCATTTTTGTTTTAGTATATTTTTTCATGGTAAACAAATTATTTCAGACGAAAATAGTTTTTACAGAGGCATTCGACGCTCTTTTTAGTCCAGCTAGTTTGACGGTTTATATTAGCTTATTTGCGGTTTTGCTGTCTTTTATGCCAGGTGAATATTCATATATGTTTGTGATAGGGTTAGTGTTTCTATCAGCATTGTTGATTAGCTTTTCGTTTGCAGAAAGTTTATGGCATAGAAGTGATGTTATTGGTCGCTTTGGTTTGACTCTTTTTGTTTTGTATCTATCTTTAAACGTTGTTTTCTTCCTATTTAACCTATTAGGTGGATCAAAAGTGCTCAATATTTTTATAGAACTTCTTTCTTAGACTAGTAAAATGAAAAAAGACAGCTACCTTTTGAGAGGAGTTGTCTTTTTTCGATGTACTTAAATCAAATCCGGATTCATCTTTTGATAGTTTTCTAATTTATACGCTAAATTTTTTTCATAATCCTGATTAAAAAAACTAAGATATAATCGATCAAAGAGATACATCAAAGATGTCCGTGTTGAAAAGGAAGAAATTTTATTGTAGTGATTTTCTAACGAAGAAAATAGCAGAATACCATCTACTTTTTCAGTAAGAAGCGGATTGTTCTTTGATGTAATCAACAAAATTTTACTCTTATTATTTGTTAAAGTCTTCAAAATTTTTTTAACACTAGAGCCACGACCACCGTAAGAAACCACAATAGAGAGGTGATCAGACGTGCTGTTTGCGGCTGCTAAGTTTTGCATGTAATCGTCGATAGGAACATTGATCCTTTTTCCAACTTCTTGCATTTGAAATTGAAAATTCTGTGCAAAATAAATATTCGCAGAAGAGGCATAGATATCGATAAAATCTGACTTCTCAAGAAGGCTGCTAGCAAGAGCCATCATTTCAACCGTATTTGCATCGATCGTTGATTGTAACGTTTGTTCATAGACGGCCTTTAATTTTTTTGTCATTGCATAATGATTATCTTCTGCAGAAATCGGGTAATCAACATCAATGATTTGTTCTGTAGTATGTTCGTTTAAATAATTGACTAAGGCTAGTTTAAGATCATTCAATCCATCAAGATCCAGCTTGTTGATCAAACGGTATATCGTTGAAATAGATACAAAAGAATGCTCTGCCAGTTCTTTCGGCGAGAAATGAATCACTTTTTCTGGAAAATCAAGTATATAATTGACAAGAGCTGTTTCACTTGTGGTAAGTTTGTCTAAATTTTTCAATTTAAGGATTAAATTCATTCTATAAAACACCTTTCAGTTCGGTTAGTCTAAATGAATTATACCTGATTATTGTAAGTGTGTATAACTTAAAAGAAATAGATCAGGCGTAAATCAATCCTGATCTATTTCTTTAATTTATAGTAATTCGGCTAATGCTTTAGCGATTCCATCTTCGTTATTGGACAACGTGATTTTATCAGCTGCACTTTTTAACTCATCAACGGCATTGCCCATGGCGATCCCCATTCCAGCGTATTGAATCAAAGATAGGTCGTTATGACCATCGCCAAATGATACAATATGTTCTTTATCGATTCCTAATGGTTGCAACGTTTGCGCCAAGGCATTTGCTTTATCGATTCCTTTATCTGTAAATTCAAAATACATTGGGGCGGAGAAAACACCGCTGACAGATTGTTCAAAAGGAGCAAGAATTTTTTGCCAATTTTCTTGTAAGTACTCAGGTTGAGCGGCAATAAGAATTTTATGCAATGGAAAATCAACGAATTCTGCTAAATCTTTTTTTTCGCACAATTGGAAGTTTCCGCCGCGAGCTTCATATTCGATAATATTAAATGATCCATTTGCAAATTCTAGATCTAGAATACCGTCAAAAACGTTATTGACATACATATAATCATCTTTAGCGATCATCGGCTTCACATCAAACTGTTTAAGATGTTCCAATATATTTTTACTATGTTCAATAGAAAGTGGCTGACTGAATAGCTCTTCTTGAGTGCTGACATCCAGTACATGAGCTCCGTTGTAAGAGACGATCATTCCGTTATATTTTGCCATTTCTAATTCATCGACATGTTTCAACATACCTGGAGTTGGTCTGCCAGAAGCAAGAATGACTTTGATGCCATTTTTTTGAGCTTCGATCAAGGCTTCTTTTGTGGCAATGGTCAATTTTTTTTCATCATTTAAAAGTGTTCCATCGATATCTAAAACAATTGCTTTTACATTCATCTTATTGCCTCCATTTTAAATAGTTAATTCTAAGCGATTTCCCTCTGGATCAGCGACCACAGATTCATAATAACCATCGCCTGTTGTACGGCAAGGACTTATTAATTCGTATCCTTCCATAACCAAGATGGTGGTGAGGTTATCAACAGTTTCTTTACTGCCTAAAGAGATTGCTAAATGAGCAAAACCTAAAATTTCTTTTCCCATAGTTCGAGTAGTAATATCATCTCGTTGCATGATTTCAAGCCTAGCTCCATCAGAGAAAGTTAAAAAATAAGAGTGGAAACTTGTTTTAGGATTGTGGTAAAGCTCAGAGGACGTAGCATTGAAATAAGTTTCATAAAATGCACGCATGTTTTCTAAATCTTTAACCCATAAACCAACGTGTTCGATTTTCATAATAAATTCTCCTTTGCCTTAAAGTACAGCGGCTCAGATTAATGAGTTATTCTTGATCAAACCAAGAAATGCAAGAATCTGTTGACTACTCAAGTATAAAGGATAATGGAACGTAAAAGGGGACTATTCGAGAAGTTGAAAGTTTTTTTCCAAAAATCATGACGGTGAATGGTTAAATGTGAAAAAGTTTGTTCATATGAAGTATATTGTACGTTATTTAGCCAACTTTACCAGCTTTAAAAGTAAAGCTTATTGACAAAAACAAAATAAGCATGATATATTGAATGCAATAAAAAACGAAGTGAGGGATCCGTGCGTTGAAAAATTAAGTCAATTTGTTGAAGCTGCATTCAGACTGTAACTTGAGAAATCTCAAGGGAGCAGTGTGCAGATTTTCAGAATTGGCATTAATTTTTCAGCGTATGGGTCTTTTTGTGTACTCGTAAACGCGTTGCCGATTCTGAAAAGAACAGAAGGGAAGAATGATTTCCTTCCGCTTTTCTTAATGAGGTGAGACTATGTCAAAAATTGAACTAAAAAATATAACATTCGGCTATGATACCCAAGGAACATTACTTTTTGATCAAGCAAATTTAAACTTTGATACCCAGTGGAAATTAGGCTTGATAGGAAGAAACGGCCGTGGCAAAACAACATTACTAAAAATTTTACAGAATCAACTGCCGTATAGTGGTCAAATCAATCATCAATTAGATTTTCTGTATTTCCCGCAACCAATTAAAAATAAACAACAATTAACGTATTATGTGCTTCAAGAAATCAGTGATTTTGAACAATGGGAAATTGAGCGTGAGCTAAATCTTCTACAAGTTGATCCAGAAATTTTATGGCGTGATTATGAGACCCTTTCTGGTGGCGAACAAACCAAAGTTTTATTGGCTTTGCTGTTTATTGATGGTCATCATTTTCCCTTGATCGATGAACCAACCAATCATTTGGATATTGTAGGTCGAAAACAAGTTGCCGATTATTTGAAAAAAAAGCGCCAAGGGTTTATCGTCGTTAGCCATGATCGTTCCTTTGTGGATGAGGTTGTCGATCATGTATTATCAATCGAAAAAAGCCAATTAGAGCTCTATCAAGGGAATTTTTCTGTCTATGAAGAGCAAAAGAAAATCAAAGATGAATTTGAATTCGCTCAAAATGAGAAATTAAAAAAAGAAGTTAATCGACTGAGAAAAACAGCTGCTGAAAAAGCTGAATGGTCACGTTCCAAGGAACAAGATAAATATGGCAAAGCTTCTGAAAAAGGGAGCGGGGCAATTTTTGATACTGGTGCTATCGGCGCAAGAGCTGCTCGTACAATGAAACGTTCAAAGACGATTGAACATCGTATGGAAACACAACTATCAGAAAAAGAAAGTCTTTTAAAAGATATTGAGTATATCGATCCTTTGACAATGAACTATCAGCCTGGGCATCACAGACGGTTACTGACGGTTCAAAATTTGGTGTTAGGTTATCAGGAGCAAGACCTGTTTCAAAAAGTGTCTTTTGAATTAAACCAAGGTCAACGTATTGCATTGGCAGGGCAAAATGGTTCTGGAAAATCATCGATTATTCAGTTTTTACTTGATCAATTTGATGGAGAAAGCCAAGGAGACATTCTGCGACCAACTCAAGTAAACATTAGCTACGTTCGTCAAAATTATGAAGATAATCAAGGAACTTTACCAGAATTTGCTGAAGAGCAGGGACTAAACCATCAAGAGTTTCTCAATAATTTGCATAAATTAGGGATGGAAAGAGAAGTTTTTCAAAATCGTATTGAGCACATGAGTATGGGACAGCGCAAAAAAGTTGAGTTAGCAAAATCTTTAGCACAACCAGCGGAACTTTATATTTGGGACGAACCATTGAATTATCTTGATGTTTTTAATCAAGAACAACTAGAAAAATTGATTTTATCTGTCAAACCAACAATGTTGATAGTAGAACATGATCAAGCTTTTTTAGAAAAAATTGCGACTCAAGTAATTACGTTAACTAAAATCAAATAAAGATAAACTGTCAAGCGATACTAAATAATAAAGTCGTTTGACAGTTTTTTAACAGGTTTTTCATTGATAGAATCAATAAAGTAAAGTATGGATTCGTTATGTTTATGAGAGGAGAAGGCTAGAAAGATAGAAGATACCAAGCAGCAGTTCATGATTTTTTTTGCACGTCATCTGTTATGGGAGACTCAAAGAGTTTGGTAGTCAAACTTTTGATTTTATTTAGGAGTGAACTCTGAGATATTGACGTATTGTTATTCCTCTTTATTTTTGCCATAATAAGTAAGAGGAGAATAAATGACTATAGAGAAGTGAGAAAGAGAGTTGGGGTTATGAATTGTTGGGAAATTTTGGAGTTGGAACCAACTTCAGACAAAAAGAAAGTGAAGCAGGCATATGCTGCAAAACTAAAAACAATCAATGTTGATGATGAGCCATTAGCATTTCAAACATTAAAAGAAGCGTTCGATTCGGCAATTTTTTTGTCAGGAACAATTATTGAAAGTAATCGACCGATCAAAGACAGCAACATTTCAGTTGAGAATAGTGATTTTACCACAGAGAAGCAAATGATTGAACTAAAAGAAGATGTCGTGAATCATCCTAGTGATGAAAAACAAGATATCTTTATTGGAAAAGAAGTTGAGCTTATTGATGAAAATTATACAGAAGCATTAGAACCAATAAAAGCGGTCGAACAGTTTAAGCAAGAACTATTAACGATTTATGAAAAAATGGACTTTTTTTCTGATATAGAATCTTGGAGGCCGCTATTTTTAAATGAATTAGAATGGACGATCGATGAACATAGTGAGATTACAGAAGTGATGCAGGAATTTCTATTAGCGAATTATCGTGTACTTTCGAGGAAAGTTATTGATTATTTGGACAGTTTTTTTGATTTTGATTCATTAGCCAACGACTTTAAATCGGGCAATTATTTTTGTTATACATGGACAGAAATCAAACATGTACCACCCTTTACATTTGATATTTATCAAGAAATTCCGAAAGAACAAAGGATCGAGTATTTTACCAATCGTTTTGAGCTGTTTCAATTAGTAAATAGTGGTGTTCCAAATCAAAATTCTTGGTATGAGCGATTAGACCTATGTAGAAGCGTAACGACAAGCGACGTTGAGGTGGTTATTTTAGAGATATCCTATCTTTTACTGAATGATTTTAGAATGGAAAAAGGGCAGACTGTCATCACATTAAAAAAACGACTTAGTGAAGCAAGAGAATTAAAAGAAACGAATGCTAGTGATTTTTTTAGTGCTTATTATGAGTGGGCTACACAAAATGGGGCGGCTAATGATGTATTGATTTTTGATAAAAGTGAACTAAATATACCTCCAACAATCGTTGATTTGTTGATGGGATATGTCTATTTTACTCTACGTCGACACTCACGTGTTAAAGAATGCTGGGATGATCTCAGAAAAAAGAATCATTCATTGTTTAGACCAGAAGAATTAGCTATGCTGCAACTGGTCGAACCAATACGTGTTCCCTCTAAAAAGAAAAAAAGCGGCGGCCAATATGTTTGGATGATTTTTGTATTGATTTTTGCTATTGTTAAAATAGGTGGCGCAATTTCAAAAAATAGTGAGAAAAATTCATATGTCCCTACGATCAATAGACAAAATCTGTTTAGCGGAGAACATGATTCACAAACTTCTAAGCTTGTGAATAAGCTATTAGATTTAAAAGAAAGTGAAAATCTTTATGATCAATTTATCTATTATTTTTATGTTGATCGAGAAGATGATGATCGAGCAAGCTTTATAGAAGCAAACCTAGTTGGTCAAGCAAAAGACATGGCACAACAGTTAACGATTGCTGAGCTGCCAGAAATACAGATCGACAACAGATATGATTTTTACTCTTCACCAGATAATGTTGCGAATTATGGACCTGTAACGGCACTGACTCTTTTAGATGAAGAGGAGCCATTTATTATCCTTCAAGAAGATAAAGAAGAGAATATCGCGAATATTTTTGGCGCTAGTTGGGAAGTACTACCTAAAGATAAATTTGATGCATTATGGGCAGATATTCAAGTTCGCCCGATGATGTCACAAAAGTTTTTTGTTGTTTATTATTTATTGTCAGATGAACGCAATGAGAATCTGAAAGATAATCCAGAGTATGTGACAGATAACGTGAAAAAAATGCTGGATAAAAATAGTTCGATGCCAATAGCAGAAGAATTTGAATCAGGAACATGGCAAATTAGCCAAGATGAAGAAGATAAACTGTACACAATTATCAATGATGAAAAGGATGAACATCGCTTTATTTTGTCATATGATGATTATGGTCGCTTAGAGCATGTGTATGGGGAAAATTGGGAAAAAATAGATGAGGTGAAGAAACAGCAGATCTATGATAATGCTGAAGAAAAAGTTGGTGTTTATTGATCAATAATAAAACAAAGTAGCAGGAATAGTAGGCGTCTCTGGTGCTGTTCATTTTATATATCAAATCTTAAAAAGTTACTTCTGTGATTCATACGCTCACAGAGGTAATTTTTTTATGAGATAGAGGATTATTTTTATGAAAAATGAATAGTATGTTAAAAATTAAAAATAAAACAAATATTGTGTATAATAAAGAAGTCATTGATTTCGAAAATGAGCTACGAAGGATGTCGCAATACGCTCCATTTTCAAAATATGATTTTGCTAAAAAAATAAAGAAAGAAGTGTGAGCAGTGGAAAATATTCTTAGCCTATTAGGCGTACTGATCGTCATTGTCGGTTTTGCAATGAAATTAGACTCGATTTTGATCGTAATGGTTTCCTTAGTTGTAACAGCTTTAGTCGGGGGACTCGGGTTAGAAGGAATGCTGGATATTTTAGGTACAAGTTTCGTAAATAATCGAGGTATGGCTATTTTTATTATTATTATGTTAGCTACAGGAACATTAGAAAGAAATGGTTTAAAAGAATCAGCAGCATCGCTAATTCGCCGTTTTAAAAAAGTTTCAGCTGGTTTGATCATTGATATTTACGGGGTTTTTCGGATGATTTTTGCGGCATTTAACGTTAGCTTTGGGGGTGTCGCTGGTTTTGTTCGTCCCATTATTTTACCAATGTCGATCGGAGCAGTTGAATCTCAAGATTTAAAATTAAACAAAGAATATGAAGAAGAGCTAAAAGGAATGGCTTCGGCTATGGAAAATATTTGCTGGTTTTTTGGGCAAGTGTTGTTTATTGGCGGATCAGGCGGTCTTTTAGTTCAATCAACATTAAAAGAATTAGGTTATGAAGTGACGTTAGTCCAATTGGCTGCTGTTGAAATTCCTGTAGCATTGGTAGCTTTAGTGGTTGCTAGTATTTATTTTTATACGAAAGATCGTCGCTTGATGAAAAAATATTATGGCGATAGTGAGAAGAAGGTGGACCGAGTATGAGTTATTTTATGAATTCTGAAATATTGCTTGGCGAGAAATTATTAGAAGTGTTATATATTTTAATGGGCTTGATTTTGGTTTATACGGGGATTAAGAATTTACTAGATAAAAGTAATCCTCATCGCTATGGTACGGGCTATTTTTGGTGTGCTTTAGGGATTGTAATTGCTGGCGGTCGCTTTATCCCATCAATGATCAGCGGTGTTTTGATTTTTTCAATGACGATCCCAGCAATCTTGAAAAAAGTCAGTAAAGGAAAAAGTAAGTTGCCTTCTAAAGAGTATATGCAACAAATGTCAGATAAATTAGGTATGAAGATTTTTATTCCAGCTTTAAGTATTGGGGTATTTGCTATTATTTTTGCCTTATTTACTAAATTGGGCGCGTTGGTTGGTGTTGGTGCGGGTGTTTTAGTAGCAATTCTGATTTTAATGTTTTATTCTAAAAATAATAAACCAACGACGTTTTTGGATGATGCGGCAGATATGCTTGGAACAGTAGGGCCATTGAGTATGTTGCCTATGCTTTTAGCTTCATTAGGAGCTGTATTCACAAGTGCTGGTGTTGGAACGGTGATTTCTTCTGCAGTCGGAACGATCGTGCCACAAGGGAATGTAGTGGTTGGAATTATTATTTATGCCTTTGGTATGATGCTATTTACCATCATTATGGGAAATGCCTTTGCAGCAATCACTGTGATGACAGTTGGGATCGGAGCGCCATTCGTCTTAGCCTATGGTGCCAATCCAGCTTTGATCGGTATGCTAGCACTGACTTGTGGTTATTGTGGTACGTTACTGACACCGATGGCGGCGAACTTCAACATCGTTCCAGTTGCCATGTTAGAGATGAAAGATAAATATGGTGTGATCAAAAATCAATGGTTTATTGCGATCTTCATGTTTGTTTTTCAAGTTGTGTATATGATTTTGTTTAAATAATAATTCATCAAGCGTTATAGACTCGTCAAGCGGAACTTGATGAGTCACTTATGCTAGTAAATTTAGGAGGAGATATGTAATGAAAGTTCTAATCACAGGTTTTGATCCATTTGGTGGAGATTCGGTGAATCCAGCGTATGAAGCAGTAAAACTGATTCCAGATGAAGTAGCAGGAGCCCAAATCATTAAATTAGAAATACCAACCGTTTTTCAAGAGAGTGCTAAAGTTTTAGAAGCATCGATGAAAGAACATAATCCTGATATCGTTATTTGTGTTGGGCAAGCTGGGGGACGTAGCGCTGTTTCCTTTGAACGAGTAGCGATCAATTTAGCTGAGGCGAGAATTCCAGATAATAAAGGAAATCAGCCAATTGGAACAAAATTGGAAGAAGATGGAGAGACAGCTTATTTTACTTCATTGCCAATTAAAGCGATGATGAAAAACGTTCAAGAACATGGTTTACCCGCTTACATCTCCTATACCGCAGGGACATTTGTCTGTAACGATATCATGTATCGTCTATTGTACATGATTGACAGAACATTTTCAGGTGTTAAGGGTGGATTTATTCATGTGCCATTTGAGCCGACACAAGTAATTGACCGCCCAGTAGGGACACCGTCTATGCCAATTCAATCGATTGCTGATTCATTAACATTTGCAATCGAAGCGGCGGTTACAACAGAGGTAGATATTGAGGAGAATACAGGAACAACACATTAAAATGAAATGAATCAAAAAATAGTTTGGACTAATGACGATTGGTTCAAACTATTTTTTATGAAGACAGTTATTAAATAAAGGGCAATACAAAAAATATTTTTTACTGATAATGATTCTCATTATCATTTTCTTGTGCTATACTAACCCAATAAGGAAAGGAGTGTTTCAATGAATGAGCTTATAGTAGATACATTTTCAATTCACTATACCACTTCGAAAACAGCGGACTGTCAAGTAATGCTGGATGATCATACATACATTGAGAATAAAACATTGCCTCGTTATTTTATCTGTGAGACGAAGTTGACATTCTTCGAATTTTATCAAGCTGATTGCCCTGAGTTACAGGAGACAGACTATCACTTGTCTAAGAAGTTCCAACAAATTGTGGATAGATTTCCTCATACAAATCAGGAAAAAGTTACTTTAAATGATAAAACTAGCTATAATATGAATGGAGTGCCAATTTATATAACTGCCAAAGATTATATTTTAGGAAAGAGTCAACCGAATAAGTATCCAGCGTTTAACAAAAAATTGGAAACTGTTCAATCATTGACGCCTATAACTGAAGAGGAATTATCTTCAGATGTTAGATATAAAAGAAAACGGCTATTTTTAGATGGTACTTATGGAGCTCGAGAATTATTGGAAGCTGCTCAGCAAAAACATGTTAAAACTATTCAAAATAAGTTAGAGTATATAAATGAACTGTATTCTTTTGCCAGTTATCGTTATGCAGCGATGATTCAATTTTTACCAGAATATGGCATAAAAACCTATGATCAGTTTCATGAAGCATACGGTAAATATGTTTACAGTTTTACGATTACTAAGAATGGTAAAACAATACCGCTTTTGTGGCCAGATTATCTCTATCATAAACCTGAGAATCATTTAGAATTTGGTCTGTTATCTAATACAGATCAGTCTAGATATCAACTATTTGACCATTGGGAAACTGGCGAGTCTATAACCATTGAAATTCTGGCGGATGGGTTTGAAGATGTTCGGTTTGACTCTCATTTAAAACAACAAATGGCGTTTTCACCTCAATTATCTAAAGTAGAATATAATCAGGATGAGATGATTTGCCTATCTATTGATCCAGGCGTCATTAAAGAGTTAAGGAAACAAACTGCCTTGTTTGAATTATTTAAAACAAAAAAGACTGCAGAGAACGCTTATTTATTAGAGTACGAGTTGCTAGAAGATCAACTACGATTATCTAGCAAACAGTTTGAAAAACTAGGACGTTATCAATTGAAAATCACTAGTGATAGTTATGGTCAGCTATTATTTTTATTCACAATAAAACAAGAAGGGTCAGTACAAGAATGAAAAAGTTAAAAATTCAAGATTTTATTTCGATAGGAATCTATACAGCTATTTATTTTTTAGTTGTGACGATTGCTATGGTTATTTTACGCTTTACGATTCCAGCCTTTAATTCAGTTTTAATACCAAGTGCTACAGCACTTTTTGCAGGAATTGTCTATTTGTTAGTTATCCATCGGATTCCTCGTTTTGGCGCTATCACGATTATGGGGAGTGTAATGGGCTTGTTTTTCTTAGTCTCAGGACATTTTCCTTTATCCTTTTTACCCAATATTCTGTGTGCAGTAGCAGCTGATTGGATTCAATATCAAACAAAACTATCTGAAAAAGTACGCACAATGGTCAGTTATACTGTATTTAGTTTTGGTTTGATGGGACCAGTATTGCCATTATGGTTTATGAAAAATGCTTATGTTGACTCACTAATTGCTCGTGGGAAGGATGCTGTTTACATCGATAAAGTTTTTGCACCGATCACTACAACAACTTTTTATGTCTGTGTGGCAGCGGTTATTATATGTAGTATTTTAGGTATTCTGATCGGTCAAAAGATTTATGCGAAACATTTTGATAAAGCTAAAGGAAAACAATATGGAAAAAACATACGTAACCTTTGATCCCAGAAGTAAGCTTTGTACGATTTTATTTGCTAGTTTTTTGTTGATGTTCCCTTTGCCATTCAAAGCGGAAATCTTGTTTGTGACACTACTTTACTTACTATTCATCTTAAATGGTAGTTTTAAAAAAGGCACGATTTTTTATGGTATATTTTGGTTGCTAATTTTAGGCGACTATCTATTATTTCCTTATATCGATAACTCTCTTGCTGCTTTTTTTGATTTTTTATTCGTAGGCAATCGACGGATGCTGCCAACGATCATGGCAGCGGCTTTTGCAATGAATCGAACAAAAATAAGTGAGTGGATTGCGGCGTTAAAGAAATGTCATGTACCATTTGGCTTGATCATTCCGTTAACAGTCTTGTTTCGGTTTTTCCCTACATTGTTTCAAGATTTTAGAAGCATCCGTAATGCAATGAAATATCGAGGTATTGCAGTTTCTACCGTTGATTTGTTCTTACATCCTTTTCAGACGATGGAGTATATTATTGTGCCGATTTTAATGTCAGCAGAAAACACATCGTTAGATCTATCGTCAGCAGCATTAGTTCGTGGTCTAGCAAATCCGACATCGCATACAAGTATCTATGAAATACGATTAAAAGTTCAAGATTATTTATTGATTGGGTTATTAGTTCTTTGTGGAATCTTTGGGAGGTTGATTTAATGATTGATTTAAAAGATGTAACTTTTTCTTATGAAGATCAGGAAAAAATCATCCGACAAGTAGATTTAAAAGTCAATGAGGGAGAGTTTATCGTATTATGTGGTAAAAGCGGTTGTGGAAAATCAACATTATTAAGAATTTTGAATGGGTTGATACCAGAATTGTATACGGGTGAATTGGCTGGAACGGGGAGTGTATTGAACCAAGAACTGCTAGAAAAAGATTTTAATGAATATGTTCGTGATATAGGGGTTGTATTTCAAAATCCGAAAACTCAGTTTTTTACGAGTGATGTGTATTCTGAGTTAGCTTTCGCGATGGAAAATTATGGCGTAGCGCAACAAGAGATGATTGATCGAATCAATGAAATAACTAGGTTGTTTTCACTAGAGGAATTTTTAGAACGCAGTATGTTTCATTTATCAGGAGGCCAAAAACAATTGATTGCATTTGCTTCTGCCAGTATGTTGAAACATCGATTATTTTTATTAGATGAACCTTCAAGTAATCTAGATGAAGCGACAATCAACCAGTTGAAAACCTATTTACAAGTATTAAAAAATCAAGGGATGACAATCATAGTTTCTGAACATCGTTTATATTATTTGACGGACCTTGCTGATCGCTATTTAATTATGGATCAAGGTCGAATCATTGAAAACTATACAAGTCATGAAATGAAAGAAAAATCCTCCTTAAACATTAAAAAAATGGGACTAAGATCCCTTGAACAAACTTATTTTAAGAAGAGTATTCAAGCAACTGAATCTCATGGGGAAATAGTATTAACATGTGAGGAACTTGATTTTCATTACCGCAAGCAGCCTTCCGTTCTGAACATTCCTACACTCACTTTAACTAGTTCGCATATTACAGGTATAATTGGTTGTAACGGAGCTGGAAAATCAACTTTTTCAAAACTGATATCAGGACTGCTCAAACCTAATCAAGGAATAATTCGGTTGAATCAGCTTGCATTGCGACCAAAAGAGTTGATCAAAGAGAGTTTTGTGGTGATGCAAGATGTTAATTTGCAATTGTTTTTTGAAACAGTAGAAAAAGAAATCAGTTTAAATGCAAAAAATACTGCTGAGTTTGATAGAGTTGTCCAGATGTTGAATTTAGAATCCTTGTTATTACGTCATCCGCAGACCTTATCAGGAGGAGAAAAACAACGTGTTGCTATTGCTAGTGCCTTATTATCAGGCAAAAACGTGATTATTTTTGATGAACCGACAAGCGGTTTAGACTTAGTGCATATGGAGGAAGTCAGTAATACGATTCGTTGGCTGCATCAAGAAGGAATATTGGTACTAGTGATTACACATGACAAAGAATTTCTCAGTCAAACATGTCAGCGAGTTCTTCACTTTGACCAGGGACAAATCATAGAAGATTATTTTATTGAAACAACTATAAAAGACTAATGGAGGAAAAGCTATGTATATTGTAACGAATACGATTAAAACTGAGACGGCTCATTCACAAAAAATCATTAAACAGTTTACCGCTGGTCATACTAAAGAAAGTATGGAAGCGGTAGATGGATTTTTGAATTTTCAATTAATGCATCGATTATTACCAGAGGATCCTGAAATAACGGAATTGGTTGTTTTAAGTCGCTGGACTTCAAAGGAGCATCAAAAAAATTGGGTGAACAGTCAATCGTTCAAACAGATGCATCAAAGAAAAGACAATAAAGAAGAGCCTGAAAATGAAAAACCTAAAAGAGCTGGATTTATTTCAAGTACAATAGCTGAATATGACGTTTTAACGTAAAAAAAATTGTGGATAGTACTGGAATAAGAGTTCGTTACATCCATTCTTTGTGCTATATCTATCTTTGCAGCCCGGTGATTAGAAAATCAGGTGGATAGATCGAGTTCTAGTAAGCTTTTAGGGCATACGTCCACCAAAATGACTTTAGAGACATACACAGATTAACTGATTTAAAGTCTTAAAAAACATCTATAGAAGCGTTCGGAACAAGTGCATCAAGAGTAAATAGTTATATAAAGACTAAGAACCGCTAGTAAAGAAGGAATAACAAATAAAAAGTGTTTACAATTTCTAACTGATAAAAAATGAATATGTAGTGAAATAGGTGTCTAATGAAGAATTTTCCTTTCGTTCATAAGACACTTATTTATTCGTTTTGATGAAAATATTTTCATTAATTATAGACAATGAAGAAAATACTTGAAAATATTATCGGAATTGTTCTCTTTTTTTATAATCCAGAGTATATTAAATAAGAAGAGAGATGGAAGGAGAATTACAATGAAGAAAATACATGTTGTCGCTCATACACATTGGGATCGTGAATGGTATTTTAGCGATAATGAAGCATTTATCCAATTTTCTTATCATATGGATGAAGTGATTTATGCTTTGGAAAATAACGAATTAGACTACTATTACTTAGATGGCCAATTAAGTATTTTAGATGATTATTTAAAAGTTTATCCAGAAAAAGAAGCAAGGATCATAAAATTAGTTACAGCGAGTAAATTATTTATCGGACCTTGGTATACGCAGATGGATGAATTTGTGGTAGCTGGGGAATCAGTTGTGAAGAATTTACAAATTGGTATCGATATGTCAAAAAGATTAGGCGGCTACACATCCTTGGGCTATTTACCCGACTCTTTTGGTCAAGGAAAGGACATGCCTAAAATTTATAATGGGTTTGGTATTCAAGATGCTGTATTTTGGCGAGGAATGCCTAGTGGAGTCACAAAAAGTCGTGAATTTTATTGGACTGCTGAAGATGGTTCGAAAGTATTGACGATCAATATTCGCAATGGTTACTATGCTGGAGTGACGCTCGTTGAGGGCGATCTTTATCAAAAGAAATCTATGCTGGATCTTGTATCTGAGGATAGCAGTACAGAGATAGTGACTTTACCAGTTGGAGGAGATCAGCGAGCGGTAGATCGCAATTTGAAAGCAATTATCCAAGAAGTTAATGAACAATTTGACAGCGAATACAAAATTGAAGAAAGCAATTACCCTCATATTTTTAATCTATTAAGAGCCAGAGCAGAAAATTTACCAACGGTTCAAGGGGAATTTATGAGCGGAAGTGTTTCGAAAATTCATCGTTCGATCTATTCATCAAGATACGACTTAAAAAAATTGAATGACACGATCGAAAATCGCTTGATTTTCCAGTTAGAACCTTTGATGTTAATGGCGGATGATTTAGGAATTCCCTTTAAAAGAGAACTGTTGGATTATATTTGGAAGCTATTATTGAAAAATCATGCCCATGACAGCATCGGTGGTTGTAATACGGATAAAACCAATGAAATGATTTTGGCTAGATATAAAGAAGCGGATCAATTGTCTTATTCAACGATCGATTACCTTGTGCGAAAAATATCTGAATCCATTGAAGGAATCAAAGAAAATGATTTAATTTTATTTAATACACTGCCCTATACCAGAACGGATCCTTATGTGGTAGAAGTGAGTACAAAACTTGAAAATATTAAGTTATTTGATGAAAATCATAGTGAACTGGATATACAAGTAATATCAACAGAAAAAGTGTATGCTGGTGAAGTTAGACGATCAGAAAGTGATTACGATGAATCAAAATATTACTACATCCATAAAATAAGCTTCATTAAAGAAACATTACCATTATCATATAGGATTGTTACCATAGAAGAGCAAAATGAAATGATTGATAACACAGATCGAACTGATAGAGAAAATGCAATTATTGAAAATGATTCATATAAAATCAGTTTTGCAAAAGGGAAGTTCTCTATTTTAGCAAAAGACCAAGGAAAAATGTATGAAAATTGTCTTTATATGGAAGAATCTGGTGATGAAGGAGATACGTATGATTATTCACCTGCTTATCACGATAAAATCCATCAGTTGACTTTTGATACGACAGATGCATCCGTCCAAACTGGTTCCTTTATTTCTACAATGACATTAAAGGGGAGTTGGCAGGTACCAAAAGATTTAAACGCTAGAAAAGAGCAAAACTTAAATGAAGTGATTGACTATACTTTTACATTGTCATTAAGCAAAAGTTCTAAGCGAATTGATATGAAATTAAAAATCAATAATCAAGCTTTGGATCATCGAATGCGCTTCGTTGTAAAGACACCAGTTGAAAGTCAGGTCAGCTATGCGGATACACTATTTGGCATTGTAGAACGAAATAATCACGATCCTCATATCAATGATTGGAAAGAACTTGGTTGGAAAGAAGAACCAACAGAAATTTATCCAATGATCCATTATGCGAATATTCATGATACAACAGCTAGCTGGACTGTTATTAGCAAAGGAATCAAGGAATATCAAGTGATTGACAGCAAGATGTATATTACTTTGTTTAGGGGGGTAGGGTTTTTAGGTAGACCTGAATTGTTAAGAAGACCTGGAGATGCTTCTGGGAATCAATTCCGCTATATTCCAACGCCAGACAGTCAATTGCTAGGGACTTTGGAAATGGAATTTTCATTGATGATTGCTGAGGAGTTTGATCCCGTGAAAATCCAAAAAGAATATCAACAATATTCAGTGGCAAGTCCGTATTACCAAGTTCAGCTATTGAATCGCTTTACCAATCCCATTCAATACTTCCAAAGCAATAAAATAGATCAATTAAATAGTCCAAAAGAAATTCTGAATTTAGATAATTCTAATCTAGTATTTAGTGCATTGGAGTTAAGCCGTGATGGTCATAGAATCAATATTCGTTTGTACAACCCATCATTAGTAGAACAAGTTGTCAACGAAACAATCCTATTAAAGGATAAAAAGAATGTTTCTTTTGTCGATTTAAAAGGTGACTTGCTTGAATCTTTAGGGAATATAAATGAAATTCCATTAGGTGAATTTAAACCAGGGGAAATTAAAACAGTTTCAATAGAAAGATAACACAAGAAAGGTCGAGCTAAGATGAAAATAAATATTGAGAAAATTCAGGATCCATTACTAAAAATCGCTAATAAAGTAGATAATAACAGTGTTTTACAAGCAATTAAAAATGCTTTTATCAGCAGTATTCCTTTTACTGTTGTGGGTTCCTTTTCTAATTTGATCAAGATGCAGATCGATGCATTTTTTGGAGAGACGGCAATCGGACAAACTGCTTCTGCGATTTTTGGTAATGTTTACCAAGGAACACTTGGAATCGTTGCATTACTGATCGTGTTTTCTACTGCTTATAACTATGCAAAAGAATTGATGAAAAAGCATCCAGAGGCCAATATCAATCCTTTGTTGGCAACACTATTAGCTTTCGCAGCTTATTTTGTAATGGTACCAAATAATGTGAATTTCGCAGATAGTTCTGCTGATATTTTACAAGGATATGCCAATAATTTCTTTAGTTATGAAGGAATGTTTACAGCGTTGATTGTCGGATTACTTGCTGTTTTTCTCTACTCGATTTTAGCAAAACATAAAATCGCCATCAAACTACCCGGAAATGTTCCGCCAAATGTGTTTGACTCATTCTTTGCATTGATTCCAATTTCTATCGTGTTATTAGTTTGTTCTGTCATGAAAGTTGTGATCGAGGCGTTTGATTTTAATTCCTTTATGGATATGGTCAGTCAACTTTTTGTTCAACCGTTGACTTCTGTTGGAACAGGGTTGCCTGCAATTATCGTTGTTATTTTGTTAGAACAAATATTATGGTTTTTAGGATTACATGGCTTCAATATTGTTTGGGGTGTTGTTTCAGCTTTGTGGTTGCCAATCTTCTTGGAAAACGTTGCAAAATTTGCCGAAACAAAAAGCTTTGCTGACATTTCTGTGGCACCAAATACAATGACGAATGTGTATGCAATGATCGGTGGTTCAGGGGCAACGTTTGGTTTGATTTTAGCCATCTTGATTTTTACACCAAAAACATACAGTGGACGTGAAGTCGCTAAACTTTCATTTATCCCAGGTTTATTCGGGATCAATGAGCCGATTATTTTTGGTTTTCCAATCGTTCTAAACCCATTAATGTTTATCCCGTTTGTATTTGTACCAGTATTTAATGCGATTGTTGCATACATTGTTACTAAAATTGGTTGGGTCGTCCCACTAGTTGTGTTAAATTCAGGTAATGAGCCAATCTTTATCAGTACTTGGATTTTAGGGGCATTCCATTTAAGCCCAGTAGTTTTAACGGCTGTTTTAGTTGTTTTAGATATCTTTATCTATGCGCCATTTGTTCGGATGAATATGAAATTTGATGAAAGCCAATTACTAAATGCACAAGATTAGTAGATGGTAAAATAACAAGAGATAAACTGGGTTAGAAGTAGCCCAGTCTCTTGTTTTATTTACTATAAAGAAAGAAGTGATCAATCATGGAAAGTTACATTGAACTAATTATTCAGGCAAATCAAAAAAAATTTACTGATGTAGAACGAGTGATTGCACAATATTTTCTTGACGGGAATAAAGAACTAGGGATTCAAGAGCTAGCTAAACAACTAAGTGTATCTAATTCTTCAATTACGCGTTTTTGTAAAAAAATTGGGTTAGCTAATTATAAAGAATTGATATACTTATATAAATATTCCAGTAAAGGAACAAAAAAACAAACCGATTCAAGTATTAGCTATGTAAATTTAAATTACTCATTACTGCTAAATGATATTATCGAAAAACTAGACAAAGATGAAGTAAAAAAAGCAGCGTTAATGATTGATGGTGGACGAATTATTCACTATTGGGGGACAGGGTATAATGCTTTTTGTGGAGAAGATTTCCAGTTTAAATTCTCTCGTCTTGGAAAAATTGTCAACGTGATCAAAGATGAACATTCCATTGTGATGATGGCTCATGGTGTCCAACAAGGTGATTTAGTTGTTGTATCTTCGATTTCGGGTGACAACGCAGCTATTCAGGAAGCAATAAAAATTGTTTCAGACAAACATGCAAAAGTGATTGTGATCACAGCAAATGAAAAAAGTTCCTATAAAGCATTTTCTGAAGCATTTTGTTTAACGAGTTCAATGGGGAAAAAAGATATGGGTGGGATATCACCTCAGATTCCTGTGTTGACGGTAATTGACATCTTATATACTGAAATACTAGCGATGTACCATGAAGATACAATTAAATCTTGGATTAAGTCAGAAGTGATTTTAAAAGGAAAGTAAAAAGGGGAATGATCATAAGAATGAACTATTCAAAATCAGTCATCGAAAATGTAAAAAAAATAGTAAGCGAACAATCCGACAATCCAAGATGGGGTGAAGTGTTCTCAAATTGCTTTGACAATACGCTAGAAACAACCGTAAAATCAACAGCCGAAGATACTTTTGTGATCACGGGCGATATCCCAGCAATGTGGTTGCGAGATTCATCTGCTCAAATAAAACCTTATTTGATCGTAGCAAATGAAGATGAAACTATCAAAAAAATGATTCGAGGATTAGTTGATCGTCAAGTAAAATGTATTTTGATCGATCCATATGCGAATGCTTTCAATGAAAAGGATAATGGCAATTGCTATCATGAAGATATCACACAAATGAATGGTTGGATCTGGGAACGGAAGTATGAAGTGGACTCATTGTGTTATCCAATCGAACTAGCTTACTTATTATGGAAAAAAACAGGGGAAACAAAGCATTTCACTAATGATTTCAAAAAAGCTGCAGAGATGATCATTCATGTTTTCAAAACTGAACAGCGGCATGAAAACTCACCTTATCGTTTTGAGCGTATTGGCGAAAGGCCAGAAGATACGCTTTCCAACAATGGATTTGGTGAAGCTTTCGGCTATACTGGTATGACTTGGTCTGGTTTCCGTCCAAGTGATGACAGCTGTACATATAATTATTTAATTCCAGCCAATATGTTTGCTGTTGTTATTTTGGGCTATTTAGAAGAAATTTTAAATGAATTTTATTTTGATACATTACAAGCTGAGAAGGCTTGTGAGCTAAAACTAGAAATCGATCATGGTATTAAGAAATGGGGGATTATTGACCATTTTGGGCAAAAAGTTTATGCTTATGAAGTGGACGGACTAGGCAACTACCTCTTAATGGATGATGCAAATGTACCAAGTTTGTTAGCAGCACCCTATTTAGGGTATTGTTCGATTGACGATCCTGTTTATCAAAATACACGAAAGCTGGTTTTATCTGATAAGAATCCATATTACTACGAAGGAAGTAAGTTAAAAGGGATTGGGAGTGAGCATACGCCTAAAGAGTATGTGTGGCCAATTGCACTGTGTATTCAAGGATTGACGACTAATGATCGATTTGAAAAAGCTGAACTTCTAAATAATTTAGTTCAGACAGATGCAGGTACAAATCACATGCATGAAGGAATCAATGTTCATGATCCTAACCTGTTTACTCGCGAATGGTTTTCATGGGCGAATATGATGTTTTGTGAGCTACTTTTAGATTATTTAAAAATAAGTAAATAGGAGAAAAGCAATGAAAAAATTTCCAGAACATTTTTTATGGGGAGCGGCTACTTCTGCACCGCAATCGGAAGGACATGGCTCCTTGAATGGAAAATCCCCTTCGACATGGGATAAGTGGTATGAAATGAATCCAGAGAAATTTCAAAAGAATCAAGGACCTGAACATACATCAAATATGTATGAAATGTACAGTGAAGATGTCAAAAGAATGAAAAATATCCATATGAATTCCTTTAGAACATCTATTGCTTGGACTCGTTTATTGCCAGATGGTAAAACAGTTAATCAAGAAGCTGTTACTTTTTACCGTAATTATTTTTCTGAATTACATGCAAATGGGGTAAAACCAATCATCAATCTATTTCATTTTGATATGCCTTGGTGGTTGATGGAAAAAGGTGGTTGGGAAACACGAGAATCAATTGATGCATTTTCTTTTTATGCGACTACTTGTTTTGAGCTGTTTGGTGATTTAGTGGATCAATGGACAACTTTCAATGAGCCTATGGTTCATGTAGAATGTGGCTACCTATACGGTTACCATTATCCTGCAGTTCATGATTTGAAAAAAGCTGTCCAAGTGGGTTTTCATACGTTAATGGCGCATACGATGGCTGTAAAAGCATTTAAAGACGGAAAGTATCAAGGGCAAATCGGAATCATTTTGAATGTCTCTCCATGTTATCCTAAAAGCCGATCGGAAGAAGATTTACGTGCAGCAGAACTTGCTGATTTACTGAATACAAAAAGTTTTTTGGATCCGACCGTTTTAGGTACAATACCGCCAAAGTTAGTAGAATGTTTAGCGGAAAATGAGCTTCTTCCGAAAGTTGCAGAGCAAGACTTAGAAATGATCAGAATGAACTTAGTTGATTTTATTGGTATGAATTATTATCAACCTCGTCGTGTTCAAGCGCCTGCTGAGGTGAATCAGCCAGCTATATCGCCAGCTGATTTTTATGATCATTATGATTGGCCGGATAAAAAAATCAATCCTTATCGAGGATGGGAAATTTATCCTGAGGCATTATATGATGTCGCAATGATGATCAAAAATGACTACAACAATATTGCCTGGTACGTGTCAGAAAATGGAATGGGTGTGGCAGATGAAGAGCGATTTTTGGATCAAACTGGGATGATTCAAGATGATTATCGGATTGAATTTATGGAAGACCATTTAAATCAGCTGCATAAAGGAATCGAAGCAGGAAGTAATTGCTTTGGCTACCATACGTGGACTTTTGTCGATTGCTGGTCTTGGCTGAATGGATATAAAAATCGTTATGGTTTTTACCGACTGGATTTAGAAAATGATGAGCGTTCTTTGAAAAAGAGCGGGATTTGGTTCAAAGAGCTGATTGATCGAAATGGCTTAATATAAGTGAAAGAATAAAGCTGGAAATAAATCTGGCTTTATTCTTTTTTGATTGGTGTTATAATAAATAAAGAAGATATTGTGTAAATTGAAAAGGCGTGATGAAGATAAATAATCGAGAACAACAAAAGAAATTTTCCGAACGAACAAATATCAGTAATAGTACATTTGACGCAATGAATACAAATCAAACTCGCTTTTCTAATGGTCAAGGTAAAAATATCCTGCCAACAGAGAGAGAACCATCCGCAGCTAGTTACTACTTTTCGACAGGATTTATATATTTTACAGGTGTTTTAATCGCGGTTGCTTTGTTTATCTTTGTTGTTCCTTTAATGAAGTATGTGGTATCAACGACTTTTTATGAAGGGGCGGGGTTTCTTTTATGCGGTTTACTTTTTTGTGTTGTAATGGGGTATCTATGGATTTATATTGGACTAAAATTTATCGAAAAATCTAGGAGATGATCTATTGAAAAGAAAAGTGATGCATCGAAGTAGCTACTCAGTACAGTTATGATCTGATAGAAGCTGTATTGAGAAAACTATTTCTGTCAGAACAAACTGTCTCTAACTTACAATATAGCAAAATAAGATGTAAGGAAGGTCTAGTTATGGAGAAAATGAAGTTAAAAAAGTATTGGCAAACTATTGAAGAACTGGCTTTTAGTGGTTGGGATTTTTCGTATATGAATCACAGATGGGAAATTGAAGAGTTGCCTTGGTGTTATTCTGAATTTGTTCGTGAGTATTTGTCCAAGGATCTGAATTTATTGGATATGGGAACTGGTGGAGGAGAATTATTACTGACATTTAATCATCCCTACGATAAGACTTGTGTAACTGAAGGATGGGAACCAAATTATCAGTTGCTAAAAGAAAAACTTCAACCTTTAGGTGTAACGATTGTTTTTGTTGCTGAAGATGATCAACTAAATTTTCCTAATGATTCCTTTGATATCGTTTTAAATAGGCATGAGTCTTATGATCTTGGGGAAGTAAGGAGAGTATTGAAACATGGCGGAGTTTTTATTACACAACAAGTTGGAGATCAAAATGGCTGTATTCTTTCAGAAAAATTGCTGAAGAATGTTCAACCAAAAATCAACAGGTGGTCACTAGAAACTGAACAAAAATCATTGTTAAAGGAAAATTTTGATACTATATTTGCTAGAGAATATTATCCATATCAACATTTTTACGATATGGAAGGATTGATTTATTACGTTAAAAGAGTACCCTGGGAATATCCCAATTTTTCTGTAGAAACTCATTTTGATGAATTACTTGCGCTTCAAGAAGAATTACTAAAGAATAGGTTCATTTATAATCAACAACATCGATTTGCTCTAGTAGGAAGGCTAAAAGGGTAACGAAGAAGCGTATAGTCAGCAAGTTTAGAGCTGGCTACACGCTTTTTAAGTTGTGATAAACAAACAAAAACTTATTTCACAACAAGGACATTACAAGGGGCAGATTGCACAACATAACTAGTCGTAGTGCCTAGTTGATTCGATTGGATCATCCCTTTACCAGTAGCTCCAACGATAATTAAATCAATTGCTTGATTTGTGGGTACTATTGTAGAAATCATTTCCTTTGGATTACCAATTTCAACAATTGGAATCACATCTTCTAAACCTTGTTCAGTGGCATAATAAATATTTTTTAATAGTTCCTTTTCGATAGCTTCTTTTTCTTCAGCCAATACTTTTGAATAAGCATAAGAGCTATGGCTGATTGCATTTTCGTCAACAACAGATAATAAATATAAGGTAGCATCTTTTTCTTTTGCAATAGCAACACCATGTTTTAAAGCTAGCTCAGAGTTTTTTGATCCATCCAGAGCGACTAAGATATTTGAGTAGTTATTGATCATTGTAATCAGCACCTTTCTTTATCTAACTTCATTATAGCACGTTCAATGGCAGAGGTTAAACGAATCGATGGAAAGCATGTGCTAGAGTCGAATTAAATCAAAAAAAGATAAGAAACCAGAATCAGACTGGGTTCTTATCTTTTTTGATTGCTTATAAGCCAAGGAAAGGTGCGGGATTAACAAAACCACTCCATAATCCTGTTGAAATACTGAAGTGTAGGTGAACACCGGTAGAATTTCCAGTAGTTCCCATGCCCCCTAAAGTTTGTCCAGCACTAACACTTTGTCCTGCTGCGACACTTAAGCTACTCATGTGTAAATAATAGGAATAATAGCCATTGTCATGTTTGATTACAACATGATTTCCTGCCATACCACTATAATTTGCACTAACGACTTCGCCTGAACGAGCAGCCATGATTGGTGTACCACTTGCGCCACCAAAATCGATGCCATCATGGAAACTGCCAGAAATCCCAGTAGGATCTTCACGACCGCCAAATCCACTCGTGATGTTCATACTTGCTACAGGAGCAGACCATCCGCCAGAAGAAGCTGGTGGAGGAGTAGGAGCTTGTTGTGTATTATCAGAAACATCATTGCTACCAGTATCTGCTGAAGTATCAGGCACACTTGCTGGCTGTTCCTTTTCTGTTGTTTGAGTAGTAGTAGTGGCTGTTGGTTTGATTTTAGCTTGTTCTTTCGCTTGCTTTTCAGCTAAAGCTTTGGCATCTGCTTCTTTTTTCTTTTCTTCAGCAATTGCTTTTAATTGGGCTTCTTTTTTCTTGATAGCTTCTTCTTTTTGTTTAACGAACTTGTCTTTTTCAGCCGTTTCTGTTGCAAGATTAGCAGCAATTTCATTGATTTTAACATTCTGTTCAAGTTTTGCCTCTGCCAAAGCTGCTTCTTTTTCTTCAAGTTCAGCGGTTTTCTTCTCAAGTGTTGCTAATGTTTCTGTCAGAGATACTTTCAGTGCGTCAAGATCTTTTTTGTCATTTTTTTGAGCAGTTAGAATGTCATTATTAGCGGTAACTAATGTATTGACAGCTAAGGCTTTTGAAATAGCATCAGAAATCGATTCAGCACTTAGTAAAACAGTTAGCATAGATTCTTGTTCATGATTTGTTTGAGTATTTCTTGCTTGAGCGCGCAACTGTTCATTTCGTTTTTTTATTTTAGTTTCTAAATTCGCAATATCAGTGTTTAATTTATTCATTTCTTTTTCATGTTTTTGTTTCTCAGAGAGAACAGTTTGATATTCTGTTTCGATTGTTGCGATTTCATTTTCTAAAGTTGCTAAGTAATCTTTAGCGTCCTTCTCGTTTTTTACGATATCTTCTATTTTTTTCATTTGATTTTCGATTTTTTGATCAAGATCATCCGCTAACACGCCCAGTGGTGCAACGTTTACTAGTAAAATAAATGAAAGTGTAATCAGTAGTTTTTTCTTCAAGTGATGTTCCTCGCTTTTTATTTATCATTTTAAACAGGGGATTAAAAAAAATCACCATTATCATTCTTTAATAACACAAGATAAAGTATACCATAACCTTTAGAGAATAATCATGTTTAAAGAGCAAGATTAATAGAGAACTCTGAAATTTAAAATCTGGCAACAAAGGTATCATCTAATTGTAATATATGACATTTACTATTAATAACAGAAATTAGTTGTAATAGTCATTTATAACATATTTTAGACTATATAAATGCTACATATCGTTGTATTCTGCATGAAATTCATCCAGTAAATCAAGGAAATCTTTTTTTATTTTGGAATACTTTTTCTTCACTGTTTTCTCAGACAAGGGTTTTCCTTTGATCTTTACTTTAGTAAGATCAGTATAATCAACTACTTTGGATCCTATTTCATTTCTATAGGAAATATCGTTAGTCACAACTTCGGACAATAGATTAAAGAGTTGAGGAATCGATAGAAAATTTTTACTTGATTCAGTGCGCTTTAATATATTGCATACTAGAAATAGGACAGAGGCATTTATTTCTTTTTGGGTGGAATCAGCTAATAACTCCTCTAGTATGGGTAAAAAGTCATTCCTATAGCGATCGTCTTGTTCAATCTTATACACAGCAAGATCTTCGGCAATTAATAGTGGTTGCTTTGAACGTTCTAATTGATAGTTTGTTTCAAATAATTCTGGAAATAACTCATTTGCAGTAGTTAATATTAACAAATCTTGAGCATAAGTAATTTTACGTTTCTCTAGTGTACCGATTAAATATTCAAGCTGCTCAGGATCAAGATCTTTACGCAAACCTGCTTCAGTTAATAGTTTCCTGACATATTCGATGAAATCTCCATAGCGAATCCAGTCAGCAGTCGTATTACCAAGAATTGCTATTTTTTCCAGTCGTTCTTGTTTAGGTAGATTATTTCCTTTTTCCCAATTGTTAACTGTACTAGCACTTGAATTTCCAACTAGATTTGCAAAAAGAGCCATTGAATATTTGTGTTGATTTCTAATTTCTTTGATCCGTTTTCCCGCCGCGTTTAAATCTAATTCCAAAATAATACCTCCTTAATCATAAAAGCTTGAACGAACTGATTTTGTTTTGACTAAAAGTGGAAAAGTATGACTGTGATCCTTTTTTTTGTTTATTCATGCATGATCTTTATTGAAAGATCAACTTGAGACGCTAACTAAAACTCTTTCCTCTACTATATCATTATTTCAAGAATAGGTGTACCGTTTTTTTTTCATTTTGTTCTTGTAATGTCTCTATTTAAATGCTATTATTTTTATACCGAAATTTATTCATTTGGTTGTTTCTTTTAACCGGCATTCTTTTTCAATATAAATGTACTTATACTTTAAAAACTTAATAATAAATTTAATTGATTTGTGAGATGTTTATCATCAAACGGATTAAAAACTAAGTGTAAATAGAACATTTATTTACTATTATATTAAAATTGAAATGCCGAAAATTATTCATTTTTAGAAAGGGAGAGTGTGAATGAAAAAAATAGCTAGAGTTGAAGAACAGAAAAATCATCTTTTGTATCAATTTTTGGAAAAATTGAACAGAGAAGTTCCGTATCAGGAAAACAAACAAAAACTAGAAGATAGTTGTGTGCATCAGTACAAACTATTGGTGAATATGTCTTTCAGTGCGAATATCTTGTATAAAGGTTTAGATTACGCAGGTCATGTTTACAATCATGTCGCCAAGATTGAATATACAAGACTTTGTAAAATGATTATAAAACAAAATTTTGACAAGGACGTAACAGAAGAACTACTAAAAAAATTAAAAAAAGCTCAAAACGAATTATTCCTTCATTCACCTCTGACTAAAGAATCTGAAGGGATTGATATATTTTATGGTTTTACTGGAGGAAACCGAAAAAAATATAAAGCAAATCGAAATGCGATCAAACGGATGTATGCAGCAATAAAGCAAGAGTCAGAGAAGAATCTATTTAGATATATCAAAGACTCATGTCGCTTAAAATACGCTAGAATCAAAGAAAAAAGAGATTATGCACTGTGGCTTTTAAAGAGTTACACTTGGCATTGAAAAGGGTTCAATTGTAAGATACGCAAAAAAATGCTTTTATAACTTGAGAGACTTTATTTTTCCCAAAAGATAGGTTGTGCTATGCTTTTAATAAGGATGTCATTTTCTTCTTCAAAGGTTGTTCTAGAGTACGGATATTATAGAAATAAAACGTATACAAAGAAAGAAGGAATTTTAATGAACAGCAATGAAAGTAAGCATGGTACTCAAAAAAATCATACGATGGGAACAATGGAGCATCACTCAATGAATGGTCATGATCAAATGAATAATATGGATCATTCTATGCATATGGAGAATTTTAAGAAAAAATTTTGGCTGTCTCTTATACTTGCGCTACCAATTATTGTTCTTTCACCAATGATGGGCATTGATTTACCTTTTCAGTTTACGTTTAAAGGTTCAGATTGGTTGGTCTTGATACTTGCATCTGTTTTGTTTTTTTATGGTGGCCAACCTTTCTTAAGTGGAGCAAAAATGGAACTTAGCCAAAAAAATCCGGCGATGATGACCCTGATCGCGATGGGGATTTCTGTTTCTTATTTTTATAGTATTTATGCATTTATTATGAATAAACTGATGCCGCAGGGGCATGTGATGGATTTTTTCTGGGAACTCGCAACACTGATTGTTATTATGCTGTTAGGACACTGGGTTGAAATGAGTGCTATTTCTAATGCCAGTGACGCTTTGCAGAAGATGGCTGAACTTTTACCTGATAAAGTTATAAGAGTTAATAAAGAAGGCCAAGAAGAAGAAGTCCCATTAGAACAAGTACAGGAAAATGATCACTTAGTTATTCGAACAGGAGACAAAATACCAGCTGACGGTATAATCATTAAAGGGAATACCTCGATAGATGAGTCGATGGTCACTGGTGAGTCAAAGGCTGTTGTAAAGAGAGAGAAGGATACTGTTATCGGAGGTTCTGTTAATGGTAGTGGAACGATTGAAATAAGTGTAACTGGTATCGGTGAATCAGGTTATCTTTCCAAAGTTATGAATATGGTTAAAAAGGCACAGATGGAAAAATCAAAACTAGAATCTCTTTCTGATCGAGTAGCCAAATGGCTATTTTATATAGCGCTAGCTGCAGGGATTTTGGCTTTTGTTGTTTGGTGGATTGTGGATCAAGATTTGAGCCTTGCCTTTGAACGAATGGTCACAGTCTTTGTGATTGCTTGTCCGCATGCTTTAGGTTTAGCTATTCCTTTAGTTATCGCACGTTCTACATCAATTGCAGCAAAACATGGGTTATTAATAAAAAATCGAAATGCATTAGAACAAGCAAATGACATCCAAGTTATCATGTTAGATAAGACAGGAACATTAACTGAAGGGAAATTTACTGTAACAGGACTTGAAATGTTTACTCACGAAATCACAGCAAAAGAAGCGTTAAAAGTGATAGGTGCTTTAGAAAATAATGCGAATCATCCCTTAGCAATTGGTATCATGAACTATTTGAAAGAGGAAAAAATATCACCTTACAAAGTAGAAAATCTTCATACTATTTCTGGCATAGGCCTTAATGGAAACGTTAATGGGCAATCTGTTAAAATAGTTAATGAAAAAGAAGTGGAACGTTTAAATATTTCTTTTGACCATGCGTTGAAACAGAAGTATCAGGAGCAAGGAAATACTTTAAGCTATTTACTTATTAATGACCAAATAGTTGCTATGATTGCATTAGGTGATGTAGTGAAACCAGAGGCAAAACAATTTATAACAGATTTAAAAAAACAAAGTATCGTACCTGTAATGCTGACAGGTGATAATAAAGAAGCTGCAAAATCTGTTGCACAGTATTTAGGTATTGATGCGTTTTATGGAGAATTATTACCAGAAGATAAAGAACAAATAATTCAAACTTATGTAAAGAAATGTCAAAAAACGATGATGGTTGGTGATGGTATCAACGATGCTCCAAGCTTAGTTCGAGCAACAATTGGTATTGCGATAGGAGCAGGAACAGATGTTGCCATTGATTCAGCTGATGTTGTTTTGGCGGATAGTAATCCTGAAGATATACTTCGTTTTTTAGATTTAGCTAAACAGACACGACTTAAAATGATTCAAAATCTATGGTGGGGTGCAGGGTACAATATTATTGCAATACCACTTGCAGCAGGTATTCTAGCTCCTTGGGGGATTATATTGAGCCCAGCAGTAGGTGCAATTTTGATGTCCATGAGTACAGTGATTGTAGCCATAAACGCTATGACCTTAAGAATCCACGAATAAAAAATGAAAAGTAATGAATAATGCGTATATTTTTTATGCATGTTCATTACTTTTTTTTGTTTCTAGTTGCTATAATGAGTGTTCATTTTTGAGGGGGAAGCGGTATAGTATGGAATATAAAGAAATACTTGATTTTGAATCGAGAAAATTACTAGGACTTTTTGATCTACTTAAGTCTTCTGAAAAGAGCAGATCATTGGAGAACATCTCTAGCGAATTAGGGCTTAACGTAAGAACAATAGTAAGATCAATAAAAAAAATGAAGAGGTTATTTCAGCGTTATCAATTAGATCAGCATTTAGCTATTTGTAGTCATTCAAAAAAATTTTTCTATATAAAAAGAGAGAATGATTTATATTTAGAAACTTTTTTAGTGCAGTATTTAAGTGATATACCCGAAATTATTTTTTTGAAAGCTATTATAGAAGAAGAGAATATTCAGACGAAGAAGTTAGCTGAAAAAATGATGATCAGTGAGTCGAGTTTGAGAAGACGAGTGAAAAAGATCAATGAATGGTTGAAAAAATTTGAGATTCATTTGAAGCGAGGAACATATGAGTTTATAGGGGAAGAAGAGCAGGTTAGAGCACTGATTTTACATTTTTACTGGTTTGTTTATCAAGGCACTGAAAATAAATTTTTGCCGTTAGAAAAAGGAGACAGCCAACAATTATCTAATCAATTGGTCCAATTTTTTCAAATGCAAATTAATGAACTTCAAAAAGAATCTCTTTTCCGAATTGTTCAAATTGCGACATGGCGTTTCAAAAAGGGAAAAAAGATCTGTATAAAAAAAGAATGGAAGCAGTATCTCAATCATAGTTCCATTTTTTTTAAATTTATAAAAACAATGGGAAGAGTTAGAACCGTTACAAATTTAGATTTTGAAGAGTTATCCTATCTCTACTTAATTATTCAAGCACATTTTTTACCATACTTTAGTTCGAGCATGCAAGCGTATATTATTGAAGAGCATTTTTTTAAAAAGACCACATGTCATTCAAATACATTAGTTGCTACAAATAAATTCAAACAAATATTTTGGGATAAGAATTTTAATCATTCGAAAGCAAGTGTGGTGGCATTTTTAGGCTTTCATTTATATTATGAACTGATTTCAGGTTTTTTATTTGAAAAAATTCAATCCAGAGCTCTTTTAAAAGAGAACTATCCTAGTTTTATGCGTAAACTAGAAGAAGGGCTATGTGAATTAGTTGAGGAATGCTCGATTTACAAAAAAATACCAAAAGATGCATTAAGTTATCGTTATTTTATGATTTTAAGTTCACTTATTTCACCTGTATATAATGAAAAAAGAATATTTATCTGCCTAATGACTGATTTATCGCTTGAAAAAGAAATTGAGTTAGGGAAAAGGATCACTGATTTTTTTAGTAGTAAGTTCAATCTAATGGTTATCTTTGCTAGAACGTCTAAATCAATTTTATATACTGATATTATTTTAACCACTGTTGTCTATCAAGCATTAAGCAAAAAATACGCACAGCCAATCCTGCTTATAGAACACGATTTTTCTGAAGAAATATTTTTTAAAATTGAAAAATTATTAAAAGAAGTTAGAAAATGAAGCCCTTTCAACCAAATGTGTTAAAATGAGATTGTGAATACAATTTTAGGAGGTTTTCTAGTGAAAAAGATTCAATTTGGCACAAGCGATATACAAGTATCACCTGTTATTTTGGGATGTATGAGAATGAATGGTGCAAAAAATCCAGCAGAAATTATCGAAACTGCATATGAGCATGGTATAGATTTTTTTGATCATGCAGATATTTATGGCGGTGGTGAATGCGAAACGATTTTTGGCAAAGCTTTAAAAGAGACAGCGATTAAAAGAGAAGATATTATTATTCAAACAAAATGTGGTATTCGTAAAGGGATGTTCGATTTTTCAAAAGAACATATTGTTTCTTCAGTTGAAGGTAGCTTGAAACGATTAGGTGTGGATTATGTTGATGCATTGTTACTTCATCGACCAGATACTCTTGTGGAGCCAGAAGAAGTAGCGGCAGCTTTCGATCAGTTACAAGCGCAAGGGAAAGTAAAACATTTTGGTGTAAGTAATCAAAAACCAATGCAAATCGAACTACTGAAAAAGACTGTAAAACAACCATTATTAGCCAATCAATTACAATTTGGCATCAAACATACTGGTATGATTGATCAAGGTATCCATGTAAATATGACAGATGATGCAAGCATTGAGAGAGATGGCAGTATTTTGGACTATTCTCGTTTGAATGACATGACGATTCAGGCCTGGTCGCCTTATCAATATGGTTTCTTTGAGGGCGTTTTTATTGGCAATGAACAATTTTCAGAGTTAAACAATACTTTAGACAAAATTGCTGAACATCATGATTGTACTGCAACTGGTCTAGCAACGGCATGGATCTTAAGACATCCTGCAAAAATGCAAGTAATAGCTGGGAGTATGAATAAAGAGCGGATTAAAGAGATTGCTAAAGCTTCAGATATTGTTTTGAGTAGAGAAGAGTGGTATGAAATTTATCGTGCTGCGGGCAATATATTACCATAAATTACAATAATAAACTGAATAATCACTATTAAGTTAGAATTCGGAACGAAGCTTATTTTGAGTTTTGTTCCGAATTCTTTTTATAATAACTAGTGCAATATTGTAGTTGGTGTTGGGTGTGATGATGAGTGTTGGAGCAACAACTTTATCTGGTTTTCAATTTGTTTAACTGATTGCTCATCTTTAAGTTCTTTCATACAATCTTTAAGAATAAATAATTTGGATAGGTAATAATTATTTTGGCTCAATTTATAATTTAGAGTATGTCTATTAACATGGGAGAATAGCAAAAAATAATGATCTGGAAAAAAACTTAAAAAGTTGTTTGTTTGCTTTAATAAGTACTTTGTAAAAGTGTAATCTTCATTTTTTAAAGCAACAGAAGTTATCGAATAAAAGAATTGATGCACAGCTTGCTGATAAGCTAACGTGAGATTATTGTAAGTGAGCTTTTTAATAGCTTTTAAGCTTCCTTTCTTTATTGTATCGTACGTTAAATAGTCACTCATATCTGAAATTAAGTTTAAATCAAGAATAGAAAAGAATGTTAAGTTGTTTATGTACATCGTTAGTTGATTTAAATCAGTCATGTTAATTTTTTCGATTTGGTCAAAATCTAATTTTTCCATCTTTTTTTTGCATAGCAAATAATAATGAAAATTTTGAATACTCTTATTTTTATTTTTTTCGAAATAAGCATAGAGTTCCAAGGGATCATTCTCCTGAATATTTTTTTTATTCAAGGATGAAAGTTTTTGTCTGTAAATATTTAGCCTCTCTTTTTCTTTTTTTAAAAATAAAAAATCAGCATAGCTAGTATTGAGTCGTTCAAGTAGTTCTGTAAAAATCTGAAATTGTAAGTTGGTTTGATTTCGCTCAATCCTAGAGTAGGTATGTCTGGAAACTATTCCATGGCAACATTCTTTTTGGCTTAATCCCCTAAGTTTTCGTAGTTTTCTTAAAACTTCTCCATCAGTTAATACTTGCATCGTGTTTTTCTCCTTTATGTATATTTCAAGAACAGATTACGAATGAACATTAGAAAAATTTAATCCTAGATGTTCATTAATTGCTCAAAATGACAGAAATTTCCATTTAATTCTCTTTGATTATCTGAAAAAAGCTCTTTTCTTGTCAATTGGTAGTAATCTCAAGCTGGTGAAACTATAATTAAAAGGTAAGAAGCACAATGAAAACATAGTGATGGATGTGGCAAATTAGGAATTTTTTGTATTTGAAATTCAGTTTAATATCCGTAATTACCGAACAAAAAATGAAAAAGTAGTTGTTTTATTTTTAAAAGCATGGTAATTTTAAGGAGTATTGAAGTTTAAGAAGAAGAAGCTAATATAAAAAAATAGAGATGCACTAGTACCACTCTCCGGGTTTCTCAGGCCCAGGTCAGCATAATACTAGTCCACGATAAGACAGCTGTTTCTGTTTTATGTGGAATGCACCCCTGTAGCTTACTAATGCAAGCCACATTCTAGAGTATAGCAAAGTTTTTACTTTTTTGACAGAACAAAATATAGTTAGTTCTTTATTTTTTTCTATCGATAGTAAGAATTAACTTTCGTTTTGTATGTACTCGTTTTTTGTTTGTGTGTTTATTTAGGCTAGGGCGCGTTACACTTAAAATAGTGGCGTGCCCTAGCTTTTTTGGTTAGCTTCTTCTTTTTAAATTTTAAAATACTTGAATCTGGAGAGTAATATATGGCAAGAAGAGATACTGTAAAAATGTTGAAGGACGATATTTCGTTATATGCTAAATATGTTAAATTATTTAACCGATCAGAAAATTGGCATATAGTAGCTGGCACCCAAAAAATCGAAAGACGTGTGATGTATTTTGAAGAGGGAAAGTTTGGAAAGCAATATAAGGTACTTGATTCAATTGAATTACAAGATGTTTATTCAGAGATTCAGTTTGTTTTTGATCATAAACAAACAATGATTGGTAGGCGTACGGGTAGAGGTGGGGCGCTACTGTTTACTGGTAAAGGGGATGCGTATAAGGAAATATCACAACGCTTAGCTTACAATCAAAAATTAAAAATACACGGGAAAATATATCGATTAAATCAATAAGAAAAATTAAATATCCGGTGAGTCCACCGCTTTCGTTATCAGTGCAGCTTAGGGCGAAAGATTAGAACCGAAAAAGGTATTGCTGTATCATTGAGAGACTTTTTAAGTATTCTACTCTCATAGAGTTTGAAGTTACGATTGCTATAAACTTCACGACAGGACACGAGTTTTATGGAAATACTATATTTGTGCTGGAAAAGTTTAAATGACTAAAAATAGGAATGAATTTCACTAACCAACAGAAAATAATTGAATAGAACTCGAGCAAGACGACAATAATGTCGTCTTTTTTTGTGCAAAAAAGGAGGAAACGTCATGATTATCCGATCACCACCTGTATATAAAAAATAGTGAAGCATCAAAAAAAATGATCTAGTGAGGGGAAAATGATGAAATTAAAACTAAAGAAAATAATGACATACCTAGTTCTTTTATTTACCTTAACATCTAATTTTTTACCAGTATTACAACCAATTGTTGCCTATGCAGAAAATGAAACGACTGAAAATATAAGGCTAGAGAAGGAGAAAAATTCTGGAACAGCAGAAAGTGAGGAAAATGAACGAATAGAAAATCTTAAAGAAGAAAGTTCTGAGATGTTGGATCGAACTACCAAATTTTCTGTTGAGCCTGATATAAATAATACAGAGATTGGTAAAGAAATGACACAAGACTCTATGGCCAAACGTTCTGCTAAAGAGTTAGCTGAAAGAGAAAATCCATATGATGTATATGGATTGAGCGATGAAGAAATTATCTCATTGGCACAATATATGTACGGTAGTTACGTTAAATCAAATCCGACTGTTGAAATACATGTCACAAATGATAAAGGTGAAGTGATCAATGTGCCATTTCATCAAACGTATGGTTTTGGATCGATGGATTTAATACCAATGAACTATTCTATTAAATTAGGCGAAAAATGGCTTATCCAAGCTTCGAAAATAGAAAAATTTAGAATCGATGGAAAGATTGCGTATTGTGTAGAACCTGGGGTTCCTTTTAATGAAGGAGAAGGGTATGTTCCACATACATCTATTGGTTTGATTTCTGAAACTCAGAAAAAAATAGTAAATAATATTGTAAACTTTGGTTCCAACGGAACTGAATCAGACGAATTTTATATAGCGACACAATTCTATGTGTGGGAGTCATTAGGATTTACGGTACAAAGTGATTTATCTAATTATGGAACTTACAAAGCTCAAATTGATGCGATTGCGGATAATTACCGTACAAAGCCATCCTTTGCTGATCAAGAATTTACGGTTATTGCTGGTGAAACACTGGAACTAAATGATAGTATAGGTGTCTTTACTCATTACCATGAAGTCAATAATGGAACGAATGCCAGCATTAGTAAAGAAGGGAATACATTGAGAATTACTCCTTCAGCAGTGTCAAACAATGGGGAAATCAACTTTCAAAGAGATTCTCCTAATTCTGGAGCTCAGTATTTCTGGGTAATGGAAGGAAAACAAACGATGGTAACAGCTGGTGAAGTAGAAAGCACCAATGCTAAAATAAATTTAAATGTTATCAAGACTGGGTCTATAGCCGCTCGTAAATTAGATGAAGAAGGACATCCATTAACAGATGCTATCTTTAAGTTTGAGTATTCAGGGATTGTTGAAGAGCGTGCCACTGATCAAGATGGAATTGCTCGGATAGATAATATTTTAATGGGGACAGAGGTAACAATTTCTGAAATCAAAGCACCAGATGGAAGAGTCATTGACAAGACTCCTCAAAAAGCAATAGTAGAAGTCAATCAATTGATCACAAAACAATTTACCAATCGTTGGGCACGTCAGCCAATCAAACTGATTAAACGAGAAAAAGATACCAATAGACCATTGAAAGGAGTGCCCTTTGCCTTATATAAGGTTACAGGAGTGACTAAAACAAAAATTGGCGAGTATAAAACGGATGCTAATGGAGAAATAAACGTTGAAAATTTAATTTATAATCGAGACGGCTATATTTTCAAAGAACTAGAACCATTACATGGTTTTTTACCAAACGAAAATGAGTATGGGTTCAAAGTAACACCGGAAAAGGATGGTGAATTATTAATAGTAAATGTTGATAATGAGCCAACACCTCCACTTATCAATACAACAGCAACAGGTAAAAATGGTGAGAAATTCCTTGATCCGACAAAAGAAGTCGAATTAGAAGATACGATTCAATACAAATGGCTTTTTGCGGGGAGAACGTATCTTTATGCCACAAGAATTGTCGATCAAGAAACAGCGGAGGTTCTGGAAACATTCACAGGTTCCTTTACCCCTTTAGCTTACGAAGGAAACCATGTGGTCAAAGTGAAAATCGATGGACATAAGTACCGCGGCAGAAATCTTGTGTTTTATGAAAATATCTATGATACAGTCAGTAAAAAAGAAGTTGCTAAACATGAAGATATCAATGATCTAGGACAAACCATCAAAATAAATGATCCGAAAATCAAAACCAAAGCGCAAGGTGACGATGGTCGTCAACGATTCAATCCATTAAAAAAAGTACCGGTAAAAGAAACAGTAACATTCACTGATTTAGTGGCGGGTCACAAATATACAACGACCGTTCAAGGACATAAATTAAGTGATGAAACACCATACGAAAATGCTTCTTTAACCAAAACATTTATTGCTAATCAACCAACTATGGAAATGACGTTTGAATTTGAGTTAGATGGAAAAGAACTGCAAGGAAATGGGATCGTTTTTACAGAAAAACTTTTCTATGAAAGCGAAGAATTGGCAACCCACGTTGATTTAACAAATGAAGAACAAACTGTCAAATTCACTGATCCAACAATCAAAACCAAAGCTAGCGGCAAAGATGGACTGCAATTGTTTGACCCTCATGCCAAAGTACCTGTAAAAGAAACAGCTGTTTTGACTGATTTAATTATCGGAGACGAATATAAAGTAACGGTTCAAGGCTATCGTTTGTCTACAGGTGAGCCTTATGAAAAAGTAAAAGAGGAACTGGTATTTACAGCAACTGAAACGGAAATGGAACAATCGTTTGATTTTATTTTGGATGGAAAGGACTTAGCGGGTGACAGTATTGTCTTTACTGAGATATTAACGTTCAAGGATGAAACAATTGCTGAGCACAAAGATTTGTCTAATCAAGAGCAAACCATCACATTTACCAAGCCGACAATCAAAACCAAAGCGTTTGGTGATGAAGAAAAACAACTATTCGATCCACTTCAAAAAATTTCAGTGAAAGAAACAGCTCAAATCACGGATTTGATCATCGGAAATGAATACACTGTTGTGGTGCAAGGTTATCAGTTGTCCACTGAAAAAATTTATGAAAAAGTGCGTAAAGAAATAACATTTACTGCAAAGAAAAAAGAACAAATGATTGAATTTGATTTTGCTTTGGAAGGAAAACTATTGCGTGGCGACGGTATTGTTTTTACTGAAACATTAAGTCATGATGGTGAAGTGATTGCGACTCATGAGGATCTTAAAAATAAAGATCAAACTGTTCGTTTTACTGATCCTGCCATCTCAACAATAGCTCAAGGTAAAAGCGGCGAAAAAATCTTAGAAACAGTCGGAGAAGTAGCTGTCAAAGAATCCGCAAAAATTACTGACTTAGTCATCGGCAATCAATACACAGTAAAAGTGAAAGCACATCGTCTATCTGATGGTTCGATCATTACTGGTATTAACGACGAGAAGACGTTCATCGCTGAAAAAACAGAAGCAACTATTCAATTTGAATTTAAAGTTGATGGACAACAGTTCGCTAATGATGGGATTGTTTTTACTGAAATTTTAGAAACAAAGAATGAAATCATAGCTAAACATCTGGATCTGAAAAATGAGCAACAAACCGTTCGATTTAAACCAATCACGACTAGTATTACACCTTTACCCAATCCAAGATCAACTTTGCCAAGTACTGGTGAAAAAGTTATGCAAATTGTTTTTTGGTATGGAGTGTTTATGATCGTTCTTGCAGTCGTCATTTGGTTTGATCGTAAAAAAGACAGCATTAAATAAAAAATAGTTGAGAACGGTTTATCTTCCCTAAAGATAGGTAATATATTGAACTTGAATTTTTGAGATTGTTCTAGGAAAGCTTGAAATGACATTCAAATCAAATATCTTATTTTAATTTGATAAAACAAATGAATAACTTCTATAAGCCAAACTTTAAAAATCGGCATTCATTGTTTTATCAGAAAAAGAAGTTTTTGAAAAATTGCTTATTTTAGAATAACGAATAGGACGAGAGTACCTAAAAAAGTTACACTTTGGAAATTTTTCGTTCATATAATATTCACAAATTCCTTGTACTATAAGGACATAGAAGAAAGACAATAGCTACTAGGAACTAATTTCATTTGTGTGAACTCCTAATTGACCCGCTCTGAGTGTGCAGAGCGGGTTTTCTTGTGTTTTCAATTAAGCTTTACGAACTTTAGTTCCTTCCTACTGCAAAGTTGGCAGATTTTTGTTAGAATAAGAAGGAAACCAGTTTGCTGAAGATGAGGAGAAAAAAGATGACAAAAAATAAGTTATTATTAGTTGATGGAAATAGTGTGGCATTTCGCGCTTTTTTTGCTTTACACAATTCACTAGAGCGTTTTAAAAATAAAAATGGATTACATACTAATGCCGTCTACGCGTTTAACAATATGTTTGAAAACGTTATGGCAAAGGAAAACCCAACCCATGTTTTAGTTGCATTTGATGCAGGCAAAACAACCTTTAGAACTGAATTTTATCCTGAATATAAAGCAGGCCGTTCAAAAACACCGGGAGAATTTAAAGAACAAATGCCTTACATTCGAGAGTTGTTGACTGGTTTAGGTGTGAAATATTATGAGTTAGATAATTATGAGGCGGACGATATCATTGGTACACTTGCAACTAAAGTTCCAAAAGACGAGTTTGATGTTGTTGTATTGTCAGGAGATCGAGATTTGACTCAACTAGCAACAGATTCAGTAAAAGTTGACATCACGATCAAAGGAGTTAGTGATCTAGAATCTTACACACCAGAGCATGTGGCTGAAAAATATGATGGTTTAACTCCAAATCAGATTATCGATATGAAAGGTTTGGCTGGAGATACTTCAGATAATATTCCTGGCGTAACCAAAATCGGTGAGAAGACCGCAATTAAGCTATTAAAAGAATTTGGTTCAGTCGAAGGTGTTTATGAAAACATCGATAGCTTGAAGCAAAGCAAAATGAAAGAAAATCTAATCAACGACAAAGAACAAGCTTTTATGTCTAAACGTTTAGCAACGATCAATGTTGATTCTCCAGTTGAAGTCAATATTGATGAGTTGAAATACGAAGGCAAAGATTTAGAGAAATTAATTCCTTTTTATAAAGAAATGGAATTCAAGCAAATGTTAAGTAAGTTAAATGTCGAAGAAGAGACGGTTGAACTTGAAGATGTCCATTTTGATGTAGTAGATACGTTCACTAAAGAAATGTTTACTGATGATATGGCATTATATGTTGAGATGCTAGAAGATAATTATCATACCTCTCCTATTGTAGGTGTGGCATGGGGAACGAAGAACAAAGTATATGCGACAAATAGCCTTGAACTGTTTGAAAGCAAACCATTTGTTGAATGGTTGTTATCAGATAAATTTAAGAAAATAGTATATGATGCAAAGCGCACATATGTCTCGCTTAACCGTTATGTTGGTAAAACTCAGGGCATTACATTCGATGTATTATTAGCGGCATACTTATTAGATACAAACGACAATAGTGCTGATATCGAAGGAGTAGCGCAGCACTATGGTTATACAGATATCCATTCTGATGAATCAGTCTATGGAAAAGGGGCTAAGAAAGGTTTACCAGAAGATGATGAGGCATTTTTCAGTCATCTCGCTCGAAAAGTCAATGCTATTCATTTCCTTTCTGAAAAACTAGATGCAGAATTAGTTGAAAAAAATCAAGCTGACTTATTCTATAAGATGGAATTGCCTCTTTCGAAAATCTTAGGTGATATGGAAATTACAGGAATTCGTGTAGATGCAAATCGATTGAAAGAAATGCGTATCGAATTTTCAGATCGACTTCGTGAAATCGAACAAAAAATTTATGCAGAAGCAGGCGAAGAATTCAATCTAAATTCACCGAAACAATTAGGGGTGATTTTATTTGAAAAAATGGGCCTACCTGTAATAAAAAAGACAAAGACAGGCTATTCAACAGCTGTTGATGTATTAGAGCAATTAAAAGAACAGGCGCCGATTGTTGAAGACATTTTGATTTATCGTCAAATTGCCAAGATCCAATCAACATATGTAGAAGGATTACTAAAAGTGATTCAGCCAGATGATAAAATTCATACACGCTATGTTCAAACATTGACACAAACTGGTCGTTTAAGTTCTGTTGATCCTAACCTACAAAATATTCCTATTCGTTTAGATGAGGGTCGAAAAATTCGTCAAGCCTTTGTGCCTAGAGAAAACGATTGGATGATTTTTTCATCCGATTATTCTCAAATTGAACTACGTGTTTTAGCACATATTTCAGATGATCAGCATTTAAAGGAAGCCTTTATTGAAGGACAAGATATTCACTCTAGTACAGCAATGCGTGTATTTGGCATTGAAAAACCAGAAGATGTGACGCCGAATATGCGTCGTCAGGCGAAAGCTGTCAACTTTGGGATCGTCTATGGTATCAGTGATTATGGTTTGTCTCAAAATTTAGGGATTACTAGAAAACAAGCGCAAGAATATATTGATACCTATTTTGAAAAATACCCAGGAGTTAAAAAATATATGGAAGATATCGTACGCGATGCAAAAGACAAAGGCTTTGTAGAAACGCTTTATAATCGCCGCCGTTACTTACCAGATATCAACTCTCGTAATTTCAATTTGCGGTCGTTTGCAGAGCGAACGGCGATCAATACACCTATTCAAGGAAGTGCTGCGGATATTTTGAAAATCGCAATGATCAATATGGAACAGCGATTGAAAGAAGAAAACATGCAGGCGACGATGTTGTTACAAGTACATGATGAACTTGTTTTTGAAGCGCCTGAATCTGAATTAGAACAACTAAATACATTAGTTAAAGATGTGATGGAGAATGCTGTGGCTCTGCATGTACCGCTGTTAACAGACAGCAGTTGGGGCAAGACATGGTATGAAGCAAAATAATTAATTAAAATAATTGAAAAAGACTGACCAAACAAAAAAAGATTTTTAAATCTTTGATTTGTTCGTTTCGGTCTTTTTCTTCTAAGGAGAGATGAAAGTTGCCTGAATTACCAGAAGTTGAAACAGTCAGAAAAGGATTAGAAAAATTAGTTGTAGGGAAAACGATTGAAGAAGTCACGATTTTGTGGCCGAGAATCATTGAATCACCAGAAACAGACATTTTTGCACAGCAGTTGATTGGTCAAAAAATCGAAAAAATGGAACGTCGAGGGAAGTTTTTGATTTTTAAATTAACCAATTACGATATGATATCCCATCTGAGAATGGAAGGAAAATACGAAACCCATGATCCGGAAGAAGAACGTACTAAACATACTCACGTGATTTTCACCTTTACGGATGGAACAGAATTACGATATCTTGACGTTCGGAAATTTGGACGGATGGTGTTAGTGGCGAAAGATCAAGGAGAAAAATACAAGGGGATTTTAGCGCTAGGTCCTGAACCGATACCAGCATCGTTTAAACTATCAGAATTTCATACTGGGTTAAAAAGACACCACAAAGCAATCAAACCACTGTTATTAGATCAGCGTTTAGTGACAGGACTAGGTAATATCTATGTAGATGAAGCATTGTGGGAAGCGAAAATTCATCCAGAACAGCCAGCTGATACTTTAAAACCTAAAGAAGTCGAAAGGCTATATCATGCAATCATTGATGTTCTTGGACGTGCTGTTGAAGCCGGCGGAACAACAATTCGCAGTTATTTAAATGCACTGGGGGAAGCTGGGACTTTTCAAATCTCATTAAATGTCTATGGTCAGACGGAAAAACCTTGTCCAAGATGTGCAACACCAATTAAGAAAATAAAAGTCGCTCAACGAGGGACCCATTTTTGTCCGAAGTGCCAGACATTGAAAGCGAGGAATTGATCAATGGGAATGGTCTTAGGTTTGACTGGTGGAATCGCAACTGGGAAAAGTACGGTTGTTAACGTATTTAAAGGATTAGGATTTCCTGTGGTAGATGCCGATGTGATCGCTCGGGAAATTGTTGAAATAGGAACTCCGGCATTAACAAAAATAGCAATTACTTTTGGTTCAGAGGTATTATACTCAGATGGATCATTAGATCGAAAAAAACTTGGAGACATTGTTTTTTCAGATGAAAAAAAAAGAACACAATTAAATGAATTATTATCCCCATTTCTCAAAGAGGCTATTTTATCTCAGATTGCAGCCAAAAAAAATGAAACTTCGCTGATTGTTGTGGATATACCTTTATTATACGAAGGTGGGTATGATGCGTTTGTTGACAAAGTAGCCGTTGTCTATGTACCTGAAAAAACTCAGATGATTCGTTTGATGAAACGAGATAATTTAACTGAAACTGAAGCGAATCAACGAGTAAATAGTCAATTGTCAATTGAAAAGAAAAAAGAAAAAGCTGATATAATATTTGATAATCAAAAAAGCATTCAAGAAACAGAAAAAATAGTGAAGGACTGGGTATTAGAAAATAATTTCTTATAGTATAACAAAGATGCATAATTGTTTTTTCAGAAATTTAAATTTTATGATGAATTGAAAAAAGTTTAGGATGTATAACTGCTGATTATACATCTTTTTTGTTTTTGATAAATTTCAACCTACTTTGAAGCTGATTGTAAAATCTAATTTAAAATAACGATATTGTGTCGGTAAACATAATCGATATCTTGAAATCTGTATTCTCTTTTTTGAACAACAGAAATGTAAAAAACAAAAAGGGAATGGAGAATAGAAAGAAAAAAGAAGTAGCGTTAATTTAGGTGGATATGTTGGTCTGATAAGTGTGATAAATCATGAGGAATAGATTAGGATTGACGCGATTAAAGAATGGTTAATTTAACTAATTGAAAAAATTTAATCGAGTTTAAATCAAACATAACTATGTATATTGGCTAATTTTTATAATGAACTATTTTCAGTTTATTTTATAGCCTACATCAACAATTAATATGGAGTCGGTTTATACCTTGTCATATCCTGCAATTCCCAGAAACGATTTAGCAAATCGAGATAAATGTATTGTGTTTCTTTACTTTCTATTTTATAGTTCATAGGCAATCGTTCTATTATCTCTAAATCGAGTTTGGAGCTATATGGCTCAGAAGAATATGGAGTGCGGAATGAGAGACAAAACAGAACTTTAACAAGAGAGTAATTGAGCAAGACAAGACATTTAGCCTGTTATCTTACTCAGTTATTTTTTGAATCTAGAAAATTGTTATTAAATGAAATCTGAATAAACTAAAAAAAATGGTTAAGAAGTAACAGTTAATGTCTGGTTTCTGAAGCATTTCATGTTATAATATGGAGAGTAAATTAAAACGAAACTTTATAAATAGATAGCATAAGATAAAATGAGGTGAATACTATGCGTTGTCCAAGATGTCATCATAATAATTCCCGTGTAATTGATAGCCGTCAAGCAGATGATGGGCGTGCAATTCGTCGTCGTAGAGAATGCGAAAATTGTAATTACCGATTTACAACATTCGAGCGAATCGAAGCAGCTCCACTACTTGTTATCAAGAAAAATGGTGATCGGGAAGAATTTAATAGAGAGAAAATTTTACGTGGGTTGATTCGGTCTGCGGAAAAACGTCCAGTGGCCATGGAACAAATGGAACAAATCGTTGATAATGTTGAAAACCGTGTTCGTAGTTTGGGTGAAAATGAAGTTTCAACTACTTTAGTTGGTGAGTATGTTATGGAAGATTTAGTCAATTTAGATGAAATTGCGTATATTCGATTCGCTAGTGTATATCGTCAATTTAAAGATATGAGTGTCTTCTTAAAAGAACTGCAAGGTATCGTGGATAAAGCAAAATCTTCAAATTCAGATACAACCAATGAATAAGGAGGTCTTTCCTTGAAAGACAGTTGGAAAGAAGTCCATCCTAAAAGTATTTTTCAAGTAGCCGTACCTTATCCATTATCCAATCAAGAACAAATGATATTGACGCTTTTATATCAGCCGATTATTGGTGCCGAAGCGTTCAGTTTATATTTGACACTTTTATCGGAAGTGGAAGGGAAAGGTACTAGTGAATCACTTTTTCATGCTGATTTGATTACGATGATGGATATGAGTATAAAACAAATCGAAACAGCCCGAAAAAAGCTAGAAGGGATCGGACTGTTGTCGACTTTTGCAAAAAACGATTCTGAGTTAGGTGTGCATTTCATGTATCGTTTAAATCACCCTGAAACTGCTGAACGTTTTTTTAAAGATGAAGTTCTGTCGTTGACACTCTTGAATAGTGTGGGACAAAGAAAATTAGACAAATTATTTGAACGGTTTCAACCAACATTTGTAAACTTAACTAGTTATGCGGAAGTTTCAGTTGGATTTAAAGATGCTTATGTTTTCAAAGAGGAGCAAATTCTATCTCATAGTGAACAGTTAAGCAGAATGGAGCAATCTTTTATCGATCCACGCCCTGCACAAACAGTAAGTGCAGTTAATGAAAGTTTTGACTGGTCGTACTTTCTTCAAGGAATCGAAAAATTAGGAATTAAGTTGCCGGATAATAGTAATGGATTCAAAGAAGAAGTCTTTGTTTTTCACAATCTATTTGGAATCACTGAATTGGATATGATCGATTTTTGCTCTAAGTCATTTGACTATTACACAAGCAAGATTGATATCAAAGACTTTGAAAGAGCAGTCTATCGAACTTATGACCCAGATAAAAAACAAAAACCTAGTGAGTTTCAAAAAAATGATTCTGTTGATTTATCTGCTGAAGATCAACAAACGTACCGTTATAATTCATTAAAAATGAACGGTTTTTCGACACAAGATATTCAAATGATCATGGATAGTGAAAAAAATTTCCCTCTAAATTATTTGGAAGCTTTAAAAAACGAACGTGGTGGGTACACAACGCCCCAAGAACGTTCGCTAGTCAAATATTTAGTGAGTAAGTCTGGTTTGCCTAACAGTGTGATCAATGTTTTAATCAATTACGTCTACAATATCCAAAAACAGCCTACACTGAAAGCTGATTACGTGAATCGAATTGCCAACGAATGGGCGCAAAGTGGTATTTTCTCACCAGAAAAGGCCATTGAACATGTACGTGAAATCGCTAAAAAAGGCAAAGAACAAAAACAAACAAGACAACGTTATGGTCAAAATAATCGGCCGATTCGTCAAGAGACGTTACCAGATTGGGTAGAAAATCCAGTAGAAGAACAAAAATTATCAAAAGAGGAACAAGCAAGGCTAGATAAAGAAATTCAAGATTTCTTGAGTAAAGGAGGTGGCAATTAATGGAAGATGTAGGGAAAGAAATGTCAAAAATCATTCAAAGCAGAGATATGAATGAGCGATACAATGAGCTAGTTGAGGTTGTCTTGAAAGATACGGATGTCCAAACGTTTATTCAGGAAAATCGTGACCGATTAACAGATGATGATATCCGGAAGAGTTATTCAAAATTATATGAATTTGTTCAAGAAAAACGCAAGTATCAGTTGAATGACCCAACAATGATCGCCCCTGGATACGAACCTAAACTAACCTTAAATTTCCATTATATTGATGTCACCTACGTGCCGACAGAAGCGCTGATCGCTAAGCAAAAAGAAGACGAGATTCGTAAAAGAGTTCGTGCAATGGATATGCCAAAAGATGTACGAGAAGCAAGCTTAGGTAGATTTGATACAGCATCGCAAGGGCGTGCTCAAGCGATGGCAGAAACAATGAAATTTTTAAACGAGTATACGTCTAATCCAAAAGAATTTCACAAAGGGCTTTATTTGCAAGGAACCTTTGGGGTTGGTAAATCCTTTTTGCTAGGTGCAATTGCTAACAGCTTAGCCGAACGTGGTTTTGTTACAACAATTGTTCATTTTCCAACTTTTACAGTCGAAATGAAACAGGCAATCGGTAAAGATATGGTCGGTCCTAAATTGGATGCAGTCAAAAAATCACCGGTTTTAATGATCGATGATCTTGGTGCAGAATCAATGACTTCTTGGATTCGAGATGACGTGCTGAGCGTTATTTTACAATATCGAATGCAAGAACAATTAGTGACATTTTTTTCTTCAAACCTTGATTTAAAAGACCTAGAAAAACATTTATCTGTGACGCAGCGTGGTGAACAAGAGCCGTTGAAGGCCCGTCGAATCATGGAACGTATTCGTTATTTAGCGCAAGAGATAACGATGTCAGGTAATGATCGTAGAAATGGTTGAGGTGCTTTTGCGCCCGCTGATATAAGGCAGGGATGTGACTCTTAGAGTTTCCTCCCTGCTTTTTTTCTTTTTTTAAGGGGAGGGTGGTAATGGACTGAAAGTAGTAGCATATCTTATAATAAAGTATCAGTATTGGAGGAGATCCTTATGAAGAAAAGAGTACTAACAATACTAACAATTTTAACGTTGGTTTCTTTAGGTGCATGTGCAAAAAATAAGCAAAATTCGCCAAAGGGAAGTGAAGAAACAGCTATGAGTAGTAAGCAAAATAAAGCTACGGATGAAACATCAAATGACAATGAACAAGCAAAATCAATATTTACAGCAGTTTTAGGTGAGGACGCAAAAGAAAATGAAACTGTAGACCACTCGACCCGTTTAGTTTTAAAGGAAGTTGAGGCAATCGAAGATCCTGAAAAAATTATTGGTATGATGAAAAATGATGGTGTTATTCTGAATGTATCAAAAGATCAATTCGCGGATGGAATCACAAGCAATGAGTTGAAAAAAGGAGATAAAATTCAATTTACATTAGTTGGATTACCTGCAATGACGATGTCGATCCCACCTCAAGTAGCTGGAAATGCAGTCATCAAAGTTGAGAAAATGTAATAAGTATAAGTTGACCGACGTTCTTTTTGTAACGTCGGTAGTTTGTTTTTTATTCTTAAATTAGAAATATTTTTTTGAAATAAATAAAAAAATGTTGACATTTGTTTTATAACGATGGTATAGTGTCACCTGTAAGACAACTAAATAGATTTGTTAGGTGAGGCTCCTATACAAACACAGGCTACTGCCCAAAAACATCGAGAGATGCCAATGGGTAGAACAGGGATTGTCGATTACAAGGCTTTTCATAAGGTAGCTAAAAGCTCTGCTTTTTACGTTGTATAGTGCCAAAACTCAACGACTAGATCATGCAGGCTTTTTTTTGTGCGCTTATTTATGACCTTCCGCTGAGTTTTGGCGGAAGGTTTTTTGCTGTGAATCACTACGACTGGCCAAAGGACAGAGTAGATGATGAACAGTACTTGGCGAACGAAGAGAGAGAAGTAACCTTAATACTGAATCACCCCACCTCGATTCGATCTCATCACTGTCTAAGAGTTAGAACTTAAAGAATTAAAGTCCAGAGCAGATGATGAACAGTACTTAGAGAACGGCGAAAGAGAAGTAGTTTTCGTCTCGAAAAAAGTTCCCACCTAACCTCAAATCTAAGAAAGGGGCAAACCTATGAATTTTTAATCAATATTATCGCAAGTATTTTTGCAGGAATGATCATCGGTGCAGAAAGGCAATGGCGAAAAAAATTAGCTGGGATGAGAACGATGACCTTAGTCACATTTGGTGCTTGCCAATTTGTTTCACTGTCTACTTTGATCCAAGACGATAGTAGTCCGACTCGAATAGCAGCCCAAGTAGTCAGTGGAATTGGATTTCTTGCTGGAGGAGTGATTTTAAGAGAAGGATTTAGTGTGACTGGTATCAATACAGCAGCAACCTTATGGTGTTCAGCAGCTGTTGGCAGCATGATTGGAGCTGGATTTGTGATTGAAGGAGTTATTTGTGCAGTTGCTCTAATGCTAGTCAATATTTTGCTAAGAAATTTATCTTTCAAAATAGATGACTATACCGTGCAAAAAGAAGAGGAACAAACAGATTCGATCCATTATCTTTCTGTTATTGCAAGCAATACTAGTGAGGTCATGCTTAGAACAGAGATTATTCAGTTGTTAGATAAATATTGTTTAACCTTCACTAAGTTTTCATGTACAGATCTAGCAGGGAAAAAAGTACGACTATTTTTGGAAATCGAAGCGACAAGAAATGGGACACTTGCGGTAAATGCGATCACTTCAGAATTATCTCAGTTTTCAGAAGTTATTGAAATCAATCAACTAAACAATTAAAAGAACGGAGGAATCAACATGGTAAAACAGTGATGGTGAAAATCGTAAATTGGAACAGTGAAGAATATTGGGCAGGAATAGACTTAAGAAACAAGTTGCTAAAAACAAGTGCTGGTAAAGAATGGATCAAGGATCTACCTTTAAATGAAGAAAAGGATACCCATGTAGCAGCGATGATCGATGGGATTGTTGTAGGAACCTTACTTCTTTCAAAAAAGAGCCAAACAATAGCACAAATCAAACAAGTGGCCATCAACGAAGACTATCAAGGATTCGGCATTGGAAAAAAATTACTTCAATTTGCTGAAAAAATTGCAGAACTTATGGCTTTTCAAACTGTAGTTTTAACTGGTCGTAAGCAAGCTTGGGGTTTTTATGATCATTTTGGCTATCAAAGTGTGGGGTATGCCTATTCAGATGGACAAGTGACTTTGAAAAAATTTAAAAAAAGAATTTACACTAAAAAAAGAATTGGAACACTTGAAATTATCAAACATATAACGCTAAAGGAGATGGAAACAAATGGATGACAGTAGTCAGATGATCAAGGACTTATGCAAAAAGAAACCTGTTGTTAAAAACATGAGGATACTATTGTCTATTTGTTTCTAGTAGAGTTAAGTAGTTTCCTCCGATGACAACACCTCTTTTTCCATTAGTCCGTTCCTTAAAAAAAATACAAAATCAGTAAAATTGAATTAGTGGTTGTTTATTGCCAGTTGTTCATTATTTTATTGATCAGAGCTTTAGAAAGAAGGAGAAGCAAATGGAGAAAAGAGTATTAGAAACTAAACAGAGTAATCAATCTTATGAGTATTTTGCAAGAAACTCAATAGAAAATATCATAACGTATTTCAAGTCTTCAAAAGGAGGCCTCACCCATCAACAAGCTGTTTTATCTAGAGAAGAATATGGGGAAAATATTATTACACATGGAAAGAAAACACCATTGTTTCTTGAAGTGATCAAAGCGTACTTTACCCCTTTTACGATTGTATTACTTACATTAGCGATCATTTCATTTATTACTGATTATGTGATTGCAGCACCTGCTGATCGTGATCTTGTCGGTGTTTTGATCATTTTAGCAATGGTCTTGATCAGTGGAACAATGACCTTGATTCAATCGGTTAAATCAAATCAAGCGGCAGAAAAATTGAATAATTTGGTAAAGGTGACTGCAACTGTTGTTCGTAGAAAGAAGACAGTTGAGCTTCCGATAGAAGAAATTGTTTGCGGTGATATCGTAAAATTATCTGCTGGGGATATGATTCCGGCGGATATACGACTAACGAAAACCAAAGATTTATTTGTTTCTCAATCTGCCATGACAGGTGAGAGTTATCCAGTAGAAAAAAGAGCAGACTATAAATTAAAGGTAAACAGTGTTGAAACAGAGTATGAAAATATCGTATTTATGGGCAGCAATGTCATTAGTGGTAGCGCGGAAGGAATCGTAGTCTCAGTAGGAGATGGTACGCTTTTCGGTAAAGTAGCGCAAGATGTTTCTGACAAAAATCCTCAAACAAATTTTGAAGTGGGGATTAGCAAAACGTCATGGTTATTGATTCGGTTTATGTTAGTGATGGCACCTGCAGTATTTTTGATCAATGGCTTAACAAAAGGTGATTGGTTTGAAGCCTTTCTTTTTGGTTTATCAGTTGCAGTTGGTTTAACGCCGGAAATGTTGCCAATGATCGTCACGACCAATCTTGTAAAAGGTGCTTCAAGTATGGCGAAAAAAGGAACTATCATAAAGAATTTAAATGCGATTCAAAATTTCGGTGCGATCGATATTTTATGTACTGATAAGACAGGGACACTTACCCAAGACAAAATTATCCTAGAATATCATTTAGACTGTGATGGGAAAGAAGATAGTCGTGTATTACGTCATGCTTTTTTCAATAGTTATTATCAAACAGGACTTAAAAATTTAATGGATGTTGCCATCATTGATGCAGCAAAATCAGAACTGTCGATTGATCCTTCTGAGTATCGTAAAGTAGACGAAATTCCCTTTGATTTTAAACGTCGTCGGATGAGTGTTGTAATCGAAGATACTTCTGGAAAAACGCAAATGATCACTAAAGGCGCTGTAGAAGAAATGCTAGAAATTTCAGGCTATGTTGATTATCAAGGCACAGTCACACCGTTAACAGAAGAGCTTAAAAGTGAAATTTTAAAAACAGTTGAAGAGTTAAATGAAGATGGACTACGTGTATTAGCAGTTTCTCAAAAAACAAATCCTGCGACGGTTGATGAATTCTCTGTTTCTGATGAAAATGAAATGGTTTTGATTGGCTACCTTGCCTTCCTTGATCCGCCAAAAGAAACAACGAAAGCGGCTTTAGAAGCGCTAAAAAATCATGGTGTCGGTGTTAAAGTATTGACTGGCGACAATGCGTTAGTGACAAAATCAGTGTGTAAACAAGTGGGGTTAGCCAATGAAGAGTTAATCACTGGAAATGAAATTACACGAATGAACGATTTTGAATTAAAAACGATTGCTGAAAAATATAACATTTTTGTTAAATTGACCCCACAACAAAAAACAAGAATTGTTCAGGTATTAAGAGAAGCAGGGCATACGGTTGGTTTTATGGGGGATGGAATCAATGATGCGCCTGCTATGAAAGAAGCGGATGTAGGCATTTCTGTCGATACGGCTGTCGATATTGCAAAGGAATCGGCGGATGTCATCTTGCTAGAAAAAGACTTGATGGTTCTGGAACGAGGCTTGTTAGCAGGTAGAACGACATTTGGGAATATCATGAAATATGTCAAAATGACAGCGAGCTCTAATTTCGGTAATATGTTTTCAGTTGTTGTTGCTAGTATCTTTTTACCTTTTTTACCGATGCTACCTCTACAATTGCTGTTTTTGAATTTGATTTACGATATTTCTTGTATGTCGATACCATGGGATCATGTTGATGATGAATACTTGGAGCAACCTAAGAAGTGGGATGCTTCAAAAATTGGTTCGTTCATGACATGGTTAGGACCTACTAGCTCAGTCTTTGATATTACGACATATCTATTAATGTATTTTGTTATCTGTCCTCAATTGGTTGGCGGCAATTATCATGACTTAGCACCAGCACAGCAAGCAACCTTTATTGCGATTTTCCACGCAGGATGGTTTGTAGAATCCCTTTGGTCGCAAACTTTGGTGATCCATACATTGCGGACGCCAAAAATGCCATTTTTACAAAGTCGAGCATCATTTATTTTAACAACGATTACTTCATTAGGAATTGCCGTTGGAACGATTTTACCATTTACGGGATTTGGTCAAAGTTTAGGCTTAGCTGAATTGCCATTAAACTATTTTGCTTGGTTAGGTCTAACCATAGTTAGTTACTTGATTTTAGTAATGATTGTTAAAAAATTCTATGTGAGACGCTTTGGTGAATTATTGTAAAATACAGAGGTCATATATAATTAGAGTTTATCTAAAAAAGCAGAGATAGAAATTCTTTATGGGATTTTTGTCTTTGTTTTTATTTATCGATATTGACCTGCATTTTTATATAAAAGCTTGTATAATTAAGTATAATGACGATTAATCGAGGATTGAAAAAAGATGAGTATTTTTATTTTGGAAGATGATGTTATCCAAGCACAAGCGTTAAAAAGACTAGTAGAAGAAATTTGTCAGGAAAAGAGTATCAATTATGAGGATATTTATGTTACCAATAAAGGGGAACGGATTATAGAACAGATGTCAAAATCAATAACGCAAAACCTTTATTTTCTAGACATTGAAATTAAGCGGTCAAAATATCATGGGTTTGAGGTTGCTAAGAGAATTCGCGCCATTGACGATACAGGTTTAATTGTGTTTATAACAACACATTCAGAATTTGCTCCGATATCTTATCAATATATGGTGTCTGCTCTGACTTTTTTGGACAAAATGACAGAGCCCAGAATGTTGAAATCAGATGTTGAAAAATGTCTGGTTAAATACCAGCAGTTGAATCAAAAACAGGTGGTTGAGGATTATTTAATCGTTGATAATAGTCATTCAACAATCAAAGTGCCAATTTCAGATTTTTATTATGCAATGACCACTGAGGCACACCGCCTAGCGCTTTATACAGAAAACCGATCGCTACGTTTTTATGGAGAATTAAAAGAAGTTGAGCACCAAAAGAGTCAATTTGTTCGTTGTCATCAATCGTATGTTGTCAATTTGGATAAAATTTGTGAAATAAATTCTAATGAGCGTGAGTTGATATTGTCAAATGGTATGAACATCCCAGTATCAAGGCGGCTTTTAAAAGCAGTGATGGATCGATGGAGAGCTAGGTAAAAATGGTTAGAAAAAATTAGGGACGGTTGGTAAATAAAGATGGGGATAATGACTGTAAGTACAAGTTTAGTAATTGGATTCGTTTATTTTATATTTTATTTGGAGCTGATAAATAGTAAAGTGACCTGGCTCAAACTTTTCCTCATGAATGCTGTATTAACGATTGTTACGGGATTTTTTAACAGTAGTGGTTACAACGTTTATTCTGTTTTAACTATTTTTCTAATATTATTTTACTTAGGTTTAAGTCAAAAGCAGCATAAGTTATCAATAGTAGAAAATCTTTATTTTTCAGGATTAACTGTTTTTTTGATTACTTTTTTACAAAGTGAGTTGAATAAAATTCTCAGTTGGTTTGTGATTTATTCAGCAATTCCTCTTTATTTGTCAACTTTTATTGTACTTCCTTTAGTCGTCGTATTGCTTATGTTTGGTTTATTGATGATTCTACGAAAAAAAATTAGCCAAGTATATGCTTATTTAGTTGAAAGTCCGATGCTTTATTTAAGCATCCTATTCATTTTGATTTGTAATTTTTTTCTTTTTACAGCATTTAATCCGCAGTCCTTTTTTTTCCAACAGTATTTTTGGCAGTTTGAATCAATTGCATATCCATTGTTGTTTTTAGCGTTTGGATTAGCTCTTTTTTTCTTTTATTATAGCTTTAAACTTACCCAAAAGAGGTACTTAGCGAAACAAAAAGAATCGGAATATTATGAGATGAAGCAATATACAGAGAAGTTGGAAATTCTTCATGAGGAATTGGGCACTTTTCGCCATGATTATCTGAATTTACTTCTTTCTTTAGATGAAAGTATTCGTTCTAAGGATTTGGAACAAATTAAGCAAGTCTATAATGAAGTGATTAAACCTACTTCACAACTAATTTCTAATAAAGAACTTGAACTCACTAAATTAACCAATATAAAAATAGTTGAAATCAAAAGTCTTTTAAGTGTGAAAGTTATTGATGCTTGTCAGCGTAATTTGAACGTTACTGTGGATATACCAGGAGCAATAACAGAAATATATATAGACTTGGTTGATTTTATTAGAGGGATATCCATTGTGATTGATAATGCCATTGAAGAAGCTGTCCAATCAAATGAAAAAATACTGATTATTGCTTTTTTTGAAGTGGCTGATAATCAATTGTTTGTTGTAAAAAATAGTTGCTCTAAAAATATAATGGCAGCAGATAAATTGTTCAAAAAAGCAGAATCAACAAAAGAAGACAAAGAGAATTTAAGAGGTTATGGTTTATTTTCATTAGAGCAAATCGTAAATCATTCAGCTAATTTAATGCTAGAAACTATCATAGAACAACCTTATTTTATCCAAATTTTGAAAAGTAAAAAAAGCTAGTTTAAACCGCTTATGAATGAAAAAGAACCGCTTTTGAACTGAACCATTACATAATAGGAGAGGCATTGTATACTTATTTTGAAATGATCTAGGAGAAGAGGTGAGTAAATTGTTTAGTGCATGGATAGCGTTAAGCATAGGTGGTATTTTTCCAGTGGTGATGTTTATATATTGCTTGGTAAAACAGCAGTATATAAAAGCGTTTCTTTTAGGTGCTTTGACATTTATTATTTTTCAAGTAGGATTAAGAATTCCATTATTACAACTTTTATCAAAAAATAGTATTGATTTTAATCTATTTCAAGCGATACACCCTGTTCTTTACATGTTTTTTTTAGCAATTACAGCTGGGATTTTTGAAGAAGTAGGTAGGTATTTAATCATGAAATATTGCTTGAAAAAGAATCATTCTTTTCAAACTGCTGTATTTTTTGGTTTAGGTCATGGTGGAGTTGAAGCTTTTTTATTTCTAGGTATAACTGCATTTATTTTTCTTAGTACCGCAAATAGCCAAGGAATTATAAATAGTGACCTTCTTTGGGGAAGTCTGGAGAGAATCATTGCGATGACACTTCATGTAGAGTTATCAATAATTGTGATGAAAAGCGTAAAAGAAAACGATCGTCGTTTTCTATGGATAGCACTATTTTTACATGCGTTGGTTGATTCGATTGTTATAATTGCACAGTTTTTTGGTGGAGGATCACTTATTCTAACCGAAAGTCTTTTTGGGATTATTGTGATTTGCCTAGGTTTTTATGTTAGGAAATTAAAAAGAGAGTGGAGTGTTATATAATGAAAAAAATAATATCATCAATGATCATTATATTTACGGGAATTATGTTATTAGCCGCTTGCGGGGAAAAGGTGGATCAAGAAACGTCAACTAAAATGACAGCCAAAGCGGAAGAGGTTGTAAGCTTAATTAATGATGGTGATTATGAAAAAGCTAGTGAGTCTTTTTCAGATCAATTGCTAAAACAGTTGAATAAAACAGATTTTGAAGCGGTTGTGGCTCCACTTCTTAAAAAGTCGGGAAATTTTGAAAAGTTTGAGAAAAGTACAGTTGAAAAAAAAGATGGCTTTTATGTGGTAGTTTTAGTTGCTAAATATGAAAAAGATAAAAGAGTCTTTACGATCTCTATCAATGAAAAAGAAAAGTTAGAAGGTTTTTTTATTAAATAAAAAATGGCTATTGTTTTCTATACGGGCTGAATAATCGCTTGGTTAGGAAGTGCTTAAATCTGATTTTTTTAGCAATTGATTGATAAAGGACACAATGCATTTTCAGCTAGCTCATCGTTACAATACTGTAATTAGAGTTATTGATTGTTTGGATTTTTGGGGGTTGAGCTATAACTTGGAAAGTTATAGCTCAACCCCCATTTTTTATTCCAACGATAATAATATTTGCGAAAAAATGAATAAGTTGTATCATAAAAATAGAGAGAAAGAATTTGTCAAAATAGCATAGTTTTTATTTGACCTTTACTGACCAATTGAGTATAATTGATTTATAAGGTCAAAGTTGATCAGACTTTAGTCCTTGAAAAAATAGTACAAAAGACCTAATGTCTTTTTGAGGAATAAACGATACTATATTATAGTGTAGACAAGTTTCGTGGAGAAGAATGCAATATGTATTAGTTGGAGCAGCGCTCGTTATACTTTAACAGTATCTAGTTCCACGAGCTAGCCTTTCGGAAAAAAGACAAAATAGGATTGTGACCAAAAGCATCATACTCACATTTTTCTATTTTTCAGTCAAGGCTGATCAAGCTCGTTATACTTTAATAACATCTAGTTACACGGGCTAGTTTCTCGGAAAAAAGATAAATGATGATTGAGGCAAAAAGCACTTCATTCATAATTTCCTATTTTTCATTCGAATCTGAACGAGCCCGTTACGCTTTTAAATTTAGGAGGTAATTCTATGAACATCGAAAAAATGACAACGACTTTACAAGAGGCAATCGCAGAGGCGCAACAAGTAGCAGTCACTCGTCATCATCAGGAAATCGATATTGCTCACCTATGGAAGATTTTTTTGCAGCCGAATCATTTTGGTCGTAATTTTTATACAGACGCTGGAGTTGATGTAGATGCTTTTGAGCGCGAAATCGATAAAGCAATCGATGAATATCCAAGTATTCAAGGCAGCAATATTCAATATGGTCAAAGCATGAGTCAGAATCTGTTTAACTTATTAGCTGAAGCAGACAAACTTAGAGAATCGTTTCAAGATGAGTTTCTAGCAACTGAAATCGTGATCTTAGCGTTGATGAAATTGAAAAATTATCGTTTAACAAAATATTTAACAAGTCAAGGAATCACAGAAAAAGAACTACGTAAAAATATCGAAGACATGAGAGGGGGAGATCGTGTGACTTCTCAAAATCAAGAAGAACAATACAAAGCATTAGAAAAATATGGGGTGGACTTAGTCCAACAAGTTAAAAGCGGTAATCAAGATCCAATTATCGGTCGTGATGAAGAAATTCGTGACGTGATTCGGATTTTATCTCGTAAAACAAAAAATAATCCTGTTTTGATTGGTGAACCAGGGGTTGGTAAAACAGCAATCGTCGAAGGGTTAGCACAACGAATCGTTCGTAAAGACGTGCCTGAAAACTTAAAAGATAAAACAATCTTTTCATTAGATATGGGGGCTTTGATTGCCGGAGCTAAATTCCGAGGCGAATTTGAAGAACGCCTAAAAGCAGTCCTAAAAGAAGTAAAGAAAAGTGAAGGTCGTATCATTTTATTCATTGATGAGATTCACAACATTGTTGGCGCAGGCAAAACAGAAGGTAGTATGGATGCCGGAAACTTATTAAAACCAATGTTAGCTCGTGGGGAATTACATTTGATCGGTGCTACAACACTAGATGAATATCGTCAGTACATGGAAAAAGATAAAGCATTAGAACGTCGTTTCCAAAAAGTCTTAGTGAAAGAACCAACGGTGGAAGATACGATCAGTATTTTACGTGGGCTTAAAGAACGTTTTGAAATTCATCATAGCGTAAATATCCACGATAATGCCTTGGTGGCTGCGGCTACTTTATCAGATCGTTATATAACTGATCGGTTCTTGCCAGATAAAGCTATTGATTTAGTCGATGAAGCAAGTGCGACAATTCGGGTTGAAATGAATTCAATGCCAACTGAACTGGATCAAGTAACACGTCGTTTAATGCAATTAGAGATTGAAGAAGCGGCGTTGAAAAAAGAATCAGATGATGCTAGTAAAAAACGTTTAGGTGCATTACAAGAAGAATTGGCAGATCTTCGAGAAGAAGCCAATGCAATGAAGATGCAGTGGGAAACAGAAAAAGAAGAAGTCAATGCTGTCAGCAATAAACGTGGAGAAATCGATAAAGCAAAACATGAACTAGAAGATGCTGAAAATAATTATGATCTAGAAAGAGCAGCTGTTCTTCGTCATGGTACGATTCCACAATTAGAAGAAGAATTGAAACAGCTTGAAGCTAAAAATGCGAAAGACAATGTACGCATGGTACAAGAAGCTGTAACTGAAAATGAGATTGCGCAAGTCGTTGGTCGTTTAACGGGCATTCCTGTGACCAAACTAGTTGAAGGGGAACGGGAAAAACTAATGAAATTGAACGAAACCCTTCACAAACGTGTCATCGGTCAAGATGAAGCTGTAGATGCTGTGAGTGATGCAGTGATTCGTTCTCGTGCTGGTTTACAAGATCCAAATCGTCCATTAGGTTCTTTCTTATTCTTAGGTCCAACAGGTGTTGGTAAGACAGAACTTGCTAAAGCTTTAGCGGAAGATCTTTTCGATTCAGAAGATCACATGGTTCGGATCGATATGAGTGAGTATATGGAAAAACACAGTGTATCTCGCTTGGTTGGAGCTCCTCCCGGTTACATTGGTTACGAAGAAGGCGGTCAATTAACTGAAGCTGTTCGTCGTAATCCATATACGATCGTTTTACTAGATGAAATCGAAAAAGCGCATCCTGATGTATTTAACATTTTACTTCAAGTGTTAGATGATGGTCGCTTGACGGATTCTAAAGGCCGAGTGGTTGATTTTAAAAATACTGTCTTGATCATGACAAGTAACATTGGCTCTCAATTATTGCTTGAAGGTGTGACGCCAGAAGGAACGATTCCAGAAGCTGTTGAAGAGCAAGTGATGACGATTTTACGCGGGAATTTCAAACCAGAATTCCTAAATCGAATTGATGACACAATTTTATTTACACCACTAAGCCTAGAAAATGTCAAAGGCATTATCGGAAAAATGACGGCTCAATTAGCGAAACGTTTAGAACATCAAGAAATCGAATTAGTGATTTCTGATGAAGCAAAAACTTGGATCGCTGAAAGTGGTTATGATCCAGCTTACGGAGCTCGTCCATTGAAACGTTTTATTACGAAGGAAGTAGAAACTCCATTAGCAAAAGAAATCGTTTCAGGCCGAGTATTGCCGAAAACAAAAGTAACGATCAGTCTGTTGAATGAACAGTTAGTTTTTGAAAATGAACCAATAGAAGAATAAGTTAGAAAGTAAAAGAGTGGGCAAAATACCTAGTTCTGAGAAAGAAGGAACTACTTTTTTTACAATTGTTTATTCGGATTCTAAGTGGCTGAGACATAACGCGAAAAGTTATGTCTCAGCCACATTTTTTTAAGTGTAAAAAATTGATTTTAAAAATGATATTGTGTAGAATCTAACTATTATAATAACAATTTAAATGAGGGATTTAGTGAATAAAAAAAGCAGAAGATTAGAAGAGCAGCTTTGTTTTTCTTTACAAACAGCCTCAAAACAGTTTAACAGAATGTATGCTAAGGCGTTGAAACCATTTCATTTAACCTATCCCCAATATTTAGTCTTGCTCGTTTTATGGGAATATTCAGATCAAAGGATCTCAGATATTGGTGAAAAACTAGCGCTTGATACAGGAACATTAACTCCTATGTTGAAAAGAATGGAGAAAAATGGTTACATTCATCGCAATAGACTGCCAGAAGATGAACGGATCGTGATTGTTTCGCTTTCAGAAAAAGCGGCTCAATTAGAAACAGAAATCTATGATCAAGTACAAGGGTGTTTAAATCAGCTTGATTTCAATGAAAAAGAATATTTTTCATTAATTGAACAAATCAACTCTTTAAGCAAACAAATTGGTGAAATCAACCATTAAAATATAGTACCGAAAGACTTCAAAAAGAAGAGGATGATTTAAATCCCTACTTTTTGGAGTTTTTTTAGAAGTAGAATTGAATGGTATGAAGCAAACTATTGTACATCGGCAAAAATATTGTGTACAATTTAATTGTACGATATAGTTATGATAATAGGAATTGGAGGAAAGAATCATGAAAAAAATCTATTCAACAACGATCATCAATACAGGCGGAAGAGAAGGAGAAGTTTTCTCACCGGATAAATCATTTAGTTATCAAGTGACATCACCTGGTCCTCATCAAGAAAATAAAACAAATCCAGAGCAATTATTTGCAGCAGCATATAGCTCTTGTTTCAACAGTGCTTTAGAACTTGTGATGGCACAACAAAAAATTACATCAAAAAGCACAGTAAAAGCGACTGTTTCATTATTTAGCGATGAACAAACTGGCTTTCAAGTTGGGGTTGTATTATCGGTAAAAATCGATGATGTCGATCGTGAAAAAGCAGAAGAATTAGTTAAGGCAGCTCATGAAGTATGTCCATACTCAAAAGCAACAAGAGGAAATATTTCAGTTGAGTTAGAAGTAGAATAAATAAAAAACGACAACTTTAGAATGACTAAAGTTGTCGTTTTTTTATTTATTCACTTTTCTAAACGCATAAGCTTTAAAATAGTCAGGTTTATGACGTTGCGTGAAACTATAAACCGTTAAAATCAATGCACCAATCGTATTAGTAAATAAATCCCCCATAGTATCCATTAAGGCTGCACGACCGATATAAGGCTGGCCAGCTTCTGTCATATAACGTTGCAAGTTCATATTCCCTAGCGAATCACAAAGAAATTCCCAGAACTCCCAGAAAACGCCGCATAATCCAGCAAAGGCAAAGCCCATAATAATGAATAACCAAGGACTGATTTTAGAAAAATCTGAGTCACGTAAACAATAGCCAATAATTGCATAACCCACAGCGACTAATAAAATCGGGCTGACTGCATGAAGAATTTTATCCCAAAATGGCACAATGATAATTAATCGTAACCCTGTCCCTAGAAAAACTGCGATCCAAATGAAGAACCAATAATAAAGCCGTACCATTTTTGGAAAAACCAATCCAGTAAATTTTGTGAAAACAAAAGGAACAAAAATCACAGCAATTCCTGCAATCATTTCAAACGTCAACAATACGTATTGTTCAGTTGGTTGAACCACAAATGTCTTAATGATATTGACGACTAACGTAATAACACCAAATGCAAGTAAAAAATAAAAGGCGCTTTTTTCTTGTTTATCCTCAAATTCCAATTTCATATAAAAGCCTCCGATATCCTTATATTATAATAAGCAAGTAAATTATCTGTTTAACTGTTTTTTGATCAAATCTAAAAATTCTTGCTCTGTGGTGACAACAGTCCCGTTCAATTTAACTAAACCTACAGTGTACAAGTTCAAATAGTGGAATTGATTTTCTGCAGTATCGCCTAAAGCTGCTAGTTTTTTCTGGTTATCAAAACCTTGTTGACGAGTATCTGTATACAAAGCAATTATTGGAATATTTTTGGCATAAGCAACACCGATTTCAGATGCTACACCAGCATCGATCGTAATACCATCTAAAATAGCTACAAGCAAATCACTTTCAAGAACTTTTTCAGTATCAGCTAAAGCAATCATTTTACTATCAGCATAGGCGGTTTTATCATTGATCGCACCATTTTCCTGCGGTAAATAAACCTCAATCGAATCATCTATGTCACGGATTTGTTTCACCATATATTCATTATAAAGTAAGTCTGCTTTTGCAAACATCGGTCCAGCAAAGTATAGTTTCATGTATGTTTCCTCCAGTAATCGTCATTTAATAATAAAGCTCTTTTGGCAATCAATAAATCCTCAGAAGTAATCACTAAAATAGGCTTCTTGATCAGGGAAAATTCGTTCCAAAGAATTTAAAGTTTCTTTATCCGTATTTAAACGCTCGATTCGATGCAAGTATGTTGGACGGCGATAATTCATCAAGAGACAAGTCAAAGTCTGAATATCGATTTGTACCGCTTGACCTAATGGCTCATCCGACACAGAAACTTGATCATCTTCATCCCATAGTAAACTAAAAATACCATTGTTCCATTCAGCAACAGGGTCATTTACCACAAAGTGAAATGGTTTTGCGGTACTTGCATAGGGATAAGCTAACAGCATTTCCTTAACATCTACAATTCTAGCCATATAATAAGGTTCGATCGTTTCTTTGATCTGGCTATCATCAAGTAAAAAAGCAAGGGGTTCATTTTTATAAATATCTCCCTCAGCCCAATCAATCATTGAAAAGTGAGCCGAAATGAAATTCCATAGTCCATTACGTGCTTCTTGATTGATGTAGAACATTTCCTTAATATGAAACACATCTTCCGCTACCCAGTAAAACAGCACACCTAAAGGCTCTTGATTCGCTCCATAATAAACAGCAGCCGTGCGTTCATCTTCATTTTCAAAGCGCCAATATTCCTCCCAATTAAATTCACTTCGGATCAAGGCACCATGATTTTGACGAGCAAATTTAGCATAAACCGTAAATACGTCTTCGTGGTCTACACTTACACGTTCCACCATTCCTGGAACAGTAATTTGCTTAGGTAATTGGGTATCACGAATTTTGAACGACAGCTTATCTGACATGATTTCCCAGCCTTTTCTACGATAGTATGGAATGCTGTAAGGGTAAAGATAAGAAATCCATTGTTTATCTTCTCTCATATTTTTAAGTGCAAGATGAATCAAATCTTGCATCAAGCCGTGATTCGCATATTCAGGATAGGTCCCAACACCTGTAATACCCCCCATTTTGAAAAGCTTCCCATGTATATTTACTTCACAGGGATAAATCGCAATTTGAGAAATCAGTTGTTCATCATGAAACCACCCGAATACTTTTGATTGTTCTAAAATAGGTTGTTTTGATTTGATCAATTCTTTTTTACTTTCATAGCCGCTTTCTTCTAAATCAGCTTCCGTAAATTGAAAGACATAACTCAATAATTCATTGAACTGATCCACATATTTTTCATCTACTGCTTTTAATTCTAAATTATCTCTGAACTCTTTTTGGTCCATTTTTCCATCTCCAATTAGTTTACTATCTCCAGTATATCAAAAAAAATGGAATAAATAGAGTATTACTTACTAAGAATATGAGATAAATCAACGGATTTGTAAAAGCCGTAGGCAAACATAGGAAAGTTCTTTAATTTCAGTGGAAATCTTGCTATAATGGGAAGTGCTGATTGAAAATGATCTGAGCGATGAGCGAATAAACTATTCAATGAAATCACAAGCTCATTCAGCTTTTCATAAAAGAAATGAGGACTATTAATGAATATAAATGAAATGAAGCAAAGACAAGAAAAAATACGTAACTTTTCCATTATTGCTCATATTGACCATGGGAAATCCACACTGGCTGACCGTATTTTGCAAAAGACTGAAACTGTGTCGGATCGTGAAATGCAAGATCAATTGCTGGATGCTATGGATTTGGAACGTGAACGTGGAATTACGATCAAGTTAAATGCAGTAGAGTTGACATATACCGCTAAAGATGGTGAAGAGTACATTTTTCATTTGATCGATACGCCAGGACATGTTGATTTTACTTATGAAGTATCAAGAAGTTTAGCAGCCTGTGAAGGAGCGATTTTAGTTGTTGATGCGGCTCAAGGAATTGAAGCACAAACGCTAGCAAATGTTTATCTAGCTTTGGATAATGATTTGGAGATTATTCCAGTTATCAATAAAATCGATTTACCAGCAGCAGATCCAGAGCGTGTTCGTACAGAAATCGAAGATGTGATCGGGATCGATGCCAGTGATGCAGTTTTAGCTAGTGCTAAAGCGGGTATTGGGATTGAAGATATTTTGGAACAAATCGTTGATTTAGTTCCAGCGCCGACAGGTGATCTTGAAGCACCGTTAAAAGCATTGATTTTTGACTCAGTCTATGATAGTTATCGTGGGGTTATTTTAAATGTCCGGATCATGGACGGGGTTGTAAAACCTGGCGATAAGATCATGATGATGAATAATAATAAAACATTTGAAGTAACAGATGTTGGTATATTTTCTCCGAAACCGATCAGCCGGGATTTCTTGATGGTTGGCGATGTGGGCTACATTACAGCTGCAATTAAAACAGTTCGTGATACCCAAGTAGGAGACACTGTGACCCTAGCGAATAATCCTGCAAAAGAAGCATTAGATGGTTATCGTAAAATGAATCCAATGGTTTATTGCGGATTGTATCCAATCGACAATTCACGGTATGTTGAGTTACGAGAAGCTTTAGAAAAATTACAATTAAATGATGCTGCGTTACAGTTTGAAGCAGAGTCTTCTCAAGCGTTAGGCTTTGGTTACCGTTGCGGATTTTTAGGTCTGTTGCATATGGATGTTATTCAAGAACGTTTAGAAAGAGAATTTAATCTTGATTTGATCACAACGGCTCCTTCTGTAATTTATCATGTAACAAAGACGGATGGGACAAAGATCGTTGTTGATAATCCTGCCGAATTCCCAGATCAAAGCTCAGTGGATTTTGTTGAAGAACCATATGTTAAAGCAACGATCATGGTGCCAAATGAATATGTCGGAGCTGTGATGGAAATTTCTCAACGTAAACGCGGGGAATTTGTCACAATGGATTATTTGGATGAATACCGAGTAAATGTCATTTATGATATGCCATTGTCTGAGATTGTTTATGATTTCTTTGACCGTTTGAAGTCTGGTACAAAAGGATATGCGTCATTAGATTACGAAATGATCGGTTACCGTAAGAGTAATTTATCGAAGATGGACATTTTATTGAACTCAGAAAAAGTCGATGCCTTAAGTTTTATTGTGCATAAAGATTTTGCTTTTGAACGTGGAAAAGTAATTGTTGAGAAGTTGAAAAAATTAATTCCTCGTCAGCAATTTGAAGTGCCAGTTCAAGCGGCAATTGGTCAAAAAATCACTGCACGTTCTACGATCAAAGCGTTACGTAAAAACGTTTTGGCTAAGTGTTATGGTGGGGATATTTCACGTAAACGTAAATTATTAGAGAAACAAAAAGATGGTAAGAAACGGATGAAACAAGTTGGTTCGGTTGAAGTTCCTCAAGAAGCCTTCATGGCAGTTCTGAAAATGGACGAGGATGAACCGAAGAAATAATAGAGTTTTTTTGAAACAATCATCAATTTTTCATATACTTTATATGATTTGTCAACCAATTGCCAATATCTAAGGCACTTGGTTGGCAAATTTTTAGTTTCTTTTCATTGCTTGTGGATCTAATATCAGAATCTTAATTGAATTTTATATCTTTTTGTAAAAGCTTAGTTTTCTAGGGATGATGAATGTAATTCAAATAGAAATAGCTTATTCTCATTAGCAATTGATTTCAAAATGAGAATAAGCTATTTAGATAACACCTAACTTTTTTACAACTTAGTTATTGTGCTGGATCAAATTTAAATTCTCCTAAGACTTTGTCTGAGAACATGTTTGCTTTCACACTAATATCCACTGGTTTTGAAGGGTCTTTGACTTCATAATTAGAAACTGAATGTACTGTACCATTTGGTTTAACATCCACGACACCTTGGCTAGTTTCTTCTGTAAATTTTTCATGATCAGCAATAATACCCATATTTAATTCTTCAACTGTGTTTTCAAATTCTTGTGATACTTTGAAAGAGTATAAAAATGAGGAATAAGCTTGAACATTCTCTTGGCTATGGTTTGTAAAATCAAAAGTAATCGCTAAAACAGTAGAATCTTGATATCCCTCAAGATATTCATGACCAGTAATCTTAATTGTGTAATCTTTTGTAGTGAGAATGTTATCTTTAAATGTATCTGTACCTTTTTCTTTTGCTGAATCCTTAATTTCTGATGATGCCTCAGTTTTAGTAGAATCTACCTTCTCTTTTGATGTGTCATTTCCACCACATCCAACTATTAAAAATGATAATAACCCCAATGCACTCACACTTAAAAACTTCTTCATTTCTTGACCTCCAAATAATAATAATATTTATTTTTACTATTAAAAATTTGATTATTTTAATAGTATAAACCTTTAGTTGATTATTTATAGTAAAAAAGTTCTTTTTACTGGATCGTTCTAGATGAACACGAAAAGTCATTCATCATTCATTATAATATTTGTAACGGGTATAGTAAATACTTTCGGCATTATAAATTATGATTAATGGAAAAACAATAGATAATTATAAAACAATAATATTAAAAATGTCGATTGTTTGTTTTGATAAGAAAGGGAACATTTTTGCGTGCTTATAGTTTTTCTGTAGTTTATTTTTAGATTGTTTTAAAGAGACTTAATAATTTGTCTGTATTCGTTAGATTACAAAGAAAAAGATAGCAGTATTTTTCCAAACTTTACCTTTTCTTTATTCTTTTTTTGAGTTGTTTTTTCACTTATTTATTAAAGTATAGATAACAAATTATTTTAAATGGTGAGCAATAAAAACTAGTAGACAAAAGAAAAGAGGAGAACAAATAATGAATAAAAAACTTAATGCATTTCATTTGAAAATTATTGCAGTGACTGCTATGGCCGTCAATCATGCTGGGATTATTTTTTCATGGAGCCACAGTACAAACACGATAGGATTTTTTGCAATCTCAGAATTTGTCGGGAGGTTTACATTTCCGATCATGGCCTATCTATTAGTAGAAGGATTTCATTACACTAAAAATGTAAGAAAGTATTGTATGAGGTTAATTCTTTTTTGGCTAGTGTCGATTTATCCATTCTATCTGCTTCATAACCCAACATATGCTTTTTCGATTACTGATATGCCTAATAATATTTTCTTTACTCTATTGATGGGATTATTGATGTTGATTGTTTATTCACGAACGAGTAATAAAGTAATGCGCGTACTAACAGTTTTACTATTTAGCATTCTGACGATCCTTTCAGATTGGTCCATTATTGGGGTTCTTATAATTTGGTCTTTCTATATAAATCACAATCAAATAGGTAAAAAAAGAACAATGATTGGCACATTTATGCTTTTTGAAACTATTTCGCTTGTTGGTTTGTTCATGAATAATGCTGCGCCATCTTGGATAGCAGAAGCATTTTCGCAATTTGGTTTTTTAGCAGTGTTATTTTTATTAGTACAATATAACGGTGAAAGAGGCTATTCTCCTAAATGGGTCAAATGGGGATTCTACTGGTTTTATCCGATTCATTTAGTTGTACTTGAACTGGTTAGGTATTTCTTTCTATAAATTGATGATTCAAAAAAAGCCCATGGGTGTTCAAACTTGAGGGCTTTTTTGATATATATTCTGATATAATGAATAGCAATGGTTAAAAATAATCTAAGCTATGGACAAGAAGGATGAAGAAGAAAAATGAATAACATTTTGATTGTGGAAGATGATTCTTATATTAATGATCTACTCTATGAAACATTAGTAACAGAATCATTTTCCTGTACACAAGCTTATTCTGGGTCAGAAGCATTGTTGTGTATAGAAAAGAAAAACTTTCAAGTTATCTTATTAGACTTAATGTTGCCAGGGATTACGGGAGAAAAATTAGTACCGCTTATAAAAGAAAAATGTACTGCAGCAATTATTATCATTTCATCAAAAGATGTGTTAGATACTAAAGTTGAGATGTTGACTAGTGGAGCAGATGACTATATGACGAAACCTTTCGAAATTGAAGAGCTATTGGCGCGTATTCAAGTACAATTGCGAAAAAGTAGCCCTTATCAAGGGAGTTTGAAGTCATTTCGATCGTTGACACTGAATAAAGATAGAAATGCTCTATTTGTAGCAGGGCAGGAAATTGCCTTAACACATAGAGAATTTAACATCATGGAGTTGTTCCTGTCTTATCCTAAAAAAATATTTAGTAAGCAAGAAATTTATGAATATGCCTGGAATGATTTTTATGTAGGTGAAGATAAGACAGTCAATGTTCATATTTCAAATATTCGTCAAAAAATCAAAAAGGAAACGCAAGAAGAGTGGATCAAAACAGTTTGGGGAGTGGGCTTTACTTTACAAAGTTAGGTTTTCAAATTTTCTTTAACTCTTTTTTATGTTGAATTTGTATCTGTAAGATAAAGTAAGTTTAACCAGAAAGAGAGGAAACAAACAATGAGTGATTATTTGTTAGAAACAAGGTCTTTAAGTAAGAAATATAACGATCGCTTTGCTGTTGAACATGTGGATTTACATATCAAACGAGGAGCGATTTATGGATTAGTAGGGAAGAATGGGGCAGGAAAAACGACCATTATGCGAATGCTTAGTGGATTGGCGACTCCGAGTAGTGGAGAAATTTCTTTGTTTGGAGAAAGTGGAACGCAGGCTAAAAGTCATTTTTCTCGTATCGGCGTCTTGATCGAAGAACCTGGTTTATATGAGGATATGAGTGCAGTTGATAATTTGAAATTGAAACAAATTGCTATAGGTTTACGTGGGAGAGATTATATATCAACATTATTAAATATGGTAGGATTGGCTGAAATAGGTAATAAGAAAGTCAAAGAATTTTCTTTAGGGATGAGACAGAGACTAGGAATCGCAATGGCTTTGATTGGTGAACCAGATTTATTGATATTAGATGAGCCCATTAATGGTTTGGATCCAGAAGGAATTGTTGAAATACGAGAGATTTTGATAAAATTGGTGGAAGAAAAAAATATTACTATTATGATTTCTAGTCACTTGTTAGAGGAGCTTGCCAAAATGGCTACTGTCTATGGATTTATAAATAAAGGGAAGCTGATTCAAGAAATTTCCCATGAGAAACTAATGAATGAATGTAACCAGTTTATCGAGATACAATTAGATGCCCCTATGCTTGCAACTACTGTGATTGAAAAGTTAGGAATTCTAAATTATAAAGTAGTAAACCGAAATACGATTCGTATTTATGAACAATTATCTAGAAGTAGTGAAATTAATTTAGCTCTAGCTAAGGAGAATAGTGCGATTCATTCAATTACAACATCTCAGGTTTCATTAGAAGATTATTTTTTAGCTTTAACAGAGGGGACTAACTATGGTTAATGTCATAAAAATGGATTTATACCGGATGTTTCGTTCAAAAAGCACCTATTTTGTATTGGTCGGACTGCTATCTTTTATGATTATGTTGATTCTACCAATGAACAATTCAATAGGTGAACCTGATGCAGATGTTAAGTTAGGTATTAGCACGAATACTGAGGAACTCAAAAATATAATGGATTTAAAATTATTATTTACAATCATGGCAGGAAGTAACTCATTTATGATGGGAATAGTGATTTTTAGTGTCTTATTTATCAATCGTGAAGAAGTTTCTGGATTTACTAAAAATATTGCAGGGCAGGTTCAAATTAGAGGAATGCTAGCTTTATCAAAATTTGTTAGCCAATCTGTATTTGTGTTGCTTTCTTTTAGTAGTGGTCTATTAGTTTTCTTTACTGTTGGTAACATTGTTTTTGAGTCAGTGAAGATCGGAAATATTTTTGACTTATTCAAAGAAGTAGGCTTACAATTTATTTTTCATGTTGCATTTGCTGCTATTGTTCTGGGAATCATCACATTGTTCAAACAATCAGTTGCTAGTATGTTAGTAGGTATTTTAATAACTTTTGGGGGACTTAGCTACATCTATAAAATCATAAATGATATTATTCATAAGTTAGTAACGGATAAAGCATTCAATATAATGAATTACACTATCACGGGAATTATTCCCAGTGTTTCAATAGATTCTTCCGTATCAACTATTGTACGTGGAATTATCGTGTCTGTTGTGTTTATTGTTATAATGTTAACTTATAGCGTTATAATGAAGCAAAAGAGAGATGTAGACTAAAAAATCAGTAGGAAGTAAGAGGTTTGTTTATGATGATAGTTGTTAGCATTGCTGGAAGCATTTGTTTGTTACTATTCGTGCGATTACTCCAGTATCGCCAACAGATAAAAAGTATCAACAAGCAAATACAGTTTATTCAGCAGCATGAAAGTAACCTCTTACTGACGAATCAATTTAGTGACAAACAATTAAATGAATTGTTAAATTTGCTTAATCAACTTTTGATTGAGCATCGTTCAAATAAAATCACTGCGCAAAAACAGGGACAACAATTGAAGGACTCAATTACAAATCTAGCTCATGATATTCGTACTCCTTTAACTTCATTGGACGGTTATTTTCAATTATTAGTAAAAAGCGAGGACGAAGAAAAGCGTCGGCAGTATATCGAAATAATCGATAATAGAGTTAAGACATTAACAGAATTATTGGAAACCATTTTTACATATACTAAATTGGAAAATGATGCATATGAGATAGAAATGGAGAAAATCCAAGTTAATCAAGTTTTACTGGAAACCATTTTTACATTTTATCAACAGTTTTCAAAAATCCAGTTAGAACCAACCATTTCGATTACCGAAACTCCACTATTTATTCTTGGAAATAGTGCTGCACTAAATCGTATTTTCTCTAATCTAATAAAAAATAGTTTGGATCATGGTCAAAGAAATGTAATAATCTCTCTTATAGCAGAGGAGGATCAAGCTGTCTTTTTATTTGAAAATGACCTATCACCAAACAGCGAGCTAGACATGTCCAAAATTTTTAGTAAATTTTATATATCGGATAAGGCAAGAGGAGGGAATTCAACTGGCTTAGGACTATTTATCGTGAAAGAGCTTGTAGAAAAAATGAATGGACAGATCGAAGCTGGATTAGTTGGGCAAGTCTTTACGATCTGTCTCAAAATCCCCCTTTTTAAATGAATAAAGCAAGTAGTACTTAATACTTGCTTTATGAAAGATGATATCATTTATTTAGTTAAGAGAGGGGTCTGCCTAAAGGCTTGCTGTCAGAGCTATCTTTGGTCTCGATATCTGTTATCGGTTTGTTTTCACTAGGCGCTACTTTAGATGGTGGGATAGCAGCCCCTAAAATAAAAGCAGTAAAGGTAAGTCCAATAATGGATAAGAGCGTTGTGATACGCTTAGGTCGTTTTATTTTTTGGTAAAGTAAAATTGATTCTAAGCGTTTTTTGATTTCTTTATTGTTTTCATAAAGGGTAATTGATGCAACTTTTTCGCTATATCTACCAGGAGAGCTAGCCATTTCGATCAATGTATTGCCATAATGGTAACGTTCTTCGTTTGTGAAGGAACGAGTAGTTGCTTCATCGCAGGCATATTCGCACTCTTGGTTCATAATTTTTTCGATAGAATAGACGACAGGATTAAACCAATGAATACAAACAATTATCTGCATAAACCATTTATAAAAAATATCCTTATTTTGATAGTGAGTCACTTCGTGAGATAAAATGCTATATAGTTGCTCCTGAGTCAAATCTTCATGAGGCAAAACAATATAATTTTTTTTAACGCCTAATAGTAGAGGCGACGAAACGAGTGGCGTTGTATAAAGATCAATGGGAGTTGTGATGTTCTTGTCTTCACAAATATCGCTCAAAATATCGATAATATCAGGATTATCAACTGCCTGCCAATCAGCTTTGATATATTTAGCGAAGCTTTGATATTTAGTGATTTTTTGGACCATTAAAGCAACAGTGATTGCTAACCAAATATATAGAATGTATGGAGCAATCGTTTGATTCTTACGTCCCATGATAATGTTATCGTTAAAAACCACATTATCGCCGACAAAGACAGAAGGCTTTCTTTTCACTTCAGAACCATAAATCATCTCGTAAATAGGAGAGGACTTGATTGAAGAAAAAAGCATGCCCACAAAGCTTTGATTCAGAGAAAAAGGCAGCATAAAGCGCAACAAAACGATTAATAATAAATAATAGTGAAAACGTCTTGAAACCTTTTTTTTCAAGAACAATCTAACAATCATCCAAATACCAAATAATATTGAACCCGAGATACTGAGGGAAATAAGCAAGTTCAATATTCTTTCAGTTATCATTCTCTATTTCTTTCCCAATATTCTTTTAAGTCATCCATTTCTTGATCAGAAATCAATTCATTTTCCACCAAAGTAGCAATCAAGCCTTTGACTTCTCCCTCATATACTTTCCCCACAAATTCTTTTGTTTCCTGTTCTAGGTACTCTTTTTCTGTTAGAAGTGCAATATATTCATTTCTTCTTCCTTTTTTTTCAACTTCCAAAATCTTTTTTTCAGTCAAACGTGCAAGAAATGTTAATATTGTGTTATTTTTCCATTCAAAATTCTTTGCGTGAAGTTCTTCAATCACTTCAGAAAACATCATTCGCCCATTATGCGCCCATATTATTCTTAATATTTCTAATTCTGAATCGGATATTTTCACTACCATATAACCCCTCCTTTTAATGTGATATTAGCATCAGATAGTGTGGACAACCTAATTATAACACTACTATTGACAAAATAGAAAAGTGCGTGATAATATAACTACAAGGTGTAGGTATAAAGTTTTTGAATGTCTATTTAACTAATGGTAGTAATCAATTTATCTACATCGAAAGCAAAATAGAAAAGGAGAGACTATATGAAAAGGAGGTATTTGGTTGGTTTATTTCTTCTTATTGGGCTTGTTTTGCTGAATGCATGTTCAATATCTCACACCCCTAAGTCAAATGCACCAAAAAGCACATTGAATAAAATCGAAGAACTTTATGGTGAACTGTCAAGTAACGCTAATTCCCCGAAAATGCTTAAACATTCAGATCAATTTAACCAAAAAATTACGTTTGTTGCTCAAGTGGATGGTGAGCCTCTTCAAGTAAAGTCAAAGGATGATACTTTGGATGGTGAGTGGTATGTTTCAGTATTCTTGATGCGTAATCGGAATACACCGATGTATTTAAATTTATCGAGTATAAAAAAAGAAAGTTGGCCCAAAAATGGCGATATTTTGCGAATTGATGGCATTCCAATAGGCTATCTATATACAAGTTACAATAATGAACGACTTGATTTACTAGATATTAAAGCAAAAGCCATAGAACGACTAGACTTAAAAAAAGCAGATGTTCCTTCTACTAAGATAATGGAAACAGAGCAATATAAGGTTGAAATTATAGGGAGTGATATTCTGTCAGACACATTTGATGATCCTAGTTTAGTTGTTTATTATACCTTTAAAAATAAAAAAGACTACACTGCAACATCACCAATCCGCACTTATTTTTTCTTTAGCCAAAAGGAGAAGCAACTTGAAGTTACTATTTTAGATGATGATAATAAGAAACTGAACTCAAAAGCAGTGCATAGAGATACCTTAGAATCCGGGGAAGAAATGCTGTATTACGAAGTTTTTAAACTATTGGATGCAGAATCAACGGTCGATTTAAATGTTTACGATGATGAATATAATCTTTTGAACACTATAAAAATATAATTGGCTGAGAAATAATTTAAAAAGGATGAAAAAATATAAAGGGAGATTCAATATGAAATATATTATCAAACAAAAATTAGTTGCATTAAAACCAACCTATGAAATTTTGGACGGTTCAGGAAACCCATTATATAAAGTAAAAGGAAGTTTTCTAGGAAGAGAAAAATTTGAGATTACTGATTTAGAAGGCTCAACATTAGCAAAATGTAAAACAGATGTCAATATTTTAAGTATTATCGGTTCATTTTTAAGGTACAATTTCAAAAAATATCATATTTTAGTGGACGATCAAAAGATTGTATCCATGGCACGTTCATTAAATATTTTCAGTTATAAATTTAAGATTGATTCTCTTATTGGAGACGTAAAATTAGGCTATGGAATGACTGGAAGTCATCAGTTTACGATGCAAGATAAAATTATTTGTGATATTGACAAAAGAAAGCTAACTTTAGGTGGCGATGAATATCACATTGAGATTGATGATGCACATGATCAAAGAGCATTTCTACTAACAACGATTGCGTTGGATCGTATCTATTATACGAAGCGATAGTCATTTAAAGTAAATTTTTTACGAAATCATAAAATAGGAGAATCAGAATAAATGAGAAATAAGAGTAAAGTGTTTGTAGTAATGTTAGTATTCAGTGTGATAATAGTTATGACTGCGTGTAGTACGTTGAAACAGGCAAAAGAGAGTATTGATAATGATGATTCTTATTCTCCTAAAATGGATGAAGGAGATAAGTACAATGCATATGTTGACTTATTAAATGTTTTATCGGACGAATTAGCAACGATTGAACATTCTTATGCTGAAAACCATATGGATGAAGAAGGTAATTTTGTACCAACGGAGCAAAAAAATGCGTATGGGTATTCAGGAGGAATTAGTTTGGTTCAAAGAGCGATCGAAAGTGCTGATAACGCACTCTCTACCAAACCAAAGATGAACGTTGACCAAGACGTAAAAGCATTGCTAACAGTTTTAAAAAAAGAAGTATCGATTTTAGAAGAAATCGAGAGCTATTATAAGGAAAAAGATTTTTTGAATGATCATGATGAAAAAGGAAAAGAATTAAATAGCAAATTATTATCAGCCTATAAAGAAGCAGACGGACCAATTAAAAAGTTCTCCGATAATATGCAAACTTTGATGAGTGAAACAGATAAAAAAGATCGTGAAGTTCATGAAAAAGAAGGAAATGAAATTTCATTAGCAATGTTACAGTTTATTGACGCCGCAAAGGAAGTGAGAGATTTGGTTGACGATAGCATAACGGAAGATGGAACAGTAAATTTAACTACAGAGAAATATGCTGAAGTCAATACTAAGGTTTCTAAAGCGTTGGATAAGCTTAAAGAAGTTCCTAAAGATTCAAAAGCTATAGAAAAAGAAGGCTTTTCTTCATCAACTGCAAGTATCTATATTGACAGATTTGTAGATAAAGCATCAGATTTTAAAAGTGTCTCAAATGCGCTTTCTGTAAGTTTTGGAGGAGATGAGGAAACGCTGAGTGATGCTGTGGCGAAATTATCAAGTGAGTATTCCGAGTTAATTGATGCTTATAATAATATTTGATTGCATGAATGTGTATTATATAGTAAACTAAACAAGTCTGAAAAATCAATACCTTAACAAATAACTATCCTTATCCCATCTCATTCGAGGTGGGATTTTAATATGTAAGAGAAGATGAGAGGAAGAAGAACTAAGTTAAATGAGTAATTTCTCATAAACGAAGAAAAGTGTATACTTCCATTCAATAACGTCGTATAATAACAAATGTAGTATAATTGTAATTTAAATTAATAGGTCATTTCATTCGTAAGGGTGTTTTAATTCCTCTTTTTTTAACACAAAGGTATTGCAAAAATTAATCGTGCTAAAAGCACTAGGAGGAACACATTTATGAATACAGGTACAGTGAAATGGTTTAACGCAGATAAAGGTTTTGGTTTTATTACTCAAGATAACGGAACAGATTTATTCGCACACTTTTCAGCAATCCAAGGTGACGGATTCAAATCTCTAGACGAAGGTCAAAGCGTATCATTCGATATCGAAGAAGGTCAACGTGGACCACAAGCCGTAAACATTGTTAAAAACTAATTGAAATGTTTAAAGCGATCCAATCTTTATTGGGTCGCTTTTTTATTACAAAAAAACTCATTCACTCCGAAAAGGAATCAATGAGTTTTTTGATACTTTCATCAATTCAATAATACAGCAATAGAAGCAGCCATATCATTGTATCCATAGTCACCAACATTTATAGTTTGATGTGATAGACGATAGTTGTTGATAGTCAAGGAACGACCTTGTAAGTTTTTGTAATCCCAAAGAGTGCTGTAGCCACGGCCAAATACATAAACTGAAGAACAGTCGTCATTTAATTTGTTATTACCACCTAAGTTCCTCCAAGTGCCCAAGTCAATTCTATGATTGTATCCTTTACGATCTCTGCGTTTGTAAAAAATCGCAAAACCAGTTGATTCAGTTGGCTGACGTCCTTCGGTATTAATGAATACTTGCCTTTGTAGGTGAGAGTCAAATCGATGCAACACCCGAGCGCCTTGGTCATTTGCTGTTAAATAAGCATATTCGCCAGCTGCAGAAGCTTCTGTAGCAAAAACTAAAATAATGCCAACCCACAAGCTAAAACCAACTACAATATTTACAATGCTTTTTTTCATATGAAACACTCCTTTTTAAAATATATTATATAATGTATTTTATATATAACATTACGAGCGCTTTGTTTTTGTTTGTCAAGTAGAATTTAAAAAAAGAACGAATGTGTTGCATGAAAATAGATGAAACAAATTATATCTCTTAGTTCTCAAGTGCTATCAGTTGAAATTTTATTTGTTTGAAGTTAATATACATACATACCAACAACAACCCTTTTTATTTTTTCATTTTACTCTTTAGAGTAAAACTCCTTTTCCCATCTTCATTAGAGGGTGGGATTTTTTTATTTTATAAAAAATAAAACGTTTAAATATGATTTAAAAAAATAATGAATATTCGAGGGTTATTAGTTGATAATAAATAAAAATAATAGTATTATAAATTCATACCAACAACAACCCTTTTTATTTTTTCATTTTACTCTTTAGAGTAAAACTCCTTTTCCCACCTTCTCTAGAGGGTGGGATTTTTTTGTATCGACTATTTTCTTTATTCTAAAATAAATATAAATAAAAAAGAAACCTGGATTTTAGGTTTCTTTTTTTATTGTTTCTTTATCCAATCATTACACTTTCATCCGGATATTTAAATTTAGCTTGTTGTTTTTGCCCTTTCGTCAATAGTGAAAAACCAACAGTATAAATACCGACTCGCCCAATATACATCAATAACATGATGATTATTTTTCCTACAAAAGTTAGCTCAGGTGTTAAACCCATTGTGAGTCCAACCGTTCCAAATGCAGAAAATACTTCAAAAGCAACATATTCTATGCCAGAGGACTCAGGTATATTTTCTGTGATCGTCAAAAGCATGATTGAAAGTACGCATAAAGTTAATGTGATAAAAAATAGGGTCAAGGCACGAAAAACAGTACTGTTTCGAATTGTTCTTCCTTGGAATTCTGCTCGTGTTCGTCCTTTGAATATGGAAACAATTTGAATTACCAATACAGCAAAGGTGGTAGTTTTAAGCCCACCAGCAGTTGAGCCAGAAGTTCCGCCGACATACATCAAAAATATAGTTGTGATCAGTCCAGCATTGGTCATTTGCATATAATCGATTGAATAATAACCAGCTGTTCTTGGTGTTACAGACATGAAAAACGTATTAGCTAACCGGTCAAAAAAGCTAGTCCCAGTGGTTAAATTGCTTGCATTGTGTTCAGTGATGAAAAATAGAATGAAGCCGCCGATCAATAAGGATAAGGTTGTAATTAACGCAATTTTGGTATGCAAAGAAAATTTGCGTTTCTCTTTAAACCGTAATAGATCTTGCCAAACAATAAAACCAAGCCCGCCAGAAATGATTAAGCCGCCAATAACCAACAGGACAAAAGGATTATTTTGGTAAGGAGTCAGGCTGTCTCCCAATAAGTCAAAGCCTGCGTTACAGAAACTAGATATGGAGTGAAAGAGCCCAAAGAAAAGACCTTTTTTCCACCCAAACTCAGGAACAAATTGGATTGAAAGTAAAATTGCTCCTATAAGCTGAATGATTGTTGCTAATTTAACGACGTACATCATCAATCGAAATGCACCAGACATATCATCTAGATTTAGTGCCTCACGCAGTAAAATACGGGTACTCAGTGTGATTTTTTTGCGCAGAATAAAATAGAGAAGAACGGGCATCGTCATGAATCCAAGCCCACCAAGTTCAATTAAAATCATGATAAGTAATTGACCATAGGCATTCCAATGTAATGCAGTATTAAGTGTTGTTAAGCCTGTTACACAAACAGCAGAAACAGCCGTAAATAACGCATCGATAAACGGTGTTGCATGACCACTACGCGAAAATAGGGGTAAGGATAAAAGGGCTCCACCAACAAAAATCAATACGATAAACCCTAAAGCTAAAACCTGAACAGCAGATAAACGTTTTTTGACTATAGTCGTAATTTTCTTTTTTCTCATCTTTTCCTCGGTCATAAATACCATGTTGAACAGTATTTTTTATTTTTATTTGATAAATCCAAGTGTACCATTTTATGAAATAATTACCAGTAATTTAAAAATGAAATAGCATATTTTTAGTTCAAGAGTTGGATGGTTTCGTTTTGAACTAAGAATCAAAAAAATTTTTTATTTTAAAAAGAAAACGCTTGTAAAAATTCAAATAATAAAGTATCATACAAATACAGCTAAATTGTATATACAAGTTGTGGAGAGGAGCAAAGAAGATGGGTAAGTTTCAAAATGATGCAAAAAAACTGTTAGAAGATGTAGGTGGAAAAGAAAATATCGCAGCTGTTTCACATTGTGCGACTCGGATGCGTTTTGTTCTTAATGATCCAAGTAAGGCTGATACTGAGGCAATTGAAAAGATACCTTCCGTAAAAGGGACATTTACAAATGCCGGGCAATTTCAAGTTATTATTGGTAATGAGGTACCACAATTTTATAATGAGTTTTCTGCTATTTCAGGAGTTGAAGGCGTTTCCAAAGAGCAAGGGAAAGCAGCAGCAAAACAAAATCTAAATCCGATCCAGCGAGCGATTTCAGTTTTAGCAGAGATTTTTACTCCGTTGATTCCAGCTTTAGTTATTGGAGGATTGATCTTAGGTTTTAGAAACGTATTAGAAGGAATTCCTTTTGGTTTTTTAGATGGGCAAAAAATTGTTGAAGTCTCTCAATTTTGGAATGGTGTAAATTCATTTTTATGGTTGATTGGAGAAGCCATTTTTCAGTTCTTACCTGTAGGAATTACTTGGAGTATCACTAAAAAAATGGGAACAACTCAAATTCTAGGAATTGTTTTAGGGATTACGTTGGTGTCACCGCAATTATTAAATGCTTATTCTGTAGCGAGTACCGCTGCTGCTGATATTCCGTTTTGGGATTTTGGTTTTGCTCAAGTGAATATGATTGGGTATCAAGCTCAGGTCATTCCCGCGATGTTAGCAGGATTCTTACTTGCTTATTTAGAAATCTTTTTCAGAAAAGTTATACCGCAAGCTGTTTCGATGATTTTTGTTCCGCTGTTCGCTTTAGTACCAACAGTAATTGCAGCTCATGTAATCTTAGGTCCTATCGGTTGGGCAATCGGAAGCTGGATTTCAGATATCGTAAATGCTGGTTTAACATCGTCTCTTAATTGGTTATTCGGAGCTGTTTTTGGGTTCATGTATGCGCCATTAGTGATTACGGGTCTTCACCATATGACGAATGCAATTGATTTACAGTTAATTGCTGATTTTCATTCAACAAATCTTTGGCCGATGATTGCATTGTCCAATATTGCTCAGGGATCTGCGGTATTAGCTGTCGTTTTCATGCATAGAGGAAATAAGGATGAAGAACAAGTTTCAATTCCAGCTATGATTTCATGTTATTTAGGTGTTACAGAGCCAGCGATGTTTGGGATCAATCTGAAATATGTTTACCCATTTGTTGCAGGGATGATTGGTTCTGCTTGTGCTGGATTATTTTCTACATTGCTTGATGTAAAGGCAATCAGTATTGGGGTTGGTGGATTACCAGGGATTTTATCTATCGTCCCTAAGTATTATCTATCATTTTTCGGGGCGATGTTGATCGCTGTTGTAGTTCCATTTGTTTTAACATATCTGTTTAGAACGAAAGGGATTTTCAATAAGCTTGATCCTGTTGATGAAGCGACAGGAAAATTATTTGTAGAAGAAAATCAATAAAAGTGATGAGTGTTGAAGAGTATTTCCATTTTTAGAGTGTTAAAGCGAGGCAAAAAAATTTGCTTCGCTTTTTTTTAAGATTAGGATCTAACAATTGCTACTTAACGTATCTGATCTGCCTAGAATTGAAATGATAATACATTACTCTAGCTCATTTCACTTTTCTAATAAAAATAGTTGGCTTTTTTTGTTGTTTCGGGTAGACTAAATAGGGCTTAAGAAAAGGGAGAATGAGAGATGGATATTTATTTAAAAAGTGCAATTTTACACATTATTGATCGGGAAACTGGGACTCCAGTATTTTCTGCGAAGGAATTAGATTTAACAACAGAATACATTCGTGTTTATCTGACAAGCAAAATAACAAAACTTTCAACGGCTCAAACTAAAACAGGTATTCTGGCGGAAGAAAGTTCATTTGTTGATAAAATGCGGGGGATTCCAAATGACTTTATTCAAAAAAGTCAACAGCTAGCTCAGCATTGGTATGATGTTTATTCTGGTAGTGAAGATGCGCCAAGCGCTGATGTTCTGTTCATTTTATACGAATTAGATACTGTGATGCATTTAGCCATGATCAAATTGAACTACAAAGAAAGCTATACACATTATGTAGATTATGAAGATGAGGCTGTCTACAATAAACTGATCATCAATCGAGCGATTTTACCTTCAAAATCGCAAAAGCCTGATGAGGGAATGACTGTTAATCTAGATACATTGGCTTATGAGTTATTAGAAAAACGCTACGAATTTTCTGGAGAAAAAGTTTGGTATTTTTCTGAGAAAGTAATTGAATCACAACCGGCGCCTTCTATAGAAGAAAATATGAAGGAAATCAAAAAAGCTGTGAAACGCATTGGTAAAAAATTTAATGAAGATGAATTTGAATTGATTGCTTCTGTGAAAGAAGCGGTGTATGAGAGTATTGAAGAAACTGGAACGATAGATAATGAGCAAGTGGCTGAATTAGTGTTTAAAGAAAATATTTCGGCTCGTATGGCTTATCAAGACGAAGTCAATGAATCAAAATTTGTAGATAAAACGCCACCAGTTCGGGAAGCCAGAGAAATTTCAGAGAAAAAATTTGGGAAGCAAAAGTTGAAAATGAGCAATGGGATTGAATTGATCGTTCCGATAGACGTTTATCGAAATGGCGAATTGATTGAATTTGTTAATAATCCGGATGGTACTGTATCGATTGTTTTGAAAAACATCGAAAAAATTAGCAATCAGTTATAGGAAAAAACAGGTTGAGACAAAAGTCGATTAGGTTCGAGTAATTTGAGTAAAAAGCGAGCAATACACTTGTTGTATTGCTCGCTTTTTGTCAAATTGCTGAAGAACCTGGCTTTTGGACACCGTTAATTAAGTTTTAAAGTGCACATCAAAACTGAGTTTTAGTTTTGTTACGCACTTTTTTGGAAGAGCAAACTGTTAATCGACCAATTGTTCAAGAGCTTTTTTGGGAACTGCTGTTTCGGGCACTTCTTCCCAACTAAGTACGCCTTTTCGAGGGTTAACTTTTAATTTTAAGTAAGCGTTGATTCGTAATGGTTTATCCCTAATTTCATACATTTTTTGGACATTTTTTTCACCTTGTTTATTAAATGCTGTTTGTACGTAGTCATATTCTGTATATTTTTCACCGTTTGAAAACTTGCCAGTTTTTACTTCATCTGGTGCTCCGACACGAGTATAGTAATCTTTACCGCCAAAGTAATAATCATAACCAAACCAAACGCCAGCTGTTAAAAGTGCGAAAGGTAGGATAAAAAGTAGAATTTTTTTCAATTTAGTCACCTCTTACATGTAGTATGCCTTTTTTTGAAAAATGATGCCATTGAATTGTCTTAAAATAATGTGACAATTTTGTTAGAGAATCATTTTCTTGGTGTTCACAAATTCGTCAACTTATAGTTATACTTTTTTTAGAAACTCATGATACAATGTATAAAAGAATAGAGGGGGAATAAAAATGATGCCTTTTTTTGCGGTATTTGATCCAACATATATCTTAGTGATTGTAGGATTGCTAATTTCAATGGCTGCATCTGCTTATGTAAATAGTACGTTTAAAAAATACGATAAAATTCAAAGTAGAAATAATGTAACGGGTACGAAAGCAGCTCAATATATTTTGGAAAAGGAACATATTAACAATGTTGGTGTTCAACAAATTGCAGGAGACTTGACGGATAATTATAATTCCGGCAACAAAATATTAAGCTTATCAGAAGCCACAGCTCAGTCGACTTCAGTTGCAGCAATAGGTGTTGCAGCGCATGAATGTGGGCATGCTGTACAGGATCATACTGGCTACAGTCCACTGAAAATTCGAGCAGCAATCGTTCCTGCAGCTAATCTAGGTTCTGCAATATCATTTCCGATTATTTTGGTTGGTGTATTGCTAAGTTGGAATCAAACATTGATTAATATTGGAATAGTCGCATTCTCATTGGCGCTATTATTTCAGTTAGTTACCTTACCAGTTGAATTTAATGCATCACGTAGAGCATTGAAGATTTTGTCAGAAGGGAACATTTTAACAGAAGAAGAAGTCCCAATGGCCAGAAAAGTCTTGTTTGCCGCAGCATTGACATATGTCGCAGCCGCTTTAGCAACTTTTTTACAGTTGCTACGTCTGATTATTTTATTTGGCGGCAACAATCGTAGAGATTAAAAACGTTGTGCGATTTTGTTTTATTACCTCAATTTTTGAGAGTATGTTATCATAAGAATAGATAGTAAGAAGGAGCTGAAAAGAATGAAAACATCAACAAAAATTAGTATTGGTTTAAGTATTGCCGCAGTAGCTGGTGTGTCAGTCGCTGTGATTGCTTCTGAGAAGATTGTCAAAAAAGTTTATCATGTATCAAATCGATTTAAAGCGAAAAAATTTGTGAACGATAAATTTGGCGGTAATGAAAAATTGCTAGGAATTGTAGATGATTTATCTGATGATGAGCTTGATTCTATGATGAATGTTTTAGGCAAAGTCAAAGACGGCAGAAAAAAAATCTCTTCTTACGGAGAATCCTTAAAAGACAACACTGAGAACTTGAAAGATCGTTTAGTCAGTTTTGTTGAAGAAATGATGTAAAAAAGTAGGGCGAGCATCTTACAAGGGTGCTCGCCCTACTTTTTATTATTTGGTAATCAATAGATAACAAAATACAAGATCATCCATGCGCTTTAAAGAAAGACCTGTTTGTTCGTAAAACTTTTCTAATCGGTAATGTAAAGTATTACGATGCATATATAAATCTTTTGCTGTTGAACTAATATTTCCTTGATTATGCCAAAGAGCGAGGACGATCTGCTGAATTTCGTCTGTCAAAACGAGTTGCTTTGAAAAGGTCTGAACAATTTTACTATGATTCATTGCGTCGTTAGTAAAATAGTGTAATGCTACATCTGGTAAGGAAAATGTAGATTTGCCACGAAGATTTTCAACTTCTGTTTTGAAAATTTGCTGTTCTTCTTGAAATAATGCGAGCGATTGCTCATTCGCTGGGAAAAAACTACCGACAAAAACAGTAGTGGAAGAATCAAAATCGGCATCTAAAGTTAAGAAAATACTTTTAAGTTCCTCTAGATTATAGTGATTTTTATTGTACTGTTCAATTAAAACGCCATCCATTTCGCTTGTGAAAAAGAAATCATTTAAATTGGGAAAGATTTCTATAATGCTATTTTCCCATTCTGATTGTAAAAATGCTTTTGGTTTTTTTATTTGAAATTGCATGATACGAAATGTTCCTTCGAGTTCCAGTGTCATCTGATCAAATAGATAACCAAACCAAGGATGTTTTTTTGAATCCACAAAATAGTCTTTTGTCGGGAATAATGTTTCCAATAATCGAATTTCTGATTCTTGTAGCGTTTCTTTAGCAAGGACAAAATATTTTCCATCAATTGGTAATGAAAGATCTTTACTTGTTGATTGCGTTTGCTGGATTTTCCCTGCAGGATATAGTTTAACTAATTTCTCAATAGTCATAGACACACCTCACTGGTTTATTGTACCATGAATAAGAGAAAAGTATAGAATGAGAGGCGGAAATCGCTTGAATGAAAAGACAAGCTGTTTAACGATAGAAGAAAAAGAAAAGTTCATGTCTGAGGCGATCAAAGAAGCTAAGAAAGCTGAAGGAATCAAAGAAGTACCTATTGGAGCAATAGTTGTCTTGGATGGACAAATTATAGGACGCGGGCACAACCTTAGAGAAGAGAGCCAAGATGCAACAGCTCATGCCGAGATGTATGCAATCAAACAAGCTTGTGCAGCAATTGAGAACTGGCGTTTAGAACATGCTCAGTTATTTGTCACCTTAGAGCCATGTCCAATGTGCAGTGGAGCAATGATTCTATCTAGAGTCAATGAAGTTTATTATGGCGCAAAGGACCCCAAAGGTGGAACTGCCGGAACATTAATGAACTTATTAGAAGATGAACGATTTAACCATGTGGCTTATGTCGAAGCTGGGATTTTAGAACAAGAGTGCGGCGATTTATTGTCTAATTTCTTTAAGAAATTAAGGGCGGAAAAGAAACTTTTAAAAAATCAAAAGAAAGACTAGCCAAGCGTCAAAAAATGCGGTATACTAAATCTTGCCGAAAGGCTAGGACAATGGTGGGCTTACGAAGCGTGTCAGATCCGGAAGGAAGCAGCACTAAGTAGGTGCCGCCATGTGTCTGATTAAAATATGATTAAGTCAAGGCTGAAAAGCCTTTTTTATTTTGCCTGAAAATAATAGAGCCCTTCGATTTTTAATAGAAGAGTGAAGAGAAGAAGCGGTATTGAATAGTTATGTTGAGTCTGAACATTTTAAAAGGTTGATACGGCAAATCAATCGATTTATGCGAGAAGAAAATATTTTTTTGGATGAAACTATTTTAGGCAAATATCTAAAAATAAAAAAAGGGACAGCAGTCAATGAAATGATGATTGCTATCCCTTTTTTTAATTAGCCTGTTACAATAAATCGTTATTTTAAGTTGATTGTTTTTTCTCCAAGTTCTTTCCCGGCCATTCCTTGAGTTACCTTCAAAGTAACTGGATTTTCTGAGTTGTTTAAATCATAAGAAATAATGGCTTTAGTTGTGTCGTTAGGTTTAATATCATCTAATTGATGTTCCGTGTATTCAGTAAATTTTTCATCTTGCGGTGTCATACCAACTGTTAGCTTTTCGCTGTTCTGGGTTAAACCCATGCATGCGATCCAAACCGTAGAAGCAGAAATTGGTTCGTTGCTATTATTTGTCACTTCATAAATAATCGCTAATTGTGGTTTTTCTCTGAGTAAATTTTCATCTGCGGGTAAAACTTCAGTAGATATTATTTTAAGTGTAGCCATATCGATTTTTAAAGTGTCGCTTTTGAAAGAAGCTCCTTCTTTTTTCTTTTGAGAAGTTGAAGTGTTTTCAGCTTTATTTTCATCAGTAGCTTTATTATTTCCGCTACACGCAACTAATCCAACACTACACAATGTTAATACACCTAAACTTACCATTTTGTTCATTTATATATCCTCGCTTTATCAAATAATCGTTTTAGAAATCCCAAGAAAAACAAAAAAACAGGTTGATTTTTTTCGGGCATTTTATTCTATACTACCTTGTATTTTGCTAAATAACAAGGTGACTTTCACTTGTAAGGCGATTATTTTTAAAAACCATTAACATTTATGGTTTTTATTTACTTTGCTTTTAAAAAAATTTCTTTTTTGATAAAGTGAAAAATTCTTTTTATGTTTAATCGCTACTATGTTTTGTTATGTTACCTACTATTTGCTATCATGAAATAAACCTATTCAAATGAGGAACAAGCCTCGGTTTGAATAGGTTTATTTTGTCTACTTAAAAACTGCGGCCGCCCCCACCAAAGGTTCCACCACCAGTCGAGTGAGTACTGCTTCCGCCGCCTCCCGAACCGCCTCCGCCAGAATTGCTTCTAGGGATACGACGAGTAGTAACAAATGAATTGATCAGTAGGTCATTGCGTCTAATTAAGTTAAGGGTAGATTTTTCTCTGAACGGGTATTTGTAGGTGCCGAATTTTAATTGGTATTTTGAAACACTCACCGCAAAGAAAACACCACTTAAGAAGATTGCCGCCACAAAAGCAATGACCATTTCTGTTGTCGTTAGGGTTTTATAATGAGTGATTTTTCCAGTCTCAGTGTCAACGCGATAATGCCCACCGGGAACGCCTTGATCGAAGTAATAGTTTGTGTTTTCTAGAAAACTTTTGGATGCCTGAAAGTAGCGTCCATCTATCATATCAGGTTCAATGTCATCTAAAGTTTTTTTAATACGTTGATCATCCATGTAATCGATCATATTTCCAGATGTGGAAATAATAAAGGTTCTTTGATTCATATCGATATAAAAAGTGATACCATTATTGTCTTTACCTATACGATCAAGCATGTAGTAATCGGCGAATCTTTTTGATTCAATCTCATTATCGGTATTCGTCACAATAAAAACACGGGCCTTTGTTTTGGCTTCGATAGGTGTAATGGCTTCTTTTAATTGAATAATTTCCTCAGAAGTAAAAAGAGAGGCTTGATCATCAATCGAATCATCGGCTGCTTGGGCATTTAAAGAAAAACCGAATAATAAAAAAAGGACAGTAAACAGACTAAAACGAATCTTTCTCATATAAACCAGCCTCCGATCAGGAAAAGAGCAAATAGAGCAGCGAAAATACCAAATGAAACTAAACCCAGTCGTTTATAGCTTACAGGCAAAATCCCGCTAACTTTTCCAGTTTGACCATTCATGGCATAGTAATAGATTTTTTTTGACTGTTCATTACTTCGGTAAGTTACGACCCAGATGGGGAGTAACATATACTGATTATCTTCATTATCTAATGAAATATCCGTTCTTAATTTAGTAAGAGTTGTGTAGCCAGAAGCAGTATCTCTTAACAATGATTCAGAATAATCTTTTAACTCGTTTTGAATAGATTTTTGAATCGTCTCATATTCAATATCACGTTTTTCCGCCTGAAACCCTGCTAAATATTGACTTTTAAATGAAACAGCTTTATCCAATAAAAACGGTTGAACTGCTTCGACCATCTTTTGCTGCACATTTTTTGAAAGGGCATTTTTGATCAACTCTTTAAATGAAATTTTGCCTTGTCGCTCCACATCGAATTGTTTTGTCTCAGTGTATTCAATGTCGCCAACACGCCAAATCCTAATAGTCGTGCCCATGCCATGCATCTGGCCCTCAATTTCAGCATCTACGACCCAGTAGGGGAAATAGACACCCGTCATTTTATCGATTTGTTCTTTGTTGAAAAAGTCTTTAGGAATAAACCATTTTTTCTTCGTCCAAGCTAAAAATGTTTCAACAGCTTCTTCTTTTTCAATGGTAAAAGGTAGAACTTTTTCTGGGAGAAACTTACCACTCAAGCGCCCAGATAAAACAACGGGATTGTGGCAATAATAACAATAAGTAGCAGCAGTTGTAGCTTCAGTGACAATTTGCGCACCACAGCTTGGGCAATTGAATAATTCCATTGCGCCCTCTAACGTGTCTTCAGCCATTCCATCTGTACCTGTAGCTTCTTTAAATGCAGCTTTTTCTTCAGTCGTCATTTCGTCTTCTTGAGATTCCGCTGAGAAAGTTAGCTCAGATTCGAGAGGGGACGTTGGATTATCTTCTAAATGCGCTTCTCTTTGTGCTGTTTCATAAGCCGTGACTTCATCTTCTGTATAGACATTCAAACAATACTCACAATGGAATTTTTGATCTTTTGGATCGAATAATAAGGGACCACCGCAATTTGGGCATTTGTGTGTAAATGTATCCGTCATGATTATTCCTTTCTTTTAATACTTTGAAATTAGATAGAAAAAGGGCAGGACACGGTTGCCCAGCCCTAAATGCTTTGTTTATAAAGGGATTCCTTGGAACGGTTTGCCGCAATGTGGACAGAATTTTGGAATACCATTAGACAAATCAACGATCTCGCTACATTCGCTGCATTTCATTTCTAATTTTGGTTTTTCATTTGTAGGTTTTGGTGTTCCACAATTAGAACAGAATTTACCATTATTTTCAGTTCCACATTGCGGGCAAGTCCAAGTATCCATTGAGCCTTGAGCATTTTGTTGGTTTTGCTTTTCCTGCATTTGTTGTTGATTGGTCTGAGAAGCTTGAGCAAAATAATTTCCACTTGTGTTCATGCCCATACCAACACCCATAAAACCATTCATGGCACCACCTTCATTGCTCCCAGCAGCTTCCATTCCCCTAGCCATTGCACCTTGCACGTAACCTTCACGGACACCAGCATCGCCAAGCATGGCACCTTGGTTGCGCATATTGATCAATTTAGTAGAATCATCTGTATAAGAGATACTTGCTACAGCTACAGAAACGATTTCCATTCCACGTAACTCACGCCACTCATCGTCTAACGCTTGCCCCATATACTTGCTTAATTCTAAACTTTTAGATGGTACGTAAGAGATTCGTTCGCCGTCAGCGGACATTTTATTGATAGCTGATTGTAGAGCTGTTAGAAATTCAGCTAGATATTGTTCGTTGATATCATTGATGTCAACTTGTGATTTATTTCTTGGTACCGCATTTGAAAAGAATAATAAAGGATCAGTGATTTTGATCGAATAGTTTCCATGAGCACGTAGAAATAGTTCAGCATTATAGAAATTGTCAAAATAATTGATTGGTGAAGAGGTACCAAACTTGATGCCTTTGATTTCTTGTAAATTGATGTAAAAAACTTGTTGTTTTTGAGGTGTAACGCCACCAAATTTAAAACGATCAAAAGTTTCTGAAATGGCCTCTTTTAAGGAGCCATTAAATGTCGAAGGAGCGGAATCATTTTTTACAGTATAGTAGCCTTCTTCAGCTGTATAGTCGATGATTTTACCGCCATCCACTAAAATCATCATCATATTTGGATAAACGTGTATAACAGAACCATCTGTCAAAACATCTTCAGTTCCTTTGCGATTAGAGCCGCGTTTATCATTTTTTCGAACAAAAACACCTTTTGTCATAACGGTCGTATCGCCCATATTGTCTGGCTCAATGACTTCGAGCCATTGATCAGCTAATCCGCCGCCTATCGTACTTGTTGCTGCTTTAATAATTCCCATTCAAAATCCCTCCTAAAATTGAAAGCGTGGCAGGCTTGTTAGCAGAGCAGGCCCGCGTAGCTAGATAAAAAGTAGTAAGTAAAATTAGTATACCACAGGTAGACGCAAGAAAAATACTGCTAGAGACTGAACCAAAGTAAGAATAGATAAAGTTAAATTTTTTATGTTTTTGATAAAACCTTCTTTTTTCTATCGTAGATTTAGACGAATAGGGTATAATGAATGAAATAGTATTGAATCAAAGACTTGGGGGATTGAAAAGTGGAAAGAAGAAAGCAAAAAAAATCGAATAAACCATTACTCTTGGCACTTGGTGGAGGTGTGGTAGTTGTAGCTTTAGTAGGTGGCTATTTTGCCTACAGCTCATGGCAGAAAACACAAGAGTTAAACAAAGTAGAAAAAACGGCTAAGTCATTTTTAAATTATCTTTCAAAACAAGAATTTGAACAATTTCCTGATTTATTAAATGAAGCCTCAATAAAAGAAAATGGCTATGATAAAGAAAAAGTCGTGGAAAAATATCAAACAATTTTTTCTGGGATTCAAGCTGAAGGAATCAAAAGCAAGGATGTTAAAGTAGCACAAGATAAAGAAGGGCAATACACGTTTACCTATAAACTAGATATGACAACACCATTAGGGAATTTAAAAGATTTAACCTATAAAACAACGATCAAAAAGTCAGGTGAAAACTATAAAATCAATTGGGCTCCTAATTTGATTTTTCCTGAAATGTCAGGTCAAGACAAAATATCAATCGGTGTAGATGCTGCGAATCGAGGCGATATTGTGGATCGTAATGGGGAAGGATTAGCTGTTAATCAAGCGTTTGATCAGGTTGGGGTCGTCCCAGGTAAACTTGGGGAGGGACAAGAAAAAACAGATAATATCAAAGCATTTAGTGAACAATTTAAAGTTTCAGTTGATGAAATCGAGAAGAAGCTGAAACAAGACTGGGTTAAGCCTGATGCATTTGTTCCTTTGGCGATTTCATTTGATCCAGTAACAACATTACCAAAAGGGGCAGCCTCTCAAGATACGATTGTTCGCTATTATCCATTAAAAGAAGCAGCGGCGCAATTAGTCGGGTATGTTGGTACGATCACTGCTGAAGATATCGAAAAAGATTCAACACTGAGTAGTACTGGCGTGATTGGCAAGGTTGGCTTAGAACAAGCGTATGATAAACAATTACGAGGGCAAGACGGTGGAAACATCACGATTACTGATGAACAAGGTACCTTCAAAAGTGTCTTACAGAAAGTTGATAAAAAAGACGGCGAAAAAATTCAGCTAACGATTGATAAAAATGTCCAATCCCAAGGCTATGCTATTTTTAATAATCGACCAGGCAGCGCAGTTGTGATGGACCCGCAACAGGGTGATTTACTAGCTGCGGTCAGTTCCCCGTCGTTTGATCCAAATAAGATGGCCAACGGGATTTCTCAAGTAGATTATGATGGATATGCCAATAATGAGAACTTGCCATTTACTGCAAGATTTGCGACAGGATATGCTCCAGGTTCGACGTTTAAAACAATCACAGGTGGTATTGGATTAGATGCTGGCACTTTAAAACCTGACGAAGAGCTTGCTATTAATGGTTTGAAATGGCAAAAAGATGCTTCATGGGGAGATTACTTTGTTACCCGTGTAAAAGAAGCTAGTCCAGTGAACTTACGAACTGCTTTAGTAAACTCTGATAATATTTATTTTGCGGAGCAAACGTTGCGTATGGGCGAAGATACGTTTAGAAAGGGATTAGATAAATTTATTTTTGGAGAAAAATTAGATTTATCGATCCCGATGAATCCAGCACAAATATCCAATGAAGATAAATTCAAGTCTGAAATTTTGCTAGCTGATACGGGTTATGGTCAAGGTCAGTTATTGGTTACTCCGATTCAACAAGCAACAATGTATACGGTGTTCCAAAATGAAGGGAAGCTTGTTTATCCCAAAATCGAGCTGAATAAAGAAACGAAGACGAAAGAAAATGTCATCAGTTCAAATGCGGCAAATACGATTGTGACCGATTTACTTGGTAGCGTGGAAGACGAAACAGGTTATGTACACAATATGTATAATCCAGAGTTCTCTTTAGCGGCAAAAACTGGGACAGCTGAAATCAAGGACAAGCAAGATACTGTAGGAAAAGAAAATAGTTTCCTTTTAGCAATGGATAGAAGCCGCAACAAGTTTTCAGCAATGATCATGGTGGAAGATTCTAGAAAAAATGATACAGCAACAAATATCAGCAAACCTTTGATCGATTACCTGGAAGCAAATATCAAATAATAGTTGAAGTAGGGCAAAGCGTACGAACGTTTTTGCTCTACTTTGGTTTTAATAGCGCGTTTTTTTACGAACGAATAAAAATATGCTACAATTAACCAACTACATGATGAAAGAAAGGGATTTTTTGTGCGGATTTTAGCGATTGATACCTCAAATCAGACATTGACAATTGCCGTCTGTGAAGAGAAAAAAATAATAGGACAGTATACAATTACTGTAAAAAGAAACCATAGTTTAACGTTGATGCCTGCAATTACGCAACTAGTCAAAGATGTTGGCTTGACGCCAAAAGACCTTGATCGTATTGTGGTGGCTCAAGGTCCAGGTTCTTATACAGGCTTAAGAATCGGCGTTACAACAGCAAAAACACTAGCATATACCTTAAAAAAAGAGTTGGTTGGCGTATCTAGTTTAAAAGCACTGGCTGCAAATTGTGTTAACGTCAAAAGTACGATCATTCCCCTCTTTGATGCAAGAAGAAATAACATTTATACTGGGGCTTATAAATATGTTGAGAATCGATTGACAACTGTTATTGCTGATCAACATATTGGGATGGAAGAGTGGTTAGAACGGCTAAAAGAATTTGATCATCTTTACTTTGTTGGTGAGGATGTGGAAAAATTCCGCTCACAGATAGAATCTACTTTACCTAATGCTGAAATCTGTGATTTCTCTCAATGGCAAATCCCAAGTGGTGCAGCTCTAGCTGAACTTGGTAGACTAGCTGAACCTGAAGTGGATATCCATCACTTTTTACCTAATTATTTAAAACGTGTAGAAGCAGAAGAAAATTGGCTAAAAGAACATACACCCGAGGTAGAAAATTATGTTGAAAAAATTTAATCTTTTTCATAGCATTCTGGGAATCTTTTTAAAAAATCGTCCATATGAGGAAAAGAAGGTTGAAATTTCGAATCAGGAGTACTTTTTGCGCGCCATCACTTTTGATGACATTAAAGATTTGTTATCCATTGAAAGGGAAGTCTATGCAGGAGAGTTACCATGGACTAAAACGGCTTTTTTGGTTGAACTTCAATCTCCAGATCCACATCTATACCTGTTGATTCAAAAAGAGGGGCAAGCGATTGGTTTTATCGGTTGCCGTATTTTTGGCAAAGATGCCCACATTACAAATGTTGCTGTTTTGACTCAAAATCAAGGAAATGGAATTGGCAGTTTTTTAATCCGTGAAGTACTTGAATTTGCTAAAGTCAATGATTGTGAAACAATCTCTCTTGAGGTCAGGATTAGCAATAAGAATGCACAGCGTGTTTATCGACAACTTGGGTTTGTCTCAAATACGATCAAGCCTGATTATTATACGGAAGATAAAGAAGACGCGCTGGAGATGATTTTATATTTAAAAGAAGAGTGAAATAATGTATTATTCAAAAGAAAATTACCCAACACAACAGCTGGCGGAAAAACTTTGGTCAATATGTGAGGAGTCATATAGTCACGGATCACCATGGACGGTGGATCAATTTAGAATCGATTTAGATCAAAAAAACAGTCATTACCTTGTCTTAGTTGAAGACGATCAGTGGCTCGGTTTTATCAGTTATCATTTGATTTTAGATGAAGTTGAAATAACTCATGTTGTGATTCAAAGTGCATTTCAACAACAAGGCTATGGAAAGAAATTGATTGACCAAATGATTAAGGATTTAATCGAGCAAAATGTGCACCAAGTATTCTTAGAAGTTCGAGAGTCTAATTTTGATGCACAAAAATTATATGAAAAAAAAGGATTCAAAACAATCAACCGTCGGGTAAATTATTACAATTATCCTAAAGAAGACGGGATCATTATGTGTTTAAAAGTTAAGGAAGTGAATCAATGACTTTTTTTAATAAAGAAAGAAAGTTACTATTAGCGATTGAAAGTAGTTGTGATGAAACAAGCGTTGCAGTCATTGAAGATGGTGCTAAAATTTTATCAAATATTGTGGCATCGCAAGTAAAGAGCCACCAACGTTTTGGTGGCGTTGTACCAGAAGTGGCTAGTCGTCACCATGTAGAAGAAATTACCTTGTGTATTGAAGATGCTCTAGTTGAAGCTGGTGTAGAGCCGGAAGAGTTGAGTGGTGTCGGTGTAACATACGGACCAGGTTTGGTAGGTGCTCTATTGATCGGTTTATCCGCTGCTAAGGCATTTGCTTGGGCGCATGCTTTGCCCTTGATTCCCGTCAATCATATGGCTGGTCACATTTATGCTGCTAATTTTGTAGAACCATTACAATTTCCGTTGATGGCATTATTAGTCAGTGGTGGTCATACAGAGTTAGTCTACATGAAAGAAACAGGTTCGTTTGAAATCATCGGTGAAACAAGAGACGACGCAGCGGGTGAAGCCTACGATAAAGTAGGTAGAGTATTAGGGTTAACTTATCCGAGCGGCAAAGAGATCGACGAGCTAGCTCACCTAGGACAAGATACCTATCATTTCCCTAGGGCAATGATGAAAGAGGACAATTATGATTTTAGTTTTAGTGGGTTGAAAAGTTCATTTATCAATACTGTTCATAATGCTGAACAACGTGATGAAAAGCTGATAGTGAAGGACTTAGCTGCTAGTTTCCAAGCAAGTGTGATTGATGTATTAGCGGATAAAACGATTCGGGCATGTAAAGAATACCCAGTTAAGCAATTAGTGATGGCAGGTGGTGTCGCTGCGAATCAAGGCTTGCGTGACCGCTTGAGTCTAGACGTTGCCAAAGAACTTCCAGGCGTAACCTTTATTGTTCCGCCACTTAGATTATGCGGTGATAATGCTGCTATGATTGGTGCAGCGGCCTTTGTTGAAGCAGAAAAAGGTCACTTTGCTGATTATTCCTTGAATGCGGACCCTAGTTTGTCCTTTCTATCGATTTAATGTTGAGACGCAATAAGACTAGGCAGAAAGAAAAATATTTGCTATAATAAACCCAGTTTAATAATGATTCGTCGATAAAGAGAGTACTTCATTACAAATTATTCAAGCGATTTCGGGTAGGTGGAAGCCGAAAATGATTAAATGAAGGAAGCGCACTTTTAAGAATCTGCGTAGGCAGACGGCTATCTACCGTTAATAGATTAAGTGGGTCCGTCATTTAAAAAGAACGGACAATTAGAGTGGTACCGCGGGGAAATCTCGTCTCTGGTGTTTTTTTACACTAGGGACTTTTTGCTGTGAATCACTGCGACTGGCATTGCCAGAGCAGATGATGAACAGTACTTGGCGACCAAAGGGAGAGAAGTAACCTTACTAGGAATCACTTAAACCTTTTTTGATCGCACCAATTTCTAAGAGCTAAAGCGCTGAGAATTGAAGGAATACGACTGGCATTGCCAGAGCAGATGATGAACAGTACTTGGCGACCAAAGGGAGAGAAGTAACCTTACTAGGAATCACTTAAACCTTTCTTGATCGCACCAATTTCTAAGAGCTAAAGCGCTGAGAATTGAAGGAATACGACTGGCATTGCCAGGGCAGATGATGAACAGTACTTGGCGACCAAAGGGAGAGAAGATACTATTAATAGCGTATCACCAATTATTCCTAACTTTGAAAAGCAAGGTCGCCAACTATTCAAACCTACTAATATTTAAGCTAGAAGATAATGAATAATGATCAACTAGTAAAACAATAAAATGGAACCATCAGGAGGATATCTATGAACAACAAAGAAATCGTAGCAAAAGCCATCTTTGACGTGGTAAAAGAAGATCTATCTTTAGAAACAGTTACACAATTATTAGAAAATCCCAAATCTGTCGATCATGGAGATGTCGCTTTTCCAGCTTTTTCATTAGCTAAGATCTATCGGAAAGCCCCGCAACAAATCGCAGCTGATTTAGCTGAGAAAATATCTGGTACGGATTTTGAAAAAATTGAAGTAGTCGGTCCATACTTAAACTTTTTTATGAATAAAAAAATGATCAGTAAAGCCGTTATTACTCAAATTAGTAAAGAAAAAGGACATTATGGAGACAGTTCAATTGGTGAAAAAGGGAATGTACCGATCGATATGTCTTCACCGAATATTGCAAAACCGATTTCAATGGGTCATCTTCGTTCAACTGTGATTGGAAATTCAATTGCCTTTATTCTTGAGAAAATCGGTTATACACCAATCCGTATCAATCATTTAGGTGATTGGGGCACTCAGTTCGGTAAATTGATCGTAGCCTACAAAAAATGGGGCTCAGAAGAAGGAGTTAGAACAGAACCGATCACAGAATTATTACGTTTGTACGTCCAGTTTCACGAAGAAGCGGAGACTCAACCAGAACTTGAAGAAGAAGCTCGTGCTTGGTTTAAGAAGTTGGAAGAAGGCGACAAAGAAGCGACAGAATTGTGGCAATGGTTCCGTGCTGAATCATTGAAAGAATTTGACAAAATCTATTCAATGTTGGAAGTTTCTTTTGACTCGTACAATGGTGAAGCTTTTTACAATGATAAAATGGATGAAATCGTCACAATGCTGGAAGAAAAACATTTATTGCAAGAAAATGAAGGTGCTGAAATCGTTGATTTATCTGCTTATGATCTAAATCCAGCTTTGATCAAAAAATCAGATGGCGCTACACTTTACATCACACGTGATCTAGCAGCTGCGCTTTACCGTAAACGTACGTATGATTTTGCAAAATCAATCTATGTTGTAGGGAATGAGCAAAGTAATCACTTCAAACAATTAAAAGCTGTTTTAAAGGAACTTGGATTTGATTGGTCAAAAGATATGCAGCATGTACCTTTTGGGCTAATTACGCAAGGTGGCAAAAAATTATCGACCCGCAAAGGGAAAATCGTTTTACTTGAAGAAGTGTTGAATGAAGCAGTTGAATTAGCAAACAAACAAATTATGGAGAAAAATCCTGATTTACCTAATCGTGAAGAAGTTGCTAGACAAGTGGGAATTGGCTCAGTTATTTTCCATGATTTAAAAAATGACCGCTTAAACAATTTTGACTTTGTTTTAGAAGAAGTTGTTCGTTTTGAAGGAGAAACAGGTCCTTATGTGCAATACACTCATGCTCGTGCAATGAGCATTTTAAGAAAAGCTAATTTCGTTATTGATGAGACGAAAGAGTATGAGTTGGACGATAAGGAGAGTTGGGAAGTTGTTAAGTTGTTACAAAAATTCCCAGAAGTTGTGATGCAAGCAGCGGATAAATATGAGCCTTCAGTTATTGCAAAACATGCAATTCAAGTTGCTCAAGCATTTAATAAATACTATGCACATGTTAAAATTTTGGCGGAAGATGACCAAAAAGAATCACGTTTAGCATTAGTTTATGCAATGGCAACCATTATTAAAGAAGATTTACGCTTGTTAGGATTACACGCACCAAATGAAATGTAATAAATAGATTAGAGATTCTTTTTTCTCGCCGTTTATCCAGATTTAAAGCCCGTAACAAAACTAAAAATCAGTTTTGTTTCGGGCTATTTTAAATTTGATAAAAAAGGAAGCAAGCTCATCACTCTACGAGTCACATCGTTGCCTCAAATAATGCTCAACTTCCTCCTATTACTATAAAACATAATGAGGTACGAATTGCTGCTGAATAGTACCTACTTGGTTCTCGGAGTTAAATATTTCCGTTCGTATTCCAATTTTGCTGCATTTGATCCAGAAGATCAATCACATCTTTTGTTAAAAATAACGAACGGTTTGGTTTTTCTCCTTCGATCATTTTAACCATATTGGTGATTTCATAATTCAATGCTTGATTACTGTCGCCAGAAACGATTGTCTCTACCGTACCATCATTAAAAAAGATTTTAGCTTCATCTGCTCGTGGATAGTCATTGATCACGATGTAGGCTTCTTCAAAAGCAACAATTCCTTGTTTAGGCATTTTTGCTTGGAAACTCAAAGAAATCGTAGCCAATTCTTGTGCTTGATTTTGAAGAATAGTTGCTGATTGTTCATCTACACCAGTTGAGAATGGCTGCATGATAGAAGCCATAACTGTTGGTTGAGCGGTGAGAAACCATCGAGCAAAGGAAACCGCATAAGTCCCAATATCTAAAAGAGCGCCCCCAGCTAAATCGGGGTTAAAAAAACGGTTTGTTGGGTCGGGTTCTTTATAGCTACCAAAAGGTGCTTGAATCATTTTTAATTTACCAAAACGTTTAGAATCTATCTGACTTCGTAATTCATGATATAAAGGCATGTTAAAAATCGTCATCGCCTCAGCTAAAATCAATTCTTTTTCTTCGGCTAGTTTCATTGCTTTAGCTAATTCTTGACTATTCATTGTAATAGCTTTTTCACAAAGGACATGTTTGCCTGCTTCTAATGCTTTTAAAATATGTTCGATATGTTGTCTGTTTGGAACAGCAATATAAACGATATCGATCGCTTCATCAGCTAATAGCTCGTCAAATGAGCCATATGCCGCTTGAATATTGTGTTCTTTGGCAAAGGTTTCAGCTTTAGATAATGTTCTGGAGGCAACGGCTGTTATGTGACTATTTTCTTGTTGAAAGCTTTCAGCAAAACTAGTTGCGATATCTCCAAGGCCGACTATGCCCCAATTATAACGTTTCATATATGATTCCTCCTTAGTCTTTAAAAAGTTGAGTAGCAGTCAGCTATAGCCCAAAAACGAAAACGATACGGTCGTTTTTAACGGCGCCTATTTTTTGAATATAGCTAGCTTATCAAGCATTTATACTTATTATACATGAGTCGTTTAAAATAATGGATTATTTTGGACAGAAGCGTTGAATTGTCTTATTATTTATGGGAATAGGCTGAACATTTCTTAAAAATACAGAAATAAGTGATTCAAAGAGATGCATTTTTTCTATATTTTCAGTAAAATAAGAAAAGGAGGCGAAAGTCATGCACCAAATGTATATAGAAATTCTTATCGATGCAATTATAGAACAATTTGAAACGGAAGAGAACTTTTATACAGACTATCTCCAAACCACAAAAGAAAATTGGGATAACTGGAAAAAAGGAAGAACAAATTTAACGAGCGAAGAAATGCAAAAAGTAAAAAATTTATTTTCTGATTATGAATGGATGCTGACGCAAAAAATATTACGTCAAACAATTCTGTTTCCAGAAAAAAGAAACATTGCTGTTTCAGAATACAAACGTTTAAAAACATTAATAGCAAAAAAATGGTTGCAGTCAGGGTTAGGTATTGCTGAGTTGATACCATCAAAGACGAACCATGAAGAAAAAGAACAATCTTTCATTGATTTGAAAGTAACCGTTTCATATGGAGAATGGGGTTTTGATGATATTGTTACTTTCCGATTACCAGCTACACTACAAGGGCAACTAGAAGGATCAAAAGTAGAATTACTTGATTGGGTAAATGAAAATTTGATGGGTACTTACGTTGGTGAATAAGTAAGTAAGGGAGTTTTTTTGTGAAACAAATTTTAGGAATTTTATCCGTCATTATAGTTTTAGGGGCTGTTATTTTTGTTTTTTTCGGTCATGCTACTCCGAAAGAAAAAATACAAAGTACCAGTGAAAATACAAACGAAACAAGTACACCTGTTTCGTCCATTACATCGGAAAAACAAACGGAAACATCAACAACTACAACTACGACTACAACAGCTGTTGATTGATTGTGTGGAAAAAAACTGATATAATCAGTCAGCCATTGTCCTAAGCTATCTAAAGTTAGCCTAGGAACGAATACAAGACAAAGTAGGGAATGTATGAATAGTTCAAGGTATAAGAAGAAAAAAATGAGAAAAACCAATTTACCAACACTTTTTGCAGGTTTGTTGATTGTTGGTGTGGCGTTTATTTTTTCAATCAATGTGTTATCAGATAGTTCGAAAACAGAGGAAGAATCTACTCAACAAAATGAACAAGTTTCAAAAGAACAGTTTATTGATAGAATCAGTCCTCATGCAAAAGAACTGCAAGCGTCTTATGGCGTTTTACCTAGTATTATCATCGGTCAAGGGATTTTGGAGTCAAATTGGGGACAGAGTACTCTTGCATCGAAATATAATAATTTATTTGGAATCAAGGCTTATGGGGATCAAAAAAAGATCAATCTTGAAACTCGTGAATATATCAATGAAGAATGGATTGTTATTCAAGGAGATTTTCGAGTATACGATACGTGGGAAGAATCAATGGACGATCATACACGTTTGTTTGTTAATGGTGTAACCTGGAATCCGCGTCTGTATGAACATGTTCTTTTGGCAAAAAACTATAAGCAAGCTGCACGCGCTTTACAAGATGCGGGGTATGCAACAGATCCAACGTATGCGGATAAGGTGATTCATGTAATCGAAAGTTATGATCTTAACCAATACGATCATTGATCAAGAGAGTAAAAAGGAGTGGGTTGAATGAGTGAAAAGTGGGTGCCGGAAATTGTTACGCCTTTAAAACAGGATATTGTTCAAGTGCCGAAAGTTATTGCACAAGCGAGCGGAATCCGAATATTTGGGAAAAAAATCAAATCAATTATTTTTACAACTGATATTGCTATTATTCGAAATACAGATGCAAATGCAGTGATTGCTGTTTATCCGTTTACACCTCATCCGGCTATAACTAAAAGTATAATCGAGGCCGCTGATATTCCTGTTTTTTCAGGTGTTGGAGGTGGTTTGACCCAAGGACAACGTTCTGCTTATATGAGTTTGTTTGCAGAAGCACAAGGCTCGATCGGTGTTGTATTAAATGGTCCAACTCCTGTTGAAACAGTTGAGATGGTGTGCGAAGTTGTTGATATTCCAGTGGTCAGCACTGTAACGTCTATTCATACGCCGATTGATGAAAAAATAGCAGCTGGTGTTACGATGATCAATATCAGCGCTGGCAAAGATACTGCCAAGACAGTTAAATTTTTCCGTGAGAATTATCCGGAATTACCGATTATTGCAACAGGTGGTCCAACGGATGAGTCAATTACGGAAACAATTGAAGCAGGAGCTAACGCGATCACCTATACACCGCCAAGTAATGGAGACCTTTTTAGCCATAAAATGGACAAATATAGAAATCTTGAAAAAAAGAATGACATTTAAAACGGATTAATTAAATTTTAATTGAAACTAAAGGTAATCAATGGCATAATTTAGTGTGTTGCTATTGATTATTTTTGTGCACATATATATCGATTTAAAGGCTATATTACAAAATGATTATAAATAGAATAAACTAGTTTTACTATCCTAAAATTAATTTATTTTATGTTATCATTAAAGAAAATATGTTAGGAGTTGGGAAAAATTATGAAGAAATATTGTTATGTGGTTGGGGCAGCGTTGTTACTTTTTGCTGTTAATGGTACCTTTTTGTCAGCTGACGCGACTGAAACATTAGATCAGGATAGCTACCAAGAGGCAGTGGATGCAGGTTTTACTGCTGAACAAATTCAGCAGATTCAAGAAATGCCAGATTTTTCATTAGAGAATATAGAGGAAGAACCAGCAGCGAGAAGTGCAGTCACATTCTCGACCTCTCAAAAGAATCAAATCGTTACTGAAGCTAAAAGACATTTAGGTAAACCATATGCGTGGGGTGGAAAAGGTCCTAACGTATTTGACTGTTCGGGATTAACCCGTTATGTATTTTTACAAGTAACTGGGAAAAATATTGGTGATTACACGGTTCCTCAAGAAAAAGCTGGAGAACAAATCAGTGTTGCTCAAGCTGAACCTGGTGATTTATATTTTTGGGGTGCTAAAGGAAGTACATATCACGTAGCGGTCGCTATTGGTAATGGACAATATATTCATGCACCAAATGAAAAAGAAGTTGTGAAAATCAATTCAACAACTTACTTCAAACCGAGTTTTGCTGTTAGAGTAATTAAAAATAGCAATAATAATACTAATTCAAAACTAGTGAGCTATAGAACTCACCTTCAAGATTTTGGTTGGGGCAATTATGTGCAATCTGGACAAACAAGCGGAACAGTTGGGAAAGCCAAACGCTTAGAAGGAATTCAAATTAAGTTAGATCCTTCAATTAGTGGGGGGATCCAATATAAGACGCATATTCAAGATATCGGATGGCAAGCGTGGAAATCAAATAATGAACTTAGTGGTACTACAGGAAGGAAAAAAAGATTAGAGGCTATTCAAATTAAATTGACTGGCGCAGCGGCTACCCAGTATGACGTTCATTATCGTGTTCATTCTCAAGACTATGGTTGGCAAGCGTGGACTAAGAATGGGCAATCTGCTGGAACTCAAGGTTTAGCAAAACGTTTAGAAGCGATTGAAATAAAATTAGTTCCTAAAAATACACCACTGGCTACCGGTGGAAAACCTGCTTTTATTAAAAGATAACTAAAGGTTAAAAGAGAAAAGTAATTATATAATTAGTTGAACCAATAAGAGACTTTGTAAAATTTCAATGAAAAAGTGTTTTTTTCATTGAAATTTTCAGAGTTTTGTACTATTGTATACTAATACGAGAAGCTTATATATGGTCATAATAAGGATGACCGTCTCTACCCAACACCGTAAATGTTGGTCTATAAGTGAAGAAGTGTCTTAGACCCTTTTTTGCTTACGCAGAAAAGGGTTATTTTGTTTTTATAAAAAGTAACGTATAGAAAAATTGCTGAAGGAGTCGGAAGAAATGGAAGAATTAGTACAACGAATCAAAGAGGATGGACGTGTTTTAGGGGAAGGTGTCTTAAAAGTAGATAGTTTCGTTACTCATCAAGTTGATCCTGATTTAATGGAGGCTATCGGCTATCGTTTTGCAGAAGTTTTTGCACAGGCTGGTATTACTAAAGTTGTGACAATTGAAGCGTCTGGAATCGCACCAGCTCTTTTTGCGGCGAAAAAATTGGAAGTACCGATGATTTTTGCTCGTAAGGCTAAGAGTTTGACGATGGATGAAGAGTTATTGACAGCATCTGTTTATTCGTTTACTAAACAAGTAACAAGTCAAATATCTATTTCAAGAAAATTTTTATCAAGTGAAGATAAAGTGTTGATCATTGATGACTTTTTAGCGAATGGTCAAGCTGCAAAAGGATTAGTTGAGCTATGTCAGCAGGCTGGTGCACAAGTGGATGGGATTGGTATCGTTATTGAGAAGTCTTTCCAAGATGGTCGGGACTTATTAGAAGAAATGGGGATGCGTGTTGTTTCATTAGCGCGTATTGCTTCATTGAAAAATGGAGAAGTTGAATTTCTTGAGGGGGATGCATAAGCTTGGAGAGTAAAACAAAGCAAACAGAAGCGATTCATCAACCAGAAACTGAAAATGGTAAAGCGGCGGTTTTAGGTTTACAGCACTTATTAGCGATGTATGCTGGAGCTGTGGCGGTTCCTTTACTTATAGGAACTGGTTTAAATTTTAATTCAGAGCAAATGACTTATTTGATTTCCATTGATATTTTTATGTGCGGGATTGCAACTTTATTACAGTTGACCGTCAATAAATTTTTCGGTATTGGGTTACCTGTAGTGCTTGGTTGTGCGATTCAAGCGGTCGCACCATTGATCATGATCGGTAGTGATAAGGGTGTTGGTGCAATTTATGGCTCAATCATTGCTTCAGGGATTTTTGTTGTGCTAGTGTCTGGTATATTTTCAAAAATCAAAAAACTGTTTCCTCCATTGGTGACAGGGACTGTAATCACTGTGATTGGTTTGACATTAATCCCAGTAGCGGTTGAAAAAATGGGTGGCGGACTAGCGACAGCTCCTAATTTTGGTGACAGAACGAATTTGCTGTTAGCGTTTATAACAATCGGATTAATTATTGTCATACAAGTTTGGGGAAGAGGATTTATAAAGTCGATTGCGGTTTTGGTCGGGTTAGTCGGCGGTACAATTCTCGCGGCTTTGTTAGGACAAGTGGATTTGACACCAGTTGGAGAAGCGACATGGTTCCATTTTCCTCAACCTTTTTATTTTGGTACGCCAACATTTGATCTATCATCAATCGTATTGATGATCATCATTTCAATTGTCAGTATGGTAGAGTCAACAGGTGTGTATTTTGCCTTAGGAGACATCACGGGTAAACATATTGGTGAAGAAGAATTAAAAAAAGGTTATCGAGCAGAAGGATTAGCAGTTATTTTAGGTGGTATTTTTAATACATTCCCGTATACTGGTTTTTCTCAAAACGTTGGGTTGGTCCAACTTTCTGGCATCAAAACAAGAAGACCGATTTATTATTCAGCGTTTTTCTTGATCGCTTTAGGACTATTACCAAAGGTCGGGGCAATTGCTCAAATTATTCCTGAGCCTGTATTAGGTGGGGGAATGTTAGTGATGTTTGGAATGGTAGCTGTTCAAGGAATGCGCATGTTATCAAAAGTCGATTACCATAATGATAAAAACTTATTGATTATTGCGATTTCAATTGGTTTTGGATTAGGATTTAATATGCTTCCGACATTATTCCAGCAAATGCCGGAAACAGTTAGAATGTTCACTGGAAACGGAATTGTTATGAGTAGTTTAACAGCGATTATTTTAAATTTATTGTTTAATGGTTTAAAAAATGAAGAACAGGCTTAAACGTCATGATTAAGTAAAAACCGGACATTTTTCCGGTTTTTCTTTTTTTCTCTGTTTAATACGAACATTAAAATTAAAAAAATCTATAATATTCGATTTTACTTTGACACGTAAGATTTCCGTTGCTAAAATGTAAGGAGAATAAGAAAGGGGATTGTTATGTCTGTCGTAGTTTCAGTAGTTATGGGAAGTGCATCTGATTGGGAAACGATGAAACATGCATGTGATTGTCTGGAAGAATTTGGGATTTCATATGAAAAAAAAGTAGTATCGGCACATCGCACTCCTGATTATATGTTTGAATTTGCAGAACAATCTCGTGACCGTGGGTTGAAAGTGATAATTGCAGGTGCTGGAGGTGCGGCGCATTTACCTGGAATGATCGCTGCAAAAACAACTTTACCAGTGATTGGTGTCCCAATCCAATCGAAAGCATTGAATGGGTTAGATTCGTTACTGTCTATCGTTCAAATGCCTAGTGGAGTTCCAGTTGCGACTACAGCAATTGGAAAAGCTGGTGCAGCGAACGCCGGACTACTTGCAGTTCGGATGCTTTCCATGTATGATGTAGAGTTAGCAGGGAAATTAGACGCACGGCGTAAATTTCTTGAAGAAACTGTGATGGAAAGTAGTGATGAACTTGAATAAACCTCTATTACCAGGACAAATGATCGGTATTATAGGTGGCGGACAATTAGGCAGGATGATGGCTCTTAGCGCACGTGAAATGGGTTTTCGTGTGGGGGTTTTAGATCCGACTGTTGACTGTCCTGCTGCTCAAGTCGCTGATTGGCATTTGTTAGCTGATTATGATGACATAGAAGCTTTAGAAGAACTAGCAAAACGCTCGCAAGTTCTAACATACGAATTTGAGAATGTTGATGTTGGAGCATTGATACAAGTTCAAGATTTAGTAAGCATTCCTCAAGGAACAGATCTTTTAGCCATTACACAAGATCGCTTACTTGAAAAGTCTTTTTTAGAAGAAAATAATATTGTTATTGCTCCTTATGCTACGATTGTAAGCCCAACAGATATTCAAGATGCTATTGATGGTATCGGTTATCCATGTGTGCTGAAAACAACTCGTGGCGGCTATGATGGAAAAGGTCAGTTTGTATTATATAGCACTTCTGATTTGGCTCCTTCGATGAATATACTGAGAGAAGGAACGTGTGTTTTAGAAGCTTGGATTCCATACGAAAAGGAAATATCAGTATTGGTAAGCGGCAATGGGAAAGGCGAGATTACTGTTTTTCCAGTAGTTGAAAATATTCACCGAAATAACATCTTACATGAAACGATTGCTCCAGCAAGAGTAGATGAAGAAGTGGTCGTTGAAGCGCAACGAATTGCTCGTGTCATTGCAGAATCCGTTGATTTGGCTGGTACTTTGGCCGTGGAGATGTTTTTAACAAGTGACGGTGGTATTTATGTAAATGAGCTAGCGCCTAGACCCCATAATTCTGGTCATTATTCTATTGAAGCATGTTCGATGAGTCAATTTGATGCGCACATTCGCGGGATTTGCGGGTGGCCGCTTCCGGAAGTGGATCTTTTATCAGAGGCTGTAATGGTCAATATTTTGGGAAATGAAATCTATGAAACAATGGATGTTATTTCCGAAAAACCTGACTGGCATTTTCACTATTATGGTAAGGCAGAAGCCAAAAAAGACAGGAAAATGGGTCATATCACTGTTTTGACAGAGGATATTTTTGAGACCTTAGAAGATATATATCAAACCAATATTTGGGATTAAAAAGGAGTAAATACACGAATGATCGATCGTTATACACGACCTGAAATGGGTGCTATTTGGACAGATGAAAACCGCTACAACGCTTGGTTAGAAGTAGAAATTTTGGCTGATGAAGCTTGGGCAGAATTAGGGGATATCCCTAAAGAGGATGTACAAAAAATTCGGGACAATGCATCATTTGACGTAGCACGAATTTTAGAAATAGAAGCTGAAACTCGACACGACGTGGTTGCATTCACTCGTGCTGTATCAGAAAGCTTAGGCGAAGAACGTAAATGGGTTCACTATGGCCTAACAAGTACAGATGTAGTTGATACGGCTTATGGCTATTTACTAAAACAAGCTAATGATATTTTGCGAGAAGATTTAAAGAAATTCACTGAAATTATTGGTGAAAAGGCAAAAGAACATAAGCATACAGTTATGATGGGGCGTACTCATGGTGTTCATGCTGAGCCTACTACATTTGGCTTGAAGTTGGCGCTATGGTATTCAGAAATGAAAAGAAATGTTGAACGTTTTGAACATGCAGCAAAAGGTGTGGAAGCTGGGAAAATCAGTGGAGCAGTGGGCACTTTTGCGAATATCTCTCCTTTCGTTGAAGAATACGTTTGTGAACATTTGGGAATTAGAGCACAAGAAATTTCTACACAAGTTTTACCTCGTGATTTGCATGCAGAATATTTGTCATCAATGGCATTAGTGGCAACAAGTATTGAAAAATTTGCTACAGAAATTCGTGGTTTGCAAAAATCAGAAACTAGAGAAGTAGAAGAGTTCTTTGCGAAAGGTCAAAAAGGTTCATCTGCAATGCCGCATAAACGTAATCCAATCGGTTCCGAAAATATGACAGGTCTTGCTCGTGTTATTCGTGGACATATGGTGACAGCTTATGAAAATGTAACATTGTGGCATGAACGTGATATTTCGCATTCTTCAGCTGAAAGGATCATTATTCCAGATACAACGATTTTACTTGATTATATGTTGAATCGATTCTCTACTATTGTAAAAAATCTAACTGTATTTCCTGAAAATATGAAACGAAATATGGATGCGACATATGGCTTGATTTATAGTCAACGAGTTTTATTGAAGTTGATTGATCATGGGATGGCAAGAGAAGCAGCGTACGATATAGTACAGCCGAAGACCGCCTATGCTTGGGATCATCAGACCGCCTTTAGGCCATTACTTGAAGCGGATGAAAAAATCACTTCGATTTTATCTAAAGAAGAATTAGATGATGCTTTTGATTATAATTACCATTTAAAGAATGTGGATATCATTTTTGAACGAGTAGGGTTAGCTTAGACTTGAAAAAATAGTAGCGGACTCCCGAGTGCGGGGAGTTCACTACTATTTTTTTATCACAGCATCACTACATAGCTATCGAAATGTTGTTCTATAAAATACGTTTGCTCGATAATTTGTTTTTTAGAAATTAGTGTATTATCAGGAATTACGATCCATTTTGTTTCGTTATCATCATGTCTATGGATAATGGCTGTCACAATACCAATAAATGTGCTCATTTTTTCGGAAGGGACATTCAAAATATAAGCATCTTGTTCTTCCTCATCTCCTCCAATTACTCCTTCAATGTATCCATAGTTGATTGGATAGACATTTCCAAAAGAATCTTTGTAGCCAACAGGTCGATCTACTGTCACTTTTACTTTTAATTTTTTCATAGAATTTCTCCTTTCTTAATTAATCAAAAAAGACTAAAACGGTGTGCGTTTTAGCCAAATAATCCTTTAGTTGTATGAAACCCTTTAAACTGTAACCTCTTGAAAAGTACGCATCGTTGCAGATTTCGGGGTTTTCAATGCTGAAAGCAAGTGGTCAATAAGTAAATACGTATATTCATGTGCATTAAAATAGACATGTATGCAGTAGTTGTTTTTAAAAAAATGTTGTTCATGTATTTGATGTATGACTAATTCAGTATTAAAACTATTTTTATAACGAAATGTTCGTTTGCGTCTTTCTGAATGACGATGAACTGCTCGTTTCAAATTTTTAAAAGTATAGTAAGAACTATGTTGATTTAATTTGTGGACTTCTTCTAAAGCCAGCAAATCATTATACAATTTTGTTCTTTCTTCAGGTTTCAATCCTGCCAAAAAATCCTGCGCTAAACTATCGTAATCGCTAGTCATCCTTGTGTTCCCTCCCAAAAATCCTCACTAGTTAAAACAAAAAAGATTTACTTTTGATTAGCATACCATTTTTCTTAACACTTGTAAATGCTTACAAGTTTATTCGTTGGAGAGAATATATTGGAATTGTTGAAACACGAACGATTTTACATGTTTTTAGTATTATAGTTAACAAATGGTTGACGTGTTGCCATAGTCTTGCTAGACTGTAAGTGAATATAAAGACGAACTAAAAATGATTTTTTTTTTTTAAAGTACGGAAAAAGGATGTGTCGTGATTGATAAGAAATGACGTTCTATTGTACGAAGGAAAAGCCAAAAAGCTATTTAAAACGGATGATCCTAAGGTGTTGAGAGTCGAGTATCTCGATCAAGCAACTGCATTGAATGGTGGTCGTAAAGATATTGTAGAAGGAAAAGCCAGTTTGAACAATCAGATAACATCACTTATTTTTAAACAAATTAAGCAAAACGGCATACAAAATCACTTTATTAGAAAAATATCTAAACACGAACAATTGGTGGAGATGCTTGAGATTATTCCATTGGAAGTGGTCATTAGAAATGTTTCTGCAGGTAGTTTTGCGAACCGGCTAGCCATTTTAGAAGGCAAAATACTTGATTATCCGGTCCTAGAGTTTTACTACAAAGATGATCATTTGGATGATCCGCTGATTAATGATGATCATGTTAAGATTATGAATATTGCGACAGAACAAGAGATTACATTTATAAAACACGAGGCGCATAGGATAAATAAAGTATTGATTGAATTGTTTTCAGAGGTGGGAATTCGTTTGATCGATTTTAAGATAGAGTTTGGTCGAAGAGCAGATGGAACGATAATACTTGCAGATGAGATAACACCTGACACGTGCCGATTATGGGATGACAAAACAAAAGATCATTTAGATAAAGATGTATATCGAAGAAAATTAGGAGATATGATTCCAGTTTATCAAGAGGTTTTGATTCGATTAGAAAAAGTATTCAACTAAAAAAATGAAGGAGCTATTTTACTATGTTTGATGTAAAAGTGTATGTTACGTATAAAGATTCTGTTTTAGATCCACAAGGTGAAGCCGTTAAAGGAGCAGTACATCGTCTTGGCTTCAGTGAAATTGATGAAATCCGGATTGGCAAATACTTTGAAATCAAAGTCAGAAAATCAGCACGACCGGTTGAAACAGTAATTGAAGAGATCTGTGATAAATTACTAGCTAACGTTAATATGGAAACTTATCGATATGAAATCGGAGAGGAAGTCTAAAAATGAAGTTTGCAGTGGTTGTTTTTCCAGGATCAAACTGTGATATGGATCTTCTATGGGCGGTCAAAAATATTTTAGGTCAAGATGCTGAATATGTGCGACATGACGCAGACAGTTTAGCAGGATTTGATGGGGTTTTGATCCCTGGTGGTTTTTCATATGGGGATTATTTGAGGTGTGGTGCAATTGCCCGATTTTCAAAAATCATTAGTGAAGTGATTCGCTTCGCAGATGAAGGAAAACCTGTGTTTGGTACTTGCAATGGGTTTCAAATACTAGTTGAAGCAGGTCTTTTGCCAGGGGTATTGCTTAGAAATGAGTCGCTTCATTTTGTTTGTAAAACGGTTCGGTTAAACGTTGTTAATCATCAAACTAATTTTACTTCAGAATACCAACAAGAGGAAGTAATCCAACTGCCTATTGCACATGGAGAAGGGAATTACTATTGTGATGAGAAAACTCTTGAACAGTTAAAAGCCAACCAACAAATTGTTTTTACTTACGCTGATGAAAATCCCAATGGTAGTCTGGAAAAAATCGCAGGAATTATCAATGAAAAAGGCAATGTATTAGGAATGATGCCGCACCCAGAACGTGCAGTAGAAAGTTTATTAGGATCTGATGATGGATTGCGCTTTTTCAAATCGATTATAAAAAACTATGGAAAGGTTAGGACAAACGCATGATGAAAGTGAAAGAGCCTACGCCGCAAGAAATTAAAAGTCAGCGTATTTATAGTGGATGGGGTCTGACAGATGAAGAATATCGTATGATCGAAGAGGATATTTTAGGGCGTATGCCAAACTATACAGAGACAGGGTTATTTTCTGTTATGTGGAGTGAACACTGCTCGTATAAAAACTCAAAGCTAGTCTTAAAAAAATTTCCAACTGAAGGACCCCATGTTTTACAAGGTCCTGGTGAGGGAGCGGGAATCGTTGATATCGGTGATGGTCAAGCAGTTGTTTTTAAAGCAGAAAGTCATAATCATCCCTCTGCAGTTGAACCTTATGAAGGTGCGGCTACAGGTGTTGGCGGTATCATCAGAGATATCTTTAGTATGGGGGCCCGACCAATCGCGATTTTAGATTCACTGCGTTTTGGTGAGTTGACAAATGAACGAACAAAATATTTGTTAGAAGAAGTCGTAGCTGGAATCGGTGGCTATGGCAACTGTATTGGGATTCCAACGGTTGGTGGTGAAGTGGCATTTGATCCTTGCTATGAAGGAAATCCGCTAGTAAATGCGATGTGTGTTGGGATAATTGATCATAAAAATATTCAAAAAGGGCAAGCGAAAGGTGTAGGAAATACCATTATGTATGTCGGTGCGAAAACAGGACGCGACGGTATTCATGGTGCAACTTTTGCTTCTGAAGAGTTTGTCGAAGGGGAAGAGCAACAGCGTTCTGCAATTCAAGTAGGAGACCCTTTTATGGAAAAATTATTACTTGAAGCGTGTTTGGAATTGATTTTAGAGCATGCGGATATTTTGGTTGGAATTCAAGATATGGGTGCTGCAGGATTAGTCTCATCAAGTGCCGAAATGGCTTCTAAAGCAGGATCGGGTTTGATTTTAGATTTGGACCATGTCCCTCAACGTGAATCGGAAATGACACCTTATGAAATGATGCTTTCAGAGTCTCAAGAACGGATGCTGATCTGTGTTAAAAAAGGGCATGAAGCTGAAGTGATAGAACTATTTCAAAAGTACGAATTAGATGCTGTCACGATTGGTAAAGTAACCGATGATGGGCTATATCGGCTGAATCATCATGGTATAGAAGTAGCGAACTTACCAGTCGATGCGTTGGCGGAAGATGCACCAGTTTATAATAAAGCACGCTGTGAACCAGCAAGACTCAAAAAGTTTGAAAGAGTAGCAGATTTTTATCCCGATGTAACTGACGGAACTGAGACATTGCTAAATTTATTACAGCAACCTACAATAGCCTCTAAAAAAATGATTTATGAAACATATGATTCTCAAGTTCGAACGAATACAGTGGTTTTACCAGGAAGTGACGCTGCGGTTTTACGTGTTAGAGGAACGACAAAAGCTTTGGCTATGACGACGGATTGTAATGCTCGTTATCTTTATCTAAATCCAGAAATCGGAGGACAAATAGCAGTGGCAGAAGCTGCAAGAAATATTGTGGCAAGCGGCGGCAAGCCATTGGCAATTACAGACTGCTTAAATTATGGCTCGCCTGATAAACCAGAGGGATTTTGGGAGCTTTGGACATCGGCAGACGGCATTGCTAAAGCCTGTGAAGTCTTAGAAACCCCAGTAATTTCTGGAAACGTTTCTTTATATAATGAAACGAACGGTCAGGCGGTTTATCCTACTCCAGTGATTGGAATGGTCGGCTTGATAGAGAATTTGTCAGATGTTACCACTCAAGGCTTTAAATCTGCTGGAGATTTGATTTATGTATTAGGTGAAACAAAAGCTGATTTTAACGGTAGTGAATTACAAAAAATGACTCTTGGTTATATTGAAGGAAAACTAATGACATTTGACTTAGCCTATGAAAAGGAAATCCAACAAATAGTGTTGAAAGCAATCAAGTTAGGGTTGATTCAAAGTGCTCATGATTGTTCTGAAGGCGGCTTAGGTGTGGCATTAGCTGAATCTGCATTTGAAAAAGGGGTAGGCTTCGAGGTCAAGCTTGAGATGCCAGTTTCACTTGTTTTTTCTGAAACACAGTCGAGGTTTGTGCTATCGATTAAGTTAGAAAATCAAACAGCATTTGAAAAAATAATGAACGGTCATGCACAATTGATTGGCAAAGTAACAGACGATGAGATGATCAGCATAGAAACAGAAAATCAAACGATTGAAGTGTTGACACAAACAGCCAAAGTATTGTGGGAGGAAGCTATTCCATGCCTTATGAAGTGAAGAGTTTAAATGAAGAATGTGGCATTTTTGGCATCTGGGGTCATCCTGATGCCGCTAGAGTAGTATATTTTGGATTGCACAGTCTACAACACCGAGGGCAAGAAGGTGCAGGGATCGTGTCGAATAATGAAGGCGAGTTGAATGGTCATCGGGGATTGGGCTTACTTTCTGAAGTATTTAAAGATGATCGTTCTCTAACTTCTTTGAGAGGAAATTCTGCCATTGGTCATGTGCGCTATGCTACTGCAGGAAATGGAAGTGTGGATAATATCCAGCCATTTTTATTCAAGTTTTATGACGGTGCCTGTGGCTTGGCGCACAACGGTAATCTAACCAATGCAAAAAGTTTACGAAAAGAGTTAGAGCAAACTGGCGCAATTTTTCACTCTAATTCGGATACTGAGATTTTAATGCATCTAATTCGACGAAGTAAAAAGACAACATTCAATGAACGTTTAAAAGAGAGTTTGCAGACTGTCAAAGGTGGTTTTGCTTATCTGTTAATGACAGAAACAGCAATGATTGCAGCTCTCGATCCAAATGCTTTTCGCCCTTTATCCATCGGTCAAATGAAAAATGGTGCTTATGTAATTGCGAGTGAAACATGTGCATTAGAAGTGATCGGTGCCGTTTTTGTCCGCGATGTAGGTCCTGGTGAAATGATTATCATTGATGATAATGGCTATAAAATAGAAAAATACACCAAAGATACGCAATATGCCATTTGCTCAATGGAATACATTTATTTTGCCAGACCAGATTCAAATATAGCGGGTATAAATGTACATACAGCTCGAAAAAATATGGGAAAGCGTTTGGCAGAAGAAGCTCCCATCGAAGCTGATATGGTAGTAGGTGTACCTAACTCTTCTCTTTCCGCAGCAAGTGGATATGCTGAAGCGAGTGGTATCCCTTATGAGATGGGGTTAGTGAAAAATCAATATATTGCTCGGACATTTATTCAACCTACGCAAGAATTGAGAGAACAAGGCGTTAGAATGAAACTATCTGCCGTTCGTGGTGTGGTGGAAGGAAAACGAGTGATAATGGTAGATGATTCAATTGTTCGAGGAACGACAAGTCGGCGCATCGTTCAATTACTCAAGGATGCCGGTGCTAAGGAAGTACATGTGCGAATTGCTTCACCTCCGTTAAGATTCCCTTGTTTTTATGGGATTGATATCCAGACTAGAAAAGAATTGATCGCAGCTAATCATTCTGTTGCTGAAATCGAACAGTTGATCAAAGCGGATTCATTAAATTTTTTGAGTGAGCAAGGGTTGATTGAGGCAATTGGACTAAAATACGACGCACCATATTCGGGACTATGTATGGCCTATTTTAATGGAGATTACCCAACACCCTTATATGATTATGCAGAGAGATATCAAGCGTCTTTGAAAGAAAAAATCAACTTTGCTTGAGCGATTAAGAGTGCGCTAAACGATTTAATCGTACTAATTAGGAGGAACGCCATAATGGGAAATGCTTATACAAAAGCAGGTGTTGATGTCGAGGCAGGCTATGAAGTAGTGGAAAGAATCAAAAAACATGTTAAGCGAACAGAACGCATGGGTGTGATGGGGACTTTGGGCGGTTTTGGGGGATGCTTTGATTTAAGTACGGTGGAAGTGAAGGAACCTGTCTTGATTTCGGGAACAGACGGGGTAGGAACAAAATTGATGTTGGCGATTCAAGAGAATAAGCATGATACGATCGGCATTGATTGTGTTGCTATGTGCGTGAATGATATTGTCGCTCAAGGAGCAGAACCACTATATTTTTTAGACTATATTGCCACAGGGAAAAATAGACCAGAACGTTTAGAACAAGTAGTTGCAGGAGTTGCTGAAGGATGTCTCCAAGCAGGTGCTGCATTGATTGGTGGCGAGACCGCTGAAATGCCAGGTATGTATGGCGAAAATGATTATGATCTAGCCGGATTTGCCGTGGGGATAGCAGAAAAAAGTCAAATAATCACGGGGGATCGCATCAAAGAAGGGGATATTCTTTTGGGTTTACCCTCTAGTGGGGTTCATTCAAATGGTTATTCTCTCGTACGTAAAATATTTTTTGAAACACACCAATTTACTGGAGAAAGTTTATTTTCTGATTTAAACGAAAAGCCATTAGGTGAGGAACTATTAAAACCTACCAAAATATATGTAAAAGCTCTACTGCCATTAATAAAACAGGAATTGGTGAATGGTATTGCTCATATTACGGGTGGTGGTTTTGTAGAAAATATACCGAGAATGTTGCCAAATGGCTTATTTGCAGAAATACAGATTGGCAGCTGGCCGGCATTGCCTATTTTTAAAAGTATAGAAAAATATGGTCAAATCCCATCGTTGGAAATGTATGAAATTTTCAATATGGGAATTGGAATGATTCTAGCGGTGTCTCCTGAAAAAATCGACGATGTGCAAACGATTTTAAAGCAGCAGAATGAACCTAGCTATATTATTGGTAAGATCATTACAGAAGCTGAGCAAGCAGTTGTCTTTAAAGAGGTGTAAGCATGAAGTTAGCGATATTTGCCTCAGGTAATGGCAGTAATTTTCAAGCAATTGCTGAAGCAGTAAAATCGGGAGAAATAGATGCCGAAATCACTTTACTATTTAGTGATAAAAAAGATGCTTACGTAGTTCAAAGAGCAAAAGCACTGCAAATTCCTGTTATTGCATTTTCGCCAAAAGATTTTGACTCAAAAGCGATGTATGAAGCGGAGATTCTCCATTTACTTGAAGAAGAGCAAATCGATCTTGTTGTTTTAGCAGGGTATATGAGGATCATTGGGCCGACTTTATTAGAAGTATTTTCAAATCGTATGGTCAATATCCATCCATCCTTATTACCGAATTTTCCTGGTTTGAATGGAATCAAGGATGCATTTTGTGCAAAGGTAGCGGAAACAGGTGTTACGATTCATTATGTGGATGATGGTGTCGATACAGGACCAATCATTGCCCAAGAAAAAGTCATGATCGAAGGCAATGACACGCTTGCTTCTTTGGAAGAAAAAATTCATAATGTAGAGCATAAACTATTTCCAAGTATTTTAGCGAAACTTATTAAAACACGGCAAGGAGAGAATCATTCATGATAAAAAAAAGAGCGCTGATCAGTGTTTCAGACAAAACAGGGATAATCGCTTTTGCTAAAGGATTGGCAGAACAAGGGATAGAAATTATTTCTACAGGTGGTACAAAAGCTGTGCTTGATCAAGAAGGAATCGCGACGATCTCAATTGAAGAAGTCACCGATTTTCCAGAAATGATGGACGGACGAGTGAAAACATTACATCCGAAAATCCACGGAGGCTTGTTGGGGCGTCGTGATTTAAGTTCACATCTAGAAGCGATGGAACAGTACGGAATACAGCCAATCGATTTTGTCTGTGTAAATCTTTATCCATTTAAGGAAACGATTTTGAAAAAGGATGTAACCCGAGAAGAAGCGATTGAAAATATTGATATTGGTGGACCGAGTATGCTAAGAAGCGCTGCGAAAAATCATCCATTTGTGACTGTTGTTGTAGATCCTAAAGATTACGATCAAATATTGATGGAGCTTTCTGAATCAGGAGAAACAATGCTTTCAACGAGACAAAAATTAGCAGCCAAAGTTTTTCGTCATACCGCAGCCTATGATGCTTTGATTGCAGAATATCTGACTGATGCTGTAGGGGAGCATGAACCAGAAACGTTAACACTCACATATGATTTAAAACAAGTATTGCGCTATGGAGAGAATAGTCATCAGCATGCTTCTTTTTACCAAAATACATTGCCAACTTCTTTTTCAATAGCGAGTGCAACACAGCTTCATGGAAAAGAATTATCTTATAACAATATCAAAGACGCAGATGCTGCGATTCGAATTTCTAGAGAATTTGATCAGCCGACAGTCGTTGCAGTAAAACATATGAATCCGTGTGGAATCGGCATTGGTGAAACAATTAATGAAGCTTATCAATCTGCCTATGCTGCTGATCCTGTCTCGATTTTTGGGGGAATCATTGTCTTGAACCGTGAAGTTGACGGAGAAACTGCTGAAAAAATGCATAAGCTGTTTCTGGAAATCATTATTGCACCAAGTTTTTCACAAGAAGCATTTAATATTTTAAGTAGTAAGAAAAATCTGCGGTTGATGACACTGGATTTTTCTAAGAAGGATGAGTCAAAAGAAGATGAGAAAGTTTCTGTTTTAGGTGGATTATTAGTTCAAAATCAAGATCTGATTGAAGAAAAAACAGAAAACTGGCAAGTGGTGACAAAAAGAACGCCAACGGATGACGAATTAAAAGCGTTAGAATTTGCTTGGAAAACAGTCAAACATGTAAAAAGTAACGCAATCGTTGTTGCGAATAGTCATCAAACTTTAGGAATTGGTGCAGGGCAAATGAATCGTGTTGGATCTGTTCAAATCGCAATCAGTCAAGCTGGAAAAAAAGCCAACGAAGCAGTTTTAGCGAGTGATGCCTTTTTTCCAATGGGAGATAGTGTCGAATACGCCGGGAAACATGGGATTAAAGCGATTGTTCAACCAGGTGGCAGTATCAAAGACCAAGAGTCTATCGATATGGCTGACAAGTATGGGATTGCTATGGTCTTTACTGATGTTAGACACTTTAGACATTAAAAGGAGAATTTGATGGGATTAACAATTTTAGTCATTGGGAGCGGCGGAAGAGAACATGCTATTGCTCAAAAGTTGATTCAAAGTCCTAAAGTAGCAACTGTTTTTTGTGCGAAAGGCAATGCTGGAATGAAAAAAGATGGCATTCAATTGGTAGATATTGCAGAAGATGACCATTCTGGATTAATCAAATTTGCTAAAGAACATAGTGTCGATTGGACATTTGTTGGACCGGAAATTCCATTGTTAAACGGGATCGTTGACGACTTTAAGGCTGCTGGATTACTGGCTTTTGGTCCAGTCAAAGCGGCGGCGTTCATTGAAGGATCTAAAGATTTTGCGAAAACAATTATGAAAAAATACAAAGTACCGACAGCTAATCACCAAACATTCTTTGATTTTGAAAAAGCTCGGGCTTATGTTATGAAAAAAGGTGCTCCAATCGTCATTAAAGCTGATGGTTTAGCTGCTGGAAAAGGTGTTGTAGTCGCAATGACGGTTGAAGAGGCTGTTGAAGCGCTGAATGATATGCTTGAACAGAACAAATTTGGTTCAAGCGGTGCCAAAGTTATTGTTGAAGAGTTTCTTAGCGGGGAAGAATTTTCCTTATTAGCTTTTGTTCGTGAACAGGAAGTTTATCCGATGGTAATCGCCCAAGATCATAAACGCGCCTATGAAAATGATCTTGGCCCTAACACTGGAGGAATGGGTGCATACAGCCCATGCCCGCAGATTTCTGATGAGTTGGTAAAAAAAGCAGTTGAGACAATTCTAAAACCAACAGTACAAGGTATGATTGCAGAAGGAAGAGCTTTTACAGGGATTTTATATGCCGGGTTGATTGCTACTGAAACGGGTCCTAAAGTAATCGAATTTAATGCTCGCTTTGGAGATCCTGAAACGCAAGTTGTGCTTCAGCGTTTAGAAAGTGACTTTGCTCAGATCATTGATGATTTACTGAGAGGAAATAAACCAGAGATAAAGTGGAAAAAAGCAGGATATAGTATAGGCGTTGTTGTCGCTGCTGAAGGTTATCCTGGTGAGTATCAAAAAGGACATCATATCCCAAGTTTTTCAGATCTGGGTTCAAAACATGTTTATTATGCTGGAGTAAAAGAGCAGGGCAATCAATTCATTTCTGATGGTGGACGTATTTATCTAGTTGAAGCTAGTGGAGATACGTTGGAAAAAGCGCGCCAAGCAGTTTATAGTGTGCTGGATAATGTCGAGACACAAGGAACTTTTTATCGAAAAGACATTGGTTTTAAAGGAATCGACAAGTAAGAAATACTACCAATTGAAAAGATAATGTCTTGAATCATATTGATAAAATACGGATAACTTCTAAAAGTCCTTCACACTAAAATTCTGTGTGATATAATCATTTGGAAGGGAAGTTGACGAATGGAAAATAAGATGAATAAAGACGTGTCATTTTCAATTACAGATGTGAAACAGTCGCCTATGACGATTTTTGAAACAGCTAAAGAAATAAAAGCTGGTGTTTATATCTACAATAGAAATAAAGTTGCAGGTGTGATGTTGACTGTAGATCAATATGAAGCACTGATCAAGAAAAAAGCGACGGAGCAAAGCCAAGACATAAAAATAGGGCAATTAAATCAAGCGATACGTCAAAAAATTGCATTTGGCTCATTAATGTCTACTAAAAACTTAGACGATCAATTGGTTTCATTGGAGTTCATTACTAAAAAAAATGATCTTGATGACTACAATGAGATGATGAATGAACTGAATGAGACTGGAAAAATTGAATACCAACTTCAGAAAAAAGAAGATCGAACTAATATTTTTGCTGAGGTTATCGGGGAACAAAGCAACCAATCTCATTTGTCTGATAAGTTGATTGTAAAAAAGATCCACCTTAGAATAGACTAGCTGATAATAGGAATTGCTTATGATTCTATTGTTTTTTATGTATTTCAAGTGAGTAGGCATAGCCTACTCACTTTTTTAGATAGAAAAATGTGGTCATTGAAAATCAAACATATGAGGGCGATAGCGCATAGGTAAGTGGGAAAGTTGGGTTCGCTCATTTTTTCGCTCTTGAATGGTAACGGCTTGAAGAAATGTACGCCAATTTGCTTGGATTTCTTGTTCAGAATCAGCTTTATTGGAGAGTGGCGGGTCGCTATTTTCAATAAAACTGATTTGTCCCTCCTCTATAATACCTAATAAGCGATGGGTATCATCATAAATCATGAGCATTTCCTGAGGATACCTTCTGGCAAAATGAGGGCAGAGGTATGGGAGGGAAAAATGTTTTGGAGAAATGGTACTATAAAGCAGTTTTCCTGCGAACTCAAATCGAATAAAGCCTGTAAAAAGATGAACTTCACCGAATAAAGCTTTTAAAGATTTTTGCAATGCTAAAATAGAAGGATGCCCTAGGTGATTGCTCAACAAATCTTTTGATTCTAAGGCGATTTGAATAGCATCTAGTAAACAGCGTTCCTTTTCTCTTAAGGAACAATAAAATCCATCAATAATAAACTGAGTATTTTCTTTTCTTAATCGTTTCGTCAGTCGTTCATATATTTTTTGAGCTAAAGGTTCATCAGTTTCAATCCAACGGCTTAGAAACAAAGTTTCTACAGCAATATCAGGTGTTAATATGATTTCGGGAAACTGTTTTTTTGTAAATGCGTGATAAACAATTGTCAAAAAACCATAAAAACTGCCGTCATATTCCCATATTTCAGTCGTTTTTTCAATATGCATACTTAGACTCCTTATTTTTAATCGTTTCAAAACGTTCGACGTCAAACAAAGCTAGCTGTTCGTGATGTGATTGACTGTTTGCTTTTTTTAAAGTCTCATATTGTCGTGATGAAATCAAAGAAGAAATGACCCATTCGGGATCGTTGATCAATCCTGATTGGCAAACACCGTTACAGCTGACAAAATATTGAGCCCGCTTGACTACTACGCCTAATTTTTTTAAGTCAGTAAGGTGCAATTGATAGTACTTTCGGGCTTTTATAATGTTAAGGGCGCTTTTTGGACCGATTCCAGGAATCCGTAACAGCTGATCATAAGAAGCAGATTGAATGTCAACTGGAAATTGATCATAATTTTGGACAGCCCAGTTGGCTTTAGGATCTAGATATAAATTGAAATTAGGCTTATCTTCAGACAAAATCTCAGCTGCAGAAAATCGATAAAATCGCATCAACCAGTCTGCTTGATACAGTCGGTGTTCTCTTAGTAGTGGTGGATCAGTTGTGATCGCTGGCAATAAAGAATCTTGATTTACGGGAATGTAAGCAGAGTAATAGACTCTTTTTAAATCATATTTTTGATAAAGATTTTCAGCGATTGTCACAATCGAGCGATCATTTTCTGGTGAAGCGCCGATGATCATTTGTGTAGATTGGCCTGCGGGAACAAAAGAATTGTTTTGCTGTGTCGCAGGAAATTGAGATAATTCTTTTTTCTTATGCGTGATTTGCTTCATAGGTTTGTATAATGCGAAGGGATCTTTGTCAGGTGCTAGTAGTTTAAGGCTTTCTCGTGAAGGAAGCTCAACGTTGACACTCATTCGATCAGCCAAAAATCCTAACTCCTCAATTAACTTTTCGTCTGCTCCTGGAATGGCTTTGACATGAATGTAGCCTTTGAAGCCTTTTTCATAGCGCAAAATTCTCAATGTTTTGATCAGTAATTCACTGGTATAATCGACATTTTTTATAATTGCGGAACTTAGAAAAAGTCCTTCGATATAATTCCTCATGTAGAAGTCCATTGTTAAATCAGCAATTTCCCGTGGTGTAAAGGTAGCTCGTGGAATTGCGTTAGACTTTCTGTTGATGCAATAATGACAATCGAAAATACAAGCATTCGTGAATAATAATTTTAAAAGAGATACGCAACGTCCGTCACTTGTAAAGGTATGGCAAATACCGGCTGATGCGGTGCTACCTACCGTTCCGTTTCGTGTGTTGTTCGTGACCCCGCTGCTGGAACATGAAACATCATATTTTGCTGATTCAGCAAGAATTTCAATTTTTCTAGACAAATCCATAATAGCTCCTCATTTCTGAATAAATAAGAACGTACGTTCTTATTTTAACAAGCGCTTTGTGTTTTGTCAAAATGGGAAAAAGAAAAAAGACCAGAACAAAAAGCAATATTGCTTTGTTCCAGTCATTAAAAAGTACTTGTAAAGAATGTTACTGATTATTTAAATCTAAATAACGTTCTAGGTAATCAGCTAGCCCATCTTCGTCATTGGTTTTTTCAGTGATGTCGTTGGCAACAGATTTTATTTGGTCAGTAGCGTTCTTCATTGCAACGCCCCAGCCTACATAGTCCAACATTTCTTCATCATTATGTTCGTCACCGAATGCAATAATATCTGAACGTTTCACATTTAAGTATTTAGCAACTTGCTCGACGCCCTTCGCTTTTTGAATACCTTTAGAAACGATTTCTAAAATAGGCGTAGGACCGCCCCAAGTTCTAACATCAACATAGTCACCGTACTGCTTCATTAGAGAGTCAGAAACAAGTGCTGCTTGGTCTTTAGAAGTCCGAACCATCATCGAGGTAGGATCTGTAAGTAAATTTTTAGCAGTCAGAAGATTGCTAGACGTAGCTTCTGAGGCAAAAAAAGTAGAGTCAAAGTAATCAAGACTATCAATGAAAAAAGTTTCTTTATTTTCTGCGGCTACAAAATCAAGATTTAAAGCTTTTTTTTGAGCTAAAATATCGAAAACTAAGTCTCTTTGAATACCTGTTTCTTTTTCATCAGCCCATTGTTTTTCAGGCATATGAACAAGAGCACCATTAAAATTGACCATTGGCGTAGCTAATCCTAAATGTCGATAAAACTGACCGCTCATTCGATAGGGACGACCAGTAACAATACTGACGTAATGTCCATGGGCCATAGCTTTTTTTAAAGCTTTCTCAGTTGTTGAACTGATCAGTGATTGTGCATTTAAAGTTGTACCATCTAAATCGATTGCAATTAATTTTTTCAAAATCATTCCTCCCGGAAATCGTTCTTTAACTAAGTCTAGCATAAAATGTCAGAATGACAAGTTTTCAAGAAAATTTTAGAAAAAAATTTCTTTATGATACACTAAGTAAAGAAAGGACGGTGGAAAATTTGATTCAACTCTATCGTTGGTCAATACGAATAGCGACGTTGGTTTATTGTGTTTATATGTTGCTTTTTGCTGAGATCTACCAATTCATGGCTTTAAATGTATTATTAGCTTACATACCTCTTGAAATTAGTTTTCATGTTAAGAAAGTGAATAAGCAAGGTTTTTTTCTATTAGGAATGCTTTGGCTATTATTTTATCCAAATGCCCCATATCTTTTCACCGATTTTTTTCATTTAGAGCGTTTACCCATTTATCAAGGGATGAATCAGCTATTCGGTCAGTCCTTAGCTGCGTGGTTGTCTTTTGGACTGCTAACGGTTGGAATATGTGTATATGGTTTTTTAGGGATGGCGACTTTATTTACGATACTGAATGAATGTTACAAAAGAAAGAATTTGAACCATAAATGGCAAGGGATTTTGTTTATTGTAATCGTGAACTTTTTATCTAGCTTAGCTATTTTTGTGGGACGATTCGATCGTCTCCATAGTGTTCATATTTTTACTAAGCCGCTGCAAACATTGAGCACTATTTTTTTTACTTGGTCTTCGAGTAAATGGTTGTTTATTCTTTTGTTTACGGGATTACAGCTGCTACTGGTGAGTACAATTTTTTTGCTAAGGGGGTTGGAATTGACAGATCAAGAAGAAATGCGATATTGACAGGGTGTGAGGAACTTGTTACTATTTAAATAAGTATGTTTGGAATCAAAAGTAGAGGAGTTATAGGGATGAAAAAGTGGCAAAGTTCTTTGTTAACTGTATTGTTTACTATTGGGGGAATCACTGGCGGAGGAGTCTGGAATGCAGAAGTTGCTGATGCACAGACAGTCAACGGGACTGAACAAAATAATCTGTCACGTGAACAACAAGCTCAGGAGGAGAAAATTCCATTTCAAATTTTAGGAATCAATGATTTTCATGGCGCCTTAAATACAACTGGATCATTCTTCGATGATGAAGGTAAAAAAGTAGCGAACGCTGGAACAGCACCACTACTTGCAGGCTATCTGAATCGAGCGCAGGAACAATTTAAAACAGCAAATACTAATGGGCAAACATTGCGTGTACAAGCTGGTGATATGGTAGGTGCAAGTCCAGCCAGTTCTGGGCTGCTTCAAGACGAGCCGACGATCAAAGTGTTGAATCAAATGGATTTTTCTGTAGGAACATTGGGAAACCACGAATTTGATGAAGGGCTTCAAGAATTTCATCGAATTATGAGTGGTGAAAAACCAACGGATGATCCGTATGGCATTTTAATGGCTTATCCTAGAGAAGCGTCTAAAACTCAGATTGTAATTGGAAATGTTGTTAAGAAAGGAACAGAGGAAATTCCTTTTGGTTGGCAACCTTATACAATCAAAGAAGTGGGAATAGCAAATAACAAAGTAAAAGTCGGTTTTATAGGAGTTGTTACAACGGAAATTCCTAACTTAGTTTTAAAGGAACATTATGAATCATATGACTTTTTAGATGAAGCAGAAACAATCGCTTATTACTCTAGTAAATTGAAAGAACAAGGTGTGAATGCTATTGTTGTGTTAGCACATATTCCTGCCACTAGTAAAGCTGATAAAGTGAACGGTGAAGCAGCAGAAATCATTAAAAAGGTCAATGAAATCTATCCAGAAAATAGCGTGGATGCTTTTTTCGCAGCGCATAATCACCAATATACAAATGGTGTAGTCGATAAAACAAGAGTTGTTCAATCGACAGCACAAGGAAAAGGGTATATTGATCTACAAGGAACATTGGATCCTAAAACTAATGATTTTATCGAGACGCCAAAAGCAAAAGTCTTACCAGTCGATCCTACAGCAAAAGATGTTCCTAAAATCGATGAAAAAGTTGCGGCCACTGTAAAGGATGCTCAAGAGCGAGTATCAGAAGTAACCAATAAAAAAATTGGAACAGCGAAAGAAAATGGAGCAATCACCCGAGACGTGAATGAATCAAAAGAATCTCCTCTGGGAAATTTGATTACTGATGGACAAGTTGCAATGGCTAGAGCGAAAGGGATCGAAGCTGATTTTGCTATGACAAATAATGGTGGAATTCGTGCTGATCTTGATGTTAACGAAAATCGAGATATTACGTGGGGAGCGGCTCAAGCGGTACAGCCATTTGGAAATATCATGCAAGTAGTTGAAATGACAGGGACGCAAATTGAGCAAGTCTTAAATGAACAGTATGATGAAGAAGAACGCTACTTTTTACAAATTTCTGGTTTGACCTATACCTATGTAGCTACTGATGATCCAGATCAACCATTTAAAGTGAACGATATGCATAAAAAAGATGGTACGCCAATTCAAGCGGATCAATCGTACTTAGTTGTAATCAATGACTTTCTATTTGGTGGTGGGGATGGTTTCTCTGGATTTACTGGAGCGAATTTAGTCAATGCGATTCAACCTGATACTGAGACTTTTATTAGTTATATAGAAAGCAAAGAAGCGGCGGGTGAATTGATTACAGCATCAATTGAAAATCGCAAAAAATTAGTTGATCTGACAGAGCCAGAAGTGCCAGATACAAAAGAAGCGGAAGAAAAAATCAAAAAGGCAACGGTTTTCGATCCTTTATATGAAGACGATGAATTGTTAAGAGGTGTCACATTGCCAAATGCAACGATTGTACTCTACGATGGAGAAATCCCTCAAACAACTACAAGAGATGCAAACATTGAAGGCGATTTAGTTGGGCAAGCTGATTCGGAAGGTCGAATCAAAATCAATGTTACTTCATTGAATCTTAAAGGGAAAAAGAAATTGACCGCAGTAGTTTTTGACGAAGAGAAAAATAAAGTTGTGTTTCCAATCGAGATTTTACCTCAGAGGCAGGTGGTTTTAGAAACATCTAATCCAAAAGAGCTTTCTAAAACAGAGTCAAAAAAAGAATTACCGAAAACTGGAGAGCAACGAGCTGTTCCTGTGGGATTGTTCGGTGTCTTAATAATTAGTACCACCTTTGTTGTTTTGTGGAAGCGAAACATTCTATAGCTAAAAAGCCTTTACAGTTACGTTTTTATCCAGTGACTGTAAAGGCTTTTTCATTTCATTAGAAATCAAAGACTGTGAAGAGCTATCAAAAAAATTTGTAAAAATAGAGTGGAACGAATTACCAACATATAAACAAAATCAATTCAATGACAAAAGAACATTTTTAAGAGTTGGCGAAAATAAAGAAAGATTAAAAAAAACACAAAACACGAACGTTTATAAATAAAATGAGGTTTAAAGTTAATATTTTATTGAAATAGGACCGATGCTACCTTATAATTTAAAAGTATTCATCAGGAAATCAACAGATGCACTTATTATTTTAAAATAGTTCGATCTCTAAATAGCAGTGTTAAAGAGAGAATTGAATGTTCTTGATGAAATTTTAGGGTTAAAGGGAGAGAGACAATTTCATGGAAAAGTTTTTCAAGTTAAAGGAAAACAAAACAACTATTTCAACTGAAATGGTGGCAGGGGTAACGACATTTTTCGCAATGAGCTATATTTTATTTGTAAACCCGTCAATCTTATCTCAAACGGGTATGCCGTTTCAAGCAGTATTTTTAGCTACGATAATTGCATCGATCATTGGTACATTGATCATGGGATTATTCGCGAATGTTCCTTATGCACAAGCACCAGGTATGGGTCTAAATGCGTTTTTCACTTTTACAGTTGTTTTTGGGTTAGGGTATACATGGCAACAAGCCTTAGCAATGGTATTTATCTGTGGGTTGATCAATGTTTTGATTACTGTAACCAAAATCCGAAAATTGATCATCAAGGCAATACCTGAAAGCATGCAGCATGCAATTGGCGGCGGTATTGGGATTTTTGTTGCATATGTAGGAATCAAGAATGCAAAATTATTAGATTTTACTGTACAAGCTGAGCCTACTAAAGGTGTCGTCAATGGAGATAGTATTGTTCCTGCTTTGGGGAATTTTAATAATCCAGAAATTATCTTAGCTGTTATTGGTTTGGTTTTGACCACCGTTTTAGTTGTTTTAAATATCCGTGGTGCTATTTTGATCGGTATTGTAGCAACAACGATCATTGCGATTCCACTAGGCGTTGTTGATTTATCAACAATTGATTGGCAGGCAAATTCTTTAGGGAATTCTATTAGTGAGTTGGGTACGACTTTCGGCGCAGCATTTGGTGCTGATGGGATGCAGTCATTATTTAGTGATGCATCAAAAATTCCTCAAGTTTTAATGACAGTGATTGCGTTTAGTTTATCGGATACCTTTGATACAATCGGTACATTTATCGGAACAGGCCGCCGTACAGGAATATTTTCTAAAGAAGACGAATTAGCACTGGAAGACAGTAAAGGATTTTCTACAAAAATGGATAAGGCTTTGTTTGCAGATGCGATTGCGACGTCGATCGGTGCTGTTTTTGGAACATCGAATACAACGACTTATGTAGAAAGCGCTGCAGGTATTGGTGCTGGTGGACGAACTGGCTTAACTTCAGTTGTCGTCGCCGCTTTGTTTGCATTAAGTAGCTTATTTTCACCGTTGATCGCAATCGTTCCAGCACAAGCCACTGCACCTGCTTTGATCCTAGTTGGTGTCATGATGCTTGCTTCATTTAAAGATATTGAATGGACGAATTTAGAAGAGGCGATTCCTGCATTTTTTGCATCGATTTTTATGGGCTTATGCTATAGCATTTCTTATGGTATTGCTGCTGGATTCATTTTTTATGCAGTAGTTAAACTTGCAAAAGGTAAGTTCAAAGAAATTTCTCCAATTCTTTGGGTCGTTAATGCGTTATTTATATTGAATTTTATTATTTTGGCCATTTTATAATTCATTTTTAAGTGATAAAGCTTAGCTGTCTTTTTAGATAGCTAGGCTTTTTTTATGTCTTTACGGAAAAATTTTTTGAGAGATTGAGTATTTTGGAGTATAGTTAATAGTGAAGAACTTGTGAGGTGTGCACGAACATGAAAATTGATTGGAAAAAGAATTTAATGGTTGCTTGGTTGGGCTGTTTTTTTACTGGTGCAAGTATTAGTCTGGTAATGCCTTTTATTCCTGTATATGTTGAACAGTTGGGAACACCTAAGAATCAGGTTGAGTTGTTTTCTGGACTTGCCATATCTGTTACAGCATTTGCAGCGGCGATCGTAGCACCGATTTGGGGTAATTTAGCGGATAGAAAAGGTCGTAAGCTTATGATGATTCGAGCGGCAGCCGGAATGACGATTACGATGGGTTCATTGGCATTTGTCCCAAATGTGTATTGGCTTTTGATCATGCGTTTTTTTAATGGTATCCTTTCAGGGTATATTCCAAATGCAACGGCAATGATCGCATCACAAGCGCCGAAAGAAAAAAGCGGCTGGGCATTAGGGACTTTATCGACAGGAGCTATTGCCGGAAACTTGATTGGACCTTCTATAGGTGGGGCCTTGGCTCAATGGTTTGGTATGGAAAATGTATTTATCATCACAGGAGTTGTCTTGTTGATCACGACTTTATTGACTATTTTTATGGTAAAAGAAGAATTCCAACCGATCGAAAAGAAGGATTTATTAAGTACAAAAGAAATTTTTTCAGCAATGGATCATGTTTCAATTTTGATTGGATTGTTTGTAACGACTTTGATTTTACAAATTGGCGTTACAAGTATCAGCCCAATTTTAACATTGTATATCCGTTCGTTGAGTCAAGATACTGGCAATATTTTATTTGTCAGTGGGTTAATTGTTTCTGTTGCTGGTGTATCGGCAGTGATATCGTCACCAATCCTAGGCAAGCTTGGCGATAAGATCGGTAATCATAAAGTGTTGTTAGCAGGCCTGCTGTTATCGCTGATTTGTTATGTTCCTATGGCATTTGTTAAAACCCCTTTTCAATTAGGATTGTTACGCTTTTTTCTAGGGTTTTCAACAGGGGCTTTGATGCCATCGATCAATACGTTGATCAGCAAAATCACCCCATCTGAAGGTGTTAGCCGAATATACAGTTATAATCAAATGTTTAGTAATTTTGGACAAGTTTTAGGTCCTATGATAGGTTCGACTGTAGCGCATGGTATGGGGTATAGTGCAGTATTTATTGTAACAGCTTGTTTTGTATTGGGGAATATTTGTCTTTCTTTATTCAATTTCCGCAAAATTTTAAATAAAAGACTATAAATAGTTGAAAACACAAAAAAACCAGTTACAATGTGTGTAGTAACTGGTTTTTTAAAATCATCATTTTCAAGTGAAAAGCGATGAGACGAAAGCTGTATTCTAAAGAACAAGCTTAGGTCCCAACCTTAAAGTTATTGAACACTTTTAGTGGTTTCTTTTTTTGGCAATGCGAATTGACCAATTAATAAGATAATCACACCGGTAATCAATGATATAATAGTTGTCAGCATAAAATCGTATGTTCCGCCGTTTAGGGCGCCGCCGATATATCCGACCACTTGTCCTAGTAAAAAGGACCACAACAATACAAGAATGTAACGCATGGATTGCACCTCTTTTCTAGGTATAGTTTAGCACAATTTTCTTAAATGTAAAGAAATTGAAAGGTACATTTTTTTGATTTATGACCATCATAATAAAACGCTGAGATCAGGTTTTGTGCATCTGTTTCAGCCTCATATAAAAAGGAGATGTCTTATGCCCTTTCCACAATTATATACAATTACTTCCTATTCATTGTTATCTAGTACCATCCGCATTCCTGAACTAGTACAAGAAGCAAAAAAATTAGGATACACGACCTTAGGAATCGCAGATATCAATGTCCTTCATGGCGCTATAGAATTTTTTGAAGCTTGTAAAAAAGAAGCCATCAAACCAATTATTGGTTTGACTTTAGAGTATACTCCGACTAAATCTGAGCAGACGGCACAATTATTACTGTATGCTAAAGATTTACAAGGCTATCAAAACTTAATGAAAATTTCTACTGCAAAAATGAACAGTGAGCGAATCTTTTATTTAGAAGAGATTAAAGAACACCTGAATCATTTATTTGCTGTGATGCCTTCCGATAAAGGAGAAGTCGCTCTCTCATTAAAATCAAGTGAAAATGAGGCAACTGAAAGCTTAGAACAGTTAGTGCGCTATTTTGACCCAGCTAGTTTTTTTGCTGGTGTTTCATTTACATGTAATTCAGAAACGGATCCACTACTTTTCCAATTTTATGAAACAAAACATCTACAACTCCTTGCTTTGCAAGAAACACGCTATCTAAATCGTGAAGACGGCTTTGCTTTGAAAGTACTAGCTCATATTAATGAAGGTCAACAAATGACATTAAATGCTGAAGAAACTGAGATCGAAGGCCCTTTTTACCTCAGAAACCAAGTAGACGCGGCAGAACAGTTACGTGTAAAAGTAGGGGAACTAGCTATTCACAATGCGGAGAAACTTGCGGAAACTTGTTCTCTGGACATTCCGTTACATCAGCGTTTGTTGCCTCACTATCCGATTCCAAATGGTAAACAAGCTGGAGAATTTTTAAAAGAATTATGTCTGGAAAAACTACCTGAGCGTATCCCGACTATCACTTCTGAGTATGAAGAACGCTTAGCCAAAGAGCTTGATATCATTCACACGATGGGATTCGATGATTATTTTTTGATTGTCTGGGATGTAATGGCTTTTGCTCATGAAAGAAAAATCGTAACAGGTGCTGGTCGAGGCTCTGCCGCCGGTTCATTAGTCTCCTATGTGTTATCGATCACGGATGTTGATCCAATCAAATATGATTTACTTTTTGAGCGATTCTTAAATCCAGAAAGACACTCAATGCCAGATATCGATTTAGATATTCCAGATAATCGCCGAGAGGAAGTCTTGCAATATGTTCGTACAAAATACGGTCATTATCATATGGCACAGATCGCCACTTTTGGTACGATGGCAGCAAAAATGGTTCTAAGAGATGTTGCTAGGGTTTTTGGTTTATCCCAAAGTGAATCAAATCGCTGGTCTAATGCAGTACCAAGTGCGCTTAAAATGACATTAAAAACAGCCTATTCTGATTCAAAAAAATTAGTAGAATTGGTGAATTCTTCAGAGACAAATCGTTTGTTGTATGATACGGCTGTTCGCCTAGAAGGTCTACCACGTCACGTTTCAACTCATGCAGCAGGTGTGGTGATCAGCGATCTAGATCTTTTAGATATCGTTCCATTACAGCCGGGTTCAAATGATATTTTTTTGACGCAGTTTACGATGAATGATGTTGAAAAAATTGGTTTGTTAAAGATGGATTTTTTAGGGTTGAGAAACTTGTCGATTATTGATGATACAATCAAATCAATCAAACGAGTCTATGAAAAAGAAGTTATACTAAATCAGATTCCATTAGATGATGAGAAGACACTAGCGTTGTTCAGAAGAGGGGAAACGAGTGGTGTTTTCCAATTTGAATCGGCAGGAATCAGAAATGTATTGAGAAAGCTTGGTCCAACGAGTATTGAAGATATTGCGGCTGTTAATGCTTTGTATCGACCTGGTCCAATGCAAAATATCGATTTGTTTATTCGTAGAAAAAAAGGCCAAGAACGAATTGATTATCCAGATGCTGTTTTAGAGCCTATTTTAAAAAACACGTATGGCATTATTGTGTATCAGGAGCAAATCATTCAAGTAGCTTCTAAAATGGCGGGCTTTAGTTTGGGCCAAGCTGATATTTTAAGACGTGCGGTTAGTAAAAAGAAGAAAGATGTGCTGGATGAAGAGCGAAAACATTTTGTTGAAGGTGCTAAAAAGCAAGGGCATACTGAAGAATCCGCGACTACGATTTATGATTATATTGAACGTTTTGCTAATTACGGTTTTAACCGATCTCATGCTTTTGCTTACTCATTTATTGGGTTTCAAATGGCCTACTTAAAAGTTCACTTTCCTGGAGCTTTTTATGCGTCGATTCTACATTCAGTAAGGCACAATCCAAATAAAATTAAAGAATACATTGGTGAAGCTCGTAAAAATAAAATGACAATTTTACAACCGTCGATCAATACTAGTCAATATAGTTTCTTTTTAAATAACAATGATCAAATCATGTTTGGTTTTAGTTCGTTGAAAGGGATCCGTCGTGATTTCATTCAAAATATTTTAGATGAACGTAAAGAGCGGGGATCGTTTAAAACGTTTGATCAATTTTTACTTCGTATCGACCGAAAGTGGTTGAAGGCAGAAAATATTCAACCTTTGATTGCTATAGGTGCTTTCGACGAATTACAGCCAAATCGCCGTCAACTGTCAGTTAGTTTGGATAGTGAGATTCAAAATATCATTTATAGCGGTGGGAGCATGAATCTATTAGAAGACACGTTGAAATTGAAAGAAGTCGAGGTTGCCGATTATTCTTTAGAAGAGAAACTAGAGCAAGAAGAACAGTATTTAGGCGTTTATTTATCTGGTCATCCTACAGAAGAATTTAAAAAAACTCGATTAGCCAAGCAAGTGATGCTAGTCAGTGATGTGGTGGAAAATCAAACTGCACGTCTATTGATTTATGTAAAGGATATCCGAGTGATTCGGACGAAAAAAGGGGAACAAATGGCTTTTGTAGAAGGGGATGATTTAACTGGATCATTATCTTTAACACTTTTTCCAACCGTTTTCAGAACGCTTCGTCAAAATGTTGAAAAAAACCAAGTTTATTTCGTGGAAGGGAAAGTAGAAAAAAGCAATTACAATCAAGAGCTTCAATTATTAGTAAATAAAATTGAAAAAGCTAGTGATATTGAAAATAAAATTAGTGCAACGACTTGTTATTTAAAAATCATCGAAACAAAAGATCAAAAAGAAGTGTTACAACGTATTCATGATGTGCTCCAAACACACAAAGGCAATACACCTGTAATTATCTACTTTGAAAAAAATAGGAAAAAATTAGTCTTGAGTGAAGAGAACTGGGTATCGGAAACATTGATTGTAAAAGAGCAATTAGAGGCGATTTTGGGCGATCAAAATGTTGTTTTCAAATGATTTACGGTAAAAAATACTAATTGTTTTCATCTTTTTTCAATTATTTCTTCTTAAATCAAGACATTTTGCACTATTAATGGTAAAATGAGTGACGTAATATTTTTGAGTAATGAATAACTGTAACAAATACACGTTACAGCTTAAAAGTATAATATATGAGGTGAAAGAACGAATGAAACGTATCGGTATTTTAACCAGTGGGGGAGACGCCCCAGGAATGAACGCTGCAATTCGTGCAGTGGTACGTAAAGGGATTTTTGACGGGATCGAAGTTTATGGTATTAACTACGGTTTTGCAGGTTTGGTGGCTGGTGATATCCGCCGCTTAGACATTGCAGATGTTGGCGACAAAATTCAACGTGGAGGAACTTTCTTATATTCTGCCCGTTATCCAGAATTCGCAACAGAAGAAGGCCAACTAAAAGGAATCGAACAATTGAAAAAATTCGGCATCGAAGGTTTAGTTGTTATCGGCGGTGACGGATCTTATCACGGTGCCATGGCACTGACAAAACGTGGTTTCCCAGCTGTAGGTATTCCAGGGACAATCGATAATGATATTCCAGGAACAGATTTTACGATTGGTTTTGATACTGCGATCAATACCGTATTGGAATCGATTGACCGTATTCGTGATACTGCAACTTCACACGTTCGTACATTCGTTATTGAAGTAATGGGTCGTGGCGCAGGCGATATCGCTCTTTGGTCAGGTGTGGCCGGTGGTGCGGATGAAATCATCATTCCAGAGCATGATTTTGATATGGTCAATGTCGCTAAACGTATTAGAGAAGGCCGTGATCGTGGTAAAAAACATTGCTTGATCATCTTAGCTGAAGGCGTTATGGGCGGTAATGAATTTGCTGATAAATTGTCTGAACATGGAGACTTCCATACGCGTGTGTCTATTTTAGGACACGTTGTTCGTGGCGGCTCACCAAGTGCTCGTGATCGTGTACTAGCAAGTAAATTCGGTTCATATGCTGTCGAATTATTGAAAGCAGGAAAAGGCGGACAATGTATTGGCATGCTAGATAACCAAGTAGTATCAGCTGATATCGTGGATACTTTGGAAAACCACAAACACAAACCGGACTTATCACTTTATGATTTAAATCAAGAGATTTCTTTTTAAAAGTAAGTTATACGAAGTATCCCTTGAGGAAAATAGATAATCTTCATAATGTATAAACAAAAATGGAATAGGAGCGTTTGGTAATGAAAAAAACGAAAATCGTATGTACGATCGGACCAGCTAGCGAAACTGTTGACATGCTAGTAAACTTAATGAATGCAGGAATGAATGTTTGCCGTTTGAACTTCTCACATGGTGATTTTGAAGAACATGGCAACCGTATCAAAAATATTCGTGAAGCTGCAAAAATTACAGGAAAACGTGTAGCGATCTTACTTGATACAAAAGGCCCTGAAATCCGTACGAACGAAATGGAAAATGGTGCGATCACTTTAAGAACTGGTGATGCGGTACGTCTTTCTATGACAGAAGTCTTAGGAACAAACGAAAAATTCTCAATCACTTACCCAGAATTAATTAACGATGTAAACGTCGGTTCTCATATTCTTTTAGATGATGGATTGATCGATTTAGAAGTAACTGATATCGACCGCACTGCAAATGAAATCGTTACGCTTGTTAAAAACGAAGGCGTTCTAAAAAACAAAAAAGGTGTTAACGTACCTGGTGTTTCTGTAAACCTTCCGGGTATTACTGATAAAGATGCCGCTGATATCCGTTTCGGTATCGAACAAGGTGTTGACTTTATCGCAGCAAGTTTTGTTCGTCGTGCTACTGACGTTTTAGAAATTACTAAAATTTTAGAAGAGCAAGATGCAACACATATCCAAATCATTCCTAAAATCGAAAACCAAGAAGGAATCGACAATATTGACGAAATCCTAAAAGTTTCTGATGGTTTGATGGTTGCTCGTGGTGATATGGGTGTTGAAATTCCAACTGAAGACGTTCCTGTTGTTCAAAAAGAGTTGATCAAAAAATGTAACGCTTTAGGTAAACCAGTTATCACTGCAACTCAGATGTTAGATTCCATGCAACGTAACCCACGTCCAACACGTGCGGAAGCAAATGACGTTGCCAATGCAATCTATGACGGAACAGATGCAGTAATGCTTTCAGGTGAAACTGCGGCTGGGGATTACCCATTAGAAGCAGTTCAAACAATGGCTCGCATCGCTGTTCGTACAGAAGAAGCGTTGATCAACCAAGACTCATTCGCATTAAAATTATACAGCAAAACAGATATGGCTGAAGCTATTGGTCAATCAGTTGGTCATACTGCACGTAATTTGGGTATTCAAACAATCGTTGCTGCAACTGAATCAGGTCATACAGCTCGTATGATTTCTAAATACCGTCCAAAATCTCATATTGTTGCGATTACATTCACAGAACAAAAAGCTCGCAGCTTATCATTATCTTGGGGTGTTTATGCAACTGTTGCTGACAAACCAGCAAGTACAGATGAAATGTTCAATTTAGCGACTCACACTGCTCAAGAAGAAGGTTTTGCAAGTGAGGGCGACTTGATCATTATTACAGCTGGTGTACCAGTAGGCGAAAAAGGTACAACAAACTTAATGAAGATTCAAATGATCGGATCAAAATTAGTTCAAGGTCAAGGAATCGGCGAAGCTTCAGTTATTGCTAAGGCAGTTGTAGCGAATACAGCTGAAGAAGCTGTAGCAAATGCAACAGAAGGGTCTATCCTTGTTGTAAAAACAACTGATAAGGATTATATGCCTGCAATTGACAAAGCAATTGCTTTAGTTGTAGAAGAAGGCGGATTAACTTCTCATGCAGCAGTTGTTGCAATTGCGAAAGATATTCCAGTAATTGTTGGTGCAGCTGATGCAACAAACTTGATTGCTAACGATGAATTGATCACTGTTGATCCTCGTCGTGGTATTGTATACCGTGGTGCAACAACAGCAATCTAAAAGAATAATGATACCAATTAAAAGAGTGGAATGAATCATGCAAAATGATTCATTTTCACTCTTTTTTATTACATTTGAACAAAGTTTCTTTTATTGTGAATTTCTTCTCAAAAAGACTATTAAAACGATTTCATACATGGTAAAATATAATTGTTACTATATAATATTAAATACAGGAGTGATAGAATGAAGGCAGCTGTTGTAACTAAAGAAAATAATGGAAAAGTAGAAATCAAAGAAGTAGACGTTAGACCCCTAGAAGCAGGTGAAGCGTTAGTCGATGTAGAATATTGCGGCGTTTGTCATACTGATTTACATGTGGCTCATGGAGATTTTGGGGAAGTACCAGGCAGAGTGATCGGTCATGAAGGTATTGGAATCGTTAAAGAAATTGCACCAGGTGTGGAGAGTCTTAAAGTTGGGGATCGTGTAAGTATTGCATGGTTCTTTGAAGGGTGCGGAACTTGCGAGTACTGTATTACAGGTCGAGAAACATTTTGTCGCCAAGTAAAAAATGCTGGATTTTCAGTAGATGGTGCGATGGCGGAGCAATGTATTGTTAAAGCGGACTATGCTGTAAAAGTCCCAGAAGGATTAGATCCAGCCCAAGCAAGTAGTATTTCTTGTGCGGGGGTTACTTGTTATAAAGCAATTAAAGTTTCAGATGTAAAACCTGGACAGTGGGTTGCTATTTATGGTATTGGAGGTTTAGGTAATTTAGCGATTCAATATGCCAAAAATGTTTTCAATGCTAAAGTGATTGCCGTTGATATCAATGATGATAAACTAGAATTTGCTAAAGAGCTAGGTGCTGACTTAGTTTGTAACCCATTGACAGATGGCGATGCAGGAGCATGGATCCAAGAGAAAGTTGGGGGCGCTCACGCTGCGGTTGTTACAGCTGTTTCTAAAGTTGCATTTAACCAAGCCGTCGATTCAGTTAGAGCTGCTGGTAAAGTTGTTGCAGTTGGTTTGCCACCAGAAACAATGGACTTAGCTATTGTAAAAACTGTATTAGATGGGATCCAAATCGTAGGTTCACTAGTAGGGACCCGTAAAGATCTGGAAGAAGCATTCCAATTTGGTGCAGAAGGCAAAGTGGTGCCAGTTGTAGAAACACGTTGCTTACATGAAGTTAACGACATTTTTGAAGAAATGGAACAAGGGAAAATCAAAGGAAGAATGGTCGTTGATTTAAAGAAATAAAACTGACTAATGAAAATCAAATAGAATAGTAAGAGCCCCTTAAGAGAAGACTTTAAGTTTTGTTTTTTAAGGGGTTTTTATGTAAAAAAAGAGAACTTTCTTGTCTGTAAAATGTTCATCTTAGGTACATTAATAGCTTCTTAAAATAGATTCTGTTACTATTAATAATAGTATTTCTGTACAATATAAATACTAGTTTGAGAAGGAGGGATGCGGATGATCATTCGTTTAGAAAATCAGGCTGATTTTGCTAAGATTTATCACTTCACGAAAGAAGCTTTTGAAACTGCAAAAGTTAAAGATGGTGATGAGCAGAACTTTGTTGAGCGCTTAAGGAAAAGTGAGAACTATTTGCCGAATCTTGCTTTTGTTGCTGAAAAAAATGAGGAAATCGTGGGACATATTATGTTGTCAAAAACGAGTATCTCAAACAAGAATAAAATAAGCGAAGTATTGATTTTAGCTCCTTTAACAGTCCGCTTAGATCAAAGAAATCAAGGGCTAGGCGGAGAGTTGATTGCTATTGCTGAAAAAGAAGCTAAAAAATTTAACTATCAAATGATTATTTTGATTGGGGATCCAAGCTACTATAGTCGTCATGGGTTTGTACAAGCAAGTACATATGGAATTATTTCAGATAAGGAGTTACCGCCAGAATATCTACTAGCTAAAATTATCAATCCATGTAACATCAAAGATTTTGCTGGTACTGTTTTTATTCCAGTTTAAATAAATTACTTTATACGTTAATTCATCAATTAGAGGAGGGACAATTATGAAAGAGAGTGCAAAAGCAGGTATTTCATTCGGTTGTGCTTTAGCTTTAGTTATTTCATATGTTAATTGGCACAGTATTCTTTGGGCAATATTTCACGGCGCGTTGAGTTGGTTTTATGTTATTTATTACGCAATCGTTTATGGTTTAAATTAAAATAAAAAAAATATATCTGTGATAAAGAAATGAAAATAAAATTGAAGGGATCCTTCAATTAGGCTGTTTTTGGTGAATTTAGTGATCAATTCGTGTTTATTTCGAGAATAGCTGTAAGAACGGTGAAATTTTTGATCATTTCCATTGGTGAATAATTAAAAAAAAATTAAACAGACGATTTTCAGAAAATTTCTGTTAATAAAGGCACAAATTATGCTATAATTACATAATTAAGATGGGAGGTTTAGTGCACATGGAATCCATTTCAAAAGATTTTGCTATTCAGCTGTTAAACGATGATGCACAAAGGATCATGATGTTGATCCGTAATCAAAAAAATAGCCTATGTATTTCCCAGTGTAAGGCTTTTGAGGAAGTCGTAGATACACAAATGTATGGTTTTTCTCGTCAAGTGACCTATGCCATTCGGTTAGGTATCTTAAGTTCCAAACAAGGACATCAATTGCTAAGTGATTTAGAAAAAGAACTTAATCAATTATATAGTGACGTTTATGAGGAAACACAAGAAAAAAAAGAAAGTGGCAAGGAGGTTTAAACTTTGCCAAACAAGATAAAAAAGAGGCATCTGTTAGATTATAGCATTTTGATCCCGTACTTAGTCCTTAGTGCAGTGGGATTGATCATGGTATACAGTTCAACATCCTCTTTGTTAGTTTCACAAGGAAAACCGCCGACCGGCATGGTTATTACGCAATTGGAGTTTTGGCTTTTAAGTTTAGTTGCAATGTTTTTTATCTATAAGATGAAAACCACTGTCTTTCAAGTTAAAGGATTTATCATGTTTGCAATCGTCGTTATCTCAGTTTTACTGTTAGCTGTTCGATTTACATCATTAGGTGCGGAGATCAATGGAGCCAAAGGGTGGATTCAAATTGGTTCATTTTCAATGCAGCCTGCTGAGTATTTAAAAATCATGGTGATCTGGTATTTAGCGTATATTTTAGGACGAAGACAGAAGTATATCGATAAAGAATTTAAAAAAGCTGTATTTAGACCGATGCTTTTGGTTGGTTTTTTAATTTTTCTTGTTGCGATTCAACCCGACTTGGGAAATGCAGCTATTTTGACTTTATTGGTGATTATCATGGTACTTGCTAGTGGTGTTAATTACATGTATACATATGTAGTTGGCGGTGCTGGAATTTTAGGTAGTATTGCTGTTATTCAAACTTTACTTTTAACCGGAGGCAGTTTTATTCCTGATAGGTATCAATATGTGTATCAACGTTTCGCTATTTTCTTGAATCCATTTAAGGATGAACGAAATGCTGGTCATCAGTTGGCTAATTCTTATTATGCGATTAACAATGGCGGCTGGTTCGGAAAAGGGTTAGGCAATAGTATTCAGAAAAAAGGTTTTTTACCTGAAGCACATTCTGACTTTATTTTTGCAATCACGATTGAAGAATTAGGTTTGTTTGTAGCACTGATTATATTAGCAATCTTGATGTTTATGATTGCTCGAATTATTTTAGTTGGTGTACGATCTAAAAAACCATTTAATTCGCTAATGTGTATTGGGATTGGATCAATGCTGTTGATTCAGGTTTTTATCAATCTCGGCGGAATTACTGGAGTGATTCCTTTGACAGGAGTAACGTTCCCTTTTCTGAGTCAAGGGGGAAATAGTGTATTGATTATTTCTATTGCTGTAGCTTTTGTATTAAACATCAGTGCGGACGAGAAAAAACAAAAAATGGACCAAGAATACCAATTACTTGGTAATCAATAAATAAATGAGGGTAACAAGAGCTGAAATAGATGTAAAGACTAGTTTCATTAAGAGTTGAACAATTCTGTTTTAGCATCAATAAACGGGTAGGAGTGAAAAAATGGAAAAAGTTTTAGTAGCAAATCGTGGAGAAATTGCAATTCGAATTTTTAGAGCCTGTACAGAGATGCACATCGGGACAGTAGCAATCTATGCAGCAGAAGATGAATATTCTGTTCATCGTTTTAAGGCTGACGAAGCCTATTTAGTTGGTAAAGGTAAAAAGCCGATTGAAGCCTACCTTGATATGGAGGATATTATCCGAATTGCCAAAAAATCAGGAGCTGATGCGATTCATCCAGGCTATGGTTTTTTGTCTGAGAATCTAGAATTTGCTCGTCGTTGTGAAGAAGAAGGTCTTATTTTTGTAGGACCAACATTACATCATTTAGATATATTTGGAGATAAGATCAAAGCAAAAGAAGCCGCTGTGGCAGCGGGTATAGCATCAATACCAGGTTCTGATGGACCTGTTGACTCAGTTGAGGGTGTTTTAGATTTTGGTAGAACGCACGGCTTTCCAATTATGATCAAAGCAGCTCTTGGCGGTGGTGGCCGTGGCATGCGGGTGGCTCATGACGAAAAAGAAGCTAGAGAAGGTTATGATCGGGCGAAAAGTGAAGCGAAGGCTGCATTTGGTTCTGATGAAGTCTATGTAGAAAAATATATCTCCAATCCAAAACATATTGAAGTTCAAATTTTAGGGGATAAGCATGGAAATGTAATTCATTTATTTGAGCGTGATTGTTCGGTTCAGCGTCGTCATCAAAAAGTTGTAGAGGTAGCTCCTTGTGTGTCAATGAGTGAAGAGAAACGCAAAGAAATCTGTGATGCTGCGGTTCAATTAATGAAGCATGTTGGCTATGTTAATGCTGGAACTGTTGAATTTTTAGTCGAAGGGGACCATTTTTATTTTATCGAAGTCAATCCACGTGTTCAAGTAGAGCATACGATTACTGAGATGATCACAGATATTGATATTGTCGTATCTCAATTGCAAATTGCGCAAGGTCTTGATTTGCATAAAGACATGAAGATTCCTCACCAAGAAGAAATCACTTTAAATGGAGCAGCTATTCAATGTCGAATCACAACGGAAGATCCATTGAACCATTTTATGCCAGATACCGGTAAGATCGACACGTATCGTTCACCAGGTGGTTTTGGTGTGAGGCTTGATGTTGGTAATGCTTATTCTGGTGCAGTAGTCACTCCGTATTTCGATTCTCTATTGGTAAAAGTTTGTACGCACGGATTTACTTTTGAAAAAGCTATCCAAAAGATGGAACGATGCTTAAGAGAATTTAGAATTCGCGGTGTAAAAACAAATATTCCATTTTTGCACAAGGTGATTGCTCATCCACAATTTCAATCTGGTGAAGCGAAAACAACCTTTATTGATAATACACCACAATTATTCGAATTTCCGAAATTAAGAGACCGAGGCAACAAAACCATGAAATACATTGGTGAAGTAACGGTTAATGGATTTCCAGGAATCGAAAAATCAACGAAAAAATATTTTGATGCACCACGTATTCCAACTGACTTAGAGTTACGAAGTGATTATGTGACTGCTAAAAATATTTTAGATAAAGATGGTGCAAAAGGTGTAATCGATTGGGTCAAGAAACAAGAAAATGTGCTATTGACGGATACGACTTTCCGTGACGCTCATCAAAGTTTATTAGCAACTCGTGTAAGAACACAAGACTTCAAAGAAATTGCGCGCTTAACTGGTGAAGGATTACCAGAGCTATTTTCTAGTGAAATGTGGGGCGGGGCTACTTTTGATGTTGCATATCGCTTCTTAAATGAAGATCCATGGCAAAGACTTCGCAAAATTCGTAAGTTAATGCCAAATACGCTGCTGCAGATGCTATTTAGAGGATCAAATGCAGTCGGTTATCAAAATTATTCTGATAATGTTATTGAAGAGTTCATTAAAGAATCAGCACGTCAAGGTATTGATGTGTTCCGTATTTTTGATAGCCTAAACTGGCTGCCGCAAATGGAAAAAAGTATTCAAGCAGTTAGAGATACAGGTAAAATTGCGGAAGCGGCTATTTGTTATACTGGTGATATCAATGATCCAACTCGAGCAAAATATAATGTTGAATATTACAAAAATATGGCTAAAGAGCTTGAACAGATGGGCGCTCATATTATTGCCATTAAAGATATGGCTGGGTTGCTAAAACCACAAGCCGCGTATCGTTTGATTAGCGAACTAAAAGATACAACGGATTTACCGATTCATTTGCATACGCATGATACAAGCGGCAATGGGATTATCACTTATTCAGCAGCAACTAAAGCAGGCGTAGATATTGTCGATGTGGCGACAAGTGCAATGAGTGGCGCAACCAGCCAACCTAGTATGAGTAGTTTGTATTATGCTCTGGTCAATGGTGATCGGACGCCAGATGTGAATATTGACAATACACAAAAAATCAATCACTATTGGGAAGATGTTCGGATGTATTATAAACCATTCGAAAATGGTTTAAATGCGCCGCAAACAGAAGTCTACATGCATGAAATGCCAGGCGGACAGTATTCTAACTTACAGCAACAAGCGAAAGCAGTTGGATTAGGACATAAATGGGATGATATCAAAAAAATGTATCACACCGTTAACCTGATGTTTGGAGATATTGTGAAGGTCACACCATCGTCAAAAGTTGTTGGTGATATGGCACTTTTCATGGTTCAAAATAATTTAACTGAAAAAGATATCTACGATAATGGAGAAGAATTGAGTTTTCCTGAATCAGTAGTAACGTTTTTCCAAGGAGATTTAGGTCAACCTGTAGGTGGATTTCCTAAAGATTTACAAAGAATTATTTTAAAAGGACGTCCAGCGTTTACTGAAAGACCAGGAAGTTTAGCAGCACCAGTTAATTTTGATAAAGTAAAAGACGAATTGGCTGAAAAAATCGGTTATGAGCCAAAATTGGAAGAAATTTTGAGCTATCTGATGTATCCTCAAGTATTTCTGGATTATCGCACATCGTATCAAAATTTTGGAGATGTGACATTATTAGATACACCAACGTTTTTCCAAGGAATTCGTCAAGGTGAATCTGTAGAAGTTCAAATTGAAAAAGGTAAAACGTTGATTATTCGCTTAGATGAAATTGGTGACCCTGATATTGAGGGGAACAGAGTGTTGTTCTTCAATCTAAATGGTCAACGCCGCGAAATAGTTATAAAGGATACCTCTATCAAATCTTCTGTTCAAGCAAAACGTAAAGCAGAGCCGACGAATAAAGAACAAATCGGTGCAACAATGTCAGGATCTGTTCTCCAAGTGTTAGTTAATAAAGGAGATAAAGTTAAAAAAGGTGATGCATTGTTAGTCACAGAAGCGATGAAGATGGAAACAACAATCGAAGCACGTTTTGATGGAATCGTTGAACATATTTACGTTTTTGAAGACGAACCAATCAGTTCTGGTGATCTATTAATAGAAGTAAAAGAAAATTAAACGAAAAGTGGGGGAAAAGATGAAACGATTTTTAGTTTTTTTAGGCGTTTTCTTTGTAGTCCTGATAGGTGGTTATTTACAGCCTGTCTTTTTCCCTGCTGATAACATGCAGCAAGAAGCAGATCATGGGAGGCAGGTTGTCTCCCATACTGCGTTACCGTATGAAGAAATTTCAACTTCTGGTTATGCTGCGTACATAGGTAAAGAAACAGCTGATTTTGTGACTAAGTTCGGTGAGCCGATTGAAAAGCAACAAACAGGCATGGGCTATGAACTATGGGTGTATGGTGAAAAAGATACGGATTATCTCGAAATAAATGTTCGAGATGGAAAAATTTCTGCAATCAAAGCGTTTAATGAGTCAAAAGAGACGATGCCATTTTCAATTGGGATGAAACTATCGGACGTTTCAGAGTTGATGACTATTTATTCAAATTTTGCGTTTACATATAAAGAAAACAACTATAATGTTGAGCTAATGGAAGAAGATATGAATTATCGTCCGCTAATAGCGTTTGATAATAAGACATTTGCGCTCTTATTTTTTAATCATGGTACTGGGAAGCTTGCAGCCGTTACGTATTTAGATAAAAAAACACTATTGACAATAATGCCTTATCAATTAGTTGAAGGTGAAGTCATTCCTATTTCAGTAACCGACCAAGTGTCAGGTTTTGATGCAATTAAAAGCCACCAAGTTATCCAAATCATCAATCTGTTGAAGCTTAAAGAAGGTTTACCAGCCTATCGGGTAAACACTGAAAGTCAAAAAAATGCTCAAAAACTTTTTGATGCTCTGCTTAAAAATCAAAAAAACATTCTTTCGCTAGAGCGAGCAGAAAATTGGCAGTTTAGTAAAGAGCAAATGACAGCTGAGACTGTTTTTACGTTAACCAATGACGAGTACCAAAAGTTATTGAAAGTGGGTCAATTAGACAAGAAAAAAGCCACTGGAATGTACACAGAGCCAGTTTATGACCCTACATTTACCGTGTTATCATGGTTTTCTGATTCATTGTACCATTCGCGATTTGCCCATCAAGAAAAAGAAGACATTGGCGTTGCGTTCTCTAAAGCAAGTATGTTAGTCTTATTACAAGAAACAGAGAAAGAAATATCTCAAACAGAGGAAAGTGAATAAGTATGATAGTTACAGAAAAACTTTTTGAAATAGAAGATCAGACGGAAAAGCTCGTACAAGCGATTTTAACGAGTAAGAGTATTGAATCTTATAAAATAAATCGTCAGTCAATGTATGGATCAAAAGATGTTCGTGACAAACAAAAAGCATTTTTAGATGCAAAAGATGCTTTTGAACGGATTGAAGCATATGGCAATCACGCACCTGATTTTCGCACCAAACAACGAGCAGTTCGTCAAGCAAAACGAGCACTGGATCTGAGTGAGGAAGTTGCAGAATTTCGTTTCTCAGAAACAGAGATACAGACGATTCTAGATTTGGTGGGTATGTCAGTAGCGAAAACAATTTCTGACGACATTAAAGTAGATGCTGGAAATCCGTTCTTTGAAAAAGGGAAACATTCAGGTTGTGGAGGTAGTTGTCATGCAAGTTAATGAAGAAAAAGATTTTACTATCCAAAAGCGACGTTGTTTAGTCGTTTGGGTGTATAGTTTAAAGCAATTAAAAACATTAAAACGTTATGGATTGATTCATTATGTATCCCGCCGTATGAAATATGTTGTCATTTATATGAATGAAGAGGACATCGAAAGTTCAGAAGCTAAAATCAATGGACTGCATTTCGTGCGCAAAGTAGAACGATCTTACCGTCCAGATGTGGAAATGAATTTTGCTGAAAAAATCGGCACAAAGGCTGCGTATCAATATGAAAAAGAAGAAGGATTTGAAGTCGAAGAATTAAATACTCAAATTCGTTTGGCTGAAAATGTGTAAAAATCGAGATGAAAAATGTGAACCAACTTCAAACATTTTTCATCTTTTTTCTGTATAGTGATATACTAACAAATGTATATTGAACGATTATGTAAAGGAGTGTAAAGGATGCGGGTTATTTCAGGAGAATATGGAGGACGGCGTTTAAAAGCATTAGATGGTGATAACACACGCCCTACAACTGATAAAGTGAAAGAATCGATTTTTAATATGATCGGTCCATATTTTGATGGAGGGACTGCGTTAGATTTATACGCAGGAAGTGGTGGTCTTGCGATCGAAGCGGTATCTAGAGGAATGGATCTTGGAATTTGTATTGAGAAAAATTTTTCTGCTATTAAAATCATTAAAGAAAATATCGATATCACGAAAGAACCAGCTAAGTTTGTGATCAAAAAAATGGATGCTAATAAGGCGCTAGAGTTTTTAAAAGAAGAAAAAGCTGTGATTGACTTAGTCTTACTTGATCCTCCTTATGCTAAACAGGAAATCGAAAAACAACTAGCGCAAATGCTTGCTTATAATTTGTTGAATGATGATGCAGTTGTTGTTTGTGAGACAGATAAATCAGTAACATTACCTGAAAATATTGGAGCACTAGTAAAAACTCGTGAAACTACTTATGGCATTACACAAATAACAATTTATAGACAGGAGGTAGGAGATGACTAAAATTGCCCTTTTTCCTGGAAGTTTCGATCCTTTGACAAATGGTCATTTGAACCTGATTGAACGTAGTACGAAGATGTTTGATACAGTGATCGTAGGGATTTTTGTTAATACAAATAAAACAGCTCTTTTTAGTGTAGAAGAAAAACTTGCTTTGATAAAAGAAGCGGTTGCTCATTTAGAAAATGTAGAAGTGATCGTTCAAGAAACAAAACTTACTGTGGAAAGTGCCGCAGACTTAGGTGCTAACTTTTTGATTCGAGGAATTAGAAATGTTAAAGATTACGAATATGAAAAAGATATTGCTAGGATGAATCATCATCTAGCACCCGAAGTTGAAACTGTTTTTTTATTAGCAGATGAAAACTATGCCCATATTAGTTCAAGTTTGTTAAAAGAAGTGCTGAAATTTGGCGGAGATGTTTCTAGCTATTTGCCAATGGCTATCAATCAAGCACTAAATCAAAAGAATCGTGAGATGAAGCTGAATGAATAATGAGCATGACGAAAAAATATCGATCAAGTCGATGCTGCCTTTTGCACTAGTTATTATCTTGATCATTATAATGATCTTTCCCATCCCTTATTACATTGAAGGACCAGGCACGACTGAGAATTTAAAAGATTTTGTGACAGTTGATAATAAAAAAGACTCGGAACCAGGTGCGTTTTATTTAACGACGGTTGGTGTGCGCAAAGCCACATTAGGTTCAGCTTTGAAAGCAAAATTTTCTGATTTTGAGGAATTAGTAAGCAAAGAAGAGTTGATGGGTTCAAGCACAAACACCGAATATGAACGTATTCAGCAATACTATATGGATTCTTCTAAAAACGCTGCTATTGAACAAGCTTTAAAACTTGCTGAAGTCCCATATAAAATGCGTTTTAAAGGCGTCTATGTTTTAGCTATAGAGGATAATTCTAGTTTTAAAGGGAAAATTTCTGTGGGAGACACGGTAACTGGAATCGACGGTAAAACATTTAAAAGCAGTGAAGAGTTTGTAGAATACGTAAAGATGCAAAAGGTTGGACAAGAAGTTACTGTACGTTATTTACAAGATGGTGAGTCGAAAGAAGCAACTGGGAAACTGATTGAACTGCCGACCGATAAAAAGGCAGGTATCGGAATTGGCCTGACGGATCATACTGAGATCGATTCATCGATTCCAGTCGAAATCGATGCAGGAGATATTGGCGGACCATCAGCTGGCTTGATGTTTACACTAGAGATTTACGAGCAGTTGACGCATAAAGGCATACGTAAAGGACATAAAATCGCTGGAACAGGAACAATCAATAGCAAAGGGATTGTTGGAAGAATCGGTGGTATCGACAAAAAAGTTGTTACTGCTAGTAAAAATGAAACAGAAATCTTCTTTGCGCCGGATGATGATATCACTGAAGAGATGAAGAAGGCAGAGCCAGGAATCAAAACCAATTATGAAGAAGCAAAAGCTGCTGCTGAAAAAATTGGAACAAAAATGAAAATAGTACCCGTTAAAAACGTACAGGATGCTTTAGATTATCTGGAAACACTGAAAGAAAAGTAAAAAATAAGACAAGGGATTCGGTTCAATTTGAACATTCCTTGTCTTATTTTTTATTTTAGAGCAAAAGACACGTAGAAATTAATTGTAAAGCGGGTTCAGTTCCAAAATCAAATAATGATTTTGCCGGACCAATATGGAAGAAACCGCCTAAAGCTAAGAGGATAAGGAAAACTACCGCAGCTATTATAGAAAAATAATACGTAAGCCTATAAGCTAATACAGGATTATTAACAACTCGATCAAATCTACGCTCACGATATACTTTTTTTATGACAACAATCTCTTTTAATGCTGGTATTTCTAACAATTGACGTTTTAAAATATCTGCATCACGTTGACCTAACAATTCTGAAAAAATGTGATTTTCTGATTCAAAGTCAAAGATATACGTATAAAGTGCAACTCGTTTTGGTGGAAAAGATTCATCCCAATCGAAATAGTTCATTTTATTTTCTTTTAGTGTGATTGCTTTGATTGTTGTATAAGGATAACTAAAGAATGTTCTTTGATCCAGAAATTCTATGATCGTGGTAAAAATCATTCGTTGATCAGTGAAAATCAAAATGCGGTTTCCTCTAAGGTCATTGAAGTTTTTCACATAAGCTTTTGCTTCCTCTGTTTCAGGATGATACATGCCCAAGAGACCAAGACCGACTGCAGAAACGTTTTGACCATCGCTAGTCATAGGTAAGTATGCATGTATTTCTTCTCCTTCTTCTAGATAAGGCTTAACTTTTTCAATAAAATCTTGTAAAAATATATACATTTTTGTTTGGTTGAACAAGTTTTTCTTTTGTTGTTTGTTCAATTCTTTTTTTGAGCTATTTGCGATTTCGTTGTTGAGTTGATTAATAACAACTTTGAATGGATTTGCCATTTGAAATTCCTCCCTTGATTTAAACAGTAAGCAAGTGTTTTTAGCTTTGATAGAAGATAGCTAAAATTATAAGATAACAATTTCACCATAATCGGATATTGTTCTATCTTTCAAACGCTAAATAATACTTATATACCTGGATCAAATAACATTTTGATTTTTTTTCTTCCTCGGGATAGATGATTATAAACTTGAGAAACGTCCATTTCTAATTCTTTGGCTATCTCGTTAGGGGTATCTTGATAATAGTAATATTTTAGAAAAATCAATTGATCTTCTGCTGTTAAATGTTTTAATAAATCTAAAAAATGTTCTTTTTCAAAATAATCTTCTTCTAAAATACTCTCTGGAAGTTGGTCCATTGGAACAATATTTCGCTCACGAATTATTGATCGTTTTTTATCCAGACAAATATTCCGCGTGATGGTTAAACTCCAAGTTTTCAAACTACTCCTATTTTCATCATAACTAGAAATTTTCTGCCAAATTCGATAGAATACTTCATTTTCTGCTTCTTTCCGATACGTTCTTTCTTCTGGATGATTTAAGATTGCTCGAATACATTTCACGATATCTGTGCCTAACAGATCAATAAATTTTTCTAACCCCAAAAAATCTTGTTTTTTTAATAACGCAACAATTTCTTTTTCCATCTTTTTATCACCTTCTTAACCTATTATACGATGAAGGTTTACATTTTCTATCATGAAAAAGCAAAAAGAATGCGTATCTTTACTTTGAAGGGGGAAAAATCATGGATTATCGTAAGTTGTTACAGAAATATAAGCAATATGTCATTGGGAGTATTCTTCTAATAGTGATTATTTGTAGTATTATCACATTTTTGCGGATTAGCTCTACTTCTGATGAGTTGCCAGAAGAAGAATTAGTGATGACTTCTGTCAGTTCATCTCAGTTATTGGAAACTAATTCTCAATCTAAGCAGATATACGTGGATATAAAGGGTGCTGTTGAAAATCCGGGAATGTATGAAGGAACTGCGAATATGCGTGTCTGGGACGCTGTAATGCTCGCTGGAGGGGTGAATGAGGAGGCCGACACAAAACAAGTCAATTTTTCTGAACGAATTGCAGATCAGATGGTGATCTATGTACCAAAGCATGGGGAAGAATTTCAAAAAACTGAACAAAATAATGGCACACAAACTAGTCAAAATAAAGAAACAAATAAAATCAATCTCAATCAAGCAAGTGAAACTGAATTGCAAGCCTTACCTGGAGTTGGTCAGAAAAAAGCGCAAGAAATCATTCGTTATCGGGAAGAAAATGGGGGTTTTAAAACCATAGAGGATTTAAAAAATATTTCGGGCTTTGGCGAAAAAACATTTGATAAATTAAAAGAGTCCATTACATCCTAAAAATTTCGATAAAACGAAAAAATAATAACTATTTTGAAAATATCTGCAGCAGGTTCTTGACGAGACTTTTCCTATAACTTACTATTTGAATAAACTACTAATAATTTAAAAATCAGCAAAAATAAATAATAACAGAGAAGGAGTATCATATGACACTAGAAAGAATTCCTTGGGATCAATATTTTATGGCACAAAGTGTGCTTTTATCGTTGAGAAGTACCTGTACACGGTTAGAGGTAGGAGCAACCGTAGTCAGGGATAAACGTATCATCGCTGGAGGTTATAATGGATCAGTAAGTGGAGATGTACATTGTATCGATGACGGTTGTTACGTGGTCGACGGGCACTGTGTTCGAACGATCCATGCAGAAATGAATGCCATCTTGCAGTGTGCAAAATTTGGTATTCCTACAGAAGGCGCAGAGATTTACGTAACTCATTTTCCTTGTTTGCAATGCACGAAGATGATCTTACAAGCAGGAATCAAAAAAATCCACTATTTGAAAGATTATCGAAATGACGAATACGCAATGGCTCTGATCCAACAAGTGGGCGCAACTGTAGATCAAGTTACACTATCAAAGAAATATTTTGCTGAACTACAATTAGGAGAAGAAGAGATTGCTTCAGTGGAAGAAGCACCTCAAACAGATTAATAATTACTGGATTTTTCCAGTATTAGTAACAATAGGAACAGTTTTTTTAGTGATAGAGCCAAGCTTGTTGACAGGTGTAGTTTGGTTTTATTTCATTAGTCGAGTTCTTTTCACAGGAAACAAGACGATTATCGGCGTCAGTTTTTTGTGTGTTCTTGGTATGATGATTTCTTGTTGGCTGACTCTAAGTAAAGAGAAACAAGCGAAATTTTCTGAAACAAATGAAGTGACAGGTCATTTATTGGTATTGCCAGATAAATATAAAGTCGATGGTGATCAACTTCAATTGGAAGGGAGTTTTTTTTCAGCTGGAAAAAAGATGTGCAAACTGATAGCCTTTTATCGGTTTGATTCTCAAGACGAAAAGCGAAGTTGGCAAAAAATCAATCAATCTGTAGAAATCAATCTATCAGGAGAGTTTCAAACACCGTTAGGACAGACCAATCTTAACGGTTTTGATTATCAGAAACAGCTTAAAGAAAATGGAATCTATCAAATACTAACGATCAGTCGTATAAATAAAATCACAGTAAAAAGACCTAAATTTTATGAAATCTTGTCTTGGTTAAGTAGTTATAGAAAACAAGCGATCGATTACTGTGATAAAACTTTTTTTAAAGAAACAGCTTTGTACCTTAAAACATTGCTTTTTGGATTTAAGCCAAATGAATTTTCTCAAAAAGAAGGAATGTTAGCGAATATAGGAATTCTTCATTTGTTCAGTTTATCAGGTATGCATGTTGCATTTTTTGTGGGTTGTTTTAGATACCTACTTTTACGGTGTGGTGTCGCTATTGAACGACTATTTTGGTTACAATTGTTCTTTTCATTTGCTTATGCAGGAATGACAGGCTTTTCAATTAGTGTGGTTCGAGCCTTGGTTCAAAGTATGATCTCACTTGGTAACCGTGAATTCAATTGGCATTTATCTGGTTTGGATTGTTGGAGTTTGACATTGATAGGAGGACTTTTTTTTAAGCCGTATCTGCTGTTTTCGATAGGAGGGCAATTAAGTTACTGCTTATCATTTTTTATTTTGTATGTACAGCCTATTTCGGAAAGAATCAATCATCGAATGTTAAAGATGTATTTTTTTTCATTTTTATTGAATTGTACAATGATTCCATTGATGGGACTATCTTTTTTTGAATGGCAATTAACGAGTAGTCTGTTTACATTTTTGTTATTACCTATATTTGAACGTTTCATTCTACCTATGCTTTGTATTAGTTTGCTGAGCTCATATATATTCAAATCCAATCTTTTGTTTGCTAGTTTAGAAATATATTTTTTGATTCAACACTCTGTATTCGAATGGCTGAGCCGTTATAGTACATTTACAATCGTTACGGGCGCATTTTCTCCAATTCTGTTTCTTTTGATTTGTATACTAGTTTTCTTTACACTTCATAAGATGAACAATCAATCAAAAAAAGTGTATTTACTAGGGATAGGTCTGTTTTTCATGATGCATAATAAGTATCTTTCTCCAAATGGCACAGTTGCTTTTATTGATGTTGGTCAAGGAGATAGTGTTTTTATACAAAGTCCATTTCATCAGGAAAATATTTTGATCGACACAGGTGGAAGGATCGACTTTCAAAAAGAAAAATGGGCAATAAAGGCGAAACAAACAACGAATGCGGATTATTCAGTAATTCCTTATTTGAAAAGTAAAGGAGTAAAGTACCTCGATAAAGTTTTGATCAGCCACGGAGATATCGATCATTGCGGTGACTTAGTGGCAATCAATGAAAAAATTCCGATTCGCTCACTGTATTTTCCTGTTGGCACGGAACAAAAAGCTGTGTTCGGGAGAATGATCGATCGTTTAAAAAAGAAGGGAACGAAATGTTATCCAGTCTTAACAGGCGCATTAGTTAGTCGTTCGATTTCATTGAACATTCTGGCACCCAATAGTCCTGGAACTGGAGAAAATAAAGACTCAATGGTGGTTTATACAAAAGTTGGTGGTAAACGTTTTTTGTTTACAGGTGATTTGGAAAAAGAAGGAGAACATGAATTGTTAAAGCATTTTCCTGATTTAATGATTGATGTATTAAAAGTGGGACATCACGGAAGTAAAACTTCGTCTGACTCGCTGTTTATCCAAAAACTCAGACCGATGGATAGTATTATTTCTTGTGGACGTGATAATCGTTTCAAACATCCTCATGAAGAAACAATGAATACGTTAAAACAAGCAAGTACAAATAGTTTTCGAACAGATAAAAATGGAATGATTTATTACGAGTGGACGTCATTTTCAAAAATGTTAACGGCTAAAACAATCATGAAAGAAGACTAGCATTTCTTGAAATGACATGATAGGATGGAAAAGAGAAATGAGGGAATTTATGAACTTACAAGAGGCATTAAAACAAGTCAGACAACAACAATTTGCTTCCGTTTATTTAATTCAAGGAACAGAAGGATATCTAAGTGAGCTATTTAAAACAGAGTTAATGAGTCAATTGATCAAAACAGAGGATGATCAGTTCAATTATTCCTCTTTTGATATGGAAGAAGTTCCATTATCTCTAGCAATGGAAGAGGCAGAAACCATTCCTTTTTTTGGTGATTATCGATTAGTTTTTATTGAAAATCCCTATTTTTTGACTGCAGAAAGAAAAACGAATGGATTGGATCATGATATGGATAGCTTATTAAAATATTTGGAGCAACCATCACCTACAACCATTTTAGTTTTTATTGCAAATGTTGAAAAATTAGACGAGCGAAAAAAAATAACTAAAGCAATCAAAAAACAGGCTGAAGTCATCGATGTCAACCCAATGGGCGAGCGTGAAGTCAGGCAATATGTAGAGCAGACGATTCAAAGTGAAGGATACGAAATTAAACCAGAAGCCTTTGACTTGTTGTTGCAACTGACTGATTTAAATTTATCAAAAGTTATGGGAGAATTGCAAAAATTATTTTTGTATGCCTCTGACAACAAGATCATTTCATTAATTGCAGTTAAAGAATTAGTCCCAAAATCTTTAGAACATAATGTCTTTGATTTAACTAGTGATGTTTTATCCGGTCATAGTGAAAAAGCCATCCAATTGTACGAAGATCTATTGCTTCAAGGAGAAGAAACAATTAAATTAAATGCTATTTTGCTAAATCAAATTCGATTATTTTTACAAACTAAGATTTTAGCAAAACTAGGGTATCAACAAGCAAATATAGCTGAAACATTAAAAATTCATCCGTATCGTGTAAAGTTAGCTTTGCAGCAGGTTCGTCGCTTTGAATTAGATCGCTTAGAAGCAATCTATGATGAATTGGTAGAAAATGATTTTCGGATGAAAACTGGTCAGATGGATAAAGAATTGCTCTTTGAACTGTTTATTCTCAAATTATCTGGACAAGTTACCAAATAAAAAGAGAGGAGTTTTTGTTTGGAAGAGTCAAAAAAAATAGTAGAAACTTTTTTTAAGGAAGTCCGATCCGGCAAAAATCTTCAGTTAGCACATGATTTTATGCATGAGAATGTGATTGCTCATCAAGTTCAGTCAGAAAATGAATATGTAATAACACGATCTCCAAATGATTATATTGAACATGTGAAAGAAATGCAGGATCTTTACGGGCAATTTGAATTAGAAATTCAAGAAATACTAGCAGATGGTCGGAAAGTTTATATTCGTTGGAAACAAACGGGACGAACACCTGGAAATAAAATAATTATTCAAATTGCCAGTGCGGTTTATTTAGTTGAACGAGGAAAGATAGCTGAATATTGGATTCAAATTGATCGCAAAGGTATTGAAAATCAAAGTGAACAACCAGATTAGTTAGAAGAATGAAGCGAAAGAAAATTGTCTAATATAAAATAGTAAGTGCGGGCTAAATTCTAAAAGATTTTAGCTCGCATTTTTTCAATAAAAAAGAAGCTAACGTAAAGTTAACTTCTACAAAATCATTATTTTGCTAATTTTTTGCTTAGACGAGATTTGTCACGGCTTGCTTTGTTTTTATGGATTAATCCTTTTGTTTCAGCCATATCAACAGCTTTAGCAGCTTCTTTATATAACGCATCTACGTTGTCAGCACCAGCAGCTACAGCATCTTCAAATTTCTTGATAGCTGTACGCATAGCATTTTTTTGAGATGAATTTTGAGCATTCTTATTAGCGTTAGTACGTACACGTTTAATTGCAGATTCAATATTTGGCATTTCTTTCACCTCCGATAAATTAAGGTCTTACACAGGAAAATCCATATGTAATTCAACACTAATCATTATACCTAATCCACACTTGCATTGCAATAAAAGATGACAAGTTTTTTTCCTTAACAGTAAAATTATTGATTTCATCATGTAAAAATCAATTTGTATTTAAGTTTGATAGAAAAATTCGATACTTTTCTCAAAAAATATGCTATCATAACAGGGGAAAAATGAAATGGTGGTGTCAATGTGAATATTGCTTTAATTGTAACAGTTACGCTTGTGATGGGTGTTATTTTTGTTAATGGCTGGACAGATGCGCCGAATGCAATTGCAACCGCTGTCTCGACGCGTGTCTTAAAACCAAATGTCGCAATTTGGATGGCAGTTGTCATGAACTTTTTTGGTGCATTAGTGATGACTTTCTTCAATGCTCAGGTAGCTGAAACGATCAGTAACATTGTTAGTTTTGATGCACAGGGAAATGCATCACAAGTAGCGTTAGCGGCAGCTTTATTTTCGATTGTGGTTTGGTCGGTAGCTGCTTGGTATTTTGGTATTCCAACAAGTGAGAGTCATGCGCTAATTGCTGGTCTTACAGGTTCTGCAATGGCTTTAGGTGGACTTGGAGCAGTGAACGGCGCCGAGTGGACAAAAGTTCTTGTGGGTCTAGTTGTGTCTACTGTTATGGGATTTGGCGGCGGATTTCTTGTTACAAAACTAATTGTAATCCTTTTCAAAAATGTAGTTAGGAGAACAGCGAATAAAGTTTTTACATATGGACAAGCATTTGGTGCTGCTGCAAATGCTTTTTTACACGGTGCTCAGGATGGTCAAAAATTTATGGGTGTATTTATGTTGGGACTTTATTATAATAATTTAGCAGAAAAATCAGGATCTGGCTTTATTATTCCTATCTGGGTAATGGTTCTCTGCTCGGTAACGATGGGTTTTGGAACTTCTGTTGGCGGTATGAGAATCATAAAATCAGTTGGTATGGATATGGTGAAGTTAGAACGATACCAAGGATTTGCAGCTGATTTAAGTACAGCTATTTGTTTATTTGCGGCCTCTATTTTTGGTATACCAGTTTCTACTACTCATACTAAAACGACTGCCATAATGGGGGTAGGCGCTTCAAAAAGAGTGTCTAGCGTCGATTGGCGCATTGTAAAAGAAATGTTGATTGCTTGGATCTTGACGTTTCCGGGCTGCGGGCTCATTGCCTTTGTGATGGCAAAAATATTTATAGCATTATTTTAAGGAGAGAATAAAATGGCTAGAAAAAAGCAATTTGATTACTTTGGTGAATTAGAGCATTTAGCAAAAAATGCTCATCAAGCTGCAGAGCTTTTAGAAATGATTGCAATTGATTATTCCCTTGAAAAACTTGAGAGTGAAGCGGAAAAAATCCATATTTTAGAACGTGAAGGGGATCAGATCGTTCAAAAAATATTGAACGAGTTATATATTTCATTTATCACACCTATTGATAGGGAGGATATCGTTGAGATTACGCAGCGATTAGATGATGTGCTGGATACGATTAATAGTATAGCTTATTTGCTAAGTAGTCTAGTTGTAAAAGAGTTGAACGATAATGCGCTGATTTTTATTACGTATGGAGTAGAAGCTACGGCGGGTGTTCTAACGGCAACTAAAGAATTTGCAAAATTTAAAAATTCAAAAACATTGCATGCGATGATCGATGAAGTGAGCGAAATCGAGGGGAAAGCTGATAAATTATACAGTGATGCTTTGAAAGATTTATTTACAAATGAGGAAAATCCAATTGAAGTTATACGCTGGAAAAATGTTTATGATCAGTTAGAAGAGCTATTAAATGCCAGTGAATCAGTTGTAGATGTAATTGGCGGATTAGTGATAAAAAATAGTTAATAAAACGAGCATTTAAAATGACGGGTTGAGGTAAATCAAAATTTATCTCAGCCTATTGTTATTCAAACTAAAACGGAGAAATCGAATGGACAATCAAAAAATTGAAAAAATCAAGAATTATGTACAAGCAATAATGGAAAAAGATCAAAGTGGTCATGGGATGGATCATATCAACAGAGTAGTACGATTAGCCACTACAATTGCTGAAACTGAAACCTGTGATCTTTATATTGTTACAGCAGCAGCTTATCTGCATGATACTGTTGATGATAAATTAGTTTCTGATTCAAATCAAGCGTACCAGCAATTAGAAACGTTTTTAAAGCAAATTGATAGTTCAACTGCTCAAATCCAGCATATCATCTATATAATCAAAAACATTTCTTTTAGCAAACAATTTACTGGAACGAAAGAAAAACTCACAATCGAAGGTCAAATTGTACAAGATGCAGACCGTTTAGATGCTATGGGAGCCATTGGAATTATTCGAACGATTTATTACGGTGGGCACAAAGGTAATCAAATCTACGATCCTACTATTAAACCTAGAACACTGCGCTCAAAAAGTGAGTATCGTGATGAAAGTACAATTATCAATCACTTCTACGAAAAGATTCTTTTGCTGAATGATCGTTTAAATACAGAATATGCTAAAAAAATAGGGAGTAAACGTCAAAAATTCTTAGAAGCTTTTCTAGAAGAATTTTTTGAAGAGTGGGGATAAATAAATAGCGTCTAAAACAAAAGAGAGAGTTGTTTTAGACACTATTTATTGATTAAACAAGTTCTACAGCTTGTGCGGAATATTTTTTGGCAATAGGCTTTTTGCCAGGAATTGTTTTTAGCATTCTCAATCCATTTAAAATGACAAGAATCGTACTACCTTCATGACCAATCACGCCTAAGGGTAAGTTGATGATCTGGAAAAAATTGGATAAAACGAGTAACACAATGATTCCAGCAGAAAATGCAATATTTTGAGTGACGATACGTTTTAATTTCTTTGAAAGTTGATGACTCATTTGCAATTTTTCCAAATCATTTTGCATTAGAACCATGTCTGCTACATCCATCGCAATATCAGTTCCTTCACCCATCGCGACTCCAATCGCTGCATTTGCCAAAGCAGGGGCATCATTGATTCCATCACCGACCATCGCATTCATACCATATTTTGCTTTTTGTTCTTTGATTAGTACTGTTTTGTCTTCTGGTAAGCAATTTGCATAAATTTGATCGATGTCAAGTTCGTTTGCCACAGCTGTAGCTGTTTTGTCGTGATCACCAGTAATCATCGTCGTATGAATACCATTTTCTTTAAAGTAAGCAATCACATTTTTTGCCTCAGGTTTTGGAATATCTAGCAAGCCAAAATAAGCAATGAGCTCTTGATTTTTAAATAAATAGATTACGGTTTTTCCATCGTTTTGTAATTTTTCGATTGTTTGATTTAAACTTTCGTCAATGATAGTTTGATCATTGAATGAATTTTTCCCAACGCGCCAAGTCGTATCATCAAGTGTTGTTTCCATTCCGAAGCCGATAATGTTTTTTACTTCTATCTTTTCATAGTTAGCGGTAGTTTCATGATCAAAGTGTGTAATAATTGCTTGAGCCAAAGGGTGGGTGGATTGTCTCTCCATTGCAATAAGAATATTTATGGCATCTTGATTATTAGTTAAAAAAACTGAATCAGTAACGACTGGTACGCCATGTGTTAATGTTCCTGTTTTGTCAAATGCAATTGCCTTCAAAGATGCTAAATTTTCTAAATAGACGCCACCTTTAAATAAGACCCCATTTCTGGCTCCATTGGAGATAGCAGCTAAAGTAGCAGGGGTCGCCGAAGCTACTAATGCGCATGGCGAAGCAACAACAAGTAAGACCATTCCTCTATAAAAACTTTCATTCCATGACCAACCTAAAAATAAATAAGGAATTAATATCATCAAAGGAATCGCAATCAAGACAACTTTTACATAAATATTTTCAAGCTTTTCAATAAAACTAGCTGTTTGTGAAGGCGTATTTTGCGCTTCATCTACTAAACGGATGATTTTCGCAAATAACGTGTCTTCACTGTTTTTACTAACACTCATTGTGATAGCTTCGCCTAAATTAATAGTTCCGCCGAATAAGGGGTCTTCTTTTCTTTTTTCAGATGGAATAGACTCTCCGGTAATTGCGGCTTCATCGATAGTTGAAGAGCCAGCACATAGTATACCATCAATAGGAATACTTGCTCCTTTTGGAACCAATACCAAGTCACCAATTTTTAATTCACTAACAGCTATTTCTGTTGTTTTTCCTTGGTTATTAAGCAAAAGGGCTGTTTCAGGCTGCATATTCATTAAACTAGAGATTTCTTTTTTGCTTTTGTTTGTTGTGTATTCTTCCAAAGCGCCACTAAGACAAAAAATAAAAGTCAGCATAGCGCCTTCAAACCAGTTGCCGATAATACAAGCCCCAATTGCGGCTAATGCCATTAACAAATCTACATTCAGACGTTTATTTTCAACTGTTTCGATAATTCCTTCTTTGGTCTGTTTAAATCCCCCGAAAAGGATAGCGAAAATAAAGCTAATTGGATAGAAAGAGACACCGTTTTTTTCAAGGATAAAACCTAGCATCATAAATAGCAAACATAAGATTGTGGAAAGAATAGCCTTTTTTTCTTCTGTAAGTTTCATTATTATCACTCCTCATAAAGAGCATATCATAGTTAAAAGCTAAATGATAATAGAATCATCTAAATGAGAATGATAGTGATTCTCATTTGGTTTTTCACTTATAAATAAGGATTTAATTATTAATTTAACTATATTGATTCTAAATAAGAGTGATAATCATTATCAACATTAAGTTTAATGATTTTAAGTTTATTTCTCAAAAATTACATAAAAAAAGGTGAGTGAGACATAACTCTTCGAGTCATATCCCACTCACGTGGAATCCAGATAAACGGTGGGAGAAAAAGCAACTCCTTTTTATTTCTCAGAGTTAAACACTTCTGTCCCATCCTCCTAAAAATTAAGAAAATAGCCAATAACTGATTAATAAAACACCAAGTACGATGCGATACCAACCGAATGCTGTGAAATCGTTTCGTTTTAAGTAGTTCAATAAGAACTTGATCACTATGATTGAAACGACAAAAGCTACAATTGAACCAGTTAGCAAAATGAATGTTTCAGTAAATCCAAATGAGTTTCCCTTCATAACAAACTTTGCAATTTTTAAGAAGCTAGCACCGAACATAACAGGAATCCCAAGGAAAAATGAAAATTCTGTCGCAACAAAGCGTGAAGCACCAATAATAATTGCACCGAGAATTGTTGCTCCTGAGCGTGATGTTCCTGGAATTAAAGATAACACCTGGAAGAAACCAACAATTGCTGCGGCTTTATACGTGAAATCTCTTAAATCAGTACACTTTGGTTTACGATCACGATTTCTTTTTTCGATGAGAACAAATGCTACCCCATAGACAATGAGCATTAACGCAACTGTAAAGAAATTATGAAATTTCGCTTCGAGCCAATCGTCTAATGGAATACCAATAATTGCAGCTGGTGCACAAGCAACAACGACCTTTGACCAAAGAATCCAAGTATCTTTCTTTTCCGTCTCATCTTTTCTTGGTGAGAAGGGGTTTAGCTTGTGGAAGTAAAGAACGACGACAGCCATGATTGCACCAAGCTGTATTACTACATTGAACATTTCCATAAAATCTTTGCTAAGGTTCATTTTAATAAATTCATCGACTAAGATTAAATGTCCGGTACTACTAATTGGAAGCCATTCAGTTACTCCCTCGATAATACCTAGAATAATTGCTTTCCATAAATTTGATAAAAGCATAGGTTCAATCCTTTCCAACATAGAATAATAAATCACTATTAGTATACCTTTTAGGATGAGAAAAACCAACTAACTTTTCTGAGTATTAGAAAAAATTAGAATCATGCTTATTCATTGTTGAATTTATTCTGAGAATTTTCTATACTATTACTATTCATGAAAATTGGAGGAAAAAGTAAATGTTTGGATTTTTGAAAAAGAAAGCACCTGTTGAATTCAACGAAACGCTATATGCGGTAGCAACTGGAAAGCTGATTCCGATCAGTGAAGTCAATGATCCAGTTTTTTCACAGAAAATGATGGGAGACGGTTTTGCGATTATTCCAGCAACAGGAGAGATTTATTCACCAATTGCAGGAGAAGTACTAAGTGTTTTTCAAACAAAACATGCAGTAGGAATGAAAATGGCGAATGGTCTTGAAATTTTACTTCATATGGGAATTGATACAGTGGAACTTAATGGAGAGCCGTTTGACATAAAAGTAAGCGAAGGTTCTAAAGTATCACAAGGATCGTTGATTGCTAACGTCGATTTAGAAGCGATTGTGTCTGCTGGGAAAGCAACGGATATGGTCGTTGTGATTACCAATATGGACGCTTTAAAAAGGTTTGAACTTAGTAAGACAGGACAAGTTAGTACTGGGGACGAAGTCGGCGTAGCCAAAGCATAATTCATGGATTAATTAAATTGAAGAATGGAAAACAGTAAAATGTTTCTCCATTCTTTTTTTGCTATTTTATGAAAAATAATTCCGGATTTAAATTAAAATATATATTTATGTTGAAATATTATTTCAAATGAATTATAATGAAAGCGGATTAGGAGGGGGCAGATAGAAATGTATGGTATTTCGATTTTTTTAAGTGACGATCTGACTGATGAAACGCGCTTATATATTCAAAAAATGAGCACAATTGGTTTTAATGGGATTTTTACTTCATTACATATTCCAGAAGATGATGTAGCTTTATATGCAAAAAGATTAAAAGAACTGGGAAATATTGCTCAAAAATACAATATGAGACTGATGGTCGACATTTCAGGTGAAGCATTGAAGCGAGCTGGTTTTTCTTTTGAACGTTTAGAGGAAATTTTGGCTATGGGTGTTACTGGTTTGCGTATGGATTACGCTATTTCAAATCAAGAAATTGCTGAGGCATCTCATTATTTAACGATTGGTTTAAACGCTAGCACTATTTCAGCAGAGGATGTCGAGGAACTCCAAGAGTTTAATGCGAATTTTAAAAATTTTGAAGCGTGGCATAATTATTATCCCAGGCCTGAAACAGGTTTATCCAGTCAATTTTTCAAGGAAAAAAATCGTTGGTTAAAAGATTCAGGATTTCGGGTGTTTGCATTTGTCCAAGGAAATAACCAATTGAGAGGACCGCTTTACAAAGGGTTACCCACATTGGAAAAACATCGTTATGATAATCCATTTTCAGCGGCATTGGATTTAAATGAAAATTATTGTGTAGATGGCGTTTATGTCGGTGATCCTAGGATTTCCGAACGAACAATCCATCAATTTGAAGATTACAATTGCAATCAAATGTTGCAATTAGAAGTATCTGACATAGGGAGTCAGTACTTTACAAATATTTTAGGAAAACACACGAATCGCTCAGACGAGGCGCGTGATGTGATACGTAGTGCTGAGGCACGGTTCAAAAAAATAGCAAGAATCGAACCGGAAACTGTATTGGAAAGAAAAATGGGAAGTGTGACCATCGATAATATTCAGTATGGAAGGTACATGGGAGAAATACAAGTAACAAAAAAAGATTTACCAGGAAACCAACAAATCAACGTTGCAGCCCAAGTCGTACCAGAAGACTGTTCGTTATTAAAGCTGATAAAAGCAGGCAGAGCCTTTAATTTAATAGAGAAGGGAACATTATGAAATGAACTTAGAGAAATTAACAACCGAACGTAGAAATCAGGAAACCATGAATTTAGATGAGTTGTCGATTAAAGAAGCGCTAGAGAAAATGAACCAAGAAGATCAAAAAGTTGCTCTGGCAGTAAAAGAGGCACTTCCTCAAATCGAACCAGTTATACAATCAATTATTGATTCTTTTAACAGAGGCGGTAGGCTAATTTACATGGGTGCTGGCACAAGTGGTCGTTTGGGTGTGTTGGATGCCGCAGAATGTGTACCGACTTTTGGAGTAGATCCTACCATGGTTCAAGGTTTGATTGCCGGTGGTCAGACAGCTATGACTGTGGCTGTGGAAGGAGCAGAAGACTCCAGAGAGTTGGGGCAGCAAGACTTGGTGGATAGTGGACTCACAGACAAAGATGTTGTGATTGGTATTGCAGCAAGTGGTCGAACACCGTATGTGATCGGCGGTTTGGTTTATGCGGATTCAATTGGTGCAGCTACGGTTTCGATATCATGTAATAAAGAAGCTGAAATCAGTCAATATGCGCAAATGCCGATCGAGGTCGATGCAGGACCCGAATTTTTGACTGGTTCAACCCGTTTGAAATCAGGAACAGCTCAAAAATTGATTTTGAATATGATATCAACGATCTCAATGATCGGAATTGGCAAAGTATACAATAATTTGATGGTTGACGTAAAACCGACGAATGAAAAACTAGTAGAACGATCAAAACGGATTATTATGGAAGCTACGAACTGTGATTATGAAACGGCAACAGCCTATTTTGTAAAAGCGGATGAGAATGTAAAACTAGCGATTGTTATGATATTGACAAATACTTCAAAAGAAGAAGCAAGTGAAAAATTGATAAAAGGCAATAATTTTATTAAAAATACAATTTAAAAAAATCAAAGGATTTAAAGGAGGAGAAAAGTCATGACAGAAGATAAAATCAAACGCTTGGCTAGGGAAATTTACGAAGAAGTAGGAGGACAAGAAAACGTCTTAAAGCTACGCCACTGTATGACACGTGTCCGTATGGATATTCGTGATTACGACAAAGTGAAATTAGAAGCTTTAAAAAATATTGATGGTGTTATGGGTGTTGTAGAAGATGATACTTTACAGGTTGTGATCGGACCTGGGACCGTCAATAAAGTAGCTCAAGAAATGGTTGATATGGCTGGTGTAAAGCTAGGAGAACCATTTCCTAGTGTACAAGAAAAAGAAACTGAGCTCTCTGGAAAACAATTAGTTGAAGAAAAAGCGGCGCAAGTCAAGGCAGCCCAAAAAGAAAAGAACAAAAACAATTCTGGGTTCAAAGCAGTTTTGAAATCGATTTCTAACATTTTCGTTCCATTGATCCCAGCTTTTGTTGGTGCTGGGATCATTGGTGGAATTGCAGCTGTAATGTCTAATCTCTTAGTGGCTGGCACGATTGGTGATTCTTGGCAGCAATATATTGATGTTTTGAATATCATAAAAAACGGAATTTTTGCTTATCTTGCTTTGTATACTGGGATTAATAGTGCTAGTGAATTTGGAGCAACACCAGCTCTTGGTGGTGTAATTGGTGCGGTGACGATGTTGACTGGGATGAATCCAGAAGCTCCACTACCAAATATTTTGACTGGGGGAACCTTGTCGGCTGGACAAGGTGGGATCATTGGAGTGATTTTTGCAGTTTGGCTACTTTCATTAATAGAGAAGCAATTGCATAAAGTAATCCCTGATTCAATTGATATTATTATCACGCCTACCGTTTCTTTGCTTTTGATTGGTTTGATCACGATTTTCTTAATTATGCCCGTCGCTGGCTTTATCTCGAACAGCCTTGTAGGTGTTATTAATGTTGTATTGGAAAAAGGTGGTATGTTGGCTGGCTTTACTTTAGGAGCTACGTTTTTACCAATGGTTATGTTCGGGTTACATCAGATATTAACACCGATCCATATTGAAATGATCGCCCAAACTGGAATGACGTTATTATTGCCAATTCTAGCAATGGCTGGAGCTGGTCAAGTGGGTGCTGCGTTAGCATTGTGGATTCGTTGCAAAAACGATACAAAACTCGTTGAAATGATTAAAGGAGCATTGCCTGTAGGGATTTTGGGAATAGGAGAACCTTTGATTTATGGGGTAACGTTACCATTAGGACGTCCATTTATCACCGCGTGTATTGGTGGAGGAATCGGTGGTGCAGTGATCGGTGCTTTTGGAAATGTAGGCTCTATTGCAATTGGACCAAGTGGTGTAGCACTGATTCCGCTAATTGCGAATAATCAATGGTTAGCATATGTACTAGGGTTATTAGCAGCTTATGCTGGTGGGTTCGTTGCAACATTTTTCTTTGGAATTCCAAAAGATTTGCAAGAAAAATAAAATTTGGTGAAGGAACAACTGACTTCTTAGCACAAGGCATTTAATTGCTACGCTAAATGAAATCAGTTGTTTTTTTGAGGAGAGAGAAGAGCGCTTATTTTAACGGATATATTTCTTTTCGATGGATTTTTAGCTATAATGAAAGAGCAAACTGTTGGACTGTTTACGAAAAAATGGGGGGTTTCAGCAGGAAAAAAGGATGTGTAAATCATGCAGCAAAATATAATTTTAACAATTCAAGATCATATCAAACATTTACCAGGTTCGGAACAAAAAGTGGCAGATTACATTTTGAAACACACAAGTGAAGTCATTACTTTAAGTGCTCAAGAATTAGCTAAAAAATCTGGTTCCAGTCCAGCGGCAATCATTCGCTTTTGTCGCTCAATCGAAGTTAGTGGGTTCACAGACCTAAAATTACTACTCTCAGCCAACCTAGGAACTGTGGATACACAAATGTATACTGAAGTCGAAAATGGTGAAACAACTACGGCAATAAAAGAAAAACTTCAGCATCGGTTGATTCATATTTTAGAACGCACGAGTGAACATCTAGAAGATCAAGCAATCGATCAGGCAGTTAAAGAGTTGGAAAAAGCAGAAATGATTTTTGTTTATGGACTAGGTGCTTCATCGTTAGTTGCCCAAGATATTTATCAAAAATTTACTCGACTTGGATTGAGTGTATTTTTTACAATGGATCATCATTTATTTGCTTCCGCGCTTGGGACAAACCGATTAAAGGGAATTTTTATAGGGATCTCAAATTCGGGTTCAAATCAGGAAACGAATGCATTAGCGGATATTGCTATTGAACAAGAACTGACAGTGATTGGATTAACAACGGATTCAACTTCTGCTTTAGCACAAAAAAGTTCAATCTTACTTCTGACACCTTCTGGCGGAGAAGCACCACTGAGAAGTGCTGCAACTGTTTCACTGACAGCTCAACTTTATGTAGTTGATGTGTTATTTTTTGCTTTTGCAGCTAAAAACTACAGTGAAACACTAGAAAAAATCCAAGATTCTAAGGAAGCTGTTGAAATCGTAAAAAAAGAGTTGTATTAAATCAAATATAGAAGAAAGAGGTTCAGAAGAAACAACTTTAGTTTCTTCTGAACCTCTTATTTTTAGTGCTTATTTAGTGAATGTAAGCTCACGTCCATTATCGATATAATGAGTATCGTTAACTGTATCAATGGTAAATTTACCATTTTCATAGATCAGTTTTGTTACGCTGCCATTTTCAAGTCCAATCTGCATGGGCAAGCTATTGTCGATTAAAGACATTAAAAATGAAATCGTCAATCCATGAGATACGATCATGACATTACCGCCACCGTTTTTTTCGCGATGGTGGGCAATATCTTCAAAGCCATTCCAAACCCGTTCGCGGATTTTTTCATAAGGTTCTGCCCAATTTGCTGTATCTGCAGCGATAATAGCATCAGCTAAATCTTTATAACTAATTCTATTGGTCATCATGTCTTCATAGTTTTTAAAAGCTAAAATTCTTGGAACGACGCCCCAAAGTTCTCCATCATAACCACCATCTAGAGAACCAAAGCACCATTCACGAATACGGCTGTCTGTGCCGTAAGGAATATCAGCTCCGTTTTGATGTTCTTGTAAAATAATACGTGCTGTTTGCATAGCACGACCGCTATCACTAGAGTAAGCCTCTTTGAAATCTACATTACGAAGGCCAAGACCTAAATAATGTATGACTTTTTCACCTTCCTTAGTTAAAGGGGTATCTGACCAGCCTTGGGTTCTGCCAATCGTGTTGAACATTGTTTTACCATGGCGGATAATATAAAGCGTTGTTGGTTCATTCATATAGAATTCCTCCTTAATTTTGTGAAGCTGAATAGCTTGATCAGTTCTTGATTAGAAGATAGAAACATATGATTAAAAAACTTTTGTTGGCTTTTACTTATTGATCTTACTATTCAAAGATTGGTTAAAAAAACTAGATACATTCTAGTTGAAAAAAGGATTTGTTTTCTTCTCATGTTCGATCGTTGTGGCATCACCATGTCCAGGGTAGGCAGGGAATTCATCGGGCAATGTAAAAAGATAGGTTCTAATACTATGAAGTAGTTGCTGCATATCACCTGTGTGCAGGTCGCTTCTGCCGATACTGCCTTTGAATAAAGCATCTCCTGTGACAACGAAATCATCAAAAACCAAACTCACACTGCCGATTGAATGTCCAGGTGTAGGCACCACAGAAAATTTGATACCGCCTAAGTTGTAATCCGTTAGTTCGAATTCTACTTCAGCTGGTTGGACAATGATATCAGCGATATCACTATGACGACCTGCTCCAGATAGGTTTAAAATCGGGTTTGATAACCATTCTTGTTCTAGTGGACTAACATACACAGGAATGGCGTATTGATGACGAAGTTCTTCAACGGCTCCTATATGGTCATAATGTGTATGTGTTAATAAAATAGCAATTGGTTTTTTCCCAGTTTTTTTGATTAGTGCTGCTATCTTATCTGCATCAGCTCCTGGATCGATAATCAAAAGGTTGGTTTCGTTATAAATTAAGTAACAATTTTCTTGGATAACACCCGTTTGGATTCGTTCGATTTTCAGCATAGTTATTTGCCTCCTACTTAAATATAGTTTCCCTCTAAGTATACCCCACTTTAATGAAGAATCAAAAGGCAGAGTTTCTTTTTGAACCATTGAGAAATAGAAACGAAATGAGAGGGGATTTTACTTTTATTTTGCAATCGATCATAATAAGGAGAGTATCTTAGTAAGTAAGTGATCAGAAAAGGAGTTTATTAAAAATGAAAAAAGTTAATCAGTTTTTAGAACAAATTCCGGCATTACTATCTAGTAAAATCTCTATTTTTATTTATCTTTTTCTTTTTTTCTATCTAGTTGTTTTTGCCGTTTTAACCATGTGGATCCCGTTGTTGAAAAATGTTCAGCCTTCCGCAAATGTTCAATTGATTTTGGGAAACTACACAAACGTTTTAAGTGCTTTAGGTGCTTCTTTGGCAGCAGGGAGTGGTACGCTTATCCATCATAGCCTATCTACTCTGCATAAAAAACATGATACAATGCATGATGAATTGCAAAAGACGATCACTGAACTGCATAAGAAAATCGATCGTTTGGAGAGAACAAATCAAGGAAAGGACTAATATAAATATATGACGATTTTAACGGATAAAAAGGTTACGTGGCGTGAATATCAAAAACAACTGATTGCTCAATTGCCGAAATATAAGTCCAATCATTCTATTCATTTTGTTGCGCCACCTGGATCTGGTAAAACGTATTTAGGGATTGAAATCATTCGACAATTAGATAAAAAGACATTGATTTTAGTACCTTCTTTAGTGTTAAAACAGCAGTGGATTGATACGATTCAAACCATTTTCTTGAAAAACGCCTCTGATCAAGCAGCTATTTCTGATTCAATCGAAATAGTCAAAGAGATTACAATTGAGACTTATCAGACGATTTATAGTCGACTTACAAATGATCCAGAATTTTTGGCAAGAGAAAAAATCGATGTTTTAGTTCTAGATGAGGCACATCATTTGAAAAAAAGTTGGGGGGAAACGTTGCTAAATTTAAAAGCAGCTGTTCCACGATTACTCACGGTTTCGCTAACAGCAACACCTCCGTATGATGCTACCATACAAGAATGGACTCAATATCAGCTTTTAAACGGACCTATTGATGAAGAAATAAGCATTCCATCACTGATTAAAGAAGACGTATTGGCTCCTCATCAAGATTATTTGTATCTTGTTTCAGCACCAATCGGAATTGTTGACCAATATGAAACATTTATACAAAAACAAGCAGAAGTAGTGGAGAACATTGCAGCAAGTACTGAGATCGCTGATTATTTATTACAGCAACCATTTATTCAATACCCGAAAGCGCAAGAAGAATTTATTTATCAAGCATTCGATATTTATTTAAGTTCGTTGTTGTTTTTACAATTACATGGCTATCAGTTAGAAGAGGAACATTGGTTACTATTAGGAGTTACCAAGTCCCAAGGAGAGAAAGGTCAATTTCCAACTTTTGAGAAACAACACATGATTGATTTATTAGTCTATTTATATGAAAGTGCACCTGAGTTGTGCATTTTTGACTATTTAGAGAAAGAAGGTTGGGTTTCTCAAAAACAGCTACAACTATTCCCAGACTTTTCTGAAAGCTTATTAAGTCAGGCCCCAATCGAAAAAAAAGAAGCTATTTGTCGTATATTACTTTGCGAATATGAAAAATTAGGTAGCGAACTCTCAGTATTGGTATTAACAAATTTTATTAAGAAAGATGTTCTTTTGGGAAAAAATGGTGAATTGGAGTACGGATTGGTCCCGATATTCGATAGTTTAGTACCTTTTTTTAAAGAAGAATTAGGTGTAGCTGCGGTTTGCGGTGAATTCTTGATCATTCCTAAGAAACTAGCGGCTGATTTTTTTGAGGTCTCCATCAAGAGTAGTATTCATCCTTACTTTGAGGAGTACTGTGTCGTTTACCCTCATGAGCAAAAGCGTTCCACAGCTTTAAGTATTCTGACACGTTTAATTAGTGAAAGAGTCATTCAATTGCTGATTGGAACAAGCAGCCTTCTTGGCGAAGGATGGGATTGTCCAGAAATAAATACAGTTGTTTTAGCTAATCAGTCTGTTTCATTCGTCCAAACTCAACAATTAAGAGGACGTGGTTTACGAATCGATGGCTCAAATAAAACAACAAATATCTGGCATTTAGCTGTTGTGATTCCAGAACTAGAGTACGCCAAACAAATTGATGTAGGTCGAATCATGAAACGTATGGGATATGTATGCGGTCTAACGTTTGAAACCCAACCCAGTATTGAAAGCGGAATCGAACGCTTTAACTTATTAGATCTATGCTCGGGAAAAGAGATTGCTGTATATAATCGAGAAATGCTCTTTTGGAGTGGAGAGCGTAAACAATTAGCGCACCTTTGGAAATATGCGCTAGAAAAAGGGAGCCGCTTGACTATGCCGTTAATTGTTAGGAAAGATCCGCAATTAGGCCACAGAGAAACAAAGCCTTTTGTCGTCATGCAAAGTGTAACGGAAAATATAGGTCAAAAATCGCGGTATCATTGGATAGGGATAACAGCTTTATCTGTTGTAGGTATTTTATCTCAAATAGTTAATCCTCTTATGGGGAGCCTTATTTTAGGTCTAGATGGAGTCGCGATTGTATGTGTCATCAACAAGGAAAAAATCTCAAAAACGTATCTAGCTTATAATAAGAAAAAAATATGGAAAAAAGAAATGATGAATATCCGCTATTTAGCCTTGAGTGTAATTGAAACATTCATAAATCTTGGTTTAACTGAAGCTGATGCATTAAGTCGATTGATCATAGAAGAAGCAGATCAAGAATGTCGGTGTTTCATCGATCAAGCGAAGTATCAAGAAGAACACTTATTTCATACAGTGATGAAGGAAGTCCTTTCTGAGGTAAAAAATCCACGTTATTTCCTCTATACCAAGACTTCTAAAATTATAGGAGTTCCCGAATTGTTTGCACGAAACAAAAAATCAGCCGAGTTGTTTCAAAAGGCTATCAATCAGAATTTTTCAATAAAAAGTGAATTAATTTATTCTAGAAATGTAGAAGGTAGAAAGAAGCTTGTACAAGCAAAAATGTCAAAAACAAACTTAGTTCAAGATTTTTCTAAAAATGAAAGTATCCAAAAAAGTATTTGGGTATAAGATGATGATGGCTTAATCGATTGTCATTTTTCTAAAAAGCATTTAAACGAAACGGATAATCGTTTTGTTTAAATGCTTTTCATTTATTTTTCGTTCGGTTTTTACGTCCGTTTTCCAGTTTATTTATTTTTATATCGATAAATATAGAATAAAGGCGAATTATTGTGTATAATGATCCTTGTATTGTTATGGAAGGGGTATTGACTTTGTTTAAATTTGTTGTAAAAGGAACTGCATTTTCAAGTATTGATTCAAAAAATGTAAAAGTGTTTGATAACTCTCTGTTTTGTATTTCAGAGGAGGGGACGATTAGTAAGATTATTTCTTCGGAAGATAAAGAATATGAATCGACAATTCAAGAATATTCAGTAAAAAATAAGCTTCAGGAAGTAGGGAAAGACCAATTCATTTTACCAGGTTTTATTGATCTTCATATCCATGCACCCCAATGGGCACAAGCTGGAACGGCACTTGATTTGCCTTTATATGAATGGTTGAATACGTATACGTTTCCACTAGAAGCAAAATTTTCAGATGCTCAATTTGCAAATAAGGTGTATTCTGACCTAGTTTCGCAATTAATAAAAAATGGTACGACCACTGCGTTATATTTTGCAACGGTCCACCGAAAAAGTAGTTTGAGATTAGCAGAAATCTGCAGTGAAAAAGGTCAAAGAGGTTTAGTTGGTAAAGTTGTGATGGATGATCAAGAACAAAATCCTGAATATTATCGTGATGCAACAGCGGCTACAGCTCTAGCAGAAACAGAATTATTTATCCAAGAGGTATTAGAATTAAACAAGCAAACACCTCAGGGAGTGTATCCAGTTGTGACACCTCGCTTTATTCCAAGTTGTACAGATGATTCGCTAAAAGGATTGGGAGCATTAGCTGCTAAATATGATGTACACATTCAGTCTCATTGCAGTGAAAGTGACTGGGCGCACTCATTCGTTCAAGAACGCTTTGGGAAAAATGATGCATTTGCGCTAAATGATTTTGGGTTACTGACAGAAAAAGCGGTTATGGCTCATTGTGGTTTTCTAGCAGATGAGGATATGAGATTATTTTCTGAAAAAGGAACAGCTGTTGCTCATTGCCCTATTTCAAACGCCTACTTCGGTAATGCAGTGACGCCAGTAGCTAAATTAGTGAATGAATACCATGTAGAAACAGGTTTAGGAAGTGATATTTCAGGTGGTTTCTCACCTAGTTTGTTTGATAATATCAGACAAGCTGTGATATCTTCTCGAATGTTGGAAGATGGTGTTGATAAAAATTGCTGCAGTGAAAAGCGTGGTGTCTCAGGATCAAGTATTACCTTAAATGAAGCCTTTTATCTGGCGACAGCTGGCGGTGGCGAATCATTGAGTTTACCGATAGGGAAATTAGCTGTTGGTTATGCCTGGGATGTTCAAATTATCGACAGTAAAAAATTACCGATTTTTTCTGATAAGGAACCATTAATGGAGGTTTTCCAAAAGCTCCTCTACTTATCACGACCTGAAAGCATTGTTGAAGTATGGATTCAAGGGAAAAAAGTGCATGATCAAACTATAACGAAACAAGAGGTGCAGGAATAAAATGGCTGAAATCAATATGAAAAAATCAAAATTAACTGTTGGACCCAATGATTCTCTATCAATCGGACAATCCGCTCTTTTGGGGATTCAGCATGTTTTAGCAATGGATGTTTATGTCGTACCATTCATTATTGCATCAATTATTGGATTGACCACCAAAGAGTCTTCCGCATTGATTCAATCAACTTTTATTGCAGCAGGTATTGCAACTATTATTCAGTCTTATTTTTGTATGAAATTACCTGTAGCTCAAGGACCATCATTCATCCCGATTGGTGCTGTTGCAGGCATTTATTTTGCTAATAGTCAAGGCGGAAATGGTTGGGGAACTGTTTTAGGTGCTAGTCTGATTGGCGCAATTTTAGTTATTATTTTAGGCATGACTGGTATTTTTAATCGTTTGATCAAAGCTTTTGTGCCGCCAATTGTTGGGGGAACCATCATTTTCATTATCGGATTATCGTTGATGCCAGTTGCACTTAACGATAATGTTTTTAATGCAACAGGGGATTTAGGACAAAATATTTCATTGGCATTGATTGCTGCAGCTTCACTCGTTTTGTTTGCGATGATTGGGTCCCGCTTTTCTGGTAAAGGTCGTATTTTTCGAATTTCATCCGTTATTTTAGCTTTAGTTATTGGAAGTTTAGCAGCAAGATTTATGGGTATTCTTGATTTGTCTCCAGTTGGTAATGCATCATTCATTAGCATTCCTCAATTACCGTTCGTTGATTTTCAGTTTTCATTTGATTTGTCCTCGACAGTAACGATGATCATAATTTATGTTGTCCTTATGGCTGAAACAACAGGAACATGGTTTGCTGTCAGCAATGTTTGTGAACAACCTCTAACTGATGAAAATATTAATAGAGGTGTTGTTGGCGAGGGCATCGGATGTCTTATTTCATCACTTTTAGGTACAACGCCAGTTACTGGTTATTCAACAAATGCAGGGATTATTTCAATTACAGGCGTTGCAAGTAAGAAAGTATTCGTGGCAGCAGGCGCTTGGTTTGTTATTTTTGGTTTATCAGGTAAGTTATCAACGTTGATTTCTTCGATTCCTTCACCTGTGATCGGCGGTGTTTTTGTTATCGTTTGCGGAATTATTTCAATTAGTGGGATTAAAGTGATAAAAGAAGTTGAGATTAGTGAAAAGGAAATGTACGTGATTGCAATTCCAATGATTTTAACGCTTGCTTTAACATTGATACCAAAAGAGTTTATTCAATCATTACCACAATTTTTACAATATCTATTTGGTTCATCAGTCGCAACTGCCTCGATTGCAGCGATACTTTTAAATCGTCTACTACCAAACGAAAAAGCTGACGAACAAAGGGCCGAACAGAAGCAAATTACGGTAGTTTAATTAAACTGAAAAATAATTATTGGCTAAAACACGAACAATCATCATTGATAGTCTATATTTTTCGTCATTTACCTTTGACTTTTACAAATGAATAGTGTAAATTAGCATAGGTATTCGAAAATGCGAACTATTATCTGTTTAATGTTCGTGTTTTTGCGTGTTTTTAATTGAACTTACTAGGAGGCAATACAGTATGAAAGTTTTTGATTACGAAGATGTCCAGTTGATTCCAAACAAATGTATCGTGAACAGCCGTTCTGAATGTGATACAGTGGTGAAATTAGGTAAGCATACCTTTAAAATGCCAGTCGTTCCTGCGAATATGCAGACGATTATTGATGAAGATATTGCGGAGTTTTTAGCAAAAAATGATTATTTTTATATTATGCATCGTTTTGATGAGAAGGCCCGAATTCCATTTATTGAAAAAATGAATGCTAAAGGCTTGATTACGTCTATCAGTGTAGGGGTCAAAGAAGCAGAATATGGATTTGTAGAAGAATTGGCTGAACGCAATTTAGTTCCTGATTATGTCACTATCGACATTGCGCATGGTCATTCAAATGCTGTAATCAATATGATCCAGCATCTTAAAAAACATTTACCAGACACCTTTGTTATCGCTGGAAATGTGGGAACTCCTGAAGCTGTTCGTGAATTAGAAAATGCTGGAGCAGATGCGACGAAAGTTGGAATTGGTCCAGGAAAAGTATGTATTACAAAAATTAAAACGGGATTTGGAACTGGTGGTTGGCAATTGGCTGCATTACGATGGTGCGCAAAAGCTGCCAGAAAACCAATTATTGCAGATGGTGGAATTCGTACCCCTGGAGATGTTGCGAAATCAGTTCGTTTTGGTGCAACTATGGTGATGATCGGTTCTCTATTTGCAGGACATGAAGAATCTCCTGGTGAAACAAAAGTCGAAAACGGTATTGTCTATAAAGAATACTTCGGCAGTGCTTCTGAATTTCAAAAAGGTGAAAAGAAAAATGTTGAAGGTAAAAAGATTTGGATTCAACATAAAGGAAGCTTAGCAGATACATTAGTGGAAATGCAGCAAGATTTACAATCTTCGATTTCTTATGCTGGAGGTCGTGATCTTGAAGCAATTCGTAAAGTAGATTACGTGATCGTGAAAAACTCTATTTTCAATGGCGATACAATTTAATCAAAACAAAAAAGGAGCGTATCGTGCGCTTCTTTTTTATTTTAATGATTTTTACTTTACCTGTCGTAGTAATCGTGTTATGATAATTACAACGACAGACGTAGTACGTTAGGCGGAGTAATCGGAGGTGTTTCAATGATCGGCAGTGATGCAATAAGAGGCTACAATGACACGTTCATTCTATCTGTATTACAGGAAGGTGATTCATATGGGTACGCCATATCTAAGAGAATCACTGAGATTTCTGAAAACAATTATTCAATTAAAGAAACGACTTTGTACTCAGCTTTTAATCGTTTAGAAAAAAATGGCTTTATCGAATCATTTCCTGGACAAATCACACATGGGAAAAAAAGAACGTACTATAAAATAACACCATCTGGGAAAACGTATTTAGAAGAAAAGATAGCAGAGTGGATACTGACTAAAAGAGTCGTAGAGCGTTTTATTAAGGAGGAAAAATAATGAAAACTATTCAAGACTATATCGAAAGTTTGTTCTTAGGCATAGCAGAAACCGATCAAACAAAACAATTAAAAGAGGACTTACTAGCAAGTGCAGAAGATCGCTATGAAGACTTAAAGAAACAAGGAAAATCTGAAAATGAAGCAATCGGAGCAGTGATTTCAGAGTTTGGATCGATCGATGAACTAGTTGAGGAAATGAATATCAAGCAAGATTTTATGGATGAAAGAGGGTATGAACTAAACGAGATTACGATAAACGAGTCAGTTGATTACCTAAAGATCCACCACAGAGCAGCAACGTTGATAGGCTTAGGTGTGACAATCATTATGTTAGGTGTTGCGGCCTTTTTCGCTAGTATGGCATTGTATGGTGAAATGATTGCAGAAGGATTTGGGTTACTATTTATTTTTCTGGGCGCAGCAGTGGGTGTTCCATTGTTCATTATTGCAGGAACGAGTATAGCGAATACGAACAAGAAATTAGATGATCGCTTTATTCCGATTCAAGTGAAAAATGAAATAAAAAAAAGAAAAGATGCGTTTCAGCGTTCCTTTATTTTTTGCATGGTAGCTGGAGTCGTGTTATGTATTTTAGCTGTAATTCCTGTTGTCTTTTTTACAACCGTCTATGAAGAAGAGTTTTTCGGCATTGCTTGCTTATTATTATTAGCTTCATTTGGTGTTTTTTTCTTTATTTTTGGTGGAGTTATCATGGGAAGCTTTACTAAAATGCTGGAACAGACATATTTCATTTCGGATGAAGGGGAGTTAGGACCTCGCGCAAAAGCAGAACGCGACAGTAAAAGACCAGCGTGGTTGCTAACGCTTGAAAAGATTTATTGGCCAATCATTGTTGCCATATTTTTATTACAAGGATTTTTGTTTGGCAATTGGGGCACAAACTGGTCGATTTTTCCTGTAGCGGGAATTGCGTTTTGGGTGATAGAAAGTATTTTTAGTAAAAATAAATAAAAAAAGGATACCACTTATCTTGATTGCTTTACAAGATGAGCGGTGTCCTTTTTATAAATACTAAAATGATTGTCTTGAAAAAATAATCGCCATTGCTTTTTTTAATGGAAAATAAACAAGCGTTACGATAACGATAGTGGTAGCAACATTAATGAAAGTTGCAGGCAGTTTAGATAATGCACTTGCAAAAGAAACAGTCAAATCAGCACCAGCGAGTAGTCCCATTACAGTATTTTTCAACTGAGTCATGATAACCTTTGCGATTCCTGTAACGATTGCAACAACAATGACTTTCCAAACCGTATCAATACGTTGATGGAAAAATAAAATCATTAAGGCAGCCGCACCACCTACAATAAAACTTTCTAGAATGAAGTAGGGCGCTTCAGCGGCAAAACCATTTAAAATATCAAATATAGCAAAACCTAAACCGCCAGCCAGAGCGCCTTTCTTGTAGCCAATCAAAAGTACAGCTAACAATAAAACTGAATTGCCTAAATGGGCAAATGCCCCAGTTGGCATAGGAATTTTGATCATTGTGCCAAGAACAGTCAAAGCAGCAAATAAGCCAACTAATACAATAGAAGTAGTTGAATTTTGTTTATTCATTCTATCACTCCTTACTTTTCTGTCATTCGATCTTGTGCATGATTGTATGCTCCATGCCAAACATGACCAAGGAAAGGATTGATTTTTTGTCCATTTTTAATCGCTTCGGATACGAATTTTTTAGCCAAAGCAACAGCTTCAACTACCGAATAGCCCTTTGCTAGACCAGCGGTGACAGCCGCGGCAAACGTGCAACCTGCTCCGTGATTGTAATCAGTTGGGAATAGCTCGTTTTCAAAAATCGTAAAATCAGTCCCATCATAGAAAAGATCGACTGCTTTATCTAGTTTCAAACGGTGTCCGCCTTTGATCACAACATTTTTAGGACCTAAGTCAATAATTTTTTTAGCAGCTTCCTTCATGTGATCAATAGAGGTTAAATCACCCATTCCAGATAAAATGCCCGCTTCTACTAAATTTGGTGTAGTGATCGTTGCTTTTGGTAAGAGTAAACGAGTCATTGCTGCAACATTTTCAGGTTGTAGTAATTCACTTGTTCCTTTACAAGCCATTACAGGATCGATCACAATATTATTCATAGCAAATTTATCAATATAAGTTCGTGTAATTTCGATTGCTTTTATAGTACCAAGCATTCCTGTTTTCATAGCATCAAGAGCGCCACCTGCAAAAATAGTCTTTAATTGTTTTTCTACTAAATCAGGCTCTATCGGTGTAACGCTATGACTCCAACCTTCATCAGGATCCATCGTCACAATACTTGTTAAAGCTGAAAAACCAAATGTTCCATATTCTTCAAACGTCTTCAAATCCGCTTGAATTCCTGCGCCGCCACTAGAATCAGAACCAGCCACTGTTAATACTTTTTTTATCATCGTCCAACCTCTATTCAGAAATATTTTGATATATGTATTGTAAAACAAACATTAGTTGACAAAAACAGCCAATTGGGTTATTTTCAGGTCATCCAATTGCTGCGAAACACAAAGAGCGAAGCGATTTGATGTTGAGCAGTACAAGACGACCAAAGGGAGAGTTGTTCCTTTGTATGAAACACAAAGAGCGAAGCGATTTGATGTTGAGCAGTACAAGACGACCAAAGGGAGAGTTGTTCCTTTGTATGAAACACAAAGAGCGAAGCGATTTGATGTTGAGCAGTACAAGACGACCAAAGGGAGAGTTGTTCCTTTGTATGAAACACAAAGAGCGAAGCGATTTGATGTTGAGCAGTACAAGACGACCAAAGGGAGAGTTGTTCCTTTGTATGAAACACAAAGAGCGGAACGATTTGATCTGACAGGGCAACTGCAAGGAGAGTTGAACCTTAAATTAATTTAGGAGGCAAAAAAATGTGGTCATTAAAAAAAGAAAAAGGTGTTCCAGTATACGTAAGTATTATTGAATTAATTCTGTCTTACATAAAAAAAGGGGATCTTTTACCTGGTGAGCGCTTACCCTCAGAGCGTAAATTAGCCACTTATTTTCAAGTGAATCGCTCTACTGTGGTTCATGCATTAGACGAGCTTGTTGCTTTAGGCTGGATCATTCGAAAACAAGGAAGTGGAACAATTGTCAATGAAGGGAAATGGGGAATCAGTACCACACCTAGAACAGATTGGCGTCGCTATCTTGAACAAAATGCTTTTGCCAAAGTTAATCCTTATACAGAACAAATAGAGAGCATGATCAAACAAGTGGATAACGATGCTCTAGATTTATATACAGGAGAGTTGCCGCTGGATTTGATTCCAAGTTTTTCATTTCCGCCATTAACATGGAAACATTTTTTAGAAGAAGAACAACAAGATGACTTAGGCTATTTCCCTCTAAGACAATCAATAAGCCGTGAAACTGAGAAAGAGTATGGTTTTTCACTATTGCCGGAAAGTCTTTTGATCACGTCAGGCGCCCAACAAGCTTTATTTTTGATTTTGCAAGTTTTGTTACAATCTGGCGATAGTGTAGCAATCGAAGATCCCTCTTTTTTGTATGCCCTTCCTATTTTTCAGGCAGCAGGCATCCGTCTCTATGGTGTGAAAATGAATCAAGAAGGGATCTGTCTGGAGTCGCTGGAAAAAATGATTCGCCAACATCGTATCAAAATGGTCATGGTCAATCCCTCTTTTCAAAATCCTACAGGGAGGACGATGTCGATGGCACGGCGAAAAGGATTGATTAAACTATGTCAAAAGTATCAAATTCCGATTTTAGAAGATGATGTTTTTGCCAAGCTGAATTTTGTTTCTTCAGATCAAATCCAGCCACTAAAAAAATTAGATCCCGAAAATGTCTTATATATCGGTTCACTTTCAAAAATCCTTGGTTCAACGACTAAGATCGGATGGTTAAGCGCACCGACTTCAGTAAATCAACAATTAGCAGAAGCTAGGAAGATGATGGATTTTTCTTTAAGTATATTTCCGCAATTATTAGCGAATTTAGCTTTAACAGACAACGACTTTTCAAACAAAATATCTCATTTAAAGAAAAACGTAGAACAAAGAGGGAACACAGTTTTCGAAGTGTTAAACCAGATGGATGAATGGGATGTACGCATGCCGCAAGGCGGCTTTTATATATGGGCAAGATGGAAAAAAGGGAATTTGCGTCAAAAAGATTGGGCTGTATTTTTACAAGAAGGATTGTTGGTTGCGCCAAGCTTCTTTTTTAGTGAAAAGCAAGACAGTATCCGAATCAATTTTACTAGAGTTGATCATGAAAACTTGCCGATATTCAAAGCAAAATTAGTAGCGGTCACAAAAAAAATTGCTTTTGGTTCTTCAACATTATGATAAAATAGAAGCAAATGGAGGGGACTAGTATGAACAAAACAATTGAGATTTTGAAGAATCGACGCAGTTATCGTGATTTTGACGAGAATCATGTTGTGTCGAAAGAAGAATTGCAGGTGATTTTAGAGGCTGCTCGGCAAGCACCAAGTTGGATGAATGGACAGTTTTATAGCATCATTGTAATTCAAGATAAAAAGCTGCGGGAGCAATTGGTTCAGTGGAATCCAGGCAATCCTCATATGTTGAAAAGTTCTGTTTTTCTATTATTTGTTGGGGATCTGCACCGCACGAAAATGGTCAGTGAAGTACATGGAAGTTCGTATTCGCTTGATGAGAGTATCGAACCTATTATTTTAGCTACGACAGATGCGGCTTTGGCACTTGAAAATGCAGTGATTGCTTCTGAAAGTCTAGGTTTGGGTTCTGTTGTTGTTGGCAGCATTCGGAAATATGGAAAAGAAATCAGCCAGTTGCTTGAATTACCTGAATACACCTTTCCATTATTTGGTTTAAGTGTTGGAAAACCAATTGTTGAGATGGAAGTCAAACCACGTTTACCAGAAAGTGCTGTTATTCATTACGATAAATATCATCCTTACAGTTATCTTTTAATTGAACAATATAACCAAACTATGGAAGATTTTGGTGAAGCTAGAGAAACGAAAGCGTGGAGTCAAAAGTTTGCTGATTATTTTGCTACTGCGCCGTCAATGGTCACAGACCAATTATTGCAATTACAAAAGCTAATGAAATAAATAGTTGAAGCGCCTATCTTTTTTAGGCATTACTTTCCTCAAAAGCTTTGGAATGATATACTTACTAGTGGGTAAGAAAACAAATGAAAAAAGAGGTGCTAACATGTCTTGGGAACAAGTCTATGAACAGTGGATAAATGAAGAAAATATACCAGAAAATTTAAAAAAAGAATTAAAAGATTTAAAAGAAGATCCAGAAAAATGTGAAGATGCTTTTTATGCGCCGCTAGAGTTTGGAACTGCTGGCATGCGTGGGATTTTAGGTGCTGGGATCAATCGAATGAATGTTTTTACGATTCGTCAGGCTACTGAAGGTTTAGCTCGTTTTATGGATGCTGAAGGGATTGAAACCAAACGCCGCGGTGTTGCGATTGCCTATGACTCTCGCCATATGTCACCTGAGTTTGCTATGGAAGCGGCAAAAACATTAGCGAAGCACGACATTCCAGCATTTGTTTTTGAAAGTTTACGGCCGACGCCTGAATTGTCTTTTGCTGTTCGCTATTTAAATGCATTTTCAGGGATCATGATCACTGCATCCCACAATCCGGCGGCTTACAACGGTTATAAAGTATACGGTGCGGATGGTGGTCAGATGCCTCCGGCAGATGCGGATGCACTAACGAAATACGTGCGTGAAGTTGAGAATCCTTTAAAAGTTGAGGTTTTATCAGATGACCAAGCTAAAGAGAGCGATTTGATTACGATTATTGGTGAAGAAGTTGATACAGCTTATTTGAAAGAAGTTAAGACTGTTACAATTAATCAAGAGCTGATCAGCGAAATGGGGAAAGAATTAAAACTAGTTTACACACCATTACATGGGACTGGGAAAATGCTAGGTGAAAAAGCTTTGAAACAAGCTGGCTTTGAAAAATTTGTACTGGTTCCGGAACAAGCGATTGCGGATCCTGATTTTACAACTGTCAAATCACCAAATCCAGAAGAACATTCGGCTTTTGAATATGCTATTCGTTTAGGTGAAAAAGAAGATGCCGATTTATTGATCGCAACAGATCCTGATGCCGATCGATTAGGTGCTGCTGTTCGATTGCCTAACGGGAATTACCAAGTATTGACTGGTAACCAATTAGGATCGATCATGATTCAATATATTTTAGAAGCGCACAAACAGGCGGGGACACTACCAGAAAACGCAGTTGTCTTGAAATCGATCGTATCTAGCGAATTAGCTACGGCGATCACAGCGAAATATCAAACCAAAATGGTAGATGTTTTGACAGGATTTAAATTTATTGCAGAAAAAATCGAACAATATGAAGAGGACCATTCTCAAACATTTATGTTTGGGTTTGAAGAAAGTTATGGTTATTTAGTAAAAGCCTTCGTTCGAGATAAAGATGCGATCCAAGCACTTGTTTTATTAGCGGAAGTTGCAGCGTTTTACAAGAAGCAAGGAAAAACTTTATACGACGGCTTGCAAGATATTTTTAAAGAGTACGGTTATTTTGAAGAAAAAACAATTTCTGTAACATTGAGTGGAATTGAAGGTAGCGAAAAAATCAAAGCCTTAATGACAAAATTCCGTGAAGAAGCACCCGTTTCATTTGCTGATATCAAAGTAACGCAAACAGAAGATTTCAAAGAATTAACTCGTACATCAGCTGATGGGAAAGTCGAAACATTAACAACCCCTCCATCAGATGTGCTAAAATACTTTTTGGAAGACGGTAGCTGGATCGCAATTCGTCCATCTGGAACTGAACCTAAGATCAAGTTTTATTTAGCAACAAAAGCTACTTCTCAAGAAGAGGCAGATCAGAAAATCAAGAATTTTGAACAAGCAGTCAATGCGTTAACAAAATAACATGATCGGGACTGGAAAAACTTGACTGAAAGTTTGTTTCAGTCTCTTCATTTGTAAAAAAATAGAAGGAGTGATAGATATGAATATTGGTTTTATTGGCGCTGGTCATATGGGCAGTGCGATGATTGAAGGGCTTTTAAAAGCGGAAGTTGTGACAACTGAAAATTTATTTGTAAAAGGTGGCTCAAGTGGCACTGCTGAATTACTTCAAGAAAAATTTGGCTTTCAGTTGATCAAAGAATATGAAGCCTTAGAAAATTGCCAAGTTATTTTTATTGCTACAGGAGCTAAAATCGTTTTAGAGATTTTAAAACAAGCAGCTCCGCATATGTCAAAAGATACCATTCTTATTTCCGTTGCGACAGGACATACAGTGGAAGAGGCACAAGCTGTGTTAGGAAAAGAAGTTCACGTTGTCCATGCTATTCCCAATACACCTGTTAGTGTCAATGCTGGAATGATTGGTGCTGTTTTTGCAAATGAGATGCCTGTTGCGTCAAAGAATGAAGCAGTTCGTATATTGGAGTCGTTAGGAAAAGTCGAAGAAGTTAGCGAAAATCTTTTAGGTACATTTGGTACTGTTGCAGGTTGTAGCCCAGCATTTGTTGATATATTTATGGAAGCTTTAGCAGATGGCGCAGTGTTAGAGGGCATGCCTCGTGCTCTTTCTTACGAAATTATCGCTCAGATGATGTTAGGGTCGGCAAAACTAGCGATTGAAACGAAAAAACATCCTGGAGAATTAAAAGACGGAGTAACATCTCCTGGTGGTAGTACGATCAAAGGAGTTACGGCTCTGGAGAAAAATGGATTTAGATATGCTGTAATTGATGCAGTTAAACAAGCGAATAGCTAAATGGAATAAACTATGAAAGACAAGTGGGACATTCTTTTGCCCTAGTTGTCTTTTTTTATTAAAAACGAAAGAAAAAATCTGACCTCTTTTGAAAAAAGTTTGCTATAATAAGCAAGAGGAAATGATGAAAGGAAGCTCAGCGATGAAAGAAATAGATGAGATTCAAAAAGTAAGTCAGTTATATAAAGTGTTGAGTGATCCAACAAGGTTACGAATTTTACTTTTGTTGAAGCAAGGAGAATTAAACGTAACAGCGATTGGAGAAAAACTTTCGATGGAACAATCTGCTGTCTCCCATCAATTGAAATTATTACGAGATAGTCACGTGGTAAGATCTAGACGTGAAGGCAAAACAATCTACTATACATTAGATGATCATCATGTTATCGATATTCTTAATCAGACATTTGAACATATCAAACACCAATAACTCACCTTTTCTAGGATTCCCATGGGAAATTCAAAGAAAAGGGTAGTTTTTTTTACGTCAGTTGGGTATACTAGAAACATGTTTTATTAGAAGAAAATGAAATGTTTCTAATTTTATAGTTGGAGGAAGAAGAATGAAGGAAAAACTGAAAATTGGTTTGCTTGGACTTGGTACAGTCGGATCTGGTGTACCAACAATTTTACAAGAACATCAGGAAAAAATTTCACAAGTGACAGGGATGGAAGTGACAATTTCAAAAGCGTTAGTACGTGATGAAGAAGAAAAAAGAAACCTGGCCGAGAAATTTGATATTCAACTCACAACAAACATTGAGGATATCATTGATGATGATGAAATCAAAATAATTGTGGAATTGATAGGAAAAGTAGAACCAGCAAAAACCTTCATTACCAAAGCACTAGAAAATGGTAAGCATATCGTCACTGCCAATAAAGATCTTTTAGCACAACATGGTAGTGAATTAGTTGCTCTAGCTCAACAAAATCATTGTGATTTATATTATGAAGCAAGTGTTGCAGGCGGTATCCCTATTTTACGAACGATTGCCAATAGTTTAGCTGCTGATAATATCCAAAAAGTGTTAGGGATCGTAAATGGAACGACGAACTATATGCTGACACAAATGGTTTCTGAGAAGAAATCCTATGAGCAAGCATTAAGTGAAGCACAACAATTAGGATTTGCTGAGTCTGATCCGACGAATGATGTCGATGGTATTGATGCAGCGTATAAGATGGTGATTTTAAGTCAGTTTGCTTTCGGGATGAATATTAGACTAGATCAGGTCGATACACGTGGTATTCGTGGTTTGTCTTTGGATGATGTTGAAATGGCTGCTCAATTAGGCTATGAAGTCAAGTTGATAGGTTCCTCTGAAAATCAAGAGGGGAGTATCGCTGTCGAAGTTGGACCAATGCTTGTGGCGAAATCTCATCCGATTGCATCAGTTCGTAACGAATTCAATGCTGTATTCATTGAAAGTTCAGGTGTTGGTGAGTCAATGTATTACGGCCCAGGAGCTGGTGCCAAACCAACTGCAACAAGTGTAGTCAGTGATATTATCACGATTGCTAAAAATATTCGTTTAGGCACAACTGGACATATGTTCAACGCCTACCAACACGACACGAAATTGGCATCAGATCAATCAGTTTCTGGAAAATATTATTTCTCAATTGAAGTTCCTGATCGTCGCGGTCAAATTTTGAAATTGACACAGATAATGACAGAAGCAAATGTTAGCTTTGATCAATTAGTTCAGCAGAAATCTGATGGTACTAGAGCCAGAATCGTTGCAATCACACATACCATTACAAAAGAGCAAATGAAACAAGTGACAAAAGAGATCGAAACAACAGACGAATTTGAATTATTAAATACATTTAAAGTATTGGAGGACTAAAACATGTACGAAGGACTAATCAAACAATACAAGGAATACCTACCAGTTACGGATAAAACGCCAATGATTTCATTAGCAGAAGGAAATACTCCCTTGATTCCATTGCACAGTCTATCAAAAGAACTAGGAATCAATTTATGTGGTAAATACGAAGGACTGAACCCAACAGGCTCATTTAAAGATCGAGGAATGGTTATGGCTGTTGCTAAAGCCGTTGAGGAAGGTGCCAAAGCAATTGTTTGTGCCTCAACTGGAAATACAAGCGCGGCAGCAGCAGCGTATGCCACAAGAGCGGGGATCAAAGCATATGTTGTGATTCCAGATGGAAAAATCGCAATGGGTAAACTAGCGCAAGCAATCATTTATGGAGCAGACATCATCTCGATTCCAGGAAATTTCGATGAAGCGCTAAAAGCTGTGCGAGATATCGCCAAAACAGAAGCCGTAGCATTAGTGAATTCTGTAAATCCTTATCGTTTAGAAGGTCAAAAAACAGCCGCTTTTGAAGTTTGCGAGCAACTTGGGCAAGCGCCTGATGTATTAGCTATACCAGTTGGAAACGCAGGGAATATCTCAGCGTATTGGAAAGGATTCAAAGAATGGCATGACAAAAAAGGCACACTTTTACCGAGAATGCATGGATTTGAAGCTGAAGGAGCTGCTGCTATCGTCAAAGGTGAAGTAATCGAACAACCTGAAACAATTGCTACAGCGATCCGTATCGGAAATCCAGCAAGTTGGAAATTAGCCGAAGCTGCTCGTGATGAGTCTAAAGGGCATATTGATTCTGTGACAGATGAAGAAATACTAAATGCTTACCGCAAAGTCGCTGCACAAGATGGTGTGTTTATTGAACCTGGATCAGCAGCCTCTTTAGCTGGGGTAATTCAACATGTTAAAAATGGGAAAATCAAACAAGGTGAGACAGTAGTGGCTGTTTTCACTGGAAATGGTCTAAAAGACCCTGATACTGCAATCAATGCGACGGATGTGAAAATCTCTAAAATGAGTGACTTAGAAGAAATGCGGATGCATTTACGTAATGGAGTGTCAGAACTATGAAAATAAGAATCCCCGCAACCAGTGCAAATCTAGGTCCGGGTTTTGATTCCTGTGGTATTGCTTTGTCACAGTATCTTAATATCGAAGTATTGGAGAATGCTGAAGAGTGGAAGATTGTGCATACACTAGGCTCTGATATCCCAAGTGATGCAACGAATTTATTGATTCAGACAGCACTAAAAATAGCCCCTGATCTTTCACCAAAAGTGTTGAAAATGACGTCAGATATTCCTTTAGCTCGAGGTTTGGGCAGTAGCTCTAGCGTAATCGTCGGTGGGATTGAACTTGCTAATCGTTTAGGGAATTTGAACTTATCTCAAAAACAAAAGGTACAGATAGCCACTGAGATGGAGGGGCACCCTGATAATGTAGCGCCTGCCATTTGTGGTGATTTTGTTGTAGCAAGTTACGTTGATGGTGAAGTCTACTCTGTTAAGCATCATTTTCCAATGTGTGATGTGATCGCTTATATTCCTAATGTGCATCTATTGACGTCTGAAAGTCGCAGTGTCTTGCCAACTTCTATCCCTTATAAAGAAGCAGTACAAGCAAGCTCAATCGCAAATGTAATGATTGCTGCGATTTTGAATGGCAACTTACCATTGGCTGGGTTAATGATGGAAAAAGATCGTTGGCATGAAGCTTACCGAAAAAAGTTAGTTCCGCATTTAGACCAAATTCGAGCAATTGGTCATGAAGTTGGAGCTTATGGAGCATTTTTAAGCGGAGCAGGACCGACCGTTTTGATTTTATCTCCAGAAGAAAAAACAGATCAAATGGTTCAGAAATTAGAAAAATTATCCCTGCCAGCTACTATCAATGTGCTGTCGATAGATCAAGAAGGGATTCAAGTATTTTAAAAAAACTAAGAACAGTTTAGAGAAAACAATCTCACTGTTCTTAGTTTTTTTGTGATTAAGCTTCAGGTGATTCTGTTGCGTAGTAGCTATGGTCTTCTAAATTCAAAGCATTTAAAATCATCGAAGCGGTCTCTTCAATCGATAAGGAAGCCACATTAATAACAACACAACCCAATTTTTCATATAAATCGTTAGCAAAAGCTAGTTCTTTTCTAATTTTTTCAATATCTGAGTAAGATGTATCTGCAGGCAATCCGTACGTTCTCATGCGTTCTTTTCGAATCCCGTTCAAGATATCTGGATCATTCGTCAATCCTACGATTTTTTTAGGATTTGTTTCCCATAATTGTTTAGGCAAATGAGCTTCTGGAATCAAAGGCAAATTCGCAACTTTCAAATTTTTATTTGCTAAAAATAAGCTAAGTGGTGTCTTGGATGTTCTAGAAACACCAAGTAACAGTACATCGGCTTCTAAGAACCCTCTGGGATCTTTACCATCGTCATATTTCACAGCAAATTCCATTGCTTCGATCCGTTTAAAATAATTTTCATTCAGATGATGAAGGGCCCCCGCTTCTCTAGTAGGAGCGATTCCGGTTAATCGCTCAATTTCCGCTACTGGAGGTGTTAGTATATCAAAATGATATAAATTGTGTTCTTCAAAAAAATCATTTGCAATTTTTACTAGTCGCTCATTAACGATTGTATGTAAAACCATAGCATTTTCTCGTTTTGCATCTTCTAGTGCTTTTCTAAGTTTATCTTCTTCTTTAGCGAATGTTCGTCTAAATAATGAAAAATCCACAGTAGGGTATTGAGCCATGGAAGCTGCAGCTAATTTTGAAGCAGTTTCACCTGCTGAGTCGGAAATAACAAAAATCGTCACACATTTTTTTGGTTCATTTGTCGTCATAATATGATTCCTCTCTTGCTTTTTTTATAAATTTATTATACCATACCTTCATAAATCTTATTCGTAATGATTCTGATTTAAGAAGTGGAGGTTAAAAAATGAAGCAATCAAATTCCAAAGTAGAACAATCACTTGCAGTGATGAAAGAACATGGATTGAAATATACAAAAAAAAGAGAAGCGATGATCACCTATTTGATCAGAAGAAATCGCTATATATCAGCAAGAGAAGTTTATGAGTTTATGAACCAAGAATATAAGGGAGTAAGTTACGATACCATTTATCGAAATTTACATGATTTTGAAACGTTGGACTTATTGGAAACAACTGATTTAAATGGAGAAAAAAAATTTCGTTTTCACTGTTGTCAAGAAGTAGGGCATCATCATCATTTTATATGTACCGTTTGCGGGAAAACAAAAGAAATTCATATGTGTCCGATGGATTTTTTTAAAGAACAATTAAGCGGATGTGAAATAGAAGGACATCGATTTGAAATTTTTGGTCGATGTGAGGAGTGTAAATGATCGTTTTTTTTAGAAAAAATCATGAATATTGCATATGTGTGTAAAACTTTACTCATTTTGGCACTTTTTTATGCATTTTTTCAATACAAAGGTTGACGTTAAAATAACCATTCGATATAATGTAAAAAGAACGGTATTTTATTTATGTTGAATAATTCATAAATATAAAAAACGGTTACTTTTTAAGCTCGGAGGGAGGGAATTAACATGTCAAAAACTGTCGTTCGTAAAAACGAATCTCTTGACGATGCTCTTCGTCGCTTCAAACGTTCCGTTTCAAAAGCGGGTACTTTACAAGAATCTCGTAAACGTGAATTCTACGAAAAACCAAGTGTAAAGCGTAAGAAAAAATCTGAAGCAGCTAGAAAACGTAAAAAATTCTAGTTTTCGATGAATTGGAGTGGGTTGTATGTCATTACTAACAACATTGAATGACGACATCAAAACAGCAATGAAGTCAAAGGATAAAGATACTTTATCTGTACTTCGTATGTTGAAAGCAGCCATTCAAAATGAGCAGATTAAAACTAGCCGTGATTTGGACGGAGAAGAAGAGTTAACAGTTTTATCTCGCGAGATGAAACAACGCAGAGACTCTTTATCAGAGTTTGAAAAAGCGGGACGTGACGATCTTGCTGACAAAGTAAAAATCGAAATCACAATTGTTGAAAAATATATGCCAAAACAACTTTCTGAAGAAGAAATTCGTCAGATTGTTCTGACGGCAATTGATCAGACCGGTGCATCTTCGCCAAAAGAATTTGGTAAAGTGATGAGTGCTGTTATGCCTGAAGTCAAAGGGAAAGCAGACGGCAATCAGGTCAATGCAATTGTAAAAGAATTACTACAAGAGAATTAGTCAAAACGAAAAACCAACGGAAATCCGTTGGTTTTTTTGTTTTAGAAAATAAATAGAGGCGGTAATAGAAAAACAAGGAGTTAAGATTTTATGAATTAAATAGAATGATCCGTTAGTTTTGACTCGCTCTCTTTTTAATAAATAAATATTATGGTATGATTGTATGGAATGAAAAAATAAAGGAGATGGGCGTTTTTTGACAGAGAATCAATCAATATCGTTAGAATTGAAATTAAATGATTCTGATGATGTGAGTATGCTTTTAGGAACCCATGACAAACATATAAAATTTTTAGAAGAAAATACTGCTGTAACGATCAACACTCGTGGTGAGACGATTCAATTGTTGGGCGAAGAGTCAGAAGTTCAATTGATTGCATCTGTTCTACGTACATTACAAGTGTTGATTCAACGGGGAATCAAAATTAGTACGCCTGATGTTGTGTCCGCTTTGAAAATGGCAAGAAGCGGTGATTTAGAGAGCTTTGTAACAATGTATGAAGAAGAGATTCTCAAAGATCATCATGGTAGAGCAATCAGAATCAAGAACATTGGTCAAAAGAGATATATTGATGCGGTACGCAAGCGCGACATTATCTTTGGGATTGGCCCTGCTGGAACAGGGAAAACTTTTTTAGCAGTAGTAATGGCTGTTTCAGCGCTAAAAAAAGGAGAAGTTCAAAAAATCATTTTGACTCGTCCTGCTGTTGAAGCTGGAGAGAGTTTAGGTTTTTTGCCAGGGGATCTAAAAGAAAAAGTCGATCCATATCTACGACCAGTCTATGATGCGTTATATCAAGTTTTTGGTATGGATCATACCAACCGTTTAATGGAACGTGGAGTGATTGAGATCGCACCATTAGCTTACATGAGGGGACGAACTCTGGATGATGCTTTCGTTATCCTCGATGAAGCACAAAATACAACCGTGGCTCAAATGAAAATGTTTTTGACAAGGCTCGGTTTTAACTCAAGAATGATTGTCAATGGCGACACAAGTCAAATCGATTTGCCTAAAGGCGTAGCCAGCGGTTTGATTCATGCAGAAAAGACGTTACAATCGATTGACAAAATTGCTTTTGTTCATTTTGATGCTAGTGATGTTGTAAGACATCCAGTAGTTGCTCAAATCATTCGAGCATATGAAAAAGAAAGTCAAAAATAGATTTAGAACCGCGGAAAGGAGTGAAAATTCCGTTGAAATACTCGTTATTAAAATTACGCGATAAACTAGGGAAAGCGTATATTCCTATACTTTTACTTGTTTTTTCATGCTTTTTATTCATTATTATGTTCGGTAGTGTCCATCAAAAAAAGGTAGAGATAAAAGAAGGACAATTAGCTGAAAATACTATTCGAGCAAATAAAAACGTTGAAAATACGTATGAAACAGCACAAAAGAAAAAACTGGCGGCTGAAGCGGTCACTCCTGAATATATCTATCAGGAAGAAACGGCTGATGTTCAGCACAAGCGAATTGAAAAACTATTTAAACTGATTATTACTGCAAATGAAAAGACTGACAAAGAGTACGAAGAAAAAAAAGCGAAGGCTAAAAAAGACGAAACGATTCCAAAACCAACTATTGAAGAAAGAGTGGCCAATTTAAAAGCTCAATTTGAATCGTTGGACCAAGATGAAGTTACTTTTTATCAAAAATTTCCCAATGTATTTTACCAAAATATATTTTCCTTGGATGCAAGTCAGATTCAGCAAGTAAAGACTGAAAGTTTAAAAATCATTGACGATAAGATGAAAGATCATGTTCGCGAAGCGGATTTAGATAATATTCGTCAGAGTGCGATCGAGAAGATTCAATTTCTTGATGTCACAAGCACGATGCAGCAAGAAATTCGCTATATTGTAAATGAAGGTATTGTAGCAAATGATTTTGCTAATGATAAAAAGACTAAAGAAATGCGTCAAAATGCTATGGATGCTGTTCCACCTGCAATGATCTATCAAGGGGAGATCATCGTTCGTGAGGGAACTCAAATCGACAGTAAAGCGATGGAAAAGCTTGAACTATTAGGTATGACAAACCAAAGCACTTCGCTATTTCCAATGGCTGCATTAGGTTTGGCAATCGTGATGCAGGTTTTAGTGTTGTTGTTTTTCACGAAACAAGTGACAGAAGAAGGCAAGCGCAGACACTTCATTTTATTTTACGTAGGCGCGATGTCTTTAAGTGTCGTCCTGATGAAATTTTTCCAGATTTTCCAAACTGAACAGATGATGTATATCTCATTATTTTTTCCAGCAGCATTTACGCCTCTGGTACTAAATTATTTTGTTAGTAGAAGAGCCGGAGTTTTAGCGGCTGTTTTTCAAGTGATTTTTTCACTTTTTGTGTTTTATAATTCTATTGGAACGAACTCTTTGACAATCATTCTAGTGAGCTATATGTTTTCAGGGCTATTGGCAACAGTAGTCAAACGCACTCGTATTGGCGAGCAAGGATTAGTTGCTGTATTTTGGGTGATTATCTTTCCAGTTTGCTTAGATTTTATTTTGATGATTTATCAAGGGATGAGTTTCTTTGATGGTAAATCATGGACAATGATGATTTGTGCATTAGCTGGAACAGTCTTATCTTTCCTTGCTACAATGGGTCTCCATCCGTATATAGAATTACTTGTCACTGATGACAGTGTGATTGTATTAAATGAACTCAGTAATCCAAACCATCCGTTGTTAAAACAACTACTTGAAGAAGCGCCTGGAACGTACCATCATAGTATGATGGTGGCGAGTCTAAGTGCAAATGCTGTGGCTGAAATCGGTGGTCGTTCTTTATTAACAAGAGTTGCTTGTTATTATCATGATATTGGTAAAATCAAGCATGCAAATTTCTTTGTTGAAAATTTACCAGCGGGAGCTGAGAATCCACATAATTTCTTATTACCTGAAGATAGCAAACAAATTATTTTTGGACATGTTATTGACGGTGCTAAAATATTGGAAGACTATCATATGCCTGAAATGGTGATTGATATTTGCCGTCAACATCATGGAACGACGTTAATGAAGTTTTTCTATGTGAAAGCAAAAGAACGAAATCCAGATATTTCTGAAGTTGATTTCAGATACCCAGGTCCTAAGCCTCAAACCAGAGAAGCAGGGATTGTTAGTATTGCTGACACTTGTGAAGCGGCTGTTCGTGCGATGGATCATCCGACAAACGAGAAAATCCAAGCCTTTGTTCATAATGTTATTCAAGATCGAATTTCAGATGGACAACTGGATGATTGCGGTTTAACAATGAAAGAAATTCGGATCATCGAGAAGTCTCTAGTCAATGGCTTATGTAGCACATTCCATTCTAGAATCAAGTATCCAAAAATGAAATCCGAAGCAGAAGAAATGAAAGATGAACAAGAAAAGAGAGATGACTAATGGATATTTCATTCATTGATGAAACAAATAATTTATCTAAAGAAAATTTAGAAGAAGTAGAAAGTCTGCTGCAGTTTGCAGCTGATTTTCTGAAAATATCTGAAGATACTGAAATGTCCGTGTCTTTTATGGATAATGCAGGTATTCAGGTGATAAATAGAGATTATCGTGGAAAAGATGTACCTACAGATGTTATCAGTTTTGCATTGGAAGAAGAAGGCGAAGATGAGTTGCCGATTATTTTTGAAGATGCAGATGAAGCTTTTCCAAGAAACCTTGGGGATATCATGATATCGACTGAACGAGCGGCAGAACAAGCAGCAGAATATGGTCATTCTTTTGAACGCGAATTAGGATTTTTGGCTGTGCACGGTTTTTTACATTTAAACGGCTATGATCATATGGAACCTGATGATGAGAAAGAAATGTTTGGTTTACAGAAAGAGATCTTAGATGCCTATGGACTCAAAAGATAAACGGACAGCGAAGAATAAACATTTTATAGCCTCGTTGGAGTTTGCTCTCCAAGGAATCAAAACAGTATTTAAGGAAGAACGTAACATGCGAACCCATGTTTTAATGGGGGGGGCGACAATTATTGTGGGCATTATTTTACGATTAGCAATCTCAGAATGGTTGTGGTTGTTGCTTGCAATCTTTCTTGTATTAGTGATGGAGATAATTAATACAGTGTTTGAAAATGTAGTCGACATGGTAACGGATTTCCATTTTCATCCAATCGGTAAAAAAATCAAAGATATGGCTGCAGGCGCAGTTCTTTTAACATCAGGATTTGCTGTGGTTGTTGGAGTACTGTTGTTTGTCCCAAAAATTTGGCAGATAATACAAGATTTTTTATAGAGGAGAAAAACAATGACAGATATACACAAATCCGGATTTGTAGCGATTGTAGGAAGACCAAATGTTGGTAAATCTACTTTATTGAACCGAATTGTCGGACAAAAAATTGCAATTATGAGTGATAAAGCACAAACCACTAGAAACAAGATACAAGGAATTTATACAGTTCCAGAAGCGCAAATCGTTTTTATTGATACACCAGGAATTCACAAGCCAAAACATCGTTTAGGTGATTTTATGGTTGAAACAGCTTATAGTGCTTTACGTGAAGTGGATGCAACGTTATTTATGATTAGTGCGGATCAAAAAAGAGGAAAAGGTGATGACTTTATCATCGAACGTCTTAAAACAATGACGAGCCCAGTCTATCTTGTAATCAATAAAATCGATACGGTTCATCCTGATCAACTTTTGGGAATTATTGAAGACTACGCAAGCCAAATGGAATTTGCAGAAGTTGTGCCAATCTCAGCTACTGAAGGGAATAATGTAGATCGTTTGATGGATGTTTTAGTAGATCAAATGCCTGAAGGCCCACAGTATTTTCCAGATGATCAAGTGACGGATCACCCTGAATATTTTATTGTTTCTGAATTGGTTCGTGAAAAAGTATTATTGCTTACAAGAGATGAGATTCCTCATTCCGTTGCAGTTGTGGTAGATTCGATGAAACGGGATGAGAATGATAAAGTACGTATTCAAGCAACGATCATCGTTGAGCGTGATAGCCAAAAAGGAATCATTATTGGTAAGGGCGGCAAGATGCTTAAACAAATTGGAACCAAAGCCAGACAAGATATTGAACATTTACTTGATGATAAAGTTTATTTAGAACTTTGGGTAAAAGTGCAAAAAGACTGGCGCGACAAAAAAGTTCATTTACAAGATTTTGGATATCGTAAAGACGATTATTAGTAAGAAACGAAGAACAATTCTGTATTATTGCGGAATTGTTCTTTTGCTTGTATCTCTGCTAAAATAGACTAGAATACATAGGAGGCGAAAATATGACCTTAGGAGAAACGAAAGGAATTATTTTATTTACCAAGGACTACAAAGAAAAAGATAAACTAGTCAAAATTTTTACGGAATCTTTTGGTAAATTGATGTTTTTTGTTAAAGGGGCGCATCGTAAAAATAATCCGATTGGTCCTGCTATTTTGCCTTTCACAGAAGCTGTATATATTGGAGATTTTAGAGAAGAAGGACTGTCTTTTTTAAATGGAAGTAAAGAGGTTTCATCACTTCGCCTCATTCAGGAAGATATTTTTGTGAATGCCTATGCAACGTACATTTTGAATTTAGTTGATGCCGCCATCGAAGATCGAACGTACGATCCTAATTTATATTATTTTGTACAACAAGCATTAAAGTTATTGAATGAGAATAAGGATCCAGAGATCATTACGAATATTTTTGAAATCCAACTATTAAGCCGTTTTGGTATTACTCCAGAGTGGCGACATTGTAGCGCATGTCAAGAAACTCGAGGGAAATTTGATTATTCATCAAAATATAGCGGGGTGTTATGTGAAAGACATTGGCATCTTGATGATCGCCGGTATCATGCCGATCCTAGAGCTATTCATTTTATTCGTCTTTTTTCAGCCATTTCGTATGACAAAGTTCAAGATATTAATGTTAAAACGGAGACTAAAGTGGCTATCAGAACAACGATTGATGAATTGTACGATGAATATGTTGGGATAAACTTAAAAAGTAAGAAGTTCATCGACCAAATGAAAAGTTGGGAAGAAACCTTAAAGTTACCTAAACGGGAAAAAAAGGGTGAGGAAGATGACAAAACTATATCTTAAAGGAATGAAGTATGAAAAAGTAGTAAATACATCGCAGTTTCCATTTAGTTTACCCATTTTAAGTGATTTAGACCAACTTCTTTTTGAAAGGCCAGTTACGTTTTTGATTGGCGAAAATGGTTCTGGAAAATCAACTATAATAGAAACGATTGCAGGATTGATGGACTTGAATCTTGAAGGCGGCTCAAAAAATAATTTTTTTGTTTCTTATAAAGAACAGACTTCACTAGTTGAGGCAAGTCGACCAATAAGATATCCGAGTTATCCTAAAGATAGCTATTTTTATCGGGCAGAATCCTACTACAACTTAATGACTGATATTGAAATGATTGATCAAGGAGCGGGTGTTTTCACAAGAGATCTGCATACCTACTCAAGAGGAGAATCATTTTATGAGCTAGTAGCAACTCGTTTTTTTGGACAAGGATTTTATCTACTGGATGAGCCTGAGACTGGTTTGTCTCTTAGCACACAATTACAACTGATGGTTTTGATGCATGAGTTGGTAGAGGATGATTCGCAATTTGTGATTGCTACCCATTCGCCTGTCCTGTTATTTTTTCCAAATGCTAGAATCTATGAATTTACAGAAGGAAAAATTATTAAACGTACACTACAAGAAACCAAAATCTATCAAGAGTGGGCAATGATTTTTGAAAGAAAAGAGCAATTTTTTCAAAAACTGTTTGAATCGTAAAAAATAATTTGACAACTCTTCGATCAAAGATTATCATAAAGAGTAATTAAATAAATACGTTGAAAAAGAAGAGTAAAAAGAACAGCTGTAATAGCGAGTCTGGGAGAGTGTAAGCCAGATACAGATAACTTTTGAAGGGCGCTTTTGAGTATATTTTAACAAAGCTGCCGATAATTACTATCGGAAGTAGGGTGGAACCGCGATTATTCGTCCCTATGTCTCTAAGAGGCATAGGGACTTTTTGTTTTCTCGTAAATCCTGATCAAGAACTTCTTAGATAGGGGCAGTAAGGATATCACTCTATTGTAATTTTTTACATCATCGAAAGGAGATGCAGCATGCAATTCGCTACAACATTTCTACCAGCTGATTTTTCGCAGAACAAGTTAAAAGTTTTATCACTTGTTAAGTTGTTGGTTCAGATAAAGAACAATGACGATAAGATCATTGAAGAATTCGAGACGGTTCCTAGTGAAAAGGTCTATAAAATCAATTCTGAATTGATTCCGACAACGAGAGTTGAAGTTACTGTTGTTCCAGGTGAAGTAATAGAGTTTTATCCAGTTGTTACAGCGTTGTAAAAAAATAATTGATTTTATATGTCTATCACCCTGTCAGAGCATAACGAGTCTGTTACACTTTTATGTTATCTAGTTCCATCGACTTGCTCTTTGGAAAAAAGATAAACTAAGAGTGAGGCAAAGAACACCTCAATCTTAGTTTCCTATTTTTCAATCAGAGCATAACGAGTCGATTACACTTTTATGTTATCTAGTTCCATCGACTTGCTCTTTGGAAAAAAGATAAACTAAGAGTGAGGCAAAGAACACCTCAATCTTAGTTTCCTATTTTTCAATCAGAGCATAACGAGTCGATTACACTTTTATGTTATCTAGTTCCACCGACTTGCTCTTCGGAAAAAAGATAAACTAAGAGTGAGGCAAAGAGCACCTCAATCTTAGTTTCCTATTTTTCAATCAGAGCATAACGAGTCTGTTACACTTTTAAATTTAGGAGGATTTCAATGGAAAAGAAACTTACTGTACAAGAAATGATTTTAACCTTACAAAAATTTTGGTCATCTAATGGTTGTATGCTGATGCAAGCTTATGATACGGAGAAAGGGGCAGGGACAATGAGTCCGTATACTTTTCTACGAGCAATTGGACCTGAGCCTTGGAATGCCGCGTATGTAGAGCCCTCAAGAAGACCAGCTGACGGACGATATGGAGAGAACCCAAATCGTTTGTATCAACATCACCAATTTCAAGTGGTGATGAAACCATCTCCTGAAAATATTCAGGAATTGTACTTGGAAAGTTTAGAACTATTAGGAATCGATCCTTTAGCGCATGATATTCGTTTTGTTGAAGATAACTGGGAAAATCCTTCGATGGGATGTGCAGGTCTCGGTTGGGAAGTTTGGCTTGATGGCATGGAAATTACACAGTTTACGTATTTCCAACAAGTAGGTGGACTGGCTTGTCACCCGGTCACTTCAGAGATTACTTATGGAATCGAACGTCTGGCTTCTTATATTCAAGAGGTAGAAAGTGTTTATGATCTAGAATGGACACAAGGTGTTAAATACGGTGAAATTTTCAATCAACCAGAATACGAACATTCTAAATATTCGTTTGAGATCAGCAATCAAGAAATGCTTTTAGAAAACTTTGATAAATTCGAAAGAGAAGCTAAACGTTGTATCGACGAGAGTTTAGTTCATCCTGCCTATGATTATATTTTGAAATGTAGTCATACATTTAACTTGTTAGATGCTCGTGGTGCGGTATCTGTAACGGAACGCGCAGGGTATTTAGCTCGTATCAGAAATATGGCAAAAGCAGTAGCGAAAATTTTTGTCGCAGAACGGGAAAAGCTAGGCTTTCCACTACTAAACAAAGACACTCAAACTACTAAGGAGGCAAAATAACATGGCAAAAGACCTATTACTTGAAATTGGCTTGGAAGAAATGCCAGCTCATATTGTCAGCCCAAGTCGTTTACAATTGGAAAGCAAAATAGTAGCATTTTTAGACGAAAATAAATTAACGTATGAGACTGTTCAAAGTTTCTCTACACCTCGTCGTTTGGCTGTTCGAGTGACGCAATTACCAGAACAACAAGAAGATACACAAGAGGAAATTAAAGGGCCAGCTAAAAAAATTGCTCAAGATGCTGACGGAAATTGGAGTAAAGCAGCGCAAGGGTTTGTTAGAGGTCAAGGTCTAACTACGGAGGCAATTACTTTTAAAGAATTAAATGGTGTAGAATATGTTTATGTAACAAAACATAACCAAGGTCAAAAAACAATCGATGTATTATCGGGCTTAAAAGATGTTATTACAAGCTTGACTTTCCCGGTTACGATGCACTGGGCGGATTATGATTTTGAATATATTCGTCCAATTCATTGGATTGTGGCTTTATTAGATGACGAAGTGATTCCGTTTACTGTTTTAGATGTAGCAACAGGAAAAAGCTCTCGCGGTCATCGTTTCTTGGGGGATGACGTAACGTTCGATCATTCAAGTGAGTACGAAGAAAAAATGAAGGAACAATTTGTTATCGTTGATCCTAATGAAAGAAAAGCAATGATCATTGAGCAAGCAAATCAGTTAGCTGAAAAGAAACATTGGAAGCTAGAGTTGGATGAGAAGTTGCTAGAAGAAGTCAATAATTTAGTTGAATATCCAACTGCATTTGTGGGTGCTTTTGATGAAAAATATCTTTCTGTTCCAGATGAAGTGTTGGTTACCTCAATGAAAGAACATCAACGTTATTTTGATGTACGCAATGATCAAGGCTTGTTATTACCACATTTTATTTCTGTAAGAAACGGTGACAAGGTTCATATTGAAAATGTAATCAAAGGAAATGAGAAAGTCTTGATTGCTCGTTTAGAAGATGCCGAATTTTTCTACAACGAAGATAAAAAATTATCAATTGATGAGTGCGTTAACAAGCTAAAAAATGTTACGTTCCACGAAAAAATTGGTACAATTTATGAAAAAATGCAGCGCGTAAGTATTATTGGGCAAATCATTGGTAAAGAAGTCGGTTTATCAGAAGAGGAACTGACTGATTTAAAGCGTGCTTCTGAAATTTATAAATTTGACCTAGTGACGAATATGGTCGGTGAGTTTCCAGAACTACAAGGACTAATGGGGGAAAAATACGCTTTGCTACAAGGTGAAAAACCGGCAGTAGCCAAAGCGATTCGAGAACATTATTTGCCGACATCAAGTGAAGGAGAACTTCCTGTTTCTGCGGTAGGTGCCGTTTTAGCCATTGCAGATAAACTAGATAGCGTTTTTTCATTCTTTGCAGTAGGAATGATTCCAAGCGGTTCTAATGATCCGTATGCATTACGTCGTCAAACATACGGTGTAATCCGAATCATTGAAAATAAAGGTTGGCAGTTCCCGTTAGTTCAACTTCAAATGGAAATCGATGCAGCTGTAAATGCGGATAGCCAAAAGTACGGAATTCAATTGACCACAGGACAAGAAGAAGTCATTGATTTTGTAAAAGCCCGCTTGCGTCAGTTATTGATGACGAAAGATGTACGACATGATGTCATTGATGCTGTGATTTCTTCTGAACAAAAAGACTTAGCTAAACTATTTTCAGCAGCAACTATTCTAAAAAAACATTTGCTAGATGAGGATTTCAGACCTTCGATCGAAGCGTTGACACGAGTGATTAATTTAGCTAAAAAAGGTCGAGAACTACTAAGTCAAGAAAACCAAATCGACACAACTTTATTTGAAAATAATGCGGAAAAAGCACTGCATAAAGCGGTAAACGAAATTGAAGAAAAATTCAATGAAAATACTATGTCAGAAAACTATCAAGCATTAGTCAATTTACGCCCGTTGATTGAAGCTTATTTTGAAGAAACAATGGTGATGGTAGAAGATGAACAAGTAAAGGCAAATCGTTTGAAAGAACTCAATCGAATTGCAAAAATGTCCCTATCATTGGCTAGCCTTGATTTATTGATTGTGAAATAAAAATAGAAACTTAAAATAGGATGAGATAGAACTCGAAGAGTTTTGTCTCATCCTGTTTAATTTACAAAATTTGTAAATTAAATTTCAGAAGTAAATTTTTAAGCAAAATTTTTTCATAAATAAGTTTAACGTGGTACGATAAACTTATCAATCGATAAGGCAGTCGTGCCATTTTTGTATTAGGAGGAAATAAAATGAATCACTTTATGAAATTATTTAGCATTGCGGCTTTTACGTTTCTTGTGTTGGATTTTATCTGGTTACTATTGATTGCAAAAAAAATGTATCAAGATCATATAGGAGACTTGCTAGGACCAACTAAAATTATTCCAGCAGTCGTTTTTTATGGATTATATCTGGTTGGAATCCTATTTTTCGTTGTTTATCCTGCAATTGAAAAAGATAATCTTCTATATGCCATTTCAGCAGGCGCTTTTCTTGGCGTGTTATGTTATGGGACGTATGATTTAACAAATCTCGCTACGATTAAAGATTGGTCATCGCTCGTAACAGTTATTGATTTAATATGGGGTGGCTTTGTTACTGCAACAACTTGTGGTATTACTGTCTTTATTGCACAGCATTTTAATTGGAGGTGAGGTATGTATGGGGAGTCAATCTATTGATTACAAAGAGTTGCAGTTTGCATTTCAACAAGGAGCCATTCAACTGATAAATGAGAAGCAAGAGTTGAATCAAATCAATGTTTTTCCTGTATCAGATGGCGATACTGGAAGTAATCTGGCTTCATTGATGGAGACGATACTTGAGGAATCCAAAAGTGAGTCAACTTCAGTCATTGATGTATTTGAAAATATTGCTGAGGCTTCTTTGTTAGGCGCTAGAGGAAATTCGGGTATCATTTTTGCCCAATATTTCAATGGTATTTATACTAATCTATTGCTGCAAGAAGAAAAAAATTCTGTTAAGAGCTTTATTAAGAGTGTAAAGTTAGCAATCAGTGAAGCCTATCAGGCAATTGAAAACCCCGTTGAAGGAACAATCATCACTGTCATTCGATCGTGGGCCGAAGCGCTTAACGAAAGTGAACAAATGAATAGTTTAGAAAAATTGTTACCACATGCTCTTATGGAGGCTAGACAAGCGCTGGAGAATACAACGAAACAATTAAAGATATTACAAAGAAATCAAGTTGTCGACGCAGGTGCGAAAGGCTTTTATTTGTTCATTGAAGGTTTCACGCAAGCTTTTGTAACGAAACAAGCAGTGGCTAGATCAATAATTGGTTCAAATCATTCTGTAAAAATTGACATTTCCGAGTCACTTCATGAAAATACGTCAGAGCCAAACTATCGTTATTGTACCGAAATTTTATTGGATCAGGTGACACAAACAAAAGAAGAAATCCAAGAAAAATTAAGTACGCTTGGGGATTCATTGATTATCGCTGTGAACCGTGGGAAAGCTAGAATTCATATTCATTCTAACCACCCTGATCAAGTTTTGAACTATTTAAGTGCTATAGGTCAGCCGATTCAACAAAAAGCAGATGACATGTTGTTACAATATGAAGTAAATACACAAAAAAAGGCACCAATTGCCTTAGTGACAGATTCGATCGCTGATTTACCTGCGGATTATGTGCTAAATAACCAGATCCATGTTCTACCAATGAACATATTGATTGACAAGACTAGCTACATCGACAAAATAACGATCCAAAGTAATCGGCTTTTTGAGTTAACTAAAAAACAAAACGAACGAGCGACTAGTTCTCAACCAACATTAAAAACTGTAGAAAATCTTTTTTCATTTTTAGAAACGAGATATGAGTCGATTTTAGTTATTACCGTTGCTGGAAAATTAAGCGGGACATATCATACTGTGAAAGAAGCTGCAAAACATAGAAGAGCGGCAAATACTAAAATTGAAGTTATTGACTCTAAACTAAATTCTGCCGCACAAGGATTATTGATCATGAGGGCGAATGAATGGATTCAATCTGGAATAGGCTTTGAAGAGTTAGTAAGGAAAATTAGAAGTAGAAGGAACCAATTTAAAATCTTAGTTAGCGTTGATGATTTAAATCCCATGATAGAATCCGGAAGAATTCCTCAATCTGTTGGGAAAATAGCAAAGAAAGTTAATTTGAAGCCTATTGTTAGCCTCAACCAAGATGGGGAAGGAAAGCTGAGCAATTTTACCTTTAGTTTAGAAGGAAATGAACGAAAAATTGTTCAGCACCTAAAAAAAATGCATAAAAAAAACAGGATACAGCGTTATGCTGTCGTTCATGCAGATTCAGAAAAAAGAGCTTTATTATGGAAAGATAAATTAGTAGAACAACTTGGATTTCAACCAAGTTATGTTATTGATATTTCAACTGTTATAGCGATGAGCGCCGGCCAAGGTAGTGTGGCTGTAGCAGTTGAATTAGGAGAAGGGACGGATTCAAGATGATTATCTGGATGATTAGTTGCGTATTATTTGTATACTTTACAGCGTTATTTTTTCTAGCACAATATCTTCACAATAATTCTATCGTTGATTTAGCTTGGGGTATTGGGTTTGTTCTCGTGGCAGTTACAGGCTATCTAGTTATGCCTGTAAAAACAACGGTCAGTACAGTTATTCTTGTATTAGTGACTATTTGGGGGCTTCGTTTGTTTTTCCATTTAGCTAAACGAAATATTGGCAAACCGGAAGATTATCGTTATGTGAATATGCGGAAACGTTGGGGCAAACATTGGGCGAAATTAAAAGCATATCTAAATGTTTTTATCTTACAAGGTATACTGTTGCTTGTTGTTTCAATGCCGATTCTTTTTGTAATGACTAGTTCAGTCAATACTTTTTATTGGTGGAATGGCATGGGAATTTTGATTTGGCTGATTGGATTTGGATATGAAACGATTGGTGATTATCAATTGACAAAATTTAAAAAGACTAATGATAATCATGGAAAGCTTTTAACAACAGGGTTGTGGTCAACGACAAGGCACCCTAATTATTTTGGTGAAGCATTAAGTTGGTGGGGGATTTTTCTTATAAGTTTGAATGAGACACGAAATATCTGGGGAATTATAGGGCCTGTGACGATTACATTGTTGCTTTTATTTGTATCGGGTGTTCCTTTGCTTGAAAAGAAATACAAAGATCGCCCTGATTTTATTGCTTATGCAGAAAAAACGCCTAAATTTATTCCGTTTATTGGGAAAAAAGGATTATGAAGGGGAGATTAAGATGAATACAACTCAATCTTTATGGTCAAAATTACTAGTAACCATCATTTATGTTGTAATGCTTGGCACAAATGCAGCGGCTGTTTTATTGCCTCTAAATGGGATGACAACAAAAGAAGTTTCTGATTCTTATCCTAATTTGTTCGCACCAGCAGGTTTAACGTTTGCTATTTGGTCAGTGATTTATTTGTTACTTGGGGGATTTGTTATTTATCAATGGTTTAAACCAGCAGAGCGCTCAATTTTAGCTGATCAGAAAAACGGCAGAAAATTAAGAAATTTATTTATCGTTTCTTCTATATTGAATAGTGTTTGGTTATTGGCGTGGCAGTATCTGTATATTGATTTGTCAGTTGTGATCATGTTGGCGTTGCTGATTGTGTTGATTTACATGAATCGTATGTTAGCAAATGCAACATTGACTAAAAAAGATTCGATATTTTTGAGATTACCATTCAGTGTTTATTTTGGCTGGATCACAATTGCAACTATTGCAAATATAACAGCCTTTTTAGTGGATAAGAATAGTAAGTTTCTTCAAAATAATCAAGTGTTGTGGACGGTCATCATACTGATTATGGGTTTAATGATTATTAGCATAACAATTATTCGTAATCATGATATCGCCTATGGTTTAGCGACTTTGTGGGCTTATTACGGGATTTTGAACAAACATCAAGCTGCAGATGGGTGGAATGGTGCTTATCCGGTTATTATTACGACAGTTAGTATTTGCCTTGTTATTTTGGCAATTATCTGTATCTATGAAATGGTTTTATTCTTTAAAAGAAAAAAGAGTGTCGTCTAGTATAGGTTTCTTGGTCTGCTTCTGTTAAAATAATAATGAAATCAACTATAGGTGGCTAAGCAAATGGATAACGAAACGACAAATACAAGAGCTAAAATCATCCAAGTCGCAACAAGGCTGTTCATGGATAATGGGTATCAAAGTACTTCAACAAGACAAATCGCGCAGTTGGCTGAAGTGACACAGCCAAATTTATACCATCATTTTAAAAATAAAGAAGCGGTTTATGTCGGAGTGATCGAAAGTTTATTACATGATGTAAACGAGGAATTGCTTAAAATTGTGGACAACCAAGAACTTGAAACAATTAGTAAGTTACAAAAGTTTGCGGAGTGTTTGAAAACACAACATCCTTTCGATTTTGATTTGATGATGCATGATTTTAGAACGAAGTTGACTACAAAGACCCAAGTAAAATTATTTTCACTCTGGAATCAGTCTTATAAGGCACCATTGTTAAGTCTATTTGAAGAAAGTGATTTCTCACTACGTATGGGCGTATCATCTGAGGTTGCAGCTGCGCATTTTCTTAATACGCTTTCTCCTTATATAAAAACAGAACAAAATAGTTCAGCGTTGAGCATTGCTCAAGTGGTAGATCTCTTTATTTTCGGAATTTCAACAAACAAACCATAAAAATAAGAAGCCATGCAAACTTCACTTTGCATGGCTTCTTATTTTTATGTTACTTTCTATTTTGTTTCCCAGCATTTCTTCCTTTGTTAGAAGCATTTTTTTGAACTGATGCTTTTGGCATAGATTTTTCTGCTGTTGGCGTTACATCTTTACGAGGTGTAACGACTTGTTTAGGTGGATTTTGTTTTAATTCTTCTGCTACTTGAGCCTTAATCCTTGGTTTTAAGAATTTATTTGTGATCAATGTTTGGATACTGCTGAAAATCCCACCAACAACCCAATACAAGGTTACGCCAGCTGGAGAGCTGATTGACATGAATACGATCATTAATGGTGATACGATCAGCATTGATTTCATTGTTTTCTTTTGTTCTTCTGGAATACCGATCGTAGAAAGATACCCTTGAAGTAAATAGGCTACACCTGCTAAAACAACAAATATAATACTTGGTTGTCCAAGGTTGACACCGAAAAACGAGGCATCGCCGATTCCTTTTGTATAACGTGCAGCAAAAAATAAAGCAGAGAAGATTGGCATTTGAATCAATAACGGTAGACAGCCGATGCCACCCATCATACTCATATTATTTTCTTTGTAGACTTGTTGCATTTCAGCTTGAGCTTGCATTTGTTCTTCACGAGTTGTTGCTTCTTTGACTTTTGCTTGAACTGCATCAATTTGAGGCTTGATCGCTTGCATTTTTTCCGTTTGAATCATGCTTTTTTTTGATTGGTTCAAGCCCAGTGGCATAATGATCAGTCGAACAATGATCGTGATAAAAATGATTGCCCAGCCATAATTCCAATTGAAGTTATCAACAAGATATGTAATGGCACTGCTCATAGGTTTCACTAATAAATTATAGATGATCCCTTCACCAGTTGGTTGACCATCTGATCCTGTCTTTACACATCCTGATAAAAATAGTACTAAAGTAAATAGACCAGAGCTCAGTAGCCACTTATTTAATTTTCTCATTTTATTCTGTCCTTTTCTAAAAAATTTGCACAAGGTTAACTATACTTGAAAAAGCGTTTTTTTTCAATAAAAAATAGAAGAATCCGTCTCAAGGCTGAGTAAGATTCTTCTTGTTTTAAATCAGTTTGTCACTTTGAAGTTTGTATAGTCTTCAATCAAAGGGTCTTCTTGAATGTCTACGTAAGTCACACGACCCGCAGGGCTAGGAGAATCTTTGATTTTTTGGATGAATTTGGACATAGAATCATCCTCACCTAAAGATTCAATCGAAACGGAACCGTCGTCTTCATTTTTTACCGTTCCACAAATTCCTAGTTCATCCGCAACCATTTTAGTCATATAGCGAAAACCAACACCTTGAACTCTTCCTTGTACATTCATGCGAACTTTTCTCATTGATGACCACCTCGCTTTTAATTAAATCCATGATATCGATTTTTTTAGCTTCTGGCAAGTAAGTCGTGACTGTCTGATTAAAAAAATCATGCTATAATAACAAGGTGAGGTGTAGAAATGAAAGAAATTTTATCGACAAAAAATGTAATGATCAAGGAATTCAAAAAATTACATAAGAAAAAGTATAGGGAAGAAAAAAAACAGTATATTATCGAAGGATTTCATTTGATCGAAGAAGCAGTTAAAGCGAATGAACAAATCAACTGGATACTTTGCAATCAACGTGGAAAAAATGAATGGTCTGTTTGGCTAGAGCAACAGCCAGAGGAAATAGTTATCAATGTATCTGATGAAGTCTTGGCGGTTCTTTCGGAGCTACCAACACCACAAGGGATGATTGCCATTGTTGAGATGCCAAAATATGAGAACAATATACAGTTTTCAGGAAGTTGGTTACTATTAGATAACGTGCAGGATCCCGGCAATGTAGGCACGATGATTCGGACAGCAGATGCTGCGGGTCTTTCAGGTGTAGTTTTAGGTGACGGAAGTTCAGATATTTATAATACCAAAGTGCTTCGGGCGATGCAGGGAAGTAACTACCACTTGCCTGTTATACGGAAACCATTAGCTGCAATTATTGATGAATTTAAAAAAAAGCAAATCCCAGTTTATGGAACGGAACTAAATCCAGAGGCAGTTTCGTATAAGACAATAGTTAGGGCCAATGATTATGCATTAATTATGGGAAACGAAGGAAGAGGTGTCTCACCAGAGTTTTTAGAGATGACAGACCAAAATATTTATATTCCAATTAAAGGATCTGCAGAATCGCTGAATGTAGCGATTGCCGCTGGGATTTTAATGTATCATCTATCTGAGTGAGTGTGCAATAGGCTGTGACAACTAAAATTTTCTGAAGAAAAATAAAGCATAGATGGTTAAAGAAGCATCCTACGAGAATTTTTAGTATCAATACTTTATAGAATAGATAGAAAACTTGTTGAAATTGTAAAAGTTCTGTTGTATAATAACAAAGGTGTTATTTTTCAGGATTTCTGGAAAATACATCAAATCCACATTTTCAGTATATTTTTTGTGAGGTGCTATAGAAATATAGTTCACAAGGGAGCTTAAAACTGGAAAGAGGGAACAAATAAAAACCAAATTGGAGGAAACAACCCATGGCAGTAATTTCTATGAAACAATTACTAGAAGCCGGCGTACACTTTGGACACCAAACTCGTCGCTGGAACCCAAAAATGAAGAAATACATCTTCACAGAAAGAAACGGAATCTACATCATTGACTTACAAAAAACAGTCAAATTAGTAGATGCTGCTTACGATTACATGAAAAATGTTGCTGAAGACGGCGGCGTTGCATTATTCGTAGGAACTAAAAAACAAGCACAAGAAGCGATCAAAGACGAAGCGATTCGTTCAGGTCAATACTTTGTTAATCACCGTTGGTTAGGTGGAACTTTAACTAACTGGGATACTATCCAAAAACGTATCAAACGTTTGAAAGATATCAATAAAATGGAAGAAGACGGAACATTCGAAGTTCTTCCTAAAAAAGAAGTTGTTGGTTTAAACAAACAACGTGAACGTCTTGAAAAATTCTTAGGTGGTATCCAAGATATGCCTAGAATTCCAGATGTTATGTATATTGTTGATCCTCGTAAAGAGCGTATTGCTGTTCAAGAAGCACAAAAATTGAACATCCCAATCGTTGCGATGGTTGATACAAACTGTGATCCAGATGAAATCGATGTAGTAATTCCATCAAATGACGATGCAATTCGTGCGGTTAAATTGATCACTGCTAAAATGGCTGATGCTTTCATCGAAGGAAACCAAGGTGAAGATCAAGCTGTTGAAGAAATCTTTGTTGAAGAAGCACCAGAAGCAGCAACTTCAATCGAAGAAATCGTTGATGTTGTTGAAGGCAGCAACGATTCAGCAGAATAATTTAAAATAACGGAGCTGTCTCGAAGGCTAGGCGAAAAAAAGCCTGATTCTCCTTTGAGATAGCTTTTTTAAAACAAATTTTATGATTAATTATCTAGCTTCGTGTGCTAGCTCCTCAGAAAAAAGATAAAATATACCTGCGACAAAAAACGTCACAAATATATTTTCCCATTTTTCAGTCGGAGTTGGACGAGCCCACTACGCTTTTAAAACTTAGGAGGAACAAAAAAATGGCAGATATTTCAGCAAAATTAGTTAAAGAACTACGCGACATGACTGGTGTCGGTATGATGGATGCAAAAAGAGCATTAGTAGAAGTAGAAGGTAACATGGAAGCGGCTGTTGATTACCTACGCGAAAAAGGTATGGCTAAAGCAGCTAAGAAAAATGACCGTGTTGCAGCTGAAGGTTTAGCAAACGTTGCTTCAAACGGAAACTTTGCAGCGATCGTTGAAGTAAACTCAGAAACAGACTTCGTTTCTAAAAACGAAATGTTCCAAGATTTAGTTAAAAAAATCGCTACTGAGATTGCTACTAACAAACCAGCAAACATGGAAGAAGCTTTAGCTCTTAAAACAGACAAAGGTACTTTAGAAACTGAATTGATCGAAGCAACAACTGTTATCGGAGAAAAGATCAGCTTCCGTCGTTTTGAATTAGTAGAAAAAGATGACAATGCTGCCTTTGGTGCTTATTTACACATGGGTGGACGTATTGCCGTATTGACAGTATTAGAAGGAACAACTGACGAAGAAGTGGCGAAAGACGTTGCAATGCACGTAGCCGCTATCAACCCACGTTACGTAAACGAATCTCAAATTCCACAAGAAGAATTAGAACATGAAAAAGCAATTCTTTCTGAACAAGCTTTAAACGAAGGCAAACCAGCTAATATCGTTGATAAAATGGTTGTTGGACGTCTAAACAAATTTAAAGCTGAAATTTCATTAGTGGATCAACCATTTGTTAAAGATCCAGATATGACAGTTGAAAAATATGTAGCATCTAAAGGCGCATCAGTTAAATCATTTATCCGCTTTGAAGTTGGCGAAGGAATCGAAAAACGTGAAGATAACTTTGCGGATGAAGTAATGAGCCAAATCAAAAAATAAATCTGTTACTTATGTAACAGTTGGGAACGCATTGATATGCGCTCCCTTTTTTTAGGCAAATCAAAAGAAATAGTCTGGCAGAATACCCAGAGTATGTTAAAATGTTCTTAGACAAATGGTGGAGGGAAATCAAAAATGGTAAAACCTAAATATCAACGCGTTGTATTAAAGTTAAGTGGCGAAGCTTTGGCCGGAGAAGAAGGGTTTGGAATTAAACCTCCAACAATCAAAGAGATTGTAGAAGAAATCAAAGAAGTTCATGAACTAGGAATTGAAATGGCGATCGTTGTTGGCGGTGGAAATATCTGGCGTGGACAAATTGGTGCACAAATGGGTATGGAACGTGCTCAAGCTGATTATATGGGAATGCTTGCAACAGTGATGAATGCTTTAGCACTACAAGACACTTTAGAAAACTTAGGCGTTCCAACACGTGTTCAAACTTCTATTGAGATGCGTCAAATTGCAGAACCATACATTCGACGACGTGCAGAACGTCACTTAGAAAAAGGCCGTATCGTTATTTTTGCTGGTGGAACGGGAAATCCATATTTCTCAACGGACACAACTGCAGCTTTGCGAGCAGCAGAAATTGATGCAGATGTGATTTTAATGGCTAAGAACAATGTTGATGGGGTATATTCTGCGGATCCTAAATTAGATGCAAATGCAGTCAAATTTGAAGAATTGACCCATTTAGATGTCATTTCAAAAGGATTACAAGTAATGGATTCAACAGCAAGCTCACTAAGTATGGATAATGATATTCCATTAGTGGTTTTCAATTTAAATGAAACAGGAAATATTCGCCGTGCTTGTCTAGGTGAAAATATTGGAACAACCGTAAGGGGGAAATAAAAAATGAGTGGAACTGTATTAGCAACAGCAAAAGAAAAAATGAGTAAAGCAGAACAGAGTTTACAACGTGAATTAGGACAAATTCGTGCAGGACGTGCCAATGCAAGTCTTCTTGATCGTATTCAAGTAGATTATTACGGGGCGCTTACACCAGTTAACCAACTTGCAGGGATCAACATCCCAGAAGCACGTGTATTAATGATTACACCTTTTGACAAAAATTCACTTGAAGATATCGAAAAAGCAATTCAAGCTAGCGATATCGGAATCAGCCCAACAAATGATGGTACTGTGATTCGCTTAGTAATTCCGCAACTGACGGAAGAACGTCGTAAAGAATTAGCAAAAGATGTGAAAAAAGCTGCTGAAAATGCTAAAATTGCTGTTCGTAATATTCGTCGTGACGCTATCGATGAGTTGAAAAAACAACAAAAAAGTAATGATATCACTGAGGATGAGCTACGTAATTTAGAAAAAGAAGCTCAAAAATTAACAGATGATAGCGTGAAAAATATTGATACTATCACTTCAGAAAAAGAAAAAGAGCTTTTAGAAGTTTAATTACATTAGATTTAAATAAAAACAACAAAAAATCGGACTTTAACTAGCGAGATTTCTTGTTGTTTTTTTGTTTAATTTAAGAAAAGTGTTATTTTAATTATATAAAACATTTAATTATAAAATTATAATCTATAGAAATTGTAAGTTTAAGCGTGTGTATGAAAAAACACCTTGTTAAACCTTGGGCGTTATGGAATAATAGTACTAGTTATATTTTTCTTAAAGGGAGATGAGAAAGTGAATTTTATCAAACGTGCATTATGTAGTGTCACTAGAAAAAAAGGGAAGTCACTCATTTTATTTGCAGTGATATTTGTATTGGGCAATGTAATCGCAGGATCAATTGCGATTCAGCAGTCTACGCAAAATGTTGAAAAAAGTGTCAAAAAACAATTAGGTGGTACGGCTACTATTCAACTTGATTACGAAAACAATCAAGATGAATTTGCAAAAGAAGATCTTAAAATTGAGCAACTTAAAGTAGATTTAATGAAAAAAATAGGTGATTCTCCTTATGTAAAATACTACGATTACAACGCTGTAACAATGATACAGACAAAAAATCTAAAAAGTGCTTCATTAGATTCAGAGCAATCTGGCGGAATGATGGAGGGCGTTACATTAAAAGGATCAAATTATCCTAAAATATTAGACGTTGAAGAAAAAAACATTAAATTAGTTGAGGGAAAAGTGTTCACTCAAGAAGATATTGACAATGGCAAAAATGTTGGATTAATTTCTTCAAAGGTTGCAGAAGAAAATGGACTATCAATCGGTGATCAAATGGTCATGGACAGTAGAGCCTTTGATTACACTGAGTCTGGTGAAGAAAAGGAAATATTTAAAATAGATATTCCTATCGAAATCATAGGGATTTTTGAACCTACAACAGTAGAAATGAAAGACAAAGAAAATAAGAAAAATGATGAGCAAAACATGAATCAACAATTTATGTCATTGCAACAACTCAATACGGTTTATTTACCAAATAAAACAGTATTGGAGATCAATAAAGACTATTTGGAAAAATTGAAAAAAGCTGATCCTAACAGTCCTTTTTTATCAGATGAAAACCAAGAAGAATATTATACACCTGTCTATGTATTAAATAGTCCAGATGATGTAGAGGCGTTTAAAGAAGAGACACAGCCTTTGTTACCGAAACTATATACAGTGAAAGCTTCAACTGACCAATACGAACAAATTGGTGGAAGTATGAAGAAAATGTCACAAATTTCAGGTTATGTTGTTATGATTGCTGTTATAGCGACATTACTGATCATTTCTCTTGTTGTATTATTATTTATGCGTGATCGTAAACATGAATTAGGAATTTACCTATCGTTAGGAGATAAACGAAGCCATGTGATGGGACAGATTATGATAGAAATGCTGATCATAAGCGGAATTGCATTGATTCTTTCACTGATTACTGGTAATTTCTTAGGCAAAATGGTTTCAGAATCATTACTGAACAGTGATATTTTAAACAGCGCAAATGATCAAATGAATATGTTTATGGGATTTGACGGCTTAGGATCAACAGAACTTACAACTGACGACATCATGAATGCTTATGAAGTGAAATTCTCATTAGGTTATATTGTCACTTATTTAGTTGTTGGCTTAGGCACAGTGTTGTTAGCAGCGATCTTACCATTGTTGTACATTGTTCGCTTGAATCCAAAGAAAATTATGATGTAGGAGGTAAGGGAAATGGCAATTTTAGAAACAAAGAATCTTAGTTATTTTTATCAAGATGGCGATCAGCGTCGTTTTATTTTAAAAGATACCAGTGTTTCCTTTGATCAAGGAAAGTTTTATACTATTTTAGGTCAATCTGGTTCGGGGAAAACAACATTTCTTTCTTTGATCAGTGCTTTGGACACGCCAAAAGAAGGCCAAGTTCTGTTGAATGGAAAAGATATTAAAACGATTGGTTATGAGAAATATCGCCGTGATGAAATTAGTATTATTTTTCAGAGTTATAACTTAGTCCCTTATCTAACTGCATTAGAAAATGTATTGGTAGCAATGTCCATCACTGATAATGAGCTTCCGCCTAACCAAAAAGAAGTGGCCTATAATCTTTTGGATTATATCGGTATCACGAGTGAAAAGGCTGATCGTCTTGTAAATCAGCTTTCAGGTGGCGAACAACAACGTGTTGCAATCGCACGAGCACTAGCAACAAACGTTGATGTTATTTTAGCGGATGAACCAACTGGTAATTTAGATGAAGGAATGGAACAAGAGATTGTCGATATCTTTCAAAATCTTGCAAAAGTGCATAATAAATGTGTTATTGTTGTGACGCACTCGAATGATATCGCTGAGCAATCTGATGAGACCTATTACCTGAAAAAAGGTGTGTTAAAAAAGTATGAGTGATTTTCTATCAAATTTCAGCGGGGATAACTATGAAAAGACCCGTCAAGAAAAGAATAAGCAAAAAGATGAAATGAGCAAGCCTGACTCAACAAAAAAATCAAGGTCAGTCAAAATGCCGTCAAGTAGAGAAAAACAGATTGAGGAGCAAGTGGAAAGTACTTCTCAGGTTTCTTTTGGACCTCAAAATAGTCCAGAAAATATGTTAAAAGCTACCCAAACAACGGTAAGCAATTCTAATGTGGAAACTGAAACAGAGAATCCAGAAGAGTTGATTTATACAAAAAAACGCTCTAAAAAGAAAAAATACGAACCAAAAAATGAGTCAAAGAAAGTAGCAAGTGAGTTGCCTACTACAACACCAGTGAATCAGTCGAAGAACCCAGAAGAAGTGATCGAAACAGATCCAACATACAAAAAGAAAAAAATCAAAAAGTTCATCTATATCGGCTTGGGGAGTTTAGTAGCAGTTTCATTATTATACTTTGGATATTATCAAATGACACACGTAAAAGTCCCAGACTTTGAAGGAAAAGAGCTATCTGAAGTTCGTGAATGGACAGCAGAAAATGGTGTGAAACTTCAAGTAGAGCAAAAATATGACTTTAACAAAGAAGCAAATGTAATCATTCACCAGGCTGTAAAAAATAAGAACATTAAAAAAGGCAAAGAGTTAGTTGTTGACGCTAGTTTAGGAGCTGATCCGGAGGAATCCGTATCATTGCCGGACTTTAAACCAATGAAACTTAAAGATGCGAAAAGTTGGATAAGTGAGCATAAAGCTGATAATATTGCAATTATTGAAGAATATAGTGATACAGTACCAGCGGGTGACTTTATAAAATTTGAAATAACGAATAAAGATGTAAAAGCTGAAAATTACAAACGGAAAGACAAAGCAAAAATATATTTTTCTAAAGGAAAAGAAGTTTTTGAAAAAGACATCTCAGTACCTGATTTTGCTAGTAAAACAAAAGAAGAAGCTACAGAATGGGCAAAGAAAAATGAGATTACACTAAAAGTAGAAGAGTCGGATTCAGACACTGTTGAGAACGGAAAAATCATTTCGCAAAGCATTGGAAAAGACACGAAAATCGCTAAAAAAGAAACAATGTCGATCACTGTTTCAACAGGTAAAGCTTTAGTAGTCCCTGACTTTTCACAATATACAGCAGAAGAAGCAGAAGCGAAGGCCAATGGGTTACAAGTGCAAGTCAAGCAAGTATTCAATGACGATGTTCCCTATGGTCGATTTATTAGCCAATCCGTAGAAGTCGGGAAGAAATATACGGAAAAAGATGAAAAACCAGTAATCCAGGTAGTTTATTCATTTGGAAAACCGTACATTAAAGATTTACGCGACAATACCTTAGAAGGAGATCTACAAAAGATTTTCTATGACGAATATCAATCGAAGGGCGCTAATATTACTTATCAAGTTTATTATGTAGATTCAACGGTAACAAAAGGAACTGTTGTTAATATGAGTCAATATAATGAATTTGTTCCGAGTAACTCGGTTGTTCAAATCGGAATTAGTAAGGGGAATCTAAAGCCTGAAGAAAACAAACCATCTGAAAAAGAAGAGTGATTTGATGATCAGAGTTAGTAAAAAGAGCTACTTTTTACTAAGAGGTTGAGGCAGAACGGTTAAATTCCAAAAGAGTTTCTTCTATTTCCACTATTTATTCGGATTTTTCGAGACTGGTGTGTAACTCGATGAGTTATGCCTCAGTCTTTCTTTTTTTGTTTTTAAGGTAAAAAAAAGGGGAAAGAGAGCAATTTTTTAATCCTATTAAGCTTAATATATAGAGGAATTAACGTAATTTAGCTATAAAATGATTAAATAATGTCGAAATTTTTTCATTTGCATAGGTTTTTCTTAAAGATATTGCTATAATAGTCTAGACAGATTTTTGAAATGGAGGGAAAAATATGTTACGTTTTTTTCCGCAAAAAAATAAATACATACAAGCAGAGAGCAAATTTACTTTTAACAATGAAGGACCAATTCCAAAGCATGTCGCTGTCATTATGGATGGCAATGGACGTTGGGCGCAAAATCGGCGGTTGCCGAGAATTGCTGGACATAAAGAAGGAATGAACACTGTCAAAAAAATTACGAAGCATGCTAGTAAATTAGGCATCAAGGTTCTGACTTTATATGCATTTTCGACTGAAAATTGGAAACGACCAACAGATGAAGTAAGCTTTTTAATGCAGTTACCTGTAGACTTTTTCGATACTTTTGTCCCTGAATTGATTAAAGAAAATGTAAAAGTACACGTAATGGGGTACAAAGAGTTTTTGCCAGAGCATACGCAAGATGCTGTGGAACGTGCAATTGAACAGACAAAAGACAACACAGGTATGGTTTTGAATTTTGCTTTAAACTATGGTTCGCGAGCTGAAATTGTCACAGCGATAAAAGACATCGCTGAAAAAGCGGCAAATAGCGAACTTTCTGCGGAAGATATTACGGAAACGACTATTGCCGATCACTTGATGACGGGTTTTTTACCAGAAGATTTAAGAGATCCAGAATTATTGATTCGAACTAGTGGGGAAGAACGAATCAGCAATTTTTTACTTTGGCAGATTGCCTATAGCGAATTGTTTTTTACCGATGCATTGTGGCCGGATTTCAATAGTGAATTATTAGAAAGTGCTCTAGCATCATTTCAAAATAGAAATCGCCGATTTGGTGGTTTAAAAGAATCAGAGGAGGAATAAAAATGAGACAGCGCGTTATTACAGCAGCCGTAGCATTAGTTGTTTTTATACCGATCATTTGGTATGGAGAATTTGTGATCGAATTAGCAGCTGCACTCTTAGCAGTTGTTGGAGTTTATGAGCTATTTAGAATGAAAGGCTTGGAAATTGCCAGTTTTGAAGGAGTTCTTTCAGCTTTAGGAGCAGTATTTTTAGTTTTACCGAAAGATCGTTGGTTTTTCTTTTTACCGGAAAAGGCAGATAATTTTATTTTATTTTATCTAACGGTCATGATATTACTTGGTGGCTTAGTTGCTTCAAAAAATATGTATACCATTTCCCAAGCGGGGTTTCCAGTCATTACAAGTCTATATGTTGGGGTTGGTTTTCAAAATTTTGTGAGCGCTAGACATACTGGTTTTGTTGTTTTACTGTATGCATTATTTGTTGTTTGGTCAACGGATATCGGTGCTTATTTCATCGGAAAAAGATTTGGCAAAAGAAAATTATGGCCAGAAGTTTCACCTAATAAAACGATTGAAGGCTCATTAGGAGGAATCCTTAGTGCCGTAGTGGTATCGTTTTTATTCTTAACACTGACGCCTAATAAAGAATTATTTGTTTACAATTTACCAATTATGCTACTTATAACCGTCGTTTTCTCAATTGTTGGTCAATTTGGTGATTTAGTTGAATCGTCTATCAAACGCCACTACGACGTAAAAGATTCTGGGAATATCTTACCAGGACATGGTGGGATATTAGACCGTTTTGACAGCTTACTTTTTGTTTTTCCAATCATGCATTTATTCGGACTATTTTAATTTCTAAACAAGAAGGGAAGGTGAAAAACTCTGAATGATCAGGGTTTTTCTTTTTACTATGAAAAAAATCGCGTTGTTAGGTGCTACCGGTTCTATCGGTTCAAGCACAGTGGCTGTGGTTACAGCATATCCCGAGTTATTTCAAGTTGTATCATTGACGTTTCATTCGAATTATGAAAAAGGGGTAGAAGTGATCGAACAATTACAGCCACAATACGTAGGTGTGGGATCAGAATCAATGAAAATAAAACTAGCTAAGCGTTTCCCTAAAGTAGAATTTGGGGTAGGCGAAGAAGGCTTAGTAAAAGCTGCTACTTTGGCAGAGGCAGAGGTTGTATTAACAGCTGTTTCTGGAAGTGTCGGGTTAGCCCCTACAATGGCGGCCATAGCATTAGGGAAAGATATTGCTTTAGCTAACAAAGAAACATTGGTTATGGCAGGCCAGTGGGTTATGGAAGCTGCAGAAAAAAATAATGTCAGTATAGTACCTGTCGATAGTGAGCATTCCGCAATATTTCAATGTCTAGAAGGGCAAAAAAAAGAGAATGTAAAAGAGTTAGTGGTCACAGCTTCAGGAGGCAGTTTTAGAGAGTTGACTCGAGAAGAGCTGAAATATGTGACCTTGGAGCAAGCATTGAAACATCCAAACTGGTCAATGGGTAAAAAAATTACAATAGATTCAGCAACAATGATGAATAAAGGGTTAGAAGTTATTGAAGCCCATTGGTTATTTGGTACAGATTATGATAAAATAAAAGTTGTTTTACATAAAGAAAGTATTGTTCATTCGATGATCGTTTTAACTGATGGTGCATACTTAGCACAATTGGGACCTAGTGATATGCGAGAACCGATTCAATATGCGTTGACTTATCCAGATCGTCTACCAATTAAAGATGAGAAATCATTTGATTTGACGCAGATTAGTCAGCTGAATTTTGAAACGATGGATTTTGACCGTTTCCCAATGTTAGCATTAGCATATACCGTAGGGAAAAAAGGTGGCGCCTATCCTACTGTTTACAATGCAGCAAATGAAATTGCTGCAACGTCATTCATTGATGGAAAAATTTCATATTTACAAATTGAACAATTGGTTCAAAGAGCAGTTGAAAATTACAAGGAAACTACCGAAGTCACTTTGGAAGAAGTGATCGCGATCGATAAACAAACAAGAATTATTGTAGAAAGATGGATAAAGGAAGAAGGTCGGTTATGAAAACAATCATTACATTTATTATTGTCTTTGGGATTCTTGTCTTAGTGCATGAATTTGGCCATTTTTTCTTCGCAAAGCGTTCAGGTATATTAGTACGTGAATTTGCGATTGGCATGGGACCAAAGATTTTTGCTCATCAAGGAAAAGACGGAACTGCTTATACGATTCGGATTTTACCAATTGGTGGTTATGTTCGTATGGCCGGTATGGGAGAAGATGAAACGGAGCTTGCCCCCGGTATGACTCTTTCTGTTGAGTTGAATGAACAGGAAGAAGTCGTAAAAATCAACACAAGTAAAAAAGTACAATTGACAAATAGTGTTCCGATGGAAATGTTGGAAGCAGATTTGGAAAAAGAATTATTTATTAAAGGCTATGTTAATGGAAATGAGTCTGAAGAAGTTACGTATAAAGTCAATCATGATGCGACCATTATTGAACAAGATGGAACAGAAGTTAGAATCGCACCTATTGATGTGCAGTTTCAATCAGCGAAGCTTTGGCAACGGATGCTAACAAATTTTGCAGGTCCGATGAATAATTTTATTCTAGCATTTGTATTGTTTACCCTCTATGTTTTTATGCAAGGTGGAGTAACTTACACAAATACAAATTTAATCGGTGGTATCCAACCAGATAGCCCAGCAGAAAAAGCTAGCTTAAAAGCAGATGATAGAATCGTATCGATTGACGGCAAATCAGTTAACGATTGGGAAGACTTCACAAAGATTATTCAAGATAGTCCAGAAAAAGAATTGAATCTGATGGTAGAATCAGGTGGAAAAACTAGAGAGGTAGATATAACACCTAAAAGTCAAAAATCTGGTAAACAGGAAATTGGCGTTATCGGTATCTTGCCTCCTAAAAAAACTGGGCTAGCAGATAAATTGGTTGGTGGTGTTCAAACGACACTAAGCAGTTCTATGCAGATTTTTAAAGCTCTTAAATCATTATTTACCGGATTCAGTTTGGATAAATTGGGTGGCCCAGTAATGATGTTCCAGATGTCTTCAGAAGCGTCAAAAGCAGGATTAAATACTGTGATATGGTTAATGGCTATGCTATCAGTCAATCTTGGGATCATTAATTTGCTGCCAATCCCAGCCTTGGATGGCGGTAAGATCGTTTTGAATATTTTAGAAGGTCTTAGAGGTAAGCCTTTAAGTCAAGAAAAAGAAGGTCTACTAACACTGATCGGTTTTGGGTTCATTATGTTATTGATGGTGTTGGTGACATGGAATGATATTCAACGTTTTTTCTTTTAAATTACTAATTGTATTTTATAACGAATCACTTGAGGAGATTTAATAATTCGTTTAAACAAAGGAGAGTTCTAATGAAACAATCAAAAATGTTAATCCCAACTTTACGAGAGGTACCAAATGATGCAGAGGTTTTAAGTCATCAAATGTTGTTGAGAGCAGGTTATATTCGCCAAGTCTCAGCAGGGATTTACTCTTATTTACCATTAGCAAATCGAGTACTAGAAAAATTAAAGAAAATCATGCGAGAAGAATTCGATAAGATTGACGCAATTGAAATGTTGATGCCAGCGTTACTTCCTGCAGAATTATGGAAAGAGTCTGGGCGTTATGAAACATATGGGCCAAACCTTTATCGTTTAAAAGACCGCAATGATCGTGATTACATTCTTGGACCAACTCATGAAGAGACCTTTACTGAATTGATTCGTGATGAGGTAAATTCTTATAAACGTCTACCATTGAATTTATACCAAATTCAAACAAAATACCGTGATGAAAAGCGTCCGCGTTTTGGTTTGCTAAGAGGTAGAGAGTTTATTATGAAAGATGGGTATTCTTTCCACGCGGATGAAGAAAGTTTAGATCAATCGTATCGTGATTATGAAAAAGCCTATTCAGCTATTTTTGAACGCTGTGGTCTAGATTTTAGAGCTATCATTGGTGATGGTGGTGCTATGGGTGGGAAAGATTCTAAAGAATTTATGGCAATCTCTGATATTGGTGAAGATACAATTTGTTTCTCAACTGAGGGTGATTATGCTGCAAACTTAGAAATGGCAACTAGCCTATACACACCTAAAAAATCACACGAAACACAATTGGATATTGAAAAAGTAGCAACTCCAGATGTTGGTTCAATCGAACAAGTTGCAGCATTTTTCAATGTTGAGCCACAACGTATCATTAAATCTGTTTTGTTTATGGCTGACGAAGAGCCAGTTTTAGTACTAGTTCGTGGTGATCACGAAGTAAACGACGTGAAGTTGAAAAACTTCTTAGGCGTTGATTTCTTGGAAGAAGCAACGGATGAAGATGCACGTAAGTATTTAGGTGCTGATTTTGGTTCAGTTGGACCAGTCGACTTATCAGAAGATGTGAAATTATTTGCAGATCTTCATGTCCAAGATTTGGCAAATGCAATTACCGGGGCGAATGAAACTGGTTTCCATCTAAGCAATGTTAATCCAGGACGTGATTTTACACCGATCAGTTATGAAGACTTGAGATTTGTACAAGAGGGTGACCCGTCACCGGATGGCAATGGTGTTTTAGAATTTACCAAGGGAATTGAGATCGGTCATATCTTCAAACTTGGTACGCGCTATAGTGAATCAATGGGTGCGACCGTTTTAGATGAGAATGGTAGAGAAAAGCATGTAATCATGGGTTGCTATGGAATCGGCGTAAGCCGCCTCCTTTCAGCAATCGTAGAACAAAATATCGATGAAAATGGCATTAATTGGCCAGCTGGTATTTCACCATTTGATTTACATGTTGTTCAAATGAACATAAAAGATGAATATCAAATAAAACTAGCTCAAGAAGTGGAAGAAATGATGTCTGTTGCTGGTTATGAAGTGTTAGTAGATGACCGGAATGAACGTGCAGGTGTAAAATTTGCGGATGCTGATTTGATTGGTTGTCCGATTCGAATCACTGTTGGTAAGAAAGCAGTTGATGGTGTTGTGGAAGTCAAAATCAAAAAAACAGGTGAAATGGTTGAGGTTCGTAAAGAAGAACTTGAAAGCACCTTATCTATTTTATTGAACGCTGACAAAGAATAAGTTTAAAACATTTACGAAATCGATTATTGATTGGATTTCGTAAATGTTTTCTTTTAAGAGTAATCTGAACAAATTTTTTTCCGATCAGATAGTTGTTTGTTGGGTTTACATTGTATTTCATTAGAGAAAATAGTATACTTAACGATGGCGAGGCACTTGGCAGAAATGTTTAAGGGCCTCTTTCTTATCAAGATACCCAGTATAAGTCTGGTGAAATTTAAATAGAACTAGCTTTGTGAGTTGCTCTTCTGAGGAAAATAGTATCATAGCCATTTCATAGGTGATTTTTTCGGAAGAAAGCTACATATGTCTGGGGGGAATACACCTCAGGTATCCTATTTGCCTGTGAGAAGAAACTCGTTTAGCTTTTAATTAGGAGGTTCATTTAGTGACAGAAAAAGCACAAGAATTATTTGCAAAGTTGATAGATCAAATTCAATTAAATGAACAAGAAAGGCAGCATCCTCTGATCCAACAAGGAAGAATAGAGAAAGTTGTTGTGCACCAGCAAAGTCGTTTGTGGGAATTTCATCTAGGATTCGCTGAAATATTACCTGTGATGTTGTATCAATCATTTATGCAGCAGTTAGAGCTTGCATTTCAGCAAATTGCAAGTGTGTCTGTAAAAATTTCAGCTGATAAAAATGAATTTACAGAGGAACAACTTATTGATTACTGGCAGTTGGCATTATTGAATGGTCAATGTGACACACCTCTCGTTCAACGGGTAATCAAGACTCAGACCCCAATTGTTGAAGATAAAAAAATTATTTTGCCTGTCGATAATGAAGCGGTCATTCCGTATTTAAAACAACAATATTTACCAATTATCGAAGAGCTTTATATCAATTACGGTTTTCAGAAGTTTCACATCGAACCTAAGATGGATGAGCAACAGGCCAAGCGTGTACTAGCTTTATTTGAAGAGCGGAAACAAGAGCAAGATGCTGCATTTCAACAGCAAGCAGCAGAATCGCTGATTAAGCATGAGCAAAAGAAAAAACAACAGCAGCAACAAGGACCAGCACTCGAAGGACCGATTCGTTTGGGAAGGAATATTCCAAATGACGAACCGATCATGCCGATGGGCAATATTTTAGAAGAAGAACGTCGAGTGACGATTGAAGGATTTGTTTTCGATGTTGAAGTACGTGAATTACGTTCTAAACGAAAAATTCTGATTTTAAAAATTACCGATTATACATCATCATTCATCGTTAAAAAATTCTCGAATGGTGAAAAAGATGAACAGATATTTGATGCGATTCAAAAGAATAGCTGGGTTCGAGTTCGTGGAAGTATTCAAGAAGATACTTTTATGCGTGATTTAGTAATGAACTGTCAAGATTTGATGGAAGTAAAACATGCACCGCGTAAAGACTATGCACCAGAAGGCGATAAACGCGTTGAACTTCATTTACACAGCAATATGAGTACAATGGATGCCACTAATAATGTTGCTGATTTTGTTGCTCAAGCAGGGAAATGGGGACACAAAGCCATTGCGATTACTGATCATGGTGGAGCTCAAGGGTTTCCAGATGCCCATAGTGCTGGGAAGAAAGCTGGAGTCAAAATTTTATATGGTGTAGAAGCTAACGTCGTAGATGATGGTGTACCGATTGCGTATAACGAAGCGCGCATTGAGTTAAGTGATGCAACTTATGTGGTATTTGACGTGGAGACAACTGGATTATCAGCTGTTTATGATACGATCATCGAGTTAGCTGCTGTAAAAATGCACAAGGGAAATATTATCGATACATTTGAACAATTCATCGATCCAGGTCATCCACTATCTCAAACCACGATTAATTTAACTGGGATCACAGATGAAATGGTACGAGGCTCAAAATCAGAAGAAGAAGTACTTCGTTTATTTAGAGAGTTCTCAGAAGGCACGATTTTAGTTGCCCACAATGCTTCGTTTGATATGGGCTTCTTAAATACAAGTTATGGGAAATATAACATTCCGGAAGCAGAGAATCCGGTCATCGATACATTAGAATTGTCACGTTATTTACACCCCACATTTAAAAGTCATCGTCTAAACACGCTGTCTAAGAAGTTTGGCGTTAATTTAGAACAACATCACCGGGCTATTTATGATTCAGAATCAACAGGTCATTTATGCTGGATTTTCTTAAAAGATGCTAAAGAAAACCATAACATGAATTACCATGACGAGTTGAACATGCATATAGGTGAAGGTGATTCTTACAAACGTGCTAGACCATTTCACGCTACGATTTTAGCAACGACACAAGCTGGTTTGAAGAATCTGTTTAAATTGATTTCAATGTCTAACATCAATTACTTTTTCAGGATTCCTCGAATTCCCCGCTCTCAGTTAAGTAAATTGCGGGAAGGCTTGATTATTGGTTCGGCGTGTTCAAACGGTGAAATTTTTGAAGCTATGATGCAAAAAGGGGTAGAAGAAGCTAAGAATCGCGCAAAGTTTTATGATTATATTGAAGTCATGCCTAAAGCTGTGTATGCACCATTACTTGAGCAGGAATTGGTGAAAAGCGAGGCTGATTTAGAAGAAATTATTACTAATTTAGTGAAAATCGGTGATGAATTAGAGAAACCTGTCGTAGCCACTGGGAATGTCCACTATCTAAATGAGGAAGATAGTATCTATCGTAAAATTCTGGTTGGTTCTATGGGTGGGGCAAATCCATTGAATCGTCATAGCTTACCAGCTGTTCATTTTAGAACAACGGATGAAATGTTGACAGCTTTTCAATTTTTAGGCGAAGAGACGGCCCACCGATTAGTCGTAGAAAATCCTAATGCAATTGCTGATATGTGTGAGGAAATCACGCCAGTTAAAGATGATCTATATACTCCAAAAATTCCGGGGTCGGAAGATGAGATCCGAAATTTAAGTTATACTCGTGCGAAAGAGCTTTATGGTGATCCTTTACCTGATATCGTTGAAAAACGATTAAAAAAAGAATTGGATAGTATTATTGGCAATGGATTTTCGGTAATTTATTTGATTTCGCAAAAATTAGTGCATAAAAGTATGGAAGATGGGTATCTAGTTGGTTCCCGTGGATCCGTGGGTTCAAGTTTTGTGGCGACGATGACTGGTATTACAGAAGTCAATCCTTTAGCACCTCATTATCATTGTATCAATTGTCAGCATTCTGAATTTTTTGAGGATGGATCATATGGTTCTGGTTTTGATATGCCGGAGAAAAACTGTCCAAACTGCGGTCAGAGATTGTTCAAAGACGGTCACGATATTCCATTTGAAACCTTTTTAGGGTTCCATGGGGACAAAGTACCCGATATCGATTTGAACTTTTCTGGTGATTATCAGGCTGAGGCTCATAACTACACTAAAGTGTTGTTTGGTGAAGAATATGTTTATCGTGCTGGAACGATCGGTACAGTCGCTGATAAGACAGCTTATGGATTCGTTAAGGGGTATGAACGTGATCATAATCTTCATTTTAGAGGAGCCGAAGTAGATCGTTTGGCAAAAGGTTCAACAGGTGTAAAAAGAACGACTGGACAGCATCCAGGAGGAATTATTGTTATTCCTGATTATATGGATGTGTATGATTTTACACCGATACAATATCCAGCAGATGATCAAAATTCTGAATGGAAAACGACTCACTTTGATTTCCATTCAATCCATGATAATATTTTGAAACTCGATATTCTAGGACACGATGATCCCACTGTTATTCGGATGTTACAAGACTTATCTGGAATTGACCCTAAAACCATACCAACAGATGATCCGGAAATGATGCGGATTTTTGCAGGACCAGAAGTTCTTGGCGTGACACCAGAGCAAATTTATTCTAAGACGGGAACTTTAGGAATACCTGAGTTTGGTACTCGTTTTGTAAGGGGAATGCTGGAAGAGACACATCCATCGACTTTTGCTGAACTACTTCAAATATCTGGTTTATCTCATGGTACTGACGTTTGGTTGGGGAATGCTGAGGAACTGATCCGAAGAGGAGAAGCAACACTTGCCGAAGTGATTGGTTGTCGTGATGATATCATGGTTTATTTGATCCATTCAGGATTAGATAGCGGGATGGCATTTAAAATCATGGAAACTGTGCGTAAAGGGCTCTGGAATAAAATTCCTGATGAGTTAAGAGAAGAATATCTGACTGCAATGAAAGAAAATAACGTTCCAGATTGGTATATAGATTCTTGTTCAAAAATCAAATATATGTTTCCAAAGGCCCATGCAGCAGCCTACGTTTTAATGGCCTTACGTGTTGCGTACTTTAAAGTATACTTCCCGATTTTATACTATTGTGCTTATTTCTCTGTTCGTGCGGATGATTTTGATCTAGTTGCAATGTCGCAAGGAAAAGAAGCCGTAAAAGCTCGGATGAAAGAGATTCAAGACAAAGGATTGGAAGCATCAACAAAAGAAAAAAATCTGTTAACAGTTTTAGAACTTGCCAACGAAATGATCGAGCGAGGATTTAAATTTGGTATGATCGATTTATATAAATCAGACGCAGAGAATTTTGTGATTGATGGTGATACGTTGATTGCTCCCTTTAGAGCTGTTCCTAGTTTGGGACTTAACGTGGCTAAATCGATTGTAGAAGCAAGAGATGAACCTTTCTTGTCTAAAGAAGACCTTGCAAGTCGAGGAAAAGTATCTAAAACATTGATTGAATATATGACTGAAAATGGCGTGTTAAAAGATTTACCTGATGAAAACCAATTGTCATTATTTGATATGCTATAAAAATAATGGAATGCATAGAGTAAAACCTATGTATTCCATTTATTTATTCTTCAATTTAGATTCAAAAAAGTATTTCCACCTAATAATTTAATGAAAAACGTAATAATAACACTAGACCTTTAATTTTTTTGTATAGTAGCATATAATAGGAAAGGGTTATTTGAAAACACACAATGGTGATTTTCATGGTACAATAGCATGTAATGGATCACTACAGGAGGGAACACTATCATGGTTAAAGAAAAAACAAGATATAAAGCTGTGATTGCCGATCATACGTATACGATCATCGGACAAGAAAGCAAACAACATATGGATTTAGTAACAAAATTAGTGAATGAACAACTAGCTGAAATCAAACATATTTCGCCACAAACCAACGATGAACAAGCATCAGTTTTGTTAGCGATCAATGCAATTTCTGATCAACTAAAAAAACAAGAAAAAGTTCTTAATTTAGAACAAGAAGTGGCTGAATTAAAAAAACGGACAATTAGACTAGCTGAACTTGAAAACCGTATTAAACGCATTGAAGCAATTGAAGAAGAGGCAAGAGGTGTGTTGAAAAAGAACGGACAAGAAGATGTCGAAATTCATAATCACATGGAAGCACAACAAATCTTAAATGAAAATCGTAAACAACAAATTCAAAGTAAGAGTACTCAAGACCAATAATTTGAGAGGATGACAGGATGTTAACATTACTCATTTTACTACTATTAGCCATTGGCTTTTATACAGGCGCTAGACGCGGATTGATTTTACAAGTTTTATATACGTTTGGTTATCTTGTTTCTTATTTTATAGCTAAATCGTATTATAAGAGTTTAGCCTCTCATCTGGAATTGTTCATCCCGTATCCTTCACCAACAGCGGATACTAAATTGGTCTTTTTCAATCAAGAGCTTACGCTTGACTTGGATCAAGCTTTTTACGGTGCGGTAGCTTTTCTACTTATTTTAGCAGCGGGGTGGTTAGTTGTACGCTTTTTAGCGATTTTCGCACATGGATTGGTGTTTGTACCTGTGTTAAAGCAAGCAAACTGGCTAGCTGGCGGTTTAATAAGTTTCATAGTTATGTATATCGGTGTTTTTCTAGTATTAAGTATGTTGTCAATGTTACCTGTTGACGCAGTCCAAAATCAATTTAAAAATAGCGGATTGGCAAGCTTTATCATTAAAGATACGCCAATTTTCTCTAAGCAAATCTATCATTTGTGGATTGAACAGATGCTTAAATAAAAGAAATGATATATTCATTACGAGTAAAGGTCTAAACAACTCATAACAAGTTTTAAAAGAATAGAAGGTGAAAAAATGAATACACGAATTTTAACAACATTAGGTTTTGATAAGGTCAAACAGCTTATTTCTCAATATGTTGTAACAGCACAAGGGTCAGAAGAAATCGAACACCTAGTCCCAGTTAATGATGCAACGAGCATTCAAGCTTGGTTACAAGAAACCGAAGATGGATTGAAAATTCAACGTTTACGTGGTGGTATCCCAATCCCTAAATTAGAAAATATTCGTCCTCACATGAAGCGGATTGAAATTGGTGCGGATTTGAATGGTCTAGAACTAGCTCATATTGGTCGTGTATTATCAACTACTTCTGAAGTGATTCGTTTCTTTAACGATTTACAAGATAGCGAAATTGAATTACTGAGATTGTATAAGTGGATTGATCAATTGATTGTTCTACCTGAATTAAGTCGCAGACTAAAAGAGTCCATAGACGAAGATGGACGGGTGACAGATGAAGCTTCACCAGAGCTGAAGATTATTCGAAATAATATCCGCAGAAGTGAACAGACGATTCGTGAACAATTAGATGGGATTGTCAGAGGGAAAAATGCTAAATATTTAAGTGATGCGATCGTAACAATGAGGAATGAACGCTATGTTATTCCAGTGAAGCAAGAATACAAGAGTGTTTTTGGTGGTGTCGTACATGATCAAAGTGCTTCAGGTCAAACGTTGTTTATTGAACCAAAACAAATTGTCGATTTAAACAACCGATTACGCCAACATCAAATTGCGGAACGCAGTGAAATTGAGCGGATTTTATCCGTGTTATCTGCTGAATTAGTTCCTCACCGCAATGATATTATGCATAATGCTTACGTTATAGGAAAGTTGGACTTTGTTAATGCCAAAGCTCGTTTCGGTAAAGAATTAAAAGCTGTGGTGCCAGAAATAAGTGAAGAGAATCATATTTACTTCAAACAAGCTAGGCACCCACTTTTGGATCAAGAAAAGGCTGTATCAAATGATATCACTATCGGAAAAGAGTATCAGGCTATTGTGATCACAGGACCTAATACTGGTGGTAAGACAATTACACTAAAAACGTTAGGTTTACTTCAATTAATGGGACAATCAGGATTGCCGATTCCAGCAGGGGAAGAAAGTCGTATGGGTATTTTTGACGAAATCTTTGCTGATATTGGGGATGAACAATCGATCGAGCAAAGCTTAAGTACATTTTCTTCTCATATGACAAATATTGTTGATGTCCTAAAAAAAGTTGACAGCCATAGTTTAGTGTTGTTTGATGAATTAGGAGCAGGGACTGACCCACAAGAGGGAGCAGCACTAGCCATTTCGATTTTAGATGCATTAGGCAGCAAAAGTGCTTATGTGATGGCAACAACCCATTATCCTGAGCTAAAAGTGTATGGATACAACCGTGCAGGAACAATCAATGCTAGTATGGAGTTTGACGTAGATACGTTAAGCCCAACCTATCGCTTGTTGATTGGTGTTCCAGGACGTAGTAATGCGTTTGAAATTTCAAAACGTCTAGGCTTAGATACTACAATCATCGATGAAGCAAAACATATTATGGATGGTGAGAGCCAAGATCTTAATGAGATGATCGCTGATTTGGAAAATCGTCGTAAAATGGCAGAAACCGAATATCTAGAGGTTCGGCATTATGTGGACGAGGCACAACGATTGCATAGAGAATTGAAAGAAGCCTACGGATACTTTTTCGATGAACGAGAGAAGGAAATGGCGAAAGCGCGGCAGAAAGCAAATGAATTGGTTTCACAAGCAGAAGAAGAAGCCAGCGGGATTATCTCTGACATTCGCAAAATGCAGCTGACAGGTGAAAATCACGGTGGTGTGAAAGAACATCAGCTAATTGATGCCAAGTCAAAACTTTCTAAACTTCATCAAGAAGAAACACATTTAGAGAAAAACAAAGTGCTAAAAAAAGCCAAACAACAAAAGAAACTAAAATCTGGCGATGAAGTGATTGTCAATACATTCGGTCAACGTGGAACCTTAATTCGTAAATCAAGTGATCATGAATGGCAAGTGCAATTGGGGATTTTAAAGATGTCTGTCGCGGAAAGTGATATGACACCAGTAGCACCAGAAAAAGAACCTACGCAAAGAGTAACGGCCGTTCGATCAAGTGAAAGTAGTCATGTAGCCAATCAGCTAGATTTACGTGGTAAACGGTATGAAGAAGCCTTGGCGGAAGTTGATCAGTATTTAGATGCAGCAATCTTAGCTGGTTATCCTCAAGTAACAATTGTCCATGGTAAGGGGACGGGTGCTTTACGTACAGGGATCACTGATTATCTAAAAAGTCATCGTAGCGTGAGTAGTTATGAATTTGCTCCTGGGAATCAAGGTGGTAACGGAGCAACAATCGTGAAATTCAAGTAGGATGCTTACCTTTAGTAAGCAGAAAACTAGTCGAATAAAGAAACGAGTGCTATAATTGATTCAGATGTAAAAAGTAGGAGGTCTATTTTATGACACAAGTAATTACTGATAAAGATTTTTCAACTGAAACAGATAACGGTCTTGTTTTGATCGATTTTTGGGCAACATGGTGTGGCCCTTGTCGTATGCAAGGACCAATTTTAGAACAATTAAGCGAAGAATATGATGAGAGTGAAGTAAAAATTACAAAAATGGATGTAGATGAAAATCCAGCAACGCCTGCTTCATTTGGGATCATGAGTATTCCGACATTACTGTTGAAAAAAGACGGCGAAGTTGTAGAAAAAGCAGTAGGTGTTCATTCAAAAGAACAGTTACGTGCAATGATCGACAAATATCTGTAAAATGAAACGTAGGATGAAGAATTACTTCATCCTATTTTTTATGTTTAAACATAAAGAAAATGGTATAATATAGTCTATCAATGGATTAGAAAGGAAGTATTATGAACGAAAGAATCAAAAATAAACTAGCATTGCTTCCTGACCAACCAGGTTGTTACTTAATGAAAGATAAAAATGGAACGATCATTTACGTTGGGAAAGCAAAAGTACTAAAAAACCGTGTACGCTCTTATTTCACCGGCAGCCACGATACCAAAACTGAACGGCTAGTCAGCGAGATAGAAGATTTTGAATATATAGTGACAGAATCCAACATTGAAGCACTACTTTTGGAGATAAATTTGATTCATAAAAATGATCCTAAGTATAATATCATGTTGAAAGATGATAAAAGTTATCCCTTTATCAAGATAACGAATGAGGATTATCCAAGATTACTGATTACCAGAAAAGTTTTAAAAGATAAAGCATTGTATTTTGGTCCTTATCCTGATGTGGGGGCCGCAAATGAAACAAAACGTCTGCTAGATCGACTATTCCCATTGAGGAAATGTCGAGTATTACCTAAAGAAGTTTGTTTGTATTATCATATGGGGCAATGCTTAGCACCCTGTGTCTTTGATATTCCTAAATCAACCTATACTGAAATGGTTGCAGAAATAAAAAGTTTTTTAAATGGTGGCCACCCCGTTATTCAAGAAGAAATACAAAGAAAAATGAACGCAGCTGCAGAAAATATGGAATTTGAAAAAGCTGCAGAATATCGTGATCAAATCAAAGCAATCGAAACTGTGATGACCCGTCAAAAAATGACAAACGCTGATTTAGTTGATCGTGATGTTTTTGGTTATGCTGTTGATAAAGGTTGGATGTGCGTCCAAGTATTTTTTATACGACAAGGCAAATTAATCGAACGAGATGTTTCAATTTTTCCTTTTTATAATGAAGAAGAAGAGGATTTTTTAACGTTCATCGGACAATTCTATCAAGAAAATGAACATTTTATCCCGAAGGAAGTTTTGATTCCAGATAATATTGATATTGCCAGCGTTGAAGCGATGCTTTCAACGAAAGTGTTACAACCTCAACGTGGAGAAAAGAAGAAATTAGTCAGATTAGCTGGTAAGAATGCAACGGTTGCTCTACAAGAAAAATTTGATTTGATCGTACGAAAACAAGAACGAACAATTGGCGCCGTAGAAAAATTAGGCAATGCAATGAATATTCCAACGCCTGTAAGAATTGAAGCATTTGATAACTCGAATATTATGGGAACAGATCCAGTTTCTGCGATGGTAGTGTTTATTGATGGGCGACCAGATAAAAAAGAGTACCGTAAATACAAAATCAAGACAGTTAAAGGTCCTGATGATTACGCTTCAATGCGTGAAGTGATCTATCGCCGCTATTCACGAGTGTTGAAGGAAAATCTACCATTTCCCGATTTAATTGTGATCGATGGAGGTAAAGGACAAATAGACGCTGCAAAAGAAGTTTTGGATAATCAATTAGGCTTAGATATTCCGATCGCTGGATTGGCTAAAAATGATAAGCATAAAACTAGTGAACTGCTTTTTGGTCCTGATTTAGCGGTTGTGCCTTTAGAAAGAAACTCTCAAGAATTCTTTTTACTACAGCGAATTCAAGATGAAGTTCATCGATTTGCTATTACTTTCCATCGGCAGTTGAGAAGCAAAAACAGTTTTGCTTCTCGCCTAGATGACATAGAAGGATTAGGTCCAAAAAGGAAAAAAGAGCTACTAAAGCAATTTAAATCCTTAAAAAATATTACGGCCGCTTCGGTGGAAGACTTAAACGCATCTGGTTTACCCAAAAATGTAGCGAAGAACGTGTATGATCATTTGCATAAAGAAGAATCTGATTCAGAAGAAAAATCATAATAACAAAGCAGTTAGTTAAAAAGCTAAGCATATTAAGGTAAGTTTAGTTTTTTAACTATTTTTTTACAGGATTTGTCAAGTAAAACGCGTCGTTACATAAAAAAAGTTTGACATAGTTAGTATCCCACGATAACATATTATTAGAAGCTAAAGCATAAACAGCTTTTGCTATTTTTTTGAAGTATACACTTTCCAAATTATCTGAATATTTAGTGATTTAGGAATCTTAGGGATAAGACTGCAACGATTGATCAAGTAACTTCATTTAGGTGTTAATTACAGGACAGCTGATTATCATAGGTAATAGCTGTCGTTTTTTATTTTAAATAATACTGACACATGGTAAAATTTGGTAAGAGTCAAAGACCTTTTTGACTAGTAAAATGAATAATTTACTTTTTTATATAAAGAGTCGATTTAATTTGAGTAATGGAGGATGGGGAATGTTAGAAGTAAAGAATTTGGTTAAAACATTTGGGGACTATACAGCAGTAGATAATATGTCATTTGAAATTCCAGATGGGAAAATACTTGGATTAATCGGTCAAAATGGGGCTGGTAAGACAACAACTTTCCGTTTGATCTTGGATTTTTTAACACAAGACAGCGGTGTTGTCCTTTGGAATGGCCATCAATTAAGTGGTAAAGACTATAACGATATCGGTTACTTGCCAGAAGAGCGAGGATTATATCCAAAAGTTTCGATTCAAGAACAATTGATTTATTTTGCTGAATTACGTGGCAAGACGAAAAAAGAAATCGAACCTAAAATTGATGAGTGGATGGAGAAATTTAAAGTCAAAGGCAAAAAAACGGATAAAGTAAAATCATTGTCTAAAGGAAACCAACAAAAAGTTCAACTGATTGCAACACTAATTCATGAACCAAAATTAGTTATATTAGATGAACCATTTAGTGGTTTGGATCCAGTTAATGCCGAATTATTAAAAGATGGAATCATCGCTTTGAAAGAGAAAGGTTCTTGTGTTATTTTCTCCAGTCATAATATGGATAACGTTGAAAAAATATGTGATCATCTTGTAATGTTGAGAAGTGGAAAAATGGTTTTAAATGGTAAAGTTCATGAAATCCGCGAAAGTTTCGGACGGACAAAAGTCTTTTTAGAATCGCCATTGACCCCAGAAGACGTATTAGCAATTGATGGTGTAATTTCAGCAGTAAAACGTAGCGATGGCGTTGTTGAAGTAACGTTAAGCGATCCAAAAGCAGGGCAAGAAATCTTTGCTCGTGCCACTCAATTTGGTTATATTCCAATGTTTAATCAACAGCCACCCACCTTAGAAGAAATATTCAAGATGAAAGCAGGTGAACCAAATGAGTAAATTTTGGATTATAGCGAGTGATGTTTATAAAAAGAACGTGAAGTCTGTTTCTTTTGTGATTATGATATTGGTACCGTTTCTTGTGATGGGAATTATTTATATCGCAGGTTCATTGGCAGGTGGATTTTCTGAAGAGACAAAAGTTGGACTAGTTTCAGATAATCAAGAATTAGCGACACAGCTAGCAAAATCAAAAACAGATGATTATACATTTAAAGTTGTTCAGTCGCAAAAAGAAGCTGAAAAACAATTAAAAGACAAAGACTTGGATGCTTTTCTTGTTTTAGATACTAAAACAGAACAAATCAAAGGGAAATTATATGCAGAGTCTTCATTAGGGACAACGACTGAGTTGATGATGGGACAAATGCTAAATGGTGTTCAATCATCCTTGAACGCGAGTAAACTGAATTTAACCCCAGAGCAGTTAGCAAGTTTGAGTCAACCAGCAAACTTCGAAAAGACTAAAGTTAGTTTCGATGATAACGGTAAAATGACAACAGGACAAGACAATACAGCGATTCAATCGGCAATGTCATTTGTGATAACCATCATTCTTTGGGTGATCATTATTACCTATGCTTCCATTATTGCACAAGAAATTGCTTCCGAAAAAGGAACTCGCATCATGGAAGTTATTTTATCAAGTACCAAAGCGCAAACCCATTTTTATGGAAAATTGACGGGAGTTATTTTAGTCGCTCTTACACAAATTTTGATTTATGCAGCTGCGATTGGAATTGGTTATACACAATTAAAAGATCTTGATATGGTAAAAGGCTTCTTAGAAGGCTTATCCTCTGCGAATATTTTTGGTAGTTTTCTGTTTTTCACTTTGGCATTTTTTGTGCTAGGTGTGTTAGTTTATTCAGTATTAGCAGCACTATGTGGTTCATTGGTATCGAAACCAGAAGATACAGCTAAAGCTGTTCAGCCTATTATCTATGTTGCTATGATTGGGTATTTTATTGGGATTTCATTAGGAACAACCGATCCACAAAATATCGTGATCAAAGTTTCTTCTTATATTCCATTGATTTCATCTTTTATTATGCCAATTCGACTAGCAAGTGAGACAGTGACAAACACAGGCGCGATGATTTCTGTTTTGATTTTGGTTGTTTTTGGCGTAATATTAACAATGTTTTCAGCAAAACTTTACAAATCTAATGTATTAGTTTATAGCGAAGGCGGTGTGTTTAAGTCTCTAAAACAATCGATTTCGATTTTAAGAAATGAACGTAAAAAAGTGGCTAAATGAAACTGAAAAGAGCAATGAAGATTTTTCTTCACTGCTCTTTTATTTGTTTTAGTGGAGGGACAGTGTTTCGTTCAATCAACTGCACACTCATTGCTTGTTCTGGAATTATTTCTTTATTTAACTGATTATGAATATAGATAAATGAGTTTTCAGCTTGGAGTTTGATAGAGTAGTCTACGGTTGTAATATGCATTAACCGGCTGATTTCGCTATTGTCAAAACCGATGACAGCGACATCTTCAGGAACAGAATAACCTAAAGATTGCAACTCAGAGATAAAGCCCGCTGCAACTGAATCGGTGTAAAATGCCATTGCATCCGTTTTAGTGGACATTTTATGCCATAATTGAGCAATCGTGCGTCCATTATCAAGCCTTGCTTTATCATGGAAGATCCATTCATTTTTAACAGGCATATTTTTTTCTTTATGAAAATCATCAATTGCTTTTAACCGAGCTTTTGTATTCAAATTTTCAAAATTGCCTAACACATGACCGATTGAACGATAGCCTCTTTGATAAAGATACTCTAACGATCGAAAATAGCCAGAATAATGATCGACATATGAAGAATAGATTCGTTCAGAATCAATGCGGTGCCAAGTCGCGATTGGGCCATAAATACTATATGGTTCAATAACCTCCCATTTGTTTGCTCGAGTCAAAATAAACATACCATCTAATTGTTTATATTTCATTTGATTTAATGCATCGATTTCCTTTTTTTTATCTCCATCAGTAAAGTAGAGTGTCACATAGTAATTATATTTTTTGGCAATAGAGATAAAGCTTTGAAGAAAAATCCCCAAAGGATCAATAAAACCGTGAGCGAGAAAACCAATTGTTTTCGTTTCGCCACTTTGAAGATTTCGGGCAATTAAATTTGGCGAGTACGACAGCGCTTCCATTGCATCTAAAACTTTTTTTCGGCTTTCCTGACTAACATAACCATTTCCTGAAATTACTCTGGAAACAGTAGATTTAGAGACTTGGGCTTTTTTTGCAACATCAATAATTGTGGTCATTATAACACCTCGTTAGTTGAATAGTAGTTCTTTTCACTTTTTAAGTATAACATATAATAATTAAAAAAAGAGCTTGACATGGGAACATTCCCATAAATTATGATTGAAATGTAAACGATGTCAGAACGTATTCTGAACAATAAATCAGGAGGGAAACACATGACAAGAGAAGCATTGAAAATTGCAACAATTGGTGGAGGATCAAGCTATACACCAGAACTGATCGAAGGCTACATTAAAAGAAAAGATGAACTGCCAATCAAAGAAATTTGGCTAGTAGATATTGAAGAAGGTAGAGAAAAGTTAGAAACAGTCGGAGCTATGGCTAAAAGAATGGTTAAAGCAGCTGGCTTAGATTGGGAAGTTCACTTAACATTAGATCGTCGTGCAGCTTTAAAAGATGCTGACTTTGTATCGACCCAATTTCGAGTTGGTTTATTAGATGCTCGAATAAAAGATGAACGTATTCCTTTATCACATGGTGTTTTAGGTCAAGAAACAAATGGAGCCGGTGGTATGTTTAAAGCTTTCCGTACGATTCCAGTGATTCTTGGAATTATTGAAGATATGAAAGAGCTATGTCCAGATGCATGGCTAGTTAACTTTACTAATCCTGCTGGTATGGTTACAGAAGCTGCAATTAAGCACGGTGGTTGGAAAAAAACAGCTGGTTTATGTAATGTACCGATTGGTCACAGAAAACAAGCAGCTGAAAAATTAGGTATTCCTGAAGATGACTTATTCTTTAAATTCGCAGGAATCAATCACTTCCATTGGCACCGTGTCTGGGACAAACAAGGAAATGAACGGACACAAGAACTGATTGATTTGATTTATGGCCCTCAAGAAGATTCTGAAAGTCATTTGAAAAATATTCATAATGCACCATTCCATTATGAACAAATCAAAGATTTAGGTATGTTGCCATGTGGCTACCACCGTTATTACTATATCGAAGACGAAATGCTTAAACACTCGATCGAAGAGTTTGAAAAAGGAGAAACAAGAGCTCAAGTCGTGAAAGAAACTGAGGCTCGACTGTTTGAACTTTATAAAGATCCTAATTTAGATTACAAACCGAAAGAATTGGAACAACGTGGTGGCACACATTATAGTGATGCCGCTTGTGAATTAATTGCATCTATCCATAATGATAAGCGTACAGATATGGTTGTTTCAACTGAAAACAATGGTACGATCACTGATTTACCTTATGACTGTGTTGTAGAAGTTTCAGGCCCTGTAACTGCACATGGACATGAACCATATAACTGGGGAGCGTTCCCACCCGCAGCACGTGGTATTATCCAGGTCATGAAAGGTATGGAAGAAACTGTTATTCGTGCGGCTATTGATGGAGATTACGGTGCGGCATTACATGCATTCACAATTAATCCGTTAGTTCCGGGAGGAGTAATGGCTAAAACCTTATTGGATGAACTATTGATTGCCCATAAAGATCATCTACCAAACTTTTCTGAAGCGATTACTAAGATTGAGGCAGAACAACCTGATACAGTAGCTTATGTTACGGAATTAATGAAAAGCAACTAAATTTTTATCAAAGAACAAGACCAAACAAATTCGTTTGGTCTTGTTCTTTTTATTCATGATTCATTAGACTTTTTTGAATAAGCATGACTAGTTCAAGCCACATTCGCTCATCAAGAAAACTATTTACGAAGAAGAAGGTTTGATTTTCTTTTTCTTCATGTACTTCAAAATTATCAATAATCGCAATGTCGGCTTCAATTAATTTGTTCGTAAAATTGATTGATTCGGAATTAAAAAGTGTTAAAAGCTTATTTTTAATAAAGATAGAACCAAAATTATTACTACTATACTGAATATAAATCGTGATACTAGGGACTAAAAACATATCAGTCAAAATAGTTAATAACATACATATTCCAAAATTAAATGAAGGATCGATTGTAAATTCAGGATGATTTTTTCTGAAATTTTTATAAAACCGATAATTTTTTGGATGTTTTTTTAAATATTTTTTTAGAAATTCTGTGTTGTCTTGTTCATTAATCATTACTTGTCTGAAAAAGTACATCGGATTAATTTCAAAAAAGGTAGAATAAACGAGCCCGATAAGCACATAATAGAAAATGCTGGCTTTTTCTGTGGAAGTCATTGGATTAGAAGGATAGAAACTTTTTTCATATTCATTAACGAGTAATTCACTAGAGAAAACTAAAGAGGAGGATCTAGGGAAGCTATCAAACAGTTTGATTTTTTCTTTTGAAGAGTCGATATCCGAGATAAAACTTCTGAGCATCAAATCAAAAAATAATCGTTCTTCTTCTGATATGAAATACCTTTTAACGAGTGTCGAAATTTCTGTCGCAACTTCAAATGGTTTCAGTATATCTTTAATTTCTAGCGGTAAATCTATTGGATATTTATACTGTCGTACGATTGTAATGCCTAACATTAATTTTATCCGTTTAATGACTGATGCAGAGTAACGTCTTTCCAATTTTTTAATTAGATCCGGGCAAGTAAAGACGCAGTTAAGCTCAGATTCAAAAGGAATGATGATACCACGATAGGCATTCCAATAGAAGTAAAAATAAAACATCCTCAAGTGTTTTTCTTCACCGCATAAATTTCCATTTAAATGAAAAGCTACTTTTATATGGAAACTTTTAAGTTGTTCGTTCAAAGCATTTATTTGCTTATAAAGATAAGGGATACTGACAAATAAATCTTCTGCTAGTTCATCAGCAGTTAAGTAGTTCCTGGTAAGAATACTTGAAATGATTTTAAACTGTAAGGAGTCATTCAAATAATGAAGTCTTAACTGAACAACTAAATAATCAATTTTAAAATCTGAATAATTATTTAATTGAAAACTACCTGTATTTTTTTCGAAAACAATCATTTTTAACTCTTCATTACTTTTAACATCTGATTCTAACTCATTAAAATATCGTTTTAAAGTACTTAAAGAAATATCTAAATAATGTTGGAGGTAAGAGAAAGAAACCTTTTCACCATCTTTAAAAACTAATTCTTTAAAAAGTTCTAATTTTTTCTTATTTTTATCATTTAAAAAAAATTCCATTCATCTACGTCCTTTAATTAGTAGTTTTCCGTGGAATTATAGAGTAGAAAAAAAACAAAGTCAATGAAGCGTGTATCTAAATGAGTATAATTTGTTTTTTATATGTTATTTTTATGCATTGAAAAAAGCTTTAAATTAATTTTGGTTGTATTTGTTCTGTTATTTTATCTAAAAAAGGTCTGAAATGTGTTCAGTTTTGGATTTTCAAAAAATTTTTTTATGTTTTATGATAATAAAGTAACACGAAAGAGAAAAATTTTTAATTAAAATCTCCGGAATTTATTTATTATATTTAAATAATGTTTTTAGGGTTCATTTAATATATTTTTTGAGAAAAAGGAGAACCGGAGAATGAAAGGGGGTACTATGAAAAAAAAATATGTTATTTTCCTAAGTATTATTTTTATAACGATATCATTCTTTCAACTTTTTAATACAGTAGAAGCAGTAAACTATAATACTGAAATCGGTTTAACTTTTAACAGTGACGTAGCGGCTGGAAGTGATTCAAGTTCAAGTGCCGTATCTGAAAGTAGCACAAATGAGACTTTGGAGAGTACTACTACAACTAGCAAAAAAGAGTTGCCAGAAACAAGGGGTGGAAAAAGAGCTAAGCCTGATGAGGTAGGATTTTTACCCAGTACTGGAATGAAGAATAACGTTTTATACCTACTATTAGGTTCGCTAATGTTAATCATTGTTTTTAGTTACTCAGTTTTAAAGCCTATAGGAGCTTTAATAAGAATACCCGTAAAGAAGAGGAAAAAATGAAGAAAAAAAGTGATCTGTTCTATCAAATGAGAATACTTGAAAATGGACCATAATGAAAGGGGAGGAGAAATGGCAAAATTGCTCAATTTTAAATCCTATAATGCACTTAAAAGATTTTGCATGGAATAGGAGGAAGGAAAATGAAGAAAAAAAAATGGTATCTTATCTCAGTGCTGTTTGTTGTACTCGTCGTCTTTACAAGTGTTCTTTATCCAAAGTCGGAAGCAAAAAAAGTAATAAAAGCAGCAGAGGACCAGAAAAATATCAATTACCAAACTAAAACTGAAGAAGCACCTCCATTAGTAACAGACCAAGCAGTTCTTTCTAAGTATAACTTATTAGTGAGTTGGGAAGGATATACTAGCTATGGCAGTAATAGCTGGATTCGCAATAATGATTGGAACGGAACAACTTCTAAGTATCTTATAAGTGACAGAAGTCTGAGCGCATCAGCTTCTCCCCGTACTGTAACTTTTAATATTAATGGGAAAATGAATAATTACGGACTTGTAAAAAGTACTATTCGTACAATTCCTGGTCATTATTATCAACTTTCCACTGAAATGAGTGCAAGTGCTTATGCTGGAACTGTTGCGAGATATGCTCTAAATTGGCTATCAAACTCAGATGTGAATAGTCCGGTGTCTGTTTATTCAGACTACAGTAGATTAATAGAGCGCGGATTTGCTCCTACAACTGTGACAAAAATTGTTCAGGCTACAACAAATGAAATGACTCTCGTTTTTAGTATAGGTCCATTGGTAGATTATTATTCTGCGGCGTATTTTCGGAATACATCTATTGTTGATTTAAATCAAGGAATTGTAGAATCTAGAGCAAGTCTTGATGCTTTGTTTACAGATAGCACTCATACCGAGTTGAAATTGTCTACGACACAAGAAGAAATAGATAAAACAAAGAAATTGATTGATACTGTTGTTCATATTGGAATTAATGCTGAACTAACAAAAGAACTGGCAAAAGCTCAAGCGTTGCTGGATAAAATAGTCATGTCATTGACTATTCCCGATGATTTAGTCAATGATCCAAAAAATGAACGCAGCCATACGATCACAGGAAAAACATATCCGAATTCATTTGTTCAATTTTCTGGCGTATCGGATTTTCCAGAGGGAACTTTAAATTCAGAAGTTGCTAATGATGTAAGAAAATATCAAATTCGTGCAGATAGTGAAGGGAATTTTAGTTACTCTTTACCAAAAGACAAATATTTTAAGGAATATGAAACAGTCACTGTTTTCAGTATGCTTCGAGGGAAAACAACTTCTCAAGTACGTATCATAAAAGACGTAGTACCTCCAGAAAAACCAACGCTAAATTTAATTAATGACCAAGACGGCACAGTTTCTGGAAAAGCTGAAGCAGGATCGACGGTAAATATATATGATAAGTCAAATGGAGCAATATTTTTGACTGGAAAAGCAGATATAAATGGTCAGTTTTCAATTACTGTTCCAGCAGCTAAGAAGCCAATCGTACCATATAAAATTTATTATGCTACTTCAACAGACGCCGCTGGAAACGTTAGTATTGCTTCAGATATACAAATTGTAGCTGATACAACAGCACCTAAAGCAGATGCAGTTAAACAAGCTTTAACATTGGGAGATTCACTCCCATCAACAGAGAAGATGCTTAAAAACATTTCTGACAATGCAGGTATTGGAGCAGATAATTTAACGATAAAAATGACGAAGGTCCCAGATATTTCTAAAGCGGGATATAAAACAGCTGAAATTACCTTAACAGATAAAGCAGGCAACTTTTTAGTTGTAGTCGTACCAATAACTGTTAAGGATGAGTCAACAATGGTTGATAGTAGTTACCTTCTTAAAGCATATAATTTTTCTGCTTTAGCAATTGATTTGCCCGAAACTGCTGAAGAACAAAGAAAATTTGTTTTAGAGCACGGACAAGTTGAAGCTTGGAGTTTAGTGACAGGCAAGATGATTAACGATAAGCTGACGTACAATCAAGGATTCTTAAAAAAACAACCAGGTGTATACACAATCACAGTCACAATTGATCGATTGACAAGAGTATTTAACGTTACCCTGCTTGAGGGGAATTTAGCTTTCGATAAGACAGTCGATAAGATCTCTTTTGGTACACAAACAATCAAATCAAAAGAACAGTTTATTTCTTCTGAAAATAAGCTAAGCATCTCTGTAAACGATACTCGATTTAAGTTGAATAAATGGCGCTTAATGGCAAAAATGGAACAGCCTCTAAAAACGAAAGACGGTATTATCTCAGCTAGTGGATTGATTTATCGATCTTACGATTCAGGGGAAATTGTAGATACAAATCTTAATAATCTGGATACGCCAGTTTATGAACCAAACAAATTAAGCAATGGTGTTATTCAAGTAGACTTTACGAAAGATAAAGAAAAAGAAGTGATTCTAAATGTGTTGCCAGGAAGTGTTCGTTCGGACAAAGAATACACTGCTCAAATAATGTGGACACTCGAGAATGGACCGTGATGAAAGGGGAGGGAAATGAAGAAAAATATCAAAATGATTATTATTTTTCTGACTCTATCGCTAGGCGGAGTTTGTTTAGGGGCGAGTGCAGCTTTTGCAAATGGAACAACAGGGAATAAATCCGAAGGGGAGATTTATTATACTGAAAATACAGAAGTTACACCGCTGCTTGATTCGTCTCATCCTGGTGAATCAATAAAGATCATTTCATCAATTCCTGTCCAACCAGGGACACCAGGACCCTTGAGTGTCGATTTTGCTCCTCATGTTGTTTTTGGAGAACATGACGGATCACAGAAAAATGATATTTACTATGCAAAGTTAACAAGAATAAAGAGATTAGCAGATGGTTCGGAAGAAGAAGTACCTAATTTCCTTCAACTAACAGATAATCGAGGGAAAAAATCTGGATGGCGACTAACGGTCAAACAAAATGGTCAACTTAGGAATGGCGCACATTTATTAAAAGGTGCTGAAATAACGCTAAAAAACATTCGATTGTTCTCCCCGAATGACGGGGCTAAACCAATTGTTACCGAAAGCGTACGGTTGGAGCCTGAGGGTGGGGAAGCGACAGAAGTATCTAAATCGACAGAAACGTCCGGTAAAGGAACTTGGATCATTATGTTTGGAAAAGATAAAGAGGAAAGTAAAACCAGCATACAAGTAAGTGTTCCAGGGACAATCGAAAAGAAAAAAGGTAACTATACAACTTCCTTAACTTGGGAGTTGATTGATACACCAATTTAACATTAAAGGAGAAGAAAACATGATATTGAAAAAAAGTTTAACAGTAACTACCACAGGAATAGTAACATTTGCGAGTTTTTTACTAGGAACACCAGCGGCATTTGCTGAAACGACAAATGAAAGTGAAGTAAAACCGCCAATTACAATTAAAGATCCTGCAAAATCTGAAGCAGAAATTACATTTGAGCAAAATGAAACGGATACTACGCCTCCGATTGGTCCTGGTGGAGAAGAAATGGAAACACCGGGTGAAGGCGATACTGGGATGGTTGGTCCATTAACGATTGACTATATTACAAAAGTAAATTTTGGCCTAGTTAAGGTTTCTGGTAATAATGAAACCTATTTTGCAAAATTAGCAAAAATCAACTTAAAAGGCATTTCGGAACCAAAAGAGGTTCCTAACTATGTTCAAATTACCGATAGTCGTGGATCAAACGCTGGTTGGCAGTTGCAACTTAAACAAGACGCACAATTCGAAGCGAAAGACAAAGACAATAGTATTTCTACACTGGTAGGTGCTTCGTTGAGCTTTGACAATCCAACCTTGAAGTCTTCTCAAAAAGGGTCGGAGTTCGCTCCATTAGGAATTAAACAAACACTTACACCAGGTGAAGGTGCTGTGACAGTGGTTAATGCTCCAGCTGGTAAAGGTATGGGAACTTGGCACTATACATTGGGAGATACTGATGAGCAAGCAGCGAAAAGTATTTCGTTATATGTTCCTGGGGATACTGCAAAATTAAAGAATGCAGCGTATAAAACTGTATTAACTTGGACATTAGTTGATGGTCCAGATCAATCAAACGTTAATTTGAATGAAGTACCTTAAGGATAAAAGAAGAGTATAAAAAAGAAAAGAGGATATTAATTATGAAAAAAACAAGAACAATTGCTTCGGCACTACTAATTAGCACATTTATTTTAGGAGCGGCTTCACCAGCTTTCGCTGATCAAGTTGCAGCACCAACCACTGATGCAACAGTAAAATTTGAATCAGAATCACTAGATGCAGATAACGGAGGAAATACGATCGATCCGACTAACCCAGATGGAAATGGTGTAAAACCTGATACAGGCGAAGGCTCTACAGGAACAAAAGGTCCATTGAGAGTCGATTTCGCACCAAACTTTAAGTTTGGTACAGTAACAATGTCTGGTAATGCGGCAGATTACCATCCATTATACCCAAAAGTGAGTCTATTAGATGAAACTGGTAGAGTTACAGATCCTCTACAAGCAAAATATGTTCCTCACTACGTTCAAGTAACAGATAATAGAGGTACAAATGAAGGATGGGATTTAACTGTATCTGCTACTCCATTTAAAGGAACTATTATAGATACGGAAGCAGACTTAAAAGCTACGTTAACACTAGGTCACTCACAATTTTCTACACAAGTAAAACCAGTTAATGGAAAAGACTTTAAACCAGATACACTAAATACAAATGTGACTCTAACAACGGATGCTAAACCACTTATCGTAGCGAAAACTGACCAAGGGATGGGATCATGGGCAGCAGTATTCAGCAAAGATACAACGGCTACTTTGACAGACACTGACAGAAACCCTAATGTAACACTTAGCGTTCCTGCTGATTCTAAGAAAAACCCTAAAGAAGAATACAAGTCTACTATAACTTGGACACTTTCAACAACTCCAACATCGACTAATTAAAAAGTTTAATATGAACAATCATTGCAGCAACAGAATGTTACTGTCGTTGCAATGATTGATTTTTACATAAAAACAACACGACGACATAAAATCAAACATAAGTAAGTTGGGAGAAATTATTAATGAATAAACGAATAATATCACTATTACTTTTGATCATCATGATAAGCTCTTTGCCATTGAATGCATCAGCACAAGACGGAACAATGAATTTCTCCGTAACTGCGGTCATTCCTGATAATCAAATTGATAAAACAAAAACGTATTTCGATTTAAAAATGAAGCCTGGACAAGTTCAGGAATTAGAAGTTTCGATGAATAATCCTTTAGATGAAGAAGTTACTGTAGAAAATAATGCTAACACAGCAATTACAAACGATAACGGAATTGTTGATTATAGTAATGCGGACCCTAAATTAGATGAAACATTGAAAGCACCTTTTTCTGTTATTAGTGAGGTAGAAAAAGAAACAACAATTCCAGCTAAAAGCTCAAAAATATTGAAAATAAAAGTGACGATGCCAGACAAAGAATTAGATGGTGTCATTTTGGGTGGACTTCATTTTACTGAAAAAGAAGATAAGGAAAAGGACGATAAAGAAAACTCAGGAGTTCAGATCAAAAATCGTTTCGCGTTTGCAATAGGTGTATTGATTAGACAAAACGATAATATTGTCAAACCTGACTTGAAACTTGGTAAAATCCAACCTTCACAGGTCAACTATAGAAATGTATTGAAAGCGAATATTCAAAATACGCAGCCTGTAATCATTCAAGATATGGAAATCGATGCTCGGGTAACTAAAAAAGGAAGTAAAGAAACCTTATTTGAACAGAAGAAACCTGGAGTTCGTATGGCACCCAATTCTAATTTTAATTTTGGAATGAGTTGGGAAAATCAAGAATTTAAAGCAGGGAAGTATACCTTGCATATGAATGTTTCAAGTGGATCTGAAAAATGGAAATGGTCTAAAGACTTTGAAATCAGTCAAAAAGAAGCCAAAGAACTGAATGAAAAAGCTGTTGAGTTAAAGGTAGATTATACAAAATGGTACATTATTGGCGGCGTAGTTGGAGTTATAGTGTTAATGCTGATAACTTTTGGATTAAGTCAATATATTAGTAAGAGAAGAAGACGTAAAAGAAAAAGATTAAAGGCTGAGGCAGCTAAAAGAAGAAAAAAAACAAGTGGTAAAAAGCGCAACAGTAATAATGCTAATAGAAATAAAAAATGATTTTTAAGAAAAGTTATTGAGCATTAACAAATTTAATATACAGGGGAAATGTATTATGTACAACATAGGTTATTTTTCATTAAGAACACCTCAAAATGATTACTACAAAACTTTGGATTCAGATCAACTATGCTCACTTGAACTAATTGAAGAATTTTGTTTAGATGATTTAGACGGATTAGATGTGCTTGTAATAGAAGAAAGTATTGAACTTAATTTTACTAATATTTGTGAGTGGTTATTAGAGATAAGGAAAATTTCTGATATTTATATACTTATATTAGCAGATGAAGAACAAATGGTTTTTACCTCCCGAATGGTTTATTTAAAATTGGGAGCAGATGGCATCTTCACAGAAGAGGCAGATGAATTAGATTTAATTGTAAAAAATATTTTGAAAAGAATCAAAAAAGAAACGATTAAAAAGAAAGATAAAGAGTCTTCATTTGAAATAATACCTGAGAAGTCATGTGTATTAGTCAATAAAAAACAAGAAGTCGATTTAACTAGACAAGAATTCTTAGCCTTGACGATTTTATATAAAAATAAAAACCAAACTGTAACTTATGAAGATATATACAGAGGAGTTTGGCCTAAAAATTCAGGTGAGGTTCAAAAAAATCGAGTGTGTAATCTTGTTTCTCACGTAAGAAAGAAATTTGCTGATTTAAAGAACTCACCAGTGCAAGTGAAAACAATTCGTTCAATTGGCTATATTCTAGATACTTCTTTTTCTGAAAAAGAAGTATAGAATGAAAGAATGACTCAAAATAGTGTATTAAACCAAAAAAGTCGTATAAATTCATTTCGAATTTGTACGGCTTTTTTTGGTTAGTAGATTTCAATTCCGGAAATATCATGTAATAATGAGTCCATAGGTTCAATATTAAAATTATATGAACGATAACGAAATAAATGATTCAAAAGAATAAAGGCAGAAATCTCAGTAAATAAAAATACTTTTAAAGAAGCAATTGAAAGACTAAGTAGAGATATCGCTATAAATAAAATGATAAATAATGAAAATAAACGTTTAATTTGATTGGTATTTGAAATCAAGATTTCTTTAGTCTCTGAATTTACTTTGATTTTTTGAGAAAAACGGAAAAGACCTTCTCTAAACTCAAGAGTATCTCCAATTTCAGCATCTATTTCAGTTGTTATATTATTAAATAATTTCCCCTGTTTTACACCATTTTTATATACAATGAAATGACGAACGCAGCCCCATGTTGTTTGTCGTTTTAAGTTAATTTTCATCATAACCACCTCCTAAGACTATTTTCACATAATCAGAGTAATAAAGAATCAAACAAAAGACCGATTTATTTTGAAAGTTTTATCCTGCTAAAGTCGTAGTTTCTTTGGGATAATGGACTGAACAAATTGAAAAGAACGAATGCAGAAGCTGCATTCGTTCTAAATTAAATTATTCTTGTTCTAAAGAGGGAAGGTAAGTATATTCTGCTATGCTAGCAGCATGCGTACCAGCAACATGGCCAGTGACGAAAGCGGCAGTGACATTATATCCTCCAGTATAGCCATTGATATCAAGTAACTCGCCAGCAAAAAACAAACCATTGACCAACTTACTTTCCATTGTTTTAGGTTGGATTTCTTTTAAGGAAATTCCTCCGCCAGTGACAAAAGACTTTTCGATAGGTAGTGTTTTGGTAGCCGTTATCCGAAAAGTCTTTAAGTAATTGGTCAGTTGATTGATGTGTTGTTCTAAGACTTGTTTTGATTGGTAGTCAGATAGTTTTGTTTCGGTTAAGACGAAATCTAGTAGTCGTTCTGGAACAAGATTTTTCAAAGCATTTTTCAAGGATTTTTCGGAATGTTCTAAAAGTTTTTTCTTTATTTCATTATTCAGCTCTGCTGCTGATTTTTGCGGGAAAATATCAAGTTGTAACGTAACAGGCTTCTGCTGATTTTTAACTAATTCTTGATTAATAAAACTTGAACATCTTAAAGCGGCAGGACCAGAGAGACCAAAATGTGTAAACAGAAGATCCATCTGATGTTCTACAATTATTTTTCCTTTACTATTCAAAACGGAAAGAGAAACATCCTGAAGTGAAAGACCTTGTAGTGTTTTTTCTTTAATAAGATCGTCATCAGAGATTATTGGAGATTCAGTTGCGTATAAAGGGCTAATAGTATGACCCAATCTTTTGGCTAGTTTATAGCCATCTCCTGTTGAACCAGTTGAAGGATATGTGCGACCGCCTGTTGTTAAAATAACACAAGGGGCGTAAATTTTCTCATGTTCTAAAGAAACGCCAATTACTTGATCTTCTTTGCGTAAGATTTTCTCGACTTTTGCTTCTGTATAAATCGTTACACCTAGTTGTTCTAATTGGTTAAATAATGTTTCAACAATTGTTTTTGAACGATCTGTGACTGGAAACATACGTCCGTGATCTTCCTCTTTTAAATGGGTTCCGTTTGATTCGAAAAATTCCATAATATCGTAATTGTTGAATTGTGAGAAAGCACTGTATAAAAATTTTCCATTTCCGGGGATATGTGCGATGATTTCATCTGCAGGACGATTGTTGGTCACATTGCAGCGTCCACCGCCAGTTAATAAGAGTTTTTTACCTACGCGTTTGTTTTTTTCTATTAATAAAGTATTGCTGCCAGATTTTGCTGCAGCGATGGCGGCCATCATGCCGCTAGTACCAGCTCCGACGACAATAACATCAAATGATTTCATAAATTCTCCTCCGATTCAATGGTAGTTTAACACAATTTTCAAAACTTTTTCTACTTTTTTTGCAATTCATAGTAAAAAATTGTGGAAATTTTCAGAATTTAGGTTAAAATAGGATTATAACAATGAGAGGGTGATTAAATGGAAGCAAAACAGTACGTGGAAGAGATTCAAAAGAAGATTCATGAAAATGATCGAGGGCAAGTGGAATACTTGCAAGCTGTCGATGAATTTTTACCAACGGTTGAAGTATTTTTAAAAGAAAATCCAGCATTCATTGAAGCCAATATTTTAGGAGTCTTGATTGAACCTGAGAGAATTTTACAGTTTAGAGTTCCTTGGCAAGATGATCAAGGAAATTGGCAAGTCAACCGTGGGTATCGTGTCCAGTATAATTCTGCGATTGGGCCTTATAAAGGTGGCTTACGTTTTCACCCTAGCGTGAATTTAAGTGTGATGAAATTTTTAGCCTTTGAACAAATTTTTAAAAACAGCTTAACTGGTTTGCCAATTGGCGGCGGTAAAGGGGGAAGCGATTTTGACCCTAAAGGAAAATCAGATGCTGAAGTCATGCGTTTTTGTCAAAGCTTCATGACAGAGCTGCAAAAGCATATTGGACCGAGTACTGACGTACCGGCAGGAGATATCGGTGTTGGTGCCAGAGAGATCGGATACTTATTCGGTATGTATAAACGTTTGAGAAATTATGATGCAGGCGTTCTGACAGGCAAACCACTAGGATATTGGGGAAGCCAAGCAAGAACAGAAGCTACTGGTTACGGATGTGTTTATTTTGTTAAGCATCTATTGAAAGACTTAAACGATTCTTTTGAAGGAAAAAAAGTTGTGGTTTCTGGAAGTGGAAATGTATCGATCTACGCAATGGAAAAAGCCAAAGAATTAGGGGCAACTGTTCTAACTTGCTCTGATTCAAGCGGATTTGTTTACGATCCAAAAGGAATCGATGTTGAATTAGTAAAAGAACTAAAAGAAAAAAATCGTGAACGTATTTCTAAATATATAGATACTCATTCAGATGCGACTTATTACGAGGGTCAATCAGTTTGGGACTTTGAAATCAGTTACGATATCGCTTTGCCATGTGCTACTCAAAACGAAATCAATGAGAAACAAGCTGAAATTTTAGTGAAAAACGGCGGAAAAGTTGTGGCTGAAGGTGCCAATATGCCTTGTACGTTAGATGCTGTTGAGGTGCTTGAGAGAGCAGGTGTGTTGTATTGCCCAGGTAAAGCCGCAAATGCCGGTGGTGTAGCAGTCTCTGCCTTAGAAATGAGCCAAAACTCAGAACGCTTATCTTGGTCATTTGAAAAAGTAGATGGTATGCTGGATGATATTATGAAAAATATTTACGAAACATGCCGTGATACTGCTAATAAATATGATGCTACAAACAATTTTGTCTTAGGAGCAAATGTCGCTGGATTTGAAAAAGTAGCTCAAGCGATGCTTAGTCAAGGACTAGTTTAATCACCTGACCAATCCGTTCAGTGAGATGAGTTTAGTTAGAATGATCGTGGTGTATGGCGCACGATCATTCTTTATTTTTGTTGAAGCTATTCTAATTTTGTGTTATAAAATAACCTTTTTACATGAATTAAAATAAAATTGGTACACTCAGTCATAATTTGCTTGAAAAAAGGAGCAAAAGAACGTAAAGTAGATACTGTATTAAGTTTAATTTCAAGGAGGAGAAGGAATGTCACACATTCAATTTGATTATTCCAATTTGACACCATTTGTTGCTGATCATGAATTGGAATACATGCAGACTCAAGTGACTGCAGTAGACAAAGCGTTAAGAGAAGGAACAGGAGCTGGAAGTGATTTTACTGGTTGGATCGATCTGCCAGAAAATTATGATAAAGATGAATTCGCCCGCATTAAAAAAGCGGCTGAAAAAATCCAATCTGATTCAGAAGTTTTAGTTGTGATTGGTATTGGTGGTTCATACTTAGGTGCGAGAGCAGCAATTGAATTTTTACACCACTCATTTAATAATTTATTACCAGCATCTGAAAGAAAAGCACCTCAAGTTTTCTTCGCTGGAAATAGTATCAGCTCGACTTACTTAGCTGATTTGATCAATGTTATTGGTGACCGTGACTTCTCTGTAAATGTGATTTCTAAATCTGGCACAACGACTGAGCCGGCTATTGCATTTAGAGTATTTAAAGAATTATTGATCAAAAAATATGGTAAAGAAGAAGCAAACAAGCGTATCTATGCAACAACTGATCGTGCTAAAGGTGCTGTTAAAGTTGAAGCAGATGCGGAAGGTTGGGAAACATTTGTAATTCCTGATGATGTTGGCGGACGTTTCACTGTATTGACTCCAGTTGGTTTATTACCAATCGCAGTTAGCGGTGGGGATATTGATGCGCTGATGACAGGTGCAAATGATGCACGTAAAGAATATGCATCAACAACTGATTTAAGTAAAAACCAAGCGTATCAATACGCTGCGTTGAGAAATATCTTATATCGTAAAGGCAAAACAACTGAAATGTTGATCAACTATGAACCAGGAATGCATTACTTCTCTGAGTGGTGGAAACAACTTTTTGGTGAATCAGAAGGAAAAGATCAAAAAGGGATATTCCCTGCAGCAGCAGATTTCTCTACTGATTTGCATTCAATGGGGCAATATGTTCAAGATGGTATGCGTAACTTATTTGAAACAGTTGTTAAAGTTGAAACACCACGTCATGTTGTTTCAATTCCAGAGCTTGCAGAAGATTTAGATGGATTAGGGTATTTACAAGGGAAAGAAATTGATTTTGTAAACACTAAAGCCTTTGAAGGTACCTTGCTTGCTCATACTGATGGTGGCGTACCAAATATGATCGTTAAAATCCCTGCAATGGATGCTTATTCATTAGGTTATGTGATGTACTTCTTTGAAATTGCAGTTGGTATTTCAGGTTACTTGAATGGTGTGAATCCATTCGACCAAGAGGGTGTGGAGGCATACAAGAAAAATATGTTTGCATTACTTGGTAAACCAGGATTTGAGGAGTTAGCAAAAGAATTGAATGCTCGTCTGTAATATAAGACCGTTCATTTGATTTTAAGATAAAAATACCGCTGGTTGGAAGTGATAATTCCACCTAGCGGTATTTTTTGATGTGGTTTATTCAGGTTTAAATAAGAAGTTTTGAATACAAGAAAATAATTCAAACCATGTTAGTTCATCATACGCATTAGATATATAGAATACTTTTTGATTTTTTTGGACTGCTCCAGATTCAAAACAGTCAGTGATTATCAGTTCAGCATCATCAATTTTATTGGTAATATGCAATGTTTCAGGATTAAAAATGGTATGCAGCCTATTTTTCAAATAAACCATACCTAGATTGTTTCTAGAGTATTGAATATAAACAGAGACGGAGGGGAATAAAAAAGTTTCTGTTAAAATCGTTAACAAGACACACATACCAAAATCAAATGAAGGAGCAACTGAAAAATCAGGATTATTTTTCCGAAAATGTTCGTAAAATTTATAAACTTTCGGATTTTTCTTAATCGATAGTGAATTTTTTTTGTCCTGATTAAAAGCAGCTCTGAAAAACTGAAAGGGACTGATTGAAAAATAAGTCGCCTGAATCAATCCAATGAGAGAATAGTAAAAGACGATTGCTTTTTGCTTTTTTCCCATAGAAGAGTTAGGATAAAAATATTTTTCGTATTCATCCACTAATAAATCACAGTCTTTAATGAGTGGTAATGTCCTTGGAAAGGAATTATAAAGCCTGATTTGATCATTCAAGTCATCTATTTCAGAAATATAACATCTGGAAATTAAATTGAAAAATAAAATCTCATCCTCTGAGGCAAGAAATGGTTCAATAAGTTGTGAAATATCATTTGTTGTCGAGAAGTTTCTGGATAACTCCCTGATTTTTTTGGGTAATCGAATAGGATGTTTTTCTTGTCTGACCATAAATAGACCCACCATAAATTCTAAACGTTTAATAACCGATTCAGAATAGTTCCTCTTTAGTTCAGCAAAATCAACGGAAGCGGAAAATCTATTCATGTTATCAAAATCGAATGTCCAAGTGATTCCTCGATAGGTACTCCAAAAAAAGTAGAAGTTAAGCATTCTTATATATTTTTCTTTTCCTTGGAAGTTTGTGGTTGGATGAAATATAATTTTTAAAGGAAATCGTTTTAATTCAACATTGAGAGCAGTGATATTTTTATAAAGATGGGAAGGACTAACATATAATTTTTCTGCTAAGTCTTCTACGGAATTATAATGATTCAACAAGAGCTCCAAAAGTATTTTGAATTGTAGGGAGTGTTCCAAATAGTTTAGGCGTAATCGTATGGAGAGATAATTCGTATTATGTTCGGAATTATTCTGAATAAGAAAACCTCCAATTCTTTTCTCCAATAAAATATTCTTAAGGTTGTCATTATTTTTAATATCCACTGTTAACTCATCAAAGTAACGTTTTAATGTACTTAAAGAAACATCAAGAAAATACTGCAAATATGAAAATGAGATTTCTTCATTTTCTCTGTAAAGCAATTCAGTAAACAGTTCTATTTTTTTTTGACTTTTTTCGTTTAATAGGATGTCCATTTCATCAACCTTTTTCTCTGCTTTTCCCAAATTATAGAAACAGAACGAGTTAAAGTCAACTTATTTGGATAGACTCACATATAACAGTAATTATTTATTTTTATAATAACAAAATTTTCTTTTTTAACGAACTTTATCGTATAAAAATATTAGTGGATCTTCCATGGTAAAACAAGCCTTTATCATGGAAGATCCACTAATATGGAATCAGTATACAAGATATTTGAAAGATATTTTGCTCTTGTTCAGTTATTTAAATTCATCGTCCTTTGGATAAGGAAGGATGTGTAATGAGTAGTCTTCCTCAGTGGTTTCATTAGAATCTGGTTCTTGGTAATATTGATTATCTGAGTGTGATTCTTGTTTGAAATTATCTTGATAGCTTAGGTCATTCTGATTTAAATCGTTGGACTGATTGGACATTACTTGATTATTTTGAGCTAGTCGTTCCTTAGCGGCTTGTTCTGCTTGATGAACATTTTTATGGCGTGATTGTTTATTTCCACCTGTAAAAGTTAAATAAATAATCAAAATAATCATAATGATCGTTACTATAATTAAACCAATAAACATGCCAAATGAAATAAACATGATGGTGATCCTCCTTCGTTGATCCGATACTTCTTCAGTTTATCAAATGTTGCGTGTACAGTCATCTATTTTTCTTGTATATTAGTAATTAAGTTTGATTATTATCAAAATTGAACTGGTTAATTAGAAGAATGGGAGGAACAAAGTATGAACACATTGGACGCAATGGACTATTTAAAAGGCAAAAAGTGGATTGATTTGAGTCACGAGGTACATGACAAAATTCCGCGTTTTGGTGCTTTTAATGCTTCTCGGGAGGAAACATTATTTAAAATCAAAGAAGATGGTTTTTTCGCAAAGGAACTTACATTCCCTACTCAGTACAGTACACATATCGATGCCCCAATTCATTTTGCGCAAGGCAAGCGTTATTTGCACGAATTAGAATTAAAAGAGTTGATGTTACCGTTATATGTTATCCATAAGGAAGAGCTAGTCAAAGAGAATCATGATTATTGTGTGACGGTCCAAGATATTATGGACTTTGAAACTGAATTTGGTATACTTCCCAAGGAAGCCTTCGTTGCATTTGCAAGTGGTTGGTCGAATCGCTGGGACTCCCCAGAAAAATATTATAATCGAGACGAAGACGGGAATTCTCACACGCCAGGTTGGAGTCTAGAAGCTCTGAAATATCTTAATGAAGTGCGAGATGTTACAGCAATCGGGCATGAGACCTTAGACACAGATAGTGCTGTAGATTTCAGAAAAAATAAAGGTTTGTTTGGCGAGTACTATTGGTTAAAACAAGACAAATACCAAGTTGAAGTGATGCGTAATTTGGATCAAGTTCCATCGGTCGGCAGTGTTATTTTGACTAGTTTTCCCAATGTGTTGAACGCACCTGGCTTTCCAGTACGTTCGTTTGCTATATTACCAAACTGAAATACGATGTAAGTATGCGAAAAAGCATACAGAAATTGATTGCTAAATAGCCTGATCATTGATAGAATAATTGTTGTATAGTAATTATTACAAAATGATTTTGATTCTAAGTTGTATGATGACAGGACTAGTAATCGGCTTTTACTCTAGTAAAAACGAATGTATATGCCAATGTTATTGTTGACTATATTGATGACTGATTTGTCCTTCTCGTGCAACTATACGAGGAGGGCATTTTTTTGAATGTAAGTATTTTTTCTACATGTGTTGTTGATTTATTATTCCCTAATGTAGGGCAGGCGATGGTGGAGGTATTAGAGCGTTTTGGTTGTGAGACATCATTACCAGATAAACAAACGTGCTGCGGGCAACCGACTTATAATAGCGGATATATAAAAGAGAGTTATGCCACTTTAAAAAATCAAATCGATTGCTTCGAGGAGGCAGAATACGTAGTCGGACCAGCTGGTTCTTGTGTAGGAATGTTAAGAGAGTACGAACATTTCTTAAAAGATGATCCTATCTATGGCCCAAAGGCTGAAAAACTAGCAGCTAAGTCATTTGAATTTAGTCAATTTCTTTATCGGGTGTTGGGCGTGAAAGACGTTGGCGCTACGTTGAATGCAAAGGCAACATACCACCGTTCCTGCCATATGACGAGAATTTTGAAGGAGCGAGAAGCCCCATTTGTCTTATTAGATCATGTCGAGGGTTTAGAAATGGTTCCATTAAATCATATAGAGAACTGTTGTGGATTTGGAGGAACTTTCTCAGTAAAAATGCCGGAAATATCTGAACAAATGGTCACAGAAAAAATGAATGACGTAATCGATACTAAGGCAGAAATTTTGATCAGCGCAGATATGGGTTGTTTGATGAATATCGGAGGCAAATTCAATCGAGATGGAAAGCAAATCAAAATTATGCATATTGCAGAAGTTCTAAATCAACAAGTGAATAATAAACGCATGGATCAGCCAAAACGAATGACACTCATCTAGGAGGAGAGATTGTGGGATTAACGACTAGTTCAAAACCATTTAAAGAACGATTGGAAGATAGCAGAAAAGATGTTTTTATGCAAAAAGCTGTAGCGAAGGCTCAAGATGATCAGTGGATCAAACGTGAAGGGGCTAGAGAAGAACTTGGGCATTGGGAAAAATGGCGCGATTTAGGAGAACAAATCAGAAAACATACGATTTCTTATCTACCTGATTATTTGGAACAGTTTAGCGATCAGGTAGCGCAAAAAGGTGGAAAAGTTTTTTTTGCAAAGACAGCAGAAGAAGCCACTGAATATGTAAAACAAGTTGTCTTAGATAAGAAAGCAAAAAAAGTTGTAAAATCAAAATCAATGGTGACCACTGAGGTTGACATCGATCCAATGTTATTAGAGTTGAACGGTGTAAGTGTTATGGAAACTGATTTAGCTGAGTTTATTTTACAAATGGATGACTGGGATGAACCTTCTCACATTGTTTTCCCAAGTATTCATAAAAATCGTGAACAGATTCGACAAGTTTTTGAGAATAAGTTAGGCTACAAAGGAGATAATGATCCAGTTAATTTAGCAAGATGTGCCAGAGAAGTAATGCGCAAATTTTTCCTAGAGGCGGAAATAGGTATTACGGGCTGCAACTTTGCGATTGCGGATAGCGGCATGATCAATTTAAATACGAATGAAGGTAATGCCGATTTAACGATTAGTATTCCAAAAACTCAGATTGTGTTAATGGGAATGGAGCGAATTGTTCCTAGTATGAAAGAAGCAGAGGTGCTAGATAATTTATTAGCAAGAAGTGCGGTTGGTCAAAGTCTAACAACTTATGTGACGTTTGCTGGAATCAAAAATGAAGATGAGTCAGATGGTCCAGAAGAATTTCATGTTGTTATTTTGGATAACGGTCGTTCTAATGCATTAGGAACGGCTTTTGAGCCAGTATTACAATGTATTCGCTGTGGTTCTTGTCTCAATGTTTGTCCAGTCTATCGACATATCGGCGGGCATGGATATGGTTCGATTTATCCTGGACCAATTGGTGCTGTATTATCACCAGTTTTAGGTGGGTACAAACAATTTGGAGAACTACCTTATGCTTCTAGTCTGTGCGGTGCTTGTACAGATACTTGTCCGGTAAAAATACCATTACATGAACTCTTGATCGAACATCGAAAAGTTATGACAGATGAATTAAAAATGCAGCACGGATTTGATGATTTTCAAATGAGAGTTGTAGGTAAGGCAACAGCTACACCAAGTTTATTCAAACTAGCAATGAAAGTTGATCATGCAGGTTTGGGACCGTTAAGTAAGAAAAAAGATATTACAGTAGACAACATGTTTCAATATGGTGGGTATGTAGCAAAAGGTCCTGGATTGGTTAAAGGTTGGACAGATGTTAGAGATCTCCCCCGTCCACCCAAAAATTCTGAAAATTTTAGAAGTTGGTATAAAAAGCATAAAGCAGGTGAGCAAAATGACTAATGCCAATATACAAAATAGAGAATCCTTTTTAGAGAATTTAAGAGAGAAGTTAGGAATTGAACGTCAAAATGTCAAAGATCATCCATTTCATCCAATCAATGATCTGCCAGAAACAACATTATCAGATAAATCAGCTGAAGAGTTGCTGGAAATTGCTAAAAAAAGAGTAGAAAAGATCAACACAAAACTAATAGAAACAACCCAATCACAGTTGGAGAACACAATAGAACAATTAATAGTTCAATTGGGACAAGGGAATATTTTGTTACCAATTGATGAACGTTTTTCAGAGTATGGATTGGAAAAATTTACTCAAGCAAACTATTCAGACAAAAGAAATGAGCAGTTCCTGTTTTGGCAAAAAGGTCAAGAACAAAGGGAAGTCAATATCACTAATGCTCAGAGCGCAAATATCGCTATAGCATTTGCTGAATTTTTGTTAGCTGAATCAGGCTCAGTAGTAGTTGAAACAAATGCTGGCCAAGGTCGTTCATTACATTTTTTACCCAAACATTATATTTCGATTATTCCTATGAGTAAAATCGTCCCTCGTTCAACTCAAGTAGCGGCTTATTATGCAGAAAAACAAGCAACTGGCGAAAAAATTGGCTCCGCAATCCATTTTATTTCCGGACCGTCGAATTCAGGGGATATTGAAATGCAGTTAGTAGTTGGGCTCCACGGACCACTTGCTGTGTACTACATTATTGTAAAAGATAGGTAAGGTGAAATATGTCTAATTAAACCAGTTATTAAAGGTTGTTTTAAAAAATTAGTTAAAAAGAAAAGAATACTGTAGGAATTTGAATGTTTGTGGTAAACTATAGAAAGCAAGTTTTTTGGAGGAATGAATTTGAAGTCTAAAGAGTTATTACATACAATCTTATTTTTTGTTGGTTTAGCAGCACTACTATTTTTATTAAGACAGTTCGTTTTTACACCAGTCGTGGTTAAGGGGCATTCGATGGACCCTACATTGGCTGATGGTGAACGAGTGATCGCATTAAAAAATACAGAAATCAAACGTTTTGATATTGTGACATTTCCAGCACCTGATGAGCCAAAAAAGAATTATATCAAGCGCGTGATTGGTTTGCCAGGTGATACGATCGAATATAAAAATGATGTTTTATATATCAACGACAAAGAAGTCAAAGAACCTTACCTTGATGAATTCAAAGCCGAAGTGACAGATGGATTGCCACTTACCCTTGATTTTACTTTAAGTGAAGTGACAGGTGAGAAGAAGGTTCCAGAAGGTGAATATTTTGTGATGGGTGATAATCGCAGAAATTCTAAAGATGGACGAATGATTGGTTTTATTAATAAAGATAAAATCTCAGGTGATGTTAAGTTTGTTTTATGGCCGTTGAACCGTTTTGGAACAATTTAACAATAGATTTCATTAATGATAATACAAGAAAGCTCTCTTTTAAATAAGAGGCTTTTTTTGTTAAATAATGAAAGCCGTATTATAAGTTGATTTATGATAAACTAAGAACATGAAACATTTATGAGGGATGTGACAAAATGAGTTTACAATTTATCCGCGGAACTGCTGAGATGGATTTAGAAGAAGCCTTAATACAAGCTTCTATACAGTGGTTAGAGGAAGACAATACGCATGAAGTATTCTACCTAGTGCCAAACCACATGAAATTTGAGCAAGAAATCAATGCCTTAACACGAATAAAAAATAGCCAAAATAGTCAAAGTGATTCAATCGCAACGATGCGCTTTCAAGTGTTTAGTTTTTACCGATTGGCATGGTACTTTTTACAACATACGCAATTTTACGGTTCAGAAGTTCTTTCAGAAGCCGGCGCTGCAATGGTTTTCAGAAAAATTTTGTCGGAAAACGAAGAAGCGTTAAAAGTCTTTCGTGGAGAGGTCAATAAATCGGGATTTATTCAGCAACTATTCGATTTATATCAAGAAATGAAAGAAGGAAATATTGATTTAGATGAGTTGTATGGGTATTTATCCCAATCTGATTCGGGTAGTAAAGAACAGGATTTACAATTAAAGATCCAAGATATTAAATTAGTTTTTTCAAAATTTGAAGAAACCATGAGCCAGTATGGTATAAAATCAGCAGAAATTATTAATTTTTTGACGGAGTATCTAGAGACAAAAGATCTACGTAACGTTTTATTTGTAATCAATGGGTATCACACGTTTTCAGCAAGAGAGTTGAAATTGATTGAAACGTTGATGCGTCGTGGTGGCGAAGTCAAAATTTCACTAGTATTGGACAAAAAATATCCGAACGAACTACCGAAGTTAATGAACTTATTTTATGAAACAGGTACAACGTACCACAAGTTGTACCAATTAGCTAGAAACTCAAATGTGGCAATACTGCCCGATTATATTGAAAAAAATAAAGTCTTAGTTACCAATAATAGTCTTCAAACACTTGAAAAATACTGGGCTGAGGTTCAAGAAAATCATCCTAAAATAGAAAGACAAGGGCTCAGTGATGATCATCTTCAATTTTGGTGTGCAGAAAATCCTAAAGAAGAAATCAATCATATTGCTAAGGAAATTAGGAGATTGGTTACAGAAGAAAAGTATCGTTACAAAGATATTCAATTGTTAACACGAGAATTGGATAGCTATGAGACGATGATTGAACCTCTGTTTGCGATGCATGAAATTCCCGTTTATTTAGACCGAGATATGGCAATGGAGCAGCATCCATTAGTTGAGTTTATTCAATCGTTGTTCGCAATCCATACGTATCATTATCGTTATCGAGATGTATTGCGTTTTTTAAGAACAGAATTATTTTTCCCGTTGGGAGATCAAGTGACCGTTGAAGAATGGCTAATCGAGCGAAATGAATGGCGTCGAAAAATCGACGTGACGGAAAATGTTGTCTTGGCATATGGCTACGAAGGCTACCACTGGGAGCAGGCTAAGAACTGGCATTTTATTCGCTATGACTTTGAAGCGGAGGAGCAAGACGATACTGAAGTGATCGAAAAAGACTCAAATGCTGTAAGAAACATGATCCAACAAACAATCCCTGCTTTTTTCAAACAGATTCAAAAAGCGAATACTGGAATCGAAGCAGCAGACTGTTTTTATCGTTTCTTAGTGCGTAATGGGGTAGAAAAGCAATTGATGATGTGGCGTAACCAAGCCATTGAGAGCGGACAGTTAGAAGAAGCCCGCAATCATGAGCAAACTTGGGAAGCTTTGATGACGTTATTAGATGAATATGTGACGATTTACGGAAAAGAAAACTTCGATCTAGATTTATTTGAAGAAATTTTTTCTAGTGGTTTAGAGGGACTACGTTATAATAAAGTACCAACAGCTATTGACCAAGTACAAGTGCGATCAATTGATTTAGCGCGGCCTGGTCAAGCGAAAATCGTTTTTGCAATTGGTTTGACGGATCAAGTTTTACCACAGAAGTTTGATAACAAAACTTTGCTATCAGATGAGGAACGGCAATTTGTTAATGGTCATTTAGATGACGGACAATTTTTATTGAATGATACAAGAAAAAGTATTGCTAGAGAACCGTTGAATGCTTATATCCTTTTTACCTCAGCCACTGAACGTTTATATTTTTCCTATCCTCGTGTAAAAGATACTGCGAAAGATGTGAAAGCATCTACTTATCTAACAAATATTCAAAGAGACTTAGGGATACGAATGCAGCAAAGAAATGCTCTTACGATCTTAGATGATGAACAAATCAGCTTAGAACATATAGGGACATACCGAACACTGATCAGTGATTTGACAAATCTCAAGCGGCAAAAAAAGGAAACACAAGAAGGCATTTTGTCTTTTTGGCTTGCGTTGGAACGTGAATTAATGAAGCATTCTGAGGCGCCATTGGCACAGCATGTCTTTGAAAGTCTCAGCCATCAGAATTTGCCGGAAAATCTAGAAGAACATCTTGCTGATGAACTATATACAAAACACATTTATACATCGGTTTCACGAATGGAAAGCTTTTATCGTTGTCAATATCAATATTTTTCACGCTTTGGGTTAGGCTTAAAGGAAAGAGATGTTTTTGGATTATCGCCAGCTGCAACGGGTGATTTCTTTCATGAAGCATTGGATCAGTTCTTTAAATTGCTGATTATGCAGAATAAACAATTATCTGAGTTAACTGATCGAGAAGTAAACGAATTTACAGAACAAATTCTAAACGCTGTGTTTGGTGAAATCAAATTTTCAATTCTAGATACATCTAGCCGGATGAACTATATCCGATACCAATTAGGGCAAACCATCAAAAAAGTTAGCTGGGCTTTGAAACGCCAAAGTGAACGAAGCGGGATGACAACTGTTCAGACAGAGGTATTATTTGGTCAAATCGCCAGCCAAAAAGGAATTAAAGGATTAGAATTACCGCTGCAAAATGGTGGTAATATCAGTGTTAGAGGGAAAATCGATCGATTGGATCAATTAGTGACGCCTGATTCTACATACTTAGGAGTCATTGATTATAAATCGAGTCACAAGAAGTTCAATATTACAGAAGCCTATTATGGTTTAGCGATGCAGATGCTGACCTATCTGGATGTGGCTTTGATGGATGCTGTAAACTTGGTCGGTCAGTCGGCCAAACCTGCGGGTTCATTTTATCTCCATGTCCATAATCCAATTCTTCCTTATGAAACAGAAGAGAAAAAAGAACAACAACTTTTAAAGAAATTTCAGTTTGATGGCTTGTTATTGAATGATCCAATTTTACTTGAAAACTTAGACAAAAGTTTACAAGCCAAACAGACTTCTTTGATATTTCCAATCGAAGAATCCGCGAAAGAAATGATCAAACCAGGGCGTCGTCAAGAAGATAAGTTCGTGACAGAGCCTGAATTAGAAGCATTGTTGACACATAACCGTAGTAAGTTTATTGAAGCAGGTAATAAAGTTACTAGCGGGAAAATCGATTTAAATCCAGCATATCAAGGAAAAGAACGGATTGCCTGCCGTTTTTGTCCATTCAAAAGTGTTTGTAATTTTGATGTGATGCTGAAAGAAAATAATTATAATCGAATCGAAACATTGTCTAAAAAAGAAGTGATGGATCGCTTGGTTGAAAGCGAGCAGGAAGGAGGAACTATCAATGAGTAAAACAATACCTTTGCGTCCGGAAAACGAACAATTTACGGATAATCAATGGCAAGCTGTCTTTGATGGGGATGAAAATATTTTAGTTTCTGCTTCTGCTGGTTCTGGAAAAACGACCGTCCTTGTTCGCAGGGTCATTGAGAAACTTAAAAGCGGTGTAGATATCGATCGATTATTGATTGTAACGTATACAGAAGCCGCAGCGAAAGAAATGAAAGAAAGAATCCAGAGTGCTTTACAAAAGGCAATCACAAATGAAAGTGAACAAGAAAAAAAACAACATTTTATTAAACAATTAAGCTTACTTCCTACAGCTCATATCAGCACATTACACGCTTTTTGTCTAACGGTGATTCGTCGTTTTTACTACTTGATTGAAATAGACCCAGTTTTTCGTTTACTGACTGATGAGACTGAGATGTTACTTTTGAAAGAGGATGTTTGGGATGAGCTTAGAGAACGATTCTACAGTGAGGACAGTGAAGCGTTCTATCAATTGACAAGTAACTTTTCCAATGATCGGAGTGACGATGGACTAACTCGATTGATTTTTTCTTTATATGAATTTGCTAGAGCTAATCCAGATCCAGAGGAATGGCTAGCTCACTTGGCAGACAGTTACCGTTTAGAGGGCCAATTAGGCGAATCAGCTCTGTTTCAAGAGTATTTAAAGCCTCAAATGATGGAAACGCTGTTCCGTTGTGTAGATCGTTATGAAGAGATGATTCAGTTGACAGAAGGTGAAGAAAAGCTTGAAAAAATAGCTATCCTTGCTAGAAACGAAAAAGAGTTTGTGGAAACCTTCAGTAGTCAACTAGCAGATAATGATTTAGAATCAGGTTTTGAAATTTCAAAAACAGTTACATTTGAACGATACCCATCTATACGTGTAGAAGAATTAAAAGAAATAGCTGCTCAAGCTAAGACTTTACGTGAACAAAACAAGAAAGCTATCAATGATATTTTAACGAACTTGTTTACATTGTCACCAGAGCAAATGAAGGAGATTTTAGAGCAGTCAAAACCACTTGTTCAGGAAATGGCTAAGGTAGGAAAAGCATTTATTGATACTTATAGCCAGCAAAAGCTAAGAAAAGGGCTAGTTGATTTTAATGATTTAGAGCATTTTACGTTAGCAATTTTAGCAAAAAAAGAGGCAGGCGAATGGTTTGCTTCAGAAGCTTCCAAGTACTATCGAGAGAAGTTTGATGAAGTTTTGGTTGACGAGTATCAGGATATCAACCGACTGCAGGAAACGATTCTTTATTGGTTGAGAAGACCATCAGCCGATGAAGGGAATTTGTTTATGGTAGGGGATGTGAAACAGTCGATTTATTCATTTCGTCTAGCTGATCCCACGTTGTTTATTGAAAAATATAATCAATATGGAAAAAATAAAGAGGGTAAACGGATTGTTTTAGCTGAGAATTTCCGCTCCAGAAAGAATGTCTTAGATTTTACTAATCTAGTTTTTGAACAATTGATGGATGAAAGAGTTGGACAAATTGCATATGACGAAGCTGCTCAACTTGTTCACGGATTTGATCAATTTGATGAAGCTGAAAATTATGATACAGAACTGTTGATTTATGAAAAAAAATCAGAGAAGTCGGAAGAAACAGTGGATTTAGCAAATGCGCCTCAATTGCTCCTAGAAGATAAAACGGAAGGCGAACTGCATATGACAGCGTTAAAAATCAGAGAATTGATTGATAATAAATTTTTGATCTATGATAAATCGATCAAAGAAAATCGTCCGCTGACGTATAAAGATATCGTGCTATTAACACCAACCAAGAAAAATAATTTAACGATTCTTGAAATATTTAAAATAGCTGGAATTCCAATTCAAGTCAATGATGCGCAAAATTATTTTCAAGCAACTGAAGTTCAGACGATGGTGGCCCTTTTACAAATCATTGATAATCCGTATCAAGATATTCCTTTAGCTGCGGTGTTACGTTCACCCATAGTTGGGTTGAAAGAAAATGAGCTAGTTGAGATTCGGTTAGCTGCTAAAAAGAGTTCTTATTACGAAGCCTTTTTAACGTTTAATCAAAGAGATACGGAGAATCAAAAACAACAATCATTAAAGGAAAAAACAAAGAATTTTGCTGAATTACTGGATAAATGGCGTGAAATTGCTAGACGAAATCAATTAGCCACATTGATTTGGCAAATCTATCAAGATACTGCGTATTTAGATTACGTCGGTGGAATGCCAGCTGGGAAACAACGACAGGCTAATCTTTTTGCATTAGTTGATCGAGCAGCAAGTTATGAAAAAACTAGTTTCCGTGGGTTGTTCCAATTTGTTCGTTTTATAGAGAAAATGCAGGAAAAAGATAAGGATTTGGCAGAACCAGTTATTTTAAGTGAAGAAAATGCTGTTCGGGTGATGACGATTCACGCAAGTAAAGGACTAGAGTTTCCAGTAGTCTTTGTTTTGGATATGACCAAAGAATTCAATCTTGGTGATCTGAATGAACGTTATATTTTTGATGATCGCTTAGGCGTAGGAATTCGTTATCTTGATCAGACAGACCGAGTACTTTATGAAACCTTGCCATTTCTAGCGATTAAACAGGCAAAATTAAAAAAATTACTTTCAGAAGAAATGCGTAAATTATATGTCGCCTTAACGCGAGCAGAACAAAAACTCTATCTTGTTGGGTCTTATAATGACCAAGAGGCAACTTTTAAAGAATGGTTGAAGGTTGCTGATGTTCAGACAAAAGTTTTGCCTGGGGAAAATCGTTTACAAGGTAAAAGTAGTTTGATGAACTGGGTAGGAATGACTTTGATTCGTCATCAGAGAATGGCAGAATTTCAGACTGAATTTATAACTGAAAGTGTAGCTGGTATCTCACAACATCCTGCAGGATTTACCCTTAGTTTTATGACAGAAAAAACAATTCAGGAACGATTTGCAGCGCTTCAATTCTTTGAGACAAGTTCTACAAAAGTAGAAAACGCTGCAAAGAGTGATGCAACAGCTATTGAAAAAGGGTTATGTCGTTTAAATTATGACTACCCCTATCAACTTTCAACAAAAACGACAAATTATCAATCGGTATCAGAAATCAAACGTATTTTTGAAGATCCTGATAATAAAGAAATTGCTAAGATCGAAGTAAATGAAAAGAATACATTACAACCGACATCGATGATCATTCACCGGATGAGTGAAGGGGAGTTAGGTAAGCCGAGATTTATTGAAACGATTAGAACGCCGTCTCCAGTAGAAATCGGAACAGCAACACATTACTTGTTGCAACTATTAGATTTAAAGAAAGAACCAACCAAAGAGAGTATCCTTCATTTGATCGATGAACTAGTTCAAACAAAAATTATCCAAGAAAATGTGGCAAAACGAATCAATATCGATCAAGTTCTAGCTTTTTATCAAACGAGCTTAGGTCAACAACTTTTAGAAACGCCCAATCAAGTTATCCGTGAGCAGCCATTTTCAATGTTATTGAAGGCAGAAGACCTAATCAAAGATTATCCTAAAGAAACTAAAGATGATTTGTTGATTCACGGAATGATCGATGGCTACATCGAAAAAGAAGAAAGTTGTATTCTTTATGATTATAAAACAGACTTTGTACTGGACAGTGAAAATACAAAAGAAATCAAAAAAATTATCCAACGTTATAGAGGTCAGCTGAATTTATACCGAAAAGCGTTAGCCCAAGCAACAAACAAGCAAGTAAATCAAGTGTTTCTAGTGTTATTGTCGGCTGGAATCATTATTGACATGGACAAAGAACAAATTATTGAAAAAATGGATTAAAAAATGAAAGCAAATCTACTTACAAATTGTAAGTTGTGTGCTATACTCAGTTCACGAGGTGAGGAAAATGGAGCAAGTAAAAACAACCGAATTTTCACTATGTCCTAAATTTGAAAAAGCTTTTGCGATTTTAGGAAAAAAATGGAATGGTTTGATTATTGATGTCTTGTTGGAAAATGGTCCTCAACGATTTGGTGAGTTAAGACAAAAGATTCCTGAGCTAAGCGATCGAGTGTTAGTAGAACGCTTGAAAGAGTTAGAAGGAGAAGGAATCATCTCAAAAGCAGTCCGCTGTGATGAGAGTAGCCGTCTAGAATATTTCCTCACAAATAAAGGCAAGGACTTACAACAAGCAATGGAACAAATCCAGCATTGGGCAGAAAAATGGGTTACCGCTGAAGAATGCAGTTGACCTGAGACTTAATTTCTTGTAAACTGTAAATAATTGAATAAAAAAAACGTAGATGGAAACGAGTAATTTGGCTGATGCGAAAAGGGAAAACCTGTCTTAGACTGTAAACGGGTTGCGTAATCGAAAAATGAAGTTCACTTCCGGAGTTTGTTTGTTCTAATATAGAGCAGACCGGTGAGAGCCGTTATAAGAATTGAGTGCATGATTTTTTGTCATGAAGTAGGATGGTAACACGATAGCTCGTTCCTTGATAGAGGAGCGAGCTATCGTTTTTTATTTTTATTAAAGCTTGAATGAGTTTGTTCGACTTTTGCTCTACTATTTAGGCTCAGTTCAAACATTAAGCAAAGGAAAGGGATAGAAAAATGACATTAAAAGCTCAATTAGAAGCATTGAGAGATGAAACATTGGCTAGTATTCAAAATGTAGCAGATCTTAAAGCACTAAACCAAATCAGAGTCGAAACTTTAGGTAAAAAAGGCCCTATTACAGAAGTGCTGAGAGGGATGAAAGATTTATCCGCTGAAGAACGTCCAGTGGTGGGAGGTTTTGCTAACGAAATTCGAGATCTTTTGACCGAAGCTATAGAAAAACGAAAAGAAGTTCTAGAAAGTGCCGCTTTAAATGCTGCTTTAGAACAAGAAACAATTGATGTAACACTCCCAGGTAAGCAAATGGATCACGGAACTCGCCATGTATTATCTCAAGTAATGGAAGAAATTGAAGATATTTTTGTTGGTATGGGCTATCAAGTTGTAGAAGGTTATGAAGTTGAATCTGATCATTATAACTTTGAGCGCATGAACTTACCTAAAGATCACCCAGCTCGAGATATGCAAGACACATTTTATATTTCAGATGAGATTTTGATACGTACACATACATCGCCTGTACAAGCTAGAACGATGGAAAAGCATGACTTTTCAAAAGGCGCTTTACGTATGATTTCACCAGGGAAAGTATTCCGTAGAGATACTGATGATGCTACTCACAGTCATCAATTCCACCAAATCGAAGGTTTGGTCATCGATAAAAATATTACGATGGGGGATCTTAAAGGAACCTTGGAAGTAGTCATGAAGAAAATGTTTGGTGAAGATCGTAAGATTCGTTTACGTCCAAGCTATTTCCCGTTTACAGAGCCTTCAGTTGAAGTTGATGTAAGTTGTTTCAAATGTGGCGGTTCAGGTTGTAATGTTTGCAAACAAACAGGCTGGATTGAAATTTTAGGAGCTGGTATGGTTCATCCGGATGTCTTATCTATGTCAGGAATTGATCCAAATGAGTATAGTGGTTTTGCATTTGGTTTAGGGCCAGACCGAGTAGCGATGTTACGTTACGGTGTGAATGATATTCGTAATTTTTATCAAAATGATTTACGTTTCTTAAATCAGTTCAAGGTAAAGGAGTAATCGACGATGTTAGTATCTTATAAATGGTTAAGTGAATATTTAGACCTATCAGAAATTTCTGCTAAAGAGTTATCGGATCAAATGTCTTTAACAGGAATCGAAGTTGAAGGAATTGAAGTACCAGAAGAAGGATTGAAAAAAATAGTTGTCGGTGAGGTCAAAGAATGTGTTCCTCATCCTAATTCAGATCATCTGTCGATTTGCCAAGTGGATATCGGTGAAGAAGAATTGTCGCAAATTGTTTGTGGTGCGCCAAATGTTAAAGTTGGCATCAAAGTGATCGTAGCTTTACCAGGATCTCGCATTACTGGTAACCAAAAAATTAAAAAAGGGAAAATGCGTGGCGAAGTTTCAAATGGTATGATTTGTTCTTTACAAGAATTAGGTTATTCCGATAGTGTTATTCCTAAAGCTTATTCTGAAGGAATTTATTATATGCCGCAAGATGCTGTTAATGGTGATGATGTCTTTTCCTATTTAGATATGGATGATCATATTATCGAATTGTCAATTACACCAAATCGTGCGGATGCGCTAAGTATGCGCGGTGTTGCCTATGAAGTAGGGGCTATTTACCGTCAAACACCTAAATTTAACGATGAAGTTTTAGAAGAAGACGCTAGCGAAAATGCTGCTGAATATATATCCGTAGAAGTTGAAGATAAAAAAGATGTCCCTGCTTATCAAATCAGAATTATCAAAGATGTTAAAATTGCAGAAAGCCCAATGTGGCTACAAACACGTTTGATGAATGAAGGAATTCGTCCGATTAATAACGTAGTGGATATAACAAACTATATTCTTTTATTATTTGGACAACCACTGCATGCATTTGATTATGACAAATTACAAAGTAAAAATATTTTAGTAAGACGTGGGAAACCAGAAGAAGAAATCGTTACTTTAGACGGTGAAACGCGAAAACTTTCGACTGAAAACATCGTCATTACTAATGGGGAAAAGCCTGTAGCATTAGCTGGTGTAATGGGTGGAGCCGATTCAGAAATTACGGATGAAACAACAACGGTTGCTTTGGAATTTGCTTTGTTCGATTCACTTTCAGTTCGCAGAACCTCCAAAGAATTTAATCTACGTAGTGAATCTTCCAGTCGATTTGAAAAAGGCATCAATCATGCAACGATTGGTGAAGCAGGGGATATAGCTGCAGCTATGATCGCTAAGTTAGCTAATGGAACAGTTGTTTCAGGGAAAGCAATTGGATCTGATCTAACCATTGAAGAGGTCGCGGTCAGTGTGACGGTTTCGCGAATCAATGAATATTTAGGAACTGAGATGAATCAAGAAATTGTTAGCGAAATTTTCGATACACTAGGATTTACTTATGAACTTAATCAGGATAAATTCAATGTAATGGTTCCTCCTAGACGCTGGGATATCAAGATTGAAGCGGATTTGATCGAGGAAGTTGCGCGAATTTACGGTTATGATAACCTACCATCTACTTTACCAAAAGGGGAAACTGTAGCAGGGAGTTTAACAAGTGGTCAAGAATTAGTTCGTAAAATAAAAGGCTTATTAGAAGGCTGTGGTGCAAGTGAAGCCATCAGTTATGCCTTGACAACAGAAGAAAAATCCCTTCAATTTATGATGAGAGACAGTCAAATAACTCGTCTACAATGGCCAATGAGTGAAGAACGTTCTGTCTTAAGAATGAACTTGATTTCAGGGTTACTAGATGATGTAGCGTATAATGTTGCACGTAAAAATAACAATGTTGCTCTTTATGAAATTGGACGAGTATTCTATCAAGATAACGATCCTAAAAAAGAATTGCCTCATGAAGAAAATCATTTAGGAATCGCATTATCAGGGAATAAAGTTGTAAAAGATTGGCAGACAAAAGAAGTACCCGTCGATTTTTATACAATCAAAGGGATGCTGGAAGTGTTATTTGATTCTGTAGGAATTAAAGATAAAATAACTTATGAAGCGACAAAAGATAACCAAGAGCTGCATCCAGGGAGAACTGCTTTAGTGAAATTAAATGACGCGGTCATTGGGTTTATTGGTCAAGTTCATCCGACAATCGCAAAAGAGTATGAGATTCCTGAAACCTATGTCGCTGAGTTGAACCTTCAAGCTATTATTGAAGAAGAAAATGATGCGTTAGTTTATCAACAAATTTCAAAATTCCCAGCAGTTTCAAGAGATATTGCTTTACTAGTTGATGAAACAGTAATGAGTCAAGAATTGGTTGAAACAATTTCTAAACATGCTGGAAAATTCTTGCAGTCTGTTCATTTGTTTGATGTTTATCAGGGAGATAACATTGCTGAGGGCAAAAAATCAATGGCATACAGCTTAACATTTGTAAATGCAGAAGCAACTTTGGTTGATGAAGAAATCAATCAATCAATGGAAAAAGTGGAAAAAGCTTTAGTTGAACAATTTAATGTCACGATTCGTTAAAAAGAAGTAAGGGTACAGCACATACTATTATATAGTTTGTGCTGTACCCTTATTTTTATGCCCAGTTTCTAGATAACCATCTAGAAAACTGAGAAATGGAAAAGTTAATCACGAAATACATCAAAGCTACAAGTCCGTAAATAGCAAAAACTTGTCCTGTTTGTGCGTAACGTCCCATTAAAATATAGGATTTTCCGAACAGCTCCTGTAAAGCAATAACAGAATATAAAAAACTAGTATCTTTAATGACCGTTACAAACTGAGAAACGATTGCTGGCAACACATTACGGATTGCTTGGGGTAAGACGATATACAAAAGAATTTGGAATTTGCTAAATCCTTGTGATCGAGCAGCTTCCTTTTGTCCTTTATCAACACCGTTTAATCCTCCGCGAATGATTTCAGCTAGAGCGGCTGTTGTGAAAACTGTAAAACTAACGATACCAGCCGGTGTCGATTTGATTTTAAAAATCAAGAAAATAACATAAATCCACAGTAGATTAGGGATATTCCGCACGATTTCAATATATAGACTAGCCAAAAACTTCAAGGGACCAGATTTTCGATTCCGTAAAACAGCTAAAATAGTGCCAAAAATAGTGCTTAAAATAATTGATACAAAAGAAATATACAGAGTAAGCTTCAAACCATCAAATAAAAAGCGCAAATTATTGCCGGTCAGAAGTTGACTCATTTGTTCTGAAAAAGACATGTTTGCGAACCTCCTATCTGGTATAAGCTTTCTTATTGTTTTCTTCTAGTTTACGAGCTAGTTTAGCTAATGGGAAGCAAAGGATAAAATAAAGAAATCCTGCTACAGCAAAAGCGGGTATATAATTTAAATTGATCGATGACCAACTATTGGCGGTAAACATGACATCAGCGCCTGAAATGATTGCCACAGTTGACGTATTTTTAATCAGGTTGACGATTTGGTTTGTTAATGGTGGTAACATAATACGCCAAGCTTGTGGTAAGACGACATAACGCATCGTTTTACCATAAGAAAAACCTTGTGAATACGCTGCTTCAAATTGCCCTTTAGGAACTGCTCCGATTCCAGAACGAACGACCTCTGAAATGTAGGCACCATGATAAAGACCGACGCAAATGATAGCAATAGTGGTTGTCGAAAAGGTCAAGAGAGGACTAATCAACGGAAAACCATAATAAACGACAATAAATTGAATCAATAATGGTGTATTTTGGAAAAACTCAACGTAAATTCGACTGACTAGATTCAGTACTTTATTTCGCATTGCAGAAAGACTACCGAAAAAAATTCCTAGTAGCATCGCAACAATTAGTGAGCCTATAGCTAATAAAATTGTATAGAGAAAAGCATCAGCAAAAAGTTTCCAGTCTTTAAGTAATGCTTCCCATCTAAAGAGCGCAAATGGTCCAGCAGTTGCTATAACAAACATCTAAATTCCTCCCAAACTCTAACAGAATAGTATAGAATCGGAAAGTATTAGTCCAGATTCCAGTTTTTGTAAATTTTTTCTAAAGTCCCATCTTTTTCCCACTTTTCAATCGATTTATTTAAGAAGTCATTTAACTCAGTATTTGATTTCTTAGTAGCAACCCCATATTCTTGTGGCGAGAAACCATCCTTAAGGATTTCTGTACTATCATCGACGTAGCCAGTTAAGATAGATTTATCAACGGAAAAGGCATCAATTCTTTTTGACGTTAGGGCAGTTTTTAGTTCTGGATAGGAACCAAGTTCTTGATATTTAAATGAGACACCCAGTTTTTTTGCTTGTTTTTCAATTGCTTCTTTGGTTGTAGCAGATTGAACAACACCAATTGTTTTTCCATCCAAACTTGCAGTATCAGTAAATTTATCTGATTTTCTAACTAAAAAGCCAACTTCATCTTTATAGTACGGTGTTGTAAAGTTATACGTTTCTTTACGTTCATCAGTGATAGTGAATGTAGCGATGACCATATCTAACTCCCCATTGTCTAATAACGGTCCGCGCGTTTTAGCTGTTACGCCAACAAATTCTACATTGTCCTCGCTACCAGTCAATTCTTTAGCAATCAAGCGGGCAATGTCAGGTTCCATACCTTCGTTTTTATTTGTGTCGGGATTCATATAACCAAAATTTGGGACATCTTCTTTAACGCCTACTTTGATAACGCCGGCATCTTTAATTTTTTGAATGTCCGTTGTTCCTTTATTGTTAGAATCAGCTGTAGAATCTCCGCCACTGCCGCATCCTACAACTAAACCAAGTAATAAAGTAAGAGATAATGCACTTAATAATTTTTTTGTTTTTTTCATTTAAAATTCCTCCTTGTAATTGTTTTATTCTATTAATTATGAATGATTTTACTTAAAAACTCTTTTGCGCGTTCATTTTGAGTGCTAGTAAAGAAATGCTCAGGCGTACCTGTCTCAATGATTTGACCGTCATCCATAAAAATGACTTTGTCAGCTACTTGACGCGCAAATCCCATTTCATGTGTGACACAAATCATCGTAATATTTTGTTTAGATAAATCAACCATAACGTCTAACACTTCTTGAATCATTTCTGGATCAAGAGCCGAAGTCGGCTCGTCAAACAAAATAATTTCTGGATGCATATTCAACGCTCGCGCAATCGCCACACGTTGTTGCTGACCGCCAGAAAGTTGAGCAGGGTAAGCATTCGCTTTGTCGGCTAATCCAACCCGTTCTAAGTACTCCATGCCGGTTTTTGTTGCTTCTTCTTTACTAACACCTTTGACTTTGATGGGTGCTAAAGTCAGGTTTTGTATAATCGTTTTGTGAGCATATAAGTTAAAACTTTGAAAAACCATCGCTACTTTTTGACGTACCTGTTGAACGGGTGCCTTAGGTTTCGTAATATCGATACCATCGACAAATATGTGACCATCAGTGACTTTTTCTAAACGATTTATGCAACGAATCAAAGTACTTTTACCAGAACCAGATGGCCCTATGATAACAATCTTCTCTCCTTCGTTGACATTTAAAGAAACATCTTTCAATACATGATGATCTCCAAAATACTTATTGACATGTTCCAACGAAATCATGGTCATTCTCCTTTATGTATAAAATTATCACATCATATTTAATGATAGTTGATTGATTAGTGAATAAGATAGATAGATAAGAAATGAAGAAACGAATAAAAAATCAAAACTGAGAAAATGGAAAGTTATATACTATGGACTTTTATTTCTACTTTATAAACTTTTGAAGTGGGAAGGAGCTTAGGGTGTTGTGAGTTTATAAAAATAATTTTCTTTTTAATTTAATCATATCATCATAAATCTATTCATTCGTTAATGTTAGGAATTATAACATACGAAAAAAGAGATTACCAGTTTTTTTTAAAGCCACCAAGAAGAACAATTGAAAACTTACTTTATAAAGAATGATATAATAGGAGTTAGTGATAATAAAACTTGAAAAAAAGTACTAAAAAGTAGAGAATAAGAGTGTTGAAAAAATACTGTAAAGGTTTGATTGACTTGAATAAACATGAAGCAATAGGATTTATAGATTCTGGGGTCGGTGGGCTCACGGTGGTTAAAGAAGCGCTAAGGCAACTACCTAATGAACGCTTGATCTATCTTGGAGATACAGCACGGTGTCCTTATGGACCCAGACCGGCTGAACAAGTAATTCAATTTACATGGGAAATGACAAATTTTCTTTTAGAGAAAAAAATTAAAATGTTAGTGATTGCTTGCAATACTGCGACAGCTGTTGCACTAGAGGAAATTAAAGCACAATTAAATATACCAGTTGTTGGGGTGATTTTACCTGGCACCAGGGCTGCATTGAAAGCTACGAAAAATAATCGTATTGGTGTTATTGGTACTGCTGGCACAATTAAAAGTAGTGCTTATGAGGAGGCGTTAAAAAGTAAGGCTCCTAGTACATTTGTTTCTAGTTTGGCATGTCCAAAATTTGTACCAATTGTTGAAAGTAATGAATTTCATTCTTCTGTAGCGAAAAAAATTGTATCTGAAACCTTAAATCCACTACAATTGAAGAAGCTAGATACACTGATTTTGGGTTGCACTCATTATCCGTTATTAAGGCCTTTGATTCAAAATGTAATGGGGAATCAGGTGACGTTGATTGATTCAGGAGCTGAAACAGTTAGTGAAGTAAGTATGCTGTTGGATTATTTTGATATCGCAAATAGCCCGCAGTCTAAAAATGAACCAAATGAATTTTATACAACAGGATCTGCCAATATGTTTAAGACAATTGCGGATGATTGGCTAAATTTAGAAAAACTGACGGTTCAGCAAGTACGATTATCACAATTTAACCGATGAGTTTCACCTGTAAAATTGCATGAAAAACTTAATTGCTAACTAAAGGGAGGAAGAAATAGATGAGACATGATGGAAGGCAAGCCAAGGAATTAAGGGGAATTACTATTGAAACCAATGTTTACAAGCATCCAGAGGGATCTGTAGTAATTTCTTTTGGTGATACGAAAGTGATTTGTTCTGCAACCGTGGAAGAAAAGGTACCACCGTTTTTAAGAGGTGAAGGGACGGGATGGGTAACCGCCGAATATAGCATGCTTCCAAGAGCTACTAATACAAGAAATATTCGTGAAAGTGCCAAAGGAAAATTGACTGGTAGAACAATGGAAATCCAACGATTGATTGGGCGTTCCTTAAGAGCCGTTATCGATTTGAAAAAATTAGGGGAACGAAGTATTATCGTTGATTGTGATGTTATCCAAGCCGATGGCGGTACTCGTACTGCAAGCATTACTGGTGCTTTTGTAGCAATGAAAATCGCAGTTGAAAAAATGCTAAAAGCAGGCGTTTTACAAGAGGACCCAATTAAAGAATACTTAGCAGCAGTTAGTGCTGGCATTTTAAGTGATGGCGAGTGTGTTCTTGATTTAGATTATACGGAAGATTCTGCTGCTGATGTGGATATGAATTTAGTGATGACGGAATCTGGTAATTTTGTTGAACTTCAAGGTACTGGTGAAGAAGCAACGTTTTCAGGAGATGAACTAAATTCGTTATTGTTCTATGGAAAAACAGGGATTGAGCACCTGATCGCTTACCAAAAAGAAGCTTTGATGCACCAAGTAACAGAAAAGACGTTTCCATCAGAAACGAAAACAATCGTTATCGCAACTAGAAATCCAGGAAAAGCCAAAGAGTTTAAGAGAATATTTGCTGAAAAAGGCTATTCTGTAAAAACGTTGTTAGATTATCCTGAACTACCAGATGTTGAAGAGACGGGGAAAACGTTTGAAGAAAATGCTCGTTTAAAAGCAGAAACAATAGCGAGTATTTTAAAACAACCTGTTTTAGCGGATGATTCAGGGTTGATCGTTGATGCATTAGATGGTATGCCTGGGATTTTCTCAGCGCGATTTGCTGGGGAACCCACAAATAATGCTGCTAACAATGCAAAACTACTTCACGAATTAACAGGAGTACCACAAGAAAAAAGAACAGCGACATTTCATTGTACACTTGTTTTTGCTGCTCCAGATAAAAATAGCTTAGTGGTAGAAGGCGATTGGGCAGGTGAAATCGGGACTATTCCTCGCGGCGATCACGGATTTGGTTACGACCCTTTATTTTTCATACCAGAAGAACAAAAAACGGCGGCTGAACTTTCAGATGATCGAAAAAATGAAATCAGTCATAGAGGAAAAGCTGTTGCGAAATTAAAAGATCAGTGGGAAAATTGGTTGAAAAATTAGGAGGAATCAGATGAAGTATCTAGTGGTAAGTGATAATCATGGTGATCGTGACATATTAGTTGATTTGACAGAAACATATCGAGGCAAAGTAGATAAAATGTTCCATTGTGGCGATTCAGAATTAGAACCGACGGATAGCTTGTGGAATGATTTTATTGTCGTTAAAGGAAACTGCGATTATGATCCTGATTTCCCAAACGTTATAGTAGAAAAAAGTGGAACAGATATTATTTTTATGACACATGGACATTTATCTAATGTACGAACAGGCCTGACTTCTCTAGCTTTACAAGCTGCTGAAGTCAATGCAAATATCGTATTATTTGGTCATACACATGAGATTGGGTGTGAAGTCAGGGCAAATGTACTTTACCTGAACCCCGGCAGTATCAGTCAACCAAGAGGACCGATTCAACTAAAATCTTATGCGATCATTGAAAGTACGCCTGAGCAACTAATTGTTCAATATTATGGGCGAGAACACCAACCATATAAAGAATTGCACTTTGTGTTTAATAAAAACTAATTTTTCAAACGAAATTTGTTCAAGAAACAAAAGTGAAGAAAATAAGGACAAATCTTAATTTTTTTTAAGAGTTATGAAAAAAGTTTGAATTTAAAGACATTTGCATCCGTTTTCTGTACAATGATAGTTGTGGCAAAGAAAATGAAATGGAGGCACTCCAATGATTGGAACTGCTGTAAAAGAATTATTATTAGAAAAACAAGAAACGTTTTTGATACCAGCGGAAAATGTGGCAAATGTAATGTGTTTAAATCCGCTAAGTCATGCTCTACTAGTCTTATCACAAGTGAAATATTCAAAAATCCCTGTTTTAGATAAAGGCGATCGTTTTGTCGGGTTGATTAGTCTATCTGATGTTGTCGATAAAATGTTCGATATTACATCTGTTGATTTTGATAAATTAAAAGACTTTACTGTAGCAGATGTGATGGAAGTCAATGTTCCTGTAATAGGCGAAAAATGGGAATTAGAAGACGTTCTTCATTTATTGGTAGACGCGGCATTTTTACCAGTAGTAGATGATAATCAATGTTTTAAAGGGATCATCACGCGCAAAGAATTGTTAAAGGCAATTAATCACATGGCTCATGAATTAGAGCGAAAGAATATTATTTTACCGAAATCTGATGGAGAAACGATGGAGATGAAAGTGATTTGATCATTTTAAACGAAGGAATCACTTTTTTCTATTTTTGATAAACAAATTACGCAAAGACAACTAGTTTTTTTACAATTCAATCTTTTTTTTAATTTGAAGGGAGTTATGTTGATGGACGCATATGAAATTATTCATTATATCGGGAATGCTGAAAAAAAAACACCAGTGAAAGTTACCTTGAAAGGTAAACTCAAAGAAGTGACCTTTCCTGAGGACATTCAAGCTTTTACTAATTGTAAGACTGGAACCTTATTCGGTGAATGGAAGGTCATCAAAGAGTTTCTTGAAAAAAATAAAGAGAACATTATCGATTATGTTATTGAAAATGATTCGAGAAACTCTGCAATTCCGATGCTGGATGTAAAAGAAATCAACGCTCGTATTGAACCAGGATCTATAATCAGAGATCAAGTTGAGATCGGTGATAATGCTGTAATCATGATGGGAGCCGTGATCAATATCGGCGCTGTGATCGGTGAAGGGTCAATGATCGATATGGGTGCAATTTTAGGCGGACGAGCTACTGTTGGTAAAAATTGTCATATCGGTGCAGGAACTGTTTTGGCAGGTGTTATTGAACCGCCAAGCGCGGAGCCAGTTGTTATCGAAGATAATGTGTTGATTGGTGCGAATGCTGTTGTTCTAGAAGGGATTAGAGTAGGTGAAGGTGCTGTTGTTGCAGCTGGAGCAATCGTTGTTGATGATGTAGCACCTTTTACTGTAGTTGCGGGTGTACCAGCTAAAAAGATAAAAGATATTGATGCAAAAACAAAAAGCAAAACAAACATGATGGAAGAACTACGTAAACTATAATAGTTAAGGTCAACACAATTAAATATAAAAAATGGCTTAAAGCTCATGTTGAGTTTTAAGCCATTTTTTTTGTTATATTAAACTTTCAAATGTGTAAGCTAAATGTTCGCCTATTCAATTCTCCATAAGTTTAAAACTGATTATAATTAGTTTTATAAGATTAAGTAGGAGGAACAAGTAATATGAAAAACAAAAAGATGAAATTAATTATTGGCAGTATTTTGATTGGAGTAAGCGTGGGAAGCTATTTTCTCTTTTTTTCCTCCTCAAAAAAAGTTGAACCTAGTTATAGTGCTTTTACTTTAAATGAATTAGATCCACTCCTATTGAAAGGAGAAGTTAAAGCAACCCAAACCGAAGATATCTTTTATGATCAGACCTTGGGAACCATTACGGATATTCCAGTTAAACATGAACAAGAAGTTAAAAATGGAGAGGTTCTTCTTAATTACTTAAATGGTGAGGCTCAGACTAGAGCAGATCAACAACAGCGCACTGTAAATAAAAGCAGCTTATCGGCTCAGCAAGCAGCTCAAAATTTAAGCAGAGCACAAGCCCGTTATAATGAAGCACAGGCAAGTTTGAATCAAAGTAAAGCTGATTTTGACCGAGAAGTTGACCCTGATAAAAAAGAAGAACTAAAAGGAAAAATCGAACAGCAACAAACAGAAGTAACGGGTTTCAATAATGAAGCGATTCAGGCACAACAAGCATTAGATCTTGCTTATACAGAAGTTAACGATGAATCAGCAGCATTAGAATCAGAAAAAGGGAAAGTAACATCAACCATAAACGCAACAATCGATGGTGTAGCGATGGTCAATGAAGCTGGAAAAAAATCATTGGATCAGCCTTTGATACAAGTGTTGAGTAAGGAGAAGCAAACCAAAGGAACGGTTACAGAGTATGATTTAAACAAACTAAAGATTGGACAAGAAGTCAGTGTGACATCCATCGGCTCCAACCAGACTGCACAAGGGAAAATCAGCAGCATCAACCAATTACCTAAATCAAAAAATGGCAGTGATTCAGAGATTCCAACTTATGAGTTTATTGTAGATGGAGATTTCCCATGGGCATATGGCTCATCTGTACAAGTCTCATTACCACAACCGCAATTGGTTTTACCTGAGAAATCTATCGTCACGAAAGAAAATAAAACGTTTGTTTTCGTTTATAAAAATGGACGAGCCGTTAAAACTGATGTAAAAATAGTTGATATAAATGGTTCTAAAATTGTGGAGTCAGGCGTTTCAAAAGGGAACAAAATCATCGGAAACCCAAATGAAGCCTTAAAAGATAATGCAGAAGTGCAGGTGGTCGAAAATGATTAAACTTGAACAAATCAATAAATTTTACTCTTTGGAAGAAGAACAACTTCATGTTTTGAAGGATATTAATTTTGAAATCAAAGAAAAAGAATTTGTGGCCGTTATGGGTCCGTCTGGTTCAGGAAAATCAACATTGATCAATCTGATTGGTTTTATCGATAAGAAGTTTGAAGGGAAATACTTATTTGAAGGAACAGAAATTACCGATTTTTCTGATAAGCAACTTTCTGCTATCAGAAATAAATCAGTTGGTTTTGTTTTTCAAAACTTCAGCTTGATTGAAAATAATACTGTGTTTGAAAATATTGAATTACCTTTATTATATAACGGCTCGGCATACACCAATACTAAAGAGAGAGTCTATGAAGTATTAGAGAAAGTGGGCTTAGCTGATAAAGGGAATAAATATCCAAAGCAACTCTCAGGTGGTCAGCAACAACGTGTAGCAATCGCAAGGGCAATTGTCAATTCCCCAAGGTTTATCATTGCAGATGAGCCAACAGGTGCATTAGACTCAAAAACTTCTGAAGATATTATGCAATTGTTCCAAGACTTGAATAAAGAAGAAGGCGTAACAATTATTTTGGTAACTCACAACCCTGAGATGATCTCTTATTGCGGACGTTTGATTCGAGTGAAAGATGGTGCCATCGTTGAAGAGGAGCTGATTAAATGAAAAATTTCGTTATATGGAAGACGGCGTTGAAATCAATTTTGAAAAATAAAAAACGCAGTTTTTTAACAATGTTTGGGATCATTATTGGTATTGCCTCCGTCATCACAATAGTCTCTATCGGTAATGGATTTAAGCGTGATATGATTGATAAAATGTCAATGACCAACACAAACGAAAACATTAGCAACATCACCTTTAATTATTATGATGTGTCTAACGCTTTTAGCGAGAGTGAAGTCTTTAAAAAAAGTGACTTTGATTTAATTAAAAGTATAAAAGGCGTAAAAAAAGTGGACTTTTATAAGACAAAACAAAAATTAACAGAACGCCAAGTAGAATTGTATATTAAAGGCAAAAAACTAACAAAAAAAGTAGAACGAGTTAAAAAAACGACTATAAATTTATTGACAGGGCGACAAATCGAACCGAAAGATAGCGAAACGTTGAATAAAGTGGTTGTAATCGATGAAGTTCTAGCTCAAAAGCTTTATGGAGATGCTGAGAAAGCAATTGGACAAGGATTTGAAGTCGCAAATGAATTATTTACAGTTGTTGGGGTCAAAGTTAGCACAAGTGGTACACTCTCAATGGAAAATCAGGAACCTCTTGCTTACTTTCCAATTAAGAGCTATGATCACTATTTTAATAAAACAGAGACCCAATCTATTCTGAATGTGGAATCAGAAGTTGGTCAAGATAAAGAGAAAGTGATCAGAGACGTTTTAAAGCAATTAAATTTTAATGGTAGTACCAGAAATATCGGGGAGTACGAACTGTACAATCCAAAATCTGATATTGATCAGATGGGAAGCATCTTGGATAATCTTACACTGTTTATTTCTGCCGTGGCAGGTATTTCACTATTTATTGCTGGAGTAGGTGTCATGAATATGATGTATATCTCAGTTTCTGAGCGAACAAAAGAAATAGGCATCCGGCGTGCTTTAGGTGCAACTGAAAAAGATATCAGAAAGCAATTTTTAGCAGAAGGATTAACTTTGACTTTGTTGGGAGGCATGATTGGTTATCTATTAGGGATGATGTTAGGATTTATTTCATCATTATTTTTACCTTTTGCAGTTCGACCAGACTTATTTACAATCGCCTTAGCGGTCGGTATTTCAGTTTTGATCGGTGTTGTTTTTAGCTATATGCCAGCATCGGCTGCTTCTAAAAAAGATTTGATTGATATTATGAAATAATCGGAATCTGCTTCCATTATTTACACCAATTCTAAGTGATTGGGACATGACTTAAGGAGTTTATGTCCTAGTCACTTATTTCCATTAGGAGATTTTACTCATATTATTGTTAATGACAAGGTGGACAAAACCATTAGGGACATTTTTGGTAAATTTTAACGTATTTACTCAAAATTATTTAGAGTGTTTACGAAGACTTGATTATGTTTGCATACTTAAATGAGATAAAATTTCTCTCATTGAAAGATTGACATAAACACCTTTTTATTCAACAATAAGATATAGTGAAAAAGAAAAGAGGCAGATGAACAGTGATTCAAGAACAATTAATTGAGATTCGTAGACAGCTGCACCGAATACCAGAAATAGGGTTAGAAGAGAAAAAAACACAAAATCTTTTATTAGAAATTATCCAGTCAATAGAGAAAGAATTTGTAGAATATAGAACTTGGCGAACAGGCATTTTAGTATTTATTCATGGGAAAAATCCTAAAAAAACGATTGGTTGGCGTGCTGATATCGATGGTTTACCAATCACTGAAGAGGTCATTTCTGATTTTCAGTCCACCCATAAAGGGTATATGCATGCCTGTGGTCATGATTTTCATATGACTATAGGCTTAGGATTGTTAGAACAAATGACATTACAACAACCTGAGAATAATTATTTGTTTCTTTTTCAACCAGCAGAAGAAAATGAAGCTGGCGGTATGTTGATGTATGAAGAGGATGCATTTGGCTCTTGGTTGCCAGATGAATTTTATGGTCTTCATGTCAACCCTGAATTACCAGTGGGGATGATCACAACAAAAGTCGGTACACTTTTTGCTGCCACTTGTGAAGTCCAAATCACTCTAACAGGTAAAGGTGGACACGCTGCATTCCCGCATGACTCAAACGATATGATTATAGCAGGGATGAGTCTTGTTCAGCAGGCTCAAACGATTGTGAGTAGAAATGTTAATCCAGTTGAGGGAGCAGTTGTAACCTTTGGGACATTTAATGCAGGGACCGCCACAAATGTGATTGCTGGTGAAGCAACGATTTCTGGTACAATTCGGACATTAACAGAGGAAATGAATCAATTGACGCAATCTAGAATCAGGGAAATTGGGGAAGGAATTGCAAAATCTTTTAACTGCGAGGTACATGTAATGCTAGACCAGAAGGGGTATGTTCCAGTTATTAACAATAAAAAAATTACTGAAAATTTTATGTCGTTCATGGAATCCGATCCAGATGTGTTCTTTAAGGAGGCACAAGTGGCTATGACGGGGGAAGATTTTGGTTATTTGTTATCCAAAGTGCCGGGAATGATGTTTTGGTTAGGTGTAGATAGCCCATATGGTCTTCATTCTGCTAAATTTGATCCTAAAGAAGAAGCGATTCCTTTTGCCGTAAAACATATCGGCAAATTCTTGCTATCTTTGGATAAATAAAGGGAAATTATGGGAGTGTTAAAATCATGAAAAAAGAAGAATTGTTGCTCTGAGTAACAGGAACAATACGGCATATTATATTGTTATTGGTGAGAACAAGGAAGACTTTGAGAGTTTCGATTTGTAATAGATGGAGCTAGTGATATGCAAGAAAAAGAAACGGGACAGATAATGCGCAGTTTTAAGGAAGAGTAAAAAAGTAGAAGGTAAGACTCATTTAGAGATGATCTTACCTTCTATTTTTATTTACTCGTTCATAATAGTTCATTTTAATGTGATTGGTGTGTTTGGAATCGTGAAATTAGCTTCAGACAGTTTTTTAACATATTGTGCCAAAAATTCTTCCCTAATAGGTGCCTGTTTTCCATTTAGCACATACATCGTTGTACGAACAGCGAAATTTCCATTACCAAGATCTACCATACCAAAAATCGTCGGTCCAGTTTGAATGCTTTCCGCGTACTTTTCTTTTAACTCTTGATTGACTTGATCAATGATCGTTGTGATTTGATCATATCCTTCATCAGGCATAATTCGAACGTCGATCAAAACTTGCATATTTGATCTGGAAAGATTACTTATGGTTGTTATATTGCGGTTTGGAATAAAGTGAACAGTGCCATCTAAGGCTTTCATTTGCGTTGTCCTAAGGCCTACCGCTGTAACTGTCCCTTCAATTCCAAGTGCAGTCAAACGAATATAATCTCCCACATCCATTTGCTGTTCTAAAATGATAAAAAAACCGGTAATAATATCATTCATAAACCCTTGAGCACCTAAACCGATAGCTACACCAGCAATACCTGCTCCAGCTAGAAGCGAGCCCACAGGTACCCCGATTACCGTTAGCAAGGAATAAATGAAAAAGAAGAAAAGTGTATATTGGAAAGCATTGTTGATCAAAGTGTGTAATGTTTTCAATCGGCTTTCACTAAATGCTTGTTTCTTACTATAGTTACCGTATGTTTTATCAATAAGCATCTTACCTATTCTATTCAAAATCACAAAAAGAAGAATTAAAAAGAGTAGATAAATCGCTTTTTCAATCAAAGTAGCGAGAATCTGGTCCCAATTGATCCCATTCCAAAAACGCTGAAGAGCGTTTACTTTTTTTTCAGTGACAGCTTTTATATCAAGTGTCGAATCCATTGTACTTTCAACGGTTTTACTGGATATTGATTGTCCCAGAATAAACAAGGATATCCCAACTTTCTTTTTTATCGATGATTACTTTATCATTATACTTGAATTTGAAAAAAGATGTCATTATTTATGAAAAAGCTTAACAAAAATATGGGAAATGTGTTACAATATTCTGAAAATAAGGAGTGATTGTATGACAATAGATTGGGATACATTAGGTTTTGATTATATAAAAACACCATTTCGCTACATTTCGACTTGGAAGGATGGGCAATGGGATGAAGGAAAACTAACAGAAGATAATACGCTACATATCCATGAAGGGTCGGCCGCACTTCACTATGGACAACAATGTTTTGAGGGACTAAAGGCATATCGTTGTAAAGATGGTTCAATCAATCTTTTTCGAGTAGATGAAAACTCTAAACGGATGAATCGTAGTGCGAAACGTTTAATGATGGCAGAGGTTCCAGAAGATAAATTTATCCGTGCAGTTGAGGACGTTGTAAAGGCTAATGAAGCATTTGTTCCTCCTTATGGCAGCGGCGGAACGTTATATATTCGTCCACTTTTGATCGGTGTCGGTGAAGGGATCGGTGTTCATCCAGCGCCAGAATATCTTTTTACGGTATTCTGTATGCCTGTAGGTGCCTATTTCAAAGGAGGTTTAACTCCGACAAACTTTATATTTTCTGATTATGATCGTGCTGCACCTCAAGGAACGGGCGCAATTAAAGTTGGTGGGAACTATGCAGCTAGTTTGCTGCCAGGGGAAGAGGCACGAAAAAAATACTTTTCAGATTGTATCTATCTTGATCCTGCAACACATACGAAAATCGAAGAAGTTGGCTCAGCTAATTTCTTTGGAATCACAAAAGATGATCGTTTCATCACACCATTATCGCCGTCAATTTTACCAAGTATAACGAAGTATTCACTACTTTATTTGGCCGAACATAACCTTGGCATGGAAGCAGTAGAAGAAGATGTGTACATTGATTCTTTAGATCAATTTAAAGAAGCTGGAGCTTGTGGAACAGCCGCTGTAATTTCACCAATTGGTGGGATTCAAACGTATGACGATTTCCACGTGTTTTACAGCGAAACTCAAGTAGGACCGATCACTCAAAAGCTTTATGATGAACTGACGGGGATTCAGTTTGGTGATATCGCTGCACCCGATGGTTGGATCAGAAACATACAGATATAGAAAAGATAAAGGTGTTGTCAAAAGACAAGCAACTTTCTAATAAAGAAAATGACGAAAAGCTCTCGTTGTTTTCTTTTTTTTGCTAAAGGAAAAACATTCGTTTCGTTCATTTTTGATCAAAAACTAAAAAAAATGCGTATTACTATTTTAGGAAGAAAGATTAGAAATGAGGAATACAAATGGAAAAGAAAGTATTATTTTTAGCAATGATCACAGTTTTTAGTTCGACTCTATCGCCAATTTTTGCAATTGCAGTACCGTTTGTAAAAAACAAAAATGATATTGAACAAACAACAGATTCAATGGAAAGTGTCAATTGCTCAACATCAAGTACAGAGACAAGTATTCATCGTGATACAGTGAGGGAGTCGACCGCGGATATACAAATAAAAAAAGAGAACATACAGATTTCATCTGAACCTGCAAATAATGATATTGATAACTTAAAACCGGAGCAGGAAGAAATATTTCCAACACAAATGACTAATTCAGATATAGTGATTACTGAGAATCAAGCAACTAAAGATTTCATTCAAGTAATCGGTAAGCATGCTGAAAAAATCGCACATGACTATCATTTATATGCCTCAATAATGATTGCCCAAGCAATCTTAGAATCAGGTGCTGGTACGAGCAGCTTAGCTTGTGATCCTTATTTTAATTTGTTTGGAATCAAAGGAGGCTATGAAGGAAGGTCTGTGGTGATGAAAACGCAAGAAGATGACGGAAAAGGCAATCTATTTTCTATTGAGTCAACATTTCGCCGATATCCTACGTATAAAGAATCTCTAGAAGATTATGCAAGACTGTTAAATGGCGGACTAATTGGAAATTCTGATTTTTATAAAGGTGCTTTTAAAAGCGAAACAAAAAATTACCAGGAAGCAACAGCATTTCTAACTGGAAAATATGCGACTGACATACACTATGCAGAGAAGTTGAATCAGTTGATTGAAATGTATGGATTGATCAATTATGACGACTTTCAAAGTGAAAAAATAATTGAACCAGAAAATTCAGATGCAACAGCGGAATTTAATGTGAAATTTCTAAAAATTAAAAATATCCGTGCTTTAATGAACAATAAACTTCAGGAAATCAAATCAAAAAAACATAAAGAGGAGAGTACGAAATATTTCATTTTAACAAAAGATTCCTACATTAAATTTTCGAAATGGGTAAGAAAACTGAATGACTTCTTTTTTTGATTGTAATCTTGTTAGTGTTCATCTTGTCTTTTAAGGAGTATACTGAATTTGTATTCATTTTTTAAAGAAAGGAATGAAAAAAGCATGTCTTTTAGAAACACAAAAGAATTGATGAATGGTTCGATTATCCCACGTTTAGGATTAGGGGTATGGCAAGTGAAAGATGGAGATGAAGCAGTTGATTCTGTGAAATGGGCCTTAGAAACTGGTTATCGTTTGATTGATACCGCTGCAGCCTATAAAAATGAAGTCAGCGTTGGTGAAGGAATCCGTGCTTCTGGTGTTCCTCGAGATGAAATTTTTGTAACAACTAAATTATGGAATGCTGATCAAGGATATGAGTCAACTTTGAGAGCCTTTGATGAGAGCTTGAATAAGCTTGGTTTAGATTATATTGATTTATATTTGATTCATTGGCCGGTAGAAGGGAAATATAAGGATTCTTGGCGGGCAATGGAAGAGATTTATCAAAGCGGACGTGCCAAAGCAATTGGGGTTTCTAACTTTCATAAACACCATATTGAAGATTTGCTAAAAGAGGCTAAAGTTGTACCCGTGGTTGATCAAATAGAGATCCATCCTACACTAACACAAGAGCCATTACGTAAATTTTTAGCAGATAATAAAATTGCAGTTGAAGCTTGGTCGCCGTTGGGACAAGGGAAAATTTTGGAAAATCCTACATTAGTTGACATCGGAAAAAAATATAATAAGACCGCTGCACAAGTGATTATTCGTTGGCATCTACAAAACGATATCATTGTGATTCCAAAATCAGTCCATCAAGAGCGGATCGAACAAAACTTTGATGTATTTGATTTCGAATTGACTTTAGAAGATATCAAACGTATTGATGACCTAAATAAAAATGAACGTTTAGGTCCTGATCCAGATAATTTTGATTTTTAATGCCATGAAAAAAGCGATAGGAATTTGATTAAAACCAAATTCCCCTCGCTTTTTATAATTGATTTACAAAATAATCAAATAACTTAAATTCTTTTGCCTCTACATCAAAGCGAAGTTCAGGATGCCATTGAACACCTAATATTCTTTGCTTAGGGTTTTCCGACTCAATTGCTTCTGCAATACCATCAGATGATCTTGCAGTAATTTTTAAAGAAGAAGCTACAGTGTTAAGAGCTTGGTGATGATAAGAGTTAACCCGATATCTTTCGCCAAGTAATGGATATAAAATACTGTTTTTTTCTATTTGGATATCATGTGTTGCAAATTGCGGCTGAGTAGGCTGTTGTCCATGTTTAACCTTCCAGTCAGAATATAATGAGAGGTCTTGGTATAAAGTTCCACCCAAAGCAACATTTAAAAGCTGCATGCCGCGACAGACCGCAAAAATAGGTTTATTTTGTTTAATGGCTTCTTTGATCAAAGCTAGTTCAAACAGATCACGACTGCGGTTTGTTTCTTCTAGTTTTGGATGAGGATCTTCACCAAATAAATCTGGAGAAATATCTTGTCCGCCAGCTAATAATAATTTGTCTATTTTAGAAATATAGTCCGCAGCGGCTTGTTCCTCTCCAATTGGCAATATGATCGGTAATCCGCCAGCTTTTTGAACAGCGGTCACAAATCCTTGTGGTGTATAACTTACATGGTTGCCGTTAAATACATCAACGGATTGAATAATTTGATTTCCAGCTATGCCGATAATCGTTGTCATTAAATCACTTCCTCAATTAATATGTAGGATAACAGTGTATCACTTTTTTTATAAAATAGGGGGCTAAATGGCTTTAAAGCATAGTTGAATCTAAATACAATAAAAAACAGTTAAGCTCAAAGTAGGAATGACCTAAAAAGAGATTAACTGTTTTTTTACTCTTAACGAGTACGGATGACTTCGATTTTATAGCCATCTGGATCTGTAATGAAATAATAAGATGGTGGAGTTCCAGGTAAACCTTTCATATCCGTAACTGTGAAACCGGCACTTTTTTGTTCCTCATGCAATTTTTCGATTTCGTCTGTACTAATAGCTATATGACCATAACCATCGCCCAGATCATAAGCTTCATGATCATAATTATACGTTAATTCTAGTTCGTAACCATCACCTGGCAATGTTAGATAAACTAAAGTAAATTTATGTTCTGGAAAATCACGACGGCGGCTTTCCTCAAAATTGAATGCCTTTTGATAAAATTCTAACGACGCTTCTAAATCTTTAACACGAACACAAGTGTGAGCCATTTTCATATGAGTCATCTTCCTTTCAAAAGTGGATATTATCGTAAACCATCGAAATAATCTACTGATATTTTCATAGTAGCATAGACTGGAATAAAATTGTGAGCGAAATGATAAGATATTACTTGTTCATGAGAAAATTCTCATGTAAAATTAGATTAAAAGAAAAGGGAGTTGTTTTTATGAAAACACCGTCATTCGGTGAAAAATCGGATACACTGGTCTATAAAAAAAGGCTAGGTGCTTATATTATCGTGTCAAGAAGTAATGCAACAGAAATAGTCTTGGTTCAGGCACCTAATGGAGCATATTTTTTACCGGGCGGAGAAATTGAACAAGGAGAGACTAAAGAAGTTGCAATTCATCGAGAAATGATCGAGGAGCTTGGATTTGAAGTGATCATTGGTGAGTATCTAGGACAAGCAGACGAGTACTTTCATTCAAGACACCGAAGTACAGACTATTATAATCCAGGTTACTTCTTTGTTGCAGACGGTTGGACACAAGTATGTGAACCTTTAGAGAAGACGAATACCATTTGCTGGGTTACGGTTGAGGAAGGAATTCAGTTACTAAAACGCGGCAGTCACAAATGGGCAGTACATAAATGGAAAGACAATCAATAAAAGTTAATGGACAACCAATAAGAAAATAGCGAGAACCATGCATGAGGACAATCACCTTATGTATGGTTCTCTTAGTTTTTTTCAGGAAAATGAAAAACAAAATGGAAAAATCAGGAGAAATTCCATTTTTATCGCTGAAATAAGAATGTTTAGTTCAGTGTTTGTTTTTGAATGATGCACTTGCTGTAAGAGAGAAGCCATTTACATGAGTGATTGAACAAGATACATGACATTTTCTAAATCCTTTATAGCAGATAGCGGTTTTTGCTGAACGTACAAGGTTTTGTTAGACCACTTTTTGTTTAAACTAAGTACAAAATAAGGCTTCAAAAGAGATTGAAACCCTTTCATAAACAGATTATATTGAAATAGAACCAATAAGTCGTACGCTTGGTTAAACTCAAAAGGGGTGTTGCATATTGTTAAGTGAAATGATAAAAGAAGAATTTATTCAACTACGAATTGACGCTTCCGATTGGGAAGATGCAATCCGAAAATCGGCTAGCCCTCTGCTCAATGGTGGAAAAATCACAGCAGAGTATATTGATAAGATTATTGAAACAGCGCAAACCTCAGGGCCTTATATTGTGGTTACAAAACATGTTGCACTGCCCCACGCACCAACGCAATTTGGTGCGCTGGATTTAGCAATGGGTATCACAACATTAAAAACACCAATCGCCTCAGGAAATAAAGCGAATGATCCAGTCAAATATCTTTTTTGTATGAGCGCTAAAGATAGTGAAACTCACTTAGAATCTATGGCTGAACTCGTCAACTTATTAAGTGATCAAAAGTTTTATCAAGTTTTAGATACAGCAGAAAAACCCATGGACATTTTAAATTATATTATTGAAACAGAATAGGAGATGAATACTATGCATAAAGCACTTGTAGCTTGTAGAGCTGGAGTAGGGTCAAGTTTAATGTTAAAAATTAAAACGGAGCAAGTAATAAAGGAAAATGGTTTTCCAATCCAAGTTGAACATTCTTCTTTGGATGCGGTACCAGGATTTGATGGTGACTTATTGATAACTTTGGCGGATGTTGCAAAAGAGTTGGAAACACAAGGATTAAAGCAAACAATCATCGGGATCAACAATATTGTCGATAAAATTGAAATTGAAAGTAAACTAAGTCAATTTCTGAATCGCTGATACATTTGCAAACACAAGGAGATGAAAAAAAGTGGATTTTATTATTAGTTTTTTAAGCACCCCCGCAGTTTTACTAGGTATCGTTGCATTCGTAGGACTTGTCGCTCAAAAGAAGACCGGGACAGAAATACTAACAGGTACCTTTAAAACGATTATTGGTTTCATGGTTTTTAGTGCTGGTGGAGCATTGATGACTGGCGCATTGCAAAATTTCAATAAGTTATTTCAAACAGGTTTTAATATAGTAGGGGTTGTTGCTTCACCAGAAGCAGCAACGGCTATGGCTCAAGAACAATATGCTTTAGTGACTTCTTGTACGTTGATTTTAGGATTTCTAATGAACTTAGTTTTTGCTCGTATCACACCGATGAAGAACATCTTCTTTACAACAGGTCACAGTTTGTTCTTCGCATGTGTATTGTCACTGATCATCAAGTCACATGGTATTTCAGATATTGCAGCAATTATTTTGGGAGGAACGATTTTAGGCTTTTGTTCTGCTGCGCTTCCTCAACTCTGTCAACCTTTTATGCGGAAAATTACTGGAAGCGACGATGTTGCAATCGGGCATTTTAATATGATCGGTTACTCTTTATCAGGTTATATTGGAAAACTTTTTAGTAAACATGAAGATAAAAGTACTGAGCACATTAATTTTCCCAAATGGTTGTCATTTTTTAGAGATTTTTTAATGGGTGTTGCGGTTATTATGCTGATTCTATTTTATGTATCCGCTTTAAAAGCTGGTCGATCAGTCACACAAGAGCTGGCGGGAACAACTCATTGGCTAGTTTTCCCAATGATTCAAGCATTTACTTTTACTGCTGGGATGTCTATTTTAATGACAGGGGTTCGCATGTTCTTAGCTGAAATTACGGCGGCTTTTGTTTCTATTTCAGAAAAATTTATTCCAAATTCTCGACCTGCATTAGATGTTCCAACTGTTTTCCCATATGCTCCAACGGCTGTCATTGTTGGTTTTTTATCTGCCTACGCTGCAGGGTTAGTTGGTGTTGCAATCATGGTGATTTTCAAGTTTCCAATCGTTATTATTCCAGCTGCGCATATTTGCTTTTTCTCTGGTGGAACAGCAGGAGTCTTTGGTAATTCAACTGGAGGATGGCGTGGAGCGGTAGCTGGATCGTTTATCATTGGTCTGCTATTAGCGTTCTTACCAACGATACTTTACCCCGTTTACGGAAGTATGGGACTGGAAGGGTCAACGTTTCCAAATATAGATTACAATGTAATCGGAATTTTCCTCGAGAAACTATTAAATTTATTTAGTTAAGCAAGGTGCCTAATTTAGTAAACTGGAGGTAATGGAATGATGAAGCAACAAACAAATCAAATATTATTGAATTTTTTTCAAAATACATCTGAGGAACTAAATAAGTTTATTCAAGAAATAGCAATAGAGCCATTATTAGCTGCAAAGGAATTGATTCTAACTTCGGAAAAAAAAGGCGGACGAGTTCATGTGACTGGAATTGGAAAACCTGGTCATGTTGCAGAATATATTGCTTCGTTATTATCTTCAACAGGAACACCAGCCTATTTTTTAGATGGTACTGAGGCGATTCACGGTTCAGCTGGCCAGGTTAGAGCAGAAGACGTTGTCCTTTCTATTTCGAATAGTGGTGAAACCGCAGAATTAAAACAAACGGTTCAAACATTAAAGAAAAACGGCGCCAAAATTATTTCTGTTACTGGCAAAAAAAGTTCGTGGCTGTCAAAAAATAGTGATTGTTTCCTTTTTGCAGGTGTAACAAAGGAAGGGGATTCTTTAAATAAGCCACCACGAGCTTCAATTTTAGCGGAAGTACTGATTCTCCAATCTTTGAGCGTGTTGCTACAAGAAGAAAAAGGAATCACAAACAAAGACTATATAAAATGGCATCCTGGAGGAACTTTAGGGCAAAGTAGTTCAAAGTAGATGTAGGGAAGGAAGAGCCAAAATGACACCCGTAGGAATCATTACAGCAATGGTCACACCAATAGATAAAACAAATAAACTCAATATAGTGGCTACAAAAAAACTAGTGAATCATTTAATCGACAAAAAGGTTAATGGACTGTTTATTCTTGGAACGAATGGGGAATTTCATGTTTTAAGTGAAGTTGAAAAATTAAGATTCGCTGAAATCGTCATTACTGAAACCAACGGCCGTGTACCAGTATATGTAGGGACTGGCGGAAATAGTACAAACCAAGTAATCAAGTTATCAAAAGAAATGACTTCACTAGGTGCGGATGCACTATCTGTTATCACACCGTTCTTTGTTGCTCCTACTGAAAGTGAATTGATTACGCACTATCAAACGATTGCCGACGCAAAAATTGCTCCTATTTTGTTATACAATATACCTAAAAATACAGGAACTGATATTAGTCGTAACACAGTTGAAAAGTTAGCTGAGCATCAAAATATCATCGGGATCAAGGATAGTAGTGGCAAAATAGAAAATATAAAAGGCTATATTGACGCATCAAAAAATAAAGATTTCTGTGTTTTAGCAGGATCAGATTCTTTGATACTTGATGCATTACAAGCTGGTGCTACTGGAGCAATTGCGGCTACATCAAATGTATTGACTGAAATAGATGTAGCAATTTACCAATATTGGTTAGAAGGGAAAATAGAAAAAGCGCGTATGATGCAAGACAGTATCGAAGAATTTCGTCGTATTTTAAAATTAGGAACCATTCCTTCAGCATTAAAAGCCGCTATCACTTATCAAGGGATCGATGTTGGTCAACCAAGGTTACCAGTTCAGCCGTTAGATAGTGAATCGCTTTTAGATGTAGCTAAAACAATAGAATACTATAAAAAAAATTTTTTCACAGAGGAGGATAACAATGTTCCGAACAACTATACTGAACCGAATTGAAGAAACAGCTATTATGGCAATAGTTAGAGTGGAAACAATTGAGCGTGCAATTGAAATTGCAGGTGGATGCTTAGAAGGTGGTGTGGACTGCTTAGAAATCAGTTATACTTTGCCTAATGCGAGCGAAATCATAGAACAGTTAAATACACATTATCAAGAACAATTATTAATCGGGGCTGGAACAGTGTTAGATAGTGAAACAGCTAGGTTAGCAATCCTAGCTGGCGCAAAATTTATCATTGCTCCAAATTATAATGAATCAGTGTGTAAATTATGTAATCGTTATCAAATCCCCTATATGCCTGGTTGCAGCAGTGTTACAGAAATGATCACAGCAATCGAAGCAGGAGCTGCAATGGTCAAAGCTTTTCCAATTTCAACGTATTATGGACCGACACTGATTACAACATTGAAAACACCAACTCCTTATCTTCCGATCATGTCATCTGGGGGAGCTAACAAAGAGAATATTGACGAGTGGTTAGAAAGTGGAGTAGATTGTATAGGGATTGGTAGTCTGTTGACCAAGGGAACGAAGGAAGAAATTGCAACAAATGCCAAACAATTGAAACAGGCAGTGATTAAATATAAGATGAAAAAAAAGTAAGAAAGTGCTAAACGCTTTAGCAGTTCAAAAAAGGATTGTTTTTGGAGGAGGGGATGAAATGACTGATGAGCGTTCTAGAAAATTGATGGAACGGCTGATTGAACGTTCAATCCATGAAATAAATGAATTAGCTACTCAAACGGGTTTGACAAAAAGGCAGCTGGAGTACTCGCTAGAAAAAATCAATGGGGATGTTGCAATTGACAATGAATCAAAATTAGTGATTGAAAACAACCATATCATTTTAACAAACCAACTCCGAGAACAATTCATAGCGATTCTTTCAGATAAAACATATGCTAAAGGATACTTAATGAATGCTTTAGAACGATCAAAGTATTTGTACTTACTACTATTTTATTATGCAGATGACTTTCTTTCGATCAATCATTTTGTGGAAGAGCTTGGCGTTGGGAAAACAACTATTATCAATGATCTGAAAAATTTGACGATTGAGTTAGATTCAGAAAATATTCAGCTTGTTTATACTAGAAAAAGTGGGTATCAGTTACTAGGCAACGAAGAGCATATTCGCTATCATTTAATGAAAATGATAATTTGGGATTTAACTGAAAATAATACTGCATTTATCTATGATCGGTTTTTAGAAAAACATCAAACTGAATCTATTGAGTCAACTAGAAAATTGATCGAAAAATATACAGTACAATATGGGATTTCATTTGTAGAAAATCGTTTGACAGAGTTTCTATATACGTTTATTTTCTTGAAAAAAAGATTGCTTCATTTGCCAGCCATATCCAATGATATGTATCAGCTGCCTGCATTGATCGCGATGAAAGAATACCAATTTTCCAAAAGTATTTTAGCTCATTTTAGTATTCAAGATGAGTCAGCTTATATGTATCTTTGTGCCTGGATATTAGGTCTATCTGTTGGTCGTCCCAATGACGCCGCAAAAGATTATGAAACCATTATAGAACTAGTCAAACGAATTATTTTTCGTTTTGAGGCAATATCAGGGATTCGGTTTAACAATCAAGAATTAGTCATTCGGCAATTGTATACCCATCTTAGGCCGACATACTATCGTTTGTATTTCAAACTGCCAATTGTAAATCCACTCCATAGCAAAATAAAGGATGAGTATAATGAGTTGTTTAATATTGTCGAAGAGACATTAAAGCCAATCGCTTCTTTGTTTGAACATCGAATCCCTGAAGATGAAATTGCGTTTTTGACGATGCATTTTGCTTCGTTATGCTCCAATTTTGATGAGTATAAAACATCGCAAAAGGTTGCACTGATTGTTTGTCCTAATGGAATTGGAAGTTCTTCTATTGTTTATACAGAGTTAAAAGTCCTTTTTCCAGAATTGTCATTCATAGGACCTGTTGAAACGAATGAGATCGAGCGATTATCGGATTCATACGATTTGATTTTTTCTACAGTCCCGAATATTCGGTTATTTTATACAAGAAAACCTGTTTATATTGTGAGCCCGATCATGAATACCCGAGAAAAGTATCGCTTGATCAGTGATGTGTATATGCAAATAGGTAATTTCAATTTTAAACTACCAAGTGTGGGGAAAATTATGGAAATTGTTCAACGACATACCACTGTTAGTGTAGGATCTTCTTTAGAAAAAGAGCTTTATGAATATTTAATTAATCAAGAAGAACCTATTGAAAATGACGGGGATGGCCCTAGTTTGATGGAAATTACAACCCCTGAATTAATACAGCTAAACCTGCATGCTAAAAATTGGGAAGAGGCGATCCGTCGTTCGGCAGCACCGCTCTTAAATGATGGCAGAATTACAAGAAATTATATCGACACCATTATTGAAACTGCTAAAACACAAGGTCCCTACATGGTTATTTCAAAACATGTAGCACTACCTCATGCAAGACCAATCGATGGGGTAGAAAAATTAGGGATGAGTATTAGTGTATTAAAAGAGCCGATTGTATTCGGAAGCGCAGAGAACGATCCGGTCAAGTATATATTTTGCCTTGCCGCTACCGAAAATAATCGTCACTTAAATGCGATGGCGGAACTAGTAAAGTTATTAGATGATTCTCTCTTTTATCACTTACTTGATACCAGTAAAGACCCCAATGAAATTTATCAGTATTTATCGTAAAAAGGGAATCAGATGGTGAGAGTGGATCATTTTTATTGGAAAAAGCAGTTTGCAAAATTCTTGCAAACTGCTTTTCAATGAAAGTATTATATATATTTTAATAAAACTTCAGCAACGCCGTCTTCATCATTGCTTGTTGTTTGAATGTCTGCAGCAAGTTTGACGCTTTCTGTTGCATTGCCCATTGCAACACCGATCCCAGCATACTCGATCATAGACAGATCGTTTTCGTTATCACCAATCGCCATTGTTTCTGACTGAGAAATACCTAAATGCTCTGCAAGCTTCGCCAGCGCATTACCTTTACTAGCTTCTTTATTCAAAATTTCATAGTAAAAATCCGTACTTTTCACAGTAGTGTATTTACGAACAAATTCATCTGGTAGTTGATTGATTGCTCTGTCTAAAATTTCTGGTTCATCGATCATCATCATTTTGATAATTGACATATCTGGAGTCATCTCATCAACTGTTCGATATTTTAAAGGCATGTCAACAAGAGAAGCTTCATGCACCGTGTATTTCCCGATATCCCGATTTGCTGTATAAATTGTTTTATCATCGATTGTATGCAAATGTGTTCCAACTTTTCGAGACATTAATTCTATTTCTAAAAAGTCGTCATAACTCAAAGTGTATTGAGAGATGATCTCGTTGGACTTTGTTGCCTGTACTAAAGAACCATTATACGTGATTACATAATCGTTATCGCCATATAAATCCAATTCAGTAAGTTGTTCTTTTACCCCCGGCAAAGGACGTCCTGTACATAATACGATATACATACCACTTTGATTGGCTTTTTGAAGTGTTTCTTTCACTTTGGGCGTGATTTTTCTGTTTGAATCCAATAATGTTCCATCAATATCGATTGCAACTAATTTGACTGACATAAGTTCCTCCTAAGGTGTACTCTTTAATTTTTTCCTTCAACTAATGCACCATTGTGAATATATGCTGTAAATTCACGATAGGTGTCATCAAATAAATCATAATGTTGCTGTCTTTTTGGGTCAACCATTTCTTTTGGAAAATAAAAACGTTCATCAATTTGAGTTTGACCAGCAAGTGCAGCCACTAAGTGACTGATTTTAGATAGTTCAATTAAGGTACCATCTTTTTGCATGATTTCAATTTGGGTTCGATGACTATTTTTTTCTGGACGATAAAAATCATAGGGCAAATCATAACTTGAATTGATGGCAGTGTAATATTTGGGATTATAGCCAACTTTTTCAATCAAGGCTTTCAAATGGCGGATCGTAACTGAATCGCGATTGCCGGAAAACGTTGCTGATTTTAAGGGTTTACGTATTAAAAAGCGGTTCGCTAGATCATTAAGGATCGGATCAGGTAAGGAAGTCCACTGGGTAAAGTATGTGTTCAACACGCCATCATCCAGTTTTAAATATTCCTGCAATGAAAAATTACCTTTAAAAAAAGGAACCAAAAGCTGAGAATGTAGTTGATAGTCTTCGGGTTGTTGTTCATACAATTCTTTTGCTCGATGTAAAAGATGATCCAAAATGACTTCCATACCACGAGAAACTGGGTGGAAATAGACTTGTACATACATTTGATAACGGCTAACAATATAATCTTCAACCGCGTGCATACCATTCATAGCAAATGCCAAACCATCTTTGTAAGGACGGATGACACGTAATATCCTAGTTAAATCAAAAGTACCATACTCAGTTCCCGTAAAATAAGCATCTCGTAATAAATAATCCATGCGGTCAGCATCAATTTGACTGGAAATCATTTGAACAACTTGTGGATTAGGATATTGTTTAGTAATGACGCTTGCTACTTTATTAGGAAAATCCGCTGAAACTCGGTTCAATATCTGAAAGACTTCTGTTTCTGGAGAAGTAATGATTTCAACAGTGATTGCTTCATGATCTGTATTAAAAATATGTTCAAACGTATGAGAGTATGGTCCATGACCGACATCATGGAGCAACGCAGCACAAAGTGCGACTAAGCGTTCACCATCATCCCAACCATCTTCGCCTAGACGCTCAGCTGAATAATTACGTTGAAAAATATCACAAATGCGGCGAGTTATTTCATATACACCTAAAGAATGAGCAAAACGACTATGCTCTGCACCATGAAAGGTGAATGAAGAAGTACCTAATTGTTTGATCCGCCGTAATCGCTGTACCTCAGCTGAATTGATTAAATCTAAAATGACTTGATGTTGGACATGAATATAGTTGTGTACAGGATCTCTAAAAACTTTCTCAATCGGTAAAATTTGATACTTATAAGGGGTTGACATTGTTTCACTCCTTTTACTGTGTTTCACAGGAAATATTTTAAGAACTGATGTTGAAAATGTTAACAAACAATCTACGTCCGTAATTGGAGTATTGCTATTTTAACAATTGGTTTCGTTGCTCCATTTTTTTCATTTGTTTGTCGATTTCGGTAGTAAACCAATCAGAAGTTAATAATCCGGGCAATAGTTCACTATCGATCGTAACGGGTGCTCTATCTAATAATACGTCAATTAATCGTTTTTTTACTTCATCAACCGTTATTTTTTTTTGAAGTAAGTCTTCCAAATTTGCCATGACTTTCGGATCAACTGCAGGATAACCATTTTTGCCAAATTCCTCGCGCAGACTTGCCTCATAAAAACGGCGGACACTTTCTCCACGTTTTTGTTGATTACCATTGACACTTAAATAAATCATGACAGCAGTACCATTTTTGATCCGACGTTGAGCGATTCCAGCAAATTTTTTACCATTGATGCTTAAATCAAATCTACCTGGACAATAAGATGTTGTGATTTCAAAAGCTTCAATAGAATGTATGGAATCTTCAAAAGCAAGCTTGATCCAGCTCCACATATAAGTATAAGCTCCATCTATGCTCATTTTTTCATTTTCTGTATTTGGAAGAATCAACGAAAGATTTAAAATGCCGGCATCCGCAATTACGCCTAATCCACCAGCATTTCGTAGGACAACGTTGTATCCATCTCGCGCCAAAGAAGCTAAACCACTGCTTAGATCAGGGACACGGGTATCTTTCATGCCGAGAATCATGGCTTGATCAAGTTGCCAAAAATGGATGATCGGCTGTTGGTTGATTCCAGAAAATGTAGTAAAAGTATCAGTCAATGCAAAAGGGAGGAAATAATCTTTTGCAGTCAAACATTGTTGATCATATAAAAAGACGTTATCCGTTGTGAATAATTGATTTAAATTAGTCATCTTGTTCTTCATCCTGTCTTATGCGGGAAACATAGTCCTTCACTTCTTTATTCATTTGGTTATATTCATTTGTAAAGCGCATAGGCTTACTGATAATTCTCATCGGCATGGTGGCTAAAAATTTACTGAAATCCTGTCTGGCTTCTTCAGTTAAACGACCTGGTTTTGAGACTAGACGTTCATATAAATAATGATAAAATTGATTCATTGCATCAATGTCAATACTCATTTGATTATGACACTCTGTGCATTCAATGCTAGAAATGATTTCATTCATATATTGAATATCATGGAGTGTTTCTTTTTGGCAATGCATGCAAAATAACATTGCTTTTTCATCGTGAAATAACATTTGTTTCCACCTCCAATTTCTATTATATACGATTTAAGGGAAAAATCATGCTTATCTACGTAGAAATAAGAAAGAAAAGTGATAATTTTTAAGGAAATCCAAAAAATCAAGAGAATACCTTGCTATCAGTTAAAGAAAAATATAGAATATTTACATATGATCCATTAGAGAACAAATGTAAAATGGAGGTGTGGAGATGAATAAAAAAATGGTCAACGTTCAACAAGCGAAGGTGATAGATAAGCGCCAAGCACTAAGAAAAATGTGGGAAATTAGAATTTTTGAGGAAATGATCCAAGAGCTTTTCGATGCAGGAGAATTGTACGGGACAATGCATTTATGCATCGGCCAAGAGGCTACCGCAGTTGGAGGTGCAGGCATTTTAAAAAAGAGTGACTGGATCGTTTCAACACATAGAAATCATGGACATTGTATCGCAAAAGGAACCGATATCAGAAGTATGTTTGCCGAAATGCTGGGTAAAAAGACAGGAACCAACGAAGGCAAAGGAGGCAGTATGCATATTGCTGATTTGAATGTGGGGAATTTAGGTTCAAATGGAATAGTTGGAGCTGGGTTCCCAATTGCTGCTGGAGCGGCTCTGAGTGCCCAGATGCAAGGAACTGATCAAGTTGTGCTGTGCTACGCTGGAGATGGCGCTACTAATGAGGGTAGTTTTCATGAAGCGCTGAATTTAGCTTCTATTTGGCAATTGCCAGTGGTTTATTTTATTGAAAATAATCAATATGGTATGAGCAGCTCCATTGAGCAGATGGTTAATATAGACAAACTTTCCGATAGAGCAAAAAGTTATGGTATTGAAGGGATAACAATTGACGGCAATGACTTAGTTGCAGTCTCTAAAACTGTTTCGCAGGCTGTAGAAAAAGCAAGAAATGGCGGGGGACCTACATTGATAGAAGCATTGACTTATCGACACAAAGGTCATTCTAAGTCAGACAAATTAATGTATCGTTCAGAAGAAGAATGCCGTCAATGGCAAGAAAATAACGATCCAATCATTCGCTTAGAAAGCGAACTGATCAAAAATGGTGTTCAACAAGAAGCGGATATTCGACAAATGGAGTTCACAATCCGCAAAGAGTTTGCTGATCTGGTCGCCTCTGTGAAATCAGACAGCGAACCTGAAATAGAAGATCTTTTGACACATGTCTATGCGGAGGGTGAAGCATGAGAATGATCACATATTTACAAGCAATTAATGAAGCACTGGATGAGGCTTTAGCTCAAGATGAACGTGTTTTTTTGTTAGGAGAAGATATTGGTGTTTATGGTGGGGGATTTGGCGCAACGCACGGGCTTCAAGAAAAATATGGAAGACAGCGAGTAAGAGATACACCGATATCTGAAAGCGCAATTGCAGGTGTATCCGTCGGAGCTGCGATGACAGGCATGCGCCCTGTGATGGAGTTGCAATTTTCAGATTTTATAACAGTAGCGATGGATCAATTAGTGAATCAAGCAGCGAAAATTCATTATATGTACAGCGGGAAAGCAAAAGTTCCTTTGGTCATGAGAACAGCAGCAGGTTCAGGAACAGGGGCTGCAGCACAACATTCGCAAAGTTTAGAAAATTGGATGGCCCATATACCAGGTTTAAAAGTAATTCAACCAAGTAATGCTTACGATGCAAAAGGATTACTTCATGCAGCTATTAAAGATGACAATCCCGTCATGTTTTACGAGCATAAACTATTATATAAAACGTTGGGAGAGGTTCCAGATAAACCTTATACAATACCAATCGGTCTAGCGGACGTTAAACGAACAGGGAAAAATCTGACAATCGTTGCGACAGGGAGCATGGTCAACAAAGCTCTGGAAGCTGCAGAAATTGCTCAGGAAAAGGGCATTTCTGTCGAAGTTGTTGATCCGAGGACTTTAGTGCCTCTTGATACCAAGACTATTTTAACGTCTATCGAAAAAACAAAACGCGTCATCGTCGTAACAGAAGCTGTAAAAAATAGCGGGTTTAGCGCAGAAATCACATCGATCATTGCTGAATCTAAAATTTCTATGAAGTTAAAAGCACCGATTGTACGCTTAGGCGGGGCATTTGTACCAATGCCGGCACAAAAAATGTTAGAAGCTCACGCAACCCCTCAAGTTGAGTCACTTCTTGACGCAGTAACTCAGGTCATGGCAGAAATCGAGGTTTAGCTATGAAAATCAGTGAAGACCGTAGAAAAATACTAAAAATTGTTACGATGTATTACGAGCAAGGGTTGACACAAGCAGTCATTGCAAAAAAAATGAATATATCACGACCTGTGATTTCTAAAATTTTGCAACAGGCGAAGGAATCAGGCATTGTTTCGATTTCTATCAAAGACGAATCTGCTTATGCAGTAGAACTTGGCTTACGTTTAGAAAAAAAATACCAGTTAAAAGATGTGATTGTAGTCCCAACAAATGAGCAAAAACAAGTTGAGACGTTAAAAAAAGAAGTCAGTCAAGCAGCAGCATTTTATCTGTTAGACCAATTAAAAGCAGATATGAGTGTTGGTTTATCTTGGGGAACGACTTTAGCTGATATGATCGACGAGATGCCTTATTGTTCATTTCCAACAATCAAAGTTTGTCCTTTAGTCGGTGGTGTTTCTAGCGAGCATCTTTATTTTGATACAAATCACTTAGTCTTTAGATTAGCTGAAAAACTCAACAGTCGCTGTCAATATTTTTACGCCCCCGCCTTAGCCGAAAGTAATGTACTGGCAGAGGTTTTAAATGAGTCTCAATTAGTCCAAAAAGCGATGGATCAGGCAAAAAATGTTGACTTTGCGATTATTGGTGTAGGTAATCCAAATGAAAGTTCTACATGGAAACGCCTTGGCTATATCGAAACGAAAGAGTTAGATATAATCAAAAAAACTGGGGTCAAAGGAGATGCTGTAGCATCCTTATTTGACAAAAATGGTCAAACAGTGAACAATGAAATAAGTAAACGAATGTTAGGTATTAAAGTTGAGGATTTAGTTACTATACCAGATGTAATGGTTATTGGTTGCGGTAAAGAAAAAGCTGAAAGTATCAAACCACTGTTACTAGGAAAATGTTGTACTATTTTAGTTGTCGATCAAATAGTTGCAGAAGCTTTGGTGTAAACTTGACTAGTATGTTCGTGGAAAGATAAAATATGAAAGAAGGAAAGGATGCCGTAGTCCTATTTTCCTATTTTTCTGTCAAGGTTGAATGAACGTATTCAGCTTTTAATTTAAGGAGAGTGCTTTTAATGGATTTATCACAAGGAACACCAGTATCTATTCAATTAAAAACAATAGTAGATCAAGCTGGTGAAAAGAAAAATTTTTATTTTGATTTAGAAGGTCAAATCGTGAAGATCGGTGATACATTATATATTCGCTATAAAGAAGAACAAGAAGAAGGCGAGCCTGTACCAGTGACGATCAAAGTTGAACCTGATGGTAAAATTCAACTGATTCGTGCAGGTGGTCTTAGAATGCGATTGAAATTTGCTTACCAAGAACGATTAGAGACTAGCTATAAAACACCATATGGTTTATTTCAAATCACGACATTTACTCGTAATTTGCGCTTCAGTCTCAAGGATCAGCCTGTTGCAGGCAGCATTTTAGTTGACTATGATTTATACTCTCAAGCCGAAAAAATCGGTGAATATCATTTAGAACTAGAATTTACTGCGTAATTATGTAATAATCAATTGATTTTTTCTTCATGTTTTTGTATGATAAGGAGTAGACTGTGAAAGGACGTGTACCGTTTGGAAATTAATGTATTTGACGGGTTGAACAAAGATGAACTATCCATGATCGAAGTTGCGCACGCAATTTTAGAACAACGTGAAGATGTGATGGACTTCTCTGATTTAGTAAACCAAATTCAAAATTATCTTGGAAAATCTGACAGCGAAATTCGTGACTCTTTAGCACAATTTTATACTGACTTAAATATTGATGGCAGTTTTATCTCTTTAGGAGATAACCGTTGGGGCTTGCGCTCATGGTATCCAATCGATTCTATCGACGAAGAAGTAACACATGGTTTAGATGAGGACGAAGAAGATAAACCACGCCGTAGAAAACGTAAGAAAGTCAATGCGTTCATTATTGATGCTAATGATGAAGATGTGATTGACTACAACGATGATGATCCGGAAGATGCTGAATTAACGGATGATGATGACGATGATATTCTTTACGATGATGATGACGATGAAGAAGATGAAGAAATCAAAGCATATAATTCTGATCTTCAAGAAATCGGTGCAGATTCTGACGATGAAGAAGAAGAGTTACCTGGAATCGAAGAAGATCTTACAATCATTGATGAAGATGATGTAGATGATGACTTCGATGACGAAGATGAATATGCAGATCCAGAAGAAGAAGTATAAAGAGTAAAAAGAAGAGGATTCTCACTTTGGGAATGCTCTTTTTCTTTCTTAATAAAGTTACCAATGATTGAATTTATAATTTGATAAGAAAAAAAGAATCAAAATGATTGACAAATGGTCTATATCTTTGTAAACTATCATTGTTAACAAAACAAGAATAGCGTTTTCATGTGACTAGATAATACTAGGCATGGAAGAATTTCATTAAAATATGATATACTCATATTTTGACGGGATTGTTCTATGCTTTTTTTGTTGTCTTATAACAAGAGAACGGACAATCTACTTCTGCAGAAGAGGAATGTTTATGAAAATCAAAAAGGTGCTCAATCAAAATGCAGTACTCGTCGTGGATGATGGACAAGAAAAAGTGGCCGTTGGTAAAGGCGTGGGATTCAACAAAAAGAAAAATGATTTGTTATTCCCACAACAAGTGGAACGGATGTTTGTGATGGAACCTGAGGGCTTGAAAAAGCTGCAAGTTTTATTATCACAAATTGATGAGAGATACTTTTTTGTCACAGAAGAAATCATCGCTCATGCTGAAACTGTGCTTGGTGAAAAGTTAAATGAACATATCAATATTGGGTTAAGTGATCATATTGCGTTTGCCGCAGAAAATATTCAAAATAATATCATTGTGCGAAATAAACTTTTGAATGAAATCGAAATTCTTTATACTGAGGAGTTTTCGATTGCGCAATGGGCAGTTGATTATTTGACACAAACGTTAGGAATCCCTTTTAGTTATGATGAGGCAGGTTACATTGCAATCCATATTCATAGTGCTCGTAGTGGGCGAACGGATAACAGTAAAAGTATTCGTGAAGTCACAATTGTTTCAGAAATTATTCATTTGATCGAGCAAGAATTAGGAATCAATATTCATGATGAAAAGATGAGTCTCAGCTATTCACGATTGGTCAATCATTTACGCTTGTTTATTCACCGATTTCAACAAAGTCAGTACGCAGTGTTAGATGATGAAATTTTGGATGTCGTGCGTAAAAAATACGCAGAAAGTTACGAGATATCAAAAAAAGTTCAAGTTTTGTTAATGAGAAATTTTCACTATCAAGTACCAAACGAAGAATTAGGTTATCTTGCTATTCATATCGAACGGCTGAAGATGATCAAATAAAAGACAAGGGGAGAGACAAAAATGAAAGCATATATGCAAAGAATGGGACGCTCGTTGATGCTTCCTGTAGCGGTATTACCAGCTGCAGCGATTTTAATGGGTATTGGATACTGGATCGATCCAAACGTTATGACGGGTTTAGGAGATCCCAACTTTCTATCTGTTTTTTTAGTTAAAGCAGGTGGCGCAATTATTGATAATCTACCTGTATTATTTGCGGTAGGTTTAGCATTAGGTATGTCTAAAGATAAAGATGGTGCAGCAGCCCTTAGTGGTTTGGTCGCTTTCTTAGTAGTAACAACGTTACTTTCAACTGCAGCAGTGGGTGCCATGAAAGGTATTCCAGTAGAACAAGTTGATCCTGCATTTGCTAAAATTAGTAATGCGTTTATCGGAATTTTATCTGGATTGATTGCCGCAGCAATGTACAATCGATTTAGTCAGGTGAAATTACCAATGGCTTTATCTTTCTTTAGTGGTAAGCGATTAGTTCCAATCATGACTGCATTAGCAATGCTAGTAGCTTCAGGTGTATTATTCTTCTTATGGCCAGTAGTATTCTCTGGACTAGTTGCATTTGGTGAGTCTATTTCTAAATTAGGTGCTGTCGGTGCTGGTTTATATGGATTCTTTAACCGTTTACTAATCCCAACTGGGTTACATCATGCATTAAACTCAGTGTTTTGGTTTGACGTTGCTGGAATCAATGATATCGGTAACTTCTTATCTGGTACTGGAGAAAAAGGAATCACTGGTATGTATCAAGCTGGATTCTTCCCAATGATGATGTTTGGATTACCAGCAGGTGCTTATGCAATTTACCGTAATGCACGTCCTGAAAAGAAAAAAGCAACAGCTTCATTAATGATCGCAGCAGCGTTTGCTTCATTCTTTACTGGTATTACTGAACCACTAGAATTCTCATTTATGTTCGTTGCATGGCCATTATATGTTTTACATGCTATTTTGACAGGTATTTCATTATTTATTTCTGCAATTTTCCACTGGACAGCAGGATTTGCTTTCAGTGCTGGTTTAGTCGATTTTGTTTTAAGTTTACGCAATCCAATTGCCAACCAACCGTATATGTTGATTGTTCAAGGATTAGTTATGGCAGTTCTTTACTTTGTTGTATTTGACTTCGCAATCAAAAAATTCAACTTAATGACTCCTGGTCGTGAAGAGGGCGAAGGCGAAGAAACACCAGACATCGATACAACTGGTGACAACAAATTTGCAGTTTTAGCTAGCAAAATCTACCAAGGTCTTGGTGGGGATGCTAACGTTACTTCAATCGATAATTGTACAACTCGTTTGCGTCTAACTGTTAGTGACACAGGCAAAGTCGATCAAGCAAAAATCAAAGCAACAGGCGTTCCTGGTGTGAAAGTGATTGATGATACAAATATTCAAGTAATCGTCGGTACAGAAGTGCAATTTGTAGCTGATGAAATGAATAAAATTCGCAATGGCGCAGCTCCTGTTACAGGTGAACCTGTAAAAAAGCCTGAAGTGAAAACAGAAGCACCAAAAGTAACAGCAAAGGAAACTGAATTATATGCTGTTGCAAACGGAAAAGTTATCCCCATTTCAGAAGTACAAGACGATGTTTTCTCAGCAAAAATGATGGGTGACGGTTTTGCAGTTATCCCAACTGATGGTGAAGTATCAACTCCTGTTGCAGGTAAAATCACAAGTATTTTCCCAACAAAACATGCTTTAGGAATTCAAACAGATTCTGGTATTGAAGTATTGTTACACATGGGCTTAGACACAGTTGAGTTAAAAGGTGCACCATTTACGTTACATGTTGAAGAAGGTCAAGTACTAAAACAAGGTGATAAAATCGCAACAATCGATCTAGCAGCTTTAGAAACTGCTGGTAAAAAATCTGATTTGATCGTTGTATTTACAAATCAAGATGTTGTTGAAAGTTACGATTTAACAAAAGCAAATCAAACAGTTGGCGCTAATGATTCAATTGGTAAAGTAACTGTAAAATAAGCTGATAAAAGCTACCTGAGAATAGTCTCAGGTAGCTTTTATTTCTTTTCTTGCTTTATTTTTATTCTATGATATGGTTAAAGTGTAATTGTTTTATGTTATTTAGCTTCAAGAGCTAACCTAGAAGTAAAGAGATAAAAATAAATGAAGTAAAAAGTACGTTAACTTTTTTTATTTTCTGTCGAGGTTCAACAAGCTCTTTCAGCTTATAAATTAGGAGGAGATTATCTTGCATGAATAACGCTGGACACAAAGAAGTGCCAGTTGATGATCATACGGTTTCTTTGTGTCATATTGGGTAAATATGATAAAGATGAAGGAGCAGAATCACATGATTATTATTAAAGGAAACAATCCGAGAAAAATCGACAAAATTTGGGAATTAGTAAAAAAAGAGCACACAGGGAAGAAAGTTGCAGTCGTTGGCTATCCTGGAGAAATTCCGCATAATTTTATTCGCGCAAAGCAAATGCCTACCTACGAAACAATGACAAAGCACAATACACTTGACGATTTAACACGCTTTTTAAAAGACACAAAAGATCGATTTGAAGCAATCATTCTATATCTTGATTGTGAATCTCATTTGATAGAGTCAATAAAGGAAACAACAAAGTCTTATAAAGAAAAGTTTATCTTAACTGTTTATGATGAAAAGGTATATGAGCAAGTGGTTGATGGAGAATAAAGGTGGTAAATGGTATGAACGAAAAGACGGAACAATTGTTAGGACTGATTGAAAAGTTCCAAACAGAAGATCTTTCATTGGATGATGCAATAGAACTTCGACGATTATCTGCAGAATTTGCAAATGTCTGTGGCGAAGCTGTTGAACAGAAAATGGATCAGTTTTATAAAAAATAAGTAATTAACTGAATAGTAGCATATGAAAGATAGAATTATTTCTGTCTTTCTTTTTTTATAGTAAAATCTCGTTACTTATAAATAGTAAGCAAATAAGTTGTGCATTTATTTTAAAGGTATATAATAACACTATAAAGGTCAGGGAAGGTCAATCGGAAGTTGATTTTCTACTGAATCTTTAAACAAAATAGGAGGTTTGTAAAATGGCAAAACAACATTATGACAGAAGTAAACCACATGTAAATATCGGCACGATCGGACATGTCGATCACGGTAAGACAACTTTGACCGCTGCAATCACAACAGTATTAGGGAAAAAAGGCCTAGCAAACCCGCAAGACTATGCTAGTATTGATGCAGCACCAGAAGAACGTGAACGTGGTATTACAATCAACACATCACATGTAGAATATGAAACAGAAGCTCGTCACTATGCTCATATCGATGCGCCAGGACACGCAGATTATGTTAAAAATATGATTACAGGTGCAGCCCAAATGGATGGTGCGATTTTAGTCGTATCAGCAACAGACGGACCAATGCCGCAAACACGGGAACACATCTTACTATCTCGTCAAGTGGGCGTAAAATATTTGATTGTTTTCCTTAATAAAATTGACTTAGTCGACGATGAAGAATTGATTGATTTAGTTGAAATGGAAGTTCGTGAGTTACTGAATGAATACAATTTCCCAGGAGATGATACACCTATCATCAAAGGGTCAGCACTAAAAGCATTGCAAGGAGATCCAACTGCGGAAGCTACAATTATGGAATTGATGGATACTGTAGATGCCTATATTCCTACACCTGAAAGAGATACAGATAAACCATTATTACTACCAGTGGAAGATGTCTTTTCAATTACAGGGCGTGGAACAGTAGCGTCGGGGCGTATCGATCGAGGAAAAGTAAGTGTTGGGGATGAAATCGAAATTGTCGGAATCAAACCTGATACACAAAAAGCTGTAGTGACAGGTATTGAAATGTTCCGTAAAACACTAGACTACGGTGAAGCAGGAGATAATGTAGGAGTATTACTAAGAGGAATTACTCGTGATGAAATTGAACGTGGGCAAGTGATCGCCAAACCAGGTTCGATTACACCTCATACTAAATTTATTGCTGAAGTTTATGTTTTAACAAAAGAAGAAGGTGGAAGGCATACACCATTCTTTACGAACTACCGACCACAATTTTATTTCCGGACGACTGATGTAACTGGAGTTGTTGAATTACCTGATGGCGTTGAAATGGTTATGCCAGGAGACAATGTTACGATCGATGTTGAATTGATTCACCCAATTGCGGTGGAACAAGGAACGACATTTTCAATTCGTGAAGGCGGACGGACTGTCGGTTCAGGTATTGTGACTGAAATAGAAAAATAACAAAAAGAGGTTGGAGCAGGAGTGTTTAATCCCGAGAACTAAGTAGGTACTGCGCAACATCAACTCATTCCTCGTTGTGTTTTACAGCAATTTCAGATAAGATTGCTTCTGCTCCCACCGTTTATATGGATTCCACGTGAGTGGGATATGACTCGAAGAGTTATGTCCCATTCATTTTTTATTTCCAAAAATCGAAATTCAGTTTATGTTATACTATTCGTTAAAAAGAAGGGGAGTTAGAAAAAATGAAATGTACCGTTTTAAGAGTAGATGCCTTTACTACAGTTGTTGGACAAGGGAATCCAGCAGGCGTTGTTCTAGGTGGGAATCAGTATACTACAGATGAAATGCAAACTATTGCAAAGCAAGTTGGCTTCAACGAAACCGTTTTTGTTTGTTCAAGTGATAGAGCTACAATTAAATTAAGGTATTTTACCCCAGGGCACGAAACACCACTTTGTGGACATGCCACGATCGGAGCGATTTATGCACTGTATAATGGAAAAGGAAATCAACAGCTGCAGATTGAAACTGGGGCAGGAATACTACAAATTGCGTATGATGATAAGCATCAAAGGGTTACTATGGAGCAGGCGGAGCCTAAGTTCGTTGATTTTGACGGGGATCGACTAGCTCTTTGCCAAAGCTTAGGAATTGAACTAGAAGATCTTCATAAAGATTATCCTATTCAATATGGAAATACGGGATCATGGACACTGCTCGTACCCGTGATCAATACAACGATTTTAGATAGAATGACAGCAACACAGGAAGCTTTTCCAGATATTTTAAAGGAAATACCGAGATCATCGATTCATCCTTTTGCAATCGTTAATGAACGAACGGGTTCTTTTTCAGCGAGACATTTTTCTTCACCGTTTTCCGGAACAACGGAAGATTCAGTGACTGGAACAGCATCTGGTGTAATGGGAGCATATGCATTAAACCAAATTTATATTGACGAAAAAAGCAAAGAAATCGATATTTCTCAAGGAAAGCATGTTGAGATGGAAGGCTCCGTTTTAGTCAATGTTATAAAAAATAGTAGCGGAGTACACAAAGTTAAAATCTCTGGAACAGCGTGCCTTAACGAAGAATTCGAGGTAAGCATATAAAAAAAGAGACAGACGTATAACTAAAGCGTTATAGATCTGTCTCTTTTTGAATTGAATGGCATTGGGGAAAACTAAACACTTCCACCCAGTTGCTCTGATACGTTAACGTTGGTATCTATTTCGAAGAATTCGACGAACGCCATGCATTTTCTTTTGCTTTTCGATTGGAGCATTATCTATGATAAGTAAAGCAATCATCACATAAGCAATGAAACTCTTTCGTGAGTATAACGTATATCTAGATACCCAATCAGCCGCATATTTTTCTTTATAATCGCGTAACCCTTGGAATGAGTAAAATCGTGATCCGAATTCGTAAACTAGATAAGCGATTCGTTCTTGAATAAAACTTTTTTTAGAGGTTCCTACGTTGGATAAAGGTGCCATCCCTAAGTTAAAGTAAGTAAAACCTTCATCGTTCATATAGTTAAATAGGGAGATAAAGAGGTAATCCATTACACCTGATGGCGCTTGTTTATTATATCTCATCAAGTCGATCGTGCCTTCTTCTTTAGTATACGTTGGCATGATGTTCGCGAAAGCTACAATTTGATTCTCTTGGTTTTTAACGACCGCTATCTTTCCCCGCTGTAAGTAATTCTCAGAAAAAAATCCTAATGAGAAGCCTTTTTCTTTACGACTGCCTAGCCATTCGTCAGAAACTTGTTTTAATTCTTGCATCAATTCTTTTGAAAAAGGAGGGGTTAGTACCTCAAAACGGTAATTTTCCTTTGTAAAGCGATTCATAACAGCTCGTTCGCTTTTCATTTTTTTGCCTGATAGCGTGAAGTTTGGCAAGTCCACATGAGCTTCTTCGCCCATTTTGATAAAGTCATAGCCAAATTCATGTAGGAACATCACAACTTCTTCTGAAGCTTCGTAAAAGACAGGGAGGTACCCCCATTTATCTGCTTCGTTAATGAACTGTTCAACAGCTGCTGGAAAATCTTCTTTTTTACCGGAAGGATCGCCCATTACAATACATTTGTCGTTTAACGTTTTAAATTGTAATAGGACAGTTTCTTCATTATTTTGATCGGTATAGATGTACATCTCTTTGTCTCCAAGAAAAATGAGCTGACTATCTGTATTTCCACCAAATTTAGTTAATAGTGAAAGAACACGATCTTCATCTAATAAGGAGCCCATTTTAAACCGATTGCCTTCAAGATAACGGATAAATAAATAACTAAATAACGTTACTAGCAAAATACCGATAAACCCTGAAAACCAAATTTTTTCTGACGGAAAGAAAAAGAACGAGATAAAACGGTTTTTGTGATGAGGAAACGTTGGTAAATTGTATACACCAATCACGATATATAAAAGGGTTAATGCTAGAAAAATAATACCGTCAACCGTGATCATTTCCCACGAATATACCAGTTGCTCTCTGAATAGCTCTCTCTTTGAAAAAACAATGATGACGAGTAGAAGACTAAGAAAAATAATGACACCCCAGCTGAAATCTTTGATAAATGTATAAACGAGTGTAATTAAAATGAGGCCAATTGTTGGTAAATAAGCACGTTTAACCCTAGCAGCTATCCCACGCCCCATGATTAGCAGCAAGAAACCTAATAAAATAGCAGGAAGCTGCGTAATTATATGAAATGAAAGGGGATTGAGTTTTTTTAACCAATTAAGTTGACTAAATGCTTCTGGAATCGTAGCGGAAAGGACAATCATAATCCCTGAAAAATACATTAAAAATACAACAAATTTGTGTGCTAATTCGGTTGATAATTCTCGTGGTATCCCTGAATAACGCGAATTTAAACTATGACTCAGATTTTTTATAAAGAAAATGATCCCAATAATAAAAGGGACAATGTAATAAAATAATCGATACAGTAAGATCCAAGCAATCACAACTTCTCGGTTGATGCCTAAAGCGGATAGACCAACAATCATCATGATATCGAAACTACCTAATTCACCAGGAATCATGGAAACAATTCCAATTACTGAAGCTGCGATGAAAAGCGGAATGATTTGAAGCGGATTTAGTTTAACGCCCATCAACAGACCAATTAAAATAAAACTACCTAAAACGCCTGTCCATTCTAAAAACGAAGTCAAAATAAGTCCTGCGCGTGTTTGATTATCGATGTCTCCAATATACTCATCTTTTCTAATCAAACTTGCAATTAGAACGACAGGGAAGTATAAACCGCCGCCAATCAGCCAAATCCAATATTGCTGCAGATAATCATTAGTATGACCAAACATAACAAGGAAAAAGGCAATCAAGCTATAAATAGAGAGACCAGACATTAAGAAAATCAGAATTTTTGAAAGAGCCTGAACGACTTTTTTACCATCTTTTTCTTTTCCATAAAATTCTGAACGTAATCCGATACTGACCAAACCGCCAAATCCCGCAATATTATTGATCGTATTAATCATCCAACTACTTTCTATAAGAAACATTTTTTTAGGTTTTTGTTTCAAAATTTTATTAAGAATGACATCATAGCCAATCATCGGAAATACTGCAACTAGCCCAATCAGAAACATCAAGACGATTTTCCAAAGGGCAAGATCTTGAAAAATATTTCCGAGTTGTTCAAATGAAATGGTTTTGCTGATTGAAAGTAATTCACGGAAAACAATGATTACAACTGAAAAAATAAATATACTTTTAAAATAACTAACATGCTCTTTGATCCATTGAAGCATTTTCTTCATTACTAGCACCTACTTTTCTTGTAAGAATGTTAAAATTTCTCGATTGAACGTTTCAGGATCTTTTTTTGCAAAAGAATGCCCTTGTTTTGGAACTAAAATAAATGATGCATGAGGGATTTCTTTTGCTAGATAAATTGAATGTGATTGCTTGATGATATCATATTTACCAACAATCACTAGAGTTTTAGCAGAGAAACGTTGTAAATCTGTTTTAGACACACCGATATCGTGTGTCATTAGATGGACAGTGAGTAATTGTTTCTTTGCTTTCTTAATGAACAATGCAAAAAGTTGCAACAAAATAGCCTCTATCGCTGTAAGCATTCTAATAGGGAATCTAACACCTTGAACTACAGTATTTCCGGCGTTTAAAACTAATCTACGAACCATTTGGGGATATTTTTTTTCGAATACCATCGCAAGATTCGCGCCATCACTAAAACCTAGGATGTTTGCTTGTCTAACATGTTCTTGCTTCATGATCCAGTATAAATCATCTGCCATCTGTTCAAATGTTAATGAGTTGCTATGATTCGTCGAGCGTGCATGACCACGGCTGTCAACTGTAAATACAGTAAAATAGCGACTAAATTCCGGCACTTGCTTTTCAAAATAGGTTCCGCTTCCGCCATTACCATGAAGTAAAAACAAAGGAAATCCTTTACCGGAGACTTCATAATAAATTGAACTATTATCTGCTGTTTTCAGTACTTTTTTTTGTTTATCCATATTGATACCACCTGTCTTTCTTAGTATATCGGTTTTTACTTAGATTTCAAACTGAAATGAGAAAATAGAATTTCAAATTTTTATTAAAGAATAATAAAGAATCAGCCTTTTTTTAGATTTTTTTTGAATAATAAAGTATGATGAAATCTACTCACAAAAAGTTTGGATGATAAGATGGGCAAATTGATGAAAATCGTAAAAAAATCACTGTTCTTGTTTTTTCTACTATTGATTATTGGTTTAGGTTATCTGGGCTACCAGATTCGCCAAAATGTTCAGCAAGTGATGACTTATGAAGATGAAGTAGAACAAGCAGTCAAAGTAAATAATATTCCAGAATACAAAAATTTAGTTTTAGCAATTATTTATACTGAATCAAAGGGTCAAACAGAGGATTTGATGCAAAGTAGTGAAAGTGCCTATGGAAAACGACAAATGATCGGGACGACTAAAGAAAGTATCGATACAGGAGTGGCTTTTTTAGCACAATCAATCACTCAAGCTAATGAAGCAGGCTGTGATATTTGGACCGCTGTTCAAGCATATAATTTCGGATTAGATTATATTCAATTCGTGAAAGAACGCGGTGGGAAAAATTCGATTCGTTTAGCAGAAGAATATTCCAAGGAGATTTTGTCACCACTATTAGGAAATAATGATCAGAAAACCTATCGTTATTATCGACCACAAGCATTGGTCTACAACGGCGGATTTTTGTATAGTAATGGTGGAAACATGTTCTATGCCGATATCGTAAAAATGAACGAACAGTTTATTAAGTGGTTAAAATAATTTTAATATCAACAATACGGATCCTTAAGAATATCGTCTATCAAAAAATACGAATTCTTAAGGATTTTCTTGAAGTTCTTTCTATTAACAAGTAAACTAAAGAGGATGTATTTTTAACAAGGAGAAAGTAGGGAACCAAGTCCATGACAAATAAGTTTGACCTAAAACAAGGATTGACTCAATCAGAGGTTGAGGAACGAAAAAAACAAGGGTTACAAAACGATTACGAAGAAAATGTGGCTAAATCTACAAAGGATATTATTTATGATAACGTAATGACATTGTTTAACTTTTTAAACTTTGGAATTGCACTTTGTCTACTTTTTGTTGGAGCTTATTCTAACTTAGCATTTTTGGCAATTATATTAGTGAATATGGGAATGGGCATTTATCAAGAAATTCATGCGCGAAACCTTGTACAAAAACTGTCCATCGTAGCCAAAGAAAGTGTTCATGTGATTCGCGATGGTAAGCAGGTTGAGATCGATACAAAAGAATTGGTGATGGATGATATTGTTGTGATCTCTGCTGGTGAACAAGTGCCATCTGATTTGGAAGTTTTAGATGGAAAAGCAGAAGCCAATGAAGCATTGCTGACTGGTGAATCAGATTTGATCGAGAAAACAGAAGGAACTATTTTATTATCCGGTAGTTTTCTAGCAAGTGGTCAAGTATATGGTAAAGTGATTCATGTTGGAGCTGATAATTATGCGGTCAAAATCACTGCTGAAGCGAAAGTTCACAAACCAATTCAGTCTGAATTAGTAAATTCTATTCGTAAAGTATCAAAATTTACGAGTTTAGTCATTATACCTTTGGGGATTATTTTGTTTGTAGAAGGCTTTATGATCCGTAACTCTGGTATAGAAGCATCTGTAGTTGCATCTGCAGCAGCTTTGTTAGGGATGTTACCAAAAGGATTAGTTCTTTTAATCAGCATTACATTAACAACAGGTGTGGTAAAACTAGCTAAAAAGCGGATTCTTGTTCAAGACATGTATTCTATTGAAACGTTAGCCCATGTGGATACACTTTGCTTAGATAAGACTGGAACGATCACTGAAGGAAAAATGAAAGTTCAAAAAGTAGAAGTTTTACATGCAGATTATCATGAGAACTTCCCGCAAATTATCGGCAGCTACTTAGCTGAAAGTACAGATAATAATATCACGATGCAAGCAATTCGAGATTATTTTGAACTTTCCAACCGTTATGGTGCTGTGAAGGCATTACCATTTTCTTCTGAGAGAAAATGGGGGGCTATCGAATTTAACGAATTAGGAACTGTTTATCTTGGGGCACCTGAACGATTATTCGTAGAGAATCGTTTACCTAGAGAAGTGATCGAGGCTCAAGAAAATGGTTATCGCGTATTGATGCTTGGTATTGCAGAAAATACGCCGTTAGATGAAGAAAATATGCCTTATTTAGAACCTTTGGCTATTTTAGAAATCGATGATCCGATTCGTCAGAATGCCAATGAAACATTGGCATATTTGCGTGAAGAAGGAATCGATCTTAAAGTAATTTCAGGAGATAATCCTGTAACGGTTTCTAATATTGCTCGTCGTGCTGGATTATTTGGCTATGAATCTTATGTTGACCTTTCTACCATGGAAACAGAAGAAGAAGTCCGTAAAGCAGTACACGAGTATACTGTATTTGGTCGTGTGTCGCCACAGCAAAAACGCACGATCGTTCGTGAATTAAAAGATAACGATCACGTTGTTGCGATGACGGGTGACGGTGTCAACGATGTGTTAGCTTTAAGAGAAGCCGACTGTAGTATTGCTATGGCGGAAGGCGATGGCGCAACAAGACAGATTTCTAATCTAGTGTTGTTGGATTCAGATTTTACAACATTACCAGATGTGTTGTTTGAAGGTCGACGCGTTGTTAATAATGTAACGAAAGTTGCGAGTGTGTTCTTTATAAAAACGATTTATTCATTTATTTTATCAATGATTTGTGTGTTTACTACAATTGCATTTCCTTTTATCCCAATCCAAATCACGTTGATCGATTTGGCAATAGAAGGGTACCCAGCGTTCTTCTTATCATTTGAAAGTGATAAGCGAAAAGTACAAGGTAAATTCCTGCCGACAGCTTTAAGGAATGCTTCCGTGAATGCTGTGTTGGTAGTACTAAACATTGTCGCAGTATACTTAATGGGTCAAAACCAAGGCTTTACTCAAATGGATACAACGACGTTGATGTATTACTTATTAATCGGTATTAGTTGTATGGCAGTTGTTCGTGCGTGTTTACCGTTTAATCCATTACGCATTTTCCTAGCTGTCACAACAGTCGTGGGAATCTATGTTGCTGCAATGTTGTTCCATAGTATTTTAGAAGTAGGGTTCTTAAACCAACAAACACTACCGATTTTTGCAGTTATGATGCTTATAAATATTGTTGTTCGAATCATGATTGGTATTTTCCAAATGAAACGAGCAGGTAAAACAATCAAAGATCTATAAAGTGGGGTAAAAAAGTGTGAAAATAAGGAGGGATATTTATGAGTGGAGAATATCAAATGCGCAAGACTATCGGTAAATGTTTTCGGTCCCAAACAGATAATTTTAATGGCGTCATCCGAATCTATGGCAGTCCATACATGTATCGTGTCATAAACGGTATCCCTGAAAAGGGGGCGATGTTGGAGGTCGTGGATTTTTCAAGTACTGAATTATTTGTAACGGTAAACAACTATTTATTCGAAAGTGATGTGAATTATATTGATAATCCTTAATATTCTAATCTTTATTATTGTTCTTGTATTAATTTTGGTACTTATTTCAAAAATGGTCATCATTGTTCAACAAGGTGAAGTCAAAATCGTTGAAAGCTTTGGGAAATATGTCAAAACAATCGATCCAGGCCTTCATTTTTTGATCCCTGTACTGTACAAAGTAAGAGGGCGTGTTTCTTTAAAACAGACGCCTTTAGAAATTGAATCTCAAAGTGTTATCACTCGAGATAATGTAATTGTAGAAGTTGATGAGGCTATCAAATATCATGTAACTGATGTCCGAGCTTTTGTTTATGATAATGAAGACTCAGTTACATCGATGATTCAGGACTGTCAGTCAAATTTACGTGGAATTATCGGAAAAATGGATCTGAATGAAGTTCTTAACGGTACAGAGGAAATCAACGTAAGTTTATTTGAAAGTGTAAAAGACATCACAGCTGGTTATGGTTTATCTATTGACCGAATCAATATTGGTGAAATTTCTGTTTCAGACGAAATTGTGAACTCAATGAATAAACTGATTACTGCAAGTCGTGATAAAGAGTCAACCATCACGATCTCAGAAGGTAGAAAACAATCGATTATTTTAGATTCAGAAGCGAATGCCTCACAAATGCAAATCGACGCGGAAGCTAGAGCGAAACAAACGAAAATAGATGCTGAAGCCCGAGCAGAACGCACAAAAATAGATGCTGATGCCGAAGCAGAACGTATTCGTATAACAACGGAAGCAGAGAGACAACGTATTTTAGCGTTGAATCAAGCAATCAAAGAAAGTGACTTAAATGAACAAGCGTTAGCGTATCTAGGAATAGAAGCATTTAAACAAGTGGTGAGAAGTGAAACAAATACCGTTATCTTGCCAAGTAATATGACTGAACTCGGAAATATTCCAGTAGCAAAAGAGTTATGGTCAGCACAAGATACGAAAAAACAAACTAATCATGAATACGGTGCAGAGTAATTTGCTTGATAAAAAAACAGATAATAATTATCTGTTTTTTTTATCACAAGAAAGAGGTTACTATAAATGTATTATGTAAACTAATTTAGTGATTACTATATTTCATGAAAATAAAGGTGCAATTTACTTGAAAATTATGTTTAGTGTGATACAATGAAACATGTGTAATTGTGTCTTTTAAAAATCGCGCTGAAGGTTTCAGTGCTTTTTTACTGACTGATCACATGAATTAGCTTTTGGCTATTTTTTGGAGGTGAGAACAGTGGCACAAAGAATTCCTCAAGAAGTCATCGAGGAAGTAAGACAACGTACGAACATTGTGGATGTTGTTGGACAATATGTTCAATTGAAAAAATCCGGCAAGAATTTTATGGGTCTATGTCCGTTTCATGAAGAACGTTCCCCTTCATTTTCAGTAGCAGAAGACAAACAAATTTTTCATTGTTTTGGCTGCGGAAAAGGCGGAACTGTTTTTAATTTTCTGCAAGAAATCGAAGGAATCAATTTTCCTGAATCTGTGCGCAGAGTTGCTGAACTAGAGCAGATTCCAGTTAATATCGATTGGGTCAATACCTTTGATTCGGATACAACTGAAAACCTGCAAAATCGCAAACTGATCGAACTGCATAAAAAAGCAGCGGACTTATATCACCATGTTTTGATGAATACCCAAATTGGTGAACCAGCATTGAACTATTTATTAGACCGAGGTTTGACAAAAGAGCTTATCGAAACATTTAAAATCGGATTCGCACCTCAAAAACGTGATTTTTTAAGTCAAGTATTCCAAAACGAAGAGGTCGCAGAGCATTTATCTAAAGAATCTGGGTTGTTTATACAAAGAGACAATGGAGAGTTTTTAGACCGTTTTTACCAACGTGTAATGTTTCCTATCAATGATGATCGAGGAAATGTGATTGCTTTTTCAGGAAGATTACTCAAAACAGAAGATTTTCCAGGCGACGATATGCCAAAATATTTGAATAGCCCGGAAACAGTCTTGTTTAACAAAAGAGAAACATTATTTAACTTTGACAAGGCTCGTAAAGAGATACGCAAAGAAAATACGGTATTTCTATTTGAAGGATTTATGGATGTTATTGCAGCTTGGCAAGCAGGAATCACTAGTGGTGTTGCCTCCATGGGAACAAGTTTGACGAACGAACAGATTCGTAAACTTGAACGAGTAGCAAAAGAACTTGTGGTTTGTTACGATGGAGACACAGCTGGAGTAGAAGCAACAAATCGTGCTATTTCTTTGTTAAGTGAACATAGTCGGTTCCAATTAAGTATTGTCAGCATTCCGGAAAAACTAGATCCAGATGAGTATTTGAGAAAATATGGTAATGAGTCATTTCGTGAATTAGCACTTCATGGTCGTGAAACGGTTTTTAGTTTTAAAATGCAGTATCATCGTTTATCTAGAAACATGAACAACGAGAAAGAGCAATTAGATTATGTGAATGACCTACTGCAAGAATTGATTTTAGTACAGTCACCGTTAGAACGTGATCGCTATTTGAATCAATTGGCACAAGAGTTTCAATTATCTTTTCATTCTCTAGAAGAACAGTTAAAGCAGCTTGAAACACAACAGCGTTCTACCAAAAGAAGAGAGCGGCAACAAGCAACACCCGCGCCTCAGACTTATGACATCGATGACATGTTGGAACCTCCTGAGATGTTTGAAGAACAATCCGTGCCTGTACCTTCTGTTCAAAACAAACTTCCTTTGACTCAAGTGGAAAAAGCAGAGCGTACGTTATTGTATCGTTTGATGAACGAACAAAGTGTTAGAAACCAATTGATGCAGCTACCAGATTTTAGTTTTGCTCACGATCACTATCAGGAATTGTACCTATTGTTAGATAGCTATATGAGTATTCATTCAGAATTTTTACTTGCTGATTTTATCGATTATCTAAAAGAAGAAACAATCAAGAAATTAGCAATCGATATTTCTCTACAGACCATTTCAGAAGAAAGTTCTGAACGGGAAATTACGGATGTTATTAAAGTAATCGAAAACTCTAGCTTGGATGAACAAATCAGGGAAAAGCAACTGCAAAAAAAAGAAGCTGAACGTCTCGGTAACAAACAGTTAGTCGATGAATTAGCGATTGAACTCGTTAGTTTAGTAAAACAATTGCAAAAAAGTCGTACAGCGTCTTAATAGAAAGATTAGACAGTGTACTTGACTATTATTTATATATTTAGCCGAATGGAAAAATGAAGGGGGCCTTCTTTCATGGAAAAAGAAACAGAAAAAAAATATGCAGCTGCATTGGCAGCCTTTATCAAAGAGAGCAAACCGAAAGGCAATGTTCTTTATGATGATTTAACAAACAAATTAGCAACGCCATTTACGTTGAACGCCGATGAAATGGAAAAATTGATTCAAAAAGTCGAAGATGCTGGAATCAGCGTCGTTGATGAAAATGGTGATCCAAGTGAACATAGTCTTAAAAAGGACGCAAAAGTTGCTGAAAAAGCCCAAATGGAAGATTTATCTGCCCCTACTGGTGTTAAAATCAATGATCCTGTTCGCATGTACTTAAAAGAAATTGGACGTGTTCAATTATTAACTGCAGCAGAAGAAGTAGAATTAGCCCTTAAAATTGAAGAAGGCGACCAAGAAGCAAAACAACGTTTAGCAGAAGCTAATTTACGTTTAGTAGTTTCAATTGCAAAACGTTATGTAGGACGTGGTATGCAATTCCTTGATTTGATTCAAGAAGGTAATATGGGGTTGATGAAAGCTGTTGAGAAATTTGACTATCGTAAAGGTTTTAAGTTTTCAACCTATGCAACGTGGTGGATTCGTCAAGCAATCACTCGCGCGATCGCTGACCAAGCTAGAACCATTCGCATTCCTGTACACATGGTTGAAACAATCAATAAATTGATTCGTATTCAACGTCAATTACTGCAAGATTTAGGCAGAGAACCAACGCCAGAAGAAATCGGTGCAGAAATGGACTTGCCAACTGAAAAAGTACGTGAAATCTTGAAGATTGCTCAAGAGCCTGTTTCTTTGGAAACACCGATTGGTGAAGAAGATGACTCTCATCTTGGCGATTTTATTGAAGACCAAGACGCAACAAGCCCTGCTGAACATGCAGCGTATGAATTGTTAAAAGAACAATTAGAAGATGTCTTAGATACATTAACTGACCGCGAAGAAAATGTTTTACGTTTACGCTTTGGGTTAGATGATGGACGTACACGAACATTGGAAGAAGTAGGGAAAGTATTTGGTGTAACACGTGAACGGATTCGTCAAATTGAAGCGAAAGCATTACGTAAACTACGCCATCCTTCACGATCAAAACAACTAAAAGATTTTCTAGAATAAGAAGTTTTTCTTAAAAATTTGAACAGCTCTTTTCGATTTCTTTCGGAAAGAGCTGTTTTTAAACAATCGTAACAAAAAAGTTAGATAGTACATATTGGAAGAAACACGATTTTATGGTAGATTAGATTTACGAATGTGTAGAATGTGAGGCGGAGTGCATGACAAAACAATGTCCGAATTGCGGAACTGAAATAGACAAACAAGAAAATATATGTCCTAATTGTGGTTATTCTTTTAAAGAAAATCAAGAAAAAGAGGATACTATAGAAACCAAAAAAGAACATAATGAAGAAACTGAAGATACTTCTAATTTTTTAAATAAAGAACAAAATGAAAATATCGAGTGGTCTGAATTGAAGGATATGAGCATTGGGCATGTTATGACGATGTTTAATGAACAACAACCGGAAGAAAAAGCAAAAGAACATGAAGAAGATGTAGAAAAAGAGCCGGTGTCAGAAGCACAACCAACAGAAAATAATGAAATAGTATCTGAAAAAGAATTAAGTAAAGAGACAGATGAGCTTGTTAATACTGCTGCTTTGAATCAGTACATCAATGAACACAAAAATGACAAACCTATCGTTGAAGAAACAGCTAAACCAGAAAAGACTGAAGAAAAACTAGAAACCGAGCAGCAACATGAAGTTTCTAGTGAACAGTCAGAATCTAATGATAAAGGACTAGATGAAGTGAAATCAAACGAATCAGACCATAAGTCACCAGAATCAACGGATAAAGAACAACTACAAGTAAAAGAAAATGGACCAAAAGAAGAAATCACAAAATTCACTAAACCAACAGACGAGTCAACGCAAGCCAGACCAATCGGTCCTAAAGCCTTGCCTAATAAGGCTTCTGAAATTCCTTCAAAAAGTAAGAAGCCTGAAGAGATCGAAATGGATGATGCGCCTATTTTCTTTAAAGATGGGGAAGAGTCTACGACAGCCAAAAATCAATTTGAAAAACCGTCGATTGAGCAAACTCGTCCAAAAGAAATCAAAAATGAGACAATGAGTAAATCAACGGGGAAAAACTATAAAAAAATGTCGATCATTTTAGCTGCAGTGATCGTACTTGCAGGCGGATCATGGTTTGCCTATAGTCAGACGCAAAAAAGAGCAGCAACCGATGATCAAGTTACGCAAAAGCAAGATAAATTAGCAACGCAAACAGAAAAAGAGTTAAATAGTTATTTTGCAGATGCTAAACATCTATTTCTGAAACCAGAAATGGTTAGCGTTAGTCCAAAGACTATCAAAGAAAATTTAGAAACACTTAAAGATGACCCTAAGTATAAAGAGTTAAACGCTCTTTATAAAAATGTAACAGATAAACAGGCAGCAATCACTAAAGTAAATGAATTATTTGCTCAGCCAATTGTTGATGGAAGTAAATTAAAAGATGTAGCGCTCAAGGCGGATAAAAAGATTGATCTTGCTAGACGTGAAGAAAAAGATGACTTTGATAAATTGCTTAACCAAGCGACTGATCAAGCAATCAGCCAGTACGATCAATTACAAAAAGCTAAAGCGGCAGTTGCTATTTTTTATCAAAATAATGAATTGACTGAAGCGTTAACCAGAGATAATTATACAGCAGCCAAATCTGAAGTTGATAAAGTAAAAAGTGAGCCACTTCGTAAACCATTAACAGAAGCATTAGCTAAAGCTGATAAATCATTAACAGATTCAGAAGCTGCTATTGCGCAACAACAAACAATTGCGAGTCAATCGCAAAGTCAAACATCTGAAGCGGCAACTAACTATCAAAATAACACAACACAGCCAACCAATGGTGTACAACCAGACGCAAGTACTTTTTCAGCAGCGAATGCTGACGGAATTTATACAGATCCTGTATACTCAGTAGATGCCAATGATGTTAGTGATATGAGCAATCCTGCTTGGAGTTGGGCACCTGGGATTCAAGAAAAAGTGATCGCAACCTGTATTGAGCGTGGCTATATCACTGCGAGTGGTTATTCTTTACAACCAGCCAGAATCATTAATGGCGAGGGTTATTATAATTTATACGGATCAGATAATCAGTATCTAGTAACAATCAATGCAAAAACTGGCTGGTTCAAAGGAAATGCTTCAAGGAATGCCGGAAGATAATTTGTTTTAAAAAAATGAAGGAAAAACTGGGGCAGGGACATAACTCTTCGAGTTACATCCCAGCCTTTTAAAATCCGAATAAAAGGTAGGGATAGAAGCAAACACTTCTTATATCTCGGAGTTAAAAACTTCTGTTCCAAGGTTGTTTTTCTTTCAAATAACGCAAAATAATATCAATGACGATTGATATTAGTACAAGGAGAACTGTATGGAGAAAAAAGAATATCTAACATTTAGAGAGGGGATAAATGCATGCATTCCAACAATTTTGGGTTACTTGGGCATCGGGATCGCGGCAGGAGTTGTTGGCAAAAATGTCGGGTTGACGATTGTTGAAATTGCCCTGATGTCTGTGTTGGTTTACGCTGGCGGAGCTCAATTTATTATTTGTGGTATGTTAGCGATTCATTCACCAATTTCAGCAATTATCTTTACCACATTTTTAGTAAATTTACGACATTTTTTAATGAGCATGTCTGTGGCTTCTTATTTTAAAAAAGAACCTCTGATTACAAGCATTGGGATCGGAACTCTTCTAACAGATGAATCGTATGGTGTGCTTATGACAGCTTTAAATAATGAGCATCGAGTTAGTTCTGCTTGGACTCACGGATTGAACATAACTGCTTATCTAGCATGGATTTTTTCAACTATTTTAGGCGGTTTGCTAGGAACTTTTATTCCGGATCCATACTTATTAGGATTGGATTTTGCCTTAGTAGCAATGTTTGCCGGATTATTTATCTTGCAAGTAGAGATACCTATCAAAAGAAATACCAAAGAAACCTTGATTGTTTTAGCTACAGTTTGTTTGTCACTGTATTTCTTTATGGGCTTTTTTTCACCGGAGATTTCCGTTTTATTTTCTACACTATTAGGCTGTACAGTTGGGTTGGTGAATCATCGTGAGTAGCAATTATGTATTATTGACAATTTTAGGATGTTCGATAGTTACTTGGATTCCGCGGATTTTCCCCTTTTTGATTTCAAAACGAGTTGACTTTCCGAAATGGTTTCTTCGGTTTTTATCCTATATTCCGATTTGTATCTTGACGGCACTCTTATTTCAGAGTATTTTAGAAGTTCAGGCAACGGGCTTTCCTAAAGTAAAGACACTAGAAGCGTTAAGTTGTATTCCTACTTTATTTGTTGCGATTCGTACAAAAGATTTAATGAAAACAGTTGTAGTAGGAATTGTGACCATTGCATTATTACGCATTTTTTTAGGCTAAGCGCCAGAAGGAGAAAATTATGAATGAACTATTAGCACAAGTATTTACTGCATTAGTTATCGATGAAAATGAGAATTACTACTTTTTACAAAAAAACGGGATTACATTGCGGTTGGCTAAAGAAGAAGGTCAGCATGAAATTGGTGAAGCAGTAGAAGGCTTTGGGTATATGAACCAAAAGCAAGAACCAGAGATGACGACTAAGATCCCTACAGCTCGAATAGGACAATATGCTTTTGGAACGGTAACCGGCACAAGACGCGATTTAGGGGCTTTTGTAGACATCGGGTTAAAAGATAAGGATGTTGTTGTTTCATTAGACGAACTACCTGTAATGCGTGAATTATGGCCGAAAAAAGACGATCAACTGATGGTTTCCCTGAAGGTCGATAACAAGGAGCGTATTTGGGGAGAATTAGCGGATGAGAAAATTTTTAAAGCGATGGCGAAACCTGGAACCGAGGAATTAAAAAATGAGAATATAAGCGGAATTGTGTATCGTTTGAAAATGATCGGCTCATTTGTTTTGACCGATGATTTCTACATTGCATTTATCCATCCTTCAGAACGCTACCAAGAGCCCCGTTTAGGCGAAAGAGTGAACGGCCGTGTGATTGGTGTAAGACCCGACGGAACATTAAATATCTCATTAAAACCTCGTGGCTACGAAGTAATCAGTGATGATGCAGCAATGATTTTGACCTTTTTAGAAAGATCGGCGGATCATAAAATCCCATTTACTGATAAATCGAACCCAGAAGAAATCAAACAAACGTTCGGTATCAGTAAAGCGCAGTTTAAGCGAGCTATTGGGAATCTATTAAAGCAAGGAAAAATTATACAAGAGGCTGGATTTACTATTTTGAAAGAAGAACAACAAGAAAAATAATTGTTTTTTTCGTTCTAATTGAGAATCACTTGCAAATATATCAGACTTATTTTATACTTATTATAATTTGTTACAGCAATATATCGTTCTAGATTGAAATAATTATAATTAAGGGGCTGCATTTATGGATTCTACTGCTGCTTTAAAGAAAACGAAACAACAATTGCATGAATCTGGTTTTAAACTGACGCCTCAACGAGAAGCAACAGTTTTAGTATTGCTGGAAAATGAAAAAGATCATTTATCGGCTGAAGAAATTTACTTTTTAGTGAAACAAAAAAGTCCAGAGATTGGTTTAGCAACAGTTTATCGTACATTAGAAATTTTAACTGACTTGAAAGTCGTAGATAAGGTAAGTTTTAACGATGGATTAGCACGTTATGACTTACGCAAAGAAGGTGCTAAACATTTCCATCATCATCTTCTTTGTCTAGAATGTGGGAATATCGAAGAAGTGGAAGATGATTTATTAGGGGAAGTAGAGCAAGTGATCGAGCAGCATTATCATTTTTTAGTGAAAGATCATCGCTTAACATTTCATGGCATTTGTCAAGATTGCCAACAAAAGAAGAAAAATCATCCTACAGAAGAGGTTCGATCTTAATAGTTGGAGTAAATTCAAATTGCCTTATTTAAATTTAGAGAGCAGAAATGCTCTCTATTATTTTTATTCTTAAAAAAGATTGACAATTCTGAAAGAATCTCTTACAATGACTTCAATAAACAATAAAAGTTTTGATAAGAACTAGTAAGATAATGCAGGTGTACAGAAAGTAGCCGGCTGTTGAGAGGCGCACAAACCTAAGATATCTGAATTCCTCTTTGAACTTCACACCGAATCGAGTAGGCTGTGACGGTCAAGCGCACCCGTTATTGTGCCAAGGTATAATTTTGTACCTAACAAGTCAATGAGTGTAAGCTGATTGTAAACAAAGGTGGTAACACGGATCATTCGGTCTCGTCCTTTTCAGAAATGAAAAGGACGGGGCTTTTTTATTTTATTGTTTGATCATAAAAAATGAAGGGAAGTTATCGTATGAGTTTTAAAACATTAAGCCAACCGATCAATTTTGAGCAAGTCAAATCATTATCTAAATTAACACCCGAACAAGAGCAGTTAAAAGCCGCTCGAGATCAAGAATTAAAAGAAATCATCGAAGGGAAAAGTGACAAGATACTATTAGTAATCGGTCCTTGCTCAGCTCATAATGAAGATGCTGTGATGGAGTATGTTACTCGTTTAGCTAAACTACAAGAAAAAGTTCAAGAGAAAATTTTCATGGTTCCACGAGTCTATACAAACAAACCTAGAACGAACGGTGATGGCTATAAAGGCCTACTTCATCAGCAAAATCCAGAAGGTGAAAGTAATTTGATCAAAGGTATTGCCGCTGTTCGTAGTTTGCACAATCGCGTTATTAGCGAAACTGGTTTAACAACAGCAGACGAAATGCTTTATCCCGAGAATCTAGAATTTGTTCAAGATTTAGTTAGCTATATTGCGGTCGGCGCTCGTTCCGTAGAAGATCAACAACATCGTTTTGTTGCCAGTGGAATCGATCAACCAACAGGAATGAAAAATCCAACTAGCGGTAATTTAAAGGTCCTATTTAACTCGTTATATGCAGCGCAGCAAAAACAAGAGTTTATTTTTAATGGCCTTGAAGTGGAATCTAGCTCTAACCCGTTGGCCCACGTTGTATTAAGAGGTGGTTTGAATGAGTATGGAGAAAATATTCCTAATTATCACTATGAAGACCTATTGAAAGTCGTTGAACTTTACAAAGCTGGAAATTACAAAAATCCTTTTATCGTGATTGATACAAATCATGATAATTCAGGAAAACAATACAAAGAACAAATCAGGATCGTCAAAGAAACGTTGATCAATCGTTCATGGAATAGTGAGATGAAAAACTGGGTTCGTGGTTTCATGATTGAAAGCTTCCTCGAAAGCGGCCGTCAAGAAGCAGATGGAAAAGTGTTTGGCCAATCCATTACCGACCCATGCATAGGCTGGGATGAGACTGAGCAATTAGTAAACTATATTGCTGAACATGCTTGATTTGATAAATGAATAAAATAAAACCTCCTATGAATCATCCAAAGGAGGTTTTACTTATTCGATTGAATTTACAAATTTGCAAATTTTTCTAGTAAACGAATCATTTGGCATGTAAACCCATATTCATTATCATACCAAGCGACAGTTTTAACTAGTTGAAACTGACCAGATGTTGTTACTTCAGTTTGGGTTGGGTCAAAAATAGAACCCTCAGTTGTCCCAATTACATCACTAGAAACAATTTCACGATCATCATAACCAAAAGATGGATTATCGACTGTATGTTTTTTCATTGCTTCATTTACTTGGTCAGCAGTAACTGTTGTCTTTAAAATGGATACTAACTCAGTCAACGAACCATCAACAACTGGCACACGTTGTGCATGTCCTTGTAGTTTTCCATTCAATTCTGGAATGACCAAGCCAATTGCTTTAGCTGCACCAGTTGAATGAGGAATCGTGTTGTCAGCAGCAGATCGAGCAGCTCGTAAGTTTCCGCCTTTTACTGGACCATCTAACAGCATTTGAGTGGATGTATAAGCATGAACCGTTGTCATAGTACCCACTTCAATACCAAATTCATTATTCAAGAAATAGGCCATAGGAGCTAAACAGTTTGTTGTACAAGAACCAGCAGAGATAATTCTGTCTTCCGGTGTCAAAGTATCGTCATTAACATTATAAACGATTGTTTTCATATCGCCAGCTGGAGCAGAGATTACGACGCGTTTTGCCCCGGCATTTAAATGGGCTTGCGCTTTTTCTTCTGAAGTATAAAATCCAGTGCATTCCAAAACGATATCGACACCATTTTCTTCTACCCATTTCAACTTGCTAGCATCCGCTTCTGCATAAACTTTTGTTTTTTCACCATCTACTACAATTGAATCCTCAGTTGCAGTCACGTTCCCTGGGTAAGTGCCATGGGTGGAATCAAATTGCAATAATTGTGCTAACATTGTCGGGCTCGTCAAATCGTTGATTGCAACAACTTCAATATCATCAGAAACTTCTTTAATGCGGCGAAATGCAAGTCGACCAATCCGTCCAAATCCATTAATACCTACTTTTACTGTCATGCTAAATTTCCTCCTTTGATGATTTTAAGCAAGTCAATAAATTTGTCTCTAGTTGATTTAACGAAAATAACTAGCATACAAATCTATACGGCTCCGCAACAATTATACAAATAGCGTATCCAATCGCATATTTAAAAAAACGGTCATATACGCTATACTATAAGCATGGACGCTTTAAAAGATTTTGTCAAAAATCTTGTCTTTTAATAAAAAAGGGGTTGGGAAAAATGAATAGAGCTCAGGTTGTTGAATTGCTTCAGGTAAATTACCAAGCAATTAAAGAGGGAAAAGGGAAATGGTTTGATAAACGTGTTGCTTATATGATAGCACGCTCATTTGTATCTAAGGATCGACGATTCTCAGATACAGATTATCGCTCTATGGAAGAAACGCTTCAAAGCGAGTTAACATTTTTTAATGTCTTAGGACAACCTATGAGAGGGATGTTAGTAGGCATGTTATTAGCCAATGGTAAGACGAAAGAGTTGGATATTCATATTCTGATTGCCGATTATCACCGTTTACGCGATGCTGGTTTTTATCTTTCATCGTATTCTTATTTCTCAGCTTATTTACTGCAATTTGTAGAAACGGCTGAAAAAGAATTTGTTGTACGAAGAGGACGGGAAATTTTTGAGGAGTTAAAAAAGCATCACTATTTTCTTACAGGAGCAGAAGATGGCGCTATTGCTATTTCTTTATCTCAACAAACTGAACTTGAACATTTGTCTGCCAAACAAGTTGGTGATTTGGTAGAGTCTTATTATCAAGCTTTAAATAACTATGGTTTCCGAAAGTCGAATCATTTACAGTTTGCGGCTGCTACAGCAGCAATGTTAACGGGTTCTTTCTCACATGATCTACTTGATCGGATGGATTACTTGATCGATTCATTAAAAAGACTAGGTATTCGATCGAAACCAGAATTTTATAATAGCATTGTTACTTTAGCCTTTTTAGATTCATTAAAAGGCGTAGACTTTCTAGCATTAGGAGATTATTTAGATCTTCTTGAAGAAAAAACGAATCTACTTTTTTATAAAGATTTTCGACAATCAATGGCTCTAGGCTTGTTGATTAATGAAGAAATGCATTTTTTACCTTCTGATAACTTAACTGTATCAGCTCTAACTATCACCATGATGATGGCTCAAGAACAAGCTGCAGTCACGGCAGCTATTGCAGCATCAGTATCAGCAGCAAATTCAAGTTCTTAAAAAACGAATTTGGCTAGACAAATCTGCGTTTAACCTTTACAATAAGAAAGGCTTTTAAACAACATCTTCGTTAAGTATAGAATAAATGGTGAGACAAAAGTAGCTGCTTGCTAGACTTATAGAAGCATAATACTTTTGTCCCAACCTTTTTAAGATAGGAGGACACAATATGTCCATGTTTTTAGATCAGGTAACAATCGATGTCAAAGCTGGTAAGGGTGGAGACGGAATGGTTGCCTTTCGTAGAGAAAAATATGTACCAGACGGCGGGCCTGCCGGAGGTGATGGTGGTCAAGGAGGAGATGTAATTCTTGTTGTAGAAGAAGGATTGCGTACCTTGATGGATTTTCGTTTTAACCGTCATTTTAAAGCACAACCAGGTGAAAATGGAATGAGTAAAGGAATGCATGGCCGCGGGTCAGAAAATACATTTGTAAAAGTTCCACCAGGTACAACGGTTCGTGATGCTGAGACAGGTACTTTAATTGGAGATTTGATTGAAAATGGTCAAATGTTGACTGTAGCTAAGGGCGGACGTGGCGGACGCGGCAATATTCGTTTTGCTTCTGCTAAAAATCCAGCTCCTGAAATTGCTGAAAATGGCGAACCTGGTCAAGAAAGAAAAATCGAATTAGAATTAAAAGTTCTAGCTGATGTTGGGTTAGTTGGATTCCCATCTGTTGGAAAATCTACTTTATTATCTGTGATTTCATCCGCTAGACCTAAAATTGGTGCCTACCACTTTACAACATTAGTTCCTAACCTTGGAATGGTGTCAACAAGTGATGGACGAAGCTTTGCCGCAGCAGATTTGCCTGGATTGATCGAAGGAGCCTCTCAAGGGGTGGGACTTGGTACTCAGTTTTTACGTCATATCGAACGAACTAGAGTTATTTTACATGTCATCGATATGAGTGGGATGGAAGGACGCGATCCCTACGAAGACTATCTAGCTATTAACAAAGAGTTAGCGTCTCATAATATGCGTTTAATGGAGAGACCACAAATTATCGTAGCAAATAAAATGGATATGCCAGAAGCAGAAGAGAATTTAAAAAAATTCAAAGAACAAATCGAAAAAGAACGAACAGATGAGTATGCAGATCATTTACCGATTTTTCCAATCTCTGGGGTTTCACGTAAAGGAATTGAGCCTTTGCTTAATGCAACAGCTGATTTAATCGATGTAACGCCAGAATTCCCATTGTATGAAGAAGAAATCATAGAAGATACTGTTCATTATGGTTTCCAACCAGATGGCCCAGAATTTACAATCGATCGTGATCCAGATGCGACATGGATTCTATCAGGAGAGTCCTTAGAGAGATTATTCCAAATGACTAACTTTGAACATGATGAAAGTGTGATGCGATTTGCACGTCAATTACGTGGTATGGGAATTGATGAAGCTCTGCGCGCTCGTGGAGCAAAAGATGGAGATATTGTCCGAATCGGAGAATACGAATTTGAATTTGTAGATTAATCAAATGAGAGAAGAGCTGATGTATCTATTAGCTCTTTTTTTGAGTTTCAATAGTGAATTTATTCACAATTGGAAGGCTATTATTTACAAAGAAGAAAATAGGGCTAATTTACTTGTTCTTATTCATTATCAGCACCCAGATATAAGCGATTTTCTACTGGACTTTCTAGAATAATTGAACTTTTTACATTGGCAAATTGCATCCAATTTGCCAATAAATTTTTCATTTCAGTTGTGTTTGTTACAGTTGCCTTCACTAAATAATTGACTTCACCACTTACAATATGAACTTCATTTACGTAAGGATTATTTTTTAATTGTTTTAAGGTTTTTTCAACAGGTAGAGTCACTTGACTCAATTCTGTAAAAAAAGTGATGGTTTGTTTGATCTGCTCCATTGAGACTTGGATCGTAAAATTGGTGAGGATACCTTTTTCCACGAGCTTATCGATTCGTTCTTTTACACTAGGTCGGCTCAGGTTGACTTTTTGGGAAAGCTCTACAATCGAAATTCGAGAATTTTCATGGAGAATCCGCAAAAGTTTGTGGTCAGTTTTATCCAATGGTCTACCTCCTTAAAATGGTTGTATTCAGAACTAATTTGTATGTTTTATTATAGAGGAAAAAAGTAGCCTTTTCCAGAAGAATTTGACTTTACATAAGATTAATTGATCGACTAGTCCGTTGCTTAGATTTCAGATTGTAAAAATAATTGGCATACTTTTACTAAATTGAAAAGAAAACGCTTACTATTCGTTCATATTTTTATATACAAAAAAACGAAAAATTCGTTATGATTAACTTATCTTAAGATGACGTGATCATTTACTAGTAGATGCGTTGTTTCTTCAATCTAAAAAGACAGACCGAAAAGGAGCGTTCTTTATGGTAAGAAACAGATGGTTAAAATTTTTGTTGTTGTATCTAGGTGGAGTAATTGTCTCTTTAAGTCAATTGAAATTGGTTCCGATCCAAAATGAATTAGGTCAAACTCTAGGTGTAAGTCTTTCTTTAGTATCATGGTTAATGTCGATTTTTACGGTTTCAGGAATTTTTCTAGCAATTCCTGGAGGGACGTTGGTCACGCGATTTGGCCCTAAAAAATTATTAATGGGATTGATGGGTTGTTTAGCGATTGGCAATGTTTGGGGTGCGTTCACTCATGATTTTTGGTCATTATTGATTTCAAGGGCCATTGAAGGGATTTCGTTTTCAATGATCATTATGGTTGGGATCGTCTTAATCAATTTTTGGTTTAAAGAGGGGAATAGTGGGATTGCAACGGGGATTTGGGGAACTTTTTCAGCATTAGGTTCAATGTTAGCGATGAATTTATTTAAATCCTTGTCACAGGCTTACGGCTTACGTTCACTTTGGTTAGTTATCGCAGGAGTATCATTATTATTGTTATGTCTGTATCTCTTCTTATTAGATGAACCAACGAGTCGATCGATTGCCAAAGAAAAAGAAAACAACGGTTCATTCAAAAAAGCGATTGAAAATAAGGCGATTTGGTGGTTAGCGCTCGCTCAAGGTTGTATGGCGTTTATCTTATTCGCTTTTATCAATCTTTATCCACAGATTTATATCCAACAATATGGACTATCAGAAGTACTAGCCAATCGTTATACTGGTTATTTCGGATTATTTGGAATCCCATTTGGTGCTTTAGCGGGTTACTTGATCGATAAAACAAAAAAAGGAAAGATGATTATTTTTTGTTCATTTGTATTGATGTTAGTCGCCACACTATGGATGGGCTTTTTATCCAGTAATTTCACGTTTATAGCACAACTCTTTGCACTTTCAGCTGGAGCGAGTCTAGCTTCTTCTTGTGTGATGATTTTAGCGCCAAAAGTAGTAAAACAAGAGCAATTGATTGGCGCGAGTATTTCTTTTATCAATCTATTTTATTATGTCGGAATTTTTATAGGAACTCCGCTTGTTACAAAAGTGAGTGAATCAAGTGAATCTTGGTCAATGGCTATTTATTTACTTGGTGGTGTAGGACTACTCGCGGTATTCGCAATTTTGGGATTCATTAAAATGAGTAAAAAGAATGAGAATTTGTTGGTGTAATTCAACTTGTAAGCAGGGAAGTGTTTTCGTTTTAAGGAAATACTTCTTTTAAATAAAAAATCAAAACTTGGAAGGTGACGAATGATGGAAAGAAACTTTCGGACAGATTTAGCATTTGCGCAAGAATTAGATGAGAAAGATCCACTTAGAAATATCAGAGATCGCTTTTATGTTCAGCCAGGTGAAATATACATGGATGGTAATTCTCTTGGACTAGCTTCTAAAGATGCTGAAAAAGCTTTACTAAATATGATGGATATTTGGAAAAAGGAAGGTATCAAATTATGGGATGGTTTGTTTCATTATGCAGGTAAATTAGGAGAGTTATCGGCACCACTGATCAATGCGTACCCAGAAGAAGTTGTGATTACAGGTAGTACAACAATTAATATCCATCAATGTATCAGTACTTTATACAAACCAACGAAAGAACGCTACAAAATTTTAGTTGATGATTTGAATTTTCCGACAGACCGTTATGCGATTGATAGTCAAGTTCGATTAAGAGGATACGATCCTAAAGACGCTGTGAAAGTGGTAAAAAGTGCTGATGGACGTTTGATTGATGAATCTTCGATTATCGAAGCGATGACAGAGGATGTAGCAATTATTTTATTACCAACTGTTTTGTATCGTAGTTCGCAAGTTTTAGATATGAAGCGGGTAACAAAAGCAGCGCATCAAAGAGGAATTTTAATAGGTTGGGATTTGTGTCATGCGATTGGCGCAATACCAATGGATTTTAAAGATGTAGATCCTGATTTTGCTGTGTGGTGTACGTATAAATATTTATCTGCTGGTCCTGGATCTATCGCCGGACTTTATATGAATCAGAAGCATTTTAAAGAAGCACCAGGTTTAGCTGGTTGGTGGGGCAATAAGGATGATACTCAGTTTGAACTGAAACATGAATTTGAGCACCAACATGATGCGAGTGGCTGGCAAATTGGTTCTCCGAGCTTCTTGGCAATGGCCCCATTAGAAGGTACACTAGGGATTTTCAATGAAGTAGGGATGGATAAGATTCGTGAAAAATCACTATCGATTACTGCGTATCTAATGTATCTGATCGATGAAAAACTTGCGAAATATGGTTATGCTGTTGGAAATCCTCGTGAAGATAGTAAGCGAGGCGGTCATGTTTGTTTAGAACACGATGAAGCTTATCGAATTTGTAAGGCGTTAAAAGTAGCAAATATCATTCCAGATTTCAGAGAACCAAATGTTATTCGTTTAGCGCCTATTGCTTTATATAACACCTATGAAGAAGTATACACATTGGTTGAAACTTTAGAAGACATCGCTATCAATAAAAAATATCAACAGTTCAGTAACGAACGAACATTAGTCGTATAAAATAAATCAGTGAGGTGAAAATCATGCGTATCGGTATTCCAAAAGAAATCAAAAACAATGAAAACAGAGTAGCTATTACACCAGCTGGCGTTGTTAGCTTGATCAACAACGGTCACCAAGTAGTGGTAGAAAGTTCAGCTGGTATTGGTTCAGGTTTTACGGATCAAGAATTTGAAGATGTAGGAGCTGAAATTGAAACGGATGTTGCTGCAGTTTGGCAATCTGATATGGTTATAAAAGTGAAAGAGCCATTAAAACAAGAATTTCAGTATTTTCACGATGACTTGATTTTATTCACCTATCTCCATCTAGCACCAGAGCCTGAATTGACTGACTCTTTGATCGAAAACAATGTGACTGCTGTTGCTTATGAAACGATGAGTCTCAATCATACCCTGCCGTTGTTGACACCGATGAGCGAAGTTGCAGGTCGAATGTCCGTACAAGTCGGGGCACAGTTTTTAGAAAAGCCGAAAGGTGGAGAAGGCATTTTACTTTTTGGTGTTCCTGGTGTTGAAAGAGGGAAAGTGGTTATTATAGGTGGCGGCGTAGCAGGAACAAATGCCGCCAAAATCGCTATTGGTCTAGGAGCCAAAGTAACAATCTTAGATGTTAATCCTAATCGATTAGCTGAACTAGATGATCTTTTTGGAAATAATGTGCAAACATTGATCTCTAATGCCTACCATATTGAGAAAAAAGTAAAAGAAGCGGATGTGGTGATAGGAGCAGTCCTGATTCCAGGAGCCAAAGCACCGAAACTTGTCACTGAAGAAATGGTCAAACAAATGAAACCAGGAGCAGTTATTGTCGATATTGCAATTGATCAAGGTGGAATTTTTGAAACGACAGATCAAATCACCACACATGATAATCCAACTTATGTTAAGCATGGCGTTGTTCATTACGCTGTAGCAAACATGCCTGGAGCAGTTCCTAGAACCTCTACATTTGCCTTGACGAATGCTACGATTCCATATGCTGTTACGATCGCTAACAAAGGGATTGTACGTGCAGCAAAAGAAAATGAAACTGTCTCAACAGGGATCAATACGTATAAAAAGCACTTAACTATGGAGGCTGTAGCAAAAGATCAAAACAAGGAGTATACCCCGGTATTAGAGCTATTAAACTAAATTGAATACGTTCTTCGAGTCATCCTATCACTGAGTGAGTTTGTTATTCAGTAATAGGATGACTTTTTCTTACTCCCTTTAAGGTTCGTTTATGTTTTCTTTTATATACTGAATTTAGTCAAAGGAGGAGAAAGAATGGTTAAACTAAAAAACAGTTTTCAACGAAAAGAAAAAAAATATGCACTGACTAACATCGTGTACCAACAATTAAAGAGAAAATTACAGCCTTACATGGAAGAGGATGAATATGGATTACACACCATTATTTCTATCTATTTTGATACAGAAAATTATGAAATGATTCGAAACTCCATCGCAAAGCCAGTTTATAAAGAAAAATTCCGCATTAGAAGTTATGGACTTCCAAACGAAGATAGCACTGTTTTTCTTGAAATAAAAAAGAAAGTCAGTGGTGTGGTTTATAAAAGGAGAGTAGCATTGTCCTACCGCACAGCAAAAAAATACCTTAAAAAACCTCATTCATTTCAGTTGAAAACCACAAAAGATCAACAAATCAAACAAGAAATCGATTGGTTGTTCGCCCGAAAAAGATTAGAACCTAAAGTGATGATTGCATACGATCGAAGAGCGTTGCTTGCGTCAGAAAATGAAGATTTTCGGATTACTTTTGATTTTAATATTCGCTACCGAAAAGAACAATTAAGTCATACATTAGATGATCATGGCGATAGAGTAGCACCAGAAATTGACGTTTTAATGGAAGTCAAAGCATTAGGAGCTTATCCAGTATGGTTTTCAGAAATCTTAGGAGGACTTGAGATTTATCCAACATCATTTTCAAAATATGCACAAACATACCAACGTTACCTATATTGTAAGGAGGATTTTCAGCATGTTGTCTAGTCTATTAGTGGAAAGTTCAGTTGATTTGTCAATCAAACAACTTTTAGTTTGTATTATTACTTCAGTTTTATTGGGTTTATTAGTCGCTTTTATTCATATGTACAGAAATGTTTATAGCAAAAACTTTGTCATTACTTTAGCTATTCTACCTATTTTAGTTCAATTGGTAATCATGCTAGTCAACGGGAATTTAGGAACAGGTGTTGCTGTTTTAGGTGCATTTAGCTTAATCAGATTCCGTTCAGTTGCTGGTGGAGCTAGAGAAATCACTAGCATTTTTTGGTCAATGGGGATTGGTCTTGCCACAGGAATGGGATATGTTAGTTACATTGTATTATTTTCTTTGATTATTGCCATTTTCTTACTGCTTTTAAATACGATTCATTTTGGCGAAAAACAAAAAATTTCTGAAAGGGAAGTAAAGATCACGATTCCCGAGGATTTAGATTACCCAGGTCTATTTGATGACTTATTTCAGCAGTACACTTATTCAGCTAGTCTAGACTCAGTAAAAACAACTAACATGGGTAGTTTATATGAACTTCGATATCGAATCACTCTAAAAGATAATACAAGAGAAAAAGAGCTAATGGATGCTATACGCATAAGAAATGGGAATTTGACGATTGTTTCTGGGAAAGTTTCAACGAATAGAGAAGAATTGTAGGTGGATAAAATGAAAATAAATAAATTTGGTTTAACAGCATTAACAATTTTACTCATTCTATTTACTGGATGTGCTAAAGAAGAAACAAACAGTCTGACAACTGCAAATTCAAGTAAAGAACAAAGTGTGTCAGTTCAAGAGGCTAAAAAAACATCTGAAACAAAATATGGTAAATACGATGACGAAGATTTTGATGAGAGTTATGACGAAAAAACAGCAACCAAAATTGAGCTGATAGATTCCGGCAGCAAAATTGAAGGTTCAGGCGTATCTGAAAAAGATAATACGCTTTCTATCACAGCAGGCGGGACGTATATTTTAACTGGTAGTTACAACGGACAAATAAAAATCGTAGCGAATGACGAAACAGTCCACCTAATATTAAATACCGTTACAATCACCAATGACACATCATCTGCAATTTATGTTGAACAGGCTAAAAAAGTAATCACAACGCTAGCTGAAGATTCGAAAAATAGCCTTTCAGATGGAAATAAATACAATTTCACTTCTACAGAAGAAACAGAACCTGATGCTACTTTTTTCAGTAAAGATGATTTAACAATCAATGGAACTGGAACTCTAGAAGTTTCTGGTAATTATAGTAACGGTATCCGGAGTAAAGATGATCTAGTTATTACAAACGGAACCATCAATGTAACTGCTAAAAATAATGCTATCAAAGGCAAAGACTCTATCTCAATTGCTGACGGAACTTTCTCTTTAAAAACGACTGAAGGTGACGGGATTCAAGCTAATAACAGTACTGAGACTGACAAAGGCTGGATTGCACTTGATGGCGGAACTTTTACGATTTATTCAGGAAATGATGGTGTTCAGGCTGAAACAAATCTATCCATTGCACAAGCGGATCTTAAAATACAGACGGCTGATGGTTATGAAGATCAATCAATTGACACAACAGCTAGTTTTAAAGGACTAAAAGCTTCTGGAAATATTGTTATAGATGAGGGAAACTTTGATTTTAATACAGCGGATGATGCAATCCATTCAAATGCTGCTATTTCAATCAACAATGGTACGTTTAAATTAGCAAGTGGTGATGATGGTATTCATGCTGATACAGATTTGCTGATCAATAATGGAACAATCAATATAGACCATTCGTATGAGGGATTAGAAGGTGCCACAGTTATAATCAATGATGGAGATATTACTGTCAATGCTTCAGATGATGGAATCAATGCTGCAGGAGGAAGTTCTGATGAAGCAGATCAAGAAGGTCCGTTTGGTGCAGATTCATTTGGTGAACCAGGCACTGGTACCAGACAACCTGGCGAAGCTTTAGATAGTACTAAATTTATAGAAGTAAATGGTGGGACTATCTATGTAAATGCCGATGGCGACGGAATCGATAGTAATGGTGATGTTCGGATGACTGCTGGAACGTTGATCGTCAATGGACCAACAGACAACGGAAATGCAGCACTAGATTATGACGGAAGCTTTACGATGGATGGTGGTATTCTTGCTGCAAGCGGCAGCTCGGGTATGGCAATGAGTGCTAGTGACATTTCCTCACAAGTGACATTGAGTCTTTACTTTGACGATACTCAAAAAGAAGGAACTTTAGTTAATTTGAGCAATGGAGCAGGAGATACAATTCTTTCATTTGCACCAGAAAAGAGTTTTTCACATATTTCTATTAGCTCACCTGAGTTAAAAGTAGGTGAAACTGTGACTTTATTCACTGGCGGTAAGGACTCTGGCACGGAAAAAAATGGATTGTACAGTGATAGTAACTATTCAAGTGGAACAGAACTTGCCAAAATTTCAATCGAGGATGTGCTGACTTCAGTAGACCAAACCGGTGCAGAAGTTTCCGGCAACCAAATGGGCGGCGGCCCTGGAGGTCAACCACCTAAATAATTGATTTTCATTGCGTTTATAGCTAGTTTATTGATAGAATAAGAGTATCAAATAGAACGAGGTGGTTATATGTCTAAGCGAGTTATTATTATGCATTTTGAAGTAGAGAGTCAAGCTTACCAAGCATTTTCAGAAATAAAGAAATTGTATGTGGAACAAAAAATCAAGGGCGAACAAATGGCGGTAGTAACCCATGTAAACGATGGTGTACACCAATTTAAAATTGATGATTTTATTGACTTTACAGGCAATAACCATACTGCAAAAAATAGTATGATCGGAATGCTGATCGGCATATTAGGAGGACCCTTGGGAATTTTACTTGGTTGGTTTGCAGGAAGTTTATTCGGAGCTTCTCAAGATGCTAAAGAAATCCAAGGCGCTCAGACCGTCTTTGAACACGTAACAAAGCAAATTGGTGACGGAGAAACAGGATTGATCTTGATTGCTGAGGAAGAGGATAATCGTCCGTTAAATCAATTAATCATGAACGAATTAGGCGGAGAAATTACCCGTTTAGATTTTGAAGATGTAGAAAAAGAAATTACAGATGCCAAAGCTGTAGAAAAAGAAACAAAAGATTCAGCTGAAAAATCTTGGCAAGATAAAAAACAAGATTCCGATGATAAAAATGAACATTAGTCGATCATCAGTGGCAAAATAAATAAACTAGAAGACGTGACAGAAACTATTTCTACACGTCTTCTTTTTTGATTATAAGGATGTGAAAGTAAGTGCTGAAACTGTTATTAGTAGAAGATGATGAGATCCTATCAGATAGTATTTTAGAGATTCTATCTGAACTCGGTGAAATTGTTCAAGTTTATGATGGAGAAGAGGCGTTATACGAAGGAGAACGTGGGATCTATGATTTGATCGTTCTGGATTTGATGTTGCCTTCAATGTCTGGTGAACAGATCTTAACAGCTTTAAGAAAGAAAAATATATATACACCTGTTTTGATATTAACTGCTAAAGATGATCTGGAAGATAAAGTTAATGGGTTTAAAAATGGCGGAGATGATTATCTGACCAAACCGTTCCACCGAGAAGAACTATTGTTACGCGTTCAAGCACTTGCACGACGTGCTCTAGGAATGAATGGGAAAAATGAACTAATCGTTAACACGTTACGTTTAGATCTTGATAACCGTCAAGCAAGCTTTAATGGCAATGAATTAACACTTCAGGGAAAAGAATTCGATCTATTGCATTATTTGATGCAAAACAAGGGACGAATTATTACGAAAGATCAATTATTTGATCGAATTTGGGGGTTTCAGTCTGATACAACATTGACAGTTGTGGAGGTTTATATGAGTAATCTAAGAAAAAATTTGAAACCATGGGGAATCGATCATTGGATTAGAACTTTACGAAATGTTGGCTATCTCTTTGAAGTACCGGAGGGACAGGACCATGAATAAGCAACTAAGTAAAAAGCAACGAGTTAATTATTTCTTGATGAACTTAATTTCATTTGCAAGTATTTTTTTGATATTAGGTTTGATCGTTTTTCAATTAGTGCAAACGTCTATGTACGAAACTGTGGATCATGATTTGCAACGACTTGCTGATGATCAAAAATTTTTACAACATCAATTAACGAAATCCCAGCAAGTGCAAGACAATTCACGTCCACTAGGCAAGTTAGACACACCACCTCCAAACAATTTTCAACAACAGGTGATTCTTTGGACCAAAGAAGGCAAAATAGCCAATAAAGCTGAGTTAGGTTCTCGCTATTACGATTTTCAAAACTTAAGGTTATCAACTAAAAATTTACATAACATTAGCAGCATTCAAACAAATGACAGTAATGGGCGTACTTTGCACTTCCACTCGATCACACTACCTGTAGAAAATCAGGATCAAATAGCCTATATTCAACTTTTAGTGAACACAGATCCAATCAAAGGAACTGTTGAACAGTTTAAGCAAATACTGATCATTTGTATGATTATTTTCGGTTTATTATCGATCGCTTTAAGTTATTTCCTTTCAAAATGGTTTATGAAACCTATATTGACTTCCTGGAAAAAACAACAGGAATTTGTTGAAAATGCTTCTCATGAGTTAAGAACACCGCTAACGATCATCCAAGCGAAACTAGAACGATTATTTACTAAGCCAAACCATACAATTCTAGAAGAATCAGAAACAATTGCTTTATCACTTGACGAGGTTCAACGTTTAAGCCAATTAACAAGCGATTTGCTCTTACTGGCTCGTTCGGATTCCAATTCATTGACTCTTGAAAAAGAACCTGTGAAAATCAATCCTTTTTTGAATACGGTACTTATGCCTTATCAAGAATTAGCTGTAGCAGAAGGAAAAGAATTTCTTATTGATTTAGGGGAAGATCAACAACTCGTTTTCGATAAAAAAAGAATCCATCAACTACTGATTATTTTGTTGGATAATGCACTAAAATATACTGTAGCTGGTGAAAAAATAGTCGTTTCTTCGAGTGTAAAAAATAATCAATGGCTCATTAAAATCAGCGACACTGGGATTGGCATTAGTGAAGAGAAAAAAACAGCGGTCTTTGAACGATTCTATCGTGTGGAAGAGTCAAGAAATCGCAAAACAGGCGGTTACGGTATTGGTCTTGCAATTGCAAAATGGATCGTGGATGAACACCAAGGAAAAATCGAATTGAAAGATACAACACCAAAAGGAACAACAGTGGTTCTACGTTTTCCTATAAAATAAATATTATTTGCTAAAGCGACGACTTTCTTCTAAAATAAAGAAGAAGTTTAAAGAAAGTTAGGTAGCTCATGGAATTACAATTTTTAGGTACAGGAGCTGGGGTTCCAGCAAAGCATCGTAATGTAAGCAGCATTGCTTTAAAATTATTAGATGAAAGAAATGCTGTGTGGTTATTTGATTGTGGTGAAGGAACACAATTACAAATTTTAAAAAGTAATATTCGCCCAAGAAAAATCGAAAAAATTTTTATTACTCACCTTCATGGAGATCATATTTTTGGATTGCCAGGTTTGTTAAGCAGTCGTTCATTCCAAGGTGGAAATGAGAAACTAGAGATTTACGGACCCGTTGGTATTGCTGATTTCGTTCGGACAGCATTAAAAGTCTCGCAAACGCGGCTTTCGTATGAACTTAAGTTTATTGAAATCAAAGAAGGTATCGTATTTTCTGACAAACAATTTACTGTAACATGTAAAGCGCTAGATCATGGAATTGCGAGCTTTGGTTATCGAATCGTAGAAGCTGATCACGAAGGGGAATTACAAGTAGATAAATTAGCTGCTTTAAACATTCCATCAGGACCAATATACGGACAGATCAAACGAGGAGAATCTGTAGAATTACCAGACGGACGAGTAATCAACGGTAAAGATTTTGTTGGTGAAAAAAAACTAGGCAGAATCGTTACAATTTTAGGTGATACAAGAAAAACACAAAATAGTATATTACTTGCAGAAAAGGCAAATGTTTTAGTTCACGAAAGTACATTCAATAAAGACGAAGAAAAAATGGCGAAAGCTTATTATCATTCCACAAGTCACCATGCAGCAGAAGTTGCATCAAAAGCTCAAGTGGACAAACTAATACTCACTCATATCAGCGCCCGCTATTTAACAGGAGATATTATCCAGTTAGAAAATGAAGCGAAAGAAATTTTTCCTAACACAAAAATCGTTAAGGATATGGAAATTGTAGAGATTCCATTTAAATCTGAGTAAGGGGGAAATAGAATGTTTAAGGGACAGGATTTAACAGATAAAATTGTTGTTGTAACAGGTGGTTCTGCTGGTTTAGGGGAACAAATTTGTTATGAAGCAGCAAAAAAAGGGGCAATTGTGGTGGTGTGTGCTAGACGCATCAATTTGATTGGGAAAGTCAAAGAAACATGCGAAGAGTTAAGTGGAAAACAGGCATTCTCTTTCCAACTAGATATTTCAGATCCTGAGAATGTAGAGAATGTTTTTCATAAAATCGAATCAGAAGTTGGCCCAATCGATATATTAGTGAACAATGCTGGCTTTGGAATTTTTGAAAACTTCATAGATATTGATTTAGCTGTTGCTAGAAATATGTTTGAAGTAAATGTTTTAGGTATGATGGTCTTTACTCAAAAAGCAGCCCTTCAAATGGCTGAAAGAGGAACTGGACATATTATCAATATAGCCTCAATGGCTGGGAAGATGGCGACAGCCAAGTCGACTGTTTATTCAGCAACTAAATTTGCGGTCCTAGGTTTCTCAAATGCTTTACGTCTAGAACTAAAGCCATTAGGTATTTCCGTGACAACAGTTAATCCAGGTCCTATTCAAACAGAATTTTTCGATAAAGCGGATCCTTCAGGAGACTATTTAGCTTCGGTTGATTTGTTTGTTTTAGAACCAAATAAACTAGCGAAAGAAATTGTTAATGCCATGGGAACCTGTAAGCGTGAAATCAATCGACCAAAAGTGATGGAAGGTGCATATCGTTTGTACACATTATTTCCTCATATAGGCGATCTACTAGCTGGTGGAATATTGAATAAGAAATAATAAACTTCATAGCTTTTCCTATGAACCTCAGTAAAAAATATACTGAAGCTCAAACGAAGAGATAGCGAAGGGAATATTGTTATCTATATACAGAGGAGGAAATAAACTATGAAAAATCAGTGGCGTGTTGTTATCGGTCTTATTTTGGTTCTGATCGTTGTCATTTTTGCTGTATTAAATAATCAGACAGTACCAGTCAACTTTGGCTTTGCTAAAATCTCAGGTCCATTGATCCTCATTATTTTGGGCTCTGCCATTGTTGGTGCACTGATTGGTCTACTGACTTCAACAACTACAATGTTGAAGCAAAAGAAACAAGTAAAAGAATTAAAGAAAGACATTGAACTGTACAAAAACGATGCAGATAAATTAGCGCAAGAAGAAGTTGAAAAAGTAAAGCGGGCATATGAAAATCAACTGGCTGAATTACAAGCAAAATATGATACCGCTGCACCAACACCTATCACGCCAGTCTCAGATGCGGAATCTGTTGGTAGTCGTGTTGATCATTTTACTAAACCAAGAAGTAAGGAAGAAGAGATTTAAAAACACAAAAAAGCGGAGAGAAAGCAGAAGTGGTTTATCTCTGCTTTTTTTATTTGTTTATTTTCAGGATAGTTTCTTTAGTTTTCTGATCCTATTTGCTATAATTACTTGGTTAGGAGTGACGTCGTGAAAAAAGCAAAATATATGTGGCAATTACGAGAAAAGACAGAATTACCTGAAGAATTTTCAACTATACTAACCAATGAACAAATAAATCCTTTACTAGGGCAACTATTATGGCATCGTGGTATCCAGTCAAAAGAAGCGATAGAAGTATTTTTACGTCCTACAATAGAAAATCTTTATGATCCTTTTTTAATGCATGACATGGAAAAAACTGTTACGAGAATTCAAGAGGCCGTAGCTAAGGGCGAAAAAATCTTAGTTTATGGAGATTATGATGCAGACGGCATTACAAGTACGACAGTGATGAAAGAAGCGATAGAATTGATTGGTGGTGAAGTGGAATACTTCTTGCCAAACCGTTTTATTCATGGATATGGTCCTAATTTAGCTGTATTTAAAGAACAAATCGAAAATGGTGCCCAACTGATCATTACTGTGGATAATGGTGTAGCAGGGCATGAAGCCATCAATTTCGCAACCGAACAAGGGATTGATGTCATTGTGACAGATCATCATGAACTACCGCCAGAGTTACCAAATGCTTTTACAATTGTTCATCCAAAACATCCAGAAGGACACTATCCATTTGGAGATTTAGCTGGGGTAGGGGTGGCTTTTAAGGTTGCAACGGCATTATTAGGTGAATTGCCTGCCGAATTTCTTGATTTAGTTGCGATTGGAACAATTGCAGATTTAGTTTCGCTGACCGATGAAAACAGAGTCCTTGTCAAAATGGGACTGGAAATGATTCAAAACGGTGAAAGAATTGGTTTAGACATCTTGATCCATCTGGCAGAGTTGAAAAAAGAAGCAATCAGTGAAGAGAGTATTGGGTTTACGATCGCACCACGATTGAATGCTTTAGGTAGATTAGGCGATGCAACTCCAGGGGTAGAATTGATGACTACCTTTGACGAAGAAGAAGCAGAACGAATTGCATCTTATATCAATAGTCAAAATGAGACGCGTAAAGAAATCGTAGCTACAATCACTAAAGAAGCTTTTGAACTTATTGATTCGACAGAGCCGATTCATATTGTTGCAAAACAAGGCTGGCACGAAGGTGTTTTAGGTATTGTAGCTGGACGAATCATGCAAGATACAGGAAAACCGACAATTGTACTGACAATTGATGAAAATAACGAAATAGCTAAAGGTTCAGGGCGTAGTGTTTCAGCATTGAATTTGTATGATGCCCTAAATGAAATTCGGGAAGACTTTTCTCATTTCGGGGGTCATCATATGGCTGCTGGTATGACTTTACCTGTAGTAAATATTGATAAAGTAAAAAAACATCTCGCAAATTATCTTGAAGTAAATCAGATCGATCTTTCCCAAGGTCAAGAATTGTTGCTCGATGAATCACTGAAAGTTGAAGAAGCAACAATCCCTTTTATTAAGCAGCTAAAAATTCTGGCTCCTTTTGGAACAGATAATCCCGTTCCAAACTTTTTATTTGAAGATGTCACAGTTGAACAAAGCCGTCAAATTGGCGCTGATAAAAGTCACCTTAAATTCCAATTAAGTCAAATTGGTGCTAAATTAGATGCGATTGCCTTTCAGATGGGCAATCAAATAGATGAATTGGGTCAGGGCACAACCAATATTGTAGGTCAATTATCGATCAATGAATGGAATGGGAATAAAAAGCCCCAGCTGATGGTCACTGATTTTTCTGTTGATGGTGTTCAATTGTTCGATTTACGTGGAAAAAGCGCTCGTCAAAAAGAGATACCCGTTGCAAATACTCTATATATCTATTTTAATGCAAATAGTCAAAAATTGATCGATGACCCTACGAGTGATCAGTTTTTATTCAGCACTATAACTGAAACCGTTGAGAGAATTGAAAAAACGAATAGTCAACAAGTAGTTTTTGTTGATTGCCCAGATGATGTGGATTTATTAAAACAAATCACACAAACTGCTAAAATAGAACGGGTCTATATGATGGGGATTTCTCAAGAAGAAGCCTATTTGAACGGAACCGGAACAAGGGAACAATATGCGCAACTATACAAATTTGTGAGACAACAAGAACAAGTGGATGTTCGTTATAAGTTAAATGTTGTGGCACAACATTTAAAAATACAAGAAAAACTATTAATTTTTATGATTCAGGTGTTTTTTGATCTAGGATTTGTTACAATAGAAAACGGTGTTTTAAGAAAAGTTGAAAGTCCTGAAAATCATCCATTAACGGAAAGTAAGGTCTATCAAACTCGCCTAAAAAAAATCAAAACAGAAGAGTTTTTGTTATACAGCGATCGTGAAACGTTACAACAATGGCTGTGGAATGAGGAGGAAGTTTAGAAAATGGACTTAAAAGATTATATTGCTAGTATTCCGGATTATCCAGAAAAAGGGGTCATCTTTAGAGATATCTCACCATTGATGGCAAATGGTGAGGCATATCGTGAAGCAACAAAACAAATCGTTGATTATGCAAAAGAAAAAAGAATTGATATGGTCGTAGGACCTGAAGCACGCGGTTTTATCGTAGGATGTCCTGTCGCATATGAGCTAGGTGTTGGGTTTGCTCCAGTTCGTAAAAAAGGCAAATTGCCTCGTGAAACAATCGAAGTAACTTATGACTTAGAATATGGTACTGATACATTAACTCTTCATAAGGATGCGATCATCCCAGGACAAAGAGTATTGATTTGTGATGATTTATTAGCAACTGGCGGTACGATCAAGGCGACGATTGAATTAATCGAATCTTTAGGTGGCATTGTTGTCGGCTGTGCCTTTTTGATCGAATTGATGGACTTGCATGGACGAGATAAAATTACTGGTTATGAAATTGTTACATTGATGGAATATTAAAAAAAAGATCTTCGTTCTGGAATAACCCGGAACGAAGATCTTTTTTTATATTTTGGAAAAGAGCTTCCTGCTAAAGACTATGGATACTTACGATAAACATAGTGTTGATGTTCATTTTTTTTTCTTGTATGAGTATATCTTTTTTCATCCCATAACATGAACCATATAATAAATAGAGGGCTAACAATAAGTAAAGCGGACTGTAGTCCTAATGTTCCTAAGAAAATACCAATAATCAATACAACAAATAATAACCCGCCACGACGAACTGCTTTCATTCTTAATCACCTCATAATTTTTATCGAACAAACGTTTGTATAGTTATTATACGAATGTTTGTTCGGTTTGTAAAGAGATAAATACAAAAAAAGATACTTCTTTTTTGATTAATCAAAAAGAAGTATCGGAAATCCTTTAAATAAAGGGGTTTTGTATTTTTTTAAGTATAAAGTAAAATTGAAAAGAACATAAATCCAGCTCCCAGCATAACGAACAGATGCCAAACCACATGCATAAAGCGAACACTCTTCAAGCTATAAAATGCAGCACCTAAAGTATAAGAAACGCCTCCTGCCACTAGCAGAGCAATACCTGTAGGTCCTAAAGAATCGTATAAAGGTTTTGCCGCAGTTATACAAAGCCACCCCATAATAATATAAATCACTGTAGAAACATTTTTTACCGTTTCTTGTTTATGGAGCGTCAAAGATTTATAGACAACACCACTAATTGCCATTACCCAGATGAGTACAAACAATAACCAACCTAACCAGCCTTTGATACTCAATAAACAAAAAGGGGTATAACTTCCAGCAATCAATAAGAAAATGGAACTATGATCAAAAACTTGAAAGACTTTCTTTGCCCGCGTGAAAATCAGACTGTGAAATAGAGTCGAAGATAGAAAGAGGAGAATCAGTGTCGACCCATAAATAGCATATGAAACAACATGAACAGCCGAACCAAGACGAGCACCTTTAACCAGCAAAATCACTAACCCTGCAATACTTAATCCAGCCCCAATCCCATGAGTTACTGCATTAAGTACTTCATTTAAAATCATATATTTTCTGGAGAATTTTACTTTTTCCAAGAAATCAACTTCCTTCATTTTAATTTGGTGAAAAATAATTCTTTGTCTGTTATAATAAAAACAGACATTCAAGCCTCAAAAGTATTTTACCACGAATTGAGGTTGTTTTTAAAGAAAGAGTGATAAAATTATGACAAATGTAAAAATTGTGACTGATTCTTCATGCACAATGCTGAAAAGTGTACGCGATGATTTAGATATTCACATGATGCCTTTATCTGTGATGATTGACGGCGTAGTATATGCTGATGATGATCATTTAGAAGGCGAACATTTTATGGAATTGATGAGTACAGCAAAAGCACTACCCAAGACAAGCCAACCACCTATTGGTGAATTTGTTGAGCTATATGATCGCTTAGGTGCTGATGGCAGTGAAGTGATTTCAATTCACATGACAAAAGGATTGAGCGGTACAGTGGAGGCAGCTAGACAAGCTGGCAATCTCAGTTCTGCAAACGTTACTGTGATCGATAGTGATTTCACTGACCAAGGGTTGTCATTCCAAGTAATCCAAGCAGCTAAACTTGCCCAAAACGGAGCAAGCGTGCCAGAGATTTTAGCTGAAATCAATCATGTTAAAGAAAATACGAAACTCTTTATTGGGATATCTACATTAGACAACCTAGTGAAGGGCGGTCGGATCAGCCGGGCAACTGGACTTTTATCTAGTATTTTCAATATGAAAGTCGTTATGGATTTCGAACATACAGAATTGATTCCTGTTGCTAAAGGACGAGGAATGAAAACTTTTAATAAATGGTTTGACGAGCTAAAAAATGAGTTAAGTCATTTGCCGAATGTACGACAAATCGGTATTTCTCACGCAGATGGATTAGAATTAGCGAATGGATTCAAAGAAGGGCTCCAAGCGTTGTTCCCTGATATGGAAATCCCTGTATTGCACACAAATCCTGTCATTGCAACGCATACAGGTAAAGGTGCTTTCGCTATAATGTACTATACAGACTGAGTTTTGAGCAGATCAAACTGATCTGCTTTTTTTAATAAAAATTTTACTGTACAAACTAACTTAAAATAGAGATAATTTACTTTATAAGAATTAGAAAATCCAAATACTGTAAATCAACAAGTTTTTGAATTTTTTAGGATTTACAGAAAAGGAAGGGAAACAATGAAAGTATTTTTCAAAAAAAATTGGTCCAGTTTTGCTCTTTTTTTCATAACGCTTATCAGTGTTTTTTTATTATTGATTGTAGCACTTCCAAAAGCAGGTCCAATTTTAGGTACTGGTACAAAACAAACGACTAAAGCTCAAACAAAAGAAGTGATTCATTACACTGCCATTGGTGATTCGCTGACAGAAGGAATTGGTGATCTAACAAACTCTGGCGGCTTTGTTCCATTAGTTGCAAGTGATTTACAAGAACGCTATCATTTGAACGGGGTTCAAACAGATAATTTTGGTAAAAATGGGGATCGTAGCGATCAAATTCTTAAAAGAATCAAAAAGAGTCAAGAAATTCAAGATGGCTTAACATCAGCGGATGTCATTACATTGACTGTAGGCGGGAACGATTTAATGAAAGTAATCAAGGGTGACGTGTTTCGCTTAACAAAAAATTCATTTGAAAAACCATTAAAAAAATATCAAAAAGAGGTAGAGAAACTACTAACAGAAATCCGCAAATATAATGGCCATGCACCAATCTACGTTTTAGGGATCTACAATCCTTTTTATCTTTACTTCCCTGATATTACCGAGATGCAAGAGATAGTCGATAGTTGGAACAATGGAACAGAAGAAATCGTCAAAGCAGAGAAAAACGCATACTTCATTCCAATCAATGATTTACTCTATAAAGGTGCAGGTGACGAAGTAGGGATCGTCAGCAGCGAAGACATAGCTTCTGGTATGACCTCCAGTGGTGAGCAGGATATCAAAAATAATGCTCTTTATGAAGAAGATCACTTCCATCCCAATAATTTAGGGTATCAAATCATGGCTAGTACAGTTCGTGATGAAATGGTAAAAACAAAAAATGAATGGCTTAAAAAGGGAAGCGAGTGATAAAGATGATGAATGAACCAGAGGAAAAAAAAGAAGTGAAAAAAGAAAATAAACGAAGAAAAAAAGCGCCTGAAGTGAAAAGTACAATCAACCGTTGGAAAGTAGCATTCATTGTTTTAGTTGCACTGATTATTGGTAGCTTAGCTTTTGTTTTTGTAAGAATCACACAGGTTCGTGAACCAAACTATAAACCTGTTCCTGAACTAGTAGAAAAAGACGGTACACCTGTTGTAGCAATTCAATCCAAGAAAAAACAGGTAAATGCGTTGATCGATTTTTATCTTAGTGATTTTCAAAAGGGATCAGATATCACCTATAAATTTTATTTAGAAAATGAAGCAATGTTGAATGGCACTTTTAAAGTTTTAGGACACCCTATCCAATTTTACCTTTATTTTGATCCTTATGTGATGGACAATGGCAATGTACAATTAAAAGCAAAAAGCTTATCCATCGGGACATTAGGATTACCGATGAAAGAAATTTTAAAATTTGTCCAAAGAGATTATAAATTACCTAATTGGGTAGAAGTAAATCCAGAAGATAGTACGATTTTATTACGTTTAGATCAATTTAGAATGCAAAACGGTTTATTTATACGCGCAGAAAAAATAAATCTAGTGGATGATGATATTCGTATGAATATATACTTGCCAAAAGATAACAGTGACAAGAAGGAGGAATCGAATTGAGCGAAAAAGCAATCTTTGCTGGCGGGTGTTTTTGGTGCATGATCCAGCCTTTCGACACACAACCTGGTATTCACTCAGTAGTTTCCGGCTATACGGGCGGTCACGTTGCTAATCCAACATATGAGCAAGTACTGAGTCATACTACAGGTCACACAGAAGCTGTTGAGATTGAATTTGATCCACTAGTAATGCCTTATGAAAAACTAGTTGAAATATATTGGCAACAGACAGATCCAACAGATGCTCTAGGTCAGTTTGAAGATCGCGGGGATAATTACCGTCCAGTTATCTTTTATACAAATGAAGAGCAGAAAAAAATTGCAGAAAAAAGTCGGCGAGAGCTACAAGAAAGCGGCAAATTTAGCGAGCCGATCGTTACATCGATTGAACCTGCAAGTATCTTTTACCCAGCAGAAGAATATCACCAAGATTTTTACCAAAAAGATCCTAAACGATATGAACAAGCACATCTAAATCGAGCAAACTTTATAGAAGAAAATTGGTGAATATATGAGAAGAAGTTTTTATCACTACTTAATGACACTAAGAGCTCCTAAGAAGACCGAAGAGAGCCAATTCGCAAATGATGCAGCAAAAGATATTCAATTTCCAAAACAGTCTGAAGACTATCATGAGCTATCTAGTTATTTAGAAATGAATGCCGATTATTTAAGTAATATGCACATTTTTGATGACTTATGGGAAAAATACGTAGAAAACAATAAATAAAAAAGAAGGAAAGGCAAAGAAAGCTTTTCCTTCTTTTTTATTCATGGTAAACTGGAAAACATGCAATGATAATTTTACAGAAAAGAGATGAGCTTATGAAAAATAAAAGACAAGTGCCTTTTCATCAATATATTATTTCAATTGCTTGTGTTGCTTTTTTGGCAGGTGGCAGTAGTTATATTTATTTTGACTATCAATATAAAAAACAAGTTTCTAATAATCCTGCTCAAACAAGTGAGTTAAAAAAAGTTGATGATCTATATAATGAAATCGTTAATAACTATGTAGGAAAAGTCGACGAGAAAAAACTAGTCGATGGTGCGCTAAAGGGCATGACAGAATCCTTAGATGATCCTTACTCCAGTTACTTGAATGAACCAGAAGCAGACGAGCTGGACCAAAGTCTTTCGGGGAGTTTTGAAGGAATCGGTGCAACCATGACGATGACTGAGGACTTACCGACTGTAGCTCAAGCGCCGATCGAAGGATCTCCTGCCGCTAAAGCGGGAATCAAAACAAACGATACGATTTTAAAAGTCGATGATGAAGAAACACAAGGAAAAACACTGTCTCAGATCGTCAGCAAAATTCGTGGAAAAAAGGGAACTGAAGTACGTTTAACAATTAAGCGTGGCGAAGAAACTTTTGAATTAAAACTTACACGAGATACCATTCCACTTGAAACGGTTAAAGGTGAATTAGATAAAAAAGAGCCAACGATCGGATCAATCAAGATTACTTCTTTCGGTGAAAATACCTATAACGAGCTTAAAGAAACAATCAAAACGTTAAGAAAAGATGGCGCAAAATCTTTTGTGATCGATTTACGCCAAAATCCCGGTGGATTGCTTGACCAGGTGGAACAAATGGCGAGTATGTTCCTTGAAGATGGGAAAACAATTGTAAAATTTGAGGATAAAAACGGAAATACAAGTGAAGATGTTGCTTCTAGCAAATTAGACGGCGGCTTTAAAGTAAAGGAACCAACTGTCGTTCTGGTGGACGAGGGAAGTGCAAGTGCATCTGAAATTTTTGCAGCTGCCTTAAAAGAATCAGGTAATAAAAAGATTATTGGAACAAAAACGTTTGGCAAAGGGACTGTTCAAACCGTTAAAAATTTAAATGATAAGAGTGAAATCAAATTAACCGTTCTAAAATGGTTAACGCCAAAAGGTGAATGGATTCATGAAAAAGGCCTAGAACCTAACGTTAAGGCTGATTATCCTGACTATGCATACTTATCACCAATTTCTAGAGATAAAACTCTAAAATCAGGTGATTCTTCACCAGTTGTCAAAAACGTCAACGCCTTACTAAATGCACTTGGCTACGAAGTTAATGCTGACAGTAGTGATTTTTCAGAACAAACAACAGCTGCTGTTCGAGCACTACAAACTGACAACGTCCTTCCAGTTACGGGAGAGGTAGACAATGAAACTGCTGCACAAATCGAAATTGAAATAGGAAAAAAAATTAAAAACAACGATCAAGCTTATGACACTGGTATTAAAGAACTTCAAAATATATCTAAAAAAGACTAACAAAAGCAGGTGTGAAGAGGGACTATTACTTGAAAATGCCCTTTTTCACACCTATTTCTTATTTTGCTTACATATAGAATAAATTTTCCTTTAAATTAGTCGCTTTTTCAAGTGTTTTTCCTTTATAATAGAATCAACAAGAAAAAGGGAGAGAACAGAGTGGAAAAACAAAAATCTTATATTGGCTATTTTATTTTTTTCATGAAAATACTCATTCCTTCGTTCGTCTTGTTATTTATATTAAGAGGTTTCATTCTGATCCCTGTTCCAGTTGACGGAAATTCAATGGAAAAAACGCTGAGTCAGGGTGACATGATTGTGATGGAGAAATTTTCCTCAATCAAACGTTTTGATGTTGTAGTGTTTAAATTACCAAATGGAGCCATTTATATTAAACGAGTAATCGGGCTGCCGGGAGAAGCAGTTCGTTACGACAACGATCAACTCTATATAAATGACAAGCCGATTGAAGAATCTTTCCTAGAAAAAAACATCAAAAAAGATCATGAGGCAGTTCCTTACACAACTGATTTTGATTTAAGTAATCTTATTACAGCAGACGTTTTACCTAAAGATAGTTATTTTGTTTTAGGCGACAATCGACGAATGTCAAAGGACAGTCGTTCTTTTGGTGCTGTTGAAAGTAAGTATATTTTAGGAAAAGCTCAGTTTGTATATTATCCAATAACACATATGAAATTCATACCAAGATAGGTGATAAAATGACAATACAATGGTTTCCAGGGCATATGGCCAAAGCTAGAAGAGAAGTATCTGAAAAAATTAAATACGTTGACATCGTTTTTGAGTTGATTGATGCAAGATTACCTCTTTCATCCAGAAATCCGATGATGGATCAGATTGTACAACAAAAGCCGCGCTTGATTTTACTAAACAAGGGAGACTTAGCTGATAAAGAACAAAACCAGAAATGGCAGCAATATTTTCAAGAAAAAGGCTATCATACCTTAGTCATTAATGCACAGCAGAATAAAGGGGTCAATAAAATCATTCCTGAAGCCAAAAAAGCTCTGAAAGAAAAACTTGAACGTGAACGCTTAAAAGGATTGAAACCAAGAGCCATCCGTGCAATGTGTATTGGTATTCCAAATGTTGGAAAGTCAACACTCATGAATCGTTTGGTAGGGAAAAAAATCGCCCAAACAGGTAATAAGCCTGGCGTAACTAAAGGGCAGCAATGGCTTCGTTCAGGGACTGAGCTAGAACTATTGGATACACCAGGAATCCTATGGCCTAAATTTGAAGATCAAGAAATCGGTAAAAAGTTAGCATTAACTGGAGCAATTAAAGATCAACTGCTTCATTTAGATGATTTAGCTATTTACGGACTAGCTTTTTTTTCACGTTTTTATCCAGAGCGTTTGGTTGAACGCTATAAATTAACACAAGAAGAAACTTTTTTACCAGGTGCTGAACTATTGATGTTGATCAGTCAAAAGCGTGGGTTTAATGATGATTATGATCGAGCAAGTGAAATGATCATTCAAGAGATCCGCAGCAGCAAATTAGGACCATATACTTTAGATCGTTGGGAAGAATTAGGAGCTACAAAAGATGAAAACTGAGTCAATTCAGCAAATTAAAACAGCCTTAACTACAATTGATAACAGAGAAGATAAAAGGATCCAACAGTGGCAAGCAGATGAGCGTAGCGGTGTTCAACAAGCTCTAGTCCAGTGGGATAAAAGACTAAAACGACATGAAAAAGAGTTGGCATTATTTGAAGAAATGCAATCGTTTGAGAAAAATGCACGAGCAAAAGGACATCGCCTTATTGTAGGAATAGATGAAGTTGGACGAGGTCCACTTGCAGGACCTGTTGTTGCAGCAGCAGTTATTCTACCTGAGAACTTTCAACTTCTTGGTGTAAATGATTCCAAAAAATTATCTGCGAAAAAAAGAGATGAGCTTTATGATGAAATCCAAAATCAAGCTATTTCAATTGGGATAGGTATGGTGGACCATAATAAAATTGATGAAATCAATATCTATCAGGCTTCAAAAATGGCTATGGGAATCGCACTGGAAGATCTTTGTTTTATTCCAGATTATTTATTGATCGACGCTATGACATTAGATGTCAAAATTCCTCAAGAAAATATTATCAAAGGGGATGCTCGCTCGATCTCAATCGCTGCGGCAAGTATTGTAGCAAAAGTCATTCGCGATCGTTTAATGGAAGACTATGCCAAAATGTATCCAGGATATGGATTTGAAAATAATGCAGGTTATGGTACAAAAGAACATTTACTAGGAATACAGCAGCAAGGAATCTGTACGATTCACAGAAAGACTTTTGCACCAATCAAAGATATGTGTTAAAAAATAAAAAAACCTTTTTTTTGCGAATACTTATTACAACAAGTATTTGTGAAAGAAGGTTTTTTTATGGAAGAACAACAACGAGATTTACTCTTTAAGTTAGCTGTTTGTCATGGCATTGGCAACATAGGTATGCTGAAAGTGTTAGATTTTTCAATGAAGTATAATAACAGTACGGATTTTTCAAAAGAAGAAATTATACAAATTGCTGGAATCACAACGTATCAAAAGCTATTTTCTGAATCTTGGGATCGCTGGACAGCTGATTCAGACGAATTGAAAGTGTATCAAGAGTCGCATACCTTTATCACGATCCTAGATGCAATCTATCCCTACTATTTAAAACAAATTTACAACTGTCCAGTACTATTGTTCTATAAAGGGAATCCAAAACTCTTAGAAAAAAATTGCTTGTCTTTCATTGGAGCAAGAGCGGCTTCTGTATATGGAATCAATGTTGTACGCCAATTGATCCCTGAGATGATCAGCAATGATTTGACGATTGTTAGCGGATTGGCAAAAGGTATCGATAGTGTTAGCCATCAGGTGACAATGCAACATGGTGGAAATACCATAGGTGTGATAGGAACTGGTCTTGATATTTGCTACCCAAAGGAAACAGCTCACATTCAACGGAAAATGATGACCGAGCAATTAGTCATAAGTGAATACCCCAATGGTACAGGACCGAGAAAATATCATTTTCCTATGAGAAATCGAATCATTGCTGGCCTAAGTTTAGGTACATGTGTAATCGAAGCACGGAAAAAAAGTGGATCCTTAATTACTGCACAAGCAGCTTTAGAGTACGGGCGTGAAGTATTTGCGGTACCAGGCAATCTATTTAATTCTCAATCAGATGGCTGTCACGGTCTTATTCAGGAAGGCGCTAAATGTACAATTTGTCCTCAAGATATTTTAGATGAAATTCAGTTTTTTTCGATTTAGCTGTATCAATCCTTGACAAACCTTTGATGAATAGATATGATGAAGTACGATTTGTGAGTTCTCTACATTTTGATATATATAATAGAAGAAACACAAAAACCGAAAGGAGCCACACGTTGAATGGCGTATAAATATCTAGTTATTGTAGAATCACCAGCTAAAGCCAAAACGATTGAAAAATATTTAGGAAAAAACTATAAGGTTGTTGCCAGTGTTGGGCATATTCGAGATTTACCCAAAAGTAAAATGGGCGTTGATACTGAAAATAATTATGAACCGCACTATATCTCAATTCGGGGTAAGGGCGATGTAATCAAAAGTTTAAAAGCCGCTGCTAAAAAAGCTGAAAAAGTTTATCTCGCAGCCGATCCGGACCGAGAGGGAGAGGCGATTGCTTGGCATCTGTCTTTCCTTCTTGGCTTGGATTTAAATGATAAAAATCGTGTTGTATTTAATGAAATTACAAAAGAAGCGGTAAAAGCTGCTTTTAAAGAACCACGTACAATCAATTTAGATTTGGTTGACGCGCAACAAGCCCGTCGGATTTTAGACCGACTAGTTGGCTATTCACTCAGTCCAATATTATGGAGAAAAGTCAAAAAAGGACTAAGTGCTGGACGTGTACAATCGGTAGCTCTTAAAATCATAATTGATCGTGAGAATGACATCCGTAAGTTTATTCCCGAAGAATACTGGAGTATTGATGGCAATTTCCAAAAAGCGAAAAAGAAATTCAAAGCGAATTTCTGGGGATTAGATGGTAAAAAGAAAAAATTACCAAACGCTGAAGCCGTCAAAGAAGTCACTACACGAATCAAAGGAAAAGAGTACGATGTAACAAAAGTTGAGAAAAAAGAACGTAAGAGAAATCCTGCGCTACCTTTTACAACGAGTAGCCTACAACAAGAAGCAGCTAGAAAATTAAACTTCAGAACCCGAAAAACCATGATGGTCGCTCAACAATTATATGAGGGAATTGCTCTAGGGAAACAGGGAACAGTGGGGTTGATTACCTATATGCGTACTGATTCTACCAGAATAGCAGATTCAGCTAAAGTAGAAGTAGCTGAGTATATTGAAAAAACATATGGAAGTGAGTTTTCAGCTCACGGCGGACGCAAAGTGAAAAATGCTCAAGGTGCTCAAGACGCCCATGAAGCCATTCGTCCATCAAGCGTAATGCGTACGCCAAATGAAATCAAACAATACCTAGACAAAGATCAGTTAAAACTTTATACTTTGATTTGGTCACGTTTAGTTGCTAGTCAAATGACACCTGCTGTATTAGATACAATGAAGGTAACATTAGAACAAAACGGCGTGATTTTCATCGCCAATGGGGCTAAGGTGAAATTCAAAGGGTTCATGCAAGTTTATGTTGAAGGTCGTGATGACGGTAAAGAGGATAAAGAAAATATCCTTCCCGATTTGGCTGAGGGTGACAAAGTGAATGCTCTTGATATCGAACCAAAACAACATTTCACACAACCACCAGCAAGATTTAGTGAAGCAACCTTGATTCGTGCCCTAGAAGAAAATGGTGTAGGTCGCCCTTCTACTTATGCACCCACTTTAGAAACGATTCAAAGACGTTATTATGTTAAATTGACGAATAAGCGATTTGAGCCAACTGAATTAGGTGAAATTGTCAACTCGTTGATTGTTGAATTCTTCCCGCAAATTGTGGATGTCCACTTTACAGCTTCAATGGAAGGCGATTTAGACAAAATCGGGATTGGTCAAGAAAAATGGGTAGAAGTCGTCGATCGTTTCTACCAACCATTTGAAAAAGAGTTGACGAATGCAGAAGAAAAAATCGAAAAAATACAGATCAAAGATGAGCCAGCAGGTTTTGATTGTGATCTTTGCGGTCACCCGATGGTAATCAAGCTAGGACGTTACGGCAAGTTCTTTGCATGTAGTAACTTTCCAGAATGTCGAAACACTAAAGCGATCGTTAAAGAAATCGGCGTGACTTGTCCAGTCTGTAATGAAGGTCAAGTCATTGAACGCAAATCTAAAAAGAATCGATTATTCTATGGTTGCAGTCGTTATCCAGAGTGTGAGTTTACTTCTTGGGACAAACCAATCGGTCGTCCATGTCCAAAATGTGGACAGTATCTCGTCGAAAAGAAAGTTAAAGGCGGGAAACAAGTCGTTTGTATCAATGGTGATTACGAAGAAAATGTTCAAAAATAAGAAAGTTAAAAACCAGCGGAAAATCCCGTTGGTTTTTTGAAGAAAAGAGGAAATATATGTCTACTTCTGTAACAGTTATCGGTGCTGGTTTGGCTGGCAGTGAGGCCGCTTGGCAAGTTGCAAATGCTGGTGTCCCAGTAACCCTTTATGAAATGCGTCCAGTTAAAAAGACGCCTGCCCATCAAACAGAAAATTTTGCTGAGTTAGTTTGTTCCAATTCACTACGAGGAAACAACTTAACAAATGCTGTGGGAGTATTAAAAGAAGAAATGCGTCGCTTAGATTCAATCATTATTAGTAGTGCAGACAAAACAGCAGTACCAGCTGGTGGTGCTTTAGCAGTTGATCGTGATACATTCTCACAAGAAATTACAGCGAAAATCAAAAATCATCCGTTGATTACTGTAAAAAATGAAGAAATCACTGCAATACCCGAAGGAATAGTAATTGTTGCAACTGGACCGTTAACTTCAGAATCATTAGCAGAGCAAATCAAAGAGTTTAATGGATCAGATGGTTTCTATTTCTATGATGCAGCCGCTCCAATCGTTGATAAATCAACGATCGATATGGATAAAGTATACCTGAAATCCCGCTACGATAAAGGTGAAGCCGCTTATCTAAACTGCCCAATGACAGAAGAAGAATTCAAAGCATTTTATGAAGCCTTGATTTCAGCTGAAGTTGTCCCGTTAAAAACCTTTGAAAAAGAGAAGTTCTTTGAAGGTTGTATGCCAATCGAAGTAATGGCTAAACGTGGCATCAAAACTATGTTATTCGGTCCGTTAAAACCAGTTGGATTGGAAGATCCTAAGACAGGTAAACGCCCATATGCTGTTATTCAATTGCGCCAGGATAATGCAGCCGCTTCTTTATACAATCTAGTTGGTTTCCAAACACATCTAAAGTGGGGGGAACAAAAACGTGTTTTCCAAATGATTCCAGGTTTAGAAAATGCTGAATTTGTTCGCTATGGTGTGATGCACCGGAATAGTTTTATGAATTCACCAGAATTATTGAAGCCAACATACCAATCTCAAAAAAGAGAAAATCTGTTCTTCGCTGGACAAATGACGGGCGTTGAAGGTTATGTCGAAAGTGCAGCTAGTGGTTTACTTGCTGGAATGAACGCTGCTCGTTTAGCAAAAGGGGAAGAACCTGTAGTCTTTCCAAGAGAAACAGCTCTAGGAAGTATGGCGTATTATATTACCCATGCAGAAGGCAAACATTTCCAACCTATGAATGCTAATTTTGGGCTATTCCCAGAAATGCCAGAAAGAATCAAAGATAAAAAAGAACGCTATGAAGCAATCGCAGACAGAGCATTAACGACGTTAGCCAAAGTGACACAAGACCTAAATCTTGTGGAACAAACTAAATAATCAAAAGACCAAGACAAACTGTTCAATTTGTCTTGGTCTTTTGATTATTGATTGGCAAGCGAACAAAAAATTAAATTACACTTATAATTTATGAGCATTTAAAGTAAAATATGAATAAATTGTTACCAAATTTGAAAATATTGATTAAATTCTGACAATTCGTTTGTTTTTTCAAAATGGTTATGCTAAAGTTACTTTGTAATTTATTGGGGGAAGTGTCTATGCAGAAAAAAAAATGGCCAGAATTATTTTTAGATTATTTAATTGTTGAACGTGGGTATTCTGAAAAGACTAAAATCGCTTATGAAGAAGACATTATGAACTTTTTTGATTTTTTAAAGAATTCTGGAGAGCCAGATTACTTGAAGGTGGATCATTTAGATATTCGAACCTATCTTAGTTTTCTCTACGACAAAGAATACAGCCGAAATTCTATAAGTAGAAAAATTGCCAGTTTACGATCTTTTTATCAATTTTTACTTAAAAATGAAGCAATCAAGGAAAATCCCTTTTCCTATGTCCATATGAAGAAAAAACAATTACGCCTTCCTCGCTTCTTCTATGAAAAAGAAATGGATGCTTTATTCGAAAGTGCTAAAGGAACGAAACCGTTAGATTTGAGAAATCAAGCATTGTTAGAAATTCTTTATGGAACTGGTATCCGTGTAAGTGAATGTACAAACTTAACTTTACAATCAATTGATTTTTCTGCCAATGTATTGTTGATTCACGGAAAAGGGAATAAAGACCGTTATGTGCCTTTTGGCTCTTTCGCTGAAGATGCATTGAAAGAGTACTTAGAAAACGGACGGGCCGTCTTGATGGACAAATATCAGCAAGAACATGCCTTTGTCTTTGTAAATCATCACGGGGCACAAATCACGCCAACAGGAGTTGAATACATTTTAAATCAACTTATTAAAAAAAGTACATTAAATAGCGATATTCATCCTCACATGTTGCGCCATACATTTGCAACCCATTTATTAAACAATGGTGCTGACATGCGAACAGTTCAAGAACTATTGGGACACTCTGATTTATCTACTACGCAGATTTATGCCCATGTAACAAAAGAAAGCTTACAAAAAAATTATCGAACATTTCATCCTCGTGCATAATGAGGAAATTTTTAACGAACTCATAGGCTAACTCTTCGAAAAAAATACAATATGATTGGGGCAAAAAATACCACTTTTATATTTCTCTATTTTCTATCAAGGGTAAATAAGCCTACTACGTTTTTAAATTTAGGAGGAACTATAATGGTTGAATCACAATTTCATTCAACAACGATTTGTGCTGTTGAAAAAGACGGGAAATTTGCAATGGCTGGTGATGGCCAAGTAACAATGGGCGAATCTGTTGTTATGAAAGGGACTGCTAAAAAAGTCCGCAGAATCTACAATGATGAAGTTGTTGTCGGATTTGCTGGAAGTGTAGCAGATGCTTTTACATTAGAAGAAAAATTTGAAGGTAAGTTAAACGAATACAATGGAAATCTAACTCGTGCTGCAGTTGAGTTGGCTCAAGAATGGCGGACTCAGCAATCTATGCAAAAATTAGAAGCGATGTTGATCGTTATGAACGATAAAGAAATGCTGTTAGTTTCGGGCACGGGAGAAGTAATCACTCCAGACGATGGCATTTTAGCAATCGGTTCTGGCGGTAACTTTGCATTATCTGCAGCACGTGCTATGAAACATTACGGAGACAAAGAAATGTCTGCAAAAGAAATCGCTAAAAATGCATTAAACATTGCCGCAGATATCTGCGTCTTTACAAATCACAACATTATTGTAGAAGAATTGTAAATGGGGGACAATGACCATGAATGAATTGAATAAAACACCGAGAGAAATTGTGAAAGAATTAGATGAATATATTATTGGACAAGAAACAGCTAAAAAATCAGTTGCAGTCGCTTTAAGAAATAGATATCGTCGCTTGCAACTTGAAGAAAAAATGCAGCAAGATGTAACACCTAAAAATATGCTGATGATCGGACCCACGGGTGTAGGAAAGACAGAGATTGCTAGACGTTTAGCGAAAATTGTGAATGCACCTTTTATAAAAGTTGAAGCAACTAAGTTTACAGAAGTCGGCTATGTTGGTCGAGATGTGGAATCCATGGTTCGTGACTTAGTTGAACAGGCTATACAAATCGTGGAAAAACAACAATACAGCCGCGTTTACTCACAAGCTTTAAAAAAAGCAAATAATCGATTGGTAAAAGTGCTAGTACCAGGAATTAAAAAAGAGCAAAAACAAACATCAAACAATCAGTTTGAACAAATGATGCAAATGTTCAACAGTACACAACAACCTCAAGAAACACAAGAAGAAGTAACTGAGGAAATCAAAGTTAACCGTAAGACGATTCTTGAGCAACTCGAAAAAGGGTTATTAAATAATCGTGAAGTCACTATCGAAATCGAAGAACCTAAAAAAACAATGCCTGCTATGAATGCTGGTATGGAACAGATGGGAATAGATCTAAACGAAACTTTAGGAGCTCTATCTCCTAAGAAAAAAGTGGAGCGAACTGTCACAGTGAAAGAAGCTCAAGAATTATTAGTAAAAGAAGAATCTGCAAAAATCGTCAAAGATGCCGATATTCATAGTGAGGCAATTCGTTTAGCCGAAAGTAGCGGAATTATTTTCATAGATGAGTTTGATAAAATCACTTCCAAAAGCCAACAAAATTCGGGTGAAGTTTCTCGTGAAGGAGTCCAACGTGATATTTTACCTATTGTTGAAGGTTCACAAGTCAATACAAAATACGGTCCAATTCAAACGGATCACATATTATTTATCGCATCCGGAGCATTTCATTTATCTAAACCAAGTGACTTGATCCCTGAATTACAAGGTCGTTTCCCAATTCGTGTTGAATTAGACGATCTAACAGCTGAAGATTTTGTAAGAATCTTAACAGAACCGAATAACGCCTTGATCAAGCAATATATTGCTTTGATCGGTACTGAGAATGTCACAGTAATCTTTACGAAAGAAGCCATCGAGCGAATCGCCAATATTGCGTTTAACGTTAACCGTGACACTGATAATATCGGAGCTCGTCGTCTGCATACGATTCTAGAACGTTTGTTGGAAGATTTGCTATTTGAAGCTCCTGATATGCAAATGGGTGAAATTACAATAACAGAAGCTTATGTAAATGAAAAATTAAATAGTATTGTTCAAAATGAAGATTTGAGCCGCTACATTCTTTAGTATTATTTAGCTTTGCTGGCTTGTTCCTCTAAAAAAGAAAAATAAAGAGTACGCTTCATTTTTCTTGCTTTACTTTCATAGCAGGAAGAGTCCGCTCAGCTTTTAAATTAGGAGGAGTAAAAATGACTACTTTATTAGAAAAAACCCGTCAAATCAATAAACTGTTACAACAAAAAAATACGTTTGATCAAAAAGCAGAATTACCATACGACAAAATGGCGGTGATTTTAGGCGATGTCTTAGATAGCAATGCCTACATTATCAGTAACGAAGGCGTTTTGTTAGGGTATAACGAAAAGTTAGATGTGAATAATGCCCGCGTTAAACACATGTTCGAAGAAAAACGATTTCCGCAAAGCTATACAGACGCTGCTGACAACTTAGTCAAAACAGAAGCGAATATTTCAATCACCAGTGATTTAACTGCCTTTCCTGTTGAGCTGCGTGAGAAATATCCTTTTGGTCTAACAACGATCGTTCCAATGTTTGGAGCAGGTGAACGTTTAGGAACAATTATTTTAGCTAGAGTAGAACAATCGTTTGACGAAGATGATTTAGTTTTAGCCGAATATAGCGCAACTGTTGTTGGGATGCAGATCCTATACCAACAATCAAGAAACATCGAGGCAAATGTTCGGAGTGCAACTGCTGTACAAATGGCAATCAATACATTATCTTACAGTGAATTAAAAGCAGTCCAAGCGATTTTCAAAGCTTTAGATGGTGAAGAGGGTAGACTAACTGCGTCTAGTATTGCAGATGAAATCGGAATCACTCGTTCTGTGATTGTGAACGCATTAAGAAAATTAGAATCTGCCGGAATCATTGAATCACGATCTCTAGGTATGAAAGGAACGTATCTGAAAGTCTTAAACAAACAATTTATTAAAGAATTGGAAAAAGATAACAAGTAGGAGGTCGTAGAAATGACTGTACAAATTGAAAATGAATTTTTGATCGCCACGATTGCTGAAGATGGTGCTGAGCTAGTTAGCTTGAAATCAAAGAAAAATAATATAGAATACATTTGGCAAGCAGATCCAGCTTTTTGGGGTCGTCATGCGCCCGTGTTATTTCCAGTCGTTGGTCGCCTAAAAGATGATCGATACACATATGAAAATCAAACATATCCTATGAGTCAACACGGATTTGCTAGAGATAGTCTTTTTGAAGTGATCGAACACGGTTCCGAGTTAGTTTCACTATCATTAAAAAGTAATAAAGAGACAAAAAAAGTGTATCCATTTGATTTTGAGTTGATTCTATCTTATGCCTTAGAAGCAGATAACTTGGTGGTTAATTATCAAGTTGAGAATACAGGGAACAGTGAAATGTATTTTTCAATCGGCGGTCATCCTGCTTTTAACGTTCCTTTAGAACAAAGCTTGACGTTTGATGATTATTATTTGAGTTTTTCACCTAAGAAATCACGTACTCAGATTCCTTTAGCTGGACCTTTCGCAGATTTCGAGCATAAAACATTAGGGCAGACAAATACAAGTCTGGATATTCGTAGAGAACTTTTCAAAAATGACGCTATTATCTTTGAGACTAAAGGAGTCAATACGTTTACGATTGAAACAGACGAAGGGCCTCACAGTATTAGTTTAAGCTACTCTGACATGCCTTATGTGGGAATTTGGTCTCCTTATCCACAAGAAGCACCATTCGTTTGTATAGAGCCGTGGTGCGGCATTGCAGATGAAGTAAATGCTACCGGAAACCTTGTTGACAAAAAGGGGATCAATAATTTAGCCGCAGCAGAAGTCTTTAAAACACAATACACTCTTACAGCTAAATAAGACTGAAATAAAAAACTAGGATACAAAGTCTATAATACTTTGTATCCTAGTTTTTAGTTTTCTTTTTTTGCGCCCAACCCAAAAGGTACGCGACTTTCAGTACCGTCCTTTATTCGTTTAATATTATCTTTGTGACGAATAAAAATAAAAATTGTTAAAGCAAAAGCAATCATCGTCAACAACCAATCAAATTGAGGCAAGATAGCAGGGATCGCAACTGGCAATATAATGGTTGAAAGAGTAATCAATACAGCACTAATCATACTAGTCAAACTTACCATGCTAGTAATGTATAACATAATAATAAAAATTAAGGCAGAATAAACAAAAAATGCTGGATTGTAAGCCAAAATCATCCCTGCACTTGTCGCGACAGCTTTTCCTCCTTTGAAATTTGCAAAGATTGGAAATGTATGACCTAAAACTGCTGCAACACCAAAAACCAACGGGTTAACATTCAAAGAAAATAGTAGCGGTAAACTAGTTGCTAACGTTCCTTTTAAAATGTCCATTAGTAAAACAGCTATACCAGCTTTTTTCCCTAAAACCCTAAACGTATTCGTCGTTCCCGTATTGCCGCTGCCAAATTGGCGAAGATCTTTTTTAAAAAAAAGTTTTCCAACCCAAACACCCGAAGGGATGGAACCAAGTAGATAAGCTATAATCAATAGCACAAAGAATTTCATTGAGCAACCTCTTTCCGTTCAAACTAGCATTTATTTTATCATGAATAGAAACAGCTAACAATAATTAAATATTCGTTGTATAATGAAATGAAGAGAAATTTGAAAGGATGAGCAAAATGCCTGTAGAAAACCCCTCGCAAGAAGAAATTTTTAATTACCTAAAACAAGCGAAACGAATTGCTATCGTTGGATTAAGCGGAAAAGAAGATCGAACAAGCTACAAAATAGCCAAATTACTGCAAGAATATGGTTATGAAATCATTCCTGTAAACCCCATATTAGCTGGACAAAAAATTCTTGGTGAACACGTGTACGAGAGATTACAAGATGTGCCAGGTCAAATCGACATTGTCGATATTTTCCGGCGTAGTGAATTTTTGCCAGAAGTTGCTCAAGATTTTATAGAAACAAATGCCAAAGTTTTCTGGGCTCAATTGGGTCTTGAAAGTCAAGAAGCTGCGGAACTGTTGAAAAAAGCAGGTAGAAATGCTATTATAATGAATCGTTGCATTAAAATTGAATTAGCTGAAATGCCGAAATAGATGCACATGATCTTAAGAAAGAGTGGCCGTTTAGGAAAGCTCTTTTTTTTTGAGAGCTTTTAGAGTATTATTGTAATGATGTGGCCTCGCGCCCTATAATTCAAGAATAAGGAGTTTTTTCTTTGGCGAAAAAAGTAAACAATGAATACAATGACGCCTCCATCCAAGTTTTAGAAGGATTGGAAGCTGTACGAAAAAGACCAGGAATGTACATCGGCTCCACAGACAGCCGTGGATTACATCATTTAGTCTATGAAATCGTTGATAACGCAGTTGATGAAGCATTATCCGGTTACGGTAATGAAATCAGTGTGACGATCCAAAAAGATAATAGCATCAAAATAACTGACTCAGGTCGGGGAATGCCCGTTGGAATGCACGCGTCTGGAATCCCAACTGTAGAAGTAATCTTCACCGTACTTCACGCAGGAGGAAAATTTGGTCAAGGCGGCTATAAAACCTCTGGCGGATTGCATGGTGTGGGTGCCAGTGTTGTTAATGCATTGTCTAGCTGGTTAGAAGTTAGAATCGTTCGTGATGGTGTAGAATACATGGAACGTTTTGAGAATGGCGGAAAACCTGTAGGTACGCTAAAAAAAGTTGGAAAAACGAATAAAAAGAATGGAACATCTGTCATTTTCCTACCAGATGATACTATTTTTTCCACTATTCATTTTTCATACGATACATTAGCAGAGCGCTTAAGAGAATCTGCCTTCTTATTAAAAGGCGTAAAAATCTCCCTAACAGACCTCAGAGGTGAAGAGCCTAAAGAAGAAATTTTTCATTATGAAGAAGGTATCAAAGAATTCGTTGCCTATCTTAATGAAGAAAAAGATACCTTGACACCCGTTGTTTATTTTTCAGGTGAAAAGGACGGAATCGAAGTTGAACTTTCCTATCAATACAATGACGGCTATTCAGAAAATGTTCTTTCCTTTGTAAATAATGTCCGCACAAAAGATGGTGGAACCCATGAAGTCGGGATGAAGTCTTCAATGACGAAAGCATACAATGAATATGCTAGAAAAGTCGGATTATTAAAAGAAAAAGACAAAAATCTTGAGGGGAGTGACTTCCGTGAAGGATTAGCTGCTGTTTTATCAATCCGTGTTCCTGAAAATTTATTGCAATTTGAAGGTCAAACCAAAGAAAAATTAGGAACCCCAATGGCTCGAAATGCGGTAGATAACGTTGTGGGAGAACAGATGGGTTTTTATCTACAAGAAAACAGTGAAATGAGCCAACAATTGATTCGTAAAGCAATCAAAGCTCGTGAAGCTCGTGAAGCAGCTCGTAAAGCTCGTGAAGAAAGTCGAAATGGCAAAAAACGGAAAAAAGGGGAATCTCTTTTATCTGGAAAACTAACACCAGCGCAATCACGTAATCCCAAACGAAATGAATTATACTTAGTCGAAGGAGATTCTGCCGGGGGTTCAGCTAAACAAGGTCGGGATAGAAAGTTCCAAGCGATCTTACCGTTGCGTGGTAAAGTTCTAAATACTGAAAAAGCAAAAATGCAGGATATTTTGAAAAACGAAGAAATCAACACAATGATTTATACAATCGGAGCAGGTGTTGGACCAGAATTTTCAATTGAAGACTGTAATTATGATAAAGTTATTATCATGACCGATGCGGATACCGATGGTGCTCACATCCAAGTCTTATTACTAACATTCTTTTATCGTTATATGAAACCGCTGATTGAAGCAGGTAAAATTTACATTGCGTTGCCGCCTCTATATAAGGTATCAAAAGGGATCGGTAAAAAAGCAGTAACCGAATATGCTTGGACAGACGAAGAATTATCTAACGTAACAGAACAAGTCGGTAAAGGCTATATGCTACAACGCTACAAAGGTCTAGGGGAAATGAACGCAGATCAGCTGTGGGAGACCACAATGGACCCTGAGACACGTACTTTGATCCGTGTAAGAATAGATGATGCTGCGCAAGCAGAACGCCGTGTAACGACTCTTATGGGCGATAAAGTCGAACCAAGAAGAAAATGGATCGAGCGCCATGTACAATTTACTTTAGAAGAAGATGGCAGCATCTTAGATAGAAAAGATGGCGAGACGGAGATTTCACCATCCATTTCAAATGAAGTACTAGATGAAGAAAAAAAAGAAGAAACTGAACGTATAAATGCAGAGGCCGAAGCGGCAGAAGAAATCAGTTTATTTGATTTAGAGTAGGGAGTGACAAATTTGGAAAAACGCCAAGATATTCAAGAATTAACGCTTGAAGAAGTAATGGGCGATCGTTTTGGAAGATATTCCAAATATATCATTCAAGAACGGGCCCTACCTGATATTCGTGACGGGTTAAAACCTGTACAACGTAGAATTTTATTCTCCATGAACAAAGATGGAAATACCTTTGAAAAAAGTTTTAGAAAATCCGCAAAATCAGTCGGAAATATCATGGGGAATTACCATCCCCACGGTGACAGCAGTATCTATGAAGCAATGGTTCGTTTAAGCCAAGATTGGAAACTTCGTGAAGTTTTAATCGAAATGCACGGGAATAACGGAAGTATGGACGGTGATCCGCCAGCTGCAATGCGTTATACCGAGGCTCGTTTATCTGAATTAAGTGGAGAACTTTTAAAAGATATCGAAAAAGAAACAGTGGATTTTGTTTGGAACTTTGATGATACTGAAAAAGAGCCGACTGTTTTACCTGCAAAATATCCTAACTTATTAGTGAATGGTTCAACTGGGATTTCAGCGGGTTATGCTACAGAAATTCCTACGCACAATCTAGCTGAGATCATTGATGGTACGATTTATCTGATCGACCACCCAAATGCGACATTAGATAAACTGATGGAATTTATTCCAGGACCGGATTTCCCGACAGGTGGAATTCTACAAGGGAAAGAAGAAATCAAAAAAGCCTATGAAACAGGTCGTGGCAAAGTAATCCTTCGCTCTAAAACAAGAATTGAACCTTTAAAAGGCGGCAAACAGCAAATTATTGTCACCGAAATTCCTTATGAAGTCAATAAAGCGACTCTAGTTAAGAAGATGGATGAAGTCCGCTTAAACAAAAAAATCGATGGAATTGCCGAAGTTCGTGATGAAAGTGACCGGACAGGCTTACAAATCGCGATCGAATTAAAAAAAGATACAAATGCTGAAGGCATTTTGAATTATCTTTTCAAGAATACTGAGTTACAAATCAACTATAACTTCAACATGGTTGCTATTGATAATATGACACCACAACAAGTGGGTCTAAAACGTATTTTAGATAGTTATATTGCGCACCGTAAACAAGTGATCACTAACCGCAGTCAATATGAATTGAATAAGGCAAAAAAACGCCAACACATCGTTGCCGGTCTAATCAAAGCCTTATCGATCTTAGATAAAGTGATCGAAACGATCCGTGGTAGTAAAGATAAAAAAGATGCTAAAACGAATTTAGTCAAAGCCTATGCCTTTACTGAAGAACAAGCAGAAGCGATTGTGACGTTACAATTGTATCGTTTAACCAATACAGATATTACGCAACTTGAAAAAGAAGCGGAAGAGTTAAACCAGCTTGTTACTGAGTTGACAAAAATTCTGAGTGATGAAAAAGAATTATTCAACGTGATGAAAAAAGAATTACGTGAAGTCAAAAAACAATATGGTAATCCACGCCTGACACAAATCGAAGATGAAATTCAAGAAATCAAGATTGATACGAAGGTTCTGATTGCTCAAGAAGATGTAGTTGTTACGGTTACCCATGAAGGGTACATCAAGCGCAGCAGTTTACGCTCTTACAGCGCATCGAAACCAGAAGAAGTGGGAATGAAAGACGGGGACTTCCTGCTTTACACAGGAGAAGTCAATACATTAGATCACATCTTGCTGATTACAAATAAAGCAAATGTGATTTATCGACCAGTCCACGAACTTCCAGACTTGAGATGGAAGGAAATAGGTGAACATATTTCACAAGCTATTTTAAATCTCTCAATCGACGAATCGATTATAGCTGTTTATACCTATAAAGAACTATCTCCAACCAAAACATTTGTCTTTATGACAAAAGAAGGCATGATCAAACAAAGTAAAATGACCGATTTTGAACCTTGGAGGACCTATAAGAGTCGCCCAACAAACTGTATGAAACTAAAATCTGAAACTGATGAAATTGTAAATGTCTATTTGACAAATGAACAAAAAATCTTAGATGTCTTTTTAGTTAGCCATCGTGGCTTTGGTTTACGCTATCCACTAGAAGAAGTACCTGTAGTAGGTGCCAAAGCTGCCGGTGTTAAAGCCATGAACTTGAAAGAGCAAGATTATGTAGTGAATGGTTTATTAGTTCATGAAGACGGCGATACCCCGATCGTGATGTTAACACAGCGAGGAAGCATTAAACGAATGCTAGCTCAAGAATTACCTCAACTGGGACGTGCCAAACGAGGATTGATGGTTCTTAGAGAATTGAAAAAAAATCCACATCGTGTAACCTTTATGTCGGAAAGCAGCCCATTAGAACTATTAGTTACAACACAAAACGGTAAGCAGTATACGATTGACTCTGAAAAGTATCCAATTAATGATCGAACATCAAACGGTTCCTTTATGCTTGATGAAAAACAAGATGGTGAAATTCTTGAAGTACATGAAATGCATACAGCTGAACTAGAAGCAAAAGAAGAAGAAAATTCTAAATAATTCATATAACTGTTCTATATAATTAGCAAAAAAGGGTATCTGTACTAGCACAGATACCCTTTTTTGTATAACAGATTTCTTACTTTCAATATCAACAAAAAACAAGTTAGTTAATTTTATCACAAATGCAAAACGTTGTTATATAAGCTTTTCGAGTTGAAATAGGTCGTAAAAACAGTGGTTAGTTCAAAATATAGTAAGGAAAGGCTTGCATAAAATCCGCGATGTGTTATACTAATCACATAAAGCTGTTACAGTAGATTTCAGCATACTAAGGAGGCCCACAATGGAGCAATGGAAAGGCTTTAAAGGCGACAAATGGAAAACATCAGTAGACACACGTGACTTTATTCAAAGAAACTACACTGAATACACAGGTGATGATTCTTTCCTAGAACAAATCGCGCCAAGCACAGACAAATTATGGACAAAATTACAGGAATTATTTGAAGTACAACATGAAAAAAATGGTGTATACGACATGGACAGCAACATTCCTGCAACCATTACATCACACGAACCTGGATATTTGATCAAAGAAGAAGAAACAATCGTTGGTTTACAAACGGATGTTCCATTAAAACAAGCATTTATGCCATTTGGCGGTATCAATATGGCAAACAACTCTTTAACATCAAATGGATATGAAGTAGACTCTGAAATGTCTAAAATATTCACAGAGTGGAGAAAAACACACAACCAAGGTGTTTTCGATGCTTATACACCAGAAATGAGATCAGCACGTAAAAACAAAATCATCACAGGTCTTCCAGATGCTTATGGTCGTGGTCGTATCATCGGTGACTACCGTCGTATTGCATTATACGGAATGGACTTCTTAATTGCTGAAAAGAAAAAAGATTTAAGCAACACTGGTAACAAAGTAATGACAGATGATGTTATTCGTTTAAGAGAAGAAATCTCTGAACAAATCAGAGCAATGGCTGATCTTAAAGAAATGGCTTCAACTTATGGTTTTGATATCTCTAAACCAGCTGAAAATGCCAAAGAAGCAATCCAATGGTTATACTTCGGTTACCTAGGAGCAATCAAATCACAAAATGGTGCTGCAATGTCTATCGGACGTATCTCAGCATTCTTAGATATCTATATCCAACGTGATTTAGACGCTGGATTGATCACTGAATTTGAAGCACAAGAAATGATCGATCACTTAATCATGAAATTACGTATGGTTAAATTCGCTCGTACTCCAGAATATAACCAATTATTCTCTGGTTACCCAATTTGGGCAACATTATCAATCGCTGGTATGGGCTTAGATGGCCGTTCATTAGTGACTAAGAGTGATTTCCGTATCTTACACACATTAACAAACATGGGACCATCTCCAGAACCAAACTTAACTGTGTTATATTCTTCACATTTACCAGTTGGATTCAGAACATTCGCTTCTAAAATTGCGAAACAAAGTTCATCTATCCAATTTGAAAATGATGACTTATTACGCGCTAACTGGGGATCAGATGACTGTGCAATTGCATGTTGTGTGTCTGCAACAGTTATGGGTAAAGATATGCAATTCTTCGGTGCTCGTGCCAACTTAGCGAAAGCTGTCCTTTATGCAATCAATGGTGGGGTAGACGAAAAAACGAAGATGCAAGTAGCTCCTAAATTCCGTCCAATGACTGGCGATACTTTAGACTACAACGAATTTATCGATCGTTATAAAGATATTATGGATTGGTTAGCTGAATTATATGTAAATACTTTAAATGTTATCCACTATATGCATGATAAATATTCTTATGAAGCAGCACAATTAGCCTTCATGGAAAGCAACTTAAACCGTACTTTCGCAACAGGGATTGCAGGGATTTCACATGCTGCAGACTCAGTAATGGCGATCAAACATGGTAATGTACAAGTGATCCGTGATGAAGATGGATTAGCAATTGACTATGTTCCTCAAAATGAGTTCCCAACTTATGGTAACGATAATGAAGAAGCAGATGCAATGGCTAACTGGATCCTTGAATACTTCATGACTCAAATCAGACGTCAACATACGTACCGTAATGCAAAACCAACAACATCTCTATTAACAATCACTTCAAACGTTGTTTATGGTAAAGCAACTGGTAACACACCAGATGGTCGTCGTGCGGGTAAACCATTAGCACCTGGTGCTAACCCAAGTTACCAAGATGGTAAATTCTTAGGTGAGAAAAATGGTCTTTTAGCATCACTTAACTCAACTGCTAGATTAGAATATACAAGTGCATTAGATGGAATTTCTAATACACAAACAATCAACCCTAACGGTTTAGGTAAAGATGATGACACAAGAATCGACAACTTACGTAACGTAATGGACGGCTACTTTGATAAAGGCGGTTACCACTTGAACGTTAACGTATTCACAAATGAATTATTATTAGATGCGCAAGCTCATCCAGAAAAATACCCTAACTTAACAATTCGTGTATCTGGATATGCCGTGAAATTCCGTGACTTAACTCCTGAGCAACAAGCAGACGTTATCTCTAGAACTTCTCACGACAGACTATAATAAACAAACAATTGAAGGGTTGACCTCGTGTCAGCCCTTTTTTTAAAAGAAATGAGGAACGAGAAATGACAACTCCTGTTATCGGTAGAATCCACTCTACAGAAAATTTTGGGACCGTTGATGGACCCGGCGTTCGTTTTATTGTCTTTACACAAGGTTGCCGCATGCGTTGTCAATTTTGTCATAACCCAGACACTTGGAAAATTGGTTCTGGCGGACGCGAAGTTACAACAGATGAAGTTTTGGATGAAGCAATCAAGTATCGTTCTTATTGGGGCGATAAAGGCGGCATCACTGTCAGCGGTGGCGAACCGTTACTTCAATTAGAATTTTTAACTGACTTATTTAAAAAAGCCAAAGAAAAAGGAATACATACAACGATCGATACTTGTGGCAAACCATTCACGAGAGAAGAACCTTTCTTTAGCCAATTTCAAGAACTGATGAATTATACTGATTTATTATTATTTGATATCAAACACATTGATAATGAACAGCACAAATTACTGACTTCATTAGGAAATGAAAATATTTTAGAAATGGCCCAATATCTTTCTGAAATTGGTAAACCGGTTTGGATTCGTCACGTTTTAGTTCCAGAGCGTAGTGACTACGATGAGTATTTAATCCGTTTAGATACTTTTATTAAAACATTGAAAAACGTCGATAAAGTTGAAGTATTGCCGTATCATACAATGGGCAAATATAAATGGGATGAATTAGGCCTAGAATATCCACTTAATGGTATCGAGCCGCCTAAAGAAGACCGTGTAGAAAATGCTAAAAAACTACTTCATGTCGATGACTATCAAGGTTTTGCGACAAGATAGTTTATAAAAATAGAAAAGAGCGGCAATTATTGTTGTTTCTTTTCTATTTTTTGTTATTATTAGTAATGAAGAAAAAAGAAGGAGTGAACTATTTTTATGTCAAAAATTCTTGTTTTTGGACACCAAAATCCTGATACAGATGCAATTGGAGCTGCAATCAGCTTTGCATACTTACAAAAAGAACTAGGTAAAGATACAGAAGCTGTAGCATTAGGTGCACCAAGCGAAGAAACTCAATATGCACTAGATTACTTCAATGTAGATGCACCAAGAATCGTAGAAAGCGCTGCTAATGAAACAAAACAAGTCATGCTTGTAGATCACAACGAATTCCAACAAAGTATTGCTGATATTGCAGATCTAACTATCCTTGCTGTAGTCGATCACCACCGTATCGCTAACTTTGAGACAGCTGATCCATTATACTATCGTGCAGAACCCGTAGGCTGTACAAGTACAATCGTTTTAAAGATGTTTAAAGAAAACAATGTCACTATCCCTAAACAAATTGCTGGGATGATGGTGTCAGCGATCATTTCAGATACGTTGTTATTCAAATCACCAACATGTACACAAGAAGATATCGATGCAGCAAATGAATTAGCAGATATCGCAGAAATCAACTTAGACGGCTATGGTTTAGATATGTTAAAAGCTGGTACAAATTTAAGTGATAAATCAGCTGAAACATTATTAGATTTGGATGCTAAAAGCTTCCCAATGGGAGATAAAAACGTTCGTATCGCACAAGTCAATACAGTTGATCTAAATGAAGTACTAGACCGTCAAGTAGAGCTAGAAGCGGCAATGAATAACGCAAACGCAGCGAATGGGTATGACTTATTCGTCTTGATCATCACAAATATTTTAAATAGTGATTCTGAATTATTAGTGATTGGAGATTCATTAGATAAAGTAGAAGCAGCATTTAAGGTGAAATTAGATAATAACCGTGCATTTTTAAATGGAGTTGTTTCTCGTAAAAAGCAAGTTGTTCCTCAATTAACAGAAGCATTTAGTTAAAAACTATACATCTGATTTAGCAACTTAATAAACTACAGGTGGTGTTTTAATGACTCCACCTGTAGTTTTTATTTTTTATCTAGGTTAAAGAAAGAGTGATCTTATCGTGAAAAATACAACCTACTATTTTACAACAGACAAAAATGAAACAGAGTTAAATAACTTGATTTTTGATCCATTATTCAAAAAAATAGTGGATTATCTTTCTAACCACAACGAGCAAGATGTGATATTACGTCAAATAAAAGCCAATATTCCAACAGATAGTAATTTAGAATTATATTTGGATAAGTTAATCAAATATGGCCTTCTTGAGCGAAAAAACAGAAGATATCATTTAACCTTTCCAATATATTCCACCCAAAAAAACGTACAAATTCCTGAAACAATAACCAGTCTATTAAGAAATATTGTTCAAAAGAATTCATCACAAGTCAATTTCTTTATATTTGGGGAATGGCTGTGGTCCTTGCTTTTTGAAGAAGAGCAGGAGGGTTACTTTTTTGGTATCGAATCTTCTCCAGAGTCATTCTCTTTACAATTCTATCGCAAAAGAGAGGAGGGGAATGATACATTACGATTTGTGTCTGTTTATCAAGAGAATCAGATTCCGTTTGACTTGGCCAATTATTTCAATTTACTTTCGAGAAGGGTAGAGCTGCCTGAACATTTCAAACCCTTACAAGACATAATTGGTGATGTGGACATCCATTATTTTATAGCCCAAATTCAAAAAGTAATTCGTTCTGCTAAGCGAAATCCTTCAAGAGTAAGAAAACCAAATATTTTTGAAGAGGCTTTGATAACTACAAAAGACTTAATCAGAAATACTGAAGGAGAATTATTTCTCGAAGCAACTTATCTAGAGGATGATAAACTTTCAGAAGAAAACCAACTTACTCTAGATAAACTAGAAACAGAATTCAGGTTGTTATGGAAGACCATTGACGATCAGAACCAACGTATATTCTATAAGATGCAAGTATATAGCATTTTGTTTAGTACATGTTTTCCAAATCAAAACCAAATTCGTTACTTCAAACACTAAGTTACCATAATTATATTATGTAAACTTACATATAAATCAAACAACGTCCTTCATTTTTAATAAATCAAGAGACGTTGTTTGATCATTTATTTCTTTTGCGTACTTTCTTTGTCCAAAAACCACCGGAGATAAACTTAGGTTCATACGAAATGATAAATGCTCTAGGTTCTTTTTCGTTGATTAGTTTATAAAGGCTACGTTCATTTTTACGTGGAGATAAAATTTCTAAAATCATTCGTTCACCTTCACGACCAGCTCCAAAACTTTGTGTAACACCATAACCGTGATCTCTTAGTATTTCTGGTAGATTGAGCTGCTCTGTGGAAGAAGGTAGGATAGCTGTTACCATAATGTATCCCAGCGCTAAATAATCTTCGATTTTGATTCCAACACTGATACCCACTGCATAACCCAGCGCATACACAATTAGATTTAGTGGATTATCTAAGCGGTTGAGTACCATGCTAAGGCCTAACACGTAGATCGTTATCTCTGCCATACTTACTAAAGGCGCGATCAAGCGATAGCCTTTCATAGTTAGCATAAAACGAATCGTATTCAATGTAATATAAGAAAAATTAACCACAAAGATAGTTACTAACATTTTGATGTCCATTTTAATATTTCCTCTTTTCAATTAACAATATCAGCATATTATAGTACAACATTATGAGAATTAAAATAGTAAAAATCCAAATATAAAAATAATTTTGATTTAGGCCATGCACACAACGAATCTTTTTTTAAGAGATGTTATTTGTTGGATGAATCTATGGTTTTTGCTATAATCAATATATTACGTATTTTAAGGGAGACATGAAATCGGATGAGAATTTTTATCATCATACTTTTGGTATTATTGTTATTAAATACCACTGCAGCACTTATTACTGTTTTTAGAAAACCACGTAGCATTTCAAGTGTTTTAGCTTGGATCATGACGTTATTATTTTTACCAGGAATCGGCTTTATTATTTATCTTTTTTGTGGCAGAGGCATCAATGGGCAAAAAGTGTTCAATCTGACTGCTTATGATAAAGAAAAAATTACTGAAATCAAGAACATGGTCGATGAAGACAATCTCAAGTCAGATGGAAAATTGGATATTAATTTATTAACTGACGCACGTGTGTTGAATAAATACTTTAGAAATATGGATTCTTCACCATTAAGTAAACGGAATAGTCTAAAAATATATACAGATGGAAAAGAAAAATTCGATGCCCTATTTGATGATATTCGTCAGGCTAAAGAAACAGTCCATGTTGAATATTATTCCTTTTTTAACGATCATATCGGGAATCAGTTTTTAGATTTATTAGGGGAGAAAGTAAAAGAAGGGGTCTCGGTTCATTTGATTTATGATCCTTGGGGCTCTCCTGGAGCAAACAAAAAGTTTTTTGCTGCATTCGTTGCCTTAGGAGGGAAGGTTGCACCTTTTATTACGTCAAAAAACATGATTAGCAAGACTCGTTTAAACTATCACCTACATCGTAAAATCGTCGTAATAGACGGGAAGATCGGGTGGACTGGTGGATTTAATGTTGGCGATCAATATTTAGGAGATAGTAAGAAATTTGGTTACTGGAGAGATACACATATCCGTTTAGTTGGCACTTCCGTATTCTCCTTACAGGAGATTTTTATTATGGATTGGAACGCTTCTGTACAACATGAATCACAAAAAATGGATTATTTAGAAAACTATTTCCAAATTGCTGAAGACAACGAACTTGGAAATTTAGCCTTACAGGTGGTGTCTGATGGACCGGACTCTGAAGAAGAAATCTTAAAAAGCGGTTTTATCAAAATGATTTTATCTGCTGAAAAATCGGTTTGGATTCAAACACCTTATTTAATACCAGATGACAGTATGATCAATGCATTGTTGATTGCAGTTCGATCTGGTATTGATGTGCGCATCATGATTCCGTGTATGCCAGACCATCCATTTATTTATCGTGCAACTCAATATTATGCCAATTACCTACACAAAAGAGGTATTAAGGTCTATATGTATCAAAATGGCTTCTTGCATGCTAAAACGATGATTATCGATAATGAAATCTGTATGGTCGGTACCACAAATCAGGATATTAGAAGTTACGCATTGAATTTTGAAGTAAGTACATTTATCTATGATACCAGAATCGCATGGAAACTAACTCAAATATTTGAATCCGATATGGATAACAGTCTTTTATTAACGGACGAAATTATTCGCAATCAATCTCATTGGTTACGATTTAAGCAAAACTTTTCACGATTGTTATCACCGATACTATAAATAAAAAAGGAACAAATTCGTAAGATGTCGAATTTGTTCCTTTTTTATTAGGTACACAGATAGGACACGGGATGGAAGTCTCCAATGTAATAATTGCACGCCGCTTTTTCAATTCCGTATTCTAGTTAACATAATATACATTATACAAAGTAGTTTCTGAACTGTAAAATATGGATAGATTTATATTTTTATCCTTATACTCAATAAACTCTATTGTAATTCTAAAAATGTATTAATTTCGTTCGTTACTTTTTCACGTTCATCTAGTTGCAAATTATGTCCAGCGTTTTCTAACAGAATAAAAACTCCTTTCGAAAAGTCTTTTTGATTTTCGATCATGTCTTTATAGCCGACAACTTCATCTTGTTCACCTAAAATAATTAATGCTGCACAATTGATAACTTCACCAAAAAGACTTTCTTCGAAACCGAATGAATAGCCATTTTTTTGAAAAGACTTTTGGAATTCGCGGTCTCCTACAGAAAGTCCTGAATGGATTTCTGAAACATAGTTTTCATATCCTTTTTTAGTGATATTAACAGCATTGTTTTTGTATTCTTCGAAAAGGGTTTTATCTTCAACTTCAAAATATGCCGCTTCTCCTTCGAGTCTTTTCGGTAAACGGCGTTTACCGAAAAGCGCCTTCACTACAGGTGCTAATAAGATTAACTTTTCTACTCTATCAGGTATCGCTTTTATTATTCCTAATGCTAGGTATCTCCCATATGAATAACCTAAAAGAGAAAAAGATTCTTTACCAATGATATCATTTATAAATTCAATTAAAACGGTCAATAATTCATTAGCGTTAATCATTTTTCTAGGTGCGGCCGATCTTCCCATACCAGGTAAATCAATATAAATCCGTTTATACGCTTTATTCTGAAGAGACTCTTCGACAATCCCTTTAACACTTCTGTGGTCAATAGAAAAACCGTGGATAATTAGTAACGGATCCCCTTGACCAACAACTGTATAATATATTTTTGCAATCTCATTAGAGTAATACATCTATCCCTCTCCTCTCTCGTTAACGTTGAAAAAACTTTTTCATTTCTGATGTCTAGTGAAGTATCCTTTTATATCATCTAACATAAAATTTTCGATTAAATTCACTTGATGTATATCAGCACCTTGTTTTAGAACTTCTTTGCACTTAATAAATGACCAATTTGGTAAAGTTCCTCTAAACCTGGGGTCATTAGCATACACAACACCATCGAGACCACTCCAGATGATGGCAGATGAGCATAACGGACAAGGTTCGAATGTTGAATATAACCAATAACCAGTTGGTAAAATATCGGTTTTTAAAAACTTACATGCTGCTCTGATTGCATTGACTTCAGCATGTGCTGTTGGATCATTATTTTCTTGAACAGTCGTTTGACCAATAGCAACGATTTCCATTTCTCTATTTACAATTGCGGCATAAATAGAGTGTGTACTCCATTGCTTTCGGATTAACTCTGACATGATTCTAGTACTTGGATGCTGGTTCATCATCTGATTGTCCCTCTTTCACTTCAATTATTTGTTTAGTTAACTAAAAGACCTTTTTTCACGAACTAATTGTTTTTCCGAGCTCAGCTAATTGTGAAAGAATTGGAAATAGAAGTTGCGTTTTTTCTGTCGTATAATATTCCACATGAGGAGGAACAGTTTTTTTGTCGATCCGTTTGATAAATTTATGCTCAGCTAAACTTTTTAAACATCTGATTAAAGCAACATTTGTGACGCCAGGTATGTTTCGCTTCAGTTGGTTAAATCGGATACCTTCATCATTCAATATTTGCCACAATATTTCTAGTTTCCATTTCCCACCTAAAATATTCATTATGTTACTTATAGCACAGTTTTTTTCTTCGTTCATAAATTCAAAAACTCCTTTTTAAATCAAAAATATCTAGGTAACAAAAATGTTAGTACTAGTATCTTTGTTTCCATTATTATAATATCAATACATATCAAATAAAAGCATAAATTTGATACAAAAAACTCCACGAAGGAAGTGCAATATATGTCAACAACATTTCGTAATTTACAAATAGGAATAAATCCTGTTAACTTTGAAAAAAGTAAAACATTTTATGAAGAGATTCTTGAGTTACCCTACATTGGTGTTTTAGAGACAAATGGTATCTCGCTTCACCGATTCTCTATTGATGGTTCGATTTTGAAACTCTTGGAAGCTGGAATCGGCAGTGTAGAAAAGAATCCTTTAGGAGGACCAACAGCAGCGACTGGTTTACGCTGGTTAACTGTAACTGTTAGCGATTTAGATAGGCTGTTTGAAAAAGTTTCAAACGCTGGAATTCCTGTTGTTGCTCCAATTTCTAGTGATGAAAATGGAGTTCGGTTTGCTATAGTAGAAGATCCAGATGGTATTTGGGTCGAACTTCTTGATCGCTAAAATAAAAAACCAATTGCTAAAAAATATTTAGCAATTGGTTTTTTATTATAAAATTATTGTTCATTCTTCATAGCTGCTAGTGCAGCTGTGTTGATAATATTCCAAGGTTTATCAAACGATGGTTGGAAGAAGAAATCAGCATAGGCTAAATCTTCGATTGTCATTTTCGCTTTGATTGCTAAAGAAATAGCGTTGATGTTTGCAGTTAAGTCTGCTTTTGACATCAATTGTGCCCCTAATATTTGTGTTGTTTCGGGATCATATACAAGTTTGAACCAAGCTTTTTGTTTGTCTGGATTGAAATCCATTAAATAATCTTCCACAACTAAAGCTGATTTCGTTGTTTTATTTAATTTTTTGGCCATTTCTTCATTGATACCAGTAGAGGCGAATTTGTAGTCGAAAACGGCTAAACCTGATGAACCTTGAATACCTGGGAATGGTTTTACAGGACCATTTAAATTTTTCACTGCAAAACGACCTTGTTTTCTTGCGTTTGTTGCTAACGCAATGTTGACTTCTGTTTCACCTGGATTATATTTGATCATTGTCGCATCTCCTACAGCAAAAACGTCTGGGGCACTTGTTTGCATGTACTCATCCGTTTTAATCAGCCCGTTAGGATGTAACTCTAATGTATCTTTTAACCAACCCGTATTAGGACGAACACCAACCGCTACAACAACAAGATCAGCATCATATTCCGCTTTATCTGTTACGACTTTTTGAACATGCCCTTCACCTTTATAACTTTGAACGGTTTCATTAGTTACTACGTTGATATTGTTAGCTTCCATTTCTTCTGTCAAAACATCTGTGAATTCTTTATCTAAATACACGCCTAAAGGCCGATCTAAAATATCGATCACTGTTACTTTTTTACCAGCTTTAGCAAATGATTCTGCTGCTTCTATACCAATATAGCCGCTTCCAATGACGACAACATTGTTCACTTCAGGATCAACCGTTTTTGCCTTTAATTTGATAGCCCATTTTCTGCCACGCATCAAATAAATGTTTTCTAAATCTTTTCCTGGGACATTTAATTCAAACGGAACCGCTCCTGGACTGATGATCAGTTTATCATAAGCTTCAATGCGTTCATCACCTGACAATAAATCTTTAACTATTACTTGATGACTCTCAGGTTTGATTTCAGTGATTTCAGTATTCGAGAAGACACTGACTCCTCTACTCTCCATCTTTTCACCTGTCATATATCGAACGGAGTTGACATCTTTTACCTTACCTTCTAAATAAAGTTGCATGCCACATGATAAGAAAGAAATAAAATCTCCTTTTTCATACCACTGAATTTCTGTTTCTGGATGTAAATTTAATAATTCCTCAACTGCTTCGTAACCTCCGTGCGATGAACCTAAAACTATTACTTTCATTTCACATTCCTCCTATATTCTTTATTATATAATAAAGAGTATCATATAATCATAGGCTATTACAAGTTTTTCCACTTTTTTATTCTCAATTAAGTTAAATAATTGAGAATTTCAAGTATTTTTTTGTTTGTATTATTTACATATTGTTTTCATATCAGTATATTCATTTGAATTTATCATATCTATTGCATACTCACTTTTTGGTTAAAGTGATAATCGTTCCTAACGATAGTTTACATAAATAAATTATAGACAACTAATTTGATTAGACATAATAAAAAGCCAACTATAAACAGTTAAATACGTTCATAGTTGGCTATAAAATCAGATTATTTAAAAATAGTCACTTCTTTTTTTACTTCGACAGTGATTTTGCCATTCTTAATGACATAATTTCTTTCTGGGATATCAATGATCGCATCAGCTTTTACTTTCGTGTCTAATAAAACAAGATCAGCATTATCCCCTACTTGAAGACCATAGTCTTGAAGCCCTAGTGCTTTAGCCGGATTGTCTGTAATCATAGGTAGAACAGTTGGTAAATCATCTGCTCCGCCCAAATGCCCCACAGGAATCGCTAACATGGCAATCTGCATTAAATCACCATTCCCATAAGGAGTAAACGCATTGCGAATATTATTGGTAGCTAAGCAAACATTTACGCCAGCATCACGAAGTTTTCTGATTGGTGTTACCGCTCTTCTCACATTATATAGATCATTTCTAGCGCCTAAATGTAAATCTGTAGCAGGTAAAGCCATAACGCTGATTTGTGCTTCAGCCATCAAGGTAATAATTTCATTTAGTCGTTCAGGTTCTAGTGCGTGAAGCGCAGTCAAATGCCCAACAGAAACTCTGCCGTGATAATTTTCTGCAATCGTCTTTTTACACAAATACTCAATCGAAATATCTGTTGCTTCATCACTGAAATCTTGATGAAGATCAATGTCTTTATCATATTTTTTAGCAATTTCAAAAACTAAATCGATATGTTTATCAGCTGGTGCATCATTGTAAGGAATCCCCCCGACAACATCTGCACCCATTTCCATTGCTTCGTACATCATTTTTTCAGTCCCGGGAGCTTTAAAAATCCCTTCTTGAGGAAACGCAACGATTTGCATATCGATTAAATCTCGATATTCTTCTTTTAATTTCATAATTGTTTTAAAACCCGAAAAACCTTGTGCAGGATCAAATTCTGCATGGGTTCTCACTGCTGTCACACCGTGAGAAATAATCATTTCTAAGGCTCTTTTTGCTCGTGAGTAAATGTCCGCTTCTGTAAATGTGGGTTTCAATTCAGCTGTAACACTAATGGCTTCTTGTAAAGTTCCAGACTTGTTTGGTTTTCTATCTGCAATCAGTGCTTTATCTAAGTGAATATGACTTTCTACTAATCCGGGAATCAATACTCGACCTTGAGCCTCGATCACAGTAACCGAATTCTCAGTTATACTTTCTGAAATTGCAACGATTTTCCCATCTTTAATTCCAACATCCTGCAACGCTTCTCCATCACTTAATCTTGCTTGTTTAATTAAAATATCCATTCTTGAACACCCTTTCTATTTTAAATAAAGAATCCAATTGCAATCAATACAACTGAAGCTAAACTGATCCATTTTACATTGCCTTTTACCACATCTAAAATCGGAATTTGGAATCCAGATGATAAAGCTTGCATCGTGATATTGACAAAACTCATTTGGCTTCCTAGCCCTACTCCAACTGCAACTAATCCAAGCTCGATAGATGAAAAACCTAATGACACAGCTACAGGGAGAACAAGAGTTAACACGGAACCTACATAAGCACCCGCAGGAACACCGATTAAAATTCCCGTTAAAATCGCAACTGGAACCATGATCAACGTAGGCGCAGCACTTGCAATACCCGCAATAACAGCAAAGGTACCAGTTTGAGCAATGATATTAATAAATGCTAGGAAAATACCTACTTGGAACAATCGAGTCAAAATATACGTAGAACCATCCACCATAGCTTCCACAGACTGATTCAACGTGAAATCTGAACAAATAAAAATCAAAGCCAATGTCAAAACCATATAGACTAGCGGCGTCAATAATGGGAATCCTACAAGATCATTAACTACAGGACCGAAAATTACGGCAAACAATAAAAAGATTGCAGGTAAAGTCAATTTAAATAATGCTTTATTACTCATTTGCGCGTATTCATCATCACTATTTTCTTTAAAACCAATATTTCGACGTTTTGTTCCCCAAAAAGCTAAAATAATAGCTAACGCACAAAAAAGTAACCAAATCGGACGCATATCTGAAACATATTTTGCTACACTGAAATCGCCTAATTTAGAAACGATACTAGACTCCAATGAAGCTGGTGAAGTCGTAAACGAAACAGCTGCCGCAAGTGACATCGCCGCAATCAGCTCAGGAACTGCTCCGACCGCTACAAATGCTAATGGTGCGATAACCATTGCGCTTCCGCCGCCAATGCCTGACATATATGTCGCTGCTGCTAACAAAATAACAATAAATGCTGAAACATATTCGACTTTGCCTTTTGTCCCACGTTTGGCAAGTGTTAATGCTGCTGAATAACCACCTGACTTAAACACGGCCATTGCAACTGCAGAATTGATGATCGGCACAGTAATGCCGAGCATCATTGGGATAGTTTCTAATAATTGCTTATTGGCTTGTTCTAATCCAATTCCACCAATAATCATCGCTAGAACACCGCCAACAAAACCAGCAATGATCATATCGACTTTCATAAATAATAAAACTAAAACTAAAATCAATGGAATGATTACGATAACCGCTTTTATTCCCGTAGGTGCTGTAATTGCATCAATCTCTTGTGCAAATGCAGGCACAAATGAAAAAAGAAACAGTATTGAAAGTAGTAGTCCACTCAAAAATCTTTTAGGTATTTTCATCATTATTCCTCCAACTTTGGTTAATTAAAACCTCTTTTTTTAACAAGTAATCATTGCATTTTTTTAATTACTGAATTTTATACCCTGGAAATATTCCAATAGGATACAAAATTATAGGTATGTCCATTTTTAGTTCTTCCACTTGATTAAGTTATTTATTCTCAAATAGAAAATAGGATAAATAACTATTTATGTGATTGAAATACTCTTGTTCACTTGTTTCAATTCAGTTACCGCAACCTCCTTCCTTCATCTTATAATACGTTTATTTTCTAAAAAAAGGAACAAGAATGCACCAATAAGTTGTAAGAACTAGAAAAGAACGGTAACGCTTGCATTTTTATGTATGCAGTATTTGTAAAAAAACAGCATATGCAAATCGAAGTACACAATTTGTTTATGCTGTTTGTCTTTACTATTCTTTTTCTTTAAGCAATTCAGTTAAATCATACGGTGTATTTTGATAAACCGCATAGTTTAACCAATTAGAAAATAACAATGAAGCTGCCATATGCCATCTTAGTTGAGGTCGTTCCTTCATGTTATCATTTGGAAAGTAATTTTTAGGTAGTTTAGGATGAATCCCTTTTAATTGATCTCGCTCGAATTCTTGTTCAAGCGTTTCCCGATCATATTCTAAATGTCCGGTTGCATAGTATGCTCGATTATTTTTATTTCCAACTAAAAAAACCCCAGCATCTTTTGATTCAACCAAAACCTCTAACTCTGCCACATTCTCTACATCACTTCTTTTAATGCCAGTATAACGTGAATGTGGAGCAAAAAATAAATCGTCAAATCCTTTTAGAATACTCCACGTTGGCGCCAGTACATCATGATCATAAATCCCTGTTAATTTTTGGTCTAATAGGTACTTATCGATTTTATGATGGTAATAAAGCCCTGCTTGCGCTCCCCAACAAATGTGAAACGTTGAAAATACGTGTGATTTACTCCATTCTAAAATCCCTTGTAATTCTTCCCAATAATCAACATCTTCAAATGGTAGTTGTTCAACTGGTGCGCCTGTAATAATCAAACCATCGTAAAATTTCTCCCGAACTTCTTTGAATTGATAATAAAAGCGGTTTAGATGTTCACTTGATGTATTTTTTGCCTCGTGACTACTCATATGCAAGAAGTCAACATTTATTTGCAATGGCGTATTACTGAGTAGTCTTAACAGTTGAACTTCTGTTTCATCTTTTTTAGGCATTAAATTTAAGATTAAAATTTCTAAAGGTCGAATGTCTTGGTGCATAGCACGATCTTCGTCCATTACAAAAATTTTCTCTTTCTCTAATACTTTAATAGCTGGTAATTCTTTTGGAACACGAATCGGCATACCCATATCCTCCCTTTCTATTTGTCTAATTTCATTTTACGATAAAACGCGGGAGAAAGGAAGTTTCTTTCTGAGAAAACGCTAAGCAAACTTCTAATTTTGATTTTCATCAAAAAAACACGAGGCAGGATGTTAGTCCCACCTCATGTTTTCCCTTATAGAAAGTAAACTTGTTAATGCCTTAGATTATTCTTCTTCTTTGTTTTTGCGTTTGAAGGTGAAGAAGGCAAAGACACCTAATAGTAACGCTCCTACTACTCCCCAATTGCTGACAATTTCACCGTTATTAGGAAGATTTTTTTGTCCGCCGCTTAGGTTTTTCAAGCCAGAACCGCTATTATTACCTAAGTTGCCGCCGTTACCAGTTCCATTACCGTTGCCATTGCCGTCACTTGGATCGGCTGGCAGTTTAAAGCTAGCTGGTTCACTTTGATTACCATCGCTATCTTTGGCAATTGCTAAAATCAGCTCTTTTGGTTCAGCAAAGCCGATTGGGATTTCAATAACAAATCCACCGTTATCGCCTGCCGTCGCCGTACCTAGAACTTCTCCAGCTGCATTTTGAAGTTCTACATCATTTCCTGGTGTTGCGATTCCCTTGATTGTATAACCAGTCATTGAATTACCAGTTACACTGTTAATGATTGGTGTAGCAACATAAACTGTTGGATCAGCTGGTGTCATAAATGGTGTTGCTGTACTGACTTCTCCATTACTATTTTCAGCAGTGGCTGTTAGTGGTTCATTTTCAGTAGCAGCTCCTATTGGTAAAGCGATAGCAAACTCACCGTCTAGTGCAAGTGGAGCTCCACCTGAAATTGTTCCATTCAAATCAGCTACACCTGATCCGATAACTCTTCCTGCCGCATTGCGGATTTTCACTTTATTTCCAGCCGTTGCTCTACCTGTTACAATGTAACCTGTTTTAGATGTCCCTGTCACGTTATCGATAGCAGGTGCCTCGACATTTGATGAAGGATCAGCTGGAATTGTAAATAATGTTGGTAAGCTTGAGTTAAGCGCATCATCGATTGCGACTGCATTTAATTGTTGTAATGGGTCTACATCTTGAGAAGTCAATTCAATTGAGAAGTTGCCCGTTCCGTCGACTTCTCCAGCTCCTACCTCAGTTCCCGAAAGAGTTCTAAGTGATACTGTATTACCTGCAGTTGCTGTCCCTGTCACTGTATAGCCCGTTTGGGAGTTCCCTACTACACTTGTTATGATTGGTGCTGCAACTACTACTGGATCTGCTGGCGTTGTAAATGATGTCGCTGGACTTTGATTACCTGCCCCGTCAGAATCTATTGCTCTCAATTGTTCAAGTTGACTAGCTGAGCCTGCTGGAAGCACTACTGAGTAATTTCCGCTACCATCTACTTGAACTGAACCAATTACAGTTCCATTTAATTTCTTGATTGAAACAGTATCTCCTGCAACTGCTGTTCCAACTACTGTATATCCAGTTGCTGAAGTTCCAGTTACACTAGTAACCACTGGTGCTTGGATTGACACTGGATCTGCTGGTGTTGTAAAGACTGTACCAGGACTTGTGTTTCCGTCCGCGTCTTTAGCAGTTGCTGTTAATTGTTCGTTTGGTGATGCTGAGCCTGCTGGAATCGTAACTGTGTAATTGCCACTGCCATCTGCTACAGCACTTCCAATTACTGTGCCGCCTGTGTTTTTAATTTCTACAGTACTTCCTGCTGGTGCTGTACCTGTCACTGTATAGCCCGTTGCTCCTGTACCTGTTACACTATCAACTGTTGGTGCTGTGACTACTACTGGATCTGCTGGTGTTGTAAATGGTGTTGCTGAGCTTTGGTTATTATCTCCATCTACAGCTACAGCAGAAAGTTGTTGCAATGGTGTTGCTGAGCCGACTGGAATTACAACTGTGTAATTGCCACTACCATCTGCTACTGCACTTCCAATAATTGTTCCTCCAGTATTTTTCACATCTACTCTATTACCAGCTGTAGCTGTACCTGTCACTGTATAGCCTGTTGCTCCTGTACCTGTTACAGTATCCACAGTTGGTGCACTAACAATCACTGGATCTTGTGGCGTAGTGAAAGGAGTTGCCGGACTTTGGTTTCCGTCAGCGTCTTTTGCTACTGCAGATAATTGTTGATTTGGTGTTGCTGAACCTGCTGGAAGCACTACTGAATAATTTCCACTTGGATCCGCTGTTGCAGTTCCAATAACTGTCCCGCCTGTATTTCTAACTTCAACAGTATTCCCTGCGGTTGCCGTACCTGTTATAGTATAACCTGTTGCTCCTGTACCTGTTACACTATCAACTGTTGGTGCTGCAACTACTACTGGATCTGCTGGTGTTGTAAATGCTGTGGCTGGACTTTGGTTGCCATCAGCGTCTTTGGCTGTTGCAGTTAATTGTTGACTTGGTGTTGCTGAGCCAGCTGGAATCACAACTGTGTAATTGCCACTACCATCTGCTACTGCTGTGCCAATGACTGTTCCGCCCGTGTTTTTAATTTCTACAGTATTGCCAGCCGTTGCGGTTCCCGTTACAGTATAACCTGTTGCTCCTGTACCTGTTACACTGTCAACTGTTGGTGCTGTGACAACCACTGGATCTGCTGGTGTAGTGAATGATGTTCCAGGACTTGTGTTGCCATCCGCATCTTTGGCTGTTGCGGTTAATTGTTCATTTGGCGATGCTGAGCCAGCTGGAATCGTAACTGTGTAATTGCCACTACCATCTGCTACTCCTGTTCCAATCACCGTTCCGCCTGTATTTTTAATTTCTACAGTGCTTCCTGCTGGTGCTGTACCTGTCACTGTATAACCTGTTGCTCCAGTACCTGTTACACTATCAACTGTTGGTGCTGTGACAACCACTGGATCTGCTGGCGTAGTGAATGGTGTTGCTGGGCTTTGGTTTCCATCAGCGTCTTTAGCAGTTGCGGTTAATTGTTGACTTGGTGTTGCTGAACCGATTGGAATCACAATTGAAAAGTTTCCACTTGGATCTGCAACTGCTGTTCCAAGAATCGTGCCACCTGTATTTTTGATTTCTACAGTATTACCAGCTGTCGCTGTACCTGTTACGGTATAACCGGTAGCTGAGGTACCTGTTACTGTATTCACTGTTGGTGCTGCAACTACTACCGGATCTGCTGGTGTTGTAAATGGTGTTGCCGGACTTTGATTGCCATCAGCGTCTTTGGCTGTTGCGGTTAATTGTTGACTTGGTGTTGCTTGCCCAGCTGGAATCGTAACGGTGTAGTTGCCGCTTGGATCTGCAATTGCTGTTCCGATTACTGTCCCACCTGTGTTTTTGATTTCTATAGTATTTCCAGCCGTTGCGGTTCCCGTTACGGTATAACCTGTTGCAGCTGTACCTGTTACAGTATCTACTGTCGGTGCTGTGACTACTACTGGATCTGCTGGCGTTGTGAATGATGTTCCAGGGCTTGTGTTACCATCCGCATCTTTTGCTGTTGCGGTTAATTGTTCATTTGGTGATGCTGAGCCTGCAGGAATCGTAACTGTGTAATTGCCACTTGGATCTGCAACTGCTGTTCCAATAACTGTGCCACCTGTGTTTTTAATTTCTACAGTACTCCCAGCTGGTGCCGTACCTGTTACGGTATAACCTGTTGATGAGGTACCCGTTACACTGTCTACTGTTGGTGCTGTGACTACTACTGGATCTGCTGGTGTTGTGAATGGTGTTGCTGGACTTTGATTGCCATCCGCATCTTTTGCTACTGCAGATAATTGTTGACTTGGTGTTGCTGAGCCTGCAGGAATCACAACTGTGTAGTTGCCACTTGGATCTGCGATCGCTGTTCCAATTACCGTTCCGCCTGTATTTTTAACTTCTACAGTATTACCAGCTGTCGCTGTACCTGTTACAGTATAACCTGTTGCTGAAGTACCCGTTACGCTATCTACTGTTGGTGCTGTAACAACGACTGGATCCGCTGGTGTTGTAAATGCTGTTGCTGGACTTTGATTGCCATCCGCATCTTTGGCTACTGCAGATAATTGTTGGTTTGGTGTTGCTAGACCAACTGGGATCGTAACAGTATAGTTGCCACTTGGATCTGCAATTGCTGTTCCGATTACCGTTCCACCTGTATTTTTGATCTCCACTGTATTACCAGCTGTGGCTGTACCTGTTACGGTATACCCTGTTGCTGAAGTACCAGTTACACTATCCACGGTTGGTGCTGCAACTACTACCGGATCTGCTGGTGTTGTAAATGCTGTTGCTGGACTTTGATTGCCGTCAGCGTCTTTGGCTACTGCAGATAATTGTTGACTCGGTGTTGCTGAACCTGCTGGAAGCACTACTGAGTAATTGCCACTTGGATCTGCGATCGCTGTTCCAATGACTGTTCCTCCTGTATTTCTAATTTCAACTGTGTCTCCAGCTGTCGCTGTACCTGTCACAGTGTAGCCTGTTGCTCCAGTACCTGTTACAGTATCAACTGTTGGCGCTGTGACAACGACTGGATCTGCTGGTGTGGCGAACGCTGTTGCTGGACTTTGATTACCATCAGCGTCTTTTGCTATTGCAGATAATTGTTCGTTTGGTGTTGCTGAACCTGCTGGAATAGTCACTGTATAGTTCCCGCTAGGGTCCACAACAGCCGTCCCAATTATCGTGCCACCTGTGTTTTTAATGTCAATAGTATTTCCAGCTGTCGCTGTACCTGTTACTGTATAGCCAGCTGTGGATGTGCCTGTTACATTGTCAACGGTTGGTGCCGCGATAACCACTGGATCTGCTGGCGTCGTAAACGGTGTAGGCGTACTTTCAGTTACGCCAGATTTGGCAACTGCGGTTAAAGACTCGCTTGCTGTTGCTTGACCTTGCGAAATCGGGATACTAAAATTACCACTGCCGTCCGCTGTCCCTGTTCCGATTACAGTTCCACCCACATTGCGAATTTCAACAGTATTTCCAGCTGTCGCTGTACCTGTTACTGTATAACCTGTTGCTGAGGTACCTGTTGTATTTGTTACTACTGGCGGTGCCACTACAATTGGATCAGCAGGTGTTGTAAATGCGGTTGGTGTACTCTCGTCTGGTCCAGATTTGGCAACTGCATTTAAAGATTCATTGGCTGTTGCTTGACCTTGCGGAATTGAAATACTGAAATTACCGCTACCATCCGCTGTACCCGTTCCAATTACCGTTCCACCTGTATTACGAATTTCAACAGTATTTCCAGCTGTCGCTGTACCTGTTACTGTATAGCCCGTCGTTGAGGTACCTGTTGTATTTGTTACTACTGGCGGTGCCACTACTACTGCATCTGCAGGCGTGGTAAATGATGTTGGCGTACTTTCATCCGATCCAGATTTGGCAACTGCAGTTAATGACTCATTAGCTGTTGCTTGGCCTTGTGGAATAGTAATACTGAAGTTACCACTTCCATCTGCTGTACCAGTTCCGATTACAGTTCCACCTGTATTGCGAATTTCAACAGTATTTCCAGCTGTCGCTGTACCTGTTACTGTATAACCCGTTGCTGAGGTACCTGTTGTATTCGTTACTACTGGCGGTGCTACTACTACTGCATCTGCTGGTGTTGTAAATGGTGTTGGTGTACTTTCGTCTGATCCAGATTTGGCAACTGCAGTTAATGGCTCATTAGCTGTTGCTTGGCCTTGTGGAATAGTAATACTGAAGTTACCACTTCCATCTGCTGTACCAGTTCCGATTACAGTTCCACCTGTATTGCGAATTTCAACAGTATTTCCAGCTGTCGCTGTACCTGTTACTGTATAACCCGTTGCTGAGGTACCTGTTGTATTTGTTACTACTGGAGGCGCTATCACTACTGCGTTACCAGCGTAATAGATATCAGAAACCCCATTAGCCGTATTGATCAAACTAACATCAATAGTATCAGCTTTTATAACAGTACCAACAAATCTAGCATCTAAGTTTTGAGATAAGCTTGTTGGACTAACAACAGTTGTTGGGATATTGATTGTTGTAGATCCTAATACAGAAGCATCAGCCAGTTGGTTGACCCCCGCTCCGCCAAGACCGACTAACGGTAATGCCACGTTAATAGCTGTATTCACTGTGCCTTTAACTGGAAGTAGCGCAGCGTTAATGGCTGCAGCAACTATATTACTACCAATTCCGCTACCCTCTGCCTCTAAAGCAGTAACGGCAGCTTGCAAATCTTGTAAAAGTGTTGAAACATTCTGAGCTAAAACTAAACCTAAGCCATCATCAATATTGGCTTGAATATATTTACCGTCAGGAGAAAGAACAGCAGTAGAACTAAATTGCGCACTACCAAAATTTTCAAGATTATTTAACGCATCGATTTTTTGATTAACTTCAGTTAAATTCAATGTAACACCAGTTAAACTACCTAAGGAACCATCAACAATATCAGTTAACAAATTAGATAGTGTGTTAACAGCATCTAATGTTCCCGTTAAAAATGTTAGGTCCCCTACAGTTAAAGTAATATTTGTATCAATCTGAGCCGGTCCATTTGTAGAAACACGTCCATTTAATTCGGTTGGAATGGATAAAACTGCTTGCTTTGTGCCGCTTGTGATAACAGAACCACCAACTAACTCACTACCAGAAATTGAAAAATTGACATTTTTTGTAGCGCCATCTGCTGCAAAACGGTTGGCAGTAGTAGTTCCACTATCGTTTGAACTTGTTATATTAGATAGGATTTCAGCATCTAATATAGCAGCGGAAGCAGTAATTCCTCCTGGCAAATAAAATGTCAAGGGAACAGTCAATGGTGCAATAACTAGACTACTTGTTAACACTAATGATAATGCGCGATATTTATTCTGTTTTTTTGATTTATTAGTGCTTTTCTTTTTTTGCTTATCATCTTTCATAATTATCCTCCTCTTGCAATCAAACTGATACCACATAACGAACAACTAGAAGCTTTTAAAAAAATTGACACTCTCCTTTCTTAAATCGTGAGCAACATAACTTAATTAAGCTTCTACCTACAGATTTTATAACCTTTATAATATTTTTGGAAATGATATGTATTGAAAATGCTTATTATTTTTTTATATACTTATAATAATTAAATGAAAACGGCAAGAAAAACAAGCGTAAAAGCTTATTTAACAACGTATAAACGATTTTTATTTATTAATTATTTTATAATAAAAATAAGGCATTACATCCGCGATCTATTATTCAATTAATATCTCATTTTGATTTAAAATAACAGAAAGCGCTTCCTTCCCATTCCAGAGTCACTCTTTGCCAACGAATAAAAGTAAATAAAAAAACAAAGAAAATGAATAATCTTTGTTTTTTATTATTGATCTATTTAACTGTCAAATCACAGTTTTTCTTTTACACTTTTTTCAATGATTGGTTCACTGACTTTTTTATTCCAAAAATCAATTAGAGGACCAGTGAAAAATGCATTAATCACAGTTCCTAGACCAACTGGTCCGCCAAAAATAAAAGCTAAAATCACGAAAAAGATATCTTGTATGATCCTTACTATACGATATTGAGCTTTAGTACGTTCTACGATAATAGGGGCAATGGCATCATATGGAGCATTGCCAATTTTGGCTGACATGTAAAACGATGCACCAAAAGTAAATATCAATACACCTAAAATAAGCAGCAGTCCTTGAGTAAATAGATTGATTTTTATTGTGACAAAGGTTGAATATAGCCATGTATAAAAATCAATAAAAAAACCAGTTAGAACCATATTAATCACTGTTCCAAGACCAATATATTTTCTTCCGAAAACAAAAACTAACCCCAAAATAACTATATTGATGATTAGTTGATACACCCCTAAAGATAAGCCTAAACTCTCCCCTATTCCGATATTCGCTGCTGTGTAGGGGTCTAATCCTACTTGGCCAATCCGTAACGTTGCTGCTCCAAAAGATAAAATTGCTACACCTATCAACGCGTACAACGAGCGAATCAACCACTCACTTTTCTGTTTTTTCTTCATTTTCTAACACCTCATTTAATTTGACGCATTAAGCATCTCAAAAATCAAATTAAAAGGCAAGATTAACGATTGAGTACTGAAAAAAACTAGAAGTGAACCTGCATTCACCTCTAGTTTTTCTAATCAATTAATTATGAGCAATATCTTTTAATGCAGCTTGTGCTAACAAGTTTAAATAGTTCCAAGGACGATCAAAATGCGGTTGGAAGAAGAAATCTGATAAGGCAAGATCTTCAACTGTCATTTCATTTTGAACAGCTAATGATAGAGTATTAGCTGATTGAGTAATATCATATTTAGACATCAATTGTCCCCCGACGATACGATTTGTCCCTTTTTCATAGACTAATTCCATCATGACATTTTCAGTCGTTGGCATGAATTCCGGACGATAGTTGTCTTCAAATTGTGTTGCACTAACATCTAAGTTGTTCATTTTTGCACTTTCTAAAGTAACACCCGTCGATCCAATTTTCCAACCAAACAAGTATAATCCAGAAGTCCCTTGCGTTCCGCGGTAAGCTAATTTTTGTTCTGTTAAGTTATAACCAACTAACATTCCTTGGCGAACAGCATTTGTCGCTAGCGGAATATAATTCGTTGTATTACTTGGATTATAGTGTACAACTGCACTATCACCTGCGGCAAGAATATCAGGATTGCTTGATCTCATATATTTATCTACAACGATAGCTCCGTTTGGTAGCATATCTACTTTATCTTTAAGCAATGTTGTATTAGGACTGAATCCAACACACATGATGACCATATCCGCTTCAAATTCTTGGCTAGGTGTAATTACTTTATTCACATGTCCGCTTGCATCAGCTTTGAATTCTTGAACATTCTCACCTAGTGCTAACTTTACGCCACGATCCACAAGTTCTTTTTCCAAAACATCTGTAAAGGGCTTGTCTAAATATTTGTTTAAAATACGGTCTAATCCATCGATCAGTGTAACATCTTTTCCTGACTCTACAAAAGCTTCAACTAACTCGATACCAATATATCCGCCACCTACAACGACAACTTTTTTCGCATCTTTTGCACGTTCGATAATGACATTCGCTTGGTTAAAGTTTTTACATAATAAAATATTTTCTGCTTCAATTCCTTTAATTGGCGGAATGATTGGCCAAGAACCTGTTGTCATAACTAATTTATCGTATGACACCGTTTCTTCAACACCAGTGTGTAAATCTTTTGCAGTTACTGTTTTATGATCAACATCGATTGTTTCGACTTCATGTTCCATTTTAACTGTAGCACCAAGAGACGCTAGTTCTTCAGGACTTGAATAGAATAAGCTGCTAGCCTCCTTCACTACTCCTCCAACGTATAAAGCAATTCCGCATGATAGAAACGATACATTATCATTTCGTTCATAAACGGTTACCTCCGCATTTGGGTGATTTGTTAAAATACTTTTGACTGCAGCTGTTCCTGCATGCGTACATCCTACGACTACGACTTTCATTTTGTAAATCCCTTCTTTCAAGTTAAATTTTTCACCAATGAACTCATTATGAATCTATTGGTATACTAAAAATATAACAAAGTAGAAAGCCATATTCGAGTTCTTTGCTTGTGAATCGAAAACTTATTTTTTCACAAACTTGTCTATTTTTAACCTTATTTTCATCAAATTAACTATATAAACACTTCTAAACACTGTCTTTCCAACAAAAAAAGCTGAGAAACGTTAATTTCTCAGCTTGTGAAAATAAGTTGCTATTGATTTATTGAAGCTATAATTTCTATTTCAACAAGAACATCTTTAGGTAAACGGGCTACTTCTACAGCAGAACGCGCAGGTAATTGATTGGTAAAGGCTTTTGCATAAACTTCATTGAATGCTACAAAATCGTTCATATTCTTTAAAAAACATGTGGTTTTGACAACATGATCAAAGTCACTACCTGCTTCTTCTAAAATCGCAGCAATATTTTTAAGAACTTGTTCGGCTTGTTCTTCAATCGTAGTACCAACAACTTCGCCAGTTTCAGGACTCAATGGAACTTGACCTGAGGCAAATAACAAACCATTTACAATGTTTCCCTGTACATAAGGACCAATTGCTTTCGGTGCTTTATCTGTATTGATTGATTTCATTTTACCCCTCATTTCATTCTTTTTTTGCTTTTTGACAGTCTGGACACAGACCATATAATTCTAATCTATGTTCATTAATTTCAAAGCCCGTCAATTTACTCGCCGCCATTTCAACATCTTCCAAACCTGGATAATGAAAATCGACGATTTTACCACAATTCTGACAGATGGCATGGTAATGTTTTTTAGAGCTGAAATCAAAGCGACTAGATGCATCACCATAATTCATCTCTTGAACAAAACCAATGTCAGTAAACAAACGTAAATTATTATAAACAGTTGCAACACTCATATTCGGAAAACGATCTTCTAGTGAACGATAAATTTCATCGGCTGTTGGATGGCTATGATTCTCAATTAGATATTCCAAAATTGCATACCTTTGAGGAGTAATACGAATATTGGCTTCTTTTAACTCTTCAAGTGCATTTTTTACCAATACATTGTCCATTTGTTTCCCCTCCCAGTCTTCTTTCCTAAATGATACTATTTCTAATCTATATTGACAAGAATAATTACGTAAATACCCTAGGAAATATCAGGTTTAACACCAATTTTTAAAAATAATATAATTATTACACACTTTTTGGTTGATTATATATACAAAAAAAGGAAACCGTAATTTTACGCTTCCCTTTTACAATCTTATTATTCTGGAAAATTATAAAGCGCTGTTGACAAGTAACGTTCACCATTGTCAGGAATAACAGTCAATACTTTTTTACCTGGTCCTAATTTTTTCGCGACTTGAATAGCGGCATGTACCGCAGCTCCAGCTGATATCCCAACGAGCAGCCCTTCTTGCATTGCTAATTGACGAGCAGTTTCCATTGCATCTTCACTAGCCACTGCAATGACCTCTCCATAGATATCTGTGTCTAATACTTTGGGTATGAAACCTGCGCCGATTCCTTGTATTTTATGCGGACCCGGAGTTCCACCTTCTAAAACAGGTGACTCAGTCGGTTCAACTGCAACTATTGAAATTTTCGGATAAACTCGTTTCAGTTCTTTACCAACTCCAGTAATCGTTCCACCAGTTCCCACTCCAGCTACAAACGCTTCTAACCCTGCTGGCCCAAAAACATCTTGTATTTCTTTACCAGTTGTTTTTTCATGAGCTTCTGGATTAGCTGGATTATCAAATTGCATCGGCATAAAGTAGCCGTCTTTTTCTGATAATTCGGATGCTTTAGCGATTGCTCCTTTCATGCCATCAGAACCTGGAGTAAGCAATAACTCAGCGCCGTATGCCTGCATTAATTTTCTACGTTCAACACTCATCGTATCCGGCATAACAATAATTACCTTATACCCTTTGGCAGCTCCGACCATTGCTAAACCGATACCAGTGTTTCCACTAGTTGGTTCCACGATGGTATCGCCCGCTTTAAGTTGACCGGTCTTTTCAGCTTTCTCGATCATACTTAATGCAATTCGATCTTTTACACTTCCGCCCGGATTAAAAAATTCCAGTTTCACAAAAATATCAGCGGCTCCATCAGGGACAATGTGTCCTAACTTTACAATAGGAGTCTTCCCTATTAATTCGGTAACAGAATTAAAAATTTGAGTCATGATCCATTCCTCCATTTTGTTATTCGAATACGTAAAAACTTTCTTGTATTTATAATAGCTCATATGATCTTATCTGGCTATCATTTTGCTACTATTCCCTACTTGGACTATACTCTTTAAACAAATTTAACAAAAATAGTGTATAGTAGAGAAGACTTAAAAATCGTAAATAGGAGTATATTCCCTTATGAAAATTAAAAATATTAGTCCCCGTGGCTATTGTTACGGAGTTGTTGATGCAATGGTTATTGCTAGAAACGCGTCTCTTGATGAAAGCTTACCACGTCCAATCTATATTTTAGGTATGATCGTTCACAATAAACACGTAACAGACGCCTTTGAAAGCATCGGAATCCATACATTAGATGGTAATAACCGTGAAGAGATTCTATCCCAAGTCGATCAGGGAACAGTTATTTTCACAGCGCATGGCACTTCACCAAAAGTAAAAGAGTTAGCTATCAAAAAAGGTTTGACTGTTATTGATGCAACGTGTCCTGATGTGATGATTACACACGAATTAATCGCTGAAAAAGTTGCAGAAGGTTATGAAATTATTTATATTGGAAAAAAAAATCACCCGGAACCTGAAGGCGCGATTGGTGTTTCACCCGAACATGTTCATTTAGTTGCTAATTTATCTGATATTGCGAATTTACAGCTGGATGCTGATAAAATCTTTGTGACCAATCAAACAACTATGAGTCAATGGGATGTTAGTGACTTGATGGATTCCATTCAGGAGAAATACCCTCATGTGGTGATTCACAAAGATATTTGTAAAGCGACCCAGGTTCGTCAAGAAGCGGTCGTTGAACAAGCTCAAGGTTGTGATTTAACAATTGTTGTTGGTGATCCGAAAAGTAATAACAGTAATCGATTAGCGCAAGTTTCTATTGAACAAGCTGGAGTTCCAGCGCACAGAATCTCTGATGTTTCACAAATAGACCCTAACTGGTTGGCTGATGTTGAGCAAATCGCTGTAACGGCAGGCGCTTCTACTCCCACTCAAATTGTTCGTGAAGTTATTGATTATTTAACTCATTTTGATATTGATGATTCCAACACTCACATAAGGAATTCAAGAACAGTGCCTGAAGACATTTTACCTAGACCAAGAATAAAAGATCTTACGAAAAATCGTCAACGGCGTTTAGAAGAATTGCGATCAGGTAAACGATAAAAAATAAAGCTAACAACAAAAAGTCATTGAGATGACAAAATGTTGCTAGCTTTATTTTATACGACTTGTAATACTTGCCCAACAGTAATTAATTCAGCAGTTATGCCGTTTGATGCCATAAGTTGATCCACAGAAATGCCGAACTTTTCAGCAATCCCCCATAGAGTATCTCCAGAGGCTACAGTGTAAGATTGAGCAGTGGTAGTTGTGCTACTTTGACCAATCGTTGATTGGTCCGTCGTTGAATTATCATTTGTCACAAATGATCCAGTGCTTCCACTGTCATAAGCTGTTAAACCATAAGCAGAAATTAACCAATTCAATTTGCTTGCATAATTAGGATCCGTTGCATAACGTCCAGCTAGTGCTGCTGTAGCATCCATATAACTAGACGTATTACTTTTCCACACGCCTGAATAATGGTAATTACCGCTGGAGGCTATGGTTGTTCTTAGGACATTCGCATGATCCTGAAATGATTCAGTATATGATGGATAACTTCTAAAAGGTTCCGTCACTGTCACCCATTCGCCATTTAAATACTCTAATGTAGGCATATAAACTGTTTGACCACCATAACTGCCCTTCACACCAAATAAATTGTAATTAGGTGCAGCGGCTAGGCCTGACGTACCGTAACTGCTTTCTAACAATGCTTGTGCAATCATAACAGAGGCATATAAGTCATTGGCATCAGCTACGGAAGAAGCTGAATATCCAATAGAATCAATAAATGCTTGTTGAGAAACTTCGCTTTGCGTTTCAACTTCAGTTGCTTGAACTCCTAGTGGTAATAAATTACCTGCAATTGGAAGAAATACTAATGAAGTCCCTACCATAGAGGTCAGACGCATACGTCTATTTTTATGCTCTTTTTGCTGGTGTCTACTACTTCTTGTTTTAATCTCGTCCATTCATTTGTTCCTCCTCAATTAGAACATCGTACCATCATTCTACTCGGGGTCTTTCTTATAAACAATTATTAACTCTTGAAATTTGAAGTTTTAAAACAGGCGTAACCCAGTTGAAATTTTTGTTTTATTAACCAAACCTATATTTGTTTTATACAGTTTACTTAGTGTCTATTATTCGGACGTTTTTTTTAGATAAATACCTTTGTCCCGCAATTATTAAGTTTTTTTAAATGTCTATAAAACGATTGCAATACTTTTCTTTTACGTTACAATTATTACGTAATGATTACAAAAAACTTTAAGTGGAGTGAATAAAATGAAAAAAATGGCAATATGGTTGGGTATAAGCACATTATTAGTCGGTTTAACAGTGTTACCTACTATCAGTTTGGGAGAAACAATTACAAGTTCTGAAGAAAATTCCAGTAATATTCCTGTAACATCTGAAGCAGTATCTGAAGAGCAATCAACTTCTTCTGCAGAGTCTAAAACGAAAAAAACTGAAAATTCGACTGAGAGTTCACGCGAAAATAGAAATTCAGCCGATTCTAGTTTGACTATTTCAAGTTTATCCTATGATTTTGTATCTAAAACTATTTCAGGTAAAACCGCTCCAAGAGCTACAGTTTACGCTACAATTGTTTATGATTCAAACGGAATTGCGGAACCAAGTGCGACAGCGGAAGCTGACAATAATGGACATTTTTCCATTAATCACCTTTTTGATACAGGAAGAAAAATAAGCCTTACCGCACAACTAAATGACGTACTTAGTGAACCGACTACTTTTATTATTCCGAATGATCCTTCGTTAACAATTTCAAATTTATCTTATGATTTTGCAACTAAAACTGTTTCAGGTAAAACTGCTCCTGGTGCTGAAATTTATGCTACTCTTTCTGCTAATAAAAGTCCAAAAGTAGATGGCTTAACAACAACAGATAAGAATGGGAACTTTTCGTTTGTAGGTCAATTTTCTTCTGGTCAGGAAGTCATGTTTATTGCTTATTTAAACGGGGCTTCTGGTGAAGAGATCAGTTATACAATCCCGACGAAAGCTGCCACCTTAACAATCAGTGATTTATCTTATGATCATGACACAGGAACCCTCAGTGGAAAAACTGCTCCTCATGCAGCTGTTGGACTTACGATGCCAACTACTATGGGACAAGCGCGTGTAATGAGTGATGAAAACGGCTATTTTTCATATAAAGAAGCCCCCCTTGCTCCAGGCACTGTGCTAACTATCACTGCCTATCTTGGGGATGATTACAGTGAAACCGTCTCATTTACTATTCCAGAAAAAACAGCTTCTTCTGATACTACGATAAATACCAAACCAATTGGTAAAACAACAAAAAATCTTCCTAAAACAGGAGAAAATAAAAATTTCAAATTGGTCATTCTAGGTTTTCTTACCATCTTATCAATACCTTTTATCTATAAAAAGATAATATAAAATTCTTAATTTAAAAAATAAAAAAACAGAAATTCACAACTCGTGAATTTCTGTTTTTTATTTTTATAGACTATTATATTTTGAAACTACATTATCCACGGTAAAACCAAATTCTTTCAAGACTAGATCTCCAGGGGCAGAAGCACCAAAGTGATCAATCGTTACAGTTGTGCCTTCAGTTCCAACATACCGTTCCCAGCCAAATGGTGAAGCAGCTTCAATTGCTACTCGTTTGGTCACAGCTTTAGGTAAAACTGACTCTTTGTATTCCGCCGATTGTTTTTCAAACAAATCAAAACTAGGCATTGAAACAACCGAAACATCTTTTCCTTGTTCTGCTAAAGCTTTTTGGGTTTCAATCGCTAAATTAACTTCTGAACCAGTTGCAATTAAGATACCTTCTGGTTTTTCGCCTTTTTGCTTCGAAATTACATAAGCGCCTTTTTGGACAAGTTCTCCTGCATGTTCTTTTGTTCCTTCAATAACAGGTAAGTTTTGACGACTTAGAACTAACACTGTTGGAGCATTTTTTGTTGTCATAGCAATCTTCCATGCTGCAACTGTTTCGTTACCATCGGCTGGACGAATCACTTGGACACCTGGCATACAACGAATACTTGCTAATTGTTCAACAGGCTCGTGCGTTGGTCCATCTTCACCTACAGCGACAGAATCATGTGTTAACACATAGGTTACAGGCGTATTTTGGATTGCTGCTAAGCGGACCGCAGGACGTAAGTAGTCTGTGAAAACAAAGAATGTTCCGCCATAAACACGGCTTCCTCCATGTAATTGAATGCCATTCATTGCTGCCGCCATTGCAAATTCACGGACACCAAACCAAATATTGCGGCCTTCATATTGTCCCGGCTCAAAATCTTTTTCAGCTGCGACCATTGTATTATTTGAAGCAGATAAATCAGCAGAACCGCCCCAGAAACCTGGTACAGCCTTAGAAATTGCTTGAATTGTTTCTTTGCTCGTTACTCGACTAGCTGCGCTTGAACCTACTTCATAAGTTGGTAGTTCACTATCCCAATTTTCAGGAAGCTCATCAGAGAAGGCTTGTTTGAATTGTTTAGCCAATTCAGGATGCTCTCTTGTGTAATTGGCAAACATTTCATTCCACTTGTCTTCGGCTTTTCCGCCTTCGTCTACCATTGTTTCTTTAAAACGAGCAGCAACTTCTTCTGGAACTGTAAAATCAGGATATTCCCAACCATAAACGGCTTTAGCAGCAGTAATTCCTTCTGCTCCGATTGGTGCGCCATGAACAGAAGATGTTCCTTCTTTTGGAGCGCCATAACCGATAACTGTTTTGACCTCTATCAATGTTGGTTTATCGGATTCAGCTTTTGCTGCTTCGATTGCTTTTGAAATTTCTTCTAAATCATTACCATCTTTCACTAAGATATGTTGCCAACCATATGCTTCGTAGCGAGCCCCAACATTTTCTGTAAATGCTTTTGATGTTGGTCCATCTAATGAGATATCATTTGAATCATATAACACGATCAGCTTACCTAGCTTCATATGTCCGGCCATTGAACTAGCTTCTTGCGAAACACCTTCCATCAGATCACCGTCACCACATAGTGCATAAGTATAGTGATCGATTACTGGAAAGCTATCACGATTATAAGTCGCAGCAGTATGCGCTTCAGCCATTGCCATACCAACAGCCATTGCAATGCCTTGTCCTAAAGGACCAGTCGTTGCTTCAACACCATCTGTATGATGAACTTCAGGATGTCCGGGTGTTTTGCTATCCCATTGACGGAAACTTTTCAGATCATCCATCGATACACCGTATCCTGCTAAATGAAGCAGACTATACAACATTGCAGAACCATGACCAGCAGATAGAATGAAGCGGTCTCTATCTACCCAATTTCTTGATGTTTTTGGATTTACTTTTAAATGCTTTGTCCAAAGCGCATAGGCCATAGGTGCAGCACCCATTGGTAATCCAGGATGTCCTGAATTTGCTTTTTGTACTGCTTCGATACTTAGTGTGCGAATTGTATTGACGCCTAACTGATCAGTGTTGTCGAACAAAAAAATCATCTCCTATTTAGGTTTTTTTTACCTTTATTAACTATATTTTATCGTATTTCGTTTATGAAAGCAATTACTTTTAGTAAAAAAAACTAAAATTATTTCCTGTTGTGCAATCCTTTAGCTTTCTGGATCTCTTTCAATTTTTCTGGCGTTACATCATTTCCTTTAGGATCAACCACTTTCATTCCCTCGATATGATGACGCATACCACCGCGAAAAGCAGCTAAATATTCTTGACGAAGTACTTTTTGTTCTGCTTTTTCTTTCTCAGTCAATTCACCTTCTTTTGCCTTTTTAGCAAGTTCATTGATTCGGTTCATTTTTTCAGACGATAACATAGTCATACCTCCTTATTTTAAAAACTAGATAGGCTCGCTCAGCGCTCAGATAAAAATAGTTCTGTAATACTTTTTCGCAGTCATATTCTATTATTATAAAAAATCGAGCTTATTGCTACCCCATATAGCTAGACAAGTTTACATTCCATGTCTATCTTATAAGATGCACACAAAAAATACAACTATATTCTTAGATAAAAAAGAAACAAAACTGCCTATTCTATACAAAAATTGCCCTAACAGTACTTATTTCAAAAAAATACGAACGCCTGTTTGATTCCTATATAAAACTATGGTACACTAAAATTATAAATTGAAAGAAGGTGCGGGTTTTGGTGAAACGTACAGACACAAGGCAAGTTGAGGTTTTAAAATATATATACGAACAAGTCGAACTGAAAGGCTATCCCCCGACCGTTAGAGAAATTGGTAAGGCGGTTGATCTTTCTTCAACATCTACTGTTCATGGACACTTAGCCCGTTTAGAAAAAAAAGGGTTGATTTTACGTGATCCCACTAAACCAAGAGCAATTGAATTAACAGCGGACGGCCTGGATAAAATTGGTGTTAAACCAACAGTTATCCCGATGCTCGGAGTTGTTACCGCTGGGGAACCTATCTTAGCTGTAGAAGAAGCTTCTGATTTCTTCCCTCTTCCTCCTGATTTAAAAGCAGAAGAAAATGCTCTGTTTATGCTGACTATCAGAGGTGAAAGTATGATCAACGCAGGGATTTTGGATGGTGATCAAGTAATTGTCCGTAAACAAAGCTCTGCATCAAATGGTGACATCGTCATTGCTATGACTGATGAAGATGAAGCTACTTGCAAACGATTTTTTAAAGAGATAGATCATATTCGTTTACAACCTGAAAATGATGCGCTAGATCCAATTATTTTAAGTAATGTGAGTATTTTAGGTAAAGTTGTTGGTTTATACCGCAATCATATTTAAATAACAAAAAAACATACTAGCAATAGTATGTTTTTTTGTTATTCCTCCGAATAAGCCTCATTAACGTTTTAATCAGCTGCTACTTTACGCTGATATGTCTCGAACTGATAATCATAACTATTTTTTTCGTCCTTAGATCCTTCACTTAAATTGATTAATGTCCAATCATCCCAAGCAACAGTTGGAAATTTCGTATCACCATCAAATATATGATGAATCACTGTACGATACAGCACATCACAATAAGGTAAAAAGTCCTCATACACTGCTGAACCACCTGCAATAAATGTAATCCCAGCAAAAGTTTTAGCGTAATCTAGAACTTCATCAATCGTATGAAATACAATGACCCCTTTTGCACGGTATCCTTTGTCTCTTGTCAGGACAATCGTCTGACGATTCGGCAGTGGGCGGCTTCCCATTCCCTCAAAAGTTTTTCTTCCCATAACAATCGTGTTGTCTTCAGTCATTTGCTTAAAAAATTTCAGATCATTTGGCAAATGCCAAGGTAATCGATTTTCTTTACCGATCGTCCCTTTTTCATCTTGTGCCCATATGGCTGCTAGCATCAGGAAACTCCTTTCAAATTAAACGGCAATCGGTGCCTTGATTGCTGGATGCGGATCATATCCTTCTATAACAATATCTTCCATATCAAAATCAAAAACAGATTTTTTTTCTTGATTCAATTTTATCGTTGGAAAAGATCGAATCTCTCGAGTAAGTTGTTCATTCATTTGATCAACATGGTTGGTATATAAATGTGCATCTCCTAATGTATGCACGAAATCGCCTACTTCTAAACCTGTTTCATGAGCAATTAAATGCGTTAATAAAGCATAACTGGCAATGTTGAAAGGAACACCTAGAAAAACGTCTCCACTGCGTTGATACAGCTGGCAACTTAGTTTACCATCATTCACATAAAATTGAAACATTGTATGACACGGCGGCAAAGCCATTGATGGAACATCTTCTGGATTCCAAGCAGACACGATCAGACGTCTTGAATCAGGCGTTTTTTTTATCATTTCAATAACATTTTTTAGTTGATCGATGAAACTACCGTCTTTGGTTTCCCAATGGCGCCACTGAGCTCCATAAATATTGCCTAGTTCACCATGTTTCTCAGCAAAAATATCATCCGATAAAATTTTATTACAGAATTCTTTATGTTCTTTTTCATAGCTTTTCTTAAATTCTTCATCAACAAGAACACGACGACCAAAGTCTGTCATATCAGGACCTTGGTATTCATCACTTTTGATATAACGTTCAAAAGCCCATTCATCCCATATGTGATTGTTATGTTGCAGGAGATAGCGGATGTTCGTATCACCATTTAAAAACCATAAAAGCTCGCTTTTAATTAAACCAAACGGCACTCGCTTAGTCGTTAACAAAGGAAATCCTTTTGTCAGATCAAAACGCATTTGATGTCCAAAAATACTTTTTGTACCTGTTCCAGTGCGATCTTCTTTCAAATGACCTTCCTCTAAAATCTTACGGCCTAATGCTAAATATGCTTCTTCCATAGTTACTGCCTCCTAATTTTCTGCAAATTCACTCAAATATTCCCAACGTTCCATTTTTTCTTCAAGTTCTTGTTCCACTATGGACAAGCTTGACTGAAGCTCTTGTAATTTTGTGAAGTCATCTCCTTGATGATTCATCTCTTGTGTAAGTTGATCTGAACGTTCTTCAAGTTTTGCTATGTCATCTTCAATTGATGCCCACTCTTTTTGTTCCATGTAGGTTAATTTGGTCTTTGCTTTTTTTTCAGTTTCTTTAAGTGGTTTTGTTTCAGTTTTAACTAACTTTTTCGATTGCTCTTTATTTGTAGTAAGATACTCACTCATTGAACCAAAATAGGTTGTGATTTGACCTTCTCCTTGAAAAACTAATAACTTATCCATTGTTTTATCAAGAAAATAACGGTCATGAGAAACAGCGATCACAGCCCCTTTAAATGTTTGAATATAATCTTCTAATATTGTTAAAGTATCAATATCTAAATCATTTGTCGGTTCGTCCAATAATAACACATTTGGTTGACCAATCAATAGTTTTAACAAGTATAAGCGGCGTTTTTCACCACCAGAAAGTTTGCCGATGATTGTACCATGCATAAATCGTGGAAACAGAAATCGTTCCAGTAGTTCGGCGACCCCAATACTTGTTCCATCTGTTCTTTGCACTTGCTCTGCTGCATCTTGTAAATATGAAATCATGCGTTGATTCGGATCCATTGCTTCATTTTGCTGTGTATAGTATGCAAGATTAACTGTTTCTCCAATCGAATACATCCCACTATCCAAAGGTAAACGCCCAGCTAAAATATTTAATAGTGTCGATTTTCCAGCACCATTCTTCCCAGTAATACCAATGCGATCTTTTGCTTGAACAAGTAAGTCAAATTCTTTTAAAAGTGTTTTATGTTCGATTCCGTAACTTCCATCTTTGATTTCTAAAACTTTTTTACCCAATCTTTGTGTCGCAACATCTATTTCCAATTGCCCTTTTTGATTGACTTGATGAAGGTTTTCTTTAAGATCATGGAAGCGGTCTTGTCTCGCTTGTTGTTTAGTCCCACGTGCTTTTACGCCAGCACGCATCCACTCTAGTTCTTGTTTGTAAAGTTGTTTTCTTTTTTCTTCTTGTTCAACACCAACACGCTCACGTTCTGCTTTAGCAATAATATAAGCTTCATAATTCCCTTTATATTCATATAACTTCCCAAAAGACAATTCAAAAATTCGGTTTGTTACTCGATCTAAGAAATAACGGTCATGAGTTACCATTAAAATTGCCCCGCGATAACCATTTAAAAAGCTTTCAAGCCAACTGATTGCTTCGTAATCTAAGTGGTTGGTCGGTTCATCAAGTAATAGTAGATCTGGTGATTCTATCAATACTTGAGCTAGACTAACACGTTTCTTTTGCCCACCGGATAACTCACCAATTTTTTTATGTAACGTTTCTATGCCTAATTTTTGTAAAATAATTTTGGCATCAGTATCAGCAGTCCAAGCATCTTCTTTATTCATACGTTCTTCTGCTTGTGCATATTGTTTTTGTGCAACTTCGCTAAGACCATCTTCAGCCAAAGCAAGTAACGCCAATTCGTAGTTTTTTACCGCTTGAATAATAGGTGTATCTCCCTGAAAAACAGCTTCTACCACGGTTAAATCAGGGTCAAACTCCTGATCTTGAGAAAGGTAGCCTATTTGATAATCATTCGCTTGTTGAATGGATTCAATATCCCCATCACCGCTATCCTTACCTGCCAAAATATTTAATAAGCTCGTTTTCCCCGTTCCATTTGTCCCGATTAAACCAATCCGGTCTTTATCATGAATATGGAAAGAAATATGATCAAATAATGTCTTCTCTCCATATGTTTTGGTCAATTCATTTACTTTTAACTCATTCATATGCTCACGCCCTTTTCATCCTGCCTATTGTAACAAATAAAAGTAAAAAAAAGAAGCTAGTTTTCTTGGTCTGCTTCTTTTTTTAATTCTCTTGTCAATTTTCTCAATGGAATGGTACTGGAAACATCATTGATTGAATATGATTCTAATAAATTAACATTTTTACGGTATTCATTTGCTTCAAAAGAAGTTATTTTTTCAGAAAGCTCATATTCATCGATCATTCTACGTTCTTCTTGATACCCAATCAAAAGTTCCTTAACATAGTTGGACTGAGATCGTACGATAAATGAATCAATAAAAGTTCCATCTTCTAATCTATGAGCAAATTGTAAACGCCCCTCAATAAAGAATTGTATGATTTCATCATCATAAACACCTTTTAAATTATCTAAACTTTTTAAAATAACTTCTGTATTTTGTAAAAAGACTTGTCGAACATTTTCTAATTCTTCTTTTTGATATTCTCGTCGATTCTCTTCATCTTTTTTGGCAAACAATAAATTAGGATGAACAAAAAATGCAATGATTTGACGAACAAAGAGCAACCAAAAACCAATAATAGACAAAAGCTGCCTTGCAATAGAACGTTCCATCCTTGAAATCAGGCGTTCATAAAGTCGATAACCTTCAATCCCAATTTCTTTTTGGCGGAAGCTTTCTTCTAAACCGTCACGCTCAATCGAAACAATCAGTGCCCTTAATTCCTGTACCTCTTGTCTCTGATCCGAAGGCAATTGCTCTGTATATAATTCTTTCACACGGTCTTGGTAATTCTCAATGACAACATTCATTTCGACATGAGGATCTTCATGATTTATCTTTTTAAGTCTCTCCATAACTTCTTGCAACAAAGTAATACCTTGAATATTGGTACTTTCTACCTCATCAGACTCAGTTAAAAATGGCAAAACAAGAATGCCGCCAACTAATGTAACTAAGATTACACACGCTGTAATAAATAAAAGTAAGGATCGTTCAGGAAAATCTTGCCCATTGATAGTTAAAGGCAAGATGAAAATCGTCGCTAAACTAACTGTTCCTTTGACTCCGCCAAATGTTAGAATCAACATTTCGTTCATTGACTGCCAAACATTTTTCAAACCATTCTTTACACTATAGATCAATACAATCGAGAAAAAACGTGCAACAAATAGTGTAACGCTTAAAATCAGAACAACTACCATTAAGAAACTATTTGAATACGTTTCACTATTCCAAATCGGTGAAAAAACTTGTGATAACTCTATTCCTAAAAAAAGAAAAACTAATGCATTCAACATAAATGTAATAGTACCCCAAGTGCTTTCAGAAACGTTTGAAAGTTCTGCCTCGAATAATGAGACCTTTTTAAAACTAGCGGCTTGCATAACCCCTGCCACAACGGCAGCAATAATTCCCGAAACATGAAAAAGTTCAGCAACCATATATGCCAAAAAAGGCAACAATAGCTCTAATAACAAATAACCAGTTACATCTCTTGCAGAAGCTTTTTCTAAAATCATCACGACTTGCCGCTTGATCATGACCAAAGCAGCACCTACAATGGCACCTCCGATGCTGGAAACAATCAACGTAATTCCCGCATCTGTAGCGGAGAAGCTGCCTGTCAGTAATGCTGCAAGCGCAAATTGAAAGGCAGTAACACCAGATGCGTCATTTATCAGGCCTTCGCCTTCTAAAATATGCATCGCTTTAGGTGGTATCTGGATTTTTCCAGATAAAGAACCTACAGCGACTGCATCTGTAGGTCCAAGTGCTGCACCCAAAGCAAAACAAGCTGCAATCGGCAAAGCAGGAATAACCATATGTAAAGCCCATCCCACACTTACAAGTGTGATCAAAACGCCAATGAAAGCTAAAAATAAAATAACACTAAAATTTTTCATAGTAGCAGAAATATCGTTTCGTTCTCCTTCACGGAACAACAATGGTGCTATGATCATTACTAAAAATATTTCTGGTTCAAATGTTATTTCCCGACCGATATCTGTCAAACCAATTAAAACCCCAACGATTATTTGTACGATTGGTAAAGGGATGATTGGAACGATTCGATTGAAGACATTTGAGAATGTTATCGCAAAAGCAAAAACAATAATTAAATAAACAAACTCCATCTCGTATCCCCCTTATTCACTATTGATTAAGCTGTTTTCCTAAATACCGTAATAATTTTTCTTTTTTACAGGTAATCTTTTTCTCTACTAATTCAAGTTCTTTTTCTCTATCACACAGTTCTAGTTGAGCGCGACGCGCTTCTAAACGAAGTAACTCAGATTTGATCAATTCAATTTTTTTATAGTTCAAAAAATTTCTCTTTTTTATATGACGTTCCCATTCGGCTTTTTTCTCCGGGGGCAATTCTTTATATTTTTCACGTAATTCAGCGATTCGTTGTTCTATTTCTTTATTCACAACAATACTTCCTTTCAGAATTTCTCTGCACATTATAGCAAACAGTTAAAGAAATACCTACTAAAATTAACTATTATTTAAAAAAATCTTTTCAAATTGACTACTTGTTTCCACAACTTTGATAAATACTGAAAAAAACATATTGTTTTCTCCTCTTTTGCTCGTTTATTTCTCTTCATCCACTAAAATACTGATTTCAGTCTCTTCATTTAAACGCTCAGAGAGAAACGCTAATAAATCCTCTAAGGGAATTGAAAATGTCATCATTGGACCACGCCGGCCATTTTTAAAATAATTTAAACGGATTTCTTCTTTCTTAAGTAATAAAGCCATTTTCTCGATATCTTGATACATGACGCCATTCTTATCAAATGGACCTAAAATAAGTCGATCATCTGAAAGACCCTTTGTATCCAGTAAAAAACTCAAAACAAGCAAAATTGAAAGAAAACTACGAATTCTTTGATCGACCGTTTGTTCGCTGATCAAAGAGAGGATCAAGATAAACAAACTGAATCCAATCACTACACCAAAAATAAATTTTCTTTTAACATTTTTGATCAAAACACTTCTTCTTACCAAACCCAAGTAACTATACATAACCACAACAAAAGCTGCGAGTAATACTGTAAAAAAATCTATTACCAAAATATACTCCTTTATAAATGGATTTTACTATTTAATTACCTAAATGAACGTAAGTAGGCACACCCGAAAACTAATTAGTCATTTTTATTTAATTCTGTTAATTGCTGATTTATTTTTTTTATTTTATCTTTGCAAGCTAATATATCTCGAATCATCTGATCTCTCTTATTACCAAGAGGTAAACGATTGACCACTTGGTAATATGCTGCGAGTAGTTGAACTTGTTTCATTTTTTCTTTTTGCAAACGTTCTTCTATTAGATTCATCCACTCGCCCTCCTTTTTCTTTAAGTATACCTTATTTTTAAAGGAAAATGACTATTGAATCGTTATTTTTTATCGATAATCGATTAAAATAGCATGATTTATTTTTTATTGTAACACACTATTTCTTTTTAGTTGAACGATACAGATACAGTTGTTAAGTCAATAAATCTGTATCATAAATGGTGTAATCACAGCGATAAATAAATAAATACTTTCCATCTATCAATAACCCAGTACTCTTAGGGACATCCGTTTGATACATTGAGACTTTATCTCCTGCATAAGTTGCTAATGGCGTACCGTTTTGACTGCGAATCAAGACAACTTTTTTCTTACCAGTAAACGAATTTTTTAAGTCATTGACCATACTATTGATGAAGGGGACACCTCGATCAAAGTTTTCAACATCTATCGTCTTCGCATACTTTTCAAAAACGTTTTCCAACCCAGTTTCACTGATGATCATTGAAGATCCTACATGATGCATCTAGTGTTTTCCGATGGTGATTTGAATGACATCGCCTTTTTTTTCATTTTCCCCTTCCTGAATGTCAAATGTCTCATCTCGTTCAATTTTCACTGATTTGCCGACAACTTGATCAACCAGCTGACTTTGTTCATCATATGTTTGGATCGACATCTCTAATCCTTTAAAATTTTCTTCAAACCCTTTAAAAAACATTCTAATATTTTGACAACCACTTAATACAGCCAACATGCTACACATTAAAAAAACAAAAGCTGTAGCCTTTTTAACCCGACATTTTTTCATTTACTTCTCCTCCTTCTTTTAATCATAACAAATATTGTCATCAAAAGGTATCCATCTAAAGTACGAAACAAAAAAATAAGGATAAAATAAAACTGGCTAACAGCTTTATTTCACCCTTAAATTCTATACTTTAGTTACTGAGCTGAGATACATAGTGCAATAGCTTTTTCACCTAAATGAGTTCCGATAACCGGATTAAAATGACCAATTTCAATAATTGCATTTGGGTATTTTTCTTGGAGCTTTGCTTTCTCTTCTTCGGCAACTTCTAAATTGTTTGCATGAATCACATATAATTTCACAGGTCTACCGATTTCTTCATCTCGTTTACCGATGATTTGCTCAGCACGAGCAAATGCTTTTTTCGTTGAACGAATTTTTTCAAAGAGGACGATCTTACCATCTTCAAAAGTCAAAATAGGTTTGATTTTCAATAATCCAGCAATCAATGCCGCACCATTGGTTAAACGACCGCCGCGCACTAGATTATTCAAATCATCAACAATCAAATAAGCATACGTATTATCTCTAATGATGTCTAATTTTGCAAAGATCTCTTCCAAACTCGCATTTTCTTTCACTAAATCCAAGGCAGCTTCGACCATATGTCCCATTGGTACACTCGTTATTTTAGAGTCGTAAGGATAAAGCGTGACGCCCTCGATCGAATCGGTTAACGTAAATAACGTATTAACAAATCCTGAAATTCCAGATGAGAGATGGATACTAATAATTGTATCATATCCTTTAGCAGCAATTTTTTTGTACAGTTCAATCACTTCACCTAATGCAGGTTGAGAAGTTGTCGGAAATTCTTTACTACTATTCAACAAGCTGTAATATTCATCAGCTTCGATATCAATTCCTTCATTATAAATCTTCCCATCCAGAATTACAGGTATAGGAATAACAAACAGATCAGAAGAGTTCTTGATTCGCTCAGGTAAATAAGCCGTACTATCTGTCACAATAGCAATTTTCATTTTGTAACCTCGTTTCACTAATTTTACACGGTACTATAAATATAGCATAAATCAGGTCATAATTAAATAAAATACTTATTGACCCAGAAAACTTTGAACGGCTGATTTATTTGTGTCCAAGTCAATTTGAAGAACACTACCCGCGTAATCAATATCTAGGTTACTCCAAGATCCCTCAACTGGAATTGTTAAGCGCTCAATCCCGCTGCCCCCTTTTAACATTAAGGATGGGCCGTTTTGCAGCATAAATGTTGTAGGAACATCCGTTGACATATAGCCAACTAGGCGACCTAGAGATTCTGGAGTACGGAGTAACGCTAAAGGATTTTTTAATTGTCCCATAACAGCTGTCATCACTTGTTGTTGCCGGCGAACACGACCGAAATCGCCTTCCTCATCTTTTCTAAAGCGTGAATACTGCAACAGTGTGTGTCCATCCATCTTCTGGCTACCTTTGGCAATGTCCACCCCATCTAAGTTTAAATCTTTTTCAGCATCAATTTTGACACCGCTTGGAAACATTGAATCAATAATTTTTTCAAATGATTGAAAATCGACTTTCGCATAGTATTTAGTTTGAATATTGAAGTTCTCAGCTAACGTTTGACGAACTAGATCTGCTCCACCTAATGCATAAGCTGCATTGATCTTATTGTCATCATAACCTGGAATATCAACAAAGGTATCCCGCATGAATGAAATCAATTTAGGTTTTTTTGAAGGTCCATCTAGTTGAAGCACCATAATAGTGTCTGCACGTCCAGCATCTTCGCCCCTTGTATCACTACCTAAAATCAAGATATTATTCGCACCATTCGCACTTTTCACCCCATTAAAGGTTTCTATTGCTTCTTTAGGTAACGAATTATCATTTTCAGCATAAGATTTCCCTTTGAAAAAGAATCCCACTGCTAAGACTATCAGCAACACAAAAAATAAAACGATTCTTTTGGGCCAACTAAACCGTCTTTTTATTTTTGGTTTCTTCGGTTTTTTTTCTTTCTTCGTAAAGCCTTTCGCTTTTTCAGTGCTATTTGTTGGTTCAACATTTTGATTTTGCTCATTTAGTGGTTCTTGTTCCTGATTATAGCTATCTCTAGGTACTTCTGTATGATTTTTTTCTTTTCTAGGATTAAAACCGTTTTTTTCTTCTATTGGTTTTGATTTATCATGTATGTGTTTATAGCGATCTACACGGCTCATCATTTCCACCTCACTTTAATTAACAACAGTTATAAGCATACCTTATTTCACTAAAAATTCCTATTAGATAGCTAAAATTTAACAAAAAATAAAAAGACCTTTTCAGATCTTTATACTCCGTTGATTGGATGAATCGCATAATTCCCGAATATTTTGACTGATCCACCCATTAAACATATTTCTTCTATAGCATTATCTAGTAACTGCTGCGGTTTTTGAACATTGATATCAATTAAAAAGAAGTATTCACCTAAAGTTGTTTTCAGAGGTCGTGATTCAATTTTACTTAAATCAATTTCTCGCCAACTAAAAACAGATAATGCTTTGTGTAAAGCTCCTGGCATATTATTTGGCATCGTCAATGCAATGGTTAATTTTTTGTCAGTTGCTTTGATCGGTAACTCGACTTTTTCAGATCCGATCACCCAAAATCTGGTTTGATTAATCGCCACATCCTGAATGTCTTTGCCAACAATTTTAAGATCATATTTCTCAGCAGAAAGTTTGGGTGCAATTGCTGCAATTTTTTGATCTGGATGGCTCGCAACAAAATTTGCAGCATAAGCGGTGGACGGCGTTGCTTCAAGATCAGCCATTGGAAAATAGGTGCGAATAAATTCTTGTGATTGCGCCAATGCTTGAGGATGCGATAAAATTTTAGTTGTTTCCTGCCAGATATCTTTGTTGTTTTTTGCGACCATCAATTGTTGATAAATTGGTAAGACGATTTCTGCTCCTACAGGAATCGTAGTTTGATGAAAAAGATAATCTACTGTCGTGTTGACAGATCCTTCAATCGTATTTTCAATCGGCACAACACCTAAGTCGACTTCTCCAAACTCAACACCTTTTATACAAGCCGGAATCGAATGATAAGAGATCAACTCATCATCAGGAAAAGCAGTTTTCGTTGCATTATGAGTAAAAGAAGCTTCTGGACCTAAAAATCCGACTTTCATTGGCTCACCTACTTATATCTTCTCTAATATTTCGTGTACAATTTCTTCTGGTGTTCGATCATCTGTCGCAACAACTAAGCTGGCACTTTCCTCATAAAATGGAATTCTTGGTTCAAAAACCTCTCTGATTTCTTCTGGAGATTTTGACACAACTAAAGGTCTGACAGTTGTATGATCGTGTTTCAAGCGTGGTATAAAAACTTCCGGTTTCGTTTGTAAATAAACAACAGGAGCCATTTGTTTTAGAAGCTCCCGATTCTCCGGTCTCATAACGATCCCGCCTCCAGTTGATACAACTTGATTGTGGTTTAGGTATCGCTTTAAGACATTCGTTTCTCTTTCTCTGAATGCTTCTTCCCCATGTAAATCAAAATATTCTTGAATCGTCATACCAATTTCTTCAACGATTTTATCGTCGAAATCGATATGCTCCATACCTGTTTTTTCTGACAGTAGTTTTCCAACTGTTGTCTTACCTGCTCCCATAAAACCAATTAAAATAATTCCCTTCATACTTTGCTCCTCCGTTTATCGATATAATTTAGTTAAATCATCAAAAAATCTGGGGTAAGAAACAGAAATTGCTTCAGCTTTTTCTAATTCCACCGTTCCTTCTTTTACTAAAAGAGCGGCGATTTGCAACATCATACCAATACGGTGATCGCCGTAGCTAGTAACTTTTGCCCCATGCAGCTTCGTCTTACCGTGGATAATCAGCCCATCATCTGTGGGTTCTATATTAGCACCCATTTTGTTTAATTCATTGGCCACAGCATCGATTCGATTGGTTTCTTTCACTTTTAACTCTTCAGCATCTCGAATGATCGTAGTCCCTTTTGCTTGTGTTGCCAATAAGGCGATGATTGGTAGTTCGTCAATCAATCTTGGAATAATTTCGCCACTGATTTCGATTCCGTTTAACTCACTCGTTTCAACAATCAATGTCCCCGCTTTATTCACGTCACTCATTGTCTCTTCGATCATTAGTTTCCCACCCATTTGCTGAATAACATCAATAATTCCAGTACGGGTAGGATTTAAGCCTACATTATTTAGGACAATTCGACTATCTGGAATAATCAAACCCGCTGTAAGGAAAAAGGCGGCGGAAGAAATATCACCTGGTACAGTAACTTCTTGTCCTACTAATTTTTGTGGTCCTTCAATCCGAATTTCCTTTCCTGAAACAGCAATGTTACCACCGAATTGACGAATCATGTCTTCTGTATGATCTCGTGTTTTTTCTTTTTCTACAATAACGGATTCTCCGTGTGCTTGTAAAGCCGCAAATAAAATTGCAGACTTGACTTGTGCACTGGCGACCGGCATTTGATAATTAATCGGCTTAAGATTTTCTGTCCCTTTTACAGTTAGAGGCGGAAATTCTGTTCCATCATGACCTGTACATTCAGCCCCCATCTGATTGATCGGCATCATTACACGGTTCATCGGTCGTTTGGCAATGGAATGATCACCAAAGAGCTCTGTAGTAAAATTCGTTCCTGCTAAAATTCCCATGATCAAACGAATCGTAGTCCCTGAGTTTCCAACATCGATTGCCTGCTTAGCTTGTGTTAATCCCGAAAAACCTGTTCCATGAACTGTAATTGTTTCGCCATCATCTTCAATGTTAACGCCTAAATCCTGAAAAGCTTTTAAAGTACTTAAACAGTCATCGCCACGCAAGAAATTTTTGATTGTCGTTTTCCCTTGTGCGATTGCACCAAACATAATACTTCGATGCGAAATTGATTTATCGCTAGGAATATCGATCATTCCATTCAAGCCAACTTTGTTGATTACTAAATCCAAAATATCCCTCCTAATTTTAAAAGCGGAACAAATCCTAGCATCTTGTAGAAAGTATTGATGTGTATCTTTTTCTAAAGATTGATTTGCACAGCAACGTATCTAAAATCATAACAGTTCCTCTAAAAAAAAGTCCATATTATTTATTTTTCATAACACAAATAATCTGTTTCTTTTTCTATTGTTTGTTTTGCTCTTTTTAAATCTTCTTGGCGTTTAAACGTCAATTGCAAAATACCATAGATATCTTCACGAGTTTCAAGAATTTTCAAATTAATTAATGAAAGCTGAGCTCTCCCCAATAAAGCAGTAATCTCAGCAATCACGCCTGGTACATCGGGTACATCTACAAATAAATCATGGAATGCCGGAATGGCACCTTCCTTGTGCACAGGCATTTGATTACGAGTTTCCTTTGCTTCATAAAAAAATTGAAAAATGGCTTCTTTATTTTCAGTTTGAATCCAAGTAGAAACTTGTTCCATTTCATTTTGCCATGAACTTATTAACGCTAATAATGCCTTTTTGTTGCTTAACAAAATATCCGTCCACATCTGCGGGTCAGAAGAAGCAATTCGTGTAATATCCCGAAAGCCGCCGGCCGCTAATTGTTGAGAACGCGGATGTTCCTCATTGAAAACCTTACTTTGATTCACTAAACCTGCGGCAATAATATGCGGCAGATGACTGAGCATTCCTGTAATTTGATCATGTTCTTCAGCTGTAAGAACTACAAATTTTGCTCGTGTCCCGTGTAGTAATTCTTGTAGTTCTCGAATTTGACTTTGCTTCTCTACTTCCGAGAAAGTTAAAATATAATACGCATTCTCAAATAAATTTTCATCTGCAGCCGTTACACCTGATTTGTGTGATCCAGCCATTGGATGTCCGCCGACAAAGGTATGCAAGCCTGCTTTTTTAGCTGTTTCAATAATTTCTAGCTTCGTGCTTCCGACATCGGAAATAATCACATTTTGTTTTAACGGCAAAGTTCCCAATAATGTTAATTGCTTCATCATGCTTTTAACCGGAGTACATAGAAAAATGATATCTGCTTTCACCGCTGCTTCTTCAAAAGAAGTTGCTTTTCGATCGATAATTTTTCGCTTCAATGCAAATTCTTCCGAGTTTGCTTGATTATCCATTCCAATAATTTCTACAGATGGATGTTCTTTTTTGATACATAATGCTAATGAACTGCCAATCAAACCTAGACCGACAATCAGAACCTTTTTATTCATTTCGCTTCACTCTCCATGTTTAGTTTTGATTAAAACGTCTGAGTATAGCGACGGTAGGATTCAACTTCTTCTTTCATTTGTTCAAAAGCATCACTACCAAATTTTTCCAACATGGCTTGCGCTATTTCAGTTGCAACTACAGCTTCACAAACAACACTTGCTGCAGGAACAGCTGTACTGTCAGATCGCTCTACGCTTGCTTTGTAAGGTTCTTTTGTATCGATGTTAACACTTTGCAATGGTTTATATAAAGTCGGAATAGGTTTCATAACGCCTCTAACCACGATAGGCATTCCATTTGTCATCCCGCCTTCAAAACCGCCTAGATTATTGGACGTTCTTGTGTAACCCGTGTCTTTATTCCAAACGATTTCATCCATGACTTGGCTGCCGGGTTTAAAGCCCATTTCAAAGCCAATCCCGAATTCAACACCTTTAAAGGCGTTAATACTTGTCACAGCTTGAGCAATTTTCGCATCTAATTTGCGATCCCATTGAACATAACTGCCTAACCCGATTGGAACACCGCCAACAACGACTTCTACAACACCGCCAATTGTATCACCATTTTTCTTTGTTCTATCAATCAAGTCACGAATTTCTTGTTCAACAGAAGGATCAAGCACACGAACGTCTGAATTCTCCGAGCGTTCTTGAATTTCCTTAACTGTTAAATTATCAGGAATTTCAGCTTTGATTCCGCCTAAGATGGCAACATGACCAGCTACTTCAATATCCAATTCCTTTAGTAATTTTTTAGCAACTGCGCCAATCGCAACTCGCATCGTTGTTTCACGCGCTGAAGAACGTTCTAAGACATTTCTGAGATCATCATGTTGGTATTTGATACCGCCGACAAGATCTGCATGTCCTGGGCGTGGTTTATTTACCCGACGGATCTTTTTCTCTTTCTCAGAAACTTCCTCTATCGACATTACTGAAGTCCAATTTTTCCAATCTTTATTTTCAACGACAAGTGTCACTGGAGAACCTAATGTTTTGCCATGACGAATACCAGAAGTGATTCTTACTTGATCCTTTTCGATCAACATTCTCCCTCCACGGCCATATCCGCCTTGTCTTCTTGCTAATTCTAGATTGATATCCTCTGGTGATAATGGCATACCTGCCGGTAGGCCTTCGATAATTGCTGTTAATTCTGGTCCATGTGATTCTCCCGCAGTAATAAAACGCATGTGTTTTCCTCCTAATCTAAATAACTCTTCATTTCTTCTATTGGGATACGAACAATTTTGGCTTTTCCAATAGATTCTAATAAAATAATATTGATTTTCCCGCCTCGTGTCTTCTTATCATGAGTCAGTGCCGTGTATAATTGTTCATGATCCCATTGATCTGATGTAGTTGGTAAATTGAATTTTTGAATCATTTTATTTAATTGCTCGGTCGTACCAACCGGTGTCAAATTTTTACTTTCGGCTACTCGTGTGATTTGGCTCATCCCGATTGCTACACCTTCACCATGAGTTAAATTACCATAGCCAGCAGTATTTTCTAATGCATGACCAATTGTATGACCAAAGTTTAAAAGCAAACGAACGCCGTTATCTAATTCGTCTTCTTCGACAACTTTCCGTTTGATTTTACAGCATGCAGAAATAATTTCAGTTGCATGTACGATCAAATCATGTTCGTCTACTAGTAAGTCTAGCTTGTGCCATAAATCTTCGTCGGCAATAGCAGCAGATTTGATGATTTCAGCAATCCCTTCTTGAATCCGTCTGATTTCCAACGTACTCAAAGTATCTGGATCAATTAAAACACCATCAGGCTGAGCAAATGTACCGACTAAGTTTTTAGCTTTTTTTGTATTAACTGCTGTTTTCCCACCAATACTACTGTCTACTTGAGCCAATAATGTCGTTGGAACTTGTAAAAAATGAAGACCACGCATATAGGTTGAGGCAACAAAACCAGCCAAATCTCCCACAACACCGCCACCTAAAGCGATGATTCCATCGCTTCTAGTCAATCCTTCATCTGCCAGAAAATCATAAATATCAGCGGCTACAGACAAGCTCTTACTTTGCTCTCCTGCTTCGATCACAAAAGTTGAAGGTTCAAATCCTGCGTCTTTCAAGCTTTTGTAAACTTGATCTCCATATAAAGGTTGAACATTCGTATCCGTTATGATCACAATCTTTTGTGGCGACCACAGTTTCTTTGTCCAAGGACCAATGTCTTTTAACAAGCCTTTTTCGATAGTCAGATCATACGAATGATTGGGTAAATTTACTGTTAGTTTCACATGTTTCAACTCCTTTTTTAATGAGAAAATAATAACCTTCAGTTGTTCTTTGTTTTACTTATTTATCCTAAAGCATTGATTTCTTTCATTGCTTTTTCAATAATATGAACTTCTTTCATCATACGCATGTAAGTTTTTTCGTTTAGTGATTGTGGACCATCAGACCATGCATTAATTGGATCTGGGTGTATTTCAACAATTAAACCATCTGCCCCTGCTGCAACTCCAGCTCGTGCCATCGAAGGAACTAGATCCCAAATTCCTACCCCATGGCTTGGATCAACAATGATTGGAAAATGACTTAATTTTTTAATTAATGGAACAGCACTTAAATCAAGTGTATTACGTGTTGCCGTTTCGTAGGTACGAATGCCACGTTCAATGAAAATTACATTGAAATTTCCTTGAGCGGCGATGTATTCAGCTGCATTTAACCACTCATCAATTGTACCAGAAATACCACGTTTTAAGCCAATTGGTTTACCCGTTTTCCCAACAGCTTGTAATAATTTGAAGTTTTGCATGTTTCTAGCACCGATTTGTAAAATATCACTGTATTCAGCAATCATATCGATATGAGCTTCGTCCATCACTTCTGTAATAACTTTCATGTCAAATTCATCGGCTGCTTGGCGAATGTATTTTAACCCTTCTTCTTCTAAGCCTTGGAAAGCGTAAGGAGATGTTCTTGGTTTAAATGCACCACCACGTAAAATCGTTGCGCCTCCTGCTTTTGCGATTCTAGCACATTCACGGATTTGATCTAAACTTTCGATTGAACAAGGTCCTGCCATCATCGTCATACTTCCATCGCCTATCTTAACGCCATCAACATCCACAACTGTGTTTTCTGGATGAAATTCTCGACTTGTTAATTTGTATGTTAAGGAAATTCTTACTGCGTTTTCAACACCATCGTAACTATTGAATGCTACATCTTGCATTTTTCTTGTGTCACCAACCAAACCAATGATGGTCTGCTCTTTGCCTTCACTTAAATGAACTTCTAGTCCCTCTTTTTTTACTCGTTCGATCACCGATTTGATTTGTGCCTTCGTTGCTTCTGATTTCATAATTACGATCATGTATATTCTCTCCTTCAGTCAATTCTAATTTAGTTGTTTTCAATAATTGGTTTTACGATTTCTATTGGCATTTCTTGTCCTGTCCATTTTTCAAATGCTGCAGCTCCTTGATATAGCAACATTCCTAAACCATTGTTGGTTTTAGCGCCACGTAAACGAGCTTGTTTTAGGAATTCTGTTTCTCTAGGGGTGTAGATGACATCGCACACCGCTAAATCTGGACGAATGATAGAGAAATCCTGAATCGGCGTTTGGTTTTCTAGTGGTTTCATTCCGACACCTGTTGCATTTAATAATAGTGCACTTTCAGCTACATCTTTAGCCAAACTGTGTTCATCAGATAAATCGTTTAATGTAATAACACAACTTGTATTTTCTGAAATATAAGCTAATTTTTCTTTGATTTTTTCGTAGAACTCATCTTTTCGGTTATAAACTGTAATTTCTTTGACGCCATCTAATGCTGCTTGAACAATAATTGCAGTCGCTGCCCCGCCCGCTCCTATTATCGTCATTTTTCCCCCGATAATATCAACATCAATATCGTCTAAGCTTCTCATAAATCCAGTACCATCAGTATTATGCCCTGTAAGCTTACCATGATCATTGGTAATAGTATTGACCGCACCAATCAGGCGAGCGGCTTCACTTAGCTCATCCATATACTCAACGGCTAAGATTTTATTGGGCATTGATAAGTTTGCACCAATCATGTCTAAGTTTTTGATTGATTCGATGGCTTGTTTCAATCCATCTGTTCCCACTTCAAAAGCAAGATATACCGCGTCAATTCCTAATGTTTGAAAAGCTGTATTATGGATCATTGGTGATACACTGTGACGGATCGGTGTAGCAAATAATGCAGCCAGTCTAGTGTGGCCTGTAATCTTATTTTCCATCTTAATTCCTCCTAAAAAATGATTTTTTTCAAACAAAAAAGGTATTCACGTAAATTTTTAGAAAAATCTACAGTGAACACCTCACAAAAAATAGGTAATATAAAAGCCACTATAGATTTTCTCATCTACGCGGCTGAAAGTCATCTCAAAATTCCCTAGCCATCATAGATACAAACTTGCTAGTCTGCATCCATAATGTTTATGAATACAAACTCATCTAAAATAGCTAAAGTAATAATTATTCAGTTGTGATTGGTTATGCTTCATGGTTGTCATATGAATCACTCCGTAACTGATTTATTTAAGAATTGTTCTCAGTATATACCTAGGAAAACTAAGTGTCAACCTATTTTTCTTTTTGTTCTGAATTTTTTTGTCTTTTTAAATTAAAAACCTTTAATTGCCGAGGTTTTGACTGCTTTTTTTACTTTTATTTTCTTTTAGAAGATGTTTTACAGCTAAAACTGGATGATAAAGCAACATTCTTGGTCCAGAATATCTCATCACTTGTTTCATTTGCTCTTTATAATCCGGTCGATAGCAATGTACAGGACACTGCTTACACGTTGGCTTTTCTTCTCCAAAACGACAGACATCCAATCGAAGATGTGAATAAGTCAATAACATTTGTTTATTGATCTTAGTTGCTTCGTGATTTTTATAATAGATATCGATCATTGCTCGAATAGTACGTTTTTCTTCTTGTATTTTTGGTCCAGTATTCTTTTTTACCATTTCCATCTCTCACTTTTCAGTCATTGATTTTTAAAATGATTTTCCCTTTATTTTTATTGCTTCGCATATATTGATGTGCGTTTTCTACATCTTCAAGTGAAAAAACCGTATCTACAACTGGTTTTAGGTATCCAGTTTCAAAAAGTGAAGTTGTCTTATCCGAAAATTCTTTAGTCAGTTTTGCTTTATAGGAGTCACTTCTGGGTGTGAGTAAAGTTCCTTTGATAGCTATTCTTTTTTCTAATAGATCCATTAAATTTAGCTCTTTTATAATTGTACCACCTAAAATGCCAATAAGAATCAAGCGACCATCGTAAGCAATACTAGCTAGATTTTTTTCCCAATAAGAGGCACCAATAAAATCTAAAATAACATCCACTCCTTGTCCAGCAGTCTCAGTCAAAACTCTTTTACTAAAATCTTCATCATGATAATTAATCACAACATCTGCTCCTAATGATCGACATAATTCAAGTTTATCAGCTGAGCCAGCGGTGACAAAGATTTTCGCAGAAGTCAGTTGTTTGACTAGCTGAATTGCGGCACTTCCCACACCACTAGCACCAGCATGTATCAAAACAGATTGATTTGGACCTAATTCGCCCAGCCAAAATAATGTTTGATATGCTGTCAAAAATACTTCTGGAATTGCCGCTCCTTCAACAAACGTTAATTGATCAGATAAAAGCATTGCATTACCAAGGCTCATCACAGCATACTCTGCATATCCACCGCCGTTTACAAGCCCCATCACACGGCTTCCGCAAGGGAATGCATCAGAGTCACTTTCTACTACTGTTCCTGAAACTTCGACACCTAAAATTGTGTTCCCTTTTGGTAGTTTTCCTGTGTCTATTGCCACTAAATCGGTACGATTGATGGCTGCGGCTTCAACTTTAATCAATAACTGGTTAGAAGTTCGTTCAGGTAATGCTGCATCTTTAGTCAGTTCTAAGATTGGTTGATTTTCCTTATAAGATAACTCGATAGCTCTCATTTTTACACCTCGCGATTTTAACGAAAAAACCGTAGAATCTTTAAAAGAAATCTACGGTCAAATCAATTATTTATTAAAGTTCTTCACCATAAACGTCATCAACGGTTTGTTTTGGATCGATCACGATATATAAACTTTTTGTTTTTTCGCTGACTTTTGTAGATTGGTATACATTGTCTAAACCTTCGTCAGTTTTATCTTTGTATGGGAAGTATACTAAATCTGGTGTACCAGTTTTGTATAAAATTTCCATGCGCTCGATATCTTCATATTTTAACGCACGAGCGAACATACCTAGTTCTAATCCACCAAGGTTGATATCATGTGTTTGAACGTGATCACCTTCTTGGAAAATTTCGATTTTAAATCCTTCACATGGATGGATTTCCATAAATTCACTTCCGTGGATACGGCCAAAACTAGTTGAGATTTGTTTGATCCATAAATCTCCGATAAAACGACGACCGATCGTCCATGTTTCACCATTTCTAAAATAAAACTTTAATCCAGTCATTTCTCTACTCATAATTTAAGTCCCCTTATCTAAAATAATTTCTACAAAGTTAAGTTTAGCATAACTTTCAAGCTAGGTCACACTATTCGCTTCATTACTTACGAAGTGCCAATTTATCCAAAAAAACATCCGTTAAGATAACAGCCCGTTGATGGATTCCCGTTGCCACTATCTCCACCTCATCAAAAACATCGAAAGAAAAATTTATTTTAGACGTTTCTTGAGACTCAACTTTTACTTTGACAGTAATAGTTGCACCAACTTTAGAAGGACGTAGGTGTTTAGCATTGATCAATGTGCCAACGCTCGTTTCTTCTGAGGCTAATTCTTTATGCAAATATTCTTTGGTCGTATTTTCGACCATCGCTAGCATTGCTGGGGTGGCTAATACATCTAGATCACCAGAACCGATTTCTTTTGCAGTATCTTTAGAACCAACAACGAACTTTTTAGAAAACTCTTTCATGCCTATCACTCCTTATCAATCTTATCCTTCGCAAATGTAATCAGCACTTCTTTATTATTTGCTATTTCCCCATTTACAACAGCTGCTTCAATCGCTTCAATCATCTCACCCAACCATTTTCCTGGTTTTTTATCAAAATAAGTGAGTAAATCATTACCTGTGATTGCAAGTTGTTTTCTGTCATGAATAGGCAAACATAAATAACGTTCTCTTACTTCTTCAAGTTTACTATTTTGCCCATAATAAAACAATAGTTTTTCCACAGATAAAGCCGCATTCAACCCTAAATTAAACAAATCCATGACTTGCCAGTCATCTAAAAGTCGTTGGTTCAATCCATAAATTAGTTGTTGCACTTCATGAATCATTTGGTTCGATTGTTTCCAAGACTTCAAAAAGCTGCGAATTTCATTACCTTTTAGATTTAATGTATTGATCAATAAAGCCCAAGCTTGACTATCCGTTTCAATCTGTTTATTTGGCAGATCCAAAAAGTTAAACAATGCTTCACCATATTTATTTAATTCGGGGCAATATAGATAACATTCGGTCTCGATAAAAGGCTGAAAAGCATTTTTTCTATTTTTTCCTAATAAAAGTTTGATGAACTCCACAGCAATTCGTTCTACAGAAATTTTTCCTAAAAGTGGATGAAATTCTTCAATAGCCGCTAATGTATTTGGCTCAATCGTAAAGTCCAATTGACTGGCAAAGCGTAACCCTCTCATCATTCGCAGAGCATCTTCGTGAAATCGTTCCTTAGGATTTCCAACCGCTCGAATAATCCGTTTCTCTAAATCATTCATGCCATCAAATAAATCAATGATCGTCCCTTCAACATTCATTGCTAAAGCATTGATCGTAAAATCTCGACGCTTTAAATCTTCTCTTAAAGAACGAACAAAGGTTACTGTATCAGGTCGCCTAAAATCTTGATACGTTGACTCCGTTCTAAAAGTAGTGATTTCATATTGTTCTTCACCAACCAAGACAAGAACTGTTCCATGATCGATACCCACATCAACTGTTCGAGGAAAAATTTGCTTGATTTCTTCTGGATATGCGCTAGTAGCGATATCTACATCATGGATCGGTTGTCTCAATAGTGCATCGCGAACACTTCCGCCAACAAAATAAGCTTCAAATCCGTGAGCCTGGATATCTTTCAGCACACTCGCAGCTTTAGTGAATTCATCTGGTATTCTCTCAAGCTTCATAATAGATTTTCCAACCCATACACTAATGTATCTAAGTGAACGACTTTTTGACAACCTAAAGCGACTCCTGTCATAAATGAACTGCGATCATAGGAATCATGTCTAATTGTCAAACCTTCTCCAACGCCACCGAATTGCACTTGTTGGTGTGCGATCATGCCAGGTAAACGAACGCTATGAATCTTCATCCCTTCAAAATCCGCGCCACGTGCACCTTCTATCAATTCTTTTTCTTCTGGATGACCTTGGCTTTTTTTTGAACGAACTTCACTCATCATTTCAGCCGTTTTTATTGCCGTCCCACTTGGAGCATCTAATTTATTATCATGATGTAATTCTATGATTTCCACATCTGGAAAATAGGCAGCAGCTTTTTGCGCAAATTGCATCATCAAAACAGCGCCAACTGCAAAATTTGGTGCTATCAATCCACCGACCTTTAAAGTTTCTGAACGATCTGTCAACTCAACTAATTGTGTTTCTGTTAAACCTGTTGTACCGACAACTGGTGAGATTTTGTGCTCAATCGCAAAGCGCGTATTTTCGTATGCAACTGCTGGAATTGTAAAATCGATCCAAACATCTGGATGAACAGAAAGAACGTCTTCTTTCGTTTTGAAAATCGGTACATCGACTGACGAATATTCTACTAACTCATTAAGATTTGTCTTTTCTTCAAATGGGTCCAACACACCTACCAATTCAAATTGTTCATGATTTAAAACCATTTTTGTTGCGGTTGCCCCCATTTTCCCTTTAAAACCTGCGACTAAAATTTTAATCATTCGTTTGTCCATCCTTTCGTTCAAAACGATATTTATCCCGTTGATTGAATTTTTCCATATTCTTTTGAAATGCCTCAGTTAAATCTATATCTAATGAATTCGCCATAATCATCGTGACAAATAATACATCACCTAATTCTTCAGAAACAGTTTTTGGTTTTTCATCTAGCTTCTTAGGCTTTTCACCATAATAATGATTGATTTCTCTGGCTAGCTCCCCTACTTCTTCCGTTAATCGTGCCATTTGGCTTAATGGAGAAAAATAACCCGTTTTAAATTGCTGGATATAAGCATCCACTTCTGCTTGCATCGAAAGCAGAGATTGATTTTCGTCTTTCATTTTACCCCAACCTTTCTATTACACATCTTATCAAAAACTACGCAATCTGAAAAGGTTCTACTTGTTGTTTTATAATGAGAATGATAAAGTGAGTACTGGATAAGGGTTCTTTGGTACAAAGACGGATACCTTTGGCCAATACGTTTTAGGAGTGAACACGATGATTGAAGAAAAAAAGTTTTATGTTAAAGATGTCTTGCTGATCTTAGCGGGGACCTGTCTTTATGCATTTGGGTTAGTAACATTCAATATTGCAAATGATTTAGCAGAAGGTGGCGTAACAGGTATTACCTTGATTTTACGTGCGCTTTTTTATATCGATCCAGCTTATTCAACCTTGATTATCAATATCCCACTGATCTTGATTGGCGGGAAAGTTTTAGGGAAACATTCATTTTATTATACGATCTTAGGAACCGTCTCTTTATCAGTCTTTTTGTGGTTATGGCAACGATTTCCAATAGAAGTCAATTTAGATCATGATTTATTGATTGCTTCATTATTGGCTGGACTTGCTGCTGGTATCGGCAGCGGTTTAGTTTATCGCGTAGGTGGAACAACTGGGGGAACCGATGTGGTAGCGCGAATTCTAGAAAAAAATTATGGTGTCAGTATGGGCCGTTCATTGCTGATTTTTGATATTTTAGTATTGATTCTGTCTTTGAGTTATATTGATGTCAAACGAATGATGTATACATTGATTGTCTCATTTGTTTTCAGCAAGGTAGTTGATTCTGTCTTGGATGGAGCTTATGCGGCGAAAGGAATTCTGGTCATTTCAGATCATTCTGAGGATATAGGTGAAGTGATCATGGCATTATTAGAGCGCGGCGTAACCTATTTAGATGGTCAAGGCGGTTATTCTCAAATTGATAAAAAGGTCCTCTATGTAGTAGTTAGTCCAAGTGAAATCATGGAGATCAAACGAATCGTTCACGAGCTTGATAGCAAAGCGTTTATCTCTGTTATCAACGTCCATGAAGCCATTGGGGAAGGCTTTACTTATGCTAGACCTACTAAAATGTTATTTAAAAGAAAAAAACAACTGAATTAAAACACCTAAAAAGGTAAAGTAGACAGGAATAACACCACTCTACTTTACCTTTTTTACTTGTTCAAACGATTTAATTCATCTGTTAATTCTAAAAATGCTTCATAATTATTATCTTCCAACGCTAAATCAATTTGGCTATACAACAAATTTAACTTCGCTTGTTTTTCTTCTTGCGCAAAGAAATCATTAATACTTTCGATCACATCTTCACTGACCTGTTCATTCCAACGAGCGTATGGATTATCCTCCAATATAGATAGATACTGGCTATTTTGCCATGAACCTTCAAATACACACTCTATATATAGCGCTTCTTTCCAGTTCATGCGGATTTCATGAAAAATCTGGTCAGTATCAGTAAATTCTTTTCCAGATAAAAATAATCGAATCGGCTCATCTTCCATTTCTCTTGCTGTCACTTTTATTCCACGAACAGCTTTTTCTGCTTTCTCTATAAAATGTACATTATTCAAAATAGCTTCATGGTTGATCAAATAATTTAAAATCCACAAAACTTCCCTTTGACTAAACGAAATATTATTGACTAACCAAACTAAAAATTCCTTTTTATCAGCGACATTAACAAACATTTTATCACCTATCTTTCTTCAATATCTTCTAACAGTGATTCTGCTTCATTATCACCAGGTTCGTGTTGAAGATAGTGTTGTAATAATTCCTTTGCTTTCTCTAGATCTCCTTCTTCACGAAGGAATACCGCATATTCTTTTAGAAATTCTGGTTCGTGAGAAAGTTCTTGATATGCTTGTTCATAATGAACTTTTGCTAAATCAAATTCTTCCAATTCATTATAAGCATGTGCTAGATTCCATTCCCCATAAGGATGACCTTGCTCTTCCATTTTCTGTACAACTTCAATTACTTCATCAAAGCGATTTTCATTCAAGTACAAGTTACTTAATGTAAGTCTAGTTTCATCGGTTTTTTCTCCAAGTTCTAAAGCTTGTAACAACAACGATTCAGCTTTTTCTGTATCGTGCAATCGGTAAGCATTCTCAGATGCTAATTGGTATAAGTCTACTTGGAAAGGATTCTCTTTGATTCCTTCTGCTAAAACAGTGCGTGCTTCTTCTAATTGTTCTTCTTCTTGCAGTGCTTCGCCTAGTGATAAATACAGCGATTGATAATGTGGATTTAATACTCTTAATTGCTGTAATAGAGCAATTGCTTTTTGGTTTTCATGTAATTGTAGGTATGTGAATGCTAATTGGAATAAGCGATCATCTGTCTGACCTTCTTCTAATGCTTTTTCTAAAAATGGGATCGCTTCTTCAAAATCGCCTGACATGCTATGAGTGCTTCCTAAACGTTCATTGATAGAAACACTCGATATTTCTGTAACTTGCGCCTCAAGCAACTCTTGGTAAGCAGCTGACGCTTCTTGGAACTGTCCATTAGAAAAATACAGTTCTCCTAAAGCAAATAAAATCAATGGTTCATCCGGCATTAATCGTTGGGCTTCTTTTAATTTTGCTTCACTAACTTCTGGTATGCCAATCACTTGATACAAGTCAGCTGTCACAAGTAGACTTTGAACATAACTATCGCTATCTTTCCCCACATTTTCCAAATAAACAAACGCATCATCTATCAAATCATTTTCAATGGCAATCTCAGCTAAAGGAATATTCAAACCGTCTACTTCTGGATAAATAGTCAGTAAATGCTCAAAAATTATTTTAGCTTCTTCTAAGAAACCCAGTGATAATAACTCTTCACCTAAATCAGCAAGTGTATCGTCATCATCTTTTCTAACGGCTTCTGCCAACATCAATTGTGCTTGAGCCAAATCTTCTTCATGCAATGCTTGTAGCATTTTTTCACTATAGGTTGTCATATGTTATCCTCTAATCTCATTTAAAATAGTTTTATATTTTTCTACTGTTGCTAATAGATCTTCTGTTTTAGGTTGTTGCACAGAATCAACTGCCCCAACTTCTTTTAGTAAAGTTGCCGCCTCACCGCGATGGATACATTTTAGAATGCCTTCCACGTAATCACTGACTAATATTTGTTCAGGAAAATCAACAGGATATCCTAAACGGATCAACCAAATAATAAAGTTTTTATAATGAAACGAAAATCCATTGCGCTCTTGTGCCCAAAGTAATTGCAGGAGACAGCCTAAAAATCGCTTCATGTGACCAGATAATAAATGTCCATTTGGTGTTTCTAAAAATCCTTGTTCAAATAGTTGTCCAAATTGATCTATTATTTGCGCATCTTTTTCATAGTAACGTATCATTTCATCTATCATCCCAGCAAAAGAATGTTGATTCAATCGAGTGGCATCACTATAATTTTTAAAAAGCATACGTAAAAAATCATGACTGCAAACTAAACCGCAACGAATAAAAACAAAGAAATCAACTAGTTTTCCCTCTCCATGATCCGTTGTTAACGTCCGATCATAGAGTATTCTATCTGCTAATGTTCGACTCTGCAAAACAGGATGATTCTTTAGTTCTATTTGAACTTCACCGATCAAACTTTTACTTAGCGACTGAATCGATAATGGTAAAAGCCAGCATTCACACGTTAATACAGAAGTTTCATGTAAAAAATTGGTTAACTGAACAATCCCTTCATTACCAACACCTAGAAAAAGAAATTCCTGTTGTTGATTAAAATCTGCTAAAAAACTTAATAGCCCTTCTAGCTCATTCATATTATTACAATGAGCGTCATTCTTACAAATATACCAATCTAATTCTAGTTTGTCATCAAAAAGCTGAATCAGTTTATCCGAAAATAAATCATAATACCGCTGATTAGTAATTAGAAAAAGATGTTTCGATTCAAATGAAGATGATTTAATCTGTGATGCGAAGGTTTCTCCATAGATAATTATTGTCTGCAGTTGATTCTTCTTATAAATGAATTCCATCGACAACACCCCTCTTCTCTATTTTACCATTAGTTGTCACAAAACAGAAAGAGGGATGATTTTTATTTTTGAAAAGGCAATGAACTGCAATTAAAGACAGTAGTTCTTTTAATTTTCTTAAAGAACAGGCATTATTGATTCATTATTTTAGTATATAAATTCTAATTTGTATAGGTAAAAACTTCTTAATTATTGTTTATACTTAACTTGTTTCAGAAAACGACTAAATTCTAATGAAAAATAGCGCAATTCTTTAAAAGTTAGTGTTTTAAGAAACAGAGTGATTCAGTCTGATTTGAATAATTAGCACTTTGCATTGTTCATAGTTAAACGAGTTGTTTTTAGACATAGCTAATTATTTTTGTATCCGCTAAACCAATCTGAAAGGATTGGTTTTTTTATTTATCATCCAATCAATTCATGCTCTGCCAAGATACAGAAAAAAACGTCTAAAAGACCTAATCCTTTAAACGCTTCTTCTAAATAAAATTCAAATATGTTTTAACTACATAGATTTTTTTATCATTTCCATAGAATAGGAATCGCTGCTTCTCCTATAAATGAATATGAATTATTTCCATCCTTTTTCACAGCTGTCCAAGAAAATTTCAATTTAATCGTATCGCTCGTTAGATTTTTCCACGTCATGATACCATTATCATAGGTGAAATTCTCATCCGTTGATTTATACTCAACGGTTACTCCATCAAATTGTTTTGACAAAATAACTGGATCTACTAGCTGATATTGATTCATCCCATTTTTTAATACAACTGTTGGATAGAATCGTTCTTGTGATCCTATTCGAACATCTTTCAAATTATTTAAAGTATTCAAAGCAGATATATCCAAAATTGGTGCCAAAGACTTTTCGTCTTGATTATCTTGGTTTTCAAGATTAGTAAGCGTTATGTTTAACTCTTCTAATTTAGCCATTGACTTTAAATAATCAATTGAAAAAGAAGGGCTACCCCAATCTTCGAAAGTCTTAACATTTTCCAAGTGGCTAAGTGGTCTAGAATCAACAGCATGTGTACCATCCATATCATAATTATCTAGATTACTTAAAAACTGAATTCCCTCTAAACTAAATGGACTTGATTCAGAAGACAACAATCCAGATGCTTTTTTTAACTCATTTTTTTCAAACAAACCATAATTGTCGAATAAGTCATTATTGCCTCGATCAATCAAATCAAACAATTGGTTTCTTAAAAAAGGATCTGGAATATATGCATATGGCTGCGTATCTCGACTTTCATCACGATAAGCAGAAGCCTGTGACCCTCCAATTAGACTCAACCCGATAATTCCTAATAGCCCACAACATTTTACAAATTTTTTCATTTTAACACTCCTAAATATTCATTTGTTTCAAAAAAATTATAGCATATTTTGCTTTTCGATTATATCTAATTTTGAACATTTAGTTTTCAAAATCAATCATTTTTTTCTTTAAATTTGATTAAAAATACTTATATACTATAAAAGTTAAACTACATCTATTATTAAATAATAAGAATCCCATTTTCTTTCTAGTCGTATTTACTAGTTATCTCTGAAACAAAGAAAGAACCCTTGAATAATCAAGGGTTCTAAGAACTGTCTTATTTAACAGCATCTTTCAACGCTTTACCTGGTTTGAACGCAGGTACTTTACTTGCAGCGATTTGAATTTCTTTACCAGTTTGTGGGTTACGTCCTTTACGAGCCGCACGTTCGCGAACTTCAAAGTTACCAAAACCGATTAATTGAACTTTTTCACCTTTAGCAAGAGATTCTTGGATTGTTGAAAATACAGCATCCACTGCTGCAGTTGCGTCTTTTTTAGTTAAACCAGTTGAAGATGCAACGTTTTCGATTAATTCTGCTTTATTTGCCATGGATTATTTCACCTCCTCCACAAGGGATAGGATATCTAAAAGATATCTAATTTACGTTTATTTTTGAGTGGTCCAAAAATGACGTACAAATATTGAATTGGATCAATATTCTGTTATCACGATATCATAGGAAGCTTGTAATAGCAAGGTTTTTGATGCGTTTTAACCAGTTTTTTCTAAAACTATCATTTTTTTTTATAACTCAATGAATTTATTTGTACATTTGAAAAAAGTGTGGTAAAATGCGCTACTTCCGTCTTCTTGGAATAATTTTGATTGGTGTTCCTTCAAAAGTGAAGGCTTTACGAATTTGATTTTCTAAGAATCGTGCATACGAAAAATGCATTAATTCTTCTTCATTTACAAAAATAACAAAAGTTGGCGGCTTGATTGCCACTTGTGTTCCATAAAAGACTTTCAAGCGCTTGCCTTTATCAGTCGGAGTTGGATTAATGGCAATAGCATCCATCACTACATCATTCAACAAGGCTGATGGAATACGTAGATTTTGATTCATGCTGACAAGTTCGATCAACTCTGGTAATTTATTCAAACGTTGTTTTGTCAAAGCTGAAACAAAGATGATCGGTGCATAATCAAGATATCGAAACTCTTCGCGGATCTCTTCTTCAAAATCACGCATTGTATTTGTTTCTTTTTCGACTGTATCCCACTTATTCACAACGATGATGATCCCTCGCCCTGCTTCATGAGCGTATCCAGCAACTTTCTTATCTTGCTCCCGAATTCCTTCTTCCGCATTTAAAACCATTAAAACAATATCAGAACGCTCAATGGCGCGCATGGCACGCATCACACTGTATTTTTCTGTTGATTCATAAACTTTGCCTCGTTTGCGCATACCAGCTGTATCGATCATCAAGAATTTTTGCCCATCTTCTGATTCAAAATGCGTATCGATTGCATCACGAGTTGTTCCTTCTATTTCTGAAACGATCACACGGTCTTCACCAAGAATCGCATTGATCAATGAAGATTTACCCACGTTTGGACGCCCAATCAAACTAAATTTGATCGTATCTTCATCTTCTTCTTCAATTTCAGTTGAAAAATGTTTAACAGCTTCGTCTAAAACATCTCCAATACCCAAACCATGACTTCCGGAAATAGGAAATGGATCGCCTAATCCTAAAGAATAAAATTCGTAGATATCATTTCTCATTTCAGGGTTATCAACTTTATTGACAGCTAAAATAATGGGTTTGTTGCTGCGATACAAAATTCTTGCAACTAATTCATCTGCATCTGTAACCCCTTCTCTGCCGCTTGCGACAAAAATAATCACATCAGCTTCTTCAATAGCAATTTCTGCTTGATGCTTGATTTGATCCATAAACGGTTCGTCACTTAGATCGATACCACCTGTATCAATAATACTAAACTCACGTCCTAACCACTCTCCTGTGGCATAAATACGGTCTCTTGTTACACCTGGTGTATCTTCTACGATAGAAATTCTCTCACCAGCTATACGGTTAAAAATTGTCGATTTCCCTACGTTGGGACGACCGACAATTGCAATTGTTGGATTTGCCATTCAAATTACCTCCTTGACAAGTTTTCAATCTTTACTAGTTTACCTAAAGCTTGTCTAAGATGCAAGAAAAACTAGTGAATTAAGTGAATTAACCTTCTTGATGCAAAAAAATAACCTGTAATTGCGAATCTTCAAAACTGCAATTACAGGTTATTTTATTTTAATTCTTTTATTTACTCTTATTCAATACCATAAGCGATGCGTTTAACATTCATCAAATGATGAGCTGTTACATTATCAGTCGTACTGCTGCCGCCCATCGCACCGCATCCTAATGTCATCGAAGGCGCTAATTTAGTTGTAGCTCCGATTGCTCCTAATGCTCCTAATGTATTCACTAAGATACGTGATGCTCTCATTTCTAAGCCAAACGTCTCTGCGTTTGCATCAGTTGTAGTATGAATCACTGCTGTATGACCTGTTCCTTCATTTGCAAGTAAAGCTTTGCATGTTTCTACCCCATCTTCAAATGAATCAACTGTGAATAGTCCTAAAATCGGTGTTAATTTCTCTCTTGAATAAGGATTGTGATGACCGATTTCTGATTGCTCTGAAATTAGAATAGTTGTATCTTCCGGTACAGAGATACCTACCAATTTCGCAACATCTGGAGCACTTTTTCCGACGATTTCTGGATTCAATGTTCCTGTCTCCCTTAAAATAAATTGACTGACTTTCGCTGATTCTTCTTCATTCATGAAGTAAGCTTTTTTCGCTTTTAATTGTTCAATAACATCAGATTTCACAGTTTTATCAACTACAAGAGCTTGCTCTGAAGCACAAATGATTCCATTATCAAATGTTTTACTGCTGACTACGCAATCAATCGCGTGAGCAATATCAGCTGTTGCATCGATTAATACTGGAACATTTCCGGGACCTACCCCAATTGCTGGGTTACCAGAGCTATATGCTGCTTGAACCATTGCTTTACCACCTGTGGCAAGAATCAAGGAAACATCGGTATGCTTCATTAAAGCACTTGTAGCATCTAAGGTAGGATTTTGGATCACTTGAACTAAGCCAGCTGGTGCACCTGCTTCAATCGCTGCTTGCTCAATGATTTCCACCGCCATCAAAATTGATTTTAACGCCTTAGGATGTGGTGAAAAAACAATCGCATTTCTAGTTTTTAAAGCAATCAGTGACTTGAAAATAACTGTTGCAGTCGGATTTGTTGAAGGAATCAAACCTGCGACAACACCTAAAGGAATTCCAATTTCAATTATTTTTTCTTCTTTACGGCGATTGATTATTCCTACTGTCGGGAGATCTTTGATACTTTCATATACTTGTTCACTTGCAAAGGTATTTTTGATCACTTTATCAGAAACTTTTCCAAAGCCAGTTTCTTCATTTGCTGAAATAGCTAATTTTTCGGCATTATCAAGTGTTTTTTGATAGACATTTTTCACGATAGCATCTACTTGCTCTTGTGTATAATTTTCATACACGGCTTGTGCTTTCTTTGCTGTTTCGACTAGTGTTTCAATTTCTTCTACTTTAATTATTTCAGTCATATTTGAACACTCCTTCTTTTTTAAACGCTTACAAATTGATTTTAATCTATTTTATGCAATTTGTTAGGGAATATTTTAAGAAGATTATGGACAAAATTTACCTATTTGCGTAATTTTTTCACAAAGAATTGCACTTGAAAGCTTTATTTATTCAAGGTATTATAGAGTAGTAAAGAAATTTTCACAAACAGAAGAACTATTATCTCATCAAAGAAAAGAGGGTTTACTTATGTGCCGATTATTGATTGTCAGTAATGACGCCAAAGAACAACAAACACTTCAACAAACGATCAACGACTCATTCATGAATATAAAAGTGTTACCTCCAGCTGAAACAGAGCAAGAAGCTTTAGCCATTGCTGAAAAGTTACTTCCTGAAATTCTTTTGATTGCGATAGATCATTTAGACGTTGATGGTTTTATCGTAAAACGCAAAATAGTTCAACAACTACCAAATATCAAAGTAATCATATTAACAGAACGAGATAATTTTCAAAGTATCCACCAAGCGTTGCGCTGTGGTGTGATCGATTACTTATTGACCCCTATTGACTTCAACGAGTTAAAATTTGCCATTGATCGGAGTGTTAAATCACTCAACCAAGTTTCTTTAATGGATGTATTGAATAATAAGCCGACGGTCTTAGCAAAAGAACAAATCAACACTATTTTAGATTATATTCATGATCATTATGATGAAGAAATCAACTTAACGACGTTAGCAGATATCATGCATTTAAATCGACACTATGTAAGTCGATTCTTTAAAGAGGCTGTTGGAATGAATTTTATTGATTACTTAACTGCCTACCGCATAGAAAAAGCCAAACAATTATTAATGAAAACGGAAGAATCGATCACAGAAATTTCTGGTACAGTTGGCTATATTGATTCAACGTATTTTAGTAAATTATTCAAGAAAAAAGTTGGACAATCTCCTTACCAATTTCGTAAACAATATCGGGGTGAACATACACCCGCAGATTTGCGAGTTATTTATAATTAGTATCTAAACAAAAAAAACACCCACTATCTTATTTTAGTGGGTGTTTTTTAGACGAAAAAAGCGAAGGTCTCCCTTCGCTCTATTGATAAAATTATTCTGAATCAGAATCTTGTGCTTTTAAAGCATCCCCTAAGATATCACCCATTGTGAAACCAGTATTTTCTTCTGGTAACTCATATTCTTGAACATCTTTTGGTTCTTCTTGAGATTCAGGTTTTGCTTCTAATGCTTTGATACTTAATGCAATTCGGTGTTCCTCTGGATTGACTTCTAAAACTTTCACTTGAACTGCTTGACCTTCTTGTAAGACTTCGTGAGGTGTTGCAATGTGTTTGTGTGAAATTTGAGAAATATGCACTAAACCTTCAACTCCTGGGAACACTTCAACGAATGCCCCAAAGCTCGTTAAACGTTTAACAGTTCCATCAAGAACAGAACCGACAGCGGCTTTATTTTCGATATCTTCCCAAGGTCCAGCTAATGTTTCTTTAATTGATAGTGAAACACGTTCTTCATCTGGATTGATTGAAAGAATTTTAACTTTTACATCATCACCAACCGTTAGTACATCACTTGGTTTGCCAACATGTTGATGAGCAATTTCAGAAACATGAACTAAGCCATCAATCCCGCCTAAATCAATAAACGCTCCAAAATCAGTTAAACGAGCAACTTTTCCTTCAACGATATCGCCATCATGAAGTGTTGCTAAAATATCTTTTTTCTTAGAATTCTTCTCAGCCGCAACAACTGCCTTATGAGATAAAATCAAACGATTTTCAGAAGGTTCGATCTCGATGATTTTAAATGTCAGTGTTTGACCTTTGTATTCTGAAAAATCAGCAACAAAATGGTCTTCTACCATTGACGCTGGAACAAAGCCACGAACGCCGACATCCACTACTAAACCACCTTTTACAACATTTGTAACGGGTGCTTCGATGATTTTGCCTGCTTTAAAGTCTTGTTCGATTTCTTCCCAAACTTTTTTAGCATCCAAACGACGTTTAGACAGTAAGTAACTGCCATTTTCTTTGTCTTTACCAATTGATGTGATGACAACCAAATCTAAAATGTCACCAACTTTTACTAATTCATTGATATCTTCTACTTGTGTTGTAGATAATTCTTTTGCAGGTACTACACCTTCGACGCCAGCACCTTCAATACCAACGACAACTTGTTTGTCCTCAACTGCAAGTACTTCACCTTTAACGATGTCACCTACATTTACTTCTTGGACACTGTTCATTGCATCTTCCATTGTTTCATTGTTGATTTCCACTTTTTTGTCTTCTGTCATGAATACTTATCCTCCTATGCCACCAAAAAATTCGTAAAAAACTGACCTACTCCTTTAATAGTACGGGATTTTGCTGAAAAAATAAAGCGATTTCTCTCATTTTCTTCTTTTTCTTTGAAATAAGAAGACATTTTCTTGCTTAAAGGCAAAGAAAGTATAACTTTTACTTAATCATACTTTCTTTTCAGCCAATTTAGCTCAGCTATTAATACTTATCTTTTTGCTAAGATGACCCCTTCGATAGCTTCCACGACTTCTTCTATGTTCATCCCAGTTGTATCGATTTTCACCGCATCTTTTGCTTGTTTTAAAGGAGAGACTTCCCTAGTTGAATCAAGGAAATCTCGATGCTCAATTTCGTTTTTTAATGTAGCGAAATCCGTCATGATTCCTTTTTCTTGATTTTCTTTATAACGCCTTTCAGCTCGTTCTTCAACACTGGCAACGAGGAAAATCTTAACTTCCGCATCAGGTAATACTGCAGTCCCAATATCTCGTCCGTCCATGACAACTCCGCCAGCACGCCCGATGATTTGTTGCAACTCTACCATTTTTTCTCGAACTGCTCCATGTTTTGCCACGATCGAAACAGCATTTGTGACATCAGGTTGTCTGATTTCTTCAGTTACTTCGATTCCATCGACAAAAACCAATTGCTCTTTATCTGTCTGTTTAAACGAAATCTCATGATTGAGACAAAGATCGACTAAGCCTTGTTCATTCTCAAAATCAATGTTCTTTTCCATTGCTAAATAGGTCAAAGCTCGATACATTGCACCAGTATCACAATAAATGTAATTCAGTTTTTTTGCTAAAATTTTAGCTACCGTACTTTTCCCAGAAGATGCTGGCCCGTCAATGGCAATACTTATTTTTTTCATAATGCGCTCCTTTGTTTATCACATAGTAAAAGAGTCTGGTACAAAACATCGATTGTTTTGTTTCAGACCCTTAATAACGGAAAAAGCACATGCGACAGTTGGTGCTTGCGCTTTTATCCGATCTTTTTGTTATTTGACACGTAATGATTGACCTGGTTGTAAAACAGAATTTAAATTCAAGCCATTCAATTGTAATAATTCATCCGTTGTTATGCCATTTCTTGAAGCAACTTGATTTGGACCTTCTCCATTAAGTACTTCTGTGTAAACAGCCGCTTCTTCAGCTGCACTTGTCGGAGTAGTTTCTTGCGGTACACTGCTTTGCGCGCCATCAGTCACGGCATCTGAAGACGATGCTGGTGTCTCTTGTGATGCATTAGCACTTGAAGACGATGACTGTGTTGAACTATTTTTTGTCGACGATTGAACAACCACTGATGAAGAAGGTTGGCTCGCTTGTTTATTGTCATTCGGTTTATCCCGCATCACATATAGATAAGTACCTACTGGTAAAGCAATGATCAAAAGTAAAAGAATAACTAAAATTGTTAGAAAGACCGTATTCCCTTTTTTTTGTTGACGTTTCTCTGAGCGAGAGCCCCCAGTATTTTTATCAGTATCATAAATCGACTGCTCCCAAGGTTCACGTGCACCTGATGGTTTTTTACTATCTTTTTTACTCACGTATCGTTCCTCCTAAAATTCTTTCGTTTGTTATTATACCACAGCTTTTCCTCAACTGCAGTCTAAAAAAAGATTATTTTCATTCTTTAAATAATCTTATTAAAATGTCCTCCCAGTGTTCAGAGATTTCGTTTTCTTCTGGTGATTGTACTATTTGCCCTTTGTAGTTGTCAAAGGATAAGCCGCACTGATCGCAACAATTTTCTTGTGATTTTTTCTTGATTTCTTCTGAAAAATAATGCTGAATGAACGCACGACGGCATTTTTCTTCCTTGATATAGTTTAACATAATGCTTAACTGCTGTTGCCGTTCTTTCTCTTTTCTTAATAATCTTTGTTCTAATTCTTCTATCGTATAGTCATTTTCTAAATATCCTTGTAACCACTTTTGTTGAATTTCATTTAATGCAGGCAGACTATTTCCTTGCTTTTCTGATTGGTATCCTGCTAATTCATTTAAAAGCTCACGATCAAGGCGACTTTCCGACTGAAAATAATAATGAATAAATTCGTCTCCTTTTTGATAGAGTAAAATCGCAACACTACTTTGACCATCGCGGCCAGCCCTGCCAATCTCTTGAACATAGTTTTCTAAACTATCAGGGCAATCATAATGAATTACGAAGCGAACATCTGGTTTGTCGATCCCCATACCAAAAGCATTCGTCGCACACAAAACATCGATTTGATTGGAAACAAATTGTTGCTGGAGTAAACTACGCTCATTCGCTGTCAAACCACCATGATAAAATGCAGACTTCAAATTCGTTTCTTCATTGATCAGTCGATTGATTTTTTCAGACGATTTTCTAGTTGCACAATAAATGATTCCTTTATTTCTTAACTGTAAAAGATAAGCAAGTAATACATCATTTTTTTCTGTTGTTTGGTTGACGATCAACCCAATATTAGGGCGGTTCACCGAGAAAATCACCTCAGAAATCGTTTTACGGTGGGCAAATACTTGGCTGATAATCTCATTCTTTACAGATGGAGTCGCTGTTGCTGTTAAGGCTAACGTCAATGGATAATGACATTCCGCTTGGATTTTTGCTAGCTGAGTATATTCTGGCCTGAAATCAACGCCCCACTGGGAAACACAATGGGCTTCATCAACTACAAACAAGGCAATCTTTAACGCAGCAATTTTCGTTCGAACCTCTTTTTGCATCAACGTTTCAGGACTAATCAGAATGAATTTGTACTCACTTAAATGATTCAATACATATTGCTTTTCAAAAAAAGACAAACTACTGTTTAAGGCTATAACACTTGCTTCTCCTTTTTTTTGCAACTGGATTACTTGATCCTCCATTAAAGATAACAACGGAGAAACAATCAATACTGTTCCTTCGACCAATTGTCCAACTAGCTGATAACATAAGGATTTTCCAGTACCTGTTGGCAAAACAGCTAATGTATCTTGTTTGTTTAACAGTTGCTCAATGACTTCTTTTTGTCCTGGTTTAAATGTATTGAATCCAAATTTCTTTTGTAATATTTCCTCTAAAATAATTGTCATTTGCTTAATTCTCTTTCTTCTCTAAGTTTTTGAATTTGATATAAACGAAACTCAAAGTAGTCGAGTTTTGGACTTGTTTGTTTTACTGAACGGTATACCCAGTTCTGATATGGTTTGGGATAGTTCATTAAATGATGAGAAGTTTCACAGGATACAAATTGTTCAAACGGAAACTCCTTTGTTAAAGCAAGCTCCATCAGATGGTCTTTTATCGTACTTATTTTAACGTTTCTTTGCTGAGCTAACGCCTCGATTGAAAGCTGCTTTTTTAAATAATAGCTTGTTTCACTCATACTTTTATTTTCATTTTGTTGAACTAATTGAAGAATCAACTTCTTCAAAAAACTTCCTTCTGGCATCAAACAGATTGTAGTTAACAAATGATGAAGTTTTTCTTTTTTTAGCAGATACCGTTCAAATGCTTTAGGTTGATTTCCCAATAATTGAAAAGAGGTTTTACCAATTTGCTGATAACCTGACAATTGACGGGCGAAAAAATCCGCTTCATCTTTAGGGAGTTTAGAAAAAATTTCGGTCCATTCTGTTTTAACAGTTTGAATTAATTGTGCTTTGGGCATTGATTTTATATACATTTTTACTTGTTTTTGATACAATGGCGATTGTTCAAGTGGAACATAATTTTTGTTAGCATAAGATAAATTTGAAACAACTTGTACCGTAAATTGTAATAATCGCCAAATAATATCATCGGTTTTACCAAAACGATAATTATCGATTTGAGTCAAGCGATTACGATCACGGTCTATTAATTCCATTCCTTTACTTGATATCTGAACCTCACCTTCTATATCTTGGTATAATAACTTTTGTTGGATCAAGTTATCTAGTATGTCGTTAAACTGTTTTTCAGATAATTCTGGACATAATTGGAAAAAACGTAAATTTTCATATATAAAACCATAAAGCAACACAGAACTTGTCCGCTTGCCTTTTAAAAGATGATACAAAGTCGAAGTTCGCGCCTTGTATCCATGCTGAAATAACGCTAAAATAAAAGAAGGTTCCATATTACCACCTCTTTCAATGATAGAATAGGATGTGCTTATATGTTATGTAAAATAATTCCTGAAAAATGCATTGCTTGTGGCTTATGCCAAGTGTATGCACCAGAAACATTCGATTATAATGATGATGGAATCGTCATTTTAAAAAATGATAATAAGGCAACGCAAGAATTTGTTCCCGAAAACGAAAGGGACAATGTCTTAACAGCGTACCGTAAATGCCCTGTTCGTGCAATAGAGATCATAGAAAAATAATAAAAATCAGAGCATTTATTTAAGCAATTACAAAAAGCCCAGGGCAAAACTAAAAAACAGTTTTGTTTTGGGCTTTAAATCTGAATAAACAGCGAGAAAAAAGTAACTCCTTCTTATTTCTCAGAGCTAAACTCTTTTATTGTTTATTTTATCGTGTTTAACCAGTCAATCAACTGACCAGCAACGGCTTCTTGCTGTTCATCATTATTGATCAAAGCTGGTTTATCGCCTTTTTGTTCACCATAGCTACCAAAGCCAGCATGATTTCCACCCTTGATTTCTTCAAAAATAGTCTGGTTAGGCAAATATTTTTTCGACTGATTGTATGCTTGCCAATTCAAAACACCATCTTCAGAACCCGTCAATGAAAGTACTTGACCATTAAATGTTGCGAGACTACCTTTCTCATCAGGATAACTTGCTAGGAAAAACACACCTTTTAACGCATTATGACCCTCTTGCTCAGCAGCAAAACGGCTAGCCATAACGCCACCTAATGAATGCCCGCCAATCACATAATTGCTTAAATGATTTGCTTCGATGATTTGTTCCGCTTTATTTTGCCCTAACACAGCTAGGTTAAAGGGTTCTTTTACAAGATAAACTGAAAAGCCGGCTTCTGCTACTTTTTCAGCCCAAATACTATAACTAGCATTTTCAACCAGTGCACCTTGATAAAAAATCACTGTTGTTTTTTCTTTGTTTCCCTTGAAAAATAGTGTGCCATTTTCATCTATTGCTTGTTTAGAGGATTCTAAGGCGATCGTCGTAGGTGTATATGTAATGGTTTTTATGTAAAATAAACCAACTAAGATCAATGCCACTAGTATTCCGCCGAGCCAAAGTAGGCGTTTCTGCCATTTTTTCATTTTATTACTCCTCCTGTTCTTACTTTAACTATTTTATCAGAAAATATTCAATATCTAGAATGTTTAGTCCTGACCACGAAAAAAACATAGAGGGAACTTAATGGTTCCTCTCCATGCTTCAACTATTTATAATAAAGACTTATTTCATTATCGTTTTTTTATCGCCCAACTGATATTGTTTTCTAGACAACCATGGTAAAAGCTTTGCATGAAGCACTAAGAAAACAGCACTTACAATTGCGCCTTTAATCAAATTGAATGGAATAATCCCAATCGTAACATATTTCGCTAGTGACATGCCTAAAAATTGCCCAGCAGACACACCGAATAATTTCAAATAAAGCGGTGTGATGACGAAATAGTTTGCGATACCCATGAAGACGGTTAACGCAATTATTCCTGTAGAAATTCCTAAAACTTTATTTGAAAGCTTATCGCTTCCCTGTTTGAAAAAATAATACATCGGTAAAGTGAAAACAGTTGTCGCAAAAAAGCTAGCGGCATCCCCGACTAAATTTTGTGGCGATGCACCCGTTGTAAACAGATGTAATACAGACCTTATAAAAGCTGTACTAATTCCAGCTAATGGACCAAATAAAAACATACTGATCATGACTGGAATATCGCTAAAATCAACTTTCAAGAAACTGAGCGCAGGTATGGGCATGATCGGAAATGCTACAAACTGCAAAACCACCCCTATTGCTGCTAACATTGCTACACTTACCATTTTTTGTACCTTGTTGTTTCGCATATGAAATCCTCCTGTTAAGGACCCATCTTCAAACGAACTTTTCTAAATTGATTCTTTTCAGTGATTACTCTTGATTTGCTGTGAAATCTTGCTTGATCAAACAATTAGACTGCTATAACAAACTACTATTGAGGTAAAACAGTATTTAGTTATAAAAAGAATTCACTCATATTTAGTTTTTGATTAAGTATATGGTATTTCCGTACGAAAGTGACTTCTATCACTTCGTTCGCCAAGCGCTGTTCATCATCTACGCTGCCCCTTGGCCAATCGTTGGCCTTCAATTCTTAGAGACTTAGCTCTTAGTGATTCACAGCAATTCACAACAAAAACTCTATTTTCCAGCAGGGAAAATAGAGTAGAGTTATCTTATCTGAAAAATGCCAATTCAAATAAGCCCTATCTTCTTTATCCAGACTTTACTGTCGGTATTGGAATTTCACCAATTCAGCCACTTCAAATGAAGTAGGTCGTGGACTATAACCACCGGTCGGGAATTGCACCCTGCCCCTGAAGACGAACCTTTATTAAATTTTTGTACAATTACAGTATACAACCTTTTTAGAAAAAAGCAATATTTATGTTCAATAGGTCACATATTTAGTTGACTATGAAGAATGGTCACTATGAAAAATGAGCCCGAACTACACTCAGTTCAGACCCCTCCTTCTAAAAAAATTATTTTGATTGATTCATTAAGACACTAATTTCTTTTTTATTTAAATTACGGTATTCACCTGGACGTAGTCCTTTTAAGGTCAAATCTCCATACTTTTCTCTTTTTAATTTCTGTACTGGGTATCCGACTGCTTGAAGCATTTTTTTAACTTGATGATTGCGACCTTCATGAATGGTTAATTCTACTATGCTAGTATTTGTCTTTAGGTCAACAGATATAATCTCAAAAGCGGCAGGAGCCGTTTTGTACCCTTCGATTTTAATCCCTTTTGTTAATGGAAGCAGATCATGTTTTTTGGCTAGGCCTTTTACTTTCGCCACATACACTTTGTCGATTTCATGGCTTGGATGAGTTAATTTTTGAGAAAATTCTCCATCATTTGTTAATAACAATAAACCTGAAGTATCGTAATCTAATCTCCCTACAGGGTAAATACGCTCTTTAATGTGCGAGAAAAAATCAGTGACAACTTTTCTACCTTTATCATCGGAAACAGCAGAAATTACCCCTTTTGGTTTGTAGAACAGATAATAACCATATTCTTCTTTATAAATCGGTACATCATCCACTTCTACCTTGTCGTTTTTACCGACTTGAGTTCCTAGTTCTCGAATGATTTTTCCATTTACTTTGACACGTCCATTAACGATATATTCTTCTGCTTTTCTGCGAGATGCAATCCCTGCATGCGCGATTACTTTTTGAAGTCTTTCCATTTAGTTTTCTTCCTCCGATTCGTTTATCTCCGTTGTTGCTTCTTCTTCATTTAACTCTTTGTAACGATCGAAAAAGAGGTCTAAAGGTAACTCTTCTGCGATTTCTTCTTCCATTTGTTGGATATCCGGTAGCTCTTCTAGAGATCTTAAACCAAAATAATCCATGAAATAAGCAGTGGTTCCATATAAAATAGCTCGACCAGGACCGTCGACTCGGCCTTTTTCTTCAATCAACTGACGAGCAACTAATTTTTGCATTGAACCTGCTGACTGTACACCTCTAATTTCATCTACTTCTACCCTTGAAATAGGCTGTTTATACGCAACGATCGATAATGTCTCGAGAGCTGCTTGAGACAAAGAATTCGAAATAGGCGATTGTGCATATTTTTTTAATAAAGGCGCAAAAGCCTTCTTAGTTGATAGAATAAAATGATTTCCGACTTCTAGGATATTTAAAGCTGCGTCTTTATCTGATTCATAGCGTTCTTTTAAAGCGGTCAGCGCTTCGTATGTTTTAGCAGTAGAAAGCCCCAATAAATAGGATAATTCTTCTAAACCAATTCCTTCTTCCCCAACAACAAATAGAATCGCTTCGACTTGACTAACTGTGGTCACATTGTTTCCTCCGTACTTGATTCAATCTCTTCAGAGGTATTATATAGTAAAATAGTACTATAATTGTCCTCTTGTTCTACATGAACAATCCCTTTTTTCATTAATTCCAACAAAGCCATAAAGGTAGTAACTACTTCTTGTTTAGAATATGAGGCGAAAAAGGATTCAAAATTGACCGGTGTATCCCGATCAATTTGGCACATTTTTTGAGTGATGGTCGCAATTTTTTCTTCAATTGATACATCATCTCCAGCGACAGTCGTTTCCACTGGCTGTCGACTTTTTTTCTTTTCCAACATTGCGTGGAAAGCTAAAAACAAATCAATCGTGTTCAGTTGATTTGGTGCTAACAAAGGATTGTCTTCTTTATATTCATCAACATCCATCGGTTCTTTCGTATAATAGAGGCTTCTTTCTGATTCCTTTTCATGCAAAAGACCTGCTGCATATTTAAATTTACGATACTCCAATAATTGAGCAACCAAAGCATCCCGTGGATCTTCACCATCAAGGATTTCATCATCTTCAGTCAGTTCCAATTCTTGTTTAGGCAAAAGCATCTTACTTTTGATTGCCATCAATGTCGCTGCCATCACCAAATATTCTCCAGCAATTTCTAATTCCAACGTCTTCATTGTATGGATATAGTTCATATACTGTTCCGTTACTGCAGCAATTGGAATATCATAAATATCGATTTCCAATTTTTGGATTAAATGTAATAAAAGATCTAACGGTCCTTCAAATACATCCAATTTCACATTAATTTCCTGCAAGATCATCCAACTTTCTTTTTCAGCTCTTTAGTTTACCATAAAATTCAAGCGTTGTGTTCTTTCCACTTAGATAAATAAGCAGATGTGGCTAATGTTCCATAAATTTTCATTTCAGGATAAAGCTCTACCATTTCATTTAGTAAGTCAAACCCTAACTTTTCACCTCTAAAAGAAGGATTGATTGATATATCATGTAAAATCATCGCATCAGATGTTTCTATCTCGATTCCGACAATCCCTTGAATATTTTGTTCTCCATCTGGTATCCAAAAAAGTAAGTGCAGATTCTCGTCAGTTTCATACATATCAATTTCTTTTAGTAGGGAATGATATTCAGTTAGTTTTTGGTGAAAACTTAATAGTCCCATCGCAATTTTCCGTTGCTCTTTTCGATAATAAGTTAACATGATTTTCACCTTCTTTCCTTTTTTAATTAGTTAAGCTCGTGGAAAATGTTGTTTGTAAACATCGGCCATTCTTTGTTTGGTAATATGGGTATAAATTTGCGTCGTAGAAATATCTGCATGACCTAAAAGTTCTTGGACAATTCTTAGATCTGCTCCATTCTCTAATAAATGCGTTGCAAAACTATGCCGTAATGTATGCGGAGTAATGTTTTTATTGATCCCAGCTTCTTGTACAATTTGTTTTAGATTTTTCCAAACTCCTTGGCGTGATAATGGTTTCCCATGATGATTTACAAATAAGTGTGTTTCATTTTGGTTTTTTTTGATTAAAGTCGGCCGAGCTTCTTCTAGATATTTTTCAATCCATTGAATCGCATAATCCCCCAAAGGAATAATTCTCTCTTTATCGCCTTTACCAATAGTCTGCAATAAACCAATCGATAAGTGTAGATCGCCGATTTTTAGATCTACTAACTCAGTCACTCGCAATCCAGTTGCGTACATGACCTCTAAAATCGTTCGATTTCTTATCCCTAAAGGTTTCGTTGTATCTGGTGTTTCTATCAATGAAGTAACTTCCTCAACTGATAATGTGCTAGGAAGTTTTTGTGCTTTTTTAGGTGAATCGATATGTTGCATTGGATCATGATCTGTGAATCGTTCTTGTCTTAAAAACTGATGAAAGCCTCTTAAACTTGAAATCATTCGAATGATCGTTGCAGAGGAGTTGTTCTCATTATGCAGCGTTTGTAAATATTCCATAATTATGTAACGGTCGATCAACTGCCATTTCTCTACCTTTTGATCTTGTAGAAACACTAAATACTTATGTAAGTCGCGTTCATAGCTTTTTCTTGTATTCAGAGAAAGTCCTCGTTCTATTTGTAAGTAATGCAGATAGTCAATAATTTGTTCTTCCATCTATTTTACCTCATTTCTTTTTATTATCATATCAAAGAATTCTAGCAGATGTATAGTAAAATTAGTAAGGATAATTTTTTTATGACATTTATATAACCAAATGACGTTTTTCTACTTCAAAAAATCGTCACCAATTTTTTCAAACTGGATGACGATAATCATTAATCTACATATTTTGTTAAAAAACTTTCAACTTTCGCCTTGTACGCTTTAGGGTCAACTGTGTAAGCTTTAGCATGTCCAGCACCTGACACCACGAATTTTTCTTTTGGTACATCTGTTGCATTATATACTTCATCCAACATTTCAAATGGCACAAATTTATCTGCATCACCGTGGATAAACAACATTGGTACTTTATTTTTCTTCAATTGTGCAACTGAACTTGCTTCACCAAAGAAATAACCAGCACGAATTTTGGTGATCAAACTTGTTACTGGAACTAATGGGAACGCTGGTAAATTAAACATATCTTTTAATTGATAGGCTAATTCTTCATTTACCGTGGAATAACCACAATCTTCAACGATTGCTTTAACATTTTTCGGTAAATTTTCCCCACTGGTCATCATGACTGTAGCTCCACCCATACTAATGCCGTATAAAGTGATTTGAGCATCCTTGCCATTTTCAGCGATCATTTTATCGATCCACTGAAGATAATCTTTTCGCTCTGGCCAGCCAAAACCAATATAATCCCCTTCACTTTCACCATGACCTCGAGCATCCGGCACTAAAACATTATAGCCCCAGTCATGATACATTTTAGCAAAACTAGCCATTGTCTCAGCACTTCCCATGTAACCATGCGCCATGATAACATTTTTATCTGTTTTCCCCTCAGCAGGTAAATAAATTGCTTTTAACTTTAAACCATCTTTAGAAGTCAGTTCCCAGTATGAACGGCTCTTTTCATCTTTAAACCATTTTTCTTCTGGCGTTTTTACCTCGACATCTGTCCCTGGTGTATCTCCAGCTAGAAAATCCTTCTCTGATGGAACAACAGCATAATTATAGAAATACATCCCAGCTCCTGTTAGTACGATTACAACTAAAACGACTATAACAATCAAAATTTTTACTATGCGATTCATTCGATTACTCCCCATTAAACGTATCATTCACAACACTGTCTTTTTCTTAGAATAAAAACCAAATGATACTAATTTTTTCAAATTCTTAAATAGTATAATGTTTTATTGGCGTTTTCGCAATATTAATCACAGATCATGATATTTTTTTCATTTTGGTAATCAGCAAAAATCATTTCAAAATTATCGATGATGTTTCGTTGTTTAGAAAGTTTAAGTAAATAAATTTCTGGTAGCGAAAAATAACCAACGTCATTTGTCTCAATTCCTGTTTTTAATTCCCCATCCTCAGCGACACAGTGAATAAAAAACTTATAGACATAAGTCAATGAAGGTGGAAAATCATGTTTTGACATGTCTATCACAGCAATCAAACGCTTAGCTGTAACGGGTATTCCGGCTTCTTCCATCGTTTCTTTTTCAGCAATTTCTTTTGGTGAATAGCCAATATCTGCCCAACCTCCAGGCAAAGACCAACAATGATCACTTTTTTCTTTTACTAGCAATAATTTCCCTTCTTGATTAAAAATGACTGCTCGAATATCAACTTTCGGCGTTGCATAGCCTTCATCTTTATCAACAAGAATCGTTAACTCTTTATCAGATAAACTAGGGTAAAGTGTTTCCATTAACTTTTTTGTTACTTTAGAAAGCTCTTCATAACGCTCTCGATCAAAAATATCTTTCCCATATTTTTTTCCCGTTTGAGCAATCCCTTGAAGTTTAGCTAATAAAATACTTAGTTCTTTTTCCATGAATTTCACCTCGTTACTTTCTATTTTATCGAAATCCCCCTCGTGTTAAACCCATTTATGAAGAATCTTAATAAAAAAATGAGATCAAACAAAAGTTGTACGTTACTTTCGTCTGATCTCTTCTCTATTTTATTATTTATTTTCAATTAATTTAAAGCTAGACCATGGTTTTAAGAAATCTAATAAGAATAACTCATCTTCAGAAATACGTCCAACAACATTGACACGTCCGTCATTTTTCATTTCTTTCAATGCGATTTGTGTTTCACCTTTATATTGACCATACCCAACATTATCGATCAAGACATCACCTTTTGTCATATCTTTCGTGTTATGAGCTGGAAACGCACGATCTTTAAAATGAATCCGTGTCATAGTAGAGCGTAAAATATATTCGGAGCGATCTCCGCGATAGCTGTGAAGACTTGTAAACAGTACTTCTCTCTCATCATCCGAAATATCTTTTGCTACATCAACTTTGACAGAAGGATATTCTGCATTAAATGCATCCGCCATTGCTTTAAGTTCTGCTTCTGATGCATAGGCATTTCCGACCAAAATATCGTCGATCAAACCTGTTAATACTAAATGTTTTACTTGTGTAGCGATTTCTAAATCACGATGATCTTCCAAAGAACATAATCCATCTTGCGTTGGCCACGGACCAAATGTTGCGTCATGTGAGTTCACAAATGCCATCGTATTTAAATTATATTTTCTGAATTTTTCAGAACAAAAAACAAAATGATCATACCCCAAACCAGAATAACGATGTGGATAGAAATTATGTGATCCTAACAAATTATCTGTATTTGGTGAGTAGCTCATAATATTGTCTACATAACTCGTTCCGGTACTCATATTAATTTCGATTTTGATGCCATAAGGATTACGCGTCATTTTCGCTTCTTCAGCCCCCGTAAACCCAACATCTAAGCGCACACCATAAGCACCCATCTCGTCGAAAAATGATAAATCATCATAAGAAATTTCTAATTGTTCAAATAAGGCAGGATTAATGTCAACCATAACTTCCATTCCAAGACTGTTAGCATAATCAACGACTTTTTTAAACTCTCCTAATACCTTTTCTTTGTCTTCTGTGATTTGAAGTAAACTTGTAAAAACGCGTTTAAATCCATATTTATGTGCTAAGTCTAGATAAGCTTTGTCCTTTTCAAATGTTGAACGTTCTGGATAAATAGAAATACCTAATTTTCCCATTATTACTGCCTCCTAAGATTTGTATTGATTATAATGTATCCATTTTCATTATAGCAGAATAAAAAAAAGTGGTCTACACCTTTTGGAAATCTTAAAAAAATTCCATTTTGACTAGCGGTTCTAAAGAGGATTTGTTATGATGAGATGTAAACCTATTTTTGAAAGGAAGACTTAACTTTATGAAAACAAAAAAATTCATTGTTGCGACAACACTTTTAACATCATTAGTATTATTCGCAGCTTGTGGACCTAAAAATGAGAAAAAAACGGCAGATTCTTCTGCTACTTCTTCAAGTGAAACTAAAACATCTGAATCCGTTGATTTAAATTCACTAGAATTACCTCAATTATCAGATACGGTCAGCGAAGATGAAGATTTGGTAGAAATGGTCACAACAGAAGGATCAATCGAAATCAAATTATTTCCAAAACAAGCTCCAAAAACAGTTGAAAACTTCATAACACATGCAAAAAATGGTTATTACGATAATGTTATTTTCCATCGTGTTATTGAGAACTTTATGATTCAAGGCGGCGATCCTAAAGGTGACGGCACTGGCGGAGAAAGCATTTGGAATGGTTCTTTTGATGATGAAATCTCTAATCAGCTTTATAACATCCGCGGAGCATTATCAATGGCCAATGCTGGTAAAGATGAAAAAGGAAATGGTACGAATGGTAGTCAATTCTTTATCGTTCAAAATACGGATGATATGTCGGACGGCTTACTAAAAGATGATAAACCAGAAAAAATCATCGATGCATACAAAAAAGGTGGCACACCTCACTTAGATGGTAAGCACACTGTTTTTGGTCAAGTAACGAAAGGTATGGATGTTGTAGATAAAATTGCTGCTGCTGAAACTGGTGAACAGGACAAACCAAAGAAAGATATCCGAATCGAAAAAATAAACATTTTACAAGAAGCGAAAAAATAAATAAAAAAAGAATGGCGTCTCATTGCCATTCTTTTTTTATTTAGATGGGAGCCTAAATATGAAAAAAATCATGATTGCTGGACCTGTTGGGAGCGGAAAGACAACTTTTGCCAAAAAATTATCCGCTAAGAAAAAGATTCCTTATTATGAATTGGACAATCTGATTTGGAATCGTCAACCTTCTGGAGATATACCATACTCTGAAGAAGAATCTACACATCAACTACAAGCTATTTTAGCAAAAGAAACTTGGATCATTGAAGGTACCACAACTAAAAACTGGATCAAACTCGCAGTAAATGATGCAGACATCATCTTAGTATTGCTGCCCCCTTACCCTATTCGCCTTTATCGTATTTTTAGTCGTTTCATCAAGCAAATCACTAATCAAGAAACCGCTAATTATAAACCAACTTTCCAATTACTGAAAATGATGTTTATTTGGAATCATCATTATGAAAAAAAGAATATATTTGAACTACAAAAAATAGCAGGCTCCATAAACAAAAAACTAACGATACTGAAAACCCGTCATGCTGATTTTTTTCCATAATGAAGGTTGATGTCAGCGAAATTGTGAAAAAAACTCTTTCCATATCCTCATTTAGTAACAAATTACTATTCAATTTAAGTTTAAAATGGTACTGTTGATAAAAGAGGTGAAAGCGAATGACGTTTAATCCACAGATCGAAACGCTCATACTTGAGGCTTCCAATAGGAAATCTCCTCATTTTGTAGCAAACGTGATCAATTTCCAGCAATTTGACCAAGAAGACGTAAAAGACACTGCACAAAAATTGATCGAAGATGGACAGATTCAAGCAACTCTCCATTTTCATTATAACGATTTATGTACAATTGACTTTATACCTCAGGCTGTTTGAACAAATTGATTACTCCAAAAAAGACTGCTGAATACATACTCTATACTACCTTGGAACAAAAGTAATTGTTTTTCTTTTGTTTAACTCACATTAGTTAGATTATGTTATTGTTGCAGTCTTTTTTATTATTGTATCTTTTGTTCAATATCTTCGAATGCTGTCATCAATTGTGCTCTTGTCTGGTTCACTATTCCTGAAATACTCAATGAAGCCATGCCAATAGTAACGATCAATAAATTCATGTGTAACTTCTTAAGTTTTTCATTAGAAAACGTTGCATAATATTTATCTTCTTTAATAGAATGTTGAAATGAGTCAAAGGATAATTGTTGTAATTCTTGTCCATATGAATGTTGCTCTATGTATAACGATATATACAATTTACTATTTGTTTTAGCAAAATCAAGGTAATTTAATCCAAAATTTACTACATTATTTGACGTTTGTTTTTTAGAGAAAAATTCAGTTTCTAAAATATCATACGTTGTTTTTAACAAAGTCAACTTCAACTCTTCCATATTTTTAAATTCAAGATAGATGGGTTGAGTTGAAATCCCCATATACTCAGCCACATTTCTTGCTGTTATAGATGAAAAACCTTTTTCTGCTAATAGTTCTCTTGCCGCTACTAAAATATGTTGTTTTTTATAAACTTTTTTCCTAACCAAAAAAATCCCTCCTCCAGATATAAAAGTTGAACTAGCTCGAATAGCGTTCAATGTAAAATAGGAAAAATTAAAGATGATCTTTTTAGTGTTTTCCATTTTTCTATTCTCCGTTAAACTCTCTCATATAACTAGATAACTATTTTCTATTTATCATTATTTATTTTTTTAATGTTTATTCTTTTATTTTACACTCTTTTGGCAGCTCATTTTCTCAATAATTATAGTTATATCCAAAAAACGTGATAATTTACTCGACTTTCCTAAAATATGATTGACCGATGAATGTTTTACAAGCTATAGTTAAGTTATTGACAGACAATGGAGGTATTTTTTATGGCTAAAGAAAACAGCCAAGCACTTTTTTTACATACTGATAAAACAAATTTGGATAAGACGCATAAAAATAAACACTATTATCTTTTAATTGGGTATTGCTTCATCTTAATCATTATTGGTCTTTTTAGTGAACCTATCACTCTTTTATGGGCAGGAATGGCGCGTATTTTAACCTCTCCCAGTAATCTATTAACTGATTATATTGAACTTGGTACTTTCGGCAGTGCTTTTGTTAATAGCGGCTTACTTACCTTAATCAGTGTACTGCTCGCTAAAAAAGAAAAAATCCCCATCAACGGTCCTATGATCGCAGCTTTGTTTACCGTATCAGGTTGCTCCTTTTTTGGAAAAAATTTATATAATTCAATTCCAATTATTATTGGTGGACTCTGCTATGCAAAAATTGTAAAAAAACCTTTTTCACAATTTATTGTTGTTAGCTTATTTGGTAGTGCTCTTTCTCCGATCATCAGCTACCTTACATTTGGAATTTCCTTACCATTACAGTTCTCAATCCCTTTAGGATGCTTAGTGGGTATTTTCATCGGGTTGATTTTACCTCCTTTAGCTTCTCACATACTTACCTTTCATCAAGGCTTTTCTTTATATAATGTCGGTTTTACTTCTGGACTTATTGCTATGATGTTTACAGGTATTTTGAGGATGTTTGGCTGGAAGATTGAAGGAAAAAATTTAGTTTCAACTGAATATCATACTAAACTTCTATTTTTTCTATTATTTTTATTTTTTATGATGTTTTTAGTTGGATTCATAGTCAATCATTTTTCTTTGAAAGGGCTAAAAGCAATCAGTAAAACATCTGGGAAATTGATTACTGATTTTATTTCTATTTCAGGCGTCGGTGCCACGATGATGAATATGTCTCTAATGGGATTATTATTGGTCGGATACACTCAAGTTAGTCACTCTACACTTAACGGACCGATTGTTGGTGCAATTTTATCTGCGGTTGGTTTTAGCGCTTTTGGTAACCATATTCTGAATAGTTTACCTTTGCTCATCAGCGTTTTTTTGACTGCACAGCTCTCTTCGGTTTTTGAAGTAAATCAAACGACTGTGGTTCTTGCGGGTATTTTCGGTACTGGTTTAGCACCGATTGCAGGATATTATGGCATTACTTTTGGCTTGATTGCAGGATTTTTACATATGTCCTTAGTTACAAATGTCAGCTACCTCCATGGCGGATTGAATCTTTATAATAATGGGTTTTCTACTGGTTTTGTTGCGGCTGTCATGGTACCATTACTAGATAATATTTTACAGATCAGAAAGGTGAAACAACATGCAAGAAAGAGACAAAGCTAAACGAATTGTAGATGAATTATTGACTTACTTTTTTTCAAATGGTATTGAAAAGATTCGGATTGACGTAGATTTTACTTCGGAAGGTTTTTACATCAACATACATGGCAAAACTGATAAAGAACCAAACAATGTCCTGCATTTATTAGAGTTATTAAATACACCTAGAGATTTAAGCATTGAAAGTTATTATGATGAATTACTCGGCATTACTCACCATGAAGAAGAAGACTATCATCTGCTAGGGTTAATGATTGATGAAGCAGAAATTAGTTTTGTTTCACCCGACTTTGAAATTAAAGTATTTAGAAAAAAATAACTACTCAAAAAAGAGGATGAGAGCCCTATGGTTTAAGGGGGATCTCATCCTCGCTTTTTATTCATAAACCGCACGAATTCCTCCTATTAATTTTGGACGCGTACGTAAGTAAGTGACATGCGCTCCTCCGATTTCTTTGATCGATGTACGCACAGGAACTTGAACATGCTGGATATGCATACCAATCGATGTATCACCAATATCTATGCCGCCTTGCGCCGTTATCTTTTCCACCACTACTGGATTTTGGAATAATTTAAAGGCAGCCACCGCAGCAGCTCCTCCAGCATGAAGTGCTGGTACGACTGAAACAATTTCAAACTGTTGGTACTTAGCAACTTCTTTTTCAATAACGAGTGAACGATTGATATGCTCGCATCCCTGTACAGCAAGATGAATCTTTTTTTGGACTAAAGTATCTTTGATTGTTGAAACGATCATTTCTCCTATTTCCAAATTAGAACATTTGCCAATGACTCCCCCAGCAACTTCACTACTGCTACAGCCGAGTACAAAAATATCCCCTGCTTCTAATTCAGCTTGTACAATATATTCATCAAGTGCTTGCAATAGTTGTTCTTGATAACTTTTCAAGTCCTCCATTGATTTCTCCTCCATTTATATCTCTTTTTGTTTATAGTAGCGGATATCAAACAATTCGTCAAAATACACAAAAAGAGCACTCAAAAATTGAGTGCTCTACTTCGTGCTATTTACCATCTACGATATTCAAACGAACTTTTTTGGGTCCATCCAAACGTACACTGTAAACAATCGTCCGAATTGCTTTAGCAACACGTCCTTGCTTTCCGATGATACGTCCAATATCTTCAGGCGATACAGTCAAATTATATTCTAGAAAAACATCAGATTCTTCTATTTCTAACTTGACTAGCTCAGGTTGACTGACTAATGGGCGAACGATAGTTAAGACTAACTCTTTCACATCTGTCATAATCGGTCACCTTATTTCTTTTCAAGTTTAGCTTCGTGGTGTTTTTTCATAACGCCTTCTTTTGAAAGGATGTTACGAACAGTATCTGAAGGCTGAGCGCCTTTAGACAACCAGTCTAAAACTAAATCTTCTTTTAAAACTACTTCTGCTGGATCTTTTAAAGGATTGTATGTTCCAACAGTTTCGATGAAACGTCCATCACGAGGAGAACGAGAATCTGCGACTACAATACGGTAAAAAGGACTCTTTTTAGAACCCATGCGTTTTAAACGAATTTTTACTGACATTTTATATATTACACCTCCATTAACTTAATCACAAATGTTAGTTTACCAGATTTTCAATAAGCTGTAAAGAGTTTTTTCTTGACACCTTAAAAAAAGCTTTAAAACGTTGCTTTTCAGCTCCTTTAGCTCTATACTTAATCTACCTTGGCAGGGGCAATCAATTGTTGCTTAACGAAAATAAGCGGTGAACCAAAGAAGACATTTCTTTAGTTCATCGCTTATTTTTTATCTATTTAATGTATAGATGTAATAGTCAAACAACGTCTGTTCTTCAAAGCCTATCGAATGATATAAATGGCGGGCCGCTTCATTCGTAGAATCAACCTCTAAATAAATTTTCGTTGCTTGTTTATCGATCAATTGCTGAACAAGCTGACAGATTATTTTTCTACCAATACCCTGACCACGATAATCTGGTCTTACGACAAATCCGTATATACCATAAGAATTATCTTCGTTTTCTAATCGAATACTTGCGATTACTTGTCCATTTTCTCTTAAAACAAGTGTTTTTTTCAGATCCTCTTGATCTATGGGTACAATTTCATCTGTTGATTTTCCATATTCTAATGCAGCAATTGCCTTCGCTTCTTCTATCCTTGCAGGTTCTATAGCGTAATCTGAAGGAGTCAAAACAAATTGATCTGTAGCCAAAATCATCGCATATTCTGAAAAACTATATTTATAACCACTTACTTCTTTAACGTACGAATTTAGAAAGTGATCTTTTCGATCAATGATCCACAAAATTTCCTTGATCATGCGTTGACGAGAAAAGCTTACTATAGCCTCTTGTATCTTATCGATAATTTTTTTGTTTGGTTGGGCGATGATAGTTACTTCCAACTCTTCAGGGTCAAAATTACTCAGGGCTGCATAACCAACTAAGACATCTTCCTCCCAACACAGCAAATGATCTACTTTTTCATTCGTTTTTTTGAAGAAGCTTAAATCCAATTTGTATTCAATCGAATAGATTTTTTTATTGGTTTCTTTTAAGACTTGGACATCCTTAATTTCTTGTGGTTCTAAGTGCTTTTGAATTGTTTGTTTTAGAATCATTTATTCTCCTTTGTATCTAATTTAGGTTGAGTATATCGAAGAGTTTAGAATAATGCAATCTACTAATCGTTAATTATTATCAAACGTTCTTTCTGCTAAATATCATCCCACATGCAATGACAGATAATAAAATCCCAATAATCAGTAAAACGGGTGAGCTAGTTTCACCAGTATTTAATAAACGCTGCTGATTTTTATTTCTATTTTCGTTTGGATTACTGGTACTATTTTGAGTACCGCTCGTTGCTTCTGTAGTTGATGCTGTACCAGACGATTCTGATTCTCTAGTCTCAGTTGATCCTGTTACTTCAATAAGATCGGCTCTGGCTGTTTTCAGTTCTTGAGTCATTTGTTTGATCTTGACCCGACTAACTGCTCTCGGTGTTTCCTTAACTATTTGCACAAGCCTGATAGCCTCTGTCTTTTTATCGATCCACTGATTCCAAGTTTCTGGTGTATAGGTTTCTTCATTTAGTTCATTATTTTCTTCAATAAAAGTCTCTAATTCTTCAATATCTATTACTTGAACACTTTCTTCAATTGTTACTAACTGGTTAACTAGTGACTCCGTGACATCTTCTAAATCTATAACCGTTGAATTTTCATTGTCTACCACAGTTTGAGCGTTCTCTTTAGCCTCTATTAATTTTTGAGCAGAGTTATCTGTCAGTTCCTCTAAATCAATGCTTTCAGTTTCATCGATTTTATCCGTAAGAACATCGATTACCTGGTTCACATCTCCGTTACCAATACCACCGTTGGCATAATTAGTTAAACTAGCATTTCTTGATTGCGGCGTGCCTGCTTCATCTAAAGTATTTGCATTATTTACATATCTTACTGATGAATCTGTGACTTTTGTACTATAATTGATAACTGCCGATACATATCCTTTTCCTACGCTGTAGCTACCTAGGCTTTGTAAAGCTAGTGTAAAACCATTTGCAGTTGGGATTACATTCGTTATGTCCCCTTGAATAATACTTGGAAGCGAATATTTTTTCAAACTTTTTTTATCTGCATCGCGATAATTAACACTAAATGTATCAACTAGTAACTGTTGTCCAGCTCCTAAGTTGTCATTAATGATTGGCAACAGAAGATTTTGTCCAGAATTATTGAGCGTAATTGTCCAATTGATTTTTTGAGGGTCAATTGAATCGAATTTACCACTTTTAAAAATAGTTGTCGGATTAGTCGTTCCAGTGCTGATACCATTAGCTTTATTTATTGCAAGTTCGAGATTGCTCGTTGTACCATTGACCGGTAGCGGAATCGGATTAACACCTTCTACTGTCTGCTCATTCACAAGCTTTACCCAAAAGAAAAATTGACCACTAATTGTATTATGATTCGTAACATAATCATTGAATGTAACTGTAATCTTATTGGTTGTTCGATCTACGTTTGCCAGACCAATCTTACTGCCATTTTCACTGAGTAGTGGGAACTCACTGTAATTTATCATTTGTAAAATAGGCGGTAATTCAAAAGTCAATTCATCCCCTGCTTGTACTTCATCAGGAAGATAAAATGAGTAATTGACTTTGATTTTATCACTACTTTTCACACGCTGGATCGGGTTATTCGCAATGTCCGTCAAACTCACGTTTGTCAATAGCTCTGAACCATATTCTCTTTTCCCTTTAACTGTAAACTGAATATTTTCCTGACTCTCAGCACTACTCTCATCAGTCAAAGAGGTCCCGCTATCAGGTTTTTCGGTACTACTATCTTCAGAATTTTGTTCAGAGATGTTTGTGCTTGCAGTTACTTGAGGATTCGTTGTACTAGAATCGGCTTCTACTGCGTGTGTTTTCGTCGTAATTCCTAGCACCATCAACCATGAAATAACTAAAAACAGGCTTAATTTACTTAGTCGCCTTATTCTATACATCATTTTAGCCCCATTTTTTAACCAATTTTTTGTTAATTTTTATTATATAGAGATTATTTGTCTGTGAACATTGATTTGCTTGTGACAATCACATGACTCGATTTCTTGCAAAAACGAAAACTTCAGCTTAAAATAAAATAATAAACGTTATTTATCGAATGGAGGAATAATAGTATGAAGAAAAAAATTGGTTTTTTTGTCGGAAGTTTAAGAAAAAACTCTTACAGTAAGACAGTCGCAACTGCTATTTCAAGTTTATTCCCAGAAGAATATGAACCTGTTTTCATCAACTTGCAGGAACTGCAAATGTATAACCAAGATTTGGATGACGAAGGAACTCCAACTGCCGCTTGGACAGCATTTAGAGAGGAAGTTAAACAGCTTTCTGGTCTTGTCTTTGTCACACCAGAATATAATCGCTCTGTCCCAGGTGTTTTGAAAAATGCTTTAGATGTTGGCTCCCGTCCCTATGGTCAAAATGTTTGGGATGGAAAACCAGGATTAGTTGTGAGCGTATCACCTGGCGCATTAAGTGCTTTTGGTGCAAATCATCATCTACGTCAATCACTTGTTTTTCTTAATATCCCTACTTTACAACAGCCCGAAGCCTATATCGGTAATGTCGTAAATTTAATCAATGATGATGGCACCATTGCTGAGAATACTATGAATTTTTTCAAAACAATCGTTGATTCTTACCTTATCTTTTTAGAAAAAAATAGTTAATTCTATTTAAATAGTCTAAACCAAAACTGAAAAATAGTTTGGTCTAGACTATTTTCTTACTTTAATTCTTCGTAACGAAAACATGTTGTCACATGATCATTGATCACTCCAACAGCTTCTAGAAATGCATAAATAATCGTACTACCGACAAACTTAAACCCTCTTTTTTTCAAATCTTTCGTTATTCTATCAGATAATTCATTTGTTGTAGGAATTTCTAGTTGATCTTGATAAGAATTTTTCAAAACTTTATGAGAGTTGAAAGCCCATAAATAACTAGAAAATGAGCCAAACTCATTTTGGATCTCTATAACTTTTTGGGCATTATGGATTGCAGCCTCAATTTTTCTACGATTACGGATAATTCCTGAATCACTCAATAATTCTTCAATTTTTTTTTCGTCATAGTAAGCGACTTTCTGTATATCAAAATCATCAAAAGCAGCGTCAAAATGTTCTGCTTTATTCAAAATAGTTTGCCAATTTAACCCAGCTTGGTTGATATCTAAGATTAATTTTCGAAATAATTTCTGATCATCATGTAAAGGGACACCCCAAATCGTATCATGATAGTTTTCCATTTTTTCATTCCCCTTCGCCCAAGAACACCTCTGTTTCATTTACTTTTTCCTCCAATCGCTAAATCTTAATTTTTTTATAACATATCTTCATTCTAGCAAAAGTTAGAAAAAAATGTTTACAAACCAAACTGTACTATGTATACTAGTACACAACAAACACCTTTTGTTGAAAGGAGAAATTTATGGTTTCTATTAATAAAGCTAGTAGTAAACCTTATTACGAACAACTAATGTTAGGAATCAAAGAAGATATCTTAAGCGGTTTACTACAATCTGGTGACCGTCTTCCTTCCGTTAGAGAAATGGCCCGACAGCTTATGATGAATCCTAATACAGTCAGTAAGGCTTACAAACTATTAGAAGCACAAGAAGTTATCATAACCGTTAAAGGGAAAGGCACCTATGTAAAAAAAATTGATACAGATCTTCGAGACGAATATCAGATCGAAAAAATCAAAAAAAAGTTTACTGATTTAGTTATTGAAGCAAATTATTTAAACGTTCCTAAAAATGAAATGACTCAATGGTTAGATGAAAGTTATCAAGAATTGAAGGGAGAGTAAACATGAAAATAGAAAATTTAGAAAAAAAGATCGATCGACAAGTTATTCTAAAGGATATAAACTTGACATTCAACCAAGGGGAAATCACAGGGTTGATTGGACGAAATGGTTCTGGTAAAACAACCTTTTTCAGATCAATTGCCGGTCACTATGAGTTAGATCAAGGTCAGATCCTCATCGATCAAGAAGATCTTCAAAAAAATAAATTACTCAAGCAAAAAATCTTTTATATTGATGAACAATATAATTTTCTTTCCGGCTATACATTAAAGAAAATCCTCACTTTCTACCAAAATGCATATGCAGGTTTTAACAAAGAAAAATATTTAGCCTTAACAAAGAAAAACAATCTAAACCCCCGTTTCAACTATCGTTCGATGTCAAAAGGTATGCAGGGGCTTTATAAAATGATTTTAGCTATTTGTTCTAATGCTGATTATGTTTTATTGGATGAACCTCTAGATGGATTAGATATCATTGTCAAAAAGAACGTATTAGGAATTCTTTTAGATGACGTCAGTGAAAATAGTCGCTCAATTATCATCTCTTCTCACAATTTAAATGAACTAGAGAGTATTATCGATCGAGCATTGATTTTGAAAAAAAATCAAATTCAGCTTGATTATCACTTGGAATCGCTAAGAGAAAGTGCTCGAAAAATCCAAATGGTTTTTAAAACGAAGAAAGTCCCTCAATTCGTTAAAGAAAACAGTAGATTACTTCACTTTCAAGGGCGTGTTGTTACAGCTATTTTTGAAGATTATACAGAAGAATTAAGAATATTGATTCAAGCAGAGGAGCCTATTTTATTTGAAGAACTACCACTAACATTAGAAGATGTCTTTGAAGTAAACCTTGCAAATGAAAAAACAAATGACTCTTTACAAGGAGAAACGTTATGAATAAACAGTTAATGACTATTTTGAAAAAGCGATACGGACTTACATTGATTGTAGCCAGTCTATCTATTCTATTGTTTTATAGCTATTTGGGTATTAGCGATGTCAATCGTTGGAAAGATATGAACAATTATTACAACTCTGAGGAATATATCACAAATTTAAAAGAAATGTCCGAAGAAGATAATCCTAGTTTTAAAGGATTGTCACTTGAAGAACGACAAAAATTAGATAAAAAAGAAGGATTGCGCTTGTTTTATCAAACGAAAGAATATGATGAACAGGGAAATTTGATTACCTCCGTCTCCGTTGACCAACCATACTATACTATGTATTTCAATGAAAATCCGCTCCTATTGATCGCAGCTATTACAATAATCGGATTCTTTCTCTTTTTCGTTGATTTAAAAACATCATTCAATGAATTTTTATTTTCATTAGGTGTTTCTAAACGGAAAATTTACTATTCAAAACTTATATTGATTTCTTTCCCTATTTTAATCAGTGTACTTCTGGCTAAAATTCTATTTGTCAGCATTATTACAACTGGAATCCCAACTGAGTATGTCAATATAAGTATGACAGATTTAGCTGTAAATGTTTTAGCTAGTTGGATAACTTGTATCGGCTATTTCTTTATTTCAGCTTTTATTGGTTTAGTAACTGGAAATATTATTTTAGGACCGCTAACTGTATTTGGGTTCTGCGCCTCTTTAGAATTTTTTATCACTGGCCTCACAAATGCATGGTACTATTTTACGAATACAACAACAGATATTGTTGTAATGAATAAATTTTTCGTGTACACCGTAACAAAAGATCCTGTTTCTACAGTCCCCATTATAGTCTCTCTTGTATTGTCGGTGTTTTTAATCATTTTTGGTTCTTTCTTATTTCCCACGCTTAGTTTGGAAAAGAAAGGAAACTATCTTTTATTTGATAGACTTAAAATTCCTGTCGTCATTGCTATGATCGTATACATTCCAATAGTTCTTGTATTTAGTGGCGGTTTGTATCTCGGTGGAACAGATAGCTCCCCGATCCCTAGCTTACTTTTCTATGGGACAATCACCGCTTTGATTGGAATTTATCTTGTTTTTAGAAAAGAAATTCATGAATGGGTCAACAATAAAAGACAATTAAAAAATGATTTTCGTATTGAATCATAATTTCTCTTATATGCAAATGAAGCTACCTAAAGGTTTAATGACTTTAGGTAGCTTCATTTTTTTTATTTTTTCTTCTTTTTCTTCTTCTTACTTTTCTTCACCATACGATTCATAGCCATTTTTCCTAATTTACCTTTGATACCTCCACCAAGCATTTGATCCATGCCCGGGATATCCATATTGCCTTTAGACATTTGCTGCATCATTTTTTTAGATTCTTTGAATTGTTTGATCATTCGGTTAACTTCAACGACGTTATTACCAGAACCCGCGGCAATTCTCCGACGGCGACTTGGATTTAGTAAGTCCGGGTTTTCTCGTTCAGCTGGTGTCATTGAAAGTACCATGGCTTTTTTACGTGCTACGTCTTTTGGATCGACTTTGACGTTTTCTAGCCCTGGCATATTATTCATTCCAGGAATCATTTTCAGTAGATCTTCAATTGGTCCCATCCCCATTACTTGATCTAACTGCTCAATAAAATCATTAAAATCAAAGCTATTTTCCTTCATTTTTACTGCAAGTTCTTCAGCTTTTTTCTCATCATAATCTTGTTGGGCTTTTTCGATCAGGGTCAGCATATCCCCCATACCTAAAATACGGCTGGACATACGATCTGGATGGAAAATTTCTAAGTCTGTTAGTTTTTCACCAGAACCGATGAATTTGATTGGTGCGCCAGTGACAGAACGAATAGAAAGTGCCGCACCACCACGCGTATCACCATCAAGTTTTGTGATTACAACTCCTGTGATTCCTAATTGCTGATTGAAACTATCTGCAACATTGACCGCATCTTGCCCTGTCATTGCATCGACAACAAGTAAAATATCATCGGGTTGTGCTACTTCTTTGATTTGTTTTAATTCATCCATCAACGCCTCATCGACATGCAGACGACCTGCCGTATCGATCAAAACATAATCGTTTTTCTTTTCTTTGGCTAACTCCATACCTTGACGAACAATTTCAACAGGGCTAACATCTGTTCCCATATCAAAAACAGGTACATCTAATTGTTGACCTAATACCTTTAACTGATCGATCGCCGCTGGACGATATACATCGGCTGCAATCATCAATGGACGGGCATTTTCATTTTTGATTAAGTGATTTGCCAATTTACCACCAAACGTTGTTTTACCAGCTCCTTGTAAACCAACCATCATGATTACAGTTGGAATACGTTCTGACTTGTTCAAGCCAACTGTTTCGGTTCCAAGTGTAGCGGTTAATTCTTCATCAACGATTTTAACGATTTGTTGCGCTGGCGACAAACTTTCAAGAACTTCCACACCAACTGCACGTTCACGGACACGTTTGGTAAAATCTTTGACCACTTGTAAATTTACATCGGCTTCCAGCAATGCCAAGCGTATCTCTCTCATCATTTCTTTTACGTCTGCTTCAGATACTTTCCCTTTACGACGTAATTTGCTCATTGCCTGTTGTAGGCGATCTGTTAAACTTTCAAAAGCCATAATCTCATTCCTCTACTTCTTGTATTTGTTCTATATAATGGGCTATCGTTGTATCTTTCGGATAGGTTTCGTTTACATAGTTTTTTAGTGTTTCTAGTAATTCTCCACGAACGACATAATCAGAAAATAAATGAAGTTTTTTTTCATATTCTTCTAAAATTTTTTCCGTCCGCTTGATATTGTCATAAACTGCTTGACGGCTGATATCGTATTCCTCAGCTATTTCACCTAAGGAGAAATCATCCGCATAGTACATCTCCATATAATTCATTTGTTTTTCTGTCAACAAAGTGGAGTAAAATTCAAATAATGCGTTCATTCGATTGGTTTTTTCAATTTCCATAGTTTTTTTACTCCTATCTTCAATCCCTTTTAGGTTACCGATTTCAGAGTGATTAGTCAATAGTTCTTATTTGATTTTCACGTTTTTTTCAAATGATTTAATCAATTGATCATAATAACTTTGCGGATTTACACAAAAATCCTTTTTAGATAAGCAGTATTCTATGCTTTCTTGTTGATCATTATTCTGACGATAACTAGGAATAAGATAGTTCATCCCTATAACCTTTCAGATGGATTTCTTGCATTTTTTGTCTTTTATTCATCAAATAATGTTAGTACTCCATTTTCCGTCATTGATATTCCTCACCATTGATGACTGTTTGCCACTCATTTTCTGAAACTACATCCAAGCCTTTGGATATGAAGTAAGCTGTTGCAACACCTGGCCCGTTGCGACGATCACCAGAAAATGTACCATCATAAATGTTACTGCCTCCACACGATGGGCTATTTTCTTTCAAAATAATCGTTGTGACACCTTTTTCAACTAACTTTTGGTAGGCGATAATTGCACCTTGTTTAAATAAAGCTGTCATATCTTCTCCTGTTTTAGTAAGAACTTTGGCTTTGGCATTCCAAACGTCAAAACCATCTCCTCCACTAATTTCAGCAGGTTCCCGAGGTATTGGTAAGCCACCCAAAACTTCTGGACAAACAAGTATTGCTTGACCATTCTCTACTAATTTCTTTAAAGCCGTGATTTCTTTTGACTGACCATCATAGCGGCAGCAAATACCACCAAGGCATGCGCTAATTCCAATCATTTGCTTCCCTCTTTTCAATCTTTATTATTATACCATTTCTTTGACGTTGAAAGTAGTTTTACAAACATTCCATAAAGTTTTTGATAGCTAGGAATCTGTGATAAAATAACCTTGTGATTATTTCGTATTCAAAGGAGCCCAACAGATGAAAAAAGTACTAGTTGTCGATGACGAACCTTCTATTGTAACGTTGTTGACATTTAATTTAGAAAAAGACGGTTATAAGGTGACAACAGCTGTCGATGGTGCAGTTGGATATGAGTTAGCTCTTTCCAATCAATTTGATTTTATTATTTTAGATGTTATGTTGCCGCACATGGATGGTTTGGAAATTACAAAATCATTACGCAGAGAAAAAATCGATACACCGATTTTGATATTGACAGCTAAAGATGATCAAGTGGATAAAATCATTGGATTGGAAATTGGTGCAGATGACTATCTAACTAAGCCTTTTAGCCCTAGAGAAGTTTTAGCCAGGATGAAAGCAATCTTCCGCCGCTTAAAACCTGCGCCAACTAAATCAGAAGATTTTAATGAAGCAGCTAAAGCGCCTTTGGCATTAGGAGAAATCCTTGTGGATGAGCAGAATTATGAAGTGAGCGTGCGTGGTGAAAAAATTGAGTTGACCCCAAAAGAGTTTGAGCTTCTTGTTTACTTTATGAAACGTAAAGATCGAGTGATCGATCGTGATACTTTACTGGACCGAATTTGGAACTATGATTTCGCTGGTCAAAGCCGTATCGTCGATGTACATGTTAGCCATTTGAGAGATAAAATTGAAATCGATCCAAAACGGCCTGCCTATCTAGTCACAGTTAGAGGATTCGGCTATCGTTTTCAGGAGCCTAAAAAATGAGAAAACGTCAGCGTCTTGAATATTGGTTAGTTGGGATCGTGATGCTTGCCTTATTTGTAGGCAGTATTTTTTTAACAAACTCATTTTTTAAAAAAGAGTTATTATCTCAACAAGAAGAATACTTACAAAAAAAAGGAACTCTGATTCTCGATCAACTCTCTCCTAATTTATTTTTGACTCAAAAGTTTTCAGATCAGGAAAAAAAAATCATTGAACATTATGCAACAGACAAAAATGAACGACTGACTTTGATGACTGCCAAAGGAGATATTTTTTACGACAGTGTAGATTCGACGCTTCATGAATCCAGAAGTACTCGTCCCGAAGTAAAAGCTATTCTTTCAGGTGCTGATTTTGGTTCTGCATTAAGAAAAAGCACTACTTTAAAAGAAGAATTACTTTATTTAGCTTTACCCGTCGATAAAGAGGGTGAGCGAATAGGTATCCTTCGCATGTCAGAAGAAACAACACAATTTTCTAACAGTATACAATCATTTAAACGGTATATTTTACTCACTTTGGGGCTATTATTTTTGATTATTACGGCATTTGTTTTTTTATTATTACATCAAAAAAATGAACCACTAGTGACTGTTTTACCTGTTTTGAAAAAAATCGTGAAATACCCAGATGAAGCTCGTTCAATCATTCAAGATTCTCCTGAATGGAATGAACTGTATCAAACAGTCAACCTTTTGAGCCAACAAATGAGTCAAACTTATTTAGCCTATACATCTACTGAAGAGCAATTTCATGCTTTATTAGACGAATTGATGATTGGTGTGTTTATGATTGATGTTGATGGAAAATTACAGCTGATCAATCCTAAAATGCTGGATATTTTAATGATTGCTGAAAAAGATACAGGGAAAGATTACTTTGAAGTAATCAACGAACCTGCTCTGATTCATTTAATACATCAAGTTATTACAGAAAAAAGCTCAATACATCAAGAAATCAAGCTAACCGAATCATTGAATGAAAAAATTCTGGATATCTCTTTAAGATTTATAGAAGAAGATGGCAATAATTACCAAGTGCTAGGAATTGCTTATGATTTAACCCGTGTTAGACAATTAGAAAAAATCCAAAAAGACTTTGTTAGTAATGTCTCACACGAATTAAAAACTCCTGTTACGTCCCTTTTAGGCTTTACTGAAACTCTATTGGATGGTGCTAAAGATGATCCTGAAACCTTATCACAATTTTTAGAGATTATGCAAAAAGATGCGTTGCGTCTGCAACAATTGATTCAAGAAATTCTACAGCTTTCTCGTGATGGAAAGAATATTTCATATGATGACCAAGAAGTTTCCTTATTCTCTTTTACTCAAGAAATTCTACGCTCCTATCGAAAAGCAATCAAAGAAAAGAATCTAACGATTGAAATACTTGGTAACGAGACAATAACCTATACAACAAAGTATGAACTTTTTTATCCGATCGTGAAAAATTTGATTGAAAATGCGATTCAATATTCCCAATCAAATGGAACGATCACAATTGATTTTGGTTTTTCAGATACATTCTTTTATATAGTGAAAGATATGGGGATCGGTATTAGTTTAGAGGATCAAGAGCGAATCTTTGAACGGTTTTACCGAGTCGACAAAGCACGCAGTCGCCATTCTGGCGGAACTGGATTAGGCTTGTCGATCGTGCATAATTATACTGAATTATTAGGTGGTACGGTTATGATCGAAAGTCACTTGGGACTAGGATCAACATTTATAGTAAAGCTACCTAAAAATAAATAAAATAAAACAGCAGCTGGTCGTAAAACGAATCTCACCTGCTGTTTTATTTTAGGGGAAGAATTTACTTTTTGGTGATTGTTCCTGATACATCTCGTTCAACTTTCATCGAAGTCATTGGTAAGTAGCCCAACTCTTTCACAACACCTTCTTGAACATCATCTGTCAACATAAAGTCTAAGAAAGGTTTTACATCAGCATCTGGCTCGCCTTTTGTATACATATGTTCGTAAGACCAGATTTTCCAAGAATTATCCGCTACATTTTCTTCTGTTGGTTTTACATCGTCAATACTCAATGCTAACGTTGAGTCATCCATATAAGAAAAGGCAAGATAACTGATTGCACCTGGTGTTTGTGCAACGATTTGACGAACTGTTCCTGAAGAGTCTTGTTCTTGTGACTGAACAGCCGTTGCGCCGTCAAGTCCCCACTTTTCAAAAGTTGCCCGCGTACCACTGCCACTTGGACGATTGATAACAGCGATTTCTTGATCCTTACCGCCTAGGTCTTTCCAATTTTTAGTTTTTCCAGTAAAAATATCGATCAATTCTTGCTTGCTGATATCCTTGACACCAACTTCTTTATTGACTACAGGCCCCATGCCAACAACTGCTACGCGATGATCAACAAGTTTCGACGCATCAACACCTGATTTTTCTTCGGCAAAAACATCTGAATTTCCAATTGTTACAGCGCCATCAGAGACTTGAGATAGTCCTGTTCCACTACCTCCTCCTTGGACTGAAATCGTATAATTAGGATGTTCAGATATGAACTGATCTTTTGCCGCATCTACTAGAGGCTGCAAAGCGGTTGAACCAACTGCTACAATTTTAACGGGTTGATTACTATTACTGCTCTCTTTAGATTTATTAGTACTCTCGCTAGTTGTAGCTCCTTGATTGCCACACCCTGCGATTAAAAGCCCTACACTTAATACAACTGCCGATAATAAACGTTTCTTCATTCTTACACGTCCTTTTCAATTAGTTACAAGCTTAGTTTAACAAGGTAGTGTTAATTCTGTTTCAACGTTTTGTAAATAACGAGTAAAGGAATGTAAAGGTTTTGTTTAGGCAAAAAACAGTTAGGCGATTGCTCGCTTAACTGTTCGTTTTAATATATGTTCCTATTCTTCTCATTGCTTCTTTTAAGGTAGCCATATCAGCTGCATAGCTAATTCGAACGTACCCTTGTGCTTCTTTACCAAATGCAACTCCTGGAATAATTGCTACTGCTTGTTGCTGAGCTAAATCCACACAAAATTTCATCGAATCTTGTTCGTACCCAGAAGGAATTTTAGCAAAAATGTAAAATGCTCCATTAGGTCGAGCAACTTCAAAACCAAAAGAAGTCATTTGTTCGTAAACAAAATCTCGACGTTCACGGTATTCTTCTTTCATCACTGCAGCATCGTTCATCCCTTCAACTAATGCTCTGACCGCAGCTTTTTGAGAAATGGTAGACGCAGCTGTAACCAAATATTGATGTACTTTGATTATTTCGGCAATTAATTTCTCTGGACCAAAAATAAAGCCAATCCTCCAACCAGTCATTGCATGTGACTTTGATAAACCATTAATCAAAATCGTTTGTTCAGGAATAAACTCAGCGATTGATACATGTTGATCTTCGTATGTCAATTCACTGTATATCTCATCACTGATTACGAAAATCGGATACTTTTTCAATACAGTTGCAATTGCTTGAACTTCTTCACGGTTGTACGTTACGCCAGTTGGGTTACTTGGATAGTTTAAAATAATTGCTTTGACTTGATCACCATGCTCTAACATCGCTGCTTCAATCATTGCAGGTGTCAACACAAAATGGTTTGAGGTCGTATCAATATAAATAGGTTCTGCTTGAGCCAATGTAATTACAGGTTCGTATCCAGGGTAGATTGGGGCAGGCATCAAGACTTTATCACCAGGTTCCAAAATAGATAATAAACTAGCTGAAATCGCCTCAGTGGCTCCTACTGTTACCAAAACTTCAGAAGCTGGTTGATAGCTGACACCATATTTTTCTTTCATAAAAAATGTAGCTGCTTCACGGACATCCGTCAATCCTGCCATGCCTGAATAATGCGAAAAGTTAGCATTGATCGCATCATGGGCAGCTGTTTTTACATGTTCAGGGGTATTAAAATCTGGTTCTCCTAAAGTAAGTTTTATGATCCCTTCGATATCTGTCACCTGCTCATCAAATTGGCGAATCATCGAAACAGCGATTTTTCCTACTTGCTTGTTAAATCTTTTTGTTAAATCCATCAAACCATCCCCTCTTATCTAATCGCCAAATCGACGATAATTAAAATAGTTGTGCTCTCATTTTGTATTTTTCTTAATGGAACTATCATAGCACAAGTCAGCCTAAAATGAAATTTGTATTTCAATTTTAGATTTTTTCTCCCCAAATTCACATTTTCCTCTTGCGAAACTTTCTTCTCTTCTTTATAGTTAAGTGAAATGAAGGGAGAGAACCAGATGAAAGGCATTAGAAAAATCACACCCTATGTTCCGGGAGAACAACCGAATTATTCTGATATGATCAAGTTAAACACCAATGAAAATCCCTATCCACCTTCTCCAAAAGTAGCAGAGAGTTTAAAAAAATTCGATGTTGAACGATTGAAACGATATAGTTCCATTGATAACCTCTCTTTAAAAAAGGCTTTAAGTGCGAAACATAATCTATCTCCTGATCACTTTTTAATTGGTAATGGTTCAGATGAAGTCTTAGCTTTTTGCTTTCTCGCTTTTTTCAATAGCTCTGATCCTATTTTGTTTCCAGATATTACTTATGGCTTTTATAAAGTTTGGGCTGATTTATTTCAAATTCCATTCAAAGAGGTGCCGCTAAACAATAATTTTGAGCTAGTCGAGGAAGACTATACACAACTAAACGGCGGTATCATCATAGCCAATCCAAATGCACCTACAGGTTTGTTCAAACCTCTTGAAGAAATCGAACATTTATTAAAGGACAATCAAGACGTTATCGTGATCATCGATGAAGCGTACATTGACTTTGCTGGTCAGTCTGCCATCTCACTTTTAGATAGATACCCAAATCTGATTATTATTCGAACCTTTTCAAAAGCAAATTCTTTAGCAGGGTTACGAGTTGGTTATGCCATTGGCAATCCAGCGTATATTCAAATTGCAGAAAATATCAAGTCATCATTTAATCCCTATTCTGTTGATATGTTAGCGGAAGATCTAGCTACTGCTGCTGTCGAAGATGAAGCGTATTATGCAGGAATAACTAAAGACATTTGTGAAACGAGAGATTGGTTTTCGAAAAATATTGAAAAATCAGGTTTTTCCTCATTGGTTTCCAAAACAAATTTTGTGCTGATAACGCATCCTGATTTGATAATAAAGGAGCTTTATCTTTACTTGGAAGCACACAATATCTTTGTTCGTTACTTTCCAAAAATAAAACGGCTGAACAATTATTTACGCATTTCGATTGGTACGCAAAAAGAAATGGAAGCCGTGAATCAGTTACTAAATCGTTTTGTTAAAGAAACAAAAAATAGTTGAAAGAACGGAGGTTGGGATATAACTCTAAAAGTCACACCCCAACCTCCTTCTTATATAACAATAGGATTAATTTGTTACATCTTTTATAGAATCCAACATATTTTCCAACTCTTTACCATATTTTTTCTTTTTGCTGTTCATTGTCCAAGCCATTCTCTGAGCATAATGTCCTGCATCTGATTCCACTAGATCATACACATAGTAGAATCTAAGACCATCCATCTTAGCGGTCATTAAACGACGAGTTCCTTTCCAGCCGTTAAGATCAATCGGTTTTTCTGTCTCTTCTTCGACCTCTACCGGAAATTCTGTCACTTCTTTAAATCCTTCAAAACCATCGTAGTCTTCTTTTGATTCACTTAAAACAGCAACATACATCATTTTGTCTTCATGCTCTAACCCAACATCTGCATCATCGTTTAATTCCGTTGGGTCTATTTCTACCCAGCCATCAGGCAAGGAAACAGAAAAAGTACCATTTTCAGTCTCAATGATTTCTTCAATCTCATCCTCACTACTAGCTTTAGTGGATGATTCATTTTTTGATTTTGCAGGGGCTTTTTTCTGTTCAGTTTTTTCTGTATTTGTCACTTGTTTACTATTTTTTTCAACTGTAGCACAACTTGTTAAGAGAAGACCTAACCCTAAAATAATGAAAGTTTTCCCAACTTTATTCCTTTTCACTTGATGCTCTCCTTTTTCTGATCTCTTTATTGTCCTATAAAACACTATAGTTCTCTTATTCACTCAACTTAGAAGGTTGTAAGCTACTCCCTATGCCTAGACAAAATCTTTGTGTATTTCAAAACAGTTGCTTTAATTCTTTCATAAAAAATTGCCCAATTGTACTGATGGTACGATTTTTTTGATAAAGGACACAGATTTTGTTATTCGTACTTTCTGCTAAAGGGACTAACCTAATTTCTTTTTTCGTAAATCCAGTCACTACACCCGATCCTGATGCATACGCATCTGTCTCTACAAGTAAATTCATCAACGTCCCTCGATCATTTGTATAGATCACTGTTTCTTGCTCCTGATTTTCAATTAAATCTTCTGAAAAATAAGCAAAATTACTCCCTTCTTGTGTAAATCGAACTTGAGGATAGCAGCATAGTTGTTCTAACTCTATCTCCTTTTGTTTCGCTAAAGGGTGGTTTTTGCCAAGAAAAATATGGGTTTTAAAGCTTCCAACAACCTCGTATGTTAAATTTGCTTGTTCTAAATATCGTTCGATTCCAGATTGATTTTGACTATTTAAATAAATGATTCCCAGTTCACTGTGATAACTTTTTACATCTTCGATCACTTTTAGAGTTGTTGTTTCAAAAACCCGAAAATTTTTATACTGGTCTTTGAATTGTTGGATGACTTTGCCCATTACTTCTCCTAAGAAATCATAATGCTGAGATGAAATCGAAAAACGTTCACTCTTCGTCACTTCTTGATAACGATTTTCAATTATTTCCATTTGGGTCAAAATTTTTTCCGCATGTTCTAAAAAGGTCAACCCTTCTTCAGTCAATGAAGCACCTTTATTGGTACGAATAAATAAAGTTACACCGATTTCTTCTTCCAATTCACGAATACCGTTAGAAAGACTTGGTTGTGTGATAAAAAGTTTTTTTGCAGCTTCTCTAAAACTACCATTGTTTGCAACAGCTACAACGTATTTCATCTGTTGAATATTCATAGATGCCCTCCGTCTTATTCAGAAAAATAGATTTTACGTCCATTCAACGCTTGGACTGGGCGATTATTAAATGGTAGCATGCCTTCATCGATCCGCTCAAAAAAATCTTGATCCATTTTCTGAATAGAATCGAAAACAAACCAATGAACAGGTCCTTTTGTTGGTGGTGTCGTTAATGAACCTAAATAATGAAAATGTGATTTTTGTTCTGGCAAAAAGATCGAAGGATTAAACCATTGTTGATGGGTTTCCGAATTCCATTCCAGTGTGGTTTGATTTTTTGAAAACCTATTGTCATCTTTTGTAATCGTAAATAAGCAACCCACAACTAAATTATCACCAGAATTATTCATGTGAACAAGATGGAATTCCAGCGGAGCATGTTCTCCATCAAATGTATGCTCACTTGGTGTGTGAAAGTGAATATCTGTTAAATAATATTTTTCATCTTCAAAAACCACATAGCTTTCTGTATTTGGTGGAATGAAATGAAACGTGTTTTTAAATTCTTTTTCAGTAAATTCTTCTGTTTTATAAAAAAAATCAATCTCTCTATTCGTAGAGTCTCCATTGATTAAGTTTTTTGACAAATTGATTGGCGATTGATAAGGATATTTCGCGCCGGTTGAAAACCAATCACAAAGCGTGTGCCAATGTTCAGGACCAAGCTCACCTTCATATCCCCATTCTACGTCCATATTTCGAATATTTTTCATCAAACCCCACCTTTTGATTTTATTGTTTAAATAACTTTATACTAATTACTATAAACAGTCAATTTTCAACCGCTGCTTTGTATTTTATCAAAGTATAACACACCTGAATACAGCCATCTATCAATAAAAAAGTATAACTTTTGATTCCTATCAAAAATTACACTTTTATATTTTTAACTATTTATTTAACCAATTTTCAGGATCTTGTTTCCAGTTTTTTAATAGTGTAACATCATTTTCCTCGATATAATTCGATTCCAAAGCAGCTTCAATCAAAGTTGAATAATTCGTTAATGTAAGTAAGTTCATCTTTTGCTCTGCAAATTTTTCTTTGCCTTTCGGTAATTCATAGGTAAATATTGCAGCGACACCCAAAACGTCTGCTCCTTCACGTTTTGCCGCGTCTGTTGCTTCAAGGACGCTACCGCCAGTTGAAATCAGATCTTCGATCACAACCATTTTTTGCCCCTTAAAAATTCGACCTTCGATTTGATTTCCTTTTCCATGTTCTTTAGCTTTGCTTCTGATGTAAACCATTGGCAGATCTAAAATATCCGCAACCCAAGCTGCATGAGGAATTCCCGCAGTTGCTGTTCCCGCAATAACTTGCACATCTGGATATGTTTCTTTGATTTTTTCTGCTAATCCTTTAGCGATATCTTTACGCACAACTGGATAACTCATTGTGATACGGTTATCACAGTAAATCGGACTTTTAAGGCCGCTAGCCCAAGTAAAAGGCTCATTTGGACTTAAAAATACTGCTTCAATTTCTAGTAAATCCTTGGCAATTTTTTTAGCTAATTCGGTCATTTATTTTCTCCATTCCACTCATTTTTTATTGATAGATATGCTTCATATGGCTTTTTGGCTTGAGTTATTGGTCGTCCTACTACAATATATGTCGAACCAATTTTTCTTGCATCTGTTGGTGTCACTACACGTTGTTGATCTCCTACCTCGCTGCCGCTTGGGCGTATACCAGGTGTTAAACAAACAAAAGACTCACTCGTTGCTTGATGGATGTCTTGGGCTTCTAATGCAGAACAAACAACCCCATCTAGCCCCGCTGTCTCTGTACACTTAGCATAATGAATCACACTATCTTTTAATGGAACTTCAATCAATTGATCGTGCTGCATTTCTTGTTCACTTGTTGAAGTAAGTTGTGTTACAGCAATCAAAATCGGAATCTTCGCACCATTTCTCGTCCCTTTTTTTAGTCCTGCCATAGCCGCTTTCATCATTTTGATCCCGCCAGCTGCATGTACATTGGTGATATCGACACCAAGTTTTGCAAGACCAACCATTGATTTTTCAACAGTATTAGGAATGTCATGTAATTTCAAATCAAGAAAAACAGAATGCCCCAATGCTTTTAACCAACGAACTATTTCTGGTCCTTCTTGATAAAATAGTTCCATTCCAACTTTTACAAATAATGACTCTTCCTTAGGAAACTTGTCTAAAAAGGTTTCTACTTCAATTTTTGAAGGAAAATCTAAAGCGATGATCGGTCGTTGACTCATTGATTTTTTCCCTCCCTAACATCTTTGATTAGTTGCTCTAATGATTCAATACCAAGTTCAGCCATTCTTTTAGGCAAAGCATCGATCAATTTAGGACAAATATAAGGATCTGTAAAATTAGCCGTTCCTACTCCTACAGCACTTGCTCCTGCCATAAACATTTCTAATACATCATCTACCGTTTGTACACCACCCATACCAATGATCGGCAGATTGGATACTTGAGAAACTTGATGAATCAATCGAATAGCAACAGGCTTGATTGCAGGACCTGATAACCCTCCTGTTTGATTGGCTAGGACTGGACGGCGAGTTTTTAAATCGATTCGCATTCCTAGTAGTGTATTGATCATCGAAAAGCCATCAGCACCTCCTGCTTCGATTGCTTGTGCAACTGGCACAATATCTGTCACGTTGGGAGAAAGTTTCACATAAATCGGAACTTTGGCCACTTTTTTTACAGCTTGTGTTAATTGAAACGCAACATCCGGATCAGTCCCAAAGGCAATACCGCCATGTTTTACATTTGGACACGAAATATTTAATTCGATTGCTTTAACATTAGGAGCATCACCAATTTTACTACAAACTTCTACGTAATCTTCTTCACAGGCCCCAGCAACATTGGCAATAATTGGTAAATCATAGGCCTCTAAAGCTGGAAGTTTAGTCTGCATCACTACATCTAAACCTGGATTCTGTAAACCAATTGCATTTAGCATACCGCTAGGTGTTTCTGCCACTCTTGGGGTTGCATTTCCAAAGCGCGCCTTGGGTGTTGTTGCTTTGACCATGATTGAACCTAATTTACTAAGATCATAATATTTAGCGTATTCCTCACCAAACCCAAAACAACCACTAGCTGGGATGATCGGGTTTTTTAATTCTAAACCAGGAATACTGATCGCTAACGAATTTTGCATCATAAAACCACCTCACTGGCTCTAAAAATCGGCCCTTCATCACAAACTTTGACACTTTTCGTTCCAGTTTCATCATCTGGTACATGACATACACAAGCGTAACAGGCGCCCATTCCACAAGCCATCCGTTGTTCTAAAGAAAGAAAAACGTTCGGATTTTCAGAAAAAACTTGGGCAACCATTTTCAACATGCCATTAGCACCGCAAGCATACACTGCGTCAGGTTGCTCTTCTTTAATAGCTTCTAGTATCAGGTTACCGACATTTCCTTCTACGCCAAAAGAACCATCATCTGTTGCAAATCGTGTGTCACTTAAAGCCATAAATTCTTCTTGAAAATACGCAACTTCTTTTGACGCATAACCGAGAAAATGGACAACTTCAATGCCTTTTTGCTTCAATTGTTTCGATAATTCATACAGTGGCGGAATGCCGATCCCACCGCCAATGACATACGCTTTTTGACCGCTAGACAGACAATCAACATCAAATCCATTTCCTAAAGGTCCTAGCACATCTAAAGTATCTCCAGCAGAAAGTTCCGAGAAGATTTTAGTCCCATCTCCTTCTGTGCGATAAATGATTGTACAGGTTTTGTCTTCTTTATTAATTTGATTGATGCTGATCGGTCTTCTTAAAAGCATATCCGCTCGTGGAACTTTGATATGAAGAAACTGACCTGGTTTTTCCATTTCATTGACTAACTCACCCGTTAACGTCAATTGGAAAATTCTAGGTGCTAATTGTTGTTGAGACGTAATCGTCATTATTTCCTGTTTCATGTATTCCGCTCCTTTGCAACTTTTATTGTAGTAAAAGAGGGTGGACGGAAGTGTCTAACTCCGAAAAATATGAGGGAATTCACGAAAATGACAAGAAACACGGATTTTTTAATTCTGATGTTGAATGGTTCCTAATCGGTGCTTTTCAATTTTTTTGAATTCTCTCTTACTTTTAACAGGAGTTGCTTCTGCTTCCACCGTTTATTGCGATTCCTTGAGTCAAGCATATAACTCGTAGTGTTATGCCTCTAGCACTTTAGTTTAAATCGACTGAGTTGAAAAAGCTCGTGATTCTAAAACTTTTAAGATAGCTTCGGCTGTGTCTAATGAAGTGAATAATGGAACGCCATGTTCTACTGCTTCTCGACGAATCAAAAATCCATCTTGAGTTAGGTCAGAACGATTTTTATCCATCGTATTCACAACAACCTGAGCTTCACCACTTCGGATCAAATCAAGTACAGTTTCTCCACCTTGGTTGATTTTAAGCACTGTTTTAACCAACAAACCATTGTCTGTTAAAAATTTTGCAGTACCTTGTGTCGCAATCAAGCTATAACCGATTTCATTGAACCGTTTTGCTAAAGCCAGCGCTTCTTCTTTTGTTTCATCTGCAATTGTAAACAAGACAGCTCCGAAACTTGGTAAATGAAGTCCAGAAGCTTCAAAAGCCTTATATAATGCTTTTTCTAAACTATAGTCTGAACCCATCACTTCACCAGTTGATTTCATTTCAGGCCCCAAGTACGTATCTACTTTTTGAAGTTTAGTGAAAGAGAACACTGGTGCTTTGATGTGTACTTGCTGACTCTCAGGATATAGACCATTTTGATAGCCTAAATCCGTTAATTTTTCACCAAGAATAGCTTTCGTTGCTATTTGAGCCATTGGAATTCCTGTGATTTTGCTTAAAAAAGGGACTGTTCGACTAGCTCGTGGATTGACTTCAATCACATAAACTTTCTCTTCATGGATTACAAATTGGATATTCATCATACCAATACAATTTAAACCGATTGCAAGTTTTTTAGTATAATCTGCAATTGTCTGTTGAATGTCATTTGACAAAGTTTGCGGAGGATAAACAGCCATCGAATCTCCCGAATGAACACCAGCACGTTCAATATGTTCCATGATGCCTGGTATCAAGACCGTTTGACCGTCACAAATCGCATCAACTTCACACTCTTTCCCCAAGAGATAGCGATCAACTAACACTGGATGTTCTGGTGAAGCTTTTACCGCGTTGCGCATGTAATCTTCTAAATCTCTTTGATTTTCCACAATTTCCATCGCTCGTCCACCTAGTACATAGCTTGGGCGAACCAATACTGGATAACCAATTTTATTTGCCACCGCTACAGCTTCTTCAGCACTCGTAGCAGTATCTCCTGGTGGTTGCGGAATATCTAAGGCCTGTAAGGCTTGTTCAAATAAGTCTCGATTTTCAGCTCGATCTAAATCCTCGATCGACGTTCCTAAAATCTTGACACCTTGTTTTACTAATGGCTCAGCTAAATTGATTGCTGTTTGACCGCCGAATTGAACAATAACGCCTGTTGGTTGTTCAAGTTCGATCACATTCATGACATCTTCTAAGGTTAAAGGTTCAAAATAAAGTTTATCTGAAATTGAAAAATCTGTTGAAACAGTTTCAGGATTACTGTTCATAATAATTGCTTCAAAACCCGCTTCTTGAATTGCTTTGACTGAATGAACTGTTGCATAGTCAAACTCGACCCCTTGACCGATTCTGATTGGACCTGAACCTAAAACTAATACTGATGGTTTTTCAGAGCGAATACTCTCATTTTCAAATTCATAGGTGCTATAAAAATAAGGTGTTTGAGACTCAAATTCGGCCGCACAAGTGTCTACCATTTTATAAACTGGCAGAATCATTTGTTCATGGCGGTAATCAGCAACCTCTTGTTCACTCATATGCCATAACTCAGCAATTTTTTTATCGGTAAAACCATTCTGTTTCGCTTCTTTCAATGTCTCAACATCCTTGATATTTTGCTCTAAGGACGTTTCCAACTCAACGATATGAAGCAATTTATCAAGAAAGAATAAATCGATTTTAGTCAACATAGCTAAATCTTCAATCGTAAACCCTCTTCGAATAGCCTCTGATAGGTAAAATAAACGATCATCTTGAGCTTTTACAATTTTTTCAGTCAATAATTCATCACTAACGTCTTGTATTTCCTTCAACTCATTATGATAAGCGCCAATTTCAAGTGAACGGACAGCTTTTAATAAGGACTCTTCAATGTTTCGACCAATCGCCATAACTTCCCCTGTCGCTTTCATTTGAGTTCCTAAACGGCGTTCACCTTTTTCAAATTTATCAAAAGGCCAACGGGGAATTTTAGCTACAACATAATCTAAGGCGGGTTCAAATTCCGCATAAGTTGTTTCTGTGACTGGATTTTTCATTTCATCTAAGGTAAGTCCCACAGCGATTTTGGCTGCCAGCTTAGCAATTGGATACCCTGTAGCTTTGCTCGCCAACGCTGACGAACGGGAAACACGTGGATTGACTTCTATTACATAATAATTGAAACTATGAGGATCTAAAGCCAATTGAACATTACAGCCGCCTTCTATTTTCAATGCTCTAATGATTTTAAGAGAGGCATCACGCAACATTTGGTATTCATGATCGGATAATGTCTGGCTGGGTGCAAAAACAATCGAGTCACCTGTATGAATTCCCACAGGATCAAAATTTTCCATATTACAAACAACGATTGCATTATCAGCAGAATCACGCATCACTTCATATTCTATTTCTTTAAAACCCGCAATGCTTTTTTCAATCAGACATTGAGTCACTGGTGATAACTTCAACCCATTTTCAGCAATAATACGTAGTTCTTCTTCATTATCGCACATTCCACCGCCTGTTCCGCCTAAGGTGAATGCTGGACGAACAATGATTGGGTAACCAATTGTATTCGCAAACGCTACTGCTTGTTCAACTGTATTTACAATTTCACTTTCAGGAATCGGTTGTTCTAATTCTTCCATCAATTGCTTAAATAAATCCCGGTCCTCAGCTTGGTCGATGGCATTTAGTTTTGTCCCTAATAACTCTACATTCAATTCGTCCAAAATACCTGATGCTGCAAGATCCATTGCCATATTCAGCCCTGTTTGTCCACCTAAAGTCGGAAGTAACGCATCAGGACGCTCTTTTCGTACAATACGAGAAACAAATTCTAGTGTAATTGGCTCGATGTACACTTGATCTGCAATTTCTTTATCTGTCATGATTGTAGCAGGGTTTGAGTTTACCAAAACAACTTCATAGCCTTCTTCTTTCAAAGCAAGACAAGCCTGAGTACCGGCGTAATCAAATTCAGCAGCTTGACCAATGATGATCGGTCCTGAACCGATGACCATGATTTTCTTGATATCTGTTCTTTTTGGCATTAGTCTTGCTCCTTCCATGCATCCATTAATTCCATAAACTCGTCAAACAAATGAAGTCCATCATGCGGACCAGGAGCAGCATCTGGATGATACTGAACTGTGAAGGCTGGATATTGACGATGTCTCACCCCTTCAACTGAACCGTCATTTACTTCCACATGAGTAACCATCAATTTCTCAGGATCGACAGTTTTTTCATCTACTGCATATCCATGATTTTGTGAAGTAAAATCGATTTTTCCAGTTGCGATTTCTCGAACTGGATGATTCAAGCCTCTATGACCAAATTTCATTTTGTACGTATCCGCTCCATTGGCTAAAGCAAACAATTGATGCCCTAAGCAAATGCCGAAAATCGGTACTTTTCCTTGGATTTCTTGAATCATTTTAATTGCTTCTGGCACATCTTTAGGATCTCCAGGTCCATTTGTCAACATCACACCATCAGGAGAAAGTTCTAAAATTGTTTCAGCACTTGTGTTGTAAGGTAATACAGTCAAGTTACAATGACGTTTCGACAATTCTCTTAAAATACTATGTTTCAAGCCAAAGTCAACTACTACTACATTGCGCCCAATTCCAGGACTCGGATATGGCTTAGTAGTGGAAACTTGTGCCACTTGATTTTTAGGCAAAACAGTTGCTTTCAATTGGTCAAATTCGTGTGTCAAATCATCATCAGCATCAATGAATCCAGCTTTCATCGTTCCGACCGACCGAAGTTTTCTTGTTAATGCCCGAGTATCAATGCCAGAAATTCCAGGTATCCCTTTTCTTTTTAAAAATTCGTCCAACGTCATTTGCGCACGCCAATTCGAAGCAAGTCGAGCATGCTCTTTTACTACTACGCCCTTACAAGTTGGGGAGATTGATTCATAATCATCACGATTGACACCATAATTCCCAACCATTGGATAGGTAAATGTAATGATTTGACCATTGAAACTTTGGTCAGTGATCGTTTCTTGATAGCCTGTCATACTTGTTGTAAACACGATTTCTCCAACAACATTGACCTCTGCACCAAATGCTTTTCCTTCAAAAACGGTTCCGTCTTCTAGTATCAATAGTCGCTTCAAATTTATGCATCTCCCTTAGACCACGCTGATTGCCCATCAACAAAAGTCATTAATGTATTTCCTTTAACTTTCCAGCCGACAAATGGTGTATTTACACCCATCGACTCAAAGTCTTTATCATCAATAGCTTCTTCCAACTCTAAGTCAAAAACTGCTATATCAGCTGGCGCTCCAATTGTAAGAGTGCCGGCTTCTATTCCAAAAATTTCAGCTGGTTTTGTAGCCATCCAATCGATGACTTGCTCCAAAGTAAATTTACCTGTTTCAACAAAATTTGTATAAATCAGCTGGAATGCAGTTTCACTTCCCACGATACCAAAGGGCGCTTTTAAGAATGTTTGATCTTTTTCTTCTAAGCCATGTGGTGCATGATCGGTTGCTATACAATCAATCGTACCATCAAGTAATCCTTCAATCAGTGCATCACGATCAGTTGTTGCTCTAAGCGGGGGATTCATTTTCCAAAAACCATTATCTTCCGGAATATCCTCATCAATCAAAATCAAGTGGTGGGGAGCAACTTCTGCCGTTACATGAATGCCCGCCCGTTTTGCATCACGAATCACCCGAACACTTTCTTTCGTTGAAACGTGGCAAACATGATAGTGAACACCAGTTTCACCAGCTAAAACGACATCTCGAGCAATTTGTGAGGCTTCTGTCGAATTTAAAATCCCTGGTAGTCCTAATTTTTTAGAAATTTCCCCTTCGTGCATCACTCCGCCAAAAAGCAGTGACTCATCTTCTGTATGAGCCACAATCGCCATACCAAGCGAAGCTGCTTCTTTCATCGCAAGATACATTGTTCCAGCCGTTTGTACCCCTACACCGTCATTTGTGAACGCGAAAGCGCCAACTTCTTTTAACGCTTTCTGATCTGTTAACGTTTCGCTGCGCAATTCTTCTGTAATCGGTGCATATTGTAGTACTTTTACCACAGCATTTTTTTTAATGATCTCGTAAACTTCTTTTAATTTTTCGGCAGTATCTGGAACTGGATTCAAGTTAGGCATAGCACATACTGTTGTATATCCGCCTCTAGCAGCAGATTTACTCCCTGTTTCAATCGTTTCTTTATACGTAAATCCAGGTTCTCTTAAATGAACATGAACATCTACTAATCCCGGTGTGATCAGCTGGCCTTTTGCATCGTATACTTTTTCAAAAGTCGTTTCATCAAACATTTCACCAATTGCTCTGATTTTACCATCTTCGATCCAAATTTCAGCTGGAATTAATTGATTATCTTTTTTAATGATTTTTCCATTTTTGATAAGTGTTTTCATTTTGTTCACCTATGCCTTTCCATGTAATACTGCTTCTAAAATTGCCATCCTCATATAAACACCATTGCTCATCTGTTGAATGATTCTGGATTGAATCCCTTCGACTAGAGAATCCGCCAGTTCCACATCACGATTGACAGGGGCTGGATGCATGATGACAGCATGTTTTTGAAGTCGTTTAGCCCGCTCAACAGTCAAACCATATTCCTGATGATATTCTTCTTTTGAAAATAGTTCTGACCCATCATGCCGTTCATGCTGAACTCTAAGCAACATTATCACGTCTACCGTTTCAACTACTTCATCTAAAGGCATGTAATGCCCATAAGCTTCAAATTGTTTGTCGTACCATTCTTCTGGTCCTGAGAAAAAAATCGTTGCACCAAGCCGTTTTAGCATTTGCATATTTGATTTTGCAACTCTAGAATGCGTGATATCTCCAACAATTGCTATTTTCAACCCCTCAAAGTGTTTAAATTCCTCGTATATAGTCATCAAATCCAACAAGCACTGAGTAGGATGTTGTCCACTGCCGTCTCCACCGTTAATAATGGAACATTGGATCGTTTTACTTTGGATCAGTTCATCATAATAATTTTCTTCTCCATGACGAATAACTGCCACATCAACTCCGATTGCCGACATTGTCAGCACTGTATCATAAAGTGTCTCACCTTTTTTCACTGAGCTCATACTTTCTTCAAACTCAATCACTTCGATTCCTAACTTTTTCTCAGCAACATCAAAGCTCTTATGCGTTCGTGTGCTATTTTCAAAGAATAAGTTTGTTGCAAAGTATTGTTTTTTTTCAGGCTGCCAAGTGGCTCCTTGTTTAAATTCTTGTGCACGATGGATCAAGCCCATAACTTCTTGATCACTCAATACTTCTACTGTTAAAAGATGTTTTAAACTGATACGTTCAGATGTGATGATCATGCATTCATTCCTCCTTGTTTTAAAAGCTGTAAGAGCTCGTACAGAAAAATATGACTGAGGTGCTCTTGACCTCATTTATAATCTATCTTTTTTCCTTGAGACTAGCTCTTAAAGCTAGATAACGATAGTAACAACGTTCCGTTTCACTAGTTAGACTTCTCTTCACTACGTGCTGTTTCAGGTAAAATCAAGTTTAGAATAATTCCTAAGACTGTCGCGAGTGCCATTGATGATAATTCAAAGGTATCAAGTTTAAAGACTAAACCACCGATACCGATAACTAAGATCACTGATGCAATCAATAAATTCTTTTTCTTATCAAAATTGATTTGATTATCAATCAATATTTTCAATCCACTTGCTGCAATTACTCCGAATAAGACAAAGCTGATACCAGAGATAACTGGGCCAGGTATACTCAAAATAATTGCACTTAATTTCCCTACAAACCCAAGCCCTACAGCAAAGACCGCGGCACCTGCAATCACGAATACACTGTGTACTCGTGTAATGGCTAAAACTCCGATGTTTTCACCATAACTTGTGACAGGAGGCCCACCGACCAAACCTGCTACGATTTGCGCAGCACCATCACCCATTAATGTTTTGGATAAACCTGGGTCTTGGAAGAAGTTTCGTTTCGTTAATTTATTTAAAACCATCAAGTGTCCGATATGTTCTGTCATTGTGACAAATGCGATTGGCGCCATCGTTGTAATTGCATTTAGATGTAGCTTCGGCTGATATTGAACAAAAGGAATTTCAAAATTCGGCATAGCAAACCAAGCCGCATTTTTGATTGGTTCAATATCGACGATACCGAATAACAATGCAACTAAATATCCACTGACGATGCCCAACAAAATTGGAATCAAGCCTAGAAAACCTTTGAAAAACATGTTATAAAAAATGGTTAATCCAAGTGTAATAAGTGCAACTGTAATGAATTTGAAATCGTATTCTCCATTGTTGAACATGGCATTATTTGCCGCGTTAGAAGCCAATCCTAATCCAATTACCATCACCACAGGTCCTACTACGATCGGCGGTAAAATTTTATCTAACCAATCCGAACCGATTTTACTGATGATGATGGAAACAATCAAGTAAACCAGTCCTGTCGTTATGGCACCTTGTGCGATTGCTGGGTAGCCGTCACTTTTCATCAACATCTGCATAGCAGCGATAAAGGCAAAACTACTTCCTAGATATGCTGGAATTTTCCCTTTCGTTACGAATAAATAGACGATTGTTCCAAGTCCCGAACTAACTAAGGCAATTCCTGGATCGATTCCTACTAAAATCGGAACTAACACTGTTGCGCCAAACATTGTGAATAAATGCTGTAAACTTAAACCGATCCAATGTGCCGCCTTTGGTTTATCGTGAATATCTAAAACTGCTTCTTCATTGCGAAATTCTTTTTCTGTCATCTCAACCTATCCTATCTTTGCTATTGTATTTGTTTATTCTTTAGTGCTAGCAATCAAAATCCGATCTGCACCATCTTTTTCTTCCACTTCAACAATGATTTCTTCTGCCATGGAAGTAGGGATATTTTTCCCAACATAATCCGCTCGGATCGGAAGTTCTCTGTGTCCTCTATCGACTAAAACTGCTAATGAGATCTTTCTTGGTCGTCCTAAATCCATCACAGCATCCATTGCTGCTCGAATCGTTCGTCCTGTAAATAACACATCATCAATCAAGATCACTTCTTTACCTTCCAATGAAACTGGAATATTGGATGAATGAAGTTCAGGTTCTTCTAATGAACGTTCTTTCATTGATTGTCCGTCCATATCATCGCGGTACAAAGTGATGTCTAGTTCACCGACTGGAACCTCAATGTGTTCCAATTGATTTAATCGTTCAGCGATTCTTTGAGCAATGTAAATACCACGCGTTTTGATACCTACTAAAACGATATCTTGAATTCCTTTATTTCTTTCGATAATTTCATAAGTGATTCTAGTAAGCGCACGTTTCATTGTTACTGCATCAACGACTTCTTTTCCTTGCATTTTTTTGCTCCTCCTAAAAAATGTTTTTCGTTTGCCTTATGAGCTTCCTGTTTCAGCGTTTAAGGCGGAACGCTTGCTCTTTTTCATGTGATAGTGTGACTTTTCCAATTTTAAGTAGTTGAGTTTTTTGGGTAGTAGCTTCGCTCACTTCATTCGCCAAGTACTGTTCATCATCGAATCACTTTGTTCTTCGTGATTCACAGCAACTCGCAGCAAACAAAAAATCCTCCCACCCGTGTTCGGATAGGAGGATTGAATTTATCTTTTATCTATACAAAGATACCATTCAGTTCACACAGATTTTTTCCAGGCGCACCTAGATATTGTTCTGCATGTTTCCTTCTTAGCCTCACGGGACTACTCTTAAAGGATTACTTATTTAATTTTCTTTCTAGAACAGTGTACCTTTTCTTTTGAAATAAATCAATCATTATTTCTTAATTGGTCTAAAGTTTTTTCAAAAAGATCAGGTAACGGTGCTTCAAAGACCATCATTTGACCAGTTGTAGGATGTTTAAAGCCCAGTACTTCGGCATGTAAAAACTGACCATTGCCTTTTAACGTTTTTCTTGGTCCGTAAAGTGGATCGCCTGCAACTGGAAATCCAATATATTTCATATGGACACGAATCTGATGAGTACGTCCCGTCTCCAATTGTAATTGAACCAAAGTATATCCTTCAAATCGTTCTAAGACTTCAAAGTGTGTGACAGCTGGTTTTCCGCCTTCGATCACGGCTTGCATCTTACGATCATTTTTAGACCGTCCAATGGGTGCATTGATTTCACCTTTATCATGTGAGATTTCACCATGGACTAAGGCAACGTACTTTCTGAGCGAAGTTTTATCTTTTAATTGTTCTGCTAATGCAATATGCGCTTTGTCATTTTTGGCAACCATTAACAAGCCTGAGGTATCTTTGTCGATACGGTGCACAATTCCTGGACGAATAATCCCATTGATCGAAGACAAATCTTTAATATGGTACAACAAAGCATTTACTAATGTTCCATGTTGATGTCCAGCAGATGGATGAACGACCATCCCTTGGGGTTTATTAACGACCAATACATCATCGTCTTCATAAACGATTTCGATTGGAATATCTTCAGCCAAAACATCGAGTTCTTCTGGTTCTGGCACATTGATACTGATTTCATCATTTTCTTTAACTTTATAATTGGGGCGAGTAATTTCACCGTTCACTGTGATATTTTGGTCTTTTAACCATTGCTGAATTTGTGAACGAGAATGATCTTTTAATAAATCACTTAAAACTTTATCGATCCGTCCTTTTTCTTGTTTTATCTTTACATTAATTTGGTCCATTTTTTCCATCCTTCGCTGCTTTTTCGTCTAAAATCAAATAAATAAAAATACAAACTACACCAATTACTAACACTGAGTCAGCAACATTGAATATAGGAAAGTTAATAAATTCTGTTTGGAACATATCAACAACATACCCTAGACGCAAGCGATCGATAAAATTGCCAATTGCTCCAGCTAAGACTAAACTCAAACCGACTGTAAACCATTTACTTCCATTAATATTTTTAACTAAAATATACAGAACCACGGCTACCACAATTACCGTAACGATATAGAAGAACCACATTTTCCCTTCTAACAGGCTCCAAGCCGCTCCCGTATTACGAAGATACGTAAACGATAAGAATCCAGGAATAAACTCTTTCGTTTCTCCCAATTGGATATTTGTTACTGTTAAATATTTCACCCATTGATCTAAACTGATCAAAACGGCACTGATTATTAAATAGACTGCTAACAACGGCGTTCATTCCTTCTCTAAATTATTATATAAATCTCTCGGACGGATAATCCCAAGCAAACTGCCATTTGGATCGCCATCTTTTGTAATCAATATCGCTTCTAGTCTAACTTGTGTTGCAAACATTTCCTCCACTTGAAACACCGTGGTCTCTTTACTTACGAACTGGAAGTTACTGCCTTTATAATTACTTACCAAAAGCTCAGAAGCCCGTCTTCCTTCTAACTGAATATCACCTTTAGAACTTTCTACAGCTAACCAAATACCCAAACCTCTGACTGTAATCAAACCTTTAAATACGCCATTATGATAAATTGGAAATTGTGAATACTGCTTACGAGCGACAATGGATAGGATTTCTTTGATTGAAATATTTATGTCAAATCCAGTCACTTTTTTAGCAAAACGTGGTAGAACCTTTTCAGGACTGATCAAGGCTTCTTCAATTTCATGCATGCGATTGACTGCCCACTCATTCGGTTCAGCAATGATGAAATCAGTTGATATTTGTTCATGTACGATTGCATTTCTCAATTGAGCCATTTGCAGTAAATCATCCTGAAACAAAGGGATGTGGCTATCCTTTTTTCTTGATAGTCTCCGAACCATTTCACTAAATCCCATATTTGTAGGATTATTTAATTGCTCGCGAAACCACTTTTCGATACGGTTAAAACTACTTAAAAACTCTTCTGCTCTATCACCCATCAGTTTTTCTCCTTGATCACATATGCTTTACTTAACATGGAAAATACAAAAATAAAATAGATTATTAATAGTAATAAAATTTCTATTACGTTCAAATGCAGCACAGGAATTAAAAACATGCCAACAAATAGTATAACATAAACGAAAATCAACGTTGGATTCATCGTAATTTCTAAATCAATTATATGTCCCTGATCAATCACTTTAAAAGGGACACTTTTTAAAAAGAAAAATTTGGCTTGGATTGTACATTCTGCTGCTTCAACTTCAACTTGTTTGGTTTGATTCTGACTTAAATAAAACCATTTTTCATCGTCTTTTTTAATCTCGATTGGACTACCCATTCCATAAAATCCGGTATTTCTAGTACAACGAATCTTCATGTTGATCCCTCCTCGAGCTTTAGTTTAAAGTATATAACAAAAAGCTACAGACTGGAAGAAAGAAGTTAGTTTTTTGATGATTAAATAGTTGTATTTATAAATAACGATCCCTCGCACAAGAATGCCGATTTTTTTTCAATAGTGGACTTTAATATGAATCCTAGAAAGATCGTTTTAAGAAATACGCACCCTCAAAAAATGCTCAGTAGACATCACGTTAAAGTATTTCTATTTCCGTCCTTACTTAGTCTTCCTTTATTCTTATCCAAAATGCTCTTTAAGATAGCCTTTCGTTCAGCTCTTTTCTATCTGGAAATCAACTTTTTTTCAAAAGATTGACGGGGTGCTTTTTTCACTTTATAATGATGCTAGACTTTAGAAAATAAAGGAGCGTGATTTGAATGGAAAAAGGGTTCGTCAAGTGGTTCGATAATAGAAAAGGTTACGGCTTTATTGGTTACAATGAGGACGAAGAAATCTTTGTTCATTTCACAGCAATTGAAGAAGATGGCTTTAAATCTTTGGAAGAAAATCAAGCTGTCGAATTTGAAGTAATGGAAGGTACACGTGGTTTACAAGCTGCACATGTGAAAAAAATATAAAAAATTTAGCGTTTTTGTGTAACAAAGAGAAGAGCTGAACGAAACATAGACGTTTCGTTCAGCTCTTCTCTTTTTAATAATGTTTACTAATGGTCAAGTCAGGATCATCAATAACTGTTGCTGTAAACAATGGTTTTTCCTTGATTGACTCTAAAAATGCTGTCTTATTTTTCTTGGTCATAATAAACATTTGCGAGCCTTCTTTAAATTCAGAAGATTTTATTTCAATGCATTTAGGCCCCACCCGAATCATTTCGATAGTAGATAATGTTATTTTTTTTCGTCTTACTGGTAATAATGCATGAACGATTAAATACTCATCGTCAATCATAAAATAACGATTACACCCTAATAAAGCAAAGAAAAAGAAAATGCCTAAAACGATATTACTAATCAAATAAGGACGAGTATGCTCCAATGTCAATATCAAACTAAAAAATAAAATGCCAAATGTACAAGACCAATAAATTATCGCTGTCGATAATTCTGGTTGCCAATGATAGACTTTTTTCTTCATGTAGCGACCCCTTAATAAAAATTCAGTGTGTTATAATAGTAACATACTTCAACTTTGAACGAAAAGAAAATAAGGAGATATTTATGTTACGAATATATGTCGACGCTGCAACAAAAGGAAATCCTGGTCCAAGTGGCGGTGGTATCGTTCTCGTAGGAGACTCACTTCACGAACAAATCCATGTGCCACTGGGCGAGTGTTCCAATCACGAAGCAGAATTTAAAGTTTTTATTAAAGCATTGCAACTAGTCGTTGAAAAAGAGTTAAACAATCAAACTGTGTTGATTCATTCTGATAGTAAAATCGTTGTCCAAACAATCGAGAAACATCATGCTAAAAACCCCGTATTTCAACCATACTTGCATGACTTTCTGCAATTAGAAAGCCATTTTTCTTTATTATTGGTAAAATGGCTACCTGAAAGCCAAAATAAAGGTGCTGACACTTTAGCTAGACAAGCATTACAAAAATATCAGTAACCTTATATCAAAAGAATTTGCTTTTACATTGTCAAATCTACAATTTCGCCTTTTGTTATTTTAAGAATCGAAACGGGAGGCAATTCTATCTGCATCCCTCTTTTGCCTGCTGAAATAATAATACTATCAAACTTATTTGCCTCTTCTGCGATGTAGGTTGGAAATAGTTTTTTCATTCCGATCGGAGAACAACCGCCCCTGATGTAACCTGTTGTTTCTTCTAAATCTTTCAAATGAAGCATATCAACTTTTTTATTGCCGCTTGCACTAGCTAATTTTTTTAAATCTAATTCTTTATCTCCTGGAATTACAGCAACAACAGGACCTGTCTTATTTCCTACGGTTACTAAGGTTTTAAAAATTTTCCCATCTTCGATTCCTATCTTTTGAGCAACACTCTCTGCGCTTAAATGATCCTCACTCCATTCAAATTCATATTCTTTATAAGCAATTTTATGTTGTTCAACGATTCTCATTGCATTTGTTTTTTGTATTTTCTTTTTCTTAACCAATTGAATTCACCTCACAGTTCAGTTTATCAAAGAAATGGATCGATGCAAGAAAAATAGACTAGCTAGAAACAAGTTCCCACTCATTTCTAACTAGCCTATTTTTTAGAATGCCAGAGTTTGAAGAATCTCACGTAGTTCATTTACAGGTACTTGTCCAGGTGCGGAAGCTTTTTTCGCTGCACCAAAAGTCATCGCTGAACCAAAAACTTCGCCACACATCCGGCTAACCATACCTAATTGTCCCATTGACATTGTTACAATTGGGCGATCTGCGTGCACTTTTTTCATTTCATTGGTTGCTTCTAAAAGTGTCAACACATCATCTGAGCATTGCGGCATAACAGCAATCTTACAGATATCCGCATGTTTCTTCTGCATACTACATAATCTAGAAACGATTTCTTCTTTAGCAGGAGTTTTATCGAAATCATGGTTACACATCACAATTTTGATTTCTTTTTCGTGAGCGGCTTCAATAGTTTGTTGAACAAGCTCTTCATCCATGAACAACTCCACATCTAATAAATCAATTGCGCCATTTTCGATAACAGTTTTGTATAATCCAAAATATTGTTCATCTGAAAACGGAATTTCGCCCCCTTCTTGTTTCGTACGGAAAGTGAACAGAACAGGTTTATCTGTTAGAATCGCTGCAATTTTTTTGGACATCTCAGCAGCCGCTTGAAAATCAGCAACTCGGTCAAAAAAATCGACACGCCATTCCACTAGATCACAATCGATCGTCAATAAGTGTTTGGCTTCTTCTATTAATTCTATTTCATTTTTTCCTACCAAAGGAACAATAATTTTAGGACTCCCACTTCCAAGAGTTACATTTTTAACGGTGACTGTATTCATTTTTGCATCCTCCTTATTTGGATGTATCGATCGTTTGACGATAGCGAATAAAAATAATAACGGCTAAAACAAAACCGATTCCTGCAATAATAGCATCTAATAACATAATACCGTGTGGATTACTACTAGCGATTTTACCAGAAACTACAGGAATAGCAAAGGAAGCAATACTTCCGAATGTGTAAAAGATACCCGTAATAGTTCCTTTACCAGCTGGGAACATTTCTCCCATCACAGTTAATCCTAATTGCATAACCCCACCTGCTGCAAAAAAACCGACTAAGACAGCTCCAATTGTTAAGACTATTGGTGTCGGGAATAACCACATCGCAGTGATTGCCAAGAATGAAGCAAAAGTATATGGCAACACTAGGTTAACTGGGCGAATTTTAGCGGCAACAACTGCCGTTACCCCCACACAAACCAATGACCCTGTAGAATAATATGAAACAAGTAATTTGGCTGCATTTTCAGACATAGAAGCGACTTCTTGTCCATAGACGGCAATATATTGACTAATCAAATAAAACGTTGCTTGAGAAATAAATCCGTAAATCACAAATGCAACGCCTTCAATATGCATTTTAGGTTTACTTTTGAATTTTGTAACGGGCGCTGCTTCAACTTCAACACCCTCTTTTTCTGCCGCTTTGTTATCTGAGTCTGGGAATGGTAATTTTAATAAGAACAGACCATTAGCGCATAATAAAACTAAACAGACAATAAACGACCAACCAAACCATAGACCACTACTAGCCAAAAATGCAATTAGAAATGGCAAAGCAAATTGACCGATCTGGACAGCTGCTTTAATCAGTACACTAGCTGTACCTGCTGTCTTAGGAAATGACTCCATTAGCGCTGGATATGTTCCAGAATCAAGACAAGAATTGGCAATTCCTGCAATCACACCGAATGCCATCGCAACTGGGACACTTGGACTAAACAAAATTCCAACAAAAAATAGTGCATAAATCAGCATTCCAAGATAAACAAATGGTTTACGGCCAAATTTATCAGACAGCCAACCTGAAATTAAAATTGCAACTAGTCTTCCAATTCCAAGCATTGCAACAACCCCTGAGACTCCCTCTATGTTGGTATGCCATTGTGCTGCTAAAGCGTCTTTATTTTGCATAATGATCAAAACGCCCATTCCATGAACAATATAATTGATATACAGCCCTAACGCTGTTGGTACATACTTGTTTTTCATTTATTTCTCTCCTGTAAGTAAGATTCTTTTTAGTCTTTAAATAGTAGCTCTTTGATATAGTCGACAGGCATATCTTCATCAGTGAAGTGTTTAAATGCTTCTGCACCTTGATAAAGCATCATGCCAAGTCCATTAATCGTTTTCTTTGCACCATGTTCGCGGGCAAATTTCAGCAGTTTTGTTTCTTTAGGAATATACACAACATCAAAAACGACTAAATCTGGACGGATAACCTCTGGGTCATTGATCAAACTTTCCTCTTGTAAAGGTTTCATACCTACACCTGTAGCATCTATATAAATACTACTCTCACCAATGGATTGTTTAAAAGCTGCTTGATTCGATAAATCAGTTAGCGTTGCTGTACATTCTGTATTTTCGTTGATTTTTTTGACTGTTTCTTCAGCATTTTTGTAGTGTTGGTCATTGATATTGAAAATCCGCAATTCTTTGACACCATCTAATGCCGCTTGAATCGCAATGGCTGTTCCTGCACCACCTGCACCTGTCATTGTCACGATTTGATCTTTGACGTTTACGCCTTCTTCTTTCAATGCTCGCATCGCGCCAGTACCATCTGTCACATGCCCAACTAAATGACCTTTTCCATCTTTGTTCGTCACAGTATTGACTGCACCCACTAATTTTGCAGCAGGTGAAAGCTCATCTAAAAAAGGAATGATCGCTTGTTTGTTCGGCATAGATACATTAGAGCCGCGAATTCCTAACGCGCGAATTCCTTGAACTGCATCTTTCAACTCTTCATTTCCCACTTCAAACGCCATATAGGCATAATCCAACCCTAATTTAGCAAATGCTTCATTGTGCATTGTTGGTGATAAACTGTGGCGAATCGGTGTTGCAATTAAACTGATTAATAATGTGTGTCCATCAATTCTTTCTGTCATATTAATTCCCTCACTTTATTTAATTTATGTTGCTTGAAGACTTTTCGCTTGCTCAAATAACATTTTTTGAGTCCGAGTATTTTCTAGAACTTCAATCGTTTTTAAAATATCTCGTGCTTCTCTTGTGCCTTCCATGATTCTTCTAGCCACTTTGCTATCTCCCATATTTAAAAGAACGGCACCATTACGTCTAGCATAATTATCAAGTTCACGGATCATTGGTGCTTCTGCACGCATTCCAAGACATACGAACCCTAAATCAAACGGTAACTCAATCATTTCTCCATCTTTTTCAACTAAGAAACTATTTTCTCTAACTTCTGTTAATTTCGTTTCTACATGAACTTCCACATCGAATTTTTCGACGATTTCCATCATTGCAAGTTTTGTAATTAAATCTAGATCTTTCCCGATTTCACCTTGCATTTCCACGATGCTCACTTTTTTAGCACCACGTTCTGCATAGTATTCTACAACATCTAAACCGACAGCACCTCCACCGATTACAACGACTTCTTTCCCTTCAAATTCTTGAAATTTTGACATATCCTCTAAAATATCAAAAATAGAGAAGATTTTTCTATCTGGATTTTCTAGTTGCTCTTTTAATCCATTGATTGGTGGAAGTAATGGTTTTGCTCCAGTCGCATTAACGATGATATCTGGTCCAATTGCTTCAATATCTGCTAATGATGCTGCATGATTTAAATGAATTGCTAAATTGTCCAATTCTTTACAGCGATTAATTTCGTAGGTAATAAAATCATCGATTCTTTTCTTATCTGGGAAACGAGCAATTTCATGACCTAAGCCGCCTAAATAACCTTTTTGTTCAAATAACTCCACACTTACGCCAACTTCCGCTGCAGTTGCTGCTGCTTCAAGTCCTGTTGTCCCACCACCGATCACAACCATTTTCGTCGGGTGTAAAATTGGTTTCATCTTATAATCGTCTTCATAATGTAAATCTGGATTGACTGTACAACGCATTGGACGAGCTTTAGCAATTCGGTGATCTGCACAACCAATGTTACACGAAATACATTTTCTAAGCAGATCTTCTTGTCCATTGGCAACTTTGTTGACCCAGTTAGGCTCAGCAATCAAGCCGCGGCCCATCGCCAGTAAGTCTGCATCTCCTGATTCGAGAATTTCAGTTGCTCTTTTAGGACTGCGAATATTCCCAGAAGTTACGGTCACTTTATCAGGAAAACGTTCTTTCACTGCTTTTGACATGTAAGCACGCCAACCATCTTCCAAATTCATTTTATCGATTTGATATTGTAAGCTGTCATTCAATGCGGCAGAAACATTTAAGATATCTACTTCATCGGCAAAATAACTCAAAATTTCAATCGTATCTTCCAATGTATTGCCACCTTCTAATAATTCATCCGCACTAAAACGAAGAGAAATTGGGAAAAACGGCCCCACAGCTTTTCTAACAGCCTCAACCACTAATTTAGTCAGCCGAGCACGATTTTCTGGACTTCCGCCAAATTTATCTGTTCGTTTATTATATAAAGGAGATAAAAATTGACTTAAAAGATACGAATGTCCTGCGTGAATTTCTACACAATCAAATCCAGCTCTTTGCGCTCTTAAAGCGCCATCCGCATAACGGTCAACAATGCCATAAATTTCCTCTTCTGTTAATGGACGCGGTATAGGGTTCCCTTTTTTTGATGGAATATTAGAAGCTGAAACTGGTTGTTCTCCTTCTAAACGTAAACCATACGCTGAAGCCCCCGCATGATTGATTTGAACAGAAGTACACGCACCATATGCATGCATTTTTTCGTTAAAATGCCATAATCCCGAAATATATTGATCATTGTCCATTCTTAATTGACGGGCGCCATTGGTCCCCATAGGGTAATCAATGCAAACATTTTCTAAGGTAATTAGACCTGTTCCTCCCTTAGCACGTTGTTCATAATACGAAACATGCTGCATACTGAATGTCCCATCCATATTGGCGAAATTAGTCCCCATAGGCGGCATGACGACACGATTTTTCAATGTCATACGTTTCACAGTTAATGGTTCAAAGATTGCTTGATAATTATTCATGATTGCCTCCTCGATTTAAAAGCAGCACAACTCTATCGATCCTTTATAAATTGACAATGAAATTTTTGTGTATTATTCACAATTTATCTACTTGATTCAGGATTGACTTGTGCAGCTCGATAACAAATAAAGTATAGTAAACCTCGTCAGTTCTTAGTGAAATTGTTACATCACTTTTATCTCATTCATATCTGAAGAACTGGTCATGTAACTAGTAACACCAAAGCTAAAACAAACTCAATCTACCTAGATTTTCCATTGTTACTCTTTTCACAATTGGTATGAACTTATTTTAATTCAACATATTGATAAATTCCAATGAATGTTTTTTATACTTTTGATAAATAAAATTTATACATTAGAAATGAAACGATTTTATGTTTTTTGGTGCATCTTCCTTTGATTATTGATAAACTGTGCTTATAAATTAATGAACGACAAGGAGTTTTTACACATGAATTTACGACAATTGGAATTTTTTAGAATGTTGGCAGATACCCAGCATATGACGCATGCTGCAAAATTATTAAATACAACGCAACCTAATTTAAGCCATTCCATGTCTGAATTGGAAAAAGAATTAGAGGCTCAATTATTTGAAAAAAAAGGACGAAATATTCAACTAACAAAATATGGTAAATTTTTCTATACATATGTGTCAACGGCTCTAGAAGAATTAGCAAAAGGCGAACGAGCACTAAAAGAATTAGTGAGCCCAGAGAAAGGACTTATTGATTTTGGTTTTATTTACACTGCAGGTTCTTTATTAGCACCCAAGTTGATGAAAGAATTTTCTGCCTACCCTGGTAACGAGCAGATTCGGTTCAATTTATTTCAAGGAAATTCTTCTGATATGACTGATTTGCTCTTAAAAGAAGAAGTGGATATTGCAATTACGTCAAAATTAAAAGAAGATGTACAGCTCCATTACGAGATTCTAACAGAACAAGAGATTGTTTTGGTTGTTCCTTTTGATCATCCTTTAGCGATTTATGACAGTATTTCATTGAAAGAAACGAGTGATTATCCTTTTGTTTACTTCAATGAAAGAAGTGGCCTGCGTCCCTACCTAGATAAAATGCTGGCCGCTGTAGCCATCACACCTGAGATTGCTTGTGAAGTGGAAGAAGATCATACCATGTTAGGCTTTGTTGCTCATGATTATGGTATTGCATTAATGCCGAAAATCCCATCAATTTCAGCTTATAACGTCAAGTCTATTTCCCTTGAAGACAATTTTTTCCCCCGCTATATTTATTTAGCAACAAAAAAGGATCATTTTCTTTCACCTGCCGCATTGCGTTTTAAAGAATTTATTGTGTCCTATGCTCAAAATATGTTTTATCAATAAAATCTGCTTCTGATAAAAGCCCTTTATAAGCTTGAGTAATTCGATAAAAAATGAGTGGGACATGACTCTTTATGTCATACCCCACTCACATAGAATTCAGTCCCAAACTCATTTTTTCACGCTATTTATCCGAGTTTTATCACTATACTTTTTTGCTATTTTTTTATCTCAATAAAAAATACTTTTAGATAGTTACCTTCTTCAAAGTATTGATTTGTTTTAAAATCATCAGGTAATTGATAGGTTTCTTTAAATTGATAACGTACATGCTTTTCTTCCAAAGCTTGGATAATCATTTTTTTATATTTCTCCAACGAAATGTTGGCTGCATTTGTGGAAGCAATCAAAAAACCGTCTTTCTTTAAGATATCAATGGAATCCTTTACCAAGTCTCCATAATTTTTTGCTACTGAAAAAACTTTTTTCTTATTCCTAGCAAAACTTGGCGGATCAAGAATGATAACGTCGTAGCTGAGTTGCTTGCGGTTAGCATATTTAAAATATTCAAAAACATCCATTACAATGATTTTTTGGTCATCTACTGCTAAATGATTGACTTCAAATTGTTCTTTTGTCTTTGGCAAACTTCGTTTAGCTAAATCCACACTTGTAGTTGTGCTAGATCCTCCCATCGCACTCGCAACTGAGAAAGCACCAGTATAACTAAACATGTTCAAAACAGTTTTTCCCGCAGCAAGCCCTTCAACTAAACGGCCTCGTACTTCTTTTTGATCCAGAAAAATCCCGGTCATTAAGCCATCATTTAAATACGTTGCATAGGTTACCCCATTTTCACAAACTAAAAGTGGTTCAGGCGCATCAGAACCAAATAATTTTTGAGATTCCGGCAGTGAAGTTGTAGAAAAACGAATTTTTTCATACGCACCTTTGATTTCTGGAACACTATTTCTAAAGGCTTGAACGATTTCGTCCTTTTTTTGATATAAGGTTGCATTATACCAAGAAAAAACAGCAAAATCATCATAACGGTCAATAATCAACCCGCCAAGTCCGTCTCCTTCTCCATTAAACAAGCGGTAAGCGGATGTTGATTCATCTTGTTCATATTTAACTCGATGCGTTTTAGCTTCTGAAAATAATTTTTCTAAAAAGAAAGGATCTATCCTTCCATCCCAATTTACTAACCAACCGATTCCCTTGTTCTGTTCACCAAGATAGCCTGTCGCAATAAATTGACCTTTACTGTCAACAAATGTAACCCACTCATCCGAAAAATCATTAGGGACGCTTAGTAAATCCTCTTTCTGCACGAGAGGATATCCTCCTTTGAATTTTTTTTCTGATTTTTTTGTTACTATTATATTCATATATAACGACATCCTTTATCCAAATTTAATTTCTTAAAGCCGCTACTCAGCCGCTTGATTTCTCGTCATTCGCTAGTATATCAAATAATGTGCCATCTGTCGTTAGTGCTCTTATTTATAGATGAATGTTCTATTATCTTAAGAAAAGTAAAATTTTATTAACTTTTACTCGTTCTAGCCTGATTTAAATTGACATCGATTTGCAGAGAGAGTAGAATTATAAGGGTATATGAAAAGCACTTGAACTATTTTCATTTGCTTTCTTTTAGATTTGATTTTAGAAAGGATACGTTTACTTTGAATATTATAAAAAAACTGCATATGCCTAAGTTTTTAGACACTCGATTAGGACTTTTCGGGGTAGTTGCGGTGTTGATTTGGCTGAAAAATATTTTTGCTTATACTGTCGATTTTCATTTGCGAATTGAAAATGCTTTTGAATATTTCATTCTTTTCATCAATCCAATTGCCTCTACCTTTTTCTTATTGGCAGTTGCACTGTATGTAAGGAGAAAGAAAGCTTCATACATTACCATGATGGTGATTTACTTCTTAATGTCATTACTTTTATTCTCAAATGTTGTTTATTATAGAGAATTTACTGACTTTATCACTGTTAACACTATGCTTGGTGCTGGAAAAGTTGCTAGTGGTCTTGGTGAAAGTGCCTTACGTCTATTTAGACCCTATGATGTGATTTATTGGATTGATTTTATTATTGTTGGTATTTTATTGCTGACTAAAAAAATCAAGATGGATGAACGTCCCGTTAGAGCTCGTGTTGCTGTATCGATCAGCATGTTATCTGCTTTATTTTTTGTAGCAAACTTAACATTAGCTGAAACAGCTCGCCCGCAATTATTAGGACGCCAATTCTCCCGTGATTATATCGTTAAGTTTTTAGGTTTAAATGCGTTTACTGTCTATGATGGTGTGACAACCTATCAAACAAACCAAGTTCGAGCTGAAGCCAGTGAAAATGATATGGACGCTGTTTCCGATTATGTAAAAGGACACTACGCAGCTCCAAACCCTGATACTTTCGGGATGGCTAAAGGAAAAAATGTTATCTATATTCACTTAGAAAGCTTCCAACAATTTTTGATTGATTATAAATTAAAAGATGAAAAAGGCGTTGAACACGTCGTTACACCTTTTATTAATAGCTTGTATCACAGCAACAGTACGTATAGTTTTGATAACTTCTTCCACCAAGTGGGACAAGGAAAAACAAGTGATGCGGAAACAATGTTTGAAAATTCATTATTTGGATTAGATCAAGGTTCTTTATTCACTCAAGTCGGTGGTAAAAATACCTTTGAAGCAGCTCCTGCTATTTTAGGTCAAGAAGCTGGTTATACGAGTGCTGTTTTTCACGGAAATGCTGGTAATTTCTGGAATCGTAATGAGACTTACAAACATTTAGGATATAACTACTTCTTTGATGCTAACTACTATGATGTCAATGAAGATAATTCATTCCAATATGGCTTGCATGACAAACCATTTTTCCAACAGTCTGCACAATATTTGGAACGACTACAACAACCTTTTTATTCTAAATTTATTGCTGTTTCAAATCACTATCCATATTCTCAATTTACAAATGATGAAGCTGGATTTCCGATTGCTCAAACGTCTGATGAAACAATCAATGGCTATTTCGCTACAGCAAACTATCTTGATAAATCAGTCGAAGAGTTCTTTAACTATCTAAAAACTAGTGGTTTATATGACAACTCTGTCATCGTCCTATATGGCGATCATTATGGTATTTCTACTTCTAGAAATGATAACTTAGCTGAATTACTTGGTAAAACAAAATCAACTTGGAACGACTTTGATAACTCAACAATGCAGCGTGTTCCTTACATGATTCATGTTCCGGGTCAAACAAACGGCGGTATCAACCATACTTATGGTGGTCAAATTGATGCTTTACCTACCTTATTACACTTAATGGGGATCGATACAAAGAATTATATTCAAATGGGACAAGACTTATTCTCTAAAGAAAATTCACAATTAGTGGCTTTTAGAAATGGCAATTATGTGTCACCTAAATACACTATGTTAGGTTCTAGTATCTATGAAACGGCAACTGGTCGTTTGCTAGAAGAACCTACTGAACAAGAAAAACAAGAAGCCAAAGAACTAAAAGATAAAGCGAACTTACAGCTTCAAATGTCAGACCAAACAACAAATGGTGACCTATTACGCTTCTATACAAATAGTGGCTTAACACCAGTAAACCCAGATGATTATAATTACAAGGATCAATTAAAACAATTGGAAAAAATCGAAGATGACAAAGGTAAAAAATCAACGAGTGTTTATAGTAAAAATAATAATACCTCAACTGTTGATAAATACCATACTGAGTCTTATCAAGATTATCTAAAATCTGCAAAATAACACAAAATAATCATGAAAGCTTGAGTAAATTACTCAAGCTTTTTTATATCTTATTCATAATTAATTCATATTCTTCTTTTATACTTGAATTAGTGAGGTGAACATATTTGAAAAACTTACGTTACGCTTTTGCCAGCGTTTCTTATCATAAAAAAATTTCATTTAGTATTGGTGTTTGCTCAGTTTTTTTTCTATTTTTATTAACGAGTATTATGAATCTTAGAGATATAGAAAAATCGTTTTATGATCAAATGAGTTCTATGATCCACAATACTGAGTACCACATGAATTATCGAAAGATCATGCAAATGTATTCTTCTATGTACTTCACAACCTTATTGATTTGGATAATACTGATTACAACCATGGTATTTATCGCATTAAAAATAAAAAATCAGGACATGATAAAATGGAGGATTATGGGTTTTTCAAATCGCTTCGTTATCAAGCAATCTATTATAGAAAGTATCATTCCCGTAATAGCAGGTGTTATTATCACGGCTTTATTTCTGATCATTTGTCAGCATACATATGAATATATTTTACTCCATATTAGGCCACTCCTTGCAAATGGCATGGGCATTAAGCGGATTCCGTTATTCTCTTCCCAGGTACTTGTTGAGAGTACTCCCAATCAAGTAATCAATACTGCTGGGGATACACATTTTGTATCTCTGAGAATAAGTAGTTTAACATCTTCAACAATTTTCAAGGCTTTTTCAAAAAATTGTCTTCTATTATTATCCATTACGACAGGAATTACCTTGTTATCAACCTATTTTCTTTCAAAGAAAATGAAAAACGTATTTAGGATGTGAGTAAATGAATTTTCCTTTAGCAAAAAATTGGACTGAAGAAAGCTTCCAAGAACTATTCCAACAACAACATATGACGGTTGTTTTGGAAGATCAGAGCAGTATTCAAGCCGATTTTTATTTCCTTATTGATAAAACATTTGATATGAAACAATCTATGGCCATTGGTTTTATTCTCTCTGAAAATATCTTTTTACCTTACCTTTCAATCAGAGATAATCTATTTGTTGGTTCCTCGATCAAAGAAAAAGAGAAAAAGAAGATACTTAATGTGCTCTTTGACTATGTCGGACTTACCACAAGTATCTTAAACAAGTCTAAAGATGAATTAAGCGCCTTTGAACTAGTCAAACTTCAATTAGTTCAACTCTTATTAATCAAAAAAGATATCATCATTATTGACGATATTTTCCAAGAGCTATCCATTAGTCAAAGACAAGAATTATTGCCCTTACTTCAAAAAATAGCAAAAGAAAAACAGAAAGCCATTTTAGTTTTGACTAATGATATTCAAATTGCTGAAAGCCCATATATGGATAAAATCATCAAAATAGCATAAAAAAATACCAGTTGAGCAAAATCTGCTTAACTGGTATTTTTTATGCACCATCTTCTATTTCGACATCAGGGAATGAAATAGTGAAACTAGTTCCTTTGTTTTCCTGACTTTCCACACTAATTTTCCCTTTGTGTAAGCGAACCAACTGCTGAACGATTGATAGACCTAATCCTGATTCACCATATTTTGTATTTTTCCTCGACGGATCAACCTTATAGTAACGATCCCAGATATTTTGGACTTGCTCTTCTGTCATCCCAATACCCGTATCAGAAATCGTAATGATCGTCTCTAGGTATCCTTTTTGCAAATGGACCCGAATCTCTCCATCCTGAGTAAATTGTATCGCGTTTTGAATAATGTTGACCATAATTTGAACAAAGCGATCATAGTCAGCATAAACATCAATTGCTTCATCAGCTTCTAATATAAGCTTGTCATTGGCTGATTCTGCTTTTCCTTCTAACTGAGTAAGAATGTCTTTCAGCGTTTCAGTTGCATTAAATTTCTTGACTACAATACTGATTTGATTGGTTCTGATTTTTTCGTAATCTAAGTTTTCATTTACAAGCCTGATTAAACGAGATGTTTCATTTTGCATAAGTTTAATCGCATTCTCTCTTTGCCCTTCTGGAATCGCGTTATATTGCAATCCTTCCAGCAAACCATTGATCGTTGTCAACGGTGTTCTCATCTCATGAGAAGCATCTGCCATGAATTGACGACGACGATCCTCCTGACGATCGATCTCTTCTCTAGATTCTTTCAGTGACTCCGCCATTTTATTAAAGTCTTCAGCTAGATCATCAAATTCATCTTTATCATGCGTAACCAGTTTTACATCAAAATTACCGCTTGTTATCTCTTTTGTAGCCTTTCTCATGCGATTGATCCGCTTCACTTGGAAGCTGGCAAAGAAATAACTTAAAATCAAGCCTACGATACTCGAGATGATAAATCCCTTAAATAAATTTGCTGTGATTGCATCTACGCTATCAGAAACGTTTTTGGCTGGCTGGGTAATAACTAATGCACCGATGATTATATTTTCATTCTGGGCATTCGTCGTACTAACTGGCATCATTACATAAGACGACATGTTTTTATTTCCATAGATGTCTTTATTGATTGTTGCGTATTCTTGCTGGCCTTCCATCAAAGCGTCCCAATTTTCTTTTATAACGGAATTATCTAGTTTGTGTTGTGTATTTAAAGGATATTGAACTTGCATATTTCTGTCATAAAAAACAAATTGAACATCCTGATTACTTAAAAAACCTTCAAATAAACTGAATGATGTATTCCAGATATCTTGATCAGTCATTCCAGGAAGTCGAGTGATTGAATCCTTTGTCTTCCATGCCGATATGGCATACCCTCGAAGTTGCTCATAATTATTATCCTGCAGTGTTTTTTTAGTTAATTGGGTAAAAGAAGTTCCAACGATCAAAATAATTAGAATGATCACTCCCCAAAAAGCAAGTAATTGTTGATATAAATATTTCATCTAAGCTACTCCAGAATCATCAAATTTATACCCTACACCCCAAACAGTCTGAATCACTTGTGGTCCCACTTTTTCAATTTTTTGACGCAATTTTTTAATATGTGCATCTACGGTACGCTCATCACCAAAATATTGATAGTCCCAAACCATTTCAAGTAATTGTTCTCGTGAAAAAACCTGTCTTGGCTTTTTAGCTAAAGTATAAAGTAAATCAAATTCTTTAGGTGTGAGACCATCAATTAATTTATTGTCTAAATAAGCCTCTCTAGTTTTTGTATTCATCTTGAAGTGATCTGTTTCCACATCGAATTTATCATCCGAACTAGTTGTACCATCAGGAGCATGTTCTCCAATCTCTGAGCGGCGGTGCAAAGCTTTGATCCGGGCAATCAAAGTTAGTGGACTAAACGGTTTCGTCACATAATCATCTGCGCCCATTTCTAATCCGATTACTTGATCACTTTCCGAATCTCTAGCTGTTAACATAATGATTGGAACAGTATTTGACACTTTTCGGACTTCTCGGCAAACAGCCATTCCATCCATCGTTGGTAAGTTCAAATCTAGTGTGATCATATCCCACTTTTCTGGATTTTCTAAAAAGGCATCCAGCCCTTCTTTACCATCGTATTTAAAAGTAGCCTCCCATCCTTCATTTAAGAAAAACATTTGCATCATTTCTGAAACTGATTCATTATCTTCTATCATCAATACATTCATTATTTACTCTCCTCTTCCCTTCAAGTTTAACGTCATTTATATTATACTCTAAAAACCTGTCAGCACCAATAACTTCTACCTTTCTTCAAAAAAGCTTTGTCTTTTATTCAATTTTTGATAAGATTAAGGATGAAAGGACGTTGAAAATTCATGGAAAATATACAAGCAGTTGCTTTTTTTGATTTAGATGGAACATTATTGAATGAGAAGTCACAAATTACTACAGAAATAACCGATGCGATCAGTGCCTTAAAAGCAAACAATGTCTTACCGTTGATTGCAACAGGTCGAACAATTGTAGAGATTGAACATATCATGAAAGATAGCGGAATTGATTCTGCCATCGTTATGAATGGTCAGTTTATTCAAGTAGAAGGAAAAAAAGTTTATTCAGATGAGTTCACCTTTGAAGAGTGTTTAAAAATGTATGAGCATGTTAAAAGTTTAGGTCACGAAATCTCCTATTACAATGATCAGCAAATTTGGTGTTCTGGTCACAATGAGATTGTTCAAAGTGCCTACGCTTTTATCCATTCAGATGTTCCTGTAATCGATCGTTCTAGCTTAGATGGAAAAACAGTTAATATGATGCTCGTTTTATCTGAAGATGGCGATGAGCATTATTTAGAACATTTTCCCGAAATGACCTTTTATCGAAATGGTCCCTATTCAATAGATACGGTTAGAAAAGGAGTTTCTAAAGGAAGTGGCGTCCAAAACCTTTTTAAAACATTGAATTTACCAAATGTGCCCACTTTTGCCTTCGGTGATGGTATCAATGACCTTGCATTATTTGAGGCTTGCGATAACAAAATCGCTATGGGAAATGCCCGTAATGAATTAAAAGAGCGTTCTAGTTTTATCACTAAGAAAAATACTGAAGGCGGCATTGTTCACGCTTTAAAACACTTTGATTTGATTTAATCTTTAGTTTAAAAATAGAACTAAAAAATCCCACTTCTTATTTAGAAGATGGGATTTCTTTTTTATGTCTTTTTTGATGAACACAGATAACGGTTCCTGTCACTTGAATCAGTAAGAGAAAAAGTAAAATTGCACTTAACCCTAAATGTCCTTGATCGAATGTTCTTTTTAACAATACAAGTAAAATCAGACTACTTACTGAATAAAGTGACCATTGTTTATCCATAATATCTAGACCCCTTTGGTTTGTTACCTATAAGGATAGGACTTTTAATTAGAAAAAGCAAGGATCTTTTGGTTATCTGTGAAGTTTCCTACAATTTTTTAGTGTTTCTTTATAATTCTAAGGAAACTCTAAATATTGCACATTCAATTTTTTAGTGTTTTTTTCTTGTAAATCGCGCTATCCATTTCAAACAGCGAAAAAAAATGATACACTGATTTTACTGCAAATTTTTTATTGTAAGGAGTTTTTGATCCATGGATGAAAAGAAACAATCAAATATACAACTTATTTTAGATACTTGTTTGATGGCTGGCAAAATCATGACTGAAAGTGGTTCTGAAGTTTATCGAGTTGAAGATACGATGAATCGAATCGCTGAAAATGCTGGGCAAAAAGAAAGTGTTAGTTATGTTACCGCCACTGGTTTGTTTATGGGATTTCGTTCCAGTAATTACACCCAATTAGAAAATGTCACAGAACGCAGTATTAATTTAGAAAACGTAGCAATCGTCAACAATCTTTCAAGAAAATTTGCCAATAAAGAAATTTCATTGGAAGAACTTAATCTAAAACTTACTAATATCAATCATGAAGCGCCAACTTATTCTGTTCCTTTGCAAATTTTAGCAGCAGGAATCGTCAGCTGTACGCTAATGTATATCTTTGGTGGAAATTGGAATGATTTTTTAGCTACTTTTTTCATTGGAATGATTGGATTTACGGTTGCTTATTTTACCAAGGAATGGCTGAACATCAAATTTTTAGATGATTTTCTTTCTGCTTTCACAATTGGTCTGTTAGCTTATCTAGCAGTAAGATTCCACTTAGCTGGAAATATCGATAATATTATTATTGGCGCTGTCATGCCGCTGGTGCCTGGTGTCGCGATTACAAATTCATTCAGAGACATCTTAGCAGGACACTTATTAAGTGGGACAGCACGTGCTACTGAGGCAATCTTTGTTGCGGGTTCCATTGGTATCGGTATCGCAATTGTTTTTAAATTATTTATGTAAGGAGAAATGACTGTGGAAGTAGTTATTCATTGTATATTTAGTTACCTAAGTACAGTAACTTTCGGAATTGTTACAAATGTACCTCGAAAAGTTTTAAATGCTTGTGGTATCACTGGTGCTGTAGGCTGGATGATCTATTGGTCTACTGAAAATCTAGAAGCAGGTGGCATTTTTGCTAACTTTCTGGGTGCAATTGGTATTGGATTGTTAAGTATTTACTTCTCACGCAGAAAAAAAATGCCCATGACAATTTTCAATATTCCGAGTCTTGTCCCACTCGTTCCTGGAGGACCAGCTTATCAAGCTGTTAGAAATATTGTTTTAGGCGATTATGTCAACGGTGTCCATTCTATCATCAAGGTAATCATGACTGCTGGTGCGATTGCTGCTGGCTTTATGGTCACTGGAATCGTTGAACGTCTGTTAAAAAATTTATTGGATAAAAATAAAACGCCAATGAAAAATTCTTGATAAAAATAGAAAGTGTAACTTGGGAAAACCGTACAATGCATAAACGCATTGTGCGGTTTTCCCTCAGTTACACTTTGTTCTCTATTCAATTGAAATCTCTTCTGCTTCTTCTTCAAAGAATAACAGTAAATCCTGTAAGGTTAGTTTTTCTTTTTCTTCCTTGTTTAAATCTTTGATAATTTGACCTTTTTGTAATACGATCAATCGATTTCCGTAATGTAAAGCATCTTCCATACGATGAGTGATCATCAAACAAGTCAACTCCCCCTCTTTGACCCGTTGTTCTGTCAACAGCATCAACTGCTTGGAGGTTTTAGGATCAAGTGCTGCTGTATGTTCATCTAAAAGGAGCAATTCAGGTTTAGTCAAAGTTGCCATTAATAAACTCAACGCCTGTCTTTGACCCCCAGAAAGGTTTCCTGTCGGTGTGTCTAGATGATTTTCTAATCCATTTCCGACCTCACTACAAATTTTTGTAAACAGTGCTCTCTCTTCATTTATTTTTCGTAACTTCAATCCTCTTCTTTTCCCTCGATGTAATGCTAATAATAAATTCTCGGCAACAGTCATTCTTGGCGCTGTGCCCATCTTAGGATCTTGGAAAACACGGGATAAATATGAGGCACGCTTTTCTTCAGAATAGGCAGTAATATTTTGTTCATTGATAAACAAATCGCCCTCACTTAGTGCTACTGTTCCAGCAATACTGTTAAATAACGTACTTTTACCCGCACCATTACCGCCCAATACAGTGACAAATTCGCCTTGATTGATTTTTAGATTCACATGATTTAATATCACTTTTCTTTCGTTCAAACCATTATCGATATACTTTGTTGCATTTTTAAGTTCTAAAACTGTACTCATTTTTCTCCCTCCTTTTGTGGTAGAAAGTGAAGTTTCAATGCTTTTTTTAGTTGTGGAATCATTAAACAGGCTGCTAAGATCACCGCTGAGAAGATTTTTAAGTAAGTTGTATCAAACCCAAGTTTGATAACAGCTAGAATAAGTAGTTGATAAATAATACTTCCAACCACGATTGCCACCAAGCGTTCTGCAAACGTCAATTCTCCAAACAACACTTCTCCTATAATAATCGATGCCAATCCGATGACAATGACCCCAGTGCCTTTATTGACATCCGCGTATCCATCATTTTGAGCAATCAATGCCCCTGATAAAGCAATCACGCCATTTGATAAGGTTAAACCGAGTATTTTCATTGAATCTGTTTTGATTCCAATTGAACGCGCCATATGCTCATTATCACCAGTTGCAATATAAGCTTGTCCTAAATTCGTATTAAAGAAAAACAATAACAAACAAATAATGATTACAAGAAAAATCACACCTAAAAATACAATATCATAATAATTAGGTAAATTAAGTTGTAAAAAGAAATCTTGGATTTTTGGTTTATTCAACAATGATAAATTGGGTGTTTGCATGACATAAAGAATCACCGAGTTCAAACCCGACATCACCAGAATCCCCGCCAATATCACAGGGATCTTTCCTTTAGTAAACAATAAGCCTGTTACAAGTCCGGCGCACATCCCTGCCAAAACACCTAGTAAAGTCGCTAAAACCGGATGGATTCCAGCAGTAATTGCCGTAACACAAACCGCTCCTCCTAACGGAAATGACCCTTCCGTCGTCATATCTGGAAAATTTAAAATACGATAAGTCATAAAAATTCCTAATCCTAATATTGCCCATAACATTCCTTGTCCAATTGCCGATACTATCATGTTATCCTCTCCCTATGTTTATTCTATAATTTTTGCTTCTGATTTGATCTTTTCGGGTATGGATATCCCTAGTTTTTCTGCTTGCTTTTGATTAATAATAATATCACCCGTTTTAAAGGTATAAATTGGTGTTGTTGCAGGCTTGCTTTTACCTGACAAAATATCTGCTGTCATCTTTCCAGTTTGAACACCTAGATCAAACTGATTGATTCCCACCGTAGCCAGTCCACCTTGTTCAACCATTGTATCGACCGATGGAATAATTGGCGTTTTTGATTTATTGGCTTCATTGACTACAGTTTGCATCGCATTGGCAATGGTATTATCAGTAGGAATATAAATAACATCTACTTCACTTGTCATTACTTGAACCGTTTGCGCAATTTCGTTACTGGAAGGAACCGCAAAGCTTTTTACAGATAAGCCTTTTTTCTCAGCAACTTTTTTTGCTTCTTCAACTTGATACTTTGAGTTTTCCTCAGAAGAGGCATAGAGAATTCCGACTTTTTTACTTTTCGGCAATAATTCCGTTACTAATTTAAATTGAGCATCAACTGGTGATTTATCACTTACACCCGTAATATTACCTCCTGGTTGTTGATTATCTTTTACTAATCCTGCGCTGACAGGATCCGTGATCGCTCCTAAAACAATCGGTATTTCTGATGTTGTATTAGCAAGTGCTTGAGCTGCTGGTGTGGCAATTCCAACTAGGACATCTGATTTTTTTTCTTGGACTAATTGTTGGCTCATCGTGGTCAACTTACTTTGATCAGCTTGCCCATTTTGAAAAACAATTGTCATATTTTTACCGTCTTCATAGCCTTTTTCTTTCAATCCAGCTTGAATTCCTTTGTAAATTTGATCTAAAGCAGGATGACTAACAAATTGTAGTACACCAACTGTTGGTAGCTTTTGCTTGGCTGTTTCTTTCTTCTCTACAAAAAATGACCCAATTAAAAAAATAACGATAATAACGACAACGACTGATAAACGATTCTTTCTCATCTATTTTCCTCCTAATTTAAAAGCTGAATGGATTGATTCTGTCTTAACAGAAAAAAGCAATCAATGGCAGTATTTTTTCTGAAAGCCAGATAATACTTAATGAAACAAACTCAATAGCAGTAAATAAAAAAACAACGACAAATCCTAATAAAGGAGTGGTCGTTGTTCTATAAACAAAAACCACATAGATCACTTATCTATGCGGTCAAAAATTCATCTTGAAAAAGCCGACATAGATACAAAATTTAGAATTTGTCTTCTAAAGTTGTATCTATGAGAGTATCATATATACAACTATCTACGCCAGTTTTGCCATGAACTATTCAATTCTTTGATTGGTTTTGATAGTCGATTCATATAATCACTCCTATAGTTTTCTAATACAGTCAGTTTACACTAAAGAGAAATTGTTCGTCAAGTCTAAAAAAGGGCTAAACTAAGAATATTTTGACTTTTGAGTTTTTTTCAATCGTTTACGATAACTCCAACTATCCTTATTTTCTTGGAAAGGATAAAACCCCAAGCGTGTAAACATTTTTTGAGATGCTTTATTCCAATTAAATATTTCACTAACAGTAATAAAATTTCGTCCCAACCTTTTAGCTTTATAAATGAAATACTTCGTGACTGTTCGACCAATATGGCGATTTCTAAAAGATCGATCTATTACAATCGCATAGTCATCTTCCGCCAACCAAACATCTCCTATTATTTGAGAACGATCATTACTGATATACTCAATATAATAAAGTAAGCCATGTTCATTTTGCCATTCATACATTTGATTGATTTGTTCTTTCGTATATGTGATTTTTATTCCGACAATGTTACGCATACTGTCTGGATCTTGATACCATTTTAAAGACTCTTTGCGGAGTTTATCAAAAGGAATCAAACGAATATTTTCATTTAATCGGATTTTTTTGGATGTAGTACGATTGAAAGAGGACTCAGTATTAGGCTGAGTCCTCTTTTTTAATAAATCTGTTGCCAAAGTCCGCCATTTAGCGTTTGTCACGTCGTTCACTTCTTACATATACACGCTGTAATCTAGGTTTCAATATCAAAAGTCCTAATAAACTGAATAGAATAAATTCTCTCATATCAAGCCCTTCTTTCTAAAATTGGTTTATTGCGCTACTGAATCAGCTTCAACAGATTGATCTACTGTCTGTTCTACCGGCTGTTCTTCTTCACCAGTTGATTGTTCTTCTTCTATTGTTTGAGTCGTGTCAGTTGTTGCTTCTGTTGAAGTTGAAGAGGCTGGCGGTTGAATATTTTTTTCTACACTTGGTAGTGGCAACTGATTTAAACTTGGAATCAACATTGTTTTTATGTCGAGACTTTCATCAATAAGAACTCTATTTTTCTCTTTGCCATTTTCAAAAAAGACAATCGTCACATCATCCTTCTTAATTTTATAATTATTTTCAATCTTCTGTGCATCATAAACGATTGGGTAGATATAAATGCTATGATTAAATTCTTTCATTTGCTTAGAACTTTTTAGCACATCGATGATTTCTCCGTAAGTTTTTCCACTTGGTACTGAAAACAAAACAGTCATTGCCGTCTTTTCACTGATTTCTTTATCTGCAGTTTTAGCATTTAAAAAATTTGCTTTTTTTGTCAGTTTATCTTGATTCACTAAAGAATTGATCTCTGAAGCACGAATATTTGCTTGTACTTTAGGCACTACTATAAACAAACTTATAATAAATAGAACAATCACAGCTAAAATAATGGCAGTAAGCTTTTTCTGTCTATTTATAGTAGCCACAAAATCATCTTTAACATCAATAAAATTTTTCTTCATGTGTTCTCTCCTCTACTACTTATATCCCTATTATACTAGTAGTTCATTCCTTTGCCTAGTATAACAAATAATGCTCCCGTTATTTTTAACAAAAAATAGAATATTTTCTTTTAAAACATATATAAATATTAAAAAACAACAATAATAAAATCACCTGTTGACAAAATACGACCCCTAGCCTATACTTTCCTTAATGATGAATAAATTAAAATACGATGAAAAGAAGAGTACTATTTTTATAAAATTGATGAGAGAGTCTCGGTAGCTGAAAAGAGATAATTTTTGAAAATAGGAAGATGGTCTTTGAGTAGTTTATTGGGAACGCCCATTACAGCGTCATGGTATCGATGAATATCATCCGTACCTATTGAGGAAAATCTTGTAAGAGATTTTTGAATTAAAGGTGGTAACACGATCAGTCGTCCTTTACTTTTGCGAAAAAGTATTGGGCTTTTTTTGTATTTTTATAAGTCTAATAAAATAATGGAGGAACAATTATGACAAAAAACAAGCAAACCGTCCCTTTTCGTTATGATACCGTAGGGAGTTTTCTACGACCAGAACCCCTAAAAACTGCACGAGCAGCATTTGTTAATGGGGATATTTCTAAAGAGGAATTGACCCAAGTCGAAGATCAAGCGATTATCGACTTGATTGAAAAGCAGAAAAAAATTGGCTTACACGCTGTTACTGATGGTGAATTCAGACGTCGTTGGTGGCATTTAGACTTTATTGCAGGGTTAAAGGGTATCACTGTTTATGATTTTCAAACGACCGCTTTTGGTATCACAACTGATGCTCAAGGGACTTATGTCAGTGGTCCTTTGTCTTTTTCAAACGATCATCCTTTTCTAGACCACTTTCGTTTTACTCAAAAACATGCAGCACCAATTCTAGCTAAACAAACGATCCCTGGTCCTAATATGATCTTTTTAGATTCACTGATTTTGTCAAAACAATACAATGAAAATCCAATTTATGAGTCTTTAGAGGTATTTAAAAAAGACTTAATCAAAACATATCAAGACGCGATTCAAGCTTTCTATGATGCTGGATGTCGCTATTTGCAACTGGATGATACAAGTTGGGGCGGATTATTTGATGAACGTTTCCGTAAAATGATCAAAGATAATGGTCTGGATGCCGATCAATTATTAAGTGATTTCCAAGAAGTAACTGAAAAATCTTTAGAAAATAAACCAGCTGATTTAGCTGTTACCTTCCATTTTTGTAAAGGAAATTTCCAGTCCCATTGGCTTTATAACGGCTCATACGAAAAAATTGCCAAAAATTTATTTTCCATCAAAGCATTTGACGGTTTCTTCTTAGAATATGACGATGAACGTTCTGGTGGATTTGAACCACTTAAAGAATTGAAACAGCAACGAATCGTTTTAGGCCTAGTCACAACGAAAAATGGTCAGTTAGAGGAACCATCTACTATTATTAAACGAATCAACGAAGCCAGTCAATTTGTTCCTTTAGATCAAATTTGTCTATCACCACAATGTGGATTTGCGTCTACTCATGAGGGGAACCATTTGACTGAAGAAGACCAATGGAAAAAAATTGAACTTGTAAAAAATATTGCTAAAACTGTCTGGCAAGACGCTTAAAAAAAGGAGGAAACAAAATGACAAACATTAAAGAAATTCCATTTCGTTACGATCAGGTAGGAAGTTTTTTGCGACCTGATGCATTGAAAACAGCAAGAGAACAGTTTTTAGATAAAACTATATCTGCTGAAGATTTAAAAAAGATCGAAGATCAAGCTATCATTGAACTAATTGATAACCAAATTAAAAATGGTTTAAAAGCCGTAACTGATGGTGAATTTCGCCGTAGTTGGTGGCATTTAGATTTTCTTTGGGGCTTAAACGGCGTTGAACAAACAACACCCGAACATGGTTATCAATTTAATGAAGTAGAAACAAGAGCCGCTTCTTATCAAATTTCAGATAAAGTCACATTCAATCCAAATCATCCATTTTTTGAAGCCTTTACTTTTTTAAACGAACATACACCAGAAGGGATCATCGCGAAAGCAACAATTCCTTCCCCAACACTACTTTTCAACCGTAAAAGTGATACATTCACCTATGCGAGTTACACCGACGAAAAAGTCTTTATTGATGACTTGGCCGAGGCTTATAATCAAACGATTCTGAAATTTTACGATTTAGGTTGCCGTTATCTCCAATTAGATGATACTTCTTGGGGAATGTACACAGGCTTTATCGAAAATGCTAAAACTGAAGAAGAGATCAAACATTGGCAACAACAATGTGAAGCCGGCGTTTCTGTAGTCAATCAATTGCTGGAAGATTTACCTGAGGATTTAACAATCACAATGCATGTTTGCCGAGGCAATTACAAATCCGACTGGGCTATTGCAGGTCCTTATGATCATGTCGCTACTTATTTAGCACGTTTAAATATTGACGGCTATTTCTTAGAATATGACGATGAGCGCTCTGGAGGATTTGAACCGTTAGCACAAATCTATAAAAACGGTCCTGCAAAAAAGGTAGTCCTTGGTTTAGTCACTTCTAAGTTTCCTACATTAGAATCAGAAGACAACTTACGCAAACGAATTTCTGAAGCTGCAACCTACATCCCGCTAACTAATCTTTGTCTCTCTCCCCAATGCGGATTTGCCTCTACTGAGGAAGGGAACCATCTGACTGAAGATGAACAATGGGCGAAAGTACGATTAGTTGTTGATACTGCTAAATCTGTCTGGAATGACGCTTAAAAAACAGGTTAAGCCAAAAGTCGCTTAGGTTCGAGCAATACAAAAAGCGAACAATACGCTTTTTGTATTGCTCGCTTTTTTACGAAATTACCGAAGATTCTGACTTTTGGCCACCGTTTATCAAGTTTTAGAGTGCGTAACATTTTTTTGTTACTCACTCTTTTTATTTATCGATTCACCGAACGAGCCATCCGATTGATCGTATGACGCATTCCACGAATCGCAACCGACATTTCATAAATATTTTCAACTGGAGCTAATCCACCATAGCCAGCATAGCCAATGTGTTGAATGTCTACTCCACATATTTTATTCGTCAATGCAATTTGACGAATCGTTTCTTTATTTGCACTTTCTTGACTCGTTCCGATTGCTGACATTGTCAATAGATCATATTTTTTAGCAATTGCTACCGCTGCTTTCATATCTTCTTCTGTAAAACCTTGAACTGTCCCAACAGCAGGCATTAATAAAATATCTGCTCCAGCCTTTGCATAAGCTTCGACAGCTTCCGTCGATACAACCGGTTCATCAGAACCTGCACTATGCATTTTTCCAGCAATAATCAATCCTGAGAAGTTTTCTTTTGCGATTTTTACCGCTTTAGCAATCTCTAAATTCGTTACTCCAGTGCCGGGATTTCCAGTTAAACAAATAAAATCAATCCCCATTTTTTCGGCTTTTTGAATCGTTTCTTTTGAACTTGTACGACCATTACTAATTGTGAGTTTATCACTAAACATTGCAGATGAGTCATCAACCGGCTCCAAATTCACGCCGATTGGACGACCTACCAGTTCTTTTAAAATAGGAATTGGGTTAATCTTATTTTTTTCTGGATTCTGCCAATAGTTCATAACCTCTTCCATAGACATACCAGGAATTCCTTGTACGATCGGGTTAAAACAATCGAAAACATTTAACAGAATCAAATCTGCTCCAAATGCTGCCGCAACTTCGGCATTACTAATATCACCAGCTTGCGGGGACGCTATAACGACATTTTCAGACAAAATCGTCCGTCCTTCACTCGCTTTAATCGACTGCTTTAACTCTTCTGCTGTCATTTTTGCGACTTCACTGTAACTTGCACTGATCAATCTTTTTACCATTTTTGTTCCTCCTAATTTGAAAGTGTAGCAGACTCGTTCAGCTCTGACCGAAAAATAAAAAAATCTGTTTATGATGCTTTTTGTTACAGGCAGATTTTATCTTTTTTACGAAGAGCTAGCCCTTGTAGCTAGATAAATAACTTTACCCTTATTATACTAAAAAACAAAAGAAAGCGCAGTCAATTACTAGATAGATTCATCAATTTCACATTCTTAGGCTTTTATTCTCCCCTTCCTTTATAAATAAAAAGAACTCCGTTATAATAGTATTATTATGTATATAGAATTGAGGGATGTTTATGTCATTTGATGGCGTATTTACTCATGCAATGGTCTCCGAATTATCCGAGACTTTAGCCACAGGCCGAATTTCAAAAATTCATCAGCCTTATGAAAATGAAATTATTTTAGTTATCCGCACTAAAGGGAAAAATCATAAATTACTTTTATCAGCTCACCCAAGTTATGCACGGGTCCAACTGACTGAAATCGCTTATGCTAATCCTGACACACCGCCAAATTTTGTGATGATGTTGCGTAAGTTTCTTGAAGGTGCCATTTTAGAACAGATTCATCAAGTCGATAATGATCGGGTGATCCATTTTACTTTCGCAAAAAGAGATGAGCTAGGTGATTTACAAAACATTGTCCTGATCGTCGAATTGATGGGCAGACACAGTACAGTTGTTTTGATAAACAAAGAAAACGGTAAGATTCTCGATGCGATTAAACACATCGGTAGTTCTCAAAATAGTTACCGCTCTTTACTTCCAGGCATGGAATATATCGATCCGCCAAAACAAGATCAACCAAATCCATTTTTAGTAAGTAAAGAAAAAGTCTTTGAAATTCTTTCAATGACAAGTGAAATCAATGGAAAATATTTGCAAAGTCAATTCCAAGGCCTAGGTAGAGACACTGCTGATGAATTAGCTTTGCGTTTAAATGAACGTCCTAACGAGAAGATGCTTGTATGGCAATCATTTTGGTCTTCACTTACAAGTGACATTTCTCCTACTTTAACCTTCACTGAGAAAAAAGAATACTTTACACCTCTTCCTTTTAACTCTCTAGTTGGAAAACAACAAAATTTTGAGAATTTAAGTGAATTACTGGATGCATTTTATGGTGGAAAAGCTGAAAAAGACCGCGTTAAACAACAAGGTGGCGAATTGATCCATAAAATTGAAAATGAATTGAAACGAAACCAAAGTAAAGTGGTGAAACTTAAGCAAACATTAGCAGATACAGAACATGCCGAAAATTATCGTCGTGATGGTGAATTGTTAACCACATTTATGACTCAAGTTCCAAAAGGTGCTGAATTTGTTGAACTGCCGAATTATTATGAAGAGGATCAGTTATTGAAAATTAAATTAAACCCAGCCCTTACCCCAAATCAAAATGCACAAAAGTATTTCCAAAAATATCAAAAGCTCAAAAATGCCGTTAAAGTTGTTCATGGTCAAATTGAGCAGGCAAATCAAGAAATAAGCTACCTAGAATCCGTTCTATCGCAATTGGAAATTGCTGGGCCAATGGATATCGAAATGATTCGTGAAGAATTGATTGAACAAGGATACGTCAAAAAACGTGGTGTAAAAAAACACAAACAACTCAAAAAAAGTAAACCAGAAGAATTTTACTCAAGCGATGGCAGCTTGATTCTTGTCGGTCGTAATAATCTTCAAAATGATCAGCTTACACTTAGAACAGCTAAAAAAACTGACATTTGGCTACATGCTAAAGATATTCCTGGTTCCCATGTAATCATCAAAGATCCTGAGCCTTCTGAGAAAACTCTTTTGGAAGCAGCGAATCTTGCGGCTTATTATTCGAAATATCGCCTCTCAGCTCAAGTCCCAGTTGATTATGTTCAGGTCAAACATGTTCATAAACCAAACGGTGCTAAACCAGGCTATGTTATTTATGAGAATCAAAAAACACTCTATGTTACACCAGATGAAAAATTACTCGAAATATTAAAAACGAACAAACCTTATTAAATGGTTTGTTCGTTTTTCTTTAACTATTGGCGATTATTGCCCGTTCTACTAATTTATTTGCTACATCAGCGATAATAGTGTTAGCAGAAACACCTTGTAATAAAGGTTTTTTAATAGTCATATAAAATATATACTTAGGATTTTCGGTCGGTGTGATCGTAACGACAGAGTGTAAATATTCTTGTTTTTGATACTTACCATTCTCAAAGAATTCTGCCGTCCCAGTCTTTGCAGAGACATTCAATCCATCTATTGCGTATTCTTTCCCCATTCCATACTTAGGATCTGTGGTAACGTCTTTCATATATTCTAAGACTTTCCCAGCAGTTTCGCTTGAAATTGGAGTCCCCACGGTTTCTGGTTCAATAACTGTTTCTTTTCCATTTGAAGAAACTACTTTACTTATAATGTTCGGTTTCAGCATTTTTCCACCATTAGCAATTGCAGTATACGCCTGAAGCATTTGTAAGTGAGTAACGGAGATTCCTTGACCATAAGATGTCATTGCTCTATCTACTGTTGTCTTGTTCTGAATTTCTCCCGCAGCTTCACCTGCTAGACCGAAATTTGTACTTTGACCAAAACCAAATTTTTTAAGATACTCTTGCCACAAGTCAGGCATCCGCTCTTGAAGTGTCACCATTCCAACATTACTTGACCATGCTAGACCTTGTCTAAACGTCATCGGTCCATCACCTACACCGCTATTCCAGTCATTGATCGTTGTATCATCGACTTTGATATTTCCTGAATTAAACTGTTCACTTTCGTTAAATTTATTTTCTTCGATCGCACTTGCAATCATCATGCTTTTCATCGTTGATCCTGGTTCATAGACATCTTCTACTAAAATATTACTCCAACGAGCAGTATTAGGATCTTCTAAGCCTTTTCTTGTATCTAATTCAAATGATGGTCGTTGAGAAGTTGCTACTATATTTCCAGTTTTCGCTTCCATCAAAGTTGCCGTGATATGCTCTGGTTGATACTTCTGCGCAGCATCATCTAGAAGCTCCTCCAAATAAAACTGTAGATTTGTATCCAATGTGGTGTAGATATCACTCCCATCAACTCGTTTCTTCTCTTTCACACTTCCAGGCTTTACATCGCCTAACGCAGAGTTTTTTTCGTAACTTCTAGAGCCATTTTTACCAGATAGCTTATCGTCGTATGCCTCTTCAATCCCCATGACACCCTGTTCTTTTCCTTTTTTATCTTGTTGAGTGTAACCCACAAAATAGGAAGCAAAATTTCCGACTTGATACGCACGTTTTTTCTCTTCTTTAAAGTAAATACCTGAAATTTTTTTCTTATCTAGTTCAGTTTGGATCGTTCTTTTCGTTTCAAAATTCAAATTTTTACCGTTCGTTCCAAACTCAACAGTCGTGACAGTTTCTCCTTGATCATTGACACTAGGTTTTAATTGTTTTAAGGTTATTTCTTTATCTATTTTTACATATTTTTCAAAAATTTCAGCAATTGTCTCCCAATCTTTTTCTTGAACATACAATTTTTTACCGTCTAAATCTGTATAGTTTTGATCTAAAATAGCGTATAGTGAAAACGCACTAGAATCTTCCACCAATACATTGCCATCTTTATCGAAAATCGATCCTCGTTTAGCCTCTAGAATCTCATGAACTTCATAAAGATCTTTGGTTTTTTCAGAAAGATTGGTTCCAGCCACTTTACCTGTAAGTAAAATATAGGAAAAGCGAATTGTAAATAGTAAGAAAAGTAAGCTGGTTAAAAATAGAATAATGACACCAACTCGTTTTCGGTTTTTAGTGGTTGAAAGATTGCGTTTTTTAAGTATTTCTTTTATTTTTTTCATTCAAGCATATCTCCAAATTTTTTTAGGCTGATTTTTCTACGGATATTTATTGGCAGATTTTCAGCGAATAGTGTTCTTTCATTGTACCTCTTTTGCTTCCCCTCTTTTTGTTTACGATTCCCTTCTTAAACAAAAATTAGAGTATTGTAACAAAAAAAACACATTTAATTTTTTCAGTTTACGACTTCTGTAGTCGGTTCAAATAATTCTTCTTAAATAACTAAAAAAACGAGTATATGCTTCAATCCATATTTGAAGTATATACTCGTTTTAATTATTTCTTTCTTGCTACATGTACTTTTAATTGTTTGCCTTTGATTGTTCTTTCTTTCATCGCTTGAATCACAAGTTGACCTTTGCCATTTAGAATATCAACGTACGTCACGTTTTCTTGAATGGTAATAATACCGATGTCTTCTGATGTGATTCCTTCAATTTTTGAAATAGTTCCTACAAAATCAAGTGCGCGTAATTTCTTTTTCTTACCACCGTTGAAATAAACTTTTGTGATTTCTTCATTTACACGTTTGGCTTTTTGTTGTTTAGGCTTTTGTTTTGTTGTTATTTTCTTTTCAAAAGCTGATTTACTTTTGGCAACTAACTTAGCATTAGGTAACGTGATTGGTGTCATTGTTAATTCACCAAAGGATTCAATTTCTTTTTTCAACGTCTCTTCTTTAGGCGTCACGAATGTCAGCGCAAAACCTTCTTTCCCTGCACGTCCTGTTCGTCCTACCCGATGAATATAACTTTCTTTTTCAAATGGAACATCAAGATTGATGACGTGAGTGATATTTTCAATATCGATACCTCGAGCTGCCACATCTGTCGCCACAAGATAACGAAACTTGCTTTTTCTAAAGGCATCCATCACTTCAAAACGATCTTCTTGTATCATACCACCATGCAATTTCCCAACAGGATAACCTGCGTCAACTAAGAAATCGTATGTGTCATTAACTCTTTCTTGTGTATTGCCAAAAATGATACAAGTATCCGGATTTTCAACAATCGTCACCGCTTCTAATGCTGCCAATTTGCTTTCCTCAGATACATTTAAAAAAGCATGTTGAATTTTAGGCGTTGTTTTCTCTGTCGCTTCTATTTTTACGATAATAGGGTCATGTAGATATGAACTACTCATCTGTTCAATTGTTTTTGGCATTGTCGCAGAAAATAATAGCGTATTTTTTGCTTCTGGTAAGGCTGCAATTATTTCTTTCACTTGTTCGATGAATCCCATATTTAGCATCTCGTCTGCTTCATCGATCACTAAACAATTGATTTTTTCAAGAGGAAGTGTCCCTTTTAAGATATGGTCTAATACTCGACCAGGGGTTCCAACAACGATATGACTTTTTTGTTTTAATTCTGATTTTTGCTTAACATATGAAGCTTTTCCATAAACTGCAGTAGCTTTTATCCGTTTGTAACGTCCAATATTGATAAGATCTTCTTGCACTTGCTGCGCTAACTCTCTTGTTGGTTCTAGAACAAGTACTTGCGGTTTATTTTCCACCCAGTCGACTTTTTCACAAAGTGGAATACCGAAACTTGCAGTTTTTCCACTTCCGGTCTGTGACTGGACTAGAACATCTCTTCCATCCAGCACTGCTGGCATGACTGCTTGTTGAACTGGTGTTGGTGTTTGGTAACCTAAATCTGAAATTGCTTTTACGATTACGTCACTTAGCGGATAATCGTTGAAATTTATTCTATTCATCGTTTCACCATTCTTCTCTTGTATTGATCAAAATATTTTACACACGTTAGAATTCCTTTAGTGTGACCTTATTTATCATCTTAGTAGTCCAAATATTTTTTTAGACTCAGTTCCTTATTATCCATGAAAAACCTTTGAACTGCAAGGGGGTAGATTCCTCTTGTTCTTCTGCGTAAATCAGAAGCTAGTGGTTAAATCATTTTTTTCTTAAACGAACAAGTTGTATAGTATACTGTAGTGAATTTAAATGATTATAAATAAAGAAGGTTTTTTCATGAAAATGTTACATAAATATGGATTTTTTATTATGATCTTGGTGATTATCAGCGAATTTACATTTCCGTGGATTTTCGCAATTTTTTATCCAGGTTATAACCACATTACAATGCTGATCAGTGATTTCGGTGAGGATGGCAGCCCAACTAGGATCGGTTTTAAAATTTGGCAGCTGATTGATGGTAGTTTACTTCTTTTGACTATCCCTAGTTTCTATACACGTTTTAAAAATACATCAACATCCCTTGCTACATGGCTGAGTATTATGATGACTGGATTTGCACTTGGAGATTGTTTTGTTACAGCACTTTTTGATCGTTCAACTAACCTATCTAAAATAGATATTGAATCAATTGTGCATGATTACTTATCAGGAATAGGATTTATCGCACTTCTTATCGCTACCTTTATTTTGATGAAACTCTACGGTTTAGAAAAAAATTATTTATTTGTACAAAAACTTAGGATTATCTTTATCATTACAATTTGTTTTATGCTTTTATTTGCCGCACCTAAAATTCCTTTAGTAAACAAAATTCCGATTCCTTATCGTGGTCTTTGGCAACGTACAAACTTATTATTTCTCTATTTGCCGTTCTTTTTGGTAGCATTAAAAAATCTACCTAAGAAAAAATAAAAAACAATCACGATGATAGTTCGAAACTAAATCGTGATTGTTTTTTAGTACTTTTTCATTCAAGACTTTTCTTTTTTTTAGACCATACTCTATATAATGGTCTAAAAAAGAAGTTCATTTTAGAATTATAAAAAAACTGATTCTATTTGATCCACCTAGTTAACATCATACTTCAAAAAATTCATCTCCAACAGACAAACCGACCGCTTAAGCAAAAAGTCTTTTCGTTTTTTTAAAAATTGCTCCACCATCAAAAAAGTCTTTTGCAAATTCACTTTTTCGACCTCGTTTCCAAGAGTTTTTTTATCAACATGCTTTAATGACTAAGGTTTCGTACGTTTTTTCTTCATTCAATAGCTATCGCACAAATGCCTTCATCGTTTTAATTGTTTTACCCAAACTAGCTCCATACGGTTCAATATCATATACTTCGATAGTTGCAGGAATAATAAACGTCTGCGCATATTGAATGCGATAAGGTGCAAACTCATCTTTAGGACTCGTTACTAATGCTTCTTCCCCTTCAACCAAATTCAAGACATTTACACTCCCATGATTTTCATGGTGTACTTTTTGATTGAATGTATGTCGTCTTGTTTCGATAAACTCTGTTTCGTGAAGTCCTGTTTTTTCTTCCAACCAGCCTTCACCTTGTGCGATTACTATAAATGGATTGATCAATTCTTTCTCAACCCACTTTTCATCTTTGTATATGTCAATATTAGGTTCTCCATGGTCAATATTGACCGGTCTAGGTAAGCCATCGAAATCTACTCGATCCCAGTCCCAAAGCTTAAAAGTAAAACGATTTGGTGTCGCACTAATTTCTAAAATGACCGAATCTTTACCACTAGAGTGAATCGTACCAGAAGGGATAGAGTAATGATCGTGCTTTTTCATCACATGGCGGTAAATATATTTTTCATCGTCAAAACTTACTTGCCCTGTTTCAGCCTCTTTTAACGCATTGATCAGCTCTTCTTTTTCAATACCTTCATTTACACCTAAGTAAACAACTGCATCATTTTTGGCTTCTAACACATAATAACTTTCATCTTGAGTATAAGGAACGCCGAATTTTTCTTGTGCATAGTCTACTTTAGGATGAACTTGTAAGCTTAAATTTTGACCATCCATCGTATCTAAAAAATTGAAGCGGATAGGAAATTCATGCCCAAATCGGCCAAATGCCCTGTTCCCTAAAAGTTCTTCCCCAAAGTTAAAAATCAAGTTGTTCGCTGGAATCTCAATACATGTTCCTGAAAAATTTAACAGTAAACTATTTTCTTCTGGTACCCCATTAAAACTCCACGCTAAATTCTTTTCTTCATGTCCGATATCAAATGTTTTCTGCATCCATGTTCCACCCCAAATCCCTGGATCAAAAAAGGGAACTAATGAAAAGGGCTGAGAAACAACTTCTTTCAAACCATTTAAGTAATCCTTATAGGCAATCATTTTCGGTTGTTTTTCATCATGAATGTCTATTAAATAATCTATTTTTCCAGCAATTTTTTTCTTATGACGATCAGCTATTGGCCATTCAAAAAAATAGCCGCGTTTGATCATTCGTAAGGCATCTTCTCCTGCGTTATTTCCAAACCAATTACTATATTCTCCAGAACGGTAGCGTTTTTGGATCTCCCAACGTGCCAAATCGACGTAAATCAGTATATCTACATTATCGACAAGAGAAGCCCCTACACCGTATATAACTGAAAGTTCTTGTGTAGCTCTTACTTCATTCAATTTATCTGTTACGATCTTAAATTTTGCTTCATCGACAAAATCCTCAAAAATATGATGACTCATCAAACCAAAGATTCGGTCATCCGTTAAATTATCTTGGATTTTTTTATTTAATTCAGATGACTCTATGAATAGTTCAGCGGCATTGATAATCATCGCTGGTTTTAACGGACAAATGATTTTTTCTAACAAAAGAGTTTCATTTGAAACTGGATAACACTCGATTGCGATCGTTAAAGCGTGATTCTTATTTTTTTGTTCTAGTAATGTTTGGACAATTTCTTCATAAGATGTAATAACTGTTGCCTGATTTTGTATTCTTATCTCAGGTCGTACAATGGATGACTTCAAATTTTCCCTCTCCTTTTTTAAACACTCTGACTGGAAAATGGCAGTTTACGTAATCATGTCCTGATTCTGTTGACCAGCATGCACCGACTGATAGTTTTTCAGTACCGATATTGATCAAACGATGGCTTGTCCTTCCAGGAATATAATGAATTGAACCTGTGGAAACCTTCTCAAGTTCATAAGTGCCATCCTCATAAACTAAAAGTAGCAGACCACATCCTTTTAATCCCCAATAATATTCGCCTGTATCTTTTTTGTGATGCAAATGACCTTTCGTCATATAAAATTCCTCACCTACAGTGCCTGGCATTAAATGGGAGATCCCAAGAAACAAGCCTCCTTTTTGCCCCTCTTGTAATCCATTGTCATGATATTCAACTTCATAGATGACTTTAGAAAGGTCAAAATTTTGATTGTTTTCTTGATAATAATCTAGGTAACTTTCAAGCTTAGTTTGACTGGTTTTAATAGCCTTTCCTTCCAGACAAGGTATCTTTTCATTAAGACGAATTAGCGCTTTCGTCATTTTCCAGCTCCTTTCTACGGTTGAAATTCTGTCCATATTCTTTGATATTTCAATGGATCCGTCACAAATTCAAATCGCGACATTTTTTCTTCGTATTGTGTATATAAATTCTTTTTGGATAAGCCAAACTCAGGATACTCTCTGGCTTGTTTTATTTCTAAGCCTTCATAAACATAATGAGAATTGTTTAGCCATTTTACTACACCTTTTTCAACGATTGGATAATAAGCTAAACCTTGACGTTTCCTAATTTCTTTATATTCAAACGCATAGTCCCGAACACACCAAGCACCAAAGAGCATTTTTTTATTTTGAGAAGCATTTACAGTATAATGGGCCCAATTTGGTGGTACGATAACAATCTCTCCTGCTTTAGCTAAAATCGCTACACATCGTCCTGGTAAATCTTCAACGAACTCCTGCATGTAAATATATGCTTCACCTTGCCATATTTCATATACTTCTGGTGTAGAAGACTGACATGAAGCTGATACTGCATGGATATGTCCTTGACTACGGACCAGTTCATTGCCAATCAAACCAGCATTATATGCAACGATTCCATATAATAAATTACGTTTTCTCAAATCTTCAAAATGATCCTTTTTCCCCACATCCATTGCAATTGAATATAGAATGTCTGGTCCTTTTGCCTCTCTATCTAGCAAGCTAGCACAAATATCTTTCAAGTATCTTTTTTCTACTTTTTCAGGATGAAAAATACCTGAGCCAAATTGAAAGGTCAAGTCTGCTGCTTCCAACTGAACATCAAGCACCCTCTCAAAACTCATCCTCAGACTCTCCATCCGAAAAAATTGTATAATCTTGAATCGCTTCTTTAGCGGCACTTATTGCTTCGGGAATTAATTGTTCAACTGGTTTGACTGCACTTGATAAAACTAAATCCAGCACTAACGGAAGATTCATGCCACTTAACAACCTGACGCTACCTGTTTCTGCGAAAAAACTATACGCCGTAGCTCCTGGTGAACCTGAAGGAATATCACTTACAATAATTGTATGATCTACCTTGTTTTCATTTTCTAAAAAGCGCAACTTTTCTTTAAAATGCTCGATTCCTTGTTCATCTAGTTCTACGGCATAAAGCTGTGATTGCTCACCCACAATAAACTCAAGAGCTTTTTTCATTCCAGTTGCTAAACCGAGGTGACTTACTAAAATGATTCGATTATTCATTTATATCCTATCTCCTTTTGTCATTGGTTAAAAATCCTAAATCACATTTGAATAGTTGTGTTTATAGTATCCAATTGTTTTTAAAATAGATAAGCTAGACCAACACCCGCAAATGCGACGATAAAATAAAGCATAATCAGTTTCACTGGAGAAACATTTTTCTTCGCCATCAAATACCAAGAAAAGAAAATCACTAAAAGCGGTGCTAGTTTAGGAAAAATACCATCTAGTATTGCTTGAACATCAATTTCTGTTCCTGTTAAAGCAAATTTTGCGGGTATCTCAAGTTTTACATAAGAAGCTGCTACACCTCCAATAACTGTCATTCCTAAAACAGTAATCGCCTTTGTTATTTGCTGTGCTTTTTCTCCAGTAAATACATCCACAGATTCAGCACCAAGTTCATATCCTTTAAAAAAGAGATAACGAGAACCAAAATACATAATGCAGTTATACGCAACAATATAGAAAAGAACGCCTAGAATGCTGCCATTTGAAGATAACCCCATCCCGATTGAAAGTAAAATCGGAATCAACATTCCTGGTACCATTGAATCGCCAATACCAGCCAAAGGACCCATTAAACCAATCTTCAAACTATTGATCAACTCACCTGTAATGCCAGAATTCCCTAAAGCTTTTTGTTCTTCAAGTCCAGCTGAGATTCCATTGATCAATGCTCCAACTTGAGGTTCCGTATTATAAAACGCAGTATGGCGCTCCATCATCTCTTTTTTCTTTTCAGGTTCTTCACTGTATAATTTATCAGCTATTGGTTCCATTGACAGCGCAAATCCCATCGCTTCTAAAAACTCAAAGCTCATGGCAACCAAGTTATACATCATCCATTTGTGGTATGACTTTGTTAAGGTTTTTTTATCTAATAATTTTTCTGTCATTATTAAAACTCCTCCTCATCCTCTTCGTCAACTACACCATTTGGAGTAACTACTCCTTTTTTACTCGAACCTGTATAGTACAGATACGCGATGACACCTGCTACGATTGTTAGCGCAATCATATTTAAATTTAAAAAGACAATACAAACAAATCCTAATAAGAAGAAAAGAAACAGTGAATTCTCTTTAACCACTGCTGTAAGTAACATTGCAATCCCAATCGCTGGCAAAACACCACCTAAATAACTCATAACATCGATCAAATATTGAGGCATAGAATCCAACATTGTTTTAGCAAAGCCTGAACCAAAATACACAACTAAGAATGAAGGCAAGAAACGAGAAATAAAGTTTGTTGCTTGAGGCCCTGCAATGGCATTTAAGCGAAATTTCCGATAATCGCCTTCTTGAATAGCTGCTACCGCTCGATGATTCCAAAATGAGTTGACTACTTGATATAAGTTAAACACGATCGTACCTAGAACACCGATGGTCGTAGCCAAGGTTACAGCGACTTCAGTACTTGCATTTGATAACATCGCTAAAGCAATAGCTGGAAAAGCTACAAAGTTTAGATCTGCCGGCATCTGTCCTCCAGGTGTAACCATTGCAATATAGACTGTTTGAATTGCAACACCAATCAAAATTCCCTGTTTCAGATCACCTAAAATTAACCCAACGATCATTCCTGATACTAATGGTCGCGTAATTGTATACCATCCACCTGTCAAACCCAGTAGCCAAGGTGTCGATAAAGCACCAAGATAACAGAAGATCGACACCGCAACTGCTTGAAATAATAAGGTTCCATTCATTATTACTCTCCTCCTTCAGCTTTCAGTTCAGTCCAAGTTTTCTTTTTGGAATCGGGTACCAATTGAAATGAAATGGTCATCCCATTTTTTTGCAATGTATCAAAAGCCGTTTCTTCAGTTCGAATCATACTTAAGTTTTTACCGTATTTTTTTGCCCCTTCCCTAACACTCATCGGTCCAACATTTAACTCTTGATGCTCAGAAATAAAATCGACACCGCTTTCAAAAATTCTAACAAGTGTTTCTGGTGAACGTGCAATTAGAAAATATTGTCTCTTGCTTTCAACAATCTTAGGCCATTTTTGTATTAATTCTGCTTCTGTTAGCACAAAACCTTTTAACGGCGAGGGAACTGCTGACTTCAACATTTTAGCAAGTACCGGATTATTTGCTGATGGATCATCTACCGCTACGACCCCATCACATTTTCTTTCACTCATCCAACGTGTAACCACTTGTCCATGAATAATTCGATCGTCAATTCTAATAAATGAAATTGCCATATTTCTTCCTCCTCATATTGACATATTGTCATTACATTATATTATAATGAAAATATATTTCTGTTTTCAGAAATACACTTTCATTTAATTAAGTTTAGCCTTCTACATAGTAGCGATACTCACTACCTATATAAAAACACTCTGAGTACTCGTGAAAATCTTTCCCTAATTGTTGAGTGATTCTTACTCGTTTTAAAATCGGCGTATGTTCATTGATTTCAAGAGCTTGTACTAATTGTTCACTTGGTTCAATTGCTTCAACATATTCTTTAATTGAATCTACAACAATATCAAATTTTTTCAAATATTCATAAAAAGAACCGTAATAGTCTTGGCTATCTATTGAAAAACGTTGATCAAAGGTAAAGTAGGTATCAAAAAATGCAAATGCTAGATCGTCCGTTCCAAAAACCCGTTGAAGATTTAAAACAGGCTCACCTTCTTTGATATTTAAAAAGTTCGCAATTTTAGCTGACGCAGTCTTTTTTTCTATTTTTGCTTGTAGAGTATGGACTTTTCTTCCAAGATCATTCATTTCTTGCGTAAAGCTTTTTACAATGGTTTCCTTGATTTCTGGCTCTTTGGATTGTACAAATGTTCCTACAGCTCGTTTACGATACAAGAGTCCTTCATTAACTAATTGATCAATCGCTTTACGAATCGTAATCCGACTGACATCATAGATATTGCATAGTTCAAACTCCGTAGGAATTTGATCTTCAACCTCCCATTCGCCTGAATGAATCTTGAATTTTAAGTCGCTGGCAATTTGAATATACAAGGGTAATCTATTGTCATTCATTGTCTCACCTTCCGTTCACATCTTATTGTCATAACAATAGCACACGGTTGTATTTATTGCAAGTTTATTTTTTATGTATATAACGTTAAACACAGCAGAACCTGTGAATATCGCTTTATTCCATTACATCTTTTATGTATTTTCCAGATAGAACATTCTTACAATTGTTCTATACATTTTGATATTGATTAGCAATAATTTTAATCTGATTATTTCTTTTTTGTGCTTATGACAAAAATGTGATCGGGACATAACTCTTTACGTTATGTCCCGATCACATGAAATTTATCTAAAGTCTTAATTTAAAAGAAACAACCCTTTTCTCCTAAATCTTTATAACATTTTATTCACCTAAAATCATCAACTGACATTTTCTATTTCGTTTTCGGTTTTGGTCAAAATCTATAAAGTAAATATACCCAACTGAACCTATTTGAAGTCCTGCATCTTTCACAATAAAGGTTTCACTAGCACCGAATAGAGAAGCTCGTATATGGGCATCTCCATTTAAGATTGTTCCCGGATCACAGGGATAGTTTGGATCATCCAAACTCATTAGGAATTCAAGATGTTTGGGACCTGGATAACGATAATTGGTTTCTTCTGACAACTCTCTAGGAATGATTTCATCTAGAATACGATTAAGATCCACTTGTAAAAATTCGTCTCCATTAAAATCTAAATCGTGAACATATTCTTCAAAAATCACTGAACAAGTCGTATGCGGCGATTGAACAACACATATCCCATTTTGAAGCTCACTCTCTTTTACGGCTTGTTTCACTTCTTCTGTGATATTATGATAACTTACACGTTGTCCATTAGACGTCAAAATTAAATCTTTTGTATATATTTTCATTTCTTATGACTCCTTTAACTCTGCTCTGACTTTAACAACTTCTTCTACCATATCTTGCAACGTTTGAACTGGGTCTTTTGCACACACAATACCACTCGTCCCACCTGTTCCATCCGCTCCCGATTCTAGCGCTTGACGAACATCCTCAATCGTACTGATCCCTGCAGCTTGAAGCACAAGCGTGTTGGGTGAAACAGATTTTACAGCCTGATTTGTTTGTTTCATATACGAACTATCGCTGGTCTTCCCTGTCCCGATCAACTCTGTCGGTTCACAAACCATGACATCAGGTTTAAGTGTAGCAATTGCATGTGCTTCAGCAATTGAATCTGCACACGCAATAACCAAAATCCCTTGCTCCTGTGCTCTTTTCATAATCGTTACTAATTGATTGATCCCAACAGGATGTTCCGCATGATTCAAAAATGTCGCTTGCACGCCTGCCTCTACAAGTCCTTCTGGTAAAATATAACCCATACCTGGTCCGACTGTTAAGCCATCCATATGTTGCACGGTAAGAATCAAATGTTTTGTTGCTTGAGAAATTCTATATGCATCCACATACTGAACCGTGAAAAAAATATCGATATCATACTTACCAGCAAGTTCATCTGCTTTTTCCGCTAATTTTAGAGCATCATCCCCATATAAATATGCTTTTGGATTCACACAGAAAAATGGTGCTCGAACCGTCCTTTTCTTCAAATTGATCACCTCTTTTATTTAGTTGCAAATAGTGTATAACAATGCTCCAACGTATTTTCCATCGCTTGATTGGCTAGTTTTTTTAGTCGAACATAATCTGTTGGAGATTCTCGTTCGATCGTTTTCATCGCAGCCGTAATAAAATCAGTAAAAATATTGATTTTACTAATTCCCTCTGTTGCACATCGATGTAAATTTTCGTCACCTGATGAAGAACCTCCGTGTAATACAAGGGGTGTTTTTATAGCCTCTCGAAGTTCGGCTAAACGGTCAAAACTTATTTTAGGTGTTCCCTTGTAAAAACCGTGAGCTGTTCCGATGGAAACGGCTAAAGAATCTACGTTTGTCTCTTCAACAAAACGCACCGCATCTGTTACTTCCGTATATACGGAATCACTGTGATCATGATTTTCATAATTCAAACCAGAACCGACAAAACCAATTTCAGCTTCAACAACTACTCCTCTTTCATGAGCATAGTCTGAAATCACCTTGGACCGCCGAACATTCTCTGCAAATGAATCAAGAGACGCATCGATCATGACAGATGAAAAGCCTAATTCTATTGCTTGTTTAATAATCTTTTCATCTTGTCCATGATCTAAATGTAAGACCACTGGCACTTGCGCTTTTTTTGCTAAATAATTTCCGATCAAGGCCGCTTCTTCCAGCGACATCATATCCATATGCGCTTGTGCAAAAGCTAAAATCAACGGTTTATTCATTCGTTCAGCCACGTTTACGTAAGATCGTGCTGAATCTAAGTCAAAGAAATTAGCAGCAGGAATAGCAAATTGTTCTTTTTGCGCCCTATTAAATAATTCTTTAGATGTAACTAACAAAGCAATTCCTCCTATTCTTTGATTTTAGCTTCGATTTCTTGATACATTTCCTCAGTTCCCATTCCCGTCAATAACGGTAACCCCATGATTATTTTATCCTTGATTTTATCTGGTACGACTGTTGTACTAACGATGATGTCATAATCATCAATTCTATTCATCTCATCTGCGACTTTTGATTGGTATAATTTCACATCATTTTCATAACCCTTTTCTTTCAACCAATCTTTCACTTTGTTTGTTACGATTGTAGACGTAGCTACACCTGTCCCACACATAATCAACATTTTTTTCATTATCCATACTTCCTCTCTTTTCGTTTATTTAATTGCTTGTTTTTTGGGTAAAATTTTATTCACATAGATCATTCCGCATAAAACAACTACGCCTATGATGGCTAACCCACCCCAGCTCAATAGTTTTGTCAAGCCAACATACATCCATGTCGTCCATAAACCACCCTCAGCTAGTGCCGTAATACTTGAATTCCCTTGTAAGTCAAAGTTCGCTGCCTTGGCTGACATCGTCACTAATGGTGCGACCCAAGAAGTGATATAAAGAATGCTGACCATATAAATTGAACCTGCGATAACTGTTCGAACGATATTTCCAGCAAAAACTGCGGCCATTAAACAAACTAAGAAAGGAATCGTTGCAAGATCTCCAAACGGTAAGGTTGTATTTCCTGGTAAAATAACAGCTAATAAAATTGTAATTGGAACTAATAATAGAGAAGATGATAGAACGGCTGGATGTCCTACTGATAATGCTGCATCCATCCCAATATATAATTCTCTTCCAGGAAAACGTTTCTTCACAAATTCATTCGCTGCTTCTGAAATTGGTGTCAATCCTTCCATTAAAAGTGCAACCATCTTCGGCATCAAAACCATCACTGCGCCAGTTTTCACTGCTAATTGACCAACGCCTGCAACATCATATCCTGCAAAGAGCCCAATCACTAACCCAATCAGAAAGCCCATCACAGTTGAATCACCGAAAATACCAAAGCGTTTTTGGATCGTTTCAGGATCTGCTTTCCAATTTTTTATTCCAGGAATACGGTCAAACAGCCAATTCATTGGTATTGCAAAAATGAAGCCGGGAGCCGCAGTCCCATGAGGAAATGTAATATTAGGGAAACCATAGAATTTTTTCACGATTGGTCCTAAAATATCACCGAACAACAAAATCATCATCATATAAACCACAGTTGCTGCGATTCCAATCGCAAAATTACCAGTTAAAGCATAGACTAACGACGCAATAAACGCACCATGCCAGAAATTCCAAATATCCACGTTTAAGGTCTTCGTTAACCCTAAAATAATCAAGGCTACGTTTAGTAATACGCCGATTGGAATTGCTAAACTTCCTAAGACCGTTCCATACGAAATTGCCGCAGCCGCTGGCCATCCTACGTCGATTGTCGTTAAATTCAAACCAAAGCGCTCAACCATAGCCTGTGCTGCTGGTCCTAAACTACTACTCAACAAATCAATCACTAAATTTAACCCTACAAACCCAACGCCGACCGTCAAAGCAGATGTAAAGGCTTTAGCCGGTTTGGTCCCGAGAATCATACCAAATACAAAAATCAAGATCGGTAAAACGACGATGGCACCCAAGTCAACAAACCACTGTAATGCATCTAACATGTTATTTCCCCCATTTCTTTAAGCTAAGCCAACATGATGAATAATTTCAATAAATTCTGATTTGGTTTGGCAACGATATAAATTTTCCATTGTTTCTGGATTTTGAATCATCTCAATCAGCTTCTGTAACATTTCCAATTGTTCATGTGGTTCTTTCAACGCCAGCATAAAAATCATATGAACAGCTACTGGCTTATCTGAGGTTCCCATTTCAAAAAATGAGATCGGTTCTTTTAAAGACATAAAGGCAATTTGTGATTTTTTTACATACTCACTATCCGTGTGCGGAATTGCGACGCCAATATTCGTAACAGGAAGTCCTGTAGGAAAACGTTCTTCTCTTTCAATAATATGTTCGAGAAAGCTATCTGTGATAAACTGTTTTTCTCTTAATTGTTTCGTTAAGCGTCGAAATGCTTCATTTCTATCTTTAACTTCTACCTGAAATTCAGCAATCTCACTATTAAAATACATCTTCAACATTCCCTCCTTTTTAAACAAGTCATTAGTTCTTCCACACTTTGACTTTGAATGATCTGATCCACGCACTCTTTTGAATCAATTCTGTCATATAAAGCTGAAACCAAATCTTTGGCTATGACCATATCCTTTTCTGCAATTGCGATGGTCACGATCAGTCGAACCTGATTTATTCCCCACTGAATAGGTTGTTTTGTTGTCATAAAAGATAATTTGGTTTCTTTAACTGTATCTGGTGCACTGTGCGGGATCGCTACACCACTGACAATACTAGTATTCCCTAGTTCTTCCCTTTGAATTATCGACTCTTCGAAACCGTCATTGACCAATCCTAGCGTTTGATATTGCTGAATTAAATAAGCCAAAACTTCTTCTTTTCGATAAAAACTCTGTTCTAAGAAAATTAATTCTTTTTGAATAAATGGAATCAAAGAAATTGTGCTATTTTCTTTTGAATAGGTGAACGTTTTTTCATTTTCACTAATGTTGGATAAATAAGTTGCAATCATTGCCACTTCTTCTGCAGTAGGTAAAGCAGAAACATGAAGAACTGGAATTTTCTCTATTTCGAGTGGAATTGCTGCAATGATCAAGTCAATATCATCTACTGGATTTTCTAGTAGCTGTTTTTCTGTCACAATTTCAACAATAACGCTTGCAGGTAGATTTTGCTTGATACGATTAAAAATCAATTCGGATGTTGCTAATCCATTACCACATACAATCAAAACATGTTTCGTTGATTGAATTTTTTCAAACGCTACTTGAAAATGGATCGTCAAAAATGATACTTCATCTTCATTTAAAAAAAGTGAATAGTATTTTTCAAATACGGCAGAAGCAAATTGTGTCAATGTAAACATTGTAGTATATTGCTTCTTGATACTTTCTTTAAGCGGATTCCTTACATAAATATCGTTTTTTAATCTATGAAGCATTGGCATGATATGAGCAATCAATGACTGAAATAGTTGTTCATCTTGATCGACTTTTATATCAAGTAAATGTGTCATTTCATTGATCAAGGCATTTGTGACAGCATTCATTTTTTGATCAACCGGTAAGTCTGATATTCCTGGTACAACACTGTGAGCGAATAACAATGAACAAACATATTGGATATCATTCTTAGAAAAAAGACAATTTAACTCTTGATTGATTTCATCTGAAAAATTTAGAGCAACCATATAAAGTTGCATTTTCTGTAAATCCTTAAAGACAAATTCATTTTGCTTTTCCACATGATGTCCAGCTTTAAGCCTTGTTAGAAAAATAATCAGTGACAATTTTAAAGAGTAAACAAAATAATCATTTAGTATTTTACCGGTATGAATCATTATTTTCTCAATGAAATCATTCACTATTTCAAGAATTTTTGGTTCAATAATTTCAGCAAGAAAATTCAAACTACCTCTGGGACTCTTTTCAACATGTGGATGATATTTTTTGCTGTAGCGTACTAAATATTTCTTATAGACCTTTTGAATCACAGTTTCTTTTTCTAAAGCATTGATTCTACGCTCATTCAGTTCAAGAAGTTCTGTCTTTTTTAAGTAATGCAACACTTCATCCATATCTTTTTTGATCGATTGTTTACTGACTAAAAATTGCTTTGCATAATCGTCGTATGTTATTTTTTCACCGTACAATAAAATCGATGAAATCATGATCAATTGTCGATAAGCAGGTGAATATTCCTCATCCTCTAGGACAAGGACACGATCTTGTTGGACCATTCCTTTTAAACGTTCCTTCATTTCTTTGCTTCCAATTAAATAAATTCCTTTTCTTGGAACGCGATCGATCGTTAACCCATTTTCATTAAGATAAGTCTCAATATTCTTTAAGTCAGTATACGTCGTCTTACTTGATACAGAGAGCTTTTCACTGAAATAGTTTGTTGCTTGGTATTCATTTTGATGCAGCAGTAAACGAATCAACTCATTTTCTCGTTTTGTTCGTTTTTCCATTTATCACACCTCCGGAAAGCGCTTTCCATAAATAGAGTATACGAATATTTGAATAGATAGTAAATCATCTTCTATTTCCACATTAATGTGGAAATTGTTAGCACGGTCGTTATTTTATTCATTAAGAAAGAAAAAATAAAAAAACAGTATCAGGAAATTAGTTCCTGATACTGTTTAGTAACTCGTTTCGCTATTATTTTAAAATCAGACGTAAAATAAATGATAACCCAAACCACCCTATCAAACTGATACCGATTGCAATCACCCAACCTAAAATATTATGTTCCAATGGTAAAGGCATATTCATTCCGAAAAAACCTGTTACGATCGTTGGAATCGTCAATAAAATAGAAAGCACCGTCAAAATTTTCATTGTGTCATTTAAATTATTATTTAAGATATTATTATACGTACCTGATAATTGCTGTAAAACCTGAGAAGTCAATTGAGCCATCTCTACCAATTGTCTGGCTTCAATCAAAGTATCCTCCCATTGTTCTTTCTCATCTTCGTTTAGTGACTGAAAAATCGCATTTGTTTTAATTTGTTCTAGTAAAACAGCATTTTGTTTTGTAGCAGAGATAAAGTAGGCAACGCCGGTCTCAACATCTGACAACGCTAATAAATTCTTTTTAGTCGTTTTCTCTTTTAACATATCATTAATATGATTTCGTTCTCTGTTCATTTCTTCTATCACAGGAAAAAATTTATCGGTAATCATAAATAAACTTGAAAATAGAAATTTAAATACTGAATTATCCAAATTATTTTGTAAGTATTTTTCCATATATTGAATAATATAGGTGTTTTCACTGTTTGTTATTGTTAATAACTGGTTGTTTTTAATGAGAAATGTCATTGGGACAGCTTCATAATGATTGTCGTTTTTTTTAGTTTGTGGAACATTATATATCAAAATGAACGCATCCAGTTCACTGTCATACTCAATACGAGCTCGTTCATTTCTATCTAATGCATACGAAATGATTTCACTATCAATACCATATTGTTTATATAAATCAGAATCAATCGCAATCTGATCAGAATTGATATTGATCCAAATATTTTCTTTATTTCCAAACTTTTTTTCTGTGATCATAAAAAAACCTCCTAATTTTCAAAAAACTTCGTTTCAACTTTAGTAAGATTCAGTTGAAACATGTCTTGTTCTTCTTGCGTTAATCCATTACAAATTTTTTCATCTAGCTCTTTAAAAATCAGACTTACTTGATGTGCTACTTGCTCACCATCAGTCGTAAGAAAGATATTTTTCTGTCGCTCATTGTTTTTGGGGATTTTACGATAGACTACATTTCGTTTTTCTAACCCTTTTAAGATATTCGTAACTGTTGCCTGCTTTTTACCTAAATACTCTGCTAACTCTCGTTGCATTGATCCTTGATGATGAAATATATAGCTGATACTGCGCGCTTGTAAACTATTTAATTGTAATTCTTTGAATCTTTGAAGTACATAATTTTGTTGCAAAATACTTATCTGATAAATTTTTTCTGCTAGGCTCTCCTGATTAGACATTCTATCATCACCTCTTCTTAAATAGTTTAAATCAAAACACTTTAATTTACAACTATCTAAAAATAAACTAAAAAAGAGCGGGACAAAAACTAATTATCTGTTTTTGTCCTACTCTTAACTGATTGTTCTACTATGCATATTACGTCACTCATTGCGATCAGAAAATGAGTCTCCTTCTATATAACTTGTATAAATATGATCATCTTCTGTTTCTTCTCCCGTAATCAACTGAATAATTTTTTCAGCTGCCAGCATCCCCCAACGATGTTTAGAGTAAGAAATCGTCGCTAATCGCGGCTGAACAAAGGCACTGATATCAATGTTATCAAAACCAATCACACGAACATCTCTCCCAATTTCGTATGACGTTTCTTTAAAATATTTGTAAATACCAATAGCCATTTCATCATTCAGTGCAAAGATATCTATAGGAAAACCTTGTTCTTTTTCCATGATTTCTTTTGCTGCACGATAGCCTGAAGGTTCTGTAAAGTCACCTGAAATAATCTCATACTCAATGCCAAATCGCTCTAGTTCTTTCATACTAGCATTTAGCCGCTCTTGACCGTCATAACTCTTTTCAGGACCTGATACTAAAAATAATTTCTTCGTATCACAGGCAACTGCCTTCTCAATCGCCAGCGTAGCACCGCCTTTATTATCTAACAAAACTTTCCGAACATTTTTATGGGTGATCAAACGATCTAAAATGACCAGAAAATGCCCTCGATCCGCATATTGTTCGATTTCTTTATTTTTAAATGTCCAATCTAACACAATTGCACCATCGATCATTCGTTCTGGAATGAACAAGTGTGATTTATTCCCACTGCAGACGATCATTTCATAGTTCTGGGCTTCTAACCCTTTTTTGATTCCATCTAATAATTCACCATAAAAGCTGCCTCCATAATCAGCAAGGTATACACCGATTATATTGGTTTGCTGTCTTTTTAAGGTACGAGCAGCCATGTTAGGAACATAGTCCAGTTCCTCTGCAATCGCTTGAATTCTTGCTCGAGTTGCTTCAGTAACTTTGGAACTACCATTTAACGCATAAGAAACAGTTGAAATCGATACCCCTGCTTTTTTTGCAATTTCTTTGATTCCTACCATGTACGCTCATCTCCTAACAAAAAATATCTATTTGGTTCTCTTGCTTATCTAATAATGTCGTAAAGTCAGCTAACGAAACGACCAATCCGCCTTGACGATATGGATTTTGCTCTCTCTTGACCGAAAGCTCTGTGCCATTTACCAAAATGAACTCTTTTTGACCAGTCAAATGGAATATGATTTGTACATCTTTTCCTGCTAACTGATAGGTCATTTTCAAACCATTTAAACTATCCGGCAATACTGGATCAAAAATCACATTCTCCCTATCTTCACGAATACCTAATACATTTGTCAACAACTGGTTCATATAAATCCCCGGTCCGCTGGAATAAATTCGCCAACCACCTTTGACACCAACTTGCCCTGTTTTTAGTTTGCCAAAATTTTCTTGCGCATCATAGCGAGTCTTAAAATCTCCATCAGAACTACTAAAATAGGCATTTGCTTGTCGAATTTCCGCATTTTTCACGTGATTTTTTAGTTGAATCGGATTGATTCGATGCAATGCTTGCCATGTTTCATCTGTCTTCCCTAACTTTGCCATTGCTTCAGTGAAACGAATATGAGCATGGACATACTGTAACCCAATTTCACGACCAAAGTTAGCTGATTGTTCTGCACGCTTAAAGTTTGTACTTACACCGCCTCGATAAACAGCAGGCCGATTCATCAAACGAACGCCATCGGGAAATTCTAAATGCTCTTTAATAATAGCATAATGATGCTCAACTTGTTCAGTTGTTAACAGCTCAGCTATCATACTCCGTGTCATAGGTAGTAAACGATACTGGATCCCCGTTTTTTTGTCGGTTGGATGAATCATAAATTCTACATGCTCTGTATCTTCCATATAGACAAACCCAGGAATCGTCTCAGAAGATAAAATATAGGTTTCAAAATCCTTTTTGATATTTAGAGCTAGTTCATATAAATGCTCGCCATATTCAACATCAACTTCTTTTAATAGATCTGCTAATTTTTTCACTACTTGATACGTCAAAGCAACTGTCCAACTACTTGCCATATATTTTTTCAACTTATTGTCATACGGTTGTAGAGTATCATCCCAATCACCATCACTATAACAAGAAAGATATGTTCCTTCTAAAAAATTGTCCTCAATAAATTGAACTTCTTTTTTTACATGGTCGAATAGACGATACCGGTCTTTTGTTTTTAAAAATGTTGAACGATCCGTATAAGCAATTTCTTCATCCAAAATCCCAAAGTCTTTTGTCTTAGCTAAATAATCTGCAACGATTTTCATCGGCCAAACAATCACATCCCCGTGACTTTCATCGGCTTTTTGTTTTTCATAGCGGTCAAACATGAACCATTGCGGCCAGTTCCCATCATTTTCAAACTGATTCGCATAGACATTTTGAATGATAGAACGCACAACTTCTGGGCGATTGACCGCAAAGAAAAATTCTGTTGGCCCTTGTGAAACATCCCTTGTGCCCCAAGCAGCGCCGCCATATTGCTCCAATCCATGTGGTGAAAGATAATGGACTAGCATATTATGAGTATACCAGCGAGCTAAGACATTCATTGTTTCGACTTCTTCCGTTGCATGGGCTAACTTGAAATGATTCAATAAATCATTTACAAAAGTTAAGAATTGGTCGTTTTCTGATTGATACGTAGTGTCTACCACGTCGTAAGCTTCGCCTGTCAAGGTTCCTTGAATCTGCATAGAAAACGCTGATTGCTCTTCAATCACAAATACAGCCAATCGTTCCGATGATTCATTAGGTAAAAACAAACTTTCATCCGTCAATTCAAAAGATTTATCCAGAGAAAAGTAGTAGGTTAGTTCTGGGTATTCTTGATGGATAACAGAATCCGTTGACGCTTTTACTGTCACCAAATCCTTTACTTTGTTTATCGTATAAGCTGGCTCTTCTTCATCGGCATTCATCACCAAGTGATTCGTTACAGCGAAGGTGTAATGTCTCTTTTGCTGACTTTTTATTTCCGTAATGACTTCTCTTGTATCACACAACGTAAACGTTCTCACGGTAATTATATCATTCTCTAATTTATAATACCATGTGGCAGAGTTTAATCCCATTTCAAAAGCAGATGGCATTGTTAACAGTCGCCAAAGATCTCCTTGTTTGATGTAGATCCTTTGCCCTGATTGTTTCATGACATTTAATGAATTACGGCTATTACTCATTAGCTTATTCATTGAGGTATTGCCTAAAACGATCTGAGAATTAAATATGCCGTACATATAGACTGTTGTACTAAGCACTGGAAGCTTCACATCAAGTTCCGTTCCACTCAATAAAATGTGCCCATGTGCTCTCTCCATAGCAACTTCTTTTTCTTTTAAAACAACATGATGATACTCGTCAGTAAAGAAAGAAGCGATTTGCCCATCGACTGTTTCAACTAGGTTTTGACTAGGAAATAATTGGTTTCGCTCTTTTTCTGAAAATGTCTCACCTGTGATAGTATCACCGATGTTTTTCTCACTAACCTTTCCTTGTCCAGCATTATTTTCTATTTTTAATGAGTCATAATTTTCCTTGATAACTTCTTTAGAAATAAGTGGTTGTTGAATGACCGATTGCTGATTTGCTATTGGCGCTCCATAAAATACGAATACCATCTCTTGATCCATCATTTCAAAGCGTTCCGTTTGTAACGCAATATAAGCAAACTCATATTGATACACTTCATTCGCTAGCATTTCTTGTGTCAAAGCAACAGCCTGATTTGTTTCTTTATAATCACGTCCAAAAAATTGATACCCATCTGTTGAAAAAGCGACTAGTGGATTCAGGCTTCCTTGTTCGATTACTGGGAAGTTTCCTTCTTGTGGTTGATTTTGTCGAGACGAAATCGTAATAGTATCATTTCCTTTTGCAACATGATGGTCCACATATTGTGACATGTAGGCTTCATTCGATTGAACAGCTCCTTTTGTCGCGTTGCCAATGTCTTGTCCATAGATGACATCGATTGTTTGTCCAGATCCATTCACTGTTACCTGCCAAAACCAAATGCCTGATTTAGCAATTTGGAAATCAACGCGATAAGAAACATCTAAAAATGTGCCGTTCCATGAAGCTTGTTCTTTTGATATTTGAAATTTACTCTTTGAGTTAGACCCAATCATTGGCACTGACTGAATACCAGCTCCATTATAAACTCTAAGATAAATCTGGTTACAGCTACCATCCAATGGATTTCCGTTCAGTTGATTGACCATAATATTTCCATGCATTATTTCGTAAAGATCTCCAGTTTCTAAAAACGAGACCGTTGTTCCACCATTTTCAATCGTTCGTTTTTGATACGCCATCTCAATCTTCCTATCTATTTCAATAATTTAAAGGTTTTTGTTGCTACATCTCTACTATTTGCGCCAACCATTACATCAAAGATCCCAGCATCGCTGACAAAGGTTTGATCACCATGCACATAGCGCAAAAGTTCTTCGGTAATGTCAAAGTGAACTGTCTTTTTCTCATGAGCTTGAAGCGTTATCTTTTTGAAGCCTTTTAATTCTTGTACTGGACGAACGACTTCACCGATTTTGTCGCGCACGTACAATTGGACAGTCTCTTGTCCTGATATATCTGACTGATTCTCCACAGTAACGGATACAGTAATTGTTTCATCTGGCTTCATTTCATCCGAGCTTAAATGAAAGTCAGTATAGGTAAATTCACTATAGCTCAAGCCAAAACCAAAAGGATATTTGGCAAAGTTTGAAACATCTAAATATTTGGATACATATTTTTCATCACCTGGTTTATATGGTCTACCTGTATTGTCGTAATTATAATACACGGGAACTTGTCCCACTGTTTCAGGGAATGACATGCTTAGACGAGCACTTGGATTATACTGCCCATAAAGAATATCAGCTAATGCGGCACCACCTTCTGTTCCTGGGAACCAAGCTTCAACGATGGCTTTTGCTGAATCAATTCCTTTTAAATCAAGTGGACGGCCATTGTAAAGGGTCACAATAATATTGTCGTTTACAGCCTGAATAGCATTGAATAAATCTAGTTGAGCTTGCGGTAAGCGAATATCACTACGGCTTGACGCTTCACCACTCATCCAGTCTTCTTCTCCAAGTGCTAAAACTACTTTGTCTGCGCCTTTAGCTAAGGAAACAGCTTCATCGATTGCAGCCTGACTTGGTTTAAAATAATCAAAGGCTTCTTTTCCAATCCGATAATCTGCATTTAATTGCGCCACTCCTTGCCCTAAAGAAATTGCTTCTTCTTTTTTCCCTTGCCAAGACCAGACGCCAATAACATCATTAGAAGCAGCAGCAGGTCCTACAATGGCAACTTTATCCTGTTTAGATAACGGTAAAATCCCCTCATTTTTTAGTAAAACAATCGATTTTCTTGCAACATCCTTCGCAATCTCCCGATGTTCTTTCGACAAAACCAGCTCTTTTTCTAAGGTTTCATCTGCGCCACGATAAGGATTTTCAAATAAACCTAGATCATTTTTCAATGTCAGAATTCTTAAAACTGCTTCGTCAAGAATTGCTTCATCAACGATCTTTTCTTCAATCAATTCTTTTAAGTTTTCGGTATAGCAAGTCGTCATCATTTCAATATCAACACCTGCTTTGATCGCAAGTTCTGCTGCTTGTTTTTTATCTGCTGCTACACCATGAGGAATCAACTCGATCACAGCTCCCCAGTCAGAAATCACCACACCATCAAATCCGAATTCTTTTCTCAATACGTCTCTAAATAGCCATTTATTCCCAGTTGCAGGAACACCGTCTACCGTATTAAATGACGTCATCACTAACTTAGCGCCTGCATCAAGTGCTGCTTTATAACCTGGTAAATAACTGTCTCGCAATTGTCTTTCAGACATGTTGACCGTATTATAATCACGTCCACCAATTGCTGCTCCATATGCTGCAAAATGCTTAACACATGCAGCCACACGGAAGAAATCATTTTGTAAGTCCTCACCTTGATACCCTTTAACAAAGGCTTCTGCAAAGCGGCTATTTAAAAAAGGATCTTCCCCTGTTGATTCCATGACACGCCCCCAACGAGGATCACGAACTAAATCTACCATTGGCGAAAATGTCACATGTAACCCCGAGACAGCGGCTTCTTTCGCTGAAACTTCTGCAACTTTTTCAGCAACATCCACATCCCATGAACTACCTAACCCCAACGGAATTGGAAAAATCGTACGGAATCCATGAATAATATCAGCCATCAAAATAGTGGGAATTCCCAGTCGATTGTTTTCCATATAGGCCTTTTGTACACGAATCGCTTCTTTCGCTCCTGAGATGCCTAGTGTTGTTCCAGCATTGTTGATATCTTCATGCGTCAAACCAAGATCCGTCATAGGCCCTGTTTTTTCTTCAGCTTTTTCTGAGTAAAATTCTGCTGCTAATTGAAGTAATTGACCTACTTTTTCATCTAAGGTCATTTGCTTCAATAACTCTATTAGTTGCTTTTGCTCCATATTTATTCACCTTATCCTTTATATTATCCTTTGTTACTTCATTCCTGATACATTAAATCCTTGTAAAATATACTTTTGGAAAATCGAAAAAACAATTAAAATCGGAATCACCATAAATGTTGCTCCTGCCATTTGTAAGGCATAATTTGAGCCATGTTGTCCTTGTAATAATTGTAAGCCCACCGATAACGTATAATACTTTTCATCATTGGCAATGATCAACGGCCATAAAAATGAATTCCAGCCGCCAATAAAGGTTAAGATCCCTTGAACAGCCAAAATCGGACGACTTACAGGTAAGATGATTTTGAAAAAGATGTACCATTCGCTCGCTCCATCCAATCGAGCTGCTTCAAGCATTTCATTAGATATGTTGTGCATAAACTGTCGGAAAAGAAAAATCCCGAAAGCTCCCGCTAATCCAGGTAACACGATCCCAATCAAGGTATTCGTTAAACCAACTGAGTTTAAAAGTAAATACACAGGAATCATTGTTACTTGCCCTGGTATCATCATAGTTGCTAACACCATTAGAAAAAGTGAATTTTTCCCTTTAAAATCAAACTTGGCAAAACCATATCCCGCCATCGCGTTTAGTAATAACCCTACGAATGAACAAGCTGTTATGATCAGAGTATTTTTAAGATAGGTTCCAAAATTAAGCCTGATAAAAAGCTCTTTAAAATTATCGAAAGTCGCATTTTTTGGAAATAGACTAGGAACGATCTGATTGATTTCCGCATTCGTTTTAAAAGAAGAAAAAATCATCCAAAGAAATGGGAAAAAGGTCATAATACCCAGAACGCCTAGAAGGATACCTATAAAAAGCTTGAAACTCATTTGTGCATTTTTATGTGAATTCATAACGTTCTCTCCTTTTATCCTTCATTTTCTTTTTGTTTCGTTTGGATTTTCATTTGAATACTGGTCACGATAATGATTGCAATGAATAAAATCACGGAGCCTGCTGCTGCATACCCGAATTTGTTGTATTGGAAACCTCTTTGATAGATGAACAAGGCAACAGATAAGGTACTGTCAAGTGGCCCTCCTTTAGTCATAACAAAAGGTTCATCGAAGAATTGGAACCAACCGATCAACGTCGTTACGGTCACAAAGAAAATAGAAAATTTTAAAAGCGGAATAGTAATTTTTAAAATTTGCTGCCATTTATTAGCCCCATCAATTTCTGCCGCTTCATAATATTCTTTTGGAATTCCTTGGATCGCTGCTAGGAAAATCAACATATTCAAGCCGATTGCTTTCCAGACAGCTATAATAATCAGAGAAAACTTCGATGTACTAGGATCTGTTAGCCACATAATCGGGCCAACATTTATATACGATAATAAATGATTTAATAAGCCAATCGTTGGATTGTATAAATACATCCAGACAACAGATACTGCAACTGTATTAGTAATAGAAGGGCTATAAAACACTAAACGCATAAAAGAGAAAAATTTGTTTTCACCAAAATTGATCATAATGGCTAATGCTAATGCAGAAATAATAACTAAGGGTACACCTATGACGACATAATAAGCTGTATTGAACATGGCTTGCCCAAAAACCTTGTCACTAAATATATTCAAATAATTATCAAAACCAACAAAATTGATTCGTGAAAAATCAGCCAAGCCAGCTAAACTCATATCTGTAAAACTAATTGTTACGGCAATAAAAATCGGAATGATTGAAAAAACAAGCAATAATGCAACGGCTGGAGCTATAAAAAAATATGGCGATTTTGACTTCTTCATCGCTTTGTTCCTCCTTACCAAATCAATTAAAGGAACAAAAGATAGTTTTTGCCTCTACACTTTAGTAAGTAATAGATAACATATTCTAGGCTTTTGTTCCTCCTTCTCCTTAAGACTATTTAATCAAGCTTTCCGTTTGTTCGTTCAGTTCATCCATTGCTTCTTGAAGATTCTTTCCACTTACAACAACTTGCTCCCATTGCTTCATAAAGTTTTGAGAAATTTCATCCCATTGTTTTAATAACGGCATTGGTTGCGATTCATTCAATTGTTTCCCAAAAACAGAAATTAACGGATCGCTCTTGAACACATCAGAATTCCAAGATTCTTTATTGGTTGGAAGTGAATTTGTACTTTCAAAGAATTTTGTTTGATTTTCAGGTTTAGATAGATATTCGATCAATTTTATTGCATCCTCTTTTTTCTTAGAACTATTGAAAACTGCTAAGTTGGCCCCACCTGTCACAGACGTATTATTCACAGGACCTTTTGGTAATTCAGCAACTCCCCATTTCCCTTCGATATCAGGTGCTGAATCTTTAATACTATTGATCATCCACGGACCACTGATAAACATTGGGACAACGCCTTCACCACCAAAACTTTGACCAATTTCTAAACCAAGATCTGTTTTAGGCGCTGAACCATCTTGAACTAACTTATCTAAAAATTTTAAAGCATCAACCATTTCTGGTTGATTGAATAAAGGTTTATCGTCTTTATCAAATAATTTCGAGCCATTTTGACGAGCAAACATAAAGCCGAAGGTTGGTTCTTTCAATTCAACACCAAAACCATATTTATTATCACCGCGTGCTGCCAATTTTTTCGCTGCATCCGCTAACTCATCCCACGTCTTAGGTGCTTCTTTGTAACCAACGCTTTCTAACAAATCTTTTCTATAATACAATCCGCGAGTTTCGGTATACCAAGGCACTGCGTATGTCTGTCCATTAAATTCTGTCGTAGCCACTGAACCGTCAAAGAAATTAGCTGATTTCATCACATCGCTTTTTTTCACATCATCCGTTATATCCATCAAAGCACCCGCATCAACGAATTCACTCATGTAAGTGGTCCCCATTTGCACAACATCTGGACCTTCTTTAGATGCCACCGCAGTTAATAATTTATCTCTGGAAGTAGACCACGGAATACTTTGGATTTTGACTTTGATCCCTGATTCCTTAGTAAACTCATCAACGATTGGTTTGATCCCTTGATCTCCATCACCCATATACCAAAATGTCAGTTCATCTGAAGCGCTTTCTTTATTCCCCGAAGAACAGGCTGCCATTACACCTACAGTTACCAATAAAGTTGTTCCAAGTAAGCAAAGCTTTTTCCATGATTTCATACTTCCACTCCTCAATATTATTTAGTGAAACGTTTCTACAAAAATGATTATATTCCTTATCTCAATTAAAAGCAAGCGTTTTCTTTTCTATTTATTCACAATAAAGAGAAGAACCATCCTTTTTATCTGGAAATAAAATAAAAACGTTTCACCGAAACATTTTACTGAACTAGTATCTCGTAAAGTACAAAAAAACCTCAATAGCCCTGTTCGCCCATGAGATTTTTAAATAATGAAATGATAAGTATCACAATCACACATTTATTGAGTAATAAAGGTTTTAATATCTTCAACAGCCTGATTTTTATTTTCGCCTAAAAATAACTGGTGTCGTCCATTCTCGTACATTTTCAACGATACTTTTGCATTGCTAGCTTTCGCAAGGTAATAGGCACTTTTATAATATGTCGTTTCATCTTGCCTATTTTGTAAAATGAGCATCTTTTTATTTTTCTTAGTTAATCTATTCTTTTTCATTTTTTTCTTTGTTTTTTGAAGTAAGGACAAAAATTGAATACACGGACGAATCGACACCGTTTTGGCCGAACCGAGGTAATAATTCAATGTTTCTTGCTTTTTAAAGAATACCCCTTTGACAATGTCTTGTGCAATTACATTAACATTGTAAAGATAAATCGGTGTACTACACAAAACTATTTGATCTACTGATTCTCTCTCTGAAACTTGAATCGTCAATAATCCTCCCATTGAAAAACCAATGCAAGTAATATGTGTGTAATTTTCTTCAAGTTTATCTAATTTCTTTTCAACATCTGCTACCCATTGATTGGCAGTTCCTTTTGAAAAGTTTTGTTTATTTCCATCATGTCCAGTCAATTGAATCCAAAATGAATCAAGATCACTTTGTTTTAAGTATTCATGTAAAAACAAAATTTCTTTCTCATTACCGCCGAAGCCATGAATAATCAATATTGCTCTTTTTTTCATTTTGTCCCCTCTTCCTTTTAGATGAATGAATTTTGCATAGAAGCAATCATTTTATAGTTCACTTTACCATTTTACCTTATTTAAGCCTACTTATTTTTCATTTCTTGATTAAACTTAATGAAAATTTAGCATAAAAAAAGTGGAACGCTGTATGGTACATGCGTTCCATTTTTTTAATAAGTAAAAACCATTTTATTCGCCAAAAACTTCTTTTGCAAGAGCAAATGCTGACCATGCCTTTGGCCATCCCGTATAAAAAGCTAAATGAGTGATCAATTCCACCATTTCTTCCTTAGTTACACCATTTTGTTTCGCCATTTCCATGTGTGGTTTTAACTGCGGTACTCCTTGGGTTAATAAGCTTGAACAAGTAATCAAACTACGATCACGAGGTGATAACTCTTCTTCTCTTGACCAAATTTCTCCAAACAATACATCATCATTTAATTCTGCAAATTTCGGTGCAAATGCTCCTAGTTGGTCTCTACCAGCTGTTTGTTTTTTCATTAAGTAGGACTCCCATCTTTTATTCATTTTTTAGCGCATCATATACTTCATCCGCAACAGGTTCTAACCATTCTGGTGTTCCAGCAGTAACTGCTAAGTGTTCAAACCAGCTATCTTTTACAGCACCGTGCCAATGTTTCACGCCATCATGAGTGACAACAACATCGCCAACTGTTAAAAACCGAGCAGGTTTGCCCTCTTCTTGATACCAGCCTTCACCACCTGTAACGAGCAGCAGTTGAAACCCATTATGATGAATATGCCAATTATTACGACAACCAGGTTCAAAAGTAACATTCCCTACGCCCGCATTAATGTTAGGATCTGCAACTAAGTTTTTTAGATAACTTTGACCAACAAAATATTGAGCATACGTCTCATTTTTTTCTCCTACTGGAAAAATCACACCATGTTGTACTTCTTCAAATTTAGCCATTTCCTATTCCTCCAATTACTAACCTTTTATACCCTTTTAATTATGCCCAACAATAACATGTGGAACATAAGGTTCTTCCAAAAATAACACTTCAGCTTCAGTTAGCACCAGATCCAAAGCTGGAATCGCATTCGTTAAATGACTTTCTTTAGTAGCACCAATGATTGGCGCTACAACTGGTCCTTTTTGAAGCAACCATGCTAAAGCAATTTGTACTCGTTCAACGCCACGTTTCTCTGCAATTTCAGCAACTCGCTCAACAATAATACGATCTTGCTCAGCTGTAGTATCATATTTTGACATCGCTGTTTTATCCGTTTCAAAACGCTTCGTTTGAGCACTCCAATCGCGTGTCAAACGTCCTGACGCCAATGGACTATATGGTGTAACAGCAATTTTTTGGTCTTCACACAACGGCAGCATTTCTCTTTCCTCTTCACGATATAGCAAATTCAGGTGATTTTGCATCGAAACAAATTTTGTCCAACCATTTTTGTCAGCTACTGCTTGTGCTTTTGCAAATTGCCAAGCAAACATAGCTGAAGCACCGATATAGCGAACTTTTCCAGATTTCACTACATCATGTAGTGCCTCCATCGTCTCTTCAATAGGTGTATTGTAATCCCAACGGTGAATGATATATAAATCAACATAGTCCATACCTAATCGCTCTAAACTAGCATCAATTTGATGGAATATTTCTTTTCTTGAAAGCCCACCGCTATTTGGAACATTCTTTTTCATCGTGGTAAATAATTTCGTTGCCACAACGATTTCATCCCGATTGGCATACTCATTTAGCGCTTTTCCAAGAATTCGTTCACTAGCACCATAGGAATAAACATTCGCTGTATCAAAGAAATTAATGCCTAAGTCCAACGCTTTTTTAATCACCTTTTTACTCTCTACTTCCTCTAATACCCACTCATGAAACCCACTATTTGGATCACCAAAGCCCATTGCACCTAAACAAATTCTTGAAACATCCATTCCTGTGTTGCCAAATTTAACATAGTCCATTAAAATTCCTCCTTATAGTAGTTCGTTTTTCTTCCTGATAAATACAGTTTACTTCTTAAAGTGAACTCTAAGTCAAGTGATTTATTTACTAAATTAAAAAAAACTCCAAACAAAGATGTTTAGAAGTTTTTTATTGTTTGTTCTTTATTTTGATTAAAATCTCTTAACGCATTTTCTGCTGGAATCATATGTTCCTCATAATTATCAAACTTAAACTCCAACCGTTCAATTGCTGTGTTTAATTCTGATGCTTTTTTCTTTAATTCCTTGATTTTGTCGGCAATGATTTCTTTACGCGCAGGTACGGTTTCATTTCCTACTTGAAATAAAGTTAAATACTCTACTAAAGATTCAATAGATAACCCAGCGTTTCTCATCTGTCTACTAAAAACGATCCAGCGTAAATCTTCCTCATCAAAATCACGAATTCCATTAGCACTGCGTTTCACAGGCGGAATCAACCCAATACGTTCATAATATCTGATCGTATCAGCAGAAACACCACTTAACTCACTAACTTTCTTTATATTCAAGCCTTATTCCTCCCCCTTGCACTGCTCTTAGGTCTTTTACTATTTTATTATAGTACAATTTTCTAATCTTTTACAAACTCTCTTATTAATTTGAAAAACATCTCATACGATAAATAACGTCTTTATTGTGCATCATCGGGCAATTTCTTTTGGGATCTGCTTCAAAAATAATAATATATCATCAGATAAAACTTTCAATTTGATGATAACTAAAATGTAGCAACTCTAGCAACTAACTCACTAATTTTACCGGTAAACAAACAATCCCCTATTGCTATATTCATGTAATCGACAGGTCTTATTAATTCCGCTGGCTTTGGCAACACAACAGCCTGACTCTTTTCTAATATTTCAGCCACAAATTGAGAACAAAAATAATATTTTTTTCTTTGATATGGAATCGAAAACTTGCAGCATACTAGCCCAATGATACTATAACGATATTGTCCTTTTTCAGTTATCATTCGTTGAACTTCTTTCATGGCGTGCGCAAAGACTGATTTTGGCACTTTCAATTCATACAAGGCACACGGCATATCTTTGTGATAGCCAAAAAAACAATTGGTCAAGCTTTCTTGAACTAACCCTGCTGGTAAAGGAAAATGGGTATGTTTACGACCAAAACTATAGAATTGGGTCAACGTTTTGTCAAAAGAAATAGAAACATGTGTGTAATCATCTGACGTAGCTAAATGAATCAGTCGTGAAATATACGTTTTAGAACGAGTTAATAAAATATAAATAGTTTTCATCATTGTCTCCTTTTATCAGTTCATCTCTCGATTACTGTATCACTTATCTGATACAGTGATGATAACTTTATTCTATTCACTTTTATTTTTTAATGTTATATCAAGGGTATAATTTAGCAGGGATAGCTATAAAATTACAGAAATACAAAATACTTCTTGCTGCATTCAGTTTGATTGAATGCAACAAGAAGTATTTAAACTGTCTGTCTTAAAGAAAAGCTTCATTTTTCCTTGTAAGTTCTAACCGTATTTGAGATGGAAGCGATACTGTAAAGAAGTGAGTCTTCGTAGTTACTGTCTATATCCGCATCCAAAACATCATTAAACATTGCTTCATATTCAGCGATAGATAATCTTTTTCGTTCTACTAATTGTTTTTGATGGATATCTGCAAGTAATTGTTGTTGGTATCCCTCAACTAACTTTCCACTAAAGAATTCCGCTACAGTACCAGATCCATAACTGAATAATCCAATTTGTTCACCCGCATTCAATTGACCATTTTCTAATAATGAAATCAACCCAAGGTACAATGAACCTGTATATAAATTGCCGACTTGCCGACTGTACACAATACTTGCTTCATATTTAGCTAAAATTCGTTCTTGTTCTTCTGGTGACTCATCTTCTAAAGCTGCTAACAATGCTTTTTTCCCCATTTTTGTATATGGAATATGAAAAGCTAGTGCATCAAAATCAGCGATTGTCTTTTTATGACGGCTCTGATATTCCTCCCAAATTTTTTGAAAAGCTTGAATATAAGTTTCATTAGATAATTGTCCATCCACCATTGGATAATCATGTCCAACGGGCCGCCAAAAATCATAAATATCTTGTGTCAGTGCCACACTATCATCATTTAACTGTAAAATTCTTGGATCAGCGGAAACAAGCATTGCCACCGCTCCTGCTCCTTGTGTCGGTTCTCCTCCAGAAGCTAAGCCGTATTTTGCAATATCAGAGGCAACGACTAGCACTTTACTTTTCGGATGACTTTTAATATGCGCAACAGCATACTGCAAAGCTGCCGTTCCAGCATAACAAGCTTCTTTCATTTCAAAAGCACGCGCAAATGGTTGGATCCCTATCAAGCGATGCAAAACGACTGCAGAAGCTTTTGACTCATCAATGCCAGATTCTGTACCGACGATCACCATATCGATTTGTTCTTTATCTTCATCCGCTAAAATATTTTTTGCAGCATTTGCCGCAAAAGTCACAATATCTTGTGTTTTTTTATTTACTGCCATTTTGTCTTGTCCAATACCAATATGGAATTTATTTGGATCTACCTCTCTCGCTAAAGCTAAATCGGTCATATCTACATAGTATGGTGGGACAAAAAAACTAATTTTATCTATGCCAACGTTCATTGTATATCTCCTTTGTCGTTATTATCAATTCATTACATAGTATAATTTATCATAAATTCGAGTAAGATTGGTAGAAATAAGAACAATTTAAAATTTGTTAAAGAATTTCAGAAGTTTTTTTATTATGGTTTATAGAGTATTCTTTTTTCACAAAGCATGGTATATTTCATAGTGGAGGTGACGTCGTGGAAATCGTAATTATCGACGCCTTGAGAACGCCTATCGGCAAGTACCGAGGACAATTAAAATCATTATCTGCAGTTGAACTAGGAACAGCTGTTACAAAAGAGTTACTTATAAGGAATACAAAAGCCGCAGAACATATAAAACAAGTCATTTTTGGAAACGTATTACAGGCCGGAAATGGACAAAACCCTGCAAGACAAATTGCACTCAACAGTGGATTAGGCTTTGATGTCCCTGCCTTTACTGTAAATGAAGTGTGCGGATCTGGCATGAAAGCAATCAGCTTAGCCAAACAAGCTATTCAATTAGGTCAAGCTGACGTTATTTTGGCTGGTGGAACAGAAAGCATGACAACTGCTCCTGCTATCACGTACAAAGAAGAAGACACTTATTCAAAACCTGCTCCAACTATGATAGTAGATGGCTTAACCGATGCTTTTAGCGGTAAAGCAATGGGCTTGACGGCGGAAAATGTAGCTGAACAGTTTAACATCACACGAGAAATGCAAGATCGTTTTGCTGCACATTCCCAAATAAAGGCAGCTAAAGCAAAATCAGAAGGAAAGTTTGTGAAAGAAATAGTTCCTTTGACGATCAATGACGTTATTTTTGATTACGACGAAGGTATTCGAAAAGATACAACTTTAGAAAAACTAAGTACGTTAAAAACGGTATTTAAAGAAAACGGTTCTGTCACAGCAGGAAATGCCTCAACAATCAACGATGCATCTTCAGCAATGATCTTGGCTTCTAAATCGTTTGCAGAAAAACATCAGATTCCTTATATTGCTATTGTCAAAGATGTTACTGAGGTTGGTATTGATCCAAGTATAATGGGCATCTCACCAATTAAGGCTGTTCAAACCTTATTAGAACGCAACAATTTAAAAGTTCCAGATATCGATTTATTTGAAATCAATGAAGCGTTCGCCGCTTCTTCTATTGTTGTTCAAAATGAACTAAAGATACCTGAAGAAAAACTCAACATTTGGGGCGGTGGCATTAGCTTAGGTCATCCGATTGGTGCTTCTGGAACGCGCATCGTAGCAACTTTAGCTCACCAATTAGAAGACATCAATGGTCGCTATGGAGTGGCTTCGCTGTGTGTTGGAGGAGGCCTTGGGCTTGCCATGCTGATTGAGCGTCCTCAACAAACCAAAACAGATAAAAAGTTTTATCAACTATCCAAAGAGGAACGATTAACATTTTTACAAACAACAGGTCATCTTTCTATAGAAAGCAAGCAAGAATTAGAAAATATATCATTAGATGAAGATACCGCTAATCATTTGATTGAAAATCAAATCAGTGAATTGGCCGTACCAATGGGTATTGTTCCGGATATTTTAGTAAATAATAAAAGCTATCAAGTCCCTATGGCAACAGAAGAACCATCTGTCATTGCAGCCTGTAGTAACGGAGCAAAAATGATTCAACAATCTAGCAGCATTCAAAGTGAATTGGCAGAAGGACTTTTACGCGGTCAAATTGTTTTTATGAATGTTACAGATTCAGCACCAATAGAAGAAAAAATCAACCAGTTCTCGGCAGAAATTTTCGCCCAAGCTGAAAAAAGCTACCCTTCTATCGTGAAACGAGGTGGCGGCTTAAAAAGAATCCAAATCCGTCATTTCCCAGAGAATAGCAGCTATTTATCAATAGATTTACTTGTTGATACTAAAGACGCAATGGGAGCCAATATCCTTAATTCCATTTTAGAAGGTGTCACTGATTTATTCCGTCAATGGTTTGATGCTGATATATTATTTAGCATTTTAAGCAACTATGCAACTGAATCGATAGTAACCGCTACTTGTGATGTTTCATTTACTAGTTTAAGTAAAACAGGTGATTTAGAAGCTGGAAAATTAGTTGCGAAGAAAATTGCAGCAGCTTCGCAACTTGCTCAAATAGATCCTTATCGTGCGGCCACACACAATAAAGGCATTATGAATGGTATCGAAGCTGTAGTCTTAGCAACTGGGAATGATACTCGTGCAGTGGCTGCCGCAGCTCATGCCTATGCTGCTACAGGCACCTATCATGGTTTAAGCCGCTGGGAACTTACTGAATATGGTTTAAAAGGTACAATTGAGTTACCATTAGCGATTGGAACCGTTGGCGGTGCCATTAATGTTTTACCTAAAGCCCAGGCTGCTTTAGAGATTTTAAACGTAACAACTGCAAAAGAATTGGCGGAAGTAATTGCCGCCGTCGGTTTAGCACAGAATTTAGCTGCTTTACGGGCACTAGTCTCAGAAGGTATTCAACAAGGTCATATGTCCTTACAAGCTCGCTCTCTAGCAATGTCTGTTGGTGCAAAAGGCACAGAAATCGACATCATCGCTGAAAAACTAAAAACTGGCTTGATGAACCAAGACAAGGCTTTAGCGTTTTTATTAGACCTGAGACAATAATCATTTATGTAGACATAACAAACAAAAATAAACTAAGCCTGTAGACGCTCTTCATTAGCTACTTGCTTAGTTTTTTCATATTGACTTTTCGCTCGCCAAAATTGTTATAGCTGAATTTGGATATCGCTCTCACTACAACTAATTTTGTTTTTTAAGTAAAAATTCGTTTATTGAGAATCCTTTATTTTTCTAATTTTTATTTCAAGCTGTTACAATTCATTTTGAGGTGAAAATAATGGTTTTATCGATCATTTTCTTTGTTTTAGGTATTTTATCATTATTTAAGTACAGAGCAACAAAAGAGAAACTATTTATATATATTGCATTATCTTATTTTTCTTTTTCATTCATTATAGGTTTTATTCTTCATTATCTTTTTGTTTAGCTGCTTTACAAAGCTTATCATTTAACTGAGCACCGTAGAAAATAAATGAGCAATAAAATAAAAAAATAAAACCCCTTGATCATCAAGGGGTTCATTGTTAATTAATAACAAGTTTTTAACGACGGATTTCTTTAATACGAGCTGCTTTACCATGTAATGCACGTAAGTAATAAAGTTTCGCACGACGAACTTTACCATAGCGTACTACTTCGATTTGAGCAACACGTGGAGTGTGTAATGGGAATGTACGTTCCACACCAACACCGTTAGAAATTTTACGTACTGTATAAGTTTCGCTGATACCAGTGCCGCGGCGTCCGATAACAACTCCTTCAAATAATTGGATACGTTCGCGCGTTCCTTCGACTACTTTCGCATGAACGCGAACAGTGTCTCCAGGACGAAACGCAGGAATATCCGTACGTAGTTGTTCTTGTGTTAATTCTTGAATTAATGGATTCATTCTTTTTTCTCCTCATTCCAAACATTCTTATGACTCTTGTCACAGCGGAATATCGTAATAGTTGAGCGCTTTGCACTCACTGAAATAGTTTAACATAGCTATTCATAGCTGTAAAGGGATTTTTCTTTAAAGAGGCCTTATTTTCTATTCCTTTGCTGACTTCTCTTCTTCAATGATCTCTGCAAGAAATTTTTTCATTTCAGTATCAAGCTCCATGGTTTCCAACATATCAGGACGTCTTAAGTAGGTTCTCCGCAACGATTCTTTCAACTGCCATTCGGCTATCAGTTTATGATTTCCATTTGTCAAAACTTCTGGTACACTCATTCCATTGAATTCAGCTGGACGTGTATATTGCGGATGCTCTAGTAAGCCAGTTGAATGTGAATCGGTTTGTGCAGAAAGCTTATTCCCTAAAACATCAGGAAGTAAACGGACTGTTGCATCGATCATGACCATCGCGCCTAATTCTCCACCAGTTAATACGTAATCTCCTAATGAAACTTCATCAGTGACTAAAGAACGAATACGCTCATCATATCCCTCATAGTGACCACAAATAAAAACTAAATGCTCTTCCTCAGAAAATTCTTCCGCCATTTTTTGGTCAAACTGTTTACCCGCTGGGTCTAGTAAAATCACACGTTTTTTAGTTTCCGGCGATGCTTCTTCAATCCTTCGTAAGTTCTCATAAATCGGCTGAACTTTCAGCAACATTCCAGCTCCACCACCATATGGATAATCATCGACCGACTGATGCTTATTATCTGAATGATCACGGAAATTAGACACATTGATTTCAAGTAAATTTTTCTCTACAGCTTTTCCAATGATCGATTCTCCCATCGGACCTTCAAACATTCTTGGAAAAAGCGTCAATACATCAATTTTCATCGTCAATCAAACCTTCTGGAATTTCTACACGAACAATTCCTTCTTCTAAATCGATCGACTTAACAACAGATTCGATATAAGGAATCAAAGCATCTTTTTTCTTTGGTCTTTGAACAACCCAGACATCATTTGCGCCTGGCGAAAGAATTTCTTTGATTTTCCCTAATTCTTTTTCGTTTTCGTCAATAACAGTCAATCCAATGATTTCGTGATAATAAAACTCATCGCCTGGTAAATCAGCTAAATCATCTTTTGATACTTTTAAAATCCCATCACGGTATTTTTCAACATCATTAATAGAAAAATGATCTTCAAACGTTACAATATCAAAATTTTTATGTTTTCGGTGAGTTTTGATCGTTAACTCGATCGGCTCTTTTTTTTCTTGAAATAATGTCAAAACTGATCCTTTTTTATAACGCAACTCTGGAAAATCTGTTTGAGAAATTATTCGTACTTCACCCTTTAAGCCTTGAGTATTGACGATCTTTCCAACATTTAAATATTCAGTCACTTAAAACCCTCATTTCAAAATTTTAGTCTTTCTCATTCTACCATTTCTATAGCACGAATTCTATTATATATACATAAAAAGAAAGCCATTCAATCAAGAATCGCTTTCTTTTTTATTACGCATTCACGCCAGTTAAAGTTCCATATATCAAGAATAGATTCAGTGCTGTCAATACAATCGCGATGATCCACGCTAAAACTTTCACCCACATTGGATTAGCGAAACGACCCATGATTTTTTTATCACTCGTATACATCGTTAAAGGAATGATCGAAATTGGCAACGCAATACTTAAAAATACTTGGGTGTACAATAATAAATCTTCAACTGCTGATTCTCTACCGCCATAAATAATCACACAAATAATAACGGGTACGATCGCAATCAAACGCGTTACTACTCTACGCATCCACAATGGCATTTTTAAGTGAATGAACCCTTCCATAACGATTTGACCCGAAAGTGTTCCGGTGATCGTAGAATTTTGACCTGAGGCCAGCAATGCGATTGCAAATAAAATACTTAAAACAGGACTAGCAATATGCCCAACGATATCAGGATTTTTCAATGCATCAAACAAATCTACAAACTTACCTAAGTCACTATTTGTTCCATAAAACAAAGCTCCACCTAATATCAGCAATAGACAGTTAACAATAAATGCCACCGTCAATTGTATGTTTGAATCCCAAATCGTGAAACGAATTGCTTTTGCTTTCTCTTCATCATCATTGCGATCGAATTTTCGTGCTTGAGCAATTGAAGAGTGTAGGTATAAATTGTGTGGCATAACAGTTGCCCCGACAATCCCTAAAGCTAAAAACAGCATTGATTTGTCAGTAGCAATTTTCGGATCTGGAATAAATCCACGAAGTACTTCACCAATAGTTGGATCAGCTAGCGCTACTTCGTATGCAAAAACAAAAAAGATAACTGCTATTAAACATGCAACAATTGCTTCGATTTTTCTAAATCCTAATTTTGTTAACAGTAATAACAATAGGACATCAAACGTTGTAATCAATACACCGATCAATAATGGAAAACCAAATAGTAATTGTAAAGCAACAGCCCCACCAATTACCTCAGCAATATCCGTCGCCATAATTGCAAGTTCAGTAATAATCCATAAAACAAAACCTGTTTTTTTGCTTGTATGTTCCCTAGTTGCCTGTGCTAAATCTCTTCCTGTCACGATACCTAGTTTAGCTGCCATACTTTGAAGTAACATCGCAATCAAGCTTGATAGTAAAATAACACTTAGTAATGCATATTTATATTCTGCCCCTCCAGCAATTGAAGTGATCCAATTACCTGGGTCCATATAGCCAACTGCTACAAGTGCTCCCGGTCCACTATAAGCCAACAATGTACGCAAAAAGCTAGCATTTTTAGGAACATCAACTGTATTGTTGATTTCTTCCAAACTAGGACCGTTGGCATATTCCAACAACTTCTCCGCTTCACTTTTCTCTTCTTTCATCTTTTATCCTTCTTCCAACTATAAATCATAAGGTTTATATTATTATATTTTTAGGCACGCCATAATCCTTAAAACAATTATAATCCTCTCATTGTTTCTTGTAAATAGGAAACTCTCGGTTATTTTTTATTTTAGGGCTAAAGTAGGATGTTTTTGGAAAAATTTCTTTGTATAATAATCGTAACAAGTTGATTCTTACAACTTTGTTCGTGAAATTTGATAAATAACAATGGTAAAATAATACAAAGACTTTTATACTAAGGATAGTTACTTTATCTAGCTTCATAGCTAGTTTCAAGGAAAATAATAAAATATCGTGTATGATAAAAAGTGTCACAAACATATTTTTATTATGAGACCAAACGAGTCCTAAATTAAGGAGATGATAAACATGAGCATCGCGCTTTCAAGAAAAATTATTAACTGCATTTCAATCGTAGGAATCATAGCAACGATTGCTATGACGATTTATTTTATACGATTAGGTGTTTTTAAAGATATCAATGCTTTGAGAGGATTAGTCGGTGACTCAGTTATCATGGGACCTATTCTATTTATGTTGATCCAAATCATTCAAGTAGTGATCCCAATTATCCCAGGCGGCATCAGTTGTGCCGCTGGCGTTCTGATATTCGGTCCAGTTGCTGGATTTATCTATAATTATGTTGGGATCGCAATCGGTTCAGTTATCATTTTTCTATTAGGTCGCCAATATGGTAAACCTTTTATTCTTAGTTTAGTTAGCGATAAGACCTATGATAAATATATTGGTTGGTTGGATAATGAAAAACGGTTTGAACGTCTCTTCGCATTAGCAATTTTTCTTCCAATCGCACCAGATGACACTCTTTGTCTGATGGCTGGTTTAACAAAAATGTCTTTAAAGAAATTTACGTTGATTATCATTTTAGCAAAACCCGTTTCAATCTTCTTGTATAGTTTAGCCTTGATTTACGGCGGTACATTCTTAAACGGTTTACTAGGCGTTTAACGCTTAAAACTATATAATAGAAACAAGTGTAGGATAGGATGCCACAGTATCCTATCCTCTTTTATTTTAAGTGTGTAGGGGTGGATTAAATAATGAAATACTTTAAAAATAGTTTTAAAAATATCATTGATTTCTTTTCAGGTACATCGTCTTATTTTCGAGATGTTTTATTGATGCATGGCTTTATGCTTTTTGTACTGCTTCCTCTTTTGGCAAGCTCGACACGTTTTATATTAAAACAAGGAAACATCAATTATCTGTCTTATGATACAATTCCAATTATCTTCTCTAAGCATCCTGGAGTTCTGATCGCCTTAATTATTGTACTGTTAGCAACAGTGATTGCGGTCTTTTTTGAATTTACTTTTTTACTTTTAAGTGTTTTTTTTATAAAGAAAAAAGAACCAATCTCTCTAACAAGTTTGTTAAAAGGAACGGTTCTTCAACTTAAAAAAATTCGCTTTAGTACTGTACTTTTTTTCTTATTTTATTTTTTCTTAGTTTTACCGCTTAGTGGGTTAGGGTTTAATTCAGATTTATTGGCGAAAATAAAAATACCTGCATTTATCATGGATTTTATCTTTGCTAACCGAGTAACAATCATTGCTTTAGTCATTCTAGGTTACTTGCTTTTCTTCTATCTTTCTATTCGCTTGATTTTTGCATTGCCAGAAATGATTTTAAGAGATGTTCCGTTTCGCCAAGCCGTTAAAGAAAGCTGGAGATCCACGAAGCATCATTTTTTCAGGATTCTAGGACAATTTATTGTGATCGGCGGCAGTATTCTTTTAGTTTTCGTATTTAGCTATACAGTAATACTAAGCGCTCAAGCGATTATTGAAACTGCATTTCCAAGTTACGCTTTAGCTAGTGCTGTAATCGCAATGACTCTTTTACAATTTATTTTGCTCCTGAATATTATTTTTTCAACTGTCGGCATTTTTTATATCACGATCGACTATATGGATGATGAAGGATTTTTGCCAGAACTTCCGCAGTGGTTTTTTGATCAACCAAAACAGCCTAGAAAAAAATGGACAGCTGTTAAAATCGGCTTATTTTCTCTTACCTCTGCCCTATTCGGTATTGGTGTCGGTGCATATAATACCACTTATCTAAGTAACCCATCACTATCAGAACCCTTAACAATATCTCACAGAGGTGTCGATGCAGCAAATGGTGTTCAAAATACATTACCTGCACTTGAAAAAACTAGTTTAGAGCACCCTACTTACGTAGAAATGGATATACAAGAAACGAAAGACAAACAATTTGTTGTCATGCATGATTTCAATTTGAAAAAGCTTACGGGTGTCAACAAAAGACCTAATGAACTTACTTTAGCAGAACTTGTCAAATTGACTGCTAAAGAAAATGGCATGGAAGCCAACGTCTGCTCCTTTGATGAATACCTTGAAAAAGCAAAAGAGTTGGGGCAAAAATTATTGATTGAGATTAAAACAACACCGCAAGATAGCCCTGATTTGGTTGAACGTTTTACTCGAAAATATCGTCAGATCATTTTATCAGAAAAACATATTCTGCATACATTGACCTTTGATACAGCTACTCAGTTAAAAGAACAAGAACCTGACTTTTATGTTGGTTACATCCTTCCTTTTAACATTGTTGGGCCTCCTATTTCAAATGTAGATTTCTTTACGATGGAATATACTACTTTAAATCAAAACTTTATCAATGCAGCTCATAATGACGGTAAAAAAGTCTACGCTTGGACTGTTAATGATGAAGATACGATGACACGGATGATGTTTTATGGAGTGGATGGTATTGTTACTGACGAATTAAGGTTACTCAATGAAACCATCAAAACAGATTTAGATGAGCTTACGTATTCAGACAAATTATTACATTTTGTTATCGGGATTGGTTAAATAATAAACATAATAGAGAGTATAAAAATAATCATATAGGCTTGAATAATTGACCTAAAAAACCGCCCAATGCGCTTTATGCATTGGGCGGTTTTCTGTAGATTGACCAAGTTTCTAAATTTCCCGTATTATTCTTTCGAATTTCCGCTGATATGAATAAAAATCAAAGCGTATTGACTTCATCAAAATTGTGTTCTTTATTTAGTATTCATTCTCGTTTTACCTTCTTGACACATGTACAAAAGTGGACAAATATCACATTTAGGATTTCGAGCTAAACAATGATAACGTCCGAAAAAAATCATCGTATGATGGGTTTTTACCCATAATTCTTTCGGGATTTTTCTCATCAAGGTTTGTTCAACTTCCATTACACTAGCATCTAGTTTACATATACGTAAACGTTTGGATACCCGTTCAACATGGGTATCAACTGCTATAGCAGGTTCACCAAAAGCATCCCCCATCACCACATTAGCTGTTTTACGACCAACACCTGGTAAAGAAACGAGTTCTTCACGAGTTTCAGGTACTTTTCCATCAAACTGGTCTAATAATTGAGCGGCACATGCTTTAATGTTTTTCGCCTTATTTCGGTACAAACCAATTGTTTTAATCTTTTGAATGATATCTTCTATAGGAGCTGCTGCCAGTGCTTCAGGTGTTGGATATGCGGCAAATAAGGCTGGTGTTGCTTTATTCACAGAGACATCTGTCGCTTGGGCACTTAAAATAACTGCAATCAGTAATTGAAATGGACTCTTGTGTGTAAGCTCGCACGCAGCTTCTGGGAACATATCATACATGATTTGAATTGCTTCCATTGTTTTCTCTTTAGAAAGCATTTACCTACCTCCTACTCACTGTCTTCTGGATTAAGCCAATTATGCAGAGTAACCTTTGGAATCGGCTCATTTTGGGCACCTTGTTGTTCAATTTCTTTTTGGATCAAGGCTTGCTTTCTTCGTTTTTGATCTTCAGCCACTTGCTCTTTCGTCGTGATGTTTTTACGTTCCCAGGCAAGTAAGATTCGATCGATATACTTTAAGCTATAAGCTTGATTCAATACTGCTTCTCTTAGTGCCAGTCTAATAAGCTCAGGTTGATAATGATCTGTTTCTAACCATTGACCAATCATTTCTAATTCAATTGGTGATAATTGACGACCGAATTCTTTTTCAAACCCTTGGTAAAGTTGCTTGATTGTTTCTTCTGATGAAATTTCTCGTTGTTTTTCAAGTTGTTTTTCTTGCAAAAGAGCAATTTTCTCAAAAATCGGCAATAAATCATACGTATCCATCATTTGACCTTGTTCGTTTTGCTTGGTTTCAATAATTAGAAAACCTCGTGAAACAAGTTGATTCATTAGTTTATAAATAACATCAATCGGTTTTCCCATCATTGAACTGATTTCAGCCAAATCCGGAAATAAATCTCCCTTTGCTTGAGATCGGAACAACTGTAACCAAAATAAAAATTCTTCATCTGTTAAACCAATTTTCTGATAGTTCTCAATGACCAAGTTGGAGACAGTCGTTTCACCGGCTTTTAAATACTCATTAATTGATAACATAACTGCTCCCTCATTTCTGTTGCTCGATAAAAATAATTATTCTTTGATTTTATAGACATCATAATAAATTGATTTCATATAGTCGATCAAATATTGCGGATTCAATGACTCACCTGTTGCATCTAAAATCAATTGATTTGGTTTTCTAGATGCTCCATATTGGTGAATATGCTCAGTTAGCCAATTTTTAATGATAGAATAGTCATCACTAGCTAAAACGGCATCTACATCGATTTCTTTCCCCATCGCATGACGTAATTGCGCTGCATACATGTACCCCAAAGCATATGAAGGGAAATAACCAAAACTACCACCAGACCAGTGTACATCTTGCACAATACCTTCTAAGTCATTTTCTGGTCGAATTCCCAAGTATTCTTCATACTTATCATTCCAAATCTGTGGTAGATCATCGATTGAAACCTCTTCATTAAAAATCATTTTCTCAATTTCATAACGAATAATGATATGAAGCGGGTACGTTAAACTGTCTGCTTCAATACGAACCAAACTTGCCTTGGTTTCTTTTAATGAGTCATAAAAGGTATCAAAATCAATATCGTCAAAAGTTCCCTCTGTACACTCTTTAAAAAATGGAAATTGCTTTTTCCAAAATTGTTTATTACTGCCAATAATGATTTCATTAAATAACGACTGCGATTCATGAATCCCCATAGAAGCACCTGTAGCAAGTGGTGTATAATCATATTTAGGGTCAATGCTTTGCTCATAAATTCCATGACCCGCTTCATGGATCACACCAAACGTTGCCATTGAAAAATTCGTTTCATCCCAACGTGTCGTGATGCGTGCATCGTTACGATTTAATGCTAGCATAAACGGATGAACCGTATCATCTAAACGGCCTCTTGAAAAATCATAACCAAGTTGCTCTGCAATCCCCATCACAAATGTTCTTTGCTGTTCTTTTGTTACTCGTCTAGATAAAAAGTCAGTACGTGGAACTGTCCCTTCTTTTACAACAGCATCTCTAATACTCATAATTCCAGTTTTAAGTTGGTCAAAAATTTGATCCAGTTTCTCAACAGTCAAACCAGGTTCGTATTGATTTAGCAGCACATCATAGTTTGTTGTCTCGTCTTTTTTCCAATAAGGAATAAACTCTTTTAAAAAATCAATGATTGTTTGAATTTCTTGTTTCATTTCAGTAAAATCTTTAGATTTTCTGGCCTGAAGCCAAGCAGTATGAGCATTTGTTAATGCAGTATTATAAGCCTGCATACGCTCAGCTGGGATACTGTGATTTAGTTCATATTCTTTTTTGACTTCCTTATAAACGGACAAACCCACTTCTGACAATTCACTAGAATGAGTATCAAAATATGCCAAAGCTTCTTGAATTTTAGGGCCTACACTTCGTTCAAATGCCATCCCATATAAATACCCTGCAGCCTCTCCACGGAATTCACTACTCGCTTCTGGCATTCCAGTTTGGCTATCCCATTCTAATAAACCTAAAGCTTGTTGTAGTAATTGGATTTCTTTTACCTCTTGTAGAAATTCTTGTTCTTTCATACTGGATTCACCTACTCTTCTCTCGGTTTTCTTGGTGGTCGCTCTCCCCAATATTGGAACAAATCAGTGCGTAAAGCACCGTTATATAGCTTGCGCTTCTTAGTCGCTCTTGCTCCATAATATTGTTCAAAAGTTAAATCACTCGTTAAAATATATTTACTCCATGTTTTTAACGGACGGAAAACTTCTCCCATCTCTTTATATAATTTGCGCACAGATTCTTCTTCGCCTAAACGTTCTCCGTAAGGCGGATTTGCAACCATCACGCCATATTCCTTATCTGTTGTAAAATCACGTAACGCTAATTGTTTGAAAGTAATTGAATCACCTAATCCGATTTCTTCCGCATTTGCTTTGGCAATTTCGATCATTTTTCCATTGATATCTGACCCCATAATATCTAATTCAATGTCATAATCCGCCTTCTCATCTGCTTCTTTACGAACTTTTTCAAATACAGCCGTATCAAACCAGTCCCATGTTTCACAGACAAACTCGCGATTGAATCCTGGTGCAATATTGTGTCCAATCAAGGCTGCTTCAATACAAATCGTCCCTGATCCGCAAACTGGATCATAAAACGGACGATCTTTACGCCAATTTGTCAGCGCAACTAAAGCCGCTGCCATGTTCTCTTTTAATGGAGCGCCACCTTTTTCAATACGGTAGCCGCGTTTAAACAAACTTGGACCAGTTGTATCGATTGTTACAGTGACATGATCTTTTAAAAGAGCAACTTCTAATTGGAAAAAAGCGCCTGTTTCAGCTAAAGGTACAGTTGCCGGGCGATGATAGACTTCTCTTAAACGATTGACGATGGCTTTCTTTGTAATCGACTGACAATCAGGTGTGCTGTATAATTTAGATTTGATCGACTTTCCAGCAACCGGAAATTCTGCGTCCATCGGTAAATAATCTTCCCACGGCAACGCTTTAACTTTTTCAAACAATTCATCAAAGCTAAAGGCATCAAATTCACCAACTATAATTTTGATGCGATCCGCTGTACGCAACCATAAGTTAGCTGTAGCAATCGTCTCCATCGTCCCTTCGAATAGTGCTTTACCATTCTCTACTTCACAAGGAATCCCCAAGTCTCGTAATTCTTTTCCTACTAGTGCTTCTAATCCACTTGCAGCAGTTGCCACTAGTTTAAATGTTTTTTCTTTTGTCATTATGTCTCCTCTTGCTCTTATTTTTATTAAGAACGGATTGATTATCTGTCTAAAAACTATTTTATCCCTTACTTTAAAAAAAGCCTTCACAACAAAGTTGGAAGGTCATCCTGAATAATTGTAATTTTCTGTAAGCCATGTTCTGTATCGAATGCCTCTCAGGGAAAGACACTCGATGGTCATCATCTATCTGCAGAAATGAATCTGCCTCTTCTACTCGTTCATTTCCTTTAGAAGAGCGCCCCTACCATTGTTTGGGTTGCTCGCTCGAGGGGTTTACCGCGTTCCACCAATTCCGTTTCCAAAATTGCTTCGTCACTGTGGCACTTTCAAGGGTACTTTGACATAGCCGAAACCTTAGTCATTTTTCCTGCCGTTACTCTATTACTAGAATACCTTAGCTTATGATTTCGCTAAGCACGAACACTACAGACATCTCAGCCTGTGCGAGCATGGACTTTCCTCAGCTTGAATAAATTCAAACCGCGATCACCCGAAAATTACAAAATGTTTGATTTGATCAATTAAAATTGACGTGTTTCTGAGTTATCTATTTCACGTTCATATGAATTGTGATGCATGTTGCTCTCATATGGGTTAGAATGACTCATACCTGAAATAGGGTTTGAAGCAGGAGTATCATCTAATTTTTTACCGAAAACTTCACGTTCTAAATTAGAAAGACGTTTCAGAATGTCAAAGTTTGTAACTGCAGCACTCTTTGGCATTTCTTGTCCGCCACGTGGTGGCATTGCTTGTTGTACTTTAGATGCTTGATCTAATTTAGCTAAAAGACGGTTATTTTCTTCTTGTAACGTCAAAAGCTCTTTGTTATACGCTTCATAATCTTTGATTACGTTATCTAAAAATTCATCAACTTCAACTGGATCATAACCACGCATTTTTGTTTTAAATTCTTTTTGTAAAATATCTTTTGGACTGTATACTAAATTTGCCATACTTACACCTCATTGTTTTCTTTGATTAGGATAAAAGTTCATAGTTCAACAGCATTATTGTATCGGAAAATCGTCAGAAAATCAAACAGATTATCACGATTCCATCGAGTTTTGTAAATCATCCATTGTTATTAAGCGAATTTCGTAAGGAAATTTCTCAGAAAAAAGTTCAGCGTCTTTCAAAAAATACTCTGTTTTTCCTGGATATTCTTTATCATACACTAACAAGCTGGCACCTGAATGCTCCAATAAAAAGCGGGTATGCATTTTTAATTGTGCTGGTGATTTATAAGGTTGATGACTCACAGAATCAACAAAATCTGCTAAAAGTTCAATTTTCTCTAAATTTGTTCGATTTTTTTCATTCCAGTTACTACCAAAATCTTTAAATGGATAGATCAGACCTAATTTTAATTCTGGGTAATCATTTTTCAATTCAGCGACTACTTCTGCTGCCCAAATCTCAGTTCCAAGATTGCCGGAAACCAAAACCCACTCCAATCCTGTGTCTAAATAGCCCATAATTTCTTTTTTTAATACATTTTTAATAACTGTAATTTTAGGGTCATTGTCTTGAAAAGCCCCGATTTCAAAGCTTTTATAACCAGTCACATAAAGTGTTTTTACGTTTTCCATAGACATTCCTTTTCTTTCATAAAGATTTTTTGTTATAATGTTGGCTAGGAGTGTGATAGAAATGGCTTTTCATTATCCTAATGGTACTCCCTATAACAATCATGAAGCACCGAAATCAAAAAAACAAGTAAAAAACCAAAAATCAATTCAATTTGGTAAACGAGGAATGGATTTCGAAGAAGAGATCAATAAGAGCAATGCTTTTTATTTATCACGCAATATAGCTGTCGTTCACAAAAAGCCCACCCCCGTTCAAATTGTCAAAGTTGATTACCCCAGCCGTAGTGCTGCTGTAATCAAAGAAGCTTACTTTCGACAAGCTTCTACAACTGATTATAATGGTGTCTACAACGGATATTATCTTGATTTTGAAGCAAAGGAAACGAAGAATAAAACGTCATTTCCTTTAAAAAACTTTCATCAACATCAAATCGATCATATCCAGCAATGTTTGACACAAAACGGTATTTGCTTTGTTCTATTGTGGTTTTCTTCATTGAATAGATGTTTCTTTTTTAGCGGAGAAGAATTAATAACCCATTGGTCAGAACAAGAAAATACTGGAAAAAAATCGTTGCCATTATCTATTATTGAAAGAAAAGGAATAGAGATTCAAATTGGAATTGCACCTAGGGTTCCATACTTGGATGCAGTTTGGCAACATATTCAATCAAATAAAGGAGTTGCGTTTAATGACAACTGATGAAATAGGGTCACGTGCTGCACGACATGGACATACTCCTATATCGAACAGCACTGAAAACACACCGTCTGGCGGTGGCAAAAAACCAAAGAAAAAACGGATCCTGCTAAAAATATTTTTAGGATTGATTCTGCTTGGAATCTTGGGTCTTTTAGCTGGTGTAGGACTATTCTGGTCATATGCTAAAGATGCTCCTAAACTCGAAGACGACAAACTTAGTGCTACGGTTTCTTCAAAATTATACGATGCAAATAATGAAGTTTTTGAAGAACTAGGTGCTGAAAAACGTGAAATGATCAAACCGACAGATGTACCGCAATTACTTAAAGATGCAGTTGTATCCGTCGAGGACAAACGTTTTTACAAACACAGCGGTGTTGATCCAATCCGAATTCTGGGGTCTGCATTTTCAAACTTTAAAACAGGTGGTCTTCAAGGTGGTAGTACGCTAACACAACAATTGATTAAGCTCTCTTACTTCTCAACAAAAGAGAAAGACCAAAACCTTAAGCGAAAAGCCCAGGAAGCTTGGCTTGCAATGCAGTTAGAAAAAGAAAAATCAAAAGAAGAGATTTTAACGTATTATATCAATAAGGTTTATATGGCAAATGGTTTATATGGTATGGAAACTGCTGCTCAATCCTATTTTGGAAAACCGCTATCTGAGCTGAATCTACCACAAACAGCTTTACTTGCTGGCATGCCGCAAGCGCCGAATGACTATGATCCTTATGTAAAACCAGATGTTGCTAAAGAGCGACGTGATGTTGTTTTATTTACAATGAAAGAAAACGAAAAGATCACTCAAAAAGAGTATGACGATGCAAAAGCAACGCCAATCGACGATGGATTGCAACCATTGAAACAATCAAACGAAAATCGTAAGATCGTTGATAATTATATCAAAGAAGTTATTGCTGAAGTAGAAAGTATGGGTAAAAATGTCTATACAGACGGTTTGGATATTCATACGAATCTTGATATGAATGCGCAAAAGCGTTTGTACGATATCATCAATAGCGATACTTATGTACAATACCCTGACCAAGATTTCCAAGTAGCTTCCACAGTAATCGATGTAAAAACAGGTCAAGTCAAAGCCCAAATCGGTGGCCGAAATATTCCTGACGATGTTCAATTAGGGACTAACTCAGCCATTGAAACCGATCGTGATGTTGGTTCAACAATGAAACCCATCGCAGATTATGGTCCTGCTATCGAGAACTTGAACTATTCTACCGGACGAATCATGATGGATAAACCTACTACGTATGAAGGAACCAATATTCCTGTCACAAATGCAGACATGCAGTATTATGGTGCTCTTACGATGCGAAAAGCAATTATGTATTCTCGAAATACAACTGCTATTCAAACATTTGATGCTGTCGGAAGTGATAAATCAGCGGCTTTCCTTAAAGACTTAGGGATTGAATTCAAAGATTTCGTTGCTGCCAACGCAATCTCTAGTAACACTAGTGATTTAGGTGGCAATAAATACGGCGTTTCATCCTTAAAACTAGCTGCTGCTTATGCGGCATTTGCTAATATGGGTGTCTACAATAAGCCTTATTATGTTAATAAAGTAGTTTATCAAGATGGCTCCGAAGATGTAACTGAAACCGAAAGTAAGCGTGCTATGAAGGATTCAACTGCATATATGATGACTGATATGCTTAAAGATGTTATCAACGGAGGAACAGCCTTTAACGCTGCTGTTCCAGGCTTAATTCAAGCTGGAAAAACTGGTACTGCCAATTACACGGAAGACGACCTTGTAAAAATGGGCGCTTCTGAATCATCTAGTATTGCGCCGGATAGTACATTTGTTGGTTACACACCTCATTACGCTGTTTCAGTCTGGACAGGTTACAAGCAACGCTTAACTCCTATCCCATTTGAATATTGGGCAACAGCATCTGAAGTTTACAGAGAAATGATGACTTACCTTTCTGAAGGTACCGCTACTGATGATTGGGAAATGCCAGACTCCGTCATACGCTCTGGCAGTGAATTATATGTTAAAGGTGCTTATGAAGAACAATTATTACCTTCAAACTCTGGCTATGAAAGCTCTTCATCTTGGGAAAGTCCGATAAGTTCTGAGTCAACAATAAGTAGTTCGACCACTCCTTCGCAAACAGAATCATCGTCTGCTCAGGTTAGTGAACCACCAGTTTCGTCTACACAACAAACAGAACCGCCAATATCCACTACACCAACGGAAATTCCACAAAGCAGTGAGCAACCAGTAGAACCTTCAACAACACCTCCTGTACAAAATAATGCAGTCAGAAGACGATCACCTTCTGGCTGACATATAAATAATGAAAGAAGCAGGGATGCGGCTCTTTTGAGTCACATCCCTGCTTCTTTCTTTTAATTGACAATATAGACTTGTACTATTGATTATTTAAAGCTGCTTCAACAAACCCTTTAATCAAATGTTGCGGTCTGTTTGGTCTAGAGATCAATTCTGGATGGAATTGGCAAGCAACAAAGAATTTTTTCTCTGGCAATTCAACAATTTCAACTAAGCGATTATCAGGTGAAACACCTGAAAAGACTAAGCCGTTTTCTTCAAATAATTGACGGTATTTATTGTTGAACTCATAACGGTGACGATGACGTTCTTGAACTACCTCTTGACCTTCATAAGCTGCCGCTGTAACACTACCCTTTTTAAGTTTACATGGATATAGACCTAAACGTAAAGTTCCACCAAGATTTTCTACATTTTCTTGATCCGCCATCAAATCGATAATATTGTTAAGGATTTCCGGATTATTTTCAGCAGATCCAGCATCTTCCAGTTTTACCACATTACGGGCAAACTCAACACAGGCCATTTGCATCCCTAGACAAATTCCTAAGAATGGTACATCATTTTCACGAGCAAAACGAATCGCTTCAATCTTTCCTTCTACTCCACGATCACCAAATCCTCCAGGCACCAAGATTCCGTCAGCATCTTTTAAAACATCTGCAACGTTTTCTTCAGTCAATGCTTGCGAATCGACCCAATCGATCATAATATCCGAATCAAAAGCAAATCCAGCATGTTTTAATGCTTCAACGACTGAAAGATAGGCATCAGGAAGCTCCACATACTTACCTACTAAAGCAATTCTGGTTGTTTTCTTCAATCCTAATACTTTTTCTTCTAACGCACGCCATTCTGTCATATCAGCAACTGGCACATCTAATTTTAGATGATCGCAAACAATTTGATCCATGTTTTGCGCCTGTAATGCTAACGGAATCGAGTAAAGCGTTTCTACGTCACGTGACTCGATAACTGCTTCTGGTGCTACATCACAAAACTGAGCCAATTTATTTTTTGTTCCTTGAGAAACTGGTAATTCTGTACGAACCACTAAAATATTTGGCTGGATACCTAAACTACGTAATTCTTTGACACTGTGTTGTGTGGGTTTAGTTTTCATTTCGCCCGCTGCTTTTAAATACGGAATCAGTGTTGTATGGATATACATCACATTGTCACTACCAACGTCGGCTTTCATTTGACGTAACGCTTCTAAAAACGGTAATGATTCAATATCCCCAACTGTTCCGCCAACTTCTGTAATAATGATATCCGCATCTGTCATAGTCGCCGCACGCATGATTTTATCTTTGATTTCATTGGTAATATGAGGTATCACTTGTACAGTTGCACCTAAGTACTCACCTTTGCGTTCTTTTCTCAATACTTCTGAATAAATCTTCCCTGTTGTTACATTGGAATATTTATTTAAGTTGATATCGATAAAACGTTCATAATGACCTAAATCCAAGTCTGTTTCGGCACCATCATCTGTGACAAAAACTTCTCCATGTTGGTAAGGACTCATTGTTCCTGGATCCACGTTGATATATGGATCAAATTTTTGAATCGTTACTTTCAAGCCGCGATTTTTTAATAAACGCCCTAAAGATGCTGCAACAATACCCTTCCCAATCGAAGAAACTACGCCGCCTGTAACAAAGATATATTTTGTCATAATATAAAAAAACCCTTTCTGAAAATAGATTTGTAGAGATAAGTAAACAGCAAATCGTGCTTTTTATACTCATAAAAAACAAAAGCTCCCTATCCAAAATGAATAGGGAGCTGGAATTTGTTGTAAACTTCTGACCTTCTCAAAGGTGCCCAAGTAGTATAATACAAGCAAATCAATTTGAGGTCAAGTGTTTCTGTTAGATGACTTTTGTTTTTTTAGTAAAGTTTTAACGCTTCGCTCATTTACTCTTTTATATAAGCGTTTTTATAAGTGCTAGTTGCACCAAAGTTATGGTATTCAATGCCTTTGACTCCTGGGCGAACCAACTGTCCTCTTGCTTGTTGGTACAGTGGAATCAGCGCTGCATCTTCTTCTACTAAAACTTTTTCAGCTGCAATCAATGCTTCCCAACGTTTTTCAGGTTCATTGGCATACTTGTTTGATGCATCATCGATCAACTGGTCATATTTTTCACTGCGGTAACTTGTTTTATTTTTTGAGCTTACTGAACTTTCTAAGAAAGTCATTGGGTCTTGATAATCTGGTCCCCACATGCTGACAGAAAGTTCATAATCGCCTTTTTTCATTAATTCAATTGAATTGTTCAAAGGAACTGTTTTGACATTGATTTTTAAACCAGGTAATGTTTTTTCCAATTGCCCTTGAATGAATTCAGCTACTTTCTTATCTCCATCACCATCTTTAGATAGTAATTCGATCGTTACGTCGCCATTCAATTCTTTTTTCGCTTTGTCCAAATACTCATTCGCTAGTTTTTCGTCTGTTTTGACTAGATCTCCAGCTTCTTTTCTGAAATCTTCTCCTGTTTCTGGATTGGCAACAAAGTCTTTAGGAATATAACCGTAAATATCTTTTGAACCATCTGACAAGATATTTTCTACTAAGCTTTTCTTATCAAGAGCATAAGCAACCGCTTTACGAACATTTTCATTTGCAAAGATCGATGGTTTGTCATTTCTTTTTTGATTCATTCTTAAAGAATATACTTTTGAACGTTGGATTGCTTCATAATCTGGATTGTCTTTGTTTTGTTTGGCAAAGTCGCCTGTTAAAATCGCAACGTCTAATTCACCAGATTCATAAAGATTGAATACAGTATTTGTTTCTTTTAATACTTCAAAATGGATTTTTTCCGATTTTACTTTATCAGCATCATAATAATTTGGATTTTGAACTAAATCCCATGACATTGAAGATTGATCCCAGTTTTCCATTAAGAATGGACCATTAGAGACAATGTTTTCACTAGACGTGCCATATTCTTTCCCTTTTTCTGTCACAAATTTTTCATTTTGCGGGAAGAAAGGTGAAAATGCTAATAACGACGTGAAATAGGTCACGGGTTTAGCCATTTTTATCTCAAGTGTATAGTCATCTAGAGCTTTAACACCTAGTTCATCTGCTGATTTTTCTTCATTGACGATCTCTGTCCCGTTTAAAACCGTGCCATCCATCAAGAAAAAGTAATTAGCTTGGTTTTTAGGATCTGCCATCTTTTTCCATGCAAAGACAAAATCATTTGCTGTGACCTTGTCTCCGTTTGACCATTTTGCATCTTCTCTCAACTTGATCGTATATGTCTTACCATCTTCTGAAATTTCCGGCATTTCTTTTGCAACAGCCGGAATGACATTATCTTTTTCATCTAGTTGATACAAGCCTTCAAAAACATTCGATTGGGCATTTACACTAGGTTCATCTTGTGTAAAAATTGTGTCCATAGACCCCACTTCTGAAGCTTCCATTAAATTCAAGACCCTTGATGATTTTTGATTAGTTGAGACTTTAGCATCTGTGCTGTCTGCTGATTTATCACTTGTATTTCCCCCGCAAGCTGAAAGCAGTAGCATCGTTGTGATCAATGTGATGCTTTGTTTTAACCCTTTTTTCATACGTTCCACCTTTTCCTTCTCTTTTTTATTTATTACACAAGTTCCTCCATTGTAACTAACTCTTGTTTCACATCTAAGTAAGCATAAGGAAGTCCTTGGTTTTCATACTCGAATTCTCCACGCTGATTGTCGATTGGATCTGCACGTAAAAATTGTTTTGGCGGATTGAAATCTGTTTGGATTTCACTATTTGCCGGCATCCTGAAAATATCGAGATTACCGAAGTAATAATTCCAACGATCTAAATCACCATTTCTACGGGCGCCCCCTCCAAATGACAAGTCAGCAAAAACCCATCCATAAGGTGATACATAAAATTGCGCCCAATCATGGCAGCCTGTGTAGTATTGCGACACATATAGCCCTGATTGCCATTTTGCCGGGATATTAGCCATTCGGCATAAAGTGATAAACAAAATTGCTTGAACGCCACAGTCCCCCTTTAAATTGACAGCAGCATACTCTGAGATGTTATCAATCGTAAAATATTCCCGCATAAATGAATAATTGACTTTAGTTGTAATAAAATCATAGATCTTTCGTGCTTTTTTAATTGGGTTCGTCTCGCCAGACAAAATTTCTTCAAGTAATTGTTCCAAATAAGGGGTAAAACGAATGTGCGGTAATTCTTCACTTAACTCAAATTCTGGTTGTAGTTCTGATACTTTTTCTGGATCTAGCTCTACATAATCAACTTGATTCGTATAGCTGTATTCCACTGAAAAGACTTGATCTTCTTCTAAAACCGTTTCAAAGTAAACCGTGCGTTGCGCTTGTGTTTCTGGCGCGATAAAAGTAGCTTCTGGTGTGGTTTTTATGATTTGAATGTCTGATACTTGTTTGCATTCTTTTGGTATTGGCAAGTATACTTTGACCGTTTCGCCTGGACGCTCGTATTCTTTTTTAACTTGAATACTAGTTCTCAGGTGAATCTTGACTTTTCTTCTCCCTTGTTCTTTCATTTTTTGAACATTTTGGGTTAGTTCTTGTTTTCTCAAAAGATCGATTTCATTGTCTTCTTTAACAAGCAGTCTTGCTTCATAATCTGCTTGTGTCTTGATCAAATTCATTAAGAAACGTCGTTGAAAATGAACCTTACCATCAATATACAGCCAGTCTACTTTTCCGGTTTCTTTTAGTGTTATTAATTCTTGCTCTTGATAGTCTTTAAACGTTTCTTTCATCATTTTATTTGCTTCGCTAAAATCAAACGGATACTCATTGATTCCGACGATTCGGATAATATCTTGTTCGATTTCTAATCGTTTTCTCAATGCGTGGGGCAGTTCGTTAGACAATAAATGTTCAATCAACTTACCTGCACCCTCAAAATCACCATAATTTTTTAATTTAATTACATCTTCCGGTAACGGCACACTCATATACTTTAAATCATAATACATTTGACACGCACCTCTCTTATTTACTTAAACCCAAACCAGCTTTACCTGATAACTGAATTTCACTAGTTGCCTCTAATCCAACACCGCCAGGAATTGCGACTTCATTCAAGCCAAAAGTCGCATCTAAGTCTGCTCTTGTGATATTTTTAGTTGCTGCGGCCAAATGCGCTGCAGCAGTCACACCGATATTCGTTTCTTCCACCATACAGCCAATCATACATTCAACACCCGCTGCTTCACAAATACTATTGATTTTCAGTGCCTCATGGATACCACCGCACTTCATTAACTTGATATTCACAAAGTCAACTGCCCGCGCTTTAATCAAACGAAGAGCATCCTTTGAATTAAAACAACTCTCATCTGACATGATTGGTGTCCCAACATTAGTTGTAACATATGTCAGTCCTTCAATATCATGATATGCAACTGGCTGTTCTACTAATTCAATGCCGTATTGCGCTAAATTGTTGATCGTATTCACAGCTTCTTTCGGATTCCAGCCTTGATTAGCATCTAAACGAATGTTTATTTCACTGCCAACGGCTTCTCTGATTGTTTTGATGCGGGCAATATCTGCAGCAAAACCTGTTCCGACTTTAACTTTTAGTGTATCAAAACCTTGTCCAACAGCTATTTTTGCTTTTTCAGCCATTATTTCAGATGTATCGATCCCAATCGTCATATCTGTCTTAACACACGAATCAAAACCACCTAAAAGTTTATACACTGGCAGATTTGCTTTTTTTCCAAACAAATCATAACAAGCAATATCAATCGCAGTCTTCGCAGAGGGTGCTAATGCCGCTGTTGCATTCATTATGCTGTGGATTTTCTCAATATCTAAAGGATCGACACCTATTAGCTGCTTTTCAAATAATTGAATGCACTCTGTTGTCCCTTTTAACGTTTCACCTGTAATTAAGATACCTGGTGATCCTTCGCCATATCCGTTAATTCCTTCGTCAGTTTCAATTTCGACGATTGCACTCATAGAATGCTCAATCGTTCCAAGAGAAATTGTGATCGGTTCCTTTAATCTTGCTGATTTAGGCGCCACATTTATTTTTGTTATCTTCAATTCATTTCCTCCAATGGTCATCTCTTTAATTCAACACTCATTTTCATACTACTTTCTAATCTTAATCAAAAAAATTAAATATGTCCAAAGGAAATAATAACTACTCTTTTTTTAATTTTGAATTAAATTTTAGTACAAATTTTGAATTATTGGTTACAATTTTAAGTTTACTCTATGTAAATGTCAATATATTTATGAGATTACGATGTGGTTTTTTTAATTAAAATTCTAGTGCTTGTAATTTTGTAACGAATCCGAGATAATATGAATGAAAAAAGGACTATATGCAAAGGACGGCTGTAGATGGAATTTAGAAAAATCAAGAATTTACGAAAAGAAAAAAAGATTACGTTAACTGAACTAGGTGAAAAAACTGGTTATTCCGCAAGTTTCTTATCACAAATCGAACGTGGTACTAATCGTCCCTCTCTTGAAGCGTTGAGAAAAATCGCAGATTCTTTAGGTGTCACTGTTGCTTATCTTTTAGCAAATGAGGCTCCGCAAGTAATACAGGATGAGGAAACGTCTGAACATGGCTATAAAGTGATTCGCAACTCTTCTGGTACGATCTATAATCCGTGGCAGACAAACTCTACTTATTATGATACGTTGTTCAATCTACCTGTACATACAAACAATATGGTCATCTCGAAAATTTATATCGATGCTCAGTCATCATCCAGTGGTAAAAAAATTGCTCATAATCTTTGTGAAATCAATTACGTTCTAAAAGGTGAAGCAACGGTTGAATTGAACGACGAGGTACTTATTCTGCAAGAAGGTGATGCAATTTTTTTAGAAGCATTCACTCAACATAATATTCTCAACGCTACAGAGAATGAATTGATGCTTTTTACTCTTCAATTTTAGCTTAGCCCTTGACGCCATTGAATCACTAAGCTTGCAAACTTCGCTTTATTGAAAAAGATTCTCATTTACAAAGCATTTAAAAAAAGGTATTATATGGAAAGAACGAACTGTAAAGGAGTGCCTTTATTTCGATATATTGATTCAATTTAGGCACAGCGAACGACTAAGAAAAAGGAGTAGATACAATGACTGAAACAAATCAAGAATGGTCTGCTGAAGAGATTGAAGATATCAAGGAACAGATTCTAACTGCTCTAGAAACCGTGATCGATCCTGAACTTGGGATTGATATTGTTAATTTAGGATTGATTTACGAAGTAGAATTTGCCCAAAATGGCGATACGGTCATCAAAATGACCTTAACAACCATGGGTTGTCCACTAGCTGATGTTCTTACTGAGCAAATTCATGAAGCCCTAAAAGAAATTCCAGAAGTAAAAAATCCAGAAGTAAAACTTGTCTGGTACCCAGCGTGGACAACTGATAAAATGTCTCGCTATGCTCGCATTGCTTTAGGGATTCGTTAAACCTGATATAACAACGCTTCTGTAGTAAAAATTAACAGTAGTTTTATAATGAAAACGTAAAGCCTTCTAATCTGTACCTCAGTAATCACAGTTAGAAGGCTTTTTTGTATGGCTGAAAAAAACCCTTTAGAGGAGCTTTTACCAAAGTTTAGTTTTTAGTAAAGCTAGAGGGCTTTCAGATTAAAATAATTCATGTTGTGAGCCTACACTTCTTCCCCCATATCCTTCTAGATTTGTACTTTTACTCAGGTGAATGCAAAACTAATTATAGTCATCATCTACCCCTTTAAAATGATTTCAGCTTATCACTTTGATTTTTCAGGGTTTCTTTTACTTGCTTTCCAAATTTACCTTTAATCGAGCTACCTAAATCTCCAGTAATACTTATCATTTCATCTTTGGTTGTAGTAAGAAATTCCTTTGCAGAGCTTTTCGCTTTTTCGCGGTTGGCATAACTTTTCTGATTTAGAGCGTTACAAACACGAATACGGATCATCATTTTTTGCGCATTCTTCTTTAAATCTTTTAATACTTTATCTAGCATTCAATTTCTCCTTCCTTTGTCTCGTTTTCCTGCTCAATTAACTGTTGTTGCTGTTTGTGGTAATTTATTTCAAGTTGTTCTAACGATTCCTCTATTTGCGTTTGATCTGCTTTGAATACTTGTACAATTTCTTCTTTCATTTCTTCCAATACGTATAAACTTTGATTTCTAGCAGTTCTATCCTCTTCAAGATTTCTCAAATAGTAATCTGTAGATTCTGCTATTTCTTCTAGCATCTGAATCCCTTTATCTCTTTGATGATATAACTCTTCTTCTTGCTCTTCATATTGCTTTCTATTCTTTCTATATTCTATTTCTAAGTGTTCTTGCTTCACGATGTTTCTCCCGTCTTTACAGCTGAAGTTGTTTAGCCAACTCTTGATCACTTGCAATTAATTGGTTAATACTTTCTTTAATTTCATCAATTAAATGATCATAGCTCTCATTCATTTGTTTTGCTTCAGCTATTTTCTCTTCATAATAGTTTGTGGGTTCATTTACAATACTTGCCTTGGGAGAACCACTTTCCACAGTTTCCATTACCTCAGAGGGGTTCAAATCCTCGCCAACGGATTCAGCTGTTTGTACACCGGTTTTCCAAAGTTCTTCTGCTTCTGAAATGGAGTCTTTCCAAACCTTGATTGTCCCTTGTAAACCAATATACATTGTTTGAGAGGCAGCTTCTAACACAATCAGTGCTTCCGAGTTATCTAAGAAAATCTCTTCATTTGAAGACAGTCCACCACCGCTTGCTCTTAATTTATTAGCCAAACCAGATAAAGCTAATAACAAGATTGCCGCATTATTTTTTATTTGATTGTTTCGCACAGTTACTTTTTCTCTTGTATCACCGTTAACAATTAGCCGCCCATCACCATCAAAATCCCAATCATAAATATTATGACTAGAACCTTTTACCCATACAATAGTGCCTAGATCTTTTACTGACTTTGAATTTCGGTCATTTAACATGGTGATCCAATCGCTTGCATGACGGTAATTAAGGAATAATCCAGGATTATCTCTGATAAATTTCCGTTCATCATCATTCAGTGACGTATATTGGAACCAACCGTTAAAGACTGTGGCAGGGATCTTTAGCTTTGCCCCTGCTTTTAGCATAAAAGCAGATTGAGAGTATCCTGTTAATTGTGATACTGTACAGTTTTTTGGTAGATTTTTTATGAAGTCTAATGCTGCATCATATTGGTGTGAACCTGATTCTGTGGTGCCACTTAAAGCGCCATGTAGATCTTTAAGATCACTGCTGTCTGTTGCTGCTGCGACGACTGTTACTTGGTTGTAGTCAGGTTTTCCGTTTATGATTGGAGCAACCGCCATACCTTGGAAGCCTGTATCATTGTCATCTGTAACATCTACTATCCAGACTTTTGTTCCATTTCTCATTTCAAGAATTTTATTTTTCTTTGGTCTAGTAAGTTCAAAATTCACAATTTTATCTTCATCTACATTATAGACATACTGGTTCAACCATGCTAAGTCCTCTTCTGTCAAAGTCATTTACGTTCCTCCCAATTATAAATGATTTCCGTATTTGAACTTCCTTCTTTGGACTTCCTTATTCCAGCTTTTCTCAGTGTTTTTGCCATTTCTTCTTGGCTCATATCATTTTCCCACTCTGGAGAAACCTCAAAACGTATATCTGTATATTTTTTAATATATTTCTCACCACCTGCGCTATATGAAAATAACCCATCTCCATCCTCACCCATAGGATAATCATTTACTGTCATAGAAGTAAGTATTGACAACGGCCCTTTTGACACACTCCAACCATGCCACTCAATTTTCTTAATCCCAACATAGTTCTCTATAATATACTTTGAAGCTTCTACTTGTACATTCTTTATTGCCATATTTCTTTCTTCCCTAATTTTCTCTTGCTCATCCATATACAATTTCCCTCCAATCCCTAAAATTACCACTATAACTACTAAACTAATTGCTTTGATTTTCATTTTTGACAAGTTTATCTCCACCTAACCATAAGTAAATTATACATAACCAAAGAGCATGTGTAAACGTCACGAAATAATGTTAGAGTAACAAAAAAATCTATAAAAAAAGAAGTGTTCTAACCACCAGAACACTTCTTTTTCTATAAACCAGAACACGAAACAACATCCTATTTCCATACTAGACTTCCAAATAGATACCCGCAAAAATTTTTTATTGGCCCTTTTCATCTGCTTTCGATGGTACCATTTGCCATTTACCATCTGCTTGAATTTCCAAAATATAATTGTCCGAATCTTTAGGAACTTGAACAACTACTTTTCCAGAATAATTGCCTACTTTATCTACTAAAGTTGCGACAACAATGCCATTGCTATCTAACATTTTCACAATAAAATTCCCTTGTCCATCATGACTGAGTGTAAAAATCACTGGTCCTTTTTTAAAAGCCAAATTCGTCAAAACCTCGTCACCTGTACCTGTTTTTGCTGCGAGTATACCACTCGTTTTATCATCACCAAGGCTTTCATTACTGTAGCTATTTCCAGTATTCACGCCATAATTATCATCTCTAGCAGTCTGTGGACTATTACATTCTATCTTGCAACCAGATAATGCAAATAAGCAGAAAAACACTGCACCTATCAATTTTTTCATCTTTCTCCTCCTTACATCCGCACAATTACGCATCCTGATAAAAGTAACACCATTACTATGAAAACAAATAAAAGGCTAGTTTTTCTATTCATCTTGATCCCTCCTTTAGACGGTTTATTGTCTTATTTAAGTATATAAGATCGCAATTAGGTCAACCTTTTAAATGTCTCCCGATTTTTTCTGCATACAAAAAAGTATTATCACAGATGCTCTTTATAAGAACGTCCACAATAATACTTATCCTTGCTGTCTATTTATTTTTTGCTTGCTTTCAACACTGCATTTAACATAATAATTCCTGTTACGATTGTTGTTACTGCTTGTAACAACTTGATTTTATCGATTCCCTTTGACTTAACGGTCATAGTAATCCCTCCTGTTGTTTATAGATTTATTTTACAACTAGAATGCTCTCATTACCAACATCAGGTTTTATTGACTAATAATAAAAACACCAATAATAATCAAAATCACAGCTAAAACTTTTCGAACACTTAGCTTTTCTTTAAAAATAAAATAACTAATAATAACTGTCCAAACATAGGTTAACGACGTCATTGGGAAAGCGATCGAATAATCTAAAAATTTTAATAAAACAATATTAGTTACTGCACTTAAAATATATAAAAACGAACCCAGATAAATCCAACCACTTCGCAATACTCGTTTGAGACTCAATTGTGGTAAGTCATTCATTCCTTTTTTCAACGCTAAAGCACCTGCACTGCCAGAAAAAGTAGTAATGACAAGAATCGTCAAAATTGCTGCATAATCCATCATATGGTTTCCTCGTTTCCTTCAATCCCTAGAAGAATCGAACCAGCAATAATGAATCCTGTTCCTAATAATTTATACCAAGTAATACTTTCATTTAAGAATAGTGCACCTAATACGATCGACAAGGCAAATCCCAAACTCATCATTGGTTGTAAAATCGATACTTCTCCATAACGAAAAGCTGCCATCATAAAAAACATTCCTGCTCCTGCAGCTAAAAAACCGACTGCATAAAGTACAATTGCGTAACTCCCTGTTCCATCAGCGCCAAATTTCCATGCCAATTGACCTAAACTACTCAACGCAGCTGCAATTAAAATCAGTATAACGCCTAAGCTTAACTTTTGTTGTTTATTTTTAGCATCCATATGGTTTCTCCTTTCTAACAATAACGATGGATAAACTCAAACACAGTATCAAAATAATGCTCTGGTTCATAAATAAAAGAAGAGAGATGAGGTGCCTTTTCAACAATCAAGCTTTCTTTGACACCATTGGTAGCTTCCATATTGTCATAAAGCATTTGATGCGGTACAAATTTATCACCCGTTCCGTGAATAAATAAAGTTGGTAAATCATTTTTAGCCAACTGAGCAACAGAAGAAGCTTCTTTAAGTGAGTATCCAACCTTTTTTTTAGCCATTATATTGGCAATAGTCAATATAGGAAAAGCTGGTAACTTAAACGCCGAACGTAACATAGCTCCAAATTCATCATAGACAGATGAATACCCACAATCAACAACCAAACCTTTGATAGATACTGGTAGTTCCTCGCCACTTGTCATCATCACAGTTGCAGCACCCATTGAACCGCCAAATAGAATGATTTCAGCATGTGGTTCGATCTTAACCACTTCTTGAATCCATTTCAATAAATCTAAACGGTCCAACCATCCCATTCCTATCACATTTCCTGTACTTTTACCATGCGCTCTTAAATCAGGAATCAATATATTATAGTGCTGATTAGAAAATTGAGAAGCAACATAGGCCATGTCACGCTGACCGTAAGAACGATAACCATGGACACAAATCACCCATTTCTTACTTTCAGGGTGCGGAACGATCAAACGGCTATAGAGCTTTTCTCCGTCTGTCTCTAGCCAATGATCCTGAGCAAATTTTGTCTGCCAAAATATATCGCCTTGTTGATTTTGTTGCTCTTCAGTAAGGTCATATTGCGACTGTCCCTTATTAAAATTATCAGGATTCATCATTTTATGACCCATTTTGTCATACCAATTATTATCTCTAAAAAGCGCTACATTCAAGAAGAAGTTTGCTGCATAAACTGACACTGCCACAACCAAAATAAATAAAATAACCAAAATCAACACAATCCACTTCAAACACGACACCTCTATTCTAAGTTTTATTCTCTTAACTAAGTATACTCTTATTTAAGAAAAAAAGTACCGATGTACTCAAACAAGTGTGAGTAAAAAAAGTTAGTGGAATATAACTCTTCGAGTCATATTCCACTAACTTAGAATCTGGATAAACATTTCTGAGCTATCCCCTAATTACTATTACTCACAATCTAATGAAACCAAGTCCTCATAAGTCTCACGACGTATGACTAACTTATCTTGCCCATCTTCCACAAAAACAACTGCTGGTTTTAAATTGCGATTATAGTTATTAGCCATTGAATACCCATATGCACCAGTGCTTGTCATAGCAAATAAATCTTCTGCTTCCATTGGCGGCAACGCGATTTCCTTGATCAAAATATCGCCTGATTCACAATATTTACCGACAATTCTCATATTCTCAGCTGCATCGTTACTGATTCTATTTGCCAAAAAGCCATCATAAACTGCATCATATAATGCTGGTCGAATATTATCACCCATACCACCATCTACTGAAACATAATGACGAACATCAGGGATTATTTTTTGAGCACCAACTGTATAAATCGTTGTTCCTGCTTCAGCAATAATACTACGCCCTGGTTCGATCCAAATTTCTGGGAACGTATAATCAAGCAATTCACATTGACCTTTTACTGCATTTACAATAGCTTTAACAAATGCTTCTGGCTCTAAAGGATCATCTGTTTCAGTATAGCGCACACCAAAACCGCCTCCCATATTTAAGATGTCTACAGTATAATCAAACGTTTTTTTCCATTCATTTAAAATCAGCAACATTTTTTCAACTGCCGCTAAAAAACCTTCTGCAGAAAATATTTGCGAGCCAATATGGCAATGTACGCCTTTTAACACTAAATAGTCATCAGCCATGATTTTTTCTAGCGCTTGTGTTGCTTGTCCACTATTTACATCAAAACCAAATTTTGAGTCTACTTGCCCAGTTAGAATATACTCATGCGTTTCAGCATCTACCCCAGGCGTAATACGAAACATAACGTTTTGGCTCTTCTTTTTTTCTTTTAAAATAGCACTTAACAATTCGATCTCATAAAAATTATCAATTATGATCGTGCCAACCCCTTGCTCCACTGCATAAGCAAGTTCTTCTTTGGTCTTATTATTTCCATGAAACTCAATATTTGCAGGAGACATACCGCCTTTGATCGCTGTATAAATCTCTCCAGCCGAAACAACATCACAACCTAGCTCTTCTTCTTCTAGCAGTTTATACATTGCTAAACAGCAGAATGCTTTGCTTGCATAGATAACCTTATTTTTTACTCCTAAAGAGTCGAATGTTTGTTTGAAGCCTCTAGCACGTTGACGAATATGTGCAACATCATAAACGAATAATGGTGTTCCATATTTCTCAGCTAAACGAACCGTATCGCAACCGCCGATTGTTAAATGTTCATTTTCATTAAATTCCGCCGTTCCAAATAAGAGTGGCATCTCTTCACCTTCTTCAATTGATTTATTAAAAATAATAGCACAAAAATGAAAAACTTCCTATCTATTTTTCATTATTTTCACAACAAATGACTTACATTTCTAGTAACTGATCATATAACTCTTCACTTAACGCTCTCATCCCATCATCTGCTGGTTGGTTTGCAAAAAGAATCACTACGTTTTTATTGTCTTGATCGCCATAAATCACAGTATCATAACCACCCAAATTCCCTTCAGAATATTTTAAATCACCAAAATAGACTATGCCTGCCTGGTATCCTTCTTCCTTGGTACCAGCAAGTCGCTCATATTCAGTTTGCTCAAAGAGTTGACCATTGGCTAAGCTTTGAATAAACGACCAAAAATCTTCCGTTGACATATACATATTTCCTGCACCTAACAAGCTAGAGAATAATTTTTCACTTGCTGGAAAAGGATCTGCTTGATAATCTTCCCCCATGTAATAATAAGGACGGGGAATTATGACATCTTTTGGTACGTCATCCCAAAAATAAGTATGCGTCAATGAGAGTTTATCAATTACCCTTTTTCTGACAACTTCTTCATAAGGCTGACCTGTAAGCTTGGAAATAATTCCTGCTAATAAAGTATAGTTAACATTCGTATAATTAAACTCTTTATTGCTCGTGACAGACATAACAGTTAAAGCATTCTCTATCTGACTGTCTTGATCTTTTAATAATAGTTCTGGTTCTTCTTCCGCCATGAAAATACCTGAATTATGATCAAGCAGTTGCTGGATCGTGATTGCTTGGCTTAGATCAATATCTGGGTAAAATGTATCTAATGTCGTGCTTAACTTTACCTTACCTTCTTTTACTAATTCTAAAACAATTGAGCCAGTAATTATTTTTTGTAAAGAAGCAATTGGGAAAGGACCGTCTATTTTATTTGGTCGTTTTTCTTGTGCATCTGCATAACCATAGCTTTGTTGATAGAAAATTTGATCTTGGTTCACTAACAATACCGACCCTTGAAAATGAGTCTCATTTATTATCTTATCAATATTCTTTTGTCGATCCGCCTTAGAGAAATTATCCTCTTGATTACTTGCCTGTTTCTGTGATGATTCTCCTCCGAAAAGACTGTTTTCTTCATCAAAAAACCAATTACCTACTAGAATTAAAAGCAAAAAGAATGTGCCAATCAAAATAGACAACTTCCATCGCTTATTCATCTCACTCACTTCTTTCTCAATAGACTTCCTATAAATTATACCATTTACTGAAAAATAATCAGACTACTAAGAAAAAAATAATACAAGAGGCTGAGACATGACTCTATAAGTCACATCACAATCTCTTGTATTTCATTCTACTGTTCTTGTGCAATCGTCAATATAGCGGATGGGATTCGATATGGGGAACACGAAATATAATCTACACCAATCTTTTTTAGGAATCGAATGGACTGCGGATCTCCACCTACTTCTCCACAAACACCAATTTTAATCGTAGGATCAACGCTTCTGATTTTATCTACCGCAATTTTCATCAAAGCACCGACTCCTTCTTCATCGATATGCTGAAACGGATCTTCTTTTAGTAATTGCTTCTCTTGATAGGCACCTATAAATTTCACTGAATCATCTCGAGAAAACCCATAAGTCAGTTGAGTTAAATCATTTGTACCAAAACTAAAAAAGTCAGCAACTGTTGCAATTTTTTCTGCTGTTAAACAAGCTCTAGGAATCTCTAACATCGTCCCTATTTTGTATGAGATCGTTTGCTTTTTTTCGTCAAATATTTTTTGAATAGCTTGAACCAATCGTTCTCGTAGCCAATGCATCTCTTCTTGGCTGCCAATCAAAGGGATCATAATTTCTGGAACGATCCTTAGATCCTTTGCTTTTTGAGCGACTTCTATCGCACTCTCAATTATAGCCGCTACTTGCATTTCATAAATTTCTGGTGTTGTAACTGCCAATCGACATCCTCGATGGCCGAGCATTGGATTTTGTTCATGGAGTTCTTCTATTCGATGCTTGATCTCAGCAACTGTTCTCTGTGTTGCATTGGCCAAATGAATAATTTCTTCTTCGGTTTGCGGCAAAAATTCATGTAACGGTGGATCTAATAGACGAATCGTACACTCTTTTCCTTTTAACAAGGTAAACATTGTTCGAAAATCATCTTTTTGGAACTCTTTTAACAAACTTAAAGGGGCTATCAGAGATTCTTCATTTTCTGCAAGAATCATCTTGCGCATTTCAAATATCCGTTCTTCCCCAAAAAACATATGCTCAGTTCTTGCCAAACCAATTCCTTGAGCGCCTAATTTCAATGCTGTTTTAATGTCTTTAGGTGTTTCAGCATTGGCTTTGACACCAATACTCGCTTCCTCTTTTGCCCAGTCTGTAATGGTTTCTAATAATTGCCATTCATCTCCCTCAACGTAAGGTATACTGCCTAGATAAATAGTTCCTGTAGTTCCATCTACTGAGATGATATCACCCTGATGCAATGTAATATCGCCTGCCGTTGCCTGTTCTAAAAATTCATCTACATAAATATCTTCACAGCCCGCAACACAACAAACCCCCATACCACGGGCTACCACTGCAGCATGAGAAGTCATACCACCTCTAGAGGTTACGATAGCTTCACTAACTACCATGCCTTCAATATCTTCTGGGGATGTCTCTTGACGGATCAAAATAACTTTCTCTCCTAGTTCACTAGCTTTTTTGGCTTGTTCAGCTGTAAAATAGATTTTCCCACTAGCAGCTCCAGGACTTGCTGGGAGTCCCTTAGCAAAAAGCTCAGCATGGTTTAGTTGATCCGGTTCAAAAACAGGGTGAAGTAACTGAGTCACAATAGTTGGATTGATTCGCTGAATCGCTTCTTTCTTAGAAATAATTCCTTCTTCAACTAATTGAATACAAACTTTAAACGCAGATTTGGCTGTTCGTTTACCATTTCTCGTCTGCAGAAGATATAATTTGCGATTTTCAATCGTAAATTCAATATCTTGCATATCTTTATAATGACTCTCCAACAGATGACTTAAGCGTAAGAACTCTTGGTAAACTTCCGGCATCAAAACATTCAGTTCACTGATTGGCTGCGGTGTTCGTATCCCAGCTACTACATCTTCCCCTTGAGCGTTTAAAAGAAATTCTCCAAAAATCCCTTTATCACCCGTTGCTGGATTTCTAGTAAAGGCAACACCTGTCCCACTATCAGCCCCAAAATTTCCAAAAACCATCTCTTGAATGTTAACGGCAGTTCCTAATGTATCTGAGATATCATGGAGACGACGATACGTAATTGCTCTACGATTATTCCAAGAACGAAAGACGGCTTCCACTGCCAAAGTCAATTGTTCGTAGGGATCTTGAGGAAAAGCTTGATGGGTCACTTCTAAAAAGATATCTTTATAAACCGCTACCAATTCTTGCCAATCTTCGGCTTGCATTTCTGTATCTAATAAATATTTATTTTTTGATTTGTAAAAATCTAGTTGTTCTTCAAATCGATTTTTATCAATACCGCAAACGACATCGCCAAACATCTGTAATAATCTTCTATAACAATCATAAGCAAAACGATCATCTCCACTTTTTTCTGCTAAGCCGAGAACTGTTTCATCGTTTAGGCCTAAATTTAAAATGGTATCCATCATTCCAGGCATTGAAAATTTTGATCCACTTCTAACCGAAACCAATAAAGGATCCAAAGGGTCCCCAAATATCTTCTTTGTTCTTTTTTCCATACTAAGGACGTGTTCTCGGATTTCTTCATTAAGCTTAGTTGAAACATTTTCTTTCTTTTCAAGATAGTCCAAACAAGCCGTTGTTGTAATCGTAAAACCTGTCGGAACTGGGAGCTTCAATTTTGTCATTTCAGCTAAGTTAGCACCTTTTCCTCCTAATAAATCGCCTTGTTCTTTACTTCCTTCTAAAAAATCAATTACATATGTCACAAGCATAATCTCCTTTTTCTTAATTAGTGTATCACATTTATCTAAAATTGATTATATTGTGTATCACATTCATTGTCAAGAATAATTAGTGTACCCTTTTTTTATTGTTGCATTATTTTTATAAGAAATATATAATAATTAGTGTGTCACATTTAGAAAGTAGGTCGATAAAATGAAACTTACCTCAAGACAATTAGAGATCATCAAAATCGTTAAGGAAAATGAACCGATCAGCGGGGATAGTATTGCCAAAACTCTTGGTTTAAGCCGTGCGACCTTACGCAGTGATTTAGCTATTTTGACGATGACTGGTTTGCTTGATGCTAGACCAAAAGTTGGCTATTTTTATACTGGTCAAACAATTGAGCCTTTGCTTTACGAAAAACTATACAAGAAAACAGTAGAAGATATTATGCTACCGCCGATCCTTATCCACCAGAGTACAACGGTTTATGATGCCGTAACAAATTTGTTCATGTACGATGTGGGTTCTTTGTATGTAAAAGATGACAATGATGAGTTGAATGGCGTCTTATCTCGTAAAGACTTATTAAGAGCGGCTATCAGCAATCCTAATACAGAAAAAACACCTGTTGCTATGATTATGAGCCGCATGCCAAATATCATCACGATCACTAGCGACCGTACGATTTTGGAGGCTGGGGGCTTATTGATGCAACATAGTATTGATACCTTACCTGTTGTTGAGATTGGTCAGCCAAAAAAAGTGATCGGTAAAGTCACTAAGACTAGAATGATGGCTTATTTTATTAATGCAGGTAATGACATTGAAAAAGAAAATTATTAAAAAATAAAAAGGTCTATTCATAGTTTTTTTCAAAAATTATTTGTAAAGAAACTATAGATTATAACGATCACAATATAGGAGAGTGCATTCATGAAAAAAGACAAAATCAAAATTTATTTAGTATCAGATTCAGTTGGTGAAACCGCACAAAAAATCATTTCGGCTGTCTCAGCTCAATACCCAAGTATTGATATGAGCGATATTAAACGTTTCCCATTCATTACAGACGAAGGGCTATTACAGCCAATTTTAAAAGATGCTTTACACGATAAGGCCATTGTCGTTACGACTTTGGTTAATAAAAAACTAGTAAATTTAGTCAAAGAGTTTGCGAATCGAACTGGGTTACAGTATGTGGATTATATGAGCCCTCTAAGTGAAATCGTCGAGGGAACTTTTGGCATTCAGCCTCTACAAGAACCAGGGGCTATCCACAAGTTGAACGAGCAGTATTTTAGCCGTGTTTCAGCGATAGAATTTGCAGTCAGATACGATGACGGTAAGGATTCAAAAGGCTTTTTAGAAGCTGATTACGTATTACTAGGTGTTTCACGGACATCCAAGACACCTTTAAGTATGTATATGGCAAACCGAAATCATAAAGTTGCTAATTTACCTTTGATCCCAGAAGTTTCTTTACCCGCAGAATTAGATCAAATTGATCCCAAAAAAATCATTGGGCTGACAACTAGCATTGAAAGTTTGATGGACATTCGCAAGTCCCGCTTACATTCGCTAGGCCTAAAAGAAGACTCTGCTTATACAAATGCTGATCGTATCCAAGAAGAACTAGATTACGCAAATAGTATTTTTCAAAAATACAATGCACTTGTAATCAATGTTGACAAAAAATCAATTGAAGAAACTACGACGATTATCGAAGATTTAGCCCAAAACAAATAGTCAGGAGTCCTCTAGATGAATAACATTCGATCCAATGAACTGATTGCCGAAATTATAAATTTGGAGGCTATTTTAAATTTACCTAAAGGAACCGAGCATTTTATCAGTGACCTTCATGGAGAATTTGATGCGTTCAATCATATTTTAAGAAATGGCTCAGGAAGCATTCGGGACAAAGTATATACACTTTTCAATCAAAAGCTTTCTGCAGAACAAATGGACGAACTCTGTTTTTTGATTTACTATCCAGAAGAAAAAATTCAAGCATTACAAGAGCAACAGTTGCTATCGCAAACTTGGTGGTTTGACACAATTGAACATTTATTGATTATTGTTCGATTTTCTTCAAGTAAATACACCCGCTCCAAAGTTCGCAAAGCCTTACCCGAAACTTATGCCTATATTTTAGAAGAGTTAATTTATCAATACGATGAAACGACCGATAAAAAAGCCTACTATCGACAAATCATCAAAAAAATCATCGACCTTGGTGAAGCAGAACGTTTTATAGAAGATTTAGCCTATTTGACTCAACAATTTGTGATCGATCATCTTCATGTCATCGGTGATATTTATGATCGAGGTCCTCATCCTGATAAAATAATCGATAGTTTGATTGATTATCATTCACTTGATATCCAATGGGGAAATCACGACATTATTTGGTTAGGTGCTGTGAGTGGTTCTAAAGCTTGTTTAGCTAATGTTCTGAGAATCTGTGCCCGCTACGGCAACCTTGATCTTTTGGAAAATGCATACGGGATCGATCTAAATTTATTAAAATCATACAGTCGAAAAACTTTTCAGGAGAACCTTCATTTTCTCCCAAAGAAAAATCCGTATAGAAAACTTACGATAACTGAAATAACTGATGCGATGAACATTCAACAAGCGATGGCAATCATTCAAGAAAAATTAGAAGGTCAGCTTATTAAACGTCGTCCTGAATTTCAAATGGAGCATCGATTGCTCTTAGATAAAATTCAAAATGACCGTATTACGATTGATAGTCATTCCTATCAATTGATCAACACTTGTTTTCAAACAGTTGATTGGCACGATCCCTATAAGCTATCAAAAGAAGAAGAATTTATCATAAATGATTTACTACAGCAATTCCAACACTCTCAAAAATTAAATCAACATATGGCATTTCTTATAGAAAAAGGTTCACTTTATCTTTCCTATAATCACAACTTGTTGATTCATGGCTGTATTCCTCTTAATGCGGACGGCTCCTTCCAATCTGCATTCTTTAATGGACAAAATTATGCAGGTAGAAGCTTACTCGACTTTTTTGAAACAGCGATTAAACAAGCCTTTGCACAACGATGGCAGTCCGAAGATTTTGCAACTGATGTCGTGTGGTATCTGTGGTGTGGGGAAAGTTCTTCTCTCTTTGGGAAAAAAGCAATGAAAACTTTTGAACGTTATTTTATCCAAGAAACTGAAACGCATATAGAAGAAAAAAATGCTTATTATGAACTGAGGAATAATTCTGAAATCTGTCAGCAAATTTTAAGTGCTTTTGATCTAAATGAAGCAGATGCTCATATTATTAATGGACATACGCCTGTGAAGCAGATCAAAGGGGAATCGCCGATTAAAGCTGATGGTAAAATGATTGTTATTGATGGTGGGTTCTCGCGAGCCTATCAAAAAGTGACTGGAATTGGCGGTTATACGCTTTTATATAATTCTTTTGGCATGCAGTTAGCTGCTCATAAACCATTTTCGAACAAAGAAACGGCGATTCAAAAAAATGATGATATAATTTCGACAAGGCAAATCGTCGATCGACGGCTGAAACGTCTGAAAGTGAAGGATACAACAATTGGTGAGTCGTTGATAAAAGAGACAAAACAGTTAAAACAACAATTAGAAAACCACAATCAACAGCTTTCTAATTTAAAACAAGGGCTTAGACGATTGTAATCAATCGATCTTAGCCCTTATTTTTAATTCATACTATTTTTTCTTTCTCTTTCTGTCTTCTATTTTCTTTGACCCACTTCGGTTATTTGACGATCATTGACTATCAATTGCTCTTCAATTAAATCTCTTATATTATTTCTACACAAAAAATAATTCCACTCCTGTTAGGAACAGACATCACTCTGGTTCACTTACCACAAATCAACATTCTATGATTTTCGTACTTTAACTTACCTTGCAAATCAATAAAAAAAATGATTAAATGAGTATGATCGTATTTTTAGTTAAACCTTTTATAGAAATTTAATTGGTTTTAATGATTCTTTGATATGATTATTACAATTCTACTTTTTTGAAAGGAACGAAAAGTATTTGGAAAAAAAGAAAATGACTCTATATGGGATGATTTTCTCTATTTGTTTCTTTTTGATTGTATCGTTCTTTTTTTCTACCCATACAGTAGATTACGCAAATGGGACAGAAACAAGCGAACAAATTAGCGTTCCAATAAAAACTGCCTCTGCTTCTGCAGTTAAAAATCCGGAAACAAAAAGAATAAACAGCCCAGAACTGACGAATTTTTATCATAAAATCGAACAAGTGATGACTGATACTGCGAAAACGTTTAAAGGCGATGTGGGCATGACTTATGTCGATCTGACAACTGGAAAACAGATCTCAGTTAATGGGGAAAAGGAATTTTATAGTGCTAGCACAATTAAAGTACCTTTAGCTATGATGATTGCTGATAAAGTTCAAGCTGGTAGTTTAAAGTGGGATGATCAGCTTACTTTTAATGAAAAAGAAGACTACGAAGATGGTACGGGTATTATTATCAATGATATTCAACCAAAATATTCGTTAAGAACATTGCAAGAATATAACATCACCTATTCAGATAATATTGCTAAAAATATGTTGTATGATACCTTTGGCGGTGGCGTTGAAGCCAAAAAAGCACTCTACGCTCATTTTTTGCAAAAAGAAACGGATTGGGATGATGCGAAGTTTACTTCTGAAGATGCGGCAAAAATCCTTAAGATTTTATATGATGAAAAAGCCTCAAATCAAGAGTATCAAACAATCTATGATTACATGAAAAATACAGTTTTCCATGAACGAATGGATACACCAACAACATCAGGAAAAGTTGCACATAAGATTGGTTCTTATGAAGGTTTTCTGCATGATATCGGCATCTTAGAAACGGAGCATCCTTTTATTTTGACCGTATTTACAAACGGGCAGACTGATGCTGGCATCTCATTCATTTCAACTATTACAGATCAGTTATGGACAGTACAAAGTCATGAATATCCAAAAAAATGAGGGTAAAACAAAACTAAAAAAATAGTTTTGTTTTACCCTCTAATTCTTAATAAATGACGTAAAAGCACGCTACTTCCTTTATTATAAGTATCAAGCATTGCTTCCCATATTTTTAATTTTAATCAAACGAGTGATCTCACTCCGTTCGTTTTCTTCCAACTTCATCTGAATATAATAAATCGTTTCTTCTAGTTGAGGAATCGTCATGTATTCTAATGCATTCACCCGACGACGAGTTTTTTCAATCTCTTCTGACATCAACTGACAAGTTTTTTCAACTTCCGCTAATTCTAATAATTTGGGTAAAATAGTCGAAATCTTAGCAAACACACCGTCCAGTTCTGCATTAGAATTTAGATAGCCATAATTTAGTGGTGCCTCTGTTACAGTTGCATCATAGTGGAAATTCATGATTGGAACTGTCACACTCATGATATTTTTTTCGATCACATCAAGAGTAATATCATCTGCTGGAATAGCCACCAATTCTTCAATAAAGGCTTCATTTAATGTCGCATTCGCCAATACAAAACTAGCTAATGCAGCTGTTAACTCTTCTTCCACATCGATCCGCAGCTGATTATTTTTTTTGACCAGTAAAATAAAACGGCGCATCAGTTCATCTTGCTTATCTTTTAACAATTTATGTCCCCGAGTTGCGGTTCCAAGCTGTTTTTTTAAACGAGAGAGTTCCATTCGAGTAGGATTTACATTTAAACGCACCATAATCGATCACTCTCCTTCAGTCAAGTATTCGTCTAGCATATCGTCTTTGATACGTTTCAATTCAGTCCTTGGTAACATCGATAGTAATTCCCATCCTAAATCCAATGTTTCATTGATTGAGCGATTTGTATAAAATCCTTGATTGACATATTCTTTTTCAAATCGATCAGCAAATTTTGCATAGATTTTATCGACATCAGATAAAGCCGACTCACCAAGGACAACCGCTAATTCTTTTGCTTGTTTTCCTTGAGCATAGGCTGCAAACAACTGATTCATTGTAGGCGCATGGTCGATGCGTGTCTTCCCTTCACCTGTCCCTTTATCTTTCAAGCGGGATAATGACGGCAAAACGTCGATTGGCGGCTGAATTCCGCTCTTATACAACTCTCTGGATAAAATGATTTGGCCTTCTGTAATATAGCCAGTTAAATCGGGAATTGGATGTGTTTTGTCATCTTCCGGCATCGTTAAAATTGGAATTTGAGTTACTGAGCCTTTTAACCCACGAATACGACCAGCCCGTTCATAAAGAGTAGCTAAATTGGTATACAGATAACCTGGATAGCCGCGACGCCCTGGTACTTCCCGACGCGCTGCTGAAATTTCACGTAACGCTTCACAATAGTTCGTCATATCTGTCATGATCACTAGCACATGCATGCCTTTTTCGTAGGCTAGATATTCAGCGGCAGTCAGCGCCATTCTCGGCGTAGCGATTCGTTCGATCGCAGGATCATTCGCTAGATTCATGAACATTACAGAGCGATCGATCGCTCCTGTTTGGCGGAAATCTTCCATGAAAAACTCAGCTTCTTCAAATGTAATTCCGATTGCTGCAAAAACAACGGCAAACTCTTCATCGCTATTTAGAACATTTGCTTGACGTGCAATTTGTGCTGCTAATTCTTTATGTGGCAATCCTGATCCAGAAAATACTGGTAATTTTTGTCCACGAACTAATGTATTCAAGTGATCGATCGCAGAAATTCCTGTTTGAATGAATTCATCTGGATAATCTCTGGCAACTGGATTGATTACTTCTCCATTGATGTCTACCATTTTTTCAGGTAAAATTTCAGGACCATTATCCTTTGGTCGACCTAAACCATCAAAAATTCGCCCTACCATATCTTCTGATACACCTAATTCTAAAGGATGACCTAAAAAGCGAACTTTTGAATCACGCAGATTGATTCCACTGGTTCCTTCAAAAATCTGAACCATTGCTTTATCCCCATTGATTTCGAGAACTTGTCCACGCCGAATTTCATCATTTTGCATGCGAACTTCAATCAATTCTTCGTATTTAACTCCTTCAACTTTTTCAACGATCATCAAGGGACCGACAACTTCATTGATCGTACGGTACTCTTTAATCATTTGCCATCCCTCCGTCTGCGATAATTTGTTTTAACGTTTGTTTTATTTCATCAGCTAAGCCATCTAATTGATCAATATCTTCTTCTGGTACATATTTACTTCTAGCAATTTGATCTCTTAGACCAATTGTTCCTGCCATAATTTCTGATAAATAAGCTCCTAAACTTAATGCCGCTTGTCCTTCTTTATAAAAAGTTAAAATCAAATGTAGCATCTTATATTGTTTTTCCCTCGAAGTAAACGTATCCACATCATCAAAGGCATTTTGCTGCAGATAATCTTCACGAATCGATTTAGCAACTTCCAAAGTTAAACGGTCTTTATCAGACAATGAATCAATACCAACTAAACGAACGATTTCTTCTAATTGCGACTCTTCTTGTAAAATGCGCATTCCTTCTGTAACCATCTCAGACCACTCAACTTGTAATTGTTGATCTAGATATTTGCCAACCTCAGAATCATACAATGAATAACTTTGCAGCCAGTTGATTGACGGGAAGTGACGTTTTTGTGCCAATGTCGCGTCTAAACCCCAGAACACTTTTACAACACGTAATGTATTTTGCGTAACAGGTTCAGAAATATCCCCACCAGATGGAGATACCGCGCTAATCGCTGTAATACTACCTTCGCGATGATCTTTTCCTAATGCTACAACTTGACCCGCCCGTTCATAGTATTCTGCTAGACGACTCCCTAAATAGGCAGGATATCCTTCATCCCCCGGCATTTCTTCCAAACGTCCACTCATTTCGCGTAAAGCCTCCGCCCAACGAGAAGTCGAGTCAGCCATAATCGCTACAGAATAGCCCATATCACGGAAGTATTCCGCAATTGTGATTCCTGTATAGATAGATGCTTCGCGAGCTGCTACAGGCATATTAGAGGTATTTGCGATCAACACAGTTCGTTCCATTACAGATTCTCCTGTACTTGGGTCAATCAGCTCAGGAAATTCATTCAATACATCTGTCATTTCATTACCGCGCTCACCACAGCCTACATAGACCACTAAATCAACATCTGCCCATTTAGCAATTTGATGTTGTACCACTGTTTTACCAGCCCCAAAAGGCCCTGGAACTGCAGCAGCTCCACCTTTAGTCACAGGGAAGAAAGTATCGATCACACGCTGTCCTGTAAGTAACGGCACATCCGGATTTAATTTTTCTAAAATCGGACGACTACGGCGGACAGGCCATTTTTGCATCATTGTAAATTCTTTTTCACCCAGCTCTGTTTTAATTACATAAACGACTTCTTCGATCGTGAACTCACCTTGTTTAACATCTACCACTGTTCCGCTGATGCCAAAGGGCACCATAATTTTGTGAGGAATCACTTTTGTCTCTTGAACAAATCCAATAATATCCCCTGCTGATACTTCATCTCCTATGGAAACGGTCGGTTCAAATAGCCATTTTTTGGTTCTATCCAAAGCTGGAATTTGAACACCTCTGCTTAAGAAATTACTTTCTGTTATTTCAGCGAATGTATCTAAAGGACGCTGAATCCCATCAAACATTTCGGAAATCAATCCAGGTGCTAGTTCAACTGACAGTGCTTCACCAGTTGTAACAACTGGTTCACCAGGTCCAATCCCTGTTGTTTCTTCATATACTTGAATCGATGCAACATCTCCGCGCATCTCAATGATTTCTCCTATTACACCTAGTTCCCCGACATGACAAATATCCTGAATACTTGCATCAGACATATTTTCCGCCATAACTAAAGGACCAGATACTTTAATAATTTTACCAGTTTGCAAACTCATTCCTCCTATTCAGAAAAGCTGAACGTGCCCGTATATTTATTGAACAAATCATGAAAATCATTCAATGATGTTCTTTATCATTACCTAATTTTATCTATTTGCCGAAAAAAACTGGCTCGTGAAGCTAGACCAACTATAAAGCTGAACAACATTCTAACGTCCTACAAAATATTCTGTCCAACCGCTCTTTCCACATTATCCTGAATTTCTTTCAGTCCAATACCTTTTGTTCCGTTATGACTTGGAATCAAAATTATTGCTGGTGTAACTTCACTTTTATATCGTTCAATCGTTTCAATTGCTAATTCAGAAGCATCTTCTGTGATAAAAATAACACCGAAATTATTTTTCGCCATTGATTCAATCGTCTCTCTAACTTGTTTGGATGAAACGGCATAAACTACCTCAAAGCCAAAAAGTTTAAATGGCATAACAGAATCTCTGTCGCCGATTACGCCTATACTATACGTCATCTGTTATCCGCATCCTTTCTCTCACGACTTCTATAGGAAAGTTACTTCGTTTGCTAACTAGAATCAAACGCAGATTCTTCCATTCCACTTCCTTAGCATTTAAAAAAGCAAGCAGCGGTAATGGACCAAAAGCCATGATCTTCGCTTTGTCATAAAGACTAGTCAAATAATCATCTTTTACCTTTTCAAAAGCAACTAAATCTATTTCCTTCGTTTCCCCAGAGACGATTGGCGCTAACATCCCACCATAGGTCGTGCTCAAAACAAAATCAGTAAAAGAAATTAATGATTGCTCTGTATAGTCTAAAAACACCGCTTTAGGAATACTTCCTGAACTAGATAGAACTGTTGATAAAAAATTTTCATGCTGACCTTGTATGATTCCTCTGGCCATGGTAGAAATATTCGTCAAGTCAATAAAAGCGGTAACTTCAGCTAGTATATCTTTATCTCCTAATTTTTCAGCTAATTGTCGTTGAAATGTTAAGAAATTTCGGTCATAAATGATATCGATTGCCTGAAGAGTGTTCGATTCTTGAAAATAATCTAGCACTTCAAGAATTGCGTTCATCAACGCTTGCGGCAATTCATTGGAAACACGGGTACGAATCGCACTTTTCAGTGTTTCTATCGAATATCGTCCATCGTCAATAAATAGATAGTCTAAATCTTGACCTGTCAGCTCAGCTTTTGTCAAAACTTTCAAGTTATGAAATGTTGCTCTGGAAGTATATATTGTGATCACTTCTGGCTCTGGAGCCATTTCATATAACCATTCATAAAGTTTGCCTTTTTCTTTTGAATAAATATATTCAAAACGCTCAGAAAAATCTTCCGTCATATATGTTCCATAAACAGTATTTTTTAATAACTCTTTTAGTTCATCAGTGTTTTTTGCATTTAATAGTTGTTCATATTGAGCACTACTCAAAAGTTCTGTTTCTTTAAGACGAATCAAAGGGTTGATTTGATTATATGCAGTTTCTTTCATTCGTTATGATCCTCCCATCATATAAGGTGGAGCAACTTGTTTTATTGAAACAGCATTTCTGCTATTTTAAAACTTTCCATTTTTTTAATTTCTTGCATTAGACTGGAAAATAAAAAATTATATTCGATACCATCTTTTGCTACAATAAACCCGCCATCATTTGGAACTTCTTCTTTTTCCAGTATCAACGTCAAAATTTCATTAGAATGTTCAACTATCCACTGCTCAGACAACTTTCCTTTTGAAAACGAACCTAATTTTAAGTAAGCCTTGCCCTCTATTGGTAGCTGATTAATGATTTGCTCTGCAAATGTTTGAAATTCACTTTCTGTCCAATGATTCATTCGTTCAACGGCTTCTGTAAAAAGCTGCTCCAGATATCCTTGCTTTTGATTCAAGATCGATTGCTTGATTTCCAGTTGCTGACGATTTTCTTTTTGTTTAAAAGCTTTATTCGTTTGTTCTTGATTTTTTTCAATCAGTTTACTTTCTTGTAAAAATAATGCTTCTTTCTGTTCCTGATACTCTTGATTGATACGATCTAGTTCAATTTTCTTTCGTTCTGAAACTTCTTTTTGACCTTTTTCTAGAATTTGTTCGACAATTTTTTCGATTGCATCCATTTTTTTCCTCCTACTACTTCACATTTAGGACAAGTAAGAATGAGATAACAAACCCAAGAATGGCATATGTTTCAACCATAGCAGCATATATGATCCCTTTTGTTGCATGTTCAGGTTTTTTCGCTAAAATTTGTATCCCAGCTGCTGCTACTCGACCTTGGGCGATTCCAGAAAATAAACCTGCAAAGGCGATTGGTAAGGATGCTACAAAATAATCCAGACCTTGAACCATCGTCATATCATTGTTTAAATTGATAAAAATCAAGAATGCGATAACGAAACCATATAATCCTTGTGTACCAGGTAATAATTGTAAAATCAATGCTTGTCCAAATTTTTCAGGCTGTTCAGTTGTTAAGGCCGCGGCCGCCTCTCCTGTAAAACCAACACCTTTCGCTGAACCAATCCCTGCTAAAATCGTTGCCATCGCCATTCCTAATACTGCAAAAAGAATTCCACCATTATTATTAATTAAGTAATCTATCATGTTATTATTCCTCCACTATTCTTTTACTTTTGATTTTTTTTCAATATTCATATATTTCTCTTCTGTCTTTAGCGGTTTAAAGGCTCGACCGCCGCCTGTATAAAATTTTCCGAAAAACTCTACATATTGTAGACGTGCACCATGAACATAAGCACTTAACAAGCTTAAAAATAGATTCAACGCGTGTAATGCGATGATCAATAAAATTCCCACCGTAAATCGTGCAGCTGGCGGCATAAACGCTACTAACATATTAAAGGCAGCGGCAATGCTTCCTCCCGAGATTCCCAAAGCCATCAGTCGAGTATAACTGACTAAATCCCCAATATAACCGGTCAAACCATATAATCCATAGAGACCTTTAGCTAGTCCTTTGACCTTTGACTTCGTTTGAATAATTGGTACGATCACGATTGACAAAGCAGAAATGACCGCCACAATTATTCCAGCCGTAACCAAACCATCATTTTGAAATAGCAACATACCTAAGACTACAATCAAAATTCCTATCAATAAACCTTGCCAAGCAAAACTTTCACCAATACTGTCCAAGTAACGTTTTCGCTTCGTTAGTTCGATGCCATTAACCATCAGACCTGTCAACAATTGAATAAATCCAAAAATAACAGATAAGATCAAAATCGTATTCACATCTTCAGTCGTTGATAAAATTGGAAACGGCAACTGAACGCCAAATAGTATTTTGGGTAAAGCAGCGCCAAAAAAAGAGCCGTAAATAAAACCCCAAATAATCGTTGGAAACGATAAAATCAGGAAAAAGTCTGCAAAACGCTTCATTCCTCGAGGTAAGACCATTAACTTCAACGCAAGGAATGCACCTACAAGCATCAGTAATCCGTAGCCAATATCTGCCACCATCATGCCAAAAAATACCATATAAAACGGCGTCATGATCGGCGTTGGATCTATTTCGTCATATTTGGGTAAGCTATACATTTCAGTAAGCATCTCAAATGGTGCTACTATAGAATTATTCTTTAGTTTCACTGGAATATCTTCTCGAATCTCATCAGCTGATGGCGTATCAAAAGAAATATACACTTCATCTTTCGGTAATGCATCCTCTAATACAGTAGCTAACTCTCGTTTCTCCTCAATAGGAATCCAGCCTTGCATAATAAAAAAGTAAGAAGTATTCAATAAATGTTTTTTTGCGTCTTCACGATGGATATACGCATAGGTCATTTCTTCTGCTAAATATAATTCTTCTAAATGGTCTCGATAAGAAGTTAAATCATTTTTTAATTGTTTCTCCTCCATAACAAGTGCAGCTATTGCTTCTTTATTCTGTTGATATGCCTCTTTTGGTAAAATATCGTATGGATAATCAAATTGATTAAAACTATATCGAGCTGTGATTTCATCCACGTCAGAAGACTGATCCTTGAGATAAATCAAGCTATAGTAGACATGATTTTGACTATGATAGATTTCTTCTACATAAATCGATGAAACTTTTTTTAAATCTGACAGAAAGTCCATCCGATTGGCAGAATTGATTGATCCTAGCAAGATATTACTACTTTCTAGAACACTTTTTTTCGGAATAATGTCTAAATACTGCCAACGGGCTAACCAGTTTTCTTTTGACAGTAAATCCTTTCTGATCGTCTCGATCTTTGTCAGCCTATTCTTGAGTGAGGTTATTTCTTTTAAATATCTGTTGATTTTAAACACATCAAAGTCTTTTTCTAAAGAACTTAATGTACGAATTTGTCTTTTAAAGGATTTCTTCTTTGAAGTATTTTCGGAGAATCGCTCAATAAACGTTAGTGACTCCTGGATCTCAGTCAACATTGTCTGGAACTGTTTCTTTTGAGTTTCGTCTCCTTCTACCAATGTTGCCGAAAAATGTTTTTCTATATAAGAGCTATCTACACTTGAATGAAAAAAATCTTTGATTTCGATTGCCTGCATCCCTTGAATGGCCTGAAGAATCGCTTCTTCTTTTTCGGCTGCAGCTATAATCGTCATTTTTTCCATTTTATTGACTGCCATAGATTTTTTTCACCCTTTCTATTACGTGATCAATGATAGATTCTTTGTTCTTTTCATATTTTTCTCTAAAATCTTGATTTTGGATTTTTGCTTCACTTAGCAAAATGTCCTTTTCTTTTTGTAGTTGTTCATTTTTTTGTGTTTCTAACTCGCGAAGTAACATCTTGACTTTTTCTTGGCTTTCTTCTTGTTTTTTCTTGAAGTCATCGGCTTTTTTTTGCTCATAAACATTAAGTTCATCTTTTGCATTTTGTCTCATTTTTTCAACGTTATCTTCAGCGTCACGAATTTTATCTAATGCTTCTAAAACCATTTTTTCACCCCTATCATTTGACTACTTATTCTTCAACCTTATTATTGAACGTATCCCTTTTTATTACAATCAAAAAGGGCATAATTTGTGCTTCTATTTACTAAAAACACAACTTATTCCCTCATTTAATCGGAAAATGAAAAAAAGGGCGTAAGTTCAAAAAACCATTCTTCTCACCCCTTGAAGAACCTGATCCTTGAAGCTTGCGCCCAACCATTTTTATTCATATGCACTAATCTTAGCAAAAAAAAACGAAAATTACAACTGATTTTAGAGTGAACTTTTTCTGACGAAAAAAGAATCCCATCTTCAATCGAAGATGGGAGAAGGAGTTTTACTCATGAGAGTAAATGAAAAAAAGTTTAATGTTAGGATAGATTTATATTACTATCCTATTTTTACTTTTACAAATGATATGCACTATGATTTTTCTTTTCCACTCTTTAAAAAAAGAAAGCTTCTAAATCATAAGAAGAACGGCTAATTCGTTCAACGATTGTTTCTTTCCAAACATCTGTAAACCAATCATATTGAATTTGGTTGATAATACTTTTTTTTAACTCCATGATCATCGTCTCACTACCGATTTCGTCTTCATAGAACGAACCTAACATGGCTAGCATTTTTGTATTATTATGTTGTTGGAATCGATAGATACGTCCTTTTTCTATGTAATAAAACCAGTGATTGATAATAACTGCAAACCGGTCTTCTTTATTTTCTAATAGTGTGATAAACAGTTTAGTTGTAATTTTTTTCATGTCCTTAACTCCTTTGCTTTATTCAATCTTTTCATCATACCAAAAGATTGCTAGTGAGACAAATCAGCCGTGAAATCCCTATCGTCAAAAATTCGATTATAAAGTTTCTAGACAAAATGTTGATATAGACTGTTCTTTCCAACTATAATCAATCTTAACAGACTACTATCAAACTTAATGTTTGAAATTATCTACCATTTGATATAATAGAACAGTACACTAATTAATGACTCAACTGGAGGAGAAAAATAATGGAACAACATTTAATTAAAATAAGGACAACTTTTCACAATACATGGTTGATCAACTTGAAAAAAGATTCATTTTCTGAAGAAAACAATATCCTATTTGGAGATACAGTGAGACTTTCTATCTCTAAAAACGACTCTTATTATTTTTCAGAAGCTATCGCATTGACATACGACAAAGAAATTTTATCAAGAGAACAGCCAACTACAACTGAAATTGACTTTTTTAATTATATGAAAGTAGTTCAAGAAAGAATGTTTTCAAAAGCTCTTGCAACTAAATATGGTATAGAACACTATATCATTCCAACAGCGCCCATCGATGATTTAGAAAAAGACAGTTAAAAATAAATAACAGCCTCTGATTTACTTCATTCAACAGGAAAAGTAAATCAGAAGCTATTATTTGCACTTTTTTTGGTACGCACTTTTTACTTATACATTTTTAGTTTTTTTAGTTAAATTGCTTGTTTGCAAAATTGGTTTTGATAACTTAAAATTCAATAGAATATATATACTTCTAGCCTCCTGCACAGATCACATAGACACTAATAGCTCCCGACATTAAAGCCAAAAAAGAAACCATTAAGAACACCTCCTATTCAATTTAAAAAAAATCAGTGTTTGCAAACAAATAATTTTCCTTAAGTAAAGAATAGCAAACAAAGTTCAAAATGGAAAGTAAAAATTTTTAAAATGCGAAATTAGCATATAAAATATTAAAATCTTAGAACTTTTTATAAAAAAAAGGAATTTCGCATTGATTCTATGCTATAATCGCATAATAAAGGAGGGAAATCCTTGAATATCATAGATACTTTACGTTTTTTTAGATTAAAATTAAAGCTTACTCAAAAAGAAATGATGCCAGATTATACTGATCCATCGACTTATTCTAAGATTGAAAGTGAACGCCGTTCTTTGAAGGTTAGTGAGCTAGAAGAAATACTTAGCCATATATCCGTTAATGCTGAAGAATTTTTTAATTTTGCAACATTTGATAAAGAACAACAAGATTTTAGAAAATACTTTTATTATTGTGCTAATCATTTAGAAAATAAGAGTACTAAACAAAAACTTCTTAACTATTATTTCTCTTTAAAAAGTAAACAAGATAAGACACTACGAGAATTATCAAATTATATTGCGATTAAAAATTTTTTCCATGATCATTGGCCTGAGATTGATGAGATATCTTCTGAAGAAATTACCAACACTTTAGAAGAACTGTTAAATAAATCATTTTATCTTCAATATGATTACGTGATTACAAGCAATCTTATTCGATTTTTTAATGCCAAAGAAGCGGATTTACTTGTTGCTAAAATGTTTCCAATTAAATATGAAGAACAACGTGATTTTACCACAAAGAAATTTGCTCACAATATCTTAATTAATCTAATTACTTTACGATTATACGCAAAAGATTATAACGGTGCAGAAAAGTTTATTAAATTAGCAAAAAAACAAGATAAACAAAATGAAAACTACAATTTCAAATTAAACTTGCAATATTTAACGAATCTTTTAAATTATCTTCTTGACGGAGAACCTGTCTATATGGAGCGTGTATACGACTTTATTCATTTGCTGGAAAATGCTGGTGATATCAATCATGCAAACAACGTGAAAAAAGAAGTGAAAATGTTGACTCATGAGAGAGACAGCGAAAAAATATTAAATAACTACACTATTGGCTTATTAAAAGAAAGTTAAAAAAATTCAAAAAAGAATATCCCACCTCTTTCAAGGTGGGATAAGGAGTATTACTCGGATTGAGTAAAATGAAAATACTGTTAGGGTACATTTATAATACTACATCATGTTACAAATTTCAACCCTAAAGTACTTGAAAATCTTTTATTTGACTATTTATTGAAGATTTTATTAAAAAAAACCAGACTTATTGTCTGATAAGTTCACTAATCTATTGATTAAGTGAGCTTTTTATCTATTCTAAAGTCCCCTTTGATCAAAAATAATTTTTCAATGAACAACTTATCTTTAGACAAATATGCCATATCTCTCTATAAATTCTGTTAAAATAAAGAAAAAATATAAAGTAGGCGAATTTACTTGAACACACAATATAGAAAAACAAAAATCACTCTTTTAATCGCATTATTATGGATTAGCATTATCTCTATTTTTCCTTATTTTTTTAATAACTTTATTTTTAGTCAAGATGATCTTTTATTTCATCGAACAAGATTGGAAAACTATTCTCAAGCAGTGAAACACTTAGATTTTTTCCCACGAGTTTTTCCTACGATGGGATTAAACTTTGGTTATGGAGCAGATCTATTTTATCCCTCCATTCTATTGTTACCTTTCGCTATTTTTAGGATTATAGGGATTTCTTTTGTCCCCTCCTATTATTTGTATCAGTTACTACTTAGCTTTTTAACTGCTTCTACGTCCTATTATTTTCTATATTCTGTAAAAAAATCACAGAAATTGGCATTATTATTTTCTTGTTTTTATACTCTTTCCACCTATCGCTTGATAGATCAGTCTGTTCGCGCTGCACTTGGCGAAACATTAGCATTTATTTTCTTACCTTTATTTATACTTGGTATTTATTCCATTTTTTATAGCAACAGGCACCGCTGGCAACTGTTAGGAATCGGAATGAGTTTATTGATTGCTAGTCACTTGATTACGGCCTTCTACTCGTTTATTTTTCTTCTTCTCTTCATAGTAATCAACTGGAAAAAATGTAAACAAGCTCAGATAAAAAGTTTGGTTCAAGCCGGGCTATTATCCCTTGGATTATCTGCTTGGTTCGTATTTCCTTATCTGGAACAAATAAGATATTTGACATTTAATTTTGCCAATACAACATTATGGGCTAGTGGATTAAATTTTAACTTAAGCAACTTATTTATGAATAGCCTTGCAAATATGAGCGCACCATTCACTGAACTAGCTCCTAATATTGGTCTTTTACTTTTAGTTGCTATCGTAACCGCCATTTTTAGTTATCGAAAATTGACGCTTGTCAATAAACGTCTTACACTTGCCACTATTTTTTTTAGTTTAGTGTCTACAACTATTTTTCCATGGGGATTTTTTAAAGTTTCAATTTTAGCGACCATTCAATTTCCTTGGAGATTATTGTTATTTACTTCTTTTTCTGCTAGTTTGCTTGCGGTTTGTTTGATTGAACAATTTCTTATCTTATCAAGAAAAGATGTGCTTATATTAATGGCGTTAGCTAGTTTTTTAACCATGGGTTTTAATATCAATAATTTGACGCAAAGCAATATTCAAAACAACATAACTGTAACAGATGAAAATTTTACTGATTTTTACGAATCGGAAATCGGCCACGGTAAGGAATATTTAGTAAAAGATACCGATTTCAAAAAGTATTTTGCTTCTCCCGGATTATTTATTGATGGTGTTCCCTCTCTTGATTCATCTCACCACGAAAGAAATGAATACAATGTTGATTATTATTCTGCGCAAATCAACGGTGCTCAGGAAGTTCAGCTGCCTAAATTTTATTACAAAGGCTACGAGGTTCAAGTGAATCAAAAAGTAATTCCTACTTATAATAAAGAGGGATTAGTCACAGTTAAACTTGGACAAGGTGTTCACAATATTCGCATTTCTTATAGAAAAACGACTATTCAAAAAATTTCGGTTATTTTTTCAGTTTTAGTGGTTGGGCTATTAATCTTCTACAACTTCCTAAAAAAGAAAGTAAGTAAATAATAATCACTTTTCTAAAAAATAGGTAGAGAATGGGTCTGGAGCGTTTATCCAGATTCCACGCTCTGCCTATTTTTTACTCAGATCGAACAACTTCCATTCTTTTAAAATTCCTCTGATGTCTGCCTCTCTCTGTGATACAATTGATTTATTCATAAAAAATTTGATTTCAGTAATGAAATCCTTGACTTCTGTATATAGTCATTAAAAAGGAGGAAATGTTAATGCTTTATCCATTAATTTCTATTTTGATTGGCATCATTTTTCTATTTATTTACAAAAAGAAGGGAGAACAACTCTATAAATATATTAGTATAAGTTTTTTTATAGGTGCTGTGATTCTATCTATTTATTTTTACTGGATTTTTTCCATCATTTTCCATTAAGTCCGAGCCAATGTTTTAAATTCAAATTTGTTTTTTAAGCGGTCTAAGTTTCATAGATAAATCATCCCCTATTTGTTATAATAAACGCAAAAGGAGATGTAATTATGACTAAAGATAAAAAATCATTTGTAAATATTGAGGCGATTCCGAAAGAACTGCTTACCAACCTTTTAGGACCTGCTACTGTTGGAATTGGACAAGGTCTAGGTGGTGTTGTAAATTTTATCATGAATCCCTTAAGAAAATTAAATGTAATTACAGAAAAAAATTATAAAGATTTTGTTGAGAAAATTAATGTTGAAACTAACAAAATTCCCGAGAATAACAGAGATTCTTCTAAACTAGGTATTGCATTAAAAATAATGGAAGATGCTCGGTATCAATTGGATGAAGAGGATATGAGAGAGTATTTTTCAAGATTAGTTGCTGGTACGATCGATAACCGTAAAAATTCAAAAATATCCCCTCGGTTTTCAAGTATTTTGTCTGAACTTACGACAACAGATGCAAATTTACTAAAACTAATTCATAACAATAACTCCGTAAGGCGAGCTGCTTTAGCGAGAGTTAGGATCTTCAATAAGGAAACAAAAATATGGCGAGATATCGAAAGCAAGATAATCTTAACTCCTGACAAAATTACTTATCAGCCGACTTCTTTTGAGACATTAGTTTCATTTGGTTTAATCGATTATAATGAAACTGAAGCTGCATCTAGCAAAATATTTCGCGATGTCTATGACTCCTTTAAAGAATCTGAATATTATAGCAATCTAAAAGAAAGAGCCGTTGAGATCACGAAGAAGTCAACGGCATATCCTCCCTCTAAAACCTCTATTCAATATGCTAAAGGTAGTGTAATATTAACACAAAGCGGCAAGGATTTTTGCTCCCTAATTTTTCCTAGTGAGCTTAAAAAAACAGCTTAGCTCTTTCTCTATTTTGAAATGTAATAACAGATTTAATTGCATAACTTGTTAATACCACAAATAATATTGATAAAAAAAATTAACTCCTGCCCCATTAAGGTTGAGTGGGGCAGGAGTTGAACATAACTTTGAATTGATTCGATGTCATGTTCATAGCAGTTCCTTCAAACTAAATCTTCTTATACGTTAACATCCTCCTCAATCTTCCGGACCACTTTAGCTGGACTTCCTACTACAATTACATTATCAGGAACATCCTTTGTTACGGTTGAATCAGCAGCAACAATGGAATTTTCCCCAATTGTAATTCCAGGTAAGACTGTTACATTTGCCCCAAGCCATGCATTCTTCTTAATACAAATCGGTTCTACTTTGATTCCTCGCCTGTTTTTGGGAGAAATTAAATGATTTACTGTGACTAATCTAGTCCCTGGACCAATCAATACTTGATCTTCAATTGTAATTCCTCCTAAATCTACAAATGTCACATTTTGATTAATAAAAATATTTTTTCCAAACGTAATATGTTTACCAAAATCACTGTAAAAAGGCTGGGAAACCGTTACTGACGAATCAATTGTTTGTCCAGTAATTTTCTCTAGATACCGTATAACTTCTTCATTAGGACAATATTGTGCATTCAACATCATGATCAATCGTTCATTATCCTTTTTTATCAAATGGATTTCTTTAAATAAAGGCGAATCTTTTAAAATCTCTTTCCTACTAATCTTCTTCAGCAAATCACTAGTTGCCATTCCTTTTACCTCCTACGAATTTTTCATTTTCGACTATCCAAAGTATACCTGAATCCGTTATACTTAACTAATACCAATAAAGAATACGCAACTATTCGTTTTAACTATAGGAAGGAAGAATAAAATGGAACTTCGTGTATTAACTTACTTTCTCACGGTTGCAAGAGAAAAAACAATTAGCAAAGCTGCTGAGTCCTTAAATCTCTCTCAACCAACCCTTTCAAAACAATTAAAAGAGTTAGAAGAAGAGCTAGGCGTTACACTATTTATTCGCGGAAATCGATTTATCACATTAACAGAAGATGGCCTTTATTTGATGAAAAGAGGTCAAGAAATTCTTTCTTTAGTTGAATCAACAACAACAAACCTCAACAAAAGTGAAATAATTAGTGGCCAACTAACAATTGGCGGTGGAGAAACGCAGGCTTTTGAATTTCTTGGAGGTATTTTACATGAGCTAAGAGATAACTATCCAGAGATCAATATACACCTTTATAGTGGGAATGCCGATGATGTATTGGAAAAAATTGATAAAGGACTTATAGATTTTGGGCTAGTGATTGACCCTGTTGAAAAACAAAAATACGAATATATCCGCCTACCTTTAGTTGATCATTGGGGAATTTTAGTCAATACATCACATCGTCTTGCCAATAAAAAAACAATTCAACCAAAAGACCTTCAACAAACACCATTACTTATTTCAAATCAATCATTGGTTGATAATCAACTTTCTGAATGGCTTGGAGGAAACCTCGAACATTTTAACGTTATCGGTACGTATAACCTACTCTATAATGCCTCATTATTGGTAAAAGAAGGTGTTGCAAGTGTCCTTTGTATTGATAATATTGTAAATACTGCAAATACAAATCTAACCTTTATTCCCTTTTCACCACCATTAACTGCAAACATCAACATTGTTTGGAAAAAAAATCTAACTCTTTCAAGTGTAGCAAAAGAATTTTTACGTCTACTGAAGTCGGTATAGTTCACTTTATTTGTTCTATTTCCAAATCCAGTCTTTTTAATTTTTGAATTAAAAAGACTGGATTTCAAAATGTATAATCACGATTTTGTAAAATTACTTAGGATACAAATTAAATGTGTAAAATCTATATTTTCATATTTTTAGATATAGAATGATTACGCTTGATTTTTGATAATAAAAAAGAACATCTATAAATACTGTTAAATCAGTATGTATGGATGTTCGTTCGTATGGAGACGATGGGATTTAAAGGTACGAGGTTCATCCACTATAAATCAGTACACTTTTGATACTATTAATTGAAACAGCCTCCATAGCATTTCAAACAATTGAATGTGAATCGTATTCAAACTCGTATTCACTAATTCTCATTAGCGTGGGGCGCTATACATAATTTGTGATTGTTGGGGGAAAAGTAGACAATATATCAATAAGATCATTTTCCGTGATAATTACATAATGATCTACATCAGCACAAAAACCAGCACTCTCTTTTTTTATCCACGCAACATATTCTGATTGTTCTACTTTATATAAAGGATTGCCAATGAAATTTTCCCTATACTTTTGAATGCTTTCAATTTCATTATATGTTTGTATCCGTCTTCCTTCATCAGTAATTCGTAAAGAATCAACAAAACCGAAAGTGATGTTCATATTATTTTTTTCTCCCATTAGCTTTATAACCGTTCCTTCAGAATTTTGTACTACTTCAGAAACTTCATAAGTATCTTTTGGTACATCAGTTTGATTATATTCACGCCACTTTTCTAACATATTCATACACCTTCATTCCCATTTTCATTAAGTATACTAACATTACACAAAATATGAATACTTAACATCATATATGTAAAAACCAGAAATCTTGTTAATTTAAGATTTCTGGTTTTTACTATTTAAATTCTGTACTATTTTTATTGGCAAAACTGTTGATAAAGGTTAATTAAGATCAATAATTTCTACTCGCTCAGCCAAAACCCATCCATTCATTCCATACGAAGAATATAAAACCTGATAGGTCAAATGATCTTTTCTTATTTCTTCTTCTAGTTCTTCCAATGAATCATACCGCATTGGCCATACATTTTTTTTCCCTTGAATCAATAATTCTTTATTTTCAATAAAAAATTTATCTAAAGCTCTTTCTTCCAGATCTAAAATAATACTGTAAGGCATTTCATCATAAAATTTGTAACATAAAAAGTTATGGAATATAATTTGTTTTTCTTTCTCATCATCAGAAATATTAATAGCTATATCCTTATTTTCAAAATTTACAAAATAGCTTTTTATTTCATAGTCATGTACCATATTCATTTTTACCATTCTCCTTTTTGTCTAGGTGGTCTTTTATTCCAATCCCACTGATGCCTATGGGGAAATTCATGTGTTCCGTCGTCAGGGTGATTGTAGTCTATATCTTCAATTGGCAGACTATCAGGTCCATAGTATCTCCTTTGCTTAACTGAAGCATCATCATTTAATAAGTCAGCAGATGAGTTTGGCTCACCTTCTTTATCCAGATTCCTTTTCTCTGAATCAAAGACTTTATGTTTCTTAGCAGGTTTACCTTCTTCACGACTCTTATCTAATTCCAAAGTCTCATCTACTGCATTGATAGTAGGTGCATTATTTATTTTATCCACAATAGATTGTCCAACTTTTACTGCTCCAGTCCCTTTTTTAATAGCATCCGCTATTTTTCTAGCATTTCCTAGATTTCCTAAGATACCGCCAAATCCAGGAGCAAGCGGCATTTCATTTTTCATCACTTTTAATTCTTCAACTTTGTACTGATCTTTATTTAAATAATCTTTACACGTTTCTAATTGTTCATAGAGTTCTGGGTATTTATCTGGAGAAACAATTTTGCCATCTTTCATTATATACCAATGACCTAATTCAGTTTTGATTATTTCATACCCATCCAGCTTACCAATTGCTTGTTTTACTTGTGCATCTTTCACTTGTTGCTTCATTTTCTCACGCTGCTTCCAACGTGTATGGATTGGTTTTGCCCACGTCATGTCTAAACGTTTCAAATCAAAAGTCCCTGTTGCTGGATTCCATGCTTTAGAATTAGCCACTTGTGCCAATCCTGTATTAAACTCTTGTTGACTTGCTTCATATTCTGAAAAGAAACTTGCTGATTGACCATCGTATGCATGAAACTTTTCTAATTTTTCTCGACGTTTATCAATACTTTCACAGGCATTGATATATCTCCGTTCTAAGTCTGGTCGTGGTGTTTTAGCCGTACTCATTTGCTGATCTAAACGCTGCTTCAACTGCTCAAATTGATTTCTTCTAGAATCAAATCTTCATCCGTATCGATTCCACTAACAGTTCCTTGATATTCACTAAGAAACTTTTTATGGGCATTTTCCAACGCTTCACCTGTCATTATAGCAGATTGACATAAAGGTGTATAAGCGACCATGAAATAATTTTTAGCTGAATCATAGGCTTTACTAGAAAGTGGTGCGGATAAGAACAGTCGAATACTTGCTTGTAACGCTGTGATTGCCTGATTTGCTTGATTGGTCAATTGAGAAGCTTGTGAGGCTCGTGCCTGTGCTTCACTTACGTAAAATTTAAGCCCCATTTTCTTTTCCCTCTGTTGTCTTCCAAAAAGCTTGTTGCTCTGCCTTTAGATTTTCTTCTTGATCAAACAACGTCCGTTCATCTTTTTTTAGCAGAAGGAGTTGTTCATCAAATTCTCGTTGGGCTTTTTTAGCAAGATGAAGACCCTCATCTCCTCTTTCTTCGAAAAAGGCTCGTTCTTCTGCTTCGCAGTTTCCTAAGACAAAATCATACGCGGCCTGTTCTTGTTGCTGTAACTGGAAAAATTCTTCTTGTTGCTCTTCTATGTAGTGTTGCTCTTTTCTAATCGCTAATTGATCCTCTTGAAGTTGTTCCAAGCGAATCCTAAACTGATAATTTTTTTGTTCAATTTCTTGTTGTTTCTGGATTTCACTCATGAAAAACCTCCTGGAAGGTTAAATTTTGTTAATTGCGCAATATTCTGATCGATTCGTTCAAACTCTTTCGCAACGGAATGAATGTTATCACCAGCTGAAACAACACTGGTAGATAATGCTGCTAATCCCTGTTGATAGTTATTGAGCGATTGTACAGCTGGAGCATTTCCTGAAACATTGGTGCTAGAAGCCGATACAGAAACACTTATACTATTTAATGCGCTAGCAGACTGACTAAAAGAAGCCGAAATACCACCGGCAATACTTGAATTACTATTAACAGCCATTTTGTTCCTTCTTATTTATCTTATTGTCTAATTTAGTTTATCATATACTAGATAAATTATAAATATGATAAATGGATTAAAAAGGAACTATAAGTGAATACTTATATAAATAAAGAAATTATGACTAATCATGCACATAACATATTAAATGAGTGAAAACACAGTGAAAGAATGTACCTTCGTAAAGATAAAGCGAATCTTCAAAAATCACATTCTCCCATATTTTGGGCAGATGCGAATAGAAAACATTGAAATTAAGCATTGTCAGAATGCTATTAATTTATCGGCTAAGAGTTTTAAACGCTTTAAGATGATTATGAACTATGCTGGCATGATATTTGATTATGCAATCCGTACTGGGCTAATTGCGATGAATCCGACTAAGCTAGTTACAAGACCAAAAGTTAAAGATGAGGTTGAGGAAAAAGAACTGAACTTCTACACTAAAGAGGAATTAACACTATTCTTTAGCTATTTAGAAAAAGAGAAGGAACCGAAAATTTATTCATTATTCCGTGTGCTAGCTTTCACTGGCATTCGTAAAGTGGTGAACAATCTAAACTAATCATTCAAACACCAAAAACAGGCAATTCTACGCGTGTTGTAAGTATGGGTGATAAAATACAAGCATGCTGAAACAATGGCGTACAACGCAAAAAAATCACCACTCATGGCTTTCGACATACACATTGTAGTATTCTCTTTGAAGCTGGTACATCTATAAAAGAGGTTCAAGATTGTTTAGGGCACTCTGATATCCAAACTACCATGAACATATATGCTCATATTTCAAAAGAGAAGAAAGATCGGACAGCTAACTTGTTTGCTAACTATGTGGGTCAGTAAAACAAAACTACTTCAATGCAAAAAAATAGACAGCAGAAACGCTGTACAAATACCTGTACATCAACGTTTCTACTGTCTGTCTCCATAAAATAAATGGAGACGGCGGGAGTCGAACCCGCGTCCAAACACATTGCCACTTAAACTTCTACGTTCATAGTCATACTATTTTAAGGCTTCGCTGAAGTTCATGCCGCATAACAGGCCCAAACTCTCGCTAGTCTGATAATCTCTTCTAAATTTTACAGACGGAAAAATTTAGCGTATCCCACTTAATTTGAGACCCTTACCCGAGCACATGGGCGATGCCGGGAGGATCTTCACCCGCTGTTTTTACGCAGCTAGAGCGAAAGTATTGTTTTCGTTTTTAGCAGTTATATTTAACTGTAACGTTTTTACGTAGACGTAACCTACGAAACGCGATTCAAGCTCAACTATGCCTGTCGAATCCGTAACGTCCCCGTTAAGATTAAATAGCATAATATACGCTTTGATTAGTATAACATATTTATCTTGTTTTTTAAAGGATTAGATACCAATTATTCAGCTTTCTAATTACAACTGGATAACACTTATAACAAGTGTTCACAATCAAATAATTAGTGCCCTGTTCCAAATGTATTCACTAAGATCGTGCCAATCACAATAAAACCAATTCCAATTACTGTTGGTGTATTGATCTGCTCTTTCCAATAAACCACTGAAAAAATCGTGATCAAGATAATCCCTACTGCTCCCCAAAGTGCATATGCGACATTTAACGGCATGTACTTAATTGCTTTAGATAGGCTATAAAAACAAACAACATATGCAATCAAACATTCGACTGATGGCAATAATTTGCTAAATCCGTCTGTTGCTTTTAACAAATTGGTAGCGATGACCTCACTTATGATGGCAATAAAAAGATAGATGTATCCTATCACAAACTTCTCCTCCTCATATAATTCCTAAATCATTATATCAAAATTTCAACAAATTTAAACGTAGATTTTTCTTAATATACTCTCAGCGTTTTTTAGATACAAAAAATCATCAACAGATTTACTTATTTCTAATCCATTGATGATCTCCTATTCATTTTAGTTAGATGCGTTCAAAATTAAGGTTCAACGAAATAATTAAGCATCCAGTTGATGCCAAATTTATCAACAACCATGCCATATTTTTTAGACCAGAATGTTTCTCCTAGCGGCATCGTTACTTTACCACCTTCAGCTAAACGACTAAAAATCCGATCGATTTTGGCTTCGTCTTCTGTATTAATTACAAGAGAAACATTGTTTCCTTCAATTAAGGTCAAACCCATTCCATCAGGCACATCAGAAAACATAACAGGTACCCCTTCAATTGTCATAGTTGCATTGATAATCAAATATTTCCAAGCATCAGGCGTTGGATTTTCAGGGTCTTGAGGTGCATCTGCAAAAGTCATAACACCTTCACTTTTAACATCAAAGACTGATTCGTAAAAAGTAATTGCATCGGCCGCTTCATCCTTAAAATTTAAGTATACTTCTAACATGCTCATCATCCTCTCACTCTATTTTCGCTAATTATCTCATGCAAAAATAAATTAAGCGAAAGAGAAGCTCATATTTTACTAAAAGTCTGTCTCTTTTAAAAGTACCGATACCAATTGTTCTAAATACTGCTGATCCATTTCATCATAGCCATGCGTTACTGAGCTATCTAGATCTAAAACACCAAGTAATTTTCCATCCTTGACCATTGGTACAACTATCTCAGAGCGCGCAGCAGAATCGCAAGAGATGTAATTCTGATGATTTTTTACATCATCAACAATCAATGTTTCGCGCTTTTCAGCCGATTCCCCACAAACACCTTTTCCCATCTTGATTCGTGTACAAGAAACCTTACCTTGAAAAGGTCCCAAGACTAATTCTTCTCCATCAAATAAGTAATAGCCAGCAAACACTGTATTAGGTAATGCATCTGCCAATAATGCAGAAGAATTGGCAAGATTAGCAATTTTATCATGTTCGATTTCAATAATTGCAGCTTGTTGTTGTACTAATAATTTGTAAACAGCTGACTTTTCTTCTGGTGATTTCCACATTGTTCATTCCCTCTCTTCTCTATAAATAAAATCAGAAATAGTTCCATTGTTTTCTTATTATATCATAGAGTAGTCTTAACGAATTGAGTGCACATATTCATTATTATAAACGGATTGCCTCAAACCACTTGCCTATTTACCTACTTCTTGTTTGCGATATTCATGCGGTGTCATGTTCAAATACTTCGTAAAAACTCTAGTGAAATAGGAAGAATCCGCAAATCCTACTTCTGTTGCGATTCGATATAATGGTAAATCCGTTTCATGCAAAAGACGACATGATTCTTCTATTTTCAAAATATTGATATAATCATTCACACTAATACCTAACTCTTTGCGAAATAAACGTCCAAAATACTGAGGATTTAAATACACTTGATTAGCTATATCGTCAATAGTTATTTTCTGTTTAAAACTTTTCTTGATGTACTGGATCGCTTTATTGATTCCTTCGCTAAATTGTTTATTGTATTGGCTAGAGAGTGTATATTTCTTCTTACGGGTCATAAACTTATCCAAATGCTGCATCATTTGAGCTTTTGAATATGGTTTTAACAAATAACCGCGAACATTATAGGATAATCCTTGACTCAACATATCAAAATTAGAATAAATCGATGTCCAAATCGTATAAATCGTTGGCTTAATTTGTAATATTTCTTTTTGTAATTCTAGTCCATTCATACCTGCTACCTCAATATCCATCACCACTAATTCAGGCTGAAATACTCTAGCTTTATTTAGTGCCTCTGTTCCGTTTTGAACCTCAACTATATTTATATTTTCTCGCTGATAATTCTCTTTGATAATGTCTTTTATAAATTGACGTTCTAATTCATCCTCTTCTACAATCATTATATTTTTCATCTACTTCATCCTCTAGTCATACTATTAATCCTTTTGAAGCTGGAAGCATTATCTCAACAACTAACTTATTTACCGATTCTACCATTCGAACATGTGCCTGATCACCTAATAATTCAACCAATCTCGTGTTACTTTTAGCAACGGCAGATAGAAACTCTTCTTCTACAGCTAATTCTCTCTTTCTATCTAAGTGAATCTTCTCTTGAATGGTAATAATGATATTTCCACTCACTTTTTCTACTGTAAATAATAGAGAAAAATCATTTCCATACTTAGGCAGTCTGATTTCTAGTAAATTTTCCACAATTGGAATCAAGGTCATTACAGGTATACGATATTCAGTCAAATCTTGGGGAAGATCAACTTGATACGTTAATCGCTTCAGCGATCTAGTCGTACTAAGTTCTAAGTAATTGCTTAAATAGCTAAATGCTTCTTCTAAAGAAATGCAATGATTTTGTGATTGGTAATTGTAGCGGATAACATTGGATAACTTATAGACAGCTTCTTCTAAATCAGGGTTCTCATTAAAATGGGCCAGTCTTGCTAAAGTCGTCAGTGAATTAAACACAAAATAAGGTGTCAACCCTTTACTGTTGTCCTGATTTTCTATATGTTTAATTTTTTGAGAGAGGATCTTTAAGTTATTTTCAGTCTTCTGCTTTTCTTTTTCCAATTTTTCCATCGTTAAAGTTTGCGATAAAAACGCTGCAAAGACGGAAGCGAAGTTTTCAACCTTTTCTAGTTCATTCTCTTCAAAAAGGTTTAAGATATTCATTTTTTCATTTGCACCAGCTTCATCAATATCAGATACGATCAATAAGTTGATATCCGTTTCATCTTTAAAAAAAGGGCCGAAAATCAACAAGCCTCGTTCTTTTCCGCAATATTGAAACGGATAGATAAATTTACTTAATCCATAACTGCAGCGATGGCAGTAAGAAGCGATCTTCTTCTTTCTAAAAATGCCGCCACTTGATGGACAAGAAGAACAATCCGTTGCACGTTTACAGAAGCTTTGGTTTGCTTCATCAATCGTTGAGCTCACTTTGTTTAAAATCTGAAAATACGGACGTACCTTGAACGGAAATCTTTTCAGTAGTTCTTGAGATTGCTCGATTGTTTGTTGGGAAAGCTCTGAACTGGTGTAGATAGTTAGATAAACATTTTCCACACTAATTGCTCCTTTTAACACAATTTTGCTGTACATACAGTATAACATAAATAACATTTTATACAATTTCAGCTTTTGGAATTCCCATCACTAATGATTCAAATTTGGAAGAAGTAAACGAATATGATCAACAATTGCATTTATCGCAGCAATCTTATAACTTACACAGTTCTTTCCTATCTATTACAACTAGATGATTTAACTTTATAATAGTTAAATTAAAGGTCTTTTTATTTGTTTAATGTTTCACTACTCTGACTGGTAATTCAAATTGAGACAGATAATCTCTGATTTTTTCAAGTTCATCATCAGTATAAGACATATCGATATCTTTTAATGGATATGTTTGATCTAATTGTTCATATTTAGCTACCCCTAATTTATGATAAGGTAAAATATCGATACTTTTCAACTGTCCGTTTGTTTGAATTTCTTTAATGTACAAAATAGTTGCTTTCAGCGTTTCTAAAGAGTCATTTAATCCTTTGATTAACGGCATTCTAACTGAAATAGTTGCTCCTGCTTGAAATAGTTGTTCCAAATTTGCCATAATGCGGTCATTTCGTGCGCCGACTAATTCACGATGTTTTTCAGGATCAAAATGCTTCACATCAAACAAAAATAAATCCGTCACATCAACAAATTTTTTCATCATTTCCCATTTTGTGTACCCGCAAGTTTCAATCGCCGTGTGAATGCCATTTTCTTTACATTCAGCTAAAAGTTCAACAGCGAAATCTCCTTGATAAGTCACTTCACCCCCACCAAGTGTGACCCCTCCATTTGAGCTCATATAAAATAACATATCTTGCAAAATTACTTCCATCACTTCTGGAACAGTCATATCTTGCCCCATTACAGTCAAAGCATTTTTAGGACATTTTTCTTCGCAAATTCGACAACCGCTACAAGAAATTTTTCGATCGATATAGTGTTCTTGCTTGTCATCCATCGTTGTACGCATTTTGTGAATGTTTTTAGGACAGACTTCCGTACAAATTCCGCAATCGTCACATAAATTTTGTTGTTTCATCACTTGAAATCCAGACTCTACACTCTCAGGATTTGAACACCATTTACACCGTAACGGACAGCCTTTAAAGAAGACTAACGTACGAATCCCATCTCCATCATAAATAGAATATTTCTGAATATTAAAGATCCGGGCCGTTTTTTTTGCTGGTATCATCTTCTCTCACTACTTTCCATTATTTTTTCGGTAAATATTTTCTCAGCATCTCTTTTCCAGCATCATTTATTTGATAAGTCGTTAACAATTGGTTTTTCTCATTGATATAGGCATCTGCTTCTTCTAACAAGCCGTTTTCTTTTAACGCGAGTACATGATCTAAAAATGCCGCTTCATTAAATTGCTTCTCCGTACCATATTCAGGATGCAAACAAGTCATCAACTCTTGAAAATGCATTTTTTTATCTTTTAGTTCTTTTAACACACGAAAACGTAGCGGTAATAAGGTTTCTGCCATTATGCTACCTCCTTTTTAAAGAATGAAAGTGGATTAACTGATACCATGATGGCACCAAAGGTAATCAATAATGCACCTACAATAACCATTGGCGTAATAGTCGAAAAATCTTGGGAAACAACAGCTGAAAAAATAATTCCCCACATCACATACGTACTATTTAAAGCCATCCCTTTTGCCACACCACACATGCTGTTGGCGTTATACCACTGTAAAAAAGAGACCGCAGCAACTAACGCTGCTAACGCTAAAATGACTAAAGTTTTTGGCGATTGGAACACTTGTTGAAAAACACCCAATCCATTGACTAAAGGCATCACAATCAAGAAAAATGTCAATCCAGATGTAATATCGCGAATCGTAATCGTTACTTTAGGATCAAGTACAGAACCACCAAAAGCTGAAAGAACTCCTTCAAGACCCCATCCTAAGGCTGCAACCGCCGCACAAATAATCCCTAAATAAAAATTCTCTACATTCCCCGCTGGCGGCGTGTATGAAATTACAACGGCACCAACAACACAAATTGCCATACCAGCCCACACACGCTGGGTTATTTTTTCCTTTAAGAAAACTGCAGAAAGTAAAGCGCCAACCACTGGACACAATGCTGAAATTGGTACAGCATAAGTTGGTCCAGCAAAAGCAATCCCTAATAGATAGGCTCCTTGAGCCACTGGACCGCCCATTAAAGCTGCTAAACATGTCATTTTCCCTGGAAATAGTTTTAAGCTTCTAAAAATCTCTTTTAACCTGCCTTGATGAGTATTATAAATAATCAACCAAATCGCAGCTAAAAAATCATTAAAACCTGCAAAAACTAACGGTAAAGCATAGGCATTAGGTTCGTCTGAAAAGAGAAATAACGAAATCGCTAAAGCTAGTAATGCGCTATTCAATCCAAAAAGTAACCCAGAAGACAAACCATTTAAAAGACCTTTACGCTCAAAACTACTTGCTTGTTTTATTTTTGCTTGTTCTATATTAGAATTGCTTAAGTCATTTACATTATTCATTCTTTTTCCTCCATCTGTAAAATGAATTTAAGATAAAAGTTGTTTAATCATCCCAGTGTTTGGAATGGACTAAACAACTTTTTCTCACCATTCTTGACCGTTTTAACTACTGAGAAAGAATAAGTGTCCTTTCAATATAAATTAGAAATGCTCAATCATTGTCCGACTGATGATTTCATCTTGTACTTCTTTACACAATTCAACAAAGTAAGCACTATATCCCGCTACACGAATAATCAAATCACGGTGTTTTTCAGGCTGCTTTTGCGCTTTCAACAACAAATCATTATCGATATAACTAAATTGCATCTGACCATTGCCTAATATCGATGCTGTACGTAAAAGGTTAATCAAACCGTTTTCCCCTTCGGATGTCTCTAAAATCCCTTTAAGTAGTTTGAAATTATGCACCATACCGATCGTCATACTCTCAACTCCTAACTTGCTGACAGACTTGATGATTGCTGTTGGACCAAATTTATCCGCTCCTTGACTCGGAGAGATTCCATCAGAAAGCGGCACCCAAGCGTTACGACCATTTGGTGTTGCTGCAGTCATTTCTCCAAATGGCGTATTATTGGAAATTGACAATGTTCCATGGCTCATTTTCGAATACAGCATGTCATACTGCTGATGTTCTCTCTCTGTCCAGTTAATTATTTCTGCTGCAATCGAGTCAGCATAATCATCATCATTCCCGTATTTAGGAGCACTTAAACAATCACGTTTGATTTGGTCATATCCAACAAAATCTGCATCTAAAGCTTCTTTGAGTTGCTTTAATGTATACTTTTGTTCTTCGAAAACTAATTTTTTGATTACAACCATTGAGTCAACGTACGTACCTAAACCAGACCAAACTAATCCTGGCCCATTATTAACAACTGCTCCACCATGCGTGACATCTTTTCCTGTCTCCATACACCCTTCTACCATCAATGACATCAATGGTTTAGGTGCAACATCTGCATGGACACGCTGGCTAATTACAGTGCCGACTGCTGATAAATTAACAATCCTTCTCAACTGCTCTTTAACCGCTTCATCGAATTGTTCAAATGTTTTAAATTGATCTAAATCACCTGTATCGATTCCTTGTTTTGTACCATGCCATTTCATAACACCGCGATTTAATACGAACTCAATTGCAATTGGCCATTGTGTATATCCTGTTGAAGTCCATTGGTAAATTCTGCCGGATTTTTGTGGCTCTACACATCCCATCAAACAATAATCGCGTGCATCTTCGATCCCAAAACCTTTAGCTAGCATCATTTTGATATGAGAATCATCGAAATGACAAGCTGGAAAGCCCATTCCTGCTTTTACAACTTCAACAATTTTTTTCAAATATTTTTGCGGTGATTGGTTATGGATACGACACGCTAATGAAGGCTGATAAACTTTTGTCATCCGAATAGCTTCCATAATCGCATAGGTCAATTCATTCGTAGCATCTCCACCTGTGCGTTTTACTCCGCCAACCGTACAATTAATGAAGGGTTGATAGCCAGCGAAAAATTTAGCTCCGCCTTCACTAGACAGCCACATATATTCAGAACATTTGATAAAGAAACAGCCCAGTAACTCAATTGCTTCATGTTCAGTCATTCGTCCAGCTTCAAGATCAGCTTTATACATTGGGTAGATATATTGATCTAGACGTCCTAATGAAATCCCCGTTTGATTTTCTTCTATTACAAACAATGATTCCATTGTCCAGATTGATTGCAACGCCTCTTTAAATGTTTTTGGCGGATTTGCTGGAACGGCTAACAGAATTTCTGCTGTTTCTAAAAGTTCTGCTTTTCGAACTGGATCATTTTCTACAGCCGCTAGTTCTTTGGCATGGTCAGATAAACGTTTAGAATAATTTAAAATACCTTCACAAGTTTCAATTTCAGCTTTATAAAAATAAATTTTTTCGATATCTTCTGGATTGCTCATCAACAATTCAGAAAGTTTCGTTTCCGCTTCCTCTTTTATTTTGTTAATTCCCTTTTTAATCAACAAAATATCATATCCTGGGCATGTATCGCCGCCGCCATTGATTTGGTGATAGGATAGGTCACTAACAAATGCTTCTCCAGAAAATTCCCAAAGACCTGCCTCTTCATATTGTGACTGACAGACTTCATCTAATGAACGAGTTTCCCAAAATGGGAAGATGTCTTCTCGAAGCGTTCTTTTCGTTTCTTCACTAATTTCAAATGGATCTTGCGGTCTTGAATCGATCGTATCGAGTTCATCTAATACCCAACGCCATGCGATATCTGGAGCAACAGCTCCAGCCCGAGGACGTCCACAAGCATGACCTACGATCAATTCGTTATCTTGAATCAACAACGGTGCTGTTTCACATGCATGTTTAAACGCTTTTGCTCGTAAGATAATTTTTGGCATACCCCAATGTTTTTTTGCAATTTCAGTCACTGCTTTTGCTCTATGAGCCGTTACAGAAGGACGAATTGTTAAATAATGGTCCTTTAATTTTTTTAATCGAGGACTAAATCGACTTAATTCATCTCCTGGAAAAGTAGAAATATTCGATACCACCACTGGATCATCTTCTTTTAATTCTTGAATAACACCTGAAAATACTTTGACTAGCTCTTGTGATTCCGTACCAGATAGATTTTTTGTTGCATCGATTAATTGTTTTTCTAAAAGTTCATTGTTCATTTGTTTTTCCTCCCTTTTGGCTTTAACTATGTCGCATCAAATTTGTTCGCGCTTACATTCTTATCATTTGACTGAACTCTAATACGTCCCTTCAATATAATTTTTGTTTACATGCATTAGTTTAACTTGTAAAATTCATAGATTTTTTTAAAATAAAGACCTTATATTGTAAAAAAAAGACGTTATGCCCTATTTCCTTATCAAGCCTTTGTTTTTTTATTATCAAAGATATTCATACTCTTCATAACAACTTCAAACGAATTCACACTTTTTTCAAGCTTTTTTATGTTTGATTTAATCTATTAAGGTTATAGTTTAATCATAGTAAACAACCAATAACTTTGTGGATGAACGTGGTGTTAAAACTCTTTGAGGACTAACGGATGTTTATTCTCGACCTGATGAGGTGTAGGTTCGAATCCTACCGTCCACGTATGTGTATTTATTGCACTTAAACATAGATTCAGCTATAACGAAAGGAATGATGTCTATGAAAAAAATATTCGTTACAGGAGCAACAATATCTGCTATTACACTTGCCGCCTATTCATTTTTGAAACATGCACCAAAACATCATCATGACTATGGAAAATTATAGTAAAAAAATTGTCCTGAACGATTTATGTTCAAGACAATTTTTTTGTTCTATTTTGTTGATAGTCGCTTCATCAATAGCTATAGGGCTAATCATTTAAAGATCAGGTGATACTCATCTTCTTCGGCATTGTCCAAATATTGATACAAAATCAATTCGAGAATTGCCAGCATCGAAATATGAGAAGTAATTTCCATCTTATTAAAAAAAGTTCATCTGTAAATACATAAAAGTTAACATCACTCATATTTTGAACCACATTATTATCTGCTCCCATAATCGAAACAAGTAATGGATGAGCAGTATTTTTTAGTCGTTGCATCAATTGAATCCATTCTTCATCTTTTCCTTGATACGTTAAGATACAAACCATATCATCTGACTTTATCTGCTTTTGAACGATCATTCTCATTGATTGATCTTCTGGAAATACCACAAAAAAACCTCCCGCTACAAATAAATACTTTGCATACTGCATGAGTTGTTTGTTCATTCTCTTAGCAAATAGATAAATAATTGGTTTCTTCTTTAAATACTCTCCAACAGTTATCAAACTATTTTTATCAATAACACGTACTGATTCATTGATATTTTTAAGATACTCTTCTCGGTAATCTTTTTGAGAAATAATAAAAGAGCTGACTTTCTCTTCTTTCTGATTTAAAAGAGTATATTTGATAACCGTTGTAAATTCACTATAGCCAGAAAAGCCAATTTTCCGAACGAATCTTAAAAAGGTTGTTGTTGATACAAAACAATCATCGGCCACTTCGCGAATACTTTTATTCTTGATTTCATTTAAGTTTTTCACAACATATTACGTAACAGGTTACATGTTTTTATGCAAAAAATGATTACTGTTTGTTTTTATCTTACTCTTTTAGAATAATTTACCCCCATCACCAAACAAATTAGCCCTACACTTAACGAAGCTAAACCATTTGAGAAAAAATAATCAAAATAATCATTTATATTCGTGTAAAGCCCTGTAAATAAGCCTGTCAAGTAACTGCCAAAAATCGAAGCAAAACCTAATAATGAAAAAAATAAAAAAAGATTTAGTTTAAAGATATATGTGACAGCAATAACTAGCCAAATAATTATCAGCCAAAGCAATGCCAATGGAATCCCTAAATTCATTAACCATTTTGTCTGGTTGATTTGCGAGAAATATAATGAGTATTGAATACTCGCTAACAAGGGAATTAATAATAAACTAGCCGTAGAAAAAGCTTTTATTAATTTACTTCCCCTAGATTTATACAAGGTAACCCCTATCGCTGCTGCGTAGATCAAACTACTCGTTACAATTAATGACCATGATAAATGATCAGTAATTAACAAGTCTACTAATAGACAAATACCAATGCTTATTATAGTTAAAATAACTAAAGTCAGATTTACATACTGATAGACGGTTTTTTTCTTTAATTCTATCATTACCTTCTTATCTCCTTTCAATAAGTTATCCAAAGATATTTCATAAATATCACTCAATATAATAATATTTTCGATATCAGGATAGCTTTTCCCTGTTTCCCAATTTGAAATAGCTTGTCTTGAAATAAATAGTTGTTTCGCAACTTCTTCTTGAGTCATTTCCAATTCTTTTCTTCGCGACTTTAATTGTTCCCCAATATTCATATTTTCCTCCTTCTTAATCTAAATTAACCAACTTTATATCATTGTACCAGAAAATATTACTTGCAAATGAAAAAAAAGGATGCAATAAACTGTTGCATCCTTGATTTAACAAGCTTTTTGAAATAAAAACAACTATTTTAACAACAAAAAACACAACTGCTCTAGCTGTGTGTTTTTTGTTGTTCTATTACTTTTTTACTTTAAATTAAAATCAATTTACTTTTAAGGAATAACTCTTAGTTCGTTAAATCTTCCCCATTTGTCGCAATGACTTTTTTATACCAGTCAAATGATTTTTTCTTCGAACGTTTCAACGTACCATTGCCTTCGTTATCACGATCGACATAGATAAAGCCATAACGTTTCTTCATTTCACCTGTTCCAGCAGAAACTAAATCGATACAGCCCCATGTTGTATAACCTAGTAAATCAACTCCGTCTAGCTCTACCGCATCTTTCATCGCTTGGATATGTGCTGCCAGGTATTCAATACGATAATCATCGATCACATTGCCGTTTTCATCTGGTGTATCTACTGCTCCTAAGCCGTTTTCAACGATAAATAATGGTTTTTGGTAACGATCATATAAGTCATTCATTGTTGTACGCAAGCCTAGTGGATCGATCTGCCAGCCCCATTCACTTGCTTCCAAGTATGGGTTTTTCACTGAGGCAAAAATATTGCCCGCTGTTTTTTCATTGATTGCTGGATCCGTCGATTGTACACGTGATGAGTAATACGAGAATGAAATAAAATCGACTGTGTGTTCTTTTAGTAGTTCTAGATCTCCATCCTCAATCGGTAATTCAATGCCTTCGCGTTCTAATTCTTTAAGAGCATACGCTGGATACTCCCCGCGAGATTGAACATCGATAAAGAAGAAATTCTCACGGTCTGCTTTACGCGCTGCCCAAACATCTTCTGGTTTACACGTATACGCATAATTTGTCCCAGCAGCTAACATACAGCCGACTTGGTTTTCTGGATCAACTTCATGAGCGATTTTCGTTGCGATCGCACTTGCTAATAATTCGTGGTGAGCTGCTTGGTATTTGACTTGTTCTTTGTTTTCGCCTTCTTCAAAATAAAGACCAGCCCCCATAAATGGTGCGTGTAAAATCATATTGATTTCGTTGAATGTTAACCAATATTTTACTAAGCCTTTATAACGATTGAAAATCACATTACATAGATTTTCGTAAAAGCCAACCATTTCACGACTGCGCCATGCACCATATTTTTCCACTAAGTGCATAGGACAATCAAAGTGAGTAATGGTTACAAGGGGTTCTATATTGTGTTTGCGGCATTCTTTGAACAAATCTTCATAGAACTTCAACCCTTCCTCATTCGGCTCTGTTTCGTCTCCTAGAGGGAAAATACGGCTCCAAGCGATCGATAGACGGTAGGTTTTAAAGCCCATTTCGCCAAACAACGCGATATCTTCTTTATAGCGATGGTACATGTCGATTGCGTTTTGGGCTGGATAAAAATGTTCGTCATCAAACGCAAACATTTTCTTTTCACCAGTGATTACTGGGAAACGATCTGGTCCAACAGGGGCAAGATCCACGTTCGCTAAGCCACGTCCGCCTTCATTATAGCCACCTTCGCATTGATTGGCAGCTGTTGCGCCGCCCCATAAAAAGTCTTTTCTAAATGCCATTCAAATCATCCTCCAATTTATTAGAATAAAGGGATTCTTGTTATCGAATAACCTTCATTACTTGTTCACCTGGTTCAGACAAGGCTTTGGTCAACGTAATAATATCACCAAAGTCTGTTGAATTTGTTACCACAACGGGTGTAATTATATTATAGCCTTTTTCAGTAATTTTTTCTAAGTCAAATTCAATTAATTTATCACCAATTTCAATATTTTGACCTTTTTCAACAAAGTATTCATACCCATCCCCATTTAATTGGACCGTGTCAATACCAATGTGGATCAATAACTCCACTCCTGAATCACTAGTTAAGCCAATTGCATGTTTAGTATCAAAAATGGCTGTTACAGTTCCTGAAACTGGTGCGTAAACTACGCCTTCTACTGGTTTAACAGCAAATCCTTTACCTAAAATTTCTTCTGAAAACATACCGTCTTCGACTGAACTCAAAGCAACTATTTCACCCTTAATCGGTGTAGCAACTTCTGTAATAGAACTTATGTCAGAAGAGGAAGTATCTTCACTTTTATTGGGTATTACTTTTGTTGTTTCAACTACTGGGTCTTTATATAAAATATAAGAAATCACAAAAGAGAGCACAATACTAATAGCCGCTCCGATACAAGCCATATATAAATGACTTAACGTATCATCACCAATGTAACTTGGGAGTGTCAACAAACCTGGTGAACCACCAGTAAAGTTTTTCACTCGAGTGATTCCCATAAATAAACCACCGATTCCACCACCGATCATTGCCGCATATAAAGGTGTTTTATATTTCAAGTTAACCCCGTATAGAGCAGGCTCAGTAATCCCAAACAAACCAGTTAAACCAGCTGAAGCAGCTACTTGTTTGATTGAAGAATCTTTACTTTTCACACCAACCGCTAATGAAGCAGCTCCTTGACCAAGGTTTGACGCCAACATACCTGGATAGATCACACTGTCATATCCTGTTGTCATTCGATTGTTAATCCCAATCGGTACTAAGCCATAGTGAGTTCCTGTAGCTACAAACAATGGTGTCAACGCACCAATAATGGTTGGAACTAACCACGGGCTGAAGTTTTCTAATGCTTTGATTCCATTTGAAATACCATCGCTAATGAAATAACCAACAGGTCCAATAACGACTAATGATACCGTTCCAACAATCGCAATTGTAAGCAATGGTTTACTGAAAAACTTAATTGCTTTAGGTGACACTTTATCAGCAATTGGTTCAACATAAGACATAAACCAAACCGCCAAAATAATCGGAATAACAGATGATCCATACGTTACTGCAGATATTGGTAAGCCAAATAGATGAATACCACCTTCTCCAGCTTCTTTGATTGCATTAACCATTCCAACAAAGTTTGGATGCAGTAAAATTCCTCCTACCATCATCGCTAGATACATATTGGTTTTAAATTTTTGTGCAGACGATGCTGCTAGTAAAATAGGTAAAAAGTAAAAGGCCGAATCTGCCATAAAATCAATAATAATGTATGTTTGTCCCGTTTTGTCAATTGCATTAAAAACAACTAATAGTGATAAAACAGCTTTTAACATCCCTGCTGCTGTAATTGCTGGTAAAATCGGTGTGAAAATACCTGTAATCGTGTCGATAATTTTCGAAGCAGTCCCACGATCATCTTTCTCATCAGATTCAGTTGGTTCTCCATCTAAAGAAGGTACTTCCTTTAAAATTTCTTTATAGACACTACCAACATCACTACCAATGATGACTTGATATTGTCCGCCTTTTGAAACAACACCCATTACGCCAGCTGTATCTTTTATCTCCTCTGTTTGCGCATTTTTCTCATCTTTCAAATTGAAACGTAGTCTTGTAGCGCAGTGAGTTAGTCCCGTAATATTTTGTTTGCCACCGATTTTTTCAATAATCGTTTGTGCTAATTCTTGATAATTCATTTTTCATCCCCCAAATTTTAAATATTAAATCGTGTAAATTAGTAACATAAAAAAATACCTAAGAAACCTCTTATTCCAAAGAGATTTTTCTTAGGTATAGCCTGCTTTAATGCAGTAACAATCCTTTAATTGTTGGTAATTCTTCTGATATGAATAGTGAGATAAATCATCTCGTCTTCTTGTAAATCACGACCAAATTCTTTGCTGATATATTCACGGATCTTCAATGCACAAAGGTATTCTTCTTGGTATTTTTCCTTTAACATAAACAAGAATCCTTCGTCTTTATCTTTGTCTAACTCTATACCGCTAAATAAACGCTGTACAAAGAACTTTAAATGCGTAATAAACCGCTCATAATTTAATGTGTATTCATCTAAATCAGTTTTATAATGATACTTAACAATATTGATGATTTTTTGAATGACTTTTGTCATTTCAGAGACTTGGCTAACTTGGGATAAATCAAGTTCTGCATTAACAATATGCAATGCAATAAAACCTGCTTCATCTTCAGGCAACACAATTCCCAGACGATTGGAAATCATATTCAACGCTTCTTTTCCTATCAAGTATTCATGATTGTAAAAACGTTTGATCTCCCAAAGAAGTGCATTTCTAACAGGTAAGCCGCTACTGTGACGCTCAATCGCATAATCGATATGATCTGTCAGCGTCAGGTAGATATTTTCGTTCAACTTTTTGCCTAAGGAAACTTTAGCAAAACCAATAATTTCATTTGCCACCTGTAGATGCTCTAAACGAACGTTTGCTAATAGCTGAGTAAGCTTATTTGTATTTAAATCGGCATTGCTTGTATACACTTTTTCTATAAGAGTATCCTCAATGACATCACCGATATTTTTCTTAAAGCCAATCCCTTTACCCATCACTAGCACTTCAAGCCCGTCAGCATCAAGAGACTTTATAATATTATTATTGATTACTTTTTTTACTTCCATATTGTCCCCTCAATGAGATTAGATCAGCTAGCTAATTAAATGTTGATAAAAAGAAATGAAGTATAGCCTGAAAATTCAGTAACAATCTTAATTTCTCTTGTTATTAAAACATGAAAGTAAAGCGTTGTCAACATAGGAAAAAACAACGTTTAGTTTTTAGGATGAACTAAATTTGTAAATCAACTATTTTGTTACTTATCGCAAACAAATAGCGAGACAGATTACTGATTCCATCTCACTATTTTGACTTTTCATAATTTTATCTATTCGATTGGATACAAGTATCTAGTTCTTAAAATCTCCAATTGTGTAGCATCTATCTCTAATACTTCCTTTAAATAATGCTCTATCGTACCATAACCTTCTTCTACCGTTGTATACGCCCCATCAAGATAGTCTCTTCTGGTTTGCTGAAGTGAGGCTAAAAAAGCTAAAACATCTTCATTGTCAGTATATTTTTTGTAGATAGCCATTCTTTTAGCATTTCTCGGGGCATTCATCTTATCCGTCAGTAGGTAATCTTCATAGATTTGTTCCTTTCCAACGCCTAGTGCACCTAAGTACAATGCTGCAGCCCAGCCAGTCCGATCTTTTCCACCTTGACAGTGGAATATCAATGGTGTGACAGAATCTTGTAATAGTATTTCGAAAAAATGTTTATATGCTTCAATAGCATTTTCTCCTAATACTAATTGTTCCATCTGTTTAATCATGATGTTACGGTTTTTGATTAACTGAGCTCGACCTGCCTCAGTCTTCACCATTTTTTCTAATTGAATGATTTTATCTTCATCTTTCTTAGAAACTGATTGCGTACTAGCTTGTTGGGCAACATCGGCATGGGGATTGAAATTGAACATCTCACTGGTTAAAATCGCTTTATTTGGGTCTTTTGCAATCTCTTCTGGTGAACGAAAGTCAATAATTCGTTTAACGCCCATACGTTCGATATAGGCTTGTCCTGCCACATCGATTTGATGAAGTGCATCTGAACGAAAGACTTTTCCCCAACTTGTTAAACGACCATCTTTCGTTAGATAACCTCCCATATCACGACAATTATACAAGTTTCTTAATGGTAAGCGTCGTTCAGCTCCAATAAAGGTTTCTGAATTTATGTTTAATTTAAAGTAATTTCGCTCTTTAGAATTAGGATCAATCACTTTTTGCCAACCTTTTTCAGTGAATTCTATATAATTAGACTCGGTTTTTCCTGAACTATCAGGTCCATAGTAAACATTTACAGGAAGCTCAGCTATTTCAGGAATATAGATTGCTAACTCATCTTCTTCTCTTTTCACTTGAAGTGTTTGCATTATTTCACGCTCCTAATTATTTTCAAGAGTTGCGGCTTCATCAGCAACACCTTGACTATCTAATTTTTTCATAAATGGCAGATACAATAATAATACCACAACAAATTGAATCAGCTGAACGACTAATCCTTGCCAACCAGCGGCCATAAAACCAGATAAGAAGGTCGGCAGATTTTTAGGAACATTCACGCTAATAACTGGTAAAAATCCTATAATCGTTGCCAAATAAGCAATTCCTACGCAAACAGCTGCCGAAAGAGTTAAAGGAATAAAAATGACTGCATTCATGATCATCGGAATACCAAATTTCATTGGTTCAGTAATCCCAAAAATACTAGGCACTAAAGAGATCTTACCAATCGACTTGAACTTTTCGCTTCTACTCATCCATACTAAAATCACAGCTAATGCTAAAGCTCTAGGGCCTTTAAAAGCATCTAAGAAGAATGAATTGATAATATTTGTCGCTACTTCTCCAGCCGCTACTGCTTCCATATTAGCATATGCTTGTGTTGTAAATAAAACAGCGATAACAGAACCTACAACCATACTTCCATGAATACCAAAAAACCATAGCAATTCTGATAAGAACATAATAAATAGTGCAGACCATATTGAACCACCTAAAGATTCCAGTGGTGTTTGAAGATTCGTATAAATAAAATCATGAACATTTCCAAATTTCGTCTCAGCGAATGCTGTACTTATTAGAATAACAACAATAAAAATAATTGCAGCAGGAACAATTGCTTCAAATGTTTTAGCGATTGCTGTAGGAACACTCTCTGGCATTCTAAACGTGATACGCTTTTCGACCATCTTAGCAAACACCCAGGTTACAACCAATGCAACGATCATTCCAACAAAAATCCCTTTTGAGCCTAGGTAGGTTAGTTCAAAAGCCATCGCCGGTTTCTCTTTACCAATATCAAATGCAGTTATTGGTGTTAAAACGAAGAACGACGCTAACGCTAAGATAATCGAAGAAATCATATCACCTTTTTTCTCTTTGGCCATTGCACTTGAAATACCAATAATCACATAAATCGTAATTAAATTACTTGAAATTGATGTGCCAAGCGAACAAGCCTTCACAACTATTTCTGGCAAACCTGGAATCATACCGATTATTGTTGTCAAACTTCCCACAATGGTAATCGGCAGCGTCATCATCATACCATTCGCAATACTTTTAACAAACGTATTATTTGAAAACTTATTGACAAATACGTTCAACCCATTAGTAAATGAACTTTTTTTCGTTTCTGACATTTGTATTCCTCCTTTAACTAACCCTAATTAGATGCAATAACTTCTTGAGCATTCTTAAAGACTTTTTCCCCATTCATCATGCCATAATCCATCATTTCAATCACAAGTACTGGAATAGTTGGATATTCTTTTTTCACATCGTCCAATTGATAACCAACTTGAGGTCCTAACAAGATAATATCCGAACCTGTTACTCGTTCTTCTAATTCACTAAGTCCGCAGGCTGAAATATCTGCTTCGATTCCTTGGGATTTCGCATATTCTTCCATTTTCTTAACTAACATTCCTGTGGACATTCCACCTGCACACGCTAATGTAATTTTCATCCTAATCACCTTTTCCTTTTTATTTTATGCATTCTGTTTAATTAAAATACGCATTTCTTGTATCTCTTCATGTAAATCGATACATTCTTTTGAAAAATCTGTTGCTGTGATAGCGGCCATCATATGATCTTGTGCATGAGTCAAAAACATATTTGCTGGTTCTTCTGGATTGTTCGCAAATTTCTGTAAAATATCTGTATGATGCTGGTGTGCAATTTTCAGATTGCTCTTGCTTTCCTCCAACATTTTTTTGGCAGCCTCTATTTCTCCACCTTTTGCTTCCTTGATTGCATTCATTGCCAGTGACTTGGCATTGCCAGCATACACAATAATTTGCATTACATCTGTCTCTGAAATCATTTGACATTCTCCTTTCAAACACTCGTTACGTTGTCATATTTATATAAGCAATAAACGTGCCAAACGATTAGAAAGGCTATGAAACAAGGTTCTCATCAAATGTGTTTCATATTTCCTAAAAAACAAAACACATTCCAACTCAGCGATAAAACACATTGTCAAGAATAAAACACATGACTTTGACTATTTCATTTCACACCAGTATACTTAATCCGTAGAACACAAAAACACATATTTATCAAAGGTCGGGGAAAAATGAAAAGAATCGATAAAGTGGCAGAATTACTACGCCAATATTCTGAAAAAACACCAGTCACAGCAAGTGAAATCGCAGAACAATTAAACATTACACGAGCAAATGTTAGTAGTGACTTAAATCAATTAGTTAAATTAGGCAAAGCAGAAAAAAATGGAACGAAGCCTGTTTTTTTCTTTTCAACTAATCCAAAAGAAGAAACTGAAACGAATATCTTAGATGACTTCATCAAAAAAAGCCCTAGTTTGTTTCACTGTGGTGAACAGGCTAAAGCTGCTGTCTTATACCCGCCAAATGGCATGCATATTTTATTAACTGGCGAAACAGGTGTCGGAAAAAGTATGTTCGCCGAATTGATTTATACTTATGCAGTCTCTCAAAACAAAGTGAAAGCGGATTCTAACTTTGTTACCTTCAATTGTGCTGACTATGCCAACAACCCTCAATTATTGGTCGGCTCTATTTTTGGTGTTCTCAAGGGTGCTTATACAGGTGCAGACAGTGATCGAACTGGCTTATTAGAAAAAGCCAATGGGGGTATCCTATTTCTTGATGAAATTCACCGCCTTCCTCCTGAAGGACAAGAAATGTTGTTTACTTTTATTGACCGCGGCGTTTATCGAAGACTTGGTGAGACCAGTAGTGAAAGACAGGCACAAGTACTACTCGTTTGTGCAACAACGGAAGATACCTCTTCCTCTTTACTACAAACCTTTATTCGTAGAATTCCAATGAGAATCGAAATCCCAAGCTTAATTGAACGAGGACTAGAAGAACGACTAGGCTTGATTGCAACGTTTTTCCAAATGGAGACTAAAAAATTAGGGACAGCGATAGAAGTTTCCACCAATACGATTCGAGCATTATTAGGCTATCATTGTCCAAATAATGTAGGTCAACTAAAAGCAGATATTCAGTTGCTTTGTGCAAAAGCTTATGCGCAATTTATTGCTCGACAAGAAGAAACTATTAAAATAGGTAGTTATGAATTACCACATTATATCCGTGAAGGTCTTTACAACAATGAAGACCGAAAAAAAATATGGTTACTTTTACCAAATATGAATGCTCGATTTTTTCTTTTTAATGAAGAAGAAACCACTCTTTTTTTACCTAAAGATACGACGAACGGAAATGATATCTACCAAATCATTGAACAAAAAATGAATGATATGGAACGAATCGGTCTTGATTTTTCCCAAACTTCTGAGATTATCGATACCACGATCACTAATTACTATCGTTCATATGATAATGATTCAACAATCGATTTAACTAATTTAGAACAAATAGTCGGATCAGAAATTGTGGCAACTGCTAATAAAGTCTGTGAAAAAGCCTCTCGATTATTGAATGTTTATCTACCTGATAATGTTCGTTATGGACTCTCTCTTCATCTATATAACACGATTCAGAGAATAAAAAGAGGTCAAACTATCATTAACCCAAGAATCTCTGAGATAAAAAAAGAATATCCTAGACATTTTGAAACAGCACAGCATTGTCTTTCGGTTATTGAGACTGATTTTAGTATTCAACTACCTGAAGATGAAGTTGCCTTTCTTGCATTATTTTTTACAACCGATGAAAATAAAAGTAAAAAAAGAGCGAAGGTCGAAGTCATTGTTGTGGCTCATGGTGAATCCACGGCAACCAGTATGGCGACAGTCGTTAATAAGCTATTGGGTGAACAAATAGCTGTAGGTTTTGATATGAGTCTTGACGAGAAACCGATTACCGCTTTGACCAATATACAAAATTATCTTTCTTCAAAAGAGCAGTTAAAAGACGTTCTTTTACTAGTAGACATGGGCTCTTTGATTAATTTCAGTGATGAATTAGAGAAAAAATTAAATATTCAAATCCGTTGTATTGAATTAGTTAGTACACTTCATGTCTTAGAAGCAAGTAGAAAAGCCTCACTTGGCTATGGACTAAATGAAATATTTGAAGCAACTATAAATATCAGAGGACTTTCTACTTATAAAAAACATTCAGAAGAAAAAAGACCGTCGAAATTATATATACTCACTTTATGCACTACTGGAGAAGGATCGGCTCAAATGATCAAAAAAATGCTAAGTAGCCGTTTGAATTTGAGAGGTTCTGCTTGTGAAATTGTATCTTTACAAATCACAGATCAAAAATTACTTGAACAAACTGTCGCAAACTTAAGCCAATCTGGAAAAATAATCTGTACGATCGGTACGTTTCAATATCCTTTCACTGCACCGCATTTCTCAATTACTGATGCACTAGACGAAACAAAAACAGAAAAAATCCAATCACTTATCGATTATGAAATCGCCTTTGAAGGCATGCGTCTAAATATTGCAACTATGTTGGAATATAAAGATGGTGAGAATTTGATTCTATCGATTCGAGAATGGGTGGAAACGATGGCGGCAGAAATCAATCCGGCTATCTCTTATGAAATAAAAATTGGATTGTCTTGTCATATCGTTTGTATGATCGATCGTTTAAAACAAGGAAAAAATGTCAGTACTTTCCCGCAAACTTTAACGTTTAAGGAAAAATATTCAAATGAAATTTCTATTGTTCAAAAAAATAGTCAATTTTTAGAAGCTTACTATGCCATTTCTATTCCTAAAGATGAAATCTTTTATATCACTGCTTTTTTTATGAGCGAATCGTTTATTTGATTTCCAGATACAAAAACTATTACTATAACGATAGTAGATCGTTCGTTTGTATATTGAATTTATGAAATACCTAAAAATGTAATACTAATATTAGTAAAAACGCAGCATCTTCGAAGTTCTCAGAGATGCTGCGTTTTTTAAATTCTTCTATTCATACTCTTCTTCTGTAGCAAAATATTGATTATGAACGACCACAAATACAAGACCTATTAGAACCATAAAGGCAGCAAAATAAAAGGGTATACTTGTATTCCAAATTTCCGCTAGCTTACCAGCAATAAATGGCGCAATCGCTCCGCCAAAAAAACGAATAAAACTATAAGAAGATGATGCTACACTTCTTTCGATCTCAGGTATCTCCATAGCAATCGTTGTCAAAAGTGTATTGATCAGACCTTGGAAAAAGCCTGCCATGATAACGCCTGCTGCAACCAATCCAGGTTTTTGGGCGCTGAAGCCAATAAAGAACAAACACGCAAAGAATAAAAATAATGCAAGTAAAATCGTACGATACGTATTGATCTGTTTTTCTAAAATAGGTGCAATGAATACCGATGCAACAGCTAATAATGCGCCCCAACCAAAAAAGACAAATCCAATTTGCATTTCAGAAAATCCTTCCAGTAAAAATGGTGCATATGCTAATAAGGTAAAGAAACCAAAATTATATAGTAGTGCAATAATGCCAACTGAACGTAATTTATGATTACCTAAAGCTTTGATCCCTGCCCAAAGAGTAACTTTTTTCTTTGGTTTAGCGATAGGAGTCAATAAAAGACCAATCGCAAAGCTTGCAATAAGCATCAAAGTAGCTACACCAAAAAATGGCATACGCCAAGACATGCTTCCTAATACACCACCAAGCAACGGACCAATAGCCATTCCAAGTCCCATAGATGCTTCGTACATAATAATTGCTTTCTCTGTTTGCCCGGCTAACACACCCACAATAGCTGATAAAGCAGTTGAAATAAATAAAGCATTTCCTAAACCCCAGCCCGCACGTAAATAAATCAGTCCTTCAATTGTTTCAGAAAAACCAGCTAAACATGAAAATCCTATAATGATAATAAGTCCAAAAATCAATGTTTTCTTTGCACCTATTCGACTAGAAATAAAACCAGTAAACAACATCATGACTCCTGTCACCAACATGTAGCTCGTAAACAATAAAGTTGTTTGAGCTGGCGTTGCATCTAATTGTCTAGCAATTGTTTTCAAAATAGGATCAACTAAACCAATTCCCATAAATGCAATCATACATGTAAATGCCACTGCATATGCCGATCGCAAACCCGCCTTAGTTTCTATCTCCACTTGTTCCTCTAAAATACCTGTTTCTTCCATTTATTTCCCTTCTTTCTATAAAAAGATACTACAAAAAAATAAACATGTCAATATTTACATGTTTATTAATACATATATTTTTATGGTATAATAAAGAAAAAAATAAAAGGAGACTAGCTTCAATGAATACTCTTAGTTATATTTTACTTTGTATGTTAGTTAGAAAACCTTGTACTGGTTATGAATTAAAGCAATACCTTGCTCTTTTTTGGGAAGCCCATCACAGTCAAATTTACACTTCTCTGGCGAAACTTTTAAAAGACGAATATGTATCGGTAGAAACTGATGACACACATACTCAAAAAAAGATTTATCATTTGACCAAAAAAGGAGAAGAAGTTGTTAATCTCTGGATTCAAGAAGAAACCAAGGAGCCCTCTCAAAAAGACGAATTTCTAGCTAAAATCTATGTTGCTTCTATTCTAGATAAACACACAGTCAAAGGGCTACTTTTTGAAAGAAGACAGCATCAGCTGAAAATTTTAAAGCAAAACCAAGAAAAGCAAGAACAAATAGAACAGTTGAGTGATCCTGTTGAACAGAACAGAAACTTTGGGCGTTTCCTTGTCATCCAAAGAAGAATACGTATTTGTGAAGAAGAACTGAGATGGTGTCAATGGGCGGAAGAACAGGTGGAACAACTATTCTCAAAAAAGCTTAGTATCTGATACTATTTGTGCACCAAAAAAGAGGAAAAACAACTGAGTGTCTTTCCTCTTTTTTACGTTTTCTTACGCACTATAAAACTTTTTTTCTTATTTTCAACATGATAACAGATAACATAGAAATAAATAGACCAAATACTATAGACAACATATGGACTTGCTCGCCTGTTTTAGGAAGTACATGATTAGTATTCTTTTTAGTACTATTTTCATTTTTTAAATTGTTATCCATTTTATCTCCGAAGTTATTCTTGTCAATGCTGCTCTGATCATTATTTTCCTCAACAAACACAAAAATGGTCAACGAAACTTGATCATAAGCATATGTTATTTCATACTTACCTGCTTTTGAGGTATCGACTTTTCCAGTAACGGTTATATCTTTGATACTTAGCTGATTCCCCGCTTTATCTGTTGCCCCTTTGAAATTGTCTTCTGCATGCCAATTGTCACCAACATGAATAGTTGAGTCGTTAGCCTGAATACTAGCTAGGTTATCTTTGACAGTGACCGTTATTTTAATTGTAGCTTCACCATTAGTATAATCAACATTATATATCCCTGGTACTTTAGTATCTACTTCTCCAGATAGCATGGAATCATTATAAGATAATTCATTTCCATCCTTATCAGTTGCTGATACAAAACTGTCATACCCTTCCCAGTTATCTCCAACATAAATAAGAGAATCTTTAGCATAAATACTTTCTTTATTTTCTTTTACAATCACTTCAATTGTTTTTGATGATCTTCCATTTTTATAAGTTACAGGATACGTTCCAGGAATAGTAGTATTCACAGTATCTGCAGTCATATTAGCATTAAACTCAATACTCTCTCCATCTCTATTAGTAGCTGAGAGAAAACTATCTTTTGCTTCCCACCTATCATTAACATAAATGATAGTATCTTCAGCCTCGATCGTTTCTAGATTTTTTTTTACAGTCACTATGATTGTTTTAGACACACTGTTATTTGTATACGTAACTTCATAGGTTCCTGGGAACTCAGTATTTACAGTATCAGTAGTCATAGCTGGATCAAATGAAAGGGTATTCCCCTCTTCATCAGCAGCTGAAATAAAATTATTTCGTGGATTCCATTCGTCTCCCGTATAAATTGTAGAGTCTCTGACTTCTAACTTGGGCCGTTTTTCTGCCCAATAATAATTTCCCTTCATTGTTAAACCATCATATTGATTTGCTAATTCTTCTGATGTATAGACTATTCCTTCATGATCTCGTTGCCACTTTCCATAATAAGGTAAAATATTACTTGGAGAAGGTAATGTTACTCCATCTTTAAATTGAAAATTTTCGCCAAGATTGATATGTTTAAGTTCACTCATACGTGCAAACATTTCATACATATAAACTACCTTACTTGTATCAAAATTAGATATATCGATACTATTTATTTGGCTACCACTAAACATATTATTCATATTCTTCACATTATTTATATAAAAACTGGATAAGTCTACACTATCTATTTGAGTCCCTGTAAACATTTCATCCATGTTTTTGACTTGAGCTGTTTCAAAGCTAGAAACATTTAAGTTCGTTATTTGACTCCAGCCAAACATAGCTGACATGTTTGTCACTTGGCTTGTATCAAAATGAGATAGATCTAAACCATCCAAATCAAGACCACTAAACATACCACTCATGTCTGTTGCATTACTTGTATCAAAACGACTGATATCGAAGTTTTTTACTCCACTTCTCATAAACATACCACTCATATCTTCTACATGACCTGTGTCAAAGTTTGATAAATCTAAATGATCTATATTTTGCGTCCCAAAGAACATACTTCTCATATAAACTACATTGCTTGTATTAAAACTTGATAAATTTAAGTTTGTTAAACTGCTTGCGTAAGAAAACATGAATCCCATATCAATTACTCGGCTTGTATCAAAATGAGATAAATCTAAACTTACTAAGCTACTTGTATTTGAAAACATATCTCGCATTAGAGTAACATTACTTGTATCAAACTCACCAAGATTCTCAAATTCGACAACTCGATCTAAATTAGAAAAAAGATTTGAGGAATTGTTGCTAGCTTTCACAGGTCCATCAAAAACTATTTTATTAATTTGATTTCTATATGGAAACCAAGGTGAACTATTTCTAGTATTTATAAAGTCACCACTACCTATATGTAAAGCTCCAGAATTATCTATTTGCCATTTACTCGTTCCGAACATTCCTGAGGCAACAATTACTTTCCCACTTTTTTCTTCTTTTATTTCATTAGATACTTCAGGCACACTTCTTGAAGTATCTAATGTACTCTCTTTCTGAGGCATAACTTCTTCTGCTTCATTATCGTATGTACTGAATTTTTCTGAACTGTTTTCTATGTGTTGTTCTGCAGATTCATCTAGTTTATACTCGTTGATCTCTTCGGCGCTTACAATGATTGGACTAATATAGCCAACTAGCAAGATAAATAAACAATAAACTCTTATTTTCCTCATAATAACCTCCTTTTAACTAATGTATTAAAATATTAAAAAACAAGCCAACGTTTCACCAACGTTGGCTTATCTTTTATACCGGCGGCCGGGGTCGAACCGGCACGCCCTCGCGGGCACTGGATTTTGAGTCCAGCGCGTCTGCCAATTCCGCCACGCCGGCATGAAATAAATTTGCAAGGCGGTAACCGGATTTGAACCGGTGATGAAGGTTTTGCAGACCTCTGCCTTACCACTTGGCTATACCGCCATATTATAAATGAAACATTCTCTATTAGAGAAAACTGGGGTAGCTGGATTCGAACCAACGCATGACAGGATCAAAACCTGTTGCCTTACCGCTTGGCTATACCCCAATATTAGAACTAAGGGCGACTGATGGGAATCGAACCCACGCGTGGCGGAACCACAATCCGCTGTGTTAACCACTTCACCACAATCGCCATAAAGCATATGATAATTTTAAAAGCTAAGGGCGACTGATGGGGATCGAACCCACGCATGGCGGAACCACAATCCGCTGTGTTAACCACTTCACCACAATCGCCATAAACTATTAACAGGGATAGTAGGAATCGAACCCACAATGACGGTTTTGGAGACCGTAGTTATACCGTTTAACTATATCCCTACTATGTAATGGAGGAAAGTGGATTCGAACCACTGAACCCTAAGGAACGGATTTACAGTCCGTCGCGTTTAGCCACTTCGCTATTCCTCCAAATGGCGCAAGACAGAATCGAACTGCCGACACACGGAGCTTCAATCCGTTGCTCTACCAACTGAGCTACTGCGCCAAAAATTAATGAAACGGTCTGGACGGGACTCGAACCCGCGACCTCCTGCGTGACAGGCAGGCATTCTAACCAGCTGAACTACCAAACCGTAATTTAATGGAGGTTGACGGGATCGAACCGCCGACCCCCTGCTTGTAAGGCAGGTGCTCTCCCAGCTGAGCTAAACCTCCAATAAATATAAATGACCCGTACGGGAATCGAACCCGTGATACCGCCGTGAAAGGGCGGTGTCTTAACCGCTTGACCAACGGGCCAATAAAAACTTAATACGGAGAGTAAGGGATTCGAACCCTTGAGACAGCGTTCACCGTCTACATGATTTCCAATCATGCTCCTTCGGCCTCTCGGACAACTCTCCAGAGTTAAAAGAAGCAAAATATTACTCATAAATCCTATATTAAGGAACTCCGGCAGTAGGACTCGAACCTACGACATCATGATTAACAGTCATGCGCTACTACCAACTGAGCTATGCCGGAATAATTAGCGTGGCGACGTCCTACTCTCACAAAGGGAAACCCTTCACTACAATCGGCGCTAAGAAGCTTAACTTCTGTGTTCGGCATGGGAACAGGTGTATCCTTCTCGCTATCGCCACCACACTGGGTGTTGTTACTATTAAGTTGAGTGATTATTCACTCAAAACTGGATTGAAGTAGTAATCAAACATTCCGAAAAAACTTTTTTATTTCGTTACTTTGGTTAAGTCCTCGACCGATTAGTATTGGTCCGCTCCGTACATCACTGCACTTCCACTTCCAACCTATCTACCTGATCATCTCTCAGGGGTCTTACTTTCTTAAAGAAATGGGAAATCTCATCTTGAGGTGGGCTTCACACTTAGATGCTTTCAGCGTTTATCCCTTCCCTACATAGCTACCCAGCAATGCCCTTGGCAGAACAACTGGTACACCAGCGGTAAGTCCATCCCGGTCCTCTCGTACTAAGGACAGCTCCTCTCAAATTTCCAACGCCCGCGACGGATAGGGACCGAACTGTCTCACGACGTTCTGAACCCAGCTCGCGTGCCGCTTTAATGGGCGAACAGCCCAACCCTTGGGACCGACTACAGCCCCAGGATGCGACGAGCCGACATCGAGGTGCCAAACCTCCCCGTCGATGTGGACTCTTGGGGGAGATAAGCCTGTTATCCCCAGGGTAGCTTTTATCCGTTGAGCGATGGCCCTTCCATGCGGAACCACCGGATCACTAAGCCCGACTTTCGTCCCTGCTCGACTTGTAAGTCTCGCAGTCAAGCTCCCTTCTGCCTTTACACTCTGCGAATGATTTCCAACCATTCTGAGGGAACCTTTGGGCGCCTCCGTTACTCTTTAGGAGGCGACCGCCCCAGTCAAACTGCCCACCTGACACTGTCTCCCACCACGATAAGTGGTGCGGGTTAGAGGGTTCATAACACAAGGGTAGTATCCCACCAGCGCCTCCACCGAAACTAGCGTTCCGGGTTCATCGGCTCCTACCTATCCTGTACATGTGGTACAAACACTCAATATCAAGCTACAGTAAAGCTCCATGGGGTCTTTCCGTCCTGTCGCGGGTAACCTGCATCTTCACAGGTACTAAAATTTCACCGAGTCTCTCGTTGAGACAGTGCCCAAATCGTTACGCCTTTCGTGCGGGTCGGAACTTACCCGACAAGGAATTTCGCTACCTTAGGACCGTTATAGTTACGGCCGCCGTTTACTGGGGCTTCAATTCTGAGCTTCGCCGAAGCTAACCCATCCTCTTAACCTTCCAGCACCGGGCAGGCGTCAGCCCCTATACTTCATCTTTCGATTTTGCAGAGACCTGTGTTTTTGATAAACAGTCGCTTGGGCCTATTCACTGCGGCTGACCGAAGTCAGCACCCCTTCTCCCGAAGTTACGGGGTCATTTTGCCGAGTTCCTTAACGAGAGTTCGCTCGCTCACCTTAGGATACTCTCCTCGACTACCTGTGTCGGTTTACGGTACGGGCAGTTGTTTTCTCACTAGAAGCTTTTCTTGACAGTGTGACATCAGGAACTTCGGTACTATTATTTCCCTCCCCATCACAGCTTGTCCGTATAGAGTAAAGCATTTGACTCTACTCAAGACTTACTGCTTGGACATGCACTTCCAGTCGCATGCATTCCTTAGCCTCCTGCGTCCCTCCATTGCTCAAACAAAAACAACTGGTACAGGAATATCAACCTGTTGTCCATCGCCTACGCCTATCGGCCTCGGCTTAGGTCCCGACTAACCCTGGGCGGACGAGCCTTCCCCAGGAAACCTTAGTCATACGGTGGACGGGATTCTCACCCGTCTTTCGCTACTCATACCGGCATTCTCACTTCTAAGCGCTCCAGCCGTCCTCACGATCGACCTTCAACGCCCTTAGAACGCTCTCCTACCATCACACCAGAGGTGTGATCCACAGCTTCGGTAATATGTTTAGCCCCGGTACATTTTCGGCGCAGGGTCACTCGACTAGTGAGCTATTACGCACTCTTTAAATGGTGGCTGCTTCTGAGCCAACATCCTAGTTGTCTGTGCAACCCCACATCCTTTTCCACTTAACATATATTTTGGGACCTTAGCTGGTGGTCTGGGCTGTTTCCCTTTCGACTACGGATCTTATCACTCGCAGTCTGACTGCCGAATATGAATGAATGGCATTCGGAGTTTATCTGAATTCGGTAACCCGAGATGGGCCCCTAGTCCAAACAGTGCTCTACCTCCATCATTCTTAACTTCGACGCTAGCCCTAAAGCTATTTCGGAGAGAACCAGCTATCTCCAAGTTCGTTTGGAATTTCTCCGCTACCCACAGCTCATCCCCGCACTTTTCAACGTACGTGGGTTCGGTCCTCCAGTGCGTTTTACCACACCTTCAACCTGGCCATGGGTAGATCACATGGTTTCGGGTCTACGACTACATACTCATTCGCCCTATTCAGACTCGCTTTCGCTGCGGCTCCGGCTCTTCACCTTAACCTCGCATGCAATCGTAACTCGCCGGTTCATTCTACAAAAGGCACGCCATTACCCATTAACGGGCTTTGACTTGTTGTAGGCACACGGTTTCAGGATCTATTTCACTCCCCTTCCGGGGTGCTTTTCACCTTTCCCTCACGGTACTGGTTCACTATCGGTCATTAGGGAGTATTTAGCCTTGCGGGATGGTCCCCGCGGATTCCGACGGAATTTCTCGTGTTCCGCCGTACTCAGGATCCTCCTAGGTGTTGCCAACATTTCGTCTACGGGGCTATTACCCACTTTGGCGAACCTTTCCAGGTTCTTCGACTATCTTGACAGACTACCACAACGGAGTCCTACAACCCCAACAAGCAAGCTTGTTGGTTTGGGCTCTTCCCGTTTCGCTCGCCGCTACTCAGGGAATCGAATTTTCTTTCTCTTCCTGCAGGTACTAAGATGTTTCAGTTCTCTGCGTCTACCTCTAACCAGCTATGTATTCACTGGCAAGTAACATCCTATAAAAGATGTTGGGTTTCCCCATTCGGAAATCTCTGGATCATAGCTCACTTACAGCTCCCCAAAGCATATCGGTGTTAGTCCCGTCCTTCATCGGCTCCTAATGCCAAGGCATCCACCGTGCGCCCTTATTCACTTAACCTTATGACCTTACGGTCAGTTTGTTTGGTTCGTTTCTCTAGCGATAGAGGCGTCACCAATAAAATAAGCATTCGAACTATTTTAATTAAAAAACTCATTCAACGCGGTGTTCTCGGTTTGTTTTGATTACTTTTTTACTTCAATATCCAGTTTTCAATGAACAATACTAGTAACCCATTGGTTACTAATGGAGCCTAGCGGGATCGAACCGCTGACCTCCTGCGTGCAAAGCAGGCGCTCTCCCAGCTGAGCTAAGGCCCCGTGGTACTTATTAATTTGAGAGTAAACCTCTCAAAACTGAACAAAGTGTCGACGAATGTGTAAGTTTCCGTAATATTCCTTAGAAAGGAGGTGATCCAGCCGCACCTTCCGATACGGCTACCTTGTTACGACTTCACCCCAATCATCTATCCCACCTTAGGCGGCTGGCTCCACAAGGGTTACCTCACCGACTTCGGGTGTTACAAACTTTCGTGGTGTGACGGGCGGTGTGTACAAGGCCCGGGAACGTATTCACCGCGGCGTGCTGATCCGCGATTACTAGCGATTCCGGCTTCATGTAGGCGAGTTGCAGCCTACAATCCGAACTGAGAGAAGCTTTAAGAGATTTGCATGACCTCGCGGCCTAGCGACTCGTTGTACTTCCCATTGTAGCACGTGTGTAGCCCAGGTCATAAGGGGCATGATGATTTGACGTCATCCCCACCTTCCTCCGGTTTGTCACCGGCAGTCTCGCTAGAGTGCCCAACTGAATGATGGCAACTAACAATAAGGGTTGCGCTCGTTGCGGGACTTAACCCAACATCTCACGACACGAGCTGACGACAACCATGCACCACCTGTCACTTTGTCCCCGAAGGGAAAGCTCTATCTCTAGAGTGGTCAAAGGATGTCAAGACCTGGTAAGGTTCTTCGCGTTGCTTCGAATTAAACCACATGCTCCACCGCTTGTGCGGGCCCCCGTCAATTCCTTTGAGTTTCAACCTTGCGGTCGTACTCCCCAGGCGGAGTGCTTAATGCGTTAGCTGCAGCACTGAAGGGCGGAAACCCTCCAACACTTAGCACTCATCGTTTACGGCGTGGACTACCAGGGTATCTAATCCTGTTTGCTCCCCACGCTTTCGAGCCTCAGCGTCAGTTACAGACCAGAGAGTCGCCTTCGCCACTGGTGTTCCTCCATATATCTACGCATTTCACCGCTACACATGGAATTCCACTCTCCTCTTCTGCACTCAAGTCTCCCAGTTTCCAATGACCCTCCCCGGTTGAGCCGGGGGCTTTCACATCAGACTTAAGAAACCGCCTGCGCTCGCTTTACGCCCAATAAATCCGGACAACGCTTGCCACCTACGTATTACCGCGGCTGCTGGCACGTAGTTAGCCGTGGCTTTCTGGTTAGATACCGTCAAGGTAAGAGCAGTTACTCTCCTACTTGTTCTTCTCTAACAACAGAGTTTTACGATCCGAAAACCTTCTTCACTCACGCGGCGTTGCTCGGTCAGACTTTCGTCCATTGCCGAAGATTCCCTACTGCTGCCTCCCGTAGGAGTCTGGGCCGTGTCTCAGTCCCAGTGTGGCCGATCACCCTCTCAGGTCGGCTATGCATCATGGCCTTGGTGAGCCGTTACCTCACCAACTAGCTAATGCACCGCGGGTCCATCCATCAGTGACACCCGAAAGCGTCTTTCAAATCAACACCATGCGGTGTCGACTGTTATGCGGTATTAGCACCTGTTTCCAAGTGTTATCCCCCTCTGATGGGTAGGTTACCCACGTGTTACTCACCCGTCCGCCACTCCTCTTTTCAAATGAGTGCAAGCACTCGGTAGAAAAGAAGCGTTCGACTTGCATGTATTAGGCACGCCGCCAGCGTTCGTCCTGAGCCAGGATCAAACTCTCATAATAAAAGTTGAACACAATCCGAAGATTGTTAAGCTCATTTGTTTGCTAGCATATTGCTTCGCTTTGTTAAAAATTGTTGTTTGTTTTTACCGTTGTAAAAACAACCTACACATTTGGTTCGTCTTACTTTGTTCAGTTTTCAAAGGTCTACTGTGTTACCTCGCAGCAACTTTTACATCATATCAAATCTTCGATTTGATGTCAACACTTTTTAAAAAAAAGTTTCAAAGTTTTTTCTGCTTGATGTTATCGAATGTTTCGCGACAACTTCATTAGTTTATCAGGTTGTTTGTTATTTGTCAACAACTTTTTTCCTGATTTTTCAAGTTTCTTTAGCTGTTTTATTTCAACAACTTTGTTATTCTATCATGATTGTATCTCACTCGTCAAGAGGAAAAAAAACATTTTTTTCTCTCTTATATTTATAAAGTGCAATCACAAGAACATGTATAAATATAACAAGTCTTATCGCAAAAAGCAACTAGAAAATGCCTATTTTTCATTCTTTTTTTCTTTAGCGAACAAATCTCTTCAACTTCATCTAAGCATTCGCTTTTTCCGCTATGTTGCAAATCATAACAGTCAGATTATTCGCTTAAAGAAAAAAGCAGGAGCTTACCTGCTCCTACTCTACTATTTCACCTTTATCTACTATTGGAATATAAATTCGGAATATCGTGCCTTGATGGACAACACTTTCGGCATCTATTCTTCCTTTGTAGTTCTCTACTAGTTGCTTGGCGATCGACAGCCCCAGGCCATTCCCACCTTTATTACGAGCGCGCGCTTTGTCAACGCGATAAAAGCGATTAAATATTTTCTCCAAGTCTTCTTCTGGTATCCCTTCACCAAAATCTTGAATAGCAATTTCAAACTCATTCAACGTTTTCGAAATAGAAATATGGACTTCTTTCCGTGTTGTTGAATATTTCACCGCATTATCTAAAATGATAATCAGCAGTTGTTCAAAATGATTACGATAAATACCTAAAGTTACTTCGTGCAATAAGTCGTCATCTAAAGTGATAACAAAATCTGGATATAGTATTTTAAAGTTATTGAACACTTGGTACACTACTTGCTTCGCATTTGATGTGTGGTTTGAATACTGAACGTCTACTTGTTCCGCCCGGGATAGGTCCAACATTTCTTGAACTAAGCTCTTCATACGAACTATTTCTTGCAAACTGGCTTCTAAAGATTCATCCAAAACTTCTGGGTCTTCTTTCCCCCAACGATTCAGCAAACTCAAATGACCTTCAATAATTGCAACTGGTGTACGCAATTCATGAGATACGTCTTCTACAAACTGCTCTTGTTGTTCAATATAGCGTCTCATCCGATCTAACATTTCATTAAAGATTTCTGCGAGATCCGCTAACTCATCATTTGAATGAATATCCGGCATATGAATATCTGATTGAGGATCTCTTCTAATAGTATCCATTGTGTCCCTTAACACTTTCAATGGTTTTAAAAAGTATGATGATAGGATAAAACCTAGAATACTGCTTAAAATCAATGAGATTATTTCTAGTACAAACAATGTCAACAATAAACGATTTCTAATATCGTAAAAAGAAGATAACTCATAAAATGCTTGGATATACCCGACGATCTCTCTATTATCTTTTGAACGAACAGGCTGAATCATCAAAAAACCCGTCTTATCCCCCATTGTTTTAATCTCAGCAGATTGTTTTTCTTTTTTTAGCAACTGATTTTGCGCTTTCTGTGTTTCAAATATCAGTGTTCCTTTCGTATCATAGACCGAAAGGAATAAGGCAGGTTGCCCTAATTCAGAAATCATGCTATCCATTTCCATCAATGATCCTTCTACAGAAAGTTTTTTGCTGTCCAGGTCATTCTCATTAACACTTGGGGTCTTTAATTTTTCATAAACATCTGAGATCGTCAAATTTTCTGCTGCATTAGCTAATCGGTTGCCTACTTCAGCGACCGTTCTTTCTACATTTTCACGTTCTTTTTCAACAATCAAATTAACGGATGATTTATAAGTAATCACAGCGAATATAGTGAATACAACAAATATGAAGAAAGAACTTGCAGAAGCCCACTTGATTGTCAAAGAAGGCCCCTTCAGTTCTTTTTTTGTTGCTTTTTTCATTTTTATTGATTTCACGAGCGCATCACATAACCTGTTCCACGAACAGTTTGAATGTAACTCTCCTCGCCTGGAACATCAATTTTATTACGCAGATAACGGATATAGACATCGACAACGTTTGTTTCGACTTCTGTTTCGTAACCCCAGACTTTATTTAATAGTACATCACGGGCTAGGACAACATTTACATTTTCCATTAAAGTTAGAAGTAATTCATATTCGCGCTTTGTCAATTCGATCATCTCTGAATTGCGGCGCACAACGCGGTTTTCTTTTTCGATTGTTAAATCACGGTATGTGATCGTGGTTTGCTTCGCTACATTTTTGTCACCTTCGATATCGATTCGGCGAAGCAATGCGCGTAAACGCGCTAATAATTCTTCAATAGCAAATGGTTTAACAATGTAGTCGTCTGCTCCATGATCTAAGCCAGAGACACGATCAATTACAGAATCACGTGCGGTCATCATAATAATCGGTGTGTTTTTCACTTGGCGTACACGGCGACAAACTTCAAGTCCATTCAATTCAGGCAACATCAAATCTAAAAGGATAGCATCCCAATCATTATTTAAAGCCGCTTCTAAACCAGTACGTCCATTGTAGTGAACCTCTGTCGTGTAACCCTCATGTTTCAGCTCCAACTCTACAAAACGCGCTAAGTTCTTTTCATCTTCAATAATTAGAATATTACTCATTGGTTATTTGTCCTTTCTCTTTAAAAGCTATCTTAAAGCCTACCTATTATACCCACTTTTAACTCAAAAAGCTAGTAACAACCTGTTTTCTCCTTAATAACAGACAGAAAACCATGAGAAATCTTTGGATCCCATGGTTTTCCAACTTATTATTCTTCGTTATACCAACTATAGTGGTAAGTGCCTTCTTTATCAGTACGTTGATACGTATGAGCACCAAAATAATCTCTTTGAGCTTGAATCAAGTTTGCTGGCAAACGCTCTGAACGATAAGAGTCATAATAAGCAATCGCTGAAGCGAATGTTGGAACTGGTACACCGGCTTGAACAGCGATCGATACCACATCACGAACAGACTGTTGATATTTTTTCGTAATATCAATAAAGTACTCATCTAATAATAAGTTTTCGATTGTCGGATTTTTATCGTATGCATCTGTGATTTTTTGTAAAAATTGAGCACGGATGATACAACCTGCGCGCCAGATTTTAGCGATTTGACCGAACGGTAAATCCCATTCGTAATCTTCAGATGCAACACGTAATTGTGCAAAACCTTGCGCGTAACTCATGATTTTACTAAAATAAAGAGCTTCACGAATTTTTTCGATCAATTCCTTTTTATCGCCTTGATAAGCAGGAGCTTCGGGTTTTGCCAATACTTTACTTGCTTTTACCCGTTCCTCTTTATATGCAGATATGAAACGAGCAAATACAGATTCTGTAATCAGTGGTAATGGGACACCTAAATCTAATGCACTTTGACTTGTCCATTTACCAGTTCCTTTATTACCAGCTGCATCCATAATCACGTCAACGATTGGTTTGCCAGTTCCTTCATCATCTTTGCGTGTTAAAATATCTGCTGTGATTTCTACAAGGTAACTATCTAATTCGCCTTGGTTCCATTCATTGAAAATCTCAGCCATCTCATCAACGGAAACACCAAGGATATTTTTCATTAAGTCATAAGACTCAGCAATCAGCTGCATATCACCGTATTCGATTCCATTGTGTACCATTTTAACATAATGCCCCGCACCATTTGGACCAATGTAAGTAACGCAAGGTTCACCATCTTCGGCTTTCGCTGAAATTTTTTCTAAAATTGGCGCTACTAATTCATACGCTTCTTTTTGACCACCCGGCATGATTGAAGGTCCTTTAAGCGCACCTTCTTCACCGCCTGAAACACCCGTTCCGATAAAATTGATTCCTGAATTAGCTAATTCTTCATTTCTACGAATTGTATCTTTAAAGAATGTATTCCCGCCGTCGATCAAAATATCCCCTTTATCTAAATGAGGCAATAATTCTTGAATCGTCGCATCTGTTGCAAAACCAGCTTGAACCATCAACATAATACGGCGAGGTTTCTCAATAGAGTCTACAAACTCTTCAATTGTATAAGTCGCTTTAAAATTTTTATTTGGATGTTCTTCAACGACATCCGTTGTTTTTGAACCTGTACGATTAAATAGAGCAACTGAATATCCTCTACTCTCGATATTTAGGGCTAAATTTTTCCCCATTACGGCCATTCCGACTACGCCAAATTGTTGTTTTGTCATCTTGTATCCTCCCACTATCTTAGAAAAGAACTTCATTAGAACTTTCTTATAATCTACATCATTATAACGTAGAATGCTTGATATGAAAACAAAATAGTTCGAATAATTCCATTTATTCTAGTTTATTTTTTATAATTTGGACAATTACAGAGAAATGTCAATCAAAATACTTCTCACTAAATTAAAATAAATCCCCTAGGCTCCATGGTTAGCCTAGGGGATTTTAACATTTTCTAAAAAATGTTTTATGCTTCTTTAGAGATTACGTCTTTTCCATCGTAATGACCACATGCTGGACATACGTGATGGCTTTTTCTCATTTCACCACAGTTTGAACATGCATTCAAACCTTTGATAGTTAATTTGTAATGAGTACGGCGTTTGCCCTTTTTAGCTTTTGAAGTTCTTCTAGCTGGTACTGCCATTGGTGTTCCACCTCCTTGTAAAGATGTGTGCATAAAATGCACGATATATTCCAATCTTACTAGTTATCGTCATCTTCAGTTGTTTCATTGAATAATTCGGATAATTTAGCAAGACGAGGATCCATTGTTTGTTGTGCTTCAAATTGTCTTTTCTGTTCGTACGCTTCTTCTGATAGAACTTCCCAGTCATTGCCTTTTGGCATATCTTGACTTGTTTGTTCTTCTTCTGACAACACTTGAATTGGAATAGACAAAAGAATGTTATCTTCGACGGATTCATCTAAATCAATTGTTGGTTTTTCCAACAAAATAATTTCTTCATCTGCCAAACGTTCATCTCTTTGCTGATATTGTTCAGGAGTCATAAAGACTTCATCCACATCAATTGCTAAAGTAAGAGGAACAGGTGTTAAAGAACGTGAAGATGGAACTGTTACAATAACATCAATTCTATAGTGAAGCAGATACTCTTCTTTTCCTACTGTTAATATCCCGGTTGCTTTAACAGGACTAACATCTAGAATTAGATTGTCTCTTTTCATCAAAGACGCTTTTAAATCAAGTGTCTCTGAAAAATCACATGGTTTGTCTTTGTATTTATTTAGTTCTAGTAAAGACCATTTCATATTCATCACCTCATAACGCAACAAAAGCAATTATACAAGGGTTTGAAAGCTTTGTCAATGGAATTTTCTTGACAGTGTTTTCTTCTTTCATCTTTTTTCAAGCTCTCCTATTCTATTCTTGATTTTTAATGGTAAAATAAGACAAAGGAGGAGCTAGTATGAAAGCTTTTGAGTTTAAAAACGTCTCTTTTATTCGGGATAAAAAGACATTGTTAAATAACGTGAACTGGTCTGTTGACACTTCTGAAAACTGGGCTATTCTTGGATTGAATGGTGCAGGCAAAACACTTCTTTTACAACTGATTTGCGGCTACTTATGGCCGTCTAAGGGGCGTTTAGAAGTGTTGGACCAAGTATTTGGTCATGCTTCAATACCAGAGTTACAGCGCCGGATCGGTTGGGTTAGTACTGCTTTGCAGTATCGAATGAAAAATCACGAGACCGCCGAAAAGATTGTTCTTTCAGGTAAATTTGCTAGCATTGGCATTTATCAGAACTATACCGAAAAAGAATTAGAGCAAGCCAAAGACATTTTAAGAAATGCTGGCGGTGAGTCGCTCATCGGTAAAAAGTATGAAGTATTATCTCAAGGAGAACGTCAACTTGTCTTGATTTCCAGAGCTTTAATGACTGATCCGGAATTATTGATTTTAGATGAACCTTGTAATGGTTTGGATTTATTTGCTAGAGAAAAGCTCTTATCTCAAATCCAACAGATCGCTGAGCAAAAAAATCATCCAACCTTGCTTTATGTCACCCATCATACTGAAGAAATTCTGCCATGTTTTAATCATTTGATGCTGCTAAAAGATGGTGAAATCTTTGCCAAGGGAACACAAGCAGAACTATTTAACGAAGAAATATTCGCAGACTTTTATGCTGAACCAATCCAAATCATTCCGTTGAAAGAACAACGCTTTGCTGTTTATCCTATATAAAAGGAGCTAGTCAAACAAAAAAGTTAGAGCGAGGCTCTAACTTTTTTTGTTCGTCAGTGCTAAGACTTACTGGATACTGTCGCCTTTTACTTCTGTTTGTTTGAACGTTTCAATTGCTGTTAGGAATTTTTCTCCGTATTTATCTAGTTTATTTTGCCCTACACCTTTTACTTGTAGTAACTGAATCGAATTTTTAGGTAGTTTTTCACACATTTCTTTCAAAGTGCTATCTGAAAAAATCAAATATGGCGGCACACCTGCTTCCTGCGCCAAATCCATCCGTAACTCTCTTAATGTTTCAAACAGTCCATCATTGACCACAACTTTCCGAACACGCTGATCTTCTTTTCTAAACACCGTCTGTTCCCCTAAAAGCACCTGAACTCCAGTTGGTGAAACGGATAGCAACGGATATTGCCCATCAGATGGATTTAAATATCTTTCAGCTGTCAGATAGTCAATCAATTGATTGACTTCTTTCTGCGTTCGATCTTTCATCAATCCATAAGTAGGTAAGCGATTAAAATGCCATTGATCGATTTTTTGGTCTTTTGAACCAGTCAATACTTTTCCGACTAAACCTTTACCAAATTTTTCGCCCATTCGTTTTACACACGACAGCACTTTTTGAACATCAACAGTAATATCCACTAATTCCCGCTCGTCTAAACAATTAGAGCAGCGCCCACAATCATGACCTTTTTCTCCAAAATAGCGTAAAATAAATTTTTGCAGACACATCTGAGCATTAGCATATTGGGACATCTCTCTTAATTTCATGTATTCTTTTTGTTTATAATCAATCGTCATTTCTGATTGATCAATAAAAAATTGCTGGATTTGTAAATCTTGTGGCGCATACAATAAGACTGCGTCACTTGGCAGACCATCTCGACCAGCCCGGCCTGCTTCTTGGTAATAAGATTCAATATTACCTGGTATCTGCGCATGAATAACGAAGCGGACATTACTTTTATTGATTCCCATACCAAACGCATTCGTTGCCACCATAACTTGCAATTTATCGAATAAAAACTCTTCTTGATTATGATTACGTTCCTTCTCATTCATTCCACCATGATACATTCCTACTGCTATCTTTTTACTTTGAAGTAAATGATAAATTCGTTCCACTTCTTTTCTAGTACTAGCATAAACTATACCAGATTGGCCTTGATTCAATTTCAAGTATTCTAGCAGAAAAACATCGCGGTTTTGATCTTTTACAACTTGGAATGATAGATTCTCTCGGGCAAACCCCGTTTGCACTTGATTTTCTTTGGGAATATGTAATTGTTTAAGGATATCTTCTGCTACTTGAGGTGTTGCTGTAGCAGTTAAGGCAATCACTGTTGGCTGCTGTTGGAACTGTTCAATAATCTCCGCTAAGCGCAGATAGCTTGGGCGAAAATCATGTCCCCATTGCGAAATACAATGCGCTTCATCCACTGCCAACAAATCAATTGGAACATGTAATAACAATTGCTGAAAATCAAACGATTCTAAACGTTCAGGCGCTACATACAAAAGCTTTACTTCACGATTAACTGCCATTTGGACACGTTTATTCATTTCTTGTTGTGAAATTGTACTATTGATGAATGTCGCTGGAATTCCCATCATATTTAACGCATCCACTTGATCCTTCATTAAAGAGATCAATGGCGATATCACTAGCGTTAAATTCTCCAACATCAGAGCAGGTAATTGATAACAAATTGACTTCCCGCCACCAGTCGGCATAATCCCTAAAACATTTTCTTTATGCAAAACATGATTGATGATATTTTCTTGCCCTTGACGAAATTCATCATATCCAAATTTTTCTTTTAGTAAACCTTTGCTATCAATCATGAAATTCTCTCCGTTCTTTGCGTCTGATTGTTATTTTAGCATGCGTTATAGTGCAATTCAAGGGAGGATCCACTCCGCCGTGAAACAATATTCCCCATGTGAAACATAATGCCACGTTCGTTAAAATTCAAAACCTTTATTTATCAAGGTTTCTATATTAAGATACGCATTTTTTCCCCTTATCCATTAAAAGTTATCCACAAAAAAAGAGACAAGACTTTTTATGTCTTGTCTCATCTGCTAGTTCAGATGAAGAGCTAAACTAGATTATTCAGCTACTTTTTTCTTTTTACTTGCTTTTTCACGTTCGTTTTTATTAAGAATTTGTTTTCTCAAACGAATGCTTTCAGGTGTTACTTCACAATATTCATCTTCATTCAAGAATTCTAGTGATTCTTCTAATGTAAGGATTTTTGCTTTTTTGATAACTGACGTTTGGTCTTTATTGGCAGAACGAACGTTGGTCATTTGTTTTGCTCTTGTGATGTTTACAGTTAAGTCATTATCACGGTTATTTTCACCAATGATCATACCTTCGTATACATCAGTCGTAGGTTCTACAAAGACTGTTCCACGCTCTTCAATACTCATAATACTGTAAGTAGTTGCTTTACCAGTATCGATCGAAACCAAAGCACCTTGATGACGTCCACCAATTGTTCCTTGAATCATTGGTAGATATTGATCAAAGGTATGGTGCATAATACCGTATCCACGAGTCATTGACAAGAATTCAGTTGTATAACCGATCAACCCACGAGCTGGTGCTAAGAAAATCAAACGAATTTGACCGTTACCAGTGTGGATCATATCTTGCATTTCACCTTTACGTAGGCTTAATGATTCAATAACACTACCCATATATTCTTCAGGAGTATCGATTTGAACACGCTCAAACGGTTCGCATTTTACGCCTTCAATTTCACGCTCAATAACTTCTGGACGAGAAACTTGTAATTCGTATCCTTCACGACGCATATTTTCAATTAAGATTGATAAATGCAATTCACCACGACCAGATACTGTCCAAGAGTCAGGACCGATTGGTTCTACACGTAACGACACATCTGTTTGTAATTCTGACATTAAGCGTTCTTCGATTTTACGAGACGTGACATACTTACCTTCACGACCAGCAAATGGAGAGTTGTTTACTAAGAATGTCATTTGCAATGTTGGTTCATCAATGTGTAAAATCGGTAAAGCTTCTTGATGCGCCACGTCAGCAACTGTTTCACCAACGAAGATGTCTTCCATCCCAGAAACGGCAATCAAATCGCCTGCTTTTGCTTCATTGATCTCAACACGTTGTAAGCCAAAGAAACCAAATATTTTAGTAACACGGAAGTTTTTCACGCTGCCATCTAATTTCATCAAAGCAACTTGATCTCCGACTTTCATTGTTCCACGGAACACACGACCAATCCCAATACGTCCTACGTAATCATTATAGTCTAATAATGATACTTGGAATTGTAATGGTTCATCTGAGTTATCAACTGGTGCTGGTACGTGTTCAATGATTTGGTCAAAAATCGGTGCCATTGTTGGCTCTTGATCTTCAGGTTTATCAGAATCACTTGAAGTTCCATTTAAAGCAGATGCATAAATAACTGGGAAGTCCAATTGATCATCATCCGCACCTAATTCGATAAATAATTCTAAGACTTCGTCAACAACGTGCTCAGGACGTGCTGAAGGTTTATCAATTTTATTTACAACAACGATAGGTGTTACTTTTTGTTCCAATGCTTTTTTCAATACGAAACGAGTTTGAGGCATTGTTCCCTCGTATGCATCGACAACTAAAACTACGCCATCTACCATTTTCATGATACGTTCTACTTCACCACCGAAGTCCGCGTGTCCAGGAGTGTCTAAAATGTTGATACGAGTGCCTTTGTAATCAACTGCCGTATTTTTAGCTAAAATCGTGATTCCACGTTCGCTTTCAATCGCATTTGAATCCATCGCACGTTCTTGTAATTGCGTGTGTCCATCTAAAGTATCTGATTGTTTTAAAAGTTCATCTACTAATGTTGTTTTACCATGATCGACGTGGGCGATGATGGCCACGTTTCTAATATCTTCTCTGTATTTCAATGTAATTGCTCCTTATCCTTTTGCCTTACGTCACTTGTTCATTAAATCCGACTGTTTATTATACCAAATTTTTTTCATGAAATATAGTCTAAAGCTTTCAAAAGTTATGAAAACTTCATGTTTTATTGCCTTTTTTTGAAAAAATAACATATTTACTGAAAAAAAGCAATGTTTTCTGTCAAGATTGTCCTACTTTTTTATCAAACAGTTCGTTTTTCTTTCGTGTATATCAGAAGCTATGTTTCTATTTTTAAATAAAGTTTTCCAGAATTTCTGCGTAAGCTGTAGGCGTTGCAGCCAAAAAATATTCACGCTTAGTAAATGTTAATGGCTTTCCTTCTATATTAGAGTACTTGAATCCAAACTCATCCAACAAGACCAAACCAGCTGCATAATCCCAAGGGCTAAGATTTGAAATGTAGCCGATATGATTCCCTTTAAGCATTGCGATCAGTTCCACTCCAGCACATCCACTGACTCTGATTCCCATGCTTGCATGTCCAATTTCTCCAGCTGAATGAATATTTTTCCCATACATATAGGCATTCATCCCCAATAAGCCTTTTGATAAAGAAACATCATTTGGTTGTGCTAGCTTTTGCTCATTCAGAAATACTCCGCGGTTCTTCCCACCCCAGTACAACTCATCTTTCATTACATCGTAAATGAAACCTAATTGTCCAATGCCTTCTTCAAAAACAGCAATCATAATACAAAAATTTTCCTGTTCCATCACAAAATTCATCGTACCATCAATCGGGTCGATGATCCAGACACGACCAGTTAGAGAATCAATTGTATCATACCCTTTTTCTTCAGCTAAAATGCGATCATTAGGATAATATTGGTTTATTTTTTTAATAAAAAATGATTGTGTTTCTTCATCGATGTTTGTAACTAAGTCCGTTCTGCCCGACTTTTGAGAAACCGTCAGTTCATTGGTCAAGCTCACGCGAATGTATCCTGCGGCTTCCATCAACCATTTTTTGATTTCAATGATCATTTTTTCCGTTGTCATTTTAATCAGCTCCTAGTTTCAATTTACCTGACTCTTGTTTCTTTGCTTGTTGGAGTGTTCGGTATAAAGAATAACCAGACACTTTTTGAAATTCATTTCCTAAACGTTTTTCTTCCCCAATACTTTTAACTACCGTTTTAAATTCTTTATACGTACTTAAAAAAGCTTTGGTGTCGATTCCTGTTTCATTTGCTTGTTCTACCGCTGACCAAAGATTGGTCACAATCACCATTTCATCTGTTGTCCAGTCCAGATCTAAAGGATATTGATAATCTTTCATGTCTTCACCTCATCTTTTAGTTTATCACAGGCTAAGAAAAATTTTCTATAGTCTGTTAGTTAGTTCTTCTTATTATTTTGCCAGTTGGTCAAAATCGGTAAAAATAAAACACCTTTTTCTATTTCTACTTTTTGAGCTGAATATATCCCTGTATTTCCTGAACACATATAGCTGATCAAACAAATCATAAAGAAAAATAATGCAGCCTCACTTCCAAATAGTTCGATTCCCATGATGAAACAAGCAATTGGCGTGTTTGTTGCTCCTGAAAAAACACCAATAAATCCTAATCCAGCTAAAAATGGAATGGATAAATGAAGGATCAGTGCTAAGCTACTACCTAATGTCGCACCAATTTCAAATAATGGTGTCACCTCACCACCTTGGTAGCCTGCACCTAATGACAATGCCGTGAAAAAAAGTTTTCCGAGAAAATCAAACCAGTGATTCTCTCCACTAAACGCCTCTTTGAGTAAAGGTAAACTTAGTCCTAAATAACGTTGCGTTTGCAACATAAAAACAGCAACTACTACCACCGTTCCACCAACAAAGTTTCGTATCACAACATTTTCAAACCAGTTAGCGTACATTTTTTTGATCCACACGATTGAACGACTAAACAGCCAACCGACTAAACCAAAACACACACCTGCAATCACTATTTTAATAAACAATATCAATGACCAATCGGGTATTGACCCCATACCATAGTGTGTATGTGTTATACCAAATGATTCAGTAACAAAATTGGCAAAAAACGCAGCAAAAAAACTAGGGAAAAGCCCATCAGATCGCAAACGTCCAATTACCAGGACTTCTAACCCGAAAATCGTACCTGCCAGAGGCGTTCCAAAAACAGAACTAAACCCCGCGCTGATGCCACTAATAATAACAATTTCGCGTTCAACCTTATCTAGTCGAAAAAGACGCCCCACTGCATTTGCTACTGTCCCTCCCATCTGAACAGCAGTCCCTTCTCTGCCAACTGAGCCACCGAATAAATGCGTTGTAATAGTCCCAAACAAAGTAAGAGGAATAAGACGTAACGGAATGTTTTCTTTTTCACCATTTGCTTGATCAATCACAAGATTATTTCCTCGAACCGCATTATCACCATATCTTTTATAGAGAAAAGCAAAAATGGCACCACTTATTGGTAAAAAAAATAGCAGCCAAGGATTGTCCAATCTAATTTGAGTCACTACGTCTAAACTTTTCAAAAAAAAGGCCGACAGTGCCCCCATTATCAAACCAATCAATAAACTGATCGTCAACCATTTGACCATATACAGGCTAATTTTTATCGGCATATTTAATTCACTTTTCATTTGGACATCTCCTTATCAATACATCAACTACTCTATGATACCACTTCTTAAATCTGCGCTGTTCAATTATAGCAATTTTTATCCAAAGAAACGAGAAATAAATAAGTGATTTCTTGTCACTGATCAATTTAATCAAAATAAAAATAGCCTCACACTAAAAAGCACTTGCAAATGCTTGTTAATGTGGTACTATAAGCAGGAAATTTTCAATTCCTCTACTCTCTTTGTCCCTTTAACTTGATCGTTTATTTAATTAAAACTGTAAAGAGAATCTCCCAACCGATTATTCTCACATAATGAAAGGATGTTTTCATTGAAAGAATTAACACATGGCAATCCTGCAAAACTAATCTTTTTCTTTACGATCCCACTATTGATTGGCAATATTTTCCAACAATTCTATAATATGGCTGATATGATCATCGTTGGACAAACCTTAGGTAAAGATGCTTTAGCCGCGGTTGGTTCAACCGGAAGTATTACTTTTTTGATTATTGGTTTTGCTCAAGGGTTGACAGCTGGGTTGTCCATCTTAACATCGCAACGTTTTGGCGCACAAGATTATCGGGGAGTGAAAAAAAGCTTTGCTATCGGAATTATCATCAGCACCATCGTAACAGTTATTTTGACTGCGTTGAGTCTGTTTTTTGTTCGTCCTATACTGCAATTAATGCAAACTCCACCAGAAATCATAGAGGATGCTCAAACGTTTATTTCTATTATATTTATCGGAATCTTTGCAGCAATGGCCTTCAATTTATTATCGAATGTGATTAGAGCTTTAGGAGATAGTCGAACCCCTCTGTTATTTTTAATAATTGCTAGTGTTATCAATGTTGGGCTAGACTTGATTTTGATACTTAATTTCCACATGGGCGTTGCGGGAGCTGGTATTGCAACTGTTACAGCTCAAGTTATCTCCAGTCTTTTATGTGTGGTCTATATTCGGTGGAAAATCCCTAATCTTCAATTGCGTAAAAAGGATTTTGTCATCGATAAACGTGAGTTTCGGGCACATTTAGCTATTGCATTGCCTATGGCGTTTCAATCATCTATAATTGCAATCGGTGCTATTATCTTGCAAGCTGCGTTAAATAGTTTAGGAACAGACGTTGTGGCGGCTCAAGCAGCTGCAGGAAAAATTGAACAGTTTGCGACTCAACCAATGATGTCATTTGGTATCGCCATGGCGACATTTGCCGCTCAAAATTATGGTGCGAAAAAATACAAACGAATTTTACAAGGCGTCAATCAATGCCTTGTAATGAGTATTGGCTTTAGTCTTTTGGCTGGCGGAATTGTTCTATTCTATGGTCAGAATCTAGTGACCCTTTTTATCAGCGGGAAAGAAACAGAAGTACTCAACCTTTCTCAAATTTACTTTAATATCAACGGCAGTATGTATTGGTTGTTAGCAATCTTGTTCATTATCCGTTATACTTTACAAGGACTTGGACAAAGTGTGATTCCGACTATAGCAGGAATTATGGAACTGATCATGCGTTCTTTCGCTGCCATTATCTTAACTGCATCACTCGGCTTTGTCGGTGCTGCTTTAGCCTCTCCATTGGCTTGGGCAGGCTCTGTCATTGTGTTGCTAGCGTCTTATTTCAAGGCAATCAAACATTTAAAAAAATTAGAGCATGAACAATTAATGGATACACATTAATTTATGCACTTGATCAAAATAGAAAAGTCGACTGATTCTCAAAATGAAAATCAGTCGACTTTTTTTATTAAATAGATTGTTTTCTTGGGAAAAATTGGCGCCATTTTGCTTTTACTGAGTTCGTCATCGGCTCAGATGCTTCTTTGACTGCGCAATATTTGTCAACCATAGTAACGATATAACTCTCTTTATACTTTGGTGGAGCAATTGTAGCACCCCACATATGTTTGATGATGATATCACGTTCTAAATCTGAAAGTTCGGTTAACTTTTCAGCATTTTTAACTGCAATTCTTGGATGCATATACGCATGAGATCCTTCATCGAACTTCGTCGTACGCCAATCGTAGTAAAATAAATCATGTAAAAGCCCAGCACGAGCTGTCGCTCTAGCATCACCATTCCATTTTTTAGCTAGTTTATAACTATAATAAGAAACGCTGATTGAATGATCTAAACGAGTCGAATGAACATGCTGCGTGTAATTGCCTAAACGTTGTACTTCTTCCGTTTCCAATAAATCTTCCACATAAGACATATATTCCTGATCTTCACGCCATTTTTCAGTCATTAATTCTGGTTCCACCTTTTTAGAGACTTATAATTTTTATCTTTTCTTACTTAATTTAAGAAATAGTCTTTTTTAACTTGATGAAAGTATAGCACCTTGATTTTACAAATGCTAGGATTTTTGAATTCCGTAACTAAACTTTAATATTTACTTTATAACTATATAGTTACTTCTTAAAAAAAGAATTTTATATCATCAGGCTTTTACTATTCTTATCCCTATTTTTCATTCTGGTTTTTCGCAAATTCAGCTTTGATCTCTATAAAGGATTGAAAGACTCGTAAAAATTGAAAAAGTTGGGCGCGGTTTTCAAACTCTTTTCTAGTTTTCGGTAATTCTTTATTCCTGTATGCTTCATACACTAAAGCAATTCTATCCAAGATATCTTGTCCATCATTATTTTCCGCAAATGTTTCAGCGGTATATTGCAATAGTTCTTGAATATTGCCTACTTGTTCCGGTTCAACTGTGATGTTTTCTAATATTTTCAGCATCTCTTTCAAGCTATTACTTTGTAGACGACGCATCGTAAAATATTCGATATAGTAATGATTTGAAGAAATCAATTGATTCTCAGCATGGTTCTTCGCCCAATTTTGACCAGTTCGGATGAACTGTTTTAAGTCGTTACATTTTTCAAACAAATTTCTTTCTTTTCCGTGCTGATTTAGATACGCTGCCATATTATTCAATATTTTACGAAACATCGTTTCAATAACTTCTTGATCTTCTTTTAAGCGTTTTTCTGTATCTGGCATATACAAGTTCATGAGTAAGGCAAACCCAACCCCTATCGTCATTAATAAAAACTCATTTCCAATGATCGACCAAGATAAATCTTGTTCGACTAAATATTGCGTTACTAAGACTGAACTCACTACAATCCCATCTGAAAGTTTGCAATATACTGCCGCTGGAATAAATAAAAGCAAGTAAACCCCGAAGGCAAGAGCATTGAACCCTAGAATAGAAAAACATAAATAGGCAATAGCAGTAGCTAGCGCTAAAGAAAGTAAACGGTAAAATCCCGTTAATAAAGAGGTTTTCTTTGTGTTTGTCACACTCAATACAGAAATAATACCCGCTGATGCTGGATATAATAACCCTAAACTCCCTGCAACGATCATTGACAAGGTCGCACTCACTGCGGTCTTGATTGTTCGTAATCCAATTTTCATTTGACTGCTCCTCACAAAATAATTAATCTTTTGTTTTATTACTAGTAATTTTACCTCTATTTCGGTTATCATTAAATAGAAAACTGATTAAATGTTGATTATAGGAGAGAAAGCTCATGGAAGTCGGTCCTTTTCGTTTAGGTATGCGTACATTGAAAACAGCTCTAGCTGTTATGCTCTGTATTATTTTGTTTAAAGTATTCGATCGTGGAGCACCGATGATTGCGGCTCTAGCAGCAGTTTTTTCATTACGACAAGATTTAACCACTAGCCTTACTTTTGGAAAATCGAGAATCCTTGGTAATACTTTAGGTGGAGGGTTGGCGATCGTCTACTTTTTAGTGAAAGATTTATTCTCTAATGATTTTTTAGTTGAACTATTTTTATTGCCTTTTTTAGTGATTGTAGTGATTGTGATTTCTGATGGTATGAACAATAATTCAGGGATTATTTCTGCAATTGCGACGTTGTTATTGATTTCATTAAGTATTCCTCAGGGTGAATCGTTTTATTTTGCATTATCCAGAGTGATTGATACATTTATCGGGACATTTATCGGAATCGGTTTAAATTTCTTCATACGGCCAAAACCAGTAGAAGAAGAACATGAAATCGAAGAAGATCTGGCAGAATTAGCCAAAAAAGAAAAAGAATTAGAAGAACTTAAACAAAAAATCAACTTGAAAAAACAGGAATCTGATAACGCTAAGAAATAGAGATACGGCTTAAGTTTAGGCGATAACACTTTGTGTTGTCCTCAAAACTCAAGCCGTATTTTAGTTACTCATGTACAATTAGGTCCATTGGTTGCGGACCCGCTAAACCAATAAAGACAAAATCTTCATCCCCAGTATTTTTCATTCCATGTTGTTCACCTGGTAAAGATACGATGATGTCACCTTTAGAAATCTGAACCTCTTCCCCTTCCCCTGGAAAGAATGTTCCGGTTCCTTTTGTAACAAACCAAAGATCATCTGATGTAGTATGCGAATGATTAACTACACTTTGTCCTGGCTTCAAGCACCATACTGCACCAGCAGTCTTTTCTGTTTCATAAAAAATTGTTTTCTTGCCTTCATGATTACAAAAATTGCATACTGCATCTAACTTAATTAATCGTTCGTCCATTCTTGTTTTTGACATCCTACATCTAATCCTTTCTGTTTAAAATCAACTAAATAACTGTACTAGTCGAAATAATTGTTGAGCGGTTTCTCTGATTGCTTCAAGTGTATTGTCACGGTCAAGGACTTCTCTTTCAGAGGCGATTTTCCTAATGGTTGGGAAAAAAGCATCGATTCCTTTACTATTACACATTGCTGCATCTTTTGAAACGCCCCCTGATAGTGCAATGACTGGTTTATTGTATTTTTTTGCCATAGACGCAATTGCCACTGGTACTTTTCCCATCATGGATTGAGCATCCAGCATACCTTCTCCTGTTATAACTAAATCATGTTGTTCGATGTGATCCTCTATATCGATGATTCTTGCTACTTCAGCAAACCCCGAAACGATTTCGCTATCAAAGTAAGACAACAGTGCAAAACCTAGACCACCTGCAGCCCCAGCACCTTTTGTGTGTTGATAGATCGTTTTCGTCAATTGATTGGTTAAGTAAGCAAAGTTTTTAAGTATAGTGTCGATTTCATTTTCATCTTCTTTGGTTACCCCTTTTTGCTTGCCAAAAATCAACGTTGCGCCATTTTCTCCATATAGTGGATTTTCTACATCACTTGCTATTCGTATCGAGCATTGTGCTAGTTCAGGTAAAACTGAGGAATCATCGATTTTGCTTAAGTGCTTCATATCTTTCAGCAAATGCCCAAGGGATCGTCCCTTAGCATCTAGAAAGTTGTATCCTAAAGCATTTAGAAGTCCGATACCACCATCGTTGGTTGCACTTCCCCCCAGACAAACAATAAATTTACGATACCCTGCCTTGATCCTTCTCTTCATCAATTGACCTAAGCCAAATGAAGTGGCACACCATGGATCACGTTCATCTTTTTCAACTAACATGATCCCTGATGTTTCAGCTACTTCTAAAATGACAGTTTCATGATCAACACCGTACTTCGCATTTACTTCTTGACCTAGCAAAGGTCCTTGAACGGTTTCAGAATAAATAAAGTCAGGTTCGTTGTAAAATAAAGCTTCGATGGTTCCTTCTCCCCCATCTGCGATTGGAAATACATTTACCTCAACCGCTTCGTCCATGTTAAAAGATTCTTTGATTCCTTTTTTAGCGGCTTCCCCAACTTCAACTGATGTTGCACTGCCTTTAAACGAATCCATCGCTACTAGTATTTTCAAACGATCACCTTCCATCATTTATTGCAAACTATCCATTTACCACATTCATTGGTTGCCCATTGAGATAGGCTCTTACATTTTCCACAGCGATATTCATTAAACGTAAACGTGATTCTTTTGACGCCCAGGCAATATGAGGCGTAATAATTATATTTTTAGCTTTCAACAAAGGATTGTTTGCTTCAATCGGTTCTTTTGAAACAACATCCAAAGCAGCTCCACCTACCTTACCTGACGCCAAAGCATCTGTCAGATCTTGCTCATTGATCAATTGTCCTCTAGAGTCGTTAATGATCAATACACCCGTTTTCATTTTTGACATATTTTCTGTATTAATGAACCCTTCATTTTCTGCAAGTAATGGACAATGTAAGGTAATGACATCCGAGTCAGTAAATATCGTTTCAAGATCTACTAAGGTCTCTTCATTGGTCGTACTTTCATCTGCCTTGCCATTCGTTGCAATCACATTCATCCCTAAAGCTTGAGCAATCTCTCCAACTTTTTGACCGATCCTGCCATAACCAATAATTCCTAAGGTTTTGCCAGATAGCTCTATTAACGGATAATTCCAATAACACCAATCCTTAGAATTAGTCCAATCACCATTTTTAACACTATCTGAATGCGCTCCGATGTGATGACATAGTTCCAATAATAATGCAATCGTGTATTGAGCCACCGCATCTGTACCATAGGTTGGAATATTTGTTACGATAACGCCTTGCTCTTTAGCAGCTGTTACATCCACTACATTATAACCTGTTGCTAGAACTCCAATGTATTTTAAGTGTGTGGCTGTTTGAATGACTTTTTTTGAAATAGGTGTTTTATTTGTTAAGACAACTTCCGCATCACCGATTCTTTTAATCAGCTCGTCATCCGAAATAAGACTTCGATCATAAACAGTCAAATTACCTAAGGCTTCTAATCCATCCCAGGATAAGTCTCCTGGATTTTCTGTATAGCCATCAAGAACAACAATATTCATCGTTTGTTTCTCCTTTTCTTTTTTAATCTTCCAATAAAGCCCATGCACGATTGATTACTCGTTTAGTTTGCGCAACAATTACGTCTGCATCTTCATTTTCTCGTGGCGTTACTTCAAAAGATAAGATCAGCGGTTCTTCTTTATTAAAGAGTCCTTCTTCTTTACATATTTTGAAAAAGTCTGTTAATTCTGCTGTATCATTTGCACTGTTTGGATAGCCAAACCTTGGATGCTGATCGCCATATGCATCAAACCCTTCTTTAACAACAGCATTTCCAATATGCAAATGTGTAATATATGGACGAGTGGTTTGAATAACAAATTTGCTTGTTTCATACGTTGTCGGAAAATGAGATAAATCAACGATCAATCCAAAATTATTGCAACTTTTACGAACGTCTGCCGCAAATTCAGCTGCTAACGGCGCAGGACCAATCAGCGATTTTTTATCCATATCATAATCAAATACTTCTAGTTCTACCATCATTCCTTTAGTCCCAGCATATTTACAGACATTTACCGTAGTTTTTAATAACTGATTATACGCCTCTGATTTCGTAGCTTCCTCCCAGTGACCTGATAAAAAGGCAATCCCTTTAGCACCTAAATATTCTGCTTCATCAATCGCTTCAAGCAACGTTTTTTCTGCTAAGATCCGGTCGTCTTCAATCAGTGCATTGGGATTAAGTCCTGGACCTAAAAGTCTAGGCTGAGCCCCATAACCAACTCTTAGTCCTGATTGTTCCAACAATTGCTTCACTTCTAAGCGCGTTTTATCATCTTTGATTTGGGTAATTTCAATGGCTCTAAAATCGGCGTCTTTAGCTATTTGTAAAAGTGTTTCTTTTAAATCATACTCTTTTGGCGGATAGCTCATCCATTGAATCAAACCTAAATCAAAATACGTTTCAATTTTTTCTTTCATTTCTATCTTCTCCTTTTGATCCATTTTTTATTTTCTTCCTATACGATCTAGTCTCCAAAATTTTTGATTTGGTCAAGTGCACCACCCATATCACAAAGCTGTTCAGGTTCACAAATAACATCAATCACATACGTTTTACCTGAATCAACAGCACGTTTAAATGCGTTTGACAAGTCTTCTGGATCGAAAACCCGCTCTCCTAAACAACCAAAACCTTCGGCTACTTTTACATAATCAATCAAACCATCTTGGTTATAGGGCATGTCTACACCGTATTCAAAATCATATGCTGAAATTTGATTTTGGCGAATCAATCCTAGATAGGCATTATTCACAATAATCACAATAATTGGTTTTTTAAATGCTGCGGCAACAGCGATTTCTTCTCCCATAAAAGTAAAACCAAAATCTCCTAAGACGGTGACAGATGTTGCACTTGGATCTGCTACTTTCGCACCAAATGCTGCTGGCACTTCAAACCCTAAGGTTCCCGCACCTCCTGATGGTAAATAACGACGAGGACGATCAATATCTTGTAATTGACCACTCCAAATCTGAGTGATACCGCATCCTGCTGTATACATTGTGTTTGAATCAAAGAATTGATTCATTTCTCTAAAGACACGGTGGGGTTTGATCGGTTTGTTTTCAAAATCCGTTTTTCTAGCTAATTCCTTTCTAAGCTGAGGAAGTTCACTGATTCCTTTTCTATTTACTTGTGTCATACCGCGTGAATCAATAGCTGTTAGCAAATCATTGATTGCTTCTTTAGCATCTGACACAACTCCAAGATCTGGCGTAAATACTTTTCCAATTTGATTTTTTTCTATATCAATATGGATAAATTTGCGCCCTTGTCTATAAACATCTAAATTTCCTGTATGACGATCAGTAAAGCGATTGCCGATACCGATGACTAAGTCAGAGTCTAGAAAAATTTTATTCCCAATTGGTTGTCCGACTTGAATCCCTGCATGACCCGCGTTTAAAGGATGTTCAATTGGTACGCCACCTTTTGCCATATACGTTTGTATAATCGGAATTTGAAGTCTTTCTGCAAACTGAATCAGTTCTTTTTCTGCTTTCGCTAAAATCACGCCGCCTCCCATAATAATTACGGGAGCTTTCGATGCATTGATCATATCTAATACTTGATTGATTTGAGTAGGCGTAGCTTTTACGGTTTCCACTTTTTTCGGTTCATACTCATTGATATCAAAATCGATTTCAACTTGTTGAATATCCAGAGGCAAATCAAGTAAAACAGGTCCAGGTTTTCCAGAACGCATAATATAAAATGCTTCTCTCAAAATAGCAGGAATTTCTTCGGCATCCATAGGACAATACACTTTCTTACATACAGTTGAAGCAATACTTACCATATCAACACATTGAAAGGCATCTTGTTTCATTTGCCAGCTATTTGCTTGTCCTGTTATGGCAAGCAGTGGGATTGAATCAATATTTGCCGTATACAAGCCCGTAACAAAGTTTGTTGCACCAGGACCTGAAGTACAAATAGCTAATGCAATATCATGTGTGGCACGGTAGTAACCATCTGCCGCATGAACACAAGCTTCTTCATGTCGCATACAATAATGTTCGATCGGTGCTGTTTCCAAATATTTGTAAACCGGATTTATGCCAGCTCCTGGTATACCAAAAGCATCTTTGATTCCTTCTTTGACCATGATTTGAACTATTGCTTCTGCAGCTTTCATTTCATTTCCTTCTTTCTATTTTTCATTTTATTTCACCATGTGGCATTGCGTTTCACTTAACAACATGTTACCATGACTCCATAAAGTGGTCTTTGACTCTTTCAAACGAAAAACAGTTCATCCTTTTGTACAAGATGGACAAATACACTTCGATGAAAAAAGCAGGAGGTAACGTATGAATGAAAAAAAGGTAAAATTAAATCAATCGGTGATAAAAACATTTACTATTATCGAAAGCTTTACTAGCGCTAAACAAGAAATGTCACTAGTTGAGATTGCACAAGCAGTTGAATTACCCAAATCTACGATTTTACGATTTTTATACACACTTATGACATTAGGCTATATTGAACAAAATCGGGAAAACCAGCAGTATTCATTATCTAAAAAATTTGAGGTCATATCAGCAAATTTAATCTCTTCTGAAAACCTGATTCAACTGACGCAACCCGTGCTTTATCGATTGTCTTCTTTATTAGCTGAAGCTACTTGTTTATCCGTACGTGCTGGAGATCAACTTGAATACATCAATTCGATTGACAGTCAAGAAAGAATTTTAAGCATTACCCAGAAAATCGGGAAAAGGGCACCTTTATACTGTACAGGCGCAGGAAAATTATTTTTATCGACCTTTCCAAAAGAAGAATTAGAGCGTTACTTTGAAACTGTCGAATTACAACCATTTACACCCAATACAATCACTGATAAACAACAGCTTTTGACTGAAATTCAACAAGTTAAAAAACAACAATTTGCTGTTGATAATGAAGAATGTGAACTAGGTGTTTTTTGCATTGCAACACCTATTTTAAATTCCGCCAATCAAACAATTGCCGCAATCAGTGTATCCATTCCCACCATTAGAATAAGTGAAGAAAAAATTAAAACAGTTTTAAACTTATCAAAACAAGAAATAGCGACTATCAACTAAATTAGAAATAAACATCTCATTGAGAGAGCTATCTTTAACCAAATCAAAAGGAGAGACTATTATGAAAAATCTTAGAGAGGTTTTAAGCATTCCCCGTTTTTCAGACTTAGTAGTTTTAAACCAACAGGCAAATTTAGATGTCCCTTTGCATACAGTCGAGATATCAGAAACACCTGATGTCGCAAATTACCTATCTCCTCATTCCTTACTCTTAACAACTGGTATGGCATATAAAGATGATCCTGATCGATTATGCGAACTGATTGAGCACTTAAACAACCTTCCTAGCGCTGGATTAGCAATCAAGTTAGGTCGCTTCATCCCACAAATAAATAAAAAAGTTCTCGATTTTGCTGATTCACTTAATTTTCCTATCATTCAAATTCCGATGAACCGAACCTTAGGTGCTATTTCTCATAAATTACTGAGTCATGTGTGGAGTGATCAAACAGAAGAAATGTTTTTTTCGCTTGAAATCCAACAAAAATTTGCTGAAATGCTTTTTCGCGGTGCTTCCACACCAACTCTAATCGATCAATTAAGTCACATGATCAAACAGCCAATTATGCTGATCGATTCATTTGGCGAAGTTTCCGCATCTAGTCGCAGTCATAATGTGGCAGATTTTTTAAGCTCTGCAAAAAAAGAACAACTTATAACACACTTAACCTCCAATCAAAAAAAAGCAAAGAAAGAATCTTTCTTATTTGAAATAAATGAACAGGAACAAACTTTAGTAAGTGTTATTCCTGTACCTTCAGATAGTTATATTCCATATCTATTGATCATTTTCAAAGTCGATCAATTAAGCTATCCTTTTTCACAATTTGCAATCGAGCAGTCATTGATCATTTTGGCACTTTCGATTTATAAAGAGCAAACAATCAAACATGAAAGTCGTTTAGCAAAACTGCATTTATTCCATCACTTGCTCCACCCTGATAAAAATAGCTATCCATTAGATTTTGCTAAACTCCCATCGATCATCAATTCATTTGAATCAAATTATTTCCGAGTAGTCACAGCCTTAGTCCAAATACCTAAAAATAAACTCTTTCATGAAAAAGAAATTGACTTGTTTATTTATGACTTTGTAGAAAAATATCTATCTGAAAAACATGGTAGTATTTTACTTTTACCTACCGACGAAGATAACCAGTATGCCTTACTATTTAGGAACAAAGAGAATCTGCAATCTATACTTGAAGAGTTACATGATAAAGTTTTTGACTTGCTAGGTGTTACGCTTTATTTTGGCATCGGTGATCCTGTCAATCAATTGAACTTGTTTCATTTTTCGTATAAAGAAGCCAAAAGTACGCTTCAAACAGTCCCTTCACGGACAAATTTCATTTTTTATAATACTGCTCAAGGAATCAATCGAATCGCCGAAAATTTATCAGAAGAAGAAATGAAGCACTTCTGCCAGTCAATATTAAAGTGTCTAGCTTATCCCACAAACCAGACAAATGTGGAACTCAGAAAAACCTTAACGACCTATTTAGACTGTCAATGTAAAATAACTGAGACAGCTGAACAACTTTTTGTCCATCGAAATACAGTAAAGTATCGTATAGAAAAGTGTAATCAATTATTTGGCCAACCAGTAGATGATTCTAAATTATCACTTAAACTACGAGTAGCTTTGTCCCTTTCAGAAAATGAAAGCGCAGTCTGATCAATTGTGAAACACTGAGCATTATTTGGTCATAGCTGACTCTTAAAAAAATTTGACATACTTAGCTTAAGTATGCCAAATTTTTTTTTGCTCTTGCTTTTGAATCGGACGATTATTACTTGTCCATCCTTTTTCTTTCATTAATTTCAAAATAGTACGACTAAAAAGAGAAGAAACTGTTGAAAACACGATCCAATGAACATCCCCTATACATGGGGGCGTCGTATACGAACCATAATATGCATAGTAATTCACTAGTTGAGGGATAAAAACTTTAGGATTTAAGCGAAGACTTTTTTTTCTTAGATCCCAATTTATAGTTGTGCAGCTCTCCTCTATTTGTAGCAATTCCTCATTACCAACAATTTTTTTAAATAAGACAGCAATTACTAGCGGCTCATTTTCCTGAGAATGATGGACAAAATGAAACTCGATTGGATAAACTGCATTTTCCAGACTATGTTCACTAGGAATATGAAAGTGAATATCATCAAGGTAAAAGTATTTCCCATCAAAATACACTTTATTATTTTTTGATTTTGGAATAAAATGAAACGTATGCTTTGACCACTGTATTTGAAAATCGTCACACTCATACTCTATTTCCAATGCATCTTGGGTCAAATTATTTGTGATTTTACTTTTGGCTAATGCGATTGGTGATTGCATATACTTAGTACATGCTTGATGGTAATCATCACATAAGTTTATCCATGATTCTGGTCCTTTGTTTAAAGAATAATCCCACTCTATTTCTTTTTCCATATTGACGTATCCTTCCTGCAGTTATAAAACGCTTACAATTTTATATTTGAAGATAGTATAATCGATGAACTTATGGTTGTATTTGTCCAAATAGAGCAAAGAAATTTAAAAACATTAGTCAGAATGTACCATGAATTATATTTGATTTCTTATTATGATGTAAAAAAGCGTTTACATTTCTAGTTTCGATCAATACATGTTCTATTAAATTGCTATAGGAGGAAAAAAATGAATAACAGCAGTGAAAAAATTGACACGCATTACTGGAAAAGAATTGTCGTATTACTATGTTTTGGTTGGGTCACTATTTGGGTCTATCGCGCGTCCCTTACACCATTATTTTCAGAAATCCAAGGAACGGTCGGTCTTCACACCAATGCACAAATGGGCTTGATCTCTAGTTGTTATTTTTTAGGGGCAACAAGTATGCAGATTCCAGCTGGGATGCTCGTTGACCGACTCGGAAAGAAAACTGTGATGATTCCTGGATTTATTTTATTTGGTGCAGCAGCATTTATGATCACTCAAGCGCAATCTTTGACACTTATTTATTTTGCTAGTGTTCTAGCCGGCTTAGGTTGTGGTTCATACTATGGCGCAGCTTTCTCACTTTCATCTGAAAGTATCCCTCAAAACAGAAAAGGCCTTTCTACCGCTATTATTAACAGTGGTTCTGCCGTTGGTATGGGGATTGGGATGATTCTTTCCAGTCTTTTAGTCAAACAATTTAATTTTCCATGGCAATCGATGATGTTCCTTTGCTTTGGACTGATTGTTACAATGATCATCGCCTTTACGTTTGGGATAAAAAGTAGTCCAACAAAACAACAAAATGAAACCACTGACACTACAGATACAGTAACTGAAGTACCAACTACAACAGAAAAACCGACCGGACTTTTTTCAGCTAAAATGCTTGTCTCTTACTTGTTATATTTTGGCACTTGTTATGGTTACTATATGGTCGTTACATGGCTCCCCGCATTCTTACAAGATGAACGCGGTTTTAAAGGTGTGGCGATTGGATTTTCATCAGCACTTGTAGCTTTTGCTGCTATTCCAGGTGCTTTGATTTTTAGTCGAATTTCCGATAAATGGCAGTCTAAAAAAATAACGATCATCTTAGCACTAGAATTAGGTGCAGCGGCAATGTTGCTGTTGACTGTCACCGCTAAGACTTCTTCATTACTATTAGTTGCATTGATACTTTATGGTTTCTTAGGGAAATTAGCCGTTGAGCCGATCATTATTTCATTTATCAGCGACCAGGCAAACCCTTTAATTTTGGGAACTACTCTTGGGATCTCAAACTTTTTCGGCTTAAGCGCCTCTATTTTTGCTCCTACGATTACAGGAGTTATCTCCGATGCGTCTGGAACAAGGGAAATGGGTTTTTACATCTCAATCATTATTATGGTCCTAGCTGCCGTAGCTTTTTTCATCGTGAACAAAGTCCCTGAAAAAGATAGTGCTTATGAACTAGATTAAGTCTTTAACAAACTATACTGGGAATTAAAAACGCCTGTAATACCAATTATTGCCTCAAAAAAAGAAAACAGTGAGCAGAGATTATCTGCTCACTGTTTCTTTTTTGCTTATTGTTCTTCCTTCTCATCACCGTAGAAATTCACATTGCTGTTCGTTCCTTTTTTTGAGAAGTTTTCAATTAATTCTTTGACATCTAAACCTGTTGTTTCTTTTAATGTTTCTTGCGTACCAGCTAATAAATTCGTTGCATAGTTCGTAATCCGATTAGCGCCCGCATTCTCTCCGCCGCCGCCTGTATCAACGACTGAGATTTTATCAATATTGCTAAGTGGTTGAGCCGCTTCTTTCATCAATTGTGGTAACATTTCCATCACCATGCTTAAGACAGCAGCTTCGCCGTATTCCTTAAAGGCATCCGCAATTTTTTGTTTTGCTTCGGCTTCGGCAGCACCACGGGCTAAAATAGATTCCGCTTCCGCTTGACCCGCTAAACGAGTTTGGTTTGCTTCAGCTTCTGCTAATGATTCCACACGGAAACGTTCAGCTTCGGCTTCGGCTACTTCACGGGCTTTTTGAGCTAGTGCTTCTTGTTCTTTCGCATAACGATCAGCATCTGCTTTTTTCTTCACTTCAGAATCGTATTGTTTTTCACGACGAATGATTTCTTTTTCTTCCAACTCGATTTGTTTTTGACGTTCAATAACTTTGACTTCCATCTCTTGGGCAATAACGTCTTGTTGTGCTTTAGCTGTCTCTAAGTTATAAGCTTGGTCAGCTTTGGCTTTAGCAATATCTTGTTCTTCTTTGTAAGTTGCTAATTTCAATTCTTTTTCTTTTGAGGCTTCAGCAATTTCTGTTTGACGTTGTAATTCAGCTTGCTGTGACTCTTTTTCTGCTTCCGCTTTTTTGATCCGTGTTTCTTTCCAAGCTTCTGCTTCAGCGATATCTGCATCACGTTTTACTTGTGCGATTCTTGGTTTTCCTAAAGAATCTAGATACCCATTTTTATCACGAACTTCTTTGATTGTGAATGATACAATGATCAGACCCATCTTGGCCAAATCCACACTCGCAACTTCCTGCACACTTTGACTAAATTTATCACGATTTTGATAAATTTCTTCTACAGTCATTGAACCTAAAATCGAACGTAAATGACCTTCTAAAACTTCACGTGCTTCATTTTCAAGTTCTTCACGTGTTTTACCTAAAAATTGTTCCGCCGCGGTTGCGATTTCTTCAACTGAAGAACCGATTTTGATGATCGAGGTTCCATCACACATTACTGGAACTCCTTGTTCTGTATAAACTTCCGGTGTGGATACATCTAGCTTACTTGATAACAAACTAATTCGATTCGAGCGTTGGAATACTGGTAATACAAAGGCACCTCCGCCACGAACGATTTTTATTTTATTGCCACGCTCATCAGCATGAACATTCTTATTACCTAAATAACTCCCACTAATAATCAACGCTTCATCTGGTTTGGCTGTTTGATATTTTGAGATAAAAACAATCAACATCATCAATAAAATAAAAACAACCAGAACAATTGGTCCTAAAATCCCTAATTCCATTTTCTTCTACCCCTTCTTGTTTATAATTGTAAACTACCCTCATAAGGAACGACGTAACACACACGTTCTTTGATTTCAATAATCAGTACTTGCGCCCCTCGTTCGATTGGTTGGTCTTGTGGCGCATAGAATGCCGCTGGTCTACTGATTGACCCAGTGACACTTTTAAATTGAATCTCACCCATACCGCCAACTGGAATCGGCGTAATAACAGTTGCCGTATTGCCTTCCATATCCTTTTCCGAAATCGAAATGGTTGATTCCGCATTTTTCAACGGCATCAACACATAAAAATTTAAGAAAAAAACGAGAATTGACGCAATTGCGCCACTGACGATGAATAACATTAGATGATTCCAACCAAGTAAACGCTCTCCTAAATAACCGAATAATGATGTAAATGCCAACCATGGAATAGCTAACATCGGATCAATAGGTCCGTCAAAATCAAAAATATCTCCGAAAATCACCAGTAAAACCGCAATTCCTGCACAAATAATCAGTGTGTAAAGATAAATTGTTTCAATCGGAATTCCTTGAATCACGTTCTCACTCCTTTCTTGTCTGATTCCCACGCCTTTTTTTGTCGTTTTATTATTGAAACGGCTTTTTCCATTCTCTCCTGACGTTCTCCCGAAGATACTTATATTTTACCAATATTCTGTACAAAAGGACAGCTAATCTTAAAAAAGTCATCCATCAAAAGTATCTGTTCACACAAAAAGAAAAGGCTAGGACATAACTTTAGAGTTATGTCCTAGCCTTAAGAAATCCAAATAAATAGTGAGCGCAAAAGCGACGCCTTCTTTTTTCGGAGTTAAATGTTTTTGTTCCACTCTAACTTTTTATCCGTTTTATTCATTTGATTTTAAAGCTTCGATCATATCGACTTTTCTCAATTTTCTATGCATGAAAACCATGACCAACAAAGTAAAGAATAAGGTGATCAACGCGGAATAAAGATAGCTAAACCAATGAATAGTCGGAGAAAACATCAACATATCAACTTCTACCGTTGTCAATACATAACCATGAACAAGTTTTCCAAAGAAACAACCGAAGAAAATACCGATCAACGTTAAAATAATATTTTCCCGATAAACATACATCGTCACTTCTTTATCATAAAAACCTAATACTTTGATTGTTGAGAGTTCTCTGATTCGTTCTGAGATATTGATATTCGTCAAGTTATACAACACGATAAATGCCAACAAACCAGAGACTGTGATCAAGACCCATACAACAATATTCAAACTGTGGATCGTATCATCTAGTGCATCACTAGAGATAGATAAGAAGGAAACATTTAAAACATTTTGATTTGCCATCAATTCTTTTCCTATTGAAGCCTCAGTTTGTTCATCTGGCACTTTATCAAAAAGCAAAAACTCCGTGTTATATTTCGGTGCTTTCTTGACTATTTTTTCATAATAGGCTGGTGACATATAGGCAAAGTGACCTGTATAATTTTCGGCAATCGCCTTGATTTTAAATTTGTATTCTTGGTTGTCACTGTTTTTCAAAACAAGTGTATCACCTGTTTTATAGTGGAATAAATTAGCTAATTTTTCGTTGATGATGACACCATCATCTGTCAACTCATATTTTTTGCCAGATTGCCGATCATTGAATAAGATAAAATGATCGATTTCTTTTGGTGTTTCAGGAACATAAATTGAAACATCTTGTTTTGCATTCGATTTATTGGTCGTTTTTAAAGACTCGATGTACAAAGGCATCGTTTCCTTTAACCCGTTAACATTATCCAATACCGCTTGATAATTCTCTTGCTCCTTTTTATTCGTTCCATCTTTGAACGTCACAACAGCTTGGTAATGCCAGATTTTATTAAATTGTACTTCTACGATATCTGAAATTGAATCTTTCAACCCAAAGCCTGTAATAATCAATGCCATACATCCTGCAATTCCTAAAACTGTCATTAGCATTCGTTGCTTGTAACGGAACAAATTCCGTGCTGTTACTTTTTGAATAAAGCTCAATCGATTCCAAATTGGTTTTACTCTTTCTAACCAAATCCGTTGACCAGCTTTAGGTGCTTTGGGGCGTAAAAGACTTGCGGGAGTGCTAAATAAGTCGATTCGTAAAACAACCATCGCTGCACCGGCTGTACATAGCACAGCCACCAAAATAGCAATCAAACTATAACTCAAATACCAAGGTGTCACAAAATTTGGAATATTATATAATTGGCCATATGCATCAAAGATGATCGTCGGGAATAAATAATACCCAACAAACAATCCTAAAACAGCACCACATAAACTGGCAATTGCTGCATACACTAAAAATTTAAAGGCAATTTCACCGTTTCGATAGCCTAATGCTTTCAAACTACCGATTTCCATCCGCTTTTCCTCAACCATACGAGTCATCGTGGTTAAACTAACTAACGCTGCAATCAGGAAAAAGAAAATTGGAAAAACGGTTGATAGAGACGAAATACGATTCGCATTGTCTTCATATTCTGAATACCCAGGATTATCATCTCTTGTGAAATAGTAATAATCTGCTGCTTTTAAATCAGCTAATTCTTTTTGTTTCTTTTCTAATTGTTTTTTGGCATCCGCCAATTTCGCTAGACTTTCTTCCTTTTCTTTTTGAAAGTCGGCTAGTCCTTGATCATAGGCTCTTTGTCCCTCATCAATTTTGGCTTGCGCTTCATCTAATTTTGCTTGTCCGTCAATTTTTGACTGTTCCAATTGCGCTTGTCCCGCTGATAATTGTTCTTTTCCAGAAGCTAATTGCGCTTGTGCTTGTGCTAGTTGAGTTTCTGCTACAGCGATTTGCTGTTGACCTTCCGTGAATTGAGCGATCGATTGATTGATAGTAGCAATGGTTTGATCAAGCGATTGCAAACCTTGTGCAACGTCAGCTTGTTGTGCTGATAAATTTGCTAAAGCACCATTGATGGTTTGCATCACAACCCCTATGTTTCCTCTTTCTGGTTGGGTAATCAGTTGATTGATCGCACTAGTTATTTCAGCTGGCGCTCCTAATGATTGAACTGCTGATTGTAATTGTGGGGCAGCTTCCGCAATACTTTCTGACAATAACGCATCTGGTACACGATCCAAAATAGCAACCGAAGAAGCTAAACTCTGATAACCATTGACTAATTGATTTAACGATTCACTTGATGTCGCTAGTTCATTGCGCTGTTGTTGTAACCCAGGTAAGGCATTTTGACCTTCAGCAACTTGATTTTCTGCTTGTGCTAACTCAGTTCGTTTTGTTTCAAGTAAGTTTTTTTGAGCTGTAAGCTCATTTTCACTGTTGATGATCGTTGTTTGATTTGCTGCAAGTTCATTTTCTGCTGTCGTGATTTGTTGTGTGTAGGTTGCTTGTGCTTGCGCTAATTCTTGCTTTCCTGACACTAATTCCTGTTCACTTGACTGCAATTTTATTTCAGCATCTTTTAAAGCATTTTCTCCGTCCGTAATCTCTTTTTGCGCTTTTTCAAATGAAGCTTTTGATTCTTCACGGATTTCTTCTACGCGTTGTTTTGGACGTTTCTTCATTGCTTGTTTAACGGATGCAACTGCTGTTTCTCGTTTGTCCTTATACTCAGTTGAATAGCTGTCAATATTGTTAAGACCTTTGAAAGACACTAGTATTTCTGTATAGACTGAAAGATCCATATCTTCTTTTGGAACTACTGCAAAAAAATCTAGTGAACCTTTTCCTATCGTTGTATTCCCTCTTGACGTATTCTCGATATACTCAGGTGATTGAACAAATCCGACGATTTTAAACTGCGTTTTTTTCAATGCTTTGTCTTTGTTGTCTTCTTTTGATAGTGTCAGAGTCTCCCCTAATTTATAGTGTCCTCGTAATTGAGCAAGGTCATCTAGAACGATCTCTCCACTTTTTTTAGGCATTCGACCGTCAACAATTTTATAGTCAGTCAAAGGTGGTTTTTCTTTGATGTCGTAGCTGACAAATTTTACCGCAACATTTCGATCGCTAATAGCTAGATCCTTTGTATATCTCGGAAAAACAGTCTCTACATCTTTCACTTGCTTCACTTCATCAATGTCTTTATCTGTTAACCCAAGAGTCGAAACGATTCGGGCGTCTGGTAATTTTTGCTTTTGATAATAGTTTGAAGCTGTTTGAGTCATATCAGGCCCTGTTGCTTTTAAACCAACAAAAACCATCACACCGAGAAAAATAATTCCCATGATCGATATAAATCGCGTTTTAGATTGTTTGATTTCTCGAAAACTTGTTTTGAGTAAGGCTGTTTTTTTCAACACGGCCACCTACCATTCTATCTCGGATACAGGTTTTGGTTCATCGTTGATCGTTACACTTCTAACTTTGGCATCATTAATGCGAATCACGCGATCCGCCATTGGTGCAATCGCAGAATTATGTGTGATGATGATAACAGTCGTACCAGTATTACGAGCAGTTTCTTGTAAAATTGTTAATATTTGTTTTCCCGTTTCATAATCTAAGGCACCTGTAGGTTCGTCGCATAATAACAATTTAGGACGCTTGGCAATGGCTCTGGCAATCGTCACTCGTTGTTGCTCACCACCAGATAATTGTGCCGGAAAATTGTCTAATCTAGCGCCCAAACCAACTGATTTCAAGACTTCTTCCGGATTCAATGCATCCGAAACGATTTGAGAAGCTAACTCAACATTTTCTTTTGTGGTTAAATTAGGCACTAAATTATAAAATTGAAAAACAAATCCAACATCATTTCTGCGATATGTTGTTAATTGCTTTTCATTAAATTTGGCAATATCCGTTCCATCGATTACGATCTGCCCCTCATCACAAGAATCCATTCCACCTAAAATATTTAATACAGTTGATTTCCCAGCACCACTTGGACCTAAGATGACAGCTACTTCCCCTTTTTCTACGGAAAAGGTGATCCCATCATTTGCAGCTATTGTGGTATCTCCCATATGATATCTTTTATATTCATTTATTACATCAATATACGCCATGTTTTTTCAATCCCCTCTCAAAAGAATTTTATCATAATAAGACTAACAAGTCCTCTTACAGCACAAAAGGTTTTTGATTTTTTTGTTTTTTTTCGTATAATAGAAGGATGACTTATTATAAATTTTCAACAAAAGTCAGCTTTATTTTCAGTTAGGAGAAAAAACATGGCAAGAAAAAAACAAAAGCCACCGTTCAGTCCAGCAGTTATGCTCGTGGCAGTTTTAATTATTTTAGTTTTAGGAGTATTTGGGGTACAAGTCCCAACTGACATTCAGGAGATGTTCGGAATTCACACACAGGAACAAACGAAATCAAGTACGACAAAACCTGTAAGTTCGACGAATCCTGGGCCTAAGGAACTTGGAGCTGCAAATTTTTCAGCCGCTGAGTTAGCTGATAGTAAAAAAGGTTGGATTGATTATCACGCTTTAGATTCACTTGGTCGGGCAACTGGCGCTGATGCTTTATTGAAACCAGCAATGGTCAATACAGGTACATCCGCTAATAAGGATATTCGCCCACCCGGTTTTGTTTCTGGTTTAGAACCAACCTCTCATTCTAGAGGACATTTGATTGGACGGCAGCTTGGCGGTTCAGGTGATGATGCAAGAAATCTCACCACTCTTTATCAAACACCTGTAAATACACCTTTTATGACTAAATACGAAAACCAAATCCGTCAAGCCTTAGATAATGGAGAAACGATCCGTTATCGGGTCACACCAGTTTATGAAGGTACTGAATTATTATGTAAACAAATCGATTTAGAAGCAAAAGGCCTGGGTAAAAATACCACCATTGATTTTCGTGTTACGATATTGAATGAAAAATAGCCTGTTCGGCTTTTAAGTTTAGGAGGAAGGTATATGGATTTTCCAACGATAAAAGACCAGCTTACAGAATCTGATCCACAAAGTTTTTTAACCGCGGTTTTAGAAAATGAACAGGATGAAGAAAGTGCGATTATTTTCAGCCAAACTTTAGAAGAGCAATTTGAGCAAAATGTTCAATACCTTGCTTCTGATGAAACAATTTCCTCGGATGATATTTCAAATTGGAAACAAAAAGAATTTTTGGTTGTAGCACAAACGATTGACGGAGATTATATCGCAGGTACAACTGAACAGAGCTTTGTTATTCCAGTTTCACTTTATAAAGAAGATATCGAGACCTATGATCTATTCTTATCCGATTTTTTTATTGCGTACACTAGTGGTACATTAAACTCTTCTATCTTACCTAAAAATGAATCACTATAAAAAAACAGCTTTCAGCAAAATTGCTGAAAGCTGTTTTTTTATTATGCACGGTAACGTTCTACACCGTCCAAATAGGTTGCATCTAATTCCATATTTGGATTTAACACGATAAAGTCTGCATCGCGACCTTTAGAAATCATACCGCATTTGTCATCGATTTTACAACTAACAGCTGGAACTAATGTTGCCATCATAATCGCTTGTTCTGGTGTAGCGATTTCCCAGTCCACAACGTTTTTGATTGCTTCTTTTAATTTTAAAATACTACCAGCTAAATTGCCCGATTCTAAACGAGCTGTTCCGTCTTTAACAACAACTGGAAACTCGCCTAAAATGTAATCACCTTCTGGCATGCCGCCAGCCATCATACAGTCAGTAATCAATGCTACATGATCATGACCCGCTTTTTCCATTAAAATATCTGCTGCATTCGGGTGAACATGGTGTCCATCACAAATCAATTCAGAAAAGACATGTTTCAATGACATTAGTGCGCCGACCATTCCTGGTTCACGATGATTCAATCCACGCATCCCATTATATGCATGAACAAAGACACTAGCACCAGATTCTACTGCATCTGTTGCTTGCTCTAATGTTGCATCACTGTGACCTAACGCCACAACAACACCTTCATCTGTTACAGCTTTTACAAACTCTTTAACACCCTTACGTTCTGGAGCTAATGCGATTTTTTTGATCAAACCGCCAGAAGCTTCCTGCCACTCATTAAATGTCGCTAAATCTGGATCGCCAAAGTAACTTGGATTTTGAGCGCCTTTGTGTTCTTCTGTAAAGAAAGGTCCTTCAAAGTAAATTCCTTGAACTTTCGCTCCTGGAACTTCTTGATAAACATCACCGATCGTTTTGGCAACATCTTTTAAGCGTTCTTTACTTGAAGTCAACGTTGTTGGTAAAAATGATGTTACACCACAAGATAACAATCCTTCTGACATAACTTTCAATCCTTCAGCATCGTTATCCATCACATCATGATTCATATAACCATGAATATGGGTATCAACCAAGCCAGGTGCAATCCATTTGCCTTCTTCTTTGATTACTTTTACATCTTTTTCAGGAACTTCTTTATAAAAATCTCCGAAAAGACCATCTGTGATCTCTAAATAACCTGGTCCTTTTACATCACTTTTTAAAAAGAACTTTTCAGCAAAGATAAACGTTCTCATCTTCATCCTTCTTTCTTTAATTTTCTACTATAAACGTACTCTTAAAATCAGGTAAAGTCAAGAATGGTGTAGACCTTTTCAAAAAATATTTACATAACTTTCCTTAGATTTTAATTGTTTCGATACGGAGAATTTGTTCCGATAAAATTTGATATTCTTCTGCTTGTTCTATTTTTCCTTTAACAAACATCAATTGACTTTTTAATTGAAATAATTCGCTTAGATAGTAATAACTATTTCGATGTCTTGACCAAACAATTCCCTGATCGATATAGATTTGAGCCTCTTCCAAACGTTTTTGATCTGTTAAAAATTTAGAGTAATTATAAAATATCTTTGTTAATTCAGCAGTCACGCGTTCATTTGGTAATTTATGAAAATAATGAATACTTAGTTTCAAATATTTCTCAGCATCCGCAATCTTACCAATACTACTATATGTACTGCCGATACAACTGATCACTTGAATTTCAAAATCAGACAAGTTCACTTTATTTGCTTGATAGGTGTATGAAAGACCTTTTTTCAAGTCAAGGATCGCTTGTTCGTAATCACTGCAAAGATAAAATTTACAACTACCTAAATAATAATAATAGCGTTGCCAGTCTGTATCCAAATGTAAACGTTCTTCAATTTGAGTATCTTTCATGTACCTCATTATTTTTTTATATTCTTTATGTCGAAAGTAATCCGCTATTTTTTCAAATATTTGTGTAATCAAACGAACTTCATCTGACTTGAACTGCATGATTTGGTCCATTGTTACACCTAAACGCTGACAAATTTGTTGCATCACTACCACATTAGGTAACTCTTCATTATTTTCGATCCTACTCAATACACTTTGTGAACAAATGTCTTCTGATAACATTTTTTGCGTTAGTTTTCTATTCTTACGAATCTCTTTAATAACTGCTCCAAAAGAATCCATACCTTCACTCCTAAGCCAATTTCAATGATCTATTACTAATAAAAAAAGTTTTGTTAATCAAAAAGATTCAAAATATGCGAATTCGCATTATGCATTTATTGTACTTTATTGCATAATATACTGCAAGAACATTACCTAATACTAGACCGAGACGATTTAAAATAATTTTGCTTTGCAAATAAGGGGTGTTACTCATGACACAGGAGAAACGAATTAGCTTCAGTTGGGACAAAAGTAGTTATCAGGGCTATGTCGAAAAAGAATATGAAAATGCTTATTTGGTTGTTGTTTCGGATCCAAGTCCGGATATGGAAGAAAAGTACACAAATCGTATGGTAATTAGTAAAAAAGATTGCAAAACTACAGACTAATTTTGTAGATAGCAATCGAAAAATGAGAGTGACTCAAAACGGAAATCGTTTTGAGTCACTCTTTTTAGTTCTAAATTTTCCTTACTATTTTTGCTTGTAGGTACTTAAAAACTCACGCATTTTTTCAGTTGTAAATTTCAAGTCTTCCATTTTAGGAAGATACACAATTCTAAAATGATCTGGTTGAGTCCAGTTAAATCCGCCACCATGCACCAATAAAATATGGTGTTCATGTAGAAAATCTAGAACAAATTTCTCATCATCATAAATATTAAAACGGGCAGTATCAATTTTTGGGAAAATATAAAAAGCTGCTTTGGGTTTCACTGCTGAAAGCCCTGGAATAGCGTTGATTGCATTGTGAATATATTCCCGCTGCTCGTAGATTCTTCCTCCAGGCAATAACAAGTCGTCTACACTTTGATACCCTCCCAAAGCCGTTTGAATAATTTGTTGAGATAATACATTTGAACATAAACGCATCGAAGCCAACATGTTCAATCCTTCTATATACCCTTTCACATGTTTTTTATTCCCACTAAGTACCATCCAACCACAACGAAAACCTGCAACTCTATGTGATTTTGATAGTCCATTTAAAGTAACCACAAATAAATCTGGCGCCAATGTTGCGATCGGTATATGCGTTAGTCCGTCCATCACTAAACGATCATAGATTTCGTCTGAGAAGATGATTAAATCATTTTGTCTTGCTATTTCAACGATCTGTTCAAGGATTTCCTTAGGATACAAGGCTCCTGTCGGATTATTTGGATTGATCAACACAATTGCTTTTGTATTGGTCGTAACTTTAGATTTAATATCATCAATATCAGGATACCATTCTGCTTGTTCATCACAAATATAATGAACAGGGTTTCCACCAGCTAAAGAAACAGAAGCTGTCCATAATGGATAATCCGGCATTGGGACTAAAACTTCATCACCATTATTCAATAAGCCTTGCATACACATTGAAATCAGTTCGCTGACGCCATTACCTGTATAGATATCATTGATCGTCACATTAGGGAATCCTTTAACTTGGCAATATTGTTCAATCGCTTTACGTGCTGAAAAAATCCCTTTTGAGTCAGAATAGCCTTCTGAATTACGAACATTCATGATCATGTCGCGGACAACTTCATTTGGCGCATCAAAACCAAAGGGGGCGGGATTACCAGTATTAAGTTTCAAAATACGAATACCTTCTTCATGCATTCTGTCCGCTTCTTCTAAAACCGGACCACGTACATCATAACTTACACCATCAAGTTTGTTAGATTTCTCAAAATTTCTCATACTGTATCCCTCATTTTCAAAATTTATATCTTTAAAGTTACGCCACCTAGAAAAAAAAAGCAATGAAAAATTGAAAATTTTCTAAAAAAATTTCTTATTCCATTTTCCTATCTGCTCTATTTATTTACAAAAATAAGAATCACACCACTCTAACAGCAAAATTTCCTTTTAAATGAATCGTTGAAAAACTCTGACATCTTTCTCTTTAAGTAAAAAAGATGTCAGAGTTTTTATTTATGTTTGTAAACTCTTGCTTCATAAGGAGCAAATAGTGTGTGTTGATGAATCGCGTGATCATTGAGGTTGGATACTACCAAATTCCACTCTTCAATTTGAACATTTTCTGGCAAATCAGCCGATGCAAATTCTTTAGACAAATTAATCATGATCACAAACCTTTCTGTTCCTAAGCGACGACCATAAACAAATAATTGTGGGTGTTTAGGTAAGTACAATTTATACGATCCATAAATCAATGCTTCATTTTGATTTCTTAACTGAATTACTTCTTTGTAAAAGTTTAACACTGAATTTGGATCCATTGATTCATCTAATACATTGATGGACTGCTTATTTGGATTCATAACTATCCAAGGTGTTCTTTTTGAAAAACCAGCATATTCTTCTGCCGTCCACTGCATCGGTGTTCTTGCATTATCTCTAGCTGTTTTTCGAATCACTTCCATTGCTTTTTCCGGTGTCACTCCTGCATGGATCATTTCATAATAAAAATTTTTAGTATCTACTGCATCGATATCATCAATCGATGCAAATGGCATATTTGTCATTCCTATTTCTTGTCCTTGGTATATAAAAGGCGTTCCTTGTAGTAAAAGAAATGTGAGTGCTAATGCTTTAGCAGATGCCTGCCAGAACACAGTCTCTTCACTACCAAAACTTGAAACAGAACGAGGAATATCATGATTTTCCATATACAAAGCATTCCAACCTTTACCATCCGCCAAAGCTTCTTGCCAAGTAGTGATTGCTTCTTTAAAACGAATGACATCTAGAGTCTCTTGTTCTTCTTTATTCCAAAGTGAAATATGATCAAACTCAAACAGCATATTAAAGTATCCTTCATTTTCTCCTAACCATTGATGCGCTTCTTTGGCACTAACACCATTCGCTTCACCAACCGTTAAAATATCACGTTTTTTAAACACATCTCTCAGCTCTTCTAAGTGCGTTTCAATTCCAGGTACATTTTTAAATGATTCAAAGGGGTCGCTGGTTAAGGGCGTTTCTAAAGGTGCCTTTTTGATGTGAGAGATCGCATCAACACGAAACCCATCAATACCTTTATCTAACCACCAATCGATCATTGAAAATAATTCTCTTTTAACTCTAGGATTTTCCCAATTCAAATCAGGCTGCTCTTTGGCAAAAACATGGAGGTAATATTGATTGGTTGTTTCATCATATTCCCATGCCGATCCTCCAAAAATCGAAACCCAATCGTTGGGCGGACCATCAATCTTGCCATCTGCCCAAATATAATAATCTCTATAATCATCTTTTACGGAAGATCTTGATTCCAAAAACCAAGGATGTTGATTAGAGGTGTGATTGATAACTAAATCCATAATGATCTTGATTCCTAATGTATGTGCTTCTTCCACTAACAAATCGAATTCTTCCATCGTACCAAATGTTCTGAGAATTTTCTGGTAGTCACTGATGTCATAACCGTTATCTATATTAGGTGATTCATAGATTGGGGTGATCCAAATAAAGCCAATTCCTAACTCCTTAAGGTAGTCTAACTTTGAGCGAATACCGTTCAAATCACCGATACCATCACCATTAGTATCCATAAAACTTCTTGGGTAGATCTGATAACCAACTGCTTCTTTCCACCAAGTACGTTTGATTGTCATCTGTATCACTCCAATTTGTATTTGTCTTTCATCCATTATATAAGATATGATCAAAAAGCGTATCTAAAATGCATATATTTTTTGTATCCACTCTAAAAGCAAATACGTAGAAATTAACCAGTTGCTTTGCTATAGTTAAGTTGTTTGAAAAATAAATTTAGAGGTGAACCATGAAAAAATTAGTTAGAGTTAGTATGTCTTATATGATTTTTGGATTATTGGCCGGAGTTTTTTATCGTGAATTTACAAAATGGAATGATTTTTCTGGTACAACACAATTGAGTGTTTTACACACACATGTATTGATTTTAGGAATGTTCTTTTTCTTGATTGTTTTAGTGCTAGAAAAGAATTTTCAATTGACTAAAGAGAAAAATTATAAAAAATTCTATATTATTTATAATATTGGCTTAGGTGTTACATTATTAATGATGATCGTTCGAGGTATTTTGCAAGTATTAGGTCATCCTGAATCAGCAGCGATTTCTGGAATGGCTGGATTAGGTCATATTATCATTACAGTGGGATTAGCTTATTTCTTCCAAGTTTTATTTAAAGCAGTTAAAGAATAGACTTCACTGTTTTTAATACAAGGAATGAATCTGGTTGTCTATTCTTTTAATCATTATTAAAATGGTGCGTCTTCTAAATAAATGAAGCGCACTTTTTTTGATGTTCAGCAATTAAAGTGCCATTTCCTATAACACTTAAATGATTCACTATATCCGACTAATTTCTCCCATTCATATGCGAATAATTTTTTTGTCTTATACGTAATAAATGCAAAGAGACAGAGATATAACTCTATGAGTCACATCCCTGTCTCAAGTAATCCGAATAAACAGTGGAAACAGAAAAAACTACTATTTTACTCTTTGATTACATTGCTGTAAATCACGAATAACAAAATACTTCCCTTTATTTTCCAAGTGCTAAAGCACTAAGATTTGAAAGCTTCGTAAATAAACTCTTCCGTCCCAAGCTCTTTATTCCGGTGTTCCTATCAAAGCAATATAGCTATCTATGTTAACGATGCGCATATGTTTTACATCAAATTGTCCTCTACTATTATAGTTTCCTTTTACCTCAATTTTGTATTGGTGCATCGGTAACGACAGTACATACGTGGCAAACGGTCTGTTTTTGATAACACAATTAATACAGACATCATTTTCCCAAATTAACATCCCTGTTATAGCGTATGGCTTTTCTTTAAACACCTTGATATGGGTTAATAATCCTGTGTGGGTTTCCATAGTTTTATAATACACGAAATAACTCTAATGTCCACTCTCACGTTTTTATTTTCTCGGGTATCACGCTAAAATACCGCCGTCTGCGATAAATTCACTACCTGTTGAATAAGAAGAATCATCTGATGCTAAAAACAAGACTAATTTTGAGATTTCTTGTGGATTAGCCATCCTTTTCATCGGAATTGTTTGCTGGAATTGTTCAATTGCAGCTTTTTGTTCTCCCGTTGCTTGGGTGACCATTGGCGTAATAACGCCGCCAGGATGCACAGAATTGACGCGGATATTCCTATCTGCAAATTCTAAAGCGGCACATTTAGTTAAGCCTCTAACCGCAAATTTTGAACTGACATAGCCATAACCACCGATACTTCCTTCAAAACCTTCGATAGATGAAATATTAATGATTGAAGCTGATTGACTTTTTTTCATTAATCCGATAGATGTTTTCATCCCTAAAAAGACAGATAGTTGATTGATTTCAATCGTCCTCATAAAATCATCCTGGCTAGTATTTTCTAAACTTTTAAAGACACTAATCCCCGCATTATTAACAAGGATATCTAATACACCTTGCTCTTTAGAAATTTGCTCAATAACAGCTTGCCACTGTTCTTCTTTTGTAACGTCCAAATGAACAAAATGAGCGTTTTCGCCTAAATCGGCAGTTGCTTCTTTTCCTGAACTATCATCGATATCCGCAATATAAACGATCGCACCTTCCTTAATAAATAAAGCAGCATGCTCTTTCCCCATCCCCATCGATGCTCCAGTAACCAACGCAATTTTTCCTTTTAATCTCATTAATGAGTCCCCCATTCTTACTATATGATAAAACCAAAAACCTTATAAAACGCTTACATTCATTATAACGCTTTATAAGGTTTTGTAAATGGACGTTACAATCATTGAAAGATAAAACTAAAAAAGCACTTCCTTGAAAAGGAAGATGCTTTGCTCACAATTTTTTCATATCTGTTAAAAAAATTATGCGGCCAAGAAGACTCGAACTTCCACGGGGTTGCCCCCATCAGCCCCTCAAGCTGACGCGTCTGCCATTCCGCCATGACCGCTTTTTATAAAATAATCAATCGACTCTTTGTTGAAATTAAAGCAGATGAGTCACTCTTTCTGCGTAAATCTATCATAGAATATACCTTAGTATTTGTCAATATTCCAAAAAGTACTCCTTGAGATAACTTGAGTTACTTTCTTTTTGACTAAAACAATTACAATGCTTCATATAGAACAAATCAAGAAAAAGTGGTTAGGATATAACGTTACGAGTCACAGCCTAACCACTTAATTTCTCGGAATGTTTTTTTGCGATCTCAGATTCTCCGTTCTCCTGTCACCGTTTCTGCTTGTATTCAAATCGCTGCAGTAACATGTCATATGCTAGAGACACATCCTGAGGAATCATTACTTCACCTATATAATCACGGCCTTTAGGACCATAACCGTATTCATCATTCCTTAGTCGTGGAATTTCACCTAAAACTAAAGAAAGAAAATATTCTTTGCTCCATAAACCATTTAGCTTCGGATCTTCAAAACTGATCGTTTCATTGATAGCTGTAACGTAAGGTACTATTGGTACATAGTTTGTAAACACTGTGTCGGTTTCTTGCCATTCTTTTTTAAAAGTTGCTTTGATTCTTCTTTGTAAGATGGGATCTTCTAATAACAAGACTTTTTTGGGCGTGATTCCCATTGATTTTACAGTATTTAATGAAAAAAGGGCATTTTCACCAGAATTAGTTGATGTTGTCTCTGTTAAAAATGAGCTTGTATCGAGAGAATATTTTTCTTTAAAGTACTCTAAATACATTTCAGTTTCACTTGTGTCACTCACGTTTATGCCCATATCTTTAAAATTTTTGCGTAAAAAAGGCGTAGCATGACCAATGCCACCCACAAGTAAACACGCGGATACTTTTTTTTGCTTGTATAAATCGATCAACTCATTTGCAAGATAAGGTAAACTATTTCCAGCTAAAATCGCTAAATCATAAGTACCTGTCACTTTTTCTTTCTCTGATAAATAGTCGATGACTGTATTCCATTCCTGAATCATCTGCTCACCTACTCTGTGTTTAATTGATAAAACAATAATACCGCCATTTTCTAAAAAAGAAAAGGCGGTATTATAATTTCTCTAGACCTTTATCAACTTTCCATGGCATTTGCCACAGACAAACTTTTGCGTATTGATTCTACGTTTTCTTAAAATCAATGTTTGACACTTCTCACATTGATACTGATGATAGGATTGAGGCTTTTGTTTAACTAACGGGCGCACATAGCGACTGCCGCCCGTTTGCTTTAATAAAGTCTTGAAATCAGAATCTTTATGTTTGTAGCCTTTTCCTTCAATATGGAGATGATAATGACAAAGTTCATGTTTGATTACTTTGATCAATTCATCTTCACCGTATAATTCGACGACTTTTGGGTTGAAGTCAATATCATGAGAATTTAAATGATAACGCCCACCTGTCGTTTTCAACCGTCGATTGAAAAAGGCTTTATGTTTAAACTTTTTTTCAAAAAAAGACAACGAAATTTCTTCTACTAATTTTTGTAACTGATCATCGGTAAATACTGGCTTTGCTGGTTTTTCCTCTGTTGAAAAACGACTCAAAATCAATCTTTCCTTTCAGCTTGCGGCAGCATCGTTAAACTGATACGCCCTTTCTTCGTGTCCACATCTTCCACCCAAACGGTAACAACGTCACCTACGGCAACGATGTCAGTTGGATGTTTCACAAATTTTGTGCTTAGTTTTGAAATATGCACTAAACCATCTTGTTTCACACCGATATCAACGAACGCGCCAAAATCAATCACGTTACGAACCGTTCCCTGCAATTCCATTCCTGATTTTAAATCTTCCATTGATAAAACATCTTTTCTTAAAAGAGGTGCTGGCATTTCATCACGCATATCTCTTCCAGGTTGGACTAAAGCCGCAATGATATCTTTTAAGGTCTCACTGCCGACTGCTAATTCTGCTTCCAATTGAGCTAACGATAATCCCTTGATCTGTTGGGCTGACTCTGAGGTACCCAGTTCAGCTAATTTAACATTGGCTTTTTCAAGAATAGCTTTGGCAACATCATAACTTTCTGGGTGAATACCTGTATTATCCAATATGTTTTTGCCATTTGGAATTCGTAAAAATCCAATCGCTTGTTCATACGCTTTCGGTCCTAAGCGAGGCACTTTTTTGACTTGATTCCGTGCAGTAAACGCACCATTTTCATCACGATAGGCCATTAAATTTTGTGCAGTCGTTTTATTTAAACCAGATATATGTTGTAATAATTGCGGACTAGCGGTATTTACATTCACACCCACTTGGTTAACTGCTGTCTCTACCACGAAATCCAATTGTTCTGCTAATCGTTTTTGAGCTACATCATGTTGGTATTGTCCAACACCAACAGCTTTCGGATCGATTTTTACTAACTCAGCTAATGGATCCTGTAAGCGTCGTGCAATACTGACTGCACTGCGTTCTTCTACTTGCAAGTCTGGAAATTCTGTTCTAGCCACATCACTGGCAGAATAAACAGAAGCTCCTGCTTCATTGACGATCACGTAAAAAACGTCTCTTTTGATTTGTTTTAATTGTTCTGCTACAAATAATTCCGATTCACGGCTAGCTGTTCCATTTCCGATTGCAACCATTTCAACTTGATATTCTTCGATCAATTTACTAAAAGCAGGACCGGCTGCCGCGCGTTTTTCTCCTGAAGCTGGTTTGTGAGGATAAATGACTTGAATGGCTAATACTTTCCCAGTCGCATCAACGATTGCCATTTTACATCCCGTACGATAAGCTGGGTCAAACCCTAAAACAACTTTCCCCTTCAATGGTGGTTGTAATAACAAATTACGTAAGTTCTCACCAAAAATATTGATTGCTTGTTCATCTGCTTTTTCAGTGAGTTCATTGCGGATTTCACGTTCGATTGCAGGACCGATGAATCGCTTGTAGCTGTCTAAATAAGCTGTTTCAACATATGCTGCAGTCGGTGATTGCTTATTTGCACCAATCAGTTGTCTTTCTAAATAAGAAGCAATTTTTTCCTCTTCTACTAATAATGCTACTTTTAAAATATCTTCTTTTTCCCCACGATTTGTAGCTAGTACTCTATGAGAAACCATCTTACTTACCGGTTCTGAAAAATCATAATACATTTCATAAACAGATTTCTCGTCTTTCTCTTGATCTTTGACCGTGCTGACGTATTGACCGTGTTTAAAGGTAAAATCACGAATCCATGTACGAAACTTCGGTTCATCAGATACTCGTTCAGCGATGATTTCATGAGCACCAAGCAATGCAGTCTCAGCTGAATCAACTTCTTTTTCAGTATCAATATAGTTTTCCGCTTCTGTCGTTACATTAGCTTGAACGGGGAAACTCATCAGCCAATCCGCTAATGGTTCTAATCCTTTTTCTTTGGCAATTGTCGCTTTCGTGCGACGTTTTTGTTTATAAGGGCGGTATAAATCTTCTACTTGCTGCATCTTCGCTGCTTTTTGAATGGATTTAGACAATTCTTCTGTCAATTTCCCTTGTTCTTCAATCAGGCGTAGAACTTCTTCTTTACGCTTTTCTAGATTACCTAAATAAGTATAGCGTTCTTCGATTTCACGAATTTGTACTTCATCTAAACTGCCTGTCATCTCTTTACGGTAACGAGCAATAAAAGGAACAGTGTTGCCTTCACTTAATAAAGTCAGCACTGTCGTTAGTTGTTTTGGACGATATTCTGTCAATTCTTTCTGAAGTAAATCAACTACTTCTTGGTTATAAGCTTCTGCCATATTTACATACCTCTTTTCATTAACATACCGTTTCATTTTAGCATATTTTCTACTTGAAATATAGGCAGAGCCAAAAGCTTAAAAAAGACCATACTCATTGACGACCAAAAGAGTCGCTTAAAAATCAGGTTGCCAGGGTCCCTTTAAATTTTGATACTCAATATCTTGTACAATTCCTTTTTGATCAAAAATCACACCGTGAACGGAACCGCCAAAAACTGCGCCACCATCAATGCCTATCTTGTTATCAGAAAGCCATAAGTCAGTTGTTTCCATATCTCCATGTAGCATGGGTGTAATCGTATGACCAAAAACGATTTTTTTCCCTGTATTGTTTTTTCCTTGATGAAATGCGTCCCTGATCCAAATAAAATCATGTGGACTCGTTTCATGCCAATCTTTTTTGCTCAGGTCAACACCAGCATGAACAAAAATGTAGTTGCCCCATTCATAATACAGCGGTCGCTCCATCAAAAAATCGATCAATTCTTTGTAGCGACTGCGAATCATCATACTGATTTCTGTGGGAGAGTATTCTTCTGTAGCTCCTGAATGTAGTAAACTTTCCATCGTTTCTTTGCCACCATTGCGTATATAACTAGTAAACCAATCTTCAGGCTTATTTAAAAACTGCAAGAAATACTCTTCATGGTTCCCTCTAAGATAAACAGCTCCGTACTTTTCAACTAATTCTTTGCCAAGGAAGAAACTCTCTTTTGTCTTAGGACCACGATCATTTAAATCACCGATCAAAACCAACTGATGTATCGTTGGATCATAATAGTGGATCAATGCTTTAAACAACTCATATTCTCCATGAATATCACTGATTGCGTACACAAATTTTTTCATTGGTTTCGCTCCTTTCAAGCCATCTTTTTCTCTTAGTATAACGTAAAATGAAGCAGATGATTCAGATTATCCACTGCAACACTGGCGAAATTTAACAATCTTAAAGAATCAGAAATTAATCTTAGACTTTTCATAAAAAAGAGAGTAAACTTACATAAATGACACTATGTCATAAAAATAGCAGAAAAGAGTTGAAATGTATGAAGAAGAAAACTATTTTCGGTATTCTAGCAGTCTTGGTAACTGCAATCGCAATTTTCTTGATTGTTCAAGGAAATTCAAGTAAATCTAAAGCTGTTACGGTGCGAACAGATGAGGTAAAAAAAGAGACCATCGTCGAAAAACTTTCCACATCTGGTACTTTGATCCCAAATCAAACTCAATCGCTTATGGGTACGGGAACTGTCGTTGACGTGAATGTCAAAGTTGGTGATAAAGTAGAAAAAGACAACGTTTTAGCGACTTATGACAATGGGTTACAATTAATTGCTAGTTTTGCAGGAACGATCACTCAAGTCAATATCAAAGCAAAACAAGCTGACACAAATGCACAACAAGGGAAACCTGCGATTCAATTAGATGATCTTTCCACACTAAAAGTTCAATTAGAATTATCTAATTCTGAAGCATCCGCTGTTGCAATCAACCAAAAAACAGAAATCTCAAGTGGTAATCAAAAATTCCCTGGTAAAGTCTCAGAAAAAGAGCCCGTTGCAAAAAGTGCGCAATCAGCAACAGGAACGACGGCAAGTTTAGGCGCGATCGTAACGTTTGATCAAGCACCAGATAACCTATTTGCAGGATTTGATGTGGATGTAGACATTAAAACAAATACAGCAGAAAATGCATTAGCTCTACCAATCGAAGCTTTAACTTACAATGATAAAAACGAAGCAATTGTTTATGTGGTAAACGATGGTAAAGCAAAAGAAACCAAAATTGAGATTGGCATTCAATCTGATAAAATGATCGAAGTTAAAAATGGACTAAAAGAAGGCGATACGGTCATTCTTTCGCCAAATTCTGATGTTAAAAACAATGCTGAAGTAACCAAAGGATAGAAGGTGAAACGATTGATCGACTTAAAAGATGTAGTAAAAATCTACCGTACTGGTGGAGAAGAGTTAATGGCTTTAAAGCATGTCTCCTTGCATATTGCTGAAGGAGAATTCACTTCAATCATGGGGCCAAGCGGTTCTGGTAAATCAACAATGATGAATATTCTCGGTCTATTAGATCGCTTTGATGAAGGAACGTATCATTTAAATGGGCAAGATGTGACAAATTTGACGAGTTATGAAAGTGCTCATGTTAGAAATAAAGAAATCGGTTTTGTTTTTCAATCCTTTAATTTAATGCCGCGGATGTCTCTTTTAGACAACGTTGCATTACCAATGGTTTACTCAGGAATTGCACCGAAAGAACGTAAAGAGCGAGCTTTAGAGGCATTGCGAAAAGTTGGTTTAGCAGATCGTGTAACTCATCGTCCCAATGCCATCTCAGGTGGACAAAAACAACGTGTTGCCATTGCTCGTGCCATTGTCAATGATCCAGCTGTCTTGATGGCTGATGAACCAACTGGAAATTTAGATTCAAAAACAACACTAGAAATCATGAAAATATTCCAAGATTTAAATAATGCTGGTACCACTGTGGTCATGGTGACACACGAACCAGATGTTGCCCAGTACACTAAACGGATCGTCTCTTTCAAAGATGGCGAAATCATTGATGATCAACCTGTCAAAGAGCGAAAAACACTATAGAAAGGAGCCGTTTTTATGGGAATCATTGAGAGTTTCAAAATGGCGATCGATAGTATTTTAGCCAATAAAATGCGTTCGTTTTTGACCATGTTAGGAATCATCATCGGAATTGCAGCTGTAATTGCTATTTTAGCAGTCGGTAATGGCGCAACGAGTCAAATCACAGGCACATTTAGCGACTTAGGAGCTTCAACAATTTCAGTTTCTACTAGTCGAGATGCAACGGATAGTCAAAAAATCACAAGTAAAGATATCAAGGCACTAAAAGACGGTATTCCCCAAATCGATCATCTCTCCCCTGTCGTGTCGATCCAAGCGGTTGGAGCAGCTAACGACAAGTCAAAAGCTACTTTGATCATGGCAGGAACACCTGATTTACAGTATACGAATCAAACAATGGATAAAGCTATCGTCTATGGTCGTTATTTCAATACCACAGAATATTCAGAAGGCAGTAAAGTCGCTGTGATCAGTGCAGACACTGCCCGCTATTTTTTCAATGGACGTGAAAATGTCGTTGGGGAAAAAATTAATTTACGCGGACAAAAAGGACAACTCAGTGTTCGGATCATCGGCGTTACCAAAAGTACTGTAGAAAAAATGGTCGGCTCTTTTGATGAAGAAGAAATGATGGGCTATGTCTCCATCCCATTGACTACTGCAAACGCGTTAAATCCCGATGCAACTAAAATCACTAGTTTGACTGTGATAGCAAAATCTAAGGATGATATAGATGCCGTTTCTAAACAGATCGTAAATATTTTATCTGTACGACATAATACGGTCGGCGAAAAAATCTATACTGCAACAAATTTCCTACAAGCATTAGATCAAGTGAACAACGTTTTAGGTTTATTTATTAATTTTATTGCGGCCGTAGCTGCGATTGCCTTACTTGTAGGAGGAATTGGTGTGATGAATATCATGCTCGTCTCCGTTACAGAGCGAACAAGAGAAATCGGGACCAGAAAAGCCTTAGGTGCGACAGATCGAAATATTTTATTCCAGTTTCTAACAGAGTCTGTGATTTTATGCTTGATTGGCGGCTTGATTGGGTTGACCTTAGGCGCAATTTTAGCTGTTAGCGTTGCTAGTGCATTAGATATCACGGCCCAATTTACATTAGGTTCAATAGTCGCTGTATTACTCTTTTCAAGTGCTATTGGGATTTTCTTTGGCGTTTATCCAGCAAGAAAAGCAGCCAAACTTGATCCGATCGAAGCATTGCGTTACGAATAATTTAATAAAAAAAGTAGGGCAGAGAAAATAGCTTCTCGTCCTACTTTTTTATTCATCCTGCTTTTCTCATTCCAGAGGCAATAAAATCGAACAACTCCTTAGGAATTTGAAAATGCCCAAATCTCAAACGTGATCGATATTCCTGCCATAAGGGAAGATCAGCTAACGCTTGCAGTGGAACGGGCTTAATATTCTCTATAAACTTAATATCTTTTCTAACTGGAATAAAATCCGGAGACATTTCAAATGAATAGGCCACACCTGGCAAAATCTGTCCAATTGCAACGAACTCTTGACAAGGCTCTTTGGTTTTCAAGCTTTGCTTGGGTGCATAATAAATCAGCCAGTCACCTGCTTTCATTTTATTTAAAGGTGCTGATTTACCATGACACAACTGGCAAAAGCCTCCTGCGACACCTAATGTTACATGGTCCTTAGACGCAACACCGATCCAATAATTCATATTATCCGCTCCTTTTCAACGTTACAGTTTAATCGTTTTTCTACTATCCATTCCCAAAATTACGATCGCTTCTGAGAAGTGGATCTCGTATAACTCAAGCATTGTACCCGCTTGTTTAATGTTTTCATCGTAACTAGGAATTTTTTGAATCCATTGATCTGCGACATCATAGACGGTCAACTCACTCTTTTTTACTTTTGCAAAATGTACCCGAACATGATTCGTTGTTTCTTGTGGGATCGTTGTGAAGGCAACATTGGAATTGTTTTGAAATTCACTGATTTTTTCATTTCCTTTAAAGGTTGAGAAAAAAAGACATTTTTTAACTTCATCATAAAAGAAACTAACGATTCGCACATTTGGTACCTCATTAACACTAGTTGCTAGTGCGATTTCTGTCTGCTCATTCATTATTTTTTGAAATGCTTCTGTTGTTTTCATAAATTAATTGCTCCTTTATTTTTATATTGTCTTACTGACAAGTTCAGTCTAACAAACAAACCCTGACAACTGATTGTCAGGGTTTCTTCAAAAAATATTATTAAGAATAATTAACTATGAAAAATTTGGCCATTTCGACGATAGTTGATATCTTCTCTTCCTTCACGAAAGTTAATAAATCGAGCAACTGCATAAAAATAATCAGATAACCGATTTAAGAAAATCAATGCATCTATATTGATTTCTTCTGATTCTTGTACACGGACAACACATCGTTCCGCCCTTCTAGCGACAGTTCTAGCCATATGAAGTAAACTAGCAATTGGACAACCACCTGGTAAAATAAATTCAGTCAACTCTGGAGGAACATCTGCGTATCGATCAATTCGCTCTTCTAGCCAGATCGTCGGTTGGTTGCTCGTTCGATAGCCTTTTGTGCTATTTGGTGTGGCAAGATCAGTGCCGCAATCAAATAACACTTGTTGAATCTCTTCTAGTTCCTTTTTTATTTCCCGATAGTGTTGCATCTGACTGATAATATAGCCGATCATTGAGTTCAATTCGTCGATCGTGCCGTATGCTTCTACGCGCTCGGAACCTTTGCTTCTTTTTTCTCCACCGATAATACTCGTTTGACCTTTATCGCCTGTTTTAGTGTATATTTTCATCTGTCTTCGTCTCCTTTAGGCTCTTGTAAATACGCTCTCAATTCGTCGATTCCTTGATTTTCTACTGCAGAAATCATGAAGAATTTCTTGGCTCCAGCTAATGCTAATTGCTTTTTTGTCCGTTCGATATCTTCTTTTTCAGCGAGATCGATTTTAGTGATCACGCCAATACAAGGCTTGGCAAATGCTGCTGCAAAAAGTGGTGAAAAAGTTTGTTTCTTTTCCACAGCACTCGCCATCAATACGATCAATTGTGAATCCACTGCCGTTGTTAAAAGAGCACTATAATAATTACGATGTTGGATAAATTCTCCCGGTGTATCAATAATTTGATCATGAAACTCGATTGCTTGCGTTTTATTGTAGGAAATCTCTTCTCCTTTCAGCTTTTGTGAAAGAGTCGTTTTCCCGCAACCAACAGAACCAATAAAGATTGCTTTTTTCAATTATTTCTTCCCTCCAGCTGATACGAATTGTTTTCATAACGATACATAGTATACATCCCTTGCTGATAGTCACATGACCAAAAATCAGTTGAATAGTGATTAAAATAATGATCCAACACTCGTAAAACACCTAAATGTCCTACAATCAAAATATCTGTTTGAGGATTTTCTGCAAGAGTTCCTTCGATTTTTGAAAAACCATGTAGAACTCTGTGCTTAAATTGCTTAAAGGATTCCGCCTCAGGAGGTGCCTTCTCAAGTGGCGCATCTAACCAAGCTTGCCATTGCTTTTTATAGCTTGCTTCGATTTGATCTGCCGAAAGTCCTTCCCATGCTCCAAAAGACTTTTCATTAAGTTCCGATAAGACATAGTATTGCTCTTCGGGTCTGACTATTTCGGCTGTCTCTAGCGTTCGTTTCAGTTGGCTGACATAAATGTTTGAAAAATAAATTTCTTTCAGTTTTTCAGCAATTTGACGGCTTTGCTTTTTTCCTGTCTCAGTCAACGAAACATCTAAGCTTCCATAAAATTTCTTTTCCTGATTCAGTAGTGTTTCGCCGTGTCTAATTAAATAAATCATTGATGACACCTCTAATTTCTAAAAAAACTCAAGATAAAAACGATTTGCCCAATACAATGAAATGCACCTAATGTATCACCGTTCATTCCATCGATTTTTTGATATACCAAGTATCGATACGCAAAACTGACTAAGAGAACGACTACATAACTAAGACATCCCTTTATTCCCAATAGCGCGTACATCAAACCAAGGGCCATTATCTGACAAAGCCAAATACGCCAAGTCTCAACATCTAAAAATAATCGTCCTAATCCTTCTGTATGTCCTGCATAACGCATCTGTTGAAATAATAAGGCGATCCCTGATTTTCCCACTACCTGTAACCCAATTAGTAAACGAATCAAGAAGAAAATATCGACATCTATACTTTTAGTTATAATCGGGATAATCAAAAATAAATAGTAAAAAATCAAGGCCAGAACACCATTACTGCCGACCCGACTATCCTTCATGATTTCGAGCATTCTTTCTTTATTTCTAGAAGAAAAAAGACCATCACACATATCCGCTAAACCATCCATATGAAATGCACCTGTCAACATCACATCAAATAGTAAGGCTGCGATCCAAGCAAGTATCGTAGATTGTAAAAGCCCATAAAGTCCCCAAAGAACTAGAGCATCAACTAAGCCGATCAGTAACCCCAAAACAGTAAACCAAAGAATTCCTTTTTTAAATCGTTCTTCAGCATGATCGATTTCCATTGGAAGTGGTATTCGTGTAAAAAATTGAAGATATAGAATCAACGTTTTGATCATTTTATTTTTTGCGGAATCCCACAGACGACAAAATATACCTGCTCCGCTTCCCTCGCTAAAAATTGATTGATTTTTCCTAATAAATCTTGAAACCAGCGTCCTAAACTAGTGATTGGAACAACTCCAGACCCCACTTCATTGGTGACTAAAATCATTTTTGTATTCGTTTCCATTATCGCTTTAGTGATTTTTCCCCATTCATTAAAAATCTGTTCCTCGATTTTTTGACGTTCTTTAGCCGTATAGTGGTCAAAAACAGTTTCTATTTCTTCTAAATCAACAGCCAACTCTTTAGACATAATATGAAAAAACAGATTTGTCGTCATGATCGTGACACAATCCAAGAGATAGGCATTATAGTCTTTTGATGTTTCTTTGAGCCATTCATCGATTCCAAGAAAACGTTCTTCTGTATGCCATGCAGTGGGTCTTGTGTTTTGGTGATGCTGGATTCGTGAAGTCATTTCTTCATCTGGATACTCCATAACACTCGTTGCGATATAGCAAACAGAGCTTTCATTTTTCAGTAAACTTTCTGAGAATGTCGACTTACCGCTTTTGGCGCCACCTGTAACTAATGTATAACTCAACTTGGATCCTCCTCTGTGAAATAGCCGATTTTTTTGATGTGAATGGCTTGATTTGTTAATTGAAGCGGCTGATTTTCTTCAACAGCAACAAGTAACACCGTAGCAGGACCAGCAGATCGTGAATCCATAAACTGAATTTGATCGAAAATCACTTTCAACCCACTTGATTCAGCAAGTTTAGCCGCCTCATAACTCACTCCTTTAGAGCCGACAGGCAATATTTCTAAAACATGAGCCTGCTTTTGAATAGCATAGAAGTCTTGATACGAAAAAATCTCTTGTTCTTGCATCAACACATCACTTCCCATAAATGGCTCGCCCACTTGATACAACCAACTACCAGATAATACTTTGCCATAATTTAACTCAGCTTTGTGAATTGAGCCGATAACGGTCACACCAATAGAGGTCATTTCAGTCAGCATATTCTCTTCGGTACTCCCATTGATCAGAACATTTTCTAAACCAGCTTTTTTTAATTCAGCAGTAAGTCCTTTCAACATTCTTTTACCTGTAGGCTCCATTTCACCACCGATCGTATCGATCACCATGGTCGGTTTACCACCCACTGCTAAAACTTCTAATAACGCCACTCTTAAACAAAAAGCCGCTGTGATTTCAGGATCAACCTTTACTTGATCCGCTTCTTTTAGCCCAATCGCTGCACTGCTATCACAAGCTGTGACAATTCCAATTTCATCTGTAAAAAAGGCAACTGATAGATCACGAATATTTTCTTTCATCTGTTACCCTACTTTCTTTTTAGCGATAAATCGATCCGAAGTCCTCTCTAAAAAATAAAGAACGACTTCAGCTAAGAGAAAATTCAATAAAGAAGCAACACTTAATGGAATAAACAACATATAGACCACATTACCTAGTAAAGGATACAAGAGCAGTAACGATAGTGGTGTATTGATCAAATAAGCGATAAACACCGATAAAAAACGATTGATCGAGTACTTTTTCGTTAACTTCTCTCTAATTATTCCATAACAAAATAAACAACAGCCCATCAAAAAAGCCGTGATTACATGAACTGGGATCGTTAATGGAAATCCTGCAATCGCTGCACTTGTCAAATGCCCAAAACTCCCTAAAAGAAATCCTATGCTCGGACCAAGAAAGACCGTTCCCACAAAACCAGGTAGCGAATCCAAAGCGATCGACCCAGTTAGCTTGATCATTGATCCAATGACCGATAATGCTATAAACATTGCGGTTAGTGTCAATCGCTTTGTCATCTACTCACTCCTATAGTTTATTCAACGTCCAAGTCACTGTGTCGCCGTCTTTTAAGAAATACTCAACTGCGCCCACTTCCGGCTGTTTGCCATTTACATCATATAACCAATATTTACTTGTTTTTGCATCTTGCACATGGCCATCAATTCCACTGATAAAATCTTTATCCATGTCTACTTTATAATTTGTTTCCATGACTGTTTGAAGAGATTCATCCTTTTTGACTTTGACTTCTTTTTTGTCAAACTCTTTATCATCTTCCTTTAAGATGATCGTTACCTTCATTGCGTCTTCTTCTACTTTTTTCGTGTCACTTGCTTTGCCACATGCGCCTAATAGAAAGATAACTGTTAAAACCATTGCTACTTTTACAAATTTTTTCATTATTCATTCCGCCTTTGTCTCTATTATTTTATATCGTATTTCGTTAAAATACGTTGAAGCTTTGTCTGAATTGCCCTAAATAGCAAACACGAAAAAAATGCATTTGCAAAACAATATGAAACTGTGTAAGGTACAGCTGTCAGTAATAATGCTAAGTATCTTTGCCAAGAAAAGGCTCGATCAATTGAAAATACCGTCCAAATATCCATAAAAAAGGAAAAGAATAATCCCGCAAAAATACCATATAACGCCAAAAACCAATAACTTTTTCCAAGAACTTTTTGCATCCACGGTACCCCCGCAAGAAACCCGATCATCCCCCAAGAAAACATTTGAAATGGGGTCCACGGCCCTTGACCAAATAACATATTCGATGTGATCGCCGAAAGGGAACCCACCAAAAAACCAATTTCAGACCCTAAGCAAATCCCGCAAATAATAATAATGGCTGTCATCGGAGTAATCGCAGGAACCATATAGAATAGAAATCTACCTAGCACAGCAATTGCTGTAACTACTGCTATCAAAACTAATTCTTTGATATTCAACTGCTTTTTCTCATAGCGATAATAAATCGGAATACAAGCAGCAATCACAAGCAACATGGAAATAACCTGATACTGGCTAGCTTGAAAAAGCGCAATTCCTATAAAAATCAAGAGTCCAACCAGTATACTTCTGACCACGATCGGGTTTGTTTTCTTATTCATTAGCCACTCCTTTTGCTACTTTGTAGGCCGCAATCACTTCATCCGTCGTGACCAAATTTGAAAATAAGTCACGTGAAATTCGGCTAGCTGCAGTTGTATAAAAGGTATGATTCCCAAAAAATTGAGTTGGTGTAGCTGTTGTTAATAAATCATTCTGGAAAAATAACCCACAACGATCGGATAATTCTGCAGCAAAATCTAAATCATGTGTCACTACTAAAATCGTTTTTCCTTGTTCAGACAATTGCTTCAATAAGCTGATCAATTGTTTTTTTCCATAGTTGTCGATCCCCTTTGTCGGCTCATCCAGCAATAACACTTTAGGGTCGGTCAAAAGAAGCTTTCCAAGCGCTGCTCGTTGACATTCCCCGCCACTTAGATCAAGAGGATGCTGCAACAGTACTTCACCTAGATCAAGCAAGGTCACAATGTGCTGGATTCGACTGCGCTTTTCTGATTCGGCTATCTTCTTACTCTCTAAATAATGGTTGTAATCATCTGCTACTGAATCTCTGATAAACATCATTTGAGGTTCTTGAGGCAAGTAGCCAACAACATGCTGATTTTTTTTCAGCGATTGATTAAAAAGAGTGATCTTCCCGCGATAACACTCATGAATACCCGCAATAACCTTCAGTAAAGTTGTTTTCCCTGTACCATTCCCTCCAACTAAAGAAAAAATTTCACCTTCAACTAAATCAAGATCTACGCCTGCTAAAATATCTCGACTATTTTTCTCATAACGAAACCAGCAATTGTTTAATTGAAGGATTGGCTTTTCTTGCGTTTTAGTTTGATCTGACAAACTGTTCGTTGTGCTAAACGGCTTTTCAGGAATTTGTTGGGCTAAGAATCGCTTTCCTTCTATCACAGTGATTGGGCTCTGTCCTGTTAAACCACTTGCATGGTATATTTGGACTGCACTAGGCAAGCTGACGATAAAACGGCTCAGATCCTGTTGATTGTTTTGAATTTCACTGGATATGTTCGCTGGTGCATCTGACAGAATCAATTGCCCTTTATCCAAAAGCACCACCTTATCAGCAAGTGAAAAAACGGATTCCAACCCATGTTCAGCTAACAGTATAGTCAATCCCATTTCTCTATTTAGTCGAACTAATACATCAACAAAGTTCTGAGAAGCGATTGGATCAAGTTGTGTGGTAGGTTCATCTAAAATCAAAACGTCTGGTCGCATGACTAAAACAGAAGCTAAATTCAGCAATTGCTTTTGGCCACCCGATAAATCTTTTGTTTGATAGTCGACTAAATCCTGAATGCCTAAAAAATTGACCATTTCAGCCACACGACTTTTTATTTCAGAAGGCTCAAGTCCAATATTTTCTAATCCAAAGGCTAATTCATGCCAAGCACTATCTGTTACGATCTGGTTTTCCGGATTTTGCATGACATAACCAATTTTACTTGTTGAAAAAACATCTGGAATCGCTGAGATTTTTTCGTAATTTAAATAGATTGCTCCAGTTTGTTTCCCAGCTGGTGTCAATTGAGGTTTTACCATTTTTAATAATGTCGATTTACCACTACCAGAAGCGCCGCATATCAATACGAAGTCTCCTTCTTCTATGGTTAACGACACATTATTCAATACTAATTTTTCACTGCCAGCATAACTAAAACTTAGATTCTGGATTTCAAGATAGTCCACACGATCACCTCCCGTATTCGATTTAATGTTGGTAATAAGGCTAAGAACAAAATCACTAGATAATCCAACCACCGTTGTTCTAACGCTAAAAATAGATTCTCTTGATAAGGATAAAAGTTAAATTGATAGCTCCCCTGCGTAACAGACAGAATAAACAAACAAGTCAAACTGATGATCATAAACAAAGAAAATGAATCCATCTTCCGCCAACGATAACTCGTTCGACTACTCCTAACCGTCACACCATAACCTCGTGCTTTCATCGAGTCAGCAGTATCCATCGCATTCTCTAAAGCCCATGAAAATAAGTTGCCAAACAAATCTAAGCCATATGAGGCTTTTTCTTTAAACGTTCTTTTTTGTGTTCGCTGAATCGTTTTTTGGACCTGATTCAACTCTTGATAATAGGCTTGAAATAAAGGAATAAAGCGAAAAATCATCGTCAGTATCAATGCCGATTTAGGAAATCGTTTCCCAAAAAGATAAAAAAATTTTTCAGAATCCACTGCACTTTGAAAATTTTGAAATAAGTAAATGACAGAAGCAATCATCATTCCCATAAAAAGACCATATACAAAAGCTTCAAGCGTAATTGGTTTATTAAGAAAAAAGAATAAAATCGTGCCGCCTCTATGTACAAATAACGGATTGGTGATCGTAATCAAGATCAGAAAAAACAAAGGGAAGATAATCGACTGCTTGTTTCCCTTCTTAAAGTGCAGCAACCGAGAAGTTAAACTTCCAAAAAAACAACAACCAATAATGAGTGGATTTGTGGTGCTCATGGCAATCAACAACATCATCAAATAATAGCAGGAAATGACTAGCGGATGTCTTTGCCTAAAAAAATGTGGATTCATCGCTTGCTCCTCTTCTTAGCTTAAACAATAAAAAAACAGCAGTCACTTTTAGTATAAGTGTGCTGTCTGAATTGACTACTATAACGGAAGGTTATTATGTCAGAACAGCAAACATCTTTGGTACAAAAGATGTCGTTATAAAAAGTGTCGATCAAAATATATAGACTTGTAAGTCTTACAAACACTTCTTATTTTTTATTTTTGCTATATCTTCATTGACATAATCATCCATCGTTTTAAACAACTTCATTGTTGTTCAACCACTTTCATTATATAAATTTCTCCCTTTAAAGTCAATATCCATTAAACGAATTAGTCTCTTACTCCGCGCTTTTTTTATGCAAAAAAACAGCTCAAAAAATCAGCTGTCAACTAACTTTAAGAACCATTTTTATTCATTCACTGATTACTTTTGCCAATCTGCTGGATACGTCACATAAACAAAACGTGCCGTTCCAGAAACTGAAAACTTGATCTGACTTCCTTTAGGAATCAGAATAATTTCTCCAGGACCTGCTGTAATTGTCCGACCATCGATTAGAACATCTAAGCGACCTTCAATAATATAATCCACTTCATCATATTCTAATAACCAATCAAATGTCGTATCTTCCATGACCATCAAGCCACATCCTAGACGCGGACTTTCGCCCAACGTAACTAAATCTTTACAGTATACTTTATGTTCTGGATTCCCAGTATCTAAACGATCTTCTTCTGACACATTTAATAATGGGAGTTTGATCGATAAAACGCCACTTGGATCGACGTTTTTTGTGCTATCTTCTACTGAAGCTAATTGCTCAGATAACACTTCTCGAACAAGAGCACGAATTGTTTCTTCATTCAAATTATTCATGATTCTCACCTACTTCGCTTCTTTTTTCAACATCCGATTCGCCATAAACATTGCCACAACAACTGCGGTGATCCCTCCAACTAGTTTTCCAACGATCATTGGGAAAATCATTTCTTTAGCAACTCCTGCTGTAAACCCTAAGTGATCGCCCATTACAAAAGCCGCTGATACAGCAAATGCAACGTTGATTATTTTACCGCGAGGGTCCATGTCTTTCATCATTTGAAACATTGGAATGCTATTCGCTAGTGTAGCCACCATTCCTGCAGCGGCAACTTCATTCATTCCTAAGACTTTTCCAAGTTTCATCAAAGGTTTGTTGAACAGTTTTGTGATAACGAACACGAGACAAAAGGCACCTGCTAATGTTAACGCAATTCCACCAACAACTTCAATTCCTTCTGTTACAGGCGTAATGCCTTCAATAATCGTGACACCCACTAATAATTGTAAAGCGCCTAAAACTAACCCCGCAATGGCCACGATCACGACAAACTTTCCAAATACCGTAAACCCTTTGATCATAGCATCTGGTTTTAGCCATAATCCGATCATGATCAACACCGCAACAAGTAAAATCGGCACAAGATTTTTTAAGATCATCACCACTGGAAAACCAGCAATCACACCACCCACAAAACAACCAAGAGGAATCGTGATCAAACCAGATAAAACGCCTGTAGCTAAATACTGCTGATCTTCTTTTTCAATAATGCCAAGAGCCACTGGAATCGTGAAAACAATGGTAGGTCCCATCATCGCACCAAGAATCGCTCCTGCGAATAAGCCCGCTTGAGGATCTTGTGCTAATTGCATTGCTAAAGGAAATCCCCCCATATCGTTTGCTAATAATGTTGTTGCAAACATTGCTGGGTCTGCACCTAAAGCTGTATATAAGGGCACTACAACAGGTTTCAAAATATTCGCTAATACAGGTGCTAGCGTGATGATCCCCACCATGGATAGAGCCAAAGACCCCATTGCCATAATTCCTTCTTCAAACTGCTCACCTAACCCGAATTTATTCCCTAAGCATTTATCGATTGCCCCCAAAACCATGAAAAAAGCAATAATATACATGATTATTTCATTAATACTCATTCACTTCACATCCTACTTTTTTATTGATCTATCTCCACTGAATCAATGATGCCCACAATCACGGCATCTACTGGAATTTCTGGATTTTCTAATGACATTCTGGCAGCACTACCTGTTGAAACTAAGACTAAATCATCCAATCCAGCACCTGTGTTATCAGCTGCTACCAAAGAATGCTGAGGGCCATTGTATTCATCTAATTCAACAACTAAAAATTTTAAACCACTTAGTTTTTCATCTTTTCTGGTTGCCCATAAACTACCTTTTACACGTCCGATGAACATTGCGTCTCCTCATTTCTCATTAGTCCAGCTAATGTTGATTTTTTTCTCACGAATATATTCTTTTGCATAATCTGTGATACTTGTTTGGTCAGATAGTTCTACTGTATTTTGACAGTCGTTGATTCTGTCGGTAAGATCTTTAACAGTTAAATATTTTTTATGTTTCAACGCTTCATAAGGAGGTACAGTTTTTCTATCTGACACGCTTTGTTTTAATTCAGCTAAAGATATAAATGTGCCGCCATAACGATATAATTGAGTTTCAAAATCAAGAATGGTTTTCTTCAATGCATATCTTCCAGCTGTCACTAACGATAGGTATGTTCTACCATCTTTTATGATCACAAATTCGTTGCCCTCTTTGATTGTTTGAACGATTGTTTGTTCCAGTTCATTTTGTGGATTGAAATTCAGCGTATTCGCCAAATTTTCAAAGGAAAGTTCAGTCACAACAACTAGATCATTCTCTTTATTTCGAGAGACTTTGTGCAAATAATCCATATCTTCCCGTGTCAGCCATTTTTGGTTTGTCCCCAAAAGACAATGAGATTGGATCTTGTTTTGTTCAATTTCCGCTAGTCGTTCCATGACTTTTTTAGTGATTTTTTCAACTAAATTATCAAAATCAGTTGTTTTCATGTTTGATCCCTACTTTACAATATGACCCCGGATTCCCTTTTTAAATGAGCAAGCATTCGCTTCATCGTAATCAATGTGCATTGCTGTCGCAAATTTATCACTGACTCTGATCACAACATCATCAAAAATCAAGGAACGTTGATCACTATTGATTCTAACTTTTACGATCTCTCCTTGAGTCACATTCATTTTTTTAGCATCGTTTGTAGAAACATGGACGTGTCGTTTCGCAATAATCAATCCTTTTTCTAGCGGGACAGTTTTATTCCCATTAACGAGTACGATACCTGGTGTCCCTTCAATATCGCCACTTTCTCTTACAGGAACTTTGACTCCTAGTGTCAAGGCGTCTGTGCCAGAAATTTCTACTTGAGACGCAGCCCTAGCTGGTCCCAATATCACCACATTATGCAATGCACCCTTTGGTCCTAAAAGTGTGACACGTTCTTTTGAAGCATATTGTCCTGGTTGAGATAAGTAGTTGTTGATCGTTAATTGGTATCCTGTTCCAAATAAAGCATCGATATGCTCTTGTGATAAATGGACATGACGTCCGCTAGCTTCTACTAAAAAGCTTCGTTCTTCATTGATTTTTGCTACAACTTGATCTACCAAATTATCTATCAGTTGTTCATTCATGCCGTTTTCACCTCTGTTCAAATTTTTACACTCGTTTGTTTAAAACAAAGGAAAAAGCCTCCTTAGTATAAGAGCAAACAAAGACGAAGGAGACCACCTTTTTCTATAATGCTACCTTTTTACTAAGTTTACTTTTTCCTTTGATTTTTTAGCGAAATGTTTTATTTTACTGGTGGTAAAATAGCATCAACTTCTGTGTGTGGACGTGGAATCACATGAACAGATAATAAATCGCCTACTCGTTCTGCAGCTGCAGCACCTGCATCAACAGCTGCTTTTACAGCACCAACGTCACCGCGAACCATCACTGTTACTAAACCGCCGCCGACTTGTTCTTTGCCGATCAATGTTACGTTTGCTGCTTTAACCATGGCATCTGCTGCTTCAATAGCTCCTACTAATCCTTTTGTTTCGATCATTCCTAATGCATTTGCGTTCATAATATAATTCCTCCTAGAGTTTTTTTAGATTCTTTTCTTAATCCATTTTGAATCAAGGCTAAACAATTTATTTACATAATATTAAATAATATTATTGTAACTTGGCTAAAATACGTTCTACTAAAGTATCGACTAATTGATCTTCATTGATTGAAGTTGAAATAGACGAAGCATTAGGCTTTTCTCTTAAATCTTCAAGTTCACGAACACCGTATGCGATTCTACGAATGTTAAATAAATTTTCAGGGCTGATATTATCAGAAGTTGAGCTTCCTCCAACAGCACCACATCCTAAAGTCAAAGCTGGTGCCATATTCGTTGTCGCTCCAATTCCGCCAAGAGCGCCTGGCGTGTTTACTAAAACTCTTGAAACTGGTTTTTTCAAACCAAAAGCACGAATAATCGCATCGTCTTGTGAGTGGATCATCATGGTATGACCTGCGCCTTCATGATAAAGGATATCCATTGACAACTCGCACGCTTCTTCCCAGTTTTCAACTGTGTAGAAAGCCAAAATCGGCGCTAATTTTTCACGTGAATAAGGGACTTTGTGACCGACTTTTGTCTCTTCAGCAATCAAGACTCTTGCGTCTTTTGGAACGGTCAAGTTGGTTAATTGTGCAATTGTTTGAACAGACTTTCCAACGATTTGCGGGTTCATGCTGCCATTTGGTCGCATGATGTATTTTTCCAACTGTGCTGACTCAGTCGGAGATAAGAAGTAAGCACCTTGCTTTTTCAATTCCGCGATGACTGCAGCTTTGTTACTTGTTTCTACAATAATTGATTGTTCTGAGGCACAGATCGTACCATTATCAAATGTTTTTGAATCCATTATGCGTTTGACTGCTAATGGGATATCAGCACTTTTTTCAATATAAGCTGGACCGTTACCTGGCCCCACTCCAATGGCTGGTGTTCCAGATGAATAAGCTGCCTTGACCATTGCAGAACCTCCTGTTGCTAGGATCAGCGATGTATCATCATGTTTCATCAATTCAGCTGTTCCTTGCATTGTGGGTTTGACCATACAACTAATGGCGCCTTTTGGACAACCAGCACTTTCCGCTGCTTTAGAAATAATATTGATTGTTTCTAAAATCGCATTCAAGGCATTCGGATGTGGAGAAAAGACGATTGCATTGCCTGCTTTAATTGCGATTAACGCTTTATAGATGACAGTGGATGTGGGATTAGTTGATGGGATCAAGCCTGCCACAACACCTACAGGTACGGCTACATCGATTACTTTTTTCTCATTATCTTCATTCAGAATACCGACTGTCTTCATGTCTTTGATATAATTCCAGACAAATTTTGATGCAAAACTGTTTTTTACAACTTTGTCCTGCCAGATACCAAATCCTGTTTCTTCGTTGGCCATTTTAGCTAATTTTTCACGCGCATCATATGCCGAAGTTGCCATTGCTTCACAAATTTTATCGATTTGTTCTTGCGACATCTTTGCTAGTGTTTGTTGTGCTGACTTTGCAGCACTTAGTAAGTCTCTGACTTCTTGGATAGACGCTAAGTCTTTATCAAGGGTTACCATTTGTCAGCCTCCTTCATTTCTTGTCTTTTTTAGCACTCTTTTTATTGGTTGACTTGTTTACTTTTTTGTTATCTCTCTTTGCATCTTTTAGCGTTGCATCAGCTACAATTTCTTCTTCAAAAATTTCTACTTTCAGCTCTTCTACTTGTGAAACAAGTTGTTCTTCCGTAACCTTATTCTCTGGTGCTGTTCCTTCTTTGACAGTTAATTCATCAAGTAAAAGGCTTTGTGTTGCAGGATCCATTCGCGGAATTACATGACTAGCACGGAAACAACCGAGATTTTCAGCAACGACTTTTCCTGCATCAACTGCCGCAGTAATTGCCGCTACATCACCGATCAATTCTATAGTCGTGATACCACCTTTGACTTTTTCTGATTTCAACAATTTAACATTGGCGGCTTTCAGTGCGGCATCTGCTGCACTAATTGCGCCTAAGTAACCCGTTACTTCGATCATTCCTAAAGCTTCTAACATGGTTGATTTTCACATCCTTTAATAAGTGGTTGGATTTTCAGCAACCATCGCGATGGCATCCGCAAATGCATCACATGCAGCTTTACAAGCTGATTGACTTCCTGTCAATAAACCTCCGCCGAAATTCGTTTCAGAAGGTGGTCCAAAAAATGCGGCTACTTCAACATCTGCTGCCTTTAACGCTGCATCAAGTCCGTACATTGCTTCTAATGGCGGTGCAATCAAGTAAGCTAACGCAGAACCTTCTTTGATCCCTGCTTCTTTCGATAAATAGGTTCCTGTTCGTGAAACACAATGAGCAAAGTATGGAATCGAGTTCTCTTCATTTGCGCTATAAAAACTTGCACCACTTTCGATTTCTTGAACCGCAACTGCTAAGCCACTTTTAACTTCTGCCGGACTTGGTCCAGCTAATATCCCAATTACCTCTCCAGCTAATTTGGTTGTTGCATTATCTGCTCCGCCGTAAAAACTTTTTGCATAAACAACTTCTACAGCAGCAGCCTTTGTCGCTTCATCTAATGCGACATAGGTCACATCATCACACGTTGCCGTAATCAGTCCCAGACTACGGTGCTCTGGTTCTAATCCTAAAGCTTGTGCCATTGAAGGCGCGACATTTGAAATGACTTTAACACTTAGTACACTTGCACCTAAACGCTCATTCTTCATTCTTTGAAAACCTCCTTATTCTACTTCTTTCAAATCAATACCTGACTTTTTATGTTCCAGCATTTTATGGATTAATTCGGCAATATAAGCTCCTGCTTCAACAGCTGGTGTTCCACCTTTATGGATATTTGATATGACTGTTCTTCTAGCTTCCGGCATTCCAACAGTCGGCTTATACGCAATATAGGCACTCATTGATTCCGCTGTAACAAGTCCCGGGCGCTCACCAATCAAATAACAAACCACTTCCGCTCCTGTTAACTCAGCAATTTGATCCATTGCAGGAACACGTGCATGTTTAATAAAGACAACAGATTCATCATCAAATTCCAAACCGAACATCTTCAACCCTTGCTTGATCGAAGGTAAAATTTCCTTGATGTTGGCTTCGATAGCCGCTGAACTTAACCCATCTCCAACAATAATTTGAACTTTTTGATTTGGTTTAACATTAGCTTTGATTTTTGCTGTATTTTCTTCATCAAATTGACGACCTAAGTCTGGGCGAGTCACATACTCATCTTTGTCTTGGCATTTTGTTGCTACTTCAACAAAATTCATTTCCTTGATCAACGCCTCTGGTACGTATGAAAAAACAGCATCTTGAGCAGCTGCATGATCCGCGCGAAAACGTAACATTGATTGTGTTTTGTAGCGGGGACCACTTCGCCATAGCCCTAAACGAGCAGGTGTTTTAGCCTTCATTTTTAAATAGCCTTCCCGATCAACTGGGTCAGGTACTAAAAATTGTTTACGAATATCCACTTCTGTAATATCATCGATCAAACCATCTTCTACTTGTGCTTGGCTCGATTCATTAGAGGCATACGGATTTACTTGGGTTGTATTTGATTCAATGATTGTTTTTTTTGTGTCTGTCATTTCTTCTAAAATCGAAACGATCATTGATTTGATTTCATTATTATCCACCATTTATGTTTTCACTCCTTTATTTTTTTAAGAATACAGAAGCATCACCAGCTAAATCGGTCAATTGTCCGTTTGCCATGAAGCCCATTTTTTCCATCCATTCTTCAAATTCTTTAATTGGACGTTTGTTCAACATCGCGCGGATCGTCGCTGTTTCATGGAATCCTGTTGTTTGATAATTCAGCATGACATCATCACCATGAGGAATTCCCATGACAAAATTCACACCAGCAGTTCCTAGTAACGTTAACAAGTTTTCAGCATCATTTTGATCTGCCTTCATATGGTTGGTATAACAAACGTCACAGCCCATAGAAATACCTGATAGTTTACCCATGAAGTGATCCTCTAAACCAGCGCGGATAACTTGTTTTGAGTCATATAAGTATTCAGGTCCAATAAAACCAACCACTGTATTCACCATAAATGGATCAAAACGTTTGGCAAACCCGTAGCATCTTGCTTCCATAGTTACTTGGTCAACGCCATAATGAGCATCAGAAGAAAGCTCAGAACCTTGTCCTGTTTCAAAATACATCACGTTCGGTCCTGCCACTTGACCTTGTTGTAAAGCAAGGTGTTTAGCTTCTGCTATGTCATTAGCGTTAAATCCAAATGCAGTATTGCCTTTTTCGGAACCTGCAATCGATTGAAAAACTAAACCTGTTGGAGCACCTTGTCTCATTGCTTCCATTTGTGTTTTAACATGAGCTAAGACACATGTTTGAGTTGGAATTTCCCATTCACTTCTGAATTCTTCAAACTTCGTTAAAATTCGTTTCACGCTTTCAGTCGAATCGTCAACAGGATTCAAGCCAATAACAGCATCTCCTATTCCGTAGGATAATCCTTCCATCACACTAGCCATGATGCCATCTACATCATCGGTTGGATGATTTGGTTGTAAGCGAACCGAAAAACGTCCTGCTTCACCGATTGTTGTATTCGCTGTTTTAATGATCTTGATTTTTTGAGCGGCATAGATAAGATCTAAGTTTGACATTAGCTTAGCAACAGCTGCGACCATTTCAGACGTCAACCCACGAGCCACTTGTTTAATATCATAATCCGTCGTTTTAAAATCTAAGATCCACTCTCTTAATTCTTCTACCGTCCAATGTTTGATTCGATTATAAGCACGTTGATTCACATCGTCGATGATGATTCTAGTAACTTCATCTTCCTCATAAGGGACTGCGGGATTATTAAATAAATCCTCCATTGTTAACTGCGCTAAGACAACTTTTGCCGCCACTCGTTGTTCAGAGGAAACGGCTGCAACACCTGCCAAGCGGTCTCCTGATTTTTCTTCATTGGCGCGGGCCATCACATCCATCACAGATTCAAATTGATAGACTTTACCAAATAATTTCGTTTTTAAAATCATGAAATAATAGCCTCCTTTATATAGTTTTATAATTAGAAACGCTGTATTTATTCAAACACTAACGTTTTTACTACCACGGGTAAAACACTGCCATCAATAATCGGCGTACCAATATCAACATAATCACCATTTTCAACTTGAATACCATCGATACACACAAAAGGATAGTCAGGTGGTAAATAATTGAATAAGGCTTGCCCTAGTGATTTCGCATTATCCTCTTCTAAAATCACGATCAGTGGAAATTGGTAAATGATCTGTTCTTCAAAACCAGCTACGATCGACTGAGCTGTATCGATTATTTCCTGAAACGTTGGACTGCTTTTACCTGATAAACCTAAGGCAACAGCTTGACGCTCATTGTTGACTGAAAACCAATTCAATTTTTCTTTGATGATAGAAGCAAGCTCCTTTGTTTCACTTTGCTCATCTACTTGAGACATTCTCAGTACAGGAACATTTTTGATAGGCAGACTCTTTTGATCATAGGTAATCGTGCTGCCGCTGACTTTGGTCGTATGTGAACCTGCACCAACGACTGTCGCTCGAATCGTTTCAAGCGAGGGAATCACTTTTTTCTCCTGAAATAGTCGAGAGGTTAAAATTGCTTGCCCTAATAGCACGCCAATGTCTCCGTACTGAAATGGATCGGAATGTTCCGTTTGAATACAATCTGCTACACCGCCTGAAAAGGATAAACAGTCTACTTTAGTATCAAGTTTTAACCCTTTGTTGGTGATCAAGCGTTCATAATAAGGATTTAAATCCCCGATTCCTACACTGTTTTCAAGAACTGAAACCAATGTTTGGATGATTGGTTTCAGTAATTCAGCTGAAGCTACCATTCCTTCTTTGATCGACCAATTTTCTTTTTGAATGATTTCTTTCAATTTCGGTGCGATATATTGGATGGTTTTGTTTTTTGGATCTACTCGGATCAAACGCCCTCCAATGTCAAAACAGGCAGTATCTAGTAAATCATCATCTTTGAAAAGAACGAGATTCGTCGTTCCTCCACCAATGTCTAAATTGACAACTGATGTATGGTGTTCTTTCGAATAGGTTTGTGCTCCTGCGCCTTTGCCAGCAATGATGCTTTCAAGGTCAGGTCCTGCCGTAGCTACGACAAAATCTCCAGCATAGCCGCTCATTGCTTGTAAAACAGAGCTTGAATTGTCTTTTCTAGCGGTTTCTCCTGTGATGATCACAGCACCGATTTGGATTTCTTCTTTCTTGATGCCTGACTTTATATATTGTTCGTCTAAAAATGTCTTGATCGCTTCAACATCGATGATTCTATGTTCTTTTAACGGGGTAAAGATGATATCACTGCGGAAGATGACTTCTTTTTTTGTGATTTCAATTCTTGGAATCGTGAAAGCGGAAGCCATATTATTCATTGTCAGTTTAGAAATAACCATTTGAGTTGTAGAGGTTCCTAAATCGATTCCCACACTTAGCATTGTTTCAGTCATTATTTCACATCCTTCCTATAAAAAAGACGCTTAAAAAACCTCCAAAAAAGAGTTTTTTTAAGCGTCTTTGCTTGTCTAGATAAACAACCTTGTTTATCCTTATTCTTATTTTTTAAAATAGAAAAATGTTTTCGTACCATTTTGATCAGAAATGACTTCCAATTTTCCACGTAACTTTTCTTTAACATAACTCGTTACGATTTGTAATCCTAAGTTATTTTGTTCGGTGTTTTCTGTTTTATACCCAATGCCGTCATCTTCAATCGAAATATAAACATACTCGTCTTTTTCATAAACGGTCACTTTGATACTTCCGTGATTTCGATTGATAAAAGCATGATCATAACAGTTTTGAATTAGTTCATTGACTACTAACGCAATGGTTACAACAATATCGCTTCCCAAAATAAGTTGATCATCGATTTCTGCTTCCATTGTGATGTGATAGAGTTCTTCGTAACAGTGATGCATATTTTCTATGACTGAGTCTAAAACAGACTTCAACGAAATATTGTCTTCCAACTGTTTTGACAGTAATTCATGGGTTCTCGCAATCGCCATGATTCGATAAACACTTTCAGTCAAAACTTTTTTAGCCTCATCTGTTGAACAACGTCTTGCTTGAATTCTTAAGATAGAAACCACACTTTGAAGATTGTTTTTTACCCGATGATGGATTTCCTTGATCACAACGGCTTTGTCACTGATTTCTGCTTCTTTTTTTCTAACTTCAGTGACATCATGAATAATCACGATCACCGTACCTTCGGCTTCATCAAAGATATATTTCATCTCAAAGTATAAATTCCCAAACTTGATTTCTTTTTCCATCGAGCCTGGTGCATCATTGCGCGAACGTAAGTAGTTTAACTGTTCAAAGGTTGACATATCCAACGAAAGATTATCATAATGCATCCCGAGAATGTCATCTAAGTAACCAAAACCGTGATAGTAGGATTCTGCCGCTCGATTCATCTGAACTAAGTAGCCTTTTCGATTAAATATCAAGATTCCTTCATCAATATTATCTGTCACAAATTCTTTAGATGTGATCGATATAGGACTATTCTTATAATTCTCAGCTTCGCTTTGCGCAACTAAAAAATGTTTCATTTTTTCATCGACTGAATCTTCAACGATGACGACACCAATATTTTTTCGCTGATTACGAATCGGATAAACTCGTTGCCGAACCATGACATTTTCTTGTGAGCGAGCAAGTAAGCCAACTGTATTCAAAGAGGTTTCAAATGTTCGATAAACGGCTGCTTCATTTTTTCGTTTTGCCTTTTGTCCCACAATATCTTTAGAGTAAAGTGAATTTTTGGAAAGTGGCGGACGCTGGAATACAACGATCGCATCTCCTGTTAGTTCATTCATTACATCAATAAAAACATCGTTATCAGGATATAGATGCCTTGATAGAATTTTTTCAGCTTGAGAGATCAGTTCCTCGATATCTTCTATAGACAGGTCCGTATATTTAGCGCATAATTGTTTGATCTTTATCGTAAAATCAGTCATCTGCAGCCACAAACATTTCGGCAATTTCTGCAATCGGACACCGTTTATTCATACTTAAATCTCTTAGTAACTGATAGGCTTGATCTTCTGACATATTTTGTTCGATCATAATAATTCCTTTAGCTTTTTCAATCAATTTTCGATCAGATAACTTTTTCGTCAGTTTCTCAAGTGAGACTTCATATTCTCTCGTCTTGGTTCCTGTAGCAATCGCCACTTCAACCATAGGCGTTAGTGATTTTTCCATGATCGGCTTAATCAAGTAACCACTGATCCCATATTTTTTAGCCTTCTCAATATTCTCTTTATCACTATAGGCCGTTAACAGAATCACGGCTTTCGCATATTTTTCAGCTAAAATTTTTTTACTTGCTTTCAAACCGTCTAAAAGTGGCATACTGATATCCATAATAACTAGATCGGGTTGATGTTGTTTACAGACTTCAATTGCTTCAATACCGTCTGCTGCTTCTGCTACTACGTTGTAGTTTTCCGCTTCCAACATTCCCCGGATATCCATTCTTGTAATAGGTTCATCGTCTACAATGACAATTCTTCCGTTCATAATGGCTCATCCTTTTCTTTATGTTTTTGTGATGTGGGTCTCATTAAACCCTAAAATAGTGCCTAATCCAACAAGGACTTCCGATAATGCTGATTCTACCGATGAAACATCTCCAGTAATGACCACTGACCCACTGAAACGATCGATAAAACCAATTTTTATATCTCCAGCTTTTGTGGCAATATCAACTGCAATGATTGCCGCTTCACTAGGCGTGATCGTTAAGATCCCGATTGCGTTGGTTTCTACATCGATCAATCCTAGTTTTTCATAAATTTCCGGATTAGGATTCGCAATAATATGTGCCAATGTTATTTGTTTGCCTGGTACATATTCTTGGATCATCCGCTGTTTTTCAGTCAATTGGCTCACCTCTTTTTCTTTGTTAATTTACAGTATCACGATTGAGTTAGTGTCATAACATACCGTTGACTAAACAAACTTTATTTAATATTGTCCAAAATTTGCTCGATTTCTGCTTTTGTAGGCACTCTAGGATTCGTTTTTGTACATCCATCAAGTAAAGCACCTTCAGTAATTTCTTCTTTAAATTGCTCAAACGTCTCCGGACTCACTCCTACTTGTTTCAAACAACTTGGCATTGCTAGTTGTTTTTTTAACTGTTCGATTGCTCGAATCAAGTGTTTCACACCTATTTTTGGGGTTGATTTCTCATAGCCAAGTAACTTCGCTAAGTAAGCATATTTTTTGGCCGTTCGTTCATCATAAGAGTGATTATAATGCCCACATCCTGCATTATATTGGATCACTTCACTCAATAATAATGTGTTCAATCGTCCATGAGGTACATGTAATTTTGCCCCTGCAGCATGAGCAATACCATGATTGAGACCAAGAGAGGTTAAATTAAACGCCATACCTGCCATACAAGAAGCATAGTGCATTTGCTCACGGGCTTTTACATCTTCACCATTTTTGTAGCATTTCACTAAGTTTTCAAATACCAGTACGACAACTTTCTCGCACAATGCATCAGAAAATACATTTGCTTTAGTAGAAACATAGGCTTCAAGTGCATGGGTCAAAACATCCATCCCAGTATCAGCTGTAATATTTCGCGGTGCACTTATCACTAATTCTGATGCTAAGTATGCTTCGTCAGGTTGGATCTCAGCTGTTACTAAGGGATATTTAACCCCTTTATCTTGATTTGTGATAACGGAAAAATTGGTCACCTCAGATCCTGTACCGCTTGTTGTCGGAATAACAATAAAGGTTAAGTCTGTGATTTCTCCCAGTTTCTGTGCAAAAAATTTCATCGCTTTTGCAGCATCGATCGGTGAACCACCGCCGACTGCTAAAAGAATTGTTGGAGCAAAAGCTTTCATCGATTCGATACCACTAATAACGTTTTCAATTGGTGGATCTGGAATAACATTACTGAAAATTTTAAGTTCATTTTTTTGGATAAGATGCGTTGTGATTTGCTCGATTTTATTGGATTGAACCATAAATGGATCTGTTACGATAAAAATCCGCTGATTCTCATATGTGTTTAAGCCTTCAAGAACTTGTTCTCCAATATGGAGCTTAGTTGGAAAAGTGATTGTTTCCATGTGATTCTCCTTTCGTTTCTTCAAAAAAAACCGCAAAAAAGACGTCTATCATCTTCTTCGCAGCTTCTTTGCTTGCTAAAAAAACACCACTTTGTGCTTTTAATTTATTCAAATTATCTTACTTTTTGGATTTTTGAACACAAAAAATAGGCTTCAACCGTTGCATTGTACTTCATCGTACAGATACCACATTTTTGCGTATACGATCCAGAAATATTTCATTCTGAAACAGTATGTTCAATGTGCCCTATTGCTTTGCCTCGAAACAATAGTACGGGGTACTAAAATAGAAAGACCTGACTTATAGCATTGCTGCTCGTTACAGTGGCGGGACCGTATTGGAATCTAACCAAATTTCCATCTAAATCAATACATATTCAATTTCTACATTTGTATTATATCACAATCAAAAAAAGAAACAAGTTTTTTTCTGATAAAATCTCTTTTGATTTTTTCTCCCAATGCTTCAAGATTTTCGTTATAATAGAAGAACTATGCCAAACAAAAAAGAGGTGATTTTATGAAAACTGAACGACTACTTGCTATCATTATGATTTTACTAGATAAAAAACAAATCAGTGCTTCTCAATTAGCTGAAACCTTGGAAGTATCCGTTCGAACCATTTATCGAGATATTACATCTCTGAGCGAGGCTGGTATACCAGTAACCACAACTCCTGGCGTAAATGGCGGTATCCAAATCATGGACAATTATAAAATCGATAAACAGTTTTTTACATCAGCCGATATCACTTCTCTCTTGATTGCTTTAGAAAGTTTATCGACGAATGTCTCACCCATTCAAATAAGCCAAACATTTGAAAAAATAAAAACACTTGTCCCAGCAGGTTTTATGGAAGAAATTGAGTTCAAAACGAATCAAATTGCGATTGATCTCACTCCATGGACTAGCAATCATACCTTACAGCCATTTTTAGAAGTGATCAAATCTGCTATGGATCAACAACGCTTATTACGTTTTCACTATGAGGATAATAAAGGACGGCAAACAACGCGAATCATCGAGCCTTATCGACTTGTTTTAAAAGAAATAAGTTGGTATTTACAGGCTTATTGCACAGAGAAATTAGATTTTCGTACGTTTAAAATTTCAAGAATGAATGATTTGGAACTATTACCGACAACTTTCATTCCTCGAGAATTTCAACCTCAGCCCTTAGGAAAAGAACCGTTTTACGGTAAAGACTTTACGACCATAACGCTTAAAGTAACGCATAAGATCAAAGAACAACTCATCGATAAATTCGGACAGCTGAACTTTTTTTCTACTGATTCGGATTTATTCATGGTTAAGTTTCCATTCATGGAAGATGAATTTGGCTACAACTTACTTTTAGGATTTGGAAATCAGTGTGAATGCCTTGACCCACCCCACGTTAGAGCTGAATTAAAAAATCGCATTGGCGAGTTACTCGAACTTTATCAATAATTAAGCTAAAAAAAGCTTCTCACGCTGTACCACTTGAGTACAGGTTGAGAAGCTTTCCGATATTTATTTCTTTTTCTTGCCGCCAAAAGCGTCTTTCATTTTATCAAAGAAGCCTTCTTCTTGCTGTTCACTTACGGTTTGTCCGCCAGCTTTAGCAAATGTGCGTAATGCTTCTTTTTGTTCATCATTCAAGTTTTTAGGTGTAATGATTTTGACCTTCACATGCTGGTCACCATTAGAGCCACCTCGCAAGCGCGGTGCACCTTTACCTCTTAGACGGAAGTTTGTTTCTGTTTGAGTGCCTGCTGGAATTTTTAACTTCACATCCCCATGAACAGTCGGTACTTTGACTTCATCACCAAGTGCTGCTTGAACAAAACTTAGTGGTAAATCGTAATAAATTTCTGAACCATCACGATCAAAAATATTACTATCCTCTACACTGAATACAACGTACAAATCACCATATGGTCCGCCGTTCATTCCGGCTTCTCCTTGATTTGCCAAACGCATTTGTTGTCCATCTTCTACTCCAGCCGGAACATTGACTTTGACTTTATGCGCTTTTTTCTCATGTCCAGTTCCATGACATGTTGGACAAGGTTCTTTGATTTCTTTACCCGTTCCACGACATACATCACAAGTTTGACGGCTCATCACACGTCCAAGTGGCGTTTGACGTTCAACATTGATTGAACCTGACCCATGACACTTGTGACAAGTTTCTGGATGTGTACCTGGCTTAGCACCGTTCCCACCACATGTACTACAGTTATCTTCACGGTTGTATTTGATTTCTTTTTCTACACCAAAAATGGCTTCCTCAAACTTAAGGTTGACTGTATACTGCAAATCCGCCCCTTGTCTTGGCGCTGTTGGATCTACACTACGAGAACCACCGCCAAAGAATGAATCGAAAATATCCTCAAAGCCGCCAAAACCGCTACTTGAAAATCCACCGCCGCCAAATCCGCCGAAACCACCTGCTCCGCCGTAATTTGGATCAGTGCCTGCATGACCATATTGATCATAAGCCGCTTTTTTCTGAGGATCACTTAACACTTCATAGGCTTCAGAAACTTCTTTAAATTTATCTTCTGCATCTGCTTCTTTATTGATATCTGGGTGATATTGCTTGGAAAGCTTTCGGTAAGCTTTTTTTATTTCATCATCTGAAGCACCTTTGGCAAGGCCAAGCACTTCATAATAATCTCTTTTCGTAGCCATTAGTTCCCCTCCAACTATTATTCCATTTATTCTAAAATAGGATCGACGCCAACTTATTTGTATAAAAACATCGTTGTAATCATACCACAAATCACGCAAAAGCAAAATAGCTTCCCTTCATTTGCCAGTATTTATCTACAAATAAAGATAGGCAAAGACCAAAGCGATGACTTTGGTCTTTGCCAGCTTGTTAACGATTATTTATCGTCGCCTTCTACTTCTTCAAAGTCAGCATCTACAACATCATCTGCTCCACCTTGTGCAGCTTCAGGATTTTCTTGCGCTTGTTGTTGCGCTGCTTGTTCATAAAGTTTTACTGTTAAGTTTTGAACGATTTCGTTTAATGAATCACGTTTTTCTTTCATTTGTTCGATATCATTCGCTTCAACAGCTGCTTTTAACTCATCACGAGCATCTTCTGCTTTTTTCACTTCATCAGCGTCTACTTTGCCTTCTAATTCTTTCAATGTTTTATCAACAGTGAACAACAAAGCATCAACATCGTTACGTAGATCAACTTCTTCTTTGCGTGCTTTATCTGCTTCAGCATTTGATTCAGCATCTTTCACCATACGTTCGATTTCGTCATCTGACAAACCAGAAGAAGATTTGATTGTGATTGTTTGCTCTTTTTGTGTTCCTAAATCTTTCGCACGTACGTTTACGATACCATTTTTATCGATATCAAAACTTACTTCGATTTGAGGCACACCACGAGGAGCTGCTGGAATATCTGTTAATTGGAAACGACCTAATGTTTTGTTATCTGCTGACATTGGGCGTTCACCTTGTAATACATGGATATCTACGGCTGGTTGGTTATCAGCGGCAGTTGAGAATACTTGTGATTTACTTGTTGGGATCGTTGTATTACGATCGATCAATTTAGTAAATACGCCACCCATTGTTTCAATACCTAATGATAATGGTGTTACGTCTAATAATACAACGTCTTTAACATCACCTGTGATAACGCCACCTTGGATCGCAGCCCCCATTGCTACTACTTCATCCGGGTTCACTGATTTATTAGGCTCTTTGTTTGTTTCTTTACGAACAGCTTCTACTACAGCTGGGATACGTGTAGATCCACCAACTAAGATTACTTCGTCGATTTCAGAAGGGTTCAAGCCAGCATCTTTCAATGCTTGACGTACAGGTGTTTTTGTACGTTCTACTAAGTCACTTGTTAATTCATCAAATTTAGCACGAGTTAAGTTCATTTCTAAGTGCAATGGACCAGCGTCTCCTGCTGTGATAAACGGTAAGCTGATTTGAGTTGATGTAACACCTGATAAATCTTTTTTCGCTTTTTCAGCAGCATCTTTCAAACGTTGAACAGCCATTTTATCTTTAGATAAATCAACACCGTTTTCTTTTTTGAATTCTGCTACCATGTAGTCGATGATTTTATTATCAAAGTCATCTCCACCTAGTTCGTTATCACCGGCAGTTGATAATACGTCGAACACACCATCACCTAATTCAAGGATCGATACGTCAAATGTACCACCACCAAGGTCAAATACTAAGACTTTTTCGTCTTTATCTGTTTTATCTAAACCGTAAGCTAATGCCGCAGCTGTTGGTTCGTTAACAATACGTTCTACTTCTAAACCAGCGATTTTACCAGCGTCTTTTGTTGCTTGACGTTGCGCATCGTTGAAGTAAGCTGGAACTGTAATAACAGCTTTATCCACTTTTTCACCTAAATATTCTTCTGCAAAGCCTTTTAAGTATTGTAAAATCATCGCAGAAATTTCTTGAGGTGTATAAGATTTGCCATCAGCTTCAACTTTGTAGCCAGCTTCGCCCATATGACGTTTGATTGATGCAATTGTATGTGGGTTTGTCACTGCTTGACGTTTAGCCACTTCACCAACTTGGATTTCGCCATTTTTAAATGATACTACTGAAGGTGTTGTACGGTTACCTTCTGGGTTTGCAATGATTTTTGCTTCTCCGCCTTCTAATACTGCAACTGCTGAGTTTGTAGTTCCTAAGTCAATACCAATAATTTTACTCATAATTAATGATCTCCTATCTTCTATTTTAATTTTTTCAATTTATATTATGCAAACATTCCTTGTTATTGTGCAACAACAACCATGCTTGCTCGTAAAACGCGGTCATGTAATTTATATCCTTTTTGTAGGACTTCAACGATTGTATCTGCAGGTGTTTCATCACTTGCTGGAATCGTTTGGACTGCTTGATGTAAATTAGGATCGAATACTTCTCCCATTGTTGGAATTTCTTCAATACCTTCTTCTTTCAGTGCAGCTTGTACACTTTCAAGAACCATCGAAATACCTTTTTTCAAGCTTGCGCCTTGCTCATCATCGACTTCGATTGCCATCGCACGTTCTAAATTATCAAGCGAAGGCAATAATTTTTTACCTAAGTCTTGCGATCGGTAACGAACAAGCAATTCACGTTCATTTTTAAAACGGTTGCTCATATTGGCAATTTCAGCTCGAGCTCTTAGGAATTTATCTTCCATTTCTGATAGTTCAGCTTGAGCATTTTCTAATTCTGTCATTTCAGCTTCTACTTCTGAAACTCCTGAATCATCGATAGCTTCCATGCGTTCTTCCTGTAATTCTTCATTTGTTTCTTCTTTATTACTCACTCTGGCAACTTCCCTTCTCATTTCCGTAGAATTAATAGAATTCTATATTTAAACTTTTAGCTTATTCATCAAGAAAACGATAATAAGCACCAAGCTTTGTAGCTAGTTCATGGCGAAAAACATCCACTAAACCAAACATTTTTGAATACGGCATACTAGTCGGACCTAATAAAGCAATCGTTCCTTTACCGTGACCGGATACTTCATACGTTGCAGTGATCATACTCATATTATCCAGCAAATCGTTGCCTATTTCCGAGCCGATCCGAATCGCTATTTGAGTATCTGTCTTTTCATCTGTCGTCAACAAATGTGTAAGTGCATCTGTATTTTGCATAAAAGAATAGACAGATTTTAATTGATCGATATCTTGTTTCATCCCGAAATCTAAAACATTCATGCGCCCGCTGACAAATACTTTTTCTTCAAAAGCATGACCTAACATTGCATCGAATAAATTCATCATCCCTTCAGGCGTTTGAAAATAACGATGTAAAATCATCGGAATTTCCGTCCTTAATCGATGATAAACAGTCAATAGCGGTTGTCCTACAAGTTTATCATTGATGATTTGGGTCATCTTCTCTAGATCTTGGCTAGATACAGATGACGGAATCGCAAAGACCTGACTTTCCACATTGCCTTTATCTGTAACGATCACAGCAATAATCTGGCGATCATTTAAAGGAACGATACGAAAACCTGTCAATTTCCGTTCTTTCACTTCTGGTCCTAACGAAAATGCTGTATAGCTAGTCAAATCTGAAAGGATCTCAGCCGATTGTTCAATGATATCATTGATTTCATGAAATTCTTTGCCAAAAGAACGACGAATCGTTTCTAACTCATCACGTTCAACTTCAGCCGGCCTTAGTAAATGATCCACGTAATAACGATAACCATACATTGAAGGAATTCTACCAGACGAAGAATGTGTCTTTAATAATAATCCATGTTCTTCTAAAGCTTTCATATCATTACGAATCGTTGCAGAACTTGATTTAATTCCTTCTTCCATCAATTTCTTTGATCCTACAGGAGTTCCTGTATTTGTGTATCCCTGGATGATAAGTCGCAAAATATTCTTTTGTCTTTCCGTTATCATAGTTACCACCCTTCATTAGCACTCATGGCATCTAAGTGCTAATACAATTATTAATATATCAACATCTTGTATAATTGTCAAGAGAAAAACACACTTTTTTAGCACTCTTTATCATCGAGTGCTAAACGATGATAAAAAAAAAGCACTAGAGGGTTTTTATTCAAAAACAGCTCTGTACTTTTTCTTTTTTATTCTTTGTCGATTAGAAACTCTTCGAAAACATCATTTCCAACAAATAAGCCTTTTTCGGAAAGTTGAATAGACGTATCATTTTCCAATAATAACCCCTTTTCAATCAATTTAGGGATCTTTTCTTTATAAACTTGCTCTAACGTAACACCAAATTTTTCTTTAAATTGCGCTTTAGAGACACCATCTTTTTTGCGCAATCCTAAGAAAAGTTGCTCTTCCATCTGATTATTCAATGTTAGTATCTCTTTTTCAACAGTTGGTAACTGATCATCACGTAAAGGTTTTAGGTAATGCTGAATTGGTCCGTGATTTCGATAGCGAGTATGTCCTAAATAGCCACTTGCTCCAGCGCCAAACCCATAATAGTGTTCATTATCCCAGTAAATCAAATTATGCTGACTTTCTTTACCTTTTAATGCGAAGTTACTCACTTCATACTGGTGTCTGCCGCCTTTTTCCATCGCGATGATCGTTTCTTCAAACATTTGGGCTTCAACTTCTTGATCTGGTAACTGTAAGCGCCCTTGACGAACCCAATTCATAAACATTGTTTTATTTTCTAAAATTAGTGAATACAATGAATAGTGAGGTAAATCAAGTTCGATCGCACGTTTCAACGTATCCCGGAATCCTTCTAGTGTTTGTCCAGGCAAAGCATAGATCAAATCGATACTTACATTTGAAAAATTTTCTTTTTCCAAAAATTTCATCGTTTCGTACACATCTTCAGCTGTATGTTTTCTTCCAATTTTCTTCAACAATTGATTATCAAAAGTTTGTACGCCCATCGACAAGCGGTTCACACCATATTCTTTCATTACATGTAATTTTTCCTGTGTTAAATCTCCAGGGTTAGCTTCCACTGTAAATTCATTTTTAGGATCAAAAGGGAGTAAATTTCGTACACCTTCTAATAAAACTGCTAATTGATTCGCCGATAACGATGTAGGTGTTCCCCCTCCAATGTAAATTGTTTTGGTATCATTGCTTGGATAGTGCTCTTTCGTTAATCGGATCTCTTTTAAAAGACTTTGAATATATTCATCTACAGGTTGTCCTTCTAAAAAAACTTTATTGAAGTCACAGTAGTAACAGATATGTTCGCAAAACGGAATATGTATATATGCTGAGGTGCTATTAGAATTGTTTTTCAATTTATTTCTTCCTCCACTTTAGAGTGTCTTGCTATTTTACATCATATAGAAGACGTCTCTTATCTTACCACACTCAATGATAAAATGTTTTAATTTGCTTCATAATTTCCCGCTTTTTCATTCTTCCGCTCCCCTTTTAAAAGTAATGACACTATACAATAAAGACAGACACTTTGATATCTCCCGCGAAATCAAAGTGTCTGATATTTGATAGAATAGCCCAGTTAAAACTCTGTATTTTCTGACTAGAGTAATTCTTGATATTTTCTTATATATATTTTCTTGATCACTGTTACTAAGAGTAAATACGCAATGATTGTTGGAATCAAGTAAAAAAAGTAATTTCCTGGAAGTGGTGCAAAACCAATGCTTGCTCCTAAATTCGTAAACGGCAAAATTGTTCCAATTAAAATTCCAACTGAAGTGACGAGCGTCAAGATGCCTGAAGCTCTACTTTGAAGGAAAGGTATTTTTGGCGTTCTCAATATATGAAGTACCAACATTTGTGACCATAGAGACTCAATAAACCAACCTGCATGGAAAATAGCGATAAATAAGAGTTTCTGATCGGCTGCTAATGAGAAAAATCCACCGCCTAAGATAGTTGGACAAATAATAAAATACATAAATAGATAAGTAACGATATCAAAAACAGAACTTGTCGGTCCAAACCATTTCATGAATGAACCAATTGATTTGGCTTCCCACTTCTTAGGCTTTTCGACATACTCTTTATCCACGTTATCCCACGGAACGGACATGCAAGATGTATCGTAAATCAAATTCAAAAATAGTGATTGAATCGGCGCAACTGGTAAAAATGGTAAAAAAATACTCGCAGGAATAACAGAAAATACATTCCCAAAATTTGAACTTGCTGTCATTTTGATATACTTCATTGTATTACTAAAGACTTTGCGTCCAGAAATAATTCCCTGTTCTAAAACCATTAAGTCTTTTTGCAGCAAAATCACATCAGCCGATTCTTTTGCAATATCAACTGCCGTATCTACAGAAATTCCAACATCAGAGACTTTCATAGCTCCTGCGTCATTGATTCCGTCCCCCATGAAGCCAACTGTTTGTTCATTTTTCTTCAACGCTTTAACAATTTTTGTTTTTTGATCAGGTGTTACTTTTGTAAAAATAGTATATTTATTGACCATCTGTTCTAGTTCTGATTCAGATAATTTAGAAATTGCTGAACCATCGATCATTTTTTCAGTCCCCAGACCAACTTCTTTACAAACTGAACGTGTTACTAATTCATTATCACCTGTTAGAATTTTTACAGAAACTCCGTTACTTTTTAATGCTTGAATAGCAGCAGCCGCCGTTTCTTTGGGAGGATCTAGAAAAGCGAGATACCCTTGTAAAATCAGTTCCTGTTCATCTGCAACAGAATAGTCATCTAATTGATTGTTGACTTTTTTATCTGCGATCGCTAAGACTCTTAGACCATCTTCATTTAATTCCTTCACTGTTTTTAATACTTGTTTTTTTATTTTTGGTGTGATCGGAACAACGTCTCCAGCCTGATTGATATGAGAGCATGCTTGCAGCATTTCTTCAACTGCTCCTTTAGTAATCAAAAAGCTTTGATTCGATCTTCTATTTTTAATAACAACACTCATTCTTCTGCGATTAAAGTCGAAAGGAATTTCATCAATCTTAAAATAATCTTCTTCATCGATAGATAACTCTTTCGATGACGCTTCAATAATTGCCTTATCGATTAAATTACGCAGACCAGTTTGGAAATAACTATTTAAAAAAGCAGAACGCAATACTTCCCGATCTTCTTGGCATGAGGTATTGTAATGATATTCTAAAATGACCTTGTCTTGTGTCAGGGTGCCAGTTTTATCCGTACATAAAATATCCATGGCACCAAAATTTTGAATCGCGTTGACGTTTTTCATGATCGTTCCTTCTTTTGCCATATCCCTAGAACCTTTGACCAAATTAGTCGTAACGATCATTGGCAGCATTTCTGGTGTAAGCCCTACAGCCGTTGCAATAGCAAACATTAAGGCTTCACCCCAATCGCCTTTTGTGATTCCATTGATCAAAAATACTGCTGGCGTAATCACCATCATAAAACGAATCAATAACCATGTCGTTTTGTTTACACCTAATTCAAAGCTTGTTTTTTTCTCATCATCTGCAACATCTTGTGCAATTTTTCCAAACAGTGTATTATCCCCAACCCGAACAGCTACACCAACACCACTGCCGCTAACGACATTGCTGCCTAAAAACAATAAATTATCAAAATCTGTTTGGTTATTATTATTTGTAGAAGTAACATTTTTGACTTTTTTTTCAACTGGAAAACTTTCTCCTGTCATCGCTGATTGTGAAACGAATAAGTCCTTCGCATGAATCAACCGCAAATCTGCTGGAATCATGTCTCCTGCTGCAAGATTAACTAAGTCACCACAAACAACTTCGTCCACAGGTATTTCCATTTCTTTATTTTCTCTGGTAACAGTCGCTGTGATCTGAATCATATTTTGTAATTTACTGACTGCATTACTTGATTTCACTGATTGAACTAAAGTCATAGTGCCGCTTAACAAAACCATGACCACCATAATCAAAACCCCAGTAATGTCTTTCTCACTTGGTTCAGCATACACATATTCAGTGAAAAACGAGATAGTTGCTAGTATCATCAATACAACAGTAAATGGTGTGACATAGGATTTTATCACAGTATAAATAAAGGACTTTTTTTTATTATCTGTAATTTTATTTATACCGAATTTTTCTTTCGAGTGTTGAACTTCTCGTGCTTTCAAGCCATCCCAAGAAGAGGAAAAGCTTTCTAAAACTTTATCGATAGATAAATTCGCTATCTTTTGATAAGCTTTTTCATGGATCATGTTCTTCATTTCTTTTTGCATCTAGATTATCCTCTTTTCTTTTAGTTGATCTCTGGCTTATCGAACTATCTTCTGGCACCGTCACCACATCCTTTCCACACAAAAAAGCGCACTGAAAACTCAGCCCGCTTTGCCGTGAGTCTCCATAATCGTTGAGTTTTGGCACTATACAACGTAAAAAGCCCAAGCTTTTAGCTACCTTAAGAAAAGCCTTAATTCGACAGTTCCTGTTCTACCCATTGGCGTCTCTCGACATTTTTGGGCAGTAGCCTGTGTTTGTATAGGAGCCTCGCCTAACAAGAAGAATTACACTGTTATTCTAATGAATTATGCCTTACATTTATAGACAAAAAAAACGATACCTGTATAACTTTTTTTGAATGTAGTTTTTTCGCCATCTTCCTTTTTAAATCATTTATAAAAAAGAATACTTCTATGACAAAAAAGAAATAGTTTATTCAGTTCATTTTATTTACTATATTTGTATAAACGAATCTCCCAAGTTCGTTTATGTAACATCCATACTCCTTTTTACAAAGTAAGCTCTGATGGATCCCACTTCGGCTTTCCCCCGTAGTGGGATTTATATTTCCAAAGTTCATTGTTCAAATTTCATAAAAAGTAATAGCACTATAAATAAAACAGAATGGCTCTATTGGCCAAAAAAAATTATACTAAACTAAGAAACAACCTATTCACTAATAGTTCACTATTCCCTATCAGTAAGCTAATACTGATAAAAGTCCTTTTAATTGGTCGGCTATTACCAATTAAAAGGGCTCTTTTCCTTTATAGAAAACAGTCATTATTTCAAAATAAAAAAATACTATTAATTTTTTGTATATTTTAAAAAAAAAATGACTATTTCATCTCAAATTATTTTATCTTGAAGAGAACCAGCATTTATTTTCAACAGAGTAAAGGAGATGAGCAAATGAAATTAAAACAATTAGACTATTTTTTAGCATTATGCAAAAACAAAAGCTTTACAAAAACATCAGAGGAATTAGGTATTTCTCAGCCTTATTTAAGCACACATATTCGAGAATTAGAGCAGGAGCTAAACGCCCAACTGATAACGAGAGATTACGGCAATAACACCTTAACGCCTGAGGGTCTTGTTTTAAAAAAAAGAGGGGAGAAAATTTTTCAAGAATTTGAAATGGCTGTCACAGAAATCAATTTACTTGTCCATACTGGAGAAACGGCAACCATCAAAATCGGAACAAATTTAGCTGACACTGACTATTTGATTGCAAAAATGCTAACAGACTTTCACCAAAAATATCCATTAGCCTCTATTGATTATGGCTATTACGACAATCTTGAAATAGCTCTGGAAAATAAAGAAATCGATATAGCAGTCGGTATTCTATCAGAAGAGAATTCTAAAATAGCAAGTAGTTTGATTTTTTCAGAATCTTACGTTGTTTTCATTAGCAAAAAAAATCAACTATCTTATCTAAACGAATTGTCAGTAGAGCATTTACTGCAAACCCCTTTAATAAATTATTCAAAACAAATCTATGAAAAGAACATAATTAAAACTTGGATAGAAATAAACCATCCTGAACTTAAAGATAATCAATGTTACGAACTACCTTCAACAATCTCGATATTGAATTTAGTCGATCAAGACTTTGGCGTGGCATTTCTTCCTTACTCATTGGCAGATTCCATTCCGAATTATTTAAGTATTACATCAGTCGAGATCATTGATGGACCTTTCAGAAATATTTCTATTGGTTATCATTCAGACCTACCTCTCTCAAAAGCACATAAAGATCTAATCGAACAACTTCAATTTATTTTTTAACAACAAATTGAAAGGAGAAAAAAACATGGAATTAACTCATTTAAACTACTTCTTAACACTCTGCGAACAAAAACAATTCACTAGAGCCAGCAATCATCTCGGCATTTCACAAGCCGCATTAAGTAAGCAAATAAAAAATCTTGAAGATGAAATCGGGGCAGCACTATTTTTTAGAGCTAAAGAAGAATGTCAACTCACCCCCGCTGGAAAAATACTAGAAAGTCATTGTTGGCGTATCAAACAAGAAATGTTCTATATTTGCGATGAGATCAATGACCTCTCCTTTTCAAAAGAATCTGCATTAACTACGATTAATGTTTCTCTTTTTTTAAACGATCTAGAATTCAAATTAAATGAGACTCTTTCAGCATTGTTTCAAGAATATAAATATTTGAGAATCAATACAATTATTTCAGATAATATCTTTCACTCACTCGAAACATTAGAATCGGATATTGGAATTGGCCCTTCCATAAACAATGTACCTGACACGATAAATAAAATAGATATTTATTCAAACGAATACAAAATCATCATGCGAAAAGGCCACCCAGTTTTCGACCATGCAACAATTAGTCTAGACTTATTTGATAATTATCCTTTTGTATTCTTTAATCAAACATTTCTTGAAACGAAAACAATTTATGATTGGATGAAAAACAGTCTCCCATCAAGATCTCAAGAAATGGATATTCACGTTGATACCACTGAATTGATTCTTTACATGGTAAAAAACACCGATACTTTTTCTATCGTCCCACAATATTTACAACGTCATTTGGATGATCTAGACATCATTTCTATAAATGATGAAAGCCTCCCACTCAGAGTGATGTCGATCTATTATCTTAAAAATAAATATATTGGAAATCAACTAAAACAAGTATTATCATCTTTTATTGATACTTCTTTTTAATGAATTTCATACACTGATTCTTAAAAAAAAAATGTGAGTGGGGACATAACTCTTTGAGTTATATCCCCACTCACATCCTTACAAACCAACTCAGTCACTACTTTTAAAAATCATTTTGTAGATTCTACATTATCCCCTGTTAAACAGTTTTTTTTACTTTTTCTTTTTTTACTACGGACTCTGTAGTTTCGTTGCCAACTTCTTTCGATTCCGAAGTTTTTTCGTGCTTATCTTTCTTGCTTGATTCTAGAGAACTGCTACTTTTTTCAATTCTGGAGGACGACGATCCTTCAGTTTTATCATTGTTCTTTTCCGCATTTTTACCGCATCCTACTAGAGCAACTGAGCAAAATAAGATTGTTGTTCCTAAAATAATTTTTTTCATGGATTTTATCCTCCTAAAAAATAGTAAGCAATTATTTTTGCTTATCGTCCATTATGACAGAATAAAAAACATGAACCATCCTAAAATTTTTATGAATCTATTCCTTTACAAAAAGGCTTAAATACTCCTTAGTCATAGTCCGTTGTTAAATTATTTATCCCTAATGCCTCCATCTTTTTAAATTCATTTTGAGGCACTCCCCATAAATTAACAGACAATCCTTTACTTTGAGCTTTAGCAATTAAGTCTGGCCTATTCACTACACTATCATATTTGATATCTAGACCAGCTTTCCCACCTAAACTACTCGTTTGAGTAATCATTTGTTCATCTAAAGTTTTAGCTAACAATTGAACCTGAGTGTCTGGAAGACGTTTTTTCATTTCCACTAAATTTGGATAATCAAATGAAATGATCACCGCTGTATTAGACATACCATAGGAAGTAATTAAATTTGCAAGATGATCATAATCGCTCGGTTCAAGATTCTTTGCCTTAACTTCAATAAAAGGAATACTCTGTTTATTATTCATGATCGTTAGAAACTCTTCTAGTGTCGGAACAATTAATTGTTCTTGGGAATAATTTTCTTTATTTGATCCTTGATCGATGCGCAAGGCTTTTATCTGAGCTAATGTCAAATCACTGATTTTCCCTTTACCATTTGTCATTCGGTCAACTGTTCTATCATGCATGATCACCCACTGTTTATCCTTTGTCAGCCAAATATCCGTTTCAATTCCCCAACTATCAGATTGTTGGAAGGACGGGATAGAGTTTTCGGGCGCTACTTTATGATTTCCACGATGAGCTACATAACGTATATCATCCATCATTTCACTAATTTCAATATTCTCAGCGGAAATATAGCCCTCAGTCGTTCGATAAACTTTTTTTTCAGAATTAAAGACGATCCCTTTCACATAAGCCATACTGTTTGCTGGTAATTGTTTAGCTGTTTTAGACAAGGTTCTATTTTGAAACAACGTTGTTTCTTGCATGATTCGGATACGGACTGGCCGTCTCAACTCAATCTCTGCAGTGCCAGCCTCACACTCAGCTTTTAATCCATTCATTGTAATTAGTTGGGCACTCGCATGGTACAGACCATTATTAAAAGCGAAATCTTCGTAATCAACATGAACTTTATAGGTATTATCAGGTTGAAGGGTCCCCTCATATACTTTTTTATCACTTTTATCCTCTTTTGACCACACTGGAACTAGTACTTTTTCAATATCAGCAGTGCTTTTAGTCTGAATATTTACATCAAACTGCCCTTTACCAACGTTAGCATTGTCCACTGCAGCTTCTATGCTAGGCTGTTCAACTACAAACTCACCAAAGTCCACTAATTCAGTTTTTCCATTTTCTTTCGTAATCAACAGTTTAATCTGATAACGTCCCGCTTCTTGATGGTTCTTAACCAGAATATCTGTTTCCCATGTACTACTTTCTGGATGATATTTCGCTGGATAGATTTGTAAATCGTTTGGTCCATTTTCTTCACCAAACGTTGGAAATTCAACTTTTTCAATATGTTTCACACTTGACAGATTTACGCTTGCTTTGTAAACAGTTTGTTTATTGTCCATATCCCACAAACGAAAAACAGGTAGCGTTGCTGGTTGTTTGATTTGCTCATCTTGCGGCCATGGATCGATCAATGGCTCAGCAAATTCAGAATTCACTCGACTTCCTTCCAATAAAGGCTCAGTACCTTGGTGAAAGTCAACACCTGATATCTCTAAATCTATTGGGGAAACTTGATACCCATTATAGGACGGCGTAGCGTTATCCTGATAATCGAGGTTGTAATAATACCAAAATAAAAAAGCGATTCCGCCCAAAATCAAGAGTATAAATAACGTCGGAAGTCTAAACAGTTTTCTTTTCTTCTTTTCACGTTTCTTTTTTTCCATGTAATGCCCCTTATCGTTAATGACTTCTCCTTTAGTAGTGCAATTATAGTATATCAATTTACTTTGATCCGATGTAGAAAAATTTGTTTTTATATAAAATTTTATATTATTTTTCCTACTCCAAGTTTCCACTTCACTGAAACTAAAGTCTGAAAAAAAACAATTAAACTAAATAAGCAACAACCAAACTCATTGCTGCTTTATTCAGTTTATCGAATATGATGAAACTATATTAGTGATTGTTATTCAAAAAATAATCTGCAGTATCTTGTTCGTCTTGTTTTAGCTGTACAATCAAATTTTCCGCTCCATCAAATTTCACTTGGTCACGTAAATAATGGTTCCAACGCACAGTTACATATTCACCATAAATATCTTGATGGAAATCTAAAATATATACCTCCACAGTTAGTTCACGACCGTCACCAAAAGTATCATTGTGACCGATCGAGCCCATACCAATATGCCATTTGTTTCCAATTTTAATTTTCACAGCGTAAACACCGATTCTAGGCAAGCGCACTGTACTTTTTACTTTGATATTAGCAGTAGGAAATCCTAATAAACGTCCTCTAGCATCACCATGAACAACGGTGCCATCTGTTTCATAGACATACCCTAGTAATTCAGTAACCTCTTCCATCTTCCCTTGTTCCATCAATTCGCGAATGCGTGTTGAACTGATTTTCGCTCCATCCAACTCTTCTTTACCTACCGTCACAACTTCAAATCGATCTTTAGCATAGCCTGGTAGATGGGCGACATCTGCGATATCTTTCGGTCCGTAAGTATAATCAAATCCAGAAACGGCTGCAGCCGCATGTAGTCCAACGATATATTGATCTACAAATTCTTGTGGCGCTAAATGCGCAAATGCCGAAGTAAATTCGATTACATATAACAAATCTACCCCTAAATTTTCCATCAATTGTTCTTTTTGCTCTAAGCTTGTCAAATATTTCATATTCTCAGGCAAAACTTTTTGAAAAACGATGGACGGATGCTGATTAAATGTCATGACGGCTAATTTTAAGCCTTTCTTCTCCGCAATTTTTTTTCCTGTTTCAATGACTTTCTGGTGTCCACGGTGAACACCATCAAAAAATCCTAGTACCATAACAACCTCTTCTACTGGGATTTGTTCTGGATTATATGGATGTCGAATTGGAATGATCTGCATGTTAAAACTTCTTTCTATTAATTATTTCTTAGCACTTTGCTAGGTTTTAATACATTTGGCTTTGTCGGATGTGCCATATATAAGCTTACGACTTGATTTTGATAAAATAAGGCCACCAAATCCTGCGGCATTTCCTTTAGAGCCAAATCGGTTGGACTTAATCGAACACCATTTTTAACTTTGTTGTAAAGCTCCTCCGTTAAATCAATGCGTTTAAAGCGTTCGATAGCTATTTCAATCGGCAAAAGCGTTTCTGCTATTTTGTTTTGTTCCATTCTTTCTGCGACCTGCGCTAAGGTCAAACTCTGCTCAGCTGTTAGGCCACCGCTTGCCGTACGCGTCAAATCAGACATGTGCGCTGGCACTCCTAAGGCAAGTCCTGTATCAACAGACAACGTTCTCACATAAGTTCCTTTACCACAAACTACTTTAAAGCGCCAACTTTGTGTTCCGTTTTCTAGATTAAATTCAGGCTCACTGGTACGTTCAAAAGAATAAATCATCGCTTCTCTCACTGGTCGCTCAACGTCTTCTCCATTTCGAGCATACTCATAAAGACGTTTCCCGTTGACTTTGACTGCAGAAAACATCGGTGGGATTTGTGTTATAACGCCTGTCATCGTCTGCATAGCAGCATCGATTTCTTCGTTTGAAAAAGGTTTAGACAGCACAACTTTCTCCACTATTTCTCCACTAACATCTTCTGTTGTCGTAGAAAAACCAAGCGTAATTTCTCCTTCATACGTCTTACCTGAATCAACCATATATTCAATTACTTTCGTCCCTTTTCCGATACAAATAGGTAAAACCCCAGACACATCAGGATCTAAAGTACCGCCGTGACCAATTTTTTTTGTATGTAAAATTTTCCTTAGTTTGAAAACACAGTCATGACTAGTCATACCAGCTTCTTTCCATAAAGGTAAAATACCGTCCATCTAATAGTTCCTCCAAAAATTATAGTATCAACTGATATATTATAGCATAGAAGAGAAGAGAAATTCATTTTTAAAAAACGGGTCTTGAGTGATAGAGATAGTTCACATATAAATTATTTTTGGAAGATGCTCACCTTGTTCAACATATCGGTCGATCTAATGAATGTGATTCTTAAAAAAAGCGTAAAACAAAAACGGTTCATCCGTTTTTGTTTTACGCTTATGGATTTGATTGTTTTATTAAGCAGAATGCCCTACAATCACGTCACCTGCATAACCGAACCCTACACGTGTCATGCTAGGATTCATTTCCCAATCACGATGTCCTGTTCCAGATGGAGATACCATGTTGGTCTCATTATACCAAGCCATAATAACAGAGTTTCCTGGAGCAAACATGAAGGCAATTACTTCATCTCCGCGATTCCAATGATCTGATGGTATTTGAAAATCTTGCATCATTGCAGCTCTTCCGCTAGCTGCAGCAGCAAGGCCAGCATCCCAACTTACTGGATTCAATCCATTCGCTGTACGTAATGCATTAAGTGCTTGGAAAGTTGCGTCAGCTGAAGTCACTGGCGGCTCTATTGGTTTGTCAGGATTTTCTGGCACTACTGTATTTCCTTGGTTATTCGAATTATTCCCCTCAGGCGTGCTTGGAGCGGTCTCTTTAGGTTCATCCGTCTCTACAGGAGGTGTAGTTGTTGTTTCTTTCGTTGTTTCACTAGTGCTTTCACTTTGTGTAGATTGTTTTTCCGGCTTGTTAGAAGTCTCAGTCTTCTTAGCCTCTTTCTTTTTCGTTTCATTTGCTAGTTGCGCTTTTAGCGCTTCTTGCTGTTCTTTTAAGAGTTTATTTTTTGAATTTTCAGCACCAGAAGTTTCGGAATCAACTTCTGCTTTCAAAACATTCAAATCTGCTTGTTTTGCAACTAGGTTTTCTTTTTCTTTTTCTAATTGAGCTGTTGCTTCTTCTACAGCAGCTAAATTCTTTTGAATATCTGATTTCTTCGTTTCAACGAGTGTTTTGTCTTCTTTTTGTTGTTTAATCAAATCATTATTTGCTGTCATAATTGAAGAAATTGCTTGCACTCGACCGACTGCATCTGTAATTGATTCTGAATTTAAAAGAATATCAAGAATTTGAGTGCCTTGTCCATTCACTTGAACATTGCGCCCTTGCTTTTGGATTGCTTCAGTTCTTTTATTGATGCGTACATCTAGTGCAGCGATATCTTTCTTTAATTGCTCAGATTCTTTTGTTAAATCTGTTTTTTGTTTATTCAAGGCAACACCTTCATCAAAGATCGAAGCTATTTCTTCTTCTAGTGAAGCTATCTGATTGGCTACTCCCTGTTGTTTCTCTTTCAATGCCGAAATTTCTTTATCTTGTTGTTCTATTTTTTTATCAGCTGTTTCTGCCAGCGAACTAATTGGCGCAATTGTTCCGGCAACTGTAATCATACTAACTATTAATAATGACAAATTCTTTTTCTTCACTATTAACCCTCCATTTTCTTCAACGATAAGACTTGTACTTCAAATAATAACACAAATCCATTTTAGTTAATCGGTAAAAATGTTACAGTTCCTTTCAATATAGTTACAAAAAATAATTCTGTTACAAAAGTACAAAAAAAGACCGAAGAGGATCATTCCTTTTCGGTCTTTTTATTAGGTACATTAACCTATTATTTTAATCACCTTGATTCAATTTACGAATCAATTCATCAATATGATTCCCATATTGCACGGATTCATCTTTTTCAAAAATCAGTTCAGGCGTTTTGTACAATGTTAAACGTTGACCTAATTCTTTACGAATCAATCCTTTGGCTTTATCTAATCCTTGTTGCGCTTTTTGTTGATCAGAAGCTAGATCAGATAACAAACTGTAATAAATCGTCGCTTGTTGTAGATCGCCAGTTACTCGAACATCGGTAATTGTAATATCTTGCACACGAGGATCTCTTACACGTTTTCTCAATATATCATTGATTTCACGCATGATTTCTTGACCCACTCGACGGTCACGATAATTTGCCATACTGTTTCTCCTTCTCTCTACTTTTAGTTATTATTATTGTTTGATTTCTTCCATAACGAAGCCTTCAATTACATCATCCACTTTAAGATCGTTGAAGTTTTCAACCATGGCACCACATTCAAAGCCAAGTTTCACTTCTTTCGCATCATCTTTGAAACGTTTCAAGCTAGCTAGTTTGCCTTCAAAGATCACGATGCCATCACGAATTACACGAACACCACTATCACGACGGATAGAGCCTTCTGTTACGTAACAACCTGCAATCGTTCCAACTTTAGATACTTTATAAAGTTCACGAACAGTCATTTGACCCGTAATTTTCTCTTCAAATTCAGGATCTAGCATCCCTTTCATCGCTGTTTCGATTTCTTCGATTGCTTTGTAGATGATACGGTGTAAACGAATATCCACTTCTTCTTGTTCTGCTTGTTGTTTCGCTTGTGGTGTCGGACGAACGTTAAAGCCAATAATGATCGCATTACTTGCTGCAGCAAGTGTCACGTCACTTTCATTGATAGCTCCAACAGCCGAGTGAACGATTTTCACACGAACGCCTGCAACTTCGATTTTTTGTAAGCTTGCGGCTAAGGCTTCTGCTGTACCTTGTACATCAGCTTTGATAATCACGTTAACATCTTTCAATTCGCCTTCTTTTAGACTTTCGAATAAGTTATCTAACGTTACACGGTTATTTGATGACCGTTGTTCCAGAACGGCACGTTTGCCACGTTCTTCACCTGCTTGACGAGCTGTTTTTTCATCTTCAAAGACTACAAACCGATCTCCTGCCTGCGGCACATCATTCAACCCTGTGATTTCAACTGGTGTTGCTGGACCTACTGCTTTGTCACGACGACCAAGGTCATTGGTCATAACACGGACACGTCCAAATGTATTTCCGACAACGATTGGATCTCCAACTCTCAATGAACCTTGTTGAACAAGTAATGTAGCAACAGGGCCTTTGCCTTTATCTAAACGAGCTTCGATCACTGTACCGATCGCACGTTGTGTTGGGTCTGCTTTCAAATCTTCTACTTCAGCAATTAAAAGAATATTTTCTAATAATTCTTCAATATTTTGGTTGAATTTCGCTGAAATATTTACGAAGATTGTATCTCCGCCCCATTCTTCTGGAATTAAGCCATGTTCACTTAATTCTTGTTTTACGTGATCAGGGTTAGCACCTGGTTTATCGACTTTGTTGACTGCCACGATAATTGGCACTTCTGCTGCTTTTGCATGGTTGATTGCTTCGACCGTTTGCGGCATTACACCATCATCTGCCGCGACAACCAAGATCGTAATATCTGTGATACCAGCTCCACGAGCACGCATACTTGTAAATGCAGCATGTCCTGGTGTATCTAAGAAAGTAATTGGTTTGCCATCGATGTCGATTTGGTATGCACCGATATGTTGTGTGATACCACCTGCTTCACCTGAAGTTACACGTGAATTACGCAATGTATCAAGCAATGTTGTTTTACCATGGTCAACGTGACCCATGATCGTTACAACTGGTGGACGTGTGACAAGATTTTCTTCAACTAAAGCTTCTGGTTCAAAGAATTTATCGATATCAGCAACATCTACTTGAATTTTTTCTTGTGGTTCCATACCATAATCAACTGCTAATAGTTCAATCGTTTCTTTATCTAATGATTGGTTTTGGTTGACCATAACACCCATCATAAATAGTTTTTTGATGATCTCAGCTGGTTCGCGGTGAATTTTTTTCGCAATATCTGCTACGTTCATACCTTCTGTATATTCTAATACATCTGGTAATTCACGGAATTTACGTGCTGGCACTGCTGGTTTTGTTGATTCTTGGTATTTGCCTTTTTTACCTTTTTTGTTAAATCTGTTGCGGTTTTGGTTGTTGTAGCCATTACGGTTACGATTTTGACCACCGCCTCCGCCGAAACTATTGTTACGGTTTCCAGAATTTGTATTGTTACGGTTTTGATTTCCTTGTGAATTGTTGCTAGTTTGTCCTTGTTGTGGACGGTTTTGCTGTCCTGTTTGTGTCGCTGGACGGTTTTGATTTTGGTTGTTTTGTTGCGGACGGTTTTGTTGTCCTTGATTTGAACGGTTTTGAGTCATATTTTGGCTGCTTCCTTGCATGTTTCGATTTTGGTTGTTACGGTTTTGATTCGTTTGTTGTCCTGATTGTGCTGGACGATTTTGATTTTGGTTACTTTGTTGCGGACGGTTTTGTTGTCCAGTTGGTTGTTGTGCTTTATGTTGATTTTGGTTTGGTCTATTTCCATTTTGGTTAGCTGGTTTTGGATTTGCTGGTTTTGTTTGCGCTTGACCACTTTGAGTTGCTTGTGGTTTCGCTGCTGGTTTTTGTTGCGTACTTGCAGGCTTGCTTCCTCCAAATGAATGACGAAGTTTTGATTCTTCTTCAGAAGAAATTGCGCCCATGTGATTTTTCACATCCATACCTAATGCATGTGCTTTTTCGACAACATCTTTACTCGATTGATTGATTTCTTTTGCTAATTCATAAATTCTTTTTTTACCCATGCAATCACCTTCCTAACCTTTGATTAGTTCCTTGAACTTCATCGCAAAGCCTTGGTCATTGATTCCGATCACCATACGTGTTCTGCCAATCGCATGACTTAACTCCGAATGTAAAAACGAATCATCACAAGGAACGTTGTAATAAGAACTTTTGTCCTTTATTTTCTTTCTTGTATTCTCACTAGCATCAGAAGCAACAAAAACGAATTTCGCTTTATTACTACGGATATCACCGATGGTCAATTCCTCACCCGTTACTAGTTTTCCAGCTCTCATAGCCAAACCTAATAAATTTAATACTTTTTCTTTATCCATTGCCGAACAACTCTTTACGTGCTTTTTGATGTTCAACGTAGTCTAATAATTCTTGGTAAAAAGCATCTGTCAAGGTAGTCTCCAACACACGATCTAAAATATGTTTGTCCCATGCTTCTTGGACTTCTTTGGGCTCAAGTGAAACATATGCACCTCGTCCTGGCATTTTACCAGTCGGATCGATTGCCACTTCGCCTTCTTTTGAGCGTGTGATTCGCACTAATTCTTTTTTGGGTTTCATTTCACCTGAAACAACAGATTTACGCATCGGGATTTTTCTTTTTTTCATTGTATTCCCTCCAGATCGTTAGACTTGTTCTTCGTCTTCTGCAGTTTTTTCTTCAAACTCGACGTTTTCGTAATCATCAGCAGTCATATCAGATGCTACGATTGCTTCATCATGTGCTTCTTCTTCGGGTGTTTCTTGGTTTTCTGCAAGTTCTGCGTAATAAGTTTCCATTTCAGACTCTGGTTTGATATCGATTTTAAAGCCAGTCAATTTAGCCGCTAAACGAGCATTTTGACCTCTTTTACCGATAGCAAGTGATAACTGATAATCTGGAACAACTACAGTACAAGCTTTATTGTTATTCGGATCGAAAATAACATCCACGACTTGAGCTGGATTCAATGCGTTACTGATGAAAACAGCAGGATCTTCACTCCACTCAACAATATCCATATTCTCGCCTTTTAATTCATTCACGATTGCTTGAACTCGTTGACCTTTTGGTCCTACACACGTTCCGACAGGATCGATGTTAGGGTCAGTTGAACGAACTGAAACTTTTGAACGATCTCCAGCTTCACGAGCGATGCTGACAATCTCTACTATTCCATCATACACTTCTGGAATTTCTTGTTCAAACAATCGCTTCAGTAAATCTGGATGACTACGGCTTACGAATACTTGCGGACCTTTAGAAGTATTTTCAACTCTTGAAACATATACTTTGATACGATCATGAGGTTGATAAAACTCATTTGGCATTTGGTCTTGCTTAGAAAGGACAGCTTCGATCTTTCCTAAGTTTACATAAATATAACGACGGTCTTGTCTTTCAACGATCCCTTGCATGATGTCATTTTCATACGCGCTAAATTCGTTATAGATAATATTTCTTTCTGCTTCACGAACACGCTGTAAAATAACTTGTTTAGCCGTTTGTGCTGCAATGCGACCGAAATCTTTTGGCGTTACTTCAAAACGAATTTTATCGCCCATCTCGTATGCTTTATTAACTTCCATCGCTTCTTTTAATGACACTTCTAATTGTGAATCAAATACTTCTTCTGTTACTTCTTTAACGGCATAAACATGGATATTGCCTTTTTTACCGTCAAATTCTACTTCAACATTTTGGGCTTGCCCATAATGTCTTTTATATGCGGAAACTAATGCTGCTTCCAGTGCATCAATCACAATCTCTTTAGAAATACCTTTTTCAGCTTCTAATGCATCAAGTGCATTTAACATTTCTTTGCTCATTTTTTTATCATTTCCTCCTACTGTCTAAATGAAAGGTGAACGGAGCTGATCGACTTTTATATGCCGATTCTTGCATCTCGTGATAAGTCAAAACTAAAACGTTCTGCTTGATAGTTTACTTAATTAAAACTGAATTGCTAAACGAGCTTTTGCAATGTTTTTTCTTTCGAATGTATAGTCTTTGACTCTTGTTTTGATTTTGACTGTCAAGGTCAACTGATCTTTATCAAGTGTTTTTAAAATACCTTCAAATTGTTTTTCACCATCGATCGTTTGATAAAGTGAAATATGAATGTATTCTCCAACTGCTTTTTCATAGTCGCTTTCTTTCTTCAACGGACGTTCTGCTCCCGGAGAGGATACTTCCAGAAAGTAAGCTTGAGGAATCGGATCGGGATCCATAGCGTCAAGCTTTTCATCTAGCTGCTCACTAACAAATGCACAGTCTAAGATATCGATACCGCCTTCTTTATCAATAAAGACACGGAGAAACCAGTCTCTTCCTTCCTTGACAAACTCTACTTCTACAAGTTCAAAATTTTGTTTTTCTAAGATTGGTGTGACTAACTCGGTAACAGTTTCCACAACACTACTCAAAATTTTCGCCTCCTTCGAGATTTATGTAACGCACTAGTTTTTAGAAACGACGCTCCATGCAGTTAAATCATAGAAAAGCAAGACAAATCAACGTTTCATCTTGCTTTCCTCTTAAGTTACCCCATTAAAAAGAGTGAGCAGAAATCCGCTCACTCAAACTAGTATCATTACTTATAATGTATTCTACCATAGTTTTTCTGAAAACTCAAATTTGCTTTCTCACAACGCTATTCCCCTCAACTGATTCTCACAAGAAATCATACTTCACTTTTCCATTCTTTTGTTTTACTATAGATAAGAAGATTCGAAAGGAGCACCACCATGTCTCAAATACAAGTAATCAAAGTGACCAAAGAGAATATAAAAAAAATGAAGTCCTTTTACGAGAGAAATCTTTTGAATAGGAACGTACCTTATTCTGAATTCGTTGCGAAAGTTGGCAATATAACGATCACGGCCTACACTTCTGGTAAAGTCATGTTTCAGGGGCCTGATGCGCAAAACGCTGCTGCTAAATGGGGAAACCCGACCCAGAGCAAAGGAACAAACTCTACCACTTCAAAGAAGGCGAACACACTTCCAGCTAATTTCAGCCAACTTTCTGTCTTAGGCAGCGATGAAGTCGGCAATGGTAGTTATTTCGGTCCAGTGACAGTTTGCGCAGCCTATGTTGATAAAACAATGGTCACAAAATTGAAAGCTCTTGGTGTAAGAGATTCGAAGGAACTTACCGATCCTCAAATCATAGAACTTTCAAAAGTCATCAAAGAATTGATTCCATATAGATTACTAATTGTTGAACCAGAAAAATACAATCAGATTCAACCTAAGTACAATGCTGTTCATATGAAAGTCGCACTTCATAATCAAGCAATCCATTTACTATTAAATGAGATCGCACCAATCAAACCCGAAGCGATTTTAATCGATCAGTTTACACCTGAAGCAAACTACAGAAAATATGTACGAAGTGAGCAAAATCAGGTCAGTGAAAAGTTGTACTTTATCACGAAAGGTGAACAATACCACGTAGCAGTTGCTGCAGCTTCAATTATTAGTCGCGCGGCCTTTTTGGAAGAATTAGATAAAGAGTCTAAAGAATTAGGCATGAAGGTCCCTTCTGGGGCTGGAACTGTTTCCGATAAAATTGCTGCTAAAGTTTTAGCTAAAGGTGGAATGGAATTATTAAGTAAATACGTAAAACTTCATTTTGCAAATACGGAAAAAGCAAAAAAAATAGCCGCTAAATAGAAACACGCCTAAGACAAATTGAGATACTGTCTTAGGCGTTTTGCTATTCTGCTTCTTGAATTTCTTTGTCTAGATCAGCGTAGTCAATCGCTGTGTGAATAAACGTTTCATCATTTTTAGGAAAATGCTGCAACAAGGAATCCATTGGTTCAATTTCAACTATCCCAGACTCCAACTCAAAATCCATTAAATGTCCACCAAAAGTCTGCTCATCATCAATAAAATGTAAATGAAAATCTGCCGCTGCAACACCTTGAAATAATTCAGGTGTAAAAAAGCCCACAACAGTTCCTGCCAAATCTTCTTTAATAAATTCAGGTTGTTCTTTGGACACTTCAACTAAACGTTTATAAGGTTTTTCTTGCTTAGGCATCGCGCGAATATGGACTTTTTTGAACTGACCATGAATTTTGATTGCATGAAAAAGATTTTCACTCTTCAAATGCTCACGGACCAATCTATTGATATCAAAATTAGATACAATCTTGTTCACCGAAAAAGTAATGACCGGTTTAAAAGTAGTCACGGCAGCATATGGCGTTTCCTGTTGCTCATCTATCACAATCAGCGCGCCATCTTCTCTGCCTTGATAGGCTTTCCCATTTAAAATAATCAATTCGCCATCTAGACCAGATAATGTGCCAATGCCAAAATCACCTCTTTTCAAAATATTAGCAATTGTTTCAGTACCATCCATCAAGCCTGCCATTAAAGCTCCCAATGTCCCGTGCTGATATAAGACTGCTTCTTTTGTCATTATTCTCACCCTTCTAATAAAACTGATCTGGCAAAATTGTTTCACCAAGTTTTTCATTGTCTTGATAATCAATTGGAATATCAATAACTACCGGACCTTCCGTTTTGATTCCAGTTAAAATAGCTGCCCTCAACTCTTCTACATTCTTGACTCTTACCCCTGTTGCACCAAATGCTTCAGCGTATTTCACAAAATCAACCGGTCCAAAATCAACACCAGAAACTCTATGATATTTTAGCTGTTCTTGAAATTCGACCATGTTGTAACGTCCATCATTCCAAATCAAATGAATGATATTCAACTTTTTACGCACAGCTGTTTCAAGATCTTGAGCTGAAAACAAGAATCCACCATCACCAGAAACTGATACTATTTGTGTATTTGGACGAACCAGTGCCGCTGAAACAGCCCAAGGCAGCGCCACCCCTAGTGTTTGCATACCATTGCTAAAAAGTAAATGTCGTGGTTGATAACTTCTAAAATGACGCGCCATCCAAATATAGTGGCTGCCCACGTCAACAGTGACCGTCATTTCATCAGTGACAATACTTTGCAGTGTTTCAATGACCTCCAAAGGGTGCAGCAAACCATTGTCTACTCGTTCTTTCACATCATCCCGTTCCACTAATCGTTCATGTAATGTATTTAAATAATCGATCGCTTTCTCTGATACTATTTTAGCTTCAATACTAGGCAAAAGCACTGTTAATGTTTCTGCAATATCCCCAATCAACTCTCGTTCGGGCTGGAAGTATTGGTCGATTTCAGCTGGAGTATCATCGATCACGATGATTTTTGCCTCTCCTTCAGCATTCCAATTTCTAGCCTCATACTCAATTGGATCATATCCCACAGCAATGACTAAGTCACTACGTTTTAACAACATGTCACCTGGTTGGTTACGGAATAATCCGATTCGTCCAAAGAAATGGTCCTCTAATTCTCTAGAAATCACGCCCGCTGCTTGAAACGTTTCAACAACTGGGATTTTGGTCTTCTCAACGATTGCACGGATCGCTTTAGCTTCTTTATCTGTAGAGGCTCTCATCCCAATAAGCAATACAGGCAACTCTGCTGCTTGAATTAATTTTGAAAGATATTGAATATCCTCTGATGAAGCTGAACCAATTTTTGGATCACTCAAAGGTTTGATGCCTACGGATTTTACTGCGCCATCGACAACATCTTGAGGAATACTGATAAAACTAGCTCCTTTTTTCGAAGACTTTGCCAATCGGTAAGCATTTGCTAGAACTTCCGAAATAGTCTCTGGATCTTGAATTTCCGCACTGTACTTAGTGATCGGTTCAAATAAAGCAGCATTATTCATACTTTGATGCGTTAATTTTAGTAAATCTCTACGTTTCACTTGACCGCCTATTGCCAATACCGGATCACCTTCTGCCGTAGCCGTAACTAATCCAGTTGCTAAATTACTTGCACCTGGACCGCTTGTCGCAACTACTACTCCTGGATTTCCAGTCAATCGTCCCACAGCTGCCGCCATAAAGGCAGCATTTTGCTCATGACGCGTTACTATCAATTCAGGTCCATCATCGACTAAAGCATCAAACAAACCGTCAATTTTTGCTCCTGGAATCCCAAATACATAATCGACATGATGATTTTTTAAACTTTCTACAATCACTTCAGCACCATTTCTACTTTTTTCCACCATCTGTTACACTACCTTTCAAATAATGTTACATAATTTCAAAACCACTTATACAAAAGGGTGAATATTAAAAAAAATACAAAATCGTCCATCACAATAGTACAGTTAATCAACCTGTATCACTTCGTTATTATAGCATGCGATCTTTTATTTGTTTAATGATTTGTTTGCTAAAATAAAACTGTAATCAATTTTTTATATTCCTTGTTTACTTATTCTCCATATCAATATAAGTTTAAGAAAAAATAAAGAAAATATTTAGGCTAAACGTATAAATCGACGAGTTTTCCAACGCTTGTTTCCCTACTAGTTCAACGATCGATCAAAAATCGTTACTCTATCCAGGACTAGACTTATTATGAAAAACTTAATACTTATCTAGTTGACTTTACTAGTGATATTCACTATATTTAGAGCGATCTGAATAACTTGTTAGGTGAGGCTCCTATGGAAACACAGGCTACTGCTCAAAAATGTCGAAAGACAGTAATGGGTAGGACAGGAATTGTCGAATTAAGGCTTTTCACAAAGTAGCTAAAAGCTCTGCTTTTTACGTTTCATAGTGCTAAAACTCAACGATGAGAATGATGAAAAGCCCTATTTGTGCTGAAATCAATCCCCCTTCGCTGAGTTATTCTAAGCGGAGGTTTTTTGTTTTGATAAATAATGTTGACAGAATTCTTAATTTTTTGGAGGTGGATCTACAAATCGAAGAAGAAAATGTCTCTTCATAATGATATGGTATAGAGATTCTTCTTTTATTTCGAATTTACTGTGATTCATTATTTTTAGTAAATAGACTTTTTATCCCCCATCTAAATCAATTCCTAAAGCCAAACTTTATTTGATGATCAATTAAAATGATTAGCGAGGAATAAAAAATGAAAACAGGAATGAAATTTTTAATTTGTATGATTCTTTTTGTTCTCTTGATTTTTACAGGAATCGGGAGTTACACGGCAATCAATTTTCATAACGGGAAAAAAATAGCTCAATCTCAAGTGAACAAGAGCAAAAATACTAATTTTTCTGGTGATCAACAGACAAATATGAAAGAAATCACAATTATGTTAATTGGTGATGATGGTCGTGAAGATGATGAAGATGGCGGACGCGCAGATACTTTGATGGTCGCCCACTATAATAGTGAAACTAAACAACCCAAATTAGTCTCAATCATGAGAGATTCTTATGTATCAATACCTGGTCATGGATTAGAAAAAATCAATGCAGCTTATGCATATGGTGGAGCAGAATTAACTAGAAAAGTCCTCAATGACTCTTTTGGATTACCAATCAATTATTATATTTCAGCTGATTTTAATAATTTTATTCGATTGATCAATGAGCTTTATCCAAAAGGGATTGAGATTGATGCGGAAAAAGATATCAATTTAGACAATGTCGACATCAAAAAAGGCAAACAAACTATGGATGGCAATACATTGTTACAGTATGCTCGTTTTAGAATGGACGAAGAAGGTGACTTTGGTCGTGTAAGAAGACAACAACAGGTCATGGACGCCCTGGCAAAACAATCTAAAGATGCCGTTTCCTTCTTACAACTTCCAAAAATTGCTGGTGAAGCTGTCGGTTACTTAGATACAAATATTCCTACTGACCTTCTAGTAGACTTGGCAAAAGATTTTCTAACAGGGAACGTAAAAAGTCTTGAAACATTATCTGTACCAGTTAAAGGGAGCTGGTCATTTAACGATTACACTGATGCAGGCAGTGTATTAGAAATAGACGAGAAACAAAACCAAGAAGCCATTCATAGCTTCTTGAGTGATGGAGCTGCAAAATGAAACAAATGAAAAGATTCTCAAAGATGCATTATTTAGACTTTTATATTCTGATCCCTTATTTTATCTTATGCGTCATTGGCATTCTAATGGTCTATAGTTCAAGTTCTTATCAACTATTAGATAGTGATCTTGGAACTTCTAGTAAAGCAATTAAGCAAACCATGTATTTTCTTTTTAGTATCGTTTGTATGAGTTTTGTTTATCGAATTAACTTGGCGGTTCTTCGTAAACCTAAAATGATGTATTTTATTTTGACCATGACCTTCCTATCCATTATCGCTTTACCGTTTATAGGGACCAGTGTTGGTGGCGCCAAGCGTTGGATAAACTTGGGGGTGCTTTTGTTTCAACCATCTGAGTTAGTTCCTTTAGTAATCGTTCTTTATTTGGCTTCCAATTTAGCTAAAACGGACACACTTGTCCCATTTAGATTCAAGGATCATAAACGCTCACTGCTGGTCGCTATTTTCTTTATGTTTTTTGTGGCTTTGCAGCCGAATATCGCTGGAGCATCAATGATTTTCATTCTTGTTTTAGTCTTGTTTTTATCTAGTGGACTTTCTCCTTGGTTTATGTCGATAGCTTTAATTGGTTTTGTTGCGATAAAACGGTTAGGAACAGTTCTTTTATTGTCGATTCCAACCAATTGGATGCCACAAAAATTCGGGTATTTAGTGACACGTTTTGAAGTGATGCAAAACCCTTTTATCGATCCAACTGGTAAAGGATTTCAAACGTCAAATGCCTACTATGCTATGCATAATGGCGGTTTTTGGGGATTAGGATTAGGCAATAGTATTCAGAAAAAAGGCTTCCTTCCAGCTCCTGATACAGATTTTATTTTTGCTATTTGTATCGAAGAGTTGGGCTTGATTTTTTCTTTAGGGATTTTATTTTTAGTATTCTTTATGGTTGCTCACTTATTCTTACTTGCAATAAGATCAAAAAATCTTTATTATTCTTATCTTTATATTGGTTGCGGGATGTTACTTTTACTTCAAGTCGCTGTAAATGTAGGTAGTTTGTTAGGTTTTATTCCAATGACTGGATTGACCTTCCCCTTCATCAGTTATGGTGGATCCAGCTTACTGATACTGAGTATTACGCTTGGCATCGCTTTGAATGCCCGCGCTACAGAGATTAGAGAAACCACTAGGCAACAGGGAGGTATGGCATGAGAAAAATGTTAAATACCAAAAACGAACCAGTGAATTACGCCCTTCTCTTGCCTGTCTTTCTTTTGATATTAGTCGGTTTCATTGCTCAGTACGGTGCATTCCATGCAGATCCTTCTGTTGAATCAGTTGCACCTTTATTGAGGAAACAACTTTTATGGACTATTTTAGGTATTGTCACAATGTTTGCTACAATGTTCATTCCGATAAAATATTTATGGAAATTTACTCCTGCTCTTTACGGTTTATCGTTATTTGTAATGAGTTTACTTATAAAATTTCATGACCCAATAATGGCAGCCGCAACAGGTACCAAACGTTGGATTCGTATAGGGCCAATTTCCTTTCAGCCATCAGAATTCATGAAATTAGGCTATATTTTGATGTTGGCCTATATTGTTACGAGAAGAAGACAAAAATCGTCGAATCCTTCAACTTTAAAAGAAGATTTTCGCTTATTAGGTGAATTATCACTTGTCAGCCTCCCTGTTTTTGCTTTAATGTTTTATCAAAAAGATTTTGGGACAAGTTTAGTTTTTATTTCTATTTTTCTTGGTATGGTACTTGTTTCTGGTTGCTCTTGGAAGATTTTAACGGTCGGTTTTGGGATTTTAGGTGTAATTGGCGTCAGTGGTATTTTGTTGGTTTTAACTGAGCGAGGACAAACAATCCTTTCCTATCTTCATTTTCAGCCATATCAGTTTAATCGGATCCATGCTTGGCTCAATCCTTTTGAATATGCGGATTCAATTTCATTTCAGCAAGCTCGCGGTCTGACTGCTATTGGGTCTGGAGAGATGTTGGGGAAAGGTCTGTCGAATTTACAAATCTATGTCCCTGTTAGAGAATCTGATATGATTTTCACTGTAATTGGTGAGGCTTATGGTTTTGTCGGTACTTGTGCGTTGATCCTGTTATTCTTTTATCTAATTTATCAAATGCTGATCTGTACGCTAAATGCGAAACGTGAATTTTATGCGTATATTACGACGGGTGTGATTATGTATTTCTTGTTTCACATTCTTGAAAATATCGGGTCTAATATTGGCTTGCTACCTTTAACGGGGATTCCTTTGCCTTTTATTAGTCAGGGCGGTACAGCTTATTTGACTAATTTTATTGGGGTTGGGTTGATTCTTTCGATGTATTATCAGAAGGAGAAGATTTAGCTAGGGACTATTTATTTGAATTAAAAAAAAAACGATGAAGTGAGCTTTTAAAAAGTTGCTTCATCGTTTTATTATTTATTAACGGCTATCTCCTTTTCTTTCCAATTTATTCTAACTCCGTTATCCACTAGTAAAACACTTGATTTTTTAACAGATGGTATTCACTAAACAAAAGAAAAAGCTGAATCCTCTTATATCGAGGATTCAGCTCTCATTCAATTTCTATTCTTCTTCTTCCGCCATGAACGTATTGAATACTTCTTCAATCATATCCCATTCAGCGTCTGTTTCGATTTGTTGTAATTCGCCTTCTGTTCCTTCGTTGTTTTCGATGTATGCATAAGCTTGCAACTCAACATCTTCTTCTTCTGGAACACCTGCAGGATAAAGAAGTACGTAATTTTTACCGAATTCTTCTTGTCCGTCAACTGTTAATAAAATCTCATATAACGTTTCGTTTCCTTGTTCATCAACTAACGTAATATGTTCATGTCCTTCGTGATCGTGATCATGGTTATGTTCTTCTGCCATTTGTCTTGCTCTCCTTTTATCTTATACTTGTTGTTTAACAAGTTAGTTTAAATTTTATTGCCAGCGCCATCTAAATAATTTTGTAAAATCATGACAGCAGCTACTTTATCGATTACTTTTTTTCTTTTCGCTCTAGACGTGTTCGCTTGTTCGACTAACATACGTTCTGCCTGAACGGTGGTCAAACGTTCATCTTGATACGTAACAGGGAGTTGAAACATGTCTTCGATTTTTTTTCCATAAGCCATCGATGCTTCAGCTCTTGGTCCAATCGAGTTATTCATATTCTTTGGTAATCCCACAACAAAACGAGTCACTTCATATTCTTTGACTAATTCTGCCAAACGTTCAAAGCCAAATTCTTCCTGTTCTTCATTGATTCGAATGATCTCTACACCTTGTGCCGTCCAACCAAATGGATCACTTACCGCGATTCCCACTGTCTTAGATCCGACGTCAAGTCCCATTACTCTCATCGAATAGTGATTCCGTGATCGGATAAGTAATATTTAACCAGCTCTTCCATGATCTCATCCCGTTCGTGACGACGAATCAAATTTCGAGCGTCTTGATAACGAGGAATGTAGGCCGGGTCTCCAGAAAGCAAATAGCCCACAATCTGATTGATCGGATTATATCCTTTTTCCTCTAAAGCCTTGTATACAGTAGCTAGAGTCTCACTTACTTCCTTCTTACGACTGTCATCAAAATCAAAACGTACAGTTTCATCTGTAAAACCCATTTATCTACACCTCACTTTTATTCTATTCATACACATCCATTCTACTAAAAACAAGGCAAAACTACAAACAAAACTTAACATTTTCTGTCATATATTAAAGATTTCCTTTAATTTTATCAGAATCAGAGGAATATCAGGCAAATAAATTGGTTTTGATCTCAAAATGAAGATGACTTACTCACTATTTTTACTACTAGTTGTTTTTTATTGTATACTAGTTTAAAAGATTGGGTGCAAAATAAAGGGGTTTTTTTATGTTTGTTTGGATTATCGGCAGTATTACTGTGTTATTGATCAGTTTGTTTCGAATTTTATTAAAGCAATCAAAAAAACCGACGGGATTTCTGGGTACATGGATGATGCGTCTTTGGAATGGTGTGTATCTCCCTTTAGTGAAATGGACAATGAGCAATTTGGCTTTGAATGATCAGATTAGTATTTTAGATATTGGCGTTGGTAATGGTGCCTCTAGTGCTTATCTGTTACAGCAGGCAAACTTATTATCAGTAACAGGTATCGACTTTTCTGAGGACGCTATCATTCAAGCAAAAAAGAAGTATCCAAACGAAAGGCTTCACTTTGAAACAATGGATGTTCATACAATGGCTTTTCAGCCTGAAACATTTGATCTTGTAACAGCATTTCAAACTCATTTTCACTGGGATGATCTAGACAAAGCTTCACGTGAAATCCATCGTATTCTTAAACAAAACGGCCTTGTTGTGTTCGCCTGCGAAACAGCAAAAATCAACTACTTTTTACCTGAATTCAAAAAAATAGACTCATTTCAAACTTATATGTCTGATCGAGGATTTTTACCTTACGCTCACCATAAAACAAATCAATGGTCTATGTTTGTTTTTCAAAAAGTAAAATGATGTGAAACAATCGCTTCACATCATTTTACTTTTTATAGATTAGTTAGCACCTTGACCATCAGTGCTTTTTGAGCATGAAGACGATTACCAGCTTCTTCATAAATAGCAGAATGTACACCATCGATAATGTCAGCTGCGACCTCTTCTCCCCTATGTGCAGGTAGGCAATGTAAGAATAGATAATCTTTTTTTGCCTGAGCAGCTATTTGCTCATTGACTTGAAATGATTTGAATACTTTTTCTCGTTCTTTTTGTTCTGATTCATCTCCCATACTTGCCCATACATCTGTTACTAAAACGTCAGCATTTTTCGCTGCTTGATCTGGTTCGTTCGAGATTTCAATGACACTGCCACTTACTTTTGCGTTTTCTTTGGCAAGCTTCACAAACTCTTCTTTCGGTTCATATCCTTTTGGTGTTGCGATGCTTACATCCATCCCAACCAAACTTCCGCCAATCAAAAATGAATGCGCCATATTGTTTCCATCACCGATATAGGTTAATTTGATTCCTTCTAGTTTCCCTTTTTGTTCATAAATTGTTTGAAAATCCGCAAGTATCTGGCATGGATGATGGTTGTCTGTTAGACCATTGATCACAGGAATGGATGCTTCAGCCGCTAACTCGGCCACCATCTGGTCTGAATAGGTACGAATCATGATCGCATCCACATAATTAGACATGACTTTAGCCGTATCCTTCACAGGTTCTCCCCGTCCCATTTGAGTACTCTTGGAATCTAATACGATCGCTTGCCCTCCAAGTTGAATGATTCCTGCCTCAAAAGAGACACGTGTTCGAGTACTGTTTTTTTCAAAGATCATTGCTAATATTTTCCCGGCTAGTACGCCACGATACTCTTCAGGATTTGCTTTGATTGCAACAGCTAACTCAATGATCCCCATAAATTCATCTTTTGTTAACTCAGTTAAGTTTAAAACACTTTTGCCATACATAGAATTTATCATTTATTTTTCTCCTTTTTTATGTAATCTAAACGAGCTTGTCCCTCCTTGAAAGAAAAATTAGCTGCGTCACTTTTTATTTTACTCTATTTTTCGTTATTCAGCGTTGCCCTGTAATGTCCTATTACTTAAAACCTTACTTATTATCGCTAAAGCTTGTTTGATTTCTTCTACTTCAATCGTTAATGGTGGTAAAAGTCGCAAAACATTTTGTCCAGCCTTTAAAGTCAGCAACCCTTCTGCTTCCAATAAATCCATCACTTGATTTAATGTATTGGTGTCAGAAAACTCAATACCAAGCATAAGGCCTTTACCCCGGATAGCTTTGATCACCTTATTTTTTTCTGCTATCTGTGTTAAACCAGCTGCTAACAGCTGCCCTTTTTTCTGAACTTCCAACAAAAATTCTGTCTGATTGATTCGCTCAACTACTCTAGATGCTACGCACATCGCCAACTTATTTCCGCCAAAAGTAGAGCCATGACTGCCAGGTCCAAACGCTTTCGCCAAGGTCTTCTTTCCAAGCATTGCACCAACAGGAATTCCATTCCCTAAACCTTTAGCCAGTGTAAATATATCTGGCTCGATTTGATATCCTTCATAAGCATAAAAAGTGCCCGTTCGTCCAATTCCTGTTTGAATTTCATCGATGATCAATAAAGCACCAAACTCATGGCATAGTGATTGAACCGCTTGAATCCATTCCTCATCAGCTGGTACAACACCACCTTCGCCTTGAATCAGCTCCAACATGACAGCTGCTGTTTGCTGATTGATTTCAGCCTTCAAAGGCTCCAACTCATTAAAGGGTAAATAAATAAAATCTGGTACTAACGGAGCAAATCCTTGATGAATACTATTTTGTCCAGTGGCACTCATTGCACCATACGTTCGACCATGAAAAGAATTCGTAAATGTAATTATTTTACTTTTGCCTGTTGCTTTGCGAGCTAGCTTGATTGCAGCTTCATTTGCTTCTGCCCCGCTGTTACAAAAATAGCTGATATACTCTTTCTCATTTGCTAATTTTTCAGCGACTTGTTCTTGCAATTGATTTTCATATAAATTAGGGGTATGCCATAAAAGAGTAGACTGCTCTAGCAATACTTGATTCAATTCAGGATCATTGTACCCTAAATTCATTACGCCAATACCACTAGTAAAATCAAGGTAGTTGTTCCCTGTTTGATCTGTCAGTACATTTTTAGACCCTTTGATCAATTCCAACTCTTTTCTTTGATAATTTGGAAATAAATAACTCATACAAAGACCCCCTTGGATTTAATGATGGTTCCAGCGTGTTGAATTTGATTGGTGATATGAACTTCCTTTACGCCACCTTTGATAGCTGCTACAGCACTTTCTAATTTAGGCAGCATCCCACCTTTGATAATTTTTTCTCTCTTTAGTTTAGGCACTTCACTAGTGGAGAGTTCTTTTAACCACTGATTTTCCTTTTTTACTCCTGGAACATCCGTTAGTAGATAGAGCTTTTCAGCTTGTAATTCTTCCGCAACTTTACATGCAACGTGATCAGCGTTGATGTTCAGCCATTCACCTGTTTTTGTCAAACCTAGTGGAGCAATGATTGGGATATGCTTCGTTTTAAGTAAGTGTTCTAATAATTCTGTATCCACTTGCTCGACCTCCCCAACTGCCCCTAATCTATGTTCATCAACAAATGATCCCGTAATGATTTGACCACAAGATGCATTTAGTCCTACAACTGAGAAGCCTTCCTGTTGAAAATGAGCTGTAATCATCGGTTGCACTTGACCGATCAAAACCATTTGAGTGATCTTTAATGTTTCAGCGGTAGTTACACGTAGTCCATCTTGAATCACCACAGGTACATTTAAGCGCTGCATCATTTCAGAAATATAATGTCCGCCTCCGTGAACAATAACGACTTGTTTCCCTTCTTTTTGCCAACGATCGACTTGTTCAAAAAATGCTTTTGTTAAGTTATCACTGGCTACTCCACCCAATTTTATAACAATGACCTTCTTCATGCTTGTCGCTCCCTTTATGTTTTAAACGTTCTGTTTTGTATTTTATTTGATTGTTCCTTTTTTTATGGATAAATCGGCAACTGATCTAATCCACATCGTTCATCAAATCCAGCAAAAATATTTAAATTTTGGATTGCTTGCCCTGCAGCACCTTTGCCTAAATTATCAATGACTGTAACAATCGTGACCATATTTGTCTGTGTATTATAGGCAAGTCCGATATCACAATAATTTGAACCAATCACCTGTTTAAGTACAGGATAATGCCCAACTTCTTGAACTCTTATAAAAGTATTATGCTCAAAATGTGCTTGATAGAGTTGAACCAATTCCTCGTCAGAAATCGGTTGTGTCAATTTAGCATAAGCTGTTAGAAAAATCCCTCTAGTCACTGGAATCAATGATGTTGAAAATTGAACTGCTGTAAGAGCAGGTGCCCATTTTTTCAATTGTTGCACGATTTCAGGAATATGTTGGTGGCTATTCATTTTGTACAAGGTCATATTATCATGTGTTTCTGAAAAATGAGTTGTTTGAGATAACCCTTTACCTGCACCTGAAATACCTGATTTAGCATCGATCACGATAGAATCTAAGCTTAGTTTACCTTCTTTTAGTAATGGTGCTAAAGATAACTCCGCAGCCGTAGCGTAGCACCCAGGGTTAGTGATCCATTTTGAGTGTGGCACTTCTCGATACTCTGCTAAGCCATAATCAAACTTTTGGATCAAATGCATCGGAGCTGCACTAGAGCCATACCAAGTTTCATACGCCCCAAGTTCTTTTAACCGAAAATCACCAGATAAATCAATCACAGGAAATTCAGCTTCAACGAAAGACTTTGCCAACTCTTTTGAAATACCCGACGGAGTCGCAAAAAAAACTAAATCACTTTTTTTCATTATTTCTTCTGGATCGATTTTTTCTAAAGGTAAGGTAATGAGTTGCTGTAAATGTGGATAAACTTCATCTATTGATTTTTTATTCATTGAATGACTATGGATCGAAACGACTTCGACAAGTGGATGCTGTCTAAGATAGCGTAAAAGCTCCAATCCGCTATAGCCTGTTACACCAACAATCGAGACCTTCATCAGCTTCACTTCTTTTCTTTTTTATTTTACCAAGCTATGTGTTGTTTTTCATATTATACGTTTTCCCACGAGACAAGTCAACGGTTTTTTATTAATTTATACAAACAAAATAAATATTTATGCAAAAAAAAGGAAACGGAATATTCATCATATTTTGAATAAAAATAGGTCAGTAGAAAAGCATTATTCGCTTTTCTACTGACCTTGATCAACTTTTCTTCTACTTAAAATTCCAAGAACTATACAGAAAGATAAATCACAATCGTTCCATCTTCCTTGTAATGTTCCACATCCGTCAGATAAGTACGTTTTGCTTCTATCACTTCGTCTTTCCAAATTTTTTGCCAAGCTTCACCTACACCTTCGGGGCTAGCAACGGCTACTGGGATCTCTAAATAATCACCAGCAAGAATAACTGAATTCTCAGGAAAATCTGCCTTTTCATTTCCCACTAATAAGTCATAATCTCCTTTAAAGTTGCTTTCATAGTTTGAATAAACAGCGAAGACTTCACCTTCTAAGTTCATTTTCGCAACGTTACTCCACAACGCAATAATTTCATCTAAATGGTTATTGTTCGTGCGAATTTTCTTTCCTTTAATTATTTTTTCAGTTACTCTAATTGTCATTTTATTCACTCCTCTACATTTCTAAAGGTGAGCTTATCATAAAAATAATGACAGCTGTCTGTCATCATTTAACTTAATTTTGTTTATTCATTATAAATAAAACTGTACCAGAACAATACTAATCAAAATAAGAATACCAGGCAGAAAATTAGATACTCTGATTTTGCTGATTCCCATTATATTCAACCCAATACCTAAAATCATCAAACCACCGATTGCACTTATTTCCATCATCAATACATCCAACAGTTCTTTAGGAATATAACGCATCAGAATGCTGGCAAGGAAAGCAATGATACCTTGATAAAGAAAAACGGGTACTGCAGAAAAAAGGACACCAACGCCTAATGTCGCTGTCAACATAATTGACAAAAAACCATCCATAACAGCTTTTGTAAACAACGTTTGATGATTATTCGCTACGCCACTTTCTATAGCACCAATAATTCCCATTGATCCAATCATAAAAATCAATGACGCAGTTACAAACCCTTCGGCAAAATTACTACCTGGTTTTGCGAAACGCTTTTCCAGCTTCAAGCCAAGATCGTTCATTTTGTCTTCAATCCCAAGCAGTTCTCCTAGCATTGCCCCTAAACATAAACTAATCAAAATCACAATAAATGAAGAAGTTTTAAAAGCCATTTGAACCCCTAATACCACAACGCCCAGCCCAATACCTTTCGTTACAGTATCTTTCATCTGTTCAGAGATATTACGCAAAACAGCGCCAAGTAAACTCCCAAAAATAATTGCTAATCCATTAACCAATGAACCCAATAAAATCATTTTTTTCCTCCCAAACCTTAGATATTTTCATACTTTTTCTTATTATACGATAAGAAATGCGAAAGAGATATTTTAAGCTCTAGAAAAATCTACAAGGACCAAAACATCATGATTTGTGCATAATGATTGGTTCTTATGTTTATTTTTGTTGTTCCATGCTATTTTTTCCAACCATAATCAACTATACTAATCATAGATAAGATGATAGAACCTAAAAGTGAGGAAAATAAATGACAACAATAGATATAGAAAAAGTTTTGGAGACTTGTTTATTGGCTGGAAAAATCATGTTGGAAAGCGATGCTGAGATGTATCGAGTAGAGGATACCATGAGTCGAATTGCTTTAGCTTCGGGAGATTATCGCCTAGTCAGTTACGTTACGCAAACCGGTCTTTTCGTTGGTCTAGATGGGACATCAACGATTCGCATGGTCCAAATTTTAAATCGCTCGATCAATTTAGAAAAAGTTTCCAGAATCAATCAGCTGTCCAGAGAATATGTGACTGGACGTTACACCTTGGATGAGCTTTTAGATGAACTAAAAACTTTAGAGCAAGAACGGAAATTTTTTCCTTTATGGCTAAGATTCATCAGCGCTGCTGTTGTGAGCGGAACGATCATGATTTTATTTGGTGGTGTTTGGGATGACCTGCTTTTGACCTGTTTGATCGGAGGGAGCGGTTATATTCTGTATTATTCCAGTTTAAAAGTCTTACGAATCAAATTTCTCTCCGAGTTTTTAGCTGCTTTCTTTATTGGGTGTGCGGCTCTTTTGAGCAGTAAAATCGGGTTAGGCATCAATCAGGATATGATTATTATAGGATGTGTCATGCCCTTAGTTCCTGGAGTTCAAATGACGAATGCCTTACGCGACTTGCTTGCTGGACATTATCTTTCAGGTGTTTCCAGAGGTACTGAGGCAATGATGACTGCCTCTATGATCGGCTTTGCAATTGCTTTTGTTTTTCAATTATTTTATTAGACATGATCGTTATGCATTTTTAAGAATTTGGAGGTTCTCAAATGACCACTTTACTGATTCAGTTTTCTTTTAGTTTTTTAGCATCGGCTGCATATGCTATCATTACAAATGTTCCCAGACGATCATTGATTGCCTGTGGCTTATCTGGTGCATCTGGCTGGATGTTTTATTGGTTTGTGATTCAATTAGGTGGTAACGCCGCTTTAGGCTCCTTACTGGGTGCATTAAGTGTTGCCGCAGTTAGCTTTATCTGTTCACGAAAATTAAAATTACCTGTCACTATTTTTAATATCCCCGGCATGGTTCCTTTGGTTCCAGGTGGCTTAGCCTATCAAGCGGTACGAAATTTAGTCATTGGTAATTACGAAACAGCTATTTACTCTACCGTCCAAGCCATCATGATCGCTGGAGCCATTGCTTTAGGCCTCGTTTTATCAGAGGTCTTAAATCATAACATCAGAAACTTTAGAGAAAAGCGTGAAATCGTTAGTTTGATTAGAAAGAAACAGGAAAAGTAATCATAAATTTTAACTAAAATAGTCAAGAGGTGAGTTGATGAGTGTAATCACTTTTCTTTCAAGAACTAACTTAAGAAAGGAACAGAAACATGATTAAAAAAATCGATGTCTTAACATCATTTGAATTAGATGAAATAGTACAAATTTGGCTAACAGCCAATTGTGAGGCCCATCCTTTTATCCCAGAAAGCTATTGGCAAAAAAACGTTGAATTTGTAAAAGAAGAATTACCCAAAGCCGATCTCTATATTTATTGTGAGAAAAACAAAATAATTGGCTTTTTGGGCATGAATGATACTTATATCGCTGGAATTTTTGTCCTGAATGGCTATCGAAATCTAGGAATCGGTCAAAAGCTTTTAGACGAAGCAAAACAGGTCCATGACGAGTTGACCCTTTCTGTTTACGCTAAAAATCAGAAGGCTGTAAATTTTTATAAAAAACAAGGATTTCAACAAATCAATCAACAAACCGATAATACTGGCGAGATAGAATATCAGCTTCTTTGGAAAAAATAATAAAAGTACCAGCCGTTTTTTTCGGCTGGTACTTTTTTATTAAAACGAGCGATACACATATTGATTCTTCGGTTCTTCCACTTGTTTGACTTTTGTAACATCAACTGCTGGAATCTCCCGTTTAAAAGGTGTATAGTACTCAGAACGAATTGTCCCTGTTAACTCCACCCAGTCATTGTTGCTGAATGTTTGACCTTCAGGCATATTCGTCAACAATCCAAACACTCCAGAATCTGCCACACAATGAATGATTCCAAATCGGAAAACAAATGTTCCTGGTTGTTCCTTTCGTTTAGAATTAAAGATAAACCCCTTATAAGAAATGGTCTTACCAGCAAATTCACTAGGATAGTTATAAATCAATTCCATCACTTCTAAATAATTTTCATCGGTGATCGTCACGTGATTGTCTTTTACATATTTTTTCAACGCTTGTTTCATTTGTTCATTGTAATCCGTTTTGTCAAAATAAATACTTGTATCTGGTTTTAAGAATTGAGTCTCTACATCGGGATCACCCACAGACTCTTTACTTAACGGAAAGTTAAAGCCTTTCGCTTCAACGATCGACGTATCCAAACTAATCGTCGGAAACATAAAGCCTACAACTAATGGCAACGCTAATAATAAATACGCAATCCCACGTTGATACGGTTTGGTCAAACCATGATCATGTCCTTCCTGGTTATGATGATTTTCAGACTTTTTATCCTCTTCTTTGTTCCAAAGAATCAGCTGAACAATCGCTAACACAAAAGAAAGTGCCATCGACAAAATCGCCAAATAGCTGTAATGAACATTTATATATTGATTCAGTCTGCCAGATACCTGCAAATACATCATCAACATTGTATAGCCAATCAAAATCAAAAAACGAATCATCTACTCTTCCCTCCTTAAATAGCTAGTGCATAAAGACTAACAACAACTGTCACGATTCCAACAAATTTCAACATAAATGATGTTTTAAAATAACGTTTCATCATCAATAAATTCTTGATATCCACCATTGGTCCAAAAACAAGAAACCCGACAATCGGTCCACTGCCAAATAAGCTCAATAATGAAGAACCAATAAATGCATCGGCTTCTGAACATAATGACAACGTCGCTGCTAATATAAGCATCACTAAAATCGCTAAAATTTTGGTATGACCTAATTGTAAAATAGCACCTGTTGGCAAATAAGTCTGCATAGCAGCAGCTAACAAGGAACCAAAAATCAAATAGCGACCTGAATCAAAAAACTCATCGATGCCATGCGTCAATACAGACCACCCTTTATGCCAAGCTGTTTCTTTCTCATGATGATGAGCTTCTATTTGGCATGCCTGATCGAGTTCTGTTTGAGTTAGAATCGGTTCTTTGTTAATATAAGCCAACCAAACACCGACGACCAAGGCTACTAACATACTCCCAACAACCCGCCAAACAACAAATTTTATTGAATTACTAAAAGCGATGTAAGTAGAAAATAGTACAATGGGATTAATGATCGGAGCTGTAATCATAAAGGCAAACGCCGTATAAGTGGGAACTTCCTTTTTAACAAACTGATGAACAATCGGCACAATACCGCATTCACAAGATGGAAAAAAGAACCCTAGCAAACTTCCGACAACAATCGATAAAAATTTATTTTTTGGCAGTATTTTTTTGACTCTCTCTGGTGTTAAAAACACTTGTAAAGCACCTGAGATCACGCAACCAAGCATCACAAACGGTAAAGCTTCGATCACGATAGACAAGAAAATAGTACCCATTTGTAAAACTGAATGGGGTAAAAACTGAAACATCTAATTCCTCCTACTGCTAAAAATAACACCAGTAATCGCATATGGTACGGATACTTTTTTAACATTCAAAAATATAATTAACTATACTGCACCTCTAACAAAAATACAAGATAAGCTCGAATATATTAAAACATCTATAAGATTTTCATTTCATAACAAAAAGAGTAAACCAAAACGAAAAAAGACTGTTGGTTTACTCTTAATTGGTCAAATCGCAAATAATTCTGATGCTGATTCAGGATCTGTATCGTAGACGTTAAAATCAAAATTAACCCCTAGCCCTTTTTCAGCTAAAATCGATTCCATCGCCATTCTAGCATGTTCTTTGGTATTATTTTCCTTACTTAAATGCCCTAAATAAATCCGTTTCGTATGATCCCCGATCACATCAGCCATCGTCAAAGCCCCATCATCATTTGATAAGTGACCTTTGTCTCCTAAAATTCTCTGTTTTAAGCTCCAAGGATACGGACCCATCCGTAAAATCTCTAATTCATGATTGCTTTCAATTAAATAAGCATCTGCATCTTTGATTATACCGCGTACGTGGTCACTGCAATATCCTGTATCTGTCAGCATGACAAACGAACGGTTATCCTTAAAGAAACGGTAGAATTGCGGAGCTGCTGCATCATGGGAAACACCAAAACTTTCGATATCCATATCACCAAACGTTAACACTTTTCCCATATCAAAGACATGCTTTTGCTCAAGCGCAACATTTCCGATCAATGGATCCATTGCTGCCCACGTTTTTTCATTCGCATAGACGTCTAATTTATATTTTCTAGCAAGGACACCGACACCATGAATATGATCACGATGTTCATGTGTTACTAAAATAGCATCCAAGTCTTCTGGTTTACGGCCGACTTCTGCTAGTAATGAAGTGATTTTTTTCCCACTCAAGCCTGCATCAATAAGCAGCTTCTTCTTCTCTGTTTCAATAAAAAGGGAATTACCGGTACTGCCGCTGGCAAGAATGCTGATGTTAAAAGCTTTTTCTTGACTCATTTTTTCTATTCGCTTCCCTTCTTTAGTCTACAGCTAATTATTATACAACCATCACTACTGATTTTCCACCTTTGGCACAGTATTATTTGTAATAATCGTATTGCTCATGGCATTCACCTGTTCTATCTGTAAATTACTACCACTAGACTTGATTCCAACAAACCATACAGGTACATACACATTTTTCTCACGAATTTTATAAATTCTTGTATAAGCTAGCTCTCTAAACGTAATCTTCGCGTTGCTAGGAATCTTATTATTGATATACAACGTTTCAATAGCATCACGTTCAGAAGATAAATCCATCTTATCCCTCAACTCTTCGATTCCTTGAATATGAGTTTGTGTATACTTATAAATTTTGTGTAGGCCATCTGACTCATCTGACTTTTCCAACTTTAATGAAATTTGAGCCGTATCATCTTTAAAAGGAATATTTTTATAACTTTGAGAAACAATGACTTCTGGAAATTCACCATCTAATGTAGAAAATTCAGGTAAATAAAGGTACTGATTGCCAAACAAAACGCTATCTTTATCGTTTAAAAATGCTTCTAAAGACTTTTTAACATTCTTCTCATCAATAAAGTAACTCGTTTGAGTGTAATTCATTTGAGGATACGCAGTTAATGAATTATCGATCAGTTCGATTCCATTTTTAAAAAAATTACGGTCTCTCGTTTCTCGTTCATTTTGAATTGCATCATAAAAGTTCGTTTGTTCACCACTCAAATAATATCCTTCTTTTTTTCCACCAGAAAGTACACCTTTATACGAAATGCCATCCTTTCCCAACCTCTTTTCAATACTGTCTGTCTGCTCAGAAAAAGAAACATTGCTCTCTTCTTTTACCCCTTCTTGATAAATACCAAAAAGAAACAGATTTAAGCCTAAAAAGGCAAGGAAAAAAATCCACTCAATTCGTTTAAAGTCCATTATTCCACCTCCAAATTCGCCAATTGTTCCACTAATTCGCGCTCTGGATACCATTTATTATCATAGCGAATATACCATTCTGGAGTCAGGTCGACTACTTGGGTTATTTCCTCGATTTTATGCCAAGTATAACCGATCATCATTGAATTGATTTTTTCAGTATCTACGCCATTTGCTATCAACTGCTCTAATAAGTTTTCTGTACTTTTCAAGGTAACTTCTTCTTCTGATGGAATCGGCACTTGAATCGTATCCACGCTTGTTTCGATGACCACACTTGATTTTTCGGCTTTATCATTGCCGATCGTAATCCGAACTTGACCTTTATCATTCTCACTAAAGACTGGAAATCCCTCTACGAATGTTCGATAATTGATCTCTGCCTCTGTTCGATCAAAATAACGAATATTCCCCATATTTGTTCCTAGTTTTTTTATATACTTGAAACTATCAGAGTAAATATTATCTTTGACTGTTCTAGCCTCTAAATCGCCATTAAAGTGGATTGTTCCTAGTTTTTCATCTGCAGTTAGCCGTTCACTACCGCTTGTATAAGATAAATCCTTGCTATCTTCGTTTGTTTGAATATCGTCTGTATTCGAGAAAAAAGCATTTCGAAACTTCGTCACTGGTTGAGAGGCTAAAATATAACTATATTTTTTCATTTTTAGATCTTCTGACAAGTAATAATGTTTCCCATCAAGTGCTTGTTGCTCAGAAATTTGGTTATATTGCACACCAACTTTATTCATTAAATTCAAGACTTTTTCGTTGTTTATAGTAATTGGTGCTTCGTAAACATCTTTACGGTTAAAATCTAAAAAACGAATTTTGTTTTGTGCTAGATCGACCTGAATACAAGTAAAATAAATTTCATCAGCATCGATATCTGTTAGATTTAACTCTAAATTATAGATGGACACATATTCTCTTAATAGAAATGGTCCTTCATAAAGTAATTCAAAACCTTGCCCCATTGCCAGGTAGTTTTCAAATTGTTCTAAGTCTCCACTAACAGTTTGAGCAATTTTCCCAAACGAACTGTGCTTGATTTCATTTTGGATATTCGTGATCAAGTTCTCACTAGTATTCATTTCTGATTTTCCATCTTGCATACGAACTAAACGCAACGGTAAAAATACGTCTGTGTCTATCCGCTCATTGACAACTGCACTTGTCAATTGAGAATCATTTTTTATCGGCTGTTCTTTTTTTGCAGAACTGATCCAAATACTAAAAGAAAAGTACAAACTTAGGAGTACTAACAAAACCAAACCGATTCTTACGATTTTTTCTGTTATTTTCATTCCCACCAGTCCTCCTCATAAGGTTCATAAGGCAAGGAGATATAAAAGGTAGACCCTTGACCTTCCTGACTTTCCACCCAAATCGCCCCATTATGAGCCTTAACCACTTCTCTTGAAATCGCCAAACCAAGACCTGTTCCACCCTGCTCTCTCGCACGGGCTTTGTCTACACGATAGAAACGTTCAAAGACTTTATTGACATCTTTTTTGGGGATACCTAGACCTTGATCAGTTACACTAAACACAACATTATTATGTGTTTCAAGCAAACGACAGGTGATTTCTCCGCCATCGGGTGAGTATTTGATAGCATTATTTAAAATATTATCCAATACTTGAATCACTTTATCTGTATCTAACTCCACCCAAAGATCCCGTTTTGTAAACTCACGATGGATCGTATAGTTTTTATCATTCGCTTCAACCATCATATCAAAACGATCTAAAACGAAATTAATCAATTCATTAAAATTGACGTATTCTAATTGTAATTCTCCGTTGCCAGAATCCATTCTTGAAAGATTCAATAAATCATTGATCATGCGGATCATGCGGTCTGTTTCTTCTAGCGTAACTTTTAAGAAATTAGGGGCAATTTCTGGATTTTCCCAAGCTCCTTCACTTAAAGCTTCAATATAACTTCTCATACTAGTTAAAGGTGTCCGCAATTCATGAGAAACATTAGAAACAAACTCTCGACGCTCCCGTTCATTCTTTTCTTGCTCCGTTACGTCATGTAACACACAAACAAGTCCAGTAATAAATCCAGATTCTCGACGAATCATTGCAAAATCAACACGAATGATCATTTGATCTTCTTCCCTTGAAGACAAAGAACGATCGATCAAAATTTCTTCTGGTTCTTCTAATAATTTCCTCAATGTATAATCCGTTTCAATATCTAATAATTCTAGTAAAGAAGAACCGATCACATCTTCATCCTTCACATTCAATAAAGAAAGCGCCATTTCATTGATCGTAATGACCTTCCCTCGTCTATCTGTTGCAATAACACCGTCAGTCATATGTGCTAGCACGCTATCTAAACGATTCCGCTCTGCTTCCATCGTTTCTTGTGCTTCTTCAATTCGTTCAGAGAGTTGATTGAACGTTTCTGCTAGCTGACCTAATTCATCTTTTCCATAAACTTTTACTTTTCCAGTGTAATCACCTTTAGCAATTCGTAAGGCTTGTTCCCGCATCTCACCGATCGGCTGAGTAATCGATCTAGCAATCAAAAGAGTCACAATGATTGAAATCGCTCCAGCTATAATAGATGCCGTAAAGAAGATACGAGCTGTGTCTGTGATCTCCTGGTACTTGCCTTCGGTATTACTTTTAACATAAAGAACCCCGATGACAGTGTCGCCAGTCGGGGATTGAATAGGCTGAACATTGATATATACACGATTCTCATTATCCATCGCAGGATATTTTTTGGCACTAAAATCGTTCAAGTCACGATAATCATTTTTCTTTCCAACGATTCCTTGTCGATTTAAATCGCTTGTTGCCCTTACGATTCCTTTATCATCAACAACGCGAGCTTCGATCGTTTCCGATCCAGAGAAATCACTCAAGGTCTTTTTCAAATCGGCGTCGACCTCTGTTCGCTCTCGATCTTTTTCACCTAATTTTGCACTAAGTGTGCTTGCCAACTGAGTCACTTGTCGATCAACATTTTGCTTATAATCATTGATCGTTGTCGATTCCAGCTCACGGATAAAATAGCCACCGATAATTTGAATCGCAATCAATAGTAACAAAATAAATGATAATGCAATCTTAAAATTTACCGATTGAAAAAAGTGAACTTTTTTCTTCATAAATCACTACTCCTGTTCAGGGTTTCGAAGATAATAGCCGACACCACGACGAGTGACTAAGTAAGTCGGATGACTTGGGCTATCTTCGATCTTCTCTCTTAAACGACGTACAGTCACGTCAACCGTACGAACATCTCCAAAATAATCATAACCCCAAACCGTTTGAAGTAAATGTTCGCGCGTCATCACTTGTCCGATATGTTTCGCTAAATAATAAAGCAATTCAAATTCACGATGAGTCAATTCGATTTTACTGCCTCGTTTTGATACCATATAAGCATCAGGATGAATCGTTAAGTCTCCTATAGAAAGTTCTGATTGTGTTGTTGATTCTGCTTCTTTAGCACTTGTAGCGCCACGACGCAAGTTCGCTTTGACACGGGCAACAAGTTCACGATTAGAAAACGGTTTGGTCACATAATCATCTGCCCCTAATTCTAATCCTAAAACCTTATCGATCTCAGAATCTTTGGCCGTCACCATAATGATCGGCATATCATAGGTTTTGCGAACTTCTCTGGCAACTTCCAGACCATCCATTTTTGGTAACATCAAATCTAAGATAATTAAATCTGGTTCTACTTCTTTCACTTTTTCAACAGCTTCTTCACCATCGTAAGCCGTGAAAACTTCATATCCTTCTTTTGTAAGGTTGTACTTCACAATTTCTGAAATCGGCTTTTCATCATCTACAACTAATATTTTTTTCATATAAGAGGCACCTCTTTTTTCTTTTGTCTTTTCATAGTCTAAACATATTCTCCCTCATTATACCTTATTTTGTCCACTGTTTCATCTTTGATAAAAGAGTCCTTACTCTTTCTTATCTATATCTTGCAAAAAAAAAGGTTTTCTGACTATAATTAGGAATAAGTTTTTTTAAAGGAAGCGATAAAATGAAAGCACCAAGATTACAAGCTGGTGATGAAATTCGAGTCATTGCGCCATCCAGCAGTTTTTCACGTTTAACAGATTTAGGAATTAAATCCGCTGAAAAAAAATTAACAGATTTAGGTTTTCACGTCACCTTTTCTGAACATAAAAATGAACAAGATGTGTTAGGCTCTTCTTCGATCATGAGTCGAGTCAAAGATTTGCATGAAGCTTTTTCAGATGACAACGTCAAAGGGATTCTAACGGCCATCGGCGGATTCAACAGCAACGAACTACTGCCTTACCTTGATTTTGAATTGATCAAACGCCACCCTAAAATTTTTTGCGGCTACAGTGATATTACAGCTTTATGTAATGCAATCACAGCTAAAACAAAGTTACTCACCTATGTGGGTCCCCATTTTTCCAGTTTCCAAATGGATGAGCTACAGGACTATCAAACCGAAACATTTTTACACGCAACAACAGATGAAAAAGCTTTTCATGTGACGGCTTCTGAGTCTTGGAGCCAAGACGAATGGTATTTACCCGAGCCTAAGCGAGTATTACATGCGAATAACTGGAAAGTCTATAGTCATTCGAAATCCGTTACCGGAAGATGTTACGGTGGGAATTTAGGTACGTTCCAACTACTGTTTGGTACACGCTTTTTACCAGACCTTGAACGCTCTATTTTATTTGTTGAAAATGCTGAAGAAGATGACTATCATGATTTCGCTCGTGGTTTAGCTGCTTTGCTGCAAGTCGTAAGACATCCTCAGGCCTTATTGATCGGACGTTTTCCAAAAGAAACAGAAATGACTGAAGAACGACTATTAGCTATTTTAGCAAAATATCCTTTATTACGAGAAATTCCTGTGATTTATGATATGAACTTCGGTCATACGCAGCCGATTTTTACGATTCCGATTGGTGATCAAGCGACTGTCGATACTTCACAGAAAAAAATCACCTTTTTTTAAACAGAAAGCCTCTAATAGAGACTTCACAAATAAGTGAAGCAAACATTAGAGACTTTCTTTTTTATATTCTTTTTCCAATTGTTCGTACAATGTAATTTTATTATCCAGTAATTCTAAATGACTTTTGGCTTTTTCATATTCAGCTATAATATTTATTCGATGGTTTAATAATAAATTTTTACGTTGAGTAATCGTTGAATCACCAAGGTTTCTCAGTTGGGTATATCGTTTGATTTCTTTTAAGGAGATACCCGTCTTTTTTAATTTATTCACGAATTTCGCCCAATCAAGATCTTCCTCTCCATAAACACGATAATTATGTTCATCTCTAGATGGTTTAATCAATCCCTCTTTTTCATAATAGCGCAGCGTATGTTCGCTGATGTCAATCTTTTTTGCAAATTCACTAATCGTGTAAATTTTTTCCACATCCTTTTTATATTTCTCCTTGCGTTAGAGTAAACTCTAAACCTTATACTTCGATTGTACCATCAAGCTTCGTTTTTATCATTAGCTCATTTTATGAGGAAACAAGTTTATTGTAGGTTGAATTATTTAGCTTTAAAACCATTGAATAATAGGAGGAATCAGTATGAAGTACACAGTAATCACAGGGGCAAGTTCAGGAATCGGTTTGGAAACAGCAAAAGAATTCGGGAACCTCGGGAAAAATTTGATTTTAGTTGCCCGTAGAGAAGATCGCCTAGATCGCTTAAAAGAAGAAATTCTGTCTAAACATCCAACACTTGAGATTCTGACTAAAACAGTTGATCTGTCCCAAAGCAAAAACGTATTGGCTCTTTACAGCTCTCTAAAAGGATATGATATTGAAACATGGATCAATAATGCTGGTTTTGGCTACTATCATTCAGTAGCTGATCAAGATTTAACGAAAGTTAGCCAAATGCTGCATTTAAATATTGAAGCTTTGACATTATTATCCTCTCTTTATGTCACAGACTATAAAGACAAAGAAAATACGCAGTTGATCAATATTTCTTCTGCTGGTGGATATAAAAATGTTGCCAATGCTGCTACGTATTGCGCTACAAAATTTTATGTAAGTGCCTTTACTGAAGCTATCGCTTTAGAATTGCAAGCAAAAAAAGCCCAACTTAAAGCAAAGGTCTTAGCTCCAGCTGCAACTGAAACAGAATTTGCTCAAGTTGCGAATGGGTCAAAAACTTACGATTATACCAAAGGTTTTACCACATTTCACACAGCAAAAGAAATGGCGCAACTTCTTATTGATCTCTATCAAAGTCAAGAAGTTGTTGGGCTAGTTGACCGCGATACATTTGAGTTCAATTTATCAGGACCTATTTTTGACCATTACCAAACTGGAATTATCAATTTGTAGTGTTGTCAAAAATAAATTGAGACAGGGACATAACTCTAAAAGTCACATCCCTGCCTCAATTTAATTTTAAAATTTACAAGTCTACTCTTCAGTATCCAATAAGTATCTGCTAACAATAGCTGCAAGTACGCCACCTATCAGCGGAGCTACGATAAATACCCAAACCTGAGATAAAGCTTCTCCACCGGCAAAAATTGCTGGCCCTAAGCTTCTCGCTGGGTTGACAGATGTGCCAGTTAATGGAATTCCCACCAAATGGATCATTGTTAACGTCAAACCAATCACGATTCCTGCAAGTTTTGCGTTCCCTTTTTTAGCACTTGTGACCGTCATGATAACCAAAACAAAAATAAATGTTAAAATAATTTCTACTGTTAAGGCACCCATTGCGCTAAAATCACCAAAGCCATTCTGACCCAAGTTTGTTGTTTCTCTTCCTGAAGCATTTAAAATTGACAGTAAAGTAAAAGAAGCGATCAAACCACCAACAACTTGTCCAATGATATAGTAAATCAAATCCATTGTTGAAATTCGTTTATTGACCCACATTCCCAAAGAAACTGCTGGATTCAAATGCGCACCAGAAATCGTACCAATACTATAAGCCGCTGCAATGATCGTCAAGCCAAAAGCCAAAGCGATCCCTGTTGTGCCAATACCTTCTATCCCGCCTCCTAAAACAGCTGTCGCTGTACCAAAGAAAACCAAGATAAATGTTCCAAGACATTCTGCAATTGCTTTTTTCATACATTTCCCTCCCTTCTCCATGTTCTTACCTAGATTATCACAATCATGAAAATTTTCTTGATACTTTCAACTAAAATTGAGAGAAAATTTAATGAGTAATATCTCAATATGATTGATAAATATAATCATATGAGGAAAATCAAAAAAATACCAACAAAAAGCATTTAAATAATGCTCCTTTGTTGGTATTCAAAATCAATCTAAAAGTTGGATACCGATTCCTATAAGCCCCGGTCCAGTATGAACGACTAGCGCAGGGCTGATCGTACCAAAATAAATTTTTTCTGCTTGAGGAAACTGTTCTTTCAATTTTTCGTAGAAAGTTTCTGCTTCTGCTACCGCCTGTCCTTGCGCAACAGCCAAAACAAATTTTTTATGGTCTCCAACGAAGGCTTTCACTAATTCAAAGGTTTTATCCAAACTTTTTTTTCTACCTCGTGCTTTGGCAACCGTGTGATAAACACCATCTCCATTACATGAAATAATTGGGTTCAATTTTAAAGCATTTCCTAAAATGGAAGCAACTAACCCAATTCTTCCACCTTTTTGTAAATATTCAAGCGTTGCAACATTGAAAAAAACTTTAGATTTTGCCACATTAGTCGTTAATGTCATTTTGATTTCATCCCATGAGCGACCTTCTTCAATTATTTTAGCAGCTTCAATAGCTTGAAGACCACTACCAATTCCAATATTTTTAGTATCTAAAACAAATGTTTCCAATCCATCAAATTCTTCTGCTATCAAACGAACAACATTAAATGTTCCACTCAACCCACTAGAAATCGTAACAGCTAATACTTTTTCATAGCCATCTGCTTTGATTTTTTCAAAAATTTTCGTGATCGTCTCACCGTCAGGTAACGAAGTGCTAGGAATTTCTATAGGCAAGCGTTCATAAACTTCCTCTGGTGTGATATCGACTTTATCTGTATAAATACGGTCTTTATAAATGATCTGCAACGGAATCATATACATTCCATATTGTTCAACTAATTCTTGAGGCACGTCTGTCCCTGAATCTACTAAAAGAGCAATTTTTTCTTTATTCATTTTCTTGTTCTCCATTTTCTTCTAAGTTTTTTTGTGCCAATTCAATGACTTTTTCAGTAAACAATTTTGTTGCAAACGATAACGTTGCGCTTTTTACAATCAAAAATTCTACGGGTATCGGTTGATTAAATGCCGCAACTGGTTCCTTGTCTAACGCTTGTGCAACAACAACTGCTATAGCTGCTTCTTGCTCGTCGCAAAACAAATTATAAGCTTCACGAATCCCAACCGCTGCTCCTTGATAAAGAATACCTTGCTTGATTTCTGGTATTGTTAAAACTTGTTTTAATAACGTAATTGCGATTAAAAAAGCGAGATGTTTTTGATTATACCTTTTTTTAATAGGTGCTGGAATCAGTCCTAATTTCACATAGTTGTTGACCATTGATGAGGTGAGTAATGTATGTTTTTCTTTTAAAATAACTGGTGACAAGTAGCGTTCAACAAGTGTGATCACTTGATCCATATATAATTCTAATTCGGGTAATTCATGCCATCTTGGTAAATGGACATCTTCCAATTCTTTTCCCCAAATTTGTAAAGAGGCTTTTAATTCATTCACAAGATCCCTCCTTCTATTTACTAAAACAGTTTAACATTATTTCGAAAAACATTCAAACTAGTTTTGATAACCAGATTGAAAAATTAATAAAAAAACGAGTGAAACATAACTCTACGAGTCATATCCCACTCACATGAAATCCGAATAAAAAGTGAATTCTCTTTTTATTCCTAATAATCAAGAAACTCAATTGCCTTCTCTAGACTTAAAAATCATTAAACCCATCATCCTCTTCATCGCTGCGTTTAAATGGGTCAAAGTCAAATTTTCCCCTATTCGGAAAATCAGGTACTCCAAATAAATCACGGGGATCCATTTTTCCAGGTCCTCGACCAAAACCATGACTTCTATGTCTGCCGTGTTTATGTGCTCCTCTAAAATCACGCTCTTCTTCTGGAATTTCATCTTCTAAAGCTTCCAGTAATTTGTTCATAATATTTTTGAACGATTCTTGTTCTGATTCTGACAGTACATCAAAAAGTGTTTCTTCTTCTTGCTTGTTATTATCAGCTGCTGCTCTTCCCGCCTCTGTCAATCGAATCACCATCACGCGACGATCAGTTTTCAACGGTTCGCGGTTAATATATCCATTTCTCTCTAACTTACCTAATAATTCTCCTAGTGATTGAGGTCTCATATCCAACAAATAAGATAGCTCTTTTTGAGTTGTTTCAGGTTTAAGTTTTAATAAATTCAGCACTCTTCCTTGCCCTCTATGAGGATTACCAAAAGGTCCATGTTCTCTACGACGTTTCATAAAATATTTTTGCATCATTGCTTGTAATCGTAAAAATTGTTCAATCAATGTTTGTTCTTCCATAATTTAGTCCTCCATTGTCAATTATAAATCAGGTACCTGAATTATATTATAAAGGTACCTGTTGTTTTTGTCAACATTCACCAAAAAACCAATTGATATAAGCTGAAAAAATTATAAAGCTACCTTTATAATAGAAAAAAATCACTGAAGCAACTCAATGAGTCTGCTTACAGTGACTTATACTCTTCTTTACAGTTTTTTCAGTTGTCGTTTGCCTAAAATAATTCCGATTAAGAAGAACAACTCCAATAAAACAAAAAATAAAATAAAGCTATGCATAAAGAATTCTTCTGGTAAAACATTTATGATCGGATCGGTAACCGGATCGAACAACCAATCATCATTATTGAAAAAGACTCCATGAAATGCCACAAAAAACTGATCAAATCCGATTGCCATTAAAATCCCGAAAAATACTGGGATGATCATTCCCCATTGGAACGGACGAATCAATCGCCACATTCGCTTTGATTTGAACAGATGGAAAACAAACAGAGTGCTTGGAACCACCGTCACGATCAGCACACCATAACATAGTAAAAATAGACGCTTTACTTCATAAAAATGAAATGCCCCACTTGTTGATACAGGAAAATCGGATAATTGCAGTGTGTGACGAAATGGGTTATTTAAATAATTCATCAACTCACCAAAGTTTTTTAGTAATGTGGATTTATCCATGTCAACATAGGTCAAAATCTTCAAAGAATCAATATCAACGATATAAAGCGGGCGAAAATTAATAGTGATTGTAATACTCAGCGATAAGATAGTCAAAATCAAGCATACAATTCCTAGTCGTTCTCGCCAAATCCAATTTTTTTCCACACTCTTCATATCAAAAAGTCCAGTCATCTAGTGAATCAACAATATAAGTCGGCTGTTCAGGCAAATCCGCAACTGCTGACTTTGCTGTAAAACCAGATAAAACCAGTAAACTATCAATGCCATTTTGAAGACCAGACTGAATATCCGTTTCGTAGTTATCACCAACCATGATTACATCTTCTTTGCTCAGATCCATCACTTTTAGCGCTTCATTCATAATAACTGCATTTGGTTTCCCAATCATGATCGGCTCTGTCTGCGTCGCTGTTTGGACTAAAGAAATAAATGAGCCTGCACCAGGTAGCAGCCCACGTTCTGTCGGAATGCTTTTATCAGGATTTGTCCCAATAAAAGTTGCGCCATTTCTGATACAAAGTGAAGCTGTTGCAAATTTTTCATAGCTGATATCTGTATCTAAACCAACAACGACATAATCTGGTGATTCTTCATCCCATTGAAAACCAGCAGACAAAATCAAATCAACCAGCCCGGATTCTCCGATCACATAGACCCGATTGCCTTTTTCTTGTTCTTTCATATAATCGATTGTTGCAAGACTTGCTGTATAAACAGTTTTAGCTGATACATGAATATCGAATTCTTGTGCTAATCGATCTGAAACAGCCTCTGGTGTTTTTGTTGTATTGTTCGTCACGAAAAGAAAAGGCAAATTTAACTCCTGAAGACGTTCAACAAACCTCTTCCCTGCTGGAATGACTTCTTTGCCTAAATAAATCGTACCATCTAAATCAATCAAATATCCTTGATAATGCTTTTTCACAAATCATTACTCCTCACGTTGACGAATAGTAAATGAGCGGCCTTGGCCAGCACCATTATTTTGTTTTCCAACAACTGGTTTTTTCGGTTCATTTTCTTTGCGATTTTTAATCACAGGTTTTGTTTTATTTGTTACAGGCACACGTTTTTCATCTGTGTGCGCTTGGTTGTAATTCGCTGGCTTTTTGTTTGGTTTTTTGCGGCGTGTTTGTTGTTTCTCACGTTTCCCACCAACTCGCTCGATCACAAAATACGCACAGCCAAAGTTACAATACTCATACAAATAATCCTCTAGCGTATCGATTCTCTGTTCAGGTGCAGCTTTGCGATTTGATTCGTTGAAAAAACCTTTCAACCGAAGCTGATCGTAACCCCAGTCACCAACAATATAATCATATCTTGAAAGAACATCGCTAAAACGTTCTCCTAATCTCTCTGCATCAAAAGCTTCCCGATGATTTTTTACTAAAAGATACTCGCGCGTACCGATCGTCACATGTTTATCATCAACAAGTGTTACGACTTCACCTTTTTTCTTTTCTTTGACAGGTTCTTCTTTTATCTCTTCAAGGACAGCAGTGATTTCTTCTGTTAACGTCGCTGTTGTCTCTTCTTTTTGTTTAAATGGTTTAGCTGATTTGGATGTTTTTTTTACTTTTTCTGTCATTTTTTCACCGCCTAGACTTTATTATACCTTGTTTTTATTGGATTGGATAGTGCATGTTCAAGTAGTCACCTAAAACTGTTCTGATAAATTCCGGAAACAAAAATTCAACCTTGCCTGCAAGTTCGATCGTTGGAAAAAAAGGAATGAACATAAAGTGATCGACTGTAGTAAACGTATAGTTCTGCTTAAAATCGATGGGTTGATTTTTCCATAGAACTTGTTTTTTTTCTTTATCATACGTGATTCCGTCATAATACAATTCACCAAAGACTTTACCACGAAACCCCATTCCTGTAATTGGAAACTTTCGTAAATAGTGTCGATTTTTTTCCATTTCCTTAAGCATACGAATCAGTTCTGCTCCAGATAAGGTCACACGAATCAAATGCATCGGGTGAGGTAATGTTTCGTGAAGCTGATCTGCATCAATGATTCCTCTTGGTAGATCTGATAAAAACAACCCATTATTTAAAATCGCTGCATCTGTCTGGCCTTTTTCTTTTAAAGCTTTTAATGCTGTCACGATCAAAGGATGATCAGCCGCCATCTCGATTAAAAGAGGATGATCGATCTTCGCGATTTTTTTCGCCTTCAACAACTGATGGCCTAAAGCTAAGTAATCGTCACTTTCTCTTTGATCTTCAGCTAACGTTTCCTGTTCAGCCATTGATACTGCCTTTGCTTCACTATGAATAATTTTTACATTATCGATTGTTAAATGAACTTCTCCAAGATAATGACCAAATTTTCCAGCAGCAGATAGTTGTGTATCATTGATTTTTTCTCCTTCTTTAAACAGATGATGCGTATGAGAACCTAATAATACATTGATTTCAGGAAATTCGTTTGCTATTTTAATATCTTCGTCAATGCCCAAATGACTCATTAAGACTATAACATCACATTTTGCTTGAATTTCTCTAAGCAATGATGGCAATATCTCTTTGGTCGAACGTATATCCCACCCATTTGGATTATAGGTTAACGGAAATGGGGCGGTTAAAGCAATCAAACCGATCTTAGCTTTATCTTTTGTTTCTATAATCTTATAGGAACTCGCCCAATCAGGCGCCTGACCAGAGTTTAAATCAAATAAATTACCTAATATAACATCAAAATTTCGATGATCATATAAATGATTCAATTGCTCTTTGGAATTACCGACACCTTCATTATTACCGATGGTTGCTGCATCATAATCGACAGCATTCATCAGTTCAATATTGGCTTGACCATCGGTTGCTTCTGTCAATGGATGCCAACGATCAGCAAAATCTCCCAAGTCGACAGTTATTACGGTTTTACCTAATTTCTCATATTCTTCTTTATGACTGATCAGATACCGCCTGATTTTGGGCCAATTTTCTAAATGTGAATGCAAATCATTCGTGTGAAAGATGACGATTTCTTCCATAAACAGGCCTCCAAATTTCAGTATATAAAAGTATAGTACCATACTTCTAGATGAAGTATAATAAAGTAACCATAAAATTAAAGGAGATCAAAATGAAAATCACTGCACCTTTTGGACCGATATGGCTAGATGCCGATCATAAAGGCTTGACCTTAGTCTCATTTTTTGAGCTCAAAAACCATCAAACAAATTCTTTTACAGAACAAGCCGCAAAAGAACTGATAGACTATTTTTCTGGTGAACGAACGCATTTTACTGTCCCGTTATCCATCCAAAGCGGCACTGAGTTTCAAAGAAAAGTTTGGGCCGCTCTTACTCAAATCCCTTATGGAAAAACCTGCAGTTACCTAGAAATCGCTCAAGCTATTGGTTCACCAAAAGCAGTTCGAGCAATCGGTCAGGCAAACAGCAAAAATCCGCTTCCGATCATTGTTCCTTGTCATCGAGTGATTGGCAAAAATGGGCAATTAACAGGCTATTTAGGTAGTTCTGAACATGACGGGCTCAGTATCAAAATGTTCTTGTTACAAGTGGAAAATGGATTACTGGATTAGGTTCCGTTTTAAACTATTCGAAGCATCAAAAATAACGAGAAACAAAACTTTCTTCGTTCTGTTTCTCGTTATTTTTTTCTGTATAAATAAAACGGCTATCTCTTAAAAAAGATTAGTTGCTCCCCTCATTGTCATTACTCTCTTTGCCACGATATTTTTCTAGGTATTGCTCTTTTGTCATAACATCATCCACACTCATATTAAATTCAATCAGCTCTAAACCAGTCATATGAGCAATCGCTTCTTTTACTAGTTCAACAGTTTGATCAAAGACAGTTGAAATATTAACATCGTATTTGCAAATCACGGATACATCTACCGCTACTTGTTTTGTTCCGACTTCCACTCCAATGCCTTTTGTCACATCTTCGTTATCTCTAAATCGGTCAGCAAAATCGGTAAAAAGATTGCCGCTCAATCCTAAGATCCCATCAATATCAGAAATAACCACACCTACGATTTTTTTGATCACAACATCACCGAACGTCAATTTTGCTTTTAATCCACTTGTATTGTTCTCTACTGCCTCTGCCATTTGCATTCACTCCTTCAATATAATTTTAAATTCCTATCATAGATCTAACTGAATCTATCAAGGAATAGATATCTAAATCTTCATCCCGCATTTTTCCGATAATAAATCCAACGGCTGCGAAAATTAGTAAGACCAATGTTTTTCCAAAGCCAATCAGTAATAACAAGAGAGCTAATAGGAAAAACAAGGTTGTCCAAATAATCCGAAAACGATACGGTCTAAGCTGCTTGAGCCAGTGTTCTTTTTTCTCTTGATCCATGACGTTTCCCTCCTATATCACTCGTGATTGTTTTTTACCAAAAGCTGTAGATTCTGTCGGTTCTTTTTCTCTTAATTGAACCGTTACGCGGCTATCAATTGATTCCAGGGCTGTGTCTGATGCTCCTTGTACCGCTTCTTTGATTTCTTCTCCTAAAGGTTGATAACGCTCTTTGCTTCGAACATCAACTTTCAATTTAATGGCTACTTTTTCTTTACCCTTGATTCTAACTGTCATTTTCGTTTTATCTGGATGGATGATGGTGCTGTAAGCATCTTTCACAATTTGTTCTACAGTGCTTTTAGGTACTTCGATCCGATTCTTACCGTCCTTTATGACTAGACGTTTTCTTCGTCCAGAAACTGAAAGTACTGCCACCAAACTAAGCAGTAAAAGACCTCCTAAGATAAGTAAAGTCCATTCAAAAAAACTGAATAACCAAGGATAATTGTAAAGAAGCCCATCTACTTGGTAAGACAGCCAAGGAATATCGACCAACTGACTAAGTGAGCCCAGTGTTCCGATAAACAGTATGAGTATGATAAATAAAAAAATAATTTTCAGCAAACGTTTCATATACTTCCCTCCTTTGAGATTAGTCCTTTCGTTTCTGATTAAATTGTAACGCCTAAAAAAAAGTATTACAAAAGATACGAATTTCTTTTTTTCTCCAGACATTTTATTTTGCTCAGATTATATAAAAAAAACGATTGAATTTATAAGATTCAGCAAATCATTTGCTGGATGCACAAGTTCAATCGTCTTTTTTAATTATTCATCTAAATATTCTTCTTTAGAAAATTCAGTGTCTTCATATTCTCCACTATCTCCATAAAATTGATTGTAACGTTGTTTAAATTTACGGAAAATATAGGTAACTAGCACCTTGGCAATAGCATAAATAGGAATTCCAAAAATCAAGCCGAACATCCCTAGTAAATCCCCCATCACCAATAATACGATCACAATCGTCAATGGATGCACGACTAGTCGTTTTCCCATCACTTGAGGTGCAATCAAATGTCCATTCAACATTTGGACAAGCATCCAAACTAGGCTCATTTTAATAAACATACCAAATGACACCATCAATGCGACAATTGCAGCTGGAATGAATGCTATGACAGGTCCTATATAAGGAATCACGGCAGTAATCCCAACAATAATCGATAACGTTCCTGAATAAGGTACTTTAACAAGCCAAAAACCAATGAATGTTAAGATACCAATAGCGATCGACACCAAAATTTGCCCTTTTAAATAGGCACCAACTTGGCTACTCATTGTTGCCCCAATTTCTTTCGCATCGTTTCTAAAACGTGGGGGTATAATGTTCAAAATAAAAGAGAAAAACTTACGATCATCTTTCAATAAGAAAAAAGTAATGATTGGAGCCGTTACCATCACAAGTGCAAAACCAGTCAAGGTAGAAAAGACCGTCGAAGCTCCCTCCACAGCTTTACTAAAATAACTTCCTATGCCATCTGAAACGTTATCAAACCATCTTTGAATACCATCTAAAGCATTGGCTAAAGGTTTTTCTAATGCAGAATTATGGAAAAAATCTGTGACCATTTTATTTAGATCGTCCATATATTGTGGAAAGCTTTTGACTAATCCATCCACCTGTTTTTGCAGAATCGGAACAACTAAAATAATACCGATAACGATCAATGCAATCAAAATAATAAAAATAGCCGAAACACCATACACTCGTTTCACTTTATGTTTTTCTAACCAGTTGACGACTGGATTGAATAAATAATACAAAATCAACGCTAAAATTGTTGGTCCAATAATTGTTTTGAACACAACACCGATCGGACCAAAAATAAAACCAACCTGATGAAAAATAAAAATCACTGCACCTAACAACAATAAAGCAACAAGTGTGAATAATAGATTTTTTCCACCAAGAAATTTGATCCAACGAGTTTCTTGTTTCTTTTCCATTTGATCCCTCCTTAAAATAAAAGTGTAATGGGCTTGATAAGGGGCGTTGAAAAATAGGAAAATATGGTAGTGATGCTTTTTGTCACTAACAGATTTTATCTTTTTTCATAGAGCCTAGCCCATAGAACTAGACAATTTAAAAGTGTAATGGGCTTGTTAAGGGGCGTTGAAAAATAGGATAGTGATGCTTTTTATCACTAACATATTTTATCTTTTTTTCAAGAGACAAATCCCACTAGGCAAGATAGCGTTACTTCTTTATTGTAACGAAAAAAATGGAATCTGTAAAAAAATTTTCCCTTCATTATTCTGCTTTTCAAATAGAAAATCACTCAGTCGTTAAATAACTAACTGAGTGATTTTATTGGTTAATTTGCTGATTTGCGTCCTTTACGTTGCGTTGCTTCCATAATAACAGGAAGAATCACTGGACGACGTTTGGTTTGTTCAAATAAGTAGCGACTCAGTTGCTCACGAATATCTTGCTTTAACTTGCTCCATTCAAAATCGCTGCTCTCAAGATGCTTTTCAACAATCTCGGTTACGATACTGCTACTTTCTTTCATCAAGTCTTTGCTTGTTTTCACATAGACAAAACCTCTTGATGTGATTTTAGCAGGTGAAACAATTCTTTTTTCGCGACGATTGATTGTGACAACAGCTACAAAAATACCATCTTCAGATAATATTCTACGATCACGAAGCACGATATTTCCGATATCTCCCACACCAATTCCATCAATCATGATGTTATCAGCAGTTGTACTGCCAGCAACATTCATTTTTTGTTTACTGTATTCAAGGATATCCCCTCGACCAGTAATGAAAATATTTTTGTATGGAATGCCTAATTCATGGGCTAAATCTGCATGGGCTGCCAATTGACGATATTCACCTTGGATCGGAACAAAATATTTTGGTTTCATCAAATTTAGCATCAACTGTAAATCATTTGGACTTGCATGACCTGAAACACGCAGATTATCAGAGATTTGTTTCACTACACCACCTGCACGGTATACAATGTCTTCTGTCTTAGCAACAGCCGTTTCCATCGCAGTCGTTGGCGTTGTGGTGATATAAACTAAATCGCCTTCTTTGATTTTAATGACACGATGTGTACCATTAGCCATTTTTTGTAATGACTTGATTGGTTCCCCCATCGTTCCTGTCTCTAAAATCACTAATTGATCAGATTGATATTTTTTCATATCTTTCACACTGATGATTAAATCTTCACTAGGTAATTTTAATTTGTCCAATTTGATGGCAGTGTTGATGATTCGTTGGAAATCCTGCCCAGTTAAAACAATTTTACGGTCGGATTTGTGGGCAGCATCTAAAACTTGCTGTACACGTTGTAAATTACTCGCCACACAAGCTACGATAATGCGGCCTTCCCAATAACGGATTGTATCAAAAACTTCATCTGCAATCTGAAGTTCAGAAACGATTTGAGTTGGGTTTTCTGCATTAGAAGAGTCACTCAACAACGCTAAAACTCCTTCATTGCCGATTTCAGCTAAACGACCAAAATCTGTTTGATACATTGGAATCGCACTTTGATCAAACTTGAAATCTCCTGTGTAGACGATGTTACCTTCTTTAGTTTTTAAATTGATTCCAATAGAATCTGGAATCGTGTGTGTTGTTCGGAAGAAGCTGATTGTTGCATGTGCAAAATCAATTTCTGTATGGGCATCAACCACATGGAAATCATTAAAATCTTTAGAATCTGCATGATCTCCTACGTTTAATTTTGCTAACTCAACGGTTAATTCCGTTCCGAATACTGGTACATGAACTTTAGATAAAAGATATGGTAACGCTCCGATTGCATCGGCATGACCATGTGTTAAGAAAATCCCTGCGACACGATCGATATTTTCCACCAAATACGTAAAATCGGGAATGACCACATCAATTCCTAATAGCTCATTTTCTGGATATTTTAATCCACAATCCAGTACAAAAATTTCATCTTCCACTTCTGCGATGTACATATTTTTACCATTTTCACGAACGCCGCCTAATGGAACGATTTTTATTGTACTCACTCATTTCACCTCTCTATATTCTCATACTGAATCAAAGATCCAGTATGCTTAAAATTTTCGCCTTTTCTTCAGAAGTACATGGTACAAGAGGTAAACGTAAATCACCAACGGAAATACCCATTTGATTCAATACAGCTTTTACGGGAGCCGGAGATGGCACTGAGAACAGTGCATTCATCTTAGGTAATAACTGACGCTGGATGCTTGCAGCTTTTTTAATTTCTCCTTGATCCAACGCTTGAAACATGTCATACATTTCCGTTCCAAAAACATGGCTGGCAACTGACATTACACCTTGTCCGCCCAAAGCTTTGTTTGAAAAAGCTAAGGAGTCTTCCCCAGTATACACTAAAAAGTCTTTTGGCGCCTTTTCTATCAACTCGGTCAATGCATCTAAACCGAAACATTCTTTGACTGCAATGATATTATCCAATTCTGCTAAGCGCAAAGTCGTTGCTACATCAAGACTTGCCACCGTTCTCCCTGGAACGTTATATATAATGATGGGCAAATCACTCGCCTCAGCAATTGCTTTAAAATGTTGATATAATCCTTCTTGGTTTGGTTTATTATAATACGGAACGACAGCCAAACCAGCATCAATACCTCTAATTGCAGATATTTCTTGCACAAATTCAACAGAATCCCGTGTATCATTGGTTCCCACACCACAAATGATTGGAACTCGACCATCAACCAAACGAATTACTTCATTAAACAAATCGATTTCTTCATCATGTGTTAACGTTGGTGATTCCCCTGTTGTTCCTGCTAAAATAATACCTTCTGTATGGTGATCAAGCAAGTGATTCACTAATTGGGGCAGCTTAGCAAAATCAATTGCCCCACTTTCGTCAAAAGGTGTAACCATTGCTGTAATGATCGTTGCATTTTTTAAATTCATACTTACTACCTCCTAATTTAAAAGCGTAGCAGGCTCGTTTAGACTCGTAGAAAAACAGGTAAATTTGCTTGTAACTTTTTTTCACAAGCAGATTTTTTTTTACAGAGTCTAGCCTACAAAGCTAAACAAACATTTAAACTCTTACCAAATCCATCTCATGTAATGTTTCCGCAATTTGAACTGAATTCCAGGCAGCACCTTTTAATAGATTATCCGAAACAACCCACATATGGTAGCCTTTCTCAATATCAATATCTTGACGAATTCTTCCAACAAATGTTTCTTTACGATCAATACTTGTTAAAGCTTGCGGATAAAGTTGCTTACTTGGATCGTCTTGTAAAACAACACCTGGCGCATTAGCAATCAATTCTTTGATTGTGCTCACATCCGAACCTTCTTCTTTAACTTCGATATAAATCGATTCAGAATGACCAGATAAAACAGGAATCCGAACACAGGTTGCAACCACTTTGATGCTGTCATCTTCCATGATTTTCTTCGTTTCGTTGATCATCTTCCATTCCTCATAAGTATAATCAGCGTCCGCAAAGACATCGATCTGAGGTAATGCGTTGAATGCGATTGGATAGTGTTTTTTATCGCCACCAGCTGGTAAAATAGCCGCTTCTAATTGATCCGCAGGCGTACCATTGATATACGCTAATGCTTGTGATTTTAGCTCCTCCATTGCATTGATCCCTGCTCCACTAACTGCCTGATAAGTTGAAACAATCAAACGGTCTAAACCATATGCCTGTCTGATAGGTTCAAGTGCTACCATCATTTGAATCGTCGAACAATTCGGATTGGCAATGATTCCTTTATGACGTTTTAACGCTTTCGGATTGACTTCTGGCACTACTAAAGGTACTTCTGGATCCATTCTGTAGTGACTTGTATTATCAACAACGACCGCTCCGCGTTTCACTGCTTCTGGTGCAAATTGTTTTGAGATATTGCCTCCTGCACTAAATAATGCAATATCCACGTCTGTAAATGATTCAGGTACTAACTCTTCGATTACAAGGGTTTGCCCCTTAAACGTTACTTCTTTTCCCGCAGAACGTTTTGAAGCTAAAAGTTTTACCTGATTCATCGGTAATGATGATTCTTCCAACATTTGGATCATTTTGGTACCCACAGCACCAGTTGCGCCTACCACGGCAACATTGTACATTTTTTTCATACTTATTGATCTCCTCTCAAATTCCTGAAGAAAGTTGCTTTTTCTATTTTACCATAATATTGACTTTTACTACATAGGAAGTAAAATGATTTTGCTTTAATTTTGTCAAAAAAGAAAAAGAAAATTCGGAATACTAACCGTTCAAATCATTTTTTAATGGCGTTCTTATGATTGGTGCAACATAGTCGACTAATTATTTTTGCAGATTTATACTGTTTTAGCACCACATTTTTGAGAGGATGATTAGATGTATACTGTAGCGGATTATTTATTAGACCGTTTAAAAGAATTGGGTATCGATGAAATATTCGGCGTTCCTGGTGATTATAACCTACAATTTTTAGACCACATAACCGCAAGACAAGATCTTGAATGGATTGGCAATGCGAATGAGTTGAATGCAGCTTATATGGCAGATGGCTATGCTAGAACAAAAGGGATTTCAGCGTTTGTCACAACGTTTGGGGTTGGCGAATTAAGTGCTATCAATGGTTTAGCAGGAAGCTTTGCAGAAAATGTGCCTGTTGTTGAAATTGTGGGTTCACCAACAACGACCGTTCAGAATGATAAAAAACTTGTCCACCACACATTAGGCGACGGCAACTTTCTACACTTTGAAAAAATGCATAAAGAAGTAACAGCGGCTATTGCTCATCTAACAGCAGAAAATGCTTTAACTGAAATCGATCGTGTACTCACTATTGCTATGATTGAAAAACGCCCTGTTTATATTAATTTACCGATTGATGTTGCAGATTTCAAAGTGACTCCTCCTCTAAGCCCGTTAAGTCAATCAGTGGAAAAACTAACGGATGTTGAAACAGCTATTTTGGATAAAGTTGAAAAAGCATTATCTCAAGCAAAAAATCCAGTTGTGATTGCTGGTCATGAGATTTTAAGTTACCATATTGAACATCAATTGGATGAATTTATCCAAAAATTTAATCTGCCAATCACAACTTTACCACTTGGAAAGAGCGCATTTAATGAAGAAGACCCACATTATTTAGGCACTTACTCAGGTTCCACAACGGAAGAACCACTAAAAAATCGTGTTGATACAGCAGATTTGGTTTTACTATTAGGTGCTAAGTTGACAGATTCTGCTACGTCTGGCTTTAGTTTTGGCTTTACAGATCAACAAATTATTTCGATTGGCAGCACTGAAGTTTTGTTTTATGGCGAAACATTTGAAGCAGTACAGTTAGATCGTTTTGTTTCGGCTTTGACAACTCTTTCTTTTTGTAGATATGAAGATGAAATACAACCAGTAACTCGAATCTCAAGTCAAGCAATCAAAGATGAAAAACTATCACAAAAACAATTTTGGGAAATGGTAGAAACATTCCTTATTCCAGGCGATACTGTCATTGGCGAACAAGGCACCTCTTTCTTTGGCTTAACAAATGTTGCGTTAAAAAGAAATATGCATTTTATCGGCCAGCCTTTATGGGGCTCGATTGGCTACACATTCCCTTCTGCATTAGGGAGTCAACTTGCCAATCAAGCGAGTCGGCATCTTTTGTTTATTGGTGATGGATCCTTGCAACTGACTGTGCAGGAATTAGGGACTGCTTTAAGAGAAAAACTGACCCCAATTGTTTTTGTTATCAACAATAATGGTTATACAGTGGAACGAGAAATCCATGGCGCAACAGAACAATACAATGATATTCCGATGTGGGATTATCAAAACTTACCCTTAGTATTTGGTGGAAATGACCAAACCGTTGCAACCTACAAAGTCACTACAACAATCGAGTTAGATGAAGTCATGAAGACCGCTAGAAAAGATACAAAACGATTACAATGGATCGAAGTTGTAATGGACCAAGAAGATGCACCTGAGTTATTGAAAAAACTAGCGAAAATTTTTGCAAAACAAAATTCTTAGAACAACCGTTGATAAGACGGAATCTATTGACTTTCTATACTATTTTGTTATAGTTAAAAGCGACATTTACTTAATTTGAAGGAGTGAATAATATGGCACGTGTTGAAAGTTTTGAATTAGATCACAATACAGTTAAAGCCCCTTATGTTCGTTTAGCGGGTACTGAAAAAAATGGTGAGGCCCTGATCGAAAAATACGATCTACGTTTTTTACAACCAAATGAAGACGAATTACCAACAGCAGCAGTTCATACATTGGAACATTTATTAGCAGTGAATTTGCGCGATCACTTAGAAGGCATCATCGATATCTCTCCAATGGGTTGTCGAACTGGTTTTTACATGATTATGTGGAATGAACATTCTCCAAAAGAAATTCGCGATGCTTTGGTTAAAGTATTGAACTTTATCGCTGAGACAGATTTCGTTCCTGCTGTTTCTGCTAAAGAGTGTGGAAACTATAAAGACCATTCTTTATTTTCTGCACAAGAATATGCGAAGATTGTTTTAGAAAAAGGAATCAGTTTAGATCCTTTTGAGCGCGTTTTATAAAATAGTAAAAAGGTCAAACCCGTATCATTCAGGTTTGACCTTTTTCTTTATCCTAAAGCTACATCTAAAATCATCATAATAATAAAACCTAGCATCACACCGAATACCGCAAAATGACGCTTACTCGTCACTGTTTGTTGCGCTTCTGGAATCAATTCTTCAACGACTACATAAATCATTGCTCCAGCTGCAAATGCTAACGCATACGGCAATAATAACGTTACTTTCGTTACTAAAACCGCGCCAATGATTCCTGCAATTGGTTCCACAATTCCTGAAGCTTGACCATAAATAAACGCTTTCTTACGACTCAAATTTTCTTGTCTCAACGGTATCGAAACCGCCGCACCTTCTGGAAAGTTTTGAATACCGATTCCCAATGCCACTGAAATTGCTGCTAACACCGCTTTTTTAGGATCATCTGCCGAATTAGCTGCCCCAAATGCCACACCTACAGCCAATCCCTCTGGAATATTATGCAACGTAATCGAAAATACTAATAAAATCGTCCGCTTTAAATGACTAGGTAGCCCCTCTTTTTCATGATTCGGACCAAAATGCATATGCGGTAACGTTTTATCTGCGATATACAAAAATAATCCACCCAAGCCAAATCCAAAACTAACCACAAGCCAAGCAATACTACCATTTTCTTCTGCCTGCTTGATCGCTGGATCTAACAATGACCAAAAACTTGCAGCAATCATCACACCAGCAGCAAAGCCTAACATCATATTCAAAATATCTTTTTTGATTTCCTTAAAAAAGAAGACCAAGCCCGCGCCCAAAGCTGTCATAAAATATGTGAATCCTGTCCCCACTAATGCTTGTTGCCAAGCCTCTAAAGATAACAGCCAATCAATTATTATGAACACCCCATCTTTCCCATTTTTTTTTCTTAACTTAACTTTATCATATCACCGATTTTATGACCACGCTAAAAATGAAAAATGCTTTCATTTGGTACAAAAATCTAGAAAGAGTATACTTTAGATAGACATAAACAAAGAAATGGAGTGAGCAAAATGTCCGAAACAATCAATGCTGCTGTTGCAATGATCAAAGTCTTAGAAAGTTGGGACATCGATCATATCTACGGAATCCCAGGAGGTTCCTTCAACTCCACAATGGATGCCTTATACCAAGAAAAAGATAGGATCCATTACATTCAAGTCCGCCATGAAGAAGTTGGGGCATTAGCTGCCGCCGCAGATGCTAAATTGACTGGAAAAATTGGGGTGGCTTTTGGTTCTGCAGGACCTGGTGCTACTCATTTGATCAACGGGTTATACGATGCGCAGATGGATCATGTCCCTGTTTTAGCGCTTTTAGGTCAAGTCGCTTCAAGCTCTATGAATTACAATTCCTTCCAAGAATTAAATGAAAACCCTATGTTTGCAGATGTCAGCGTGTATAATCGAACTGTTATGACCCCAGAAAGTTTGCCTCATGTTGTGGATGAAGCCATTAAAGCCGCATATAAGCATAATGGCGTTGCCGTTGTAACGATTCCTGTTGATTTTGGTACCAAAGAAATTCCTGTTCAAGAGGTTTCAACCGCAAAAAATCATCGAACAGCTTTAGTTATGCCACACTATAATGACTTAAAAAAGGCTGTTTCTTTGATCGAAGCTGCTGAAAAGCCCGTTCTTTATATTGGACAAGGAACTCGTGGTGCTTGGCCAGAAATCAGCGCTTTTTCTGAACACTTTTCAATGCCGATCATTTCGGCTGTCTTAGGTAAAGGCATTGTTCCAGATGCGTATGAAAACTTCCTCGGTTTTGCTGCTCGTGTGGCAACTAAACCTGCAAACGAAGCGTTAGCTGAAACAGATTTGATTGTATTTGCCGGTAGTGATTTCCCTTTTGCTGCTTATTTCTTTAACCCTGATGCTAAATTTATTCAAATCGACATTGATTCAACAAAATTAGGACGACGACATAAAACAGATATTGCGATTTTAGGTGATGCCGGGGAAGCGTTAAAACGAATGGTTGAACTAGGTGAATCACGCCCAGAAGATCGCTGGCTAAAAGCCAATCAAAAAAACAAAGAAAACTGGGTTGCTTGGTTAAGAAGTTTCGATGATACGTCAGATAAACCACTTCGTGTCGAGCCTGTTTTTAAAGAAATCCGTCGAATCGCTGATGAGGAAGCAATTTTTGTCACAGATGTTGGGAATACAACCATTCATGCGATTCGTCTGTTGGACATGAACGGCAAACAAAAATTCACGACTTCTGGTTGGTTTGCTACCATGGGCAATGCTGTTCCCGGTGGTATTGCAGCTCAGCTAAGTTATCCTGATCGGCAAGTCTTTACCTTGAGTGGTGATGGTGCTTTTGCTATGGTCATGCAAGATATCATTACCCAAGTGAAATACAAATTACCGATCATCAATGTTGTTTTTTCAAACGACTCTTTTGGCTTCATTGAAGCAGAACAAGAAGACAGTGAGCAAAAGAAATTCGGTGTCTTTTTACAAGGAGCTGATTTCGGAAAAGTTGGTGAAGCTCTTGGTGCCAAAGGGTTTACAATTACAGAATATAGTCAATTAGAACCCGCTTTTGAAGCAGCTAAACATAGTGAACGTCCTGTAGTGATCGATGTGAAAATTAGAAATACACGTCCTTTGCCTGTTGAGGAATTGGTTTTAGACCCTGAAAAATTCAGTGAAAACGAAATCCATGAATTTAAAGAAAAATATGAAGTTCATGATATGCCTGTACTGAAAGAGTTACTGAAAAACTAAAAAAACAGCAGGTGCGATTTTTACGCATCTGCTGTTTTCATATTTTATTTATCATGTTTATGGAATTTTTCTTTGATATCTTCAAAGCCTTCTTTGATTTTGTCGCCTAATTTTTCAGCGCCCTCTTTGATATCATCACCGGCATCACGAGCTTTGTCTTTTACATCGCCAAAAGCTGATTGCGCTTTACCTTCAAGTTCTTTGCCTTTATCATCTGTTACTTTACCTTGAACTTCTTTAGCTGTTCCTTCAACTTTGTCTTTTGCATCATTTACGCGTCCATTTAAATCTGCCATGTGAAAATCCCTCCTAGTTAATTTATAGTACATAACTAGCATAGCATCCTTTTTAACTTGCTACAAACGATTCGCTTTGTTTTTTATCAACGAATTATTTAGCGCCCACTCAACCATTGTTTTGCTTGATTGATTTCGTCCATAGTTATTTGATGACCTGAATTAGTCGTCGTAATTGTAACTGCTGCTTGGCGATTTTTTAATTGTTGAACCAGCTGATTTGAAGCTTCCTTTGAAACAATAGGGTCATTTTCACTCACAGACAACCACAGCCCCTTATCAGCAAGTGGAAAATCTTGGGTGTCGACACCTAAAGACATTGGGTGAAACAAAATAGCATACTTGATAGCGGTCGTACGTTCCAACAACATGTGTGCCGCAATATTAGCACCGTTCGAATAACCAACAATAACCCATTCTTCTAAAGGTATACCTTTTTCTTCACTAACTGATGTGATAGATTGGATCAGGCGGTCACTTTCTTCTTCTAGACTAACTAGGTCAAATTGATTCAACCCGTTTCGCTTAAAAAAGCGATTCATCCCTGATTCTTGAATTGTTCCGCGAAATGAAAGTAACGTAGCCTCTTCATCCAAGAAACGAGCAATGTCGAGCAATGATGTTTCGTCTCCTCCAGTACCATGAAGTAATAGTAATTTTTTGCCGTTGGGCGCACCTTTTTCAAATAGATAATGCATTTTTTTCCTCCCTTTTCCATTGTTTTTAGGACGAAAAATGATCCATCCAAAACGCTTACTTTTTGTAAGTTAAATTCATTTTAACACCTTTTATGTTATTTGTCACTTTTACAAAATGCTATAACTGACCCCAGTAATCAGCAAAGGATGCCGCTTTTTTTGACAGGCTTGCTTTTAATTGAGTCGGCTCTATTTGTATAATTGATGTTCCAAACCGAAGTAAGTAATTCGTAATAAATTCTTCCTCGGTTATATGGTAGTACCCGCTAATCAAATAATTTTCTTCAGATACTTGGATTGACATTGAAGGGTAGTTTTCCTTAGAAAAAATATCTTTGCCCTTTTCATCGACTTTGATTGAAAATGACGTTAGTTGTTCCTTTTGATAAAACGTTTCAGCTTTTTCTAATAGCATTTCAAGTGGTAGTGAATCTTGACGGTTTTCTTCTTCTAGTGACTCAATTTTATCGCAACGAATGACACGAATTTGTTGGGTTTCAATCGTCCAAATTCTAGCATACCATTGGCCAAACTTAGAAGAAAGCTGAATAAATTGAGCCTTGATGGACACTTTTTCTTGCTTTTTTGCATACCGAATGTTAAAGATCTTTTCATGAAGGATTCCTTCAACGATTTCTTTTAAATACTGACTGACATTGCTGTGATTGACTTGCTCAAGTGTAATGATTTTACGCATTAATAAAAGTTTTTGCTGTAACTTCTCTGGCAGAACCTGACTATATTTTAATTCAAGTGTACTGCTTTCCATGTTGAACGGTGTAGAGCGATAACCTTTTAACGTTAACAAAGCAAAATAAAGAGCATAAATCTCACCTTCTGTAAATAAACCTGGAGCCACTATCCGAGTATCCAACAGTTGATATTTACCATATCTTCCAAGTTCAGAGTAAATCGGTAGACCAATTTCTTCAAGTGACTGTATATCTCTCAGCGCTGTACTTTTTGAAATGTTATATCGATCGATCAATTCTTTTAAATTAAAACTATTTTTATTGGCTAAAAAAAGAATCATATCATTGATGCGTTCTGCTTTTTTCATAACTCCTCCTAAAAGTATCATGTTTTGACACCTTTGATCAGTATACTAAAGGTGGAAAGAAAATAAAAGAAATGAGGAATTCATATGACTTTAGAAATTGCAGTATTTTTATCCATGAATGGACGTGCTGGAGAGGCTTTGGCGTTTTATAAAAAACATTTAGGAGCTAAAGAGCTACTCGTTGTGACCTATGAAGACATGGCCAAAAGAGATGACAGTTTCCTAGTGACAGAAGAAAATAAACAATTCATTTCCCATTCAGTTTTACAAATTGGTCAAACGAAACTAATGATTGCAGAAGATTCAATGGATCCAACCCAATCATTTAAAATAGGTACTAACTTTTCTTTGTGTATTCAAAGTGCTGATTTAGTCGAAATTGAAACTTTTTATTCCAATCTAACATCAGATGATCGTGTCAAAATCATTGTACCGTTGAATCAAAATGTTTTCAGTGGTGCTTACGGGATTGTAGAGGATCCTTTTGGGGTACAAATTCAGTTAATGCATGATGAACGCTTAAAATAAACAAGAGCCAAACACTTATGATGGACTTCTCATCATAATTGTTTGGCTTACTTTTTGCTTAAAACTATTTAATCAGTACATAATCCAAATCAACCATTTTCGCCCAAGCTACGATTTGCTTGGAAGAAAGGTTCAAGGAAACAACGGTATGATGCCCCCCACCGCTTTGGATCCAAGAATGAACGCCGGATTTAAAATCAGGTTTTACTTTCCAAAGAATTCTGGCAACAGGTAAATGAGGTGCTGGTTCAGTTGGTTCAAATGCATCCACTTCATTGATCAATAAACGATAATTCGTGCCAAAATCGGCCATAGAAACAACCACTCCTGACCCGGCTTTCCCGTCAAAAACTAGACGAGCTGGATCTTCACGATTGCCCATACTCAATGGCGAAACCACGATTTTTGGCTTATTGACTGCTAGTGTCGGATCCACTTCCATCATATGAGATTGCAAAATCGCTTCTTTTCCTGGTGTTAGTTCATACGTATAATCTTCCATAAAACCAGTATTTTCATTGTGAGCCATAATTTTCATCATACGATCGATCGCAGCTGTTTTCCAATCTCCTTCACCTGCAAAACCATAGCCTTCCGCCATTAAACGCTGAACAGCTAAGCCTGGCAATTGTTTCATACCATATAAGTCCTCAAAATTACTTGTAAAAGCTGAATAGTTGCCCTCTTCTAAGAAACGGCGCAATCCGATTTCGATCCGAGCTTGTTCTTTAACATGTTTTGTCCAAACTTCTTCTGCATATTCTCCAAGTTCAAAATCATACAATTTTTTATATTCGGCAAACAATGCATCGATTTCGGCATCTGTTACTTGATCGATTACGGCAACCAAATCGCCGATACCATAATAATCAACCACCCAGCCAAACTTGATTTGCGCTTCAACTTTATCCCCTTCTGTCACAGCAACGTTCCGCATATTATCACCAAAACGAGCAACTTTGATAGCAAAACTTTCCGCATAAGCAGCTGCTACATCCATCCACTCAGAAATTTGTTTTTGAACAGATTCATGCTGCCAATACCCAACGACTATTTCATTATTGATCTTTAAACGAGCATTGATAAACCCATATTCCCGATCCCCATGAGCTGCTTGATTTAAATTCATAAAATCCATATCAATCGTGCTCCATGGGATACTTTCGTTATATTGCGTGGCTAAATGCAACAACGGTTTTTGTAGTAATTGCGTGCCTCTGATCCACATTTTTGCAGGAGAAAATGTATGCATCCATGTAATTACGCCAGCAACTTCATCATTGTAGTTTGCTTCTTTCATAATCCTTGTAATGACATCCGCTGAAACTGCTAATTCATCTTTCAAAACGATTGGATATGGTAATTTTCCACTTTCATTTAATCCAGTTGCAATTTCCTGTGCATGCTTTTTTACTTCTAATAATGTTTCTTCTCCGTATAAATGTTGCGAACCTACGATAAACCAAAATTCTTTTTTACCTGTCTTTAACATATTTGTTTCGCTCCTTCAAAGAATTCTTTTATTTTTGACCATAATAAGCATCGGTCCCGTGCTTGCGTAAATAATGTTTATCTAAAATACGTTGCGGTAAGGTTTCAGCAAAATGATTGAGCTCTCTAGCAAATAAGTTCATTTTGCACACCTCGTCCAAAACAACTGCATTCATCACTGCACTTTTTGCATCTTTTCCCCACGTGAATGGGCCATGTCCATGAAGTAAAACACCTGGAACTTCCATAGGATCGATGTTTCGCCTTTCAAATGTTTCTATGATCACATTACCTGTTTCTGTTTCATATCCTTGATTGATTTCAGCCTGATTTAAAAAACGTGCACAAGGAATTGATCCATAAAAAGTATCCGCATGAGTTGTGCCCATCGCTGGTACATCTAATCCAGCTTGAGCCCAAATCGTCGCCCAAGTTGAATGGGTATGCACAATTCCTCCAACCTTAGGAAATTTTTGGTATAACACCGCATGCGTAGGTGTATCTGAAGATGGGTTTAGTTTTCCTTCAATTACTTGTCCATTTAAATCACAAACGACCATGTCTTCAGCAGTCAATGTTTCATAATCAACGCCACTAGGTTTAATCACAAAAAGTCCTTTATCACGATCGATCGCACTGACATTTCCCCAGGTATATTTGATCAGTCCTTGTTTAGGCAATTCAAGATTTGCTTGAAAAACTTCTTCTTTCAGCTGTTCTAACATCATTGATTCCTCTCTTTCTACTGCAGGTAGTCAACGGCTGCTTGCTCGATTGGCAGTCCTTTTTTATAACAATCAATAAAAAGCTCAAAGCCAGCTTTTTCTTCTTGATTTGGACCCACAGTGTTTTTTTCAGCGTTAATGAATATCGTTTGAGTAAGGTAATTCGCTAAAGTCAATTCCGCTGTCTTTTCGCGCATAAAAGCGGCTAATAAAGCAATCCCCCAAGCACCGCCTTCTCCAGCATTTTCCATCACAGAAACTGGCGAGTCCATCACTGATGCCACAACTTTTTGACAAACTTCTTTCGTTTTGAACAAACCGCCATGTCCGACAACACTATCGATCCGTACCGCTTCCTCTTTTAATAGAATATCCATACCGATCTTTAATGCGCCAAAAGCCGAGTATAAATGAACTTGCATAAAATTAGCCAAATTAAACTTACTCTCAGGTGTGCGAACAAACAAAGGGCGCCCCGCTTTGATTCCCGTAATATTTTCGCCTGAATAATACCCATAAGAAAGCAAACCACCACAATCTTTGTCCCCTTCGAGTGTTTTTAAAAATAAGGTTTCAAATAATTCTGTTGTTTGGATGGGTACACCGATCATTTCAGCAAATTCTTTAAATAGTTGTACCCAAGCATTGATCTCTGACGAGCAGTTATTCGCATGAACCATCGCCACTAAACTACCAGATGGTGTTGTGACAATATCAATTTGTGGGTAAACTTTTTTCAACGGTTTGTCTAAAACAATCATAGCAAACACAGAGGTTCCAGCTGAGATATTTCCTGTATGCTCTGCCACACTATTCGTTGCAACCATTCCAGTTCCAGCATCTCCTTCTGGTGGGCACATCGGAATTCCACTTTGAAGAGTTCCGCTTATGTCTAACAGTTTTGCTCCGCTTTCAGTTAATTGACCAGCTTTTTCACCCGCTATGCGGATTTCAGGTAAGATCTGAGTTAATGTCCATGGATATCTTTGTTCACGAATCAAATCGTCAAATTGTCTTACCATGCCAACATCATAGTTTTTTGTGGCGGCATCAATTGGGAACATGCCAGAAGCATCTCCGATTCCTATGACTTTTTTACCAGTTAATTGCCAATGAATATAGCCAGAAAGAGTTGTAATATAATCAATCTCCTGTACATGTTTTTCATCATTCAAAATAGCTTGATATAAGTGTGCAATGCTCCATCTTTGAGGAATATTATGCTCAAATAATGCGGTCAGTTCTTTTTCAGCTTGTTCAGTTGAAGCGTTTCTCCATGTCCGAAAAGGAACGAGTAACTCTCCATTTTTATCAAATGCTAAATAGCCATGCATCATACCGCTAAAGCCGATTGAACCAATAGTTGTAAGTACTTCACCATATTTTTCTGTGACTTCTTTTGCCATAGTTTGATAACTGTCTTTTAGCCCTTGCCAAATATCGTTAAGCGCATATGTCCAATTTCCATCTTCTAAACGATTTTCCCATTCATGACTGCCTGAAGCAATCGGGGTATAATCTGAGCCAATCAATACAGCTTTGATGCGCGTCGAACCGAATTCAATGCCTAACGAGGTACGACCATTTACAATATCTGCCTTGATGCTATTGTTTTTATCATCCACAGTTAGCCCTCCAATACTAATTGTTTTATCTCTGATTCAACGAACTGGTTCTCCAAAAACTGGAAATCCCTTCTCATCCCATTCGAAAATTTGTGCTCTCGCATGACGATTTGGATTGTTTAAAGGATCACCTACCTTGTTTGGTTCTGGTCTAGCATGATAAACGATTACATCACGTTTGCCATCTTCACTGACTGTAAATGAATTATGTCCTGGACCAAATTGTTGATTTTCGGGAGAACTTTTAAAAACAGGTTCAACCGTTTTATTCCAAGAGAATCCATTCAGTAAATCACTCTTTTCATCTGCCCATAATAAACCCATAGCATAATTTTCGTCTGTCGCACTACCTGAATACGTGATAAACACTTTACCGTTTCTGATGATTGCTGCGGCGCCCTCGTTCACAGAAAATCCAATTTTTTCCCAAGGATATTCAGGCACCGATAATAGCGTTTGTTTCCCTTTTAGAGTCCAAGGATTTTCCATCTCTGAAATGTATAAATTAGAATTACCCGGAATAACTGGATCTTGCTGTGCCCATACGTAATAAAGACGTGCTTGATGTTCAAACATCGTACCATCCAAGCTAAAACTTTCAAATTGGGTCTTGATTTGCCCTTTTTCTACCCAATTTGTATTCATAGGATCTTCCTCAGCATTTTCAATAACAAACATGCGGTGGTGATGGTTTTCATTGCGAATTTCCTCGTTGTCACTTGCGGCAAAATAGATATACCATTTCCCTCGTACAAAGTGGATTTCAGGTGCCCAGATCAAACAACTCGTTGGTCCTGTTTCTGGCGCCTTCCAAACCGTTATTCGTTCTCCATTTTCTAAATCATTTAACGATCTAGCCCGACGAAGTTCAATCGATTTATAACCTGGCACTGAACCAGTAAAATAATAATAACCATCACTATGTTTATAGACCCAAGGATCAGCTCTTTCTAAAACAATTGGGTTTGTATAAATTTTTTGCGGATTTTCCCCTGACATAGACATTGACTCCCTTATTTTCCAACTCTTATCACATTCCAAGAATAAGGTGCGGCAGTGATGTCGATTTGATTGTTCGTAAGACTGACGCGCCCTTTTACCTCTTTTGGTTGAACATTAGTTGGATTTTCTCTTGTATTTGTATCTTCTAAATTTTTACTAGATAATTCTGAGTGACTAATTTCTCCTGAGAAATCAATCGTTGTGTTTACAACAATCTTTTCTTCCTCCGCGGAACGATTGACGATAAAACAAATCAATTCTGTTTCTGAATCCACAACCACTGAATCGATATATGGCACCTCTTGATAGATATCGGTATGATAAAGAGTCCCTGATGAAACACTTTGTAAGACGGTCCCTTTCGCTAGATTACTCAAATCTTTCATAACAAAATACGTTGGATTACACCACGATTGTCCCATGGCATCCGTCAATATCAAGGGAATCGTATTCACTAACAAAGACTGACAAGTAATTTTGATACGATCAGCCCGTCTTAAAATCGATAAACCCATTGAAGCAAATAACAACGTATCTTCCATCGAAAAGTGACACCAATCAATTGGACTACCTAATTCAAAGTTGCGATGTTCTTTTTCTGGAAAGTTGTGAACATTCCATTCATCAAAAGCCAAATACATTGTTTTGTCACTGCGGACTAATGCTTTTACGTAATCACATGTGGCAATCACCGCTTCGATCTGCTTATCAAATTCGATGGAACGAGCTAAGTAAGTTGGTGTATCGTCTGGCTCGCGCGGCGCCTTTTTGCTTAAATCCTCATCTTGACAACGATCGATATAATTATGCAGTGCCAAATAATCAACTGTTTCATATGCTTGTTCTAAACTAACGCGATCCCATTCAGGGTAAGAATCCAATTTGGGAGTGGAACTTCCGACTAGAACTGTTTCGATCGTGTCATCAACCAATTTCATCGCTTTTGATGCTTCATTTGCTAAACGTCCGTATTCATACGCTGTTTTTCTACCTATTTGCCAAGGTCCGTCCAGCTCATTCCCTAAACACCACACTTTAACATCGTGTGTTTTCTTAATCCCATGAGATTTTCGCAAATCACTCCAGTAAGTTCCTTCAGGAAAATTGCAATATTCAACAAGATTACGTGCATCATCGATCCCTTTTGTTCCAAGGTTGACCGTCATCATGGGTTCAGAGCCAACTAATTTGAGCCAATCAAAAAATTCGTTCAATCCAAAAGTATTTGGTTCAATCCCACGCCACGCAAGCTCCAGTTTTGTTTTTCGATTTTCTATCGGTCCAATCGTATCTGTCCAGTCATAACCTGAAGTGAAATTTCCACCAGGATAACGGATAATCCCTAAATTTAATGCTTTAATTTTATTTAACACATCTAAACGAAAACCATGTTCATCGGCATCCGGATGTTCTGGCTCGTAAATCCCTGTATAAACCACGCTGCCCATCTGTTCGATAAAAGAACCAAACAATCGCGGACTGATTTTGCCCACTTTAAATTCCTTATTTATTTCTATCGTTGTCGGCATACTTTCCCTCCTTCAATTTCGCCTTATGTGAATGAACATTTTCTTTTTGCAACTTATTTTATAGATTCCTATTGCCGAGATGATCGGTGTAAAAAAAACAGTGACTGGCAATAGAAACACTAGAAAACCATTGATTAAAACTAGTACTAGAATGAGCATATCTAAAAGAAAATTTGTACATAAACTGAGCACTGTTGCTTTGAATAACTCAACGAAGTTTAATCCCTTTGTTATACCATCGATAAAAGTCATATTTATAAAAAGTAACCCCACTATCAAACTAGTTACAATCAACCCAACAACGATTGGTTTATCGTCCGAAAATAGAGTAGATAATAGTGAAAAATCAAAATAGATCACACTGAAACTAAGCAAAAACAAGCCGGAAATAAGGATTCTACGAATGAACTTTTCTTTGAATTTAGTAAAAAACAGATACAGGATAGTACCTGTTTCCCCTTCATGCCATTGATCCACCACATAAATCATTGAAACAGATGCCCCGTAAATAGTAATCAACGGAAATGAACAAATCAGCCACAATAACCCTAACAATAGATAATCCGTAATCACCATCATTGCGCCATAAAATCGACTATTGATCAGTTTCATTTTCTTCCCCCTATTCTTTCATTCCAGACATCGCCGTGCTTTGAACAAAGTACTTTTGAGCAAACATGTAAATGATCAGCAGCGGCAACATCGAAATAACTGTTCCCGCCATAACTGGGCCATAAAAGGAAATATTTTGTCCAGTAAATAAGGCCAAACCAGCTGGTAGCGTTCTCATCTTAGAGCTGCTTGTTAAAATAAGTGGATACAATAAATCATTCCAACTATTCATCAAGGTAAAAATCGCCAGGGACAACATTGTTGGTTTGCTTAACGGCAACATTATCTTTAAAAATATTTTAAATTCATTGAGTCCATCCACCCGAGCGGCTTCTTCTAGATCCTTTGGTAATGTTACAAAAAATGATCGCATCATGAATATTCCAAATGCACTCGTCATTTTTGGAATGATCAACCCAGCGTACGTATCAAGCAGGCCTAATTTATTGATTTCAATAAACAACGGAATCATAAAGACTTGAAAAGGGATCATCATTGTTAGTAACACAAAATAGAAGAAAACTGATTTTCCCTTGAAATTCATTCTGGCAAATGCATAGCCAGCTAGTGAGTCAAAGAAAACTGACGTCAACACAACTCCGCCTGAAAATATAACGGTATTTTTGATATAGTCTAGTAAAGGAATCGTTGACCACACTTTAATATAGTTTTCAAAGGTATACTTATCCGCAAGAATTTTAGGTGGAAAAGAGATAATATCTTTTTCATATTTAAATGATGAAATAACTAACCAAATAAAAGGAAAGGCAATAATTACTAAAATGATCGTCATTGCGATTTTAGTAAAAATAGAGGTTTTATCCTTTTTCTTCAGCGACCTTTTGTCTTTATTTGCAGGACTTCTATCAAGTGTTGCTGAATGCTCTACAAGTTCTGTCATTTTTTTCATCTCCTATTTCATTTGGCGTTCTTTTCTTGTCATGTAAACATTAGCTGTAATAGCAATAACTGCCACTAATACAAACAACACGGAAGATAATGAGGAAGCATAACCTAACTCATACGGTGCAGAAAATCCTCGGCTGTAGATATATTGTACGGCTGTCTCTGTTTTAAACTGTGGACCACCGCCTGTTGCTACATAAACTTGGTCAAAGACTTGCATTGAACCAATCAAATTAGTCAAAATACAAAAGCCTAATGAAGGCACGATTTGCGGCAACGTAATATTAAAAAATTGCTCTTTTTTAGTTGCCCCATCCATTTCAGCTGATTCATATAATGAAGGTGAAATCCCTTGAATGCTTGTTAAGAGAATCGTCATAGTCACTCCAAAGTTTTTCCAAACCGTCATAAAAGCGACTGTAGGCATTGCAAGCGTTGGATCTCTAAAAAATTGAGGGATCGGCATGCCTAGTTGAGAAAGTACGTAAGGAATCGCACCAATATTTGGATCTAACAGCATTGAAAAAATAATGGCAATCGATGTCAACGAACAAATAACGGGAATATAAAAAGTTGATCGACAAAAACGATTAAATCTTGTGTTTTTTGATAATAAAACTGCAAATAGCAAGCCTACAATAATCTGAGCCGGTGTTTCTAGTAACGTAAAATACAATGTATGGATCAACGATCGAACCGCTCGTTCATCTTGAAATACCCGGAGAAAATTGTCAAAACCAGTAAACGTAGTATTCGTAAAGAATATATTGATTTTAAAAAAACTGAGTGCAAATGTCCCAATCAACGGAATCACTGTAAAAAACAGCAAAACCAAAATTGATGGTGCGAGAAAAAGATACCCCGCTCGACTTGGTTTATTCCAATAAGTTGAAAGTGATGTCCTATAGTTCTTCATCTGTTTTCCATCCCCTTTTTTGCGAGTATGTAGTGAAACAATCAAGCGAAAACACACTCATTTTTTACTCTTTAATGAGTGTGTTTTCATCCGTCTTACTTATTTGTTAGTTAACATGTCATTGATTGCTTTGTCAGCGTCTTTCATTAGTTTTTCAGGATCATCACCAGCTAATAATTTTTCGATCAATGGATTCATAATATCGTTGTTGATCGAAGGTAGTTGATCGAATCCCGGTAAGAATGGTTTAGCAAATTCTATTTGTTTCCCTAGTTCTGAGACAATTGGATCTGCTTTGACTTCAGCGTCTTCACTAACGGATTTCAAGTATGGCGGAAAGCCATTTTCAATACTCCATTTCTTACCAATTTCTGTTGTATTCCAATATTTAATAAATTCATAGATAGCTTCTTTTTTCGAATCATCTGTGCTGGCTGGAATACCAAATCCTACACCATCTAAAATTGCATGTTCATTTTTTCCAGCAATAAGTTGTGGAATCGTTGTGACACCATAATTGATTTCATTTTTCTTCAAACCATTGTTTAACCATGGACCATTTAACTCGATTGCTAATTGCCCAGCGTTCATCAAATTATCCATTTCAGCACCAGAAATGGATTCTGGACCAGTTTTATCCGTATGAATCATTGTTTGGATTTTTTTCAGTACTTCTAACGTTTCAGGTGAGGCAAATTCCGACTTTGTATAATCATCGTTCACTAATTTCCCACCATTCGCTAAAACCCAGTTATACAATGGTGCGGTACCATCTTTGTTAAAAACAAACCCAGAAACATTTTTAGACGCATCTGTTAATTTTGGTGCCATTTCAGTTAGCTCATCCCAAGTTTTCGGCGGTTTATTTTCATCTAAGCCAGCAGCTTTAAATAAATCTTTGTTCCAATAGGTATACATCCCTTGAACTTGCATTGGAATATAATATTGTTGTTCATCCACTGTTCCTAATTCCAAAGCAGTTTTTGTGAAATCAGATTTGTCGACTCCTTTGTAGTCCCAAAAATCATCTAATGGTTGAACGGCACCATTCTTAACATATTGAGCAAAGTCTCCATAATTCAGCAACATAAAATCAGGGCCTGTCTTAGAAGAAATCGCAGGTGGAAGCTTTTCATTTAAGTTCGCCCAAGTCATGACATCCATTTCAATTGTGATACCTTTATCATTTTTCTTATTGAAATCGTTAACAATACTTTGTAGTATCTCTCCATCAGATGCTGTAAAACCATTCCAAAAGGTCAATTTTGTTTTGCCGTCAGCTGACTCAGAAGCTTTTTTTTCATTGCCTCCTCCGCAAGCACTTAACAATAATAGACTGCAACCTAACACAAGTGATGCTCCTAAAATTTTCTTCCATGCTTTCATCTTTTTTCTCTCCCTAGTTAATTTAGTAGTAAAAGCTTAGCCAAAATCATTAACCAAAACCTGATTAAACCTCCTTCATTTCATTTACAACTAAATAATATACCTAATTGCAAACGCTGTCAATAACAATTATACGAATCATATTATAAATTAAAACCATCGATTAACATTTATATTAAACATTTACAAAATATACCTCAGATGATACGATGGACGTAAATAAAACTATGAATAGGTGGGAGCATATGCAACTAGATATTTCAGATCAATCTTTATCAACCTATGAAGCTTTAGCAAGTTCAGTAAGACTACATATCATTCGGCTACTATCGGAGAAAAAAATGAACAACAAGGAATTAGCTAAAGAACTGAACTTAAGCAGCGCTATCGTGACAATGCACATCAATAAGCTTGAAGAAGCCCATTTGATCAGAACAGAACGAGTTGGTCAGCAAAAAATTTCTAGTTTAAAAGTCGACACTATCGAAATCAGTTTTCCAGAAAAAATCTTTCATGCATTTGATACCTATGAAACGTCGATTCCTGTTGGTTTATATACAAACTACCAAGTCAAACCAACATGTGGCTTAGCTACAGAAACGCACCGTATTGGTATTTTTGATGAGCCAAAATATTTTATGGCCCCAGAAAGAATGAACGCTAAAATATTATGGTTTACCGAAGGCTTTATTGAATATCAGATTACTAATTTTCTGCAAGCTGAAGACACGCTAGAAATGTTGGAAATTTCTTTTGAGATTTCTTCTGAATTTCCTTTTGCAAATAATGAATGGCCGTCTGATATCACGTTCACTTTAAATGATATTGAATTAGGCACTTGGACTAGTCCAGGGGATTTCTACGATGCTAGAGGGAAATTAACACCTGATTGGTGGGAAGATCATCTCAATCAATATGGTTTACTTAAAACGATCCGAATTACGCATCACGGAACAAATGTGGACAGCAATATTTTATCAGACGTTACGATAGCCGATATCAAAAGTGAAATGGATACGTGGAAATTGAAAATCGAAGTGAAAGAGGATGCAGATAATATGGGCGGCTGCACATTATTTGGCCGTGAGTTTGGTAATCACGATCAAGATATCAAAGTAAAAATGTATTACCGCTAAACACTAAACAAGCTGAAAAATGATGTCTCAATCATTTTTCAGCTTGTTCCTTTTAGTCAATCGATTCGTCTTCTTTCACCAATGACCAACTGGACATTTTTTAACTGCTAAACTAGCTCGAAATTCAAAAAAACAACCGCATTTGGAACAAGTGTGAGCAACTCTAAAAGGACATGTCTCACACAACTTTATTCGTTTTATTTTGACTTGTTCTTTGACGACATTTGTTTCAAGAAGTAACTGTTCCTCAATCAACTGTTGTACATCTAAATTAGTGGTAGATTCTTTGATTTCACAACCAATACAACTCATCAGCTACTCAACTACAATCGAAACAACAGACATCGGCGGAATTATCACGTTAAGCGTTCCATTGAGTATAGAAAGTTCCTTGAATGGCTTAATCGAAATCGTTTCTGGGTGAGTGAAGTCATTGTACGCATCCATCGATTCTGCTGTAATATAGTTTGCATCAACCAGTGTTAAATCATTATCTCCATCAAAAGAAAGTTCTTTCGATGCTGTTAATGAAAAATGACAGATAGAAATCGTCACTTTCTCCTTTTTTTTAGAAATTGTATAAGAGATTGTATCATTTTCATCTCCATAACTATCGATCAATTCACCATCTTGATGATTTTTATACAAATCAAACACATGATAAGTAGGTGTCTTGACCATTTGCTCTCCGTCTGTTAATAACATTGCTTGGAGCACATTGACAGTTTGTGCGATATTAGCCATGTGCACTCGGTCAGCATGTTTATGGAAAATATTCAATGTTACTGCTGCAACCATTGCATCTCTGATAGTATTTTGCTGATAAAGAAATCCGGGATTGGTCCCTGGCTCTACCGACAACCACGAACCCCATTCGTCAACGATCAAACCAATTCGTTTGTCAGGATCATATTTATCCATGATCGTGCTATGTTTAGTGATCAATTCATCCATCTTTTGCGCACTAGCAATCAACGACCACCATTGTTCTTCTGGAAAATTCAGTGCTGGACCTTTGTCTTCCCAAGCCCCTGTTAAAGCATAATGATGCAAACTGATTCCGTCCATAAACGGTGCAGCACTATTCATTACCTGCTCCATCCAATTGTAATCATCAATATTAGGACCACAAGCAATTTTATAGATTTTGTCTTTGCCATATTGTCTGACGTAGGTTTGATAGCGACGATACAAATCAGCATAATATTCAGGACGCATATTTCCACCACAGCCCCAGCTTTCATTTCCTACACCGAAAAATGCTACTTTCCACGGATCTACCTGATGGTTTTCTTTTCTTAAATTGGCCATAGGTGATTCACCATTCATCGTCATGTATTCGACCCATTCCTGCATTTCTTGAACCGTGCCACTTCCCACATTGCCATTAATGTATGCTTCACAGCCTAATTGTGAGACCAACTCAAAAAATTCATGTGTACCAAAATGATTGTTTTCAGTCAAACCGCCCCAATGTGTATTGACCATTTTTTTTCTTTTTTCTTTGGGACCAATTCCATCTTTCCAGTGATATTCATCGGCGAAGCACCCACCCGGCCAACGTAAAACGGGTACACAAATATTTTTTAAGGCATCAACGACATCCGTCCTGATACCGTTCTTATTTGGAATAGGCGAATTTTCTCCTACCCAAATTCCCTCATAAATACAGCGTCCTAAATGCTCTGCAAAATGACCATAAATATATTTACTGATTTTAGTGCCTGATTTATTGGGTGTCATAATAATTTTCATCTATCTCATCCTTTGTATTTTACTCATTTTTTGCTGCCCCAAATCGTTTCATTGTTATTGCCAATTGCTGAAAAAGTCACAACGATCTCAGCATTTGCTGCTTCATTATTTTGTTTGGTCAAAATACCTGTATAGGTTACTCCATTAATGACGAAATCAATACCAGATCTTGCTGTAGTTTGCTTCCAAGTTCCGTTAACAGCACCTTTTATTTTTCCATCAACAGTTAATTGAATCGTCTTTGTTGGTAAAACAGTCGTACCGTTATCTGTTCCATGTTGAATAAACTGATAAGTTCCAGCAATTTCAGACGAAGCAACCGTTCTAGATTCACCTTTACGATATTCGTAAGGTGTAGCAACTGGCCAACCAGCTTCATTCATATACATCGTATGAATCCTCACTTCATGATTTTCCATTCCTGTATTGAATCTAGTATGAAACGCTAAATACCATTGACCATTTTGACTGATGATCGCTGAATTATGCCCTTGAGCTTTATAGGCAGTCTGCATTTGTTCAAACTGATAATTCCCCATCACTTTTACACCATAATCACTATTGATCGAGTCTTTATCAAATAGTGGCGTATTTCCCTTTGCATCAACATATGGGCCATCAGGATTTTTAGAACGGAACAAGCGCATATTGTAGCCGCCGTCGGCAAATAACCCGCCGTAGGTTTCAAACAAATAATAATACCCCACTGAGCGATCATATACGATGAAAGGACCTTCACCAGATTGATGATACCCACCTGCTAATTTCACGCCAAAATAACGATCGATCGGTTGACCAGATGTTTTAACAGAATCTTTGCCAGGGTAAATCGGGTTGCCTGTTTTTTGATCGATCTCTAACAGAAATATACCACCTGACCAAGAGCCATATGTCATCCATAATTTACCGCTTTGATCATGAAAAAGAGCTGGATCGATCGCATTTGGCGCATAGTCAGTATTATAAGTTAGGCCATTATCCTTGCGCCAATTTTGACTAAATCCAGAGACTTTACCGTTTTTAATTAACTGGCTGACGTTGGTATTTTGATAATTGGTATTTCGAGTACTGCCATCGGTGGAATCTTTTTCAGTAAACCCGGAATAAACAATCGTATTGCCATAAGCGTATGGTCCTTCGATTGTTTTAGAAACAGCATATCCTATACACGAACGACGCCATGTTGAAGACGTCGAATAATAGTACATATAAGCACCTTTTTCACCATTCGACCATTCATATTTCTCGTTCCAAATCACATCCGGTGCCCAAATTGCATAACCGCCTTTTGAATTTCCATCGTCATAACCAGCCCAATTGAATGACTCTTTCAAATTTTCTTTTAAATTTCTTAACATTAGATTATTGCTAGGATTTTCATACTCAGTTGTAAAAGGAACGTTCCAAGTTTGAAAATCAGTTGTTTTTGCTTGAGCTAAATGACTACCAAAAATATAAAATGTTTCCTTACCATCTTTGATAACAGAAGTAATTGATGGATCGTGGACAGATACTCTATTAGCTGGATGCGTTTGCCACTCTTGTGCTTTTGCTTCACTCACGTTCCAACCTCCTAAAACAAACCCGCTCAATACAGAAAAAAGAACACCGATCATCCATTTTTTCATTTCATTTCCTTCTTTCATTTTTAGTCAATACCTGGTTTTTCACTATTATTCGCTTACTCGTATAAAATTCGTGTCTGTTTGTTGCATTATCATACGAATTGCTTTGTTTTTTGAACAATACAAAACACTTGCAACTAAATAGAAAACAAGTCCAATCAAGTCAAACGATAACAATTGAATCCCTGTCACGAACCATAACCAAATCATCACCTTTCTATCAATCTGATTCGCTTTTAAGCTTTTAACCACGAAAAGATTAATGATCCCCACTCCTAACGTAAATAGCCCAAAGATCATTATGACTTTGGTAATAGAATCTACCATCGTACTATTTACATAGTTCAACTGACGATTTTTTTCTAAAGCTTCGATTCCTGTTTTTTTAAACCAAGAAGAATAACCAAGAATCGTGAAACTAGCTGTAACAATATTCCAAATTCCACCACAGTACAATAAGATTTTCTCTGTATTTCTTTTCATTCAAGCTGTCACCTAGCCCTTCACACCTGCATTTAAATTCATAGACTGTACAAAATACTTTTGAGCAAATAAAAACAGGAGCATCGTCGGAATAATCGCTAAAAATGCTGAACCCATCAATTGCCCGATCATGCGATAATTCCCATAAATATCCTGTAATAGCAGTAATCCTGCGGTAATCGGCATTTTTTCAACATCACTATAAACAATTACCGGCCATAAAAAATCATTCCAAGAACCCGTGAAAGAAAAGAGCCCTGTCACAATCAATACAGGTTTGATCATCGGCAAAATGATACGAGAATAAATCGTAAATTCACCTGCTCCATCAACCCGTGCAGACTCATCAAATTCTTTTGGAATCCCTTTCATGAATTGTCGAACTAAAAAAATATTTCCCATTCCAGCAAGACCAGGAATAATCATCGCTAAAGGCGAATTGACCCAACCAAACGTCTCGATGATTTTATAAGAAGGAATCAGATTCACAACCCCTGGAAACATTGAGATTCCTAGTAGCAAAAAGAATAGCTGATCTCGATATTTAAATCGCAGCCTAGAATATCCGTAAGCAGTCAAGGAGACAACCATCACCACTAAAATCGTATGGCTGACAGCAATAAAAAGTGAATTGACTAACCATTGTAGAATCGGTGCGGTGGATGTATTTTCTAAAATCGCTATGTAGTTATCAACGATCCAATCCACTGGCAATAAACGAAAACCAGAAGAAACTACCTCGCTTTGAGAACGAAACGACGTCATCAACCCAAAAATGATCGGTACGATCCAGATCACACAAAGAACGCTTAAAAATATATAGGCAAGCCATTTGCTAATTGCTCCATTTTTTTTCATTCCTTGTTCCTCCTAATCCGTATTTTTGTTCATGACATAATATTGGAAACCAGAAATAACTAAAATAATCAGTCCTAAAAGTACAGCCATCGCAGAAGCCATACCAGCAATCGATTCCCCATGTCCAAATGCAAGCGTTCGAATATACATCATCAAGACATGCGTGCTTTGTTTCGGACCGCCTTTTGTCATCATCAACGGTTGCGCAAATACATTAAAACAGCCAGCTGTCGTCATCACTAACGTATAAATCAACGGAAATTTTATCGAAGGCAAGGTAATATTCAAAAATTTTCGAAAAGAACTAGCACCATCGATCTCAGCAGATTCATACAAATCTGGAGAAATCCCGGCAATTGCCGCTCGATAAATAATCATATTTCCCCCAATCCCGCCCCATAAACTAACAATAATAACCAAAAACCACGCAAAAGGTTGCTGAGACGCCCACGAAATATTCAAACCAAATAAATTATTCGCAATTCCCAACTTAGAATGAAACATCAACGACCAAATCAACGCTGCTGCTGAAATCGAAACAAGTCCAGGGATATACAGAATCCCTTGAAACACGCTTTTAAAACGAATTTTTTTATTTTCTAAAGCTACAGAAATCAGTAAAGGAATGACGATTAACAAGGGGACCATCAAAACAACATACAGCAACGTATTTTTCAGTCCATTTGTAAATTGAAAATGGAAGGTCGATGAACGATCGAATAGAAGTGTTTTGTAGTTATCTAACCCAACCCACTGCGGTTCTCCAATCAAATTCCATTTTGTAAATGACGCATAAATACCGTAAACTGTTGGCAGACAAATAAAAACAATAAACAATAACAAATGTGGCCCTATATATAAGATTGGCTTTAGATTTGCCTTTTTCTTCATAGTAAAAATACTCCTTTCTTGGAGAAAAGATCAAAAAGCAACTCTTAAAAAATATTAATCTATCAAGAGCTGCTTTTTTCTACATAGTTTGGCACAAGTTTTTAATCAGTCTATTTATTGTTTACTTTTATCCGCCGTTGTCTCCTTCTGCGATTTTATCTTCTACAAATTTCTGCATAGTCGCCAAGCCTTCTTCAATACTAGTATCGCCATAAATAATATCCAACCCATACGTATCAAGCGCCTCTTGGATATAAGGATAATACTCATACGTGAAAATATGCAGCGAATCTAATTCTTTTTCATTTGAAGTAAAGTAAGATTGTTTATAATCCTTAAACTCCGGGCTCTCAACTACTTCTTTACTCGCTACGATTTGTCCCGCTTTAGCCCATTCAATCGAATTCTCACGAACATATTCTAAAAATTCTGCGATGCCTTTTTCTTTTTCATCTGTTCTCGCTTCATTTTTAAGCATAGAAAACATATGAGAGGATGCCCGATTTGTAAATTTGTCAGGTGAATAGGCATAGATATTGGTTACACCATAATTTAAACCATCCACTTCATCATGGGCCGTCGATGTCCAAGTCCCATCAGTTGAAAACAATACATTCCCTGATTGAAACATTAAGTATCCATCTTCTCCGTTCGGTGTCATAAGTCCAGCTTCTACAATTTTTTTGATTGATTCAAGTGCTTGTTTCATTTCAGGAGTATTCACTGCTGGTTGGCCATCTTTTTGAATATCACCATTTAAATTAATCACTTCGGCTAAAATTACCCAAGAAAGCAAGGCATTATTTACTAGATAATCCCCTTCGTCTAGCTTGCCTTTTAAGGACATCATTTCATCAAAGGTTACGACATCGTCATCTAAAAAATGTTCGACACCATATTTTTTTAATAGATCTTTGTTATAATACATCGCACTCGAGTGGATATCTAAAGGCACAGTGTATTGAACATTTTCTACTTCTCCAGCAGACCAAGCTTGAGGTAGGTAGTTAGACTCTTTGATTTCCTTTTTGTCTTTTAGGACTTTAGTCATTGGCTCTAACATATCCGCTTTAACAAAACCAGGTACACGATCTGCATGAATCAATGTTAAATCTGGAACATCTTTTTTTGAATTCAATACGGTATAAATTTTTGTGTACATATCCGATGTGACCACTGACTTCACAGGAAATTCTGGCTCTGTTTTATTATAAGCTTTGACCATATTATCCATATAAGCCCCGTCGTCCCCTGTTAAAGGGTTCCAAAAAACGATTGTATTCGGGTCTTCTTTTTTTCCGCAACCAGATAGCAATAAGCTAGCTGATAACGTGATAATGCTTAAACGAATCCATTTTTTTAAATTCATCTTAATCCCTCCCTTTTTATAATTCACAACGAATCATATTCCATGAAAGTGGCGCAAGTTCGATCGATAGACCTCCATCGGTTACTTCATAACGGTCAGAGTATTTTGGTTTGACCCGTTCTTTGTCAGCTGTATTGGTTTCTTTGATGTCAAAATCTGTCATCTCTGTAAACTCAATGATTTTCTTAATCGCAAAATCTGTTGTTTCAACGGAGAAATTCATCGTTTCTTTGCCTCTGTTTACAGCAAAGATAATGACTTCATTTTTTTCTTTATTTAAAACTGCAATCGTTTCTAAATATGGTACAGCATCAAAGTCTTTCGTTTTATATGTTGGTGCATCAATAATTGGAGTCAAAACAGTTCCGCGTCCATAATTCGATACATGCATAAATGGATAAAAAATGGTTTGTCGCCATGCTTTTCCTTCAGCTTCTGTCATGATTGGTGCAATAACATTGACTAATTGAGCAAGACAGGCAATTTTTACTCGATCAGAATGCTTTAACAATGTAATAAGTAAACAACCTAATAATAACGCATCTTCAAAATTATAATGATCTTCTAATAAGGGCGGCGCTACTTGCCAAGGTTTTACTTGTTCATCGTGCTCATTCGAGTGATACCAAATGTTCCACTCGTCAAACGATAGATTAATTTGCTTTTTGCTATGCTTTTTCGCTTTTACTGAATCACATATGGCAACAACACCTTGAATAAATTCCTCCATATCCAGTGAACGAGCAAGATAATTTTCCAAATCATCATCTGGATTACCGTAATATTGGTGGAGTGACAAGTAGTCGATTTGGTCATATGCATGATCCAGAACAGTTAATTCCCAGTCACCAAAAGTCGGCATGTGACTACTGGAACTGCCACACAAAACAAGCTCTATCGAGTCGTCTACCAATTTCATTGCTTTTCCAGCTTCTTCAGCCAAACGTCCATACTCATCAGCTGTTTTGTGCCCAATTTGCCATGGTCCATCCATTTCATTACCTAAGCACCACGTCTTGATTCCAAAAGGTTTCTCTTGTCCATGTTGTTTACGCTGTTCACTCCAATAGGTACCGCCTTCAAAATTACAATATTCTACAAGATTTCTTGCCTCATCGATCCCTCTTGTTCCCAGATTAACAGCCATATTGATTTGGGAATCAATTAATTCAATCCAGTTAGCAAATTCATGCATCCCTACTTCATTTGTTTCTAAAGAACGCCAAGCTAAATCTAGTCTTTTAGGCCGCTGTTCTTTCGGTCCAACACCATCTTCCCAGTTATAACCAGAAAGAAAGTTTCCTCCTGGATAACGAATCAAAGGAATATTCAACTCTTTCACTAATTCGATGACATCCTGACGAAATCCCTGTTCATTTGCACTTGGATGTCCGGGCTGATAGATTCCTTCATAAACTGCCCTTCCCATATGTTCAATAAAAGAACCATAGATACGTGGATCAATTTCAGAAATCTCAAATCTCTTCGAAATTATTAATTTGCTTTCCATTTAATCACCTCACTATTTATTTACAAACAAATAATAATCCATTTTGAAATCGCTGTCAACAATATTATTGTTAATCACAACTATAAATAACACTTTATAAATTAATAAATATATTAATAATAAGTAATGATAAGTTTACCTGTTTACACGTATTAGCGTATATGTTAATATATATATAAATATATAATGGTGGTGGTTACTATGCAACTGGAGATTTCTGAAGAAGCATTACCCGTTTATGAAGCACTGGCTAGTTCTGTCCGTATCAGGATCATCAAACTACTCGCCAAACAAAAAATGAATATCAAAGAAATTGCACACGAGCTCGGATTAAGTAGTGCAATCGTCACTATGCATATAAAAAAACTAGAAGATGCGAATATCATCAAAACTGAAAAAATAGGCCAACAAAAGATTTCAAGCCTACGCGTCGATAATATTGAAATTCACTTTCCTGAAAAAATCTTTAATGCGTTTGATACATTAGAAACAACGATTCCTGTTGGTCATTATACGAATTACTCGGTTGAACCAACTTGTGGGCTAGCAACGGGGACTCATTTTATTGGAAAAGTGGACGAACCTAAATATTTTATGGATCCTAGCCGAATGGAAGCTCAAATTTTGTGGTTTACTAAAGGCTATTTAGAATATCAAACACCAAATTTTTTGACTTCAGATCAAAAATTAGAAATGATCGAACTTTCTATGGAGATTTCTTCTGAGTTTCCTTTTTCTAATGACAATTGGCCTTCTGATATCACTTTTTCTTTGAATGGTATTGAGCTCGGAACATGGACAAGTCCAGGTGACTTTGCGGACATACGGGGCAAGTATACTCCAGATTGGTATCCTGATAATCTTAATCAATATGGCTTGCTAAAAACGATTCGCATCATGAATCATGGTACCTATATGGAAGGTGAGCCGCTTTCCGCTGTGAAATTATCTGATATTGATGAACGAACAGATACTTGGCAATTACGCATTGAGGTCAAAAATGATGCTGAAAATATTGGAGGTTGCACATTATTTGGTAAAGATTTTGGAAATTATAATCAAGATATCAAAGTAAAAATGTACTATAGTTAAGCATAAAAATCAGTCGATAAAAAAAGCAATCAGGACTTGGAAACGATCCTGATTGCTTTTTTTATGAATTTTCCAGTTCTTTTTTAGCTAATGCTAAACACCCAATCGTTCCTGGATCATCCTCTAACTTAGGTGTCACAAGATAATCTTTTAATGGTGGTGTTTTCACGTAACCGTTGATCAGCTTTTCAAATTCACGATGGACTTTAACTAACATGTGGCGTTGCTTCATTACTCCCCCACCAAAAATTATTACATCTGGCGCAAGCATTAACGTGGTATTATAAGCTGCTTGTGCAATATAATATGCTTCGATATCCCAAATTAAATCTTCTTCTGATAGATCCTGCCCTTTTTTTCCAGCTCTTTTTTCAATCGCAGGACCTGCTGCCATACCTTCTAAGCAATCGCTATGAAATGGACAACTCCCCTTAAATTTGTCATCTGAATGTCTTTTTACGATCATATGACCCATTTCTGGATGACTGAACCCTTCAATAAAATGACCATCTTGGATAGCACCAGCACCAACACCTGTGCCAATCGTATAATAAACACAGCTGGAAGAACCCTTGCCATTTCCAGAAACATATTCTCCGTAAGCTGCAGCATTTACATCTGTTGTAAATGCGATAGGAAGATCAAATTCTTTTTTCATCGCCCCAACAAAATCATAATCCTGCCAAGCTAATTTAGGTGTCGAGGTAATATGTCCATAAGTTGGTGAACCTTTATGGATATCGATTGGTCCAAAAGAGCCAATGCCAATCGCTTTTAAGTTGTATTTTTTGAAAAAACCAATCACTAGAGCCATTGTTTCTTCTGGCGTAGTGGTGGGAAAACTAACTCTTTCAATAATTTTTAACTCGTCATTTCCGACGCCACACACAAATTTTGTACCGCCAGCTTCAATGCTACCTAATAATTTTTCCGTCATTCATACCACTCCCGCATGATTATTTTTGATCAATTGATTTTGTAAATTGTTCGACTTTGATAAATTGTCTCTGGATATAAAATAATATCGCCAAATCCATCGAATTCAACAGCTCCTGGACTGACTTGCGTTTCTAATGTTAGTCCACCATGATTGACTAATTTCTCCCCTCGAACCTCTGGACCCATTTCTCCAAATTGTGCTGTGAAAATAACCACTGCCGGTCGATCAGTATACATCTCAACAGAAAGATCTTTTTTGGGTGCAGTAATAATTGCTTGGGGCTGATCAAAACCCGTACGATTTAATATAAATGGATGATCCAAACCATTGACCAAGTTATTTTGCTCAGAACGTGTCTCAAATACTTGATTCATACTCTTTGATTCTTTAAAATCAAAAGGTGTCTCATCAACTGAGCGTAATTCACCTGTAACAGTTGTATCACTGTCGACTACTGCAAATCGGTCAGCATCTACAAATAATTCATGCTCACCAACTGATTGTGTGACATCCCCTGTCAAATTAAAATAAACATGATTTGTTGGGTTATATAACGTTGGTTGATCTGTTTCAGCTTGATAGTCAACGATCCATTCATTTTCGTTTGTTAAGGAGTAGATTACACGAGCTTTTAATTCTCCTGGAAAACCATGTTCTCCATCAGGACTCATATAAGAAAATATAACAGAAACTTGATTACTTTTTTCTTCTATTTCCGCTTTCCAGATTTTTGCCTCAAAACTTTCCGGCCCTCCATGCAAGGTATGACCATTTTCAGGAGATACTGGTAATTGGTACTTGTGATTATCAATTGAAAATGAACCGTCTTTGATTCTTCCAGCAACACGACCAATCGTTGCGCCAAAATACATGTCTTTAGACAGATATTCCTCGGCAGTGTCAAATCCCAATACAATATTCCGCTTTTCTCCGTTAACTGGCACGATCAAATCAACGATTCTAGCTCCTAGGTTCGTGACATTCATTGTCAACCCATTGTCGTTCGTAAGCGAATACAAAATAGCATTTTCTCCAAATTTTTGATTACTGATTTTCAATACTTTCATCTCTCTTCCGTTTGAAATCAATTGTTCAATTGAGTAAGCTAACACTATTTTATCATTTTTTGCAGCATTTTTTTCTCTAAACTTCAATTTAGGCTACTTTTGTTTATATTTACAATTTTTTTGTCAAGTTGCACTTAACAAAAACGAGGTATTCCGTTTTTTCTAAACAGAATACCTCTATAATTCTTTTAATTTTTTTTCAGGTTTCGAGTAATTAGTTTTTCAAGTTCTACTACTACAAACACAACAAGCCCTGAAAGTAATGCTAATTTGATATATGGCCAACCTATAGCTGCTGTCCCTAATGCTAGGTGCATGATCGGCGTGTAAGTCAACAATGCTTGTAAAATAATTAAAACGAGCAGAGATAACCATAATACTTTATTTGAGAGGATACTTTTATTGATCGAAAACTTATAAATTTCCCGACAATTGATCATATAAAAAACTTGACCAAACACGATGGTTGTTATCAATGTCGTTTGCATAACAGCTTCAGAAGCATTGCGCCCTTCTAAAAATCCATTAACTAAAAAACCTAAGGCTGCTAATAAGAGTGACACATAGACGATACGGAAAACAGCATATCGATCTAAAATATTTTCCTTAGGATTACGAGGTGGTTTATCCATTCCATTTTTTGCTAACGGTTCAAACCCTAAAGCAAATGACAATGTAATTGTCGTCACCATATTCAGCCACAAAATTTGTACAGAAGTTAAAGGTAACGGTCTATCTAACAATAAGGAAACTACCACTAATAACCCTTGTGCAAATGCCGTTGGTAAAGAAAAATAAATTGTTTTTTTCAAGTTTTCGTAAACTCGTCTACCTTCTTTGATCGCTAAGGTGATAGTAGCAAAATTATCATCTGCCAAAACCATATCCGCTGCGTCTTTAGTCACTTCAGTTCCTTTGATTCCCATAGCAATACCAATATCCGCTTGTTTAAGAGCTGGTGCATCATTGACACCATCCCCAGTCATTCCGACGATTTGCCCATTTTTTTGGATTGCATGAACTAAGCGCAGTTTATGCTCTGGTGTCGTTCTAGCATAAACATCATTTGTTAAGACCACTTTCGTCAATTCATCATCACTTAGTTGTTCAATATCTTTTCCTACCAATGCATTTGCATAATTCTCAAGCCCAATTTCTTTGGCAATCGCTACCGCAGTATCCTTATGATCCCCAGTAATCATTTTTACTGAAACACCTGCTTTGCGACTGATACGAACTGCTTCAATTGCTTCTTTTTTTGGCGGATCGATAATTCCAAATAAACCTGCAAGTACCATCCCATTTTGCAAATCTTCATGCGCAAGTGTTGTCTGTTCTTTCGTTACTTCTTTAAATGCAGCAGCTAAAATCCTTTGACCTTTAGTTGCTTGTTGGCTGATTTTTTGTTGCCAATAAGATTCATTAAACCTTTCTGATTTTTCATCTGAAAGTTGATATTCAACCATATTTAATAATACATCTGGTGCCCCTTTTAAATAAATATAACGCTTATCTTGAATTTCGACTAATGTCGCCATGTATTTATAAGATGAATCAAAAGGAATCTTGCTGATATCATGTTCTTCTTCCACAAGAGCTGTATGATTTGCCCAATCAAGTAACGCACCTTCTGTAGGATTTCCGATCACTTCTCGTACACCATTTTTATATGTGATTTTTGTATCATTACAATACAAAGCAATTTCCGCCATTTTTCTTAAATTTTCATCTATTTCGACTTGGCGAATAGAATCTGATTCTGCATTATTTGTTGTTGTATCGATTGTTTCTTTTGACGTGACTAGTGCTACAACTTCCATCTCATTTTTTGTTAGAGTTCCTGTTTTATCCGAGCAAATCACGCCCATACTCCCCAACGTTTCAACAGCTGGCATTTTCTTGATAATAGCATGCTGACGTGCCATTCGTGTTACCCCGACGGACAAAATAATGGACAAAACAGCTGGCAATCCTTCTGGAACAGCCGAAACAGCTAAAGCAATCATAGAAGATAGTAATTCACTTGCAGACAATTCTCGGAAAAACAAACTAAACAAAACTAGAAAGATGATCAAGCCCATTAAAAACAGAAAAATTTGTTTATTTAATTGTTTTATTTTTTTGATCAAAGGTGTTTCATTACTTCCCACACTTTTCAAATGCTGATTGATCTTACCAATCTCGGTTTGATCCCCGATTTGTACAACGATCCCAATACCTGCGCCACTATTGACCAATGTACCAGAATACGCCATATTTGTATGATCGCCCAGATCCGCTTCTTCATCAAGTTTAAGCGTACTTTTCTCAACAGGCGTTGATTCACCAGTTAAAATGGCTTCATCGATTACTAAATTGTAAGCTTCGAGCACTCTAAGGTCTGCTGGAACAATATCTCCTGGACTTAAATAGACAATATCTCCTGGAACTAAAGATTCTGCTTTAACAGTTTCTTTTTCACCATCTACTAAAACGACTGCATCTGAGCTCATCATTGATGAAAGACTTTCCAAAGAATCTGTCGCTTTTGCTTCTTGAACATAGCCAATAACTGCATTTATGATCACCACAAACAATATAATTGCCATATCAACAAAATCACCACTGATGCCTTTTAATACAGCCGATACAAGCAGCACATAAATCAATAAATCGTGAAAATGATGAAAAAACTTTTGTAATTTACTTGCTTCTTTTTCTTTTGAAAGAGTGTTACTGCCTTCTTCTTGTTTCTCTTTTCTTTGCGTTCTATCGAGCCCATTTGAACCAGACTGTAATGCTGTTAGCACTTGTTCTGGTGTCATTTTATACCATATCATAACGACTCCTCCTCAATAGTTAGCTCATACTTTATTAAAGTGTACAAAACTAAAAGAATAATTCATAATAAAAAGCTTCTTAACTTAACTTTTTTTAAAAGAACAAAAAATAAGACGCAACTCATAAATGAGCTGCGTCTTATAACCATTGCTGTTTGAATTAAGCTTCTGGGTTGGCGTTGGCATCTTTGATACCATACTTTTTGTTGAAACGGTCCACACGTCCGTCTGCTTGTGTAAATTTTTGACGTCCAGTGTAAAATGGATGAGAGTCAGATGTAACTTCGACACGAATCACAGGATAAGTGTTTCCGTCTTCCCATTCAACTGTTTCGTCAGAGTGCTTAGTAGAACCTGACAAGAATTTAAAACCAGTTGTTGAGTCCATAAAAATAACTGGGTGATATTCTGGATGGATATCTTGTTTCATAGTCTTTTCGCTCCTTTGCCCTGATCCATTTGCTGTATCAGAGTTTATTTGTCGGTATACAACAGTACTATAATAGCATGATTCGTTTATCGATGCAATTATCTTTTAATATTTTTTTTCGCTTGTTTGCCAAAAGAGACATCGTGGAATTCTTCAAAGAATTTCTGATTGTTTTTCGTTTTACGCAAAAATTTAACGAATTGTTCTGTATACTCTAAAGAATCCCCTGTCATATGATTACGCAACTTCCATGTTTCTTCTAGTTGTTCGCTTGACATTAATAAGTCTTCTTTGCGAGTACCTGATTTCTTGATATCGATTGCAGGGAAAATACGACGATCTGCCAAATCACGAGATAAGTGTAGTTCCATATTCCCAGTTCCTTTGAATTCTTCAAAGATAACATCGTCCATTCGACTACCTGTATCTACTAAAGCCGTGGCAAGAATCGTCAAACTGCCGCCCTCTTCAATATTTCGAGCAGCACCAAAGAAACGTTTTGGCTTATAAAATGCTGCAGGATCGATCCCACCACTCAATGTCCGTCCACTTGCTGGAATCACTAGGTTATAAGCACGAGCTAAACGTGTAATACTATCCATTAAAATAACGACATCGCGCTTATCTTCAACTAAACGCATCGCGCGTTCTAAGACTAATTCAGAAACACGTGTATGATTTTGAGGCTGTTGATCGAATGTTGAAGAAACGACATCGCCTTTAACACTTCGTTCTAAATCGGTAACTTCTTCTGGTCGTTCATCGATCAAGAGCAAAATCAATTCCACATCTGGATAGTTTTCTGAGATTCCATTAGCAATTTCTTTTAATACACTTGTCTTCCCTGCTTTAGGAGGGGCAACGATTAAGCCTCGTTGACCAAAACCAACAGGAGAAAAGATATCGATCATGCGTGTTGACATTCTACCAGGAGTTATTTCTAATTTGATTTGTTTTTCGGGGTAAAGCGGTGTTAATGCTGGAAAATGGGGACGTTCTTTTGCTTCTTCTGGATCTTTCCCGTTGACACTTTCAACATGCATCAAACCGTAATAACGTTCTGACTCTTTAGGAGGGCGCGCTTTTCCAGCAACTTTATCGCCGTTTCTTAAGCCAAATCGACGGATTTGTGAAGAAGAGATATAAATATCTTCAGCGCTAGGTCCATAATTGATTGGACGTAAAAAACCATAACCGTCTTGAGAAACAATATCTAAAATTCCTTCCATGAAGAAAAAGCCTTGTTTCTCTGCTTGTGCTCTGATAACAGCTAAAGATAACTCTTTTTTATTCATTTGACTATAATAAGGGATCTTGAACTCTTTAGCATAAGAATAAATATCCTTTAGTGTACTATTTTCAAGCTCCGCCATTGTTAAATAGTCACTCATTTAGCCACCTCGATTTCTTCTTCGGTCTCAATCATTTGGATATCAGCACCAAGTGCCGTTAATTTTTCAATAATGTGGTCATAACCACGTAAAATGTATTCTACGTTATAAATTGTTGTGGTACCTGTTGCCATCAACCCTGCTATCACTAAACAAGCACCTGCTCGAAGATCTGATGCTACAACTTCGGCACCATGTAACTGCGTAGGTCCATTGATTACGATCATATTGCCTTCAATCGAAGCGTCTGCACCCATTCGCACTAATTCTGGAATATGTTTAGTCCGTTGTGCGTAGATACTATCAATAACCTCACCTGTCCCTTTGGCTTTTAACATCAAAGGTGTAATCGGTTGTTGCAAATCAGTCGCAAAGCCTGGGTATGGATATGTTTTAACAGTGGTCATTTTTAAATCATGAGAAGGATGAACTTCGATCATATCTTCTTCGATCGTCATTTTCACGCCCATCTCTTGTAATTTGGCAATGAAGCTTTCTAGGTGTTCATAAATCACATTACGAACTTTCACTCCTTCACCCATCGCAGCAGCTAAAGCCAGATATGTCCCTGCTTCGATTCGATCAGGAATGATTGAATGACGGCAACCATGTAATTTTTCAACGCCTTCGATTCTAATAATATCCGTTCCTGCACCACGAATATTTGCGCCCATATTATTTAATAGCGTGGCAACATCGATGATTTCTGGTTCACGAGCAGCATTTTCAATAATTGTTTTGCCCTCTGCTTTAACAGCGGCTAACATCACATTGATCGTCGCCCCAATCGAAACCATATCCATAAATATTCTCGTTCCGTGAAGACCATCTTCAGTTCTTAAATACATTGCACCATGTTCATTGGTTACTTTAGCACCAAGCGCTTCAAAACCTTTGATATGAAGATCGATAGGACGAGGACCTAAATAACAGCCCCCAGGGAGTCCAACGACACCTTCTCCAAACTTCCCTAATAATGAACCCATAAAATAGTAGGATGCGCGCAAGCTATTTATTTTGCCTTTAGGCATTGGAACAGAAACAATTTCTGTTGGATCTATGACTAGTGTATTGTCAGTAAAGGTTGTTTTAGCACCCATGATTTCTAAAATTTCAATTAATGAATGGACATCTTGAATATCAGGGACACCATCTAAAGTTACTGGTGAATCCGCTAAAATAGCTGCTGGAATCAGTGCAACTGCACTATTTTTAGCCCCGCTGATCGATACTTCTCCTGTTAATGGACGATTGCCATTGATTACGATTTTTTTCATTTATTATTCTCACCTATCTATGTAAAACAAATAGTTTTATTTTTTTTTTATAATATACCCAAACTATTCTAACACATTAAAGAGCAATAAAAAAGCCAACAGCCATTCCCTTTCGCTATTTTTCGTCATTTAGTTGATTTTTGCTCAGTTTTAAACAAAATTTTTGTACAATGGCTCTTTTTAAAAATAAAAAAACTGAGACTACAGCAAATCTGTAATCTCAGTTTTTACTTGATATAAAAATCAATTATGCTTTGTTAGCAGAACCGAACCATTCGATACGTTGTTCAACTAATTCAGTAACAGCTTTTGTTCCTGGTGCTAATAATTTACGAGGGTCAAAACCTTTACCTTCAAGATCTTTACCTTCTTCAATGTATTTACGAGTTGCTGCTGCAAATACTTCTTGACACTCAGTATTAACGTTGATTTTAGAAACACCCATAGAGATTGCTTTTTGAACTTGCTCTAAAGGAATACCTGAACCACCGTGTAATACTAATGGAATGTCACCAACAGCGTCAGCAATTTCTTGTAAGTGGTCAAATGCTAAACCAGTCCAGTTTTCTGGGTATGAACCGTGGATGTTACCGATTCCGCATGCTAGGTAATCAATACCTGTAGCAACCATTTGTACACATTCTTGTACGTCAGCTAACTCGCCAGAACCGATGATTCCGTCTTCTTCGCCGCCGATTGAACCAACTTCACATTCTACAGAAACGCCTTTAGCGTGTGCTTTGGCAACAACATCTTTTGCTTTTTCGATGTTTTCTTCAAATGGTAAGTGAGATCCGTCAAACATAACTGAAGTATAACCAATTTCGATACATTCTAATGCATCTTCATATTCACCGTGATCTAAGTGAAGAGCAACTGGTACAGTAATGCCCATTGAATCGATCAAGTCTTTAACTAAATCGTAGCATACTTGGTATCCGCCCATGTATTTAGCCGCACCCATAGAAGTTTGGATCAAAACTGGCGCTTTTTTAGCTTCTGCAGCTTCAAGAATCGCTTTTGTCCATTCTAGGTTGTTTGTGTTGAATCCTCCGACACCGTAGCCGCCTTTGCGTGCTGCTTTAAGAAATTCAGTTCCTGATACTAATGGCATAATAAAATTCCTCCTAAGTTTTAAAAAAACTTTATTTGTTAAGGCTATCCTTAACCAACAGTTATATTTTAGCAGACTTTTTAGTACTTTTCTACTAAAATTGCCTTTTTCAGAAAACTTTTGTCCAGACTTTCACAAAACTGTAGACACTTGCTGCTTTTTGTCCAAAAAAAGAGCGAAACAGTACTAGATACTGGCTTCACTCTACTAAACATTATAATGATAAACGAATCAAAACAACCAAAATAGTTATGATGCTGATAAATCCCATTAAGCTAAACGCTGTCCATTTCATTTGCTTTGACAACTCAGCTTTTTCCTTCCCAACTAATAAACTACGATAAAAAAATAAACAAAATAGAAATCCAGGAATATTCAATGTCAATAATTGCTGAACCATATTGAATTTCAAATAGAAACCTAACAAAGAATTTCGATATTCGCACAAATCACCAACGATGTATAAGCCAAAGAGCTGAAAAATCATTAACAAAACGACAATGCTTGTTAACGCCAAACTCGGAATACTCGTAAAAATAGTAATAAGTGAAATCTGTTTAACTGTTGCTAAAATCAAACTATAGCAGCCAAACAGCAACGGAACAGCCAACCAATAACCAAACAATATTCGCTTTATTTTAACTGGATGCAAAAATAGTGTCATTAAATGCCCTCCTCAAATTCTTTATTTAAATAAGTAACATATTTTCGATAAATCAAGTCCATCAATACACTTAATCCTACTAGTGATTGTGCTATATGCTCTTTTCCAGAAACTGTAAATGGTGTTGAGTAATAAAAGTATGCATATTGAGCATGTTCTGCAAAAAAATTATGTGAAAAAGCTGTAATTGCTGCAATAGGAATTTTTCGAGCATTTAAAGATAGGATATTTTCTTTGACATCATCCGTTTCTCCACTTAAAGATACAAATAAAACGATATCTTCTTTTGTGATCATTGACATGCTGATATCCAATTCTGTTTTTACTGGAATTATAATGGAGCGTTTGTCGCAAACCATCAGCATTTTGGAAAACTCTTCGATTACTTTTCTTTGTGAGTAGCCAGTCGCATAGCAGTAAACAGTATTGGCTTGTTGGAGCGCTTTACTCAATGACGTAAAATCTGTTTGTTGTGCCAATTTGACTGTATTTTCAATATCTTTTGTTTGTAGACAGATTAAATCTGTTCCTGTTGTTCCAATGTTGTTTTGCTTAGATTGTCGCATAAAGTACTTAAATTCTGAATAACCAGAAAAACCCAACTTTTTAGTTAAACGTAAAATAGAGGATTTTGAGCTGTGGACTTTTTCACCCAACTCAACGATACTTAGACGCATACTCTCTTGTTCATTTTCTAAAATGTAGCCCAGAATCGCCCAGTCCATTTCACTTAATTGTTTTTGGTGTTTGTGCATCAATGTTTCTAAATTCATATTCGATCCCTCTTTTCCTTAGTTTTACTCCCTTAGTATAAAGGATGAAAAATCAAAACGATACTAAGGGAATTTTCTAAGGAAAACGACACTGAATCATGCCTATGACAGCTTAGGCCAAAACTCTTTATTAGCTTCTACTAAATCATCTAGAATTTCTTGTGCGATCCGAGCATTTGGAACAATTCTTGACAACATTAGTGCTTGCCATAATTTTTGGTATGAACCTTCTGTCCACGCTTCAACTACCAATTTTTCAACAGCAACTTGTTGTTCCATCAGTCCTTTTTGGAAACGAGGGATTTTCCCTTGAACAATGGGTTCTGGTCCGTTACTGCCAACAATACAAGGAACTTCCACCATTGCCGTTTCATCAAAATTGACTATAGCTCCTTGATTTTCAACGATCAACAACATTCTTTCGTGCGTATTATAGGCGATAGCTCTGGCTAGATCTACAATATAAGATGCATGCTCATCCACTTCTAAGGTTGTTCCTTCAGCTGTCCCAGCTTGGGTAATGCGATTGCATTCACCAAAAACATGTTTTTCACGGCCAGCCATCACTTCATTAGCCCTTGTATATTCTGGATTGGCATGTGCTACTTCGTCTTGGGGATAGAAATAATACTTTAAATACGTATTTGGCAATGTAGTCGGGTCAACGGCATAGACTTCTTTAGCCTTAGCAAAAGTATGCATCCAACTGGCATCGGTATGTTGAGATTCTTCTACTTCTTCTTTCAATGAATAGCCATACTCTTTTACATGTTCTTTGATTTTCGGCATTAGATCATTGCCCTTTTTATCTCGAATATCAGTCCACCAACCAAAGTGATTCAACCCATAATAGCGAACAACCATCTCTTTTCTTGAAGTTAAACCGATTGATTTCGCCATTCTTTCTTCAATCCCAACTGGCATGTCACAAATGTTGATGATTTTACTTTCAGGTCGTAACTTTCGAGTTGCTTCAGCTACAATTGCAGCTGGATTAGAATAGTTTAGCATCCAAGCTTCTGGTGAGTATTTTTCCATATAATCGATCAATTCCAACACGCCGCCAATCGAGCGCATCCCATAAGCTATTCCGCCAGGTCCACAAGTTTCTTGACCGATAACACCATATTTTAAAGGGATTTTCTCATCTTTTTCTCGCATTGCATAAAGCCCGACACGAATATGAGCCATCACAAAGTCAACATCTGTAAAAGCTGTTTTTGGATCTGTTGTTGCGAGGAATTCAATTTCTGGCGCTTGTTCTTTAATAATGATTTCACAGGCATCCGCAATTTGTTTTTGCCTCTGCGGATTATTATCATAAAATTTGATTTGTCTAATTGGTAATTTTTCTAGGTTATCTAATAACATCAAAACGATTCCCGGGGTAAACGTACTTCCTCCCCCTGCAATTACGATTGAAAATTTCTTCATTTCTTCCAGCTCCTTGTCTTCTATTCGTTTGGTTGTGTTTCATTTCCTAACGCTAATAAGTTTTCAAATTGCTCCCTCACCTGAGGAACATCTAAACCGACGATCACTTGAAATGCTGTACCGCTTCTAACTACACCATGAGCTCCGCCTTCTTTAAAGACACTATCAGGTAAAACTATGCCTTCATCCTTCACAGTGATCCTCAAGCGAGTGGCGCAATTATTCACCTTTTCAATGTTATCACTACCGCCAAAAGCTTCTAGATAAATAGCAGCTTGTTCTGTATACTGATTCGCACCAGCAATAGCAACATCACCCAAAGTTCCTGCTTTTTTCGCTTCTTTGTACTCTTTTTTACTATATAATTTAACTTCTTGCTCTTCTTCTCTTCCAGGCGTAGCAAAATTAAATTTCAAAATCAATGCCCGAAAAACGATAAAATAAATCAAGGTAAATGATAGACCTATCAGCAATTGGGTAAAAATCATCCCTTTATGATTAGCAAACAACGGAATCCAGTTCTTCGCTAATAAATCGATAAACCCGCCTCCCATATCTCCAACTACGCCGAAGAAAAACATCGTTGCAGCCATTGTTGCAGCTAACACAGCATGTAAAACAAATAACGGGGGTGCTACAAACAGGAAGGTAAATTCTAATGGTTCCGTTATACCAGCCAACACAGCTGTTAAGGTCACAGGGATCAAAATCGCTAATACTTTTTTCCGCTTATCAGGTTTCGCTGTGAAGTAAAAGGCTGCTGCAATTCCTGGTGAGGCAAAGATTTTCGAATTACCATGTAACGCAAAACCGCCTTGTGGGAATAATTGTTTGATTGGTGTTGTGGTTTGCGCATATTCATTCAAGTGAGCCATCCAGTATTTGGTAATACCATTTTCAACAACAGCTGGACCAAAGACAAACGGCGTATAAATGAAATGATGTAGTCCTGTAGGAATCAAAATTCTTTCTAAAAAAGTATACAACCAAACGCCAAAAGTTCCCGCACTTGCTAAGAAAGTCTGCATCGATCCGATTCCCATTTGAATTTTCGGCCAAATGAGACAAATTAGAAAAGCAATCGGCAACATTGCGAAAAATCCTAAAATCGCAATCAATGAAGAACCTTGAAAAATCCCTAAGAAATCCGGCAATTTGGTATCAAAGTAACGATTATGCAACCAAACTACGATTGCCGAAATAAAAATCGCTCCAATAATTCCAGTATCTAAGGTTTTGATACCAGCAATCATTTTCATACCGCTCTCCCCGCCAACTTCTTGGGCAAAATCAACACCAAAGAATGAACCAAAATAGGCCAACATGCTGCTAATAAAATAATTACACGTCAGATAAATAACAAATGCTTCCATTGCTGCTCGAGCATTGGCTTTTTTAGCCAAACCAATCGGTAAACCGATAACAAATAATAATTCCATTTGATTGAATACCGTCCAAGCCCCACTTTCTAAAACAGACCAAATCCCATACCAAACGGTTCCTTCATTTGCAATACTTCCGACGATCATCGGATTTTTGAAAATGATCGCCAGCGCTACCATAATACCCGAAAAAGAAAATAATAATACCGGAGTAAACATTGCTCCTCCAAACCGCTGCACTTTTTCCATCACTAGTGAAACACCCTCCTTCTGTGTATTTGTTTTACACGTTATTTATACCACCCTGAGAATGCGCTTTCAATCCTTATCAAACCTTTTGGGAAGCTAGTTAGTAACAAGAGAAAAAGTGTCAACCAGTGGGAAAATTACCAAAAAAAAACAAAAATGATCACACAACAAAAAAAGTTTCATAAAACGTCTGACAAATACTAGACATCTTATGAAACTTGATATACGTTTACTTTCTCTTATGCTTTTTCAATTCAGGAAAACTTCCTGTACTTTTAAAAATCCGTTGTTCATCTTCATTGGCAAATCGGCCCAATACAGAGTGTGTAGGGATAATATTCATAAAGGCATTCTCATCTACGGCATAAACGATTTGCTCCAAATCATACAATTCATAGCGTGTGATCACCATCATGATCATTCGTCCTTCAACACCAGAATAACCTCCCATTGACGGAAGCAACGTCATTCCTCGAATCATCTGTTTTGAAATTGCTTGTGTCACAATTTCTGGTTGAACTGTTACGATCATCGCCGTTATCTTTTGATGGCTTGTATGAATCGTATCAACCACTTGGGTCATACAGTAAATTGAAATAATCGTATATAGGGCACTTTCCCAATCAAACACAAATCCTGCGATTGCCACAATGATACCATTTAACATAAACATATAATTGCCAACCGTTTTACCAGTTGTTTTCGATAACACCAATGAAATAACATCCATTCCACCAGTAGTAAATCCCATTTTAAGTGACAATCCCGCACCGATTCCAATCAATACACCACCAGCGATTGCATTCATCAAAGGATTGGTTGTAATGACATCGATCGGAATCAAAATCGTCGTTAAGGAAACCCAAGCTACATTTAAAAAGCTGTAAATCGTTGATTCTTTCCCAAGCTTCATAAAGCCTAAAACAAAAATCGGAATATTTAGTAACAAAATAAAAAGACCCGTATCTATCGTGATCCCTAGATGTGTATGCAATAACGTTGCGATAATTTGCGCAACTCCATTCATTCCAGCAGAAAAAACTTTTGCAGGAATCAAAAAAAAGTTCAAGCTGATTGCTACTAAAATTCCGGTAACAAAAATCACAGCAAACTTTTTCAATGTCTCACTTTTTTTATATGAAATAACCCACTTACTCATCCAAAACCTCCCAATCTTCTGAAAAGCTATAGCTATTCTTTCCAGACTTATGCTTTAATTTCTAACATAAGATCCCACGCATTAGAATAACAGGTTGCTCAATAAAAGAAAAGAAAAAAAGATGAAAATGAGGATTATTTTATTCTTGCGAACGTCTCCTTTAGTCCGCCTATAGCTCTTGACTTACCTCTCTTGTCAAAAATGCTTTTTATACTTGTTTCTTCCCCATTTAATGGTACTATAAAAGTAAGAAATAATGAGAGGAGATACGCAAATGGCGGCAAAAGAAGCAAGTTTTGATGTAACATCAGAAATGAATATGGAAGAAGTCAAAAACTCGATCCAAATCGCAATGAAAGAAATCAAAAATCGTTTTGACTTTAAAGGATCGATCGCAGATATAAAGTTAGAAAACAATAAATTAGTTGTGGTCGCAGAAGATGATTATAAAATCGAGCAAGTAAAAGACGTCTTGTTCAGTAAGTTAGTCAAACGCGCAGTACCTATCAAAAATATTCACTTTTCAACAAGTGAAAAAGCTCTTGGAGGAGCCTCACGTCAATACGGTGATTTGATTAGCGGAATCGACAAAGACAATGCTAAAAAGATCAATGTTGCAATCAAAAATTCTGGTATTAAAGTCAAATCACAGATTCAAGAAGATCAAATCAGAGTCACTGGCAAAAGTCGAGATGACTTGCAAAAAGTAATTGCTTTGCTTAGAAATTTAGACTTACCTGTAGAGTTGCAATTTACAAATTTCCGTTAATACAAAAGCATAATGAGCCGAAAGAAACTTTTTTCCTAGCTTATTATGCTTTTTATTTTCGTTTATTCACTCAAAAAATCAGACAATGACTGAGCGTTTTTTCCACTATTCAGACCAACGATCAATCGAATTCGCGCTTTTGGTCCATTTAGTCCTCTAGAAAAAATGATTCCCATTTTCTTTAAGTTAACGCCACCACCCTCGTAATCATAAATATCTTCGGCGATTCCATTGGAGCAGCGGGAAACTAAAACAATCGGAATTTTTCTAGCTAAAAGCCTCTTTAGCGCAGGCAATGTTTCAGGTGGAAGATTACCTGCACCTAAAGCCTCTATCACAATACCATCTGTTTGATCATTATCTACTAGATCAAACAAACTTCCATCCATGCCAGCATAAGCTTTGATCACGTAGACTTCTCCACTGACATTTTGAATATCACAAACTTCTTGCGGGCGCACTTCACTAGCGAAAAAAGTACGCTCCTTAGAAACCATACCGATAGGACCAAATGTCGGTGTGCGAAATGTCGCAACATTTGTCGTATGAGTTTTTGTCACATAGCGCGCTGTGTGAATTTCATCATTCATCACAACAAGCACACCTCTCCCATATGATTCATCTGAACTGGCTGTCCAAACTGCACTGATGAAATTGTATAAGCCATCTGTCCCAATTTCATTACTTGAACGCATAGCTCCAGTTAATACAACAGGAATTTTATGTTCCAATGTAATATCTAAAAAATAAGCCGTTTCTTCTAATGTATCCGTTCCATGAGTGATCACCACACCATCGATTTTTTCAGTATATGCTTTTTGGATGCGTTGTTTCAGCTCTAACATTCTTTCTAAAGTCATATGAGGAGACGGAATATTAAAAATCGGCTCTACAACTAAATTGACTTTTCCTGCTAACAATTCTTCTTGGTTAAGTAATGGATTCGTATGATTCGTCGTCACATTACCATCTGCTTCTCTTGACATCGATATTGTGCCGCCTGTATGTAATACTAAGATTGTTTTCATTTTTAGTCTCCCTGTCATTCATTTATTTAGATAACTCTTCGCTCAAAAAAGAGCCGATAATTGCTGCTTCGGCTTTTTATAGTTTCTCAAATTAATTGTCCACTTGTTATTATAGTAACCCTTGTTTTAGTATAACAGCAAGTGACATTTTTTCCTATCATCAGTTGTTTAAGTCATTGCCAGAAATCGTGCATCAGCTGTTTTGTCCGCTCATGAGAAAAAGATGTTTGGACCTGATTCCAATGAGGCGGAAAGAGACGTTGAACAGGCAGTGTTGAAAACCGCTGATCCAAAAGTAATACGACTCCTTTATCATCAGTATCTCTGATAACTCGACCTGCCGCTTGCAAAACTTTATTCATCCCAGGTATCTGGTACGCAAATTGAAAGCCTTGATTTTTTTCCTGATCATAATATCCTTTGATCAGCTCTTGTTCATGATTGATTTGCGGCAGCCCCACTCCCACGATTGCCGTACCGATCAAGCGGCTTCCTTTTAAATCGATCCCTTCTGAAAAAATTCCTCCTAAAACACAAAAACCAACTAAAGTTTCTGTTGGGTCCAACTCAAAATCAGCTAAATATGCTTCCCGTTCTGCTTCATTCATCATACTTGCCTGAATTTTGGTTTTGACCTGAGGATTTTTTTCTTTGAATAGTTCATAAATGCTATCCATATAGGAATACGATGGAAAGAACACGAAGTAATTTCCCGTTTTTTGCTGGATCATATTCGTCAGACTATCTACAATCTTAACATGATTATCCGCGCGTTCTTTGTATGTAGTCTGAATGTACTTTTCGATTACTAATAACTGATTTTCTTTTGGAAAAGGACTTGGGATTCGATAACGCAAACTGTCTTCCCCACCACCTAAAATCTCTTGATAGTAATCTAGCGGTGTTAGACTTGCCGAAAATAAAATGCTGGCTTTCCCTTTATCTAGTTTTTGTTGTAATAAATAGTTTGGATCTATACAAAATTGTTTCACGATGATGTCATGATTTTGACAATTTACATACGTACAATAATGATCATCATATCCTTCGCTGATTTTAGTATAATTCAACAATTCAAAATAAACAGATAAGACTTGATTCAGCTCAATATGATCTTGATTTTCCGGAAGCCACTCTTTGATTTTTTCAACTAATGAATAGGCCACTTTAACTAGAGAATCAATTGGTCCATGTTGATGTAGAAATTCTTTTCCTTCTTCCTCACAGATCTGTTTGATTTTATCAAATTCTTTTTCGATTTTGCTAAGTGCCCGAACCAGTTTGGTTTGTTTTTTATCAAGTGTTTGTTTCAATGCGGATAGCTTATTTTTAGATAGCTCCGCTGAATACATTTCCCGTGAACGATTGACTAAGTTATGCACTTCATCTACCAAAAAAATATTCTCTTTGACTTCAGTCTGGTCCTCAAAAAAACGTCTTAAATAAACAACTGGATCAAATAAATAATTGTAATCACAGATCACTAAATCGCACCACAGACTAACATCTAACGATAATTCAAATGGACATAACGTATGCTTTCGTGCGTAAAATTCAATAACTTCACGGGTAAATTGATGTTCATTATTTAATAAATCCCAGAGCCCTTCATTTAAACGATCATAATAACCATTCGCAAAAGGACAAGCTTCTGGCGTACAATTGCGCTCACTCAAAAAACAAATCTTATCTTTAGCTGTTAGCGTCACACTTTTTAATTTCATATCCTTTTGTTTCATTGCTTCTACTGCATCTTCTGCCACTTGGCGCGTGATCGTTTTAGCAGTTAAATAAAAAACTCTTTCCGCTTGTTCCTCACCGATTGCCTTTAAAGTTGGAAATAAGGTTGAAATGGTCTTACCTGTTCCAGTCGGTGCTTCAACAAAAAGCTTTTGATCACTTAAAATTGTTTTATAAACTGCTACTGCTAATTCTCTTTGTCCTGCTCGGTAGTCTCCATAAGGAAAAGATAAATCCTGTAAAGACTGATTCCGAATTTTACGCCAATTTGCCTTAAAGATCAACCATTGTTCGTATTTTTTGGTCAAAGCATCAAAGAATTCTTCTAGTTCTTCTTTGCTAAATTCTTTTTCTTGGCGAGTAATATCGTCCGTTGTTGTTTGATAATAGGTCAACTGTAATGTAATTGACTCCAAGTCCTCTTGCTGACAATAAATATGTCCATAACACATCACTTGATACCAATACATGTCTATTTGTTCTTCTAACAAATCAGAAAATGCTGGTTCCGATGTTTTGATCTCGTCAATCACTGTCCGTTTTTTATCATCAATAAAAATACCGTCCGCTCGACCTTCAATTATGTATGCTTGATGATTCAATTCTATGTTAATGGCTAATTTAACTTCTTTTTGATAATTTTCACCAGCTTTCTTTTGAAGCTTCCGGTGAATCTTAGCACCTTCTAATGCGGTGTGTTCACTTGTATGCCGAGCATCGATACTGCCTCTGCGTAAAATAAACTCCACTAATCTGCGGACTGCGATTCTTTGCGTATTCTGCATGTTCAACTCCACCTATCCTGCTTTTATTATAGAACATACATTCGTAAAAGAAAAGAGGAGAGAACAATATACAACTACTTTGTCCTCTCCTTATAAAAACTCCTTGTTTTATTTAGTTAAAAGATCAACAATTCACAACATAAATCAAGTGGAATAATCACTATTTATTTTGACATATTCATAGCTTAAATCACAGCCAATTACTTCAAAATTTTCTACTCCTTGATGTAAATCTACCGTTAAATAGATATCTTCATTTTGTTCGATGTACTCTGTGATTTGATCGATATTTTGTGTTTTTTCTTTGTTATTTGAAAAAATCGGGTATGTTCCATAAAAAATTTCAACTTTATTCTGGTCAAACATCAAGCCGTCGGTTTTACCAAGGGCCATTGCAATTCGACCCCAGTTAGGATCGTTACCAAATAATGCAGTTTTCACTAAAGGAGAGTTGATGATTGATTTCCCAGCATTTTTTGCCTGCTCCTTGGTTTCAGCATTTTTCACTGTGACAAACATTGTCTTCGTAGCACCCTCAGCGTCTTTTACCACATCTAAAGCTAATTCCTTACAAATTTGATCCAACGCCTTTTGTAATTCGCTCGGTTTGATTTCATGATGACCACTGGCTAAAAGTGCTACAGTGTCACTAGTGCTTGTATCTGTATCGATGCTGATCGTGTTGAAAGATTGGTCAACAGCTACTTTCAAAATAGAATGAATCTCTTCTTTCTCAATTTTTGCATCTGTTACAATATAGGCCAACATCGTTGCCATATTAGGTTCAATCATTCCTGAGCCTTTGACAATGCCTAAAATAGTTGCAGCACCAATTTTTAAGCTACGAACTTTGATTCGTTGATCTGTGGTCAAAATAGCATGGGCGAAATCTTCATAGTCTTCTTTGAGGTCGATCGATTCTGTTTCTAAAAAGTCCTCAATAACATCGATTGGTAATTGAGGTCCAATCATCCCTGTAGAGGAAGGCAGAATATTCTCTTTTTTAATCATTAGCTTATCTGATAAGCAGTCTAAAATTTTGTATTCATTTTCTCTCCCTATTTTCCCAGTTGCAACATTGGCGATACCACTCGTCACTACAACTGCTTGTAATTCAGCATTTTTCACATGGTCTTTCCCGATAGGTATACATTCGCCACAAAATGTATTCTTTGTAAAAACTGCTGCAGCGTGACAAACATCATCAGCCACGATCAACCCAAAATCTTTTCTTTTTTTCTTGATTCCAACATGCGTTCCATAAAACCTAAATCCCTTTGGTATGTTTTCAAAATTCCCCATCAATAACACCTTCCCGTACATGATCAACTTGTATTCAATATAGAACTTTGTTTCTCAATTTTATAAAAGTATAAAGCAAAGAGCGGTAATAGTCAATGGATTTTATATCAAAAAATACCAATATAAAGGTTTTTTATGCAAAATAAACACTCATTCTCGCATAAAATTGTATTTCCAGATCATTTTTATACAAAAAAAGCATCCAGATAAATCTGGATGCTTCGTAGTTATCACTTTATTAATTATTTTTACCAAATATACGCAAGAATGCTATGAATAAATTGATGAAGTCAAGATATAATTGTAACGCCATGAATACAGCGATACCCGTTCCTGGTTGTCCACCAGTTTGCGTATATAGAGTACGAATTTTTTGGTTATCGTATGCTGTGATTCCAGCAAAGATAATGACCATCAAAATTGAAATCAAATAGTCAACTGGTCCACTCTTTAAAACAAAAGCATTTAGGAAAATGGCGATGATCAAACCGATCAAAGCGCTATATGCTGCGTGTCCCATTGCTGAAAGATCTCGTTTAGTAAAAATACCGATCAACGACATACCGCCAAATGTAGCAGCTGCACTAACAAAGGCCGTTACAATCGTGCCTTCTGTATACATCGCTAAAGTAACTGCTAATGTAATACCATTTAACACAGAGTAAAGGATGAAACCACTGATTGCTAAAGTTGGATTCTTCATAGCTTTAACACCTAAAAAGATAACTAAAACCAACTCAGCGATCCAAATACCATAAAAAGCAAAGGGATATTTGGCTAAAAACATCACGATTTCCATAAAAAATACATTTAAAACTAAATAAGATACTACCGCACTGATCCCGATTCCCATCGCTAAAAATGCGTAAATTTTTGAATAGAATTTGTTCAAGCCAACATTGGCTACTGCTCCATTATTCATCTATATTTCCTTCTTTCTCCTCTAAATCCGCTAATGTCACTTGAGGTGGCTGAACCATTACGACCGCATCAAGTACTCGATCTTCTTCTTCATTGACCGCTTCAATCGAAATCGTCACAACATCTTTCATCTTATCTACCTTGATCACTTCAAATTGAAATGTCAGTGTCTCATAATGAAAAACTGGTTCTACGAAGTTCACTGAAAAATTGACCACATGAGAGCCAGGGCCAGGTAAATGTTTTGAAATTGCGCTGGTAATGATTCCCATCAACATAATCGATGGAACGATTGGTTTGCCATATTCTGTTTTTTGGGCATAATCATGTTGGATATATAAGGGATTGGCATCGTTGGTTAAGCCCAAATAAAGAAGCAAGTCTTTATCTTCGATCGATTCGGTTAAAGACAGCGAATCGCCTTCCTCAATATCTTCGATGGTTTTGCCTAATTTTCTCGGTTTTCCGATATTCAAATTAGTACACCTCCACTAATGATAAGATAATTGTACCAAAATGACGACAAAAGGCAAGTTAAAAAGAAGAGGCTTCAACAAATCGTAAAATACGTTTGCTGAAACTTCTTCTTCAAGTTTATTTTTATAGAACACTTCTAGTTGTGTTGCTTAATAGCGTTTCATAAGCCTGTTCAAATTTTTGAACATCTCCAGCTCCCATGAAGACCATCACAGCATTTTCATGGTCTAAAAGCGGAGACACATTATCTTCTTTTATAACTTGGCCGCCTTTTTGAATTTTATTTCCTAAATCCTCGATTTTCACATCGCCCTGTTGTTCTCTGGCAGATCCAAAAATATCACAAAGATAAACAGCATCCGCTAAATCCAACGCCTCAGCAAATTCATCCATCAATGCAATAGTACGAGTGAATGTGTGCGGTTGAAAAACAGCAATGATTTCTTTATCAGGATACTTTTGACGAGCACCATCGATCGTTGCAATAATTTCAGTTGGATGATGTGCATAATCATCAACAATGATCATGTCAGAAACTTTTTTCTCTGTAAAACGACGTTTGACACCTTCAAATGTCAGCATTTCCTCAGCCACTTTTTTCATATCTAACTTTTCAAAATAAGCTACAGCAATCACACCTAATGCATTCATGATATTATGTTGCCCAAAAGCAGGTAAGACAAAGTGCCCAACAAATGTGTCATGGTGATAAACATCAAAAGAAGATCCTTGTGTTGTCCGCTCAATGTTTTTAGCTTGAATATCATCATCCTGTGCTAATCCATAATAATAAACTGGGACATCCGTTTTTAATTGACGTAAATATTTATCATCACCATAAGCAAAAATCCCTTTTTTTACTTGCTCAGCCATAGTTTGAAAAGCCGAGAATACATCTTCAATACTCTTAAAATAATCAGGATGATCAAAATCAATATTCGTCATGATTGCGTAATCTGGTGAATATGCTAGAAAATGACGGCGATACTCGCACGCTTCAAAAGCAAAAAATTCAGCATTTGGATCACCATGACCCGTTCCATCACCGATCAAATAACTTGTTGGTGCAATCCCTGTCAACACATGGGAAAGTAACCCAGTTGTGCTTGTTTTCCCATGAGAACCCGTTACAGCAACACTTGTATAAGGTTGAATAAAACGGCCAATAAAATCGTGATAACGAATAATTTCGGCTCCTAATTCTTTTGCACGTACCAATTCTTCATGAGTGTCAGGAAATGCATTTCCTGCAATAACAGTCATATCTTTTGTAATATTATCAGCATTAAACGGTAAAATAGTAATACCAGCTTTTTCCAAATCACGTTGTGTGAAGAAATATTCATCTACATCGGATCCTTGCACTTGATAGCCTTTTTCAAACAATACGAGTGCCAATGAACTCATTCCAGATCCTTTGATCCCAACAAAATGATGTAATTTATTTTCTTGATTGCTCATCTTAATCCTCTTCTCTTAAAGTCTATATAAAACGTAGCTTTTTTAAACAGTTTTCAATCGTACGCAATCCATTATCGTATATAATTGTGAAATAATCAACTAAAAAAAACGCCTAATCGTTTATTTTCCAACAATAAAAAGGCTTCTAGCAGCATTTTTGCTGGGTCAAGTTCTGTCTAGCCGATTATAAAGAATCACAGTAAAAAGCTGAGACAAAGCCTATTTGGCTTTGTCTCAGATCTTTTTCACTTAAAATACTTACTATTCTCTAATTCCATACTTGAATCTTTAATAATACCACTCAAGGACTTATCTAAAATGCCCTTTTTTTTCTCATGTTCTGCTTCTGCTACTTTTTGACCGTATGCAGTTTGGCTTTTAGCATTTTCTTTCGCCGTCTTCAGCTCTTTTCTAGAACGCGGCAACGTGTGACTAATATCTTCTTCTTTTCCAAATCGTTCCATATCAGGTTTGATTTGTTGGTATTGACGTCTTGTTACAGGAATTTCAGGTGAGTCTTTTGGAATGTTAAATTTTTGAACAGTCGGATCTTCATTCCCCTTCACTTGAAATGCCGCTGGTTCATCGTCAAAAAGCAAGTACGAATTTTGATCTTTTTTCATTGCTTCTGCCAATTCTTGCTCAGTCAAAGCGGGTGCTTTTTCTTCTGGAATGACAGACGCTGGAATATACTTTGGTACAAAATAAGAACGAGTATCATAAGTAAAATCCTTTGAAAAAGCTGCTTTGTTTTTATTAGAAGATTGTTGAGAACCAAAACCGTAAGAATTTCTTTTTGGCATATTACCAAATAGATTATTTTTTTGCTTTGGTGACGTTGTTTTATTATGAGTCATCATATAATTCGGCAGATTGGATTTGTGACGTGCCAATTCTGCAACTTGTTCCTGACTATGAGAAACATGTTGATTATTTGTTTGTGTTGGTTGTTTGTGCAACACTGGTTGGACGTTTATCGGATCTATTACTGGTGTACTTTGTTGAGATTGTGTTGGTGTTTTAGAGAGCATTGGTTCTTCTTGAAACAATGTTCGTTTATTTTCAGAAACTAATTTCACGCCTAATTCATCGTCATAAGCTGGAAAACGAAAATGTTTTCTTTTGATTTGAGTTGGGTTTTCCATTCGAGTCATTCCTTTATTCTACTTTCTGTCAATTCTACCATAAAAAAGCGGAATTCTAAACAATTTACCTTACTTTTTCTTTTTTATTATTGTAATTTTATTTGAACCTTTTAATTTCCATAAAAAGTAGTCGCTGAAACAAAGCATAATGCTTCGTTCAACGACTAACTGAATGTTTATTTCTATGGGTAAATACGGTTCAACAAACGTGGGAATGGACTTGCTTCACGAACATGTTCAATGCCTGCCAACCATGTAACGGTACGCTCTAATCCTAGTCCAAAGCCTGAGTGTGGAACGGAACCGTAACGACGTAAATCTAAATACCAAGAATATTCTTTTTCATCTAGATTGTGGTTACGAATTTGTTCCAATAAGTAATCATGGTCAATAGCTCTTTCAGAACCGCCGATGATTTCGCCGTAGCCTTCTGGTGCGATCATATCCGCACAAATCACAACATCGTCACGAGTTGGATGTGGTTTCATGTAGAAAGCTTTGATCGCTTTTGGATAGTTCAAAATGAAAACTGGTCGGTCAAATGAGTTGGCGATAAACGTTTCATGCGGCGAACCAAAATCATCGCCCCATTCAATATCATCAAACCCATTTTTCTTCAATAATTCAACTGCTTCATCATATGAAATACGCGGGAATGGTAATTGCGTATATTTTTTCAAGACTTCTCTATCACGTTCTAACACGTCTAATGCGTGATCACAATTGTCCAGTACACTTTGAACTAAGAACGCTACGTATTGTTCTTGGACTTCTAAACTTTCTTCTTGATGCATGAAGGCCATTTCTGGTTCAATCATCCAAAACTCGATCAAGTGACGACGCGTTTTTGATTTTTCCGCTCTAAATGTTGGTCCAAATGAGAACACTTTACCAAACGCTAAGGCTGCTGCCTCCATGTATAATTGTCCACTTTGAGATAAATAGGCTTTTTGATCAAAATAATTTGTTTCAAATAGATCAGTTGTACCTTCTGCTGTACTGGCAGTTAAAATAGGTGGATCGATTTTAACAAAATTATTGTTATTGAAAAATTCATAGGTTGCACGAATAATTTCATTACGAATTTGCATGATTGCATGTTGACGTGAAGAACGCAACCATAAATGACGATGATCCATTAAAAAGTCTGTGCCATGTTCTTTAGGTGTAATTGGGTACTCATGACTTTCACCAATTACTTCGATCCCTGTAACACCAATTTCATAACCAAATTTTGAGCGGCTGTCTTCTCTGATTTCACCAGTAATCCAAACTGATGTTTCTTGTGTTAAGCTTTTCGCTAATTGAAAGACTTCTTCTGGGACTTCACTTTTTACTACAATCCCTTGAAAATAAGCTGTTCCATCACGTAATTGTAAAAACGCAATTTTTCCACTTGAACGTTTGTTAGCGATCCAAGCTCCTATTTTTACTGTTTCCCCTACATGATTTTTTGAATCAATAATTTGAATTTGTTCCACAATCGTCTCTCCATTCATTTATTCTTTTACCTATCCCGAATTAAGTAATTTACTTCGTTGATTTTTTTTCGATGAATGCTGCAATCCGTTTAACTGCTTCTTTTAATGTATCTAAATCCGTTGCATAACTGATCCGAACATTTTCTGGAGCGCCAAACCCCGCACCTGTTACAAGTGCAACTTGTGCTTCTGCTAATAAATCATCCACCCATTTAGTGACATCTGTATAGCCGCACATCGTTAATGTTTCTTTGATATTTGGAAATAGGTAAAATGCACCGTGCGGTTTTTCCAATTTGAATCCAGGCAACGCTGCAAACAACGGATAAATCTCATTTAATCGTGCTTCAAAAGCTTTTCTCATGGTTTCAACCGTGTCTTGCTCGCCAACTAAAGCTTCGATTGCCGCATATTGGCTAACAGCTGTGGGATTACTTGTTGATTGTGATGCGATATCATTCATTGCCGAAATGATTGTTTCATCCCCCACCGCATAACCGATACGCCAGCCTGTCATGGCATAGCTTTTAGAAACTCCGTTGATAATGATCGTTTGTTTTTTGATTGCTTCAGACACTGTCGCAATCGGTGTAAAGGTAGCGCCATTATAAACAAGTCTACCATAAATATCATCTGATACGATCAAGACATCATTTAGTACCGCCCATTCACCAATTTTACGCAATTCAGCTTCAGAATAAATCATTCCTGTAGGATTGGAAGGAGAATTTAAAATCAATAATTTCGTCTTATCCGTTCTAGCTTCTTCTAATTGTTCTACAGTCACTTTAAATTCTTTTTCCTGAGCACATGAGATAAAAACAGGTACACCTTCAGCTAATTTAACTTGTTCCCCATAGCTTACCCAGTAAGGGACTGGAATGATCACTTCGTCATTTGGATTTAATACCGCTTGAAAAAGGAGATATAACGCAAATTTGGCGCCATCTGTCACGATCACATTATTTGCTTGATAATCCAGTTGATAATATGTTTTGATATGTTTTACTACAGCTTCACGTAACTCTTTGATACCTGCTGATGGCGTATAATAGCTAGCTTTTCCACTTTCGATCGCTTGAATTGCCGCTTTCTGTATATTTTTAGGTGTAGTAAAATCTGGTTCACCAACTGTTAAACTTAAAACATCTTTGCCGGAAGCTTTTAACGCATTGGCTTTAGCGGCAGCAGCTAGCGTAACAGAGGGTTCTAATTTTTGTGCTCGATTCGATATTTCCATAGTATCGCTCCATTCATTTTTTATCAACAAGAAGGATGAATCAATTCGATCTATAAAGTCAAATCTGAATTGAGTGTTGCTTTGCCACTCTTCATCCAATCGCTTCTATAAACTGTCTCGTCAGACATTTTTAATGACCATGATCTCTTCAGCTTTTTCAAATGATAATAAATAGTAATTTAATGATCCATCATCATTTTTTGTAATGACTTCCCACGTAGGTTTATCATTATACAGTCCTAAACTGATTTTTTGGATATCTTTTTCTTTGTAATCTGTTTCAATGATCTGGCGGATATGTCCTTCTTCTACGCCGTCTTTTTGATTTAGGACAGTGACTTTTTCTCCTGATTTAGGAATGATTACGACCAGTGATTCTCCTTTATCATCTTTACCTGTCACACTGAAATAGGTTTCTTTTCTAGTAAACCAGTAAAAATTATCGACGGTTTCCAAATGTGCATATTCTTTTGCAATTTCTGTTGCTTCTCTTTTCGCCTGTGTTCGTGGATGTGTTGAACGAATATAAAAAATAGTTATCATCACAATAATCACTAATAAAAACGCAATGACACTTATTAGGATCTTGGTTTTCCTTGATTCACGTTGATCTTCTTGTTCTTGCAATCGCCTCGCCCTTTCCAAACTTACTGGCTACCATTATAGCAGAAAATCAGTTTGATTTAATAGATAGCAGACAAATTTATTTATTTAAAAATTCTTTTAGCTCTGACGTTATTTCCTCTAATGTTTCTTCTTTTACTGTTAAATCTTTTGGTAATGCTTTTAACATGCGCTTACCGTATTTTGCCGTCACCAAACGTCTGTCCAAAACAACTAATGCTCCTTTGTCACCATCAGAGCGAATCAAACGTCCTAAAGCTTGACGCAACCGTAGTGCTGCTTTTGGTAAAGCCTCATGAGTAAAAGGATTGATTCCTTTTTCTTCAAGGTAATCATAACGTGCTTTGACGAAAGGTCGTTTAGGATTTTCAAATGGTAAACGTGTCACAATCAACAGTGATAATGCTTCTCCAGGCAAATCGACGCCTTCCCAAAAACTGTCAGCGCCCAATAACACACTATTTTTTGAATGAGCAAAACGTTTCAAGATTTTTTCTCGGCTACCACTGATTCCTTGTGCTAAAAGCTCTCTCCCAACATTTAAAAAATGAGGATGCAAACGATAATAAACACTAGATAAAATCTCATGTGACGTAAATAATACCAGTACAGAACGATCTTGCTCTTGTGATAATTCTTGGATCACAGAGGCAATATATGCGGAAAATTCTGCAGGATTGGCCTGGCTGATCGTAATGGCTTCTGAAGGAATATACAAGCGAGCATTTTGCTCATAATCATAAGGATCAGGCAATGTTTTAAACAAAACATCTGTCAAACCCAATTTATTTGGCAAATACTTCTTATCATTACCAAATTTTAACGTTCCACCCGTGTATAAAATCCGTTGATACCGATCATACCAAGTTGTTTCAGGTAAAATACTTGCTTCTAAATCATTGATTGCAAGTAACCCATAGCCTTGAGGTGTCGAGCTGTATTCTTTGATCCAGCGCGGATGCCATTCATTGACATAAATATCAAAACATTCATACAAAAATACGATGCGTTCAAAAAATTGCAATAGACTGACAAATATAATCCGCTCAGACGCTGTATACTTTTCTAGTTGTTCAACAATCGACTGCTGTAATCTAGTTTGAATTTCCTGCATTTCAGTTAAAAGAACTTCGATTTTTTGAATTGACGTTTCTCCATTTAAAGACAAATGATCGAACAATGGTTTCGTTAACAAAACGGCCTCTAAATTGGGTTGTTTTTCATTTTGAAACAGCTGGTTTAGTTCATAGAATAAATCACTAAATTCTTCTACTAAATCATTTAGCGCTTTAGAGTAAATACGTAATAGTCGCTGTTCTTGTGTTTCTGATTTAAAAATTTGATTGACTTGATCAAACAACTGGTCTTCTTCCAGATAAAGATTTGCCTGTTTTTTAAATGAAACATAGTTAAACTGACGATTCGCAATTTTCCCAGCAATATCTGGTAAATGGTGTGCTTCATCAATGATCAAATACGAACTTTTAGGTAACAGCGGGATTTCTCTAAGGGTTTCTTGTGCCAAAAATGCATGATTAACGATCAGTACATTACTTTGTCGAACTTTTTTATAAAGAAAACGCACAAAATCTTCTTGGTACAGCGAATCTTGATCAGATAAAAAATCAATCCCGCGATGTGCGACATCACGCCAAAAAACATGATTAAAATTTGTCAGTTGTAATTCATCAAGATCGCCAGTCTCAGTGTCTACCAGCCAAACTAAAACCCCCATCTGATACAAAGCATATTGTTTTTGCTGCACAGGATTCTTCAGTGTCGCTTTAAACCGCTGCAAATCGATATAATGACGATGGCTTTTGATAATCACTGCTTTGATCGGTTTAGGGCAAATTTGATTGGCTAACGGAATATCTTTTTCAGTCAATTGATTTTGTAAAACAATCGAAACAGTACTAATAATAACTGGATTTTCTGGTGTTGCTAAATAACTTAGCGGGAATAAATAGCCTAATGTTTTTCCTGTTCCAGTAGCTGCTTCAATAAATAAATTTTTAGTTTCATCTTTTGTAAAATGATCATATACTAAGTTCATCATGCGGCTTTGTTCTGAGCGATAGCCGATTACATTTGAAAAAACTTTTTCTTTGGCCTTTTTCTTTTGCGGAAAAATAGGCTTTCCGTATAATTTTTCTTCAAATAGTGGCACTTCTTTTCTTCTTAATGCAATTCCAGAAACTACATGTTGTTCTTTTGCTAAAGGTTGAATAGTTTGTTTCATTTCTTCATAGATATGATGAATATAAGAGCTAGTATCCATACCTGTTTGTTGACTCAACTGGTCAATTGTTTCCATTGTGATCAGCGGCAAGCGACGCATTTTGGCTTCGATCAAAAGTAAAAGTTCTGCCGTTACTTGGGCATCACTATCTGCTTGGTGAGGATTATCATGGATCAACCCTAAACTTTCAGACAAGTCACCTAAACGGAAGCTTTTTTCTGTCGGTAAAAAAATCTGAGCCAGCTCAACTGTATCTATTCCGGGAATTTTTAGTTTTGGCGTACCACAACGGATCAATTCCTGTGTTAAAAAAGAATAATCAAAATAGATATTATGAGCAACAAATACAGTATCAGCCAGCAAATTGTAAATCGTTAACGCGACATCCTCAAAATACGGTGCTTTTTGAACACGGGCATTGCTGATGCCAGTAAGTTGTTGAATCTGTTTAGAAATGGCCTGATTTGGATTGATGTCTGTCGCAAAACGGGAAATGATTTCTCCATCTTGGATCAATACACAGCCGAATTGAATAATCCGGTCAACCATTGGATCGGTCCCAGTTGTTTCTAGATCAACTACTGCATATGTCTGTTTTTTCCTCATGGGCTTCCCGCCTTTCCTCTATCCTTGAAAATTATACTACAAAACGGAAGTTTTTTTTAGTGTTAGTTTAAAAGGTTGTAGAATAAGGACTTTTTAGTTGTTTTTTTTGCATTGGTTCTGTTTCTTTTAGAGAACTGACTGTCTTTTCTACTCCATAAAAACATATTAGACAAAGACTCCTCTTTGAGTCGACTATCATATAACACTTTAAAGTTATTTCTATCTCCATTTAAGTTGTACTATTTTCTTGATTTTGTTTTTGTCCTAAGAAACAACTTCTAACAGTTCCTTTTCCAGCATCTATTCTAGAGAAACGTATAATTCAAAAAAAGCTTCTAAATCAAAATAGAAACCCTAATAAATCAAGGTTTCTGTTTGCTTCGTTTTATTAAGTAGTTTTATCGGAAAAGTGTGTTATTAAAATTTATCTAAATTTTCACTTTGTTTTTTGAAAGACTCTTTTACTTTTTTCCCGAATTGTCCTTTGATAGAATTCCCCATACTTTCGGAAACACTTGCCATATTTGTTTTAACTGAAGATAGCTTCACTTCTCCACTTTGTTTCGCTTTTTGTTGATTTGTTTGTTTTTTCTGTTTCATGGAATGACCAATTGCTGACGCGATTGAGTCTTTCTGCGCCTTCTTTTTAAGGTCTTTGGTTACATCATCTAACATTAAAAATCACTCTCTTTCTTCTCTAATTCCTGATCATATAATGTACGAACAGCATGATAATAAGTCTCATCTAACTCCTCTATTTCTCGCTCAATTTTCTTTCGGTCATGTTGTGCTGCTTCATAGACTTCTTCTTTCAGCCTATCTAACTTATGTACAGCTTGTATAATAAAACCTTGATCTAAAACGTAGTCTTTTAAATAATAATGTGTCATATCTGCAACTTCTTCTACATCACGTATTCCTTGATCTCTTTGAAAAAGAATATCCTCTTCATTCTCTTCCAATTGACGTTTTTTTTTTAGATAATCTGTTTTTAATACTTCTTGTTGATCCATATGAACACCTCATTCTAGAAAAGTTGACTAGCTAAATTTTTATCACTTTGAACAAGTTTATCAATTCCCGATTTAATTTCTGAAACGAGACTGTCAAAACTCTCACCCAATTGTATGGCCTTAGTGATCTGTTCTTTATAAAAAATTATAGGTTCGGTTACAATACTGGCTTCTGTTGCTCCGACTGCAGCCAAGGCATCAATAATTTCAGATTCATTTAACTCTGTTCCGATTGAACGAGCATGCTGAAGCCCTTCTACCCAAACTTCTTTAGCTTCTGTAATCGCCTCTTGATAGATTGTGATCACATCAATTAGTCCGTCTTTCATCGTCTGAGAGGCAGTCGTTACAACTAATAAAGCTTCACTGTTATCCAAATAGATTTCTTCATTCTTCGATAAGCCACCGCCACTAGATTTTAGTTTTTTTCTCAATTTTTTGAGTTCAGAAAGATCTGCTATCCGATAAGATCCATATAATTTTAAATACTCTTTTACACGCGCTTTCGCTTCCTCATCGTCACCTGTCCAAAATTTGCCATCACCATTTTTTTTGGCCCAATTTTTGGCAGCCAGCTCTACTTGCGCTTTTGTCATACCAGGGGCAAAGATACCATCTTTGGCTAAACGATCTAAATTTAGCGTGTCCCCATCAAAGTATTTAGCAAGGGTATTATGTTCATTGAATCCTATTCCTTCAATTCGTGACACAGTTCCATACGTATGATCACGACCAGAAAAATTCGCCCAAGAATCGTTTTGATATCGTCTCAACATTTCGGGATTACTTTTCAACCATTTCAGTTGATCATCTGTGAGCGTTCCAAACTGATCTCGTCCCCAGTCATCAAAACTTGTTGTTTGAAAGCCCATTTCTTTACCACATTCTCCGGCCATTTTCATCATGTAACCACCAGATTGACTAAAACCAGCAACATCAGTAATCGACCCGTTATGTTTGGCTATTTTATCTTGTGTTTCGTTTAAAAAAGCTTGTGCACCCTCATATTCCCCTGAAAGGCCGCCTGTCAAAGCACCACCTGCAGTAACAAAACCGTTGGCTCCAGTATCACTATACATATTGGTTCCAGCGTACACAACAGCTACATTGTTATAGTCAGGTTTCCCATTGACTATCGGGGCGATAGCCATTGCATTTAGTTGGCTGTCTTCATCGCTGGCTGCTTTGTTTAGGATTTGGTAGTCTACATTTTTTCCTTGAATATTCAATTTAACTTTATTTGTGTCAGTCTGAACAGTTTCTTTTGTGGTATCAATTGCTTTAGCCAAGACCTCTGTTGTGATTTCGCTACTCATCTGTTTTCCACCGTCTTTAATAAGTCAACTTATGAATTTCTAAATTGTAAATAATCTCCGCATTGGTGCTACCTGGAGAAGCTTTTTTGATTCTTTCAAATGCTCGCTTTTCTTTTTCGTTTACCTTCAAATTTTTTACATCAGGGTCATCACTATATGCATAAATAGCATTGTGTATTCCAGTTGCAACTGAAATATCAATATTACTGGGATTCAACACAGAGATTCCATCGTATTCATATAAAACATATTTTTTTAAGTCATCATCATATTCTGTTTCATCAGATAGGCGAAACTCCATTGTAAAATAACTATCTTTTGAAATATATACGTGAACATTGCTATTTACATAGTTCCCCAAAATAGAAGCGCCAAAAACAGGAGAACTTCGCCATTCTACACCAATCCCTTGCCACTCGATTTTTTCAATGCCTTCATAATTTTTGACTAAATAATCTGTGACATAGTTTTGGATAAGTTCAATCCCATCTTGATAACTTTTTTCTACTGCTTTTTTATCCATATATTTTTTCCCTCCTAATAAAATAATAATTACGATCATTCCTAATAATATTGCTAAAATCCACTTCTTTTTCACCGCTTCACCACCTAATTTAATACTCCGTTATTCAAGAGTAACAATATAGAATACATATAGCAATCTTTTTTTTACTCACATTTTCATAGCTACCTATATATCTTACTTTCTTCTATACTATGATTCTAAATTGTTTTTCTTCTGTACCTTATGTATTTAGTTCTATGATAATTTAATGAAATCTCCAACTATCGGTACTATATCCTTTTATCAGATTCAGTTATCATCTGCATAAAGAAAGGGCTTACAAAATGTTTTTTCTGTAAATTCTGGTAAGAAGACTGAAACAAAGCCACAAACCGCGTACTCTTCATCCTAATAAGAAACGCCTTTATATACATCACCATTTTTATAAAGATATTCACCCATTTTATGGTTTTGACACATTTTCTACATTCTTTTTAGGAAAATTATTATTTAAACATACTGTTATATTGAAGCTACAGCCAGAACAATCTATAAATTTTAATGGCACTATTTTCTTCTTGCTTAAATCTTTAGTTTCTATTTCTTTACAACTTCAATAGGTACTTCAAATTCAATATAGTCAAACGGGCCTGCTCCACCTCCATTAACCTCTATATCATAATCATACCGTATAATCACACTATCTCCTATTTCAATAAGTTCACCAATAGTAAGAGCCGCTGTAGCATGACCTTGAGTTCCTAAAGTTGCTTCAGTAGACTCCATTCCATTTGCCCCGTGTTTAATTGCTTGTCCTTTCATTGTAAATAGCTCCACACCAGAGAAACTTATTTCAAATGCTTTAGGATAATCAATATTTTTATAATTCATCTCTACCTCAATAGAATCATATTTATTTACTGAATTGGGATACAATTGTCCTTTTGCTTTTTTCACAGAAATTTCAATTACAGGTTTTGTATTTTCATAAATGACTGCTGTCTCATTTATTTTATGTCTTCTCTTTTTTACAGTATATTTAATCTCACGTCCAACCTCTTGTATTCCACTCATAAAGGTTAATCCATCTTCCAATAATTCTCTTGCTTCTGATTCTCTGGTTTCATTTTCTACATTAGAACAAGACGTAAGCATTAACAGCGTGACACAAAAACATAGCATAATTACTTTTCTCATATATCCTCCATATTTTAATAGACATTCTATTTTATCTTATTTCGTGATTTTTTCTCCAGAATTTATTTCTTGTTGGAATAATTATCTTTTCTTATTATTAGACAGAGAAAATGCTATAGAACTGAAAAAATCTGCAATTGCTGTGAAAAACTCTTCCATATAGTTCATCAATCCTTATTTTTATCCTTTTTGAGAGTTTATTAAAATTATAACTAAGATACCTTATAAATAAGTGAGCGTACTTTTTGCGTCAAGTCTCTGTAAGTTTCTTCATCAATTATTGTATTTTCATAGTCCAAGCGAAGCGTATCAATTTTTTTATTTGCTGTAGATAGAAGTGCTTTTTTTACCATCTTTTTATATCCGACAGCTACAAAAATGAGCCAAGGAAATAGCCCCATCATTCCTCCATCTTCATCATTTATATACAAAAATAAGTAAATAATGTAACCAGCTATTGTTAAAAAGATAGCTATTATTTCATTGATCCTTTTCAAGACTTTCTTCAAAACAATCTACGCTTTCGCTCTATATTTATACCACATGTATAATATAATCATAATGAATGAAAAAGGAATTGTTACTATCAATCCTGTAATGCCACATACTATAAAAAACAACGGATACGCCCCTAGTCCATTTTCAAATGACTTTAAACTGGGAAATAGAGAAAAAATAACTAACAAAATAGACGTTGGAATAATGAGTATAAATAAATTAATTGCTAGTAAAACTTGGCTTACAATAAAAACTTTTTTCATTTACTCTCCTTCCTGATTCTTTCTGGAATCATCGATATTTTTTTTACCTTTTAGTTGCCCGTATCTGTTAACGAGCCTTTTTGCCATTTAAGTTGGGATTTCTATACTATTAATTTCAGGCTAAATAAATCAGAGCACCTTTTCAATCAATCATTTATTATAACATTTAATCTATAACTATCTACATTAAATAGTAAAATGCGCTTAGAATCACTCTCTGATCATTATATTTTTTCCCAGATACCTATAGAGTGTTGAAGAAGAAATACCAGTCATTTCATGAATTTCTTCCCCAAAATATTATTTTGTATCCTGTTAAACTAACAACTTGTTGAATCTTTTTCTCCGATACTTTAAGACGATCACCGATAACGCCGTTTTTTTCCTTGCCCTTTTATGAACTTCTCTAGTACGTTCAACTAACAAGTTCCTCTTAAATTATGTAAAACACTGAACAAAATCTAACATCACCTTACCTTTTGACGTGATCGACTTGTTTTTGTCCCACTAATTTTCCCATTAACATGGGAATAAAAATGGAAAATATTAAAGTGGCTGGGACATCACTTGACGAGTGATGTCCCAGCCACAAGGAATCCAAATAGGCGATGGAAACAGAAGTATCACCTTCGGAAATAAGTTCAACTTCTATATTCGCCCACTCATTGGATGTTGTTCATTAAACTGTACTAAATCCCATAAATTACCATATAGATCTTTAAAAACAGCCACAATTCCATAGTCAGCTTCTTTAGGTTTTCTAACAAATTCAATTCCATTTGCGACCATGTCCTTGTAATCTCTATAAAAATCGTCGGTACCTAAAAATAAAAATACTCGTCCGCCTGCTTGATTTCCAATAAAATCACGCTGAATTGGTTTCGACGCTTTTGCTAATAAAATTGTCGTTCCTTTTGAATTGGGAGGAGAGACTACTACCCATCTCTTGTCTTGTTCTGGCTGATATGTGTCTTCTATTAAAGTGAAATGAAGTTTTTGAGTGTAAAACGCTATTGCTTCGTCATAATCTTCGATAACTAATGCAATGTGTACAATCGATTGTTTCATAAATAAAAGCTCCTTTTTAAATCTAGAAATTCTGATTCATCATTCTTCCTCTTGTGAGGTTAAGACCCACGACCGCTTCTTATGATGATGTTTAGCTTTATCATTACATCCATTCTTAATTTTCTAGTAAGCATTATTTTGTTTTTTTACTAGAATTTTGTACAGCTTTAAACAATGTTTGAAATTGACCTTTAAATGTCATCGTTTGCTCAAAAATATCTTCGCCATCATTTAACATTTTGACAGTCACCCATCCTAGTGTTTCTGTAATTGTACTTGCAACAGTCGCATTAATTGCAGCCCCCGCTACAGTTCCTACTGCAGGAATAAATTTTATTATATTACCAACGGCACTTTTACCCAAACCAACAACGACAATTTCCTTACCCAAGCTTTTCCCCATGCTCTCAGACCATGATTGCCCAAATATTTTATGTAGACGAGCCATCATTGTTAATTGAACTGGAACTAGTAATAATGCGTCTGAAAAAGGAATCGGTGAGCACCCTATAATCGCAGCCGTTAAGGAAGCAGCATGAATCGTTGTATGACACTTTTTACGGGTTTCCGCGTCCACTCCTTTTAAAAACTCATCGAAGATACTATCAAATTGACTTTTACTTTTAGCTAAAATTTTCTCAGCTTGCTCTTTTGATTTTCCATAACTTGCGAGGATAATTGATGATGTTTTTTCAGGAAATTTTTTTATCACCTCAGAGAAAAAAGAATCAAACTCTTTCTCATCTGCTTTATTTTCCAAATGAGCAATTTTTTTCTCTTGTTGCTTTTCATGCCCTAATGATTTTTTTAAACGTGAATTTTTGCTCTCTGTAGACTTTTTCTTAAAAATTTTTTTCATCTCTATTCCCTCCATTATATTTAAACAATATAAGCTGCATAACTACTGCCAATGATTCTCTTAACACCTCATTCTAATCATACAGTAGAGATCGTATTTCACCAATCAACAACACTTTTGACTTAGCCTTTTACATACGACTTATATTGATATCTATAAAAAAAGTGAGGCAAGGACATCACTCTAAGAGTCACATCCCTACCTCAAGCAGTTCGAATAAACGGTAGGACTAAAAGTAATTTCTGTCCAACCTCATTCTAAAAATATCACTATTTTCTATCCTACAAATCATTTGTCAACTGGCATCAAGCTTAGATGTTGCATATATTGATCCATTAAAATGTATCCTTCCAAGCGACGCAATAAATCCACTGAACAGCGGACTTTTTTACCGAATAAAGAACGGCTATATGCAATTTCCCGCATTTCTTGTAAAAAACCATCTAAAGAAGACACTAAACCGCCACAGCTCAGTCGACCACAAATCAGAACATCTTCTTTTCGTTGTCTTAACACTTGCCCCCAAGAGTAGTTTAAGTACTCTGCTTGATTAATTTGGGCCAGCAAATCTGATCGTAAAATACTCTTTTTTTGAGTTGCATTTTTCTTTGTTCCTAAGCGCATTCGCTTATTCATGAAGCATAAGTAAATTTCATCTTCCAAATTTTCCATCTCACTTTTAGAGAAATTAGGAATTTTCGCTGGAGCTGCAATTGTTTTACTAGCTTTCATTAGCTTAGAAAAGCGCGGCCAGTTACTTGGTGTCGCTTTCTTTGTATTTCTTTTCTTAAACACTAACAAACCAAGATCTAATGGTTTTGATTTTACCATAGTTTCTTTTGTATCAAGTTCAACTATTTCTTGAGCTTTTTCGTTTTCCATTTGTTTACGTTTCAATTTGATTGACGTGTGTTGCGTCTTCGGTTGTTCCTTATTTTCTGGTTCTTGGGTTAACGAAGCTGTATGTTTTTCTTCTATTTGGGAATCTTCTTGAATTGGTTTTTCCACCAATTCGTTCTCCAACTTTTTTTCTGCTTCTTCTCCTACTACTTCCTCGATAGCTTCGGCTTGCTCAACTGGTTCTGCAATTTCAACTTCTTTAGCAGCACCATCATCCACAAGTTCGACTTCTACATCTACGGACTCATTCACAGCAGAATTTTCTGTTTTTTCAGCTTTGTCATCTTCAATCACCAAAGGCTGCGCTCTTTTCAGATGAATCGTTTGAATACTTCTAGAGATGATTGGATCATGTTTAGCCGTATGCATCTCGATTTTCCCTTGATTGATCGTATCTGTCAAATCCGTGATCATTTTGCGTAGACGGAAAATCTCGTTTGAAGTTTCAAGCATTTGCTTCATCATTCCCTGCATCTCTCCAGAGTCTAATGCTGTGTTTCCTTTATATACTAGAGACCGATCCTTCTTCTCAAGAGTGATTTCTTCAAACCATTGTCTTATATTCATCCGAAGTTCTCTTCTAGTTGGCTCAAAACTTCCCATCAGTAATGTATAATACATGATCTCAGTCTCAACATACATATAGATTTTTTTGACTACTAACTCTTCAAACGCTTCTGTTTCATCCCAACTATCGCAGATTGCATCAAAAAAAGCTTCGCCTTCAGCTAAATTTTGATAATCTTTTGCTAGATTCAACTTTCGAACTAAATAAAATGAATAAGGGGTATCTACATTATCGGCATATATCTCACGGCCAAGATAATCGGGATCAACTTCTTTACAAAGGTAGGTTGATCTTTCTTCTTTTTCTGATTGACGTTGTCGCTTACTAATCGTTCTCACTTCCTCAATTTTTTTCCTGTATAAATCGTATCATTTTTTTAGAAAAAAGAACAGACTTCCCTTCTATTATACCGATAAAAAGGAAAAATTGTTCTCATTTTTTTACAAATATATGAAATTAAAAGAAAAACTAGAAGGAAAATCACTATTTAACAAGAAAAACAATGGTTAAAACCAGTATTAAAACAAACTCTTCAGAGGTACGCATTAATTTTAACAGTGGTAATAATGTAGCTGTAAAAACATATGGCTGTTCGATTGTTTCTCATATAAAATTTTTATTTTTCTCTATGCTGCAAATCACCATATGAATTTTAACTTCATCACATCCTTTTTAGATACAAATAAAAAAAGAGAAAGATACTCTCACTGAGTCTCTTTCTCTCTTTCTACTAATTGATTTGTGCTTTCTTTTTATCACGACGAGCCAAAGCTGGTAGAATCATCCCTAATAAAATCAATACAACTGGTGTAATGATATTAGAAGCTAATTGGAAGAACCACGCTTTTGGATCTGCTGCAAAATCAACTTTTGGTACCATACCTAAAATACAAGCAAAGGCTGTAAACAAGAAACACCATAACCCGAAGGCAAAAGCGATTTTAGGATTTTTAATAAATTTGTATTCAGACGTATAATTTTTATACGCCTTATTCAACATCATATAGGCAAAGAATACCCATAGATAACGCATTGGCATTACAACAGAATTTAAGTTAGTCAACCATTTCACTAACTCTTTGATATTGTCGATACCAAACATCGGTAAGACAATAATAATACTGACTAAAACACCTGTTAACAAATAGCCATTAATTAATGTTCCCTTTTTACTTCTCTTACGTAACGCTGCCGGTACGTAATCTGGATCTGCATCAGCTAAAAGAATTTGTAGTGGCGCATCGATCGAGAAGGCCAATGCTGAAATTTGTCCGATACCGTTTGTGATCGCATAGATGATCATCAGTAAGTTACCGACACCATAATACTCACCTAACAGTTGGAAGGCCGTATAAGCACCATTTGCCATTAAATCTTCTGGAATATTGTTACTTGCAAACAACATACCCATCGCAAATGAACCTAAAACAGCTGATACCCCAACCATTGCTGCTAAGAAAATCATTCCCTTTGGAAATTCTTTAGCTGGATTTCTCATTGAGTTTACATAAGGTGAAATTTTCTCCGCTCCACCAACTGCAAACACGAGCATGGAGACCGTCGTAAAATAACTAAAATCGAATTTAGGAATATACGTACTGATTTTATCCATATGAGGTGTTGCAAATTCAACAGTTGAATTCATCATTGGTGCACCAACTGCTAATAGGATAAATAGCATAGACATTACAAAAATTGCTGTTCCAGCCATTCCACCAATGACTTTTAAAGTCATTAGACCTTTTGTCGATAATAGTAAAAATATTAAGAAAATAGCTAAAGAAATTAATGTAATCCCAACGACTGAAAAATTATTAACAATATCACCATTTCCTTGAATCGCCCAACCAAAAGCGATCAACACTAATTGGGGTTTTTGAGCTAAATAAGGGATATGTACAACCCAATACGTCCAAGCCGCATAATAAGCTAAACGTTTTGTACTTGTATTTTGAACCCACGAACTAACTCCACCGCTACTATCTTTGAAAGTTGAGCCAAGTTGTCCCACAATCAACGCATAGGGAATAAAATATAAGACCAAAATTAAAATCCATGATGTCACAACAGAAATTCCTTGTTGTGCATAGTTATTCACGACATTACCTAAGCCCCAAACCATGTTGAAAGCGATCAGACCAACGGTAAACCATCGCAATTGCTTTTGTTCCATCAAAACACTCCTAATCATAATTAAGTATAAAATATCTTTTTAATCATAATCATTTTTAAGCGTTTAAACAAGCTTTCACATGCATAAATATTGATTTTATCAGCAATTTATTAGATAAAAAAAGAAAACATACATTTTCTCTAATAAACAATGTTTTCTCATATAGAAATATAGACCGAAACTTTGATCTTACAAAGTTTCAGCCTTTATCTCTTTTTTTATCCTTTTTATCTTTCTCTCATTTTATCTTAAAATCTGCCAATGAAATCTAGCTCAACGAAACATCCCGCTTCTTAAATAATAACTGCATTACTAGATAAATGGCAATGCTATACACTAAAATACCTCCAGCCATCTGCCAAAAATTCAAGTAGCCTGGATAACTAGCAGCAGCTTCCTTATTTTCCATGATTGTATTTTTAATGTTCAGCATATTGAATGGGTTCCACTTCAACCATTGATATTTAGGTATAACAACATTCAAAAAAGAATTAATAATACTACTACCAAACAAAACACCTAAACCAACGCCGACCGCTAAGCTTTGCGAACGAATCGCAGCCGATATGAATAATGTGATTGTGATATATAAAAGAAGCAACAATAGATTAGCACCGGCATAAGCACCTGCGACCGTCAATGCATTCCAACCGTGATACCCTTTAACAACCGCTAAGGGTGATTGGCTACTTAATAATAAATTGGCAGAAATCAAACTACTCAGATATAAAATGATCGTGCCAATCACACTGTAGATTACACAAACGATAAATTTTGAGAGTAGAATCTGGCTTCTTGTAAATGGACGAATCAACAAAAATTTGATTGTTCCACGACTAAATTCTTCTGCTACGATGGATGCCGCAACGACCACAACAAATAAATTTAGAAATGAAGTCATTTCAGTCAAACTTGCAAATAAATCATTTGCTTTCATCATAACTTCACCACTTTGCGCCTTAGTAGTTGATCTTACCAATAATGTAATTGCAAAAGTCAGGACAACTAATATGAGCCACATGATCCAAGAGGATTTCTTCTTGATTAGCTTTTCCCATTCATTCTTTATCAATTCACTCATACTATAACCCTCCATCTTCTGTCCAACGTAAGAAGTTTTCTTCTAGTGAATCCACGTGAACTTTTAACTCTTTGACCCCAATGCCCGCATCCACTAATTGTTTAGTCAAAACGGTTCTAGTATCTTCAGATAATTCAACCTTTAGATACTTTCCATCCACACTTGCCGTATATCCTCGCTCTTTCAAAAGGTTCAAAGCTCGTTGCTGCTGATCTGTTTCTATTAATAAAATCAGTCTGCTTTCCTCTTCGGGATTATTCATTGGTCCAACATAAGTGATTTCGCCTTTTTGAACTATTACTAAATCATCACATAATAGCTCCATATCGCTCAGTTGATGACTTGAAATTAGCACAGCTACACCTTGATTTTTTAATGCTTGAATCATCTCTCGAAACTCACGCATTCCTTTTGGATCTAGCCCATTCATTGGTTCATCTAAAAGTAGCAGATCTGGTTTATGCAAAATTGCTTGAGCCACACCCAGTCTCTGACGCATTCCTAAGGAATATGTCTTAACTTTTTGATCGATGTTATTTTCTAAGTGAACACTGTGAATCACGCGATTTAATTCTTCTTCAGAAATTACTTTAGAGGACATGCGCACATATTGTTTTAAGTTCTCTCGTCCAGTCATGTAGTTATAAAATTCTGGGTTTTCGACAATTGCTCCTACATGAGCCATGGCTTCTTTGAAGTTCGCGGAAAGGGATTGACCGTTAATTTGAATCGTTCCTTCATCATGACTCATTAGACCCACTAACATACGGATGATCGTTGTCTTACCAGCGCCATTAGGTCCCAATAATCCCGTTACATTGCCGCTTTTCACTGTAAATGAAGCGCTCTTGATGATCTTTTTTTTACCTACCTGCTTTGAAAGGTTTTCTACTTCTAATACTTTCTTGATTTCCATACGTTACCTACTTTCTGCTTCAATGTATTTCTTTAATATAAAAATACTGACTACAGCTCCGATTCCTAACAATATAACATCAAAAAATAAATCATTTAAATATAACGGAATGTATCCTACAGTAATTTTAAATTGATACCTATTCATAAATGCAATTTTCCTGTAACCATCTAATAGTTGTTCACTAACCGTAACTTCTGCAATAAATAAAAGGAGAAATAGCCCATATTTTGACACCTTCTGTAATCTGACTGGTACTTTCGTACTAATCAAGCTACTCAATAAATATACCAATTGAACATAGATCGATGTTGAAAGGAAGAAGTAACTGGATACCAACAGATGTTTCCAATATTCTTGAAAATCAGTCATATCTACTTGTTTATCCAAAAGAAAAACCAATACAACCAAACATAAGTAATAACTGAATAATATAAGCGTTGTGGTGAGCCAGCTAAATAAAATATTACTGAAATAAAATTTGTTTTCACTTATTGGTAGTAGACGATACTGACTTTTTTTCCATGCTTTGATTTGACGATACATTTCCCAGATAAAATGGACAAATAAAAAGAAAAATACCACAACTAAAACAATTTGAGAAATACCCTCCACATGCAGATTTTGAATACCTAATTTGTATGCAATAAATCCGCTTAGGACTATGAAAGAAAAACTACTAAACATCCAAAAAAGTCGATTCTCCTTCTTATATTCGCCCCATAATTTCCACATTTATCGATCCCCCGCTTCCACATATCGATCTATCAGCCAGATACTTAAACTAAAGTATCCGCCTGCAATCACTAATTGAGTGATCAACCGGAAATAGATTTCTTGTTTCAAGCCGAAAGTGCTCATCACAATACCTTTTAAGATATCTAAATCCCAAACTGATAAGTAATCGATCAAAAACATAAATACAATGAATAAAACAATTTCTAAAATCCAACGAAATCTTTTTTGAACAAACTGTTTAATCGAAGCATAAATACAAATAAGAAATTGAATCATTAAAAATAAGACAACTATATCGATTACCGCCGTTATTCCTTTTAGCCATGTTATATCTAGAACAAAAGGAATCTTTATCATAAAATAATTGATGATCAGACCAATAGTCGCATTTCCTATAAAAAAAATTATCCCTACTATCGAACTAAAAATTACATTATAAACGTATAATTTTCCTGTGCTGATAGGTAATAATCGGAAATCAACAGTCCTAAAAAATTGATAAATTCGGTTTGATTCCAATACAAAAAAGAGTATAAAATAAGCGAGGATCGAAAAGATCAAAAAAGCTGTACTAAACTCAACAGAGTGCTGCTTGATGTTATAGACATTTACACATCCTAAAAAAAGCGTAAGAAACAACGTAGCACTATACACTAAGATTAGTGTCTTTGAAAAAAATATACGGAATAATTTAATCATATTTCGTACACCTCACGATATAAATCCTCTAAGTCTTTATGCTTTACTTCTTTGATTGTTTCTAAAGACTCATGAAGAATGATCTGACCATCACGTAAAAACATTACTTCATCAATAATATTTTCGATCTCTCTTAGCTGATGAGTTGTAATGATGATCGTGCTTTCTTCATCAAACCACTGCAATAATGATTGAATGATCTTTTCTCTTGATAACAAATCTACCCCACTTAATGGTTCATCTAATAAGTATAGTTTTGCTCTTCTAGCTAAGGTCATACTCAAAGCAAATTTTTCAGCGTTTCCTTTTGATAAATTTCCTAACTTTTCAGATTCACTTAAATTCATAAAACGTAATAATTCGTATGCTCTCCGCTTATCAAAATCTGGATAGAAGCACGCATAAAAGGAAATAATCTCTTCTAATTGTTGATTAGGCTGAAAATTATTCTGATCTTCTAAATAAGCCACAAATGATTTTGTTTTTGTCCCAACAACACAGCCGTCAATCAAAATCTGACCTTTCCAATTTAAAGCTAAACCAGAAAGTAAACGCATGATTGTTGTTTTTCCAGAACCATTTTCACCAATCAAAGCAACAATTTTTCCTGAAGAAACTGAAAAGTCCAATGTACTAAAAATTTGTTTCATTCCCTTACGGTAACTTAATTGCTCAATCTTCACTAATTCCTTCATTATTGTTTCTCCCTTTCGATGTATTCTTCTAGTACATCTTTTACTTGCTCTTGTGTCCAACCAAATTTTTTCATTTCGGCCAAAAAGTTTTCAATTACCTGTCCAACTGCTTGATTTTGTAAGTTACTGATTTTTTCATTATCTTCTGTTACAAAACGACCCAGTCCACGTTTAGAGAATAAGATATCCTCACGTTCTAATTCTTGTAACGCTCGTTGAACTGTATTTGGATTTGTAGCTAATTCTACTGCCATCTCTCTCACCGCTTTAACTTTATCTCCAGGCTGTAATTTTCCAGAAACAATTTGCTGAATGATAAAGTCCATAATCTGTAAATAAATCGGCCGATCCGTATGGAAATCCATAACTTTACCTCCAATTGATTTTCACCTTCACTAGTGTTCTAGTTAAATAGTACACTACCTTAGAAAGAAATTCAATATTTTTTTTAAATAACTTAATTGAAGAACATATCAATTCCGCCCATAGCAACAACTAGGTTATTCTCTGGTTTTATCAATTTTTTAACCTAGTCAATCTGATTGGCTACTCAGCTACCAATTTAGATAGTGTTCCATAATCAGTAAATGTCATATAATTCCCCTCAATTATTTTGAGAAGAGCCTTAAAACAGGAAAAACTCTATAAAATGATAAAGAACCATTTCATAGAGTTAAGTCATTGTATTCTATTTCTTAGACACTTTCCTACGCGAGTATCATCTCATAGGATCAAAGGGTCCGTTCAAAAGAACGTTTCAATCAAAAAGACTCCCTAGTATTTGCCTAAAGTAGAGCATACTATTTTATTAGCGACCGGTTTAAACAATTTTTTACTGCTGAATTTCTTCTATCGAAATATTCAAAGCTTTAGCCACTCTTGAACCATAGTCTTGATCTGCTTGATAAAATTGTTTGATTGCTAAAACCTGTATTTCCCGATTATCCACTTGACCTAAATTATTTTCGATGGTTTGGACTAAACGTTCTTTTTCAGCTTCTGGAATCAAACGATATAAATCACCTGCTTGGGAATAGTGGTCTGGACCATATTCATAAGTTCCTACCTGCCCTTTTACATCAAACGGTGTAATCGCTGCAGATTCGTCTTGGACTGGTCCACCTTGACTATTTGGTTCATAATTAACTGCCCCACCCGGATTATTTCCTTGCATGAAACCATCTCGTTCATAATTATTGACTTCATTGATTGGTTTATTAACAGGCAACTGATCATAATTAACCCCTAAACGATAACGTGCTGCATCTTTATAAGCAAATAATCTTCCTTGTAATAATTTGTCAGGTGACACTTCGATTCCTGGTACCAAGTTTGCTGGTGAAAAAGCAATTTCCTCCACATCAGTAAAATAGTTTTGAGGGTTTTCATTCAATGTCATTTTACCAACTTCAATCAACGGATAATCTTTTTGCGAAACGACTTTTGTTACATCGAATAAATCATATTTGTAGTTCAAGCCTTCTTCATAGGGAATAATTTGTACACAAAGTGTCCATGAAGGAAAATCGCCAGTTTCAATCGCTTGAAATAATTCATCCGTCAAATAATCGGTGTTTTCAGAAGCAATCTGCGCAGCCACATCGTCTGTTAGATTCTTTACACCCTGATTTGTTCTAAAATGATACTTCACCCAAAAAACGTCTCCTTGGTCATTGACCCATTTAAACGTATGACTGCCATATCCATGCATCGTACGATAGCTTGCAGGAATCCCACGATCTGCCATTAAAATCGTTACTTGATGGAGAGATTCAGGCGAATGAGACCAAAAATCCCATTGCATATAAGGATCACGTAAATGTGTTCTTGGGTCACGCTTTTGAGAATGGATAAAATCGGGAAACTTTAAAGCATCATTAACAAAAAATACCGGGGTGTTATTTCCGACAATATCATAATTTCCTTCTTCTGTATAAAACTTGACTGCAAACCCTCTGACATCTCGATAGGTATCGATGTAACCTGACTCACCGGCTACTTGGGAAAAACGAATCGCTACTCTCGTCTTTTTTCCTACGTCATTAAAAAGTCCAGCTTTTGTATAATTCCCCATATCATTCGTCAACTCAAACTCACCAAAAGCACCGGCTCCTTTAGCATGAACCACTCTTTCAGGAATTCTTTCGCGATTAAAATGAGCTAATTTTTCCAAAAGATGGATATCTTGAATCAATACTGGTCCCCTTTTGCCAGCTGTTTGCGAATGTTGATTATTGGCTACAGGTTGCCCTTCACTAGTGGTTAATTTTTTACTCATATTTTCCCCTCCTAGAAATATATTCTTTACATATCAATAGTAACTCTAACAAATTAATTATTCAAATAAAAAAACCGAACGAAACTTTATCTGTTTCGTTCGGTTCTGCTTCATTATAGAAAAAGTGAATGCTTCTTCCTTTTATTCATCCGTTACTTCTTTTTTCTCTTCTCTAACCGCATGGAGTTCTAATTTTATCTCTCGTCTTTTTTGAATCAAAACATAAACAAACCCAATCAAAAATGGTAAAACAAAGCTGCCAAAGCGGTACAACAATAAAGATGATACTGCATCAACAGTTCCCACTAAAGGTTTAAAGAGCAAAAGATAAACAAACTCAAACGGACCAATTCCTGCCGGTGTCGGAAATACACCGGACAAAATAACTGAAAAACTGGTAAAAGAAAGAACCAAAAGAAAATCGATAGTTGGATGGTTCTCAACCAACACCACATAAGGAATCACATACCAAAAAAGTAACTTCGCTACGTTCCAACCAAAAATCCGAAGCATCGCCGAACGGTCTTTTGTGATCGTTTGGACAGTTTCCCTCAAAGAATAAATCTGTAGGTTACATTTATCTACCCAATCTCGCAATCTTTTACGTTTAAAATGCTTATTTGTCCATTTAATTAAGATTACTTGGAGTTTGATACTACTCGAAAGAATCAACAATGAAAAAATAATCAGAAACGTTAATCCAACGCCCACTAAGATAAAAGGAATCATTTTTGGCGCTCGTTCATAAAATAAAGAAAATTGAAAAATCAACCCAAGTATTGATAGAAAAATAACAGCGACTTTATACATAATCATATGCAACGCTGTCACACCAACCCCTTGAGAAACAGCCATTCCTTTTTTCTTATAAAAATAAATTTCAGAAAGCAATGTCCCTGTTCCAAATGAAATCACACGATAAAAGGCAACATAACATGACGTAAAAAAACCATCTTTTGTTGTGAAATCTTTCTGAAAATAGGAAGCAATTTCTTTGATTGAACGTCCTTCTACAACCTGATACACGACACCTAACAAAATGACTAGGCCAACAACGATCCAACTCGTTTTCATTAATTGAGCAAATATATCACTAAGTGAATTATCCATCACATAGATGATTACTCCAATAAAAATTGCTAATAAACCAATATTCAGAAAAACTTTTGTTTTAGAATTGCTTTTCATGGTTTCTCCCCACTAAATTTGTATTCACGATTATTTTTGATAACTAAAACAAATAATTGCAATAGTCACAAGTGTACCAAAAATAAAGCAAAAATAAAAGCGTAATTTTCTCGTTTTATGATGAAATAATTGCTGTGCTAGTAAACCACCAACTCCCCCGCCAATCACTCCTATAAAAAGCAGATTGGATTCTGGTATCCTCCATTTTCTTCTTCTAGCCCGTTGTTTGTCTATATACATTGCAAAAAATTCAATCACATTTAGACTAAGTAAATACACCCACGGTAAATGCCTCAACAACTCTGTCATACTTTTTCCTCCAATATCATTCTCTTATTAGAATACCCTTAAAGAACAAGAACTGTAAAGGAAATTTAACAATCCAACAAAAAATCAGATCGAAGATTCTGGTACAAAAACTGTAAGGCCATGTTTGACGACTTTCATTTGAACTGGCAAATCTTCGCTTGGATCCCCATCAACGCGTGTTCCTACTTTTTTTTCGGATGTATTTTTAATACTTATTTCAGCTGCTGTCATATATTTTAATCCGGGAATTTCATAAACCTTGCCTAAAATAATTTTTGGTAGATAAAAGGCTAACTTGAAAAAGTTTAATTTTGGTAAGATCGTCAAATGAAACAATCCATCATCTGGTGAAGCTGAATCATCAAAATTGGTATACCCTCCAACAGAATTCGTCATCGTCACGGTTACTAATTGTGTTTTCCCTTGCCATTGCTCTTTATCGGTTTTGATCTCTAAACGATAGCGTTTTTTCTTAGCGAGTAATTTGAAAAAATTCTTCACAAAAATAAGTTTTCCATATTTTTGTTTATCTTCTTGGCTGATTCTTGCAGCAGTATCTGCTAAAATACCAATTGTCATTGTACTAATGATGACTTTTTTATTGATCATTCCATAATCGATTTTTCTTGTAACACCGCCTAAAATTATATCAGCAGCATCCTCAAACTTCATAGGAATTCCTAAGACTTTAGCCATATTATTCACTGTGCCGCCAGGCAATAAGCCTACTTTTAAGTGTGGTAATTCTTCTTTGAAATCTTCTACATTATGATTGATCGTTCCATCACCACCGATGAAAATCAAGGTATCAACATTTTCAGTTTTCGCTTTTTTAAGCGTTTTGCCGCTATCGCAATCAGGACCAACTTGTTCTAGTATAAAATTCGTGGATGTTTGACCATGATTTTTTGCATACTCTACAAACTGTTCCGCTAATTCTTTGCCCTTATCTTTACCTGATGTTTCATTAAAGAGAATCATTACATTTTCCATTTACGTTCCTCCTTATATAATGTATCAACGTTCCATCTTGTATTTCTCGACATCCATTGATTTTATTGACTCTACTTCAAAATAAACGGAGTAGAACTCATCTGATTTTAACAGAAAAACAGGAAGTAAGTCACTACTGTAACTTTACTCCCTCTTTTTAAATTTTACTATTATTAACACTAACTGCTAGTTTTATTTAGCATTCGATTCTGCAATTTTAACAATGACATCCGTCGCTTTTTCCATTGATTGCAAGGAAACAAATTCAAAACGTCCATGCATATTTTCACCACCAGCAAAAATATTCGGCGTTGGAATCCCTAGATAAGAAATTTTAGAACCATCTGTTCCGCCACGGACAGGTTCGATCAGAGGTTCGATATCTAGATCGATCATCGCATTTTTAGCTAATTCTATAATGCTCATATCTTTTTCAATCACTTCACCCATATTATAATATTGATCAAATAAATCGATTTGAACCCGCTCTTGATCAAACGGCTGATTGATTATTTCTTGAACTTTAAGAATCAGGGCTTTTCTAGCTTCAAATTTTTCGCGATCATGGTCACGGATGATATAAGTCATCTGAGCTTCTTCTGGTGTTCCACCCATTTGAGCTAAGTGGAAAAACCCTTCATAACCGTCTGTTTTCTCAGGTACTTCGTTTTGTGGTAATTGATTATGAAAATCGATCGCCAACTGCAATGCATTGATCATTGTATCTTTTGCTGTTCCAGGATGAACATTTTTTCCTTGGATCGTAACCTCTGCTTGCGCTGCGTTGAATGTTTCAAATTGTAATTCGCCAACTGGGCCGCCATCCATCGTATAAGCAAAATCAACGTTAAATTGCTCTACATCAAATTTATCAGCGCCTACACCGATTTCTTCATCAGGACCAAATGCAACACGAATCGTTCCATGTTTGATCGATGGGTTTTTGATCAGAATTTCCATTGCTGTCATGATTTCAGCGATTCCAGACTTATCATCCGCACCTAAAAGTGTTGTGCCGTCAGTTGTGATCAAGGTTTGATTTGCATAGTTTTTTAGATTAGGAAAATCTGTTGTATTTAATGTGAATTTTCCTTCTTTGTCTAATTTGATCGTTGATTCACCATCATAGTTTTCGATGATTTGCGGATTGACATCTACTGCATTAAAATCTGCTGTATCCATATGAGCAATAAATCCGATTGAGCGAACTTCTTTGTCTACATTACTTGGCAAAGTAGCAATCACAAAACCATTTGTTTCGTTATAAACCACATCACTCATACCGATTTCTTCCAATTCTTTTTTCAACGTTTGCGCAAAATCAACCTGTGTTTGTGTTGAAGGAGTCGTTTCACTTTTTGGATTTGAGCGTGTTTCTGTTTTTACATAGCGTAAAAAACGTGGTAATAAATTTTCATACATAGTTAAGTTCCTTCTTTCCACTTTATCTAAATTTAAACGGATTCGTATTTACTTCTGATTCGATAAACGTTATATCCCAATTATAATCTTTTTTCCATTGATTGAATAGTTCCACCAACTTCGGTTTGCATAATTGCTCGATATAATGACCAGGATCGATCACGGGTAAGCCTTCTGTCAGCATATCATGTCCTGTATGATAATAAACATCTCCTGTGATATAAACATCTGCCTGTTTTTTAATCACATCACGGAAGAATTTCTCACCACTACCACCACAGATTGCAACACGCTGAATCAGTTTATTCTCATCTTCTGCTATGATTCTTAAACCATCTAAATCAAATGTCTCTTTGATGGTAGACACGAAATCGTTTAAAGAAACTGCTTGTTCTAAATGACCCACTCGCCCTAAACCATATTCTTTAGTGATATTTTCGATCTGATATACATCATAAGCTGGTTCTTCATAGGGATGTGCTTCTAACATTGCTTGAATGACTTTTGCTTCGATTGTCTCTGGAAAAATCACTTCGATTTTTGCCTCTTGAACAGCTTCTTCTTTACCGATTGTACCAAGTGTTGGATTAGCACCAGCACCCGGCGTAAATCTTCCTGTCCCAATCAAAGAGTAACTTGTATTTGAATAATCACCTTGAAGGCCCGCACCTGCTTGTCCTAATACTTGACGCATATTCGCCGCACAATCGACAGGAACGAAAACAGCTAATTTTTTATAGCTAACCGTATGGGTTTTGGTTAAGTACGTCGTATCTTGAATTTCTAAAAGTTCACAAAACCAATCATTTAAACCATTTTCAATAATATCCATATTCGTATGTGCTGCAAAAACAGCAATATCGTGCTTTAGTAAATCCGCATACATCTTAGTTTGTAAATCATCTGTATCCAGACGTTTTACTGGCCTAAAAATAGGTGGGTGTTTTGCGATGATCAAGTCCACTTGTTTCTCGATTGCTTCTGCAACTACTTCTGGTCTAACATCTAATGTGACTAACACTCGATCTAGTTTTTTATTCAGTGTACCGATGTGTAATCCTACAGGATCGCCCGCTTCAGCCAACCATTGAGGACAATAGGCTTCAAAATGTTCAATAAATGTTTTACCCTCAAGACTCATTTGATAAAACCTCCTGAATTTCAATGATTTCTTTTTCTATTTGTTGCATTCTTACTTGCTGATCACCTGATGCTTTGGCTAATTGTGCTAAAATAGCCTCACGTTGTTTTACTTCCCCATGCCATTTTTTGTGAAAAATAGGGGACTGTTTTTTTAGCAAAATCGGTCCGAAAAGACGTTCTTTTTCTGAATAGGCAACTCTTGTCTCTTGTCTAGCAGCCACGATTATTTCATAGATTTTATTATTTTCTTCTAAAATATCTTCTTCAATAATTGTATACCCGTGAACAGTCAACCAATCACGTAACGGCTTTTCGCCAATATTTGGCTGTAAAACGAGGCGTTCATTTCCTTGAAGTCGTTGATTTGTCCAACCAGCGTCCAAAATATCACGGATTAAAACACCACCCATACCACAAATCGTGACTGCTGTGATTTTGTCGGTTTCCTCTATCGCATCTAAGCCATCTGCTAAACGAACCGTGATTTGATCAGTTAAACCATTTTTTCGCACTTGTTTTTGGGCCGCTTCATAAGGTCCTTTGACTACTTCTCCTGCCACCGCAAAATCAAGTTTCTTTTGTAAAACTAATGCTACTGGTAAATACGCATGGTCAGAACCGATATCTGCTAAACGGCTTTGTTCAGGGACTAATTCTCCCACACGAGCTAAACGTTTTGATAATTGATTTTCATTCATTCGTCATATTCCTCCGAAGCTATTATACCATTGAAAAATAGGGTTGAAAACTTTGAAAGAAGGAAATTATATGCAAGACTTTTTAATCAACTAAAATAACAAGGACATAAAAAAGCAGAACGATACGCTGTTTTTATGTCCTTGTAGTTACGCCACATTTCAGAATATCTTAGTGATGATTATTTTTTGATTGTCTTTCCTGCATTTCTTTTCTTAATTTTTTATGTGCCTTCTTTGATCCTCTTTCAAGATCTCGAATTTTCTTGCGGTCATGGTAATCTTCAAATAACGAATCTAGATCATAATTTGGCGGATATAATTCTTTTGCACTACGGTCTAGTTTTAATTGACGGTTATGCACTTTCACTTTTTTATTCTCCACAAAAATGATCACATCATCTGTCATTTCCATCGATTCATAGACCAAAGCAATTTGCTTTTTCTCCGTCCAAAATACTCTATCCCCTTTTTCATAGGTTGTAGAGCAGGTTTGCTCTTTTTGTTTTTTGAGTTTTGGTAGAGTTGTCTCTTTTTTTGTTGAATAGTTGCGGTTGTGTAAATAGTTTTGAGCACGAATAACGACTTGTTTATCTAAATTCATCTTATTGGCGATCCAAAACGCATTGCTTTCTCCAGTTTCCCCTAAGATCAGTTGATATTTTGGCGTTAAGTGTTCTGAATCAAAAGCCATTGCAGCAGTTAAAAAGTCGTCGTGTTGTTCAGAAAATCGTTTAATTTCACCATAATGAGTTGTCGTAATAATGATACTGCCTTTTTTATAGAAAGCTTCCATGATTGCAATTGCCAAGGCCGCTCCTTCATTCGGCTCAGTCCCACTGCCGATTTCATCTAGCAAAATCAAACTATTCTGTTTTGTTTTCGCTAAAATTTCAGAAATATTATGCATATGACCTGAAAAGGTGCTTAAGGCATTCTCAATACTTTGCTGATCTCCGATGTCAACGAAAATCTGATCGAAAATAGCAATGTTTGTACCTGCATCTGCAACGATTTGTACACCAAGCATCGTTTGCAGACAAATCAGACCCACTGTTTTTAATACCACTGTCTTTCCACCAGCATTTGGTCCAGTTATAGTCAAACCACGATAGTCTTTTCCTAGCGATAGATTTAAAGGAACAGCAGCTTCACCCAATAAAGTATGCTTCACATTGACAAATTCAAGGATTCCCTCCTGATTGATTTCAGGCTCGATACCATTGATTTCTCTGCTGTATTTCGCTTTCGCAAAGATCATATCAAATTGCGCAACCACTTCTAAGTTTGATTGAATCAAACTCATTTGTTCTGCAATCAGCCCTGTTAATGTAGATAAAATTTGATAGACTTCTGTCGCTTCTTCCATCTTCAATTGATATAATTTATCATTTAACTTCGTTACTGTTACAGGTTCAATAAAAACGGTTGTTCCTTTAGAAGAAGCTTCCACGATCGTTCCTGAAATTTGGTTTTTATACGTTGCTTTGATCGGCACTGTATAGCGATCATTTTTCTTAACGATAACTGCTTCTTGTATTTTAGGCTTATTTTGGGTATTTCGAAGAAATGAATTCAATTTTGATTCGATTTCTTTTTCGCATTCTTGAATGGCTCTACGAATTTTACGAAGCTCACGACTAGCATCATTCTCTACTTTATTATGACGAATGACCTGATAAATTTCGTCTTCAATGTTGGAAAACAGCTGTAACGATTCACTATATCTAGCTAAAAGCGGCGCAATAAATTCATTTTTTTTCATAAATGATTGAATTAAGCGGCTACTTCTAAGAAAGTCTGCATAGCTGACTAATTCACTCGGCTCTAAAACAAATCCTTTTTCCACTTGATTTGTCAGATGCTCTATGTTGTTTAGCCCCATAAAAGGAACATGCAAATTGGCTAAGAGCAGAGCTTTTGCTTCTGCTGTTTCTTGCAGGCGTTTTTTCACTATATCCAACTGACTGCTTGGACGCATATTCTTGATAAGTTCTTTTCCGTAAAAACTGATAGCATACGTCATTAGCTTTTCTTTGATTGTCGTAAATTGGGTTTTATTATAAGTATCTTGATTCATACGTATCTCCTTTTCATTTAAGAGATACCTATCTTTTTTGAATGGTCAAAGAGTTTTATAGCAAAACGATAACAAAAAAGGATGAAGTCTTCCCTTCATCCCTCAATAATCGATAAATAAAGATAGATATACATGATCTATCAGCTATTTTTTATGAGTTAAGATAGGTATCAACATAGGTATACTAAAGAAGCCCTCTAAAAAATGGACATTAATTCTTCAGCTATTCATTTCCTCTAGTTAGATACTTACACTCACAAAAACACCTCTATGGCTTTCTTTGATTCATTCATTTCTCGCTAAAAGTATACCTTGGTTTTTCGATATCGTCAATCAAAAGTTTCCATTTCGCCTGAAATAAAGACATGATCATAGGGGGCGATTTTCAGTTCTTCCAACATATTGCCGACTCTTTCCTCACTTAGTGGGCATTGTTTTGTAAAAATAAATTCAGATACATTGATTTGTTTTAGGTAATTCGTTGGATTTAAAATATAAAGTGCATACTCTTTTGCTGTCGTCCGCAAAATTCCAAACAAGTCCTTTGTATAAAAGGGATACACGTTACCGTACTTCAAAGCTGCGCTTTTTTTACGGATATCGATCCATTTTTTTATTTGCGTTTGGATGACCAACTCTTCACTTCCCCATGGAAAATATTTCCGATTTTCCGGATCTTTCCCTCCAGTCAGTCCCGCTTCATCTCCATAATAAAGACAAGGGATGCCTGGTAAAACAATCATTAGTGAAAAAGCGCTCAACATTTTTATTATATTTTCGTTCATCATCGTCAGCAGACGCTCAGTATCATGAGTCCCTAAATTATTCAGGTTATTCATAAAAATGTCTGATGGGTAATTTTCTTCAAGAATAGTCAGGTTTTTAGCACTTATTTCTGTTGTAGTTTCTTCTCTTAACAGCGATAAGATAATTGTGCGAAGGGGATAATTCATCACACCATGCAATGCGTCGCCTAATATATATTGACGTCTTTGATTGTAAGCAATTTTATTCGAGGCATCTTCCCACACTTCGCCAAGTAAAATTTTTTCAGTGTACTGCTCTAAATTTTGCCGTATACCTTGAATAAAAAAATCAGGCAGTTCGTCAGCAACATCCAATCGCCAACCATCTATACCAAAGCTATTCCATTTTGCTAAGACACTATTTGTTTTACCATAAATAAATTCTTGAAACTCTCGATTTTCCTTATTTACCTGCGGCAAATCAGCGATCCCCCACCATGATTCATATGACTTAGGATAATCTATAAAAGTAAACCAAGAATAATACAGACTCTCCGAATTTCTATACGCACCAGTTTTGGTACCGTAACTACCATCGTAATTAAAGTAACGACTATTTTTTCCTACATGATTAAAAACACCATCTAAAATTAGATACATATCATGTTCATGCAGCGTATCCACCAATTGCTTAAAGATAACTTCATCTCCTAACATACCATCGATCATTAAATAATCGGCGGTATCATAGCGGTGATTACTAACAGATTCAAAAATAGGATTTAAATAGATCGCATTCACTCCTAATTCCTTTAAATAGGGAATTTTTTGGATAATCCCTAACAAGTTTCCACCTTGAAAATCCCAACGAGCGATTTCTCCAGCCTCGTTTTTTACATACATCGGTTCATCACTATGATTGCCATAGATAAAAGAGTTCTTCTTTGGCTGACTAATTTGTCCATGAGGATTTCCATTATGAAAACGATCAGGAAAAATTTGGTAAAATACAGCCTCACGATACCACGTCGGTGCTTTTTCTGCTGTTGAAAAACAAGTCAGTTGATACGGAATCAACTGCATGTCTTCTCTGTATACTTGACCGATACCACCATGTTCTTTTGTTGCCCCATAAAAAAAGGTTTCAAGCTGATTCTCATCATTTCTCGTTTGAATCATAAAATGATAATAATAAAGACCCTTTCCTTGGCTAAGCAAATAAGAACAGTGATAACGTCCATTCTGGTCCGATTCCATCAAATATTGCTCTACTCCTTGATCTCCATCTTCTTTACGAATAACAAAATAAAGAGCAGCGATTTTCATATTAGGACAATCAATGGAAATTTCGACAGATTTTCCTGCTTTGATTGCTCCAAATGGCCGTTTATATTGTTCCAACCACGAATTATAATAAAACTCAGTCATATGATTCTCCTATTCAGGATCTAGATTTTTAATAGGCTTGATTTACCATCTTGTTTGAGCAACGTACGCCATATTGATTTTCTTTTGTTCGTTTCATATAATCTGATCGTCTTTGGTGTTCTATCGTGAGTATAAAATCACTACTATTCCACTTATTTGCATGAATAGTAGTGATTTTCATTATGCTAAAACATTCATATAGCACTCGCTTTTTTATATAAATCTAAATAAAGCTGACTTAATTTTTCCCAACTAAAATCCTTTTCCATCGCCGTTTTCATTAATTGCTTCCATGTCTGCTGGTCATTCCAATAAAGGTCAATAGCATTTAGTGTACTATACATCAAGTAATACGAGTTAAACTCAGAAAAGCCAAAACCTGTACCTGTTTTTGTGATTGGATTATACGGCTTTACTGTATCTTTCAACCCGCCGATTTCATGAACGATCGGCAATGTGCCGTAACGCATTGCGATCATTTGAGATAAGCCGCAAGGTTCAGTCGCAGAGGGCATCAAAAACAAATCAGCTCCGGCATATATTAGTTGGGCTAGAGCAACATCAAACGTGATATTGGCACTAAATTTATCTGGATAGCGACTAGCAAAATAACGGAAAGAATTTTCAATTCCTGTATCCCCTGTTCCTAACAGGACCAATTGTACATCCTTTTCCAATAAATGCACTAATTCATCCAAAATCAAATGAAAACCTTTTTGAAATGTCAAACGACTTACGATCCCTATCAAGGGCACATCTGATTTAACTTGCAAGTTCATTTTTCTTTGTAACGCTTGTTTGTTTCGTTCTTTTCCAGACAATTCTTTTACAGAAAAATGTGCTGGAATCAACTTATCCGTTTCTGGATCATTTGAATCATAATCGATCCCATTTAAAATCCCGCTCAGTTTGCCTTGCTCTAAACGTAATATTCCATCCAAGCCAAAACCAAATTCCGGTGTTTTAATTTCTTTCGCGTATGTAGGACTTACAGTATTCACTTGGTCGGCATACATGATTCCTGCTTTTAAATAGTTGATGCCATCACGGAACCGAGCAGCGCCATCGTTAAAGCGCTCAAATCCCATACCGAATAAATCTGGTAATAGATCCTCACTATACGCTCCTTGAAACTCAATATTATGGATGGTCAATACTGTTTTGATCGAACGATACATTTTGATCCATTGATATTTTTCTTTTAATAAAAAGGGAATCATCGCCGTATGAAAATCGTTGACGTGCATCACATCAGGTATAAAATCAATTTTTTCCAACATCTCTATTATAGCCAAAGAAAAGAAGGCAAAACGTTCGCCGTCATCGTAATAGCCATACAGTTTATCTCGGTCAAAATAATACAAGTTATCGATAAAGTAATACGTAACTCCCTGTCTGATCAACCGTTTGATGCCACAGTATTGGTGACGCCAACCAACATCGACATAGAAATCGACGACATCCTCACATTGTTCCTTGTAAGTATCCGGCATCTTTGTAAAATAAGGCAATACGACAGAAATCTCGATTCCTTTTTTAGCCAGCTCCTTGGGTAATGCGCCTGCCACGTCTCCTAAACCACCTGTTTTAAAAAATGGGGCACACTCTGCAGATGCAAATAATACTTTCATCACTCATTTCCTCCATTTATCAGTTGAAACTACTTGATTTTTTTCAATTACAATTGGATGCTCAGGAGTCCCAATGATTTTGACTCCTGCTTCAACTGTTACATTTTTATCTAATATCGCATATTCGATCACTACGTTTTCAGCAATTTTTGCATTTGACATCACGATTGAATGTTTGATTATCGCTCCATTCTTAACAATTGATCGTCTTGAAATCAAACTGTTCTCAAGGCTCCCCTCAATGATACAACCTGTAGCACATTGACTATTTTTCACTAACGAATTTTCTGAGTAATAAGTCGGTACTTCATTTTTTAATTTGGTGTAGATTTTTTGTTTAGAATACATCAATGAGTTGAATTTGTTTGAATCCAACATATCCATATTGGCTTTATAGTAAGAAGTAACATCGTGAATATTACTTAAATAGCCAGTGTATTCATAGGCAGCAGTGGATTCTTCTGCTATTTTATTTTCTAGAAAAATGTGAATACTTGGTGAATGGTCATTCTTTTGGCCGATGTTCAATTGTTCGATCAACCATTTCGTTTGAACAATGTAGATCCCCATGCAAAGATTGAACTGTTCTCCTTTTTCACTTTCCTTGAACTTTTGAATACTCGCGGCATTTCCTTCCGAATTCACGTCAATGATACTATCATTTAAAGAAATTTCTTCACGTTTCATTCGTTTATAAACGACTGTCATCTGTTTTTTTTGATTTCGATGACTCTTCAGCACTGCTCGTAAATCAATGTTACATAACATATTGCTTCCAGTAAGCACAGTATATTCTGATTCTGATTTTTCAAGATAGTCGATCACAGAATCAAAATACGGAAGCCCTTGCTCTTTTTGTTTGAGAAAATCTTGGTAAAAATAAACAAAATAACGATTTTGTAACGAGTCTAGATTCCACTCTTTCCCCCCACCGATATGATCGAAGACTGAACGTGTTTCCCCATCGTTAAAGACCATAAAAATTGAATTGATATTTGCATTTGCAATACTTGAAAGAGGAAAGTCAATCAGACGATACTTACAATCAAACGGCAAAGTGTCTAAAGGACGATTTTCAGTCAATGGTAATAACTCATGGAATTTTGATACATTACCTAAAATAGCACACATTTTTTTAGTCTTCATCGCTTTGCACCCCAATCACTTCTGAATAACCAACTACTTCGATATCGTTTTCTTTATAAACGACTGCATTATCACCAATGATCGCATTTTCTCCAATAATCGCATTTTTGATTTTAGCATTTTTACCAATCGTAGCGCCTGGCATGATGACACTGTTTTCAATCGTTGAACCTATTTTTATTTGAACGTCAGTTGATAAAATACTATTCTTGACGCTTCCAGCCACATAACAACCATCAACGACCAGTGAATTTTTAACAGAGGCTGTTTCTGTAATAAAATGTGGTGGTGAAATAGTATTTTTTGAAAACATGCGCCAGCTCTTATTACGCATGTCCAACTCGTTTTCTAAACGGATAAATTCCATGTTCGCTTCCCACAAAGAGTCAATTGTACCAACATCTTTCCAATAACCGTCAAAGTGATAAGAATAGACATTTTCACCTGCTTCTAAATAAGAAGGAATCACATGTTTTCCAAAATCGAGCATCTGGCCATCCTTTGAATAACTATTTAACAAAACATTGCGTAATCGTCCCCAGTTAAAAATATAGATACCCATCGAAGCTAAATTACTCTTAGGTTCCGCTGGTTTTTCATCAAACTCAATGATACGGTCATTTTCATCCGTATTCATAATACCAAAGCGCGATGCTTCTTCTATAGGTACTTCAATCACTGCCACAGTCAACGAAGCATTATTCGCAATATGCTCTTCCAACATCGTTTCATAATTCATTTTATAAATATGATCACCTGATAATATCAAGACATATTGGGGATCCATCTGATCAATATAAGAAATATTTTGATAAATCGCATGAGCTGTTCCTTCAAACCACTTTTCACCATCAGAACTCGAATAAGGTTGTAAAATCGTTACACCAGAATTGATACCGTCCAATCCCCAACTTGCGCCATTTCCAATGTGATTGTTTAATGCTAGTGGTTGATATTGTGTTACGACTCCAACATTTTTTATTCCTGAGTTGATACAATTACTTAGCGTAAAATCAATAATTCGGTATCTGCCGCCAAAAGGGACAGCGGGTTTGGCGATATTTTTTGTTAGCTTTCCTAGACGAGTTCCTTGTCCTCCAGCTAAAATCATTGCAAGCATTTCTGTTTTCATACACTTTGGGTGAACAGTTCACCCTACCCCCTTTCAAAAAATCGCATTTTTTCGATTAAAACTAAGATTGTTATTTTTTCTATTTCACTTTGCACTGTGTTCATTCATTTTTTTGATTCGAATATTGATTTCTTTAGGTTTTAAAATAATTGCGCCTAGTGAAGGTACAATGGTTTGGATTTGATAATCAAAATGTTTGTAAGGCTCTTGACTTGTTTTACTGATTTGATTCGGTTCGATCCATGTACCGCCAAATTCTTTCATTTCAGTATTCAGCACTTCTTCATAACTACCTGGAAAAGGCACTCCTACTTTAAAATTTTGTCTTTCAATCGGCGAAAAATTCAAGATAACAATCAAGAAATCTTTTTTGGCTTTTCCTTTGCGAATAAAGCTCAGTACGGTCTGCTCACTATTATCTGCGTCAATAATTTCAATTGTTTCAGCCGTATGATCCAATTCCCACAAGGATTTTTCATTTTGATAAAACGCATTAAGTCTCTTTGTAAAATGTTGCATACTGCCATTCATTTCATCTTCAAGATCGACCCACTCCAACGCCTGATCAGATTTCCATTCTAGAAATTGTCCCCACTCACTTCCCATAAATAATAATTTTTTGCCAGGGTGAGTGATTAAATACACATACAAATTACGAAGTTGAGCAAATTGTTTATACCGATCTCCCCACATTTTATGCATCAAACTTCTTTTTCCATGCACAACTTCATCGTGTGATAGTGGTAAAATATAATTTTCATTCATCATATACATGAAAGAAAATGTAAGTAAATGAAAATGATATTTCCGAAATGCAGCGTCCATTTCATAAAAACATAACGTGTCATTCATCCAGCCTAAATTCCATTTATAATCAAACCCCAAAGCTCCATTTTCGATCGTACCAGTAATCTTAGTTTCCGAAGAACTCTCCTCAGCAATCATGATCACATTAGGATGAGCCAGTTTAATCACTGCATTTAGCTTTTGTAAAAAGTAAAACCCATCCCAATTTCGATTGTCACTCGCTTGCTTGATTACTGTAGGTCCATCATCATAATCAAGATAGAGCATATTAGAAACAGCATCTACACGGATGCCGTCGATATGAAACATTTCGATCCAATACAAGGCGCTAGAAATCAAAAAACTTTGAATCTGAGGCTTGCTTAAATCAAAATTTAGCGAACCCCAACGCACATTTTTTGCTCGAATCGGATCATTATATTCAAATTGAGGGGTTCCATCATAATAAGCTAATGCATCATCATTAATACAAAAATGACCTGGCACCCAATCAATCAACACACCAATATTATTCAGATGACATTCTTCCACAAAATCTTGAAACTCTTCCGGAGTTCCATAATAAGAACTTAGTGCGAAATAGCCAATTAATTGATACCCCCACGACTCGCCTAAAGGATGCTCCATCAATGGCATGAACTCGATATGAGAAAAACCCATTTCTTTGACATAGGGAATGAGTGTCTCTTTTAATTTTTCAAAACTATAAGGCGTGCCATCTTCATTGGATTTCCATGAACCTGCATGGACTTCGTAAATATTCATAGGACGCTTAAAATAATTAGAATGCTTTGTCCGCCCACGCCAAAGTCCATCTCGCCATTTTTTTTCTGGTATAGTATGGATGACAGCTGCGTCATGGGGGCGTTTTTCAAAATATGTTGCAAAGGGATCAATTTTATAAACAATTCTTCCGTTCTCTTGTTTGACTAAATATTTATAAAATTCGCCTCTTTTTGGCTTCGTTGTAAAAATTTCCCATACGTCAGATTGCGCTTCTTTTTTCATCGGCAAAGAATAGTCCCAATCATTGAAATCACCAACTAACCAAATTTGTTGGGCATTTGGCGCCCACACTCTAAAAACAAAGCCTTCTTGCCCCTTATAGTCAGCTTGATGAAATCCAAAATAATGGTGGCTATAGAAATTCTCACCTGATTCAAAACGTGCTATTGGACTTTTCTCGTTAGGCATCTGTTTTCCCCTCACTCTCTTAAATCAACTCTAGATTCTTTTGCTAGTTAAACGACTGACAATTGTGAGCTTTTTTAGAATAGATAAAAAGTTTCAGAAATTATTCTTTTCTTTCTGAATTTTTCAAAAGAAAACACAATACAATTTCTGAAACTATCATTGATGTTAAACTGTTGTTTCATAAAAACGATGAAACAAATGAAAATAAATTGATCCTCTGATATTCTCGCTTTAGAATAATTTAATTTAGTAAGCGTCCTTTTATTAGAGTTCTTTAAGTAATGTTATCTTAAATCTAACAACAAAATGAAAAAAAAGAAAGAAATATCCCTCTAAAATGTCAAAAAAATAAGCAGACAAAACCAAGAACTTAGTGGTTTTGTCTGCTTTTCGTCTTATTTTTCTAGCCAGCTTGCTACTTCATTTAGCGCATCGTTGATTCCAGCTGGATTTTTACCGCCAGCTTGAGCCATATCTGGACGACCGCCGCCACCGCCACCAACCTTTGGTGCGATTGTTTTGATCAAGTCACCCGCTTTTAAGCCTTTTTCATTTGCTTGTTTTGTCATAGCTGCTAATAAGCTAACTTTTTCATCTTGTGCTGTAGCTAAAACTAGAACATCTGATAATTCTTTTTGTTTCCATTGATCTGCTAATTGACGTAATTGATTCATATCTTTTACGTTTACTTGTGCCGCAATGTATGTTGTGCCATTGACTTCTTTAATGTCTTTGAAAATGTCTCCTGCTTGTTGATTTGCTAATTTTCCAGCAAGTTGTTCATTCTCTTTTTGTAAATCACGTAGTTGTTGTTGTAATTGTTCTGTTTTTGAGACAACTTCTTTCAATTGAGGTGATTTAACAATGCCGGCAATGGCTTTTAATTGTTTTTCTTCTTCATTCATTAGCTCATATGCTTCTTTACTTGTCACAGCTTCGATTCTTCGCACGCCTGCTCCGATGCCTGACTCTGATACGATTTTGAAAATACCGATATCTTCTGTATTCGTCACATGCGTTCCACCACAAAGCTCGATTGAATAGCCGCCGATATTTACAACACGGACTTCTTTCCCGTATTTTTCACCGAATAAAGCCATAGCGCCCATATTTTTAGCTGTATCGATATCCGTTTCGACTGTTTCAACTGGGATAGCTTCCCATATTTTTTCATTGACGATTGCTTCCATTTGAACTAACTCTTCTGGAGTGACTTGACCAAAATGAGTAAAGTCAAAACGTAAGTGTCCTGGAGCAACTAATGAACCAGCTTGATTCGCGTGGTCGCCTAAAATATCTTTCAACGCACGGTGTAGTAAATGCGTTGCAGTATGATTTTTTAAGATACGATTGCGCATTTTTTCATCTACATGCAGTTCGTATGTTGCGCCTTCAACTAATTTACCAGTCACTTGAACGGTGTGTAAAAATTGACCATTTGGCGCTTTTAAAACATTTTCTACGTGAGCTACGATCGTACCATTTTGATCTTTGATCGTTCCGTGATCCGCTACTTGTCCACCCATTTCAGCATAGAATGGTGTTTCAGCAAAGATCAATTGCGCTGTTCCATCAGAAAGTTCGCTAAGGATTTCTTCATCTTTTAAAATGATTAACAGTTTGCTTGTTGTTTCTAGATTACTATAGCCGACAAATTTACTTTCAACTTTGATATCAGTCAATACGGCCGATTGAACACCCATTGACGTTTCTTTACTACGGGCAGAACGAGCACGTTCTCTTTGCGCTTCCATTTCTTTTTCAAAGCCTGCATGATCGACTTTTAAATCCGCATCTTCTGCAACTTCTTCTGTTAATTCAACAGGGAAACCATACGTATCATATAATTTGAAAATATCTTTACCATTCAGCGTATCTTCTTTAGCGGCTTTTACTTTCGTAATTAATTCATTTAGAATATCTAATCCTTCATTGATCGTTTCATGGAAACGTTCTTCTTCAGTACGCACAACTTTTTCGATAAATTCTTTTTGTTGTAGTACTTCTGGATAATAACTTACCATCACTTCACCAACAACAGGAACTAGTTTGTATAAGAAAGCTTCGTTTATTCCAAGCTTTTTCCCATGCATGACCGCACGACGTAATAAACGACGCAACACGTAGCCGCGACCTTCATTTGAAGGTAGCGCACCATCACCGATTGCAAAAGATAATGCACGAATATGATCTGCGATCACTTTAAATGAAATATCTGTTTGCGGTGATTGACCATATGTTACTTGTCCGCTCAATTTTTCCACAGCATGAATGATCGGCATAAATAAATCTGTCTCAAAGTTGGTCGGTGCATTTTGAACGATAGAAACCATGCGCTCTAAGCCCATGCCCGTATCAATGTTCTTATGTGGTAATGGCTCATAGGAGTCATCCGCTTGATGATTAAACTCAGAAAATACTAAGTTCCAGATTTCTAAATAACGTTCATTTTCGCCGCCAGGATAGTTTTCTGGATCATCTTCTGCTACATCATTAAATGATTCACCGCGATCATAGAAAATTTCAGAATCCGGTCCACATGGTCCCGCACCAATATCCCAAAAATTATCTTCGATATCAATGATGTGATCCATCGTCAATCCAACTTCTTCATGCCAAATGCGTTTAGCTTCTGTATCTTTTGGATAAACAGTGACATATAACTTCTCTGGATCAAACGCCATCCAATCTGGAGATGTTAAAAATTCCCACGCCCAGTGGATCGCTTCTTTTTTGAAATAATCACCGATTGAAAAATTTCCTAACATTTCAAACATAGTATGGTGACGTGCTGTTTTCCCAACATTTTCAATATCATTGGTACGGATTGATTTTTGAGCGTTGGTGATTCTTGGGTTTTCCGGCACTACTGAACCGTCGAAATATTTTTTTAATGTAGCAACACCTGAGTTAATCCATAATAAGGTTGGATCATTGACTGGGACTAATGAAGCGCTTGGCTCCACAGAGTGTCCTTTAGATTTGAAAAAGTCTAAATACATTTGACGAACTTGACTGCTTGTTAATTGTTTCATTGATCGATTCCTACTTTCTACAATAATTAATTGACGTACCCATTTTGTGCAACAAAAAAAGCGGTCTCCACTGCAACACAAGGACGAAAAATCGCGGTACCACCTTGTTTGCAATGAAGTCGCTTTGACATACATTACCTCTTAAACTCTATAACGCAGAGTCGCGTTGATATTTCTATCAAAGTGATTAAAAGGGAGCAATTACGTTTTTGCGCTATTCTTCTTTCAGCAACGAAGAACTTTCTGTAAACACTAAAAAAACGAATCATATCCTTTAGTTTCTCCACAAATTATAAGGAAAGATTGAAAAAAAGTCAATGTTTTCTATTAACTTTCAATTTTAATTACCTTTCGATAGAGATAGTCTTGCGGATTTAATTTTTCTTCCATTGAAATCTTGTGAGAAGAATAAAAATAGGAGGACAATGGTAACATCTTTTCAATCAAAGTATCTTTTGCTACGAGTTGCTTAATCAATTTACTTTTAGCCAAATCATCTGTCAATTCAAAATGATTTTGCTGTGTATCGATCACTAAGCCAAACATATTCGCGCCATCCATCTTACTTTTGATTTGGCGTCCAGACTCATTATTTTGAATCAATAATTCATTGCCCCAACGAAATAGCCGACGAGTTCCACCACCTACCGCATATTCCCATTGATCTTCAGACAATAAGTCAAATCCCTGCCTTTTTGTAGCGAGTTTTAATTCTTCATGTGTAAAATCACTATGGCTATAGACAAAATAATAATCCGATTCAGGTAAAAACTCTAAATAAAACTCATTTTTGACCAACAACGATTGCGGAAATGACCAAGTGAGGCTTTCTTGCGCTGTTAATTTAGGAAAAAGCTTTTGACAAATACTCTTTTCATACGGGAAAAATCTTTCTACTTCTCCTTCAAACGTCCCAGTGATCGTGTCAAATATTCCTAAAAATTCAGTACCAGCAGGCAATGCATATTTTTGAACAAACATAGCTGGAATCGCTACTTTTCTTAAATCCGTCGTATGATCATTTATGTAATCAGCGATCCCTTCTAACGAATGTAAATCATAATTTGTTTCTTCTTCTACCCATTCAGAGGCTGGTAAAATTGCATCGTTCGTCAATGATGTTTTGAATGTATTTTTTTCTAAACTCTCCACGTCAAATCCTAATAATTCATGTGAGCGTAATCCTTCTGCACCCAAATCCCAACCAAGGATCGCTTCACTATTGCCTGGGATAAACACAAATAATTCACCATCAAACTCCAATTCAAACGTTCGACATTTAATTCCATAAAGTTCAAAATTTACTAATTGGATCGTATTGACTTCCACAGTTGGTGGAACAAAATACATTAACAATTGATGTAACAGCGATTCTTTTTCAGGATCTTTCAAATTTTTCCAATTTGCCCATTCAACTTGTTCAAATAGATCCACACTATTCCCTCCTCGTAGGTTTCAAAAATATCTGTTATGATTAAGTATACCACTGAATGATTCTTTCATTAAGAAAATTAGCTGGAGGTTCGTATGCATATACATTTTGGAAATGAGCGGTGGAATCAAGCCGCGGCTTTTGCTTTGCGTTATGAGGTTTTCGTCATTGAACAAGGTATTTCAGTGCAAGACGAGTTTGATGACCTGGACACCATAGATCGGTCTTATTTTGTTGTTTATGAAGGAGCACTTCCCATCGCAACGATTCGTTACCAAAATAAAGACGATCACACGATTCAGCCTGATCGCTTCTGTGTCCGTAAAGACTTTCGAGGCAAAGGGATCGGGAAGAATCTACTTTCATTAGTAGAACAAAAAGCACTAGATGCAGGTTATTCCTTTAGTGTTCTTTCAGCAGAAAAAACCGCTGTAGACTTTTATACCTCACTAAACTATACCATCCATTCACAAGAATATTTTGAAGATGGCATTCTTTGTGTGGAAATGATAAAAAATTTAAAGGAGTCCTTGAGATAGCTCTTAGACTCCTTTAGCATAAAAATTGTCGTAATAGTCTTAATATAACGTGGCTTTATCCTTACCAAAAAGAATACTCGCTTGTTCAGGAATCAGCTTCCCACTATTCTCATCACGTCCTTGAAGCAAATAGTTTTGATTCGTACTTTGTTTCTCTGTAGTTTTTTTGTAGAGTTCCCCTATATCACCTGATTTATTTCGATTAAAGATCAGACCTACCTTCATATCGCCAAAGTCTGTCAGCATCGCTACGTCTCCGGCACTATCCCCTGCAACTAAGATTGGACCATTATTGTTGTGCTTTTCAGCAATATATTTTTTGATTGTTTTTGTTTTGCCGTCGCCTTGCGTTTGATCGTAAGCCGTATCAAATTTAGTTTGGATCATGTCATTCTCTTTTACAAGTCTCATCGCATAGATATGATCGGCTGGTACTTGATAACCATACTTTTCTTCGGTAGCAAAAGGAATGATAACATCAATGTATGATGCAGAACAAACATATACATCTATCCCATTTTCCATCAACGTCTTGTATAAATTTTGCATTTCAGGAATTGTTCTAATGCCTTTTTGCACATTCACTTCAACTTGACCAGCTTCATTTTTTAATGATTCAGGACTTTTTAGTGTCACCATTTCTATAGGGAGTTCAAGTGAATGATCGATTGCTTCACGAGTCAACTCTTGTACTTCATCTGTCGTCATACCAGTAAATAGATACGTCACCCACGGATAACTAATATCTGAGCTAAACGTATCCCCTATTGCGTCATACAGATAACGGATTTTCGTTGAAAAATCTTTGTATTCATCTGTTTCTTTTATTTCCGTAAGCTTTTTCTGCCCATTCATTCCTTCATATGATTGTTCTATTATTTTGTAGTCATTGACAATATCACTTGTAGCTTTGTCAATATTAACAGCATTACCATCAGAATTGTTCCATTCATCTTTGAAATTGTCTTTTGGAATGTTCATTTTTAACGCATTCTCTAATTCTTCTGGCGTCATTTTAAATCTTAAATTCTCGATTTGAAACATAAAAGTTGCTTCACCGATGTCGTTAAAAATCGTGGTATTATCCCAATCAAAAACAGCATAAGGCTTGTTCTTTGCATCATACTCCTTACTATCGACTCCATTTTCTTTGATTAAGTTATTCAACGTTTGATAATTTTCGTCAAACCAACTATTTGCTTTTAAAACAGAATGCTCTGCTTCTTTGTTTGAAGAGACTTTAGTGACAGAGTTGCTAGTTGATTCCTTTGTTGTTTCCTTAGAATTTGTGCTACATGCTGATAATGAGCCTAGTAAAGTTGTTGTAACGATAAAAAAAATTGTTTTTTTCAAAATAAATTTCCTCCCATTTATAATTAATGTTCAAAAATTCACCGTTGAATACTACTGAGCTCCATTGATCAGTTTAATAGATATCTATTAAAACAGTATAATGTATCCGCTTTATTTTTTCAATAGCTAAAAATAACAATACGGTAAGACTTGTTTATTTAACAATCTAAATGAACCCATTTTAGTTGTTTATATGGCACAAAAATACGATAGTTTTAAACCAATCAGTGATTGGTCTAAAACTATCGTTTAAAAGTAACCTATTATCCAAACTAATCTATCAGCTTTACGATTATTTATAGCTGTTCTTTTTAGCTTTTTTGGCTGTTCGTGTTTGCTGACGGCGTTCAACTTTACGTTTTTGTTTATTGCTAGCTGAAATTGCCCATTCGATTTTCTTTTTGTAGCCAGGTTTGATTTTTTTCTTTTTCTTTTTCACCAAACCAATTAAAGTTGGATCTTCTAAAGCATCTTTTGATTTCTCACGTTTTGTTCGGCGATTCCGATCATACGTATCGATCAATTCACCATTTTTGATTTCTTTTGGATGAAACTCGATGCCTAATTGCTCCACTTCAGATATTGCTTCTTCGTCTGCAGGTGAATAAAGCGTAATCGCTGTTCCATCTAAGCCATTTCGTCCTGTTCTACCGACACGATGAATAAAGAAATCTAAATCACTTGGCACCTCTGCATTGATTACATGAGAAACACCTTCAATATCGATGCCTCGGGCTGCTAAGTCAGTTGCCACTACATATTGAAATTCAAGATCTTGGACTTGTCTCATCACACGTTTACGTTCTCGTGGAGAAATATCGCCATGAATTTTTGCCACTTTTAAACCTTGATCTTTCAAATAGTCCGTAATTTCGTCTACTCGTTGTTTCGTATTGGCAAAGACAATCACTAGATAAGGATGACCGATCGTCAATAATTGGTAAATCAGACGGTTTTTGTCTTTTCCTTTTGTTGAAATCAACCAATTATCAATTGTTTCTGAGATAATATTTTTAGGTTTGATATGTTCAATGATCGGATTTTCCATATACTTTTTCAAGAATGGTTTTAATTTTTCTGGGATTGTCGCTGAGAAAACGAGCATTTGCAGCTTATCTGGCAAACGTCCAGCGATTTGGTCAACTTCTTCTAAAAAGCCCATGTCTAATGTCATATCTGCTTCATCAACGACAAAGGCAAAAGCAGTATGTGCTTTTAGTGCTTGCTCATTCATCAAGTCTAAAATACGACCGGGTGTCCCAATAACCACATGAGGTTGTTGGTGTTTTAGTTTAGCGATTTGCCGCTGTTTATCAGTACCACCGACAAAGTTCGTCACACGCATTTCCGGCTGACTGAATTTTGCGATCTGAGCCGCTTCTTGATAAATTTGATTCGCTAATTCTCGACTAGGTGCCGTGATCAGAATCTGTACTTCATCCAATTGAGGATTTACTTTATTCATCAATGGTAATAAAAATGTATGCGTCTTGCCGCTTCCGGTTTGAGATTGCCCGATTACACTTTTGCCTTTTTTAATCACAGGGATCAATTTTTCTTGTACTTCTGTTGGTTGTTCAAATCCTTTATCCGCTAATGCTTCCATGATAAAATCGTTGAATTGAAATTGTTTAAATGAACTCATTTACCTCACCTCTTTCAAACTTGTTGTGTAAGTCCTCATGCATTATACCACAAAAACCACAAATTCTTATTCATTTTCTCTATTTTTCTGATCTTTTATTGTGCTGATCGTATAGGTATGACTTGCTTTTTCATAAAACAAACGACGATTCTTTCTAACCAATACATACAGAACATTAATGAAAAATAGTAATAATAGAAACGAACAAAACAGAAACAATATGAAACTTACTAACTGCAACATTCGATTACTAGAATTGAGCAAATCAGCTGAACTAGTCATATAAGAACTGATCAAACCATAAACAAAATACAAATAACCATAACGGATAAATAAAGCGCTAAAACGAATTTTTTCATGCCCTTCTTCTACAACTTGAATACGCACGACTTTCTTACCGATTGTTTTCCCATTCGTAAGTTTAGGCAGCAACATAAACACTATAAATACCATAGCGAAAAACCAGACTCGTCCTTCTAATGCAGGATACCCAACAAACCATTGTTTGTATTCTGGGATTAAATTAAGCATAAACATCCCAAGCGCTTGCACGATCGAAATCACAAACCAATCGATCAAAAAAGCCACAAAACGTCGAAATAAACTAACGGATTGCCCTTTTTCATAGGCGGCTTCATCCAGCTCGTCTCTTGTTGGAAATAAAAAGGTCAACATCGGTGTAATCGCATAACCAACCATCCCGCCAAACGTATTATTGATCAAATCATTCACATCAGCTAATCGGTATGGCCTAGGATAAATAAAATACAAACCGCTCAACTGTGTTAATTCAAAAAATAGCGACAAAAGAAAACTAGCTAAAACCACTTTTCTAAATGAAAATTTGTAATAATAACGTAAATACACCCCAAAAGGAACTAATAACAAGATATTGAAGACAGGTTCCAACACGACGCCTTGTCTTAACGCAGGGACAAATGTGCTTGGATCATGAATATTCAGTACGGTATCTTGTAAAAAACGACTGACAAAATAAAAGGGTCGTAATTCCAAATATTGACTGGTGTATTGCGCGACCTCCGCTTTTGGCGGTAATGGTAAAATAACCAAAAAATACGCACAGAGTAAATAGAAAACAAATGAATACAGTATCAGCGCTCTTCTAAATAAAAAAGTGCCATATTTCCGGTATTCACGAATAATAAGCACAAATGAAATCGCAAATGCCAAAAAAGGAAAAACGATCATTGCTGTTTTGATTGGTGCAGCATATGCTGACATCTAACCACACTCCTTCCTCTTTAGTGTAGTAGAAAATAAAACGTTTGTCATTTCTAATAACTAGAGCTTTAACAAAAAATATATTTTGCAAATTGGAAAAATTGCAGTATGATTGATTTATAGCGTAAGAGACATTCCTACACTAACTCATTAAATGATTCAATTTTTATATACGGAGGCTTTTTTATGTTAAATCCATACTTTGCATTTGGCGTTCCTATCTTTTTACTTTTTTTATACATTGTATTTGCTATTATTAGAAAAAAAAGCAAACTGCACTATATCGGATTCGTTCTTTTACTGATTGCAACCTTTACGATGGCATTTAGTTTTCAGGTTTTGCAAGGATTGTGGACTTTAGAGGATAATAATTCTACAGAGCAACTAAATGCGTTGCGTTACTCACCAGAATTATTGTGGATTCCACTGATTTTAGGTGGCGTGTTAGCGGTTCTCAATCTTTGGCGCGGGGTGAAAAGAGTGCAGTCTTTTCGGGAAGACTCCAATTAGAGACACAAAATGATGAAAAGAAGGCAAGTCTTCTTTTCATCGTTTTTAGTTATATGGGATAGCTATTCTTTTTCATAAAATCCAGAAGTGGGGAAGGCACTTCGAATCCTGCTAATACTATAGCGAACGTTTTCTTTTCAGTTGCCGTTTCTGGTCGAGCATTTATAATTGATTGTGACTTTTTGATACTATGCCCCCAAAAGCCATGACTACAATATCAATATCGTGATCAGATATGACACTTTATTGGTCGAAATTCTCTCTCTGGTCTTAATCTTCTGGTTCTTCTCCTTAATTTCTTTAGAGTCAGTTGGAGATCTAATAAGAACCTGCCGCACATACGAAACCCCTCCTGTCTGTAGAATAACTTATCATCATTCTTCAAGCAAAAGGGGAAATAGGCTAAAATATTGATTTACTAAAAGAACTCTACATCAAGGACAAATCCTATATTTTTTTTGGTATACGAAATGAGTCGATAATGCAATGATTTATCAGTTTGATTTGTTGTGTAAAATGTTGCGTTAGGATACTCTAAAAAAAAGACAAGCTTCATAAACAGTTGTTGTATAGCCTCTTTTTCAAGTTCATTTGTGGAAACCTTTAGAATAAAGATTTCATTCTCTCTATCAAAAGACAGGTTTGATTCTTTTATATCTTCTCCCTGATATTCCACAAAAGATCTGATTTCTGCTCCTATTCCTGGTTCATATTCATGATTTATTTCATCTGCTACCTTCTCAAAAAAGTCTTCCATATTTCTCCCACTTTCTATTTTGGTATATACTTCCCTTTTGGGGCAGAAGAATGTACCGAGACAATTCCTCCTCGATCATTTGTTACTACCTTATTTCCTCTCAAGTCAATATATTCCCATGTTTTTCTTCCCAGTTCATCAATTTTTGACTTTCTTGTTTTCATATTGTTATCAATAATGGCATCAATTCTTTCCGGAGTAAACCCTCTCTCATTTGCTCTTTCTGCGCCATGTTTTGACATTGATCGCCCACCCGGAGTTACATCACCGGTATCTAAGTCATATCCATTTCCAAAACTGTTAAAGGCATTCCAGATTGTACCAGTCCCATGTACCATTGCAGCTGTTCCACTAGCAGTCACTGCTGGGCTTAAAGTTGCACTAGCTCCACCAGTAAATGGTGTTCCTACAAATGATAGAGCATTCCCACCAATCAACCAGGAAAAACCACCAAGAAATTCTGCTGCTCCACCTGCAACTGATAGAAGATCTCCAGCAAATTGGGCAACTGCATATGGTTTCGTTCCAACAGAGTCAGCATCTAAAGTACGTTCGCCCATTAAAGCACTCAATCCAAAGTTTTCATAAATTTTATCTGCAATTCCTACACCAAAAGCCTTCAGTGCATTCCAGTTATTTGTAGCGATTGCTTCTTGAACCGCTAAAGTCATCTTAGGATTAAACGCACCATCTACATAGACACCTGTCACATTACCAAATTCGTCGAACGTATAAGTAATTTCTTGATTTTCTAAGCGATGTGCTTCAACCTTTGCATCGATCTTTTTCTGTCTCTTGTCCCACTCACGTCCAATTGGTTTTGTCCACGCTAGATTTACCCGACTTATATCAAACGTTCCTGAAGAAGCATTCCACGCTGCACCTTTTTCAACTTCTGCTAGTCCAGCATCAAAGTTGGCCAGTTGTGTTTCAAAATCCGCAAATAGATCAGGAGAACTGGCATTAAAATCGTACAGTTTCTGCAGCTTTTCTTCGTTTTTTTGGATTGCTGCTTGAACGTGCATATAGCGCTGTTCCAGACCTTGATTGGGTTCTTTTTCTTTATCTAGCCATTGTGCCATACTTTGAAGTGTTGTTTGCCCTTGAGAAATAACAGCTTTCAGTTGGTCTTCTATGACATCACGAGTATCCACTTGTGATTGAAACTCTTCTGGAAACTTGCTATGCGCTTCAATTAACGATTCACATACCAAGATAAAACCACTTGCCAACGTAGGGTACACTGCAGAAAAATATTGTTTTGCAGAATCATAAGTCTTGCCAGACAAAGGTGCATTCATAAAGTGATTCACACTATCTTTTAGTACACCACTAAATTGAATATACTCGTTTGCCATTTGTTTGGCTACTGCACTTTGGGCGTTCACTTCTCCTACAAAAAAATCTAATCCCATGCACTGTCACCACCTTCTCGGCTAAACAGTTGCTTGCGCTCAACGTATAATTGTTCTTCTTTGTCAGTAAAAAATCTTTTTTGTTCCGAGAGAAAATCTGATTGCTCCTGCAGTTCCCGAATCTGTTTTTGTTGTAACTCTCTAGATTCAAGTTCTAACTCTGAAAAGTGATTTATCAGGGTTGATCCTTGACTTGCTTCTATTAATTCTTGATAAAAGCGTTGTTCTAAATTTGAAATATAAAAATATTCTTGCTCTGCTTCTTCTAATTGACGTATCTCCCGCTGATTACTCTCTTGCTCTAGCGATAGCTGTTGTAACTCCATCTGTATGATTGATTCCCTACCAACCTCATTTTTCATAACTTTAATACCCCATTTAGGGTCAATCCATCAAAGCCACTTTTAACTTTCTGATCAATGGCTGCAAACTCTTTTGCAACCGAGTGAATGTTATTGCCATCTCTTGCTATTGCATTTGATAGCCGTTGACCTCTACTATGTACGCTAGTAAGACTGTTCTTAGCGTTCTCATTACCACTTACCTTTGTTCTGTTTGCCGTAGCTGTAGGTTGATTTACTGAAGTAAAACTACTAGCTGCTTTACTTAGTTGAGAAGAAACACCACCTGCTACAGTTAAACTACTATTAACTCCCATAATAAACTCCTTTAAATAGACTTACAATATAGTTTAACACAAACATAAATATATTTTAATCTTATTGTCGATAAAAATAGTTATTAAAATCCTTTTAATAATCTTCATATCGCTTTTACACAACTTTGATTAAGAGTATTATTTTTCTTAAAGAATATTTTAGTTTTTAACACCTTTTCTTTAAAGACAAAAAATAATCTAGTTACCGTCTTAAACGGCTCTGTCGAAGAGGTTATGTTAGCACATAGCCTCTTTACGAATTCATTGGAACAAAAAACAAAGTAAGTTTATAGGTGAATCTTCTTGATTGGTTCAAACAAAAAACGAGTGTCAGAGATAAACTCCTAACACTCGACAATCATAAACCGCTTGATTATTGATCCTTTAATTCTTCTTCACAAACTCAGATTTAAGTTTCATCGGACCAAATCCTTCAACTTTACAATCAATATTATGGCCATCTGCCGCATCAACCACTAAACGAATACCTTTAACCTTCGTTCCCTGTTTGATCGCACCACTTGCCCCTTTGACTTTTAAATCTTTGATAACTGTTACATTATCACCGTCAGCTAAGACATTTCCATTTGAATCTTTGATGACAGTTGCTGTATCTTCAGCTGCATCCGCTGGTGACCATTCGTGTGCGCACTCAGGACAAATCATCATGCCACGATCCTCGTAAGTGTATGTTGAGCCACATTCAGGGCAACTTGGTAAATTTTCCATTTAGCTTAAACTCTCCTTCATTATCGTTCTCTTTTAAAGTGTTATCACTTCATTCTATCGCACTTCTAAACGAAAGAAAAGAATCATTCTCTTTACAAATAGTAAATTAATTTAAAATCTATTTACTTTCTTTCCCTTTCTCTACATAAGAAAGATCGTTTACGCTATCGATCGTATATTTACCATCTTTATACGTTACTTTTGACACACTCGCATTTTTTAATCCGCCATCTGGTAAATCTGCATTTGCATCTAATTCACCTAATAATGTAATAATACTCATTCCATGTGACACGACTAAGACATTATTTGCGCCTTCTTTTTCAGCATCCTTCACAATATCATCCAGACCTGCTGTTAAGCGAGCAACGATTGTTTTACTATCTTCTGCCGGCCAGTTCACACCTTCTTCAACATTTTTCTTATCTAAATCAGATAATACATCAGCAAATTCGATGATTCCTTTATAGAAACCAACTTCTTTCATCCACTCATTGTACTCTTCATATGTTTTCCCTTGTTCTTTTGCCACTGCTGTCAGCATTTCTTCATTCATCAAGCCTTCATACGTACCAAAATTATATTCTCTTAGGCGTTTGTCTTTCGTCATTTCCTTTGTTAACGTTTCTTGTCCATTATTTTTCAAAACTAATTCAGCTGTTTCAATTGCACGTCCACTGTCACTCGTTACTACCTTATCAAATTTGACATCTGACAGCCCTTTACCTAGTTGTTCTGCTACTTCAACGCCAGCTGGTGTCAGCGGTGCATCGATCCATCCTTGAGAACGATCGACTGTATTCAACATCGTTTTACCATGGCGAGCAAGGTAGATCACTACTTCTGAATTTTCTTTTTCCTTTGTGTCTGCTTTTTTTTCTTCTTTTGCAGTACCATTACTGCAGCCAACTAAAACCATTGACAATAACGCGATACCAACAACCATCTTTTTAAATTTCATAACACTTTTTCCTCCATACAATTCCTTATTTTTTTGTTAAACATTCTAGGATATCTTTGTCTAACAGAAAAAGAAAAAACCCAACTATACCAAATAAAGTTATTTGGCACAATCAGGTTTAGCTTGTCTAAGACAATCACTATCCGCTATTTAACTAGCTTTAGTATAACGGATGTCTTTCTAAATGTAAATGCTTTCAGTTGTTATTTTTTATATTCATTACATAATTGCTGAATCTCACTGTAGATTTCATCAATTTCTAGTTGATCTTTAGCGTTAGCACCGCTAGCTAAAGGATGTCCTCCACCATGATGTTTTTTTGCCAACTCATTGATTACAGGTCCTTTTGAGCGTAAACGAACGCGGTAATAGCCTTCTGGTTGCTCTACAAAAATACCCCATGCTAGAACCTCATCGATCACACCAGGTAACGATACGATCGCAGCTGTTTCTGAATCAACAATGCCATACTCATCAAGTAAAGATTGAGGCAACATCACCATAGCTGCACCATACTCGTCTACTTTAATATTTTGATACACATAACCAGCTAATTTTGCGACACTCATCGGTATTTGTTCTAGTTCACGATTGAGTTCAGCAGCATTGAATTCATACGTCATCAGTTCAGCCGCTACCTCTAAAGTATGCGGTGTAGTTGATGGGTATAAGAACCTGCCAGTATCGCCAATGATCCCAGCATAGAGCAATCGGGCAGCATTATTATTCATGATTAGTTCATCTTGATGAAGATGATAAAAATCAGCGATGATTTCACTACAACTGCTCGCTTTTGGATTGACCCAGACTAAATCTCCATAAGGATCATCATTGGGATGATGATCGATTTTAATCAGCTCAGCACCTAGTTGATAGCGATCGTCACTGATTCTAGGTGAATTCGCTGTGTCAGTAACAATCACTAAAGCATTTTGGTACGTCTCATCAGACACTTCATCCATTTCCGCTAAAAATTCTAAACCTTCGACAGGACCACCTGCCTGATAGATTTTTTTATCTGGAAAACTCGCTCTCAATATTTCCGCTAACCCAACTTGTGACCCGATTGCATCTGGATCAGGTCGTTGGTGGCGATGAATAATAATTGTTTGATAGGCTTTGATTTTCGCTAAAATTTCATTTACAACATCCATGTTCTATTTCCTCCTAAGTACGCTCCATTACTTGGCAAACAACAATTGCTTTTGCCACAAGCGCATTTTCCAAATACACTTCGATATCTAATTTTGCTGAACGGCGTCCAATTTCTAAGACTCTCGGACGGATATCCAGCTCACTTTCTAATTGTATCAAACGTAAATAATGTAAACTCATTTGCTCGATTAAGACATTTCTTCTTTGATTGGTGATCATCGTCCGTTGGGTCACGTTTGCAATGATTTCACTTAGCACACCAAAAGAAATCGTCCCTACACTATTGACCATTTGAGGGGCAACTGAAAATTTAAACTGCGGCTCACCCGCTTTATTGCCTTCTTCCACAGGCATCACTTCACCAGAAATTTGATCAGAAATCGTATCTGCAATCTGTGGTTGTCGCTGTACCAACTGCATTGCTTTCATCACATCTTGTCTCGAAACAAAACCGACTAATGACAAATCATCTTCAACAACGGGCATTACTTCCAACCCATCCCAAATCATCTGATGACTAACACTCGCTACACTCATCATTTTTTTCACAACGATCGGATCTTTGGTCATGACTTTATCCATGGATAGCGTTTCTGCCTTGCCTAGAACATCTTTTGCTGTCACGATCCCGACTAAACGCAAGCTTTTATTGACTACAGGAAAACGTGAATGATGGGTTTTCTCTGAAAGTTTTTGATAATCAGCGATCGTATTCGTTGAAAATAAGTAATTTGTTTTTTCTAACGTCGTATAAATATCGCTGACTAACATGATATCCTTTTTAATCAATTGGTCGCTCAATGCCCGGTTGATCATTGTTGCCACAGTAAAGGTATCATAGGTCGTTCTCAGTACAGGCATTTCTAATTCATCCGCTAACTCAGCAATTTCATTTTCTGTATCAAAACCACCAGTAATCAAAACAGCTGCCCCATTTTCTAAAGCTAATTTTTGAACTCCTTGGCGATTCCCCACGATCATCAGCGAGCCTGGCGTAATATATCTTGTCATGGCTTTTTCAGTCATCGCACCAATCACAAACTTATTCAACACTTTATCCAGACCAGAAGATCCGCCCAAAACATCCCCTTCAATGATTCGAACCACTTCACCAAAAGTCAATTTTTCAATATGTTTTTTTAATTTACGCTCGATTCGAATTGTTCCCACACGCTGAATCGTTGAAACTAATCCGATATTTTCAGCATCTTTGATTGCTCGATAAGCAGTTCCTTCACTAACACCAAGATTTTTTGCAATACTTCTAACAGAAATACGATCACCGATCGGCAATCCTTCAATGTACTTCAATATTTGATCATGTTTCGTAGCCATAATATCCTCCTCGTTTTAAAGTTGAGTGAACAAGTTTAGAACTTTATGATCTAAAACTTCCCTCGATTGTTCTACTACACTCCTTATAAATCAGAATCTTTCTTTTTATAAAAGGAATCTGTTTTAATTCTTTCTTCATCCATATTGAAACAGCTATAACTTCCATAGTAATTGACTTCACTTAAAAAGTATAACAAAAAAAACTACATTTTAGTACAGTTATTCTCTTTTTATTGTAACAGAAGTGAAAAATAAACAAACGTAATTCTACTTCTTTTTAGGAATACGCTAAAAAATGTCTGTAAACAGATTCGGCTAATACTGTTTGAAGTAAAAAATAAGTTCTTTCCAATTATTTTCATTATTTTTTCACTGACATTTTTCCCAAAAAAGGAGTATGATAAGAACGGATTACTTAGATTTTTTAGGAGATGGATAAATGGAATCAGTAAATAGTTTTCAAGAAAATACAGAAGTACAAAAAAATCGCTGGTGGATTTTGGTTTCAGTAGCAATGTTTACATTTATGTCTACGTTAGATGCCAGCATCGTCAATATAGCACTCCCGACAATTTCTAAAGATATGAATGTACCGATGAATCAGTCAGAATGGATCGTTTCGATTTACTTGATGATTGTCTGCGCCTGCTTGTTACTTTTTGGCAAAATCGGCGATAGCTTTGGCAAAATCAAAGTTTATCGGATTGGAACGGTCATTTTTACAATTGGTTCACTATTATGTGGATTCAATCAGTCGTTGACATTTCTTTTATTTGCACGAATCGTTCAAGGGATTGGTTCTAGTATGACGATGGCAACAAACTCTGGGATCATCACTGAAGTATTTCCTTTTAAAGAGCGGGGGCGCGCATTAGGCTCGATCGGTGCTTTCGTTTCTCTAGGTTCAATTGCAGGACCTGGAATTGGCGGATTGATTCTTTCACAATTTTCATGGCCTTACATTTTTTGGATCAATGTCCCTGTTGGCATCATCACGATTTTGATCGGAGAGAAATTTTTACCGAAAGATATTATCAAAAGTGGAAAAAAAGTCGATATGCTTGGCTTTAGTTTATTTGCAGTATTTATTATGACCTTTTTTGGCGGTATTTTTATTGGGCAAGAGATTGGCTTTAACGCTGCTTTATCTGTCGTATTATTCGCTCTCGCATTTCTTTCATTCATTATTTTCATTCGAGTAGAAAAACGTGTTAGCCAACCACTGATTACTTTTTCTATTTTCAAAAATAAAATCTTTACAATGAGCTTGATCACAGCGGTTTTAATCTTCTCTTCTAATTTCTTTGTTAATGTTGTGATCCCATTTTATTTACAAAATTCACGCGGGTTACCTGCCAGCAAAGCGGGATTGTTGATGATGGTCTTTCCACTACTGATGGTAGTCGGCTCTCCTATTAGTGGATTTTTGACAGATAAAATCGGTACGAAATTTTTAACGTTTTCTGGATTAATTCTGCTTTCGATCACTTCTTTGATGTATATGTTTTTAAATCAAGGAACTCCACTTTGGTATTATATTTTGGCGACTGGTATCATGGGATTAGGCAATGCGCTTTTCCAATCGCCCAATAATACAACCGTTATGAGTAGTGTTTCTAAAGAAGATTTAGGCGTGGCTGGAAGTATGAACTCTTTTGCACGGAATTTAGGAATGGTTTTAGGAATTGCTTTAGCCACAACGATTTTATACAATGCCATGAGCGCTGTGTATGGTCAACGTGTAACGACTTATATCAGTGAGCGACCTGATATTTTTATTATAGGAATGAGAATTACTTTTTTAGGCTCGTTTATTTTATGCTTAACAGCTTTAGGTCTAACCATGTTTCGTTCATTAAAAGCTAAAAAACAATAAGCAAACAAAAAAATGAAACTGTAGCAGTCACATCTGCCTTCAGTTTCATTTTTTTATTTTGCTAGGCAGCAGAAATTCTTGTTGCTACTCATCTTCTTTGCCATTTTTGATATTCTTGATAAAATTTTCAAACAGCTCAGTTCCAATCCCCATTTTTTTATAATTTTCAAGAATCGATTTTAATTCCATTAATAAATAACCGACATATAAGACATAAATCAGCCCTACACCAGCGCCTCCTGGAATCAAAGGAGCCAAAGGAATAAAAAACATTAACAGCACCATACTTGCTACTTTTCGTAAAATTCCATTGATTCCTACTTTACTTAAAAAGTTAATTGTTGGATTGATTTTTGCAGCCAGACTGCCGCTTAAAAAATCGATGATCATCGCTACACAAATCAAGGTTAAAACATAAATTGCTTTGTGATCAGCATCCACTAAGAAACGATCTAAAAACTCGAACATCTTCATAATTACCACCTTTTTCATTATTTACGTCAACTGATTATTGCTTAATAAATTTATCCGACTAGTTAAAACTAAATGTCTTATCTCATCATGGTGAACACTTTTTAACTAGCGGTATAAGAATAGTTTACTCGATTTCTTAATAATAAAACTGGCGTTTTCCTCCCACTATAATGTCATTTTTCCATCAATAGTTTCCCACTCTCATAAGCCTCGGCAAACCGAATCATTGCTTTATCCAGTTCACGATAAAATTTACTTTCACTCATGTGGTGCTTCATATAAATTGCGATATTTGTAGTAAAATTACGATCCATATATTTATCATATAATAGCTGTCTGTCATACTCGTCTAACTGATTCATCGCTTCTGTGATTTTTACTAGTTCAACTTCAGCTAAATATTTTCGATCGACTGGCTGCTCACTTTTTTGCGAGAATTCTCCATCCATTTTTCTCATTTCAAATGTGTAGGTAGTCGTTACTTTGGGCGAATGTTTCTCTCCAGCGATTCGCACTAACGTTCGATATTTATTTAACAAACCATGAACCCTTTTCTTCGTTTTTTTTCGATCGATTTCGGGAAATAGCAGCATCATTTATCCTCTCCTTTTCTTTAGTAGTTATGTTTGATACGTTTTATCCTCATGTCGCATTGTTATTCTTTCTAAACTGGTTTTAATTTCAACTCCCTTTTCATTTTAGTTAATTAGCTAATATAGGATAAAACAATTGACTTAAATTAGCATTTGCGCTATTATATAAGTACAGTTAAATAAGCTCTATTCTAATTTCTTCGCTTTCTTTTTTAGAAATCAACTCTTAGAATGGCTTGCCTAACTATTTACTGATAAATTAGCTTATAAGAACATTATAATAGCTTAAATGCTAATTGTCAATTAAAAATAGCTTAAAAGCTAATATTTTTTTCATTTAAGCTTATGAAAGGTTGAAAAACATGAGTTTAACTTACAGAATCAAAGAACTCGCAGATAAGAAAAAAGTTACCTTTGCCGAAATTGAACGTAATACAGGCATCTCTAACGGACAAATTCGTCGCTGGGATACCTCTTCGCCTAAGATAGAGAATATCCAAAAAGTTGCGGATTATTTTGATGTATCTACAGACTATCTATTAGGAAGATCAGAAATACCTTCTATTAAAGCAGCAGATCAAGAAGAACATCTTTCTTCTCAAATCATGTTTCGGATGAATACTGAAGGCTTATCTGAAAATGAAGTAGATGAATTAAAGGATGAAGTGAATCGGTTTCTGCGATTTAGACGATCAGAAATCGAGCGAGAACGAGAACTAAAACAAGACGACAAGGCGTGATTGGATGACAGAGCAAATTGATGAATATCTTAGTTTTTCGGATAAAATAAACGATTATATCTCGGCTTTGATGGTCGCAAATAATATCGGTTATGAAAATTACGATTGTTCCTATCTTTGGGATTTCGTAAAGTCTAAGGGAGTTTCAATGCGCAGTTTTCCATTCGACGGCGTCGCAAGAGATCGTATTTCGGGTATGATCGTTAAAGACTCTTTAGAGACAACGATTGGCTATAATCAAAACATGAGTGAAAAAAGAAAGAATTTTACAATCAGTCATGAGATTACGCATTATTTATTTCATATGACTGAAAACGATACAATTTTTACTGATACAGAACGGAGTTTGCACTATTCTTATAACGAAGTGCTTCATGAATTTCAAGCAAACATTGGTGCTTCTGCAATTCTAGTGCCCGATGTTGTATTCTTCCGCTTTTTAAAAGAAGGCTGGAATTTGTCTCAGCTATCGAATCATTTTGGCATATCAGAAAGTGCTCTTTATGTTCGATTGATTCATACAATGCAGGCAAATTTTGGTGTTTCTTATATTGCTGCTAAAACAAATGCGGATGCTATTCGGTATAAATTTAGTGGAAAAGGCCAACATGCGGCGGTTGAATTAGGGACTAATTTGGAAACGCGTTTGTTTCGAACCAATCGGTTTATTGAAGCGTTGTGAACTCAAAAAAAATAGTATGAGAATAAGTGTTTAAGTTTCCTATAGCTGAGATTTTCTTCGTGAAATTCTATTTTAGTTACATTATTATAAAAAAATGACACTATTTATTTAAATAGTGTCATTTTCTCTAAAAATATTGGTATTAAGAGTGGGCATTAGCACAGAATCTTGTGAATCTAAAGCAGAAATCACTGATATATTACTTCTGATATAAGGATAAAGAATTGCTGTACCATTAACCTTCACAAATTGTTTAATTTGTTCTTCTGTTAAGCTACTATCTTCAACGTTAAATGCACCTTCTAAAATCACTTCATACTTCGCTTCGTTTATATATAATTTAGTCTCCAACTTTAAAAATGCTAATTGATTATTCTCAACTAATTTATAAGCTACTTTCATATTAAAAGGTTTCTCTTCTTTATCTAATTTGTCCGTTTTTTCGATTCGTTCCCTTAATAGTTTTATTATTTTATACCCCTGCAACGTAATAACTGGTTTCATTTTTCTCTCCTATGCTGCTTTTGGTTGTAATAACTTTTCAAAATCATAATCAATATAAATTTCTTCACTTAAAAAATCCACTTCAAAATCAATAAGATATTTTTTGTTAAATTTTGAATTATTCAGCTTTCCATTGGATATCTGTTTACCATCAATAGACGCGCAAATTTCGTCATTATTGATTTCACGAGCACCTTGTTGTTGAATTTCTTTTTCAAATTCTTCAATATAAATAGACAATTCTAGCATTTCACGTTTTTGTTTCATCAAAGAGATTGCTTTCTTTAGTTGATCATTCGAAAGCTTATTTTTTTTAACTCTATTTTCAAAAAAAGTTTGAGCCATATTTTCTTTAGTCATGAATAATAGCCTCCTTAAAAAACTCAATTAACACTTACTTAGGTTAGTTATAACACTTATTTCTTTTATTGTAACATAATTAGCTTCTCTTTTAGGAAATTTAAAAAAAATAATATCATATATTTTCTCATAATTAAGTAGATCTAATGATAAACCTAAAGAAAAAGGAACACCATCTTTATCTCCTTTTAACAATTTAGTAATATTGTATGATATTATTTCTGCAAAATAACCATATATAAGTTGCTCACTTTCCTCTTCTAAATTAGAGATATAGTTGACCATATGGATTTCAAATTTTTTTTTGAGTGTTTCCATTTCTTCAGTCTTATTCAAATCCAATTTCGAAATAGTATTCTTCACTTCTATTTTTAAAAGTACTGGTTTTTCCTCATCATACCTTTTTGCAACGCATTTATCAATTTCTTCAAAGCAATAAACTCCGCTGCCTAAATACTTATAAGAACATCCAGGAAAAAAATTAAAATCTTGTTTCTCTAAAAAACTATCCCAAGCGTCCATTAAAATGACATTTTGAAGCCTATCAAAAAAAACATTTAAAAAAGAATAAATATCCGTTTCACTAGGATTGATACACTGAGACTTTACTATTCTATTACAACAAAATTCATTAGTAGCATGAATAAAATTCATTTTAGACTCCCCACAAAGTAAACAATTCTAAATTTCAAAAACATTCCCAAACAAATCGTTTTGTCATTTATTTCAATCTTATTATAATATGATTATATAGTATAATGCTCACAATGTCATCATTTTTATTCTCTAGTCTATTTATTCTATTATTAACTATGTTTAAACCTTTGTACTATCTATTTTCCCTCAAGATTCTCCCAGGAACTTCTCTAAATATTAGTAGAAAAATGATTAGACTACCTTACTAATATTGGAGTAAAAACAAAAAACCACCACGACCGTCGTCTGTGGTGGAAATGAAGGTTGTTATTTACTCTTGGTAGGAGTAAGTATGAAAAACCAATTCGGGATAATTGGCATGAAGACATATTAGCATCTCTATTTAAAATAGAGATGAACAGCTATTTTGTATTCCATAAAAAAATCATGAGGAATTACTCATAGAACAACTTTTTACATTTCCCTTTAGATAGTATTTTCCAAACCTTATTAGTTCCAACATTTTTATGCCTGTGCTACACTTTTATTAGTAGCAATGAAATGTTTCATTATAGGAGGAATGTATTATGTTAGATCAAGAAAAAGACAATTTATCTGTTCTATTCTCTGACGAAGTTCAAGGTCCCTTTGTAACATTTATTCTAAATACTCATGTCGCTCATCAAGATGTCGAAAAAGATTCGTTAGCACTTAAAAATTTCGCTAAAGCCGCAAAAGTCCGCTTCGAGAAAAAATATACTGAACTTTCTTGGCTACCATTCCAAGACAAAATCGACGCTTTGCTGGCTGACGCTTCATTTTGGCGTAATGCTACTAAGAGTGTGTCGATTATTATTAGTGAGAAAGACATTTTTATTCACCGATTAAATGTATCTGTTGACAATCAATACTACGTTGACGACCGACCTTATCTCCTAGGCATCATTAAAAATAATCAATTTAACTATCGTTATTATCTAATGGCTTTAAATCGAGATGCTATGCAGCTTTATTTAGTTGAAAATAATCAAGTTAAAACCGTTGATTTGCCTGCTGATGCACCAACTGATCTTGTTGGCGCTTTAGGTGATGAGTTAACTGGCGGTAGTATGAACTACTCCATTCAAGGTGGCACTGGCTATAACGGCTCTTCTAAAGAAGGCGTTGCTTATCACGGTGTCAATACCAAAGATGAAGAAGTAAAAATCGATTGGACTAATTACTATCAAGCAATTGATAATTACTTAAAGGATACATTTGTAAACTCTGATAACTTACCCATTCGTTTATACGCTTTACCAGAAAATCAAACATTATTTAAAAAAATTGCGAAAAATCCTTATTTAGTAACAGATGCTTCTGTCGCACTTTCTCCTGCGCAAGTTTCTTTTCAGGATATTGAAAAAGGTGCCTATAAAATCAATCAAGAATTAGAGTCTATCGAAACAGCTTCGTATAATCAGTTGCTAGACAAGAAATTTGTCGATCAATTAGTCGATATCGTTCCTGCATCTGATGAAGGAAAAGTGTCACATTTCTTCATCTCTACTGCTAATTTTGTCAATGAAACAACTGAGATGACAACGGAAGAATTCGATCGACGAAAAGTTTTGAATAAAGTAACAGATAATGTTCTTAGAACAGGTGGAAAAGTTTTTGTCCTTGATCAAAAAGCTGCGCCAGATGAAAAGACGCTAGTTGCTATCTTGCGCTATTAATCATTTAATGGACAAGAGCCACTCAACAGATACGTTGAGTGGCTCTTTAATTAAGTTGATTAAATATTTTGTTAGCTATAAAACCATGTAAAAACTATCTATTAGTAAGGATAACCTTATTCTCATCTAAACAATCTGAACCCTTCCTACTTTCAAATCTATGCAGCTCCAAGGCTGCGCCTTCGGAATAGATTTCTACGACATAAATCTATCATTACTTTCATATTTAACGCTCAATACTCCTATACTATAACAGAAATAAGTTTTTTTTGACAATTAATCTCTATTTCTTAACAAATTTTTATTTTAAGAAGAGATATCACTAGCCAAAGAGTGCTAAATATGCTATATTAAGAGTGTAGTTTTTGTTCGGTAATATATGTGTAGCTGTTTCAAATAAACATCTTCCACATTTTCACCTTTCAAGTAATTGCAAAATATGTGTCTATCACAAGGAGGATTTTTATTATGGAAACAGGTACAGTAAAATGGTTTAACTCAGACAAAGGTTTTGGATTTATCACTGCAGAAAACGGTAACGATGTATTCGTACATTTCTCAGCTATCCAAGGCGACGGATTCAAAACTTTAGAAGAAGGTCAAGCAGTGACTTTCGACGTTGAAGAAGGCCAACGTGGTCCTCAAGCTACTAACGTTAACAAAGCATAATCAACTTAACATTAGTAAATTCAAAACCTGACGACTAGTCGTCAGGTTTTTTTAGTTCCCCATAAAAAAATAAGTGCGTAACAAAACTAAAACTCAGTTTTGTTACGCACTTTAAAACTTGCTAAACGGTGGCCAAAAGTCAGGTTCTTCAGCAATTGCTCGAACCTAAGCGACTTTTGTCTCACCCTCCATTTTTAATTCTCTTTAATCAGACGGACTAACTCTTCTCCAAAATCAGAACAACTTACTAAAGTCGCACCTTCCATCTGATCTGCAAAATCTTTTGTTACTGTTTTATTCACTAAAGCTTCTTCAATACTTTTTGTAATCAAGAAACTTACCTCATCCCAGCCTAAGTAATCAAACATCAATACACCTGATAGCAGTAAAGAAGATGGATTCAACTGATTTAACCCAGCAAATTCCGGTGCTGTTCCATGTGTTGCTTCAAAAATACCATGACCTGTTTCCAAGTTTAAATTGGCTCCTGGTGCAATTCCAATACCGCCAACTTGAGCTGCTAAGGCATCAGAAATGTAATCCCCATTTAGATTTAAGGTTGCAATCACATCAAAATTTTCAGGGTGCAGTAAAATATCCTGTAGGAAAATATCGGCAATCCGGTCTTTTACAATCAGTTTTCCTGCTTTTTCTGCTTCTTCCAACTGTTGATCTGCTACAGTCTTTCCTGCATCACTTTTTATTTCTAAGTATTGTTCCCACGTAAAAACTTTATCTCCAAATTCTCTTGTAGCTAATTCATAACCCCAATTTTTAAAGCCGCCTTCTGTAAATTTCATGATATTCCCTTTATGCACTAAGGTGACTGATTTGCGATTATTTTTTAATGCATGTTCAATGGCTCCCCGAACCAATCGTTCTGTCCCTTCTTTAGAAACTGGTTTGATGCCGATTGCCGATGATTCTGGAAAACGAATTTTATTAACACCAAATTCTGTTTTTAAATACATGATTAATTTTTCTGCTTCTGGACTTTCAGCTGGAAATTCAATTCCTGCATAAATATCCTCTGTATTCTCCCTAAAAATCATCATATCTGTCTTTTCCGGATGTTTTAGTGGTGAAGGCACACCTTCAAAATAACGAACTGGTCGATAGCAAATGTATAAATCTAGTTCCTGCCTCAAGGCTACATTTAATGATCGGAAACCACCACCGATTGGTGTTGTCAACGGACCTTTGATGGCTACAAGATGAGTTTTAATCATCTCTAATGTTTCATCAGGCAGCCAACTCCCTGTTTTATTAAAGGCTTTTTCACCAGCCAAAACTTCTTGCCAAACAACTTTTCGTTTACCAGCATAGGCTTTCTCTACAGCTGCCTCAAACACCTTCTTAGCTACCTGCCAAATTTCTGGACCAATTCCGTCACCTTCGATAAAAGGGATAATTGGAGCGTCGGGGACAACTAGTTTCCCCGCTTCAAAAACAACTGGCTTCCCATCTATCATGCTTCCATTCCTCCTGGGTGTAATGTTGTACTCACATCACTATATTTTAACAACTTAGGACCAACATAATGAGAACGCGGTCGAATCAAACAGTCTTCTTTTTTCTGCTCCTCTATATGACCTAACCAACCAGAAACGCGGCTCATCGCAAAAATCAAGGTAAACAGATCACTATCGATATCTAAACAATGGTAAACTGTAGCAGAATAGAAATCAACATTTGGAATCAATCCCTTTGTCTCTTTTAAATAATACTCAACTTGGCAAGATAAAAAATACCACTGCTCTTTCTGCGTGATCGTCGTTAACTCTTTTGCTAATTTTTTCAGATGTTTTTTTCTTGGATCTTCGGTTTTGTATACCCGATGACCAAAGCCCATGACTTTTTCTTTGCGATCCAGTTTTTGATTTAAGTAGTCTTCTACATTTAGATTATCTGAATCGATTTCTTTCAACATATCAAAAACTTTTTCATTCGCACCACCATGAAGTGGTCCTTTTAGTGAACCGATTGCAGCTGTTATACAAGAATAGACATCTGACAGTGTGGATGCACAAACTCTGGCTGTAAATGTACTTGCATTTAAATCATGATCTGCATGTAGTACCAAAGCTTGGTTCATTGCATTGACCTGTACTTGAGTCGCTTCAACACCTGTCAACATATAAAGAAAATTAGCAGCAAATGATAAATCGCTTCTAGGAGGTATTGGATCTAATCCTTTTCTTAGACGTGCATAAGCAGCAATGATTGTTGGCATTTTTGCCTGTAAAGCAATACTTTGCTGATAAGCTGATTGATCATCTGTTGCTTCTGCGTTGGGATCAAACACGCCTAATAATGAAATCGCCGAACGCAAAACACTCATTGGATGAAGGTTCTGACGCGTTTGGATTTTTAAACACGTAATAATCGTATCAGATATTGGCATTTGTAAAGATAGATCTTGTTTAAATTGCTTCAATTCTTGATTTGTCGGGATTTTTAAATACCAAAGTAGATAAATCACTTCTTCAAATTGAACATTTTCAGCGACTAAATCATCTATATTAAATCCAGCAAACAATAGCTGATTTTCTACGATTGAACTAATTTTTGTTTCTGAAACAACGACTCCCTCTAAGCCCTTATGAATCTCCATCCAAGTCCCTCCTTAATTTAAAAGCTGAACGAGCTCATAAAGCATCGAATGAAAAATAGGAAAAATTGATTGAGACGATTTTTTGTCTCACTCCATTTTTATCTTTTTTCCGAGATGCTAGCTCGTAAAGCTAGACCATTTAAAAGCTGAACGAGCTCGTAAAGCATCGAATGAAAAATAGGAAAAATTGATTGAGACGTTTTTTTGTCTCACTTTATTTTTATCTTTTTTCAAGATGCTAGCCCATACAGCTAGATAACATAGAGTAACAACCTTCCTGTCACTTTATCTCATGTTTTTTACTTATCTCAAACTAACTTTGAAGCTTTTTACGAATCACCATTGGTAAAATCCCGCCATGTTGGTAATAGGTGATATCAACTGCTGAATCAAAACGAAGAATCGTGTCGAATTTGATTGATTCTCCATTTGGTTTACTTGCAGTGACCGTTACAGTATCTAAAATTCCTTTTGTCTCATCGATATCAATATCCAATAACTCAGTTCCTGTTAAACCTAAGCTATCAGCATCTTCACCTGGTTTGAATTGTAAAGGTAAGACACCCATCATCACTAAGTTTGAGCGATGGATTCGTTCATAACTTTTGGCGATCACGGCTTCTACACCAAGTAACTGTACTCCTTTAGCGGCCCAGTCTCTTGACGAACCCATCCCATAATCATCCCCTGCTAAAATGACTAGCTTCGTTCCTTGTTTCTGGTAATTCATCGCAGCATCATAGATGGCCATTTTTTCTTGTGTTGGTGTAAAAATGGTATAACCACCCTCAATGTCTGGAACAAGTTGATTGCGAATCCGAATATTAGCCAACGTTCCTCTCATCATCACTTCATGGTGACCACGTCTGGCCCCATAAGAGTTGAATTCACGAATTGGCACTCCCCGATCAACTAAATACTGCCCTGCCGGACTATTTTTTTGGATACTTCCAGCTGGCGAAATATGATCCGTTGTAATTGAATCACCGAATTTAGCCAATACGGCTAATTGCCTTAATGGTTTTCTTGCGGTTCTTTCTTTGCTCATTCCTGTAAAGTAAGGTGGATTAGCAATATACGTTGATTCTTCTTCCCAACCGTATAATGCTTCATCGTTTGTTTCAATGCGATTCCATTCTTCATTATCACTAAATACTCGCTCGTATTCTTGTTGGTAAAGTTCTGGTGTAACACATTCATCGATCAATGCTTGAATTTCATCTCTAGAAGGCCATAAATCATTAAAGTAAATTGGAATACCATTTTCTCCGATCCCAATCGGCTCTTTAAATACATCAATATCGACCGTTCCAGCTAGTGCATATAAAACAACTAATGGCGGTGAAGCTAAATAATTCGCTTTGACTAAAGGATGAATACGCCCTTCAAAGTTTCGATTTCCACTAAGAACACCTGCCATTAGCAAATCACTTTCTTTGATCACTTCTTCTACTTCTGGTTTCAATGCTCCAGAATTACCAATACACGTTGTACACCCATAACCGACAAGATGGAAGCCTAATTGTTCTAAGTAGGGTAGTAACCCCGCTTTTTCTAAATAGGCTGTAACAACTTTTGACCCTGGCGCTAACGACGTTTTTACATAATTAGGTACATTTAAACCAAGTAGTGCAGCTTTTTTAGCTACCAATCCTGCACTTAACATCACAAATGGATTCGACGTATTCGTACATGAAGTGATTGCTGCAATGGCTACTGCTCCTGGTTTTAATTGATGTTGCACCCCTTCTAAATCTAATGTAACGCTTTCTGTCTGTTGTTTCTCTGAAAGTCCAAAACCTTGTAGACCAGCTGGAGCTTTCACCGCTTGTTCAAAAACTGTTTTCATTTCTGATAAGGGAACTAGATCTTGTGGTCGTTTTGGTCCTGCTAAGTTCGCTTCGATTTTACTTAAATCGATTTCGATCACGTTTGTATAATGAGGTTCTGGATCATTTACTGGATCATAGAATAATTGGTTTTCTTTTAAATAGCGCTCAGCAACTGCTACTGTCTGCTCTTTTCTTCCTGTTAATTTCAAGTAACGGATCGTTTCATCATCGACAGGGAAAAATCCGCATGTAGCACCATATTCAGGCGCCATATTGGCAACCGTTGCTCTATCAGCCAAACTTAAACTAATGAATCCAGAACCAAAAAATTCAACAAATTTTCCTACAACTTTTTGTTCTCTCAATACCTGCGTAACTTTTAAAGCTAAATCTGTGGCTGTGGCTCCTTGAGATAATTCATTGACTAAACGAACACCCACGACTTCTGGAATTGGAAAATAAGATGGCTCGCCAAGCATACTTGCTTCTGCTTCGATTCCACCAACTCCCCAACCTAAAACGCCTAATGCATTGACCATAGTCGTATGTGAATCCGTTCCAACTAAGGTATCTGGATAAAGAAGGATCGTATCATCTTCTAGTTGTTTTTGTGTTACGACAGTCGCTAAATATTCAATGTTCACTTGATGGACGATTCCTGTTGCAGGAGGAACCACACGATAATTATCAAAGACTTTTTGCGCCCAACTTAAAAAACGGTAACGCTCTTGATTTCGTTGAAATTCCATTTTCATATTTAATTGAAGAGCTTGTTTTACTCCAGCAACATCGACTTGGACAGAATGATCGACCACCAGATCAACAGGAACTTCTGGATTGATTTTAGTCGGATCACCACCAAAATCAGCAATTGTTTTTCGCAAAGAGGCTAGATCAACCACAGCTGGAACACCTGTAAAATCTTGTAAGATCACTCGGGCTGGTTTAAAAGGAACTTCCCCTTTATTCGCCTGTGTCGATGACCAATTAGCTAAATTTTCAATATGCTCTCGGGTAATCCCAATACCATTTTCCTGACGTAATAAAGATTCCAATAGTACTCGAATACTAAACGGCAATGTTGAGACAAACTGATGTTGTTCAGTCTCTAATGAAGCAAGTGAATAGTACTGATACTTCTGATTCTTCATTTCAAAAAAAGTTTCTGACGATTGTTTGTTGGTAATCAAAAACATCCCTCCTAATTTAAAAGCGTTGCGAGTTCATTCAGCTTCGAATGAAAAATAGGAAAATATGAGGGTGGTGCTTTTTACCACAATCATATTTTTTCTTTTTTCCAAGAAGCTAACTCGCAAAGCTAGATAGATATAAGCGTTGCGAGTTCACTCGGCTTGAATGAAAAATAGGAAAATATATCTTAAATTCTTTCTCCCTCATTCATTTTAATCATTTAGCTTGTATAAAAATGATTCAATTCATATCTCTATATAGTGCAAAATATGCCCTCTCTATACACGACTTGATTTCAGCTATTATAACGGCATTATAAATAAATGTAAACCTTTATAACGATGAGAAAAGTTACATTAAGTAACTTCATAACGTAACATTCATGTCAGGTTCTAAATCCTTTATATATAAACAAATAATAAGATGAAACACAACTTCCCCCTAGCTAAAATTAGCCAATTGACATATTTTACACATTATTTTTTAATCTAAATTCCATAATAAAAAAACTAAAATCCCCCTTAAAACAACTGACACTTGCTAAGCTATATTTCACCTATTTCTCATGATTTTTACCGCTTTCATGTAAGACAAAATTTTTTTTTAACAACGTAAAAGAGTTGCAAAATCTGCTGACTTTGCAACTCTTTCTTTTATATGTCTAATATAACCTTTACTTCTTGGACTGGAACATCATAAAACCGATCTTCTCTTCTTCCTAAAAAATCTTTTCCTTGTTGTGGGAACAATGCATACATCAACACATCTTCTGTTGATTTTGCGTATTCTTCAATTTCTTTTTTGTATTCTTGAAGTTCAGGACTTAATAAATCCGCTGGTCTAACGGTGATTACTTCTTCTTCACCGATGATCAATTTCGTCATCTCTTTTGAAATTTCAACGGGTGGTTTGCCGTACAGTCCTTTAACATAATCTTTGATTTCTTTTGGAATCATTTTATAGCGTTCGCCGCTGATTACATTCATTACTGCTTGGGTTCCTACCATTTGAGATAGTGGTGTTACAAGTGGCGGATAGCCTAGATCTGCACGAACTTTGGGTACTTCTCTTAGGACTTCTTCGTATTTATCTGCTAGACCTTGCTCTGTCAATTGGCTTAACAAATTCGACAACATTCCGCCAGGAACTTTATAAATCAACGTTTTCGGTTCTGTGTCTTTTACTTTAGGATTCAATACGCCTTCTTCTCTAAATTTATCACGGATCGGATTAAAATAGTCGGCGGCTTCTGCTACTTTCTTCATATCTAAATGTGTATTGTAGCCTAAATTCTCTAATGCTAACGCCATTGATTCTGTGGCTGGTTGACTCGTTCCACCAGAAAATGAAGAAATCGCTGTATCAATAATATCCGCGCCTGCTTCGATAGCTTTCAAATAAGTCATCTCGGAAATACCGCTTGTGGCATGCGTATGAACTTCTAACGGTACTTGAATTTTGTTTTTGATTTCTGTGACTAAACGGTACGCATCATCTGGTGTTAGAATTCCTGCCATATCTTTAATACAGATAGAATCCGCACCCATTTTTTCTAATTCTGCCGTCAATCCGACAAAGTAATCAATCGTATGGAAATCACTAGTCGTGTAAGAAATCGCCGGCTGACAATGTCCGCCAAATTTTTTTGTTGCTTCAATTGAAGTTTGTAAATTTCTTGTGTCATTTAACGCATCAAAAACACGGATAATATCGATTCCGTTTTCAATTGATTTTTGCACGAAAGCTTCTACGACATCATCGGCATAGTTTTTATAACCAAGTAAATTTTGACCTCTTAAAAGCATTTGCAATTTTGTATGTTTAACTGCTTTTCGAATCGCTCTTAAACGCTCCCAAGGGTCTTCATTTAAGAAGCGAATACAAGCATCAAACGTTGCTCCGCCCCACATTTCTAAGGCGTGATAGCCTGCTTCATCTAATGTTTGAATGATTGGCAGCATATCACTTGTTGGCATTCGTGTAGCGATTTGGCTTTGTTGTCCGTCTCGTAAGACCGTTTCTGTAAAAAGGATTTCCTTTGTCATTTCATCTTTCCTTTCTCAATGAGTTGACTGATTGTTTGTTGCATTTCTGCTACGCTATGGCGTCTTTGTCTGCCGCAGATTTTGGCTTCTTCTTCACAAATAAAGCAACGTCTAGGCTGGTGATTTAATTCAGTGCGACTGACTGAATACAATATCTGTCCTTTTAAATAAACCACATCTAAGTCCATTAAGCGTCCATAATCATGGGTTTCTTCAACATCAATTAGTTTTCTTTTTAGTTCTTCTGGTATTTCATCAAGGACTAGATAATATTCAGAACCTGTTTTCAACTCGCGGTGTTTACGAGCAACTATTTGTTCAGGAGGAAATAGGGTATTGAGCTTTTTAATGACAGTTAAAAAGGCATTTCGTAGCTGCTCATTCGTTTTTACAGGTCCTGGAATATTCATCGTAGCGCTTAATAAGGTACATGTCGGATGTTTTTGTAAAAGTTCCTGCTGAATTTCTACTCGTTTTTCTCGGGTATTCAGCATTTCTATTAAAGTAATTGTTTCTCCTTTTAAATGGAACTTAGACATTTCTGACCACATCGATAATTGAACCATCGCGATATTCAATCAATGCAACAATTTTATCGCCATATTCGATGGCATCTGGTCTATCTACGATACTATAAGCTTTTTCTTGAAGTTCTTTCATCGTTAATTGCGGCACATCCAGTGCTTTAAAATGTTCGACTAAGTCTTGACGTTCTGGATTGATTGCAATACCAACTTCTGTCACCACGACATCAATGCTGCTGCCAGGTGTTACGACTGTATTAACTTCTTCGACAATTGTCGGAATGCGCCCTCTGATCAAGGGTGCAATCACTAAGCTCATTTTACAAGCCGCACTGGTATCAGAATGTCCACCGGATGCGCCACGAATGACGCCATCTGAACCGGTAATAACATTCACATTGAAATTCGTATCAATTTCAAGTGCAGAAAGAATCGCCGTATCCAATTGATTGATCACTGAACCTTTGCTTAGTGGAGATGCGTACATATTTGCATCGATTTCATAATGATTGTCATGTTTACCTAAAGAAACAGCGGATGGATGATCGAAATCTTGAACATCAATAATTTTTTCAACTAGTCCTTCCTCTAATAGTTCAACCATGGCATTAGTGATGCCACCTAAGGCAAAACTTGCTGTAATACCATCTTTGACCATCGCTTCTTTTAAAAATCTTGAAACGGCTAAAGCGGCACCACCAGTTCCTGTTTGGAACGAAAAACCATTTTTATAATAAGGCGAATGCGTGATTACCTTAGCTGCATATTCTGCAATCAATAGTTCTTTCGGATTTTTAGTAAAACGGGTTGCGCCCTTGGCAATGCCATTAGGGTCACCGATTGCATCAACTTCTACAACAAAATCCACATCTGTTTGCGGAATACTGATTGGGGTGTTTGGATAAGGCATCAAACTGTCTGTAATGATCACCACTTGATCGGCATACTTAGCATCGATCATCGCATACCCTAAAGATCCGCAGGTTGCTTTACCTTTTGTGCCGTTCACATTGCCATAAGCATCCGAACTTGGCGCACCAAGAAAAGCCACATCAATATGGATATCTCCTGCAGCAATTGCTCTAGCACGTCCACCATGAGAACGGATCACAACTGGATTTTCCATGATTCCTTCAGAAATCGCTGCCCCGACCTTATCACGTAATCCGCTAGAGGTAATATTTGTCACCACACCATTTTTAATGTGTTCGATCAACGGTTCATGAACATTTGCGATCGAGCTAGGGGCAATCGATAGATTTTTGATTCCTAATGCTGCAATCTCATCTAACACCATGTTCATCACAAAATCACCTTCACGAAAATGATGGTGGAAAGAAATCGTCATGCCGTCTTTTAGTCCTGTTTTTTCGATAGCTTCTCTTAAACTACCTAATAATTTTGTATCCCTTGGTCTGACAGGATTGATCGTACGGCTAGCTTCTTTATATTCATCAATATTCGCTAACTCACCTTTAAATAAACCGTATTGTTCAGCATAATTATCTGGAATTTCTTTGCCTACATTATTTTTCATTTTAGACTTCCTCCTCAGAAATTAATTTTGCTGCAATCGCCAGAGCAATCACTCGTTCTGCTCGTTCAACGATCGGTTTATCCACCATTTTACCATTGACTGAAATCACACCTGAGCCTTTCGCTTCGGCTTCACGAATACCCCAGATCACTTCTTTTGCATTTTGGATTTCTTTTTCAGTCGGCTCATATACACTATTTACTAAAGGAATTTGACGTGGATTGATCACTGATTTACCGTCAAATCCTAGTTGTTTGATTAGCTCGACTTCTGCTAAGAAACCTTCTGTATTCTCTACATTTGAGTACACCGTATCAATGGCCGCAATTCCAGCCGCTCTAGCTGAATGTAAGATAAAACTGCGGGCAAAAAACAATTCTTGTCCATCTGGATAGCGATGTGTTTTCATATTTGTTACATAGTCTTCTGCACCAAGAGCGATTCCAATCAACCGATCACTTGCCTGAGCAATTTCTCGAGCATTCAAAACACCTTCGGCAGATTCGATTGCTGCCATCATTTTAGTTGTCCCAACACTGATGCCGTATTTTGTTTCCATTTCAGTGATCACGGCTGCTACATCGACAATATCTTGAGCTGTTTCCGTTTTCGGTAGACGAATCACATCTACACCTGCTAAAACCATCGCTTCAACATCCTGACGTCCCACTGTATCCAAACCATTGATCCGAACCACCGTTTCAACCATTGAGTAATCAAAGGTCCGTAAGGCATGATAAACGAGTAAACGAGCACTATCTTTTTCTTTTAAAGAAACAGCATCTTCTAAGTCAAACATCAGCGAGTCAGCGCCGTATAAGGTTGCATCTCTTAGCATTGAAGCATTTGCTCCTGGTACAAACATCATTGTTCGTCTTAAGCGTTCCATGACTGAATCACCTGCCAATCAATGTTTTCTTCACCAGCCGCACGATAAACTGCTGCAATCGTGCGTGCTTCGATCGTACAATCTAATGCTCCTTTATCTACTGCACTGACTTTCACATTCGTTACCGCTAACTTTTCTAAGGTTTCTTGTATTTTAGCTCGAATCTGACGACCAAATTGTTTTTCAACACTACTATCTAAATCGATTTGAATCCCCTTTGCGTCATTTTGAGCGAGCGTGATCAAAATATCGCTTGATTCCGTTGTACCAGCGGATGCGTTTTGCTTAATTTCCAAAATGGACACCTCTTATTCTTTTTTTTGGTTCATGATTTCTTTGAATGTACTATTAGGAACAAGCGATTTTATTTCTTCATAGGCTTGTTCTTTCATTAAAGCTCGGACTCTTGAAGCACTAATTACTTCATCATCCACTTTTTTTCTAGGTAAAATAATCAGGTTCAATGCAGAAGAAAACACATTTTCCATTGCTTGATTATAGATGCTTGTCACAGGTGACAACGGCTCTTCCCCGACGAATCTTTTCGTGATATTTAAAACGGGTGCAATTTTCTCTTTAAATAAAGTTGCATCTAGTTCTGCTTGGACTTTCGCAATATTTTCCTTTGCTTGATTTTTTAGAAAATAGGAAGGAAATGTTGCACTTGAAACCATATATTCTCTTGTTGGTAAAACGACAACATTCGATAAGTGCTTGACGCCTTCTTTCACCAGTTTAAAACGCGTCTTTGCATCAAATAAGGAGCGTTCCTCAGACAAAACAAAGAGATAAACAGTCTGCGCACATTTTGCCGCTTCTGTCACTAAATATAAATGACCATTTGTAAATGGATTAGCATTCATTACAATTGCTGCATTTTGTTTTGTCATTTGCTGATGCTTTTTAAGTTCCGCTAAATAGTCTTCAAAATCAGGAAAGCCCTGCTCCATAAAAACCAGTTCAGCTGTTGCCGCAATTTCAGTAAAACCTAAAGAGCGAAACAACTTACTAGTTTTTGGTTTTGTATATAAGAAATAATGCTGATATCCTATTTCCTGTAATCTTTCTCGTAAAGCTTGAACAATTTGAGAAAGCAGATTTTCATTTTGATAGGAAGAATCAATGGCAATACATTTTAAAATGTTCCTAAAAATCGATCCTGTTCCAATCAGTTTTTCCTGATCATAGATACCAATCGTATAGTCTAACTGGTCATCTGGTATAAGGTCGGCGTTAATCAAAAAATCTGACCACTGCTGTTTTCCTGCCAAATCTCGATCAAGCCAAATTCTTCTGATGTTCATTGTTTAACACTTCCTAGCTTTTCGGTGGGAATAATTTATTTAACATAAACGACGCAAAGTAAATCACGAAAATGACAACAAACACGCCACCCCAACCAAAAACCAATAGCTCTAATGATTTTAATAAATCAGCTGACATAAACAAGCTCCTTTCCTTTTCTTCTAGTCAAACGCTACGCAAGCAAGGCTAATAATAAGCCGCCCGCAATAACTGAAGCAATCTGTCCAGATACATTTGCACCTGCTGCATGCATTAAAATAAAGTTCTGTGGATCTTCGTCTGTTGCCATTTTTTGAATCACTCGACTAGACATTGGGAATGCTGAAATTCCTGCTGCACCAATCATCGGATTGATTTTTTCTTTTCTAAATAGATTCAATAATTTGGCAAACAAGACACCACCAACTGAATCCATTACAAAGGCAACTAACCCCAAACCAATAACCATTAACGTATCAATTTGTAGAAATTCTTCGTATTGCATTTTTACTGAAATTGCCAATCCTAGTACAATACTGATGATGTTTACTAGCTCATTTTGCGCTGTCACAGATAAACGATCTAAGACACCACACTCACGCAGTAAATTCCCAAACATTAAAAACCCAACGAGTGGAAGAGAAACTGGTGCTACCAATCCTGCGACAACCGTAATTACGATTGGGAATAAAATTTTCGCTGTTTGTGATACTTCACCAGCACGGTAAGTCATGCGGATTTTACGTTCTTTTTTCGTTGTAACGGCTTTGATCGCCACTGGTTGAATAATCGGGACCAAGGCCATATAAGAATAAGCTGCCACCATAATCGCACCCATATATTTCGAATTTAACGTGTTGGCAACAAAGATTGATGTTGGACCATCCGCTGCTCCGATAATGCCAATAGAAGCTGCATCATTTAAATCAAAACCTAATAAAACGGCCGCAATAATCGTAAAGAAAATCCCAAATTGCGCAGCGGCACCGAATAACAATAAAAATGGATTTTGTAATAATGGCCCAAAATCGATCATAGCGCCAATTCCGATAAATAGTAACAGCGGAAATAACTCAGTCGAAATTCCTATATCAAACAACACTTGAAACGGACCAGCATCTCCGCCAGCACTTAGTACACCAGAATTAGGAAAATTGACTAAAATCGTCCCTAATCCCATTGGTACAAGTAAGGTAGGTTCATACTCTTTTTTGATTCCCAAGTACATCAGGATGCCTCCGATGACCATCATTACAATACGTCCCGGCTCCTGCCCCATTCCTACTACACCTTCAATTAATGTTTCCACAAACGTCACTTCCTCTTTTATAATTGAACTACTTTTTTCTTATTTAACCGATTGTAACTAATGGTTCTCCTGGATTGACCATATCACCTTGTTGAACATGAATCCCTGTGACCGTACCTGCTTTACCAGCTACAATTTCATTTTCCATTTTCATGGCTTCAAGAATCATTAATGGTTGATTTTCCTGAACCGTGTCTCCAACATTTACTAAAATCTTCAAGATTGTTCCAGGCATAGGTGATGGCATTGCATCACTTCCAGCCGGCGTGCTCGCTATAGGAGCTGTTGTATCCGCTTGTGTAGGCGTTGGTACCGCTTCTGCCACAGGAACTACTGGTGCGACTGGTGCTGCGATTGGTGCTTGTGGCACGCCACCAATTTCTTCCATTTCTACTAAATACTCTTTTCCATCAATTGAGATTTTGAACTTACGTAACATTTTTTCTCCTCCTAAAATTTAATCTGTAACAACGTTCCACTTCGCTTCACATTGTACTTTTCAGCATCAGTTCATTTCATTCACTGTGATTCAAAGCAAAGTGTAATGGGCTCGTTCAGGTTCGACTGAAAAATAGGAAATCATGACTGAGGCGCTTTTTGCCTCTTTCATAATTTGTCTTTTCTCAGAAAATCTGACCGACACCATCAAGTAATCAAAAAACTAATTCGTTCTTTTTTCTTTGATTGATCGAATAACAAAATGACTCTGCGTATCATCAGCCGATGCAATACTGGTAGCAATCGCAGAAACCAGTTGTGCTTCTGGATTTCTTTTTGAAATGCGTTTAATAGTAAACTCACTTTCTGGTCGATCGCCAGCCGCAACTGCTGTTGCAATCAATGAAACAAATTGATATTCCTCATTCTCTACTGGAATATATCCAGCAATTTCCTGCCACTCATTTTCTTCTTTTACTATAGGAGAAAGTGGTTGTTTATCTGATTTCATTTCTACTTTTTCTTTATTAAACAGCCGTTCAAATAGACCCATGAACTCACATCCTTTCTGTTTATGAATTCATTATAGGTAAAAACGATTACAATAAAATGAAATCATCAAGCCTGAATTGTTCTTTCGCTGTTCCTCTTCACGCAAAATCCTTTAAAACACAAAAAAACGCTGATATATCAACGTTTCTACGCATTTAAGGTTTTATTAATATCTTATTAACATCTCTTTAAGAAACCGCTCCCATTTGTGTTTTTTTGGTGTTCTTTTTCCTCTTCTCGTCTATTTATCTAAACTTTCTTCGATTAAACTTAGCCTTGTTAAACGAAACAAGAAAGGGCTTTCTAAATTTACCTGACTGTTATTTTTCTATAGACCCAACACCACAAAGAGAGGCCCGATTGTTTCGGAAAACGAATTTAGTGTTGAAGGAGAGAAAAAAATGTTATTAACTGTTTTGTCTTATGTGATGATCATCGTCTTTATGTTTGTCATCATGAAAAAGAAAATGTCACCGTTTACAGCTTTAGTTTTGATTCCACTTATTTTTGCTTTGATCGCAATGTTTGCGGGTGTTTCTAAGAAAGGCTCTATTGGAGACTTTGTTATGGAAGGGATTAAAACGACATCCACTACTGGTATCATGTTATTGTTTGCCATTCTTTATTTTTCAATCATGTTGGATGCTGGGTTATTTGACCCAATCACGAAAAAAATGATCCATATTGCTAAAGGCGATCCGATGAAAGTACTGATTGCTACAGCTGTTGTTGCAGCAGCCGTTTCTCTTAATGGAGATGGAACGACTACAACCTTGATTTGCTGTTCTGCTTTTATTCCTATTTATAAAAAATTGGATATGAAATTAATGAACTTAGCAGTCATTGTTATTTTGCAAAATACGATCATGAACTTACTTCCTTGGGGTGGACCAACAGCTCGCGCGATGAGTGTGTTGAATGTTGGGGCCGAAATTTTGGCTTACTTGATCCCTGGAATGATCATTGCCTTGCTTTATGTCATTTTCATCGTAGCGCCTTCTATGGGTAGAAAAGAGCGTGCTCGTCTTGGGATCAAACAACTGACAGACGAAGAAATCGATGCTATGACAACTGTTACAGATGAAGAAACATTAGCGATCCGCCGACCTAAAATTTGGTTATTCAATGCGATCTTAACGATTTCATTGATTGCCTTGTTAGTAACAGACTCATTTGTAGGTCTTGGATTACCTCCGTTGTTCTTATTCTTAACAGGTACAGTGATTGCTTTGATGGTCAACTATCCTGTCTTAAAAGACCAATCTTCTCGTATCGGTGCAAATGGCGGCGATGCTGTGCAAGTTGTTATCTTAGTGTTTGCTGCTGGTGTCTTCATGGGGCTTTTCCAAGGGACTGGTATGGCAGATGCATTAGCTCAAAGTTTCACAAAAATCATTCCAAATCAATTGGCTGGTTTCTGGGGCTTAGTCATTGCGTTGATTTCAGCTCCTGGTACTTTCTTTATTTCAAATGATGGATTCTACTTTGGTGTCTTACCTGTCTTAGCCGAAGCGGGTCGCGCTTATGGTTTTACCGATATGCAAATGGCTTTAGCTTCCTTGATGGGACAAGCATTCCACTTGTTAAGTCCATTGGTTGCCTTCATTTATCTATTACTTCGATTAACAGGTTTAGATATGGGGCAATGGCAAAAAGAATCAGCTAAATGGGCACTGGGCATCTTCATCATTTTTGTTGTAACAATCATCTTGACTGGTCATATGCCGCTTTATATCCCACAATAATTAGTCTTGTTCATTGAAAATCGCACAATTCATAAAAAGATTTGTGTGATTTTCTTATCTTTTTCTTAGCAATACAGAATTAAAATATTCATTTATTTTTCCTACTATTAATTAATCACAAGAGGAGTAATCAGATGAGTAAAATATCAGAAGCAGTTGGAAAAAATTTAGATTTAAGTCTTAATGAACCATTGAAAGAACTCGTTTATAAAGCATTTCGTAAAACAATTATTCTTGGTGAGATCCCTGCTGGACAACGGATCAATGAAAAAGAATTTTCTGAGGTAATGAATATTAGCCGCACACCGATTCGCTATGCTTTACAAAAATTAGTTGAAGAAGGATTAGTCGATCACGTTAAAGGAGTTGGGATCATTGTTCGAGGAATTTCACTCAATGATGCGCATGAAATTTATGCGATTCGAAAATCTTTGGATGTTTTAGCTACGATCACAGCAATGAAGGAAATGACCTCTGACGATTTTGATGAATTAAAAGCATTATTAGAAGAAACTGAACAGTTAAATGAAGAGAACGAAATCGATCAAGTCTTACAACGTTTTTCAGATTTTAATGAACTGATTTATGAAAAAAGTAAGATGTTACGCTTAAAATCGATTGTCATGAAATTACGTGAGTACCTCGTCTATTTTCGAGACATTTCGATCCGTTCTAAAGATCGAAGAGACAAAGCGTTGAATGAACATTGGTTGATTTATAAATGCATGCTTAATCAAGAAGAAACGCAATTAGAATTGTTGATTACTGAACATTTAGATTATTCTCAGTCCTTTATTCTCAAAGAAATGGAAAAGCATTTAAATGAAACAGATAAATAACAACGCGATCCAAAAACAAATCAGTGCATTTGCGTTAGAAGCATTACTATACGAAGCAGGTCTTTATCCTAAACCCGGTCTAGTTGATCCGAAAAGCAACGGCGCACATTCAGACATGAATTATTTTACTTTTATTGATAGCAGTGCAGCTCTTGCTCCATATCTTACGAAATACGTTGATGTAGGTTTTTCTCATGAAGGTAGTCCGTTTGATCTATTTAAAAAAGTTCGGGTAATCGGACGCCAAGCAGAGTACGCAATGTTACGTGAAACAAATGGCATCAATACTCATAAAGGTGCAAATTTCTCTTTAGCATTACTTTTAAGTGCGACAGGAAAAATAATAAGTGAGCAACAACTTGCTATTCCCTTTTCTGAACAAGACACATCTGCAGTTTTTGACTATGTCAAGCAGATGACAAAAGGCTTACTTGAAAATGATTTTATTGGTCTAGCTCAAAAGAAACAATTGAGCCATGGAGAAAAACTTTATTTAGGATATGGTATCGTTGGGATTCGAGGCGAAGCAGAATTAGGTTATCCTGCACTCCACAACATTGCGTTGCCGTTTTTAAGACAACACCAGACAAGTGAGCAACGAACACTATTTTTACTATTGCTGTTGCAGTTAATGGCTACGATCGAAGATTCTAATTTAATCAATCGCGGCGGTATTTCGGCTTGGCAAAATGTCCAAAAGCAATCGGCTGACCTTTTAAACTATTTTTCATTCAGTTCTTCAGAAACAGAACTAGAAAAAGCGTTGATTCTTTTTGATCAGCAACTGATTCAAGAAAATCTTAGTCCAGGCGGTTCAGCTGATTTATTAGCCCTAAGTTTCTTTTTTGGTCGATTAGAAGGTCTATTTTAAGTTTTACATAATCAATCGAATAAAAACAGGTGATGACCATGATCGATCACCACCTGTTTTTTATTTAAACACTAGCTCCTGCCTCTTTGCCTTCTGGATTAAACAGATAGCCAATCCCCCAAACTGTTTGTAAATATTTCGGCTTTTTGGGGTCATCTTCGATTTTGTTTCTTAAATAATTGATATAGACTGTGATCAGATTTTTGTCCATATCTCCATCACTCCAGACACTTGCATAGATCTGCTCTTTGCTAAATACTTGATACGGATTTTCCATAAAAAATAAAATCATCATGATTTCTTTAGATGTCATATTTACGATTTCGCCATTTTTACTAAATTGATATTGATTTTTATCAAACGAAAATATACCCTCTTTTAGTGTAGTTTCTTCACGTTTTTGATTTAGTGTTAGTAATTGCTCAGTTCGATTTAATGTACTGAGAACTTGTGCTCGTAAAACATTTGGCGCAAAGGGTTTAGAAAGATAAACATCGCCTCCTGATTCTAGACCACTGACGATATCTTGCTCGCTTTTTTTCCCACTGACAAATATAATTGGCGTCAAAGGTTGCTGTTCACGAATCAATTGAGCCAAATGGTAACCATCATTTTCATGCTCTAAACTTACATCTAAAAGAAATAATTGAAACTCGACTCGATTCATGATATCTACTGTTTTTTCGATCGTGTCACTTTGGTACACCAACAACCCAGTTGATTGAAGCGACTTCCAAATCAATCGGCGAATTGCAGGATCGTCATCTACCACTAAAATTTTTTCATTTCGCAACATGTACACCTCATTATTCTTTTTACATTATCTATACAATAGCGGAATTATCTTTAAATTTCAACATGAACTTGTTATGATATCAACAGACTTTCAAAAGGAGCTAGACCAATGAAACGAACAAATAGAATTGTGAACATCATGATTGCCGCAATGATTACTTTTATTGTTGTATCTGTTTTTTTTGCAATTCGTGGGTTCTCCGTTATTCGCAAAACAACTACTGCTAGCGGACAAGATTTTTTGCTGCAGTCAACAGAATATGTTGGCAAAGTGATTCAACTTTCTATGAAAAACCGCCATCAAGCTCTTAATTATCTAGCGATTGATGGTAATTTGAAAAACAGTGATGATCCAGTAACATACTTAAAAAACAGCGCTTCTTCTCTAAATACATTTTTTGATTCTCTAAATAATGAAGCAGATGCACTTTTTTATATAGAGCCTGACGGTACACCATTATATGCCTTTCATTGGGATGCTAAGAAAAAGCAGGTCTCCATTGCCGATATCCAAACGATTCGTCCTTTTATCAGTCATGACCTCTCACTTAAACAGCTACTAGATAAACCAACTGCTCAAAACGGTGATTCGTACTTTATCGACAAAAAAGCCTATGTTAATTTCTATCAAGAAATTAAAACAAGTTCTGGAACGCTTGATGGTTATTTGATTTTACCATTAAAATTAGAAGCTTTTTATAAAAATTTTCTACAGGATTTTGAATTAGACTATAAAGGCTATCCAATGATCAAGGATCGTTCGATGACTGTTGTCATGCACCCTGTTAAACAACAAGTGGGTTTGGATATCATCAATGGGCGGGAAGAACTTTATCCTGACTTCGACTATTCTGATTTAAAAAGACTGGAAAAATATCAGCTAAACCATGATTCTGGAAAGCTGACTTATAAATCCTACTGGTGGGATGAAGATACACCGACTGAAGTCTTAAAAATAAGTGCATTTGAATGGATCGATGTAGGTCTTGCTCACTGGGTCGTTGCACTTAATGCGGATTATAATGAACGAAACGATGATATCATTAATTTTGTGATCGTTTTATCTTTCCTTTTAGTTTTATTATTGCTATTGATCATTATCTGCTCACTCTTTATTCATAATTTTAGAAAAAAAGAAACGATCGAAGCAGAAAATCGACAGTTGATCGAAAAACAAAAACGACAAAAAATGCAACATCAGCTTGAACTAGAACTTTATCAACGAAATAAAATGGAAACAGTTGGTCTATTAACGACCTCAATCGTCCATGATATGAATAATTTTTTAACACCAATTATCGGCAATACACAATTGCTATTGGAAGAACATCAGGATGATTCTGTATTAAAAGCAGATTTAGAGGAAATTCTCCATTCTGCTCAAAAAGGAAAACAACTATCATCCAATGTATTACGTTTTTCTAAGCCGCAAAAAAGCGTTCAGGAATGGATGGACATCTCTGCAGCTATCGGAGTAGCCACACACCTGATTGGAGAAATCATTCCTAAAAAAGTGCAGCTTACTCTAGCCATTCAAGAAAATCTAGGAACAACTAAATTAGAAGAAACAGATTTACAAAATTTAATCTATAACTTGATTACAAATGCTTATCAAGCAACAAAAGACAATACAAATAAACCTCAGAAGATTCAAGTAACTGTTGCTCCTGCCACAAAAGAACTAACAGATCTATTAAAAACGGACAGTCACCGAATGAGTCACATTGACAGTTTTGTGACATTGGAAATCTCTGATAATGGTTCAGGAATTCCACCTGCATTAAAAGAAAAAATATTTGAACCTTTTTTTACAACGAAATCTGCCGATGAAGGGACTGGTCTGGGCTTATTCGCAGTGACCTCGATCGTTGCAAAGTATGAATGGCATCTTTCACTAGAATCTACAGAAGGTCATGGCACAAGCTTCTTAATAACATTTCCGGTCCATTCATCTAAATAACATTAAAATGGACAAGATTGAAACAGAAGTGTTTATCCAAATTTCACATGGTCGAGACAAAAGCGTTCAACTCCAAGTAATAAGCCGAAGGAGTTGCTTTTTTCTCGCCATTTCTTTGGATTTAAGGCCCGAAACAAAACCGATTTTTAGTTTTTGTCTCACTCACGTCTATTTTTTACGGCAACAATCAAGATATCTAATTAGGCCTTATAGTATTTTTTTCTCTCATTTTTCGTTATACTAAGATGGAAATCATTTATTGAAGGAGTTCTATTATGGGGAATTATTTTAGTATTTTTATTGGTATTATTTATCTTATCGGCGTATTCATGATCCCGAAATGGCGCCAAAAAAAGGTAAACCAAGATTGGAAATTTTATGAGTTGCTTTGGTTTTCAATTTGTTTTATTGTCTATGTCATTCATTTAGAAGTACGACTTCATACGTACTACTTTTTGATCCCGTCATTTTTTTTACTACTTTTTCTTTTTTGTTATTTTAAAGAAAAGCGCAGACTGGTAAATGGGTTAGTATTTAATTTATTTCTAGTTATTGGTATGACCTATTTGGGTTCTTTACTGGTTAGAACAACAGATCCAGTATTGCTCATTTTAGCAGGGATCACTGGTATTTTCTTGTTGTTGCTTCTATTTATCGGACTTTATGCCTTAGTTGTTTTCTTGTATTGGAATGCTATCGTTGTGATGCGTAAAGAAGGTCATTCTTTAGCCAACCTATTGACTTTGCTTTTAGCGATTGGCTTGACAGTCTTTTTGATCGTTAATTATTATTCCTCTCGAGTTTTACCATCTTGGGCATCTTTATTATTTGGTATTTTACCTTTATCTATGTTCTATTTTTCCGTTGTTTTTTACAATTTTTTAACGATTTCGATGATTTATCAGTTTAATCAGCCAAAATATGAGCAAGATTTTATTATTGTTTTAGGCTCTGGTTTAATTGATGGGAAAACAGTCCCCCCACTTTTAGGAAAACGGATCGAAAAGGCAGTTCAATTTTATAAAGCCCAAACCCGCGCTACTTTGAATTCACCTAAAATCCTTATGTCCGGCGGAAAAGGTGATGATGAACATATTGCAGAAAGTCTTGCCATGAAACATTATGCCATTGAAAAAGGTATTCCTGAAGAGGATATTTTAGTTGAAACAAATTCAAAAAATACTTTAGAAAATATGAAATTCTCTAAAGAAATCATGGAAGCAACTTTTGGCGGGACAGACTTTCATGCGATTTTTACTACTAATAATTTCCACTTATTTCGTGCGGGTCTTTTTGCCAAAATGGCTAATCTGAAAGCAGATGGTATTGGAGCCAAAACTGCTCTTTATTTCTTGCCAAATGCTTTTTTAAGAGAGTTTATCGCGATCGTAATGATGCACAAACGACGTCACATGATTATATGTGGGTTGATTGCTTTGATGATGATTCTCTTAGCATTAGCTGAGTTTTTCCTAGTTCCTACTACCTAAAATCAAAAAACGGTGGAAAAAAAGCAGCTCCTTCGGAAATAAGCCGAAATTCACAAAATTTGAAGAATAATTTTCGTGAATTCCTTCTTATTTCTGGGAGCTAGGTGCTTTTGCCTCAACCTCGTTTTTCTTTAATGAAGCTGTACGTGACGAATCTCATCATAACCAATCTTATGACCATCTACATAAATTCCTAATTCATCATGTCCCTGAATCTTTCCAATAATATCCGCTCCGTAATTCCCTTCGCTATCCAATTCTTCTTTTTGAATGTTCACTTCAACTTGATTTTGAAAAGCTAGAGCTAATACTTCATCAATCTCCAGCCAACTCATTTGACTCTTTTTTTCAGCTGGCTGTCTTTTTTTCTCTTGTTCAATGATTGCCGTATGTTCAGATAAATAAAAGCCTGCCCATTTCTTCATTTTTCGATCTTGGTACTGTTCAAAATAGTAATCCCGTTCCTTGCTCATTGCAAGCCCTCCATTCCCCCAGCGTGTCCACCAACTAATGATGCTCTTGAAATTGCTGTACCACCAGATGAAACTGAACTTGCATGAACCAGCGAAACATAGCCAAAACGTTGACGAATCTCATCAATCAGCTGATCTAACTTTAGTTCTTTTAGTTGTTCATCCGGCTCATGAAATAAATCCAGTTGTACATAAGTATTATAATTCAGTTTGGAATAAGTAATCCCAATATGTCGTACTTCCTCACCGTGCCAGTGCTGTCTAAATATCATTAGACAGTATTCAATCAATACTTTACTGCTATTCGTCAGCGGGACTTTCATTTGCCTTGAAAATCCTGTGCCCCCTGCCTTACTAGCTCTTGAAAATCCGATAGATAAATGAACACATTCAGTCTGACAATGCGCTTTCCTCAGTCTAGCTGCCACTTGCTCTGCCATTTCCCGGATCACAACTTCAATCTCATCTTGTCTCAAGTAATCTCGCATCAAAATCTGAGAATTATTGTATGATCGTTCTTCTGGGATATATTTTTCGGATAAGCGGCTTCGATCGATGCCGTGCGCATGAGCATACAACTGTTCTCCGATGATTCCTAGGTTTCTTTTAAGACTATTCAAATCAGCATGAGCCAAATCGTAAATGGAACGAATCCCCAGATTATTTAAGCGTTTCGCCAGTCGCTGACCTATTCCCCACATTTCAGTCATGGGATCGATTGTCCAAACTTTTTCAGAAACATTCTCATAATGCCATTCAGCTACTCGTTGCTCATTGTGCTTAGCTTCAATATCCATAGCTAATTTGGCTAACAAAGGATTATCACCAATCCCGATCGTAATCGACAAGCCAGTTTCTTTTTTGATTCTTTGCTGGATGATTTGTGCTAGTGCCATGGGTGTTTGTCCAAACAATCTCCAACTAGCTGTCACATCTAAAAACGATTCATCGATCGAATAAATATGTAAGTCTTCTTCTGCTACATATTCCTTATAAATTGCATTGATTTTCATGTTTTCCTTGATATACTCATTCATTCGTGGCGGGACAATCACTAGATCTGGGTGATTTGGTACATCATATTTGCGTGTTACATTCGTGATGCCAAGGACTTCTTTGGCTTTCGGAGAAGAAGCTAAAACTAAACCACCAGTATTTTCAGCATGACTCATCACGACCAACATTTTTTCCATCGGATCGTACTCTCTAGCGACACACTCAACTGAAGCATAGAAGGATTTTACATCAATACAAAAAATCACTCTTCTAGGTTCTTTTTCATAATCAAAAAACATAGTAACCCTCTCCTTGGTTTATTTCATAACCAATTATACGAACATACGTTCCTTTTGTAAAGGGGAACAACTTTTTAAATTTTTGACTGATAAAAAATAATTTTTTTAGAATTATAAAGGAAACTGCTATCTTAATATGCAAAAAAGCATTATAGTTATCTTAATATGTACTATTATTAAGAGTATAAGGTGAGTCTTTGCTCTTATTGATTTGTTCCCTTATATGTAAAGGGTACAAATCATTCATTAAAAGGAGTGAAAGCCATGTCGATTTATGAAAAGTTTATTCAAAATGAACGATTAAGACGTTTTTTCGTTTTAGCTGTTGTTATCTTTATTTTATTTTTAGCTAGAAGCATGATCACAATGATTTTATTAACTTTTATTTTTACGTTTTTAGCACTTCATTTCGTAAAATTTGTTCAGCGTTTTTTAAAAATACCGTCGCTCATACTTGTTTTAGCAACCTATTCTTTGATTGTCTTTTTAGTTTATCTGGCTATAACAAAGTATATGCCGGTTCTGATTCATCAAACAGTCCAAATGTATAATTCTGTTGTACATTTTTATCAAAATCCAACTGATAGTCACAATCAATTATTGATGATAATTAATGAATATATAGAAAAATCTAACTTGATGACCCAAATTCAAAATGGTGCAAGTACGCTCTTACGTTATATTCAAGATATCGGTTCTATTGGACTTTCCTTTGTCCTCTCTTTTATTTTAAGTTTCTTTTTTATGATCGAGAAAAAACAAATGGCAGAGTTTTCTAAGTTATTTTTAAAGAGTGATTTTGACTGGTTCTTTCAAGATATTTACTTTTTTGCAGATAAGTTTGTGAATACCTTTGGCGTCGTGATGGAAGCTCAATTTTTTATTGCTGTCGTTAATACTGGTATTACAACGGTTTGTCTGGCTTTGATCGGTTTTACTCAATTACCAAGTTTAGCAATCATGATTTTTATTTTGAGTTTGATTCCCGTTGCAGGTGTGATCATTTCTTGTATTCCACTAAGTTTTATTGCTTATTCTGAAGGCGGCATCAATGATGTTATCTATATTTTAGTCGTCATTATTGTTGTCCATTTATTCGAGTCTTATGTATTGAATCCTAAATTTATGTCCAGTAAAACGGATTTACCGATTTTTTATACCTTCGTCATTTTATTGATCAGCGAGCGACTATTCGGTGTTTGGGGATTGATTGTCGGTATTCCAATTTTTACTTTCTTTTTAGATATCTTAAAAGTTAAACCAATCCATTCCGACATCGATAAACTCTCTAATTCGTCAAATGAATAAAAAAAGAAAGTGAACGACTGGAGATAATCCAGACGTTCACTTTCTTGTGGCTTTGGCTGTTTTCGTATTTGGAAAATCAGTCAGGCAGCAAAGACTAATTGATTTCGGACCAAATAACTCTATCTTAACTAGCTACCTGTTCCAATAAACCCAATACACGGCCATATATAAGGAATATTATCCAATTCCTTTGCTCCCTTTGAAGCTAAAAACTAGTCATTTTCTACTGAAAAAAATGCTAGCTGAACCACCTTTGTTCAACCCTTTTGAAGATTTCAAATTACTGTAAGATAAACTCTTTTGTCAATTTCACTTTATCACTGAATAATTTCGTTGCTTCAACCGATACTGGTGTTGTCATGTCCGTTAACTTATAAGGAACTTTTAAATTCAGTGTTGCTCCTGGTTGAATCTCAGTCATTGAATCTACATACCCAGATTCTGACATAATTGCTAACTGCAACGCAATACCATTTTGAAAAGCCTTCGTTGTGATCGACGTTAAAAACATTGCATTTTTATCGCTGTTATTCGTAAATTCATAATCGATCACACCTACGTCTTCTCCGTTGTAATCTTTTGCAAACGATAGTTCCTTGATAGCAACGTGATAATCACCTAAATCACCAGCATCTGTTTCAGCAGGAACTTCTGATTCTTGTTTTTTAGTAACCTTACTTGTCGTTGCCTCTTTTTTTTTCGTTGTGTCTTCTTTAGAATCAGAACCCATATTAGCTAGAACACCACCTACTACTAAAACACCGACACCGATCAAAATAATTTTCTTCACGTTCATTTTTTTGTCTCCTTTGTTATTTAGTCCGTTAGTACACATTTATACTACTGAATAATCAAAGAAGAATCTTATGCATTTTGCATAGTGATAAGTAGATAGTCGGTCAACTACCTTTTCGCTCCACCATTTGTCACTAGAAGATATAACACAAAAAAAATCAGCCAGCCAACAGCTAATAAACCATAACCAAGTCCTCGCAAAATCAGTTTTTTTGAATGAAGCAAAGGTATTTTTTCATGAAAGTTCATAAAGTTAGTAAGTAACAACACAGGCAAAACAAATATAGTAAAGCCTTCGATTGTCCGTAATAATTTTTCAGTCATTGAAGTTGCCTCATAGACCATTCCTGGTAGTCCCATTAACATAAGAACATAATAAATAATCGCCAATGTCATCTTCCACGGCTGATCTGTACGAAATCCCGGTACATATTTTCTTAAGAATGACCTAATAGGCGTTTTGACGTTATTTGGTTCGTCCATATCAGTCTTCTCATTCTTGTTTTCTCGGTTATCCAAAACAAGCCTGTCTTCATTATGATGCGTTTCATTTACCCATTGCTTCCATTTTTCTCTAACCACTGTTTTCATTTCTACTGCTGACTGATAACGATCTTTAGGATCAAACCGTGTCGCCTTCAAAATAATTTCGCGTAGAAAAGGATCCGAACTTAGCTTATTTTTAGGATATTCTTTGACCGAACAAATATTGATTACTACCCCTACCGAATAAAGATCACTTCTTGCATCTGATTCAGCAAAACCAAATTGTTCAGGTGAAGCAAATCCAACTGTTCCTAGCTGAATCGTATCCGTGTCTTTCGCGCCATCAAATACCCGCACCGCATCAAAATCGATCAATTTTAGCATACCGTCATTGGTCAACATAATATTCCCAGGTTTCACATCACGATGAACTAATCCTTTATCATGAAGAGCTATTAAGGCATCTAATAACGAAAGTGTCATCTTTAAAATTGTTTCTGTTTCTATCACTTCTGAAGAGCTAATGACTTCCGTCAATGTTTTACCGTGAATAAATTCTTCGTATAGATAGAGTTGATCCCCTTCAATCAGAACTTCCTGAACTTTAGGTAAATTAGTTTGCTTGATTTGTTGTAGTGTGGTCAAGTTATCCGCTAAATAAAGCGGATAGCATTTTTTTACAAAAAACTCCTTTGTATCATTTTTCCTTACAAGGAGCGGTCCGTTGGCTTTATCTGTTAGCGGTTCAATTTCTTTATACGAAAATGGACCTGAATTATTTATGTTTCCCATTTTTACACTCCAATTTTTGTTTACTTTTTTAATTATAACAAATAAATCAATAAAATACGTCCGCTCTTAATGAAAAACCATGTATAATAGCAATAGGATATTTTAAATATAGGAGATCTTGGCATGCAAGAAAAAGATACAGATACATTACTTCACTCATTAAAAAAAGCTGAAAATTTTCAAACAGCTCTGTCTGAAACTCAGGATTATACAATTGACAAAACCTTGAAAGATTACTTAAATCGGTGGCTGATCGATAAGCAGTTGACAAAAAGTACGGTATTAAAAAAAGCTGGAATTACTGAAGCGACAGGCTATCAGTATTTCGACGGGAAAAGAAATCCTTCTAGAGAAAAAATGGTTGCTTTAGCAATCGGCTTAAATTTGGACTTAGAGGAAACCAATGATTTGATGAAAAAAACCAGCTATGCTCAACTCTACCCTAAACACCCTTGGGATGCTGTAGTGATTTATGGTATCACTCATGGCTTGACGATTTCAGAGATCGACGATTACTTATATGATCAAGGACTGAAAACTTTTGGTGAGTAGCCAACAATTAAACAAAAAAATACAACCTATCCTCGTAAAAGGATAATGTTGTATTTTTTATTTAGCCTTTTATTGATTTCTTTTTGCTACTCAACGTAACTAAAAATGACAAGATCGGTAAAACATAACAAAATACCGCATAAGGCAGATAATTGATTGTTGCAATACCTAACGTTCCTGAGATAAACACACCGCTCACACCCCACGGAATCAATGGATTCACCACTGAACCTGCATCATTCAAGCCTCTAGATAACTGGGTCAACGGAACGTTCTTTTCTTTGAATTTATTGATAAAGGATTTTCCAGGTAAAATGATCGAAAGATACTGTTCACCGATTAATACATTGATTCCGATAGAGCTCATCATTGTAAGAAAAATCAATTTGTGTCGAGAATTGATTACTGATTCAAAACGTTGAAGCAAACAGTCGATAATTTCCATTTTCACTAATAATCCGCCTAAAGCTAGGGCCAAAATAATCAACGATACTGACCACATCATACTTTGAATCCCACCTCTAGAAAGCAGTTCATCTACTTGTGCGTTACCAGTGTGAGAAACAAAACCATTTTGGATCATATCGGCTGTTTCTACGAATGAAAAGTGTGCATTCGTAAAAAACATCAACATGAGTGAGGCACAGATACTCAACAGTAATGTAGGAATAGCTGGAATTTTTTTCCAAGCACAGACAAACAAAAGTGCCAACGGAATCAGTTCAATCAAAGAAATCGTAAAATTGTTATTTAAAGTATTGACGATATCATGAATACTTGTGCTATCTAAGGCACCATCATAGCGCAATCCCATAACTAAAAAGTAGCCAAACGAAAGTACCGCTGCTGGAACTGCTGTTTTATATGTATTTTTCAAATGTTCAAATAAATCAACTTCTGAAATCGCTGCGGCTAAATTCACTGTATCTGAAAGCGGTGAAATCGTGTTGCCCAAAAAAGCCCCCGAAACGATTGCACCTGTTGTCAGTGCAGGGTCGATCCCAATTAAACTACCCATTCCTAAAAAAGCGATCCCAATCGTTGAAATCGTTGTAAAAGAGCTGCCAACAGCGCCGCCTACTATTCCGCAAACTATAAAAACAGTCGGAATAAAAAATTTCACTGATAAGAATGAAAAACCTAAAACCATGATCGTTGGAATCGTTCCTGCTGCAATCCAAACACTGATCAACGCACCAATCAAAATAAAAATCAACATTGGAATAATACCAGAAGAAACACCATCAATCAGAGCGTCATGGATGAAATCCCAAGAAAATTTCTTATACACCGCAAACAAAAGTAAATAACCAATCGCAATCAAGATCGCAACATGAGCCGGAATACCAAAACCAATAATACTAATACCGATCATCAACAGCAATGTTACTAATAAGAAAACAGCTTCATTAAAATTCACTTGATATTTTTTCATACATTGTTCCTCACATTTTTCGTAGAAAGTCGATGAATATTCTTATTCATTTTCTTTCATTTATTTTTTATAGAAAAGCTGCAGCTGTGACAAAGCAAATTTTTCGCTTTGTCACACCCACAGTGGTCAATTTACAATCGTTTATTCAGCGTAGATTGCTTCTAATTTTTCTTGGATCGCTGTTTTGATTTTTTCTGCATATTCGTCAAAAACTTCTTTATCATTCATGTATGGTGACATACCAGCAGCACGTAAGATCGTTACTTTGTCCGCACGTTCCCATTCAGCACGAGAGAATCCTAAGCTGTTTACAAATTCAAATGGGCTGTGGCCGTATTCTTCGATAGCAAAATCTGTATGAGATGTAATGAATTCGTTGTTATATAATCCACCTTTTGCGTATGAAGCATAGTCATAGAAATCGTGGTTTAATTTGTTCATTTTCACAAGATCAGTATTGCCTTTTTCATTGAATACATAGTCCACCATATTAAAATCTGGTTTTGTTAAAGCATGGATTTCGATTGTTTTATCGCCGACTTTGAATTCTAATCCGTCGATAAAGTGATAGAAATGATATGCTCCTTCAATACTTGCGCCCATCAATTTACCGTAACCTGTTACGTTAAGCGGCAAGACTTTATGTGCTGTCCAAACAGCTGCAGCCGTTGCACCAGCTTTAGAGCCTTCAAGAATATATGCGCCAAGTAAAGCTGGAATATCTGCGCCTTTTTCAAATACATAAGTTGCAAAATAAGAAATCACGTCACGCATACGGATGTCTTTGATGACAACACCACCAGCTGAATAAGGGATATAGCCCATTTTATGTGGATCGATCGTGACAGATTCAGCTTGTTCGATTGCTTTGAAAGAGTCATAAACTTCTCTTGTCAACCAATCATTTTTCTCTTGGAAGATGTTATGTTTGGCATAAACTTCTTCGATTTTATCCCATTCGATAAATTGATCGTTTTCGTCTAAGAAGATTGAACGTCCATAGCCACCGTATGCTGCATCAACGTGTACATAGAAGTAGATGCCTTCTTTGGCTAATTTATCACGTAAAGCAATGATTTGATCGATACGATCGACTTGTCCTTCTTCTGTTGAACCAACCACACCAACAACTCCAAGAGTCGGAATTCCTTGTGCAGCTAAATCACGGATTTGTACCTCTAATTTGTCAATATCCATACGGTATTCACTGTTTACTTCACCAGCGATAACTTGATCTAAACCAATCCCAATGATGTCAGCAGCTTTCAGCCATGAATAATGTTTTGTTTGAGGAACGATCCATTTACCTAATTTGTCTAAGTTCTTACCACTGCGGGCTGATTGAGCTTTGATTTCGTCAAATTGGTCTTGTACTTGATCTAAAATATCTAAGACTTCTGTTGTTGACATATTCAATAATTCCCAATCTGATTTCCCAGCAACCATTTCTGGTACTACAGCTTGGATAGCAAATGGTAAAGATTTCATATTGCGGGCATACCATAGACCTTCTAAGTTTGCGATCGAACCATCAGCCGCAATATGACCCCAGCCATCTTCATAACCCATCAATGTAGCAAATTCTAACCCAACTTCTTCTTCCATTTGTGACGTTGCAGGTGATGACTCATACGCCACGTTATTACCGTTCCAAAGCATTGCAGTTGTATAGGCGATAATTGATGGCATTAATGTTTCAGCGTTCATATGCCCCCAGAAACGACCTGCTGAGTGCCATGGAAGTGATTCGGTACGTAAACGAGAAGATAATACATTGAAAACACTTCTCATGTTGTCTGCTGTTTCTTGGAAACTTTTAGAACTTCTATCTTGTGGTGAAATCACTGGTAAATCTTGCGGCATGTAATTTTGTCTCCAGCCCACATGTTCATCGATCATTTTATTTAATAGCTCTTTGAATAAATCAACGTTTTCACCTTTGTCGCCTATAAATAATGCTTTTAAATTTGTATCATCAGTATTGAAATTTTTCATGATATTTTCCTCCAATAGTTTCATAATTGATCATGCTAAAAAGTTTAGTTTTAATCGTTCTTTCTTATTTATCTGTTTTCTTCCATTCTGGTTTCTTTCTCTTATAAATGAACAATGCAATACCGATCATAATAACAGTTGCCGCCACTTGGAAAATAATATAAGCTACATGTCCACTTTGAGGAACTGAAGTTGGCGGAATCAAGCTGACTAGAATCGTAACAACCACACTCACGATCGCTAGAACTGAAACAAACCACATCAAACCATTGCCTTTACTTCCTAATCGAAATGGACGTTTCACAGTTGGCATACTGTAACGTAATTTGATCGCTGAAAGTGAAATCAGTAGATATACGACACAATAAAGGATCGTTGTTGTGATCGTGATGATCAAAAATGCCGCACTGATATCTGGTACAACAACATATAAGAACGATACAAGTGAAATGACAATCGCTTGGATCATAACAAACACAATTGGAATTCCTTTTGCATTACGTTTTTGGAAGAATGGTGGTAAGTTTCCTTCTTCTGCTACTTTGATCATTGATTTACTTGGACCTAAAACCCACGCACTCAATTGAACTAATACACCCACTAAAATCATCAAAGAAATAATATTATTGAAAATCGCTGGAATCCCAAGATCTTGTGTCATGATCACAAATGGTTGCGTGATATTGGCAAGTTCCATTTTTCCGGCTGGTACACTATCTGCTACACTTAAACCAGCTGCTAAGTTAAACACAACTAATAGTAAAACAGAAGCAATCACAGCAATTGGATAATTCCGTTTTGGATTATCGATATTGTTTGCATGAACAGATGAAATTTCTACTCCAGCAAAAATGAAGATAATTCCTGTCAAAGTTGGTAAACTACCTAAATCGCTAAAGTCAGGTAATAATTTACTTGCTTCAAAATGACCTAAGTAACTCTCTTGGTTGATGCCGTGTTTTGCCATGTACATCATTCCTAAAACAACTAGAGCAACAAAAGGAATATAAACACCGATCACAGCACCCCAGTCACCTGCAATTTTGACCATATCAAATTTCAAGTTCAATAGTGTAATGCCCCAATAAGAAATCAAGATCATGATAAAAATGAATAAATTATTATGTCCAAGGTCTGGACGGTCGATTACGTAACCAAGTAGTACACCTACAGTTGAAGCAACCATTACCATTCCGAAAAACATTTGTACCCATAATAACCATGACGTAACAAAACCCCATTTTTCACCAAACGCATTACGAACCCAGACTTGCGGTCCGCCCTCTTCTGGCCAGCCAGTTGAAAGTTCTGCTGAAATCAAAGCAATTGGTAAGGCAAAGCAGCAAGCTGCGATCAACATATAAAAAATTTGCGCCCATCCCGTTGATGCTAATGTTGGAACACTACGAACCGTTCCAAAAAAGGCCATGGTAATTCCGATTAATCCAAATAATGACAATTTCTTATTCATGTTTCTATTTGACCTCCTGATTAAATTTATTTTTTGTTTCCCACATGTGAAATCACTCCCAAAGTATAGGTAGCTTTTAGCCCCAAGTCAAAAAGAGTAGAATTAAAAAAAAAGCCCGTTATTTAAGATTTATGTACTCTATACAGCGCGTCAGCACTGCGCTACGCTAAAGCATTTATGTGAAAAAATCGCATAAAACAGCTTTTTGTAAAAAGGTCGTTCGCAATTGTCAGAAATCCTATTTGACCCTTCCGTCTTTCGAAAAACCTAGATTAAAGTGAAGTCCGATTATATGAGAAAGAGCTCATTTAAAAATAATAAAAGAAAAAAAGAAGTATTTGACAAGTTGGTTTATTTGTCGTAAAATTGCTACAAAATAACATATCAAACTTTAATAAAGCGAAGTAGCAAGAATGTCCCTATTTCAGAGAGTCAACATTTAGTGAGAGTTGGCATATACATTTTTTGTGAATTACACTTTTAGTTTCCTACCGTAAGTAGGCGTCTATCTACGATACAGATTTGAGAGGTATATGAGTTTTTCGTATACAATTTGGGTGGTAACACGGCGAAGTTCGTCCCATAGGCATTGAGCCTATGGGGCGTTTTTTATTTTATTTAGGAGAGGAAGAAGAGACATGACAAACATTATTGATGAATTAGAGTGGCGTGGCGCCATCAACCAACAAACAGATAGCGAAGGTTTGCGTGAATACGTTGAAACCAATAGCATTTCACTATATTGCGGTGTGGACCCTACAGGAGACAGTATGCATATCGGGCATTTGATTCCCTTTATGATGTTAAAAAGATTCCAAGCATTTGGACACCATCCATTTATTTTAATTGGTGGGGCTACTGGTACAATTGGTGATCCGAGTGGACGTACAACAGAACGTCAATTACAAACAATGGAAACTGTTCAGCACAATGTTGATTCTTTAACAAGACAAATGGAAAAATTATTTGCAGTGGACACAGATAACACACTAACTTTAGTGAACAACTACGATTGGACACACAACCTTACTTTGTTGGATTTCTTAAGAGATTACGGTAAGTTCTTCAACATCAATACAATGCTTGCCAAAGATATCGTAGCAAGCCGTTTAGAAACAGGGATTTCATTTACAGAGTTCACGTACCAAATTCTACAATCAATGGACTTTTTACACTTATTCCAACACAACGACGTTCGCATGCAAATCGGTGGCGCTGATCAGTGGGGCAATATCACAGCAGGTCTTGACTTGATCCGTAAAAAAGAAGGTGCTGATGCAAAAGCCTTTGGTTTAACGATTCCATTGATGCTAAAAGCGGATGGTACAAAATTTGGGAAAACAGCTGGCGGTGCCGTTTGGTTAGATCCTGAAAAAACAACACCTTACGAGTTCTACCAATTCTGGGTTAACCAAGATGACCGTGACGTAATCAAATACTTGAAATTCTTTACCTTCTTAACAAAAGAAGAAATCGATGCATTAGAAGTTAAAGTAGAAACTGAACCACATTTACGTGAAGCACAACGCGTACTAGCTGCAGAAATGACAAAATTCGTGCATAGTGAAGAAGATTTAAATGATGCTTTAGCAATCTCAGAAGCATTATTCTCAGGTAACGTAAAAAATCTAACTTCAAAACAAATTGAAGAAGGCTTTAAAAACATGCCGACTGTCGAAACAGAATCACTTGATCAAAACCTTGTTGATTGGTTGATCGAACTTGGCATTGAACCATCTAAACGCCAAGCGAGAGAAGACATCTCAAACGGTGCGATTTCGATCAATGGTGATCGTATTAAAGAGTTGGACTTTATTGTTACAGCAGAGCACAGTTTTGACGGAAAATTCATTATTGTTCGCAAAGGGAAAAAACAATACACTTTAGTGAAATTACTTTCTAAGTAAAAAATAGTTAGTCTATTTCTAAAGGGTGAAGTAAAACTGAAAATCAGTTTTACTTCACCCTTTTACATTTATTTATTCAATTTACTGGACAAAATACAAAAAAGTTTTATAATAAAAAATGCTTGCTACGAAACACATTGAATACTATGAACTAATGTTGAAAATTACAACGAAAGAATTTAAGTTGATGATGAACAGTACAAGACTTTCATAAGAAAGTCTTAATCATTTGTATTAGATAGCTGCACAAATCGATCCTTAGGAAAATAGATAAATTGGCAGTGAGACAACTTGCGTCTCAAAGTAAATTTCCTAATTTTCTACAGAATCAAACGATTTGTTCCGCTTTTAAATTTAGGAGGAACTTATGAAAATCGACAAGATACAAGACGGCCACGGCGATGAGTTTTTCCGCTCTCTATTAGCTTTAGAAACATTGGAGGATTGTTACAATTATTTTGATGACTTAATGACATTAAAAGAATTGGATTCTATGATACAGAGATTTGAAGTTGCAAAGTTACTATTGTTGAATAAAACCTATAGTGATATTGCGGAAGCTACTGGCAGCAGCACTACAACGATTTCTAGAGTGAAACGAATTATTGATGAAGGTAATGGCGGATTACTTGAAATGGTCCATAGGATCGATGAACAAGATGGCGAAGAATTGCATCATTAGAATAATAGTATTATTTTACAAAATAATTAGAAGTTCTAAAAGTTAAGCTCATTCCTTAACTTTTAGAACTTCTTTTATATATAAAGTTTCCTAATAGCTCTGATTGTCTTATAATAGAATAAATAGTGATAAATCATAAAAAATAGTTAATCTTAATATATCATTAGATAAACAGAAATAATTCAACATATCAGGAGATTATACATGAAAAAAACAATAGTTTCACTCTTAAACTACCTATTCATCTGCTCAATTCTTTACACATTGTACGGTGCACTTAGAAGTAGCCTGTTAGATATCTCAAATATAAATGATAAAATCTGGGTATTCTTGTTATGCCTACTTTTTATTAGTGCTATTATCTTTTGTTCAGAAAGTAGCCGTTTATATTTAAATAAAAAAAGCAAGCAATGGTTCGAATTTTTCAAAAAAAATATAGAACTAATTACAAAGATGCTCTTTATTTTAACGATTTTTTTACAAGTAATCATCTTATATTATATTCATGTACCACTTGATTGGGATGTAGACGGGATCCACGCAAGTGTAACGGAGCTGATTAAAAATTCCCCAGATTCAATTGCCAGCATCTATTTATCAGGTAATCCCAATAATAGCTTGTTTTTCTTTTTAATGTATTTTATAAGTCAAATAGGGAATTTTTTTCATCAATCTTTAGGTTATTCTTGGATGTTTTGGCAACTGGTAAACACCATTTTTATGGATATCGGCTTTATTTTTATTTTTCTAGCAGCTAAAAATCTATTCAATAAAAAAGTAGCCTACCTTTCATTTTATCTAGCATTTATACCATTAGCTTTGTCACCTTGGATGTTAGTTATTTATACAGATATTATTATGTTGCCAGTCATTAGTATTATTTTTTGGCTCTATTCTCTAGCTATCAAAAATCACAAGAAACATCTAATTGTTTTTTTAGGTATTTTGACTGCCGTCTCTTATCTACTAAAACCTTCTTCTATTGTTTTTTTAATCGCATACATCCTAGTTTCGCTGATTACATTAATAACAGAACATAGAAAAATTAAATTAAAAAAAGTAATATTGATTACACTGCTTTTTTTCCTGCCTTTTGCTGGAACACTCAAACTGTTTCATACATTTGAGAATCATCAAAAACTTGTGATCATTGATAAAAGTAAAGCTAAACCTTGGCAGCACTTTGTAATGATGGGGGTGAGAGGATCTGGTGGCTATAGTGTTGAAGATACTGATACTATAAATTCACTCCCTTCAAAACAAGATAAAATCAACTACGCAAATAAAGAAATTGTTGCACGCTTAAAAAATCATGGGTTTATCGGATATACAAAATTTTTAATGAAAAAGCATCTCAACAATACAGATCGTGGTGACTTTGGTTGGGGCAGAGACGGAAATCCCCAAGTATACGTCAAATCGAATGATCCTATACAAATTTTCCTAAGAGATACTTATTATCAGCAAGGAGAAAAGGTTAAAACAGTACGCATTTTTATGCACTTAATGTGGATTGTCACTCTACTAGGTCTACTATTCGCCACAAAAAAAGAAGAAAAAAATGAAGATACTGATTATTTACTAGCTATTTTCAAATTAACTATCTTAGGCGCTTTTTTGTATCTTCTTCTATTTGAAGGTGGTCGATCCAGATATTTGATTCAATATCTTCCTACTATATATATATTGTCTGCTTATGGTTTTTACAGTAAACTTCCAACAATTGAACAAAATATAAAAAAATTATAGTAAAAAAACACCTGCCAAGTAGTTGAATCACAACTCGGCGGGTGTTTTTCACTCTAACAAAAGACCGAGCTTGGCTAGCTCGGTCTTTCTTTGTGTGACAAATATGCTATTTAAATATGAATTGGCAAACCTAAAGCCAACTCAGAAGCATCCATAGTAATTTCCCCTAAAGATGGGTGTGGATGGATCGTTAATGCAATATCTTCGGCATTCATGCCAGATTCAACTGCTAATGATAATTCAGAAATCATATCACTTGCGCCAACTCCGCCGATTTGTGCTCCGATAATGACATTGTCTTCGTTTGTTGTTACCAAACGTACGAATCCTTCAGTTTTACCTAAAGAGATAGCACGGCCGTTACCAGCGAATGGGAATTTGTAAGCTGTTGCTTCTAATCCCGCTTCTTTGGCTTCAGCAATTGTCATACCAACGCTTGCTAATTCTGGGTCAGTGAAGGCTACAGCAGGCATTGCTTTGTAGTCTACTTCTACTTTTTTACCAGAGATTGCTTCTGCCGCAATTTTTGCTTCGTAGCTTGCTTTATGAGCAAGAGCAGCACCTGGTACGATATCACCAATAGCGAAGATGTTTGATACGTTTGTTCTACCTTGTTTGTCCACTTTTACTAAACCACGTTCGCCAACTTCAACACCGGCTTGTTCTAAACCAAGATCATCAGTGTTTGGACGACGTCCAACTGTTACCATTACATAGTCAGCAGTGACTGATTCTTCTTTGCCGTCTACTTCATATTTTACAGTTACGCTGTCGCCGTTGTCGATTGCTTCTTTAGCCATCGCTTTGGTTACAACTGTTACATTTTTCTTCTTGAAGTCATCTGTAACTAGTTTAACCATGTCTTTTTCATACGTTGGTAAGATTGAAGGACTGCCTTCTAAAATCGTTACTTCAGAACCAAGGTTAGCATAAGCGCCACCTAATTCTGCACCGATAACACCGCCACCGATGATAACAAATTTCTTAGGTACTTCTTTCAAGTTCAAACCGCCAGTAGAATCTAAGACACGTCCGCCAAATTTAAATCCTGGGATTTCGATTGGACGAGAACCTGTTGCTACGATTGCATTATTGAATGAGTAAGTTTGAGCTGAATCTGGGTGGATCACACGTAATGTGTTTTCATCAACGAAGAACGCTTCTCCTTCAATAACTTCGATTTTATGTTTTTTCATAAGGAAGCTAACGCCAGTTGTTAATGAATTAACAACTTGGTTATCTTTCCAATCTTGAGTTTTTGTAAAATCTAGTTCTACACCTTTAGTTGTTACACCAAACATTGTTGAATCTAGTGATTCTTGATAGTGATGTCCTGCTGCGATCAATGCTTTAGAAGGAATACATCCAACGTTTAAACATACACCGCCGATAAACTCACGTTCAATGATCGCAACTTTTTGACCCATTTCAGCAGCACGAATTGCTGCAACGTATCCTCCAGGGCCTGAACCAATTACGACTGTATCTAATTCAATGGCGAAATCTCCTACTACCATGTGATAATCATCCTTCCATTAATAATAATTCTGGATCAGCTAATAAACGCTTGATGTTGTTCATTGCTTTTTGAGCAGTTGCTCCGTCAACAATACGGTGGTCAAAACTCATTGAAAGTTTCATTACACGACCAACAACGATCTCTCCATCTGCATTTACAACTGGTTGAGTAGCAATCGTACCAACACCTAAAATCGCAACTTCAGGGTAGTTGATAACTGGTGTGAACCAGCCGCCGCCAACTGAACCAATATTACTGATTGTGATAGAACCATCACGCATATCCGCACCAGTTAATTTGCCTTCAATTGCAAGAGCTGCTTTTTCGTTGATTTCATCAGCGATAGCAAACATGCTCTTAGTGTTCGCATTTTTAACGTTTGGTACATATAAACCATGATCAGTATCTGTTGCGATACCAATGTTATAGTAGTTTTTATAAACGATTTCTTGTGCTGCATCATCAATTGATGCATTCAAGATTGGGAATTTTTGAACTGTTGCTGTCAATGCTTTCACAACGTATGGTAAGAATGTTAATTTTGTACCATTTGCTGCTGCAACATCTTTAAATTTCTTACGGTGATCCCATAATTTAGATACTTCAACTTCGTCATGCAATGTAACGTGTGGCGCAGTATGTTTACTGTTAACCATCGCTTTAGCAATTGCTTTACGAGTTGGCGTCATTTTCTCACGAGTTTCAGCTTCACCTAAGTCAGAAACAAACGGTTTAGCTGGAGCTTTTGGTGCTGCTGATTCAGTTGTTGCTGTTGCTTGTGGTGTTGCTGCAGTTTGTTCAGCTTGCGCTGGTGCTGCTGCTTGTCCGCCACCTGAAATAAATGCTTCGATGTCTGCTTTTGTGACACGTCCACCTTTTCCAGTTGGTGCAACTTGTGTGATGTCTACATCTTTTTCACGAGCAAATTGACGTACCGATGGCATAGCCAAGACACGTTTGTTTGGATCAGCCGCTGCTACTACGCCAGTTGACGCTGCAGGTGCTGGTGCTGCTTGTTCTGTTTGAGCAGGAGCACTTGCTGCTGGTACTGAACTTGGTGCAGAGTTATGTCCTGGTGCATCGATTTCGATCAATACATCTCCAACGTTTGCTACTGTACCTTCTGGAACAACGATGTTTTTAACTGTTCCTGTAACTGGTGAAGGGATTTCTTCAACAGATTTGTCGTTTTGAACTTCTAATAGTGTATCATCTTCGTTGATTGTATCGCCTGATTTAACGAACCATTTTACGATTTCGCCTTCTGCAATACCTTCACCAATATCTGGTAATTTAAATTGGAATACTCCACCGCCATTATCAGCTGCTGGTGCTTCTGGAGTAGCTGCTGGTTGAGCAGGCGTTTGTTCTTGAGCAGGAGCAGCTGGTGCTGCATCATTTTCAGGATGTCCTGGTGCATCGATTTCGATCAATACATCTCCAACATTTGCTACTGTGCCTTCTGGTACTACGATTGATTTAACTGTTCCTGTAACTGGAGATGGAATCTCTTCTACAGATTTATCGTTTTGAACTTCTAATAATGTATCATCTTCATTGATGGTATCTCCTGCTTTAACGAACCATTTTACGATTTCGCCTTCTGCAATACCTTCACCAATATCTGGTAATTTAAATTGATAAGCCATTTTTTAAGCCTTCCCTTCCTTTATCGTATCTGTCTAACTCGCAAATTACTGAAAACAACAGCTCTAAATTTCCACATGAAAAAATATCACGTGAAAATTCAGGCATGCCGTTTAAAGCAAATTTATTCAGTTTTTAATTAAAATTCTGCGATTTCTCTAGCTTTCGCTTCGATATCTTTAGCATTTGGCAACCAAATGTTTTCTGCTTGTCCAAATGGGAAGATTGTATCTGGAGCAGATACTCGGCCAATTGGCGCTTCTAATGATAATACTGCACGTTCAGAAATTTCAGAAACAACCATAGCACCAACGCCAGCTTGTTTTTGTGCTTCTTGAACAACAACTACGCGACCAGTTTTTTCAACTGATTTAATGATTGTTTCAACATCTAAAGGAGCGACAGTACGTAAGTCAATGATTTCAGCAGAGATATTGTCTTTCGCCAAGTTGTCAGCAGCTTTGATTGCTTCACGAACCATTGCACCGTAAGTGATGATAGAAACATCCGTACCCTCACGAGTAACAGCCGCTTTATCTAAAGGCACTTCGTATGCTTCATCCGGCACTTCCTCACGGAATGAGCGGTATAGTTTCATGTGTTCTAAATAAACAACTGGGTCATTACTTCTAATAGAAGAAATTAATAATCCTTTTGCATCATATGGATTTGATGGGATAACAACACGGATACCAGGAGATTGAGCAATCAATCCTTCTAAGTTATCTGAGTGAAGTTCTGGTGTGTGTACACCACCACCAAATGGCGCACGAACAGTAATAGGCATGTTGCGTGTTCCACCCATACGGTAACGAGTACGAGCCATTTGACCAACGATTTCGTCAAAGACTTCGAATACGAATCCAAAGAATTGGATTTCAGGAACTGGACGGTAACCTTCTAAAGCTAAACCGAAAGCTAAACCACCGATTCCAGATTCTGCTAAAGGAGTATCGAAGACACGGTCTTCGCCAAATTTTTCTTGTAAGCCTTCAGTTGCACGGAAAACTCCGCCGTTTTTACCAACGTCTTCACCGAAGATCAGTACGTTTTCGTCTTTCTCTAATTCAAGAGCTAAGGCATCTGTGATTGCTTGGATCATTGTTTTTTGTGCCATGATTATTTCGACTCCTTCGCTTCGTAGAATGCAATTTGTTCTTTAATGTTTTGTGGTTGAACTTCAAACATATTTTTCAAGAAATCAGATACTTTTTGTTTTGGAACTTTATCTGCTTCTGCAATTGCTACTTTGATTTCTTCTTTTGTTTTTTCGATTACTTCATTTTCTTTTTCTTCAGACCATAAACCTTTGTCTTCTAGATATTTACGGAAACGAACTAATGGATCTTTTTGTACCCATTCGTCATCCATGTCTTTTGAACGGTAACGAGTTGGATCGTCACCTGATAATGTATGTGGACCATAACGGTAAGTTAATGTTTCGATCAATACAGGGCCATTGCCATTTGCAGACCATTCGCGTGCTTCTTTTGCAATTGCATACACTGCTAATGGATCCATTCCGTCAACGACGATCCCTGGAATCCCTGCTGCTACTGCTTTTTGTGCTAATGTTTTAGCTGCTGTTTGTTTTTCACGAGGTGTTGAAATCGCAAAACCATTGTTTTGGATGATGAACACGCCGTTTGCATGATATGCTCCTGCAAAGTTGATAGCTTCATAGAAATCACCTTGTGAAGAACCGCCATCACCTGTATAAGTGAAGACAACGTTTTTCTTGCCGCGTTTTTTCATTCCTAAAGCAACACCAGCTGCTTGGATGTATTGCGCACCAATGATGATTTGTGGTGGTAGAGCATTTAATTCTGGTGCATAGTGGTTACCTGCTACATGTCCACGAGACCAAAGAAAAGCTTCTGTTAATGGTAGGCCGTGTTGAACTAATTGAGGTACATCACGGTAACCTGGTAATAAGTAATCTTCTTTTTCCATAGCAAATTGACTTGCTAATTGGCTTGCTTCTTGTCCAGCAGTTGGTGCGAAGAAGCCTAGACGACCTTGACGGTTCAAAGCAGTTGAACGTTGGTCTAATACACGTGACCAAACCATACGAGTCATTAATTCTACTAATTCGTCATCTGATAAATCCGGTACAGCGTCTTTGTTTACGATTTTCCCATCTTTATCTAAAATTTGAAATGTTGGGAAATCAGCGTCGACTTTTTCCATAAGTGCTTTAAAGTCAATAGGTTTTTGTTTCTTTGCCTTTGCCATTTTGTCACACAATCCTCTCTGTTACGTTTCTTTTTTTCGTAAAAAGTAAAACAGTGTCAAAAACTGTATTACTTTTTATCGACTACACTTACAAATTATCACTAAACAGATAAAAGAGCAAGTAAAAAGTGAGCATTTCTTTAAATTTGATTAAAATACCTGAAACCTTTCGTACCAAAGGTTAGTGATTAAAATCACAAACAAGAAACCGTTTTACAAATAGCCTTCCTAATCATATCTTTTGACAACAGACTGTTATAGTTACTCGGTTCATTGTTATGCTACAGCAAAATCACAAGTTAGAAATTGTTTGCTAAAAAATGAACAGACTTTTCCAAAACATAAAAAATGGAACAAAGACAAAAATTGGGGTATTTTGTCTTTGTTCCATAAAAAACGAATATTAATAATTAAAAAATAATTTTTCTTCATTCTTTACGAATAACAACTTCAATCACAAAGAAATTTTTCGGTATTTACACATGAACAATTTTTTAAAATAAAACGAAACAAAATCTTGATTTCACCAAAATTACTCTTTAAAAAAATGAAATTCGTTTTTTTCTAAATTAAATCCACTCTTTGGTGATATGGATATAAAGTCGTTTCGCAACTTCTACTGTAATCAAATATAGTACAATGATCAAAATAAACCAGCCCCAATAATTAGCAGGAAGTTTCACAAAGTCGAAAACCTCCCTAATTGGTGTCAAGACAATCAATAATCCTAACCCTACTGCGCCTATACTAGAAAGAATCACTGCAGGTGATGCAATACTTTGGATAAATGGAAGCTTTCTAGTTCGAACCATCTGAACCACTAATGTTTGACTAACTAATCCAACAACGAACCAACCTGTTTGGAATAAGTGCTGACTACCGACCGTGTTTGCGCTGAATACAAACCACATTACTGCATACGTCATAATATCAAAAATACTACTTACAGGTCCAATGCATAGCGTGAATTTCATCAAGCCATTCGTTTCCCAGCGGACAGGTTTTAATAAATCTTCTTCATCCACATTATCCCAAGGAATTGCTAACTGAGCGATATCATAAATTAAATTTTGAATCAATAATTGAATAGACAGCATTGGTAAAAAGGGTAAGAAGGCACTTGCAATCAAAATTGAAAAGACATTCCCAAAGTTTGAACTGATTGTGATTTTAATATATTTCATCATATTACTAAAAACTTTTCGACCTTCGATCACACCATCTTCCAAAACGTTCAGACTTTTCTCTAATAGAATGATTGAACTGGCATCTTTGGTAATATCAGCGGCGGTATCAACCGAAATACCAACATCTGCTTTCCGAAGAGCCGGTGCGTCATTGATACCATCTCCCATAAATCCTACAGTATGTCCGTTCCCTTGAAGCGTTTCGATGATTCGTGATTTTTGCATAGGGTTTAATTTTGCAAACAAATTTGTCTTCTCTACTTCTTCTTTCAGTTGTTCATCAGAAAAATTATCGATCTCAGAGCCAAGCACTACGTGAGATACTTCAATTCCAACATCACTACACACTTTTTTAGCAACAATATCATTGTCACCTGTCAACACTTTTACGTTGACGCCATGCTCATGTAATGACTTGATCGCAGTGATCGCTGATTTTTTAGCTGGATCTAAAAAGCCCATAAAACCAATCAATGTCATTCCTTGCTCATCTTCTATACTATAGATTGCTTCGCTGTGAACATCTTTTTTTACCGCAACAGCTAATGCACGCATACCTTGTTCATTCATCCGAATGTTCACTTCGCGCATTCTTTTTTGTAATTCTGGTGTCAACGGAACGATTTCGCCATTGATTTCTGCATGTGTACAAACAGCTTCCATTTCTTCAACAGCCCCTTTAGTGATCATAAATTGATGACCATCTGCATTGACTACCACAGTTAGACGGCGACGAGAAAAATCAAAAGGAATTTCATCTAACTTTGTGACAGAGTGATAAGGACTTTGATTTTTGTTTTCTTCATAAAAATTAATCACAGCAATATCCATTAAGTTTTTCCAACCTGTTTGATAATGAGAGTTCAAAAAAGCCATATCTAAAACTTGATCATTGACTTCACCTAATGGATCTAAATGTTGCACTAACACCACTCTGTCTTCTGTAATGGTTCCTGTCTTATCTGTACAAAGAATATCCATGCTCCCTAAATTTTGAATAGATGGTAATTCTTTCACGATCACTTTATGTTTAGATAAGCTTAAGGCACCTTTTGCTAAGTTGCTTGTTACGATCATCGGCAGCATTTCAGGAGTTAAGCCAACTGCTACAGCAATTGCGAAGAAAAATGCTTCTCCCCACTCACCTTTGGTAAGTCCATTGATCAAAAATACGATTGGAAATAAGATCATGACCATCCGCAGTAAAAATTTACTGACCTTTGACAAGCCAATATCAAAAGAAGTTTTTCCACGTTGTGTGGTTGCATTTTTAGCGATATCTCCAAAGAAGGTATTTTGACCTGTCTTTAAAATAATTGCTTTTCCTTGTCCACTTAATACGTCCGTTCCCATGAAAATCAAGTCCTGCATATCTAACGCTGCTACAGATTCTGAATTTTTATCAATTCCTGCTTCAACAAATTTTTCTACTGGCATTGATTCTCCTGTTAGAGACGATTGATTGATAAACAAATCCTTTGTCCAAATCAACACAGCATCAGCGGGAATCATGTCTCCTGTTGCAAGAGTTACAATGTCTCCTGGCACAACTTCATCCATCGGGATTTCTTTGGTTTGTCCAGCACGGGTCACAGCTGTTGTGTTTTCGATAAGTTCTTTTAAATTCAAACTAGCTTTTTGAGAACGGTATTCTTGAATAAATGCAATAATAACACTAGCTAAAATCATGATTCCCATGACAAGTGCTGCTTCAAAATCTTTTGTTACAGCTGAAACGACCATCAGCAAAGCTAATACATAAACAAAGGGATCTTTGAAAGCTTCTAAAAACATAATAATTGCAGGTGTTGGTTTTTGTGCGGACACTTCATTTGGTCCATATTCTTCTAAACGATTTTTGGCATCTTCTTCAGATAATCCTTTTTCTGATGTACGGAGCTCCATCATCAATTCACGTTCAGAAAGCATTGCTAATTTTCTTAATTCTTGATCTTTTGTTGTTTTCTTCATATCTGCTATTTTTTTGTTCATCATTTTCTTTTCCTCCTAGTTCTAGCTCACTTCATCTTATCTAGAATAGGAAAAGAAACATTCTCTCAATTCCATCGTTTCTAAGATGAAGGCTACATTTAATTTTCTCGAATGACTGGGGTCTTCCATGTAATTCTTCCTCTCTTTGCTTTATTTTAAAACGATGGATTTTTTAGTAATTGTTAGGGGGCAACTTTCCAAAAAAATATTACTCTGTTTGAACTTCTGATACGGTTCAGCCTCGGCTCTGGTGAAGACAGTCGCATTATTACATGTCTCGAAACTTCGCCTTTCTAGCTTATGCTTTCCTTCTTGCTGCTTCTTTTTTTTGCGGAACTTCGCTCCCTTTGGTCGCCAAGTACTGTTCATCATCAGCTCTGGCGGAGCCAGTCGCATTACTATCAGTCTCGGAACTTGGGGTTTCTGACCTAGGCTTTCCTTCTTGCTGCTTGTTCTTTTTTGCGGAACTTCGCTCCCTTTGGTCGCCAAGTACTGTTCATCATCAGCTCTGGCGGAGCCAGTCGCATTATTACAAGTCTCGGAGCTTCGCCTTTCTAGCTTATGCTTTCCTTCTTACTACTTGTTCTTTTTTGCGGAACTTCGCTCCCTTTGGTCGCCAAGTACTGTTCATCATCAGCTCTGGCGGAGCCAGTCGCATTACTATCAGTCTCGGAACTTGGGGTTTCTGACCTAGGCTTTCCTTCTTGCTGCTTGTTCTTTTTTGCGGAACTTCGCTCCCTTTGGTCGCCAAGTACTGTTCATCATCAGCTCTGGCGGAGCCAGTCGCTGTGATTCACAGCAAAAACGCACACTCAACAATAGAGTGTGCGTGAAATAGCAACGTAAATAAAAGTTTCTCTATCGTTGAGCTTTAGCACTATAGGGCGTAGATAATTTCTTATCAGCTACGTTATGAATGACCTTCACGATCATTCCTGTTCAACCAACTAAGAGTCTCTCGATTCTTTCGCGGCAGCAGCATGTGTCCAAATAGGAGCCTCACCTAACAATTATTCAGTTATGAATCCTTACTCATCATAGTCCATATTTTTACAATTGTCAAAAGAAAAAAAATAAACAAAAAAACAGGTATTTTTAGTTACATTATTTCTCCCAAATCAGCTCTTCCTTGACGGATTTCCGCTCTTGAAAAGTTTGCCTCTTTTAATTCTTCATCCGATAAATTGTTCACCCTATCATAAAACCAATGACCTAAGTCACAAAACTGTTCGTCTGTCATTTTTTTCGATTCTAAAAATAAAATATTTTCAGCTTGGTTTATTTTTAATATCAAAATCAGTTCTGAAAGATAACTTTGGATTGGGACCGAATAGTTTTCTCCAGTTCCTTCATCGGTCACCTGAATCATTGGCATGATTTGAACTTCTGACGCTTTTTTAAAAGGGTTGAACACAGCAGCTTTCACTTGTCTCATAAACCAATCTTTTTCATATTCCATCATTATTATTTCACTCCTTTTTTAATAATAATTAAAAATACTAAGTTTATTTTTACTCATCATTTTCTACTCTCATCTTTAATTTTACCATTAAAAATAGGAATTAACAGGAAATACTTCAATAATAGATATACACTCACGACAACTGTCTAGATAATTTTTTAAACTTGCGGAATTGGTTCACTTAAAAGAATGTCCCCGCTTTGACCAAAATAATCCACCTTCATAGCCAATAAATCTGTGCGCCAAAAGGCTACTCCTGCAAATCCAGCAAGCTCTGTAAATTTTTCAAATGTAATCTCACCAGCTTGTGCTTTTAAAACTGCTTGTTTTATTTCTGCCAAAGACTCTGTCTCAGCAACAGTTTTAGGTTTACCATTCAGTTGGATTTCAATATATGACGTTTCATCATAGTAGCGATATACGCCCACTTCTACCAAATAATCATATTTTTCAATGCCGATCTTTTTAAAGTCGCGAATCAACTCAGAAAATCCACCTGCATTTTTTTCATTATTGACGATTTCTTCAATTGCGTTTAAATCAAGACTCATCACACATCCACTCCTATTAAATAATATAAAAAAGATCTAAGTCAAAACGTATCAAGCTTCGACCTAGATCTTGATCAATCAAAAGTATAGCGGTACTTAAAGAAAATGATTGATTATTTAACTTCTTCTACTTCTGCCATATCTTCAATATATTTATAGACTTGTTGTCCTGCAATTCCGCCTTCGCCAACAGCTGTTGTGATTTGACGTAATGTTTTTTCACGAACATCACCAATAGCAAAGACACCTGGTACACTTGTTTTCATATCAAGATCTGTTTCGATCCAACCTTCTGCATTTGTTAATCCAGCTTTTTTGAACGGTTCTGTTAAAGGATCAAGACCGACATAGATAAAGACACCGTCTGCTTCGATTTCTTTGACTTCATCAGTTAATGTATTTCTTAATTGACCACCTGTTACGACCATATCATTTCCAATGATTTCTTCCAAAACAGTATTCCATTCAAAAGAAATTTTTTCATTAGCAAACGCACGATCTTGAATGATTTTTTGTGCACGTAATTCGTCACGACGATGTACGATCACAACTTCTGAAGCAAATTGTGTTAGGTAAATGGCTTCTTCAACGGCTGAATCGCCACCGCCAATCACTAAAAGTTTTTTGTTACGGAAAAAGGCGCCATCACAAACTGCGCAGTAAGAAACACCACGACCAGCAAATTCTTCTTCACCTTTCACACCTAATTTACGGTGTTCGCAACCTGTTGCAATAATTACCGTTTTTGCTTGATACGTTTTGTCATCACAAATGACTTCTTTATAAGAACCCTGATCTTTGATGTCCATCACAATGCCATATGCATTTTCGGTCCCAAATTTTTCAACATTTTCATACATTTTATAAGCCAACTCAGGTCCCATGATCGAGTCAAAACCTGGATAATTTTCTACTTCAGCAGTGTTATTCATTTGCCCACCTGGAGCTCCGCGTTCAATCATCAACACTGAAAGATTAGAACGTGACGCATATAGCGCAGCAGTCATTCCCGCAGGTCCTGCTCCTATTATAATTACATCATACATCATTTTTTCACCCTCCGAATTTTTCAAGTACATTTACTTTACAACTTAAAAGAGTGATTGTCTATATTTCTGCCCAAATTTTCCTTTGAAGAATTGATTTTCGATTTTGTTTTGATTTGTACATTAAACTATCACTTTTACATCAGGAAAAAGAAAAGCCAGGACATAACTCTACGAGTCACATCCCAGCCTCAAAGAATCTGAATAAACGGTTAGTTTAGGACCTTTGGATCTGTCTAACCTTTTTCTAACACAAAATAAATAATCATATGAATTGGTGCTTTCAAAATAACAATGTTAAATACCATGTGAAGTGGTGGAGCCAAGTAATGTTTATCTTCTATCTTAATAATGATGCACTAGTATTGAAACATTTTACTTCCCCGATATCTTTAAAATAGTTCAATCAATTTTATATTAGAAAAAATAATGTTACTTCAAATGTTTTGAAATGAAATCATAATTGCGTTCTGATAATTTAGCAGCACTAGTTTGAACGCCTTTTGAAAATTTTTCAAACGTACGAATACCAATTAAATTACCACGTTGGTCAAAAATTGGAGCGCCGTAATTTCCATCTTCACTTGCTTGGTTAACCCAAAAGTTAGAAGCAATGTTGTAACTGATTGTTGCTTGGCTTTCCCACATTTCGCCTTTTTTGTCAGCGTCATAGCCTGGCATTGTTACAGAACCACAAACTAAAATAGTTGGATTTTTTGTAACTGGAACAACAGAAACGACCTCTCCAATATTTTGTCCTTGTTCGTTTGATTTTAGTGTCAAAATGGCGATATTTTTCCATGAGTCTTCAAAGTCGACTGACTCAACTTGGAATGAGCCAAAAGGAGCGTTTTCTCCATTTTTAGCAGGTGTTACAGAGGCATTTTCTAGGTTTTCACTATTTTTTAAGTTTTCAACTACATTATATGAAGTGATTACTTTATTTTTAGCGATAACAGTACCTGTCCCTGTTACGCCATTAGCATCAATAAATGAGATACTTTGGAAGCGTCCTTTTGTTGTATCATTGACTTTTGATTTATTTTCGGTTAATTTTTCTCTCACAGGATGAGCTGCTTGCGCATGTGGTGCTACTGCAACCACTGCAGTCGATAATACTGCACTACAAAGTAATGCTGTTACTAAATTTGAAATTTTCATTGATTTACCATCCTTCATTTTTTACTTTATTAATCCCTCAAAGACTTTTCAGTCATTTTTTGGCTCCACCACTTCACATGGTATTCAACAAGTCACTTCAAAAGCGCCATTATGATTTATAGTTGAATCGTTTAATTACTTGAATTCAGTTAAATTTTTTCCCATACCGTTGCTTTTCCGGGCTCTTCTCCTCGAGTCCACCATTTAGCTTTGTATTTTGCTCCATTGTACGAAACCACGTTACCTCCAGAATAAGCTAATTTTGATTGCCATTCCTCAATAACTCCTGTGCTTAGTTTTTCCCATACATCAGAACTTCCTGGTTTATTTCCTTGCGTCCACCATTTTGCCTTGTATTCAATTCCGTTGTAGAAAACTTTGTCACCAGCTACATACGTTTTTGATTGAACCCATGTTGTTTGATTTTCTGTTGGTTTTTCTGGTTCTTTTTCAGTCTGTAAAATATAATTAGCCGATAAAACCGAACGATTCCCCGCTTTATCTACTGCTGCAATTGATACAGTGTAGGCTGTATTCGCTGATAAATTATTCATTTGGAAATTGGTTACTTGGCTTTCACCTATTTTTGAACCATTGCGGTACACTTCGTATTTAGTGACACCAACATTGTCCGTCGCAGGATTCCACAAAACTTGAGCTGAATTACTTGTTACATTGTTTGCTCTTACACCTGTTACTTGACTTGGTGCTTGCGTATCCACTACGATTTCTTTTTCTGTCTGAACAGTTAGTCCTGTTGACATAACAGAGCGATTTCCTGCTTTATCTACAGCTATAATTGAAAAAGTATAAGTCGTATCTGGTATCAAAGCATTGACTGCAAACGTAGTGGTTTTACTTTCACCTACTTTTGAGCCATTGCGATATACTTCATACTTATCAACTCCAACATTATCTGTTGAAGGATTCCAATTAAGTTGAGCCGAATTGGTTGTAACTTTAAATGATCTTAAACCTGTTACTTGGCTAGGTGCTTGTGTATCAACTTCTTTTTGTTCTAAATGCTTAGCAATAAATTCATAATTAGAGCCCGTAATTTTTGATCCACCGTTTTTGAATGCCACATTTCCCATACGATATTCAGATGTATGAACAGCAATCAATTGATTATTTTCATTGTAAACAGGAGAGCCAGAAGTTCCTCCAACAGAGTCCATATCGTAGTATAATCGCTCAGCTGTTTGCGAAATAATGGAACCTCTACCTTCCCATAATTCTCCGTATTTATCTTGGCTGTATCCTGGCAACTTTCCTTTCGTACCGACTGGTATATTTGGTACGTTAGTTACAGGAATGATTGGTACGACCTCTCCAATGTTTTTACCATTACTATTTGGTTTTAGCGTAACAACCGCAACATCGTGATCACGATTGTTTTGAACGGTCCAGCCAGTATGCATATCAATAGATTCTATTTTAAAAGAACCATACGGATAGTAATAACCATTGCGGGCTGGGCTTACATTTGCTCGGCTAATATCCGAACTTGTTTTCAAACTCGTCACCACGTGAGCTGCCGTCAGTACTTTATTCTTTCCAATGACAGTACCTGAACCAAAACCTCCATCTGCTTTTGAAATATAAACAATACTAGAATAAGGTGCTTTGGTTGTATCCATCACCTTTGTACGAGTATCTTCTCCAAGGATCGCTCTTTTTTCCGGTACTTTTGTTTCTGCATAACTATGCTCAGTCAATGTAATCATTGATAAGGTCATACCACAAAGTAAGAATGTCATCATTTTTTTCAATTTCACTGTTTCTTCCTCCTAAAATTTTTCTTTCTTGGTCTATCATTTTATACGAACTGTTAAACATCTAAAGTTCAGAAATCGAAAAAAATTAGAAAAAAATGAGCAGATGACATAACAATTATTTTTTTCTATAATGAAATTCAATAAATACTCTATAATTTTTATAAATATTTTTAATTTATTTTTTTATGCACTTGACAAAAAAGCTTTATTCAGCAAGAAAAAACGATTCAAGGCGAACTACATGTTTTCGCCTTGAATCGTTTTTATTTTAACCATCACTATTTTGTAACTTATACATATCTGCGTATAGACCATTTTTAGACAATAAATTCTCATGATTGCCACGTTCAGCGATTCGTCCTTTATCTAATACTAAGATCAGATCTGCATCACGAATTGTAGACAATCTGTGTGCAATGGCAATTGTTGTTCTACCTTGACGCATATTGGCCAAGCCTTCTTGGATCAAGCCTTCTGTTTCAGTATCGATATTTGCGGTCGCTTCATCCAATACAAGAATTTTTGGATCTGTAACGATAGTTCTAGCAAATGAAATCAGCTGACGTTGACCACTCGAATAACTGGCTCCTCTTTCAATCACTTTTGCATGGTATTTTTTAGGTAATGTTTCGATAAACTTATCCGCCTGAACAAATTCAGCTGCTGCTTTGATCTGCTCATCCGTGATCTCTGGATTCAACATTCGAATATTTCCAGCGATATCACCATAAAACATAAATGCATCTTGTAAAACCAATCCTAATTTTTTCCTTAATTCTGACAATGGAAAATCACGAATATCGCGATCATCAATCAAAATTTCGCCTTCATAAAATTCATAAAAGCGCATCAAGACATTGATGATTGAACTTTTACCACTTCCTGTATGACCGATCAATGCAACAGTTTCACCAGGATTAGCAATAAAGCTAATATTCTTCAAAACTTTATTCTTTCCATCGTAAGAGAAACTAACATTACGAAATTCAATTTTTCCACGAAGAATTTCTGCATTAGCACCAACATTTTGTTGTGGTGTCAACTCTTCGTTATCGAAAATTTTCAAAATTCGGCTACCTGCAACCATCCCATCTGTAAAGACACTTAGAAAATCCATCATCTGTGTCATTGGATTAAAAAATGCCTGTACATACGTCACAAATGCATAAATCAAGCCAACTTCTACAGGAGAATGCAACGCATCATAGCCAAATAAAGTCAACGTTAAACCAATTGCAAGTGTATAAAGGAAGTTAATGATTGGGCCTAGCAGCAATGAATTCGTTCTAATCATTGAAAAGCGTGTCCGTAAATAATCGTTATTGGTTTCCTCAAACTCTTTTTCCAAACGATGCTCTTGTCTAAATTGCTGAATAATTTGCATCCCAGAAATATATTCATTCAGCTTTGTATTCAATTGACTTAATTTTTCCCGCATACTTCTATAAATTCTTGAACTGAATTTTTGATAGTACCAAATCACAATCAGTAAAATCGGCAAGAAAATCAAGTTATATAACGCAATTTTCCCACTGATCTGAAACATCGCAATAAATGAAGAAACTACGGCAAAAATCCCCGTCAACACCATCAAAAATACATACCAAAACTCAAATAATGTTTCCGTATCATTCGTCACTCGAGACACAATCGAACCTGCCGGAGTTTGATCAAAATAACGCATTCCTAAAGTCTGTAGTTTTTCAAACAACTTCACGCGAATATACTGATAGGTTTTCAGTGAAGCAGTTGAATATAAAAACCATTGGAAAAACCAAACAATACTTTTAACGATCACACCAAATAAATATAATCCAGCAAAAAAGAGAATCACTTGAGTAGTAGCCGTTTTAGGCGTTAAATAGTCATCCATAAACGTTTGAATGATTCTTGGCAAGATGATATTGATAATAGCCAGTACCAATGCAAATAAAATCGCTGTTAAAAACGTACGACGAAACGGCCGTGCAAATTTAAGTAATCGCTTAACGATTGAGACTTGTTCTTTTAATGGTACTGATTTTGTCCATTCTGATTCATATTTTTCTTCCATTATGCTTCACTCCCTTCAATTTTCGCTTCTAATTGTTGTTTATCCCACATTCGTTTATACCATCCAGCTAATCTTAACAATTCTTGATGGGTACCACGCTCAACAATTTTTCCTTCATCTAAAACAATGATTTCCTTTGCATGCATCACACTACTCAATCGATGCGCTGCAATGATCGTCGTTTTTGCTTTTCTTGCTTCTTTTAAGTTAGAAAGAATGGCTTCTTCCGTTTTCGCATCGACTGCTGATAACGCATCATCTAAAATCAACAATTCAGGATCAACGATCAACGCTCTAGCAATTGAAATTCGTTGTTTTTGACCGCCTGACAACGAAACACCACGTTCCCCAACTAAGGTATCATAGCCTTTAGGAAACGCCTTGATTTCATTATTGATAAAGGCCATTTCAGCAGCTTGTTCCACTTCTTCCTCAGTAAAATCAGGATTAGCAAAACGAATATTATCTCGTACCGTCATTGAAAATAGAAAATGATCTTGAGGAACATACCCCATTGAGGTCATCAAAGCATCCAACGAATAATCTTTAATATCATGACCGCCAAATGTCACACGACCTTTATAATGATCAAATTCACGCATCAATAATTTTAAAATCGTCGTTTTCCCAGCGCCAGTTTTCCCCACAATCCCTAACGTTTCTCCAACACCCACTGTAAATTTGATTTGTTCCAAGGTCGTATGGTCATCTTTAGGATAGGTGAACTGAGCAATTTCCATTGATAACTGACCTTTGGCAGGTGTTTGGATCGCATCTTTTTTCTCAATGATATGCGTTTTTTCATGTAACAGTTCATTCACACGATCATAACTTGCATTACCTCGCTCCAATACATTAAACAAACGACCTATCGCAAACATCGGCCAAACAAGCATCCCAATATAACTTATAAATGAAATCAACTGACCGATCGTGATCGTGCCTTCCATGATAAAACGTCCGCCCATAATGATTGTCAGAACATAAGAAATGCCAATAATCAATGTAATAAACGGATCAAATAATGCATCAAGAAAGTTTACTCGTTTATTTTTAACAATGGCGTCATCGATCTTTTCTGTAAAATCTTGAATATCTTCTTTTTCCTGACCAAACGTTTTGATCACTTTCATCCCAGTAATGCTCTCTTGTGTTTTATCATTGATCGTTGAAAACGCCGCTTGTGAATCTCGGAAAGCATCGTGTAACTTTGAGCCTAAAACTCTTGATGTCACTGCTAATAATGGTAATGGAATCAATGCAATCAACGTCAAACGCCAATCAACAAATAAAATCATAGCAATGATCGTAGCGCCACCTGTGATCAATGAATCAGCAAAGGTTAAAATCCCCGCTCCCGCAACATTTTGAATTGCATTCAAATCATTGGTTGCGTGTGCCATCAAATCACCTGTTCGATACTTCTGATAAAAAACACTATCCATCCTGGTGAAGTGATGGAATAATTGTCGTCTTAAATCCTTTTCCAGCCTTGCAGCGCTCCCCCAGATATAGATTCGCCAAATATAACGAAAAATATATTGCGCTAAAGCTGCCGCCAACAGCACACCCACCCAAAATAAGATAGGTTTGATCGTCAGATCTTTTGCAGCGATTTTATCAACAACGATTCCAATCACTTTTGGCGGAACTAGTTGAACAAGTGCCACCATCACTAGTGAAAAGACCCCAATTATATAACTTTTTTTCTCTTGTTTGAAAAACCACCCTAATTTTTTAAATATAGACATCTATCATTCTCCTCTTCTAATTTGACTACTGCGCGCTCACATCTTTCATTTGTTGTTTTGCCATTTTAATACAACTCCTTTCATTTATTGAAAAATAAGTGCAAAAAAAACGGACCAAAAATCGGCCCGTTGTGCTCTTGAATTCTGAATAGCAATCAAAAAACCTATTTGTCTCCTTGGTTCTTCATTTGCTGCATCATTTGACGAATCTTCTTCTCAGAAGGTTTTTGTCCCATAGACATCATCATCATTCGTAACATTTCCTCATTAACGGGAGGATTCTTTTTAAAATAGTCTTGCATATATTTGCGCGCAAGGAAAAATCCACCTGCTGCACCTGCTAATAAAGCGATAATCGCGATCAATACTACTAAACCTGTTGACATTTAAATCTCTCCTTTCTACTAGAAAAGTTGTATAAGAACTTCTGCGTGTTTGTTATGCAGTCACTATTCTTATCAACTTACCACTGTTCATTTTTAATGGGACCATTTATCCCGTTTTATTAAATTGCTCTCAAGAAATCATTTTACTAGAAACAGACCAAAAAGAAAAGGTCTTTTGTCATTTTCCTCACAAGAAATTTACGAAAGACCATTTCTCCTTATTTTCTCTAGCTTCACGAGCCAGCCTTTTGAGAAAAGGACAAGCTATAGCAAAACGAAACGGTATTACCTGTATTATTATTGCCCTTCAATTTTGTCCAATAAATCTGGATCGAATTTTTGTGATTTTAACATAGCAATTTCATAACCGTATGGTGCTTTACTTGTCTTTTTATCAGCACCCACATAAGGTGTTTCTAAAATTTTAGGTAGTTCTTTTAATTTTTCATGGTGAACAACTTTATTTAGTGCATCAAATCCAATTGTTCCAAACCCGATATTTGCATGGCGATCTTTGTGAGAGCCCATCGGATTTTTAGAGTCATTGACATGAACTACTTTCAAACGATCTAATCCAATGATTTTATCGAATTCTTCTAAAACACCATCAAAATCATCTTTCACGTTATAACCAGCATCATTGATATGACAAGTATCCATTGTAACAGATAATTTTTCATTCAACTTAACCCCTTCAATGATCGTTGCTAACTCCTCAAACGTCCGACCTAACTCGGTTCCTTTACCTGCCATTGTTTCAAGTGCAATTTGCGGCACTTGTTCTTTCCATAAGACTTCATCAAGACCTTTGATGATTTGTTTCAAACCAGCATCCACACCTGCTCCTACATGGGCTCCTGGGTGAAGGGTGATTTGCGTTGCGCCTAATGCATGGGCACGCTCAATTTCCTGACGTAAAAATGACGTTGCAAAACCAAAATTCTCTAATTTGATTGTATTACCTAAATTAATAATATAAGGCGCATGAACAACGATATTACTTAAATCATGCTCAGCCATAAATTGTTGACCTGCTTCAATATTCATCTCTTCAATTGGTTTACGGCGTGTATTTTGCGGCGCGCCTGTATAGATCATAAAAGTCGTTGAACCATAACTAGCAGCCTCTTCCGCTGATCCTAACAACATTTTTTTACCACTCATACTAACATGTGAACCTAATAACATAATGATCCTCCTAAATTTAAAAGCTGAACGAGCTCGTTCAGTCTCAATCATTTTTTATCTTTTTCCCGAGAGACTAGCTCGTGAAGCTAGATAATTTTAAAAGCGTAGCAGGCTCGTCCAACTCCGAATGAAAAATAGGAAAATCAGAGGGTGGCGCTTTTCGCCACAATCGGATTTTATCTTTTTTCCGAGGAGTTAGCCTGCGTAGCTAGATAACATACGGTAACAACGTTCTGCCCCGAATGAAAATAAGAGAATCTTTTCTCCAAAGCACTATCCTATTTTCAGTTAAAATTCTATAAACTACACTATTTCTCATCCTTTAAAAGAGTACGTGAAACCATCAGAAAAAACAATCTTTTTGCTTCTTCTGCAAAACACAATCTACTTCTTATTTTTCTCTGTAAATCGAGTATAACTTGCAACCCATTCTTCCATTGAAATTTTACTAACTAATTCCCCAATCAACTCATAAGGAATATTTTTTGGGTTACTGAAACGAATACAACTTTTACCCATATTCAATTTCGTTGGAACCACTTTTTGGTATTCTTTCTGAAACCAAGCCAGTAATTTTTTATTTCCCATAATCCCCATATGATACAAAGATAGATGCTTTTTTTGAGAAGCTAAGCTGATAAACGGTAGCGGTTCATTTTTCCTACCTAAATATCCTTCTGGAAAAACACTTAGAGGAACAACGTATGTCGGTATTCCATATTGCAAGCGTAAGACAAATCCTTCAGGTATATTTTCTGCGATGACTGTCGCCAATCGTTGATAAGAATCTTGCCATTTTTCATCGATGTTTTCTACATATTTTTGTACATCATCCATAGTATCCCCTCCTTCATTTTGCTAAATATTGACGATATAACTCCTTTGATTTAAACCCTTTTGTCAGAATATCGATCATTTCATTTTTGCGTTTTTCTTGCGTCACTTCTTGTTTAGCACTATAAACATATCTGGCCCAATCTTTTTTATAACCAGGGGTTAATTGATCAAACAACATTTTTGCTTCTTTGTGCTGTTCAATAAACGCTTCTATTTCTGGTATAAACTGAATGTAATCATCTACACGAGCGCTACTGCTAGCTTTAGTTTTGGCTTTTCGCTCGATATTTTTCATGCCAGTTACTGTAAATGTCTCATCTAAACTTACCATTCGATTAAATTTTAACGTACTATTTGCTACATAGCCATCACTATCATCCACTTGAAGTGCGGGAAAAATCTCATCGCGATGAACAAATGTTGAATACTTTTTATTCCCTTTTTTAGGATAGGCAACAAAAAGTACCCCATTTTTATTAAGCAATTGCTTTTCGATCACTTCTGAAACAACTTGTTTAAACTCCCCCATCGTCTCTACAAAAATAAAGAGTAAATCTACCGATTTTGTAGGCAGTTGCTTTTGCGATTCAGGTATTTCCGATAAATACTCTTTCGTTGGTCGATTGACTACTGCTTTAGTTGAATAATTCATTAAGTTCAATTTTTCAACAATTGATTTTGCCATTATTTTCAGCCTTTCATCCTGTTCTACGACGCACTGATAGTGTACCATAAAACGGTTACTTCTTTCACACTCTAAGTTTTTTCTGAATTAAAATAACTCCTACACGCTTTACACCATGGTATACTAAACATATTATCCAATCAGAAAGTAGGGAACGATTACTATGACAATCATTGAAGACTATATCTCAACTATCCCAGAAGATCGCCAAGCAAAATTGCAACAACTCTATACAACAATCAAACAACTTGTCCCACAAGCTACAGAAAAAATATCTTATGGAATGCCTACCTTCTATTTGAATGGTAATTTAGTTCACTTTGCTAATGCTAAAAATCATATTGGCTTTTATCCTACTCCAAGTGCTATTGAAGCTTTTAAAAATGAACTGAAGGACTTTAAAACAAGTAAAGGTGCGATTCAAATTCCTTTGGATCGTGAATTACCCGTTGACTTAATCAAAAAGATCGTACTATTTAGAGTAGAAGAAAATATAGAAAAATAAGGAAATCACTATACGTACATCCTTCATTTTATACAAATCAGCCAAAATATGAACTAGCTTTCTCTACCCATTTTTATTAAGTTTTTTTGATTAAGAACTTATAAAGACCTGAACAACTGTTCATTATAGAGTTTTTTTGCTATAATATCACGGAATGTAACATTATATTGAGGTGAAGCGTTTGGACAATCAGAATAATTCCCGTAACACGGAACAACATTCTAATAAAGTACCAGAAAAGAAAAAGATTTTTTTGATTATAAATGTAGTGATTCGTGTACTGCAATCCTTATTTGTTTTTGCAGTGGTTATTCTACTATTAGGTGGTGCTTTGGGTCTTGGGATCGGGATGGGCTATTTTGCTTTTCTAGTTGAAGATACACAACCGCCAACAAAAGAAGAACTACAGACAGAAATCAGTGATATCACTGAAGTTTCCCGTATGACTTATGCGGATGGTACAAATATTGCGATGATCAAGTCAGATTTAGTTAGAACAAGAGTTGATAGTGAACACATCTCTCCTCTCTTGAAAAAAGCTATTATTTCTACTGAGGATGAATACTTTGAAGAACACAAAGGTGTGGTTCCAAAAGCTGTGATTCGTGCCCTTGTTTCTGATGCCACAGGTATGGGTGGTTCATCTGGGGGTTCAACACTCACACAACAACTGGTCAAGCAACAAATTTTAACCGATGAAACAACTTTTAAGCGAAAAGCGAACGAGATTTTACTCGCTTATCGTATTGAAAAGTATTTTTCAAAAGATGAGATTGTGACTACTTATCTAAATGTTTCACCTTTCGGTCGTAATAACAAAGGAGAAAATATTGCAGGTGTTGAAGAAGCAGCAAAAGGTCTATTTGGTAAAAATGCTAACGACCTAACACTTCCTCAAGCAGCATTTATTGCAGGCTTGCCGCAAAGTCCTATCATCTACACACCCTACAGCAACACAGGTGCTTTAAAAGATGACGAAAACATGGCTTATGGAATGAAACGAAAAGATTTTGTTCTATTCAGTATGTATCGGGAAAAAGCTATTACAAAAGAAGAATATGAAGCCGCCAAAAGCTATGACTTAAAGCAAGATTTCCAACCACAGCAAGAGTCCAATCAAAATACTGAAGGCTACTTATATAATGCTGTTTTAGAACAAGCAACTAATGCCGTGATGGATATCAATATAGAAAAAGCTGGAGTAAAAAAAGAAACACTGGATGACCTTGGCCTTTCTCAATACAAAGATCAAGCCCGAAATGAAATTCAAAATCGTGGTTATACGATTCAATCTACGATCGATCAAACCGTTTACGATACCATGCAAAATGCTGTTGCAAACTTTGGTTATATGCTAGATGATGGTTATGGCGCTGGACTTGTTGAGACTGGGAATGTATTGATGGACAACAAAACAGGGAAAATCATCGGCTTTGTAGCAGGGCGTGACTTTAACGTTAGTCAAAGTAATCATGCACTAGATACAGTCCGACAAGTTGGTTCTACGATTAAACCGATTTCCGTCTATGGACCGGCTATCGACCAAGGAATGATTGGTTCAGAAAGCCGCTTGGCTAATTATCCTATCTCATACAGAGGTGGTGGTGAGCTAACGAATGCAACAAATTCTGGAACAAATACATTCGACACTGTCCGTCATTCATTAGAGTGGTCATATAATATTCCTGTTTACCATTTAAATGAAGCCATGAAAACCCAAATGGGAGACGATAATTTTTCTTATAATAATTATCTAAGTAAAATGAATTACCCTGCTAGCGATGCCTGGGCTTATGAATCAGCGCCTTTAGGTTCAGTAGAAACAACTGTTTTGACTCAAACAAATGGATTTCAAGCACTTGCCAATAAAGGTCAATATCAAAAAGGCTATATGATCGAGAAGATCACAGATAATAGCGGAAAAGTGATTTATGAACATAAAGAAACACCGGTTCAAGTCTATTCTGAAGCTACCGCTTCGATCATGAATGATATGATGCGTTCTGTCTTAGATTCAAAAATAACCACTCCGTTCAAAAATATGATCAATGGTCTTAATCCTACTTTTGGAAATGTGGATTGGGTTGGTAAAACAGGGACAACAAATTTTTATAAAGATGCTTGGTTAGTTGTTTCTACACCGACTATTACCTTAGGTTCTTGGACAGGTTATGATATCCCTACCGCAATGAGTCCTAATAGCGGAGATCAAAATAGTGCTTACTTAGCGAATTTGGCAAATGCCATCTATTCCGTTAGACCTGATTTATTCGGTGCTGGTGAAAAATTCACACTTTCAAAAGATGTGATCAAATCAAAAGTATCAAGTTTTACAGGAGAAAAACCTGGTACTTTCACCTATAACGGTGGAACGTATACTGCTCCTGGACCAAATGTTGAATCCTTTTATGCAAAAGACGGTGCGCCAAAAAGCCAATACAAATTTGGCTATGGTGGATCAGATGCAAACTACAGTGCGTATTGGGGACGCTATGCAACAACGACACCTTCTTCAAGTGCAGGTTCGACAACGACACCTTCGTCTGAGAAAAAAGAAGATAAGAAAAAAGAAAATTCAACCCCTTCTTCAAGCGAAAAAAATAATAACTAATCTATTTAAGTTAAATTTAAAGCCTCACACAAAACTTGTTGTCGTTTTGTGTGAGGCTCTTCTATATTATTTTGTACTATTTAAACGGTATACATCTTCTAAATCTTCTGCTAAAAAAGGTCGATCTTTATAATAAAATGCACGATCTCTCTCATTGATTTCGCGGATTACTTTACAAGGATTTCCTACCGCAACCGATTTTTTGGGAATATCTTTTGTCACAACACTACCGGCACCTATAACACTATTTTCACCAATCGTTACACCAGGACAAATCGTCGTATTCGCTCCGATCCAACAATTATCCTCAATCGTTACTGAATTACCATACATCAAACGTCTGTAATCAGGATGTATGGGATGCCCTACAGTTGCGATTGTCACTCCTGGACCAAAAGCTACTTTATTTCCAATCTTAATCTTGGCGTCATCAACAAAACTACACCCCATATTTATGTAACATTCTTCTCCAAGTTCAATATTGCTACCATAACAAAAATAAAATGGCGGTTCGATCCACGCATTTACTTTTGTTCCAAAGATTTCATCCAAGAGCTGAAATCTTCGTTCTACTTCATCAGGAGCGGTTTGATTAAAAGCCATCATTCTTTTTTTGGCCTGCAAGCGCTCCTCTGGCAAGCCCTCACAATTATCTAAAAATAATTTACCCGCAATGATTCTTTCTCTCATATTCATTGAAACTACCCCTTCCTTATTTCATTTATACAATTTGATAGTATCGGAATGTTTCCCGATATTTTTACCTTTTAAGCATCAGCATTTTTTTCAAACAAAAAACACTCCCATAATCTAAGTATACTAGCTTTGAGCTCTAGTTTCTACTTTATAGGGAGTGTCACTGATAATCGATAAGGTTTACAGTTATACTATATTATTTAGTTGAACCTTTTTGATCCATACCATATGGTAAGATAACTGTTTTATCTTCGATTTCTTCTTTGTTCATTAATTTTGTTAATAGACGCATTGCTACCGCACCAATATCATATAACGGCTGTGTAACGCTTGAAAGACGTGGACGAGAAACTTCTGTTAATAATGAGTTATTGCTTGTGATGATTTCAAATTCTTCTGGTACTTTCACACCAGCATCGATCATACCATCCAATAAGCCGATTGCTAACTCATCATCTGTTACATAAGCTGCTGTCGCACCACTGTTGCGGATTCGTTCAGCTAATGAGATACCAGCTTTAAATTTATATTCAGCTTCAAAAATCAAGCCTTCGTTATAAGATAAGCCATTGTCAGCTAAAGCTTCTTTGTAGCCTTTAATACGATTTTGACCATTGATAGGATCGATCAATGCACCACTAACAAAGGCAATCTTTTTATTGCCGTTTTTAGCTAATAAGTTTGTAGCATCTTTAGTTGCTTCTGCATAATCAATATTTACACTGCCGACTTGCTCATCAGGATCGATCGAGCCTGCCAAAACAACAGGTGTTTTAGAGCGAGAAAATTCGCCACGAATCTCATCCGTAATGTGATGGCCCATAAAGATGATTCCATCAACTTGCTTAGCCAAAAGATTATTCAGTACATTGACTTCTTTTTGATCATTGCTGTCTGAGTTTGCCAAAATAATATTGTATTTATACATTGTCGCAACATCATCGATTCCTCGTGCTAGCGAAGCAAAAAAGATATTACTAACATCAGGGATAATAACTCCTACAGTCGTTGTTTTTTTACTTGCTAAGCCACGGGCTACAGCATTGGGACGATAGTCTAAGCGGTCAATTACTTCTAACACTTTTTTTCGCGTAGCAGGTTTTACGTTAGGGTTACCATTAACTACACGAGATACAGTCGCCATGGACACATTTGCTTCACGAGCAACATCATAAATGGTAATTGTTTGTTTTTCCATGTTTATTCTCCTAAATATTTATAGTTTTTTTCATTTTCTGAAAACGCTGTTTACATTTCTCACTAAGAATAGCAGAGTTTTTTTATTTTTGCAACCGTTTTATCCTATTTTCATGAAAATTTACTCTATATTTCAAAAAGCGCTTTACGTCATTTCATGGTATGATAAAGATGCGTTTTAAAGTAAGGAATGCTAAAAGAAAGAAGGATATCTATGAATCAAGAAAAAATGAATGAACTAAAAAAATGGATGGCCAGCGAAAATATCGACCTCACTTATATTAGTGATCCTGGTCATATTGCCTATTTCTCCGGCTATAAAAGCGATCCGCATGAGCGGGTTTTAGCTTTATTTATCTCATTAAATCATGACCCTTTTTTATTTACCCCAGCTTTAGAAGTGGAAGATGCTGAAAAAAGTACTTGGAGCTATCCAGTTTATGGCTATCTTGACAGCGAAAATCCTTGGGAAAAAATTGCCCAGTTGATTAAAAAAAATGGTACTCCAAATAAAATTGCGACTGAGAAAGAAGCTTTAACTATTGCTCGTTTTGATATTTTAAATAGTTATTTTCCAACTAGTGATTTCTCAGGCAATGTCACACCAGTCATTGAAAAATTACAACTACTCAAAACTCCTTCCGAAGTTGAAAAACTTATGGAGGCAGGAAATTGGGCGGATGTTGCTTTTGAAATCGGGTTTAAAGCAATCAAAGAAGGTGCTAAAGAACAAGAGATCTTAGCTGAAATTGAATATCAACTAAAACGACAAGGAATTCGTTCAATGAGCTTTGATACTTTAGTTTTAACTGGAAAAAATGCCGCTAGCCCTCATGGAAATCCTGGTGGTACAACCGTTGCTAAACAAGATTTGGTTTTATTTGACCTTGGTGTTGTTTATAACGGTTACTGCAGTGATGCTACGCGAACAGTAGCTTATAAAGAACCAACTGATTTCCAAAAAGAAATCTATTCAATCGTTTTAGAAGCGCAGTTAAAAGCGATGGATGCAGTAAAACCAGGTATTACTGCTGGAGAATTAGATGAAGTTGCGCGTGGTGTTATCAGCAGCTATGGTTATGGTGAATATTTCAATCACCGTTTAGGACATGGAATTGGGACTACTGTTCATGAATATCCCTCTCTAGTAACTGGAAATGACCTAGTGATTGAAGAAGGCATGTGTTTTTCTATCGAACCAGGTATTTATATTCCAAACCAAGTTGGTGTGCGTATCGAGGATTGTTTACATGTGACTAAAACAGGTTGTGAAGCTTTTACAAAAACATCAAAAGAATTAATGATTATTGATTAAAACAATAAAAAGACCATCAGCATTCTCTTTAAAATGCTGATGGTCTTTTTGTTATTCTATTTCCCTTTAAGTTCTTCTACTGTCTCTTCAGCTGCTTGCTTTGTTTCTTTTTTTGCTTCTTCTACTTTTTCTGGAACATCTTTCGTTACTTCTTTTGCTTCAGCAACACCTTCTGAAACTGTTGCTTTTGCTTTTTTTGCAGATTCTTTAACATCAATAAAGATATCATCTGAAGCATCTTCTGCGATGTCGCCTAATTCATCAACTTGATCATTTACATCTTGAGCAGTCTTTTTAAAGCGATCAGATAAATCGTCCGTTTGTTTTTTAAATGACTCTAAAACGGTATCTGAAACGCCTTGTGCTTTATCTAATGAATCTTTCGTCTTATCTTTGACATTACCAGCTAAATCACTTGCTTGTTCACCTAGCACGCTTGCTTTTTCTTTCGCAATCGATGATAATTCAGAACCTTTTTGCATAGCGTAATCTGTATAGTCCGTTGCTTTATCTTTAAAATCATCTGCTTGGTTTGACAAATCTTCACGTAATTCTTTACCTGATTTTGGTGCTAATAAAAGAGCCGCAACTGCCGCTGCTGTTCCACCGATAATTGCTCCTAAAAAAAATCCACCTTTTTTCGCCATGTTTATTCCTCCGTTATCTTTTATTATTTAGTAGCTTCGCTCGTTTTAGATGTTTTCTTTGGACGAAATGCTCTAAAAGCTGCTCCGCCAACTTTGCTGACAACACCTGCTTTAGCAGTTGTCTTCCCAACTGATCCGACTTTTCCAAGTAAATTTCTGCTAGAGTAATTCAATTCAGAAACACTCTCGCTTAAATCTGCAACCGCCGCAAATAATGGATCGATTGTTGCTACTTTTTTGTTTACATCATCTAACAACTCATTACTTTTCACTAAAAGACCTTCCACTTGTCTTGATAAAATGTCTACATCTTTTGTTACGACCTCAATCGTTTTGTTTGCTTCATCTACTGTAGTCGTCACTCTCTCTACTGTTTTACCGATTTTTATCAATACCAAAACAATAAATACTACTAATACAGCAAACGCTACTGCAGCAATGATCGCTGCAACCTCTCCACCTGTCATATTCTTGCTCCTTCCATCAATTATTCCATGTTCTTAGAATAACACCAACTGATCTTTTTAACAAATTATTCAGTTAATTTTGTTCACTTAATTATAACAATTTCTAGCCCAAGTCTCCACATAGTCTTTCAAAATTAAGGTTGTAAGTTATAGAAAAAAAAGATGTGGCTGGAACATAACTCTACGAGTCATATTCCAGCCACAAGGAATCCAGATAAACGGTGGAAGCAAAAAACTACCTATCACAATGAGGTACGAATTGACGCTGAATAGTACCTGCTTAATTCTCCGTCTCAACCTAGTCTCCACCTAAAAAAGATCATATGAATCGGTTTTGTCTATTTCTTTTTTGATTCGTCTTCTTTAGCAAGTTCAGCACCTAATTCGATAATATAATCGCGTAAGTTAGCTTTCACTTCTGGATGCACTAATCCATACTCAATACTTGTTTTCATGAAGCCAAACTTGTCACCCACATCATAACGTTTGCCAGTGAATTCTCTAGCAAATACACGTTGGGTTTTATTCAATGTATCGATCGCATCCGTTAATTGAATTTCACCACCAGCACCTGGTTCTTGTGACTCTAATACATGGAAAATCTCTGGTGTGAGTAAGTAACGTCCGATAATCGCTAAATCACTCGGCGCTTCTTCTGGTGTCGGTTTTTCAACAAAACTATTCACATTATACAAGCCTTTGGAAACTTCAGCTTCTGGATTGATGATACCATATTTTGAAGTTTCTTCATGAGGAACTTTCATTACAGCGATCGTTGATGCATGTGTTTCATCATAATCATTCATCAATTGTTTAGACAACGGAATTTTGTCTTCCATGATATCGTCGCCAAGCATTACAACGAATGGTTCATTTCCAACAAATGCTTTTGCTTGTAAAACCGCATGTCCTAACCCTTTAGGATGAGATTGACGAATAAAGTGAAGATTGACATCTGTTGTTTCTTCTACTAATTTCAATAAATCTGTTTTATTTTTCTCACGAAGATTACTTTCTAGTTCAAAATTTGCATCGAAATGGTCTTCGATCGGACGCTTTGCTTTTCCTGTAACGATCAAAATATCTTCGATCCCAGATGCCAACGCTTCTTCCACAATAAATTGAATCGTTGGTTTATCCACGATTGGCAGCATTTCTTTTGCCATTGCTTTTGTCGCTGGTAAAAATCTTGTTCCTAATCCAGCTGCTGGTATAACCGCTTTTTTTACTTTCATGCCAAATGGCCTCCTAAAAATTATATTGAAAATTCGTTTTCCATCTTACCATCACGCAGCATAATCTCTTTTGCTGCTTGTCTTACATCTTGACCTTCATACAACACCTTATAAATAGCTTCTGTAATCGGCATGTCAACATTCAGCTGTTGAGACAATTCGTAGGCTGCTTTTGTGGTTGAGACACCCTCAACAATCATGCCCATGTTTTCAAGAACTTCATCTAGACTATGTCCTTTTCCAAGAAGATTTCCAGCACGCCAATTACGTGAGTGAACACTGGTACAAGTAACAATCAAGTCACCAACTCCGCTCAATCCAATAAACGTTAAAGGATTTGCGCCCATCGCCACACCTAAGCGACTGATCTCAGCTAAACCGCGTGTCATGATTGCAGCTTTTGCATCATCACCAAATCCCAACCCATGAATCGCACCAGCACCTAGAGCAATAATATTTTTCAAGGCTGCGCCTGTTTCTACACCAATCACATCATCATTTGTATAAATTCTAAAATAATCATTCATAAATAGCTTTTGAACATACGTTGCTTCTACTAGATTCTCACTTGCAGCAGTAATCGTTGTAATATCATGAACCGCTACTTCTTCTGCATGACTTGGACCAGATAATACAACTACACCTCGTCTTTTTTCAGCTGGAATTTCTTCCATTAAAACTTCTGATATACGTTTATGACTCCCCTGTTCCAAGCCTTTACTAGCATGAATGATCAATGGCTGATTCCTACATTTAGCTGTAAACTCTTGTGCAACCGTCCGAATCGCTTTTGTTGGAACAACAAACAAGACCGCATCTGCGTCTGCAATACATTCCTCCAGCGACATCTTCCCTTGAATGGATTCTGGAATGACTAAATCAGGAAGATAGTGATGATTCGTATGGTGCGTGTTGATTTCATCAATTTGTGCTTTATTATGTCCCCAAATGCGAACCTCATGACCATTTTCTGCTAAAACTTGTGCCAATGCGGTTCCCCATGAACCAGGACCTAAAACAGCAACTTTTTGTTTCATTGGTGAAAATCTCCTTTCAAAATAAGAAAAGCTGAATACATCGTCTCGCTTTTTTGCAAATTTATACTCATCATTCAGATTCCTATTTCTTTAACTAACCAAAATAAATTACTAATTTTATAACTTTCATACCCACTTAACATTCTACCATAGCTTAAGGGGAATAGGCAGTTCTAAACTGCCTTTTTTGCGGTTCCTTTTTCACGATTATAAAACTCTACTGATCCTTTTTTACGGCGAATAACCACCAGTGCAATCGCACCGAAAAATAACACCAGAGAAACTAATTGTGAGACCCGAATACTTCCAAATGCGTATAAACTATCTGTACGCATGCCTTCAATAAAGAATCGGCCGAAAGCATACCAGATAATATAGCCTAAAAAGACTTCGCCTTCTTTTAAGAAATTTTTCTTTTTTCTTAAAGTAATCAATACGATAAAACCTAAGACATTCCAGATTGATTCATATAAGAAAGTCGGTTGATGATATGTTCCATCAATATTCATATTATCAATAATGAATTTAGGTAAATGTAAACCTTCTAAAAAGGCTCGTGTAGTTGCTGGACCATACGCTTCATGGTTCATAAAATTCCCCCAACGTCCGATCCCTTGCGCTAAAATCACACTTGGAGCTGCAATATCTAAAAAAGTCCAAGTTGAAATAAAACGATGCCTTGTAAAGAAAAATAATGCCAGACCCCCACCGATCAAACCACCATAAATCGCTAGTCCACCATTTCTAGTCAAAATAATTTCGATTGGATTATCCACATAATCTTGCCACTGAAAAATCACATAATACAAACGAGCACCAATAATGGCACTTGGTAAGCCCCATAACATAAAATCAATCACATCATCTTCTTTTAAACCGACACGAACTGCTTCTCTACTACTTAGCCAAACAGCTAGTACGATTCCGGAAACAATAATAATTGCATACCAGTACACAGCGATTCCAAAAAGATTTAGTGCAACTGGATTTACTTGTCCTAACATTTGGCTTCCTCCTAATTTAAAAGCGAAGCGGGCTCGCTCAGCTCTGACAGAAAAATAGGAAATTATGATTGAGGTGTTCTTCACCTCTGTCATCATTTATCTTTTTTCCGAAGTGCTAGCCCGCGTAGCTAGATATTATTACAAACAGAATGGGCTCGCTCAGCTCCGACAGAAAAATAGAAAACTATGACTGAAGTGTTCTTTACCTCTGTCATCATTTATCTTTTTTCCGAAGTGCTAGCCCGCGTAGCTAGATATTCCCTGAATTTTCCTCAATCAAACGAGTCAAACGTTCTTCAAATGATTTTGTTGCATCATATCCCATAGTTTTCGCACGGAAATTCATGGCTGCCACTTCAATGATAATCGCAACATTTCGTCCTGTTTTCACAGGAATACGAATTTGAGGAACATCAACACTAGCAATTTCTACCATTGCATCATCCGACCCTAAACGATCGTATTTCTTATCTTTTTCCCATGCTTCTAAGTAAACCACAAGTTGTACTTGCATAAAACCACGCACAGCACTTGCTCCAAATAAATTCATTACATCTATGATTCCGATTCCGCGAATTTCGATCAAATGCTGTAAAATCTTTGGTGGTTCACCCACAACAGTCAATTCATCTTGCTGATAAACATCTACACGATCATCCGCAATCAATCGATGCCCACGCTTGATCAACTCTAATGCTGTCTCGCTTTTACCGATACCGCTATCACCTTGAATCAAGACACCAAGCCCATAAACATCGACTAAAACGCCATGTACACTTGTTCTTGCTGCCAAGCGACTATCCAGATAACTGGATAACTCTCCTAACAATCTTGATGTAGAAATCGGTGAACGCAACACTGCTAACCCTTTTTCTTTCGCTGCTTGTACCATCTCTTCAGGCGCTTCTAGTCCTCTAGAAATGATAAAAGCTGGTGTATCCTTCTCACATAAACGACGCATCACCATCAAACGTTCCTCAGGTATCATCCGTTCAGAAAATGTGATCTCTTTACTACCAAATAACTGCAACCGATTGTGAGGATAATAATTAAAGTACCCAGTCAATTCCAGTCCAGGACGGGAAATATCTCCTGTTGTGATTTCTCTATTTAAACTTTCTTCATCGCCATAAACGACTTCTAAAGAAAGCTTCTCTACCAGTTGATGAATTTTTACAACTTCTTCCATATTGATCATCCATTCCTTTCAGTTCTCTACTCGTTCCATTTTATCATTTCAGGTGAGAACTTTCTAGCTATTAAGAAGATTGTCCATGTTTTGTCCCATCAAATTTTATTCCTTTCTTATCTTATCCAGTATCAAACAGCATCTCGTTGAGTCGTAACGAATGATTGACTATCTCTCATTAATTTGTATACTTAGTTTGTATCACTTATCCAGTCAAAAACAATCAATTGGATGTGTTTCTTATGAAAAATAATTTAAAAGAACAAGCAAGAAATCTACCTTTAGCCCCCGGTGTCTACTTAATGAAAGATAAACATGAAACAATTATTTACGTAGGGAAAGCAAAAAAACTGCGTGAACGGGTCGGAAGCTACTTTGTCAAAAACAAACAGCATTCTAGTAAAACCCTAAGACTGATTCAACAACTAACTGATTTTGATGTTATTGAAGTAGACTCTGAGCTTGATGCACTTTTATTAGAATGCCAACTGATTCAAGAATACAGACCCATTTATAATCGTCAAATGAATTCTTTTGAGAAATATAAATATATTGAAATTCATACTGAAAATAACGATCTAACCATTAATATACGCTCTATCCCAACAACAGCAAATTGTTTTGGTCCTTTTCCAATCAACCGAAAACTTTCAGAATTAAAACTGATTTTGGAAAATTTATATGGACTGAACAAAAAAAATTACTGGCAACAGTCTTTCTCTGAAAATTTCACACCTCCACTAGATCTAAGTGTCATTACGGAAGAATTACTCGGTGCATTTACCTTGAATAATCAACTGCCTCAAAAACGCTTAGAAGCAAAAATGCTTTCGGCTTCTGAAAATTATTCATTTGAAAAAGCAGCGAAACTACGTGAAGATTGGCAATTCCTTATTCGTTTTTTCAATCAAAATAAAAAATTAGTTTTAGCAAACCAAACAAATTGGCAACTGCTATATATTCCGATTGGCTACAAAATTAAATATTATCTAGTCCACCAAGGAATCGTGCTTGCTAGTCGAACACTTACGAAGCAAACCTTTTCTAAATATACACCGAATGAATTAGCTAAAAAAATTCTTCCAAAAAATGAACCTGAAAAAATTCAGCAATTTTCTAAAGAACAAGTTGATTTTATCAATATTTTATCTAGCTATATTAATCAACACAATGAATGTCAATTAGTTGAACTTGCTGATCCATTTGCATAAAGAAAAGGATAAAACCCAACTTATCGTTTGGGTTTTATCCTTATTCTTTGTATTTATCCAGATTACGTTCACTAACAATCATATTAACTACAGACATGATCACTGCCATTAGAATCGCTGCTCCAAAGCTAGAAAATCCAAAATTCATCTCACCAACGAAAGAAGATGTCATCTTCAAAATCGCTGCATTCACAATGAAGCTAAACAAGCCAAATGTAAGTAAAGTAAATGGAAGTGATAAAATCGTCAACACTGGTTTTACTAGCATATTTAATATGGAAAGCACAAATGCTGCAATGATCGCCATCCAGATACTTCTCACATAAATCATATTTGGAAAAATTACTGAGAGTGAAATAAATGTCAACGTATTAACGATCAAACGTTGAAAATAGGTCATTAAAAGTCACTCCAGTCATCATCATTCACTTTTTCTGCTTGTTTTCTTTGTTTTTGTTCATTAGCGTATGGATTTGGATTACGGGTATTTCTATTATATGGATTTTGATGTCCATAACCGTTGTAATTTCTACTTCTACCAGAAGGAATCAACACAGCTAACAGAATATATAGTAAAATTGGACTGCCAATAAAGATAAAGCTAGCTACCACGTAAATCACACGTACAATCGTAGGATCGATACCTAACCATTCTGCAATTCCTGCTAAGGTTCCTGTTAATACCACGTTATTGGGAGATTTTGTCAATCGTTTTCTCATTTTTTTCACCTCTCATCTCTTAGATTTTACAATAGAATGGATGAAGAATCATCCTTTTTTTTCTAATTATTTCTACATTGATAGCTAAGAGGATTTCTCTTAACTATCAACGCAGAGTTGACACGTTTTAAATCATCAAGTTCTACACATCTATTTATCTGTGTCTTTTAAATAAATGTTTCCTGTTGTTGTAGAAGCATTGATTTGAGCCATATCTTCATTATTCAATCGTCTAAATTGTAGTAATTGATTCGTTCTTTCTTTTTTCTCACGAATCACTTCGTAGTCACTTAAACGGCTATTGATACTGCCTAAGCTAGTTTTTACGGTTCCTTCGACACCAAGTTCATTTGGTAATGCGATTTTCACATTTCCGTTAACAGAACTTGCTTCTACTTTACGTAGATTTTTTTCTTTCGCTGTGATACGAACGTCACCATTGATCAATGAAACACCGATTGTTTGTGGTGTTGCAGCGATCGTTACAGTACCATTAACTGTTTCAATGATATTGTCTAAGATCTCACCATCTAAAACTTTGATATCACCATTCACGCCTTCGATTTCAAGCATCGTTGCATCAATGTGATTAAATGTGATTGAACCATTTGTTGACTTAGTATAAACATCTTTCGCTTTTAATGATTCAACTAATACATTTCCATTTAATAATTTGATTGATACGTGATCAAATGTGCGCTCAGGTAAGTAAAAAATTAGATCTGCACGAACCCGTTTATTTGGAATTTGGAATGAAATGACTTCATCATCTACATCGATTTGGCTTCTTTCCAAGAATGCTTCAAGCGGTGTTTCAGCATCCATTTTACCATAAAGTTTGATTTTACCTTCTACTTTAACATCTGGTTGATCCCATGTTTTAAACACGATATTCCCATTTGCTACTTTAACATCGATCAAACTTGCAAGTGGTGCAGGATAGTTAAATTCATGATCAAATTTCGTTGTAGCAACTCCTGGTACTTTAAAGCTAACATCTTTCCATTCCATATTATCGTTCATGGTTTCTGAGAATGCATTAAATGTTTTCTTCAAGAAAGAACCTAATTGAGAGCCGGCTTCACTCATTTTTTCGCCAACTTGATTGATCGTATCTGTTGCTTGATCTTTCCAATCATCTGGAATATCAAATTTTGAAGTAACACGATCTTTTGTTTCAGACCATTGCTCTTTGCGAATGTTTTTCAGTTCAGCTTCTAAAGCAATTTTTTCTTGGATTCTTTCGTCTAATGAATCTTCTAAAGATTTGATTTCAGCTTCTAATGAAGTTCTCAACTCTAACTCTTCATTTGTTAATTCGCTCAATTCTTCTTTAGTGTTTAGTTCCATCAATTTTTCTTGTGCTTCCTTGATTTCTTCTTTAACACCTGCAATTTCAGCGTTGATTTCATCCAACTCAACAGATGCGCGATTTGCTTCTGTCGCTAGATTGTCTAGAATTTTTTCTAAACGTTCATGGTCTTGTGCTTCTTTTGCTTTGACGTCCTCATCAGAAATTTCAGGTTCAACGATTTCTTCTTCTTTTTGACTTTCTAACTTATTTAATAAATCTACGACTTTGTCATTTTCTTTTGTGTCAACAGTTGCATTTACTTGGTCGGCAGCTTTTTTGATTTGTTTTTCATCTTTTTCTGTCGCCATATTTTCTAATAAAACTAAAGCTTCCTCTGAAGATAGGATACCTTTTTTAACTAAGTCTAATACTCTTTCTCTTTCTTTCATGGAAATTGCCTCCTTAGCAAATTTTTCACCCGAGGGTGTTTTCCTTATGTACCTATTATGCCTTCTTTTTAGTTATTTGTCATAGGACTTTAGAATGAATTTTTGGTAGTCCTCAAGGGTAACAAATGATTTATTTTGATTTTTAATCCATATATAGGAAGAAAGTCGTAATTAATCAAAAAAAACTAAGACTGAGACATGACTCATAGCGTTATGTCTCAGTCTTAGTTTTTTGAATTAGCGGCTGCAGAACAGCTTCTTTTGCTAGCTCATTCCGTATAATATCTATTGTTCATAAATCATCTCTTTTTCATGGCGTTTGCCTTCCGTGCTAGATCCAAAAGTATAATACACAGTTATTTTGACCTTATTTGAATCAATTTCCGAAAGTTCATTAGTTAAATCATATTCATAAACAGTTTTGCTTGAAGCACCACCAGACCACGCAAGGAGACCGGTCGTTCTATCAGCTAAAATCCATTTTTTATTTTTTTCTATTGAAAATTTCGTTTCTGATTCAAAAACGGTGAGAACATCTTTTGAGTTGTTCGTGATCAGCAATTTTTTCCCTTCAAATTTAAAATCGACTTTTTCGCTCTTAGTTTTTTCGAAGCTTATTTCTTCTTGTGTTTTAAGTAAACTCGTCTCAGAACATCCCACAAGTACCAATAACAACAACGCTATTAATTTCTTCATTCTATTCCGTCCCTCTAGAGGCTAACTACAAATGATCAATTGGTTTCATCGACTTCGTCCAGAAATTCTCAGATATCCCTTGCTCCATTCCCATAATAAATTTTTCTCTAATATCAGGATAGCTTTGAGCTAATCCGCTAACAAGATGTTTGATTTCTTCTCGTTTGGTTTTCTTATCGACTGGACATGGATTAAAAATGACAGGCAGCCCTTCTCTTTGAACAAACTGAATAATCTGTTTCTCTTCAACATAAAGCAATGGACGGATCAGCGTAATATCTGTTTTTGATAGATAACTAATTGGGTCAAAACTAGCCATTTGACCGTGAAATAGAAAATTCATAAAGTAAGTTTCAATTGCATCATCCAGATGATGACCCAAAGCTACTTTATTACAGCCGATTTCTTTGGCACGCTTATACAAAATGCCCCGACGCAATTTGGCACAAAGGGAACAAGGCGAGCGTTCTTCTCGAATGTCAAATACAACTTGAGCAATATTTGTTGGCACAACATCTAGTTCATAGCCTAATCCTTCCACAAATTCCTGCAAAGGACTGATGTCCATATCAAACCCCATCGCTAAAGTTATTGGCATGATTTCAAATTCAAAGCCTAGGCGTTTTTGCTTACTGATCATATCTAAAAAATACAATAGACTAGTACTGTCTTTTCCACCACTCATGCCAATCGCTACTTTATCTCCCGGTTGAATCATTTGATGTTGTATGACAGCTCGCCGAATGGGATTATAGTATATCTGATTGTCTTTCTTTTTAAAACTCATCACGTGTACTCCTCTTTTTATTTAAAAAAATCATTTTTTAAACTATAACGCTCTCCAGAAACAATATCATATTGAATCAAACGATAGTCTTCATACAATTCTTCTTGTTCTTTATTAAGGGCAAGTGTCTTACTCCATTTTTTATCTTTATAATAGAAACTTTTCTCAAAAGCGGGTACTTGTTTTTCTAATTCCGATAGTAGTTGGTAAAAACCAGTCATTTCCATGCCGCTTTGTTCAAATAGTGAAGGAGCAAAGTAAAAGGGACTAGTAACAGCATCATTGGTATTTTTTTCGCTAAGTTTTCCTTGATTATCATACATTAAAAATTCCGTTTGATGCATGTTCACTTCATCGTTGTCCACCTTGATTTCATCTGAGTAGATACTAGGCAAATGATCGCCCCAAAAAACAACTAAAGTTCGTCTTTTCAATTCTTTCAATTCCCTTGTAAATTGCTTCAATGCTTCACTACTATAAGCCACATCTTGCATGTAGCTGTCGATTGCCTTTTTATTTCCTAAACTTTGTGAAGAATAATCTGAGGTTTTATATTTATCGCTGTATGGCATATGGGTTTGCATTGTCACTAAATGAACAAATTGCGGATTTTGCTCTTCTTTTAATAAGTCCAATACTTCTTTATAGGCCGATTCATCAGATATATAAGGATTATTTTCAAGTGTTTCTGTGTAATTCATCGTCTCTTCACTAATAAATTGATTAAATCCCATTGTTTGGTACACATCTTTGCGCTTATACATTGATGTATTGTACGGATGAATGGCTGTTGTTCGATAGTCTTGCTGATTTAAAAGTGAAACGATCGATGGAATTTCTTTCATTTTCGGGATCAACATTGTATAAGGCGTCGTCAATTGAGGATTGAACAATTCCATAGAAAAACTGGTTAAAGCCTCAAATTCAATATTTGCAGTTCCTCCACCGTAATTTTGCGAAAGCATTTGACCACTATAGGTTGTTTTGGCAATATCGTAATAGGCTTTTAATGGATCTTTATTGGCGGTTACACCAGTTAAATGTTGCGGATTTGAAAAACTTTCACTCATCACAAAGATAATATTTGGTTGTTCTTCCAATGAACTTTTTGTCTCTTGAGCTGTTTTTGTGTATTTTGAGGTAATGCCTTCGATGGTCTTTTGTGAGTAGTTTTCTGGTTTGTCCATTGCGTCCACTTTTAAGTTATATAAAAAACCACCCATAAAACCGGTATTATAATAATTCATTTTTTGACTATACGGAATCCACAAAGCAGTTTCGTTATAGGCTTTTCTTAATAGATTATTTGGGTTGTTGAAATCACTGACATACACCAATAATGCCATTGTGATCATTAAACCTGAAATGCGAATGATCTGTATTTTTTTTGACAGCAAGCGACTTTTGTAAATGGCTCTTGCGAAAAAGAACAAACCAATCACTGCAATCAATAAAATAATAATGAAGGGAATCGTTCCGATCATTTCTCTTAATAAGCCAAATTCAGTGATCATTTTTAGATCATCTGGATAGATCGGTTCTGTTCGGTAAAACATTTTTTGATAATCAGCAAAACCTAAAATACCGATCGTAATGGCATAAAGCGCACTTCCAAGAAGCAGTGAACCCGCTAAACTGCATAAAAATAATAAAAATATCAGTAGGACTAGACTGCCTAGAATAAATTTTTCTGTATGCCATGAAAAGGCAAATTTAAACACTAAATCCAATGACAATTCATTTTGGCACCATTGTAAATATAAGTTGCTAATTAAAGCCAGTAACAGTAATCCTATCACGATCAGCGAATACTTAACTGGTTTTTTATTGAGTATTTGTAATTTTTTCTTCACACCATTCTCCCTTTTCTCTTTCGTAAAGCGTCCTTTAATATTTTATGCTTAGACGAAAAAAAAGTAAAGCTCCCTCTTCTAGGAAACTTTACCTTAGACGTATCTACCTTATCTTTTCGCAGCTTTAAAAATTTCTTCGATCAGCACCATTACTTGCCGAACTTCTTCATTTTTGACTACAGGTTCAGCCTTTTCTCTTACAACATTGTAAAAGTTTTTATAGAATGTATCGTATTCAGCAGTTGCTTGTGGTAAAGCTTTTGTTTCTGTTGCCTCTTCTGATGGCGGTGCCATCGTTTTCGTTAAGCCCACACCTGCTTGAATTGGTTTTGGTGCTTGAATATCTTGTTTCCCTGATTCGACCACCATTTCACCCGTTAAATCCCAATCGTGAATGATTGCCGTGCCTTTGGTTCCTTTTAGATACCAGCGTGGTAGTTTAGTGTAATTGGTTGTGCCCACTTCGATGATTGCTCGGATGCCATTTTCAAAAATAATATAGGCGATAAAACCATCGTCGACTTCATCGCCAAGAATATAGCTTAAATCGGCAGATACTTTTTCGATGCGGCTATCGACTAGAAATAATAGTTGGTCTAATAAGTGAACTCCCCAGTCTAAAAGCATTCCACCACCATGTTTTAATTCATGACGCCAATCTCCAGGAATACCATTAGCCCCTTGAACTCGGGTTTCGATTTGGAATAATTCTCCAATTTGTTGATTTTTGTATAGTTCCCGTGTGATTAGAAAATCTGGGTCCCAACGACGATTTTGATGGACCATAAAGGTTTGGCCTGTTTTTTTGGCAACGTTTAGGATTTCATCTAAATCTGCTACATTCATCGTAACTGGTTTTTCGCAGACGACATGTTTTCCTGCTTTTAGTGCTTGAATCGCTAAGTCTTTGTGAGAATCATTGGGTGTCGCAATCAGTACGGCTTCGATTGTTTCATCTGTTAGTACTTCTTCTAACGAGTCATAAATTTTGTGATTATGTTGACTGGAGATTTTTTGACGTTCACCAGAAATATCGTAAGTTCCTACGACGTGAATTCGTTCGTTTTCATTAGGTATGATGTTGTGGATATGGTAGGAACCCATACCACCATAGCCGATTACGGCGAAGTTGATTGCTGTCATTTTTTGCGTCCTTTCTATTAATGAGAATGATTGATTTTTGGTTAGCGAAAGAGATAGCGAACAGATGTTGAACAGTACAAGGCGACTATATGAAACGTTGTTTCCTTAATTATGCCCACCACATTTGGGCAGGTTGTTCTTTGATCATAATGCTTTTCAAATTAGTAATCGCTCTATTCAAGCCTTCTTCTGTGGACATAATCGGGTCTTCATGTTCAATGCTTAAAACATAGTCATAACCGTAAATTCTCAGCGCACTGATAATATCCGACCAGACGTTTAAATCATGGCCGCAACCTACTGAGCGGAAAGTCCATGCACGAGTTTTAACGTTACCATATAGCTGCATATCCGTTAGTCCATGCATATTGATATTGTCTTGATCTAAATACGTATCTTTCGCATGAAAATGATGAATTGCATCTGCTTCACCTAAAATTTTCACGGCTGCGACTGGATCGATTCCTTGCCACCATAAATGACTTGGATCTAAATTACAGCCGATTGCTTTGCCCGTTGCTTCACGCAATTTTAGCATTGTATAAGGTGTGTGACATAAGAAACCACCATGCAATTCAATCCCAATTTTCACACCAGCAGATTCTGCGATCGTATTGATATTTTTCCAATAAGGAATCAACTTTTTCTCCCATTGATAATTGTAATTATCATCGTACTCCGTCGGCCAAGGTAAAACAGGCCAATTGACTTGGGTATCCGTCGGGTTTCCTCCTGATACACCAGAAAAACCGTTAACAACTGATACATTCATTAATGAAGCAAGTTTGATTGTTTTTTGTACTAATTCATCTGCTTCTTGTGCTGTTTCTTTCAGTGGCGAGATTGGATTATTATGACAACTCAAAGCACTGATCGTTAAGCCTTTGTCAGCAAGTTTTGCTAAATACTCTTTTCTAGCCTCTGAACTCGCTAATAGTTTATCAATATCCAAATGAGCATTTCCAGGTGAGCCGCCTGTTCCGATTTCAACAGCTTCTAATCCTGATTTTGCGACTGTATCGATCATTTCTTCAAAGCTTAAATTATTAAATAAGGGAGTAAATACACCTAATTTCATTGTTCCGTTCCTTTCTTGTTCGTAATGGGTTCTAATGGTTCATGGTGACCGTAATTGGGATAAACATTTTGAGTTGGCTGACACCAACGGACACCATTTTTGATTACTTTTTGCACTTCTTTATTGTAGTAAGAAGGATATGTTTCATGCCCTGGCTGAAAATAAAAGATCTTTCCATTCCCGCGATGATACGTACAGCCACTTCGGAAAACTTCGCCACCAGGATACCAACTGATAAAAATCAAGTCATCCGGTGTCGGGATATCAAAATGTTCACCGTACATTTCTTCTTTTTCAAGTTCGATATACTCACCAATACCTTCTACGATTGGATGACTTGGCGCTACTGTCCAGATGCGGCAATGTTCTTGCGCTTCCCGCCATTTTAAGTCACAGGATGTGCCCATTAGTTTCATAAAAATTTTTGACATATGTCCTGAATGAAGCACAACTAAACCCATTCCTTCAAGAACACATTGATAGACCCGTTGAACGATTTCATCTGAAACTTCTTGATGAGCCACATGTCCCCACCAAATCAAAACATCGGTATTCGCTAGAACGTCTTGCGTTAAACCATGTTCTGGTTCGTCTAAGGTAGCCGTTCGAACAGAAAAATCATCTTCTTTTAAAAAATTAGCTATCTGTTGATGAATGCCGGATGGGTAAACTTTTTTTACAGCTTCATCTGTTTTCTCATGACGGAATTCATTCCACACGGTAACTTGGATCATTATTTTTCCTCCCTAATTTAAAAGCGTATCGGGCTCGTTTAGTCTCGACTGAAAAATAGGAAATTATGAATGAGGCACTTTTTGCCTCATTCATAATTTATCTTTTTTCCGAGACCTTCAATCCTTAGAGCTTTAGCTCTTAGGAATTGATGTGATCGAAGCAAAGCGTAGTACTAGCCCGTGAAGCTAGATAATCTAGATTTAATTGAAAAATACAGGCTGATTTGTCTCGGATGCTTTGTAGATTGCTTCAAGAATTTCGGTCACAACTAAAGCTTGTTCTGGTTTAACGACAGGTTCTGTATCATTTAAGATCGCATCGATCCAAGATTGTGCTTCTAAAACTTCTGGTTTGTCTCCTGCGCCATCGTAAAAATCAACACCACCAGGTTCTAATTCAATCTTCTTCTCAAAAAGTGTGCTGTGGTCTTCTCCGTTGATCGTTAAACCATTATTCATATCTGCACCACCTTTAGTACCATGTAAAGTGGTCTTAGCTTCTTTTACATCTAAACTATTTAATGCCCAACTAGATTCCAAAAAGATCGTTGCACCATTTTCCATTATGATAAAACCGAAAGCTGAATCTTCAACAGTAAACTTTTTAGGATCCCAAGAACCCCACGCATTCGCAGCATCTTCTGTCTCAGCTAATTTATGGTACGCTTTCCCTACAACATATTTAGGCTTGTAATTGTTCATCATCCACAACGTCAGATCCAACGCATGCGTCCCAATATCGATCAACGGTCCGCCGCCTTGCGCTGCTTCATCAAGAAAAACACCCCAAGTTGGCACTGCACGACGACGAATGGCATGTGCTTTGGCAAAGTAAATCTCGCCTAATTCGCCTTCATCACAAATTTCATGCAAGTACGTCGAATCTTTTCGAAAACGATTTTGATACCCGATCGTCAATTTTTTTCCCGTCTTATTGGCTGCTTCGATCATACTACGCGCCTCAGCAGCTGTTTTTGCCATTGGTTTTTCACACATCACATGACAATCAGCTTCCATTGCAGCAATTGATAATTCTGCGTGTGTACTATTTGGTGTACAAACATGAACCACATCTAAATCCATTTCTTCAAGCATCTCTTGATAATTCGTAAATGTTTTAGCGGTCAACGTTCCATAATGCATTTTGGCTTCTTCTGCTCGTTCACTAATCAAATCGCAAAAAGCAACTAGCTCCACTTCTTTCACTTGTGCAAGCGCGGGTAAATGTTTGCCATTAGCAATCCCACCACAACCGATAATTCCGACTTTCAACGTCATTCAAAAACCTCCAGTAATCTACTTATATTATTTTGTGGAAAAATAAAACGGTTACACGTCTACACTATTACTATACAAAAATTTGAAAGAGCTTTCTTCCTAGATTTCGGTTGGAAAGTTCCTGGATATTGCTGTGAAACACTATGATTGGCTACAAAGTAGACAGAATAGATGTTGAACAGTACAAGGCGACTAAAAGGAGCGTTGTCTCATTACTTGTGAAACACCTCGACTGGCTTTGCCAGAGCTGATGATGAACTGTACTTGGCGACTAAAAGGAGCGTTGTCTCATTACTTGTGAAACACCTCGACTGGCTTTGCCAGAACTGATGATGAACTATACTTGGCGACTAAAAGGAGCGTTGTCTCATTACTTGTGAATCACTACGAATAGCTTTGCCAGAGCAGATGATGAACTGTACTTGGCGACCAAAGGGAGAGAAGTCTCATTACTTGTGAATCACAAAACGGATAGTTTCCCTCACATTACTAAAAATTGTAGAAAAGTTCTCTTAATTATGAATCACACTAATAAAAGCGGACTAGCCAAAACAATCGTATAAAATGCAATCTTAATAACTCCACTAAAAACAAAAAAGCCCTTCCCTTCTACAATAAAAAGGAAGAACTTCATTTGTTTATCCGATTCGTAAAATACTCAGCCAACACTACCAGAAGTCATCACTCGATGTCTTTGTTCCCGTTTATACTGCTGAATAATTTTCAATGCTCGTTTTCTTGTTTTTCTATTCCTGCACTTCAATCGTCTACGTGCACTTGAAAGATCTTGTTTCTCCATCCAATCACCTCTTTGCATCTATTCGTCGGTTTCCTGTTCTAATGATTACCAGCTTGCTTTGTGTACACCAGGAATTTTCCCTTGATGTGCTAATGTTCTAAAATTGATCCGTGACATGCCAAATTTGCGCATATATGCTCTTGGTCGTCCATCGATCAAATCGCGATTTTTCAAGCGATTTGGATTGGAATCTTTTGGTAATTTTGCTAACGCTTCATAGTCTTTGCTCGCTTTTAACCCAATGCGCTGTTCAGCATATTTTTCAATTAGTGCTTGTTGATGTTTTGCTTTGGCAATTTTTGATTTTTTAGCCATGCTTTCTTTCACCCTTTCTAAATCGTAATGATTACTTTTTAAGAGTGATAAGAATAACATCAAATAAGATAAAATGCAAGGACTCTTTTTTTATTTCATGTCCAACATGTATCCTTTTGAACGGACTGTTTTAATAAACCTTGGGTTCATTGGGTTTTGTTCTATTTTATTTCGTAAATGGAAAACGACATTGGCAATACGATAATTTTTTTCTGGTTCATTTTGTTCAGGATCCCACATTTTCTCTTTAAATTCTTCATACGTTATTGCACGACATGGATTATTGTATAGAAGCTCCATTGCTTGAAACTCTTTTCTAGTCAAGATGATTTCTTCTTCCCCATCGATGACAACACTTAGATTGCTAGGAACTAACTCTAACCCTGCGGATTTCAATGAGTACATATTTCGATTTTCTTCCTTTATATGTTTCCCCATTTTATAACGACGCACCAATAAATTAGTCATTGTATAATAAAATTCTTCTTGATCTATTTCAATTGGAAAACAAGCTTCTACCCCTAGCTGTAAGTAGACAATATTGGAATGTTTCCCTCCACTAGTAGACAATAAATAAATTGGTACCTCGGTTACTTGACGCGTGATTTCCATTAACCACCGGCACGTAACAGGCATTGCTTCTTCTTGAATCACCAATGCATCAATCTTGTCAACATCTATAGAAAATTCCTCTTCAGTCACTGGAACAATGTCCCAGCCTTTACTTGTCAGAAACTCAACATGAGCTGATTTTTTCATGGTTTGTAACGTCAAAAAGCCGATCGTATACATAGCTATTCCTCCATTTCTTTATTTTCTTGTCTAACTTTTTATGTCTTGAGCTTTGGCTGACATTTCCTTATATGTATTCTGAAAGATGCTCTTGGCTAATCAACAGCAAGAACATCTTCCAGCAACCAAGCAGTACTTTTTATGCTCATCTAATTTTTAGAAATCAAACTGTGATGCTTAATTCGGCACATCTTCCAATGTCCATATCACTGTTCCTTGGTACTTTCCAATAAAATTAGACCCATTCATTGTAAATTGTAAACCTTTTTTATCCGTCCATTGATCTGAAATTGGAATCACTTCATTCTCAGCATCACTTTGTCCTTTTTCAATCGTTACTTTTTGGTCAGAAACGATCCAATGCTCTCCTTTGGAATCAATGTAACTGTAACTTCCTTTAAGATCTTTAGTATCAGATTTTAGCGTGCTTGGCGTCATGCTTAATTGCCAATTGCCTTTATCACGATTATCGAAAACAGAGACTTTTCCAGTTAATTGGACTGGTTTTTTCAAGTCTTTACCCAAAGGAATGGAAAAGGCCATCTCTGAAGGAACACTGTCCAATTTTAGTTCAGGTATTTTCGTTTTGACGATCCATTGATTCTTCGGATTTTGATCCGCTTGATCCATGATAACTTTGTAAATCATTCCTCTTTTATAAGGAATCGCAGTATTCTTATCTGCTTTTCCTTCATATAAGCTTTCTTTTGTTGTTTCATCGATAATTTTAAACTCATGTTCAGCATAAAGAGGAATCTCATTTTGAGCCTTAGCTGTTAAGTCAAAATAACCAGCGTTAGTTGAATCAAAGGGCTTAATCATGGTCGTTGCCAGATCAGTTACCGTAACTTGTTCTTTACCAGTTAAACTCATACTACCAATAAAAGTTTGGGCATAACTCTTTTTATCTGCACTTGTTAAAAAGTTTGGTACAGCAGCTGAGTTATAAGTAATCTGATTATCAGTCACCATTAAGATTTTGAAGCCGTCACTAAAAGTTGGTAACTGTCCAACTAAGTTATTTTTATTCAAATAAAGTGTATGAAGCTTAGATAAATCAGCTAATTCATTTGGCACCGTACCTGTTAAACCATTTTGATCTAAGATCAAATACTCCAACTCTTTTAAATTTCCTAATTCTTGAGGTATTTCCCCAGTAAGCGTGTTGTCAAAGATTCTTAGATCTTTCATTTTATCTAATTGTCCCAACTCTTTTGGCAAGATTCCAGACATTTTTGTATTTCTTAAATATAAGAGTTCTAAATTTTTAAAATACTTGATATTTTTAGGGATATATTGTCCTGGAAATGGTCTCGTACTATCTGTATTGATTTGTTTGATTTGAGCCAAATCAGATAAGTAGACATCTTTTCCAACCTGTTTAGGACTTAGTTGATTGTTAATATTATTAATAATCCAAGACTGATTTTCAAAAAAGGCTGCAGTAACGACATAATCAATAACAGTGATTGGAACTTCTATTACTTTAGTCAACTGACTCAGCTGTTGGCTTTGAAGTTTTATTCTAACAGAATCTACCTGTACCTTATCAAAGATTTTTTCTTCTGAGAAACCAACAAATTTTACAGTATCATTGGGAAGGGAGCTTTCTATATTCTTCAATAATTTAGTAGGATCTAAATCGTTTGTAGAGCTATTGATCCACACAGTTTGTTCAACAGGAGTTGCAGTAATACTTGGGATAAGTTTCGCACTTCCTGTTTCTGTATCAGATACTATTTCTTCTGTAGCTTTTTTCCTGATATTATAGGCTGAAAGTGGGATATCGAATGTACCATTGCCTGAATCATAATACTTCATAATTTTAGAAAGATTAAGATCACTATAGCTAACTTTGATCGTAACAGAATTACTTTTGAGCTCTTCTAGTAATGCCGTTGAAAGTTCAACAGCTATTTTTTTTGTTGTAATTCTTTGAATCTTTACTTTATTTGTAATGGATTCTCCATTTCGATTTGAAACTTTAATGTCTGGTAAACCAGTAGTTGGAAAAATGCCTTCTTTATCTTCTAATATGATTGATAATTTATCTGGATAATACGTTTGAAATGCTGATCCCAGACTTTGGGTTATTTGATATTCTGGCGCCAATCCATTAAAACTTTGTTGACCGCTCACAACTGGTGAAGAATAACGTGGCGTTCCAGGTGCCTCTATTGAACTTGAAAATACATTAAATTTTGGGCTTATATTAAAGGCACTGTATGCACCAATTGTGATTGCCTCTTGATTATCAGAAACAATCACGTAATTTTGTGGATGTCCCTCAGTATAATATCTTGATGCTTCTATTTTCAACATATCATTTTTTGTTTTCTCTCCCGTCATGAAATCCAACTTGCTACCAGCGTAAACTAACCCCAGTATATTAAGGTAAACTTTCTTTAAGCCTTTTTTACTGACTGTGCTAAAAGAAGGCGGGGGGCCACCACCTTGATGAATATAAACAACTTGGGGAAATTCTAAGTAAATATCTTTTACAACTTCTTTATTATCAGTATAAACAAGCTGATATGAGATTAATCCCTCAATATCGGAAGAACTGCCAGCTGATGTTTGAACTAAAGAACCATCATTATTTAGGTAAATTTTATATTTCCAATCACCTAGTCCTCCATCTCCACCTGAAATATAGTTGATCTTCAACGATAATTTACGATGATTGTAAACACCAACATTGTTATAGTAGATAACATCACCAACTTTGTAATACCTATAATTCTTTTCTCCAAATCCGTAAAATAGCCGATTACCAGATTTATCCGTCACATCTGTTAGGATATCTTCCCATGTAGAGCCTTGATATTCGGGGCGAATCATTGGTTTGTCTGGATGAAAAACACTTCCCCTAATAATACTGCCTTTTGTATATACCTCTGTAAAATAATCCCATGGATCATTCGCTTCAGCTTGTTGAATATCCCCAAAAAAGAAACTTATGAAGGAGAAACAAAAAATAACGATTGCTAGTGAAATCTTTTTTTTATTCATCGTTTTCCTCCTTTCTTTTGTTTTTAATCTGTCTTGTTTTCACGTTTTGTTTTTTCAGCACGCTTTTTTCGTTGCTGTTTGCGTTTTTTTGCTTGACGTTTTCTTTCTAATTCCTGCTTTTTCTTGCGTTTTTTATATAGTAGTACAATGAAAATGATCATGATCGCAACAGCTAAAATACTGCCAGCAATGATACCGCCGATTGCCCAATAATTTGGTGCTTTTTCAACTTCTATGGCTTCCTCTGTTAATTTTTTAGCTTCTTTGGATGTAATTTCAAACTCTTGTTTGAAAGCCCATTCGTCGTCTTTTGTTGTTGCAACTAGATCTAGCATATATTTTCCTGGAAGAAGTTCTTGGTTATCCCAACTAATGGGAAAATCAAAATTGGAATTAGGCGCCATTGCCATTTCTTCCTTTGTGGTTTGATGGATCACTTCGACTGAATCTTTTTTACTTACTTTTGCTACAACTTTTAAATCATTGACAAACGTTGGCTTAGTATTTTGAAGATTTGCTGTGACGGCGGTTCTGTAATTAATCAAATCAGGTTGAATGGTGTTTAATGTTAGTTCTGCCTTTACAGGCTCATCATCTTCAGTCAATTGTAGACCAACAACCATTGCGTATTTGTTGGTGATTTGGACGCCGCCTTCTGAACTTTTACTCTCTTCATCTGCCTCGTCTTTGTATACATAAAAACCTCCGACGATTTTTCCAGATAATTTTTCTTTTGGCATTTGTAAGTTGAAGGTTACTGTTTTTTTCTCTTTTGGTGCTAATGTGATTTTCTGTTCACCTGATATCAGTTTTGTGATCGGATGTGTCAAACTAGAATCAATTTCTCTATCTTTTTCACTAAAATCAACTACGCCATTTTGATTGGTTGTCGCAATATTTGGAATGATATTTAGCGTGATTTCTTTGTCTCCTGAGTTTGAAACATTCAAGGTCAAATCCTGTTTTTGTTCAGGTTTCATTCTGAGATCAAAGTAAGTTTGAGATTTGTCCACTTGATTCTCCGGAATATTGGCACTAACTGAATATTCCATATCCGCCCCATGTACTTGAACTGGGTAGATCATTAATAATATAAGTAAAAATAAACTGTATAAGCTATTTTTGACGTTTCGCATCGTTTATTTCCTCCAATAATAATGAGATTGGGACAACGTAAACCTTTCAGTCTCCCAACTTTTTAAAACAGATGTTTTAACGTCTATGGGGAATAAATGGACTATCCATGTTTATTTGAGTGATACACAAGAAAATAAGAATTGAATTTTTATCAAAACAATGCCTTATTTTCTTGGTATACAATTACATTTGCCTTACTCTCATTTGTTGTTTTTATTTACCTGGTGCATCTTGTAATTCCCAGTAGATGGTTGTTTTATATTCTGTATTCGCTTTAGCCGTACCTGCTAAGATAGATAATTGAACATTGGTATTTTTTTCGTCAGAGCTATTCTTATTCCACGCTTGTAACCAAGTTCCCTCACCAGAACCTTTAGCAGCTGTCATGATTTTTTGAGCTTTTGGTGATAAGACAAGGTCATTTCCTTTAGGTGGCGTGATTGCTTTTCCTGAACTTGATGAAGCAACTGTACTATTTTTTAAAGATAGTGTTGCACCTTTTAGTTTTTCTTGTTTGTCACTAGAAAATTCATCTGCTTTGACATATAATGCCCAACCTACAGAAGTCCCCCTAACGTCTGTTACTTGCACATAAGGTGTTTCATTGATCGCAGATTCTACTTGGTCTGATCCACTAATATTGACTTCGCCAAATTTTAAATTAGGAACTCGGTCAATTGTTAAAAGTCCTTTATTTCCGGTTCCATTATTTCCCTCATCACCAGGATCTGTTGGTCCTACTGGTGGTCGTTCTTCATTTTCGTCTCCCACAAGCATTTGGATGTTGACTTGTGAATCTGCATCTGATTTTTCGGCGTGGGCGTTCATACTAAAATAGTTGCCAGCATAGATTGTCATAGCTAAACTTGCAAGTAGTGTGATGTTCTTTTTCATAGTGTATCTCCCCTTTTAGTGAGTTATTTTACTGGTCCATTGATCAATGACCAAGTTAATTCAGCTTTGTATTGACCGATTTTGGCATAAGCTGGGATAGCTAATCGAACTGATTTATTAAGTTCTTTAGTTTTATCATCCATAAAAATGCTTGTGTATCTCCCCATCCCTTTATTTTTGTCAGCAGTCAAGATGGTTTCATTTTTATTTGCTGAATTAATAATAACGCTCCTTGAGGTAGGAGGATTTTGCATATCTCCCAGTTTACTTGAGATTTGTCCTTGAGGAATGACTAACTCCCAACCTTTAACAATTGTATCTTGATTCCCTTGAATTGTTGATACGAAATTGGTCATTGAAACTTGAACATTCCATCCTGTACCAGTTCCACGTTCATCAATTATCTCTATTCCAAGCTTTTCATTGTCTTTTACTTCCGCAATCCCTGCTGCACCCATTTTAATTTTTCCAAATTTAAAATTTGACACAGCGTTGATTGTAAAATCTCCAGTACCAGTTCCTGGTCCTATCGGTTCTTCTGGTTCTTCTGGTTTCCCCGGCTCGATTCCACCAGATTTCAATACTTCAACATCCGCCGTTGTCGTTTTTTCAGTTGCTGTATCTGCATAAGCATTTTGTCCAGATAATAGCAAAACAGCCATTGCACATACTCCGAATAACATCATTGTTTTTTTCATCTTATTCTCTCTTCCTTCACAAAATTTAGTTATTACCAGTCGGTGTGTTGATCAAAGTCCACGTCACAGTAGCTTGGTAATCTCCCAATAAGTTTCCACCAGGAATCGTTAATTCAACTTGATCCGCCCAATCATTGATCCATGATCCTTTTCCTTGATTTTTTTCGGCACGCAAGATTGGTGTTGCGGCTTTTCCGATGATCGTTCCTGCTGCATTTGCTGCTTTCGGTGGATTCGTTGTGTCTCCATTGGCTGTTGTTTTAAAGGTTCCTGCTGGTACTTTGATCGTTGCACCTTTTAAGATTTTTGTTGCTTCTTTTTTATCTTTAAAATCATCAACTTTTGCTTGAACATTCCATCCAGCACCTGTTCCTCGTTTATCCGTTACTTGAATTCCTAGTGTTTCTCCATCCGAAACTTCTGCCGTTGTTTTTGTTTCACCACCACTGATCTTTGCTGATTTAAACTCAAAGTTCGAGACAGCATCAATTGTTAACAAACCTTTTTGACCTGTTTCTGGTCCGACTGGTTTCTCTTTGTCTACAGGATCATTAGGATCTGGATTTTCTGGGTCCTCTGTTGTGAATTCAAACGTTGCATCTGTATTGAATGGCGTCGTTGTTTCTGCGTTTGCTTCATTGGCTCCTGCTGCTAAAAGTGCCGTTAATAGTAAGGTACTACTTAGTAAAATTGTCTTTTTCATTTTGGTCATTCGCTCCTTTTATTTTTTCCCTGGTGTGTCAGACATTGTCCACGTTAGTTCTGCTTGATAGTCACCGATCAATACATCTTGTGGGATCGTCAGGCTTACTGCATCTTTACCGAAATTATTCATCCAGTTCCCTGCACCAGTTTTATCTGCTGCTTCAAATACTGTTTGCGGCTTATTATTAAGTGTTAATTCTCTAGCAGTTGGCGCATTGGCTCCTGTTCCACCGTTTGCTGGTTTCACCGTTCCTTTTGGTAAATATAAAGATGCACCTCTAATGATTGTTTTGTCGTCTAATTTGCCATCTTCTTTAACTTTCATAAAATTAGAAATAGCTACTTGAACCGTCCAACCTTTTGCCGTTCCACGTGAATCCCTGATTTGAATATTTGGTGATTCATTTTTTGCTAGAACTGCTTGCTCTTTCCCAGTCAAATTCACTGATCCAAAATCTAATGGTGATACGTAAGAAATCGCTAAGTTTCCTGGATTGCCAGTTCCCCCACCGGTTTCATCTCCCGGCTCTTCTGGATCTGTAGGTTTTTCACTTTCGTCTCCTGGTTCTAAGGTAACTGAACCTACTGATTTTGCATTTCCTTTGCCATCACCTTCAGATTCAGTGGCAAAGGATGTGTTTGGTGTTGAAACCGCACCTAATACAATTGCTGATAATAAGATTGATCTCCATAATTTCATTTTTCTTCCCCCTGTAAAATAATAGTAAATACTGATAACAGTGAACAAACCAATGAGAAGTAAACCAACAGTTATTCCAACTATTGTTATTATCTCACCAGTGTTCGGTAGTCTTTTTCCTTGTCCATAACCTAGATCGCCTAAGATTCCTCCATGATTTTTGGTTTGCTCTTTGAGTTTTTTTGGTGTGTTGTCATGGACAAAAGTGATGCTTGCTTGACTACTTGCCTTACTTGCAGCTTTTTTTTCTTCAGCATGTCCGATGAGCGGCGTTAAAATAAAATAAACAGCTACTATAAATAAAACAAGTAATCGATTCTGTCTCATAGAAATCCTCCTTTACTCTTTATTTGCAGCTAAATCTTTCAACTTTGCTGTACTCCTTTACGAAAAAATGTTCTTAGTTATTTTTTGTATAAGAGCTGTTGCTGTAGTACACTTTAAATAATACAGTTAAGTTTTATCTCACAAAACATTTTGAAAGCGCTTTTTCGTTCCTTTCGAACACTTTTATACCTTTTATTTAACAATTACTTCCTTTTATTGCAAAAATAATCTAAAATATACTAAAATAATTTACTTAAATTTTGTTTTTTTTCATGGAATACAAGAAAGGAGCCTTCAATGGCATTTATATCAAAGGTTTATGTAGTAGAAGATGACCACGAATATAGGAAGAGAATCATTCATGCTTTAAAAAATTATCATTCAAATTTTGTTCGATTCAACATTTCTTCCATTGATAACCATCTATTCTTTATGGAGGAACTTCAAACAATTTCTATTGCTGACACAGATGTTTTTATTTTTGATATCGATTTAAAAACTACGTTTACAGGAATTGATTTAGCTTTAGAAGTACGCAAACATAATCGTAACTGTTCGATTATTTTTCTAACAAGTTTAGAAGATCAAGCAATTCCTATTATCAACAGCAATATTTTACCCATCGGCTATCTTATTAAAAAAACTGTTTCGTCTACAAAATTAAGTCAATCACTCTATGAACTATTGGACAAAGTTGAGTACAATTTAAATAATAGTTGGAGAGAAGATCCGAATATCGTTCGGATAAAAACAGGGGCTAAAAAAATATATGTTAATGGAAAAGATATTCTATACATAGAATCAATAAAAGGATTGCGTGGAAAAATTTTAATTAAAACATTTCATGAAGATATCATTATTAATGGACAAATCGGCAAAATAAAAAAAATGTTGGATCATCAGCCTTACTTATTTACATCATTACAATCTTATATCATTAATTTAACTGCTATTGCTGTTCTTGATAGAGCAAAAGGGATGGTTGGCTTTTCTAATGGAGATGAACTATTGGTGGGTATCAAAATCATTGATAAATTGAAAAAAGTATTATAGGGGGCTTAAGTATGGATAAGTCTTTCGTTACTTCCATAATAGCAGTAAATTTTTTACAAATGATTTGGCTGATTACTTATAAAAAACTACTCACATTACGTGAAAGTCTCATTTTGAGTGGCTTTGTATTTATTCAGTTTATATTAGCAATTTTTATCAGTAATTCTTATATTGCTTTTTCTCAATTATTTTTTCTAGCCATACAATTTATGTTTGTCGCAAGAAAACTGAATAACTGGTTTATCCCATCATTATTGATCAGCATTGAAAATTCCTTGATTCTTTTGTCTTGGATTCCTACTTTGGACACTTGGGATATTTTACATATTAATCAGGAAATTTCTGATCAAACTTATGCTAAGTATTTATATTTATTTATTATTTTGCAGCAACTTCTCTTATTTTTCTTAATTATTTTAGTTCGTTATTTAAATCGGCGTTTTGCATTATCCAATTCGATTTCTTTACTGCCAAAAAAATATAAATTATTGTCTATAGTAATGCTCCTACTTTTATTCCTACCTACTAGCCTCAAACAATTTAGTGTCCTAAATGGCGACCCAGTTTCCGTTTTATATAGTTCCGGTATTGTGATTGGTTGTACAGTGATCATCACGCTTAATGTATTACTTGCAACCAAATATAACAATGAAAAACAGTATATCGAATTGCTTTCAGAAACCTACAGGCAAGAAAAAGAAAAAGTGACACTCTCTGATGAATTTCGTCAAGATTATCAAAACTTACTCCTTAGTTTAAACAGCTCTTTAGAACAAAAAGAAAAAGAAAAAGCAGTTGCCTTACTTAATAACATTATTGATTATTCAGATCCTCTGCTGACACCGAACCTATATAAAAAAATTTCCAGTATCAGCAATCCACCCGCTCGAGGATTATTAACTAGCTTTCTGACGAAATGTCTGACAGCTACTATTGACATTGACCTACAAGTTACAGATAATCTAACAGATTTGACTATGAATATCGTAGATTTTATTCGATGTTTTTCGATTTTATTGAATAATGCGTATGAGGCAACGGAACAGACTGAACATCCCTTTATTGGTGTTTTCATTGAAGGAACACAAGAGTTTTTAACGATAGAAGTTCGTAATACCTACAATGAAGAAAAAAAAGTTTCCTTTCAAACCTTGCTGCAGAATAATTTTTCTACCAAAGCAGGGCATCAAGGAAAAGGGCTTTATATTTTTATGACGATTTTAGATCAATATCCAGAATGTGATTATACGATCACACAAAAAGAGAATCAATTTATTGCTAATTTTACACTACTGAAAAATACCGATGAGAGGAGATATTTATGAGCTTTCCCTTTTTTGCTATTTTATTGTCGCTAAACTATCTCCAGCTTATTTGGTTTTTAGGCAATAAAAAATATACTTCATCAAATCAAACTACCATTCTTTCGTCGATTCTTATTTTTCATTGCCTATTTATTTTCTTGTTTCAAACACCTTTTATTGTATTTCTTTTATTTCTTTTTGTTGTTTTGCAGCCGATTTTTATTGTTTGCCATTTAAAAAGTTGGTTGTTGATGGCTTTATTTCTTTATTTAGAGAGTTCCTTGATTATTATATCTTGGCTATTTCTTTATGATTTACCCGTTTACTTATTAAGAATTGGACTAGTTTCCACTGAGCTACACCAGCAGCTTCTTCCTTTTTTATTGGTAGGACAACAATTTTTACTGTTTATTTTTATCTTGTGGGTCAAATGGTTTGATCAAAAATTCGGTCTTTTTGATTCTATCGCTCACGTTCAAAAAAATTATAAAGTAACGGTAATTTTGCTTACTATTCTGTTAGTTTTTTTATATTTTCTACGTCAATTTGCCGTATATAACAGTTCATATAGCTCGTTTTTATATTTAACAGTGATTTTACTTGGACTTAATAGTGTGTTTCATTTTACTGTTTATGTATATAGTCGATATTACCAAGAGCAACTCCGAAAACTGATTTTGTCTCAGCAGTATAATAAAGATTTAGATAAAATTACTTTAGCAGATGAATTTAGGCATGATTATCGCAGTATTTTGGTGAGTTTGATGGGCTATATTGAAGAGGATCGATTAGAGGAAGCTTCTGCTTTTATTTTATCTGTAACAGATTATTCAAAAAATTTATTAGAAGAGGATAGTTATGATCAATTGAATCGCTTGGCGAGCCCACCGATCCAAGGGTTGCTTTTACGATTTATTGAGCAATGTGAAGAAAAAGGGATTCATCTAAACATCTCTATTCCTCAAAAAATCCACGATGCTGATATTTCGATTCGATTGATTGATTTTATTAGATGTTTATCCGCTCTTTTAGATTTCATCGTAAATAGGCAAACGAGGTACCAAGATAAATCAATTTATTTCACTTTGAAAAAAACGCCTCAAGACTTGTTGATTGAAATAAGTAATCTTCCTAAACAGCAATTATCAGAAATTAGGCAGCCTGAATATTTGATTACGGATAAAAAAATGCCAAAACCATCTGAATTGACCAATGTTCAAACGATACTGAAAAATTATAGAAATACGACCTCAGTTTTTTATTTCGATCAACAAAATTTGTTGATTACACTCTCTCTTCAATTAAAATATGTCTCTATAGTACCAGAAAAGTAAAAGCAAAAGTGACCGGAGGGTAACGCATAGAGTTATATCCCAGTCACTTTTGCTTTTATACTTATCTATCGTTAAACATATATCCTTTTGATCGTATCGTTTTAATGAATCTTGGTTTCATTGTATTTTGTTCAATTTTACTTCTTAAGTGGAAAACTGTATTAGCGATACGATAGTTTTTATCCTCGATATCTGTTTCATTCCCCCATAATTTTTTTTTGAATTCTTCATACGAAATCGCTCTTCCCGGATTGTTATATAAAATTTCCATTGTTTGAAATTCCTTTTTCGTTAAGGGTACTTCCCGTTCTCCATCAATAACGACACTTAAATTATTTGGTAATAATACAAAAGAAGCAGAATTTATCGGATATCCTTGCTCTAACGCATTATTGAATGGTTGACTATCTGCTAGAAGATTATTCAAGGTTAATAATAATTCTTCGGGATAAATTTCTGACGAAAAGCAAATCTTAGTTCCTAATTGTAAATAGACAATATTTGCATGAGAATCCCCTTCTTCTGAAAGCAAATAAATTGGTGAGCAAGTATTTTTTGTCAGTTCGATCAGCCAATGGCAAGTTGTAGGCATATTTGTTTCTTGGATAATGATTGCATCTGTTTGTATGTTTTCAGTTGGCAATTCATCGTTTGATATCGGCACAACATTCCAACCTTTTTCAGTTAAATACTTCATATGAACACTTTTTTCAGGTTCTTCTGACGTTAAAAAGCCAATTGTAAACATCCTATAGTCCTCCTAATAATTTCATTCGATTTTATTTTACTGGTCCATCTACTAACGACCAAATTAGTTCTGCTTTATAGACGCCTGTTTTCGCATAAGTCGGAATTGACAAGCTGACAGCATTTTCTATTGATGCTTGATCTGTCATCAAGACCTCTGTATAATCACCCAGCCCTTGACCTTGTTCTGCTGAGAAAATCAATTGATTGGTATTAGCTGTCGTAATAATTACTTCCTTTGATTTTGGCGGATTATCTAAATCTCCTTCTTGGCTTTTAATTGTTCCTTTAGGAATTTTCAACTGCCAACCTTTAAGAATCGACTCTTGATTTCCCTCTGTTTCAGATAAGAAATCCGTCATTGAAACCTGAACATTCCAACCACCGCCTATTCCTCGTTTATCAATAACTTCTAAGCCTAATTCTTCTCCAGATGATACAAAGGCTTTCTCTGTCTTGCCTAATTGGATTTGTTTAAACAAAAATGCTGGAACTGTATTGATTGTAAGAGCATCTGGATCTGCGATGACTTCTACCATTGCATCACCGCCTCCTTGTGTCCCATCTACAGCAAAAAAAGAATTGTATTTTTTACGATACTCTACCTTATTTTTTTCTGATAATGCATTCATAGCAGCCCAAAGTTGTTGTTTTAAATCAGAATCGGATGATCGTTTCACTTCTTTTTGTGCATTTATTTCTGCAGCTAGCTCATCGATTTTTCCCATTAAAGTGGATTCCGGATCATTTTTTAGTTGTTCATTTAACAACCCTGTAGATGTCATCTTAAAGATATTTGTATCGTTTCCTTTATAAATGATATTATCTGAGCTGATTAAACGACTTTTCGTTTCATCATGAAAAATTTTCACTTGGTAGTCAGGCCCAAAAGAAAATGTATCTTCTCCCAACGTATTTTTTGTTCCTTCTAGTTCTTTGCTGTAAATGACCTTCCCTGTAGGATCGCTAACTTCTATACTGATGTATTTTTCTCCTGCATAATAGACATGCGGATCTTTACTCGCAACTCTAAAACTAGCTTGTTGATGATTTGGATTTGTTTTGAATGAAGCTGCAAGTACACTACCTAAACCACGAAAAATTATTTCTTGGTTTACTAACACACTAGCATTAATTTTTTCAAAGATTAATGTGCTTGTATTTTCTTTTTCTTTTATATACAAATAATGTTGATTGAAAGAATAGCCAAGTTTTAGACTATTTTCTAGCTCTATGGTATAAATGCCGTTTGGTATATCCTCAAAATGAATTGATGCTTGTTGGATTACTTCTTCTCTAATGATCGAATTGCCATCTAACAATCGAAGTTTTTTCCCTTTTATTTGTTCAAGATCATCGATGTTTAAATTCAAAGTAAGCGAACCAGTCAATCCCAACGGTGCAATCGTTTGATTATCTACAAGCTCAAAGTTTGAATTGATCATAATCTGTTTATCAACACTTTTTCTAGCGGTATCTAGTTGATCCTTGGGAATAACATCCACTAAGGCTGCAACTGCTGGAAACCGTTTAGAGCGATTAAATTCACCTTGCTTGATGTTCGGTTTCATTTTCCAACGATCCAATGCCGGAGTAAAATCAAACCTGCTTGTTTCACTGTAATATTTGTTCATCAAATCAGGGAGTGGATAATTAGCTGTACTAAAACCTGGCTGTTGAGCTAGTACTCGATATTCTTGATACATTTTGGCGAATGCTTCTTTTCCAGCTTTTTGTTTCAGCATGGTCAGTAACACTAAGCGTTCTCTAAGACTAAGACTACTATCATAGCCGCTTCCTTCTATAATGATTTTTTGATACAACCCATTGTCAACTTGTGTTCTTTTCCCAAAGTTAAAAAGCCAACCAAAATTATCAGCGTCTTTTCCAAATTTTTCATACTGGAATTGTGCTGCCAACAAGTTATTTGATACTTCACCAGTGTAGAGCCCTACATTATCAAATCCTGCTTGATAGCCATGACCAATTTCATGAAGTGTCCCCCAGCCTTTTTTTTCAAGCCACATATTTGTACTTGAACTAGTATTTGCAGTCCAATTTAGACCATAATAAGCACTGCCTGGTCCATTTCTATCAGCTTTTAAGAAATAGCGATTTTCGCTCATTCTATTTTCTGATGAAGAGTTATCCAACCCAATATATTGATCAAACGTTGTAAGAATACCATCTAGGTGTTCAATTAGTTCATCAATCGTTTTAAACTCTTTAAGCGTTCTGACTAATTCTTTATCTTTTTCAGGTAAGAAAAGCTGAAACCTTGTTCCCTTGATTAGAGCAAAATCACTATTGTCTTTATCCCAAGTTGTAAAAAAATCGGCAGGATTTCCATGCCATTCATAAATCGGCAAACGTTTTTGCGGACTATCATCAATAACTTCATATTCTACAGTTGCATTTGCTTGACCATATGGTGTGTTAATAAAAGGCGTAGTCACAAAATCAGACGATAGTTCTACCCACTGTGACCCAACTTTTTTAGATACTTCTTCTTTAGAGTCATTTGATAATAACCACACTGTCAATTCACCTTTAAAATCAGGACTTGTTTGTCTGATTCTTAATGTTGTATTTTCCTTTAAAACAAAACCTAAATCTTGACGATCATGGTACTTCCCTTTACTGATTCCAGCTTTAAACAGCCATGTTGGTTCTTGAATCCCCCTAACTTCCTTAGAGCCATCTTCTGCATAGCTAAATTGGACACCGAAAAACAGCGTAATCGTAAAAAATAAAAGCGTTATGCTCGTCTTTTTCATTTAATCACTCCTTCATTCTGAATGTTTCTTATATGTAATTCACCTATAAACATAAAAGCATGTTCCTAACTCTAATTAGAGTTAGGAACATCTTCGAGTGTCCAAAGAACATTGCCTTTATATGAGCCTAAATAATTTGAACCATTCATTTTATATTGCAGACCTTGTTTGTTCCCCCAATTATCTGAAATAGGGATTACTTCTTTAACGGTATCACTTACACCACTTTCAATCATGATTTTCTGATCTGAGACAATATTTTTTTCTACACCTTTGCTATCGATATAGATATATTCACCTTTAAGAGCTCTTGAATCAGAATTCAGAGTGCTTGGCGTTATACTCAATTGCCAGTGACCATTTTCTCGATTGTCAAATACAGAGACTTTCCCAGTTAATTGTACTGGCTTTTCCAAGTCTTTCCCTAATGCAATTGAAAATGCCATCGCTGAAGGGACACTGTCTAATTTTAGTTCAGGTATTTTTGTTTTGACTATCCAAACATTCTTTGGATTTTGATCTGAATTATCCAGAATTACTTTATATGTCATTCCTTTTTTGTAAGGAATTTCAGCTTTTTCATCTGCTTTTCCTTCATACAAAACCGTCTTTGTTTCTTCATCAATAATTTTAAACACATGTTCAGCATACAATGGAATCTTCGTTGCAGAAGAAATTGCTGTTAAAGCAAAATAGCCAGGATCAGATTCAACAAAAGGTTTTATCGATGTGGTTGTTGGATTAGTAATCATAATTTGCTGATTACCTGATAAATACATTTCACCAATGAATGTTTTGGAATAACCCTTTGTAACAGCACTTGTTAAGAAACTAGGTACATCGGCTGTATTGTAAGTAAGTTGGTTATTTTCTACCATTAAAATCTTAAAACCGTCTCTAAACGTTGGGAATTGCCCGACAAGTCTATTTCTATTCAAATAAAGTGTATGCAGATTTGGTAAAGTGCCTAGTTCTTTTGGTACAGTACCTGTCAAGCCATTTCCATCTAAAATTAAATATTCTAAATTCGTTAAATTCCCTAACTCCTTAGGTATTTCTCCTGTCAAATAATTATCAAATATTCTTAGATCCTTCATCTTCGCTAATTTCCCTAACTCTTCTGGAAGATTACCATCCAGTTTAGTATTTCTTAAATATAAGAGTTCTAGATTTTGAAAATATTTGATATTCTTAGGAATATGTTGTCCTGGAAAAGGTCTAGTACTATCCGTATTAATTTGTTTGATTTTAGCTAAATCTGACATATAGACATCTTTATCTATTTGTTTTGGGCTTAGCTGGTCATTAATATTATTAATGATCCATGCTTGATTCTCAAAAAATGCTGAAGTGATAACATCATCTATTACATCTACTGGTACATCAATCGTCTGTGTTAATTGTGGTAACAATTCACTCTGTAGTTTCATTGTGATTGTCTCTTTTTTTACTGTATCAAATACTTTTTTTGTTAGAGGAAGTACTTTTACTTTGTCCCCTGGAATCGTACTTTTTATATCTGTCAAAAGACTGTCTAAATTTAAATCATCTGTACTGCTGTTTATTTCTACTTTTTGCGGGACAGCCGTTGCCAAAATAGTTGGAACGATTTGTGCATCGGCAGTATTGCTAGTAGAAGTCACCCAGTCTTTTCCTATTTTTCTGACATTATTAACTGTTAAAGGCAACTTAATTGACCCACTAGTTGAATCATAATAAGTTAATGCTTTTTTAGTATCGATTGTAGTAAGATTTGCTTGAACTGTAACGATGTTATCTTGCAATTCTATTAGTAAACTACGTGGTATAGCTATATCTAACTTGCCATCTGATGTCTTCTTAATTGTGACCTTACTTGTAATATCAGTGCCATCTAATTTAGATATTTTGATGTTGGCGCCATCAAATGTTGAAAACAATTTGTCTTTGTCCTCTAAAACAATTGCTAGCACATCTGGATAAAACTTGTCATAGGCTGGCGTAACAACCTGATTAATCGAATAATTAGCTTGAAAAGAATCAGCGACTTTAGACCCTTCAATAGTTGGTGAAGTATAGTTAGGAATACTTGGAGACTTCACATCACTCTTAAAAATAGTATGAAAAGTAGACAAAGCGCCCCTTTCCTGAAAGCCACCTTCAACTACTGGATATTCGTTGTCTGATACAACAATAAACTGTTGCTCATTAATGGAAGATGGCAACATCCTTACCTTCAAAAGATCCAACTCAGATTCCGATCCTGTCATTTGAGACAGTACAGTTGGTACTATATTGCCTACAGGTCTTTCACGATATACCTTCTTTAAACCAACTAATCCAAATGAATTATAAGAATAGTTTATTGTAGACTCGTCAGACATACGATTCGTTATAGTTTGAGGGAACTCAACATATACATTTTTTACAACTTCTTTCGTATCCGTATAGACTAACTGATACGAACCCCAAGCATCACCAACTCCTCTTGACATAGCCGAGTCTATGTTAAGTGACCCATCACTATTCAACTTAATAGAATACATAAAGTACTGCGAAGGAGAAGGCGGTCCTGTAAAGAATTTAATTTTATAAGAAATCGGTCGGTTATTGTAGATTCCAACATTGTTATAGTACAGCACCCAATTTTTGTCAAAAAATATCGTGTATCCAACATCTTTAAAAGCACGTTTCCCGTCTTCATGCACAATATCATTCACTGCCTCAGTAGAGGATTTTGTATACGCTGGTCGAATAACTGGTTTGTCTGGGACAAAAGTTTTTCCTCTTGTAAGAGTACCATCAGGAAGCATTTCGACATAATAATCTTCTAATGAAACTGTTTCAGACGCAGCTTCAACAAATGATACTTTAAAAAGAAATAAGATGAATATGGACAAATATAAAATAGCACCGCTTACTATTTTTACGCTTATTTTCACTATTTATTCCTCCTTTCTTTGCTTATTTCCACTGTTATTTCCCTTGTTTATTTTTCCTTTTTTTACGTTTTTTGGCTAATGCTTCTTTGCGTTTTTTTTCTTTTCTTATTTTTACAATCAAAATGATCACAGCTGCAATGACTATGACAATACTTGCAACGATTCCACCAATCGCCCAATAATTGGGTTCTTTTTTGACTTCAATAGCTTCTTCGTTTAATTTTTTAACTTCTTTGGCTTTAATTTCAAAATCTTTTTGAAATCTCCACTCTTTATCCTTATTACTAGCAACTAAGTCTAAAGAATATTTTCCAGGCGCTAGTTCTTGATTGTCCCAACTAATCGGAAAATCAAAATTTGAGTTTGGAGCCATCGCTAATTCTTCTTTAGTTGTTTGGTGGATAACCTCTGTTGCCCCTTTTTTACTTACCTTAGCCACCACTTTTAAATCATTGACAAATGTAGGCTGTGTATTTTGAAGATTAGCTGTTACAGCTGTTCGATAGTTCAGCAAACTGGGCTGAATCGTATTCAATTTTAATTCAGGAACCACAGAATCATCTTTTTCAGTTAGTTGGACACCAACAACCATGGCGTATTTATTGGTGATTTGAACGCCACCTTCAGATTTTCTCTCCTTTTCCCCTGATTCATCTTTATAGACGTAAAATCCACCCACTATTTTTCCAGAAAATTCCTCTTCTGGCATTTGTAAGCTAAATGAAACTACTTTCTTTTCTTTAGGAGCTAGCGTTACTTTTTGCTCTTTTGATAAAAGCTTTGTCAGTGGATACTTTAGGCTGGAATCGATTTCTTTATCTTTCTCACTGAAATCGATAACACCGTTTTGATTGGTTGTTGCCACATTTGGAATGACATTCAACGTAATTTCTTTATCCCCAGCATTTGAAATATTCAATGATAAGTCTTGTTTTTGTCCTGGTTTCATGCGTAAATCGAAATAAGTTTGACTTTTATCTACTTGATTTTCAGGAATATTAGCACTAATCGAATACTCCATATCTGCCGCTGAAGCGGGTATTCCTATAAAAAATAAGATACTTAAAAATAAACTGTACACCATTGTTTTGACGTTGCGCATCGTTTTTCCTCCTGAATTTAATGAGCTTGGGCTAACCTAAAACTTTTGAGACACCCAACTTTTAAAACAGATGTTTTAACGTCTGTGGTGAATAAAATAACGATTAGTTTATTTAGTGAGGTCAGTTTTTAGAAAATAAGGCTAGAACAAAACAACTTTTTTTATTAGAAAGCAGTTGCTTTGTTCCAAAACCCATTTGTAGTAAAATGAATCCCTGCTTTATTTTCCTAAAATTGATTTATTTTGGCCTTGCTCTTACTCATTTTATTTTCCTGGTGCGTCTTGAAGCTCCCAGTAAATTGTTGTTGTATAAGTTGTATTCGCTTTAGCTGTACCAGCTAAGATTGCTAATTGGATGTTTTGGTTTTTCTCATCAGCATCTGCTTTCTTCCAAGTTTGCATCCATGTACCTTCACCAGAATTTTTATCAGCCATTAAGATTTTTTGGTTTGTTGCTGTTAATGACACATTAAATCCTTTTGGTGGCGTGATCACTTTTCCTGTACTTTTTGAGGCAATTGTACTGCTTTTTAGTGATAGTGTTGCTCCTTTTAGTTCATCTTTTTTGGAACTTACAAATGGATCAGCTTTGACATACAACGTCCAACCAGCAGACGTTCCGCGTACGTCTGTTACTTGAGTATAAGGATTTTCATTCATCGCATATTCCACTTGATCGGAGCCGCTGATGTTCACTTCGCCAAACTTTACATTTGGCACACGGTCAATTGTCAATAAACCTGTATTTCCCGTTCCTGGATTTTCTGGGTCTGTTGGATCTGTTGGACCTACTGGCGGATGCGTTTCATTTTCGTCTCCTGCCAACATTTGAATATCAACAGGTGATGTTGCATCTGACAATTTTTCTGCATGCACTTCTGTATTAAAGCTATTAATAGCTAATACGCCTAATACTAGGGATGAGAATAATACTATATTTTTTTTCATTTTTATTGCTCCTTTTTTATTGCTTATTTTGATGGTGCAGTTGTTAGAGTCCATGTTAAATCGGCTTTATAAGTCCCTATTTTGGCATAACTAGGAATCTTCAACGTCACAGGAGTAGTGGTAACCGTATCTTTATCCATAAAGATACTCGTGTATCTTCCTAGCCCTTTATCTTTGTCTGCTGAAAAGACAGTTTGAGCTACTCCAGCTTCATTTAAAGTTACGACTTTTGTTACGGGTGCATTCGCCATGTCTCCATTTTTACTTTTTACTTTTCCTTTAGGAATCACTAATTCCCAACCTTTTACGATTTTGTCTGAGTTTCCATTAACAGTTGATGAAAAATTTGTCATTTTCACTTGGACATTCCAACCAGCACCTGTTCCTCGTTCATCAATAACTTCTACCCCTAGTTTTTTTCCATCTCCAAGTTTAGCTGTTCCAATATCACCAATCTTAATTTGACCAAAGTCAAAATCAGAAACAGCATTAATCGTGAAGTCTCCTGTTCCTATCCCTGGTCCAATTGGTTCTTCCGGATCACCTGGATCAACTAGGTTAGATTTCGTTACTTCAACATTTGCTGTCGTTGATTTTTGTGTTGCTGTATCTGCTGCAAAAGTACTTTGTCCGTTAACTAGTAATAGACTTGTTAAAGCAACACCTGTGACTATACTTAGCTTTTTCATATTGGTTTTCCTTCGATTTCTCTTAATTATTTGTTTCCTGTTGGTGTGTCATACATCGTCCAAGTAATTGCTGCTTCATAATTACCAACAAGATTCCCCCCTGGGATTGTTAATTCCACATTATCTGCCCAATCATTGACCCAAGAACCTTTTCCTTTGTCTTTGGCTGCTGTGATAAGTTGTGTTGCAGCAGTGCCAATCACCGTACCGTTCCCATTTGAGGCTGTTGGAGCATTATCTTTATCTCCAGTAGCGGTTGTATAAAATGTTCCTGCTGGAATTTTTACAGTCGCGCCTTTCAATATCTTTTTAGCATCTGTTTTATCCTTAAAATCACTGATTTTTGCTTGAACATTCCAACCAGCACCTGTTCCTCTTTTATCTGTTACTTGAATTCCTAATGTTTCGCCTTCATTAACGACTGCTGTTGCTTTGGTTTCGCCCCCTGAAATTGTTGCTGAACCAAAGTTAAGATCAGAAACAGCATCAATTGCCACTAAACCTTTTTGACCAGTTGGTGGAGTTACTGGTTTTTCTGGATCTACTGGTGGATTTGGCTTTAGATTGTTAGGATCTTCCGTCGTAAATTCAAAGGTTGCTTTACCATTGTATGGTGTTGTACTTTCAGCATGAGCCGCTTGTGCTCCCATAGCAAGTGATGTTAATACAACTGAGCATGTTAATAGAATCGTTTTTTTCATTTAATTTTCTCTCCTTATTTCTTTCCTGGTGTGTCTGAAATCGTCCATGTTAATTGTGCTTGATAGTCACCAACTAAGGCATCTTGAGGAATTGTCAATTTCACTGTTTCTTTTCCAAATTTATCCATCCATGCACCAGCACCGACAATATCAGTACTTGTTCCTGGTTTTGCTTCAAAAATAGTCTGTGGCTTATCATTTACTTCAACTTCTTTTGTTGTTGGAGCTGAAGATGTCGTTGCTCCGCTTGCTTTAGCTGTTCCTTTTGGCAAGTATAAAGCTGCTCCTTTCATAATGATTTTATCGTTTGTTTTTTGTTTGAATTCTGTCATAGATACTTGAACGGTCCACCCTTTACCAGTTCCGCGAATATCTCGGATTTGAAGACTTGGATCTTCATTTTTCGCAGTTTTCACTTGTTCTTGTCCTGTTAGTTGAACATCTCCAAAATCGAGTGGAGAGACATACGTAATTGCTAAAAGTCCAGTATTTCCTGTTTCGCCACCTTCTTCATCACCAGGAACTTCAGGTTTACCTGGTTTATCATCTTCTCCTGCTTGTAGGTTTACTGAACCAAATGATTGTGCATCTTTCTTTCCTGATTCATCGCCAACTGTATTATCTGTCGCAAGCGAGACACTTGGTGCTGCAATACTACCTAATAGTAGTGTTGTTACGAACATTGATTTCCATAATTTCATTTTTCTTCCCCCAATTAAATAATAGTAGCCTACGGTGACGCACAACATTAGTAAAACCAAATAGCCTGTAGCTATCCATAAAATCATCTTGACTTCACCAGTATTCGGTAATCTTTTCCCTTGTCCTAGACCTAAATCACCAAGTATTCCTCCCTTATCATTTGGAGTTTCTTTACTTTTTAGTGGTGTGTTGTCCTGAACAAATGTAATACTCACTTGACTACTCGCATGGTTTCCAGTATTTTGTTCTTCTGCTTTGCTTATCTTTGGATAAGCACTCAAACAAATAAATACCAACAAGAATGCAAGTAATCTATTCCTCTTCATATAACTCCCCCTTATTAAATCTTTTGTATCAAAACAGCGCTGTAATACTGTTTAAATAATACCGATACTTTTAAATCACTTAAATCGAATGTAAGCGCTTTTTTGTCTTTTTTACGATTTTCGTATTTTTTTTATCAATAAACTCTTCATTTTATTGGAAAAATAATTTACTATGTATTAATATTGTTTGATTAATATTTAATTTTACATACTAAGGAGTATTTTATTATGAGTTTATGTGCTAAAATCTACGTGATAGAAGATGATTATGAATATCGGAAGCGAATTATCCAATCTTTAAATGACTATCACTCTAATTTTGTTAATTTTGATATTTCTTCTATAGATAATCATTTATTTTTTTTTAAAGATCTTCAAACACTCTCAATCACTGACACCGATGTTTTTATTTTTGATATTGATTTAAAAACGACCTTTACTGGAATTGATTTAGCGACAGAAGTCAGAAAAAAAAATCATAACTGTTCAATTATTTTTCTGACTAGTTTAGAAGATAAAGCAATCTCTATCATCAATAGTGACATCTTTCCAATTGGTTATATCGTTAAAGATGGGACTTCCCAAGCGAATATGAATAACTCGATCCACAAATTATTAACAAAAGTAGAACATCAACTAAAAGATTTTTGGACTGAAAATCCTGACATTGTTACCTTAAAAAACGGTGCCGAAAAAATTTATATCAATTGTAAAAATGTTCTTTATATTGAATCTCTAAAAGGAGTACGTGGTCAAATTTTAATTAAAACTTTTTCAGAAGAAATCATTATCAATGGCCATATTGGTAAGATAAAAAAACTTTTGCCACAAGACTACTTAATGACTTCACTACTTTCATATATCATCAACTTATCAACTATAGCAACACTTGACAGAGCAAATGGAATCGTTAGTTTCTCAAATGGAGAACAATTAAATGTAGGTATTTCGATTATTGATAAAATAAAAAAAGCCTTATAGGAGGCTAATTACTTTGGATAAATCTCTCTTTACATCATTACTGGCAGTTAATTTTTTTCAGTTTATCTGGCTTCTTACCTATAAAAAAATTTTTATGTTGCGTGAAAGTCTGGCCCTAACTTTCTGCGTAGTCATACAATTTGGCTTAGGCTTTCTTATACATTCACCTTATATAGCACTGTTTCAACTTCCCTTCTTTTTATTACAGTTTATTTTTTCTGTTAAAAGATTGAGTAATTGGTTTTCTCCCTCTCTATTGATTAGTTTTGAAATTGCTTTAATTACTCTTTCTTGGATTCCAACATTGGATACTTGGGATATTTTACATTATAATCAGCAAATTTCTAACGCTACCTATGATTCTTATTTTTTCTTATTTGTCTTTTTGCAGCAATTAGTATTATTTTTGGTTATCGGATTAATGAATTATTTATGGAAACGATACTTCCCTCACGATACTCCTGCACTACTTCCCAAAAAATATAGACTACTTTCTGTTTTTCTTTTGTTTTTGCTTTTTTTAGCTGTTCTCATCAAACAAGTCAATGTTTTAAGCGGGGATTCCTTTTCTCTACTTTATAGTTTATTTATTATCGTTGGTTATACCTGTTTAATCAGCTGGAATTTGCTGCTTGTGCTTAAGTCTAATAATGAAAAACAATATATTGCTCTTTTGACTGAGACGTATAACCGTGAAAAAAATAAGATTAGCCTTTCACATGAATTCCGCCAGGATTATAACAATTTCTTACAAAACTTAACGACTTACTTAGAAGTTGGAGATCAAAAAAAAGCGCTTGAGCAGCTCAAACGCCTTATTCAGTATTCTGATTCCTTGCTTACGCCAAATCTATATAGGAAAGTTTCTGTTATTAATAATTTACCCGTTCAAGCTCTGCTAACAAGTTTTTTGAACAAAGTACTTAGCGCAAATATTCATTTGAGCTTACATATAACTGAAAATTTAACAAATATTGATATGAACATCGTCGATTTCATTCGATGCTTTTCCATCTTGCTCGACAATGCTTATGAAGCCACTGAGCGGACAAGCAATCCTTCTATTGAGATAACGATAACTGGAACGGCTAGTACCATAACCATTGAAATTGATAATACCTATAGCAATCAAGTCAGTATTCCATTCTCTACTTTTTTGCAAAATAATTTTTCAACCAAAGAAGGCCATCAAGGAAAGGGCCTGTATATTTTCATCAATATATTAAAGAATTATAAATACGCTAGTCATAACTTCACAAATAAAAACAATCACTTTATTGCCAAGTTCACGATACCTAAAAAAATCTGATACTGAAAGGAGGTATACCTTTGACTATAACTATCTTTATGGGAATACTTGTTATGAACTACTTACAGTTTATTTGGTTTCTCAAGTATAAAAAATTTATTACACCGCACCAAACAACTATTCTCACTATATTGTTGAGTCTTCAACTTCCATTATATCTGGTATTTAACGTCCCTTTTGTCTTATTAGTCGTTTTTACTATTTTACAGCCTATTTTTATTGTTCGCTCTTTAAAAAAATGGCTACCGATGGTCCTCTTTCTATATGTAGAAAACTCCTTAACCATCATCTCATGGTTATTTACGAATGATTTAATTGGTTTTCTTTTAAAAAATGGACAAATTTCCAATACTTTTTATCAACAGATACTTCCAGTTTCAGTAGTCTTACAACAATTATTGCTTTTTATATTGATTTTAATTGCTATAAAAATTGATCAAAAATATAGTATATTCGACTCGATTAATCAAGTTCAAAAGAGCTATAAGCTTCCAGCTATCCTATTAACGATTCTGTTGATTTTCTTAGATTCTTTCAAACGTTTATCTGTTTTTTTTCACTCTAGTATCGACTTTTTTTATCTTACGTTTTTATTATTAACGTTAAGTATTATTTTTTGCACCACTGCTTATTTATATAGTCAATATTATCAGCAGCAGATGATGAAAAAAATATTGTATCAGCAATATAATAAGGAAATGGAAAAAATCACTTTATCTGATGAATTTAGGCATGATTATCATAATATTCTTTTGAGTTTAATGGGGTACATAGAAAATAATGAGTTACAAAAAGCGTTAGGTTTTATTTCATCTGTAGAAAATTATTCTAAGAATTTGTTGGAAGAAGATGAATATGATCAAGTAAATCACTTAACAATTCCACCCGTTCAAGGTTTGTTGATTCACTTTATTGAAATGTGTGAATCACAGAATATTCAGCTAACTATTTCGATTCCGCAAATAATCCATGAATCAGATATTTCTATTCAGTTGATAGATTTTATTCGATGTATCTCTACTCTATTTGATTATGCTTTAAAAACCAATGTGGACGGCCAAACCTCAACGTTAACACTCTCCATAAAAAAAGAAAATCAAGTATTTTACTTTCATTTAACCAATCTAGAAAATTCTTCAGAATTGCTGGAAACTACATTTAATCAAAGTACTCATCCTAAAAAAAAGCTTATTGAAAGTAATTTAATTGCTGCTCAAAAAATTCTTCAACATTATAAAGAAACTGAGTTCTCCATTACCTCTAACAAAGAAAAATTTACGTTGACTTTTAGCTTTCCGATAATTCCTTGACCCTTTCTTAACATCTTATAAGACAAAGACTGTGATTACACTGAATCATAAGACTCCCTATCTTTATCTCCCTGTTTGATGATGAACAAAAAAGATCAGAAGAATAAATCATTTCATGATGATTTTCTCTTCTGATCTTTTTCTGTTTTATTTCAAATTCAACATATATCCTTTTGAACGAACTGTTTTGATAAACCGTGGATTAGTTGTGCTAACTTCTATTTTATTGCGTAAATGAAACATCAGGTTTGCCACTCGATAATTTTTATTTTCGCCCTCTATTTCAGAATCCCATAGTTTTTCTTTAAGCTCTTCATAAGAAATGGTTTGACCAGGACTATTATATAGTAGTTCCAATGCACTATATTCTTTTTTAGTTAAAGAAACTTCTTGTTTTCCATCAATTAGAACACTTAAATTTCTTGGGATTAGCTCTATTTCTTTTCTTGGAGATGAAGTTGATGTATTCTCTAAAAAATGACTCTGTTTAGTTGAGTAATGAGAAAGCAAATTCGATAATGTGTAATAAAATTCCTCAACTTCCATTTTCATAGGAAAACATGCTTCTGCACCTAACTGTAGATAAACTATATTGGAACGAGATTCATCCACTACAGATAACAGATAAATTGGGATTTTTATATATTTTTTTAGTTCCATCAAGTAACAGCACGTTTCTGACATCGTCTCTCCCAAAATAATGATAGCATCTAACTTTTCTGGAAAGTTGGATTGTTCCTTTAAGTTAATTTTCGCCAAATTCCACCCTTTATCTGCTAAAAAATTTAAATGTGTATTTTCTTCTTGTTTCTTCTCCATTAAGTATCCAATCGTATACATGATTCGTCCTCCCTTTTCTACTAAACTTATATTTTTAGTTTAAAAATTCTAAAACAAAAAAACAGTAATTATGTTTTTTAAATCATTTTTATTTCATTATATGTATATTACACTTATTTCAAGATAAAAAAAACAACTTGAATGCGCTACCAAATAACAATTATGTATTTTTAGAGGAATTTTATTGATAATATACATCATATTAGAAAAGCTCAGAGAAAATCTTTCTCTAAGCTCTTCCTATTTATTTTCGACAACCTCTTTCACATTTGTCATCCTGCTGGAGCATCTACTAATTGCCATTCAATTTTTCCAGTATAGGTATCTTTATAGTTACCATTTGTTGACTGTTTGTAAAATAAACCACTTTCGTCGTTCCACTCTTTTGATATGTCTATTGTTCCTGTATTGGGTTTACTTGTTCCACTTTCAATCGTTGTAAACGAACCTCCAGTTAGAATTTCTACCGGTACACCATCATTTGATTTATAAAAGTAACTTCCTGTCATCGTTCGCGTTTGACTTTTTAGTTCACTTGGCTTAATTTTTAATTGCCATTGGCTATTCAAGCGATTATCAAATACACTTAGGCTATCTTTACTTGAAATTTTCACTGGTTGATGCCTAAAATCACCTAATGTCAAATCTAGTGATAATGTTTTAGGCACTTCACTTAGCGTGTATTCGCGAAGCTTTGCTTCAAATTCGGTAATATTGTTTGGATTTTTCTCAGCATTATCCATCACCACTTGATAAATTGTATCAGAGTCAATTTTAATTTCCGTATTTTTAATTGCTTGCCCATCATACAGTACTTGATTATTCTCTTTATTGATAATTTTGAATGTGTGTCCTGAATACAGTTCAACATCTGTCATATCCTTTTTTTGCGCACGAAGGTTTAGAAAACCTTCATTGGTCGAATCAAATGGTTTTATGATTGCTCCATCATCTGAAATTAGAAAACTCTTAACGCCTGTCAAAGCTAGGCTATTCTTCCCTACAGCAAATGTTTGTTGATACTGGGTTTCATTACTAATGAAACTTGGACTATTTTTTTCATTATACGTTAACTGAGTGTCTCGTATGCTAAAATTATAAAATGGTCCTAAATTAAATGTAGGTAGAATCCCAACAAGAGCATTTTTATTAATATATACTTGTTTTAGTTTCGTTAATTTTTCAAGTCCTGGAGGAACTGTTCCTGTCAATTTATTATCATCTAAAGCCAGAAATTCAAGTTTTTCTAATTTAGATATTGTTTTTGGAATTTCTCCTGTAAAACTATTCCCGAATATCGATAGTTTCTTCAAGTTGGTTAAATTCCCTAACTCATCTGGCAGACTGCCGCTAAGGTGTTTGTCTTTTAAATCTATTACTTGTAAATTTTGAAGAGCCTCTATATTCTTTGGGATATGTTGGTTAGGAAAATCGGCTCCTGCTCGATTAACAATTGACGTAATATCTAATAGATCTAGCATATAAAGATTTTCATCTATTTTCTTGCCTTTCGTTGAGAACTGGCGATTTATTTCATCAATCAGCCAGGCTTGATTTTCAAAATAATCTGACGTAATGATCGGATTTGGCAAAATAGTTACAGGGACATCGATTTTCACTGTTTTATACTTATTTTTAATTGAAACAACTGCAATCTGATCCCCTTTAAGGCTCGTATCTAACTCCAATCCAGTAATTTCAATGTTACTGCCAATTTCATCTCTTAGATCCGTTACAAAATCACCAGCATTTAACGAATTGATATCTGTGTATTGTTCTATGACTTGAGGTTTAGGTTTTCCAACTGGAGTAGGATATACGATCTGATATTTTAAGGCCACCCTATTTGATTGAAACATTCCATCCCCTCTTGCAGAAAACTCCACAAAGTGTTCTCCATCTCTATAATCGGAAGTATCTACTTGCGCTGAAAAGTTTTGTGTGCCATTGTTTATAGGGATATTTTGCTCAATAAGCTTTGCTGCATCTGTGTCAAATTGAGCATATAAATCAAATTGTTTAAATTCTGAATCCGTGTATCTTCCATTAACCGTTAATTTTTCTCCTGCGTAAAACGTAGTACTTTCTCCTGAAATAGTCCCCATTACTTTGATATTATCTATAGTAGGAATTGCTAACTCTTTTTTCTTTTTTAGAATCCATTGCTGTTTTGTACTCTCACTATTTTCTGCTAATTTTATTACCCGACCAATGGTGTCATATGTTTTAATATCTGTGAGTTCATAATATAGACCTGACTCCCAATTTCTAATTGTCACAACCATATTGCCATTCAAGCTAGTTATTTTCGAAAGTGATAATAAATTCTTATTCGCATACTTTTCATTAAAAGCAAGATTATTTAACATAGTACTTGGCGAACTTGTAACATTTTTTTGATCGACAATCAATCGCTTATCTCCAGAATTTGATAAAACATACTGATTATTATTCGGCTTGTATAGTAAAAACCATTCTTGATTTTTTTTACCCACTCCTCCAGAAGGATAACCTATAATGTCCCTATCTTTGTAAACACCACCCTCAATATCCCAGACCATATTAGTGTTCCATCGGTTTTCGATTGTATAAACGCCTTGCATTGTTTCAAGTTTAAACTTCTGCGAGTTGCTATTATTATTAGCTTTCATGGAAATAGGAAGCATAGATGTTACATTATCAACTGTAATATATAGACCATTTTTTCTATTGGAGATTGAATAAATATTTCCAGAAACTTTTTTTATGTCCCATATCACTTCATCTTCTAGGATACTCAAGCTATTAATTACTTTTTCAACCGTTATACTACTTACTTGATTATTTGAACCAAGGGTTAAAATTCTTTGTTCATCTGCAGATAGTTGGATAATGTATCCATCTTTTTCTGGTCTGTATTTAAAGGAAAGTAACTGGTTTCCTAATCCATGGTACGGATAAGTAATTAATTTACCTGTAGAACCTGAAACATCTAAAACATACCCCTCATCTAAAGTTGAGAAAGAAACATACATATTGTCATTCAACGTTCGTTCTGAATGGGCAACTAATGGACTTCCCCATACAACTAAATATAGTATGAATAAAAATAAAATATTAATCACTTTATTTTTTACCAAAGACTATCGTTCCCCTCTCTTTATTTTCCACATCGAATTACCTGCCTTTCCCGTATGGTAGGTTTGCTAAATTAATAATATTTCAAAATTAAAACTGATTCCATCTACACATAAAACGTTGTGATTTTCTAGCTTAAAAACAATAGAGCTATCATTAATTAGCAAAAAGACAGAGATAAAATTGGCTTTATTCTTTCTTGATCATCCAAACTATCTTCCTGTTGTATAGTTTCCTTCGTTAGTGATTTTCCTAAATAAACTATCAGAGTTGTTTTATCTGTAATCAGAGATGAAAAGAATCAGCACGAAAGCAATAGATTAGTAACTCTCATTCTCCCCTATAAAAATACTCTATCCGCATTTCAAATTCACTTTTTCCGACGCCATAAAACAATGATAAACACAATCATACAAACAAAAACCAAACTGACTACCGCAATCATAATCACCATAAACTTACTATTTGACTTCGTCTCAAGTTCAACAGCTTCTTCATTCAAACGAGCAGCTTCTTCATCAGAGATTGTAAATTTTTTCGTAAACGTCCATTCATCTTCATTTGAATGTGCCACAATTTCTAAATCATAACTTCCTGCGGCTAATTCTTGGTTTTCTAATGAGATTGGAAAATTGAAGTTGGAATTAGGAGCCATTGCCATTTCCGTTTTTTCTGCTTCATAGAGGACTTTACTTGAACCATTCTTTCTGATTTTTGCTGTGACCGCTAAATCCTTAACAAAATCAGATTTGATGTTCTGAATATTTGCAGTAATTGCTGTTCGGTAATTGAATAAACTTGCTTTAACCGTATTTAGCTTGAGTTCTGGTTTGATTTTATCCAAATTTTCCCGCAATTGGATCCCAATCACAACAGAAAAAACATTCTTTATTTGAACATCATTTTTCTTTGATTTTGACTCGTTTGTTGCATCATTTGCCTCATCGTAAACGTTAAATCCTCCAACTATTTTTCCTTCAAATGCTTTTTTGGGCATTTTTAAAGTAAAGGTCACTCTTTTGGTTTCTTTAGGTTTTAGTGTCACTTTTTGCTGCCCTGAGATGAGCCTAGTAATTGGATAAACTAGCGTTGAGTCGTTTTTTTCAGGTTCAACACTATATTCTAATTCTCCATTTTGATTAGTTGTGCCTATGTATGGTACTACAGCTAAGTTTAATGTCTCTCCACTAGAACTTTTTATTTCTAACTCTATATTCTGGGTTTGTCCAGGATTCATTTTCAAGTCAAAGTATGTTTTCGATTGATCGATTTGGTTTTCTGGAATGATCGCTTGAACTGAATAGCCCATTCCATCTGCATATGCGCGATCACAAATACTTACGAGTGTCACCATAAAAACTATCGTCAGGCAATACTTTATTGTTTTAAAAAATGTCATTTATTACTCTCCATCTAATTTTCTGCACTTGGAACATCTGCTAATTTCCAAGAAATTGTCGCAGTATATTCTCTCCCTGCCTTAGCAGTATTAGGCAAGATGTCCAGTTTAATCTTTTTATTTACCCCTTTTTCACTTTTCCATCTTGTTGCCCAAACCCCTTGACCCGCATTTTCATCTGCTGACATCACTTTTTGTAAATCTTTGTTCAATGAAACAGTGTGGCTTTTGGGAGGAGCTGCATACTCAGAGTTGTGTTCCTGAATATCTCCTTTTTGTATTGTTAAATTTGCGCCACTCAATAAGTATCTTTTTTGATCTTTTGATGTGGGTTCGGAAACAAAGTTAGAAATCTTCGCGTAAAGTGACCATCCACCCAAGTTGCCTCTTAAATCTGACACTTGAATATATGGATTAGAATTGATTGCATATTCTTCTTGATACAAACCACTTCTAACGACTTTCCCAAAGCTAAAATTTGGAACTCGATCAATTTTTAACAATCCCGAACTGTTCGTACCGTTGTTGGTTGGATCTTCTGGATCTTGACCAAACGATGGAGGAACGGGGCTCTCTTTCCCTTCGATAATGACTGCATCAATATCTGATTTTAAAGCGTCGCTGGTTTTTGCTAAACCAATTTCTGCTATAAAAACTGGTGATACAGCTAAACCCACTAAAGCAACTTTTAAATATTTTGATTTCACTATTATCTATCCTCCATTTTTGATTTACCAACAAAAAATCCTTATCTTCGCTTTAATTTGGTGTATTTGTTAATGTCCAGTTCAATTTCCCGATATAGCTTGCTTTACGTGCCGTATTAGGAATTGATAATTGAACACCTGTTGTTCTTGTTGGTTCTTGCTTATCAGCATATCGTTCAAAAATATTTGTATAACGGCCCATTCCTTTGCCTTCATCTGCTTTGAACACTACGCTTGATAGAGTACCTGATATCTTTGCTTCTTTTCCAACTGGTGTGTTTTCAGGACGGATAGATGCACTTTTTGAGGTAACTTCAGCTGTTGGAATTGTTAATTCCCAACCTTTTAAGTCTTCTCCGTCATTTACTCCGCCTTTCACTTTGAATGAATCCATCGCTACTTTAACGTTCCAACCAGTGCCGTTCCCCGTTACATCAACAACTTCAATCCCATATGCTTTATCTTTGGCAATCGTTGCGGCTCTTGTTTCTCCTAAGGGAACAGAAGGATAATTAAAGTCTGAGACTGCTTTGATGATAAATTCTCCATCACGAGGTGTTTTGTCTGATATTTCTTCTTCAGCGGGTCCTGTTCCTGTTCCTGCATCAACAGAGACCGTTATATCAGAATTTAACTCATCTGCCTTTACTGTAACTGGTAAAAGTACGCTAGCAGATGTTAATGTTACTATTAAACTACATACTATTTTTTTATTCATATAAAATTCCTCCATTACTTTTTATTCAACAGCTTACTACGACAACTTCCTTCAAGCTTAAATATTATTTATTGTGTTTTTTTTTATTGTATTATATTATATGTTCTAATTACTCTACGTCTGCTAAAGACCAGCTAACTGTACCTGTAAATTGTTGACCAGCTATTTTTTCCTTTTGTTTAGAAGTAACAGCTAATTGAACATTTCTAATTTCAGCAGCAAATCCTTTAGATCCTGGTTTTTTCCCAACCATGATATTTTGGCTACCTGAAGCACCAGCTTCAAGAGATACCTTAGTAAAACCAGTTACTTTATCTTCAGCATATTTTGTTAAATCTGGTAGTGCGTCAATAGTGCTTGGTAATTTATTAGTCTCTTTATCTCTTTGACTATCTAAATCAAACGTAGAAATATTTGCTGAGTTCAAAGTCAGTGTTGAAAGTAACTTTTTCGATGCATCAGTTGTGCTAACTAGATCAGACATTTTAGCGGACAATTCCCAATTTGTTTGCTGATCTGCCTCACGATCTTCATATACTGCGATGTATTGTTTATCAGTCAGTTGTTGATAGTATACTGAACTTAGTGCGCTTGCTTCGTTTTCTGTACCAAATTTAAAGGCTGTAGGTTTAGCCATCAAACTTAATGCTTCATCGTACGGTCCAGGAACAATTGTACTTGGATTATCTGTGCTAAATCCAATTCCTACTCCTGTATCTGTTTCTCTTTCTGCTGCTTTGGCAGCTGTTGGCAACAATACTGCCCCAACAGATAAACCTAAAATTAATGTTCCTAATACTTTTTTATTCATTTAATTTCTCCTAACATATTCTACCTGCAAGGAAGTTGTCGTAGTAAGCTGTTGAAGCTACTGACACCTATTTAACTTTGATTGAAAATATTGATTTGCTTTTGTATATATATAAAGGCATAAATCATCAAAAGAAAACAGATGATTGAGACGGCTAGTAACAGCCAGTTCACCAATATTTTTGTTTTTTTTAGTTTTAATTTTTTTAATAAAATACTGTCTCGATTCAAGGAGAAGAGGAACATTCCTAAAGAAATTGTGCCGCAGGCTCCTAATATATACAGCCAAAGATAGACTCTCATAAAACATTCTCCTTTCATTCATTTTTAAAATAATGTTTTTTCTTTCAAGTTCATAAATCACTGCTAGCCTTAATTTGTTTATCTAAAACGATCGCAAAACTGATTACGATTAGGATCATGCCACTAACCAAAAAGGTCAGTTGTTTCACTACTTCTCCAGTATTTGGTAAACGAACACGTTTATTGATTGGTTGATCATCATCCGCTGTAGGTGTATTATCATGTGGCGGTGGCGGTGGTGCGTCATCTTCTGTTTTTTTAAATGTTATGCCCACATCTCCTTCACCTAGTTGATTAGCAGATGCGATTGGTGTAAAAACAGAAGTGAAACCGAAAACGAGTATTATTAGTAGTAATCGTTTCATTGAGATTTTTTTTAGGTCCCAATTCATTTATTTCACTCCCTCATTCGTTTGTTCTTTTTAGTCTTTGTTTGTTCAGCCTTCTTTCTTTTTGCTTGTTTCGCTTTTCTTTTTCTCATTCGTTCGCGAATCATTTTTTTCCAACGTTTATTTCTAACAGATAAAACTACTATGACTGCTATAAGTGCTCCAATAGCAAGCATAACAACATATGGCAACCAATCAGGTGATTCTAATTTAAACACAGTTTCTTCATTCATTTTCTTTGCGGTTTCACCTGAAACGCTAAAGTCTTTTTCCCATTTCCAATCTTCTTCATCATTTTGTGCATGAACTTTTAATGTATAGTCTCCAGATTCAATGGCGTCTACTCCCCAATCTACTGAAAATTCATAGGTACTATTTGGGGCCATTCGTGCATTTTCTACAGTTTGTTTTTTCAGAATGTTTTTTGAACCTTTTTTAGTAACTGTTGCTTCAATTTTTAGATTTTCAGCAATTTTTGGTTCAGGATTATGTATGACAGCTGCTACTTGTTTACGCCCTAAATGTAATCCTAATTTGGCTGAGGTTAGTTCTAGATTTTTAGCGTTTTTGTATTCTTCTCCTGTTTCAGTCGTAACCAAGCCGATTTTGTATTGATATTTATTAGAAATCGTTTGTTTTTTAGTTTTCTCTTGATCTTCAACCGTTTCAAAGACAACAGCACCTAGCTTAACTCCTTCATAACTTTTTTTAGGAGGTGTCACTACTAGTTCAACTATTTTTTCCTCAAAACTTGCTAACTCTATTTCGGGTTCACTTATTTGAACAATTTCCGTTAAAGGATCTTTTAAACTTGCATCTAGTTCTTTTGTCGGCTCATCATACTCAATTTTCCCAGTTGAACCTGTTGTACCATTTGAAACAAAAACTTTTATTTTAGTTGGCTCATTTTGTGTTGATTTGACTTTTACTTTCAACACTTGTGATTCATCAGGTTTCGTTTCGATAAAGAAATAAGATTTGTTTATTTCAAGTTGTGTATCTGGCCTAATTGCTTGGACGACGAATCCTAAAGGGTCAGGTTCTTTCCCAGCAGCTAATGAATGGTTTGGGAAAATAAGCAGTAAGACACTCGCCAGTAGGACATATCGGCAATAGTTCGTGATTTTTTTTAAATGCGTAATCATTTTAACTTCCTTTCTATGTATAAAAACTCTTTATGTTCGTTTCGTTACATCTAAAATAGAGTTTGTCGATCACAGCTAGAAATAATCTTCAAAACACGTTTTTTGAGATTTACCTTAATGAAATCAACTAACTAAACGAACAGCTCATACATTTTTTGTACAAGGCGTTCATATTTGTTTATCAATGAACTCATTCATAGTACAATTACCTAATAACAAATAAAACAACAAGTAAGCGCTAACAAATTACATTTAACTTTTTTATTTACAAATTTTATTTTTCTTCAGATCAAAAGTATCAAGTAAGCGCTGTCTTGTTACATATACAGCCTTTTTCGTTTTTAATCTATTTAAACCTTTCTTTTTCTATCATTCTATTCTAAAATATATTAAAATTATTTTTTTAAAATATTTATTTTTCTTAGGAGGGGAAATAATGACTGTAAATACAACGATTTATGTAGTTGAAGATGATAATCTTTATAGAAAAAGAATTATTCATTATCTTGAAAACTACCACTCCAATTCTTTTCATTACAAAATATCTCCTTTAGACAATCACTTGCTTTTTATGGAAGATATTCCAACATTGGACATCTCTGATAATGATGTCTTCTTTTTAGATATTGATTTAAAAATGCAGTATTCAGGTATTGATTTAGCCAATAAAATCAGAGAAATAAATTCAAAATGTTCGATTATTTTTCTAACTAGTTTTGAAGACAAGGCGATTTCGATAATCAATAGTGAGATTTTTCCACTTGGATATCTTGTAAAAAATCCAGTTGATTCAACTGAACTGAAAACGACAATTGAAAATGTACTGATGAAAATTGAGAGTCTTACTAAAGCGGCGTGGAGGCAAGATCAAGACATCACGACCTTTATGAATGGATACGAAGCAATTTATCTGAATTGTAAGGATATTTTATATATTGAATCATTAAAGGGGTTAAAAAGCCGAGTGCTAATCAAAACTCTTTCAGAAGAGTTAGTCATTGAAGGAAAAATTGGTAAAATCAAAACGAACTTAAAACAACCCTACCTATTTACATCTCTTCAATCTTATGTGATCAATCTTGAAAATATTTCGTCAATCAATCGCAAAAACGGTACAATTACTTTTACTGGTGACAAAGACCTTTTTGTAGGAACTAGGATCATTGATAAAGTCAAAAAAGGGTTGCAGGAGTATCAATATGTTGGATAGACCTTTCTTCATTTCTTTACTATCACTAAATCTGCTACAACTCCTTTGGCTATTTTCTTATAAAAAGATATTGGTTTTTCGGGAAACGATGATATTGAGTATTCTTTTGATTATTCAATTTATCGTAGGTACGTTGACCGATGATCATTTTGTGATTTTGCTGTTGATTCCTTTTTTTATTTTGCAGTTTTCATTCCCTGTAAAAAGAGTCCGAAACTGGTTAACACCCGCTTTATTTTTAAGTTTTGAAAATGCGATTGTGTTGCTCTCTTGGCTTTTGACATTAGACTTTTGGGATATCTTATTTATCAAAAATTGGATATCATTTGAAACGCACTCTACATACCTAAAATTCGTTATTTTTCTGCAACAATTTGTTTTCTATTTGCTGTTGATTTTTGCTAACTATTTAAATAAGCGATTTAGTGTGACAGCAACTCTTCACCTTTTACCTAAAAAGTATCGATTTGTATCTGTCTTACTTCTATTTTTCTTATTTTTTACAGTTGGATTACAACAACTTAGTGTTTTAGAAGGATACTCAGCTCCCTTTTTCTATAGTACCTTCATGATTATTTGCTTTACAGCTTTTCTTAGCTGGAATATTTTGCTTGTTGTTAAACAACAAAATGAACAGCAATATATCAGTATTCTTAAAGAAAAGTATGAGCAAGAGCGAGAAAAAATCGAACGTTCCAATGAATTTCGACATGATTATAAACAGCTTTTGATTGGACTGACTTCGTATCTAGAGACAAACGATACGAAACAAGCTCTTGGTTTGCTTCATTCGATCATTGATTATTCAAACTCACTGCTTACACCTAATCTGTATAAAACAATCGCTGTGATTCATAATCCTCCGATTCAAGGTCTTTTGACCAGCTTTCTTAAAAGATGTTCAGAAATAAATATCCAGCCAAAAATTCAAATAACTGAAAAGCTTACAGATATTGATATGAACATCGTTGATTTTATTCGTTGCTTCTCTATTCTATTAGATAATGCGTATGAAGCAGTTCAAGAATCCGATTTGCAACTAATTGAGATCACTATTACTGGTGATTCACAGTTTGTAAAATTAACGGTTAAAAATACGTATAAAAATGATAGTAATATCTCTTTTCAGTCGCTTTTACAAAATAATTTTTCAACCAAAGAAAATCATCAGGGAAAAGGGTTATTTATTCTGGCAAAATTGATTGATAAATACAAAAAAGCCAGTTATCAAGTAGCTAAAAAAGACAACTATTTTATCGCCAGTTTTTCAGTTCCCAAACTAAAAAACAATAATTCTTTACTAAAAAAAGAAGATGAAGCAAAAGTGCTGAGCTCTGGAAAATAAGAAGGGATTGTTTTTGATGCTATCGTTTATCTGGATTACAAGAGAGTGTGATATGGCTCGAAGAGTTATGTTACACTCTCTTTTTTTCATATCTTTATCGTCTAAAATTACAAAAAAAGAATATTTTTTCATTATACTAGCTATAAATTGTGCCTTTTAATACTTTTTGATATGATAATACAAAGCTATGTTTTTTCTACTAAAAGGAGCATACAAATTTATGGAAACTTACTTAGCAACAGAATTATATGCTATAAATTATCTTCAAATTGTTTGGGCTCTTCTAAATAAAAAATATATTGATAAAAAACAATCGATTCTATTATCTTGTCTATTGATTTTAATCATCATTATTAGTTATTTTATTAGAACGCCGTATGTATTTTTACTACTGTTCACTTTTTTTGCCGCCTCAGCAATTTTTATTGTACAGCGTACAGGCAGTTGGATCTTGATGGCCCTCACTCCTTTTTTGATTAATTCATTAGTCATTATTTCTTGGCTATTTACCTATAACTTGTTGGATATTACGTTTCAATTACATTATATCGATGCAGTTCAACGACAGTTTTTGGTTCCTTTTTCACTGCTTGCTCAACAAGTATGTCTTTTTTCATTAATCATAGTGGTTAAAAAGGTCGATAAAAAATATATGATTTCTGATTCTATTTTGCATATTCGCAAAAGCTACAAGATACAATCAATGATTGCTTTATTCTTTCTGGCTATTTTTGCTTTACTTAAACAAATTGCCGTTACTCATTTTTTTGTAGAATCTTTTTTTTACCTGACATTTTTATTACTCACTTTAAATCTAATTGTTTATACGACTGCTTATCTATATAGCACGTATTATCAAGAACAATTAAAAAAAGAAGTTTTATTCGAACAGTATAATCAGGAATTGGAAAAAATTACTATTTCAGATGAATTTAGACATGATTATCGTAATATCTTATTAAGTTTGATGGATTATATTGAGCAGGGTGAAAATCAACAAGCACTTAACTATATTGCTTCCATCACTGATTATTCGAAAGATTTGTTAGAAGAAAATTTTTATGATGAGCTTAGTAATATCGATATCCCATCTGTTCAAGGTTTGTTGATTTATCTAATTGAACTATGTGAAAAAGAACATATTCAATTTCACCTTTCCATACCTGATAAGATCCAAGAAACGAACATTTCAATTCGCTTGATCGATTTTTTACACTGTCTATCAGCCTTATCTGAATTCGCTGTAAAAGAAACCACGAACAGTAAAGAAAAAAATTTATATATGATCATAAAAAAAGAAGGCAATGTGCTTTATATTGAATTAACTAATGCAATTCAGCCTGAAAACAAGTTAAAAAAAATAACTGAACCATTAAAAATTCCCCAAAAATACTATAAGGAAAACGGTCTTAATACGGTGGTAAAAATTATTCATCAGTATAACGAAACCGATTTTTCCCTTCAATCTAGTGAGAATCATTTTTTAGCATTACTTACCCTATAACTCAATAGATCATCAAAAAGTAAACAACCGATAGACTAAATAATCCGTCTATCGGTTGTTTTTATTCTATAATTTTATTTCGATACTTCAGCGGAGAAATTCCCACCTGTTCTTTAAACACATGATGAAACGTTTTTACACTAGCAAAGCCCGATTTTTCAGCTACTTCGATCATTGGAACTTTTTCATTTGCTAGGACAAACTTTGCTTGATTGATTCGATATTCCGTCAAAAAACTCATAAAAGTCGTACCCGTATTGGCTTTGAAAAAACGAGTAAAATAGTAAGAGCTAAACCCACTGTACTTTGCGATTTCTTCCAATGTGATCGATTCTTCGTAATGATTTTCAACATAGGCAAAGATGCGATCGAGCTGTTCTAAGTTTTCCTTATACTTTATTGTAGAAGCTTTCGCTCCTTTTTTGACTTCCTTTTGCGTTTGCGGGAGTCTTCTATAGAAGGTTGTGACCAGTTCAAATAGCAAGCTAAAAAGCGCATAATTTTTCCCTATATTTTGATTTTCATATTCTTCAAATAATTTCTGTAACAGCTTCTTCATGTCCATCGCTAATGATTTTGACCACTTTGAGCTGTGCTTTTCTCCTGTTTCAAATAATTCAATCAATGAATAATCTTTCACCGATTTTAAGCTTTTCTCATCAAATAGACTTAAGTCAAACTGATAAACGATTCGCTCACTATCAGGAGATGCTAAAAAATAATGGGGTTCACCACTGGCAAAAAAATAAATTTCTCCTTCGGCTACATGGACGATCTCATCACCCACACCAATGTTGACTGTTCCCCGTATTGAATAGATCATTTCAACTTCTTTATGCCAATGTGGGTAAACGATGGTCATTCCATCATTGATAAATGCTCTAAAGAGCAGGTTTTCTTCAAATTCTGGTCGTTCTAAATATACACTCATGTTCAGCCTCCGATTGTTTCTCTTACTCTTTACTTTATCAAAATTTTGATTATTTACAACTGATTATGTATAAAAAAACAATCCCTAATAGTAGCAGATTGTTTTTTATGAAGAGTTGTTTTATCTATTCATCCATGGTGTCGCTGTTTCTTTTAAAGCCCGATTCAAGGATTCAATATTTTCTCTGCCAACAGTTCTCATCCAGCGCTCGGCAGCTGGTTTTCCTTCTTTAGCAAAAGGTGCTACCCCTTCTTTCCAAGTTGCTCGACCACATAAAACACCATTAAACGTCGAACCTGCTTCTTTTGCAAAGTATAATGTTTCTTGGAATAACTGACTACTAACACCAGCACTTAGAAAAATAAATGGCAGCTCAGTTGCTTCACTTTGTTCTTTAAATAATTGTTTCGCTATTTCCTTTGAATAACAAGCTTCTTCACCAAATCCTTCTACAAAGGACATATTTACAGGAACCTCCACTTTCAATACATCAACATTGTATCGCGGTTTACTAAATTCTTTCATCATTTCAATGACTTTATGAGGTTTGATTTTAGCATATTCTTTACTTGATATATCGGTTATCACTGCATCATATGAAACTAATTCTAAGAAAAATGGCAACCCTTCAGCAACACATTCTGAACCGATTCGTTCCATAAAAACATGTTTTTGTTCATTGATTGCCTTGCTTTCATCCACATCATAATACAGTAAAAATTTTACTGCATCAGCGCCGGCTTCTTTTAAACGTTTAACAGACCAATCACTTAAAAGATCAGGCAAGCGCCCCGGTTCACTAGCATCATATCCAGTTTTTTCGTATGCTACTAATAATCCTGCGTGTTGATCTCTGACTTTTGCTGCTGGTAATCCGTACTCTGGATCTAAAAGGATCGCTGAAGCATAGGGTGTTAATTCACGAGACACAATTTCTTTAAACGTGATGATGCTTTCTTCATCTACTTCGTTTCCACAAGATTTTTCAATCATTTTTTTCAATGATCCTCGTTGATCGATCGCAAGTGCAGCAATAATTCCGTCTTTATTACACATTTGATTCATTGCTGTTAATTTAGATTCTGTCATTTTTTTCATCGTTCATGCTCACTCCTCAATTAATTGTTGATTCACGTATTCAGTGATTTCTGCTGCTGATTCTAATTCTTTCAACTGTGTTTTAAAATCATCTTTCATTAATAGCCGTGCAACTTTGGATAATAATTTTAGATGGGTCGTTCCAGCTTCTTGTTCAGGAATCAATAAAGCGATGATCACTTCGGTTGGTTTGCCATCTAAACTGTCCCATTCAATTGGATTTTTCGTTTTTACAATGAGGATACTCGCTTCATTAATGGCACAACTCTTTGCATGTGGGATAGCAAAACCATCCATCATCCCTGTACTGCCTTGCGTTTCACGATCATTAAAACTTGCTAAAACATCTGTGCTATTGGTCGTAATCTGTAAATCCTGAGCGGTTTGAGCTAAAAATTGAAGGGCCTTTTCCTTTGTTCCAATCGATGTTTCAATACAAACGTGTTGTGCGTTTAATAAATCCATTTATTTTCAACCTCTTTCTATCACTTAAACTGTTGCTTCTATCTTCTCGATTCGACGTTTTTGAATGACTCCTAGCAAAAATCCACCCACGATCGAGCCAGCTAAAATAGCCAATACCCATAGCAAACCATGTGTCACAACAGGTAATACTAAGAAGCCACCATGCGGCGCTGGCACTTGAACTTTAAACATATACGTTAAAACCGCAGCAATCGATGACCCTAACATCATCGTCGGCAATACCCGCAACGGATCTTTTGCTGCAAATGGAATGGCTCCTTCTGTAATATGCGTCGAACCTAAAATAAAATTGACCAACCCAGCATTTTGTTCACTTGTGTCAAAATATTTGCGGAAAAATAGGACCGCGAACCCTGTAATCAATGGTGGTGCAATACAAGCAGCAGAAACACCTGCCATAAAGCTTGTATTTCCTTGGGCTAAAAGCGCTGTTCCTGTCACATAAGCTGCCTTATTCACCGGCCCACCCATATCAAAGGCACACATACATCCAACAATGATGCCTAAAACCAAAGGACTTGAGTTTTCAAACCCAGCTAGAAAATCCATCATGCTTTCATTGATTGCAGACATTGGTCCTGCAATGCCAAACATGATCAATCCTGTGATTGCAACACCTAAAACTGGATATAAGAAAATCGCCTTTAAACCATCTAAAGATTTTGGTAATATTTTAAATACCTTGACTAACCCTAGAACGACATATCCTGCCAAGAAACCAGAAACGATCCCACCTAAAAAGCCAGTCCCGCCATTACTTGCGACTAGTCCGCCAACAAATCCAACGACTAACCCCGGACGTTTGGCAATCCCTTCTGCAATATACGCTGATAAAATCGGTACCATCATGCCCATCGCTAAACCACCGATTTCTTTTAAAGTAGCTGCAAATTGATTGAATTGAGCACTTTCAGGATCAGCAGAGTAAATTCCCCATAAAAATGAAATGGCAATTAGCACTCCACCACTGACTACAAAAGGCAACATATGAGAAACACCATTCATCAGATTTTTATAAATACTATGACCGATTCCTTTAGCTTCATTATTTTTTTCTTCTAAAGTATCTACGTCAACCCTTTTATCACCACCGAATATTTTACCTTTGCCAGCTAAAGCATCATCGATCAAGTTGCTCGCTTCTTTGATTCCTTTACTCACGGGAACTTCAATCACTCTTTTTCCAGCAAAGCGCTCTGCATGAACATCTTTATCTGCTGCAATAATTACAGCGTCAGCGTCTTGAATCTCGGCTTTTGTCAATTCGTTTTCTACACCAATTTGTCCATGAGTTTCAACCTTGATCGTAATACCTTTTACTTTTGCTGCTTGCTCTAAAGCTTCTTGTGCCATATAAGTATGCGCGATTCCTGTAGGACAACCTGTTGCTGCAATCAATTGATACTTTGTCATATTAGCTCTTCCCTTCTATTGTTTGGATTTGAATTTGTTTTTCTAGCTCTTTGATATCACTAAAATCAGTCAACCCTTTTCTAAAAGCTGTCGAACTGCCAGCTGCAATGCTATGTTTCAACGTTTTATCTAGCGCCTCGTTCATCAGCAAACCACTAATGAACGTCCCTAATAAGCTGTCACCCGCACAAGCCGTGTTCACTACTTTTCCTGTCGGAGCATTTCCATAAATAATTCTGTCTTTATCCGCATAGAAGCAGCCTTTTCCACCAAATGACAACAACACTCTTTGCGCTCCTTTATGGATCAATCGTTTCAAATATGTTGGACTTTCTTCCAAAGGAATATCTTTTTTACCAAACCATTTTGCTAATTCTTCTTCATTGGGTTTTAGTAAGTAGGGCTGGTAAACCAAACAATCCATCACACTCATATAGCTACTATCTAAAACTAAATTGACCTTATTTTTGTGAGCAATTTGGCTAATTTCTACTAAAATCATTTCAGAAATCCCTTGCGGCAAGCTGCCTGAAACACATAGATAAGACCCTGCTTCTATTTTTTCGATCCTCTTTAATAGCTCATTGATTTTTTCCCTTGGGATTTTTGGCCCTTTATTGACTAGCTTATATTCAGTTTGCTCTTGGTTAACTTGTGTAAACACGTTGATTCGAGTATTCTCTGCAATAGGAATAAATTCTGTCGCTATCTCCTTCTGATCTAAAAATTCTTCAATGTAACGACCTGTGAAGCCACCACTAAATCCAATGGCTGTACTGTCTATGTTTAATTTTTTCAGAATCAATGATACATTGACTCCTTTTCCATTTGCTTGAATATCATCATCAAGCGTCCGATTGACAACTTTAGGTTCCATTGTTTCGGTTTCGATAAATAAGTCGATTGCTAAATTCATCGTGCACGTATATAGTTGAACCATTTTGCTCCCCCTTTCCTCACACCTGTATTATCAGCTACTTTACTATGTAAATGTTTTCATAATCATAAGAATCACCTGAAAAACGATACAATCTTTATTTATCTATGCTGAAAATGGTATGATGTAAAAAGAATAGGCATTGAAATGGAGGCACGATATCTTGGAAAAATCGCTAAGTGAATCAGAAAAATATTTATGGGATTTTATCGATAAAAATTTAGTGGATATCCCTAATTATTCCATCGTAAAATTAAGTGAAAAAGCCAATGTTTCTACTGCAACGATTGTTCGTGCAATGAAAAAAAAAGGGTATGAAGGCTTTACTTCTTTTAAACATTATTTGAAAGATCAATCCAACACAATGATTAATTTTTCTGGTGTTGAAAAGATCGATGCTGAAATCAAACGGGCCATTTTAAAGAACGAACAAGAAGTTATTCGCACGATCAATATGCTAGATAGTGGTAGTATTGAAGATGCTATTCAAAAAATCAAAGCTGCACAAAAAATTGTCCTTTTTGCTCGCGGTTTTTCTGAATTGATTGCTCAAGAAATGACGGTGAAATTTCAGCTTTTAGGAAAATATTGCGAGATGCATGCTGATCCCAATATTATTACCAGTATGAGTAAAAAAATCACACGTAATGATATCGTTCTATTGATTTCTTTGAATGGCGAAACCCCTGAATTAGTCACAGCTGTGAAAAACTGTTTAAAAAATGACGTTAGTACAATCACTCTGACTGCCAATTCAAGTAGCTCCTTGGCTCACTTATCAGAAATCGTCTTCATTGGATTTAAATCAGAAGGCTCTTACTTTCCAGAATATGAAGTTCGTTCAAGATTACCTCTTTCAATCATGGCAAGAATTCTGCTGGACTCATACGCTATCCGTACAAATTAAGACAAAAAAATAGACGACTGACACTCAATGACTAATTGAGTGTCAGTCGTCTATTTCATTTTATCTACCTTATCCTTGATTTCTTCAGTAGAATAGCGTTTTAGCAATCTTTTTATTTCTCCTTCAACATTAAAGATACTAGCTTTAGTGTACCCTAAATTTTTAAGTGCTACAGTAACATATTGAATAAATTTTTCTTCTTTCAACACGATTCACTCCCGTTTTAAATTTTCCACCGATGAACATTTTTCTTAAAGCAAAAATAGCCTAGAGATAATAACATCATAGTCCCAACACTTAAAACAAAAAGACCATTTACACTATTGATCTGATCATTATGCAATGTTCGTGGCAAACACCAGTTAGCGTAATACTCTTGATTTTCAATTGCAAATAATTCAAATGAGCGAAAATCGTACCCCACAAATAATCGACTCACGTTCAAATATGTAAAAGGATTAAACTGGGCGATTTTTCTCATAAATTCATTGTTCAACGTACTTAAAGTATAGCCTTCAAATAAAATTAGTAGTGTAACAACTAAGCTAAAACTTGTTTTCTTCAACAAAAGACTGACCAAAAAGTGAAGGGCAAAACAAAATGCTAAAACAAACATAAACATCAAAAATACTTGCCCGATGTATTGAATGATTGGAATCATTGTCATCGACTTTTCTGTAAAAACAATCACTGGATAATCAAACGAACTTCCGCCTGAGAACAGAGTTGCTACCACAAAGCCAAAAACTAATACAATCCCCATCACCAACACTGACTGTAGCCATGCCAAAACGTACTTAGTAAAATACAAGTGATCTCTCTTTACAGGTTGAGAAAAATAGAAGTACATACTTTGCTCTTCGATCTCCTTAGTTAAGCTGTCACCAAACAGCAATAACAACCAGACTATACCAAAACCACTCGCCAAATAAGACAATAAGATTGCTGTAAAAATCGTATTTCTTACTCCGTAACGCATCGATTGAGGAGGTATTTTATGTTTTACTAACTCGTCGTTTAACACCGTCCGATAAAACGGATACGTTGGTAGAGTTAATTTCCCATCTAATGATTTCCCCTGATCGGCAGCGGTACGAAAGCCATCTTCTTGTGCTTCTATATTTTGATTCGTCTCTTTCAGAAATTGATCGATTTCAGCACTATAACTACTTTGCCCCATAACGTCTGTTTTATTCCCTATCGCTGAAGCTATATCCTCATTTTCTTTTTGTCCCTGATAGCCATTAAATACAAATAAAATAACGATCATCAAAAGTCCTAATAGCAAAAATAAATAGGTTTTTCGCGTTTGCCATGTTTTCTTTCCTTCAAACAAAATTAGATTCATCTTTTTTTCTCCCTCCAATTTAGTTTCCAAATCAGAGTTAAAATAAGATTCCAGCTGATTAAAACGACCAATTGAATAGCGTAAGAAGATGAAAAGCTACCAGTTATTTCGACTATTTTAGTATTCGTATCCATATAGAAAAAAGGCAGAATAAGACTGATTGCATGTATTTTTGGAATCAGCTTTTCTAAAACGATTGGAATAAACAGGATAACCAGAAATAATCCAAGTACTTCTAAAGCATTTTTCAACCATTTAGACAACAATAATAAGAAACTGATTGCACATGTGATAAAGAGTAATTGTAAACTGATCGTTTTAATCAAAAAGTTCCACAGCGGGATCAACTTAAAAGTTGCTCCTTGATAGACAGCTATCGGATACATCAATGAACCTGTTCCATGTATCAAACTTGCTACGATAAAACCTAAAGCTAGTAACACTAACAAACCACCAACAAAAATACTGACTGCCATAACATATTTGCGCTGGAAAAATCGTTTAGTATTGATTGGTTGTGCTGCCATGAATAAATAATTTTTCCGTTCATATTCGCTTGTTAAAAAGTCAAAAAAGCATAAACCGATCATGATCACTATAAAAAAATTCATCCAATGATTCAGCAAATAATAGACAAAATAAAAACCTTGTTGTCCTATCTCTAAGTTTGAAATAGGAATTTTTCGATCAAGAAGCCATCGATTACGAGCCAGCTGTTCAGCAATATTGGTTTCATTGCGCCAAGGTTCACCACCAAGATCCAGATATTTCTGCTGTAATGTTAAGCGCTCCGTTTGAATCTTGTTTTTTTCAATCCACTTTTTCTCCAACTGAGCAGTGTGTTCATCTTCTAACAGATAAATAATATCGATCAAGATTTTTTGAAGCGCCTGCTCTTTGTTAGAAGGAAACTCCCCGTTCTCATCTAAAAGCAGTAATAATTTGTAATTTTCCTTTGGTCCAGTGTACCCTTGCGGTGGATCGATTTCATCATTAAGTTCTTTTAAGTGGTTAAAAACAGCTTGATCTTCTCCTAGATTCTTATAATAAAGATTCATTAAGGAGACAAAAATCGACAGTATAGCTAAACCGATTAAAATAATATTTTTAGGATTTTTGATCCATTTTTTCCATTCAAAATTCATAATGAACTCCACTGATTTTTACCATATAAATTAAAATACACAGATTCTAACTGACCATTTGTCGCCTGACAATCAAATAATTCTATTTCCTGCTCTTTGCAAAAAGATTGAAACACATTAAATTGCTGTTTAGAAAATGTTCCGACTAGCTTATACTCAGAGAGTTTGGTACATACGACTTCGATTCGTGATAAAAAAGAGAGTGCTTTTTCGAGATCTTTTAAAACGATCATATACTCTATGGTATCGATCATAACCTCTTCTTTGCTAATTAATTTCCCTTTATAGAGAAAGAGCACATGGTCTGTCACTTTTTCAATCTCCTCAAGATTATGAGAAGAAATAATCATCGATACACCTTGATTAGCTAATGTTCGAATAATATTTCGTACTTTGATAATACTATCTGGGTCTAAGCCATTTAACGGTTCATCCATCAAAAGTAACTCAGGTTGGTTGATCAAAGATAACGCTAACAGTAAGTGTTGCTTCATTCCTAAAGAATAATGTTTGACTTTCTTTTTTAAGTAATCAGCAATTCCCAGCTTTATGACTAATTGCTGAAGTTCTTCTTTTGATTTTCCTTGTTCTTTACGAACAAATTCCAAATGATCCCAGCCAGTTAAATTTCCATATAAAATAGAAGCATCTTGTAAATAAGACATTTTATAAAATAAGCGATAATCTGAATTCGGTTGTTCAAATATCTGAATCGTCCCTGAATTGATTGGATCAATGTTTGCAATGCTATTTAATAACGTTGTTTTCCCTGTGCCGTTTGGTGCTACTAAAGCAATGATTTTGGGCTCATCCAACGAAAAATCAAGTTCATCTAAAATTTGCTGTTCACCAAAATATTTGGTTACTCCTTTGATTTCTAAAATCTTCCCCATTTTTATCTTTCTCCTATTATTCTTGATTGCTTTTTCTCTCTACAATCTTCCAATTACTATTTTAGCATTAAGCAATAGATGCAGACTTGTCATTTCAATGAACAATATGTGAATAAAGTTAGAAGGCTATTTTCGGCCAAATAGAATAAGCACCCAAATTGTCTGCTTTAATGGCAAACATTTGGGTGCAAATCAACTGAATCTTTACCGAACCAATTTCTCCCTTATTTTAAAACCATGATTGCCTCCGGTGCAAGACTAAATCTGTTGACTTTACTGGCGTCAATCTGCTTACTGCCTTTCCACCAAAGATCGATTTCTTTACAAGTAAACCAAGCGTTTTGTTCAAACGGTGTTTGCTGGCTAGTGACATATTTTACTTCTACCTGATTGACTTCAATCTCATCAAGCAGCAGATCATGTGCTCGAATACCAATATAACGACAATCTATCGGCACTTTTTTAGCAACTGTTAATGGCGTTTCCCACCCACTAACTTGAACGGTATGAGAATCAATCCGTTTAACAGGGAATATATTTTTACAGCCAGTTAGTCGAGCCGCTTCAATCGTTCGAGGTTGTTTAAATACATCCATTGTTTCGCCTTTGATCAAACCAGTTTCAGTCATGACCACAAGTGATGGACAAAGTCGGTAAAGTTCATCCAAACTATGACTAACGATCAACACATTACCTTTGAAATCCTTCAGATGCCTTTGTAATTCAAGCTGAAGTTCTTCTTTTAACGATGTATCTAACGCTGAAAATGGTTCGTCCAATAATAACAGCTCAGGTTCTGATGCCAACATACGCGCTAAAGCTACTCTTTGCTTTTGTCCACCTGAAAGCTGTGTAGGATAACTGTTTTTTACATTTTCTAAATGAAACATGCGCAACAGCTCTACGATCAATTGCGAATCTTTGGTCACACTCGTTAAATTTTTATAAACTGTTAAGTGAGGAAATAGTGCATATTGTTGAAAAAGTAAACCAACTTTACGTTGTTGCGGGGGTAAATCGATCTTATTTTCCTGATCAAACAACACACGATCGCCTAGCTGAATACGGCCTAAATCTGGGGTTTCGATACCAGCAATACATTTAAGCAGCATGCTTTTCCCACAACCGGATGCCCCTAAAATACCAAGTGTTGTTGCCTCTATTTCAAAGCTTGCAGTCAACAGATGATCTCGTAATTTTTTTTGAATATCAACAAACAGTTTCATGCTTGTGTCCTCCTAGCTTTTCTGCTAAACAGCTCCGTTAAACATAGAATCAACAAACAAATGATCACGATGATTGCAACATATTTTTGCGCCAAAGCCCAATCACCTGCTGCAACCGCTGAATAAATTGCTAAAGGAAGTGTTCGTGTTTTTCCAGCAATATTTCCTGCTAACATGGTTGTAGCACCAAATTCTCCTAATCCGCGAGCAAAAGCCAACACACCCCCTGCTAAAAGCCCATTGATCGCCAGAGGCAAGGCAATTTTCAAAAATATTTTTCGTTCTGAAAAACCTAATGTTTGAGCTGCAGCAATGATTTCAGGATCGATTTGTTCAAAAGCCGCAATGGCCGAGCGGTACATCAAAGGAAATGACACTGCAACTGCTGCAATCACTGTAGCAGTCCTGGAAAAAACAACTTTTACCGCAAAAAAATCCAATAGAAATCGACCAATCGGCTGCTGAACGCCAAAAATATCCAATAAAAAGAAACCAAAAACCGTTGGTGGCAACACCAGCGGTAAGGTGAATAAACTGTTGAACAAGATTTTCAAGCCATGATGCTTGATACGAAAAACCAGATAAGCAATTACCGTTCCACTAAGAAAAGTAAAGATTATCGCCATAATTGCTGTTTGAAACGAAATAATGATCGGACTCAAATCCATCATACCCACCTACTTATTTATAATAAACCCAATATCTTCAAAGTATTTAGTCACTTCTTTACTTTCCAAAAAGGTGAGAAATTTTTGTGCCATTGCTTTTTCTTTTGACCTTTCAACTATACCAACTGGATAAATAATTGGTTCATTTAAGGCATCTTCTGGTAAACCTGCTACGACTTTTACTTTATCATTTGATGCGGCATCTGTAGCATAAACTAGACCAGCTTGAGCACTACCTTGTGCAACCCAATTTAAAACCTCTGTTACATTCGTCCCAAAACTAGCATGCTCCTTGACATACTCCCAATCGCCTAACGCTTTTAACCCTTTTTCAGCGTATTGACCGGCAGGAACACTAGCAGGATCACCTACTGCAATCATTTCTGCTTTCTTCAAATCACTAAAATCCTTCCAATCAGCATCTGAAGAGCTTGGTATGATCATCACTAATTGATTTTGTAGTAAAGGTGTGACGCTATCTTTATCGATCAATTTTTGTGAAACTAACGCATCCATTTGCTTTGTAGCAGCTGAAAAGAAAATATCTGCTTCCAAGCCTTTCTCAATTTGTGACTGTAATTTTCCAGAACTGTCGTAATTCCCTTCAATCGTTGTCCCAGGATTGTCTTCCATGAATGCAGGAATAATTTGTTTTTCCATGACCGACTCAAGACTTGCTGCAGCTGCGATCAATAAATGATGCTCCTCAGCTGAGTTACTGGAATTAGTTGAAACAGTTGTTTTTTTCTCATTTGATGTACAACCCGATACAACTAAAAATACCAGTAATAATAACGCCAGAACACTTACTTTCCGATGTTGTTTCATTATTTCTCCTCCTACAATGCTTTTTTATAAAAAGCCACCGTAACCCAAATGAGCGATTTCTTCTTTGGTTATTTTGTCTTGAGCGATTATTTTCGGCAGGAGTAAATCAAAAACCGTCCGCTTGGAAAACATAACTCCCCCCGGTAAGCCCACAATTGTTTTTTCACCTAAGTAGGCAATCAATAGCATTGACCCAGGTAAAACAGGTGTACCGTGGGAAATAATATCAGCCCCTGTTTGCTTGATTGCTAGCGGCGTGCGATCATCTGGATCGACACTCATGCCACCTGTACAAAGAATAACATCCGCTCCTTTATCTATCATTTCTTCAATTACTTTTGTGATCAGTGCAGGATCATCACTTACGATTTCATGAAATTTGATTGTAGCACTCGGATAATGAGACAGTTTTTCTTTCACTACTGGTGTAAAAGAATCTTCAATCAATCCATTAAACACTTCACTCCCTGTTGTAACGATCCCAACCGTTACAGGTTTAAACGGAATTAACGATAAAATCTTTTTTTTGCCAACCAAGTGTTCTGCATTCATTAATTTCTCTGACTCAATTTTTAAAGGAATAATCCGTGTCCCAGCCAGTTTTTGGCCAGCAGTTACTTTTTGATTGTTTTTCAACGTCGCAATAGCGATTTTGTCGATTGAATTCAGCTTAAATAAAAGCTCTTTATTTACTTTCAACAATCCATCTAATTCAGCGACCACTTCAATTTTGCCTTCTGTGACAGGTGTCGGTTGCATAAATTTCCCTGAGATTAACTGATATAAAAAATCAGCAGCTTCATTTTCGTGGATCAAATTTGACTCCTCAGATTCTAAAAATAAATGTTCTTTTCCTAGTGAAAGTAATATAGGAATATCCTCTGAGGTCACTTGATGCCCCTTAGAAAAGATAGCCCCCTTATACTCTCCTCTAACGATTTTGGTAATATCTTGACATAAAATCAAGCCTTGTGCATCAATCGTTTTTACAACTTTCATTTGTGTTTCCTCCGCTTAATGCTCTGTTTTTCGATCAGTTAAAATATCTAAAGCATGAGGTAAAATAGGCAATACATAGGTCAAATTTTCACTTACACCTTTAGGGTTTCCAGGCAAATTGATAATCAAGGTTTTCCCTCGCTGCACAGCAACCCCTCGGCTCAGCATAGCAAATGGTGTTTTTTGAATACTGGACATGCGCATTCCTTCACTAATACCCGGAATCGTTTTTTCTGCTACACTTAAGGTTGCTTCTGGTGTAATATCACGAACGCCTAATCCGGTCCCTCCAGTCGTTAAAATCAAATCACACATATTACACCACTCCATTAATAAAGCTTTTAGATCTGCTGCTTCATCTGGCAAAATAGTTTGTCTAACCACCTCAAATTTATCAGCGACCAACTGTTTTATGATTTTACCTGATTCATCTTCCCGAAGACCTTGATAGCCTTTATCACTTAGTGTAATGATCCCTATTTTATACAACTTCAAGTCTATCTCCTTTTTTAATATGACCTGCTTCAACAACGACTGCAAAAATGCCTTCTCTAGGCATGATACAATCACCTACACGCGCGTATATCTGACAATGTTTATGGCATTCCTTCCCAATCTGAGTGACCACCAAGGCTGCTTCACCGATCCGAATCTGGCTGCCTACAGGTAATAAACGTAAATCAATTCCTGATACAATAATATTTTCACCAAAAGCACCATTACCAACACGTGCTCCTCGTTCATTAAATTCTGTGATTTTCTCAAAGGACAATAAACTGACTTGGCGATGCCAGTTGCCGCCATGAGCGTCATTTTCTAATCCAAACCCTTTTACTAAGTCTACTTCTGGAATCTCTTTTTTCTGTGTACCTCGTCGTTCACTAATATTGATTCCGATAATTTCTCCGACTGCCATAATCCTTTACCCTCCAATTTGTGACATTAACCGAGAATCGCCTTGACTCTCAAGAAAATGATGTTTCTCAGGTTTTTTTTGAATCGCTGAAAGCACTTGTGCGAATAATAATTCTTTGTTTTTCGTCTGTAAGGCTTCTTTCAGTTCACATCCATCATCCATATGTAGACAGGTTTTCAAACAACCATCAGCGGTGACACGAATTCGATCACACTCTGCGCAAAAGCAATGTCCTAAGGCACTGATAAATCCAATTTTCCCTTTAAAGCCTGTTAAAGAAAAATAGCTTGCAGGCCCATTACCTAATTGTTGGTCAAAAGGGTGCAATTCACCATAAGTTGTCTGTAATATCGACATAATCTCTTCTTGCGTTTTGCCTGGGCAACCTTTCCCCAGTCCAATCGGCATCAATTCGATAAAACGAACATGGATTGCATCAGATTTAGCAAGAGAAGCGATTTCACAAATTTCTTCATCAGTCAGTTCTCCTCTGGCAACAGTATTGACTTTAATATTAGGCAAATCCACCTCTATTGCTTTTTTCAAACCCGCCAGCACCCTTTTCAACTCACCTACTCTGGTAATCTCATGAAATTCATCTGGATCAAGCGTATCGATACTGATGTTAATCCCATCTAATTTAGCCTCTTTTAAGGCACTAGCATATCTTGCGAGTTGAATACCATTCGTGGTTAAAGTTACTTTTTCAATCCCTTTGATTGTTTTGATTGCTTTGATCAACGCAACGGTATCTGGTCTAGTCAGTGGTTCGCCACCGGTGATTTTCACTTTTTTGATTCCTAGATCAGCAAGATTCGTGAGTAAAAAAAGAATTTCATCAAAGCTTAACATTTCTGATTTTTTGAGAAAACACATACCTGTAGCCGGCATACAATAAGTACAACGAAGATCGCAACGATCCGTTACAGATAATCGAACATAGTCAATTTCACGATTAAAAGAATCCTTCATTTTAGTTGTGCTCCTTTTGCCTTTTTATTCATCGGTCACATGGCTTTTAGAAATAAAGTGTCCACTTTTTCCACCGGATTTTTCGACTAAACAAACATTTGTGATCTTCATTTCACGATCAAGAGCTTTACACATGTCATAAACCGTTAATAACGCAATATTTGCTCCCATCAGCGCTTCCATTTCCACCCCTGTTTGAGCAACTGTCTTCGTTACACAGTGAACCGTTAAAATTTGATCCGTTTTCCAGTTGAATACTACTTCACACTTGCTTAAAGCTAAGACATGACAAAGCGGAATCAATTCAAACGTCTTCTTTGCTGCCATGATTCCAGCTACTCTTGCTACCTGAAGGACTTCACCTTTTTTTATTGTTTGATTTTTGATACTATCAGCCACTTCTTTGTTCATATGGATTTCTCCATAAGCGGTCGCTATCCGTGTACTCGTTTTCTTTTCAGAAACATCTACCATACGTGCGTTTCCTTGTTCGTTTATGTGAGTAAATTGCAAAGGCTTATTCATTTAAACACTCCTTAAAACGCTTTCATTTCCAGATTGTTAACTACGTAACATTCTCTTTAGCTTAAGTTTATCACTATAGCTAAAAAAAAACAATCTGATATAAATAATTTTTTTTAGAAACAAAAAAATTAAAAGAGCTGTGAAACAAAAATGACATTCCCTTTTGTTTCACAGCTTTAATCCTGACTAACTAGTGTAAACAACAATACCTAGTACTTCTCTAAAATTTCCAATAATAAACCATCACGTAATCGCCTTTTTTGAATTCCTTTTTAGCAGGTTGATCAATCAAACAGTTCGTTTCAAGTGTATTATGAAAAACAGATGAATAATGTAATTTCGAGACTAAAGAAACAACACCGTCTTTTTCATATGCCCGAATAAAACGACGAATCCTTGACGGCTTTAATGCCTCCATCAATTGGACTTCACGTTTCTCCAAGTTTAACTCTGTACACTTCATAAAATGAGCCAATGTTGACCAATAAAATAAATGAAGATTGACCGCCGAAGCAAACGGATTTCCTGACAAACTTAAAATAACTCGTTTCTTATACAAGCTTGCCATCACAGGCGTTCCTGGTTTCATATTCACAAAGTGGAACAACTGCTCTCCTCCCAGTTGCTGGATCACTTTGGGAACATAATCTTTTTCTCCGACAGATACACCGCCTGTTGTAATCAACAAATCGACTTCTTCTATTTTTTCATGGATCAAGCGAGAAAGCTCAGCAATAGTATCTGAACAATGCTCTTTGAAAATAATTTGACTACCACTTGATTGGATAAAAGCCGCTAATGTATACAAATTACTGTCATAAATTTTTCCAGAGGTTAGTGGTGTTCCTAAAGAAACCAACTCACTACCTGTAGCTAAAATCCCGATTTTCATTGGAGCTAGAACACGAATTTCCTTTATTCCCTGTGCAGCTAATATGCCAACAGCTCGACTGTTGATCAATTGATATTGAGAAATAACTTTTTGATCAAGCTGAACATCTTCACCCACTGCGCCATAATTATCACCAGCTTTGCTTGGTTGATAGATCTTGACTTGTGTATCACCGTAGTCTGTCCATTCTTGTTTGATAACTGCATCATAGCCAGTTGGAATCGGCGCACCTGTCATGATTTTAACTGCAGTCCTTTGCCTTTTTACAAAATCATGTTCTGAATCACCCGCAAAAATCGAATCAATGACAGTTAAGCAAACTGGTTGCTCCATACTAGCCCCTTGTGTTTCCGATGCTACGACTGCATAACCATCCATCCCAGCTCTTGGAAAATGAGGAACAGCTATTTTTGCTCGAATATCTTCGGCACAGACTCGACCTAAAGCCTCTAAAATAGAAACAGTCTCTACTTTTTTTTGCTGGGTGGATACTTGTTGGATTTTTGCCCTAGCTTCTTCGACTTCAATCATTGGCTCAACTCCCTTTTACTTGATTGGTGAAATATCAACTGCACACACCTTGTATTCAGGAATAATCGCAATATCATCAAATTCAGCATTGGTCAGTTCATTGACATTCCCATCTGGAAAATGAAACGTCATAAATACTTCTTGAGGAAAAACTCGATTGCCTACAGCAGCATACGTTTCAATTGTTCCTCTTCTAGATTTAACTTTTACTTTATCCCCTTCTTCAATGCCTAAACGGTCAGCATCTACCTTGTTGATTTCAATATAAGAACGATTGGCAATTTGATTGATTCCCTCTGTACGTCCAGTCATTGCTCGCGTATTGTAGTGATACAGCATTCTCCCTGTAGACATTAAATACGGATAACTTTCATCAGGCAATTCTCTAGATTTCTTATACGGAATTGCCATAAACAAGCCTTTACCACGAGTGAATTCGCCAACATGCATAATCGGTGTACCAGGATCATCTATGGTTCTACAAGGCCATTGCAGACCACCGGTTTCTTCTAAACGCTCATAGTTGATTCCACCAAATGTAGGTGTCACTGCGGCAATTTCATCCATGATCTCCTTGGCTGAATCATAATGACAAGGATAACCTAAACGAGTCATCACGTCACAGAAAATGTCAAAGTCTTCTCTTGCAGCTCCTTTTGGTTCAACAGCTTTACGTACTCTTTGGACACGCCTTTCGGTATTTGTAAATGTGCCGTCTTTTTCAGCGTAACTGATACCTGGCAATACCACATCCGCATAGGCCGCAGTTTCCGTCATGAACAATTCTTGAACAACAAAGAACTCTAAATTTTCTAAAGCTTTGCGCACATGATTCGTATCTGGATCTGTCACGATTGGATCTTCACCAAAAATATATAAACCTTTGATCTCGCCTTTTGTCGCAGCAGGCAACACTTGAGTTGACGTCATTCCGACATTTTTATTCAAAGTTACTCCCCATGCTTTTTCAAATTTCTCCATCACTTGCGGATTTGCAACTTTTTGATAGCCAGGAAAATCATAGGGCATACACCCCATATCACAGGCGCCCTGCACATTATTTTGACCACGCAGAGGGTTGACACCGCAGCCTGGTTTACCGATTTTTCCTACAAGCATTGCCATATTTGACATGCTCATAACGCCTTCTGTCCCAGTAGAATGCTCAGTCACTCCTAAACAATAAATGATAGGTGCTTTTTCTGCGGTAGCATATAATCTAGCGGCTTTGATTAAATCCTCTGCTTTAATATGACAAATTTCAGCAACTTTTTCAGGCGTATACTCTGCAACTATTCGCTCTAGTGCTTCAAATCCCTCTGTTTTTTCTTCAATAAAAGCACGATCAGCCAAGCCTTCTTTTAATATCACATGCATCATTCCATTGGCAAAAGCCACATTTGTGCCAGCTTGAATTTGTAAATGAAGCTCGCAATTTTTCACTAAATCAATTTTACGAGGATCAACTACGATCACTTTAGCTCCACGTTGCATCGCTTGACGAATTTGTGATCCGATGACAGGATGTGCTTCTTCTGGATTTGAGCCAACTAATAGAATTACCTCTACGTCTGTCGTAATATCAGCGATTGGATTCGTCATCGCACCAGATCCAAGTGTATGAGCCAAACCGTGTACAGAAGCAGAATGACAAACTCTGGCGCAATTATCCACATTATTGGTCCCAAAAGCTGCCCGCATCATTTTTTGGAAGACATAATTGTCCTCATTGATCGAACGAGAACAAGAAAAACCTGCCAATGAATCTGGCCCATGATCGCTCTTCAACTGACTAAATTTGTCCGCAACTAAAGTCAACGCTTCATCCCAAGTAGCAGGTTCAAAAACGCCATTACGTTTGATCAACGGTTCCGTCAAGCGATCTCCTGAGCCGACAAATTTATATGAAGCAAACTTTCCTTTGACACAAAGAAGATTTTTATTCGCTGCGCCATTGATTGGCTCAACACCAACAAGTTTATTATTTTTCACTATTAAATTCATCTGACAACCAGTTCCACAATGGGGACAAGTCGTTGGAATTTTTTTCGTTTCCCATTCTCGATAATGTTTGTGGTCCTTACTGACTAAAGCTCCTGTTGGGCAAGAGGAAACACAATTCCCACAAGACTCACAAAGTGACTGATCAAAAGCTGCACCATAACTTGGTGTCATTTTTGTATCAAAGCCACGTTGAGCAATGCTGATCACATCACGTCCTTGGCGCAATTGACAGACCTTAGAACAACGTCTGCACATAATACATTTTTCTGGATCGTAATCAAAAAACGGGTTACTGGTATCTTCTTGATGACAAGGCATCCTCTTTCCATCCGTAAAACTAGTGTCGTCGATTCCATAATCCAAACAATAATCTTGTAATTTACATTCACCATTCTTACCGCATGAAAAACACTCTAATTTATGATTACTCAACAAGAGATCCAAGACAAAACGACGAGAATCGTTCACTCTAGGAGATGCTGTATAAACCACCATCCCTTCTTGACAATGAGCTGTACAAGCTGTTGTTAAACCACCTTTTCGTCCGCCTTCAACTTCGATCGTACACATACGGCATGAGCCATCTGGTGCTAACTCTTTCAGGTGACAAAGTGTGGGAATTTCAATGTTCAACATCGTTGCTGCTTCTAAAACAGTTGTCCCTTTTGGAACAGTAATTTCTTGGTCATCGATCGACATGGTGACGGTTGCTGTTTTTATTTTCATGTTCATCTTACCAAAGTCCCCCTTTTACTGACACAGCTGTTTCTCGGATACCTGCTTCAAATTCCTCTGGAAAATAAGCTAAACCGCTTTTCATTGGATTGGCAACAGATTGACCTAATCCGCAAGCGGAAAGGTTCGTCACATGCATCAACATTTTTTCAAGACGTTCAAGATCACCTGTAACTGCTGTTTGAGTATTGAATTTCTTTAGAAGCTCTAAGATGCGTGTCGTTCCTAAACGGCATGGCGTACATTTACCGCAAGATTCATGGGCAAAAAAAGCCGCTACTTGGACTAAATAATCAACAACGCTCACCTGATCATCCATCACAACGATTGCACCCGAACCAACAGATAAATCTTTATCCCACAAGCCTTTATAAGAATAAATACACGCATCAAGATTCTGAACTGCTCCGATTGGCCCAGATTGTCCTCCGAAATGAATAAATTTTAATGGGTGACCCGTGGATGAACCTCCTCCATATTCTTCAGAATAAAGAATTTCCTGCAGTGGTGTTCCAAGGTTTACTTCATATAAGCCACGATTTTTAATATGACCAGATAAACAAATCAACTTCGTTCCACCGCCGTCTTTGGTCCCAAGATCAAGAAAGGCTTGTCCTCCTTCACGTAAAATGACAGGAATTCCTGCAAAAGATTCCACATTGTTCACTAAAGTAGGCTGTAAATACAAACCAACATCTGCTAAATGAGGTGGTTTCACCCTTGGTCTGCCGGTTTTTCCTTCTATGGAATTTAATAAGGCTGAATTCTCTCCACAAACATACGCTCCTGCACCAGAAATAATCGTGATTTTATAATTGAACCCCTTGATTCCTAAAATATTCTCTCCCAAAAAACCAGCTTTTTCAGCATTATCCAATGCTTCTTGAAAAACTTTCTGAATTCGCCGATACTCTCCCCGCATGTAAATATAACCGGCTTTAGCAGAAAAAAGGTAGCCTGCAATCACCATTCCTTCGATCACGCTCAATGGATCATGTTCCAACAAAGCTTTATCTTTAAAGGTTCCTGGTTCTCCTTCATCTGCATTACAAACGATATATTTGGTCTCGCCTTTCGCTCCATATAAATGCCGCCATTTTTTTCCAAGTGGAAATGCTGCTCCGCCACGTCCTCGCAACTGAGCTAAATCCAACTCATCTAAAATCGTTTCTTTATCCATATCGATTGCTTTCAATAACCCTGAAAAACCATTATATTTCTGATATTCTTCAACATCTGTCGCTTGTTTCATTTTATTTATGCGCGCTAGTAGAACTTGTTGATTTCGTTTGATCATTTTTCTTCCCCCTATAGTTCTTGATAACGTCCACTCTGGAGGTCATCGATCAATTGATAGACTTTCGCCTCTGTCAACTTCCCAAAAACAGTATCTTTGATTTTGATCACAGGTCCCTGGTCACAGGCACCAATACAAGGAATGCTGTGGTACATAAACAATCCATCTGGTGTTGGTTGGCCTTCTGGAACTTCTAATATCATTTCTAGCAGCTCAGCTAACCTATCTCCGCCAGTAAATAGACAAGGCGTACTATTACAAATTTTCAATACATATCTCGCTTGTGGTTCCGTTTTCAAAATTGCGTAAAAACTTAAGATCTCATACACACGAGCTTGTGATAAATGCAATCGATCCGCTACTAATTTAGCTGTTTCTTCGTCAATATACCCTTCTTCTGAAGCATATTGAATCGCAATCAACATGTTCAATATACGCTGTGGATCTGAATCATTTTCTAAAATAATTGCTTCTTTTTCTGACAAACTTAATGAACTCATACTTTTTCTCTCCTATCTTCTTTCTTTTTGCGAGAAAATCGAACACCGTTCGTTGTGTTTATAGGTTTGAATCTATTTGGCAGCTTCGGATTCTCTAAAATAATATCTGCAAAACCTATCACCTTGGCTGCTGATTTTTTAATACTCTTTTGATTATTCATCATGACAAACAATCCTGGTTTGACCACCTCACGAATTGAGTTTGATTCGCAAACGATCAAAGTATCTCTTGGAACAAACTGTAAGAACGTTAAAAAGCCTTCCAACAAATGGTCATGAAATACTTTTAAGAGATATACTTTCTTGCATCCAGCTTTTAACAGCTGCATCGTATCTTTTGCTCCACCAGAATTGCTCTCTTCTATCAGCTCATACCCTTCATCAATACTTGTACAAATACCACAGCCGGCTTCTCCACGTTGACATTTGCCGCGTGCCCCGCTGATTGTAATGATTTTTAAACCATAGATCGCAAAACGTTGATGATTTTCAGTGATTAACTGTTTAGCAATCATTGTCTTACCACTATTTCGCCCAGTTGAACCGATTTGGATCATGTTAGGAATCTCAATACTTTTCGTAAACACCATCTGGCTCACTCGCTTCCTTCTTTCCAGCTGTTACAAACATCAACGGAACAGCTAGAAATAAACTACCTCCTACAGCATTTCCTATAAAAACAAAGAATGTGTTGATAAGGTACTCTGACCACTGAATATTACTAACGGTCGTAAAAATTGCTGCTGGTACGATAAACGCATTGGCTACCACATGTTGAAAACCGCAAACTACAAACACCATGACTGGAAACCAAAGACCAAACATTTTTCCAAGATATGTTTTACCCATTGCACCAAGATAGACTGCTAAACAAACAAAAATATTACAACCGATTCCTGAAATAAATGCTACCAACGGCGGCTCACTGATCTTGGCTTGCGCAACCGAAAGCGTCTTTTCTAAAAAAGCTCCTTCCGTTAATCCGACAACATGTCCAAAGAAATAAGCTACTAAAAACCCGCCGATACAATTAGTAACCAACACAACCAACCAATTGTAGAGCAAACTTGTACGACTAATCTTTTTTTGCAACACACCTAATGTCATCACCATCATATTTCCAGTTGCTAACTCACCTCCAACGAAAGTAAGCGCTACCAATCCGATTGGAAATAAACAACCACCTAAAAATGTTGAGAAACCTCCCCAGCTTTTAGGCATCGTCCCTGAAATCCTAATAAATGACAAATACCCCAATGCAATAAAAGCTCCAGCCATGATTCCTAATATACTCAATCTAAAAAAAGATAACTGACTTTTTTCCACCGCTTTATTGCCTAAACTTGTCACAACATCTTCGCTACTTTCAAAATCCATCCTGAACTCCTTTCATACAGCTCACTCTCACTGTCTCCATAATGCTAATTCTTTTGGTGAGTTTACATTTTTTAACGAAACACACGATTCTAGAGGTATCACTTTTACTAAAAATCGGTCAAATTCTTTTCTAATACGACGATCATTTGTCTGAAGTTGCTGTTTAAAAACGTGTAAACAAGAACGACGATAAAAAGCAAATAAAGGTTCTAAGCGATCATTTTGTTCATAAATAACGATGTCATTAGCTGCGATAGATTCCGCCATTTTTCTAATGAGATCAACATTCAAGTTAGGAATATCACATGCAAGTAGAAATAGATACTCTGTTTCAATTTGCTCTAATGCTGTCACTAATCCACCAAGAGGTCCTTTTTCAAAATAGTGATCTTCAAGGATTTCAACTTGTGAGAAAACAACTGGAAATTTGCCTTTTTTATCTGCCACTAGTACAATTTCTGGAAAAATTTTTTTGAGCTGCTTCACAGTTCTTAAAAGCATAAACTCACCGTCTATCTGCAATAACGACTTATCAAATCCCATCCGTGAACTTTTTCCGCCACATAAAACAACCGCGGTTGTGTTTGCTATCTGATTTATAATGATCACCTCTCATTCAACAATCAGAAAACTAAATATTTATAAAGGCTAAAAAATATTTTTTAGCACCTGCTTTTATTCTATTATAAAACATCCTTCCAACAAGTCAATTATTATTTTTACTATTCCTTACCTTTATTTGACTAATTATAGTATTTTATCGTGCTCAGTTCTTTTTAGAAAAATAAAAAAATTCAGAAGAAAGTCAACTAGATATACGGTATACTAGTAGATGAAATTATAAAGGAGGTTGGGTTAATGGATTACAAAATGACCGAAAACACCGTTTTTCCATTAGTAGAGGTGGATTTAAAAACTGGTGAAAGCATTCAATTAGAAAGTGGCGCAATGGTTTATCATAACAGTGAGATCAATCTTGAAGGAAAAATGAATAGCAATGGAAAATCTGGTTTAGGTGGAGCAATCCGCGCATTAGGCCGTTCAATGTCTAGTGGCGAAAGCTTTTTTATTACAAAAGCAACTGGTTTGACCGACACAGCTAAAGTCGCTTTAGCACCAGCAACACCAGGGGCAATCAAAGAACTCCAAGTGGGAGCAGAACATTGGCGTTTAAATACAGGAGCATTTTTAGCTTGTGATGCCTCTGTTTCTTATAATATGAAGCGCCAAAAACTCAGCGGTGCAATTTTTGGCGGTACTGGCGGCTTATTCGTGATGGAAACAGCAGGTTCAGGTTCATTGTTGATCAATAGCTATGGTGATATCGTAGAAATCCATTTAGATGGAACCAAACCATTTGTTGTTGATAATCAGCATGTTGTCGCTTGGTCAGAATCACTGGACTACTCTATTAAAGTAGCTTCCGGCATTTTCGGGTTTACAACAGGTGAAGGCGTGGTCAATGAATTCCACGGTGTAGGTACAATCATGATCCAAACGAGAAATATCGAAGGACTTGCTGGTTTGATCAGCCCGTTTGTTAGTTCAGGTTCATAAAAAAAGAAGTAGGAAAATCTTGAATAAGATTTTCCTACTTCTTTTTCTACACTGATTTGCTCAAAGAGTATCACTTCCAGCGAATAGGAATTTGGCCCTCTCCAGAATAAGAGATATTCTGTCCTTTTTCTATCTGCCAGCTAAATTCCAAATATTTTTCGTCCCCTTTTAAATCGTTCCATTCCAACCACTCACTGCTCTCAATTCCTGATGAATACTTCATCGTAGCACCAGAAAATTGTTTTGATGGCACGATTGGATCGAACAATTGGTAAGAAGTGGTTCCCTTTTTCAAAGTGATTGTTGCCATTCTCCCTCTAGCATTAATTCGTAATTCATTTAATTTATCCAAATTGGACAATGCTGAAATGTCGGTCGTTAAAGCTTGTGTATATTCCCGACTACTACGTTCCTCACTATTTTCAAATCCATCGAACCACAATACGATGGTTTCTAGGTTAGTTAATTGTTTAAAACTGTTTAACGTTAGTTGATTGTTTGCTTCCAACATAACTGTTTTCAATTTTTTTAACTCACCTAGTTCTCTAAAACTATTGAATTTTCCACCTTCACCTTGGACTTGTTCTAAAGCTTCCATCTGCTCAAACCCAGTAAGAGAGGAATATTCGTCAAAATCTGTATCAAAGTGAGTCACTTTTTTTATATCATCTTTCTTCAGCAAACTATAGGTATTAAACAGTGCTTCTCTTTCAAGAAAACTTTTTTCATCCTTTTCATTCAGTTGATCTACTAATTTATCAAATTCCTCCCCAGTAATCAACCCGTTCTCATACTCTTCACTCAACTCAGTCAACTCAGCTTGGTAACGATCGGAATAAACTTTTTCAACGCCAGAAAATAAAGAAACTCTTACTCCAATATCATTAAAATAAGAGTAAGCTGGCTCAGCCACCGCTTCCACTTCTTCAGAGGTTCCAATCGACAATCCCAACCCTAGAGCCAATACAATCATTGATGATTTTACTGATTTTTTCATTCTGTAACTCCTCCTTGATTAAAAAAACATACATAGGATTTTTATATAAAAATCCTATGTATACTCATAGTATCGAAAAATAGGAACCGCGTCCATCTCTTTTACAACTTGATTATTACAATTATGTATGGTGAACTGCTTCCATCTCGGATAATTAATGATTTTGAATAGTTTTTATTTGTTAGTTTCAAATTGTCTCACTCTATATAGAGTGAGACATTGGTTGGGAATTAGGACCATTAAGGAGATTGCTATTTCAATCCACTCACTCTAAATAGAGTGAGACATCTAAAAAAAGAATTTCCTGATGCAGTTTTTGACATTTCAATCCACTCACTCTAAATAGAGTGAGACGCGGAACAGATAAGCCATACACATAGCGGAGCATATTTCAATCCACTCACTCTAAATAGAGTGAGACCAAAGACATCAAAGGGCAGCTCAGACAAATCGGCATTTCAATCCACTCACTCTAAATAGAGTGAGACATAAACCTTGCCAAGCTTGTTGCCAATTACCTGTATTTCAATCCACTCACTCTAAATAGAGTGAGACGCAAGCGAACTAACCTAACAGCCTAAACGAAATAGATTTCAATCCACTCACTCTAAATAGAGTGAGACATCAGTTGATTTCCAGTTTTGCAGTTGATGTTCAATTTCAATCCACTCACTCTAAATAGAGTGAGACTGCCACTTTCGAGCTTCGCCGGATGAGTTAGACTTATTTCAATCCACTCACTCTAAATAGAGTGAGACAGCACAGACACAAGTAATGGAGCAAGAAGCAGCATTATTTCAATCCACTCACTCTAAATAGAGTGAGACCGTGAAAATACAGTATTTCCCAATCAAAACACTATATTCCCAACTAAAAAAAAACCGAAAAATGTGATTTCAATGAGAAATCCTGCTAAAAATACTTCTTCTCCACCAAAAACTGGTGCGGGTCTCCCAGTGATTTCATGTGAGCTTAGGACTCGCACCTAACTTACTTTGCCAACTTGCTTACATACCGACCATCAATTTCTTGATTGTATCAGAAAGAAGTGTACTTGCTAAGCTACTAAAAACATCTGATGTAAACTGGGGCACATGCTTTTTCAAAAATGTCGTTACCTTACCTTCATCCTTTGAAGTCGACTCCGTCAGCAATTCCATACAAGCTTGAAATTCTTCACTATTTTGTGGAAGCGCCATTAACAATGATTTAAGTTCTGCTGAAAACGTATCCCAATCGATATCTTCACTTTTTCCATTCGTGACTTTGTTATTATTTCCTATCACAACTGTTGAATTATTGATGCCGCCAAAATCATTTCCTCTTATCTTCATCTATTCACCTCATTATTATCGCCCGCTACAACTGTACTATCCTTGATACTTTGGTCAACACTTACGACTCGATTGTCGATCTGGATATTTTCTTGTCTCATATTGATAACTACTTTTTCTTTGCGATGAACATCATTGATGCACCCTTCTATCACTTCTCGCACTTTTTCAGCAAATTCTTTATTTTCACAATGGATCAAATAGGTGAATCCAGAATTCAAATTGAAATAGATATAATAACCCTTATTTAAATTGCCCATAATTACTAAAAAGATATAAAAACCAGTAATAATCATTCCTAAAATACCCGAAAAATGGCGTTGTGAAAACCAACCTGCAGAAATCATAAATAAAAGCCCTGCTAACCAAGGAATCTTTGAATCAGGCTCTGCTACAAATATTTGGGAGACATTGCTGATTTGAAGTGTGCGATCATCGAGAGCGATGACATTTTTTTCTATTGAAATGTGGTCTAAATCTAGCTTGTTCTTTGAAGTAGAATTTAGATTTAGTTTACTTAACATATCTGTCATTTCCATTTATTTTCCCCTCCTACGATAATTTATTTTTAACAATTACACATAATAATAGCACAAAACGAAAAGGTTTAGAATATCATTCTAGAATTAAAATAAAATAATTTCACTACAAAAAAATAGGAGTGGGACATAACTCTTTGAGTCATATCCCACTCACGTGGAATCCAGATAAGCGGTGAGAGCAGGAGCAATCCTTTCGAAAATAAGCTGAAACTGTCGCAAAACACAACGAGGAATGAGTTGATGTTGCACAGTACCTACTTGGTTCTCGGGATTAAACACTCCTGTCCCAACCTCGTTTTACATCATTCTGGATATTCTTTTAGTAAACTTGTATATTCTGGGTATTCAAGTAGATTATTTTTCAGATAATTTTTATTTGTACTTAAGAAATGATGTCTCCTAACGGCATAATAAATCCAGACACCAATCCCAACTAAAACCAGTCCCGCAAGAACTGGACCTGCAGCATCTGAAAAAACATCAAATATATTGATCAAGAAAAATAGTAGACTTGCCAAAAGACCATATCGACCATTTTTCTTCATTCTCCGTTCAACACTTGAATCTTCTTGACTTACTGGTCTATTGCCTTCCATTTCAATTTTGTCTTTCTTGACTGCCGTAGCAATCACGATATAATCAATACCTTCATATTTATATGTGATTTTCCAAAACGGTACATACGTATAATTAGACGTCAATTTATACGTCAATTTTGTTATTTTAGCATTTTTGTTGCTATCACCTGGTAAAATACTTTGCATTTTTTTAGCTGCTTCTTTCTCAGTAAAACCACGAATTGAACGCAGAACTTCAGAAACTCGATCTGATGAAATCTTTAACTGTCTAGTGCCAGCAGTATAATGGTCATCAAACGGTTTTACATCACTTGAAAAAACCAAATGGCTCACTTTTTCAGCGAACTCCGCAACCGATCCAGTCAACTCACTATTGATCAGAAAGCTCTTAAACGCGGTACCAGAAAAAATATCACTTGAATGATTCCAGTCAACAACTGTGCGTGTTTTTGTGACTGGTTCAGAATATTTATTTCCTTTTTTATCTTCCCTTGTTTCGTACTCCGTATATGTTTCTGATCGATTATACCCAATATCTGCTCCCCAAGCTCCTTCATACGTAACGTTTGCGCCCATATATGGAATATAAACTTGTTCAAGCTGGATTGTATTGATTTTCCCCAAAATATCTAACGGTACATTTACTCCTTTGATCAACCATTCAAGAAATTGCTTCTTCACTAGACCTTCCGGTACTTGAAACGGAATCAAATTATCTGCCTCAAATATCAGATTATCAAGATCATTTTCTGTTTTTGTCGTGAATGTGGAATGACAAAAGTCACAAGCAAATTGTTGTTTTTCAATGTTAAAGGTCACCGGTGAGCCACAATTTTGACAAAGCTCGATATTTTTATTTTTTTCGTTGATTGTCTTTTGTACCTTATCCAACAATGTTCCGCAATGCGGACAATTTTTAAAACTTGGATCAGTGATCGCTCCCCCACAAGATGAACACTGATTTTGAACTAATGATTCCCCCAACTTATTCCCCTCCATAATTAAACTTTTTTCAGAATAATTATCTCATTGTTTGGATCGAAGGTAAATAGATGGTATTTTTTCCTGCAAGAAAGCCCATATTTAAAAATCTCATAGTCATTTATATAGTATATAAATATATTTATTTTTATTAATTAGAAATTTTTATTGACTTTTTAGATAATTATAATAAACTATTAGTGATTATTGAATCACAGAAAGGATAAAAATGAAAAATGAAAAAAATCTTAAAATTTATTGTTGGATTGGTTTTACTCAGTTTTTTAATACCAACTACTGCAGCTGCTAACGAAAATATTCTAATTATCGAGGCTAACAACGAACCCGATAAACATTTGAATTCTGCTAGTAGAAGGATTCTTCAAGAACAACAAAATGACCCTTTTGAAGCGAAAACTCCAGCCGAAAGAGAACAGTTACCACAAAAAGAACAGGAAATCATTGATCAGATTGAAAAGTATCTAACAGAAAATTCTAATCCAAATGCACGTAATTTTGGCCCAGTGTTAAATAAGTTGATTGCTTCTTTAGCTTTCGATATCACTGTAAAAAGAGAAAACACACTTTTTTCTGACTTATCTGGATTGGATAAAATAGAGATGACCAGCCCTTGGTTTGAAACAGTTGCTGATAAAAGTGAGCGCTATATCACTGTTTTTGATGAACCGACCCAGTCGAATTTAAAACTTCACGCTTATTATGTAGACAATCACTCCAACAAAACAGCTGTGGTCCAGCATGGGTACCGTTCTAATCCAATGCAGATCATGTTAGAAGCGGAATTTCTTTATGAGCTAGGCTACAATGTCATTATTCCAGATGCACGCTCACATGGAAAAAGTGAAGGTAGCTATATCACATTTGGTGCTTATGAAAAAAATGATATAAACGCTTGGATCGATCAAGAACTTGCGGGAAAACCGAATCAAAAATTCTTATTATTCGGTGTTTCCATGGGTGCGGCAACTGTTATGATGTCTCAAGAGAAACCACATCCTAATGTAGAGGCTGTCATTGAAGATTGCGGTTACTACTCAATCGAACAACAAGCACGAGATGTTATGCGTCTACTTACCTCAAAACTGCAATACATTCCTTTGGTTAATAAAATCGATTGGTATAATTGCGAAAATGAATTGATCGATGCTCTGAATAATGAATTTGTAAAACCCATTCTAAAAGTCGATTTATTTTCTATTGCACCTCTTGATGCAGTTTCTAAATCAAACGTACCTAAGCTATTTATTCATGGTACAGCTGATTGGTTTATTCCTCCAGTTGCCAAAGACAAATTATATACAGCCTCTTTAGGGTACAAAGAACAGTTGGCAATTCCAGATGCAGGACATGGCGTGAATTTAAAAGTTGGCGGCACTCTTTACAAAGAAAAAGTCCAGTCCTTTTTAGCTAGCGTTAATGAAATGAAGTCATTACGTCCCCAACTAGCTGAAGATACAAATTTACTCCTTAATACCGAATTTAAGCGCAACGCAGCCCAAACTAGTTTTGATGCTTGGCAACTAAGCAATAATGGAAATACCTTTCATTCGATTACAGAGTCTAATCCTTATGAATTTGTCTTAAAAAAATATAAAAAAGAAATTATCTCCGCTCTTTCTACAGATCAGAATGGCTTAAAATTCTACAAAAAGTGGAAAAACTCAGCAGCTTATGTTCGACAAGAAGTAGACTTGATAAAGGGCCAACCATATGAGCTAAGTTTTGACGCTTATAATCCAAATCCAAAAGAATATAGTCAACAAGTCATAAAATACGGATTTGGGCAACGCTTGACGCAAGAAACGCAAACAGCTAAAAATAAAATCAATAAAAAAATGATCTACACGCCTCAAGCAAACGAATCGCAAAACATCACATTAGGCTCCGAGATGACACACTATAGCCTACTTGGTCGCACAAGTACTGTGATGTATTTATCAAATGTAAAATTAATAAATGCAGATAAAACAGCCCCAGACCTAGTCAAAATAAATGAAGTCACGACTACGCCAAGCGAGACACTTATTAAAGGTCAAGGTGAACCTGAAACAATGATTCAACTTGTTTTTGCTACTCACGAAGTGCTCTTAGAAGTTTCTACAGATCACAACGGCTACTTTAGTTTAGCCATTCCAAAGCAAGAATCAGGCACCATTTTACACTTGCTCAATAAAGATATTAAAGGAAATACAAGTGCCTCCGTTGTCTTAGTTTCAAATTAAACTAGTTACTCGTAAAAAAGAACCGTCAAAAATTGCCTGTAAAACAGGCAATTTTTGACGGTTCTTTGAGTACACTGATGTATCTCTCAGTTCTGCCTATTTTCCTAACACAATTAAATCAGACAGCTTATGAAAACCATTTTTAAGATAAAAATTAGTGGACTCAAAACTTGCTTCCGTATTTAAGATCAACCCATTCATCCCTAATAAAGAAATATCATTTTCTATCTTAGCTAGGAAAGTACTCCCCAAACCTGAACCTTGTCGCTCTCTTTTAATACAAAATTCATCAATGTAATACTCGATTCCTTTGATCCAAGGCTTTTTCATTCCTAGACATAATCCTATTATTTCTTCATTTTCTAGTGCAACAAAATTCAAATACGTTTCACTAGTCATAAAATTTTGTATGAATTGTTCTACCTCTTCAAAAGAGTCATATTCATCATGCCATGGTTCTCCTGAAAATACAGAAATATAAAGTTCTGTCGCTTGTTTTATGTTCATTTTGTCTAATTGTTTTACAATCATCTATATAACTCCTTTTTGGCAAGCTTTGATGATCATGCAGTAAACATTTTTATTTGCAAGATACCTAAGATTCTTTCTGAAAATCCAAAATATCTTTTAACGCTTTTTCTCCATTCATATTCCCGAATGTCTTCATATCGATATCTGCACAAGGAATATCGATAGTCTTCAGAAGCTTTTGCAAACTTGCTGTTTTATATCGAACTTGGGGGCAAACTAGTACACGATCAACATAGGGTTTAAAGGTTGGTTCAAGTGTTAGCTGATTGATCTCCCCTTCGCCACCGTATGCAATAAGTGTCGGGTATGTTTCAGATAAGTGTTGAAAGTCAGCAATTAAATCATGAAGATGCCCAAAATAAACTTCCTCAGGATTGGCCGCTTTCGCAATTTTTTGACAAAACATACTGGAAGTCATCCCACCAGCACAGCAAATATAAACGAACATGCTCTTCTTCTCCTTCAACAACAAGTCTAAATTATTTTTTGCTAGTTTTAAATTCTTGTTCCGCTTGATTTAATAATGGTCGTAGATAGTGTTCAACTTTTGGTTCTACATTCATTCGTATCATAAATTGACTTGGCGTTTCAACGAATCCATTGATAAGACTATCCTTATACTCCGTCACTAAAAACTGACTTGTTTCTTTTATGTCTTTCATATCCATTTTCTTTCCTACTTTCTTTTTTGTCTTCGTAAATCCCTCTCTATTGATTATACTCGTTTTTAAGAATAAAAGAATGATAAGTAGACATTATGACGATAAAATAAAAACTGTATAAGCAGCCTTAAGATACTCGGCTACTTACACAGAATCATTTACACTTTCACTTCAGGCTTGTTTTTATAACGATTAGCATAATGTTGCTCTAACCACCCTTGCCCCCAACCGATTGCCACACAAAGCAGCCAATAAATCACTGCCACTAATATATACATCGTCATATAGTCAAACGTTCTCCCTCCGACGATTTTGGCTTTTTGAAAAATATCGGGAATGGTAATCATCGCAGCTAACGATGTTCCCTTTAGCAGATCCATTGCAACATTCCCTAGCGCTGGGATCGAAATCCGAAACGCTTGCGGCAAAATAATTTTACGCATCACTTTCCCAAACGGTAATCCTAAGGCATAAGCTGCATCCCACTGCCCTGCTTCAACGCCTGCGATTGAACCTCGATAAATTTCAGCAATAAAAGCGCTACTCGTCAAGCTAAAACAAATACAGGCTGCAGTCAACGCACTTAATTGATATGGCAAACCAAAATACAAAAGAAACAACAACACCAAACCAGGAACGCCTCGTAAAAAAGAAATATAAAAACGTACAAATCCTTTGATTACTTTTGAAGGCAACATCCCTAAGACAGTCAAAAGAATGCCTAAAACATTCCCCATCAAAAACGTCACCAAGCTAATGCCTAATGTATACGGCAAACCAGTCAAAAGAAAGGGAATAGAATCAATCATTAACTGAAAATCGATTTTTGGTATATACATCTATTCTGCTGAAACACTTTCTGTCACTTTTTCTTTTGGTTCAACTGAAACATCTGTTTGGAAATACTTCTCAGAGATTTTTTTCATTGCTCCATCGTTTTGCATTTCTTTTAGTGTTTCATCAATTTTTTCACTTAATGCCACATTGTCTTTTTTCATTAAAAATCCAGTAGAGTTCGCATTAAAATAGACACCTTCTAAAATTTTGACTGGAATATCCGGCAATGCACCTACTGACATTTTTTGTAAATAATAATCATTTAAAATAACATCTGTTCGACCATTCGCTACATCTGTCAAATATTGATCATTCGTCGCATTATCATAAGTTACCAATTTTGCGCCATATTTTTCAGCGATTTTCATATAATTTGTATTTGGCTCACCTGCTGCTTTCTTTCCTTTTAAATCCTCAAGAGAAGCAATCCCAGAGTCATCACTTTTTCTAACGATCATACTGTCAAAAGAATACTTGATCGGTGAAGATAAGATAAATTTCTTCCCTCTATCTCCAGACAGACCAAAATCATTCGCTGCTAAATCTGATTCACCTTTATCTACAGACGTAATTTGACCATCGACATTGTATTCTTTAAATTCAACATCAAGATCTAATCGTTTGGCAACTTCTGTGATGACATCCACATCATAACCCGTTAATTCATTTTTATCATTATAATAAGAGGATGGGAACAGGGTTCCTGATGTAGCAACCGTTAATTTCTTCGCTTCTTCGACTTTTTTCCAACTTTTATCTTTTCCAGCTGTCTCGTCTTTTTTCCCGCCACACGCCACTAACACTAAAATCAATACAACAATACTAAAACTAGCAAATACTTTCTTCATTTGAACCTCCTATGATTCACGATAATAGTTTGGTAATAAGAATTTTTGTTCTTGTTCGAATAACTTGCCGACTTGAAAAAGGATGTCTTCTCTCCCTTTTGATGCCATAAATTGAATGCCTAATGGTAACCCTGATTCTGCTACATGAGTAGGTAAACTGATTGCTGGTTGTCCCGTTAGATTTGCAAGTTGAGTAAAGGGGGTGATCGTCAAACTTTTTTCAAACATATCATAGATTAAATCTTTTAATTGTAAAATCGACAGTGCCTCTGCTTGTCCTAAATCTTCACGGATCTGATCACTTTGTAACTCCGCATCGATTTTAGGTGCGGTATCCGCAGTACTTGGCGTTAACAATACATCATATTCTTCAAATAATTGCTCCATTTTATACGCCGCTTGATCCCATAATTGTAAAGACCTTGTATACTGACTTGCAGGTATCTGTAACCCATATTGGTAAATCCCCCAAGTCATTAATTCCATATCTGTTTTAGTAACAGGTCGTTGAATGACTTGTTGAATCCCTTCAAACATGGCAGCTGTTTCTGCTCCATTCATCAAATAATAGCTGTCGATCAATTGACGACCATTTACTGGATAAGGAATTTCAGTTACTTCATGTCCTTGTTGCTCTAAAAATTTTGCTGCATTGCGTGTTGCTTTTATCGCCTCTTTTGAAACAGGTGTCTCTACTGGAGATTCTGTTAAAAAGGCAATCTTTAAAACTTTTTTATCTGCTGCTGATTGATGGTTCCACTCCGCTTTTGGTGCTTGATACGGTGCTGCTTTTTCCGTTCCGCGTAAATGATAGAACAGCGTTTCTGTATCGCGCATCGAAACAGTCAAAGCAAAATCGATCGAAGCGCCTTGCCAACCACGCCAGCCATCAGGTCCAACTGGCATACTGCCGCGTGTTGGTTTTAAGCCAATCAAACCGCTAAAAGACGCTGGAATCCGAATCGAACCGCCGCCATCACTTGCTCCAGCAATTGGAAACAAACCACTAGCAACCGCCGCTGCCGCACCGCCACTAGAACCACCAGGCGAATACTCAAGATTCCACGGATTTCTAGCGGGGCCATAAATCGTTGGATCTGAAATATTTTTAAATCCAAACTCAGGCGCATTGGTTTTCCCTAATGGAATCAAGCCTAATCGCTCTAAGCCTTTTACAAAATTATCCGTAGAAGCAGCACGATTTTCTGTGAATAAACGAGAACCAGACGTTGATTTCATGCCTGCTTTATCTTGTCCTAACATCTTCAAAGGAATAGGCAAGCCAAAAAAAGGACCAGTTTCTGCTCCTTTTGTTTCGTATTGTTTTTTCGCTGATTCAACATCCCAATCCACAAATGCATTCAATTCAGGATTTAGCTTTTTTACTTGTTGCGCTCGCTCATCGATCCATTCTGTTACGCTTAGTTTTTTCTCGCGAAATTGTGTTGCGTAGTACAAGCCGTCTTTCATGATCATCCCCCTTATAAACCGATAAACTTATTATACAGGTTCATAAGAGATTTTTAGGTTATTTTGCTCGGAGAGCTTTTTGTATAGAAATCAATTTATTTTAAGGTATATCCTCTTTATCGCAAACCTTTGTATACTTTGTTCCATAGTCATCTCTTGATAACAAGCCGTAGTCAACTAAATATCTTCTTAATATGGCATAATCATGATAAAAACCTTTAAGAATATGATTCACTTCATTTTCTGAGTAAGTAATTCCTTCTTCAAAATTACTAATAAGAATATTAAATATTTCCATTTTCATTTTATTCTTTTTGGGTATTACTTTTAGGATTCCATCTTCATCAAAAAATCTCTTTTCCATTTGATTCCTCCTTGACTTTACTTTTTAGTATTTTCCTATTGTTTATCATTAATTTATCAAAAGGATTAGTAAACAAACAGCTAATCCAAGTGCCACAACAGCAAAATTGAGTAGTTGCTGCTTCGTTCCGCCAATAAAATCCGGCTTCTCATCTTTATAACTTGGATTGACAGACTTTATATTGTAATCTAAAGTACTACTGAAAAAAACATCTGAGGGAATCATGAAAACAAGCATGATGCCGTAGATAATCGCTATGATAGCGAAAATTGATAATTTGATCCAGATACTTGCAATTGCGCCTAGTATTAAAGGAATTACAATACAAAGGAAGCAAATAAGTAATTGATTTTTTAAGCTTTTGTTTTTCATCTCTGAACCATCTCCTACTGTCTACTTAAATTATTTTTAAGGGTATTAAAAAGAGTTCAGGTTTTGTTCCTAAACTCTTTTTTATTCTATTTCAACAGTCCGTTATTGAAAATCTGCTTCATTTTTCTTGATTGTATTATTTGAAAATTCATAGTAACACGGTTTATTATCATAAAATATTTCTTCAATCAACTTAATATTTTCTTCAGGCAAATCAGAAATGATTGCTGGCGGTACAAAATATTCGTTTGAAGATTTAAATCGATAGAATAAGCTCGTCCCACATTTATTGCAAAAAGCGCGTTCTCCTACCGTAGAAGAATCTAAGATAGATAGGCCATCTGTATTCATTAAATGAAGACTTTCTCCTGCTTCTAAACTGGCGAAACCTGTAGAACCAGTCAGTTTTCTACACATGGAACAGTGACAAATCGTTAAATCCAAATTTTTTAAGTTCAGTTCAAATTGGACAGCTTCACAAAAACACGCCCCTTTATAACGATCCATATTCTCACGCTCCTTTAATCTAAATTTTAGATGATAGGTTTGAGTTTGTCTAGCGAACAGAAAATTAAATTCAATTGAATCTGTTGTTTCTCACTTCTTTTTGTAATTCATCACATGCCATAACCCCGTGTCTTAGATATAGCAATTCTGATAGCTGTCTTATTTGCTTTTTTGTATACGGACGAACATTCCAACCAATGATCGTTCCATCCTCAAAAAGAAACTGAATCTCTTGAGAAACATAAGTTCCTTTTGTTCCACGTAATGTAGGTTCTTGAATTACTGTACCTAAATCTTTTGGTAAACCAAACTTCACTAATTTTTTTATGTCTAAGATATCAACTTTTCTGTTGAAAGCGTTTGAGTTCTTTCTTGCATAGTAGCGACTTATTACAAGGTGATCCTTGCTTAAAATATAGTATGTATTGATGAACCGCCAGGGAACGATTGAACTGAATATAAGATAGATTGGGTTTTGAGGTCTAATTTTTTTCATTATTTTTCCTTTTCCGTAGCTAACATTACAATATTTTCTGTCTTTCAGTGCTATTCTATCGGGCTATTTTGAGCTGCTAATTCATCGATTTTTTGTTTGTTTAGTAGAATTAAGTCTTTCAGTTCTTTAACCGTTATACTATTTTTATCTGTATTAGAATCAACTTCAGTGCCATTTTCATCTATAATTACTTGTCCTGATAATATCGTTCCATCTGGTAATACTAAAATTCGATCCGAATCATCACGATCCATTTCTAACAGATCAATAATCGAATCTGCATTTGGTCCGTTAAATGTGTTGTATATCGTTTCGGCGTCTGCATTTTTAAGGTCGATTGAGAATGATTCTGTATTTTTCGCACTTATTTTTTTCTTGAATTGTTCAATCGATTCTTTGTCTAGTGCTTGGTTTTGGCGTTTTGTTTCTTCATTATGTTGAGACTGTGTATTTATTTTGTTGTAGATAGTAAATGTTACAAAACCGATTAGCATAACTAATATAAAGCTGAATAAATAGACCTTCTTTTTCATGTTGATTTCATCCCTTCTTTGTAAAACCTAAACTTCTTATTAGGCTCTCTATCACGATCCTTACTCTAATTCTACAGGTTTGAATGCGCTTTGTGTACTCTTAAATTGAAAAAAGTAAGACAATAATCATTTTTTCCCGATTATTGTCTCACTTTTTTCGTCTTAATTTTTATCGTTTTAACTGTCTATTTCACTCTGCTCATACATCAATTGCTTAATTTTATCAATTCCGTTCCTGCTTTATCCCATAAATCATTCATCATATCATAATACTCATCATCCATCGCAACATCCACGAACATTTTCGTTTGATTGCCCACAGGCTCAAATAGATAGTGTTCAAGCATCTCCGAAAATCCAGGTACTTCCACATACTTACCATCTGTAACCTCTCCTAAGAAGGTAAATTTGATTTCTTTTTCTGGTTCAAAAACGACGACTTTAGAAACTAGACCATTCCCTGTCTCATCAACAAATGAAATCGTTTCGTTCAATTTCATCTCACCAGAATAGGTTGACCCTTCTTGAAATGCATCAGCCCATTTTTCATATTTGCTACGATCAACGACAAGCTGCCAAGCTTTTTCTGGAGTACAATTAAGTAAGAATTCTTTTTTTATATGTTTCATTGTAAATCCTCCTTTTGCATCTTTTTGTGGAGATTTTTTAGTATATTAGTCTGTATAAAGTATACCATGTAAGCGGGCTCAACATAGTATTATACGTACTGCTGTATATTCTCTATTTCAATTTTTGATACTCTGATTTGGTTTAAAACCAGAAAGCTATCGTTTCATATCCGATAGTACTTAACCAAAGAGAATCGTTCTTTAGCAAAAATATAACTTAAGTTAATAATGGTTTTGATTTGTGAACTGATGTTGAACAGTACAAGGCGACTTTAGAGGCGTTGCTTCTTTCGAAATTTCAGTACTCACTTTCATAAGTACCACCACCTCTCGGAAGTCGCCACCATCATAACTTTTCTACAATGAAAAGTGTAACATAAGTACAGATTTTTTGAATAAACCTTTTTATTTTCCTTATATCGTCTGTTATACCACCTAGAATTGTTATTTTTTCTGATTTACTTTTATTTTTTAAACACCATCTAATTTTTGACTATTGTTTTTAAAACTTTCTTTTGCTTTATTTCCCCAAGATCCTTTTAAAGAACTGGACATGTCCGCCGTTACATTGTTAACACTTTCTTTTGTTACATTCATGGTATCTTTGGTACTCTGCTCTATTTTATTTACTTTTCTTTGCATCTTTGAAAGTGCTGCACTTGCGATTGATGCTTGAATTATTGCTTTTTCTGCTTGTTTTTGTTTTTCTTTCAATAAAGCATCTAGTGCTTCTCCATCAACTAACCCTTTTCGACTCATTTTCATTCACTCCTAACGCTTAATAACTGGTCTTCCAGTCTATCTCGTTGTTTTTTATAGTCATAATTTTCGTCTTCGAAAATTGACTCCAGATTTTTTTGCTCTTGTTTAATTTCTGTTAAAAGATCTGCTTTATTTACTTCAATGATAGACATGGCTATTCGAAATTCATGATCCTCTACTTCAAATTTTCTTAAATAATAGCTTGTAGATTCTGCTAGGTCATCAAATGAACGATTTGTTCGATCACGTCCGTACATCAATTCTTCTTCTTGTTCTTCAAACAGTCGCTTCCTTTTCAAAAAATCTGATTCCATATCGGACATCGCTTGTTTGATTTTGCCTTTTTCTTGATCCATACTCATAGATTGCCCACTTGTCTGGCAAGGTCTTGATCAGCAGCTAACTGTTCTTGGACTCCAGCTTTTATTTGATCCACCAAAGACACATAGTCTGCGCCAATACTTTTAATTTCAGAAAATTTATCTTTAAGATCCTTAATCGGCTGAGTAACTAAAGTTTGTTTGGTGCATCCTCCAGCTGATAAAGCATCTATTCTTTCACTTTCATTTAAATGGGCTCCTACATTTCTAGCAATATCCAATGTATCCTCCCATAATTCTTCAATCTCTGTTATCTGTGTATCGTATTCTTTTGATAGATCTTGAATCGCCTGTTGTACGAGTTGATAAACGCCGTTCGCAATAGCCAATACGCATTGACTATCTAAAAATATTTCTTCCGAAGAAGATAATCCGCCTCCACTTGCTTTTAATTTAGCTGCCAATTTTCCTAAGGTATTTAATTGATCCTTAATAAATATCTTTGTTTGAGCGGTTCTGATCGCAATCATTTTTCCTTCTGGTACATTAAGGTTTCCATTACTATCATACTGATAACCACCCCACATATGGCGATCAACAAACCCAATGTCTTCTTTTGAATTCACTGGTATGATGATCCCAATTCCTTTAAGATCATACCCAATCGGAATCATATCTTTAAAATCGACATAATTAAATACTTGATCTCGTAGTTTGTCGGCTTGTAGTTTTTGTTCTTTAGTTAGTAAACTGTAAATATTTGGTCCTTGGTACAGATAAGCACCACGTATTCGTTCTGGATACTTACTGGATGCTAAAGCATACTGTCCATTCATTGAACCAAGAGAATGACCATAAATATCGAAATAAGCATTTGCATATAACCACATTTGTTCGTCAAGCGTTCTTGCAGACGATTTCAATTGAGGCGTTGGTCCAGTAAATTCATTTGTTAAAATTTGTTGTCCGATAGGTATGTCGTTATCTAACCAATCTAATAACCAGTCATCTTCTTTAAATGGTTCAGAAGATCCGCGGTAAATTACAGTCACATTGCTCACACTTGCTCTTTGTTCTGGCGTTGGGTTATCGGGTAGCTTTATATCAGTAATGATGTAGGCTTGTTCGCCTGTTTCTTTGTTGTTTACTGCTTTTGCGACGTAGCCTATATTTCCTTTATCTGGAATACTAATTGATTGCCCTTCTTTATAATTAGAATATTGCTTTCAAGCTATATTTTCTCTATCCTTATCTGTAAGATTACCTGTCATTTAAACGACCTCCTGATAAATAATGATCTAATTCTTTTGTTATATCTACACCTGTAGATTGAACATCACTGTATTCTCCAGTTTCTGACATAACATATTTATTCAAGCCAGTTGAAAATGCTAATTTTTTTTCACCATTAATATATCCTTCAAACATTATTCCTCCCATTGGATTGTGCTTTATCGTAGAATAATCAATGTCGATTTTATGGATCCTATTGGATGTATCTTGCGCTTTTAATTCTTTTTCTACTATGTCTTTATTATCAGTTACAATTTTCAACATCTCATCCTTTAAAGTTTTTCTATCCATATAAATCTTTCCTCCGATTCCGATTCCTATTACCATAATTGTCACTATTACTACTACTAAATATTTTAGCTGCTTACTTTTCATTTTAATAGCTCCTTAACTAAAAATCTTCTATGCCCTCTAACAGTTGACTCAACTTAGGAGAAGCTCCACCCGCTCCATTTCTTAATGTGTTTATTTCATTCTCTTTTTCTAGAATAACGGCTATGTTTAGAGACTTATTATTATTAATAATTAAATCAAGCATTATTCCTCCCATCGGGTTATGCTCAACACTTTTATAAGAATGAATAATAGCTTCTGTTATAAAGGCTTTTGGATCTCTATTTTTTAAAAAACTTCTTTTGCTTCCTCACTCGTTACAACCTTCCCCATTTCATCATTAAAGGACTTTTCATCAAAATATATTTTGCCACTTTTTTTAGTTCCTTTTCTATAAGCGATTCATTTTTTCTAACTATTTCAGTCATATATTTTTTTGAGTCCATATATGCCTTAACACCTATGCCTAATATAATTAATCCTAGCATCATCATTATTATCAATAAACGTTTCAACCGTTTATTTTTCACTCTAATAACCCCTCAACTAACAATTCTTCTACTTTTTATTATTGAATAATTTTGAGACATAGCGGATTACTATGGATCCGCTATCAATCTTTATTGTTTTACCTTCTTCAGATTATTACTTAGCTATCTCGCCCCTTTACTCATCATCTACCTTCTCATTAGTTAACAAGTCATCTAATTCAGAAGATGTACCACCGGTACTACTTTTTAAAATACCTTCATTGTTTTTATCTAAAATTACGTCTATTATCAAATTTTTATTGCCGTTAACAATCAAATCTACCATAATTCCTCCCATCGGATTATGTTTGACAGTATCATAATCAACTTCATAAGATTGAATAACTCCAGCAGTAGTAAAAGCTTTAGGATCATTATTTTTTATAGTTCTCTCATAAACTTTCTTTGCTTCATTACTCTTTACAGCCTTCATCATTTCATCGTTAAAGGACTTTTCATCCAGATATGTTTTTCCTCCTATAGCTAAGATTATTATTAAAATTATTGTTATAACTAATAACATTTTATGTTTCTTTTTCATTCTGACTACTCCCCGTATTTTTTTTGGGTGACTAGAGTTCTTCTATTTCTTTGTTGTTCCCCTCGAGTTAATGATATTAGCTACTACTTCTTTAGAATATTCTTGTTCAGCTATTAGAACCATTTCCCTATTCGAAAAACTAATCATTAGTAGCTTCCCTCTCATTCAATAAATCATCTAGTTCAGAAGAAGGACCTCCAGAACTATTTCGTAATCTTCCATCACTTTCCTTATCTAAAGTCACGTGTATATATAGATTTTTGTTATCATTAATAATTAAATTAAACATAATTCCTCCCATCGGATTATGTTTGATCGTATCGTAATCTATTTCATAAGATTGAATAATACCATCTGCTGTAAAAGCTTTAGGATCATTATTTTTAATCGTTTTTTCGTAAACTTTTTTTGCTTCCTCACTCTTTACAACCTTCACCATTTCATCGTTAAAAGACTTTTCATCAAGATATATTTTGCCACCTATCGTTAATATTATTAGTACGATAATTGTTATAACTAACAAAACTCTATGTTTCTTTTTCATTCTAATTTCTACCTTTCTAATTTAATCGAATCGCGGTTTGCTCCGATTGCAGTTTCGGTAAAAGTTCTTAAACTTGTTGCGAATTTTCTGTGCATTTTTGTTTGTACGTATTTCTTGTGGGAATAATTGAATTAGATCCCCAACCATTTTTTATTCTTATTGTATAAAATCCATTCCATTTACCAGTCTAACATATGAACACACTTATTTTTACCAATATATTTTTGAAACTCTTGTTTTTATGAGAACTTTATCTCTAGTATGTTTCCAGTACCGATGTTAGAATTTTCCAATCTAATCTCTATTTTTTTGCATTGATGTTCTCAAGTTGATTTTCTAACAGTGAGCATTTTTTACTCTTCGAATTTTTAAAATGATTAATTTTACTTTTATAGGGTTGTTATTAGAAGATTTTGATATGGTTTCAGAAGAATTTTTTTGTTATTTTTTCTTATATATAGGGGAACGATTTTTAGTGTTATTTAATGGTATGTGTAAGAAAAATTATGTTGCGTGTTCGTATTCTTTTCGGATATACTTAAGAGGTAGAATAGAATGAGGGAGACTTCTCTCTCTTCGGTCGCCAAGTATTGCGTATCATCAGCTCTTCAAGTAATCGCTGTGATTTGCAATAAAAAAACAGTTCATATCCACATGAACTGTTCTAATCTGAATATAAAAATAAATTGGCACTTCAACGTCCGGCAGCAACCAGACAGTTGAAGCCTTGTAAAGACAGAGCAAACTGCCCAAACAAGTTGCCAATAGTGCTAGCAACATGTACTAGCTTCTTTCATTGTACCTAAAGTTTGCCTATTTTTCTATAGGTTTCTTGGATTCTCTTTGGGTTATGCTGAAAAAGTGGTAGATGATTCTTTGGGACTATTGTGAACGATATTGGGTGAGGTTACCTGGTATCGTTTTTTTCTATTCTACAAATTTAATGAAAGGAGGTTTCGTTCAAACGCAAAACAACCAATTAAATAGAAAAAGGCACTTCATCATCTGACAGCAATCACATGATGAAGCCTTGCATAGACAGAGCAAACTATCTATACAAGTTGCCAATTGCTAGCACATAAGCACTAGCTCTTTTTATTGTACCTAATTTTACTAGGATTTTCTAGTCTGTCTGGAAATTTTTGGTTAGGGTTTGGTATTTTATGGAGGGTTTGGGCTTTATCTAGGGGATTGATGACGGTATTGGTGGTTCGCAAAAACTACAATAGCGTTTTTTGTTTTGCTTTGAGAAGAAAGTGATAGGAATACGGACAGGCTTAGAAAAACCATGCGTAAGTCGTTTTTATCACTGGTTTGTTTCATCGTTGCCTTGGTCAATGCGTAGATAAATGAGTTAAGTATTGGGGCGTTGGATGTTGTTGTTCAGCGCTTCGTATTACTGATTTTAAGAGTACTTTTAAAAAGGGAGGAAATGGGTTATGAAAAAAGAAGGTCAGAGTTTAAAGGTGATTCCTTATCAGGATATTACGGATTTGCAGCATACGTTGGATCGGTTGCAGTCTTGGGAGGAGCCGCTTGCTGTGTTGGATCATTTTTTTCAGTTTCGGAAAGGGCCGATTAATAAGAAGCAGGTTGTGAAGGAGTATTATGCTTGTGGGCATTTGTTTCATGCTTTTTTTGAGGAGTTTTTGAGGTTGATGGCGATTGAGGGGGAGAAAGTTAGGAAGTTGGATGGGGAGAGGAAGGTTTCGGTTGGAGTTTTGAGGAAGTGATGTTGATAAAAAATAAACTAGGTTCACTTCGTGGAGTGTTCCTAGTTTATCGTCTTAATTAAAATCAGTGTACTTTTTTTTGCTACCTTTACTTTTGTTAACTGGATATTTAATATTATTCTTGACCAATTTTTCTTCGATTATGTCATCAATGTCAAAATCAAGATTATCAGCTAACATGTATGAATAAATCAACACATCTGCAAGTTCTTCTTTGATTCTTTCAATTTTTGAGGCTTTTACTTCTTCAGATGTTTTCCATTGGAATAATTCTAGCAATTCGGAAGATTCAAGTGAAATTGAAATAGCTAAATCTTTCTCATTATGGAACTGGCGCCAGTTACGATCATCACGAAACGCTTTAATCTTTTGCATACTATTTTTAGTTTGATTCATTCTTATTTTCACTCATTTCTTTTTTTGCATTTACTAACGCTTGCTGCAACTCTTCATCAACTGCATAAATATATAGGCCATTAACTCCCCTAGTCAGTAATACATTAAGTTCATTTTTTAGGAGAGTATCAGAAAAATATTCTTTGCTATTATCCTTTAACTTTCTTTTTTGAGTAGCTTTCTTATTTCTACTACCGTCTCTATCAAAAATAATTTTATTATTTCTATACTTGACTGAGGGTCCGATAATAACACCCGCATAGTTAAGATCAAATCCTTGAATTGTAAACGTTGAGCCAACTTCATCTATCGTCTGTTCTTGTTCAGCCCATGATAAATTTCTATTTTTTATCTTCTGTTCTTTCGTTTGAGGAAGCTGTAAATTCCATGGAAGTGACCAATCATTAATTTTGACGTTCCAATAATCTTCATTTTTAGGCTTCTTTTTGCTAACGTAATCCCAATCAAAAGTTGCAATGACTCTTGAAATTCCTGCATTTTGATTTTTCGCTTTTTCCTTTATTGCCTTATGTAATTCATCAGGACTGTCAAATATTTGTAAGTCGTATCCTTTTTTATCTTGAGGAATGACATTAATTTTCTGTTCATCTATCAACAATCGAATCCACTCTACCGTTTGTTTATCTGAATTAATTCTTAATTGATTAGTAAGAAGAATATAGTTATTGTTTTGAATCGCTTCATGCTGTAATTTGGCTAACTCTTCAGCTTCCCAAAATTGTTCTGTCGTTAACACTTGATTTGGATCAAAAACTGCAACTACAACTTTGGCACGTTCTAATAAATCATATAGTTGATTTTTTCCTCTATAAGCTTGTTTGCCTTGAGTCCAAAGCAAATGCGCTTCATCAACAATTACAACATCAACAGGTTCTTCTGGTGAATGATTATTTATAAATGTTGTTGGTTTACTAACTAAGTTAGATTTCTTTTTAGAGGTAATACCTAATTTGTTTGAAATTTGCTGATATACTTTTAATTGCTGATCATGATTAACTAGCAAAAAGCTACTCAGATCTTTATAAATGATGTTCTCATCACCATCTTGTTCTAATTGGCTTAGCTCATAAAACAAACTACTCATTAAAACAGTTTTTCCAGACCCAGCTTCACCAGCTACTAAAATTAACTGTCCCGTTTTTTCTCTTGTCAATGCTTCCATTATTCTTAATAATATAAAATCTTTTGCACGTATTTGCTCATCTGTTAATTTGTGAAAAGGTGAAGCTTTAAAAATAGCAGAATCTTTAATTATTCTTTCTATTGGAAATAAGTCCTTATTGATTTTACGTAAACCAGTCCATACTTTTGAAAAAATCGAATCTAATTCATTAGATGTGTAATACTCATTCTGTTCATTCATACGTCGGTTATATAGAGAATCAACTTTATCCGCACTGGATAAATATAACATTAACCGATTCTCTATATCTAATGTTAACGATTTATTAAAATGATCATGACCAATTACAAGCATTTTGGAAGTATCCGATGTTGAAAGTTTTTTCCACTCAACACGTTTTTTTGGATCAATATTAAGGTGTTGAATAGTTCTACGTTTAATATCGGCAGTTTCTCCTATATAAACAGAAAATTTTTCATTATTGTTTTTATCATTGATAATGTATACAGTTGGGTAGTTTAGAAGAATCTTTTTATTAGTATCTTCCTCTTTGCAAATTATATCTTCAAACTTACTTAAATCCTTCTCACTGTATTTTATCTCACGTATGACGGGAGAAGAAATTTTTTTCATTGAAACACGTCCTTATATATTTTGCTAAATTATAAAATCAATTAATTATAACATTTTATTGGAAATAAAAAAAAGCCCCTTCTTTATAATAAAAATTATATTAATGATTTTTCCTACTCAAAACTCATTAATATAATTTCTAAGTCTCTCAGCGTCATTTAAACAAGTGTTCTTCAAAAAATCATTTAAGATTGAACCATCTACATTAATACTTTCAATTCCGATTACTTCTTTTCTTGTGATTGAGTGCCTTTTTATTTAATAACACTTATAAATCATATATATCATTATTTACTTTAAACTTATCGGCTTCTAAAACTACTAATTTACTCCAAATTTCTAATATAACTTTTCCACAACCATTGTATTGTTTCAGCCAGACTTCTTCTTCACAATCCAAAGAAATATTGATTATGTCATTTGATAGATTGATACTTGTTAATTCTAAATAATCATCTTTTTCAGGAGGAAATATCTCTTTTCGCTCATCAGTAGTATTATTTATAAAATAGAATGTGCTAATGTTCATGAATTCTACACTATAATTTGTTATTACCTCATTTTCTAACAATTCTAATTCCAAACTTAACTTATTTTCTAAAATATCCATTGAATAAGATACTATTTTTGATTCAAATAATTCATTCATTCTTTGCTGAATAGACACTTTGATTTACTTCCTTCCCAAATAATTATTTATGATATTAGTAATTTCACCCATTGAGTTCTCGCTAAGGTCAATATGAGTTAACCCTCTATCACTAGAAATTATACCTTCAGGTGTTAATGAACCTTTACCATCTATACTAACTCTATAATATGGTTTACCTCGTCCGCCACTTCCTTCATCCATAATTCGTACAACAATAGGCTTTCTTCCGTTCAAAATTTCAACTTTATAGCCATTCTTTAATGGTGAAGCTTTGCCACCTAAAGAACTCGCTACTTCATCTGACAAAGAATTTAAAGTTGGAATTTTAGTCCCACTTGCCTTCTCCACTATCTTAACCCGTTCACCAGATTTTTCCAAATCCCTTAACATATCCAACTCTTTGGCAGTCAACTTCACACCATCTAATAAGTGATCTCCTCTTTTCAACAACTTCGCTGCCCTAATCAGATCTTTCACCTTATCAGCAGGCGTAATTGCTAAAATAAGAAAAATACTCGACTTTACTTTTTGCCCAGTGCTTGATCCATCATCCAGTAAAACTTCCACATCATCTAAATTGAGCAACATCTTGATGGTCTCAGGTCCAAGCTTCATCAACATTTCCCAGTCTTGTTTCCCTAACAACTTATTATAATCAAGCGTTCGTCCTTCATCCAGTTTTCCATTTTTATAAATCGCAAACTGTTTTCCATCATGATCTTCATGAATCACAACGATCTCATAACGGTCTTCTTTATTTTTTTCATTAAATGCTTGAATAGTTTTAAACCAGTTTTGATCTTTCCATGAAATTTTCTTATAACCATTCACACCGCCAATAAAATTGCCAGAGTTTCCAAGTAATGCTAAACCTTGTTCGATAGAAGAAATAACGCTTTGGACTTCTGAAAAATCACTTCCGTGCGTTGCTTCAAAGGCTTGATACTTTTCCAAAATCTCGATTTCTTTCGCTTTTCCAAGCATACTGCGTTCCATAAAAAATTTATTGATAAACGGCACATTTTCAAAGGCTTTCGCAGCCGCTTCCATCAACATATCATTCTCGGCTTGCAGGCTTCGTAATTCTGATTTTAATCGTTCCAAATGATCTGTGTCTAACTGATTTTCAGCTGCACCGACTTCTGATGTAAATGCCGAGACATATTCCGTTGTTGCATCATCCACTTCATAGAGAGCGTTAAATATCGCATCTGATACTGTTGTATATCCTTCAAAGTAATCTCTCGAAGAATCCCAGCCTGTTCCAGATAATTCTTTTGCTCCTTTAAAATGTTGCTGTGCTTGATTGAATGATTTGAACTGACTGACGATTTTTAATCGTTGTGTGGTAATTTCACTTGATAATTCCGTCCATTCGCTATAATCAATTTTCGGCATCTTTTTCCTCCTCTTCTTTTCGTTGCAGCATGAGGAGGTCATCTTCTAGTTGATCTTGCTTCGTTTGTTCTGATTTTCTTAATATATGTAACGCCTCTTGCCCTTCTTCGAAATGGTGCATGACTGAATGCTGTTCTTGTTCTAAATCTTCTAGATCAATTGTTGCTGAACGCTCTGCATGCGTTCCTTTGCTGTAATACAGAATTTCATTTAAGACTTCTCTTTGCCTTTGATGCAAACGAGCAATATCCTGTACCAGATGCGTCGTTTCAGTTTCTTTCTTTTTCAAGTCTCTTACACGATCTTCTACTTCTTCTGCTTGCCATCGTAGTTTTCTTGTCTTGTCTTCAGTCATCCTCTATCCTTTTCCACTTTCAGCTTTTTCAATCGCTTGATGAATCGTTGTAAGCTTTTGCACATCACTAGATGCATAGCTTTCAAAATTACTAATACTTGAAGATAAGAAGGATAAACTACTCTTTAATCCCGAAGCAGCAGAACTTTGAGAGAAAGAAAATGATTTTTTTTGTGAAAAGGAAACATCTGATAAACTACTAGTAAATTTATTTGTAATCTCACTAACAATTCCCTGATCTGTACTGATTTTTGTCATTCAAAAACCCCTTACGACTTTTAGTAATATAATACAATCTTATCATTAACTAAAATAATAAAAAAGAGCGAAATAATACTATTATAGTAAAATTTCATGTTCATATTATAACTTCCCTATAAATTATTTATCCTTAAACTTATTTAAATTTCCACTGAAATCATTAATGATTTCATAACTACACAGCTGAAATCTATCTATATAAATTTCGATAACTTATAATGAAAGCAGATACAATTTTTCTATCAAAACTAAACATGCTCTCTATGCTCTTAAATCAAGGAGGTAATTCATGAATATTTTAGTCGTCGGAGGAGCTGGCTATATCGGCTCACATATCGTCAAACAGTTAACTGATTCAAACCACAACGTCATCGTTTTAGATAATCTACAAACAGGACACGCTGAAGCTGTGACCAAACCAGCAACGTTTATCAAAGGAAATGTCAAAGACAAAAGCCTACTTAGAAAGATTTTCACTGAAACGTCCTTTGATGTCGTGTTTCATTTTGCTGCTAATTCGTCAGTGGAAGAATCCATGAAAGATCCGCTACTTTATTTCGATAATAATGTTTCTGGCTTGATCGCTCTTTTAGAAATCATGAATGAATTTGCTGTAAAAACAATCATTTTCTCTTCCACCGCAGCAGTCTACGGAGATACTCCAGAAGAGGTAATCACAGAAGATACTGTAACCATCCCTAAAAATCCTTACGGAGAAAGCAAGCGCATGATGGAGCAAATCATTCAGTGGTGTCACACTGCCTATAACATCAATTATGTCGTATTGCGTTACTTTAACGTGGCAGGTGCTGATTTAGCTGGAATAATCGGGGAAGATCATCGACCAGAAACCCATTTGATTCCAATTGTATTGCAGGTTCCCTTAGAAAAAAGAGAATTTATTACTATTTTTGGTAATGATTACGATACAAAAGATGGAACTACTGTGCGTGATTATGTTCATGTGGTGGATTTAGCTACAGCTCATTTGTTGGCGATGGATTATTTACTTGAGGGAAAAGAAAGTACTATTTTCAATATCGGCAGTTCAACTGGTTTTTCAACATTGGAGATTATTAATAAAGTCGAAGAATACACGGGGAAAAAAATTCCTATAAGATATGGCAGCCGTAGAGAAGGTGATCCTCATTCTTTGATTGCTTCAAGTAAAAAAATTGAAGCTGTTCTAGGATGGAAACCTCACTATACTGATTTAGATGCCATCATCGATAGTGCGTGGAAATGGCATATCAATCATCCGGATGGTTATGAAAATGATTGCTAGATAGTTTGAAAGCAAAAGAGAGACGACATGTAAAATCAACAACTTACATGTCGTCTCTCTTTTTTCTAAGGACAATAATATACTTATTTATAAACTTCCTGTCTATGTCTCACTCCTAATGCCAGTATCATCCACTGGTCATCCTCGATTTTGCAAATTACACGATATTCCCCTCTACTCGATAGCGCCATTTCTCCTGAATGGTTTCCGACCAATGTCTGACCACTAATTTTTGGATTGGTTGTTCCATCAGCACATTTATGTTCATACTATCTTAAACTCTCGCAACTATCTTTTTAATCATTCAAATCCTCTCCTTTTAAGATTTCATCAAGTGAAAAGTCAAAAAAGAAACTTAGCTCAACTAATGTATCTATATGTAGGATAAGATTTTTCATTTTCCCAACGTGAGACGGTTTGTCTCGTTACATGAAATTTATCAGCAACTTGCTGCTGTGTTAAATTTTTTTGCTCTCTGCGGATTTTCAGCAATTTTCCAATCTCCATAAAATGTCATCCTACCTTCAAAACGTTTTTTATCTACGAAATTCTCTCAAGACTTCATAGATAGAACTACGTAATTATTTTGCTCACTCCTATTCTTGCAATTTGCATTATTGAGACACTTCTCCCGTCAAAAAAAATATTCCTTCATGGATTCTTCCTCCTGTCTATGTTATCTTAAATATCACATAGTCAGGCGAATTAAAAAAGCAATTTTGATGTTACATTGTTGGATATTCATAGAGTATAAGCAGTTTTATACGATCATTTGTCTTTTTTTTCTTACTATATAAATTTCACAGTTAATAGAACACATGATTGAGAAACGTTTTTTGGGAAGATTTCTCTTGAATGTTATTTAAGCTATTAGTGATAAAATGAATAAAGGGACCTATCATTTTAAACTAGAGGATAGCTAGCTTAAAATCATAGATCCGCTTTATTACGGTTATTTTCTTAGTATCTTCTCCATTGCCTTGCCCTTCGCTAATTCATCAACTAGCTTATCCATATAGCGAATTTTCTGCATCAATTCATCTTCTATCTCTTCCACACGATAGCCACAGATCATACCTTTGATTAATGAAACATTAGGATTTAGTTCTGGTGCTTCCGCAAAAAATGTTTCAAAATTAACTTCTTTATCTATTTGTTTTTGTAGACCCGTTTCATCGTAGCCTGTCAGCCAAGTAATGACTTCATCTACTTCTGCCTTAGTCCGACCTTTTCTCTCTACTTTTTTGATATATAACGGGTAGACACTAGCAAAAGACATTGTAAATATTCTTGGTTTTTTCGCTTCCATTTTTTCTCATCCTTTATTGGGTATTTTGTCTTATTATAACTTTATTTTGCTAATTGTTACATTTTAATGTTTCAGTTTCATTCTTTACCTCATATTTTTGAACGAATCTAGGCTAGTTGATATCGCGTTTTTTCTATTATCATAGTATACCTTTTCTAAAAATAAAAAAGAACCTCAACAGTGATGTTAAAGTTCTTCTTCTATCTTCTAGTCTTGTCCTAAAATATCCAAAATAATCTGTGCATGCATGCCAGATCCGACGGGGAAACATTCTTCCATGATTTTGAATTTTGGATGATGATTCATATAGCCGCAACCTTCAGCCGCTGTTCCGCCACCTAAAATAAAGAATGATCCTGGCTTAACATCTGTATAGGCAGAGAAATCTTCGCCACCCATCATTTTAGGTGCTTCAAACATCCGTTCTTTACCAACAACTTTTTCAGCTGCTGCCACGACGATATCCGTTGCATCACTGTCGTTATTGACCTCACTATAGCCTAATAAGTAATCTAAGTCATAAGTCGCATCATACATCTTACAAATTCCATCGATGATTCCTTCAATCCGTTTTTTGATGAACATCCGAACTTCTTTATCATTCGTCCGAACCGTTCCTTGGATTTGCGCCGTATCAGGAATGACATTTGCCGTTTTTCCTGCGTTAAATTCACCGATCGAAATAACTGCATTATCAAATGGGCTAATATTTCTTGATACAATATTGTTCAAATTATTGATGATTTCTACTCCAATCATGATTGGATCGACAGAAAGATCTGGTGTAGAACCATGTGAACCTCTTCCTTGGATTTTCAAGGTGAATACATCTGATGCCGCACTAGCAGGGCCTTTTCTTGTTCCTACCATCCCAACGGGAATATTCGGAGCGATATGTAGACCAAAAACCATGTCTACATCATCCATCACGCCCGCTTCAACTAATAATTTTGCGCCACCTGGCGGTTCTTCTTCTGCTGGTTGAAAAATAAATTTGACTGTGCCAGCAATTTTATCCTGCATTTCACTCAATACTTTAACTGCTCCCAAAAGCATAGCAGTATGCGTATCATGACCACAAGCATGCATCACACCAGGATTTTCAGATGGGAAATCAACATCTGATTCTTCCACGATCGGCAATGCATCGATATCCGCTCTTAATGCAATGGTTTTTCCTGGTTTAGCGCCTTTTAAAATAGCAATCACACTATTTTCAGTCAACGAGCTAACCTCTAAATTAGGAAAATCAGCTAATACTTTTTGAATATATTTAGCAGTTTCTACTTCATGAAAAGATAATTCTGGATGACGATGTAAATGTCTTCTCCATTTCACCATATCTGCTTGCGGCATTTTTTCTTGAATCGTTGTCATTGTAGTTCCTCCTTTTAGTTTAAAACTATTTTTCTCTATTTTTGTTTAATAAACATGATTGTCCCAGCTGTCAATAAGCCAACAACTAGAAAGAAAATAAAGGTCGAAATATACTGTCCATTTGACAGTTCCACTAATTTTCCGATAAGTGTCGGTGAAACAAAGCCGCCAAGAATCCCCCCAGTTGCCAGTGTTCCATAACTTGGCGCAAATTTTGCCCCTTCAAAAATTCTCAGTGGAATGCTCATCATTGTAACAAATGAGATGATCAAAAAGAAATTCGCTAAGCCCATCACGATCGATAATAAAACCAGATTACCAATGTAATAAGAACCGAATGCTGATAGTGCACCTAAAATAGCAGTGATCGCAACGACTGCTTTTTCTTTATGTTGGAAAAATTTCCCTACAACATAACTACCGCCAATCGAACCGACCAACATAAATAGGCCACTTACACTACTGATCACAGCCGCACCATTTAGGTCTAAGCCACGCTCACCCGTTAAGAAACTAGGCACCCAACTGGAAAGTCCATATAACAAACAGTTGATGAAAAATGAACTTAGAAATAAAATCCAAACCCGAATATCCGACCAAATCACTAAAATCGAAATCTTATCCGTTTTTGTTGCGACCGCATCTGCTTTTTCTTTCGTTTTTTCATTTCTAGGAATAGCAATAATCAGAAAAATTGCAATTGCAACGGCCACTCCAGTTAAAATCATATAGGCGTTCTTCCAACCAGCATTTGTGATAATCGGTGATAATGCCAACGGTCCAATAAAACCAGCTACCCCAGAGGATGACAGCAAAATACCTTGAGCAAATGTGCGCTTCTCCGGCGGGAAATTCATCGTAACTTCCTTACTCGCTGATGATGCATAACCTGAATGTGCCAACAATCCTGTCAAAAATCGTAACGACATAAACATGATCAATGATGTACCAAAGCCAAATAAGAATGAAAATATGCCCATCCCAATGACTGAACCGATCAATACAATTCGTGAACCTACTTTATTGATGACTAGCCCCATTGGAATCTGCATAATTGCGTATCCTAAGAAAAAAGAACTCATGATCATCCCTTTAGCTGCAGGTTCCAATCCAAATTCTGTCGAAATTGGAATCAGCGAATACCCTACTGAAAGCTTATCGATGTAAACCATTGTGTAACCTAAAAACAGTGCAATTAATAACAACCCAGTTTTCTTTGATCCATTATTTTCCATACGTCCTCCTTAATTTAAAAGCGGAGCAGGCTCGTCCAGCCTTGATAGAAAAATAGGAAATGATGACTATGGCGCTTTTTTCCTCATTCATCATTTATCTTTTTTCCGAGATACTGCTCCCCATCAATGACACCAATCCTTTTATCTTATAAACAAAATAAATGCTATTAGTTAAGTATAATCTATAATCCCTTTAAAATGAAGAGATAAATGAGAATATTATGAATTTACAATTAATAAAAAAAGTTATGAAGCTAATGATATAAAATCCCAAACTATTATGCATATTGATCCCAATGCCGTACCCAACACGTTTAGGAATGAAAAAGCGAGACTCCAAAAAATATTTTTCATTTTCCTATTTTACTTTTATTAAAATAACAGAAAATTAGATATAAAAAAGACAAAAAGCTGACTTGATGATAATCGTCAGCTTTTTGTTTCTTTTCATTTCTTCAAGACTTCTTTTTTATGCAAATACTCTTCTTCCGTGATATTTCCTTTCGCAAATTCTTCATCTAGCACATCAAATGCTGAAGGACGAACTGGTTGATGTGATACCTCTGGTTGCGTTCTATTGCTTATATTTTCCTGTTGATTCGTTTTATTTCTCATAAAATAAACAGCGCCAATAATCACAATGATTATCAAGAGCCACCAAAAAAGTCCCATACCAAACATCCCTCCTCGCATCATGCCACGTCCTCCATTGAAAAAACTTGAACAATAACCCATCTATAATCGCTCCTAACGTATTTTTATTTAGTATAAAATAAAAATATGTCAAAAGTGTGTCGAAAAATTAGCGGATTCTGTTTAAAGTTCAATATGCTGGATCAATTTTTGATAAGAGACAAATGAAGGATGCTTTGTGAGTTCACTGTTTTCAAGCACTAGCTTCTGTTGCTCAATAATTGCTTTAGTCAAACTATCCGCAAAAGAAACAAAATCATCGTTTGTTTCTTCCTTATATTCTAAAGAGAAATACTTTGACTGCCGATAATATTTTTTCAGATTATCCGCCACAATTTTTTCAGGCTGATCTGCAAAATATTCATCATAACGTGCGCTGTCGATTTTTCCATCCGTCACAGTCAACTGTATTCTGCCGATTAAGCCATTACCAAAATCTTCAGCGTAGCCGATATATTTCGTTTTTGATGGTTGTTTGATTTCATCTGCTAACTCGGCAGCAATCGCCATTAATCCTTCTCTTGCAGTTGTTGAGGAACCTTTGACTGTTTCAAAATTCCCTGTTATCCGATTTTCCTCACGCATTTGTCTTTCTACAAACGTGATTCCGTTAACGACCGTTACTAAAGTAGTATCCGTTCTTGGATTTTGTGCTTGAAAGAAAGCATAATCAGAAAGACGTTTATTAGCTCCTGCATATTTTGAGGCATAATAATTTTCAGCGCCGTATTCGTTAAATTCAACGTTAATGATTTTATGCGTATCATCGGTAACGATCTCAACAATGCCTTTATTGCCAACATCAAAATAGCCATCATTCGTATAATAATTGCCTTCCATCAAGCCTAACGGAGGCTGATTTGACCAAAACATTTTCTCGAGTTTCTCTTCATAAGTATAAAGAGGTTTTGGATTTGAGCCAAAGGTTGTTTGAGTGGCACCGGTCACAACGTCATAATTATAAGAAGTATTCTCAAAAGATAAATCATTCACGCCTTTTTCTTTTGTCTCTTCACTTGATGGAATGGTCTCCGATGAAGAGGAGTTAACCAACGGTGCCCTTAATGGCGTATTGGATTTGTCTGCATCTTTTCTTTGATCTGGTTTACAGGCAGAAAGACCTACGATACTACATAAAATGAAAACAGCAAGTAGATAGCTTTTTTTCATAAATTTTCTCCTTTTAATTTTTCACTAGGTATTGAAGCGATAACCGCTACCCCAAATTGTTTCTATTGGAATTTCTGATAATTTGCCTTTTTTGAGCTTTTCTCTGATGCGCCCAACATGAACAACGACCGTATAGATATCACTATCAAGATCATCCATATCCCAAACTTGACGAAATAATTGCTCTTTCATCCAAACTCGATTTGGATGTTCCATGAAAAATAGGAGTAAATCAAATTCTTTCGTTGTAAAAATGATTTCTTCCCCTAACACAAATACTCTACGGGCACTTTTATCAATCCTAATTTGACCAATTTCTATCGTGTCGTTCACTTGATCTGTTTTAGTCAATAACTGATAACGTTTAATATGTGCTTGGACCCGAGCAACTAATTCACTCGGACTAAAGGGTTTGGTCATATAATCGTCCGCACCCAGCCCTAGGCCTCTGACTTTATCGATATCTTCTTTTTTAGCTGAAACGATCATCAGTGGAATATTTTTCTTTTCTCTAATACGACGGCAAATCTCAAAGCCATCCATTGACGGCAACATGATATCGATCACGATCAAATCAAAGGATTCATTTAATGCCCGATTTAGCCCAACCAATCCATCGCTTGCGATCTCTGCTTCTATATGATTGATTTCTAAATAATCCTTTTGTAATTCTGCAATACTTGCATCGTCTTCGATCAATAAAACGCGTGATACTTCGTTTGACATTTGGCTGTCCTCCTCAGGCTTTTTTTAATATAATCGTGACAGTCGTTCCATGATGTAATTGACTTTCAATCTCGACTTGACCGTCATGCATATCGATAATTTGCTTGACGATGGCAAGGCCTAAGCCACTACCGCCAGTATTTGTTGGCCGCGCTTCTTCGCCCCGATAAAAATGATCAAAAACAAACGGTAATTGTTCCGCCGAGATCCCTTGTCCGTTGTCAGATACGCTGACTTTCACTATTCCAGCACTTTCAGAGATGCCGATTTCAATCAAAAGTGGGCGGTTCATTGCTTTAAATTTTAGACTATTTTCGATTAAATTGATAAAAACTCGGTTTAACTGCATTCGATCCGCTAAAACATAACTTGCGTTCGTTTGCTGATTAGATAATTGGAACGAAACTTGGTTATCTTGCAACTGAAATTCTTCAATGATATGTTTCAAGAATTCATTAATATTGATTCGTTCAAAGTGAAAAGGAATAGCTGCTGCATCTAATTTAGAATATAAAAATAGTTCTTCGATCAACTCATTCAATGAAATAGCTTTTGTATGGATCGTTTGCAGATATTTATCCTGTTTCTCAGGAGAGTCAGCTACTCCATCCAGTAAGCCTTCAACGTAGCCAATAATTGAGGTGATCGGCGTTTTTAGATCATGAGAAATGCTTGCAACCAGTTCTTTACGGTTATTTTCAAGTTTTGCTTGTTCTTCAGTTGAGTAGATCAACGCTTCCCGCATTTTTTCAAAATCATCCGTCAACTGCTTTACTTCCATTGCTGTTTGTTTAACAGGTTTTGTCATCGACACTTCTAATTGACCATTGCTTATCGCAGACATTCCTACACCTAGGTTTTCTAAAGGACTAATAATTGTTTTTTTCAATAAATGATTGAGAAAAAGTAAGCCGCTAAGTGCCACAAGTAAAATCGTTACAATAACTAATACGCCCCATTTTGTCATAAACTCTAAAAAATTATTTTCTTTTTTCAAGACCAATAAACTTCCTGGTACTTGATCACTAAAATAAAAATCAAATTTCATATAACGATACAAACGGCCTGCATTATCGATGGTGCCTTTTGTTTCAAGATTATTGTCATCGAATTTAGGAAAATGAACGATCAATGATTTCTCTACCAAATCTTGTGAATAATAGGCAATATTTTCTTGTTTGCGTACAACAACACCTAAAGATTCACTTTCAAATTGACTGATGGTTTTCTTTAATTCTTCCTGTGGTGCAAGTAGCTGATCTGGATCAGTTTTCGCTATTCCGCGTAATTTGATATAGGCTAACTCTTCTTCTGGACTCAACGAGCGTTGCTCTGTAAAGGTTTTATATAAAGTACTCGGACTAGGAATTCTTCCTGTTGTCACATAAAACACTATACAAATGATTGAAAAAAGCGAAAGGCACGCAATCGCAATGCCCCCAATATATGAAATGAGAAATCGTTTTTTTATTGTCATTTCGTTCTCCTTTGGTTCATTTATTAGGGGATCAATTGCGTTTGGTCAGAACAGCTTAGAAACTGAATTCAGGTTTAAAGTCACCAGTATAAGGTTCGTGTTCTACAAATACTGTGATATCATTGCCCGCTTGATCTTTCCCCATGCGTTTGTACGTAAATTTTTTGTTATTCAGCTCGGTTAATTCTAACGCTGCTCCGTATTTATTTTGACCAATTGATACATGTGCTCGGATTTTATTATGATTCAATACATCAAAGTAACCAAAATCACCACGGCTAACGCCTGTTTCTAAGTTGAAAAATTCATATTTATTTGTATCAGCCGCAAATTTAGCCAAACTGATAAAGTTTTTATTAAACTCCGTTACATCATTGCCAGCTTCATCTAATACTTTTGTGCCGTTCCATAAGGTTTGTCCTAAGATTTCAGCACCAGGTTTCTTCGTCTCGATTTTACCTGTTGTTGTATCCAATGGTTTTTCTTTCTCTGTAAAAGCTAACTTAGTTTTATTATACGGGATATGTTCAACAAATACATCTACTTCATTTCCAGCTTTGTCTTTGCCTTTTCTTGTGTAGGTGAATTTTTTATTAGTTAGCTCAGTCAAACCGACAACCGCTTGATAATTCATCGTTTCAGAAATCAAAATCCGTTTTGTTCCATCATTTGTAATGAAAAATGTGCCGCGATCGCCACGGCTCTCACCTGTTTTAGCATCGAAAAACTCATAGCGTCCTGTTTCAGCATCATATTTTGCTAAACCAATAAAATTGGCATTTTCTGCTGTTAAATCATTGTTGTCTTTGTCGTAAACTTTTGTGCCTTGCCAATTAGTTTTACCTAAAGTTTTAGTTAATTTGTCCCCTTTATTTTTGTTCTGACTATTTTTTGATTGTTCCGTTTGCGGTTGACTACTTCCTTTTGCCCCCATAGATTCCTGAGTTCCAACACTGCAACCTGCTAGTAGTAAAACTAAACTTGAAACGCCTACGATGATTTTTTTATTGTTCATGATTTCTTGCTCCCTCCTATAATTAGGTAAATCTTCTTATTGCTTACCTTTATTATAAAGAGCCAATGTAAACAGGTGCTAACAAGAAAATAAACAAATTATAAACAATTCAATTCGCTCATCATTTTACTTAAATAATTAGTCAGATTAAAAAGCCCGAAACAAAAACGAACAATCCGTTTTGTTTCGGGCTTTTGATTTTTTAAGCAGTTATCGTTTTCGGTAAATTTTCATAGAATGCAGCTTTTGTGGCAGTGATGTATGGTGTTAACCATAGATAACCGATTCCTAACGTTAACATCGCTAAGATATGCCAACCGATAAAGCTTAGATCTAATAAAAATAATTGACCTTTATAGCCATTCATAAGCTTTCTGCTGCGAGTGATCGAGTCTAAAAAGCCTGGACGTACACCAGTTTCTTCATAACCATCATAATAAACAAAATATGCTTGTGAATAAGAATAACCTTTGATAATTCCTGGGATAATCAATAGTAATGACCATAGCGTAACAAAGACAAGTGTTAATAAACTAATACAAATCACGCCTAAAATCACAGGTCCAGCAAAACCGCGGAATGCATCTGAAAAGGGATTGATTTCTTTTCTTTTTCCTCTTAAAAGATCAAGGAATGTCCAAGAAATCCCAGCACTAAATAACGCTCCTATAACACCACCAAAGAAGCCACTCCCGCCACTGCCAGAACTCCCTTCATAGCTTGTAGTACCACTTACAAAATCAGGGTTATTTTGAACAAAAGTAATAGTTGGTAATAATAGTAGAAAAAATACAAGTAGTCCAATTGCAATGGAAATCAATGTTGGTACCAAACACATCAATACACTGTCTTTCCAACGTCCACGTAAAACGTCTTTCGCTTCATTTTTTAATTCAGCTCTTGTTTTCATAAAATTTCCTCCTTTCAATTTGTTACATTCAGTATAACAAATAAATAGTTTTTGAAAAAAACATATGCGTTTATGGAGAACTCTTCAATAAAGGAATCAATTTTATTATTAAACTTGTAACATAAAAAACAAGAGAAGACTGTCAAATTTCTATTTATCATTTATAGATGCTATAATTTAACCGCGAACAAAACGCAGTATTCTATGAAGAAAACCACTAAGCAAGGATTGCTTTCCCTTTATTTTAGGAGTGTGCAAGGAATGCTTTCTTGTGATTAACAAGATATCCCTCTATGCTTGAGATACATCAACGAAAGGAATTTATACTATGGAATTTGGAGACAAGATTAAAGAACTACGAACAAAAAATCAACTGACACAGGAAAAATTTGCGATTCGTTTAAATGTAACAAGACAAGCAGTCTCTAACTGGGAAAATAATCGTAATCTTCCAGACCTCGAACTATTGATCCTAATTTCTACTATTTTTCATATTTCGCTTGATGAATTAATTCTAGGGGGAAATAACGTGAACAACATGACCGAAAAATTAATAAAAGATGGTAGTAAAACAAGGCGGGCAAAGCTGAATATGGTTACAACATTGATTGGGGCATTCTTACTGATTTTTGGGTTTGCTTGTATCTTTATCAAAGCAAATTCAGTAGAGTATGTTGATGCATCAGGTACTTTACATGAAAATTTTTATCTTTTGCCGATAGGATTTCTATTTATTTTTGCTGGCATGATTGTCTTTTTAGTTACGGGTATCAAATTTATTAATGATAGCTTTCGCTCAAAAAAATAGTAACATGAACTTGATTTGTCTAGTGGGAGCTTAAGAAAATAGAGAAGAAGCTCATCAATCGATAAGCTTCTTCTCTATTTTTAGCATGTTTTAACGCTACTGAAAACAATTAGGTTACATTCTGGACTTGTTTTATAATAGTCGTTTTAACCAATCAAATTTCTTCTGATCATAAGGAGGATAGATCAATTTTGCCATAGTGTCTTTTCTACCATAAACAACTGATTTTTCGTGAGAAAAGGTTTCAATACTATATCTCCCATGATAATTCCCCATTCCAGACGCTCCAACTCCGCCAAAAGGTAAGTCGTCATTGGCTACATGAAGGATCGTTTGATTGATTCCACCACCACCGAAAGATATTTCATGTAAAATCTTTTTTTGAACCTCTCTATCATCGGAAAATAGATACAATGCTAACGGTTTTTCACCGTCTTTAACAAAGTTAATCGCTTCGTCCAAGTGTTGATATGTACAGATTGGCAACAGCGGTCCGAATAATTCTTCTTTCATCAAACTATTCTCTCGGCTTAAGCCAATATCAAAAAGACTAGGCGCTACAAATCTTGTCTCTAAATCATATTCTCCACCATATATCAGAAATTGACGATTTTCGTTGATCAATTGACTAAACTTATTGGTAGCATCACCTTGAACAATACGACCATAATCAAGATTTTCTTGGATCTCTTTTCCATAAAATTCGCGGATTTTTTCTTTCAACGAGATAATTAGTTGACCTTTTACTTTTTCATCTACTAAAACATAATCTGTTGCAATGCAAGTTTGCCCTGTATTAAGTAGTTTACTCCAGATAATTCGTTCAGCAGCTAACTCAATATCAGCTTGTTCCGTAACAATAGCAGGGCTCTTACCTCCAAGTTCTAGGACAACCGGCGTTAAATGTTTAGCAGCTGCTTCCATCACAATTCTTCCAACTTTGGTACTTCCTGTAAAAAAAATAAAGTCCATACGCTCTTTTAAAACGGTGGCATTATCAATGGAATTAGGTGAAAGCACTTTGACGTATTCTTCATCGAACGTTTCACCAAGAACAGCACCGATCACTGCAGCTACATTTGGTGTTTTAGATGATGGTTTTACAATTGCACAATTACCAGCTGCAAGTGCGCCAATCAAAGGAACTAAGGTCAATTGAAGTGGATAGTTAAAGGGACCAATAATATAAACCGTTCCATAAGGTTCTAAAAAGACCATGTTTTTATTTAGTAAAGATGAGATAGCCCTGGGTTTGTTTACAGGCTTAGTCCATTTATCAAGGTTTTTAAGCATATCTTTAATTGCTGAAAGAACTAACCCTAATTCAGTCGCATATACTTCAGCTTTAGGTTTTTTCAAATCTTTTTCAAAAGCCCAGTAGAAATCTTCTTCATGCTTTTGTACATTAATCAATAGCTGTTCCAGTTGTTCTTTTCTAAAAGAAATCGATTTTGTTTGGTTTGAGTTGAAAAATCTGCGTTGTTTTGTCATTATTGTTTGGAGATCTGCTTGATTCATGATAGGTCCTCCTTGTTTTCTTTTTAGTATAGCATCGTTTTTTTCTTTTGGATAATAGAACTGTCTTTCTTTATTACTCAACAACTCTTTCTAAAATCCATGGTCGTGCAGTTCCTTCTACGCCCTCCTCCGTTGTAGCGGAGTTGAGCAGCATTTTAGTTTCTTCGTAATAGGAAAAGCTGTATCTAATCGTCTTCTCTTTATTTAAATAAATCAACTCAGATTCACCAGTTTCAAAAGTTAAGGGGATTATTTCATTCTTCTCAGATTCTTCAGTTTGAGCTATCAGCAAATCTATTTTATTAGGATCAAACGTAGCCCTTACCTGAATAAACGCTGGAAAGTCTGATTCTACCGATTTCCATCTTCCAAAAATACTTTCCTTGGATATCGTTCGTGTTTTTTTCAACTCGATTGGAGCTAAATCTCCACCGACAACTAGTTCATCACCACTCTGCTCGACTTTATAACTAGGGTACACGATAATCTCATCTTCTTTTGCTTCAAAAATGTAATGAGCTGTTTTATCATGTGCTTGATGTGTAAAAACTCTATTTCCTTCAGTATATTCAATCTCCAGTTTCATTGAATTATATGTCAACGTTTTGCCATCATAAACTAGTTCATAGTTCCCATAATCGTAATTATTCGCTACCCAAGAACCCGCTACTTTATGAACTAACTTCTTGTCAATATCCTTCTTTGCCCCCTCTACTGTTCCTTTTTGAGCAGTGCAAAAAGCTAAAAAAATTGAAGTGAACATGCAGAATACAACTACAACCCTTAAAATTTTTTTCATATTATCCATCATCTCCTTTAAAATACCAGTTTATTCTTTAAGTATAACTGAAAGAATCCGTTAATCAACTATGTAAAAAACTCCCCTTGTCTTCACAAGAGGAGTTTTTAAGTATGAGTATAAGGAGAAAAGATTCAAAAATCAGTTGTCCCTTTTGGCTTTATAGTCAACTAAAATTATTTGTTTTTTAAGTTGTAGAAAGATTTCAAACCTTTGTATTCAGCAACTTCGCCTAATTGGTCTTCAATTCTTAATAATTGGTTGTATTTAGCAATACGGTCTGTACGGCTTAATGAACCAGTTTTGATTTGACCAGCGTTTGTTGCAACAGCGATATCAGAGATTGTTGAATCTTCTGTTTCACCTGAACGGTGAGATACAACTGCAGTGTAGCCAGCTTCTTTAGCCATTTCGATAGCTTCGAATGTTTCAGTTAAAGTACCGATTTGGTTCACTTTGATAAGGATTGAGTTAGCGATTCCTTTTTCAATACCTTCAGCTAATTTAGTTGTGTTTGTAACGAATAAATCGTCACCAACTAATTGAACTTTGTCGCCTAAAGCAACTGTTAATTTTTTGAAACCATCCCAGTCATTTTCATCTAATCCATCTTCGATTGAGATGATTGGGTATTTCGCACATAATTCTTCGTAGAATGCGATCATTTCTTCAGTAGTTTTTTCGCCTTCGCCTGAATCAGCTAAAACGTAAACGCCTTTTTCTTTGTCGTAGAATTCAGAAGAAGCAGCATCCATAGCAAGAACGATATCTTTACCAGGTACATAGCCAGCTTTTTCGATTGCTTCGATGATTACTTCAAAACCTTCTTCGTTTGAACCAAGGTTAGGAGCGAAACCACCTTCGTCACCTACAGAAGTAGCTAAGCCACGAGCTTTTAAGATTCCAGCTAATGCGTGGAATACTTCAGCACCATAACGTAAAGCTTCTTTGAATGTAGGAGCGCCTACAGGCATGATCATGAATTCTTGGAAGTCGATACTGTTGTCAGCATGAGATCCGCCATTGATGATGTTCATCATTGGTGTTGGCAATACTTTTGTATTGAATCCGCCTAAGTAGTGGTATAAAGGTACTTCTAGGTAATCAGCAGCAGCACGAGCTACAGCGATTGAAACACCAAGAATAGCGTTTGCGCCTAATTTACCTTTGTTAGGAGTTCCATCTAAATCGATCATTGCTTTATCAATTGCCATTTGGTCACGTACATCGTAGCCAATGATAGCTTCAGCGATGATGTTATTCACGTTGTCAACTGCTTTAACAACCCCTTTACCTAAGTAACGAGCTTTGTCACCATCACGTAATTCAACGGCTTCGTATTCACCAGTTGAAGCGCCAGATGGAACCATTCCACGACCAAAAGCACCGCTTTCAGTGTATACTTCTACTTCGATTGTTGGGTTACCGCGTGAGTCTAAGACTTCGCGTGCGTAAACATCAGTAATAATTGACATGTTTTGTCTCTCCTTTGAGTTTGTTTTATACTAAGGGGATTCGATTCCCTTAATTATGATTGTAGTGAATAAACGCGTGCTATGCAAACATTTTTTGCATAATTCATAGATTATTCAATGATTTTTCTTTTTATTGCGTATATTGTTATAAGCGTGTCTTATTTAACAGCTTCTAACAAGGCTAAGAATGAATCGGCTTCAAGACTTGCTCCGCCTACTAAAGCTCCATCAACGTTTTCTTTCGCCATATATTCAGCAATGTTTTCAGGTTTTACAGAACCGCCGTATTGGATACGTACAGCTTCTGATACTTCTTTACCGTATAATTTTTCTACAGTTGCACGTACAACGCCGCAGATTTCATCCGCAATGTTTGCATCAGCAGATTTACCAGTTCCGATTGCCCAGATTGGTTCATAAGCAATAACCATTGAAGATACTTGCTCATTTGATAAACCAACTAAACCGTTTGTGATTTGTCCTTCGATCCATTCAGCAGTTTTACCTGCTTCATATGTTTCTAAAGATTCGCCACAACAGAAGATTGGTGTCATATTGTTAGCAAAGATTGCTTTTGCTTTTTTGTTGATGTCTTCGTCTGTTTCGTGGAAATACTCACGACGTTCAGAGTGGCCAATAATTACATATTGGATACCTAAATCTGCAATAGCAGCTGGTGAGTTTTCACCTGTAAATGCGCCTGAGTTTTCCCAGTAGCAGTTTTGTGCAGATAATTGAACGTCAGAATCTTTTAGACTCCAAGCAAGTGGTGCTAAGAATAATGCTGGAGATCCGATTACTGAATCAACGACATCTTTTGATGGAACAGCATTTTTTACTGCTTCAGCAAAGCTTTGCGCTTCTGCTAAAGTTTTGTTCATTTTCCAGTTACCAGCGATGATTGGTTTACGCATGGAAAAGCACATCCTTTTCTTATTATGGTATGGATTGGTTAAACGGTGTTCAAAAGACAACCTCTTTATTTATCGTTAATTGCCGCTAATCCTGGTAATTCTTTACCTTCTAGCAATTCTAAGCTTGCGCCTCCACCAGTTGAAATGTGAGTGAATTTGTCAGCAAAGCCTAATTGAATTGCAGCAGCAGCAGAGTCTCCGCCACCGATGATCGTTGTTGCATCTTCTAAGTTAGCGATTGCTTCACATACACCGATTGTACCTTTAGCAAAGTTGCTCATTTCGAATACGCCCATTGGTCCGTTCCAGACAACTGTTTTAGCGCCTGCTAACTCTTTAGAGAATAATTCGATTGATTTAGGTCCAATGTCTAAGCCCATGTAGCCTTCTGGTACAGCTTCGCCATCAGTGATAACTGTTTCAACATCATTGCTGAACTCATTAGCACATACTGAATCGATTGGTAATACTAGTTTATCACCAGCTTTTTCGATCAATTCTTTTGCTAAAGCAACTTTATCTTCTTCAACAAGTGAGTTACCGATTTCGATCCCTTTCGCTTTGTAGAATGTGTAAGTCATTCCGCCACCGATAAGGATTTTATCTGCTTTAGAAATCAAGTTTTCAATAACACCGATTTTATCAGAAACTTTTGCGCCACCTAAGATAGCTACAAAAGGACGTTTTGGTGCAGTTACTGCTTCGCCAACGAATTTGATTTCTTTTTCCATTAAGAATCCAGCAACTGTTGGAATACCAGTTGAAGCAATGCCTACGTTAGAAGCGTGAGCACGGTGAGCCGTACCAAATGCATCATTTACAAATACGTCACCTAAAGAAGCCCAGTATTTACCTAATTCAGCGTCATTTCCGCTTTCTTTTTTACCATCGATATCTTCAAAACGAGTGTTTTCAAACACTAAAACATCGCCGTCTTTCATGTTGTTAACAGCTGTTTCTAATTCAGTACCGCGAGTTTCAGGAACGAATGTTACTGGTTTACCCAGTAATTCACCTAAACGCTCTGCTACTGGTTTCAATGATTTACCAGCTTTATCTTCTTCTGTTTTAACGCGACCTAAGTGAGAGAATAAAATTGCTTTTCCGCCATTGTCGATCACGTATTTGATTGTTGGAAGTGCTGCTACGATACGGTTATCGTTCGTAATCACGCCATCTTTCAAAGGCACGTTAAAGTCAACACGTACAAGAACTTTTTTGTCTTTTAAGTCTACATCTTTGATAGTCTTTTTAGCCATTAAAAGTTACCCCTATCTATTTTTTTGATTTTGAAAAGAATGATTTTTCTTAAACTTATAAAAAAAGCGGGGAAGCGCGTTGCTTCCCCGCTTATTATTTCACAGTTGTTCAAATTTCACTAATGATAAGAGTTATTCTTATAAGTTAGCGAAGTACTCTAAAGTACGAACTAATTGTGCAGTATAAGACATTTCGTTGTCATACCAAGCAACAGTTTTCACTAATTGTTGATCGCCAACAGTCATTACTTTAGTTTGAGTAGCATCGAATAATGAACCGAAAGTCATACCTACGATATCAGAAGAAACGATTTCGTCTGTGTTATATCCGTAAGATTCGTTAGCAGCTTTAGCCATAACTTCGTTTACTTCTTCAACCGTTACTTTTTTGTCAAGAACTGTTACTAATTCAGTTAATGAACCAGTTGCTACAGGAACACGTTGAGCAGCTCCGTCTAATTTACCATTTAATTCAGGGATAACTAGACCGATTGCTTTAGCAGCACCAGTTGTGTTAGGTACGATGTTTTCTGCTGCAGCGCGTGCACGACGGAAGTCTCCACCTGGGTGAGGTCCATCAAGAGTCATTTGGTCACCTGTGTAAGCGTGGATTGTAGTCATAAGACCTTCAACAACACCAAAGTTGTCTTGTAAAGCTTTAGCCATAGGAGCTAAACAGTTAGTCGTACATGAAGCACCTGAAATAACTGTTTCTTTACCTGTTAAGATATCGTGGTTAGTGTTATAAACGATTGTTGGTACGTCATTTCCGCCTGGAGCAGAGATAACAACACGTTTAGCACCAGCTTTTAAGTGTAATTCAGCTTTTTCTTTTGAAGTGAAGAATCCAGTACATTCAAGAACGATGTCTACACCTAATTCGCCCCATGGTAATTCTTCTGGGTTGCGGTTAGCAAGAACTTTAACTTCTTTACCGTTAACGTTGAAAGATCCATCATGAACTTCAACAGTTCCGTTGAAACGACCTTGAGTTGTGTCATATTTTAACAAGTGAGCCAACATTTTAGCATCTGTTAAATCGTTGATTGCTACTACTTCGATTCCTGCTACATCTTGGATACGACGGAATGCTAAGCGTCCGATACGTCCAAATCCATTAATACCTACTTTAACTGTCATTAAAGATTTCCTCCTTATGAAAATCAAAAATTTTTTTATTTTAAAGGGTTGCCCCTTTTAAAATCTCATTTGCAGCAGCTTCATCTGTGATGAGCCACGTTTGTTTTGGTGCGTTCTTCATATATGCGTGGATTGCTTTAGCTTTTGTCTTACCGCCTGCAATCGCAACGACATTCGGAATTTTTTGTACATCTTTTAACTGAAGTCCGATTCGTGGGATTTTATAAACAACTTCCCCTTCTTCATCAAAGAAATAGCCGAAAGATTCTGCTACAGCATTGTTTTGCTTTAGCATAACCATTTCATCGTCAGACATTTTGCGACGTGCTGCCATGTGTAATGCGCGTCCAATACTATGAACCACACAATTACTTTGCTCGATCAGTGTCAAAACTTCTTGAATCGAGGGTTCTTGCAACAATGAGTTATATGTTTCTAAGCTTAATTGCTCTGGAACATATAATGCTCTATGGTGTCCACCAGTTTTGCTTGCCATTACAGCACTTACTGAATTGGCTTGGACCGTCATTGCTTCACCAATTCCGCCTCTAGCTGGAACAAAAAGATTATGTCTTTTTTCCGTTTCTAAAGTCCCCATATGCTCAGCTGTCATCGCCATTGTCGTACCACCCATAACTGCAATAATATTATTGCCTTCAGGTAAAAGTAAGTCTAGTGAGTCAGTCAAAACATCCCCAAACTCATACAAAACCTTCTCTTGATTGTCACTATTGCCAGCGACAACGATACAACGCTTGATTCCGAAATACTGACTGATTTCTTTTTCGATTTGATGCATGCCAAGTAATTGATTCATCACGGTCTCTAACCCTTGGTAAACGTCTAAACCTTTTTCAGTTAATGTCATTCCACTTTTAGAAGTTTCTATCAGTTGCAGATTTTTCAGAAAGTCAGTCTCTGTTCTCAAGACCCGTTCTGTAATTCCCATACTATCAGATAGACTTCTACGTCCAATAGGCTGCATCCAGTAAATATTACGAAGAATATGAAACCTTTCCTGCATTACATCGAGCAAATCTGGAGCAACTGCTTCAATCATTTTCAATTCATCTAGCATGATGCGCTCCTTCGTTGGTCTAAAAACGTCCAAGTAAGACTTAAAACGACCTATGAACTTTAAAAAAATAGGATTGACGTTCTTCTTTCGCATTGTTAAATTCTATTAACAGTCTTAAAAGCGTCCCTCAATCTTACATACATAGTTTAACAGTTTTCATCTTTCTTTTCAAGAAAAAGAGATTATTTTTTTGAAATTAACAGTCTTTTCTTTGAGATTTATTATTTGTTGTGTCTCCTTAAAATCCTTTGTATACTAAAAATTTCATTCAAAGCGACAATCGAATAAAAAAATCCAGACCTAACATCTGGATTTTTCGTGTGTCTCTTATCTTATAAATCCTCTTCATAAAAACGCCCAAGAATTTTGACGTTATCTGAAATACTTACAAAAGCAGACGGATCAGATTCTTTCATAGCCGCTTCTAATGATGGTAATTCAAAACGAGTCACAACCGTCAATAATAATGTTTGCTTATCATGACGATAGGCCCCTTCTGCTTCATGAATAATCGTAATTCCCCGTCTCATTTTCTGTTGGATTCCATCGATCACAGCATCTGGATTTTTCGTAATGATCATGACTTGCATCTTCTTTTGCTTTGTATAGACTGCATCCGTCACTTTTCCACTCACAAAAATAGACAAAGCACTGTAAAACATATACTGCCAGCCAAATAAATACCCTGCCACGAAAATAATCAAACCATTAAAATACATGGATATCGATCCAACAGAACGCCCTGTTTTTTTACGGATCGTGATACTAAAAATATCTAGTCCACCTGAAGAAAGACCATTTTTCAAAGCAAAACCAATACCTGAACCCATCACTGCTCCACCAAAAATCGCACAGATAATTGGATCATTAGAGAGACTTGTTTGCGGCACGATCTGCATAAAAATAGAAGTCAGTGTAACAGTCAGAAAAGTAAAGACCGTAAATTTTTTCCCGATTTTACGCCAAGCCACAAAAAACAAGGGAATATTCAAGGCATATAACGTAATCGAAACAGGTACTTTAAACCCTACAACCTTTGTTGATAAGGTCGTTAGAATTTGAGCGAGGCCTGTAATCCCGCTAGAATAAATATTTCCTGGTTGATAAAAGAAGTTCATCGCAACAGATGCCAAGATCGCATAAACGATCGACACTGAAAGTTTTGTCGTGTAATCATGGACAGGTAAACTTTCAAAGAATTTTTTCATGTAGAAGTAGCCTCACTTTACTTGATTCGTTTGGTTTCCATTATACGTGCTTTAGAGTAGGAAAAAAAGCACAATTGTTTAAATAGAAGAAAAGTATTTTCTTTTTTTCATTTGTATCTGTGTGTTTCATAATCTTGCAACGTGTTGCACGTTGAAGAAAAACGCTTACAAAAAAATGTTTTTCCGCTATGATCGACTTATACAAATTTTATTGAAATGAGGAATGATTATGCGCCACACAGAATTAGATCAATTTCCTAAAAATTTTTTATGGGGTAGTGCCTCTGCCGCATATCAAGTTGAAGGAGCTTATAAAGAAGCTGGTAAAGGTATTTCTGTTTGGGATACTTTTGTGAAACAACCTGGTACGACCTTCCAAGATACGAATGGAGATGTTGCAGTCGATCACTATCATCGCTTTAAAGAAGATGTCGCTTTAATGGCGGAGATTGGCTTGAAAGCTTATCGTTTTTCCATAGCATGGTCACGTATTTTTCCAAACGGTAAAGGCGAGCCCAATCAAGCAGGTCTTGATTTTTACAATCAGTTGATCAATGAGCTTTTGAAATACAACATTGAACCGATCGTAACAATTTACCACTGGGATCTCCCTCAAGCACTGCAAGATGAGTATGGGGGCTGGGAATCCCGACAAATTATTGAAGATTTTACCAATTATGCCAAGGTATTATTTGATGCCTTTTCTGATCGAGTAAACTATTGGGTAAGTTTGAATGAACAGAATGTTTTTATCACTCATGGTTATTTACTGGGTACTCATCCACCTGCTGTTCGTGATGTTAAACGAATGTTTGCGGCCAATCATATTGCCAATCTTGCTAATGCGTCTGTGATCAAAGCGTTTAAAAACGGTGGTTATAAAGGACAGATCGGCCCAAGTTTCAATTATGGTCCTGCTTATGCTTTTGATAGTAATCCACTGAATGTTTTAGCTAAAATTGATACGGAAGAACTGATGGGATTTTTCTGGCTAGATGTTTATGCAACAGGCAAATATCCAAGAACCGTTATCAAGCAATTAGAAAAATTACAGCTAGCGCCCGTTATTACCGAATCCGATCAAGAATTACTAGCATGCGGTATTCCAGATTTCATCGGTTTAAATTATTATCAAACTGCAACAGTCAAAGCTAGTACCACAGATTCCTTCTCAGGAGAAATGAAAATGAATAACTCTGGTAAAAAAGGAACCAGTACAGAAATGGAAATTCCTAGAGTGAGTAAATTTGTCAAAAATCCTTATCTAGAACAAACAAATTGGGATTGGACGATTGATCCGGTCGGCATTCGAGTGGCCTTAAGAACAATCGAAAGTCGTTATCAGCTACCCGTTCTGATCACAGAAAATGGTTTAGGAGAATACGACAAATTAGAAAACGGCGAAATCCATGATCCTTACCGTATCGAATACTTACAAAAACATTTACATGAGATCCAAGAAGCAATCACAGACGGAGTTCAAGTGTTAGGCTATTGCACTTGGAGTTTTACTGATCTGCTTAGTTGGTTGAATGGCTATCAAAAACGGTATGGTTTTGTTTATATTGATCGGGATGAACGTTCTGAGCGTACTTTAAATCGTTACAAAAAAGAGAGTTTTTATTGGTATCAAAAAGTGATTGAAACAAACGGTGAATACTTAAATGAAATGGGGAACAAATGATGGAAGCTTTAGAAAAATTTCTGAATAAATTTATTGGTCCGATTGCTCAAAAAATGAATGGTAGTAAATTTTTCAGTGCATTAGCCGAAGCATTTATGCGAACAACACCAATTACATTAGGTGTCGCTTTGCTCATGATCATTGGGAATTTCCCGATCCCTCAATGGATCGAATTTTTAGCTAAAACAGGCATGACTGCTCACTTTAATGCCGCATTAGGTGCTACGATCAATTTACTTTCAGTTTACGTGACCTTCAACTTTGCTTATATTTATTCTAAAAAAGAAGGATACGATCCACTGCCTGCTGGACTTTTGGCAATTGGTTCGTTTTTCATCCTGATGCCGCAAATGATCCAAACGTATACACTTGAAAAAGCTGTTACAGAATTCCCAGCTCAAACGGTTGTAACTGCAAGCAATAATGTGGAAGCTTTTGCTAGTCAATATACTGGTGGAACTGGACTTTTCGTAGCTATTATTGTTGGCTACTTCACTGCTGTTTTATATGGATTTTTAATCAGAAAAAATCTAACGATCAAAATGCCTGATACAGTGCCTTCAAATGTTTCAGAATCTTTAAGTCCTGCTATCCTATCTGGCGTGATTCTAGCGTTCTTCTTCATTGTTAGAGTCGTTTTCTCCTTTACACCATTTGGTAGTATTTTCGCATTCATTACTACCTTGATCCAAGCACCATTGCAATCATTGACAGGCTCTCCAATTGCCATCATCCTTATTTTTACGTTAGCAAATATGTTGTGGTTTTTCGGGATTCATCCAAATATGGTTTATGGTGTAGTGATGCCCGTGATGACAGCCAATATGTTAGCGAATATGACCGCTTATCAACAACACCAAGAACTACCGTATCTTGCCATGGCCGTTGTTTCTTATGTTTGCGGAAACTCTTTTGGTGGTCAAGGAAGTACGTATGGCTTAGTGATTTCCATGTTTACTGCAAAATCAGAGCGATACAAATCGTTGTTTAAATTAGCAGGTCCGCCAGTTATCTTTAACGTGAATGAGCCGTTGATTTTCGGTATGCCGTTGATGCTAAACCCATTCTTCTTTGTACCAATGGTCGCTTCTCCTTTATTAATGGGCGGCATTGCTTGGGGCATGTTATCGATCTTAGACTTTTCCAAATACAATCCATTGATCGCTCTACCTTGGACAACACCAGCACCAATTGCGATGGCCTTGAAAGGTGGATTTAATTACCTACTGATCTTCATTGTTTTATTGATCGTGAATGTACTTGTGTGGTATCCGTTCTTTAAAATGGCAGATAAAAAAGAGTATCTGTTAGAACAAGAAAACGCAAAAACAGCAGAGGTTTAATCCCCTGCTGTTTTGCCGCTATTAATAAGCGTTAAGTGTATTTAACATTTCAGTATAACCTAAACTTCTAGCATAATCTTCAGCTGTTCGTCCAGTATTGTCTTTCAATGTCTTATCTGCGCCGCCTTCTAACAGAACTTTGACGATTTGTTGATAGATTTCAGATCCGTCTCTTAACGCAACGGCTTCGATCAAAGCGGTATAACCATAATTATTTTGATGATCGATAGCTGCTCTTCCATCTTTTAATAGCAGTTTAACATTTTCAAGATGACCTTTTTCAGCTGCTGGAATCAAGGCATTCCCGCCAAAGCGATTCACTTTTTGCTGATCTGGTACTTGTTTTTCTAGCATGTAAGCCAGAATTTCTGTTTTTCCTTGGGCTCCGGCATACAAATAAGGACTATCCGAAATATGATCTTGTAAGTTAATATCGGCTCCTGCATCGATCAACATCTTTGCAATAGCAACGAAGTTTTGATGCGTTGCAACTAAAAGTGGCGTTTCACCTTGAGCGTTGACTTCATCGATCGTATAGTTTTTATCTGCCAATATCGCTTGCACTTTTGCAGCATCATTATCCGTTACTGCTTGAATCAAAGAACCTGCTGGAAAAGATGGAGTTGATGATTCAGTTGCGTTCATTGCCTGTTCATCTTTCGCTTCACTTGATTGTTTTGTACTACTTTTATCAGTCGTCATCCTTGTACTCTCCTTTATTGGTTGGTTTAGATTCGCTTTTTTAGATTGGCACGCCGAAAAAATAAGGACCAGTGATATCAGTAATGATATCTTTAGCAAATTTTTTTTCCTACGCATAAGCATCCTCCTTTAGTTTTATTTATATTCAGTATAAGACATAAATATAAACAAACTATAAACACACTTTGCCTTAGAAAACGTAAGGATGATTATTGCTTGTTAAAACAAAAAGCCACTAAATATTCTATTAAAGCAACAGTTGGAATCTGAGAGGATAAATCAAAGTTATACGGTAGCCGTTGATTTTCAATGTAGTATGGAATGTTGATCGTAGAAAGCTTGGCTAAGGTATTGTCATGTGTATTTGTAATACTGATAATTTGCCTACTACTTGATTTCAAAAGTTGAACCATCTCAATAATTTCAGCTGTTTCACCTGAACTAGAGAATATAAGGATGACGCTGTTATCTTCTTTCATTTGAGTAGAAAGAAATGGCGCATACGGTTCATTTGAATGCATTGCTTTAAAACCGATCGTATTAAATTTTCTAGCAGCATAACTAGCCATGATTCCAGATGAACCCATTCCCACACAATAAATGAAACTTGATTGCTTCAAGAGACTACTCACTATTTCTACTTGCTCAATAACATTCTCAGCAAATACTTGATTGACAAAGATTTGCTCAAGTGAAATGGTATCGGTTATCCCTTTACCTGCAAGTTTGCTCACTTCATTTTTAACATAGCGCTGAAAATCGTGGTAAGAATCAAATCCGCATTTTCTTACGAATCGTGTTACAGTGGAAGGAGAACAAGGAATTTGAGTCGCAATTTCACGAGCAGAAAGAGTAAAGATCGTTTCTAAATTTCTAAAAATATAATTTTGCAGCACTTCGTCGGCATCAGATAAATTCTTGACTGCTGAGATTTTTTCTAGCATTGGCTTAACCTACTTACGTTAAAATTTATGTGTACATTATAGTGGAGCCACTGATATAAGTAAAGGAACCAAATTCATATTACGCAAATTTAAAAATGAAGGAGATCGATTCTGATGAAAAAAATTCTTGTTTTGGATATAGGCGGGACATTTATTAAATATGGACTAGTTGTATCTGGTCAATTAGAACAGGTAAAAAAACAAGCGACCCCTAAAACGATGGATGCTTTTAACGTTTGTTTAAATAGGATAAAAAAGGAATTTCCAGAGCCTTTTGACGGTGTTTCAATTTCCATGCCAGGAATTATTGATGCTGAAAGTGGTTTTGCTGTTCATGGTGGTTCACTTGAATTTGTTCGACAGATGGATATTCGCACATTTTACGAAGCCATTTTTGATTGCACCGTTGCAGTGGAAAATGATGCACGCAGTGGAATCCTCGGGGAAATGAATCAAGGTCAACTAACAGGAATTGAAAATGCCGCTATGATTGTTTTAGGTACAGGTGTTGGTGGAAGCTTGATCGTGAATGGTCAGCTAGTTAAAGGCTTCCATCAAGCAGCTGGAGAACTCTCCTTAGTCCAAACAGATTCAGCTATGCGCCTTACTGATTTATTCGCTGTAAAAAATAGTGTCTATAGTTTATTAAAACCCTTCGCTAAAATGCTGAATAAACCAGTCGATAAAGTTAGTGGCGAAGCTTTTTTTGAATCAATCAAAAATGAAGAGCCCGCTGCACAAATTATTTTACAAGACTATTGTGATTCATTAGCTGTGCAAATTTGGAATCTACAAGCCATTTTGGACCCAGAAAAAATCGTGATTGGAGGCGGTATCAGTAGTCAAGCGATTCTATTGGATTATATTAAGCAGAGTCTGCAAAAAAACGTGACTAGTCTAAATATTGGCCCACTTGCTAGTATCATTGCTCCAAATGTCGTTTTAAGTTCATTAGGTAATGATGCCAACTTGATTGGCGCTTATTATCATTTCATAAGCAAGCATGGAAAATAAAAAAAGTGGGGCTGAGATATAACTCTTCGAGTTATATCTCAGCCCCTTAAAATCCGACTAAACGGTGGTAAAAAAGCAGATCCTTCTTAAATTATTTGAGCTAGGCGCTTTCTTCCCAACCTCGCTTTACTGTTTCTACTATCTACTCATCAATCGCTGTTACATCGATGTTCAATTCAAATAATTGTAATGGTGAAACCACACTTGGAGCACTTGTCATTGGGTCAGCTGCTTTCCCATTTTTAGGGAAGGCAATCACTTCGCGGATATTGTTTTCACCAGCTAACAACATCACTAAACGGTCTAAACCTAACGCAATTCCGCCATGTGGAGGGAAACCATAATCTAAAGCATCTAATAAGAAACCAAATTGTTCTTGGGCTGACTCTTTAGTGAACCCTAATGTTTCAAACATTTTTTCTTGTAACTCACGTTTGTGGATACGTAATGAACCGCCACCTAATTCATAACCATTTAAAACGATATCGTATGCTTCAGCATAAACTTTCGCTGGGTCTGTTGAAAGTAATTCAATATCAGATTCTTTAGGTTGCGTGAATGGATGGTGAGCAGAAACATAACGACCTGCTTCTTCATCATATTCAAACAATGGCCAGTCAACGACCCACAAGAAGTTGAATTTAGATTCGTCAATCAAGCCTAGTTCTTTCCCTAAACGAGAACGCACGGCACCTAATGCTGCGGCAACGATTTCTGGTTTATCTGCACCAAACATCAAAATGTCACCGACCTCAGCATTCGTTGCTTTGATCAACTCGTCAGAAACCTCTGTTAAGAATTTTGCGATTGGGCCTTTTAGACCATCTTCTTCCACTTTTAACCAAGCTAATCCTTTGGCACCAAATTGGCTTACATAAGTACCTAAGTTATCCATATCTTTTCTTGAATATTTATCTGCAGCACCTTTAGCATTCAAAGCTTTCACATGTCCGCCATTTTCCAAAGCCATTTGGAAGACTTTGAAATCAACATCTTTTACTACATCAGCGATATCGATCAATTCCATATCAAAACGAGTATCTGGCTTATCACTACCATAACGAGCCATTGCTTCGTCATAGCTAATACGTGGGAATGGCACTGTTACTTCGATACCTTTTGTTTCACGCATCACTTTTGCTAGCATTTCTTCAGTCATTGTTTGGATTTCTTCCGGTGACAAGAAGGTTGTTTCTAAATCCACTTGGGTAAATTCTGGTTGACGATCACCACGTAAATCTTCATCACGGAAACAGCGAACGATTTGGTAATAACGATCAAAACCAGCGTTCATCAATAACTGTTTGAAAATTTGCGGTGATTGCGGTAATGCGTAAAAGTGTCCTGCATGCACACGTGAAGGAACTAAATAGTCACGAGCGCCTTCTGGTGTTGATTTACCAAAATAAGGTGTTTCGATATCAATAAAATCAGTGTCATCTAAATAGTGACGAATCGATTTTGTGATTTCGTGACGTAATTTTAGATTTGCTGTCATTTGTGGGCGACGTAAATCTAAATAACGATATTTCATACGAATTTCATCGCCGACATTATTTTCATCTTCAATTAAAAATGGTGGTGTTTTTGCTGTATTTAAAATCGTGATAGCTGTTGCCATCACTTCAAATTCACCAGTTTTCATTTTAGGGTTGATTGCTTCTTTATCACGATAAGCTAATTCACCAGTGATTTCAATTACATATTCACTACGGCATTTATCCGCAATTTCCCACGCTTCTTTTGAATGCGCTGGGTTGAATACAACTTGTGCGATTCCTTCACGGTCACGTAAGTCGATAAAAATAACTCCGCCTAGGTCACGACGTTTTTGGACCCACCCTTTTAATGTGATTACCTGACCTACTAAATCTGCTGAAACTTCCCCGCAGTATACTGTTCTTTTTGTCATTAGCCTTTGCTCCTCTTCATTTTTTCCTTATTATTAATCAAACATCACGGTCATCATTTCATCATAGACTTCATCAAATCTTTCATAAATATCTGAAAGTGGGAATGCTTTTTCATTACGATTAGCCATTGATTTTACATTTACAATGCCTTCTGTTAATTCTGTTTCACCTAAAGTTAGGGCAAGTTTAGCATTTAATTTAGCAGCTGTTTTAAATTGCGCTTTTGCTTTACGATCCATAAAATCACGATCCGCTGAAAAACCAAAGTTACGGATTGCTTGAACCAATTTTAGCGATTCGATATTCGTTTGTTCACCGATTCCAACCACATAAGCATCGATTTCATTGATGACTGGAACGACAACACCTTCTGCTTCCATCGTAATCAAGACACGCTCGATCCCCATTGCAAAACCAAAACCAGGAGTTGCAGGTCCACCTAATTCTTCTACTAAACCATCATAGCGCCCACCCGCACAAATCGTAGCTTGAGCGCCCATTCCTGGTGCTTCACTCATGACTTCAAAAATCGTGTTCGTATAATAATCTAATCCACGAACCATATTGCTATCCACTTCAAATGGAATATTCAATTCATTCAACATCGTTTGAACTGTTTCAAAGTGCTCTTTTGACTCAGCACTTAAATAATCTAAAATCGATGGTGCATCAGCTACGATTGCTTGATCTTTTTTATCTTTACTATCTAAAACTCGTAAAGGATTTTCATGCAAACGTCGTTTTGAATCTTCACTTAGTTCAGCTGATCTCGGTTCTAAATAATCGATCAAAGCTTGACGATAAGCCGATCTGGTTGCTTTATCTCCTAAAGAATTGATTACTAATCGAATTTGATTGATTCCCAATTGTTTGAAAAAGTCTAGAGCCATTGCCATGCTTTCAACATCTACAGCTGGATTTACACTACCAAAAGCTTCTGCTCCGATTTGGTGAAATTGTCTTAAACGTCCAGCTTGAGGGCGTTCATAACGAAACATCGGTCCCATATAATATGTTTTATACGGTTTGGCAAATTCTGGTCCAAACAATTTGTTTTCAACAAACGAACGAACGATTGGCGCTGTTCCTTCTGGACGAAGTGTTACGTGACGATCTCCTTTATCGTAAAAATCATACATTTCTTTTGAAACGATATCGGTCGTATCCCCGACACTACGAGAAATGACTTCATAATGTTCAAAAATCGGCGTGCGGATTTCTTCATATTGGTAATCGCGAAAAATCAAACGAGCTGTTTCTTCAACAAATTGCCACTTTTCTGAAGTTCCTGGCAATAAGTCATTGGTTCCTTTTGGTTTTTGATAACTCATTTTTTTCATCTCCTAATTATTGTTCATTGTTTGTATTCTATTTTGATAAAGATCGGTTAAGAATTTGATTACTCTATGCTTACTTGAAAGAGTAGGTAGCGCTTTTTAATTGATCGACTCAATGTATGGTTTGGATTATAACGTTTGGTGATTCTCTAGTACGGTAACTTCTCTCACTTTGAACGCCTTGTATTGTCCATCATCCACTCTGGCGAAGCCAATCGTGGTCCTTCAAGACCTAATAAACAACTTAAATAGCTCTCACCGCTTCTTTTTCTGCCTTAAGCGTTGGGTGATTCTCTAGTACGGTGACTTCTCTCACTTTGTTCGCCTTGTATTGTTCATCATCCACTCTGGCGAAGCCAATCGTAGTACTTCAAGACCTAATAAACAACTTAAATAGTCATCACCGCTTCTTTTTCTACCTTAAGCGTTGGGTGATTCTCTAGTACGGTAACTTCTCTCACTTCGTTCGCCAAGTATTGTTCATCATCCACTCTGGCGAAGCCAATCGTGGTGATTCACAACAAAAACTCGCCCTTGTATAAATACAAGGGCGAGTGAATAGACACACGCGGTACCACCTAAGTTCGAAAGATTGCTCTTTCCTCCAACGATTAACGCTCGCAACGGAACGGCTTTTCCTCCGTTCATCTCCAGAATGTCTTTCGATTTATCTAACGAAGTTGCTTTCAGCCTCGGCAACTTTCTCTTCTACGATCAGTTAAAAATCTACTCGTTCTTTCATCGATTTTTTTATAGTATCTATAAATTACTAGAGATTGTATATAAAGTCAAGCAGAATTTCAGTTTAGTTTACACTAACCAATGTAAAACGAATAACAATTATTACTGACTACTTAAGGTTTCCCAAACAGTTAACGCATCCCGCATTCCTTTAACATTATGGACTCGGACAATTTCTACTCCTTGATTAGCAGCAAATAATGAAGCGGAAATCGAACCAAAGTCCCGCTCTAATGGATTTTTTTCATTCGTCAATGCAGCGATCGTTCTTTTTCTAGATACACCATACAACAAGGGATACTCTTTATAGCGAAACACTTTAGGATATTTTAAAATCTCAATATTTTCTTCCTGTGATTTGCCAAAACCAATCCCCGGGTCAAAACAAATCCGTGTCGAATCAATCCCGACCTTTTGACAGAGATCGATTTTTTCTTGATAAAACTGTTGAATATCCACGGCTACTGACAGCTCACTACGTCTTTTACGTGAGTGCATGATCACTAAGCCGCTATCTGGGTATTTTTGCGCAACTTCGATCATTCCTTTTGTATCCAACCCTTTGATGTCATTGATGATACTGGCGCCTTTTGCTAATGCCGCATCTGCAACTTCTGGAAAATACGTATCAATAGAAATAGGTTTTTCTGTTCTTTTTCTGATAGCTTCTACTATTGGCAAGATCCGCTCTTTTTCTTCTTCCGCTGAAATTTCTTGATAGTTCGGACGTGTGGATTGTCCGCCGATATCAATGATGTCAACGCCTGCCTCCAACATTTCTTCACAATGGGCTAGTGCTTTATCTAGCTGATTAAAATACCCGCCATCTGAAAATGAATCTGGTGTTACGTTTAAAATCCCCATGATTTGAGTTGTTTTATTAGTAAAATATCCCTCTTTCATCCTCTTTGTTGCTCCTTTAATGTTTCAATTAATTGTTTTAAAGCCGATACCCTCGGACTTAAATGATTCCGTTGCACTTTAGGTAGTTGAGCAAGAGTTTTATGTTTTTCCGGTAAATAAAAAATTTTATCAAACCCATAACCCATTTCGCCGACTTCTTTTGTTGTTAGTTCTCCTTTAAGTTCTTGTTCTGAAGTAAGATACTCCCCATTTGGCCAAGCATAGGCTACTACAGCATGCAGACTGATCCCTCGTGTGAATGATTCGTGTCCTTCAAATAATGTAAACAGCTGGTGGTTCTTTTCTGAATCTGTCATATTCGGTTTAAAAAATCGCGCAGTCTCAACTCCCAAAAGATCAGGAAAAGCTTCAATTTCTAAACCACCATCATCTGCCAATACTGGCTTTCCAAGCATTTTGGCATAAAATTGCGCTTTGATCAGCGCATTTTCTGTATATGTTTTGCCTGTTTCTGCTACATCATAGCTTTTGTGTGTGTAGTTCGTGTATGGAACAAATGTGATTTCCTCTTTAGGATAGGCAGTTTGTATTTCTTGTAGCTTCCCTTGATTATTTGTGCCGACAATAATATCCATTCCATTCATCCTTTACGCTTCAATCGCTCTTAAAAAGTCATCCTTACACTCTCGATTCGTTTTGAACACCCCTTGATAATGGAAAGTTTTCGTTAAACTGTGCGGTGATTTAACACCACGCATTGTCATACACATATGCTCCGCCTCAATTGCAACAGCCACCCCTTTAACAGGTACATGTTCGACAAGTTTGTTTGCGATCATTATCGTTAAATCTTCCTGAACACTTGGACGTTTGGCACAATATTCTACCAATCGTGGTAACTTACTTAAGCCTAATACTTTACTTTCATCAGGAATATAAGCGATATGTACTTTCCCATAAAATGGTAATAGGTGATGTTCACACATAGAATAAAATTGAATATCTTTGACCAACACCATATCGTCTTCATTCAGGCTATCAAATAGAGCATAATCATCAAATTCTGGCGCTCTTAAAGAAGAAAATACTTCGTTATACATTTTGGATACACGTCTTGGCGTATCTTTAACACCCGCTCGATCGGGGTCTTCGCCGATCGCATTTAGAATTTGTTTAACTGCCTGCTCGATTGCTTCTAGTTGTTTTTCATCCATCTTTTTACCAACTTTCTTTACTAAGCCAAACCTCAGCTTGATTCCCTGTACTTGCGATCAGTTCATCAAAAGACTTTCCTTGGAAGGTAGCTTCTGGATAGATATCTTTTAATGGAACTAACACAAATGATCGCTTAAGCATTTCCTTATGAGGAATAGTCAAACGTTCTGTCGCTACTTGTTCATCACCCATCAATAAAATATCGATATCTAATGTTCGCGGTCCCCAATGAATCAAGCGCTCTCTACCAAGAGACTTTTCAATTGCTTGTGTTTTTTCGAGTAATTGAAGAGGTTCACAAGTTGTGCTGATTTGAATCACAGCATTATAATAATTTTCTTGTGGAACATCTCCATAAGGTAATGTTTCGTAAAGTTTTGATTTTCTCATTACTTGAATATCGCTTTCTTGATCCAGCAATTCAACTGCCTTTTGCAGCGTCTCTAAACGATTTCCCAAATTACTGCCCAAAGCTAAATAACTAATCGTCATACGAACTCTCTTTCCATTTCGATTTCAATATTATCAAATACTCCTGGCATTGGTACACTATATTTTCGAACCCGAACAAGAGCACTTTCCAACTTTTTGCCATGTTCTGTTTCAATATCATCTAAAATAGCGGAAGCCACAGCTTCTATTAAGTTGTAAGAATGTGTTGTTAGACGTTCAGCAATTTGATCATTCACTTCAGCATAACTAACGGTGTCGTTCACATTATCCGTTTTGCCAGCCTGATCTAATGACAGTCTTAACTCAACATCAACTTCTAATTGTTGCCCTAAAACTCGTTCTTCTGGTAAGACTCCATTTTTAGTGTAAAACTTCATATTATTGATTCTAATTTTTCCCAATTTGCTCCCATCCTTCATCTTTTTAGTCACTGATAAACTCAGTTGCAATCATTATACTATAGAAATAGCTGAAAACTTTAGATTCTTGCTTTTTACGTCATTTTGTTAAAATAAATTCTAGAAGTAAGCGGAAAAACTTTCTTCTTTATCTTTAATCAACTACACTAGTAATAGAAAGTCAGGAGGAATCATAATGACAGAAACGATACAAATTGGAAAAACTGAAGTTTATTCAACCCCTTTAGGTTTAGGGACAAATGCTGTTGGCGGTCATAACTTGTTTCCAAATTTAAATGATGAGATAGGAAAAGAAATCGTCCGAACAGCATTAACTAATGGCATCACCTTACTAGATACAGCTTTTGCTTATGGAATGGGACGTTCTGAAGAGTTGATTGGAGAAGTTTTGAAAGATTTTGATCGCAGTAAAGTGGTAATCGCCACAAAAGCTGCTCATGACCCCGCTAAAGCTGGCTCATATAATAATACACCTGAATTTTTAACTCGTTCTGTTGAGGAAGCGCTAAAACGACTGCAAACAGATTATATCGATATTTTTTATATTCATTTCCCAGATGAAGCAACACCTAAAAATGAAGCCACAGCTGCCTTACAAAAGTTAAAAGAAGCTGGAAAAATCAGAGCAATCGGCGTTTCTAATTTTAGTTTAGACCAAATTAAAGAAGCAAATCAAGATGGTTATGTAGATATTGTTGAGGATGAATACAGCTTGATTCATCGGGAAGCAGAACATGAACTGCTGCCTTATCTTAGAGAAAATCAGATTTCTTTTGTGCCTTATTTCCCATTAGCATCTGGCTTATTGACTGGTAAATATGAAAGTAGCGTAACTTTTTCACCAGAAGATTTGCGTAGTAAAAAACCAGATTTTCAAGGTGAACGCTTTAAAGCCATTATAGAAAAAGTCAGCCATCTTAAATTGATTGCCGCTGACTATAATGCGAGTGTGGCAGAAATCGTACTCGCTTGGTATATCAAGAACCCTTTTGTCGACGTTGTTATTCCAGGTGCGAAAAAACCAGAACAAGTCATCAACAATGCAAAAGCCTTGGAGGTTCATTTGACCACAGAGGATTATCAACGAATTGACAGACTGTTTAGTTAAGTTAAGTGGAACAGATTCCAAGTGATTGGAAGATAACTCATAGAGTTATCTCCCAATCACTTTTTCTATGTTTACTGATGGTACAACATATCATGAACAATATCAGAACCGAATAAATCACTCTTATAATAAGTTGGTCAATTATCTAATTCTTTCAGTAGAAATATAAAAACTACACATAATGATCGGACACGAAAATCCCCCTACTTATTATGTGCAGTATTATTTTTTTACTAAATACCTAAAAGGTCAGCTAATGAAATCAGTGCTTCTGAAATTGCTTCAAGCAGTTGAGTTGCGTTATTGTCATATGATTTTTTTACGGAGAGAGTCAAAATCACTTTTTCATCTAGAATACCATAATAAATCCCAAAACCCTCTTTATTGACGGGCCCAAAACTAAATGATTCTATTAACTCATATGGGAGTCCTGTGGTAGAGATAAAATCCTCACTTAATAAGCTAAGTGCTTTCGCTGAAAAGAATTTCGCCCCTTCTTCTGGATTAAGTGCCATTTTTTGTAAGCCAAACAAATGGCGTTCTAATCCTTTACCATTTTGACATTGGACGATCCGATCAGAATGAGCCTCCGCAGCTTCTATGAACAGTTCTCTTAATTTCGCCTTAGACATTGACTTTATTTCATTATAAAAGGCTTCTGCAAACTGTTTTTTCTCTTGGCTTACTGAACGTGCAGATTCGGTTCGGCCTTCATAATACATCCGCATAGCAACTGGCTCATAAACAGATTTTAATGAGCCAAAAACCTTTTGCTGCGCCATTGTCAGCGCAATATGAAAATAAGCATCTGGACTTACTTTTGCTTTTTTCATCCGTTCTTTACCAATTTCTGAAACAACTCGGTGTTTAATAGTATATGAATTATTCTCAGTGTCTACCAGCTGTTTAGCCTCTTCTAAGCTATCGATCATGTGACTATCTAATATCCAGTCAAATTTTCGAACCAAATCAGAAGAACGTTTTTTAGTTTCTTCTTGCTTGAAATCATTAAAAGGTTCAAAAATTTTAGTCAGTAGGTTTAATGTTGGCACACCATCGATTGCGGTATGTTCCATATTAAAACCGATATGACCGTTTTTCGTGATAATTGCTTGTGTCGTTTTTGTTAGAAATTGATGATTTGTATTCAATAAAACATCTGTGATTCGTTCTTCTTTTGATTGATCTTCCCCATCAGAAAAACTCAAAATAAATAATGCTTCTTCGATTTCCTTGAAATTTTGATTGTTCCGTTCCTCTTTTTTGAGCTGTTGATAAATCAAATTCGACTGTTCTCTTTCAACGCCTGTCAGATATGGAATTAGATGCTCCCCTTGTGTGGAACTAAGATCTATAGATAATAAATAGTTCAAACTTTCCAGTATTTGCGTCAAAGAATAGATTTCTCCTAAATCATTTGTCACATCTAAGCGGAAATAGAGTCCGTTTATAAAAATCACAATATAGTTTCCAGCAGTTGTTATTTCCCCTCTGTAAAAAGAATCTCGTTCATTTCCAGGTATTCTGCAACTTTTGAAGAAATTCAAATAAAATGACATATCGACATTTTGATTCTTTTTTGTATATTCGATTGGATATGTTCCATTCGCTAAACTCAGATAACGATTGGTCATTTGATAAATCAGCTGAGCTGCTCGCATTTCTTTCGATTCAATTTGATCATAATAACTTTCATCAATGATCAAGGCAAAGTTTGAGCCACTTTGTAAATAGCCGCGATTTTCTAAATAGCTCTCTTCCCAAAAAGGTGCTAGCCAGCTTCCAGTTCTATTTTTTGCATGCGCTACCAAATCTTTTTGCAATAATATACCATCCGATACGCTAAATGCTATGGCTCTTTTTTGAAAGTCTTTTAATTCTTCTAATGTAACCAATGGTCTTAGCCACTCACTTAATGCAACAAGGGTTTCGTGTAATTCTGGTACAGGTAATTTCTTTAGTTTTGGTAATAATTCTTCTTTATATTTTTCCATCTTACACCTCAACAATCACTTTACATTTATTATACCAATTATTTTCTCTTCCTATGTGCTTTTTCAGTAACTTATAAAAAAACATCATTCTTACTGCTATACATTGTAAGAATGATGTTTTTGACTATTTATCTTTTGTATCAATAATGATAGTTACAGGACCATCATTGATCAAGGAAACAGCCATATCCGCACCGAATTCCCCAGTTTCTACAGGAATAGCCAGTTCTTTAAGCTGTTCATTGAATTGTTCATATAAAGGGATGGCTACCTCAGGTCTTGCTGCTTCTATAAAACTAGGGCGGTTCCCCTTTTTAGTATCTGCATACAATGTAAATTGAGAAACACTCAAAATGCTTCCTTTAATTTCTTGAATGCTCAGATTCATTTTACCACCACCATCTTCAAATACTCGAAGTTTACTAATTTTACGGACTAAATAGGCAACATCTTCTATACTGTCTGTTTGATGGATTCCTAGTAAAATCATAAATCCTTGATCTATTTTTCCAACACTTTTTTGGTCGATCTTGACTTCAGCTTGACTGACTCGTTGGATGACTGCTCTCATAACTACCCCTCCTAGCCATTGGTTCGACGGACATTATAAACGTCCGGTATATTTTTGATTTTATCTACGATTGTTTTTAAATGGGCTAGATTTTGGATTTTTACAGTAACATGAATCATCGCCATTTTATTTTTTGTCGGCTTAGCTTCTACACTGACTAAATTTTTAGTCATAGAACTAATAACTTGCAGAACATCATTCAATAAGCCACTGCGATTATAGCCGTAAATTTCTAAATCAGCATCGTATTCTTTATTTGAATTATCCGTATCTTCCCATTCAACTTCAATCAAACGTTGAGCAAGTTCTTCTTGGTGCTGAACATTAGGACAATCTGCCCTATGAATTGATACACCGCGCCCTTTCGTGATATAACCGACGATTTCATCTCCTGGTACTGGATTACAGCAACGGCTGATACGGACAAGTAAGTTTTCAACGCCTTGAATCACGATTCCGCCTTCATGACGAACTTTCATTTTATCTGATTCTTTTTTGACAGGTTGTGTCATTAATTCTTCTGCTTCTTGTTTTTGGCGTTCAATTTCTTGTTCTTTACGTTCTTTTTCAGTCAGACGATTAAAGACAACTTGAGCACTGATTTCACCATAACCAACAGCTGCATACAAATCATCTTCTGTTTGGAAATTAAAACGATCCAACACTTCAGCCATTTTGGTTTTACCTAAAAATTCCTTTGTTGCAAAACCATGTTCACTCAAATATTTACTAATTGCATCATGGCCTTTGATAATATTGACTTCACGATCTTGAACTTTAAAGAATCGTTTGATTTTATTTCGTGCTTTGCTTGTGGCAACCATTTTCAGCCAGTCTCGACTTGGTCCAAAAGAATTTGGTGAAGTCAAAACTTCGATGATATCGCCATTTTTCAGTGTATAATCCAACTGAACCATTTTCCCATTGACTTTAGCCCCAGTTGTTTTATTGCCGATTTCAGTATGCACACTATATGCAAAATCTAGAGGGCCCGAACCTTTAGGTAATTCTGTTACTTCACCAGTCGGAGTGAAAACATACACTTTATCACTGAAAATATCGCCTTTGACGCTTTCCATAAATTCAGAGGCATCATAGCTTTCATCTTGCAGTTCAAGTATTTCACGAAACCAGCTTAATTGTTTTGTATCATTGTCTTCATCGACTTTTTCTGTCTTACCTTCTTTATACGCCCAGTGAGCGGCAACCCCGAACTCAGCAATTTGATGCATTTCATGCGTTCTAATCTGTACTTCTACTGGATTGCCTTTAGGCCCGATAACAGTCGTATGAATAGACTGATACATATTTGCTTTAGGCATCGCAATATAATCTTTAAAACGTCCAGGCATCGGTGTCCATTTCGTATGAATCGCACCTAATACAGCATAACAGTCCTTAATAGAATCTACGATCACACGAATAGCCAATAAATCATAAATTTCATTAAATTGTTTTTTTTGATCTTTCATTTTGTGATAGATGGAGTAGATATGTTTAGGACGACCATAAATTTCGGCGTAAATATCTAAATCTTCTGTAGCCAAACGAATGTCTTCAACAGCTTCTTCAACGTATGCTTCTCGCTCATCCCGCTTACTTTGCATCAAATTAACGATTCGATAATACTGATTTGGATTGATATAGCGCAATGCCGTATCTTCCAACTCCCATTTAATGCGGCTAATCCCTAAGCGATGAGCAAGCGGCGCATAAATTTCAATTGTTTCTTGTGCGATTCGTCGCTGTTTATCTTCGCGTAAATGCTTTAAGGTACGCATATTATGCAAACGGTCAGCCAATTTCACCATGATTACACGTAGATCTTGAGCCATTGCTAATAACATTTTACGGTGATTTTCAGCTAGTTGTTCTTCGTGAGATTTATATTTTATTTTTCCAAGCTTTGTCACGCCGTCAACTAACATTGCGACATCCGCACCAAATTCATTTGATAAATCTTCGAGCGTTACATCTGTGTCTTCTACTACATCATGTAGAAAACCTGTTGCAACTGTATGTGGGTCCATCCGTAATTCAGCTAAAATTCCTGCCACTTGGATCGGATGGATAAAATAGGGCTCACCTGATTGTCTGATTTGACCTTCATGCGCTTTTTCAGCATAATCACATGCTTTTTGAACGAAAGCAACATGTTGAGGCGCCATATATTTTGACACGAGTTTAATAACTCCTGGACCTGTCATGATTTCCTCTTTTGGCATGATTCTCACTCCTTTTACTTATGGGTCTAATTTCCCGCTATTCTTGCTTTAATCGCTTAAAGCCTACAGGAATTTTCTTATCTTTTTAACTGTTTGTATGGCGTATCGTCAAAATACTTTCCACTTCGTAATTTATGACAATGTCCCTTATGTTTATGTAAATACTTAAATTATTTAAAAAAAGAAAAGCACCACTTGAAACAGTAGCACTTCCAACATCTTTTATTATACTAACATTTTTCTGGATTTTCAATTCCTCAAATTGTTAATTCCATTTCGAAATCAACGGCAAAATTTCTCGACCATTGCTAATCCCAATATACGATGCTCCAGCTTGAAAAAGAAGTTCAATTTCAAGTAAAGTCGGCGCTTTAACATTTACTTGAAAGGTCATTCGTTTTTTTCGACCGCTTCGGAAAATACTCATATCATAAATCGCTTGCTCCATGGTCAAGTTCACTCCTAAGGAAATAGCACTAACATTCAACTCTGCAAGATCCATTGTTAGTATCTGCTTTTGATTCTCTGTTAAATGGCTGCTATCTATAAAGAACCCTAGAGCATTTCTTCCAAACGACAACTGCTCTAATGCCTCATAACTCTGATTTCCATAAAGGTTCAATTGCTCAGGCGCCATAGTCACAAAAACATCTGACGCACCGTCTCTATATAACTGTCCTGTCTCAAACGCTTTTTTTGCTAAAGTCCCTCCACCAAGCGGAAAATCAACGAAACTCCCCACTTGGATCATCGTTCCAGTTAATAACTGTTTTGCCCTTGCAACATTATAAGGTAAAACAAAAATTGAACGAATAGGAAATTCTTTTAAAAAAAGAATTTCTTCTGTGAACTGTTGATCTGTAAATGTTGGATCCATCAACATTATTGAAAGTCTTTGTAACTCTAACTCCATAAATAACCCCCTAAACCTTACACTAATTCAAATTGATAACTAATGGCACTCAATACATACAAAGGCGCCGTTTCTGCACGTAAAATACGCGGACCTAATCCACAAATGATACCGTTGTGCTCTTGAAAAACAGCTATTTCATCTGGTGCAAAACCACCTTCTGGACCAAAAATAATCAGAATTGATTCTCCAGCAGTTAACTCTGAAAGTGCTGTTGCAAAGTGACTGCGTTCCCCAACTTTGGCAGACTCTTCGTATGCGATCAACACTTTATCATAATTAGAAAAAACATCGATCAACGCTTGTTCTTTCTCTAATAATACAATATCTGGTGCAAACTGACGATGAGATTGCTCAGCAGCTTCTATTGCAATTTTTTTCAATCGCTCCGTCTTTTTCGCCAACTTTTTGCGGTCCCATTTCACAACAGATGATTTAGCCGGAAACCCAATAAATTTATGACTGCCAAGCTCCGTTCCTTTTTGAACGACCCATTCAAATTTATCGCCTTTAGGATAGCCGCAGGCGATGGTGACATTGATTGGTAATTCTTTTTCAGCCAGTTCTTTACTAAGTTCTTTTAAATAAACAGCATCTTCAGTAATTTCAGTAATTTCAGCAATTATGGCCAATCGATCACTAAAAGCTAAGAAAACCTGCTGTTTCGGTTCCATCCTCATCACCCGTACAATATGATGATAGATTTCTCCTGTGACGATATATTGTTCTTTAGTTTCATAAGGTTCCGTTAAAAAGTAACGTTGCATTTTACTCTTCCTCTGTTTTCTTTAAGATGATCGCATACCAATCTCCTTGTTGGAAAACCTGATCCACAAGAAAACCTGCCTCTGTCATTTTTTCCACGATCATGGCTTTCTTCTCATGAATAATTCCAGAAACAATCAATGTTCCGTCGTTTTTCAATAAACGCCAAGCATCTTCAATCATTAATGTGATAATATCAGCTAAAATATTTGCCACAATGACATCCGCTTCGATTGTTACCCCTTTTAGCAAATCATTTGCAGAAACATGAACCTCACTTGCGATCGGATTCATGTCCATATTTTCTTTAGCCGCACTTACAGCCACTTCATCTAAATCATAAGCATAAACTTCTTTTGCACCTAAATATTTACTGGCAATACTTAGCACACCCGATCCAGTTCCAACATCAAGCAGCGTTTCACCGCCTCGCAAAACAGTTTCCAATGCTTGTAATGTTAAACGCGTTGTAGGATGCGTACCTGTTCCAAAAGCCATTCCTGGATCTAAAGTGATTATTTTTTCAACGGCATCTTGCGCCTCATATTTCTCCCAACTTGGAACGATTGTCAAAAAGCGAGTTACACGAACTGGATGATAATATTTTTTCCATGCAGTCGCCCAATCACTTTCTGCTACTTCGCTAACACTTACTTCATTCTTACCAATTTCAAGTCCAAATTCTGGTAAACGAGTGATACTCTCTTCGATGAAAGGAAGTATTTCTGGTAAAAATGTTGTTTCAGGGAAATAAGCCATTACTAAAGCCCCATCTTTGATATGAGTAAATTGTTCTTTATCCAGCAATTCGCCATACAAATCACTTTGAAAATTTTCCACATCTAAAGAATCTTCGATAGCAACACCACTGGCTCCTGCTTCCATCATAATATTTGAGATAGCTTCAACTGCTTCACTGGCTGTTTCAACTTTTACTTCTGTCCACTTCATATGATCACCTCTTCTAATAGCTAGGATAAGCGATATACACGTCGCCATCTACTTTTTGATACTTTTGTACTGCTGCTTCAAAGTCCTCAGTAGACCATTTCAGTTCAAATACTTCTTGTTCTTCATCCGTTAAAAAATCTAATAGATCACTTTGACCTTCTGTTAAAACTTCATTTAAATACTCAACAAAACCTTCTAGTACAGATTGCTTGATGCCTTTTTTTCCTTCATAAGGAATTACAGCCAAATACTCTTCTGTCTCTACACTAGTTTTTTCAGGGTTATAAAATAAAATTCCATCTTCAAATTCAATAATTTCTTCTTCTGAAACAGTCCCTGTAGCATCATCGATTTGTTCGTGAGCCGTATTTTCAGCAAACAAGCGGAAAACGACTTCGATTGAATGGTTTCTTGTGTTCCAATCTAGAGCTACATCGTACTCTGTAATTTTTTTAGTGATTTGTTGATCTAAATAAGTCAGCATTGTTTCTTTTTTCATTTCTATTCTTCCTTCCAGCCAAAGGCCTTTTGATCGATATCACTTCTTCTTTGTTTAGAAATATAAGGATTTCCTGAAACGACATAACGTAATGGTAAGTCTGTCCAGATTCCTTTATTAGGGATTCCAATTCTAGGAAGTGAAATAATTTCCTTAGGTGTTTTTCTTTTTTTAGGAACAATTCGCAATGTACTGTCGAAGATCGATTGTCCGTATAATTCTCTATCAATACCTAACGCCGCTACCAATTTGCCTGGTCCATTAGATAGCTCAATTCCTTTTCGTCCTTTGCGATTTGCTTCCATTTTTTCGATTCCTTCAACAGGTTCAATAGCGCGAATCATGACTCCTTGAGGTTTGCCTTTTTCTTGAGTCACCATATTTAAAATCAGATGAGTATGCATTGTATATAAATAAATCGTTCCCGGTTTCTCATACATCGCTTTTAGTCGTGGTGTGTCTCGTAAGCCAAAACTATGAGCTGCTTCATCTTCTGGTCCTAGATATGCTTCTGTATCCACAATATAACCTGCTAGTATGCCCGACTCCGTTTCATGTTCTAAGTACATGCCTAATAAAAATTGGGCGATTTCTTCTGTTGATTTTGTATTAAAAAACTTTATCGTTTCATTCATTATTTTTCACCACCTTCTATAATACACGAATCTAAGTTCATTATCCATTGAAATAACAAACGATTAGTAAGATAAATACTTGTTGTTCCTTGTTTTTGCTAGTAGGTTATACAAAAAAGCAAACGTATGTTCTTTGTGGTATAATGTATGCATAAAGAATTTATTATTCAGCTACGCAGGCTTGCCTTTCGGAAAAAAGATAAAATACGACTGGGGTAAAAAGCACCCCACTCTTATTTTCCTATTTTTCTGTCAAGGCTAAACGAGCCCATTTCGCTTTTATATTATCTAGCTACGCGGGCTTGCCTTTCGGAAAAAAGATAAAATACGACTGGGGTAAAAAGCACCCCACTCTTATTTTCCTATTTTTCTGTCAAGGCTAAACGAGCCCGCTTCGCTTTTAAAATAAGGAGGTTCAACGATGCAAAAACCATTAGCTTATCGCATGCGACCACGTAATTTAGATGAAGTCGTTGGTCAGCAACATCTTGTTGGTCCAGGGAAAATCATTCGTCGAATGGTTGAAGCTCGGATGCTTTCATCCATGATTTTATATGGCCCCCCTGGTACTGGTAAAACAAGTATTGCTAGTGCGATCGCAGGTTCTACAAATTATGCCTTTCGTCTGTTGAATGCAGCAACTGACACTAAAAAAGATTTGCAAATTGTCGCAGAAGAAGCCAAAATGAGTGGTACTGTGATCTTATTATTAGATGAAGTCCATCGTTTAGACAAAACAAAACAAGATTTTCTGTTGCCTCACCTTGAAAGTGGTCGAATCATTATGATCGGAGCAACAACTGAGAACCCTTATATTACAATCAATCCAGCAATTAGAAGTCGGACGCAAATTTTTGAAGTCAAACCACTGACTGAATTAGACATTCAAAAAGCCATTCAAGAAGCATTAGCAGATAAAGAGCGCGGCTTAGGTGCATTCCCTGTTAACTTAGAAGAAAAAGCGCTGCAACATTTATCTCGTGCGACAAATGGGGATTTGCGGAGTGCCCTAAATGGACTGGAATTAGCTGTGAAATCAACTCCTGAAAATGACGATAAAAAAGTTGAAATCACACTTTCAATCATTGAAGAATGTGTCCAACGTAAAGCCTTAACTCATGATAAAAATGGTGATGCACATTATGATGTAATTTCAGCATTTCAAAAATCGATTCGTGGCAGTGACGTGGATGCTGCACTCCACTATCTAGCTAGATTAGTTGAAGCAGGTGACTTGCCGATTATTTGCCGCCGTTTGATGGTCATCGCTTATGAAGATATTGGTTTAGGTAATCCACCAGCTGCTGCTCGCACCATAACAGCTGTTCAGGCAGCTGAAAAACTTGGTTTTCCTGAGGCACGTATTCCGCTTGCAAGTGTGGTTATCGATTTGTGTTTATCACCAAAATCAAACTCAGCCATCAGTGCAATCGATGCTGCCTTAGCCGATATTCGTGAAGGAAAAGCTGGAGATGTTCCTGATCATTTACGTGATAGTCATTATTCTGGCGCTAAAGAATTGAATCGTGGAATCGGTTATCAGTATCCTCATAACTTTGAAAATGCTTGGGTCGATCAACAGTACCTTCCAGATAAAATAAAAAACGCCCATTACTATGAAGCAATCGATACAGGAAAATATGAACAAGCACTGCACCAACAATATCAGAGAATTCAAGACTGGAAAAAGGGAAAGAAAAACAAAAAATAATCCGCTTTCAAATTCAAGCACCCTCGTTGCTGTTTGCTCCATGTTGTGCTATTATAAAGATGGTAAATCTGTGATGTACGCGTTGTCTTTTTTGTGTGTTGACCGAACATTTTATTGATATCTAGGGATCCTTCTGGTACCTAAGCTGGTAACATGCCTTATCATTTGGTAGTTCGAAGCTGTCAGTCGTGGAACCCACCTGCTTTGTTTGCGGGTTCAATACTATAGGACGAATAACGGCATCGACGGATTTTACCATTTTTATTTAGATTATCGAACAATTTGCGAAGTGCAAATTGTTTTTTATTTGATGGAGGTTCAACACATGATTCGCGTACTTATTTTTGTTTCTGTAGCGTTGTTAGTTATTATTGGTATTTATTTATTAAAAAAAGCAACTGTCTTTCTACCAATCATGCACAACGGCGAGCCAGATGAAAACAAACAGTTTTTACATCAATTTGGTGTTTTTTATCTTATTTTAGCTGCCATTGGTATTTTGGTTGGTCTCTTTAATTTAAAGTTTTTTTCACTGTTTTACATTTTTAGTTTGCTTGTGATTTCTGCTGTATTTAGTGTTATGTTTGCCAAGAAGATTCTATAACAGTATCTTCTTTTTTATTTTCCTTTTTCACTGTTTTGTTCTACAATTAAACTGTCAAGAACGATTTATTTTAAACTATTTGAAAAGGAGTGGTCACAATGTTACAAAATTATCGTAAAATCATGGTTGCTGTTGACGGATCATCTGAGGCAGAACTAGCGTTTCAAAAAGCAATGAATGTCGCTATGAGAAATGATGCAGAATTATTACTCGCTCATGTTATTGATACACGAGCATTTCAATCAGTTTCTTCCTTTGACGGTGTCTTAGCAGAACAAGCAACAGAAATGGCAAAACAAACACTTGAAGGTTACAAAAAACAAGCTAAAGAACATGGCTGTGAAAGAGTATCGACCATCATTGAATATGGTTCTCCAAAACCCTTGATCGCAAAACAACTACCACAAGATCAAGAAGTTGATTTAATCATGTTAGGAGCAACTGGTTTAAACGCCGTTGAACGATTGTTTATTGGATCTGTCTCTGAATATGTTATCCGTAATGCGGCTTGTGATGTATTAGTCGTTCGTACTGATTTAGAAAATAAAATACCTGCTCCACAAGATGAAGACTAACTTTATAGACAATAAAAAGAAGCAACTCGACTAAAATCGAGTTGCTACTTTGCTTATGATTATTATTTTCTTAAACGCTCAACATCACGAGCAATCATTAATTCTTCATCAGTTGGAATCAATAATACTTTAACTTTAGAATCCTCTGTTGAAATCACTGATTCTTTTCCACGAACATTATTTTTCTCATCGTCTAGTTCACAACCAAACCAAGTCATGCCTTTGATTACTTCACTACGAACGTGTGAATCATTTTCACCGATTCCAGCAGTAAAGACGATTGCATCCACACCGTTTAAAACAGTTACATAACTACCGATATATTTACGGATACGATCTGTAAAAATGTCGTAAGCTACTTGAACGGCTTCCTTATCCATGTTTGCTTCTAAATCACGCATATCACTAGAAATACCAGTCAAACCAAGTAGACCTGATTTTTTATTTAAAATATCGATCATGTCTTTGATATCTGTCAATTCAAGTTTTTCCATTAGGTAAGCAAGTAAAGAAGGATCGATATCCCCAGAACGAGTACCCATAGTTACACCAGCAAGTGGTGTGAAGCCCATTGATGTATCTACTGATTTACCACCATCAACTGCTGTAATCGATGCACCATTGCCTAAGTGACAAGTAATGATTTTTAACTCTTCGATTGGACGACCAAGCATTTCTGCTGCACGATCTGCAACATATTTGTGGCTTGTACCGTGTGCACCATATTTACGAGCTGCATATTTGTCATAGTATTCAGTCGGAATACTATATAAAAAGTTGTGTTTTGGCATTGTTGTGTGGAAAGCAGTATCAAAAACAGCAACGCTGATAATATTAGGTAAGATTTTTTTGAATGCTTTGATTCCCATTGCATTCGCTGGATTGTGTAATGGTGCAAGATCTGCTAATTTTTCGATTTTTGCTAAAACTTCGTCATCAATAACAACAGAATCTTTAAAGTCTTCTCCACCTGCAACGACACGGTGACCAACACCTGTAATTTCATCGAAAGATGCTAAAATGTTCAATTCAGTTAATTTATCCAATAACATTTTTACAGCAACATCGTGATCATTGATATCAACGATTTCTTCATATTTTTCGTCATTGCCATATTTGATTGTAAAGATTGAATCATTCAAACCAATACGTTCAACGATTCCTTTAGCGATAACTTCTTCAGTTGGCATTTGATATAATTGCCATTTTAAACTTGAACTTCCAGCATTGATTGCAATTGTTTTAGACATAATACTCTCCTCTTTATCAGTTGTTTTATTTTAAATTTGAAGACTTCCAAGCCTCAAATTGTTGAAAAAATTGTGTGATTTTAGCAGGATCTTTTAATGAACCTAATTTTGCTACAAGTACTTCTTTCGCTTGTTCACTATGTTCACCTTTATTTTGTACAAATAAGATGCTCTTTCTTGATTGTACTGATTTAAACAATTCATCTGGCAATTGAATCATCCCTTGCAGATAAACATTCTTTTGCAGCCAATTCTTGAAATACGTACTCTGTTCTGTTTCCAAAATATTGGTTGGTATCAGAAATAGTCCATAGCCATCAGGTTTAACAAATTTCATCGCTTGCTCCATCAATAAATGATGAGCATAACTATGACCTTCTTCTGCCGCTGAATCAAATTCTTTGGCCTTCTCATCATTTGGATAGTACCCAATTGGTAAGTCACTGATCGCTACATCAACAGGGTCAACAAGTAAGTCCTGCAATCCGTCTTGATGGAATAGTTGTATTGCAGCCTTAGTCCACTCATTATTGGTAGCTGAAACTGAAAGTAATGTATCATCAATATCTACACCAAAACCTTGAACTGAATACTTCGCAATGTTCAAGTTGAGGACAGTCGTCAACAAAAGATTGCCCATACCTGTTGCAATATCTAATATTTTTAACGATTGTTCTGGGCTGAATAGTTGCTCAATCAAATAAACAAACAAGAAACCTATGCTATCTGGTGTTAGTTGATGATTTGCCTGTAAGGACTCTGCTTTATTCCCTTTAAGTAAAATCAACTGAGATAAACGTCTCATTTCCTCTGGTTCCAATTCGATTGCTTGTAGTTGTTGATAAATGGTTTTAAGTTTTTGAACCGTTTGCTCATCTGGTACTCCATCCAACACACGTACTTGGTAATTATCAATGATATTTTCACCATTTTCAGTATATGCATCTAGAAAAGAAGTATCTAAAGATCGTTTAAGCAATCCTATAGCTTGTTCCATTAAACCGAAAGCCTTTTCTATTTTCTCAGGGAACAAAAGAAACACCTCAATTTCCATCTATAATATAACAATTTTCATACCTGTTCTATTTTAACGAAAAACCAGACAATAATCAATCAATTTCCTAATAATATTTATAAATCAATGAACAACTCTTATTTCCACTCGAATACTAAACCGAGGTAATCAAATTCTGAGTAAAAAATCAACCTCTGTATTAGTTTTTTTATTTCCAGTTTGATACACGTTTCACAAATTTTCAATGGTCATTATTTTTGCTATTTCACTAACTGCATCCATGTGTATGATTAATCCGTTGTCTCTTTTCGATAAATTTCTTGAAATCTGTAAGTGGTTTGATTTACATGAACTAAAAAATTTATTGTTGACTGATCATATTCATACTGCAACAGACCTACTGAGTACCGTAACTGACAACTTTTTTCAAGCGGTCGCAGTTCTTGTTTAACATCGGAAAGAAACATGCTTACCATTGTTTTAGCTACATAGTAATCTCTAGTCTTTTTCGTAAATCGTTGTGTCAATTGAAAGTCCTCCAAAACTAGCATAAAAATAAAACTGAATAAAAAAACAAATAGTAATGCCGTAAATAAAACCCCACCTTTATACTTATTATTCATGTTCATGCTCCTGTGTAATGATCCATTTAGCCATAACTTTCAAGTTATTTTCAAAGGTTACGTTTACGATGATCGATTTCCCTTCCTCAATGAAATTTACTTGTCTTACTCCCATCAGAAGTGGATGATAGCCTCCATTTTCTACCTTTACAATTTTCCCTAACTTATGCTCGATCCAAACCGTCTTGTTATTCTTTTTATTTTTAAGAATAATTTTATTTGCTTGTGTTTTCTCATAAATGCAATGCTTCAACTCATTTTCTAATTGAATCACAAATATATGCCATTCTTTTTCCCCTTCATTTTTTAAATGTTTTGTTATCACAGCAGCATTCTTGAGTGAGGCCGAAAAAAGCAAACATATAATTGATAGTAAAAATAATGCGAGCAAGCATTCTATTAACGTAAATCCTAAAAAATTATTTTTCAGATCACTCTTTCTTGATTGTAACACTCTCTTTTCCATCTATAATCTCCACCTCAATCAACTTGTTCCCGACTTTATTGAAACGTAATTGATAACTTCTATGATCTAAGTATCTTTCTTGAATCAAAGGTCCGCCATGATTTTCATAGTATTTCATCTCTTCATATAAGACCCTGTAAAGCACTAATTGATCTGATGATTGTTTATTCTTTTTTAATAAGAATGTATTTAATGAAATATAACTTCCAATCACTACACAAATCAGACTTAACGCAATAAGACTTTCAAACAAAATATACCCTTTATAATGATTTGATTTTTTTAACATAGCGACCACTCCCCAATTGAAATTGGAATTCGATCAATTGATTTTTTTCTGCCCATAAAAATGAAAATTTTGATAATTTCCCGTTATTTCCAGAACCGTTCTTGAAGGTAATCTTATCTGGCCCAACAGCCTTTAGTCTGGTTGGGATCTCCACTAATTTTTCCTCCATTGCGTTAGTATTTTTAGGAATCAAAAAATTAAACTGCTGGCTATGTTCGTAAAATATAACTTGTGTATCCATTGTATTTACAACAGCCATTTGCTGAGTAAACAAGATTTTTTTTTCAAAAGAAGATAAAAAATGTTCAACTTCTAACATATGTTGCCAGTTTCTTATCGAAAGTGTTGGCAACATTATAAAAATCGAACATATGAATACAACGAATAAAGATTCGATTAAAGTAAAACCTTTCATATTATTCATTATCATTTCTTGCTTTCTTGATATTTGTCATATTGTTCTTGTGTAATGTACTCTTCTTTCAGCAATTGATCGACTGTAGGAGTTTGATTTTTTTCTAAAATATACAGATCTATTTGTGTTTCGACTATTTTAACGATCGCATCGTTTCCTTTTTTATCAACGCCTTCTTTATGTTTTGAAAGGTTTGGAACAAATAATAGAATCAAAACAGAAATTATCAGAAGTACGACGAGCATTTCTAGTAAAGTAAACCCATTGTAATTGAGTCGTTGCTTTTTCTTTTTCACAAAAATTCCTCCATTCCACCATAAATTGGTAATAGCATTGCAGCATAAATACTCACAACCAATAATGCAACAACTAAGAAAATAATTGGTTGAATCCATTGAATCATTTTTTCCATTCGCTTAAAAAAACGTTGCCAGCAGAGTTCACTATACAAAATCAGCTCTTTCCCTAAGTTTCCTTTGACTTGCCCTTGTTGAATAATCAAAGACAGCTCTGGGGAAAAGAAAGAAAAATTGGGTAATTGTTCGTAAAATGTTTGCCCTGATATCGATTGCTCCTCAATCATTTTCGCTAATTCGCTCATTAGTGATTGTTGACCTGTTGTTTGCATCAATTGAATAATCATTTTGATTTCCAAACCTTGAGAAAATAATTTTCCCCATTCAAGTGCAAAAAAAGCTGAATTGTATTCTTTATAAAAATTCCCTAAAAAAGGTACCTTAGCAACAAACATAGCTCTTTGCAAAAAAGTTTTTTTACTCAAATAAAAGCGAAACGCAACCGTTGATATTGCTAAACTGAATAAAAAAGTCAGGATATAATAAGGACTTTGCTGAATAAATCGAATCCCTAGATTATCTGTTTGAATCATTCCATTTGTCATCAATTGAGGCAAGAGAATTTGACGAATACTAATCAAAACAACTGTCAAAAAAAGTAATAATAGTACAGGATAACTGATTACTTTATAGAAACTTTGCTGTTGCTTATCCACAATTTTCATGTGTTCTTTGATTTTATTTAGTGTCCCAGCTATATCTCCATGCGCTTGAGCAAACTCAATTTGGGTAATGATCGTTGTCTTAAACCCAATCTGTGCTAACCCATTATGGAGAGACTCTCCTCCTTCCATAATGGCAATCAAATAGTCGATTGTTATTTTTGAAATTGATCGCGATTTCTTCATAAAGATCAAACTTTCTTGAACTGTAAATCCATTACTTAATAAGTCTGCCAGTAATTGAATCAACAATGGTTGCTGTTGTTTAGATAGTTTAATGCTCTTTTTCTTCCTCAAATGTTTGATTGTCGATAAATCCATATGCCCAAACCTTTCTTAAATCTTTCGACCACTTAGATGTCATTTTATTAGAAAATATAAAATCTATCAGCAGCCCGCTGATTTCTTCTTTCTTAGTCGACTGAAATGGTAACAATCTTTGATAGATGATCCCAGATACACATTCAATCATTTCTCTTTGTTGAACCCCTAATTCAGCTAACCGTTCATACACTCCAGTAATACTTCTTGCATGGATCGTCGCAAATACCGTATGCCCAGTAAGTGCTGCTCTGATTGCTGCTTGCGCTGTGAGACCATCTCGAATTTCTCCAATAATCAAAATATCAGGACGATGACGTAAGCAAGCCTTGATCAACACATCATAAGTTAAATCAATTTTAGTGTTAGTCTGTAATTGTAAAAAGGTCTCTTCTTCGATTTCGACTGGATCTTCTATTGTGATCACTTGCTGAAATTGATCTGTTTCTTTCGCTAGTTTATACATCAACGTTGTTTTACCAGATCCCACCGGTCCACAAAATAAATGTAATCCGCGGCGTCTGATATACCTTCTAACAATCGTTAATTGCTGCGGCAAAAAATAATTCTCTTGACTGTTTCCAAAAACATGCAAAAAGCGAATAACTAAGCTCTCCCTTTGTCTAAAATCACCAACTGTTGACAATCTTAATCGTATTTCCTTTTGATTGATTGCGTACGTCGCAGCTCCAACCTGTGCTTTCCTTCTTTCACCAACGTCCATGCTCCCCATAAATTTAAAATGAAAAATTAATTTTTCTCCTTCATGTTCATTTAACTCTTTATAAATAATTCGACTTTTCCCTTTCCTCGCAAAAACTTGGATTTTATTCTCAATAGGTAAAACATAGATATCTTGTATGCACTCTGCTACACCCCATTCAATTAATTTCAGTGAAAACTCTTTAATATCCATTTTTTCCCCTCCTTATAGTAATATACGCAACTAAATAAAAAATTATTGAAAAAAACCTAGAACAAAACTTTTTAAGTTTTGTCCTAGGTTTGCTTATGAAATAAAGAGTTAATTATTTATTTAATCAAGTATATTTTCAAATTCCTATTCTGCATTTGACTTATATTAGCTTATTATTTATTGAAAATTACTTATTTAGTAGTGAAAACAAGGAAATGAACCTCATTTATTTCCACTTATTTTTAACTTTTACAGTAAAAAATAAAGCTGTAAATGTTGAAATATCAACACTTACAGCTTTACCAAGAGTTCTGATGCACTATCTTCCCCAAAATAGTTTATCGTTTTGATATACCTATTATACTAAAAAATTGACCGGAATAACTTTCAGAAATTGTTAATTTTATTAAAATTTTTGAGAAAAAGGAGCTCCTGCTTAAAAGGGTTAGGCAGGAGCACTGCTTTATCTAGTGACAAAGACTTAGATCAAAACCATTATACCAAATTATTCTTGATAGTTTTCTCAATCTCTTAGTCCGAAGTGATAAATTTTTGACAAAAAATAAACCTTATCAGATTTTTGACTCGTTCATTTTTTTGTTGAGCAGATAAACTGGGATTCCCAATAATGTCACCCCAATACCAATACTGGCTAATAGTGTTTGTGTGAATAATGTCGTGATCAAAATGAACAGGCCTCCAACAATTGCTATAATAGGGATTACTGGATAAAAAGGTACTTTGTAAGGGCGACTCAGTTCTGGTTCTTTTTTTCTCAAAATCAATACTCCCAAAAAAATCAACAGACTAAATAGCCACATAACAAAAACTAACATATCTGTTAACAAATCAAAACTCCCCACAAACATCATGATCGCAGCGATGCTAAATTGAAAAATTCCCGACACATAAGGAACAACATACTTTTTAGATAGTTTCTGGAACTGCTGACTAAAAGGAATCATTTCTTCCAAAGCTAATGCATAAGGAACTCTAATCCCCGTCATCGTGTAACCATTTAGAGCACCATAAACAGAAATCAATATCCCAATGGTTACTAACTTACCACCCATTGAACCAAATATTTGATTGGAAGCTTCTGAAGCTGCATTCAAATTTCCCGAAAGTTGCTCGATTGGCAATGTTTTAAGGAAAACAAAATTGATTAAAACATAAACAATCGTAATAAATGTCAATCCAAAAAATATTGCCTTAGGCAAATCTTTTTCTGGCTGCTTCATTTCACCAGCTACAGCACCAACACCTAACCACCCATCATAAGCAAACATGGTTGCCAATAAAGACCCGCTAAGTGCCTGAATAAAATTATTATCTCCACCAGCTTTTACAGGAAATAGTGAAACTTCCACATTAGTTGGCATCAAAAGTCCAACTACTACAATCAAAGCAATAGGCAGCATTTTTATTATCAATGTAAAGGATTGTAAATTGGCTGCCAACTTAGTTCCTAGCAAATTAAATATAGTTACACTTAAACCTGTTCCTAGTGCTATCGGTATAAGAAAGTCAGTAGATAAATGAAATAAGTGAATAAATTGCGTACTAAAGATAATCGATAATGCTGCAATATTAGCAGGAAAATAAATCACACTTTGCGCCCATCCTAACAAAAAGCCTGGTAACTTACCGTAAGTATACTCGATATACTTAACTGCGCCTCCTGTTTTTGGAATAGCCGTAGCCAATTCAGCACTTGTCAAACCTGCACATAAAGTTAAAATACCACCTAGTACCCAAGCAAAAATTGTTAGGCTTGGTGATTGAGCAAAACTGACCACACTTGCTGTTTTAAAAAAAACACCTGCACCAATAACAGTCCCCATCACTGTTGCAAAAGCACCAAACAGCGAAATTTCCCGCTTTAATCGATTCTCGTTCATACTTCTCCTCATTCTCTCTTTTAAGTTATTTTTCTAGTATAGCTTTTCTGAATTTAAATTCAAGTATTTCATAAATGTTCAGAACAGATTTCCATAAAATAAAAAATACAGATAAAGCCTTTATCAGACCTATCTGTACCATTAACCGAAACTATTCTTTTAAATTTGCCCATAATATGCATTTGTACCATGTTTTCTAAAAAAATGTTTATCTAAAAGATATTGAGGAATTGGCCGGACGGCTTCATTTACAGCTTCCGTTACACATGCCATTTCAGCTATTTCATCTAATACAATACTATTTTCTACAGCTTTTTTAGGGGTTTGCCCCCACGTAAACGGTCCATGACCGTATACTAGTATCCCAGGAACAGCCAGAGGATCAAGAGCTCCATCTTTAAACGTTTCAATAATTACTTTTCCTGTCTCAAATTCATAGGCAGAGGTTACTTCTTCCGATGTTAATTGGCGCGTGCAGGGAACAACACCATAAAAAGTGTCCGCATGAGTAGTGCCGTATGCTGGTATTTCTCTACCTGCTTGTGCCCACATTACGGCATGTTTTGAATGTGTATGTACCACTGAGTTGATTTCCTTAAAGGCTTTGTATAACTCAACATGTGTCGCTAAATCAGACGAAGGCTTCATTCCTTCTTCCAACACATCCCCATTCAAATCAGTTACCACCATATCTTGTGCCTTCATCGTCTGGTAAGGAACACCACTTGGTTTAATTACAATCAACCCTGCTTCTCGATTGATTTCACTAACATTTCCCCAAGTAAGTTTTACTAATCCTGCTTCAGGTAAGGCTAGATTTGCAACAAAAACTCGTTCCTTCATTTCATTAATTAACAATTTATTGATCATTAAATCCCGCCTCCTTCAAGCAAGGAAATAGAAATAACTTTGCGTTTTCAATTTCTTTTTCAGGTGTTTGGCTATTTTCACTCCACATCTCAATTAGGAATGGTCCATTATATTCCAATCGTTTTAAGGTTTTAAGACATCCTAAAAAATCAACACACCCTTCTCCAAACGGAACTTCTTTAAATTTGCCCGAAAACTGGTCTGTTACAGCCAATGTATCTTTTAAATGGATTGCAGAAATCTGGTCAATTCCGATTTCTAACTCGTAGCCAACATCGTTCTCTGGCCATGCTGATAAATTCCCCACATCAGGATATACTTGTAAATAAGGGGAGCGAATTTGTTCTTTGATTTTTAAAAATTTAGAGATAGAATTAATAAATGGATCATCCATAATCTCTATTGATAAAACAATTTCTTTAGCCGCAGCCATCGCAACTGCCTTTTTTAAATTTTCAATAAAATACTCTCTAGATGTTAATGTTTTCTTTTCATAATAAACATCATAACCTGCTAGTTGAATAGTTCGTATCCCTAAGTCCGAAGCTAAATTTATTGCTTTTTCCATTATAACTAATGCTTCTGTTCGTTTATCTTGATCCTCAGATCCAAAGGGGAAACGCCGATGCCCACTTAAACAAATCGATAATATTTTAATCCCAGTCTCATGAATTGCTTCTCTCACTACTTTTCGCTCTTCTTGCGTCCAGTCCAACCTTTGAAGACGTTCATCAGTCTCATCAATAGACATTTCGACAAAATCAAAATCTAATTTTTTTGCCAATAATAAACGCTCTTTCCAAGTTATATTTTTCGGGAGTGCTTTTTCATAAATTCCTATTGTCGTCATCAACCTTACCCCCAAATGCGTTTGATTTCATCCTGAAAATCTTGTGCGGCTTTTTGGGGATCAGCAGAAGCTGTGATGCCACGTCCTGTAATAAAGGTATACACATCAAGATTTTTGAATAATTTCAATGTTTCTACATCTAAACCACCAGTAACGGAAACTCTAAAGCCCATCTCAATTAGCTTTTTCACTTTGGCCAAATCTTTTTCTCCCCATGTTTCACCTGCCAAAAGTGCATCTCTGCTCTGATGATAAATAGCTTGAGTAATGCCTGCATCTAGCCAATTTTGTGCCTGTTCATATGTCCAGTCTCCATATAATTCAACTTGAACTTCTTCCACTTCTTTAGCTGCTGCTTTCATAGTTGGAATCGTTGCACAACAAATGACTGTCATCCAATCTGCTCCAGATTCACGACAATTTTTTGCCACAGTGCCACCTGCATCTGCACATTTAGTATCTGCAACTACTTTTTTATGTGGGTATAATGCCCGAATACAACGAACAGCTTCTGCACCAGCTTGTAAACAAAGGATAGTGCCCACTTCCACAATGTCTACAATGTCACCAACTGTTACTACATCTTTGATTGCACTAGCTAAATCAGAATGATCTAAAGCTACCTGTAAATTAGGTCTACTCATTTATTTCTCTCCCTACCTTTAACTTTCATTAACAGGGTGGAAAAACTATCCACCCTGACTGATTCCTTTTGCTATAATTATTTAAATTTTGCAGCTAATTCAGTTTCTTGTACACGTTCACTAATTTCTTTAGCAGACATGACATTTCTGACACCGACCACTGTTATTCCCTTCTTTTTAGCATCTTCAAACATATTCAAAAAATTCATTGGGCAAAAGACAACATCATATTGTCCTGCCGTACTTTTTCCTTCTGAAATGGCGCAATGATGAATATTCGTAATATTAAACCCTAACTCTTTCAGTGCTTTTTCTACACTTTTTTTCATCATCAAACTTGTTCCTGATCCATTTGCACACGATACTAATACTCTCATTTTAATTTCCTCCTAAATTTAAATATACTCAAGCTGCTTTTGTCATCATTTTTTTAACGTACGCATCATAATCTTCTGCAATCAAAAAGTATCCTTCTGGATTTGCTCGATATTGGAACTGTGGAATTGCTAACAGTAAAATTACTACTAAAGCCACTCCAAAATAACCTAAATATTTCATTAATATTGTCATCACTGGCCAAACAGTCGCCCAGTCAAACATCCCGATATATCCTCCATATTGAGATAACCCGATAAATGCTGCTATCAAAGCAGATCCTAGGACTTGAATCACACCTGAAATAAATGGGAAGATACAGGCCGCTTTAAATCCGCCACGGTTATTTGCATAAACAGCAATTACTGCGTTATCAAAGAATAGTGGAATAAAACCCGCAATAACGATCACAGGAGATTTAAAAAGAATCAATAACCCGATCGTAATAAATTGTCCTAGTGCACCGAATAAAAAGCCTATCGTCACAGCATTTGGGGAACCAAAACCAAACGTTGCCGCGACGTCGATTCCAGGAACTGCCCCTGGTAGTAAGGTATTGGAAATCCCTTGAAATGACTCTGTCAGCTCTGAAACAAATGTTCGAACGCCTAACTGTAAAATCGCCAGATAAACAGCAAAGTATAGTGCTGTCTGTAAAATATAGAAAAAGAAACTTTGTCCTTCCACCATGAAACCTGCTTCAATCAAGTAAGCTGGTCCTAACACAACTAATATGATCCCAAAGAAAAAAAGCATTAGGATTGACGTTGCAACCATATTTTCATTGAAAATCGATAAGAAACCAGGTAATTGGACATCTTCCAATTTTCGATTGTTTTTGTCTTTTTTCATTTTTTCAGATAAACGCGCAAATATATAAACGCCAAACATTTGTTGGTGGGCAATTGCGAATCCTGCACCTTCAGTTAAATCTTGTGTAATATCCACAGTTAGATTCGATCCTACTGCCCAATAGCAGCCTAGAATAAGTCCCATGATCAACAATATTTGAATTTGACCTAAATCAGGAAAACAGAATAATAAAATCCAAAATGCAGTTGCTGCTTGTTGAATTTGAACATTCCCAGTTGTAAAAACAGCCCGCAATTTTGTGTATTTCTTAAAACGAACCAATAAAATATTCATGACAAACGCAATCAATAATAAAATCATCGTATCACTAAATGTTCGTCCAAAAGTTTCTTCTATGCCTGCTGTTACAGCATTTTGACCAAAATAAGGATCGATAACCATTGCATCTAAATCAAAGCGTTCCTTTAGTCCCACTAAAATCGGTCGAAAATTATTGACTAATCCACCTGAACCAACAGTCAAGATCAAATAACCAACAGTAGCCTTTAAAAAACCTGCGATACTTTCATACAATGGTTTTTTAAGTAAAACATACCCTAATAGAACAATAAATCCGATTAAAAATGCTGGCTGTGTCAAAATATTTGCAGCAAAATAATCCCAAATACCCATCAGAAAATCTAATACTTGTGTCATTTACTCCCCTTCTTTCTATCTGTCAAAAGATGCCATTACTTTTTGGTAATCCTCCATCGTCTCTACCGCCATCAATGCATCGATTATTCCATCAGTCATCAACATTTCTGACAGTTTAGAAATATTTTCTACATGCGCCTCACTATCTTTGGCTGCTAATGTAAAAAATAAACGCGCATTTTTCTCAGCATTTCCTTCTTCAAAAACAACATCTTTACTCATTTTTGTAAATGAAATAGCTGTTCCCAAAACACCTTGACTATCTTCTGATGAATGAGGCATAGCAACACCTGGCACAATCACGATATAAGGGCCATATTTTTGAACACATTCAACAATTTCATCCACATATTGTTGCGTTATAATCTCTTTTTCTAATAATGTCTGACAACTAAGTATCACAGCATCTTCCCAATTTGAAGGCGTTTCTTCACAAAATCGAATTAAATCATTATCATAAAAATACTTTAACATTCACTTTCTCCTTTCTTATAAGAATGATGGAAATGGTGTATCGTTATCCGTTGTAAAGACATCATCGAACCCACGATAAAAATTGAATTCAAGTTTGTCTTTATCGTTTGGATACGTGAATTTCCCACCAACTTGCCATATAAACGGCTTAAATTGATAGTTCAAACGATCTTTTTTAAACTTCCATATTTCGGTTATTTCTTTTGGATCTGCCATAAAATTTGCCCAAATATCATAATGAACTGGAATCACAACATTGGCATTCAATGATTCTGCCATTCGTAACATGTCTACTGAGGTGACTTTGTCCGTGATTCCTCGAGGGTTTTCTCCATAAGCTCCTAAGCACACATCGATTTTGTGTTCGTTCCCATGTTTAGCAAACATATTAGAATAATGAGAATCCCCCGCATGATAGATATTGCCGCCACTTGTTTCAAACAAGTAATTGACAGCGATTTCATCCATGTCTTGAGGTAATTTTCCTTTTAGCGTCATTTCTGGATCTTCACAAGTCACCAACGCAGTTCTGTCAAAAGCTTCTAAAGCAACGATATCAACATCTTTGATTGATACACGGTCACCAGGTTTTACAATCGTTGTTTTCGTTTCCGGGATTCCCCATTTCAACCAAGTTTCAACTACTTCTTTTGGTCCGATAAAGCGTGCATTCGGACAATTTTGATGAACCGCTGCTGCCGTATTGATATCTAAATGATCTGAGTGAATATGAGTGACGACCAATGCGTCAACATCTGTCACAGCAAATGGGTCAATGACAAAAGGCTGGGTTCTAAGGTTAGGCTGCATATTTTCGCATCCGCTCATTCGCATCATCTGATGTCCTTTTTTCATCTTTCCGTTACCATGCGATCTTTTCCCTGTTCCACACCATAAATCACATAAGATATTAGTACCTTCATGTGACTTCAACCAAATCCCTGTACATCCTAGCCACCACATAGAAACGGTTCCTTCTTTAACTTCTTCTTGTTCGATTTCTTCATTCAAATACGTTCCCCATTCGGGAAAAGTACTTAAAATCCAGCTCTCTTTTGTTACATCATGAATTGTTGCCATATTGATCCCTCCACATTATCTCAATCTCGATTACACTTTTCATTCTACAATATTTTTAACCGTTTTCAATCCATTTATAAGATCGTTTATTCATTTTTAAGAACGTTTACATCGAAAATGAATTTATTCCCGATCATAACATCTTTTTTTATGTTCATATATATCTTTTTATGATATAGTTTCGTTGAGGTGAGGAATATGAAAAATTTAGCTTGGAAGAGTATTTACTATGGGAAAAAAAGTTTATTGTGGATTGTTTATTTGTTATTTGCTATTTATATCTGCTACCTAGTTACGAGCTCTCAAGCATTGGGCGCAAAAATAATTTTTGGCAGCTTAGGATGTATTGTATTGAGCATTGTTATACTTTTTGAATATTTAAAAAATCTGTATGAAAAAATGATTTATGCTTTGACTGTTGACTGTGATTTAAAAAAAGCGGTTGCTTTAAAACAAAAGCTACAGAAAAAAGATTTGTTTAATGGCTTCAAACAGTCTATTATTATTTTTGACAGCTTATTTTTGTTAGACGAAGGAAGTTATGCAACTTGTTTGGAGCATTTACATAAGAATCAGCATTTCTTCCATTCCACATTGGATTACCTCTTCATTTATTATCATACGCAAATGTATTGCTATTCTTTTTTAAAAGATGAAGAAAATTTAGAAAGTTGTCTAGAAAAGTTGTTTAAATTGAAAAACGCTAAAAAAAAGCAAATGAACAACTTGTTTTCATGGAATGAAATTACAGGAATGAGATACTTCCACCAAAATAGAAATAAAAAATGTTTAAGCGAACTGGATTTGATTGATAAAAACCGATTGAATAACCGAGAGCTGACCTACGTTTTGTATCTAAAAGGCCACTGTTTACTTAAACTAAATGAGACATCGGAAGGTTATCGTTTATTAAAAGAAGCCAAAGCACTAGGAAATACACTTGCAGTTGCTCAACTGAATGAGAGAGGAGGAATTTAAATGAAAAGTTCACACAAAACAATCAAAAATCGTCGAGATAAACTACTGGAATTATTGAAAAAAGAAACAAGTTTATTGGTGAAAGAGATCAGTCTTGAGCTAACAGTTTCAGAAATAACTGTTCGCCGTGATCTGATTGCTTTAGAAAAAATGGGTTTAGTCCAAAGAGAGCACGGGAAAGCTAAGATCGTGCAGAAAACTGGTACAGAAGATTACAATGAAGAAATTGAAGTACTGAAAAATGCGATTGCTAAAAAGGCAGCTGAGTTTGTTAAGGATGGAAATACATTGTTTATCAATACAGGTTCGACAGCGTTATCCTCTTTGAAACACTTAGAAGATAAACGTGTAACGATCGTCACAAATAATGTAAAAGTCGCTAATCTGGATCACAATCCAAACTCAACAGTTATTCTATCTGGGGGCGAAATTCGCTTTCCAAAAGAAGCCTTAGTTGGCGATATTGCTATCGATTCATTTTCGAAAATGTCATCTGATATCTCTATTATCGGCTGTTCCGGTCTTAGTATTGAAAATGGAATCACAACACCTGTCTTACATGAATCAAAAATAAATTCACTGATTATCGAGCGAACAAATGGCTTAGTGATCGTTGTTGCTGATTATCGCAAAATCGGGTTTTCATCTAATTTTACTAGTGGGAATATCAAAGATATCAATTATTTAATTACAGACACATTCGCTTCGCCTGAAGTGATTCGAGAAATAGAAAAACAAGGCGTACAAGTGATTCAAGTTGAAATCTAACATCCAAAGATCGTACCACGAAAGCAACTCTTTTTTCATAATAGTTTTATTCAATAAAACTATTTGGTTTATGATATAATCTAGTCAAAAATAAATTACACCCCTTCTATTTTCTCAAAAATGGATAAGTTCGCTGCGCTTTTAAATTTAAGGAGGATTGGATCATGAGGATCAAACAATTGGATTATATTATAAAAGTTGTTGAATTAGGTTCAGTTAATGAAGCAGCTAAACATCTCTTCATTACTCAGCCTAGCCTTTCAACTGCGATCAAAGAGTTAGAACAAGAAATGAATATTCAGATCTTTCAACGAACACAAAAAGGAATGGTTCTTACAACTGAGGGGACCGAATTTTTATCCTATGCTCGTCAGATCTTAGAACAAGTCGATTTGATGGAAGAAAAATATAAAGGAGCTGAGACTCGCCGAAGACTATTTTCTGTTTCTGCGCAACATTATGCCTTTGCCGTTCACGCCTTTGTACAATTGATCCGATCTTACGAAAAAAATGAATACGAATTCACTTTTCGTGAAACACAAACCAATAATATTATTGAAGATGTCAGCACTTTTCAGAGCGAATTAGGTATTTTGTACTTAAATACATTCAACGAAAAAGTGATCAGAAAATTATTAAAAGAAAAACAACTTGTTTTCCATCCCTTATTCACGGCTAATCCACATGTTTTCGTCAGTAAAAAGAATCCTTTAGTGGGGAAAACATCCGTAACATTGAAAGACTTGGAAGACTTTCCTTATCTTTCGTTTGAGCAAGGACAATTTAACTCCTTTCATTTTTCAGAAGAGATATTAAGTACCCTATACCGTAAGAAAAGTATCCGAGTCAGTGATCGAGCAACCTTATTCAATTTTTTGATTGGTCTTGATGGTTATACAATCAGTTCTGGAGTATTAAGTCGAGAATTGAATGATGAAAATATTGTTGCATTGCCTTTAGAGGTTGATGAAACAATGGAGATTGGCTGGATTCATCCTGCTCAAATGTCGTTATCTCCAATGGGGGAAGAATACTTACGCTATTTGAAAGAGCATATTGTTGATTATGGCTTTACGATTTTAAATGCCGACTAAAAAAGAGCTGAGACATAACTCAAAGAGTTACACCTCAGCTCTTTAAAATCTGAATAAAAAAATTTAAACATGAACCTCTGATAGTCAAACTATCTAGTTTTAGCTGGTCGAACTTTTTTATCAGCTTTTTTGATTTGCTTACTTCTTAGTTGTCCGCAAGCCGCATCGATATCTGTTCCATATTCTTTTCTAATAACACAATTAATTCCATTTTTCTTCAAAACATCATAGAATTTTAACACATCCGCTTTTTCACTGCGGCTATATTGATCATGTTCACTGACTGGGTTGTACGGAATCAAATTGACAAACGTTAATTTTTTCTTATCTTTCAATAGATCTGCCAATTGCTGCGCATGTTCAGGACGATCATTCACATGACTTAACATAATATACTCGAAGGTAATCCGACGATTTGTTTTTTCCAGATACTCGTCAACAGCTTCCATTAACTTTTCAATCGGGAAACTGCGATTGATTCGCATGATCGATGTCCGAACATCATTATTTGGTGCGTGTAAAGAAATCGCTAAGTTCACTTGCAGTCCATTATTAGCAAATTCTTTGATCTTCGGTACTAAGCCACTTGTTGAAACTGTAATGTGACGTGCTCCAATTGCCAAACCTTTAGGATCGTTGATCGTATGTAGGAAATTCATTAAATTATCATAGTTATCAAACGGCTCACCGATTCCCATCACAACAATATGACTTACTCGTTCATCTTGTCCGCGCTCATCAAAATAATGCTGAACTAACATGATTTGAGCGACGATTTCCCCCGCTGTTAAATCACGTTGTTTTTTGAGCAAACCACTTGCACAGAACGTACAACCAATATTACAACCAACTTGTGTTGTTACACAAACAGACATCCCATATTCTTGACGCATCAAGACTGTTTCAATCATATTTTTATCTGGCAACTCAAAAAGATATTTCACGGTACCGTCTTTCGCTTCTTGGATGATCACCTGACGTAAGGGATTGATGATAAAATTTTCTTCTAATAAATTGATTACATCTTTTGATAAATTCGTCATTTCACTAAATGCCATGACACGTTTGATATAAAGCCATTCCCATACTTGAGTGGCCCGGAACTTTCTTTCGTCATGTTCGATGAACCATGCGATCAGTTCTTCTTTTGTTAAACCATAAATGGATGCTTTTTCCACTAGTTTTCTTCCTCATTTCTTCTAAACATTCGCTTCATACTATAACTTATTGTACTCGATTTGTCTATACGTTATCTAGGTTACTTAGCAGAATTAGACTTTTCTCAATACCTCCATTTTTATTTTCTACGACATTTACAATGATTATTTTCCTACCCAATTTTATTCCTAAATCAAAGTTTTTTTCGCAAGGCTATCAATAAAAATACTGGTAACTTTTCGTTCCTGTACACAACGCCTTTTATTCCTTCCTTAATAGCAAAAGAAGCGAGTGGGATATAACTCTTCGAGTCATATTCCACTCACTTGAAATCTGGATACACGGTGGAAGCAGAAGCAATCCTTTCGGAACAAGTTAAAATTGCCTCTGATTGCTGTAAAGTACCTACAGCTGTCCCACTATCCTCTTCTTTCATTATTACACTTGCACTAAATGATAGACTTTTTTGAAATAAAATATGCGAGCGATTAAGTAGTAGACCATCTGAATCAGAATAAACATTCCTAATACCAGCCACCCAGTACCCTGCATTCCTTGATCAAACATGTGATACATTGCGGTCAATGCCACTGCTCCATGAATCACAGAGACAATTATCGGTGTGAAGAATAGAATTCCTACCTGTTGATAGATCATTTTTTTCAGTTCCTTTTTAGTTAATCCCATTTTGTAGATCATCTTGAATTTTTCTACATCCACATCCATATCACTATACAATCGGAAATACAAGAAACTTCCAGCTGAAACGAAGAAGACAATTCCTATAAAAATTCCAACAAATAAGATTGGTGCATACTCGTCAGTGATTGCTTGTTTTGAATAGCTTTTAGCCATAAAAGGGATATTTTTTTCTTGAAATTTACCAATTTCTACAAGTTTATCATAACGAACATTTTCCGGTTGCCAAACTGTGGTTATCGTACTTTCCATATTTTGAAGATTAGTCTCATCAGGGACAAGCACAGTTGCTCCATATGTCGAAATAACATCTGAGTTTTCAGATTTATCTACAGATAAATCTGATCCATCAGCTAACTTGGCATCTTTTATTACCGATTCTTGCCCATAAATAGTGTTATTCGATAGTAACTGAATGACTTTACCTTCCGTTTTAATCGTTGGTTTTTTAATTACTTCTGCTAGACGATTATAGTCAGACTCTTTAACAAAATTAACATGATCGGCATTCATATAGATAGTCAGTTCACTTTGCTCTGCGTGTATTCCTTTATCTGCCAATAACTGGGTGAACTCTTGCTTGATTGATGCTGTATCCTCTAATGATCCAGTTACATGGAACTCATACGGGTTTTGATTTAACCCACTTAAAATCATATTTTGTAATCCGTATAATGTACCGATCGCAGCAAATGCAACTGTTGAAATAATCGATACTAAGAAAAATGAGCGAGCATTGTCCTTCATTCGAAATGCCAAATCAGAAAAAACAACCATGTTCGTTTTCTTCCAAAAAATAGATTGTTTCTTTTTCAAACGCTCAATCACTGACACACTTAGTTGATTGAATAAAAAACGTGTACCTGCAACAACTAAGAAAATCACAGGAATCATCACAAAAGGTACTATCATTCCTTTGACCATTAGCGCAATTGCATATCCTATACCAATCAACAAAATAGCCAGTATCGTTTTGACATGTGAGCTTTTGATTGTCCCTTTTCCAAGGTCTCCTGCTTTTAGCAACTCTTGTAAACTTAACTTCGGCAAACGAAATTGAATGAAAAAAGAAATAGCCAAAAATAAAACAGCAAAAGAAATAACCGTTAATACAAATGCTTGTATCGGAAAATAAAAACCAAAGTTTACATGCATCAATTTATTACTCAACCACAAAATCACTTGAGAAAATCCAATTCCTGCAATACTTCCGATAATTGTGGCAAAAAAACCAATAACTAAGTTTTCAATAAAAACCATCTTTTTCAGTTGTCTAGGGCTCATCCCCTGAATCATCAATAGTCCAAATTCCTTTTTCCTTGACTGGATGAACACATCCATCGAGTATAGAACAAAGAAAAATGAAAAGCCATAGATAATGATTGCTGCTGCTAGCATCCCCATTTGAACTTTTTGATTTAGACCATTAGTTAGTGCTGGATGAAATGCAAATACTGTAAATGTGAAAAAAACCATTACAGAGAATAAGGTACTTAGAAAATAAGCCATATATAAATGCTTATTTCTCAATGTATTTCGAATAACAAATTGACTAAAACTCATTATCGACACCTTCAATCTCGGATAGTTTTATCATGATCTCATCATAAAACATCTTTTGATTTCCATTGTGATGGATCTCGTCTATCAATTGGCCATCTTTAATAAATACGATCCGTTTACAGTAACTTGCTGCTAACGGGTCATGTGTGACCATCAAAATGGTTGCTTTTTCTGCTTCATTTAATTGCTGTAACAGTTGCATCACATCTTTCGATGATTTCGTATCTAAATTCCCTGTGGGTTCATCCGCAAGTAGCAATTGTGGTTGATGAATCATTGCCCGAGCGACAGCAACGCGTTGCGCTTGACCTCCAGATATTTCTGCAATACGTTTTTTTAATAAACTAGCAATTCCTAAGCGATCAGCTAGTAGATTCAGCTGTTTTTTCATAACAGAAATTTTTTCTCCATCCAAAGTCAACGGCAACACAATATTTTCCTCTACAGTCAACGTCGGCATTAGATTAAAACTTTGGAAAATAAAACCTAATTCTCTTCGTCTGAACTTGGCAATCTCTTCTTGATTTAACTGATTTGGATCTTTGCCATTTAATAAAACGTGTCCAGATGTTGGTTGATCGATTGTAGCAAGAAGATTTAAAAAAGTACTTTTCCCACTTCCAGAAGGACCCATTATTCCAATAAATTCACCGTCATTTACAGTTAAGTTCAATCCTTTTAATGCCTCATATTTAATTTCTGTTCCATATGTTTTTGTTAGATTTTCTACTTGTAACATTCTTATCGCTCCTTTTCTCTACTTGGTTAGTCTAATCTAATTACAACTAACGTACCATAGAAAAAAATAACAAGTTACTTACACTTTTGTAAGTAACTTGTTATAAGCTTCGTTCACTAAAACTCTATTCATACCAGAATGTCTATCTTTTTCAACATAAATGGTTTAGACAATGAAAGAAACCCTTCTATCAACTAGTTTTACTAGCGGACTCTTCTCTAATTAGGTTTTTATGATTTCGATGTCCTGCACTATTAACTATTACTTTCTATGCTTCATACTCAATAACATACGGGTACAGTGCTGTATTATAGATTGCTTCTGAATACTCAACCACTTTTCCTGAAATACCAAATGATTTACGAATTCTCTTTAGTCCATTTTTTTCAGAAGTAGCTAAAATTTGCTGTTGTTCTGCAGTCAATTCAACTGTTTGAAAACTATCTTCAAACTTCACGATTTCAATTCCATGCTGATCCATCAAGCGGTATAAGGATTCCTGTTCGAAATCTTCTAATGGAACATCCCCTAAAATGGTGGGTAGATAATAATTAAAATAGATGTAAGGTTGATCATCTAATGTATACAATCGCGAGACCTTGACTGCCTTTTCTCCAAGACACGAATAAATAGGAGAATCTGATGCTAATCTCACCGTTTCTAATTTTAGAATTTTCTTTGCTACTTTTTGTCCTGAATCATTTAAATATTCTGTAAATGTCCCCGCTTTTGATAGTTTATTATAAGGACGATTACTTAAAACAGTGGTTCCTTTCCCACTTTTTTTCTCTACCAATTCCTCTGAGGATAATAACTCAATTGCTCGGCGAACAGTAATTTTGCTCACATCAAATAATTGTTCAAGTTCTGCTTCTGTGGGTAATAGTGAACCTACAGGATATGTACCATTCATGATATCTGCTTTGATTTGCTCTGCTACATCTAAATATAATACGCTTTTTCTTCTCATTTGCTCCATCCTTATGCTCATTATTTAATCTATCGTTTCATTTAAATTTATTAGTTATTCATTTAGATTATCCTAATTCTAATCGTATTTATGATTTAATTCAACTTTCCTTCTGTCTATCTAATAGTATTTCGTACATTATACCAAAGATTACATTTATGGAAAACCTATTTCGAGCAGTAGTCCGAATAAAGTCTACAAAATCAAAAAATGTGTTTCATACAATATAGAGTAGTTGATTTAAAGCCATTTGATGTGATTTGAAATTGATTGAAATAAATGTGATTTTAATAGCGTGTTATCAATTTTCTTGTTAAATATTAAGACGGAAATTTGTTTACAAGCTTGCTTTTCAACTACTTCTATTCCTTTTTTCCATAACATCAACTATCGGTAATTGAGTAAAATACATTTCTGTATTATTAGCCAGTAAGGAGAGTCATATCTTAGCATTCTTTCTAAAATTAAAAAAACGACGAATCATTTATCCGTCGTCGTTTTAGCATTATATTCATTATATAAGTATTGTTTAAATCTATTCTTGCTCGTATAACCAGTAGAACGACAACTTATTGCCATCAGGATCAGAGAAATCAACGTATCGAATGATACCTGGTACATCCTCTATCACTTCGTCAACGATTACGCCAAGTGTTTTTAAACGTTCAAATTCTGTGTCTAAATCTTCCACTTCTAAACGTAAAACGTTCTCTGAAACATTTATTTTTTCTTCGAAAAGTTGAATCCAAACAGAACCAATTGGATACTCAATAACACCTTCAACAGGTACCAGTTTTTCATCACTCATCAGAAGTTTTTCATACCAACTAGCAGATTTTTCCAAATTACTTACTGGTAAACCTACAGTGATGCTCTTTGCATTTAATGTCATAACTATTTCCTCCATTTCATCAGCTTACAATTATTTTATCATTTCACGGTCAAATAATATTATTCTAGATTGTGTTCTTTAAACGGGAGATCAAAAGTTTCCCCACATTCACTAATATTGGTGGATCTTCTGGTATTGGTTCTCTCAGCATAATAGTGTAATGATTACCAGAACAGTTTGGAAAAGATAACCTTTCATCTTCTTTCCCCCTTAAACTATTGCTTAAGTTAAAGTAAGATAGAACATTATTGGAGCGGCTTATCGCACAAGCTAGTAAATAATAGTCTCCACTTGGAATATTTTTCAATTTATTTCCTATTAAATGTTTAGTAGCTAATCCAGATAGAGGCATATGATTCGGTATAAGTGTACGGAAAAGTCCGATAAATATGATCCCTGTTTCAAATCCATCAGGTACTTCGATCGTTACTGTGCAAAAAGAATGATTCTTTTCTTCAAAATGCGCTATCGACTTATCCTTCTCATTATTTTCAAAATTTTTAATATCATAAAAAATGTCGCTCATTTCAGTTTTGTACGCTCTAGGAGAGCTACCTGTATATTTTTTAAACGTATTCGTGAAACTACCACTGCTTTCAAAACCTGAATGTTCTTGTAGATCGATGATTCTCTTTTCTTCATCAAATTCAACAATTGCCTTTTCAACTTTTAAACTAGAGAGGAACTCAACAACACTGAATCCATTTATTTCTTTAAATTTTCGACTAAAGTGATGTTTATCATAACCAAAGTGAATGGCAATTTCCTCACTTGTCATTTTTCTATTAACAGCTTCTTCTGAAATGAAAGACAAAATTTCAGGCATCTTCGTTTTCATTTTCATCCCTCCTTACTCAGAGCACTATTTTCTAAAAATCGTCTGGATAAATAATCTATATCAACTACTTAGTTCGCACAAAAAAAGTTTTCTACTAACAATATAACATACAAACAAAAATAATTTAATTGTTGTAAATCTAATGAAATTTAAACTGTTATCAGGAGCAAAGAAAAAGCCTTAAACTCCAATTAAATAAGGATTTCTAAGACTTTTCAACTTATTCCCACTCAAAAATAAATTAGTTTTGTACAACATTGAATAGCTGATATTACACTGTTTTAAGGGACTTAAAAGCATTTAAAACAAGTACAAATTTAATAGAGTGTTATCAATTTAATTATTGAATGCTAAGAAGATAGCTTATCTAAAGTTTGTTGTTGCTTCTCAAAAGCCTCTGTTACTTTTTTTCCAAACTGACCTTTAACCGCTCCTTCTAGTGTTTGGGAGGAAGAAGATAATGCCTTTTTAGCACTTTCTATCACTGTTTCACCTTGTTTCTTAGCTTCTTGTTTCTTTGAATGAGATTTCTGTATTTTGGCTGAGCCAATTGCTTGAACACGTATTTTTTCTAAATTCCTTTTTAACTCTTTCAATAACTTTTTTGCTAATTCTTCCAATAGAACAACTCCTTATTCTTTATTTGCTTTTTGGAGGTCATTTCGATAGTCTTGTTCCAGTTTTTCTTGTTGTTGATACAGCTGTTTTTTTGCTCTTGATAACTCTTCGTGATAGTCATTTTCTACTTGTATAATTGACTGTTTTGCACAATCAAAAGGCTCGCTATCTACAGCTGATTGTTGAACAATTTGATAGATATCTGATAACGTTTCTTGTATCAATTGTTCTCCTTTTCGTTGCGTATCTTTTAGGATATCTTCATCCTCTTCAAGTTCACGACGTTTTCGCTGATAATCGGCTGTAATCTGTTCCTCTTTCATCTATTAGCTCCTTTTAAGGCTTTAATTGTTGCGCGAGTTGTTGATCTGTTTGAACCATTTTGTCGATTTTACTTTTGATTTCTTTCGCTAACGATTCGAATGTTTCATCCATCGTTTTTGCCTTATTGATTTTTTGCTGAAAAAATTCGGTTGGTTCACCGACTATTCGTTGTTCAGTAGCTCCTATCGCTGATAAACTATCCTTCATTTCATTATCAGACAGTACTTCTATTTGAGAACGGGCTTCCCGTAATGTTTCTTGCCAGATATCTTCTGCATCTGTAATGGCATTTTGATATACTTTTATAGCATTAGCCATCGCATTTTGATAAGCTGCTCGCCCTGTATTAACTGCTAGTAACGCCTGTTGGTCATCTAAATAAATTTTTTCATTCTTTGATAGTCCACCACCACTGGCAGTTAGTTTGGCTTTTAGTTGATCTAACATAGTCAATTGAGTTAAAAATCCGCGCATTAGAAAATGACTGGCTTGTATCATAGCTCCTTCAGAATTGCCCAAACTATCTGAAATTTTTAGTTGTCCTGTTTTTTTATCAAATGTCCAACTATTTAATTTATGACTATTACCATCTAGCCATACAATTGTTCCAAAATCATCACTATTTCCAAAACGAGTATTAAAGTCATTCCATAGTGTGACATCATCATTTTTTTGGCGATAATTCAAAAATAAGTGAGGATTTTCTTTCATAAATTTTTCTTCCGCTGGTGTTAAGGAGCGATATTGAAACCAGCCACTAAACACTGTAGCTGGGATTTGAAAATGAGCTCCCACCTTTAGCATATAAGCTGATTGAGAATAGCCTGACAACTGATTAATCGTCCAGTCTGGGTGATCAGAAATAAGATCACCAACATACTTTAATGCCACATCATCTTGAGGAGAACCGTTGGGAGACATACCTTTTAAAGCAGCTTTAAAATCTCTTCCGTCGTCAGGATACGTTCCAGCTGCTACAACTGTTACTTGAGATATATCTGGTGTACCGTTTACTATCGGTGCTACAGCCATCCCTTGAAATCCGTAGTCACCATCTTTTACTGAAAGTACTTTAAACCTTTGCTTATCAGTAGTTTCGAAAATTGTATTTTTTTCTAATTGCTTAACTGGTTTCCCGTTATCTTTAAAATTTGGGTCGACTGAATATACAATTTCATTCAAGTCTTTTAACTGTTCTTCTGTAGCCACGTTTACACCTCGCTTTCAGAACCATTTGAATAAATTACCCTAACTTTATCCTGTGTTTTTCCATTCAGGACAATTTTATCAAAATCAGAATCAATAGGCCCAAAAGCACCTAACTCCTTCTGTTGATTGCTCGAGAAATGGATTGTTCCAGGACTAGAAGTGCCTTTATCGGTCGTAATATTCACAGTAAAAGTCCAATAGCCAGTTTTATCATTGTATCCTCCCGACATTTCGGAAATAAAATCTACAACCTTCACATCTGCAAATCTATCTTTTATTAGTTTAACAATAGTTGTCTCCATCTTTATAACTTGCTGTTCTTTTCTTTCCTTCGCATTTTGATTAAAAGTAAACAAACTAACACCTCCAATTAATATAAGTACAAGTAAAACAATAAACCATTTTTTCTTTTTCAAAGTCTCATGCTCCTTTGACTATCTGTTTTATCAGTGTATTTAATTTTATTTCCATTGTCTTTATAATCAGAATCAACTTTATAAACTTCTTGATTTAAGTCTTTTAATACCTTTTCTGTCGCCATTGATTAAAAACTCCTTTCCTCTTTATTAGAGAAAATAACTATAACCTTAGTCTCTGTTAGCCCCTTTTTCAAAACAGGCAATTCTCCACTTCCTAAATAGGACTCATCAATGTTATCTTTAGGAGACATACTTACTCCAATTTCTGAACTTACGCCATAGCTAGTTGATACTGTAACCATAACTTCTGTATAGCCTGTTAATTTATTTTCACCGTATTCCTCATCGAATTCAATTTTTGTCACATTCGCAAAGGTATTTTTAATTTGTTTTGCAGTTATTGTTTCCATTTCTATCATTTGTTGCTCTTTTCTTTCCTTCGCATTTTGATTAAAAGTAAACAAACTAACACCTCCAATTGATATAAGTACAAGTAAAACAATAAACCATTTTTTCTTTTTCAAAGGCTCACTCTCCTTTAATTATCAAGACATTAGTACAAGAACAGATATGTAAAAAAAACATTACTATAACTAATTATCCCAACTAAATTAAAAAGAGTCAATGTTTTAATTGTGATAATTAGTTAGAAAGGAATTTATAAGAAATCATCTTCGTTGTTGGAAAAGTAATCATTTACTAGGAAAAATAATGTAGAGCAAAATTTATGAAATTATTTTAAGGTTGAATATAAAAATCATTTGTTGCCCGATTGGTTGTAAAATGATTGCGTAATATCAAAAAAAAGCGTAGACCCCTTATAAATAAAGGAGTCTTCGCTCTTTTCTTTTATTCCCAATCGATAATACACAATACAAGGTGTCTGCTTCCTTTATCTTCCAAGTGTTAAAACACTCCGATTTGAAGGTAGCCGAAATATGCTTGTGCTCCAAGATTTTTCCTCGATAGTTCTCTTTATTCAGGACCATGATCCATCGGCATGCCTTCTGATTCTGGCTCAAGAAATACTTTTCTTGGCTTACTACCTTCGGATGGCCCTATCACACCATGATCTTCTAATTCATCAACCAAACGGGCCGCTCGGTTATAACCGATTCTAAAACGTCTTTGCAGTAAGGAAATACTAGCTGTTTGCATCTCTACAACTAATGCTTTCGCTTCTTCATACAATTCATCCTGTGATGCTTCACTACCGCTTCCAATAGTCTCTTCTTCTGTCGGCATCATATTTTCTTGATAGTCTGCTTCTTGTTGCTCCGTTACAAAGGAAACGATTCGTTCAACTTCATGATCGGAAATAAAGGCGCCTTGAACTCGAATTGGTTTATTTTCCCCCATCGGTAAGAACAACATATCTCCGCGCCCTAAAAGTTTTTCCGCTCCATTACTATCAATAATAGTTCGTGAATCTGTTCCGCTTGAGACCGCAAAAGCCATTCTTGAAGGTACGTTTGCTTTGATGATCCCAGTAATGACATCCACACTTGGACGCTGTGTTGCTAAAATCATGTGGATCCCAGCTGCTCGAGCCATTTGTGCTAAGCGAATGATCGCATCTTCTACTTCGTTACTTGCAACCATCATCAAATCTGCCAATTCATCGACAATCACTACAATGAATGGTAAGATTGGACGGTTTTCGCCATCTTCCAGATTTTTTTGAATGACTAATTCGTTATAACCAGAAATATTACGAACCCCAGTGGCAGCAAATTTTTCATACCGAAATTCCATTTCCTGTACAACTTTTTGCAAAGCTTGAGCAGCTTTTCGAGGATTAGTAACCACAGGTGTTAATAAATGTGGTATACCATTATAGACATTCAACTCTACCATTTTTGGATCGATCATCATTAGTTTTACTTCATGAGGTTTTGCTCTCATTAAAATACTAGAAATAATGCCATTGATTGCCACAGATTTACCACTACCAGTTGATCCTGCAATCAGTAAGTGAGGCATTTTCGCTAAATCAGCTGACTGAACCATCCCCGAAATATCTCGTCCAAGCGGCACTTCCAATAATTTATCAGGATGGCTAGGTTGAGCTTCAATGATATCTCTAAATGAAACAGTACTCACAGTACTATTCGGCACTTCGATCCCAATTAATGACTTCCCTGGAATCGGTGCTTCCATCCGCACATCTTTGGCAGCAAGTGCTAAGGCAATATCATCTGTCAAACTAACGACCTTACTCACTTTCACACCCACTGCCGGCTGAATTTCAAATTTAGTTACAGCAGGACCCAAGCTTGCTTTCACCACTTTAGCATCTACACCAAAGCTTTTGAATGTTTGTTCTAGCACACCGATATTTTTTTCGATTTTTTGATACTCTCCACTTTGATCAGCAGAAGGGATCGAATCTAATAATGTTGAAGGCGGCAGCTCGTAATCACGATCTTCTGCTTCTTCTGAAATTTCAAAGTCTAGTTCGCCGCCTTCATCCATTTCAGGCTCGGCAACTGCTTTTTGTGGTACAGGTTGCGCTTGTGTTTGACTTTGGAAACTGTCGATTGGAACTAGTGTAAGCTGTTCCGGTTCCTGCAGTTCTTTTTCTTCTTGCTCCCATGCTTCTTGAGCTAATTTTTCACCAGGTGTTAATTCACGTACATCGTTTTTCAGACGTTCTTGTGCCATTTGTTCCATTTTGGCTTGTTTCGCTGCACGCTTTTCTGCACGTTTCGCTTCTTTTTCTGCTTGGCGTTCACCACTTCTAGCACTTAAATGGCCAAGTCTTTCACGAATGATCTGCAATCCATTCATCACTTGCTGAAAGTCAAGCATACTCATCAAGAATAAACCTACTACGATCAGTAAACTGGCTATCAAATAACTACCAAATTGAGCAACTAAAAAGAACGTCAAACTGTACAATGCAGCACCGATCATGCCACCACCGACATTTTGTGCTACAGTACTCGCTTTTAAATCCATTCTAAGAAATTCCCAGGTTGTTCCCATAATATCTGGCGTCTGTGTCCCAACATTGCGAAACATATACGCATGTAAAAATAGTAATACGCCTAAGTAAACAAATAGTCCACCAATCATCGGACGGCTCTTTTTAATAGGAAACTCTTTTCCAAAAATAACTAAAGAAAGACCGTAAAGCATGAGTAAAATAGCTGCTATTGAAAATGTATTTCCTATAACCACACGTAATCCATTGGCAATTAAGGTACCAAGAAATCCTAATTTTAAGAGTCCAAATAATCCAAAGAAGATAAAAAAGATACCGAGAAAAATGAAATTAAGATGTTCTTGCTGCTGTTGTTGTTTCTTTGTTTTTTTCTTTTTTGCACTTTTCCGTTTTTGTGCCATGTAACATCCCTCTTTTCAATCAGTATCCATTATACCTAAAAAACGAGCCGAACAAAAGTACCCCCATTGTTTCTCTTAAAAATTTAATGATTTTAAGTCGATTTCCCAATTTTAATTAACAGATTCACTAGGTGATTGTCTGTGAATACCGATGCCTGTTATTCCTGAAAGGATTGATAATAGTGGGCATAGTAGGATAAAGAAACTAAACGGCGCGTAGTCTAATGTAGAAACTTGTAACGTACTTGCCATAAACACGCCACTTACCCCCCATGGAATCAGTGAGTTTAAGACAGTACCAGAATCTTCCAATGCTCTAGAAAGAACTTCCGGTGCAAGTCCTTCTTTATCATAACTGTCTTTAAACGCACGACCAGGAAGGATAATTGATAAATATTGCTCACCAATCATCAAATTGGCCAATGCTCCACTAAATACGGTTGCCGCAACCAAACTACCTGTTGATCTTAATCTATGAGCAAGCGGCGTCATTAGCACTGTGATTACATCCATCTTCATTAACAAGCCACCTAATGACAATGTCAAAAGAATCAGTGATACCGACCACATCATACTTTGGATACCGCCTCTAGTCAGCAAAGCATCGATTTGATCCATCCCCGTCTCTGAAACAAAACCATTTTCTAAAATTGTACTTAATTGTTTCAAATCAACATTTCCCATTTGGATCATGTACATAACACTTGAAACTAAAATTGTGACCAACAGTGATGCAATCGCTGGTACCCGTTTGATCGAACAAAAAACAAGTAATAGAATAGGCAGCAACGCCCACCAACTAATAGCAAAATTATCTTGCAACACTTCTAAAAACTGTTTCGTTTCCAAATCAGTCTGTCCAATTTTCGTTTGAAATCCAAGTACTGCATATAGAATAAACGAAATAACAAAAGCTGGAACAGTCGTCCACATCATATTTCTAATATGTTTAAATAAATCTGCCCCAGCAACAGCCGAAGCTAAATTTGTCGTATCAGAAAGAGGAGACATCTTATCACCAAAAACAGCACCTGAAATGATTGCTCCAGCCAGTATAGCAGAGTTGAAGCCCATAGAAATGCCCATTCCCATCAAAGCCAAACCAATCGTCGAAACAGTTGTAAAAGCACTTCCGATCGAAATTCCAACAACCGCACAACTAACAAAAGCCGACGGTAAAAAGATTTTTATACTGATCACTGAAAACCCTGCATACATCATCGTCGGAATGACACCACTTGCAATCCACACGGCAATCAAAGCACCAATCAAAATAAAGATCACCATCGGTACGATCCCAGTTTTCACCCCTTCAATAATTCCTTCATGAATCTTATCCCAAGAAGCACCACGCCACTTACTCCAACCAATCAGTAAACCTAATGCACATAAGACTGGAAAAATCGGACTCATACCGACACCAATCACACAAATACTAATAATCAATAATAATGACAAAAATACAATTAATGCTTCTTTTACACTTAATTCTTTCTTCATTTACTTTCCCCATTTTTCTTATAAATTAATTGTTGAAAACAAAAAAATCCCTGACAATCAAAAAAGACTGTCAGGGACGAATAGCGACGGGTCAAAAGCTATACGCGGTACCACCCATAATTGAAATTAAAAAATAATTTCCTCTCAAAAGACGCTAACGGATCTTACCCGACTCTATCATTTCGCTCCAGATTTGTAATTCAAGTCATTGCTTTGGTCAACTTCCATCATCCGTTGACTTTCTGTCATTTCAAAACAACACTCTACTAGGAATCTTTCATCGCGCTTATTACTACTATAACTGTTAACGGTAAAAATCAAAACGACCTTTTGCTAACATTTCTTTGATACCACCTGTTTCAAATAATGAACGATCCATGATCACTTTTTTGATCACAGAAGCTGGATAGCCTTTGACTTCCATTTTACCAACTTCACCAAAGGCATGGCTGTTCCCGATTGAAGCAACAGAACCTAATGATTTAAAGGTAAATTCTTTGGTAGGTTCACCTTTTAATTGCGCTTTGATATTTTTACCTGCATGTTCACCCATTTTAAGTGAAATTTGTGCAGTTGTTGGGTAAGGACGATTTGATTCTTTATCCATGACTGCAGAACAGTCTCCAATGATATAAACATTGCTATGATCTGCATCAGTTAAATCCGGTTGAACCATGACACGACCACGTTTAGCTGCAAAACCAGAATCTCCAACCACATGACTACCACTAACTCCTGTTGTCCAAATGATTGTATTAGCTTTCAGTTCATTTAATTCGTTGGTTTCTTGATTATCTAAATAAACAACAGTATCTTGCTTGATTTCTTTGATAGGTTTGCCCACTAAGAAATTGACGCCCCATTTTTTCAAATGATCGATGCCGTAACCACCAAGTTTTTCGCTAAACATTGGCAATAAACGAGTCACTGCTTCAACGCAATATAATTGGATTTTTTCAGGTTCAACTCCAGCAATCGCTGCTAATTTTTTCTTACCTTCATGTAGTGAACCTAATAATTCGATCCCTGTAAAACCAGCCCCGCAGACAACGACTTTCAGACAATTTTCATCTTTCGTTTCTTTATAAGCTTCCATTTGTTCCGTTAGATGTTGATACACTTTTTCTGATGTCGGAATATCGACCATTTTTAATGAAAACTCTTCAACACCAGGAATACCAAATGATTCTGATTCATAGCCTAATGCTACGATCAAATAATCATAAGAGATCGCTTCTTGGTCTTTTAAATGAACGCGTTGGTTTTCACTATCGATTTTCTCTACTCTGCCTTGTACAAAAGTTGTACATGCTGATTTTACAACATCTTTGATCGGATACGTGATTCTCTCCGATGTTTGGATACCTGCAGCAACTTCGTGGATATCTGTTGCTTCAAAGTGATAATCATTTTGATCGACTAATGTGATTTTCAACTCATTATTGCCTTTTTGTAATTCATGGAGCGCTCTTAAACCGGCATAGCCAGCGCCCAAAATAACGACGTGCTTACTCATTTAAATCCCCTCTTAACCTTTTTATTTTATTATTTAAGCCACAATCCTATGGCGAAAAATACAACTTGTGCCAGTGCGCCTACTGCTAAAATTCTTATGGCGCAAATAAATGTTTTTGTTTTGATCTGTTCGTTTAAAAATAGCTTCGTTTGCTTCCAAATGAAAGGCAGTACCAAAAGAGTCAATAGCATAGTAATTGGTGCTAAGCCTAAAACAACACTCAAAATAATTGCTGCAAATGCAAGCACGATCAATCCTACAAACAGACCAATTGAAACTTTTTTTCCTAAATAATGAACCAAGGTAAAACGATGATTCATCTCATCTTCTTCTAAATCACAAATATTATTAGCCAACATTAAATTAGCAATCAAACAAGTGTTAGGCAGCGACACTAAAAAGATACTACCGAGATTACTCATTGTCCACTGAAAAGAGTCGAACGTGTTGATATATACACAAATCAACATGATCATAAACCCCATCGTAAATCCAGAAAAAACTTCACCCAAAGGTAAACTTGATAAGGGTTTTGGACCTGATGAGTAAAAAATTCCGATTAAGTAACAATATAGGCCCATCCACAACAATGGCCAGCCAACAATCGTAGACAGACCAATCCCCATCAACGCAGAAATTATCACCATCCAAATGATCCAACGGCGAATTGTTTTAAGAGATAAATTTTCTCGTCCAATAATATTGGTCTTTTCTTTATAATCATGCCCTTCTTTAGCATGATGGTAATCATTATAATTGTCTAAAATATCAACAGCCATATTAAAAATAAACATCGCAATAAAATAAATAAGAACATAAAATAAATGCAAACTTCCATAATGATACCAACTAAAACAAATCCCTAAAAGAAAGGGTAGAACACTGGCTGTCTTTGCTTTTAGTTCGACTAATTCAAAAAATACTTCTCTATTCAAATTATACTCTTCTCTCCTGACAAAATTTAGTTTTATGCTCATGGAATAATTTGCTTGTATTTCTTTACCAACATCGTATACAATCAATAGTATTGAACGATTGAAAGGACTATTGTGTTATGAATGATTTTTGGAAAGAATTTCCTATTATCCAACAACAATTGAATGAAACTTGTGAATTGATCAAACACCAAGTTAAAATACGAAACAAAGAAATTGAAGCAGCTTTGATCGAGCTCACGTATTCAGGGGGTAAATTACTACGCCCAGCATTCTTTTTTTTGTTTGCACAAATCGGTGACGAACAAAAGCAAGATCATAAACAACTAATCAAGATTGCTGCATCGATCGAAATCCTGCATATGGCAACTTTAGTACATGATGACATCATTGACGATTCGCCTCTTCGTAGAGGAAATGTAACGATCCAATCTCGCTACGGTAAAGATATCGCTGTTTATACAGGCGATCTATTATTCACTGAGTTCTTTGAATTACTTGCTGATACAATGAACGGTTCTGATTTCTTACATACGAATGCTCAAGCAATGAAACGATTATTACTTGGCGAATTAGATCAAATGCATACCCGCTACAAAAAAAACATGACGGTCTCAGACTATCTACGCAGCGTCAATGGAAAAACCGCTGAATTATTTTCTTTAAGTTGTCTTGAAGGTGCTCATTTTGGTTTTGCCTCTTCTGAGGTGCAACGTTTAGCAAGACGGATTGGTCGGCATATTGGGATTGCTTTTCAAGTCTATGATGACATCCTAGATTACACAGCTGATGTAAAAACGTTGAAAAAACCTGTTTTAGAAGATTTGGCCCAAGGCGTTTACACTCTACCTTTGATCTTTGCGCTGCAAAAAGCACCAGAACGGTTCTCATTTTATCTGGATAAAGGTTCTGATATCACAACAGAACAAGCAATCGAAACGTCTCAGCTTGTTCACGAGCTAGGCGGTGTCAATGATGCTAAAGCCTTTGCTAAACGAGTAACTGAAAAAGCCTTGACAGATATTGAAAAACTACCTGATTGCTTAGGCAAAGAACACTTGACTCAATTGACTCAACTTTTACTGCAACGATCATTTTAAGCATTTATCCATTTTTTAAAAGCTGGAGGCAAAGCTCATAGAGTTTTGCCTCATCTTTTTATTTTATTCCTCAACAAATACTTTCGTCAATACTCAACTCTTATTCATTCCTCGATCAATTGCATATAATTGTTGATAATGCGAATTATTTTCTAACAACTCTTGCGGTGAACCGCTCATTTCCAACTGACCATCTTCAATAAAAATCACTCGATCCATCATGTGAACACCTTGCAAGTGATGGGTGATCCAAATAATCGTTTTATCTTCTAATGTATCAAAGAATGTGTTTAACAATTGCTGTTCTGTAATCGGGTCAAGACCTGTCGTCGGTTCGTCCAGCAAGACAACTGGTGTGTCTTGAAGTAAAATACGAGCCAATGCCAAGCGATGACGTTCACCACCTGAAAAACGTAAACCAGCTTCATCCACCATTGTCAGTAATCCTTCTGGTAATCCTTTGATCATTTCTTTCAACCCAACCTGATCTAGCACTTGCCAAACCTCTTCTTCTGACGCTTCTTCGCGTCCAATTCGGACATTGTTTAGAATTGTCGTTCGGAAAAGATATGGTGCTTGATGAATCACACCAATTGATTTCGTGATTTGATCGCCAAATTCAGACGTTGGTATTCCATCTAGCGTAATACTTCCTTTATCCGGTAGTAAATCGCCACGAATCAAGGTAGCCAATGTACTTTTTCCTGAACCACTACGTCCTAAAATCGCGAGTTTTTCTTTAGAATGAATGGTTAAATTCAAGTCATCTAAAACGAGTTTAGACGTTCCTTCATAAGAAAATGATACATCACTGACCTTAATTTCAGTATCTTTGATTGTGAATTCTTTTGTCACTGCTTTTGTTTCTTCTGGTTCCGGTAAATCATTCAAACGTTTGATGGAATCTTTATAGATATTTGTTTCTTGTGCTGCATCAGGTAGCGGTGCAAATGCATCGATCAACGGGAATACCGTCAACGTAAACGCTGCGATCCAGTTAGCTGCACCACCATGATTACCAGGAAAGCGAATGCTTGTCCAAGCTAAAATTGCAACAGTGATCACACCAAAAGCTACTTGTAACACAAAATCACGAGCACGATTAAAGCGTTTGATCTGTTCATCCAGTTGGCGTAACTTTGCTTCTTCATTTTCATATGAATGAACAAACTCATGTCCCCGTTGGCTAAATACCCAATCAGAAACGCCTAAAATATTATCTGTCAGTGTTTTATATAATTCATTCTTAGAGACTTTTTGTTTCTCTTGTCTGGCCCCGTTCACTAAAACTGAGATCAAAGGCAATAGAAAAATCACGACCCCTAACATCAATAGCATACATAAACCAAACCACCAAGAAAATAACCCTAATCCAATAATAATAAAAATATATAACAACCAAGCAATCACTGTTGGAAAAATCGTACGTAAATACAAATTTTGCAAGTGATTGATATCTTCTGACAATAACCCTAAAATGTCCCCTGTTTGGTATTTTGATTTAAAGAAAATCGCATCTTTTTCTAAAACCATATACAGCTTCAAACGCAAGTCAGAAGTCATTTTCAAGACCCAATTATGGCTGACTAAACGCTCAATATATCGAAATACCGGACGACTGATCCCAAAAGCTCGAGTTAAAACGATTGGAATATAAATCATCAAAATATTTTCTGGAAGTGATGCTGCTCGGCTAATTAAATAACCTGAGTTAAACATCAAGGCTCCCGCACTGAAAAAGGTCAAAAAACCTAATATCAATGCTAGATACAATAAGCCCTTATACTTTTTCAAGAACGGTCTGACCCATTGATCTTTTTCGTATAATTCTTTATTTGTTGGGGTATTTTCCATTATTCTGTCCCCCTCATTTGATTGACTAAGGTCACATAGTAACCCTTTTTCTCGGTCAATTCAGCTAAAGTTCCTGCCTCCACCAGCTGACCTTTATCCATTACAAGAATATAGTCCATTTCCGCCATCCAGTGTAATCGATGAGTGGCAAAAAAGACAAGATGATCTTCCATTAGCGGCAACATTCTCATCTTTAATTCAACTTCTGTTTCGATATCTAAGTGAGCAGTCGGTTCATCAAATAATAAAATTCGACGTTCTTTATCTAAAAAAGCTCTAGCAAGCGCCACACGCTGTGCTTGACCACCACTTAACATTCTCCCACTTTCACCGATCACCGTGTTTATACCGTCTGTTAGACCTGTTACAAGCGTTTCTAATCCTACCAACTGAATAGCAGCTAATACTTGCTCATCTGTTGCCTCAGGTGTATAGAAACGAACATTGTTTGCTAAGGTATCTTGAAAAATATACGGAGACTGTGGAATATAAAGAACTTGCTTCTGCCATTCTGTTTGCAGAAAGTGCGGAATGACTTGTCCATCGACTTCGATTTTTGACGTTTCAGCATCTGGTTCTAAAAATCCACTTAGTACATTGATCAAAGTCGATTTGCCCGAACCGCTAGCACCGATGATTCCGATTTTTTGATACCCTTTTGCAGCAAAATCCAAGCCTTTTAAAGCAGGTTGCGCTGCTTCTTCATATTGAAACGTCAATTGTTCAGCTGATAATTCACTCAACGCTGTCCAATCCCCTAAAGTAAGGCGATCCGTTTCCGTCATTTCTGGTAAATCTAATACAGCTTGAATTGCCTGAAATGAATTTTTCCCATCCAAGGTTGCATGATAATCACTTGCAAAATCTCGAACTGGCAAGAAGAACTCTGGTGCTAAAATCAACGTCGTCAAAGCTGGAAATAGTAAAATACCGCCTTCCAGCAAACTCAAGCCTAAAAATACCGCCACAACAGCGACTGATAATGTTGTAAAAAAGTCCAAAGCAAACGTTGATAAGATTGCAATTTTCAAGGTACTCATCGTCGCTTCTCTGAAACGCTCGCTTGTATTATAAATACTACCTGCGTATTTTTTGCTTAATCCAAATAACTTTAGCGTATCTAATCCTCGTAATGAATCAATAAAGTGATTGGATAAAATCTGAAACGCTTTGTATTGTTTATCTGCTTTACTTTGAGCCGCATATCCTAAAATAATCATAAATATGATAATCATCGGAAAGACAACGAGTAACACAACACCTGAACGAATATCTAATGTAAAAACAAAAATCAAAATGATCCACGGAATGATCATCATATTCATGATTTTCATCAAAATCAAGTGAAGATAATTTTCAGCTTGGCTGATTCCTTCAAGTGCCATGGTAATCATATTTCCTGTTCCATTTTTTTGAACCACCGTTGGACCTAAGCGAAAAACTTTTTGCAGCAAAGCTTCTCTTAATTCACGAGAACGCTCATAACTAAAGGTATCCAACATTTTTTCACGAAGATACGTCACCACATGTCTGCCAGTATAAAACAAAAAGAACACCAAAATATTCAACAGCTGGTCACGTAAATGACCACCTTCCCATAACCCAACAACGGCTTTAGATAAATAAAATGCTTGTCCTATAATAAATACTGCTTGCAGGAAAGAAAAACCTGCAAGCAAGATCATGATATTTTTGATTTTCGGCATTTTTAAGATGGCTTTATCGATCATCCTTCATACCCCGCAGCTTCAATAGCTGGATGTTTGATACGTTTTCTAAAGACATAGTAAGACCAACCTGTATAGGCTAATACAAATGGTAAGATTGTTAATGATAACCAAGTCATTGTTTTTAACGTATAAGGAGTACTTGATGCGTCTTTGATCAAGATGTCATAGTATCCTTCACTACCAATCATGACACGTGGGAATAATCCACTGAATAATAGAGCGACTAAAAGAATCAATGTTAAACCACTTGCGATAAATGCCAACATTTCTTTTTTCTTAAAGACACTTACATTGGCAACAACAGTTAATGCAACGATTCCTACTACTAACAATAACGTCACGACGAAATGATTATCGAAGAAATCTGTTTTAAAGTACAACAATGCTGCAAATACAACTAAGCCAACATATAAAATCCAATAGAAGAATGACGCATAGTTACGCGCACGTTCTCTCACAGGACCTTCTGTCTTAAGCGTAATATAGTTCAACCCATGTAGGTAGCACAATAATGTTAATGCAACGCCGCCAACTACAGAAAACACATTAATGTAATCTGTAAAAGAAGCCATCATATTCCCATCTTTATCAAGCGGCATACCTTGTACCATGCTGATGAATAACACACCAAAGAAAAATGGTACGATAAAACTACCGATCGATAATGTCCAGTTCCACATTCTGCGTCTTTTACCATCCGGCATACGATGACGGAATTCAAATGACACACCACGAATGATCAACCCAACTAGAATAATAAACAAAATCAAGTAAAAACCACTAAACAATGAAGCATACCAGTATGGGAAAGAAGCAAACATCGCGCCTCCCGCTGTTAATAACCATACTTCATTACCATCCCAAACCGGTCCAATCGTTTGGATGATTTGTTCTTTTTCTTCTTCATCATGAGCTAATGTTTGAACCGACATACCCACACCAAAGTCAAAACCTTCTAAGAAGAAGAAGCCTGAGAATAAAATACCAATTAGTACAAACCAAAGTAATTGTAACGTACTCATTCGCCAAAGACCTCCTTATCAAATGGATCTACATCAGTAGAGTTCGCCTCTGCTAATTTCTTTTCCTCATAATCTGGTCCTTTTTTAAGTTCAACAGTAACTAAGTAAACCATCACTGAACCAAGACCTGCAAATAAAATAAAGTAAATAATATTCGATGTTAATAATGAAGCCACAGATACATTTGGTGACACACTATCTTCGATCGTGAATAGACCATAAACAGTCCAAGGATAACGACCAAGTTCTGTGATCAACCAACCTGTTGTATTCGCTATGAATGGCGCAAATGTACATAACGCTACGATCCAAACCATCCAGCGTTTTTCATAAAGTGATGGTTTTTTCTTACGGGTAAAGAACAATCCTAAAGCGGATACTAATAACATTAATACGCCGAATCCAGCCATTATTCTAAAGCTCCAGAATAACGTGTTAACTGGTGGGAAGTAATTTCTATCACCATATTTTTCAATTAAATCTTTGTTTGCTGTTTCCATTCCATCTACCGAACCAGAAAGGCTATTGTACGATAGAATACTTAATACATAAGGTATTTGAATACCAAAGACCTGTTTATGCTCAGCCTCATCAGCCCAAGCAATCAAAGTCCACGCGGCTGGATCCCCAGAATCTTCATAAGAACCTTCCATGGCTGCAAATTTCATTGGTTGCCCTTCAATCAATGCTTTCATTTGTAAATCTCCAGCAAGTAATACGCCTAGAGAACCAAATAACGCAATCCATAATCCAATACGCATAGAAACCTTGTGGAAGCTGACATCACGTTTTTTCAGGATTTGGAACGCAGCTAGGCCTGCTACGATCATACCACCCATTACGATAGCACCCGCTAACACGTGCGTAAATTCATACCAGACTTTCGGATTGGCAATGACTGCACCAAAATCGATCAATTCTGCACGACCATTGTTTAGCGTATATCCAACTGGATGTTGCATAAAGCTATTGGCAGCTAAAATCCAGAACGCTGACATCATTGAACCAAATACAACCAACCAAATAAATGTTAAATGTAGTTTAGGACTTACTTTATCCCAAGTAAAGATCCATAAACCTAAAAATGTTGATTCTAAAAAGAATGCAAGTAAGGCCTCAATTGCCAGTGGAGCACCAAAAATATCTCCGACAAAGCGTGAATAATCTGACCAGTTCATACCAAACTGGAATTCTTGAATAATTCCTGTTACGACTCCTACTGCAAAACTTAATAGAAAAATGTTGCCCCAAAACTTCGCCATTTTGCGATAACGTTCATCTTTTTTCACGACATACATTGTTTCCATGACTGCGACTACAAGTGCTAATCCTATTGAAAACGGTACGAAGAAGTAATGAAAGACTGTCGTCATTGCAAATTGGAATCTTGCTAATGTTACAATATCAAACATCAATAATCCCCCTTGTTTTTACGGTCTCCACAAAAAGAAAGAAGCTGATTTTATTCATTACAATAATTCATTTGCACAGCTGGTTGGGACTGCCAAAATGAATCAAAACCAAGAATAAAATAAACCTAAATACACTATTTGCGTGGAAACTCTTTTTATTAAATTTAGAATGATTCCAATTTAGAGTATACTCCTTTTATTGTAAATTACAAATGTTTCTACGCTTTTTTCATCAAAATATTCCTTTGTTCTTGTGGAAAAATAAGAAAAGAGAAGATAAAAGACCGAATATGAAAAAACCACTTCGATTGAAGTGCTTTTTCTCAACTTAAAATTTTGCTTACCTATATGAATAAAACGCTCATTTTTTTCGAAAATAACTTTTTGCTAATGATCCATTTGCGTATGTGATGATCATTGCTTTAAACCCTAAAATTTCCTTTTCCTCAACCACATTCAACTTTTATAATTAGGCCTAGCATAAAATCAGAATAAAAAAAGTTCGTTTATTCTAATACCCCTTTTTCCTTTGAATAGTCCATATATTTGTAGACTTTCTCTATTTTGCTCTGCTTTACCTTCTCTATCTTCTCTTGAGTAAAGCCTGCAATGACTCCTTGCTTTTGTAACTCTTCGATCATCGCAGTCAATTGATAAAATTCTGTCAACATTTGTTCTTCATTTGTTTCATCAGCTCTGGACGGATGGTGATCATCAAAACCAAATCTGATTGCTTTTGATAATGCTTGTTGGATTTCTGCACACTCTTCCATCGCAACTAAAGCTAAATAGTCATTTTTTCTCATCTTTCTTTCCCTTTCTCTTCTAATTTTCTATTTTTGAAAGTAATCGACATAGACAGGAACTGAATCTTCTTTTAATACACCTTTAGAAACTTCTGGTCTATTTGGACTTTTTTCAAAAATTTCTTCGCTGCCGATCATAATATTAAATCCTGCAATCTCGGCTAATTCATCATGACCTAAACTATAGACCATTCTACCTAAACTACTCCAAACCATTGCTCCTGCACACATACAGCATGGTTCACAACTTGTATAAAGTGTATATTCAGATAGATCTGATATTTTTTTGCTAGAACAAAAATCTCGAATGATTCCTAATTCTGCATGATAAGTAGGGTCACTTTCTGTATGAATTTGATTTTCACCAGTTAGGACAACTTTATTATCTTTTACAAGTAATGCGCCAAAGGGTTCATTTCCCTTTTTAGCAGCATCTTTGGCAAGTTCTAGTGCTTGTTTCATGAATTTTCCGTCTAATTTTTCTTGTTTATTGTTGGCAACCATAATTCTTTCACTCTTCTCTATTTAATATTTTGACTAAATTATAACATGAAATCAAGCGGTTTCATGCCTCCTTATCTACTAAAAAACACCGATCATCAAAATTTCTGATGATGGGTGTCTTTAATTGAAAATCAGTCTTGTTTCATAGCCGCTTTTAAAGCTTGTGCTAGTGCACTTTCTTCTGGTTCTTCTTTTTGTGAATATTTTTTCATCAGCTTACGTTCTTCATGTTTCGTCAGTTTTTTACTGCGTTCTTTTTTATCCTGCATTTTTTCAGTGATCGAACAGTATTTACATTTAAAGTAAGAACCATTTTTACCATCGATAATTTCCATTTTACGGTGGCATTGCGAACAACGGTGATTGGACACTTTCGGGTCTTTTCTACGACGATAGCTACAATCTTGATTGGAACAAACATAGATTTTACCGTCTTTGGTATTTTTCTCGCGCAAGTTTGAGCCACATTCTGGGCATTTCTTTTGTGTGATAGAAAAATCTTGGTATTTACTTTCGCTTTGTTTGATCTCGTTGACTAATTTTTTCGTATCTTGTTCAATTTCTTTAAGGAAAACAGTACTGCTTTGTTTCCCCTTGGCGATAGCTTCTAATGTTTTCTCCCATTTTTCGGTTAATTCAGGCGTAACTAAGGATGGATTGACCAATTCAAGCAATTGTTTGCCCTTTGGTGAAACACTTAAACCATTTGTCGTGCGTTCCATCAATTCTGATTTGATCAGTTTTTCAATGATTTCAGCGCGCGTAGCAGGAGTACCTAAGCTATGTTTTTCCATTAAACCTAGTAAGGAACCTTCAGTCAAAGGTTTTGGTGGTGCTGTTAGTTCTTTATTAATGGTGAAGTTTGGCGGTACGATCATGCCTAATTTCCAGTCGACAGATGGTGCTACTTCTTCTTTTTCTTGCTTCCATCCTGCAACTTCTACTTTGCTTTGACGGAAAATAAATTGTTCTTTATTAAAGTTTACTGTTACTTTTGTTTGTTTTGTGCGGTGAGGTTCAGCAAACATCCCCAAGAAACGTGTAACGATCATATTATAGATTTTTTGCTCGTCTCCACTTAACTTCTCATAACGAGGACGCTGTTCTGTTGGAATCAAGGCATGGTGATCTGTGACCTTCTCGTTTTGGAAGACTTTCGTCAGTTTGACTTGACCACCGTCTTTAATATACGTTTTCACTTCGGGTGCAAAATCACTCACTGCTTGCAAACGCTCTTTCATCGTTGCTTTCATATCCGTTGTTAGATACTTACTATCCGTCCTTGGATACGTCACGATTTTATGAAATTCGTAGAGACTTTGAACGAGGGAAAGAGTTTTCTTCGCTGAAAATTGATAGCGTTGATTGGCTTCTCTTTGAATTTCAGTTAAATCATAAGGAAGTGGTGCTTGTTCTGTTTTCGTTTTTTCTTGGATATCTGTTACTTTCCCTTTGCCTTCGCTTAGTTTTTTTACGAATGCTTCTACATCATTTCGTTCTTTAAATGCGTATGGATTACTTTGAACCAGCTTCGCTTTTTCTTTTTGGACTTGTAGTTCTACTGAAAAATACGTTTGTGGTCTAAAGCCTTCGATTTTCTTTTCTTGTTGTCGGACTAAAGATAGTGTGGGTGTCTGTACCCGTCCAGCTGAAAGGCTATCTTGATATTTTACCGTTAAGGCTCTGGTGACGTTCAAACCAACTAACCAGTCTGCTTTGGCGCGAGCTAAAGCTGAATAATACAAGTTATCATATTCTTTAGCAGGTCTCAGTTTTTTGAAACCATCCTTTATTGCCTTATCTGTTTGCGAAGAAATCCAAAGACGCTTAACTGGCTTGTTAAAATGAACATATTCTAAAATCCAACGAGCGACCAATTCCCCTTCACGTCCTGCATCAGTTGCGATCACCGCTTCTGTGACGTCTTTACGGTTTGCTAATTGCTTAATAGCTTTTAATTGATGTCCTGTTTTTGGTAAAGGCTTGATTCCTAAATTTTTCGGTACCATCGGCAGAGTTTCCATTTGCCATGATTGCCATTCTTTATTGATGTCTTCCGGCATCTTTAGTCCTAGTAGATGACCTAATGCCCACGTCACAATCACATTAGGGCCTTCGTAGTAACTTTTATTCTTTTGATTTGCTCCTAGTACTTTGCTTAAATCTTTGGCAACACTAGGTTTTTCGGCAATAATCAGTTGTTTGTTCGCCATTTATTTCACTCACTTTCTGTATTCCATATGTCAATTGAATTAATCGCTAAAATGTCAATATGTTGATTTTACCACACTCGGCTTGTTCTTTTCGCCTCTTATTCAAGCTTTTTAATTGAAATGTAAATAGAAGAACTATATACTTACTAATTGTAAGTGCATAAAAATAAAGATTATCAAGGAGATACTATGATTACAATTGAGTTTTTTCACGACGTTATCTGTAGTTTCTGTTTTCCAATGTCGTATAGAATGAGACAAATTCAAAAAGAGATGCCTGAATTAAACATCATCCATCGCTCTTTTGCTTTAGCTAGAGATGAGGAAGATCATGAGCGGATGTTTGGTTCTAGAGAAAATGCTAAAAATGAAATCCTATCCCACTGGGTTCATGCTAATCAAAATGATGACCTTCATCGGTTTAACATTGAAGGAATGAGAGCAGCTGACTTTCTTTTTCCAACTTCGATGAATGGTTTACTCGCTGCAAAAGCGGCAGGAGTTGTAGGCGGAGAAGCTAGTTATTGGGACATGTTTGATGCATTACAAACAGGATTATTCGTCTATAGTCAAAATATTGATGACATTGCCGTGATTGAATCAATCGTCAAAAACAGTTCCATTGATTTTGAAAAATGGCAGCAAGCTTTTATTAATCCAGAAACGTTAGCCTTAGTTGAAGATGATTTTCGTTTAGCAAATGCCTATCAACTTAGTGGTGTTCCAGCGTTGATCGTTAATGGAAAATATCTGATCAACGGCGCCCAGCCAATGGATCAAATCATCCAAGCAATTGAGACAATCAAAGAAAAAGAGACACCGATTATTGAAGTGATCGAAAATGGTGAATCGGAAAATGGTTCTTGTACTATGGAAGATGGAAAATGGGTTTGTAAAGATTAGTCTGAACTAGTGTGAAGAAAAGCAACTTTTTAAAGTTTATTTGTTGCTTTTCTTTTTTTGTTCAAAATAACGTAAAGATATCTTTACAAACCGATTTAACTATGCTAAAATAAAGTAAAGATATCTTTACTAAAAATTAGGAGTTTACCATCATGAACGTTCATAATAAGATCAAAGAAATACGTGAAAGTAAGAAAATAACCCAAATTCAGATGGCCACTGATTTAGGCGTTTCTAGACAAACCATGAATGCTATTGAAAAAACAAAGTATAATCCAAGCTTGGAGCTATCTTTAAAAATAGCGAAATATTTTAATATGCATGTTGAAGAAATTTTTCAGCTAGAGGAGGAAGAATAAATGAATACAGCTTTACAAATAACACAAGCCACTATTTTATTACTAATAGGGGTTTTTACAATTAGCTCAATTTTTAATGCTATTAAAGCCTTGGTTCAAGTAAAGAAAGGTCGTCTGGATGAATTAGAGAAAAAAACTGTTTTAGACTCCTTAGTTTATGCAATGATTACGCTCTTCATAGTGCATACGCTTCAATTTGTTCTTGGCATCGCAGCGAATATGATACCAAATAGTGGCTTTCACTATCGTCCAATCATTTCTAGTGGAGTACCTTATAGAAGTATTATTAGTAATGATCCGTGGCACTTTGAATCACTTTTTTTTGATTGCCTCATTTTCTCAGTTATCTACTTCTTCAGAAAACGAAAATATAAAGAGTAAGATAATGTTCCCATTATCTTACTCTCTATATTTTTCTTAATTTTTTTAAACTAAGCTCGATTTACAACATTTCGGTTTCGCACAATCATTATGGCGTTCATGAAAATCATCGCCACTTTCGAATGTCACAGCCTGCAGATCTTTTAACAAAGCTAATCCTTTATATTGTTGCAGATCTTCATCGCATTCTTCACACCAGCGTTCGTCACCATTGTTCCAAAACGCTGCTAAGTAATTCACTTTTGTATTTATGTACTCATATGTTGAAGAAAGTTCTTGCCATTGTTTTATGTAGTAACGTTCCGCATCTTCTAAAGAGTCAAATGTTCTATTTTCTTCGATATCTTCTTGCCAGTCCTCAAAAAACCACCAAGGCTCATTATCGCCGTACATGGTAACCACTTGGTACATTGATCTATCACTCCAATTCTTTCTACAAGAGCTATTTTAGTCACTTAGGGGGAAACTTTCAACTTAAGTGCTTGTGAAATACTTTTTTGTTTAAACGTTCATTATTTTAAGTTTACCACAAATTGGAATAGCCGTAAGAATAAACTTGTTTTTCTCTTTCTATCATTGCGAATAGAAAGAGCATTTGCTAAAATATGAAAAGAATAGAAAGGAACGTTTCTGATTATGAAAAAACCTGTATTTTGGAATTCGATAGCTATTTATTTACTATTATATAATAATATTTTGCTCATCCTATCGTTGATCTTGGCATTGAAAACTGTAGTTGAAGGAAATGGAAGCTTTGGATCAGATGTTTGGTATCAGATAGCTGTTTTTCTAATTTATATTATTGAAATAGCTGGATTGATAACAGGGGGAAAAAAAGGCTACGTCATCTCTATACTTTTCATTCCATTTATTTTTTTAATGTACTTTTACCCACCAATGATGGTCAGTATGTTTCCGAAAATGATTATGCTAGCATTTCGTGTCGTTGAGTTATTTTCAATGCTTTATCTTATTGTTTCACCAGAATCGAGAGCATATTTTCGTAACTATAATCAAAAAAACGAGTAGGAAAAAGTCCCTACTCGTTTTTTGATTAAATATATTGCAACACTTTTTCTTCTTGATACGCTTGATCGATCAAACCGCCACCAAGACATTCCATCCCATCATAAAATACGACTGCTTGTCCAGGAGTGATTGCTCGAACTGGTTCTGAAAAAATAACTTTAGCTGTTGTTCCATCACCCGTTAACACAACTTTAACTGGAATATCATCTTGACGATAACGGAATTTCGCTGTACATTCAAATTCTCTTGGCATTTCTGTATCCACTGTGAAATGAATTTCACTTGCATCTAAATGCGTTGCGTATAATTGTTCATGATGAAACCCTTGTCCAACATATAATGTGTTCGTTGCTAGATCTTTTCCCACTACAAACCAAGGTTCTTGTGAGCCTTTGCCGCCGCCAATTCCTAAGCCTTGGCGTTGTCCGATCGTATAATACATCAAACCATCATGTTGCCCTTTGATTTCTCCATCTAAAGTAACCATATTCCCTTTGTTAGCAGGTAAATAGGTACTTAAAAATTGTTTGAAGTTCTTTTCTCCGATAAAACAAATACCTGTTGAATCTTTTTTCTTTGCAGTTGCTAAATCAGCACGTTCTGCGATTGCTCGAACTTCTGATTTTTCCATGCCTCCTAAAGGAAACATCGTTTTAGCTAATTGCGCTTGAGACAATTGACTCAAGAAATATGTTTGATCTTTATTATTATCCACACCACGTAACATACGTACGGTGCCGTCTTCTTTTCGTTCTACTTGGGCATAATGTCCAGTTGCTACATAATCTGCCCCTAGTTGCATCGCATACTCTAAAAAAGCTTTGAATTTAATTTCTTTATTACACATCACATCAGGATTTGGCGTCCGTCCCAAGCGATATTCTTTAAGAAAATATTCAAATACGCGATCCCAATATTCCTTTTCAAAGTTTACAGAGTAGTAAGGAATACCGATTTGGTCGGCAACTTTCGCTACATCCTTGTAATCTTCGGTGGCTGTACACACACCATTTTCATCCGTGTCATCCCAATTTTTCATAAAGATACCCACGACATCATAGCCTTGCTCTTTTAAAAGCAGTGCTGTAACAGAAGAATCTACACCTCCGCTCATGCCTACAACAACACGAGTTTTGCTGTTATCTGTCATTTGATCACCATCATTTCAATTTAGATTCTGAACTCATCTACGATTTGAAGGTCGTAACTTTTCAGTGATACTTATTATACTAGTATTTTTGAAGAAGTAAAGGTATTAAGAGTGAACAACTTGCTTCTCAGTAAAATTATTCTTCATTTTGAACGCAAAAAAATAAGACAAGACCTTGTCGATCTTGTCTTATTTTCAGAATATAGCATTATGCTTTCTCAAAAACCCCGCGACTGATCATACCATCCATCAAGAAATAAAACTTCTCTTGACTCATTGCATGAGATTCACTTTTGAAGATATTCATTGATTTTAAACCATTAGCTGTTGTCACAGACATTTTCAATGTTTTTAAATCTTCTGCGATCGTGATTTTTAATTTAAAGCCTTCTTTACTTTGGGGTGTTGCATCCAATGGACGAATCAACTGAAAATTCCCTGAATTCGTTTCAGTGAAGCCATTATCTTTTAACGTGTATTTTTTTGCTTGTTCATTTACTTTATAAAATACCGTACAACCTTCTACTGTTGCTTTTTCTTTAAATGCCATTTTTCCACCTCTTTATTTATTGTCTCTTTTATTATAGTTGGTACGCTTTCTTTTTGCTAGTTCTAATCTGACTTTTCTTTAATTACTACTTAATTTTTTGAATTATGTCGACTAATATAGCTGTTAATCGTTGGATCTGTGCTTCATCATTTCCTAATCCAAAACTGATTCGTACAGATTCCTTGATGGCTGGATCATTTTCGCCATACATCGCTTGTAGAACATGAGAAGGATCGACTGTGCCTGCAGTACAAGCTGAACCTGTTGATATCGCCACACCTTGTAAATCTAAGTGCATCAACAATAAATCACTTGGCACGCCTTTAAATTGTACATTTAAAATATGAGCCAACTTATTTTCAGGATTACCGTTGATCCGATAATCAAGCTGAGCTTTATCCAGTTCAGTTAAAATAATTCGTTCAAATTTGATATATTTTTCATGCCGTATTTCTTTTTCAGCCTCTGTCAAAAGTTCGACTGCTTTGCCCATTCCAGCAATACCAGCTAAATTTTCCGTCCCTGCTCGGCGTTTTTCTTCTTGTTCTCCACCGTGTAAAAATGACGGTAAAGAAATGGCATCATTTTTAAATAAGAAGCCTACACCTTTTGGTCCATTGATTTTATGAGCAGAAATACTCAATAAATCAATCCCTAATTCATGTGGTAAAATCCGTTCAGAGCCATATGCTTGTACAGCATCTGTATGAAAAATTGCTGGATGTTCTTTTAATAATTCCCCGATTTCTTTGATCGGCATTAAATTACCAATTTCATTATTGCCATACATCACGGAAACCAAAATTGTATCATCCCGCAAAGCAGCTTCAAAATCTGCGATGGACAGATTTCCATCTATGTCAACAGGTAGATAGGTCACTTCAAACCCCAACTCTTCCAGATACTTCATTGTTTCTAAAACAGCAGGATGCTCGATCGCTGTTGTAATCAGATGCATTCCCTGCTCTTTTCTAGAAAATGCCGTCTCAATGATTGCCGTGTTGTCCCCTTCTGTTCCACCACTATTAAAGATAATCTCGTGTGGCTTTACTTCAAGGCTTGCCGCAATCACTTGACGGATGTCTTCTAACTTACGATGGGCTTGTCTGCCAAATGTATGGATACTAGACGGATTGCCAAAGGTATTGGCCATTTCACTGGCCATTATCTCAATAACTGCTGTATGCGCAGGTGTTGTTGCTGCATGATCTAAATAAATGGTTTCCACTGAACTCGTCCTTTCTGAATCCTTTTTAATGGGATTAGTTTAACATAACTGGAAATGTTCCTCAAAGAATGATTCTTTTATCAACTATTTTACAAAACGTTTTTCTTTTCGATACGTATAAATATTGCCATACGTAAAAACAGCTATCCCTGCCCAAATAAAACCAAATGCGATAAATTGATCGGCTGAATAAGGCTCATGGTATAAAAATAGTGCAGATATCAGCATTAAGGTTGGTCCTACATACTGAATAAAGCCTAAAATAATATAAGAAATCTGTTTTGCCGCTTGTGCAAAAAGCAATAAAGGAATTGCCGTAACGACTCCTGCACCCATCAGCAGCAGATTAGTAGATAGTTCGTAGTGCATAAATCCTTGTCGTGAAAAGAATAGTAGATAGACCAAAGCCACGGGTAAAATGACAAATGTTTCAATCGTCAACCCTGTATACGAACTCACAGTAACTCCTTTTTTGATCAATCCATAAAAACTAAATGTCACAGCCATGATAAGTGGCGCTAACGGAATTTCACCTGTTTGAATCGTTAGTAAAAGAACCCCCAGCAAAGCTAATCCGCATGCAATCATCCCTGAACGACTTAATTTCTCTTTCAAAATCAGAGTTGCCAATAAAACGTTCACTAGTGGATTCATATAATAGCCCAAACTCGCTTGGGTAACGTGCCCTTGACTAACTGTATAAATAAAGGTGAACCAATTTACTGAAATCAAAATAGCCGCACAAATAATAGCAAATAATTTTTTCTTATCTTGTATAACCATTTTGACCTCGGCTAAAAATAACGACCATCTCTTCGTCACTAAAATATAAACGATCATAAATAGAAAAGACCAAACGATGCGATAACATAATATATCCAACGGATCGACTGTAGGCAATAACTTCCAATAAATCGGAATGATCCCCCAAAATACATACGCAATAAAGCCTAATAAAACTCCCTTTTTCTGTTCTTTCACACGTGTAGCCCCTTTCCTTTGCTTGTATCATTTTTAATGAGTACTTTTATTTAACCAAATAAATACTAAAAAGAAGTCCAGTCTAAAGCAATAGCTGAACTTCTTTCTTGATTTAAACAGATTACGATGTTTATTTTTCTTCTAAACGAAATAACGGACTCATTGGTGTATTTTCATGAATTCGTTTTACTGCTTCGCCCATCAGCTCAGCACAAGAAACAATATTCAACGCAACTGGTTTGCGGTCTTCAGAAATAAAGACAGAATCAGTCACACAAATCTGTTCAATTGGTGATGCATCTAAGGTTTCTTTAGCTCCTTTAGATAGTAACCCATGAGAAGCACAAGCATAGATACGTTTTGCTCCATTTTCTTTTAAAATCTCTGCAGCTGTCGCCATCGTACCGCCGGAATTTAAAATATCGTCTACTAAAATACATGTCTTGCCTTTGACCTCACCAATAACATAACCTGAGCGTACACCATCAACTTCATCTTGATCCACGATTGCTAATGTCGCATCTAAGTATTCAGACAAGCTTCTCGCACGCTGTACCCCGCTATTTTTAGGAGAAACGACAACGATATCTTCCCCTGTCAATTGCTGCTCACGATAATTATGGGCAAATAATGGCATTGTAAACAGATTATCTACTGGAATATCAAAAAATCCTTGGACTTGAACTGTATGTAGATCTAGCGTCAGTACGCGCGTTGCCCCGGCTTCTTCTAATAAATTAGCCACTAATTTTGCTGTGATCGGTTCTCTTGGTTTAGCAGTCCGATCTTGTCTAGCATACCCATAATAAGGTAATACCACATTGATTGTTTTAGCACTTGCTCGTTTTAACGCATCAATCATAATCAACAACTCCATTAAGTTGTCATTGACAGGAAGATTGGTTGATTGAACAAGAAAAACATGGTCCCCACGAATACTCTCTTCAATATTGATTTGAATCTCTCCATCACTAAACTGACGCACCGTGCTTTTTCCTAGTTCAGTCCCGACGACTTCAGCAATTTTCTCTGCTAAAGGGCGATTTGCATTCAAACTAAAGATTCGTAATGTTTTATCCTGGTATTTTTGGGTCATGATTTCCTCCGTGATCTAGATATTTTTCTATTCTTATAATTAAACACTTCATTTTCTATTTTAACACTGATTCCATAAAAAATCATGGATCTTTTTCTTTCCTGTGACAAATATATGAAAATCCAACGACTTTTAATCGAATTAAATTTGTGCTTACAAAAGTGTTCGTTAAATCCTATACAATCATCTTGCGTTTCTCCATTGTACAAGTAAAATAAGTACTAATCGGAGGTGGTCGAAGACATGCACTACAAGAAACATCATAAAAAAAGAAGCCCTTATACGCCCATATTAATTATTTTGCTCTTAATCATTTTGGTAGGAATAGAACTTTATCTTTTATTTTTTCAAAATCGGACTACACCTGCTTCTCAAACTGGTTCAAGTGAGTCCATCACAGAGACAACGCAGTCTTCTACATCCCTTACACCAGATGCACAACAAGCAGAAAATTTTAATAAAGAAGTCCAACCCACTTCTGATTTTGCTAATGAAATAAATCAGGAATTGGAAGATAAACAATTTATCGGTACCGCTCTTGTTATTCACAATGGACAGATTATTTTGCAGAAAGGGTTTGGTTACGCGAATTTTTCGGAAAATCGTCCCAACACTTACGAATCTACATTTCAAATTGGGTCAATTCAAAAAGCCTTTACTGCTTCTCTTATTTTACAACAAGTACAAGCACAGAAGCTCTCATTAGATGATACTTTAGATCGTTTTTATCCAACTATTGAAGGTAGTGAAAAAATCACGATTCGCCAATTACTTTCGATGACTTCCGGCTTATATCAAAAAATCAAGCCGACGATCATGATGTCTGATGATGCCTTTCTTCAATTTTCGATTTCAAATGCAGCGATGGGCATCTATGGGAAATATAAATATGAGGCGGTCAACTATTCAATTTTAGTTGGTATTCTAGAACAATTGACTGGCACTTCTTACCGAACTTTATTTACTCAAACATTCAACCAAGGTCTTAAATTATCTCATACCTGCTTTTATAATGACTTCATCAAGTCAAGTAACCGAACCTATGCCTATGAGAAAGTTGATGGTAAAAATTTTGGTTCTATCATCCGTGATGATACCTTAACATTCGATCAAGAAATTGGTACGGGAAATGTTGGAATGACTGTTGGCGATCTTTATTTATTTTACTCTAGTTTATTTGAAGGGAAAATTGTTGACCAACAAATCATCGATGAACTTTGGACGCCTGACACTGAAACAAAATACATGGGTGGACTTTACAATTTCCCTAATTATATTAAAGGGCATGGTACAGAAGGTGGTTTTGAATCAAATGCAATGGTTTCAAAAGATCTTCAAAATGCCGTAATCTTATTATCCAATCAATACCCTAAAGATAACACACATTCAGAATTAGCAAAATCGATTTTCAATTTACTTGGACCTTATCAAAGTAAATGATAGTAAGAAATGGAAGTTAGAACAGAAGCGTTTATACAGATTCTAAGTGAGTGGGATATGACTCGAAAAGTTATGTCCCACTTACTTTTTTTATTTATTTTTAGGCTAACCTAAAAAATGGATTGATTTTAATTTAAGTTTATCTTATACTGATTTTAAGGCAAACCTAAAAAGGAGGTTTTTTTATGTCTATAAATAATAATATTCTTACAATCAAACATTTAACAGTTAGTTATCAAGGGCAAAAGGCCTTAAACGATATTTCTTTACAAATTCCCGCTGGAAAAATCACAGGAATTATCGGGCCAAATGGTGCGGGAAAATCTACCTTTCTAAAAGGAATGCTTGGATTACTTAAAACAGATTCAAGAACAGTTTTATTAGGAGAACAACTTCTTGATACTCAAAAGAAACGAATCGCTTACGTGGAACAACGTAGCGCATTAGACCTGTCTTTTCCCATCAATGTTTTGGAGGTTGTTCTTCTAGGTACCTATCCAAAATTAGGATTGATGAAGCGCCCTAAAAAACAAGAAAAGGAACAAGCCTTAAAAGCACTTAAGACAGTGCAATTAGAAGAATTTGCTAAGCGCCAGATTGGTGAGTTATCTGGTGGGCAATTACAACGAGTATTTATTGCCAGAGTACTTGCTCAAGAAGCTGATATTATTGTATTAGATGAACCTTTTGTCGGCATTGACATGACGAGCGAAAAAGTCATCATGGATATTCTAAAACAATTAAAAGAAGCTGGAAAAACAATCGTGATCGTCCATCATGATCTTCACAAAGTCGCTCACTATTTTGACGAAGTTATCATCTTAAAGAAAAAACTAATTGCTTGTGGACCCGTTGCAACTACATTTACAAATAAAAATATCCAATTAGCATATGGTGAAACAATGGGCGATATAATTATCAAAGGAGTGGCTGATGCATGATTACAAATTTTATTGACGGGCTGATTCGCTACCAATTTTTACAAAATGCTTTGATTACCTCGATCATCGTTGGATTGGTTTCAGGAATCATTGGGTCGTTTATCGTATTACGAGGAATGTCTTTGATGGGAGATGCCATCTCTCATGCTGTCTTACCTGGGGTTGCGGCTTCTTATATGTTTGGTGTCAATTATATTTTCGGCGCTTCGATTTTTGGTATTTTAGCGGCTTTATTGATTGGGTTTATTACTCAAAAAAGTCAGTTAAAAAATGATACAGCTATTGGTGTTGTTTTTAGTTCATTTTTCGCGTTAGGAATCATTATGATCTCATTCGCAAAAAGTTCAACTGACCTTTATCATATTCTCTTCGGGAATGTTTTAGCCGTTCGAGATTCTGATATTTTGATTACTATTGTCGTTGGAATCATCGTGTTGATATTCGTTGGCTTGTTCTATAAAGAGCTGCAAATCACCTCTTTTGATCCAACAATGGCGCAAGCTTATGGGCTGAATGTTCAATTTTTCCATTATGCATTGATGTTTTTATTAACATTAGTGGCTGTTTCATCTTTACAAACAGTGGGAACGATTTTAGTGATTGCCATGTTGATCACGCCTGCCGCTACTGCTTACTTGTTGACGAATCACTTGCCTACAATGATTGCTTTAGCTTCTCTTTTTGGGATACTAAGTTCGATCATCGGTTTATTCTTTAGTTATTCATATAACTTAGCTTCAGGTGCTACGATCGTTTTAACCGCAGCGGCATTTTTCATTATCGCTTTTCTATTTTCCCCTAAAAAAGGCTTATTTTTTATCAATAAACAGAAAACGGAGGAACCTACATTATGAGAAAGAAAATACTTTTTATTACGGCACTAGCTAGTTTATTTTTACTAGCTGCTTGTCAGTCTAAGTCTGCAGATACCTCAGATAAAGAAAAAATCAATGTTGTTGCCACTAACTCGATTCTTGCTGATATGGTCGATAATGTGGGGAAAGATTTAGTCAATTTACACAGTATCGTACCCGTAGGAACAGATCCACATGAATATGAACCATTACCGGAAGATGTTGCCAAAGCCTCTGAAGCGGACGTTTTATTCTTCAATGGACTAAACTTAGAAACAGGGGGAAACGGCTGGTTCAGTAAACTAATGGAAACAGCTAAGAAAACAGAAGATCAAGACTTTTTCTCCGTTAGTAAAAATGTTGAACCAATGTACTTAACGAGTGCTGGACAAGAAAATGAACAAGATCCACATGCTTGGTTAGATATCCAAAACGGAATTGCTTATGTAGAATCGATCAGAGATACATTGAGCAAAAAAGACCCTAAAAATAAAGAAACCTATGAAAAAAATGCCAAAGAATACATTGAAAAACTGTCTGCTTTAGACAAAGAAGCTAAAGAAAAATTCGCAGATATTCCTGAAAACAAAAAGTTACTAGTCACAAGTGAAGGTGCTTTTAAATACTTCTCGAAAGCATACGGATTGACGGCTGCTTACATTTGGGAAATCAATACAGAAAGTCAAGGAACACCAGATCAAATGAAACAAATCATCGATAAAATTCATAAAACAAAAGTCCCTTCTCTATTTGTTGAAACAAGTGTAGACAAACGTAGTATGGAACGAGTTTCAAAAGAAACAGACTTACCGATTTACAGTACGATCTTTACTGATTCTATTGCTAAAAAAGGCGAAGATGGTGACAGTTATTACGCCATGATGAAATGGAATTTAGATAAGATCCATGATGGACTGATGAAATAAGAAAAGAGCCCGTAACAAAACTGCTTGTTAGTTTTGTTACGGGCTTTAACTCTGAATAATCGGAGATAAGACCTTTTGTCTCGACCTCTTTTATTATCTGATCATTTCTTCAATATTGATGACACGATCTGTGATATCTGTATAAAATTCTTCCTCATGGGAAACGATCACAATCGTTCCTTGATACTGTTGAATCGCTTGACGCAAGCTGTCTTTCGCTGCTGCATCAATGTGATTCGTTGGTTCATCCAAGAAAATAAGATTACTTGAATCCATTGTCAGCTCACTTAGTTTTACTTTTGTTTGTTCTCCCCCACTTAGTAGACGTAGTTGTTGATTTACTAACTTATCAGGCAATCCACATTTCGCTAAATACGTACGGATTTCTTTCACTGTTTTTTTAGGAAAGCAATCACTTAAATAGGCTAATGGAGTCAAATAGTCATTTTCCCACGTCAACTCTTGGGAGAAATAAGCGATTTTAGTATTCGCTGGATACTGATACTCCCCACTGATCGGTTGAATTCTACCAGTTAGAGTTTTGATCAGCGTTGATTTACCAATGCCGTTAAATCCTTTAATGGCTACCTTTTCTCCACTATGCACAGATAAATTGATCGGAGCTAATAATGGTTCGTTGTATCCAATCACTAATTCATCTGTAATCAATGCTAGGCTTGCGACGATTGGCTGATAGGGAAATTGAATTTGTGGTTTCATTAAACTGCCTGGAGGTGCCATACGTTCTACACGGTCTAATTGTTTTTGTCGACTTTTTGCCATAGTCGCGCGATTACCGGCCTTGTATTTACGAATATAGGCTTCTGCTTTTTCAATTTTTGCTTGTTGGGCATGGTATTGTTTTAAGTAGCTTTCTTTATTTTGTTCCTTTTGAGCAAAAGATTTTTCCACATTCCCAGTATATTTCGTTAATTTACCAAATTCAATATCACAAATACAATTCGTAACAGCATTTAAAAAGTGATAATCATGGGACACTAAAATAAACGTTCCATCAAAATCATTTAAATAATCGATCAGCCATTGAATATGAGTATCATCTAAATAGTTTGTCGGTTCATCTAATAATAAAACATCAGGTTCTTCTAGTAGCAACTTTGCCAAAATAACTTTGGATCGTTGTCCACCGCTTAACTCATTCATTGGTCGCTCTAATCCGATTGCTTCAATTCCTAAACCATTCGCAAGATCATTGATGATCGGATCGATTTGATAAAAATCACTTTCATCTAGTTGCGTTTGTAAGTTCCCTGCCCGCTCTAACAATTTGTCTGCACCAGTTTCACCATACTCTGTGTACAACTCATTTATCTTCTCTTCGATTTCATAAAGTACCTTGTACGCTTGATGTAAAAATTCATTGATCGTACTATTGCCAATCACCTCAACGTATTGATCCAAGTACCCGATTTTCGTATTATTTTGCCAAGTAATGCTACCATCATCTGCCAAAATTTCACCGGTTAAGATCTTGACTAAAGTAGATTTCCCTACACCATTTTGTCCAGTTAGCCCCATATGATCACCTTTATTGACACGAAGGGATGTATCTTCATACAGAATTTTTTCGCCAAAACGTTGGGTTAGATGTTCGATTGTTAATAAACTCATTTTTTTATTCCTCTTTTCGATTTTTGCAAAGCTTCCTTTGAAATGCTTTGCTCTTCATTCATTGTAAATTTCAGTAACTATCAGTTTTTATCTACTCAAAAATTAAAGTTGTTTTGCACAACGCTTTCGTACGTTTAACGTAAAGGTCATTTGTTGTTTATTCAGATAAAAAAACAAGCGATCAAATAGGTTCACCTATCTTATCCCTTGTCATATCGACAAAGGACAACGTACGAAACACGTTGTCCTTTGTTCAGCACTATAAAAATCATGATCATCGTCAAAAGCAACACTAAATAAGACTACCGCTTAGTCTCAAAAATTCAGTCTTTATTTTGACGATGAAGCGTTCATTTTATTAGGCTCCACAACAATGCTTCATCACATTCATCTGTTGGGAGCTGCTTCTTTTCACAAATTTATCTGAAAGAAAAAACATTCTTAATCACCTTTCTTTACAAAAATAGTCTACCATAATTGATTTGAAAAGCAAGAATATTGTTGAGCAATACTTTCGCTCTTTGTACAATATATTGAATTATTTTGCTTATATCTCTAGTCAACACTTTTAATAATAATGGTCTTACATAAAGAAAAAACATAAGTATTGAACTCTTTCCAGTATCAATACTTATGTTTGTTCATATTACGATTCAAATAAATTTAAATAAGTCAGAGCATAACGCACGTGAAATTCTGTTGCCAATGCAAGTCCCGCTTCATCGATATCAAAATTTTCATGGTGATGGCCATATTGTGTATCTGGATTATCCAGGTTTCGAGTGCCTACTCTTCCATATACGCCTGGCGCTTTCAGTAAAAAATCCGCAAAATCATCTGCACCTAAACTCTTCGTATGATCAGTGACAACATTTTCACTTCCAACAATTTCAGCCGCTACCTTTTGCGCTAATTCAGTTGCAGTATCATCATTGATCAAAGGTCCTGCTGCATCATGAATATGAAAAGATGAGATTTTTGTTCGGTGTGCTTCAGCAATTTGATTTGCTATTTCTTCAACACGTTTTAAAACGAACGCTCTTGTTTCATGGCTGAATGCTCGAACTGTTCCTTCGATTCTTGCATGGTTAGCAACAATATTATATCTCGTTCCAGCATCAAGTACTCCAATACCAACAACAATCGGGTCTAAAGGACTTACCTCTCTTGCAGCAATTTTCTGTAATTCAACGACAATACTTGCCGCCGATAGTAAAGCATCCCGTCCGACATTCGGTTGTGCTACATGACTACTTAGTCCTTCGACCTCAATTTTAAAAATATCGCATGAGGCATTAGTTGCCCCTTTTGTTGCTACTAATTTCCCCACAGGAACGCTTGAATCTAAGTGAATACCAAAAACTTGATCGATGTTTTCTACAAAACCACCATCGACAAACTGACAGGCTCCAGCTCCGATTTCTTCTGCTGGCTGAAAAGCTAATTTGATGGTCCCAGCAAAATCGTCTTGATGGTTTTTTAACACTTTTGCAGCGCCTAATAAGGCCGCTGCATGTCCATCATGTCCACAGGCATGATTTAATCCAGGATTTTTAGATTGGTATTCTTTTCCTGTAGCATCTTCCAATTCTAACGCATCAATATCTGCTCTTAAAATAATTGTTTTACCAGGTTTTGCTCCTTCAATGGTTCCAAGTACACCTGTTTCGCCTACTTCTTCAAATGGAATACCTAGTTTATTTAGTTCTTCTTTGATTCGTTTGATTGTTTCAAATTCCTTTAAACTAGCTTCTGGATATTGATGAAAATGACGTCTAAGTGCGATCACTTCATCTGTGTTTTGTTGGATTTCTGCTTGAATCGATTGTTTTGTCAATGTAGTCATCTAATCGTCCTCCTTTTTATTTTCTGCCAAATGTTTCCCAAGCTGGAACACTAGAACCTTTTGATGTTTCTTCAATCACTTTTTTGGTTTCTTCTTGTTGATATGTGTCCACTACTTTATTGTATGTTTTATTGTCTTCGTCTTCTTTACGCGCAACAATGATATTCACATAGGGCTTAGACGTTTTATCCACAGGCTCTAAGAAAATTGCATCTTTTGCTGGAACAAAGCCAGCATCAACAGCCATTCCGCTATTGATTACAGAAGCATCGATATCTTGAAGTGCTCTAGCCGTTTGTGAAGCATCTAATTCTGTGATCTTTAAGTTTAATTTATTTTCAGTAATATCACTTACTGTCGGTGTTTGCTTCTTAGCAGGATCAACTTTGATCAATCCAGCACTTTGTAACAATAGTAAGGCACGTCCGCCATTTGTTGCATCATTTGGAATCGCGATCTCAGCACCTTCTTTTAATTCTTTAACGTCTTTGATTTTTGAAGAATATATTCCCAGTGGCGCACTAACAGTATTACCAATGGAGACTAGGTCTGTTTTATGTTCTGTATTATAGTTATCTAAGAAAATTTGATGCTGGAATGAATTTAAATCGATTTCTTTTTCAGCTAAGGCCGCGTTTGGTTGTGTATAATCAGAGAATTCAACAAGCTCTAAATCGATTCCCTCATCTTTCAATCGTTCTTTGACTGATTCTAGTACTTCATTATTCGCGCCAACTACACCTAATTTTACAACTTCATTCTTTTCACTTTTGGCACTTCCAGCAGAACATCCTGCTAATACAAACCCAATTGTTAATGCTAATCCGATAATTTTCACTGTTTTTTTCATTCTATTTCCTCTTTTCGTTTTTTTAATGTGATGTTTTTTTGATCAATGTGTTGCTAATAAACTGGCTGGCAAAAACCAAAACTAAAATAATCATCGTTGCAACAACTGTGACGTCTGTTTGGAATCGATTATAACCTCTAGTGATTGCAAGATTCCCCAGACCACCTGCTCCAATCGCTCCAGCCATCGCCGTTAACCCAATCAGATTAATGATCGTAACCGATGAAACTCGAATGATACTTGGTAAGCCCTCTACTAAATACACTCTAAAAATAATTCCCAAAGGGCTAGTTCCCATTGATTCCGCCGCTTCAATCACACCCGAATCGACTTCTAATAAGGCATTTTCGATTTGGCGAGCAAAAAATGGAATCACCCCTATCACCAGCGGCACTAACGCAGCAGTTGTACCAATCGTTGTTCCTGTTAAAAAACGAGTGATCGGCTGAATCAATGCCAACATGATGATAAAGGGAATGGATCTACAAACGTTGATAATTTTTTCTAAAATATTATACAGAACACTATTTTTTAAAATCCCCTCAGGACCTGTTGCAACTAGAACGACGCCAAGTAATGTCCCTAGAATACCAGCGATAACCGCCGTCCAAAAGACCATATAAAGTGTTTCAATCGTACTATCGATAAACTCTTGTTTTAGTAGTAAAACATTTGGAAAATATTGTTGTAAAAATGACTGCATTTAGGTCACTCCTTTTTTTATTTAGATAACATGTAACGGGATAACACTTTCTTTTGGTTCGCTCTTTTTCAAAACTTTGATTTTCACACCCTGTTTTTGCAGAAAGTCCAAAGCTCTATCTCGCTGAGTTTCTTCTCCCGAAAGAATGACGATCAGATTACCAATTGGCACTTGCTGCAAGATTTCTACATTTCCATATAAAATATTCGTCACCACATGATATTTACTGTAAAGCTGAGCAATCAGCGGTTCGCTTGTTTGTTCTCCTACATAAGAAAATTCCACCAACACTTCATTTCCACTCAAATCAGTCAAACTAGGATGTTGAATAATTGTTTCCAATGCTTGATCGATATGTGTTGCTGTCCGGATAAAGTCCTTCGTCAAGGTTTCTTTAGGTTGGCTGAAAATCGATACAATATCATTTTCTTCAATCACCTGTCCGTCTTCCATCACTGCTACTTTATTACAAATTTCTTTCACTACTTGCATCTCATGAGTGATCAAAACAATCGTTAAGCCTAATTCTTTATTTAATTTCTTCAATAGGTCTAAAATTTGAATTGTTGTTTTAGGATCTAAAGCGCTCGTTGCTTCATCACATAATAATATTTCGGGATCATTCGCTAATGCCCTAGCAATAGCTACACGTTGCTTTTGTCCGCCCGACAGTTGGCTAGGATAAGCATCTCTCTTGTCTGAAAGACCGACTAGGTCGAGCAGTCGTTCGATTTTTTCTTTACGTTGTTCTTTCGACAATCCAGAATACTTTAGAGAAAAATCAACATTCGCAAAAATCGAGCGTTCTTTCATTAAATTAAAATGCTGGAAAATCATCCCGATTTTTTTCCGTTGAGCCCTTAATTCTTTTGCTGAAAAAGAAAGTATATTTTGGTTGTTGATGATCACTTGTCCAGCTGTTGGTCGTTGTAGTAAGTTGATTACCCGAACCAGAGTACTTTTTCCTGCACCTGAATACCCCACAATTCCAAATACATCTTCTTTTTCAATTGTTAGAGAAACATTTTTTACTGCATCGATTCGCTGTTTCTTCTGGTAAAAAGTAACGTCTATATTTTTTAATTCGATCATTTCTGTTCCCCCTGTAATTCTTTTGGAATAAACCAGTAATTTCCTTGATTATGCTCTTTTAAATATTTTTGAAACTCTTCTGAATGATAAGCTTTCACTACAGCTTGAGCCCAATCACTCTTTGAATTTTTCTCATCAATCGTGGCGACTAATTCGTAGTCTTTTAACACATCTTCCGAAAGTAAACTGTCTTTTGGATCAAGCTTGGCGCTGTATACAATACTTCCTGGAATCACTGCAAAATCTAAATCTGCTAGACTTCTAGGGATTTGAGCGGATGACATTTGGACCAGTTCCAGATTCTTCGAATTACTCACAATATCTTCTTTTGTTGCTTTTACTGGATCGATTCCTGTTTTTAACTTGATCCAGCCAGCTTTTTGTAAGAGATTGAAGGCTCGTGCAGTATTTGAAGCATCATCTGGAATCCCAATTTTATCGCCTTCTTTCACTTCATCTAGCGTAGTTCTTTTCCCTGGAAACAGCCCTGCTGGAACAGTTGGAATTGGTGTGATACCAACCAAGTGAGTTCCTTTATTTTCATTAAAATTGTTTAGATAAGCGGTATGTTGGTCAACATTTAAATCGATAGTCCCCTCTGATAGTGCCACATCAGCTTGGATCAATTCTGTAAATTCTGTTTGTTCTATTTGATAGCCATCCTTCTCCAAAATAGGTTTGACGGCTTCTAAAAATAATTCACTATAGGGTCCAGGTGATGTGCCGACTCGAATGATTTTCGTTTCTTTTTCTTTGTTTAATGAAGCCTTGTCAGTATTTCCACACGCTGCAATTCCAACGATTCCTGCTAATACCAATGCAATACACAATAACTTTTTCTTCATACTATTATCCCTCCATTATTGTTATTTATAAAAAGAAAAAAAGCGTCCTCAAATGTATAAAAATTATACATTTGAGGACGCTTTTGCGTGCTACCACCTCTATTTGATATCTACTCACATAGATATCCTCATCAAGTACGGCGATCAATGATCGATTATACTCTAGTACTATAACGGGTACATCCGTCGCTGTCTTATGAATAATTCACTCGAAGCGCTGCTCAATGGCCATTTTCCAGATTTCGTTTATCGCTTGTTTTCAGCTACCCAAGCTCTCTGTTAGATATCGTTTCATCCGTACTTTCCATTTCATTGCTTTATTTATTCAGTTGTTTAAAAAATCTAATGACGCTATTTCCATGATGAGCATAAAAATAGCCCTCTACTAGCTTACACTAGTAAAGGGCGAATAATCGCGGTACCACCTTTGTTTTAAAGTAATCATCATTACTTTTCTTAGACCAAGTCTTATAACTTGCTGCTTTGATAACGGGTGCTTTCCCGAAGCTGCTTACCTATCAACAGCTTGTCCTCGTGAGGCCATCTTCAACTCTTATGCGCTTATCTCTTTTCACCAACCGAGACTCTCTTGTAAAGCACGTCCAAATTTACTCTTCTCTTCAACGGACTGTTATTCTTTTTGTTGTTACGTTGTATATTACTAGAAAATAAATTCCCTGTCAAACCTTTTTTTAAATTTGTCTACTCAGTAATAGTTTCTACAGAGCTAACTAAGTACTGCTCTAAGACATCTTTAGATAATTCTTTGCCATATCCACAAATTGGACACAACAAGTAGTGACTAGACGATGTGGTAAAAAGTGGAATCCAAAATAACGTGAATTTTCGTCCTACTTGCTTTCCTTGCATGATTACTTCGTTGTTGCAGTGACTGCAATCGCATTGAATCACTGTATCTCCCAAATCTCTTTCAAATCCTGTACTACCCCAAACAATAAACATATTTATTTTCTCCCCTTTGTTTCAGTTTAGCAATACATGCAGTTCTGTGTCAATAGAATATTTTGATATAAGATAGAATTATACTTTAGTTATATAACAAGTTATAAACATTCTTGTTCTTATATTGTACAAGGAAATATATTGACAAACCTTACTATCTACGGTAATCTGTTACCTGTATTACTAATATTGCCGCCTTAGCTCAGCTGGTAGAGCACCACCATGGTAAGGTGGGGGTCGACGGTTCGAATCCGTCAGGTGGCTTACTGAGAAATGCTGTATCCTTTTATTATTCAAGGATGCAGCATTTTTGATATAGTTGTATTGACTATCCCCTTAACTCCAATGTTATTATTAAACAAGACAAACGAAAATCCAGAAAAAAGTAGGTGACTAACATGGTCAAAACACTTAATGACAGCGTTCGATTCATACTGGAATTAATCACGATCGGTTTAATGATAACAGCGGCTTTAAACATAAATACACTCATGCTAAAGCTTATATTCAGTATTGGTTTTCCCATTTGTACGGTTCTTTTTTGGGGCAAATATATGGCTCCTTTATCGCCTGATCGGTTAACTGAAATTGAACGAATTATTGTTGAAATCACCTTATTCGGCGGCGTTGGTTTCATTTCTTATATCGTCGGAAATAAAAAAATTGCTATACTCTATCTATTAGTTACAACAGTCAATACTATTTTAGACCATATACTTTGAATAGATTAACATATTTTAATTTAAAAATACGTACAATAAAACTTGGGAGGTAAATCATAATGTTCAATGATAGCAATCTACTATTTGAATTCTATCAAAAAAATGATCAACACCTGTATTCCGTTCTCACCAAAGATATTCGTGTGATGCGCTACATCACTGAAAAGGTAGAGCCTGAACTTGAAGCCATTGAAAATTTCGACAAAATTTTAACTTATAATAAAACCCATAATGATCAAACAGGCTATTACAAATTTTTTGATCAAGAAGACTATATTGGTTTCGGTAAATTGTCTTGGGATGAAGAAAATAAAATAGAGATCGGTTATATGCTTTTGCCTGAACACTGGGGAAAAGGCTATGCCACTCAAATCATTTCAGCCCTATTAAACTTGATAAAACAATCAGAAACCTTATCTCAAGCCACTCTTTATGCCATTATTGATCCTAAAAATGGTGCATCAAAGCACCTATTGGAAAAGTATCACTTTATTTCTGTTTGGCAAGGTATTGAAGATGGTTTACCTTCGGAACATTTAGTTTGGCAGCCGTAACCCGTTCATTTATTGAATAATTAAAAAAGTGTCTAGCTCTATTTTCTCAGAGTTAGACACTTTTTCGATTCTTAATGTTTTATTCGTCATATCTTTTACGCTTGGAAGAAGAAGGGATGCCCAGAGCTTCTCGGTACTTTGTAACAGTGCGACGGGAAATTTCAATTTCTTGTTCTTTTAACAAGTCTACCAACTTCTGATCGGAAAGTGGCTTCGCTTTATTTTCATTATCAACTAAAGCTTGCAGTTGTTTTTTAATACTACTGGTTGAGGTCTCTTCTCCTGTATCGTCATTTGATAAACCATGGGAAAAGAATGAACGCAACTCAAAAACCCCAAATTCTGTTTCTAGGTATTTCCCATTAACTGACCGACTAACTGTCGATTCATGTACGTTCAATGATTCTGCAATTTCCTTTAAGGTCATTGGTTTTAATGGACGATCCTCTTTAAAAAAGAAATCCTGCTGACGTTGGACAATTTCCGTGCCAACTCTTAAAATCGTATCCCCACGTTGAATAATCGTTTTCTCCAGCCACTCAAATTCATTTTTCTTTTCTTTGATGTATTCTTGAACTTCTTTATCATCCGTTGCTTCCATTCTTTCAAAGTACGCTTGCTGAAACTGAATGGTCGGTGTACCAGTCTTATTTGAAAGAACTGTTAGCTGATTTTCTTCGATTCGTAACGTTAGATCTGGACGTATGTATAACCCTGAAGTTGATTCAAAAATGCTTCCAGGAGATGGTGTTAATGTCTGAATATAATCAAAAATCGTTTGAATTTCTGACAATGCTACATCAAATTTTTTAGCAATCAGTCCCCATTTTCGATTAGCCAAATGAGTAAACTCTTCTTCAATGACAATATACGCCAATTCAGGAGCTGTATCATCTCGCTCAATCTGCAACATCAAACATTCCCGTAAGTCCCTTGCCCCAACTCCTGCTGGATCTAATTGCTGAATCAGCGTCAAAGCATCTAGCATTTCAATTGCTTTTGCTCCTGTTTTTAGAGCGGCTTCCTCTAAGTCGATCATCAAATAACCATTTAAATCGATATACTCAACTAAAAATAATACCAATGTTCGCAGATAGGTATCTCGATAATTTAAATGAATTTGGTCGATCAAATATTCAAAAAGCGATGTATGGTTATCAGGAATTTGATTTAAATAGTTATGTTCCTCATTGGTATATGTTTTACCACTGGAATAGGGAAGATCTCCAAAATTTGTCTCTGATTGAACATCAATTAAAGGATTTTCTAAGGACTTTGCTTCTATGTATGCGTAAAGTTCTTCTGAATTGTATTGTAAGATTTGAATAGACTGCTGTAATTGTTGTGTCATAGCTAGCTTTTGAACTTGTTTTTGTTGTTGTGACAAATGTTGTTCAAATTTCATTATTTTTTCCCCTCCCCCTTGTAATTTATCAAAATATCAGCTAAACTAGTAAACGTGCTTGCGCCCTTAGTGTAGTGGATATCACGTAAGATTCCGGTTCTTGAGACGGGGGTTCGATTCCCTCAGGGCGCGTTTTCTAATCTTTCCCCCTTTAATTTAAAGGGGGTATTTTTTTATTCAAATCAACTCTTTTTTCCTCCTCTATTGTATCACAAAAAATACCATTATGTTTTTCAATTTCTAACTACTAATTTATTATCAATCAATTAACTCTTGCTAGGTATGCTTTTTTTAATTTTTTTCCAAAAAGAAAAAGTCTAGGTTTTTATACCCAGACTACTCTACTAAATGATGAGCAATTTTTTTATTAACAACCCAAGTTTAGTTAAACCCTGTCAAAACTAATCGATTACTTCTAAAAGTATGATCGGTGTTTTGTACATCACAACTCTAGAGTCCTCCACATATATTTTTTTTATGACTCCTCTTTCCTCCATAACGACGTCATAACAAACAGATAGACATTCTATTGTAAATAACAGATTACCTTTTTCTTGTATACTATTTATTTTTACCGCATCATTGATCGCTATTCTTCCCACTAAATTAGAGAGAATTAGTCTGTGTCCGTATAAAAACAACCTGACATAGCGAATGGCAAATTCATTTTTTATATTCTTAAAAAAGTATAATAATTCGCAAACAATCTCTTTTTACCAAAATACATTAATATATATTCAGGTAAGAAAAAACAGATAGGATAAAAACCTATTATCTTCAAAGTTTATCTTACTTTTGTCTCTCAATCTTCTTCCTACTCATGCTGAAAATATTTTTCTCAAATATCTATTCATACAACTTAAAATATGAAAAAATAAACTATTTTTATATGTTATTATATATTTTTATTATAATATCTTAGTTAGGTAGTTGATACTATTGAGTCAGCGTCACACAAGGTTATTCGTTATGTCACTTCTGTTAGCTTTTACAGAGTTTATTATTAGCCGTTATTTTAATCAGTTCACAAATATTGATTATCAGCTTTTATTTTTAGTCATCACTTTTATCCAAGGAGGTATTCTTTTATATTTCCTACTTTCGTTTCTGTTGCTATTATTCATAAATCATATGACTAGAAAGTAAATCGGCTTTTGCCATTTTAAACGAAAAAAGAGTAAAGAGACTTTTCAGCTCTTTACTCTTTTTTACTATAAAATCATTGTCTCCAGTTCAAAACGAAGCTGGCTTTGGATCTTTTGGATTTTTTCCATTTCTGATCGATCTTCATCAAGTTGATACTTTTGCGCAATTGAATGGTTATAGGAAATAATATAACTCACTGCCCACAGCCTAGGATTTTCAATAACTTCATCCGCCAAAGGATAAAGTAATGCAAAATGCAGTCTGATTTCTTCCATGACATCTACTAATAAAATAGGATCATCATTGATCAATTCTTTTTCTAAAAACAAAAGAATTCTTTGATATGCTGCACTATCCAAAGGGGTGCCCACAGAAGCTGGAACTACTGTATATTTTTTGTTATCTCTCCACAAAAAATCAACTTCTTCTTTAACATGAAGTCTTACAAGTTCTTCAAGTATCCATGACCGAACCAAATTATGTACCTGTGCATCCAATAAAATCTTTTTTCCAATCGCAATAAATTCATCTTGAGGCAACTGACCAGCTTTTTTCACTATAGCCAACTGTTCATAGTAATTATGCGTATTTAAACGATCCAACTCTTCCTTAAGTTCTTTGATTTTCCCAACTTCAAACTGTTGATACATTAGCTCAACATGACGAATTTTTTTCTTCAAAGAAATCAATTTCCTCATTTCTCCGCTTTGTTCTATCAAAATTCGTTCATTAATAATGCTATGTGCTTGAATAAACATATGATTTTGGATCAAAATTTGAATGTACAGCTCCAAATAATCTAAATATGAAAAATACTTTTCTTTCATTTCTGAAGCTAACGATAATGCTTGTTCATTTTCACTTATTTCTAAATATATATTTACCAACACTACATTCAGCGAAAAGTCCTGTTTGATTGCGTACGCTTGTTCATAGTAGTCAACTGCTTCAATCAAATTATTCTGTTTTACTGCTTCTTGTCCCAACTCAATAAACCGTTCGTAATTCTTTGGAAATGGAATTTGATTTGTCAAAAGAAACACCACCTTCCTAATGATTATTTCCCCTATTTTAGCACTTATTTTTATAAATAATAGATAAAAGGGAAATAGTGTGTATCCTTTAAAAAGGAAAGACTTTTGCTTGAAACTAGGTATACTATAGAATCTAGTAATTTCTAATATAGATTTCTAATAATGACAGCGGCTTCTGCCTGACCGTTTGCCTGCATTCGTTCTGCTTTTTCTATCAATGTATAGCCAACATAAAATTCTTTAGTCAACTCATCTTGTACTTTAAATTCCACAACTTCTTCTACATGGAAAGCCTCTGGTTCAACCTCTTGAACACTGTCCCACCCAGTATCAATAAATACTTTTGTATTATCATTGATAGCAGTGTTTGCATCTAATTCTTCTACAATTTTTTTTAATTGCGAAAAGGTCATTACTTCTACTCGATTATCCATTGTACTGCCTCTCTTTCTGTTATTTGATTCTTTTATCTCTTATACCAACTACATATATACCTAACTGTTTACTTTTCTCCACTATCATCATAACCTAAAATCAGTTTTTATAACACTTAAAATTAAAAAGAAATGACTGGAACCTAACTCTATGAGTTATATCCCAGTCATATAAAATTAAATTAACTATTATCAGCTTATCTTTTACTACTCTTTCGTCAATTCGCCATCTTCAATACGATAGACATTGTCGCTCCATTCAATCATTCTTGGATCATGAGTCACCATAATTGTTGCCTTTTGTTTTTCGTGTGCTTCTTTTGCTAGAATTTTTACGACTTCATAGGCATGTTCTGTATCCAAACTAGCTGTTGGCTCATCTGCTAAGATCAAACTTGGTTCATTGAACAACGCGCGAGCAATAGCGACACGTTGACGTTCTCCACCAGATAGATCTCTTGGAAATTTATGGATCAAATCTGCAATATCTAAGGAAGATAATAACTCGTTTATTCGTTGTGTCTCTGTTTTTTTCTTTTCAATTTTGTCTACTAATTTGAACTGATTCTCTACTGTTAGAAATGGGATTAAATTCGATGTTTGTAAAATAAATCCAATTTCTTCAAAGCGCAATCTCGAACGTTTTTTTTCATTTAAATGAGTAAAATCTTTCCCATTGATCATAATAGAACCCGATGTAGGTGTTTGCAAACCGCCAGCAATTGTTAAAAATGTACTTTTACCAGAACCGGAAGGACCAATAATACTGACAAATTCTCCAGCTTTAACTTTTAAGTCAATTCCTTTTAAAGCTTCTACTTCCGCATGGCCTTTACCAAATGTTTTACGAATATTATTCATTAATAAAATATCAGTCATTTTTTTACCCTCCTATTGCTTTCATCGGATCGACATGGGTTACTGTCCGGATTGAAAAAACGCCGCCTAATACAGCAACTACGATCAACACTATACTGTAAATCAACAAGTTAGTGCTATCTAATTCAAACGGCATAGCAGAAGGTAACACAAGATTTGTCAACAACGTCAACACCACACCGATTGCAACACCGATCACACCTAAAATAAAAGTTTGAGCAATAATTGATTTGATAATATATCCATTAGAGATTCCTTGTGCTTTCATCACACCAAACAAACTTGTTTTTTGCAACGTCATCACATAGATGAAAATCCCAATAATCGCAGCAGTAATGACGAACAAGAAATAAATCATAGCATTTAATGTGAGATTTTGTTCACTGTAACCAGGGAGTTTTTCAATAAACTCTTCAATTTCGTATTTAGCTAAATGAGTATCCTCATTCTTAAATTTGATATCATTTGTCTTGGTAGAGCGTACAACAATTCCATTGATCGGTGCTTTAGCTCCTTCCAGAATCTTGCCAAATTTAAGCTCTTGCCATTGATCGATCGATGTATAAATCAACGGAACAATGCTAAAACTATTTTGTTTGGTGATTCCAACGACCTTTAATTCTTTGTCGAGTTTTCCAATTTTTACAGTATCTCCCAACTTGATACCTTTATCTACCAAGTTTTGCGGTATAATAATTTCTCCTAAATTTTCAAAATAGCGTCCTTCAACTAATTTAGGTTTTATCGAACTATTTTCAGTCACCCCAAAAAGTGAGATATTAATCTTATCAGTCTCTTTGGTTTGTCCCACTTTATTTAGTGCTCCTGCGTATTGTCCAAGTGGTTCTTTTTCCTTAGCTTCAACTTGATTTAAGTCATCTATAACCAAGCTTGAAGCATTCAAACTCTTATTCGCATCTTCAGATAAAATAATACTAGTAGCATCCCACTGATCAACACCTTGTCTTACACCTTGTGCTAACCCATTCGCTAATCCAGACAGCATAAATGCAACATAAGCAACTAATACAATAACACCCACTACTAACGTATACCTAAGTTTAAAAAACTTCATTTCTTCTAAACCTAAAAACATTGATTCCACCTCTTTTTTATCAATTGATAAAAAAATGCTTAAAAAAATAAATCAAACATTTTTTATCGGTTGATAAAAATTCTATCATGAAAAAAAGAATTAAACAACACTTTTTTATCACTCGATAAAAAATCGGTTAATTCTTTAAGACAAAACACCATGTAAAACCATGTCCATCAATTCAGCAATTTGTTCTGAACGTTCTTTTTCTGTAGAAAGTTGATGAATCGTTGAAAATAGCAATGACAAACTCATTAAATAAAACTGTGCCGCCTTTTGCGATGACACTTTACGGTTTAGCGGACTAGGACTTGATTCAAAAATCCCCTGTAATGGTTTTAGATAATAATCATTTAAAATATAAAACAATTGCTGCTTATTTTCTTGCTCCATTTCAGCTGCACTTTGATGAATGAAAGAAAAAATATCTCTATGATAAACATTCAGCAATGCATTCGTACATTTAATCAACTGATTTTCAAGTGAATCTGCTTCTTTTTGAATCTGCTCTATTTCGTATTTTAATTGATTACCAATCTGTTTATTTATTTCAATAAATAAAACTTCTTTATTAGAAAAATGATAATACAATGCCGGCTGTGTGATTTTTACTGCTTTGGCAATATCACGAGTAGAAGTATTTTTATAGCCATTCGTTAAAAAAAGTTCCTTCGCAATTTCTAAAATCGATTGATGAGTGACGTCAAATACGGTTTCTTTTTTCATGTCCTTGCCCCCAATTTTACATACAATCGTAATTATTTACTGTACGAACTATTTTAAATCAAAATCAGAAAAAAAGATAGTCAATAAAAACGAGTAGGCAATTGATAGAATATTATCGCTGTTGAAGTTTATTAAACTTAGCTATTAAAAACACTTGTTGTTGAAATCTAAACCTCTTTATATTACAGTAACCTGTTAATTTGAAATAAAAGATCCTTTTTTGTAAATCAAGAAATAAACATTTAACCTACCTTTTACATACTTTCTAAACACTTTGTGGTTAAATGGTAACTGGCTTTAAAATAGCAGATGCATGATCAACAAGTTTATTTTAAGCATTCTCAAAAATTCAATACTGAAAATACAACTATTTAAGGAGCGTTTTTTTTTTGAAAAACAAAAAATTCATTACTAAATTTCTTCTCAGCTGCCTAACTCTTTCTGCCGGTCTATTGTTAAGCGACCATGCCTTCGCAACATCGACAGAAACTACTTCCTCTTCAGAGCAGCTCATTACAGAATCATCCAAAAAATTAACACAATTAAAAGAAACCAAACAAAAATTTTCAACCCAACAATTAGAGAAAAACAAGCAGCTTTCAGGTATAGAGAAAAAAATTCAAAAAATTAAAATTGACCTTGATCAGTTAGAAAAAATCAAGTCCAGTAGCACTATTTCTGAACTATCAGAACTTGATAATAGTCAGAACATGACACTTACATCTACTCTTTCACCAATCATGGTCACAAGGAACTCTTCCACTGAAAAAGAAGAACAGTTAGCGAAATTAAAACAAAAACAAAGCTCGTTACAATCAGATACAGAAGCTATTTCCAAACAGCAGTCTGAATTAACCAAGCAAGAGACGCAGTTATCAGAAAAAATTGTTCAGATAGAAAAACAAAAAGAAGAACAAGCAAAACAAACCGACATACGGTCGGCTGTTGTTGCTGCTGCAAAAACACATTTGGGCAAGCCCTATGTATATGGTGCTGCTGGTCCTGATTCATTTGATTGTTCTGGTTTAGTCCAAGTCGCTTTTGCTTCTGCAGGACGCTCTTTAGGTCGAACTACGATTGACCAAGAAACTGCTGGGGCTACGATTTCAGTGTCAGAGGCACAAGCTGGTGATTTAGTTTTTTGGGGAAGTCATGGCGGGACCTATCATGTAGGAATCTCCACTGGTGATGGTTCTTATATTCACGCACCTGTTCCTGGAGATGTTGTACAAGTCGCAACAGTTGCTTCTTATGCTCCTGATTTTGCTGTGAGAGTTTTGTAAATCGATCCCACAGCACGATTGTCTATTTATTTTTATAAATCAAATATCGATTCAACAATGAAATTCACACTATTTTTAATAAAATACATTTTTACTCTAAAATAATTCTCATTTTTTTACACAACGATCGAAATTGTTGAGAATTATGAGAAAGTATGGTATTTTATGGTTGTGTGTAATTTGATTTGTGTTCCCTCCATCTCTCCGATGGGGGAATGCTTTTTTTTTGCCTTCTTTATTGTTTTACCAACAAGAATTGTTCATCCTATCATGCTGTCTTTGTCTCATGCCAGACATATGATTTCGGTTTCTACTTTCCCTTCTATTATATGAATAATCCTTTACTTCTTCCCTATTAGTTTGAATTTCTTTTGTTTCGTCCTTTGTTACCTCATCATAATTTGTTTTTTTCTCTAATTCAACTTCTTCATCATTTCTAGACTCGCGATATCTTCTATCCCTGTGTCTCATTTCAAAGCTATTCATCCGACTATTTTCCATACTTCCCACAGCCTCACTAACAGCGGCAAAACCTAATGCCCCTAGGCACGATATTACAAGTAATCCACTAATCATTTTCTTCTTCATTACTTAATTCCTCCTTTATGACTTTACTTTAGTTTAATGAATACATGTGTCAAATATGTGTCGAAAATAAATTCCCCAAATAGACAATAATTGACTATAATGAAAGGAGAAACGAGGAGGATAATCTCATGAAAAATATTTTGATCGTTGACGATCATTTACAAATCACAGAGGTTCTAAAAGAATATGTCCTAAAGGAAGGCTTTTATCCAATTGTAGCTTCCGATGGGCAAGCAGCTTTAACTGCTTTTTTTACCCATTCGATCGAGCTGATTTTACTGGATGTCATGCTTCCAAAAATTGATGGATTTGGCGTTTGCAAAAAAATACGCGAAACATCCAATGTACCCATCATTATGGTCACAGCAAAAGGTGAAGACTATCACCGAATCATGGGATTGGATATTGGAGCAGATGATTATATCGTTAAACCTTTTTCACCTAGCGAAGTCATGGCAAGAATTCGAGCAATTCTAAGAAGAATCGAACGTACTGAAGAAAATCAACACACGATGAAACAACTGGTCTACGATAACTTGATTGTTTACTTGGAAGAGAAAAGAGTCACTATCTCTCAGCACGAAATTCTTTTGACCAAAAGGGAATTAGAGCTTCTTTGGTTACTTTTAGCTAACCGAGAAAAAGTGTTTTCTAGAGACAACTTGCTGGATAGTTTATGGGGTATTGATTATTTTGGTGATGCAAGAACTGTCGATACCCATATCAAACGATTACGAGCAAAATTAGATGAAGCCGATCATCCAAACTGGGAAATCGCTACAGTGTGGGGGCAAGGCTACAAATTTGAGGGGAAAAATGAAAAATAAACTAACAAGAAAACTCATTCTTTACTTTTCGCTTACGCTACTTCTTTTTTCTTTAGTGATCGGTCTAGCATTCAGTACGTTATTTTCAAGACAAACAGTTACTATCCATACAGAAGAAATGACTCGACGTGCAACTGTTATCGCAGATACGTTGAATGATTATTTTACCGAACAAGAAGAAACGACTAATGATAGTAGTTCTTCCATGCATGGCATGATGGGCTCAAACTCTTCGATGAAAATGGGCATGGGGTATTCTTCATTTCTTAAATTTATGGATCAATTGGCAATGGACGATATTTGGATCGTTGATGAGAATGCTGATACCATTACGGTTGGTCACGGTATGCATACTAAAGAGTATAATGAATTGCCTGATAACGCTCGAGACGTTATCAGAAAAGTTTATACTGGTAAAACGACAACAAGTGATGCATTTAGTAATTTTATTGGCGAACCGACTGTGACTGTTGGAGCACCTATAAAAAATAATACTGGAGACGTTCTAGCTGTAGTCTTACTTCATTCAGCCATCTCTACTGTCCAGAAGGAAGAGAGTCAAGGCTATTTACTGCTTTTAGTCAGTATTTTGATGGCTTGGATCATCGGCCTTTTACTCTCTATTTTACTATCAAAAAAATTCATCGCTCCTATCAATAAAATGAGTCACTTCACTGAAGACCTTGTTGTCGAAAAATATGATGAATCTTTAGATATCCATACAAAAGATGAAATGGGACAACTAGGAGAAAAATTAACAATTCTAAAAAATCGCCTTGCTGAAGCAAAATTTCAGAGAGAAAACCGTGAACAGGCACAGAAAAACTTCTTATCTACAATCTCTCATGAATTACGAACTCCAGTAACTGTTATTCGAGGTTCCCTCGAATCATTGAATGATGGCCTGATTAATCAACCCGAAAAAATCAAGCAATATCATCAACAACTTTTAACTGAATCAATTGTTTTAGAACGATTGATCAATGATTTATTAGAACTGTCTAGACTTGAAAATCCTGAGTTTACAATTGCTATGGAGCCTGTTTCAATCAACGATATTCTGTCAGATAGTTTGAGAAGTTTACGGTTAAAAGCGGCAGAAAAAGAACAACAATTATTATTAGAGAATTCTCTAAAACACCCCGTTATTGTCAATGGTGATTACGGTAGAATTCGCCAACTTTTTGTTATTTTGATTGAAAATGCAATCAAATTTTCTCCAAAAAAAGCAACTATTACTGTTCAATCGACTCTTGAAAAAGAGCATTTAGTCATTCGGGTTCATAATCCTGATTCTTATATTTCTCCAAAGGAACAAAAAGAAATTTTCCAACGTTTCCATCAAGTTCACTCAAAAAAACAATTAGATGGTACAGGACTTGGTTTAGCAATTGCCAAAGAAATTGCTGACCGTCATCATTTTGGCTTAAACGTTCGTAGTGATAAAAAAACAGGAACAACTTTTTATGTTATGATACCGATAAAACAAGATTAATAACATAATAATAGAACCATTTTTTTCGAATTTAAAGCTTTGGATAAAACTAAAAATTAGTTTTATCCAAAGCTTATTTTTTCTTATTCTACTGTGACGCTTTTCGCTAAATTACGTGGCTTATCTACATCATAGCCTCTTTGTAATGTCGCAAAGTAAGCAATTAATTGTGTCGGAATAATACTAGCTAATGGCGTTAATAAGGGATGCACGTCCGGGATGATAAACTGATCTGTTTCTTTAGACAACGCTGCTAGAGAAATCACAAAATTATGCGCTCCACGACTTTCAACTTCTTTTAGATTTCCTCGAGTATGTGTTGCCGTTTTTTCATCTGTAATCACACCAAACACAGGTGTTCCTTCTTCAATCAAGGCGATTGTCCCATGTTTTAGCTCACCAGCTGCGAAACCTTCAGCTTGAATATAAGAAATTTCTTTTAATTTCAATGAAGCTTCCATCGATACATAATAATCCACGCCCCGTCCGATATAAAAAGCGTTTCTCGTTGTTGATAAATAATCTTCAACTAACTGACTAATAAGCATTTTTTCATCGATTATGGTCTCCATAACAGCTGCAATCACACTTAACTCATGAGCGATATCAAAATCCAGTGATGCTTGATGTGCTTTGTTGTCTCCCACAGCTTTAGCAAGAACTGCTAAAACAGCTATTTGTGCAGTGTATGCTTTTGTTGACGCAACAGCTATTTCTGGTCCAGCATGAAGAAGTAATGTATGATCAGCTTCTCTAGATAAAGTAGACCCTGCTACATTGGTTAGTGTTAGTGATGGCAATCCTAGTTTATTCGTCTGTACCAATACTTGACGACTGTCCGCTGTTTCTCCACTTTGACTCAAAAAAATGAAAAATGGTTTTTCGGATAGTAACGGCATATTATAGCCGAACTCACTTGAAAGATGGACTTCAACTGGGATGTTTGTCATTTGCTCAAGAATTGCTTTGCCAACCCATCCAGCGTTATAGCTAGTACCACAAGCAATGATATAGATACGATCACTAGCAGTTATTTTTTCAATAATTTCTTTATCGATCACTGTTGTTCCAAATGTATCCGTATATTCTTGAATAATTCGACGCATAACAGTCGGCTGATCATCGATCTCTTTTAACATATAATAAGGATATGTGCCTTTTTCAATGTCACTTAAATCTAATTGCGCTTCATACGACTCACGATAAACAAGGTTGCCTTTTTCATCTTCGATTTCTATCTTATCCGCTTTGACAATCACCATTTCACCATCTGTAATTTCGACGAAATGATTGGTCTCAGCAAGCATTGCCATCGCATCACTACAAATCACATTAAAATTATCACCCAGACCAATCAGTAATGGACTTTTGTTTTTAGCGACATAAATTGTATCTGGATCATTTTTGTCGATCAACGCAAAAGCATATGAACCTTGAATCACGGTCAAAGCCTTCTTAAAAGCTTCTTTTGTTTCCATTCCTGCTTCTGAAAAGTGTTCAATCAAATGAACCACAATTTCAGTATCCGTCTCGCCTTCTAATTGTTTATTTTGAAGAAATTCCTGTTTTATTTCTTCAAAATTTTCGATCACACCATTGTGGACTAAAATAAACTGGTCATTGCTTGATGTATGAGGATGGGCATTTCTTTCACTTGGTTTTCCATGTGTGGCCCATCTTGTATGACCAATTCCTACTGTACCTTGAACGTCTGAATTGATTTTGCTCTGTAAATCAGCAATTCTTCCCAAGGATTTTACTAAATGATCTTCCTTATTTTTCCCTGTTACAAAAATCCCAGCTGAGTCATATCCTCTATATTCTAACTTTTCCAATCCTTGAATTAAAATATCTGTCGCATTCTCTTTTCCAATAATTCCTACAATTCCACACATATCTCCATATCCTACTTTCTCAATTGTCTTAGGGGATTTATCAAGAAAAAACATGAACGACTTAACAGAATCCTTAGCTATTTCCTGTTAAACTCACTTTGGATTTTTGACTATTAGTACGTTTGATTTTCTTGATAATTCATCGTGCGTTTCTATTCTGCATAGTTGGCGTTTTGTTATAATTTTGCAATTAATTTTTCTTTCCAACTTTTAGAGTACAGTCCCTAGAGCTATCCGCCGAATCTTTCGATAAGCTCTTTCCTCGTCACCTGATTACTCAGGCCTGGCGCTATTCCGTTATTGGTCTAACTGACCTCCTTTTCTTAAATTCAAATAGAAACTGCAATAATAATAACTCAAAACAAATATATTTGTCAACTTTTTTATTAAAAACAGAAATTGGTCTATATAAAACACGATAGAAATAATTTAAAAAAATGAATACAAAGTGTAAAAAGTAAGCAGTTCATTTTCTAAATTGTCTAAAAACCGCACAATGCATCAGATGCATCGTGCGGTTTTTAGTGTAAGTCATAGAGTTTAACATAATATCTTTAAAATTGTTAACTAAATGGATTATAAAATCGTCCGCCATTCACTTTGAATAAAGCAAAGCTAATAATCGTTAGTAAAACAGCTAATCCCATAACAAGAAAATCAGAAGTTTGAAAAGACTGTTGGGCATACCACGTTCTTTTCTTCTTCTCTCCAAATCGACGTAGCTCCATCGCAGTACTGATCGTCTCTATCCGATCTAAACTTGAAAGAATCAATGGAAAAACAATTTGCGCAGTTCCTTTCAATCGTTGGCTTAGTTTGCCTTTTTTAGACATTTCAAAGCCGCGCGCTTGTTGAGCTAGAGAGATATTAATAAAATCTTCTTGAATATCTGGAATATAACGAATAGCCAAAGCAACAGCATAACTGATTTTATAACTAACACCGATGCGATTTAAGCTAGAAGCAAATTCACTTGGATTTGTCGTTAATAGAAAAATCAACACTAATGGAATCGTACAAAAATACTTTAAAACTAAATTGAATTCGTAGAATAATTGCTCTTGCGTAAGGGTAAATCGACCGATCCCTTCCCAAATCACTGTTCTAGACTGATACAGTTCTACACCGTATTCTGGGGCAAACAGATAAACCGCAATAATATTCAATAATGAGAATACAAAAATAAATTTTACAACAAATGAAATCTGATGCCATTTAATATTCGAAAACCTAAATAAAACCAATGAAAATATCGTCATGCCTATTAAAAAACGTGTATCATAGGTCGTCATACAAGCGACAGATAACAGAATCAAAAAAATTAATTTGGCTGTTCCGTTCAATTTATGAATAACTGTATGATCAGGAATATACCCTAACATTTGATGTTCATTCATTTCAAACGCACCTCCTGATCATATGTCATAAAGTTTTCTGTAAATAAAAATGGATCATCCATTCCTAAATGTTGAGCAAAAGTAAATAAGCTCGTTTCTTTTAGTGAAGCTCGGTCAACCAACTCAGTGTTAGTCAAAACCTTCACAGGCGTTGTATCTGCAATGATTTTGCCATCGTACAATACCAAAGCACGATCTGTATATTCCAACATCAAATGCATGTCATGCGTGATCATCGCAATTGTCACACCCAGCTTATTCAACTCTTCCAAAAATGTCATCATCTCAGTATAATGTTTGAAATCTTGCCCTGCAGTTGGCTCATCTAATATAATCATTTCAGGCTCTAAAACTAAAATTGCAGCAATCGTAACTCGCTTCTTCTGTCCAAAACTAAGCGCTGAAATCGGCCAATGACGAAATGAATACAAACCACAGATTTTCAGCACCTTTTCAACTCGTACATTGATTTCTTCCTTAGGAATCCCCTTCAAAGTCAGCCCTAAAGCTACTTCTTCAAAAATCATTTTCTTGGAAATCATTTGATTCGGATTTTGCATGACAAACCCGATCTTATCAGCACGCTCTTTAATAGAGAATTGTGTAAAGTCTTCTCCTAACCAACTCATTTTTCCAGATTGGGGTGTAACAAAACCACAGATAGCTTTACTCAATGTTGATTTCCCCGCTCCATTTTCCCCAACAATGCTAAGCATTTCGCCTCGATTAAACGTAACCGAAACATCATTTAAAACAGAACGATCCGTTCGATCATATTGGTATGTCACATTTTCTAGTTCCAATAATGGCAATAATGTCTTTTTCTCTGGAATTTTCGTTTGATTTTTCATCCATTTTTCTATTTGTTCTTTTAGATTTGGTGCTTGAACTTTTTCAATAGTAGATAGATATGTTACTGTTTCCAAGTCAACATTTGCATATTTCATGGCTGTTATATACAGTGGTTCTCGAATTCCATGTTCTGTGAGGATATTTGTCTTCAATAATTCATCCGCAGGTAAATCAGCGACGATACGGCCCTCGTTAAAAACAATCACCCGATCGACTGAACGATATAAAACATCTTCTAAGCGATGTTCAATAATCAAAATAGTTGTTTTGGTTTTTTGATGGATTTCTTCAATCAGTGCGATTGTTTCTTTCCCTGTTTTGGGATCTAGATTCGCTAATGGTTCATCAAATAATAAGATCGGCGCTTCATCAATCAAAACACCTGCCATCGAGACTCGTTGTTTTTGTCCGCCAGACAAATCCTGCGGTCGATGATGTAAAAAGCCATTCAAACCAACTACTTCAGTCCAGTGATCCACTTCTGCTTTCATCTTAATTTGTGGAACTTCATCATTCTCCAGAGCAAATGCGACATCTTCCCCAACAGTTAACCCAATAAACTGACCATCTGTATCTTGTAAAACAGTTCCAACATCAAAAGATAAATCAAATAAACTTGTCTCTGTTAATTTTTTGTCGCCAATGGTTACTTCTCCAGTTATTTCTCCTTCATAGCTGTACGGGATCAAGCCATTGATACACTGAGCGAAAGTTGATTTACCACTACCACTTGGACCAACGATCAAGACTTTCTCTCCTTCATAGATCGTTAAATCAATATTATGTAATGTTGGTTCAGCCTGACTATGATATTGGAACGAAAAATCATTAAACGTTATCAGTGGTTTTTTCATTGATGCCACTCCTTTATTCTATGTAAAAAAGGACAAGAAAAGGCTGTTAAGCTTTAAAATCAAGCTTGCTTTTTCTCGCCCTTAATTTTATTTCAGAAAAGATATTTATACTAACTTCATTTTACTACATAATCAATCTTTTGTTAAACTACCTTTTTTAGTTCTCGTTGCGGCATAGGCTGCCATCAATAAGGTACCAATGATTCCCACTGCAATAATATTTAATATAACAGCAATCACACCTTGCGTGTATACTTTGCTAGCTGGTTCACTATAAATCAATACATCTAAAGTTGGTGCAATCAAGCCCCAAACTACAGCATTTCCAATCACTTGATAAATATTAAAATGAATAATGTCTTTTTTATTGAATTCGCCATGTTGAAGATCAATTTTTCTACCTGCAAAACCGTATATCATTCCTATGATACCAGAACAAACAATCCAACTCCACCATGCACTGCCATAAGTGGTAAAATCTTTTAATGTATGCCCAATCAAACCAATCAAGCCACCAGCTACCGGTCCAAAAATAACAGAAATCAAAGCCAGAAAAGGATAAGCTGTTTCTAAATTTGTATTAGGAAATCCTGTTGGAATCACAACAAAACGACCCAAAATAACAAATACCGCTGAACCGATCCCAATTGCTACGATTGTTTTTACTGAAAATTCTTTTTTCATATTCCCACTCCTATTCAAAAATTATCTTTGGCGCTTTCCTTAATTGGATCGTCCAGTCCGTTCCAGTTCCAATATGATACAATTTAGAAAATGAATCTTGATTGACTGCTACACCAATATTCACCAAAGAATTAACATAAACTAAAGGTTCTCCAATATTCACATCTGCAAAAGATTTAGCGAACTTCATGATATTCTGGTAAACTTTTTTTCCTTGATGATAGATCGTTACTTGCAATTGATCGTCATGAACAATATTTTCTTGTTTCATAAAAGCCAATGGAATATTTGTCCACAAAGAACCAAATCGAATATCTAAAACATCGATACTACCTTCTAAAATATGTTTATCATGTTTTGCTTCAATCAAAGTCAATCTTTCGATAGAATCAATTGCAACTGTACTACCTAGATCTTCAAAAGAAATTTCACCACTTGCCAATCGCGCACCATTGTAGGCATAAATATCTCGACCATGAAATGTGTGGCTCTCTTCTGAATGCGGCAAACGACTCGTAACTTCATCGATCGATCGAATTTCTTCAATTCCCTGATAATGGGAAATATGTGTTAGAGATCCATTATCTGGCGTAATAATATAATGACCAGAACTGGTTTTTGCTACGATGCTTCTCCTTGTACTACCTACTCCTGGATCGACAACAGACACGAAAACTGTGCCCTTTGGCCAATACTTTACCGTTTGATACAACCGATAAGAAGCAGCCCAGATATCATAGGGAGGAATTTCATGTGTCAAATCACCAATGATGATTTCATCACTCACCATATGCGCTACACCATACATTGCACTTACTGCTCCATCACCGAGTCCAAAATCGGTTTGTAAAACTAAGTAATTCCCCATCATATTACTCCTCTCTTCATAGTTCCATATGTTTATAAAAAATGGATTGATAGGGAGCTCTTTCCCATCAATTCTCAAACATAGTACCTTTTTCTGTTTATTCTGTCAATAAAATTATCGAACGATCACGAAAACAATTCTAATATTATTCGTCATTTATACAACCAGAAAAATAACCTGCTACATGATTCCATGTAGACAGGTTATTCAAATATCTTTAGCCTATGCCGATTTCTGCTTTCACAACATCAGCAATTTTATCAACATAATAATCTACTTTTTCTTGTGTTGGTGCTTCCGCCATCACACGCAACAATGGTTCCGTTCCAGAAGGTCGAACCAAAATACGACCATCACCATTCATTTCTGTCTCCATCAATTCAACTATTTCTTTGATTGCAGGAACATCCATCGCACCATGTTTGTCTGTCACTCGAATATTCACTAATTTTTGTGGATAAACCGTCAATTCAGAAGCAAGTTCTGACAATTTTTTTCCTGTTTGTTTCATTACATTTAATAATTGAATACCCGAAAGCATTCCATCACCTGTTGTATTATAATCCAAGAAAATCATATGACCTGATTGTTCACCGCCAAAATTATAGTCATTTTTACGCATTTCTTCAACGACATAACGATCACCGACTTGAGTGATTACATCTTTCATTCCAGCTGCTTCAACAGCTTTACGGAAACCTAAATTACTCATGACGGTTGTAACGATCGTATCTTTTTTCAAGCGATTCTTTTCAGCAAGATACTTCGCACAGATAAACATGATCTTATCCCCATCTACAATGTTCCCCAACTCATCAACGGCAATAATTCGATCACCATCACCATCGAAAGCGAGACCCGCATCTGCCCCTTTTTCAACAACCATTTCGGCTAATTTTTCAGGATGTGTAGATCCAACACCATCATTGATATTCAAGCCATTAGGACTTGTACCCATTGTATAAAAATCAGTTTCTAAGTCTGCGAACAAGCGGTTGACTGAGGTTGCAGTTGCACCATTTGCAGCATCTATACAAACAGTCAAACCAGACAAATCACCTGGAATTGTTTGGACTAAGAATTGCGAATACTTCAATAACCCTTCTGGAAATTCGTCAAGTGTTCCTAACCCTTCTGCTGAAGGACGAGGTAAATTGTCTTCTTCTGCATCCAGTAATGCTTCGATTTCAAGTTCTTGATCATCTACTAATTTAAACCCATCTGAACCAAAAAACTTAATACCATTATCTTCTGCTGGATTATGTGATGCTGAGATCATGACACCAGCTGAAGCTTTTTGCAATCTTGTTAGATAAGCAACTCCTGGTGTTGATATAACACCTAATTGAAAAACTTCGATTCCAACAGATAACAATCCTGAAATCAAGGCTTGTTCTAATAACTGACCTGAGATACGTGTATCACGACCGACTAATACTCTTGGACGACGTGTGGAATCTTCATGTTGGCTTAATACATATCCGCCAAAACGTCCTAATTTAAATGCTAATTCTGGTGTTAATTCCTTATTGGCAATCCCTCTAACACCATCTGTTCCAAAATATTTACCCATTATAACTCTCCTTCTACTTACTAAGGTAGCAACAGCTACTTCTATTTAGCAAAACTCAAACGAAACAGCTGATCACCTAAGTCGATCAACTTAATTTGCAGGAACTGAACTACTCCCATTACTTGTCCCCTCTTCATCAGTACTCTCAACACTTGATGAACTTGACGAGCTGGAGCTACTAGAGGAACTAGTTGTTTTTTCACTGGACGGCAACGGGTTTGGCGAAACTTGACTTGAATAAGATGTTGTTGTACTTTGTCCGCCAGTTTCAGAAAAACTATTATTCGTTTCTGCAAAGATTGGATTGATCGTCACTTCTACTTCCTCTGGTAAAACAATGTACTCTGCGTTTGTCGGAATCTTTATTTTCTTTTTAGTTGATGATTTTATATTACTAACATCAATAGGTAATTCTATCGTGTCGATAGCATCTAATACTGATTTTGTTCCTCTAATTTCAACTTTTTGCTCAGAGAGATTAAAGGTATAATGCTCAACGCCCGAAGGTGGTGACCCTGTTGGACTGATTGTCAACCCAACTTCTTTTGAAGGCAACGTTAAATCAACGACAACTTTTACTTGTGGTGCCGGATTTTCAATACTTAACACTTGCCCTTTACTATCAATAGCCTGAACATTGACCGTTTGTTTGATCGTGTCAACGGATTGCTTAACATTTGATAGTGGTGCAATAACGCGAGTGATCGCTTTAGCAGTCTCTTCACCTGTTGTGATTTTTACTGTTTTAGGGTTTACTGCAATTTTCTCCACTTTATAGCCTTCAGCCTCAATGGACTCTGGCAATTGAGCTTCTACGTTAAATACTTTGGTTACTTTTTTCTCGACAGTCACTGTGATCGTTTTCGGTTCTATTTCAGCTGTCACAGCAGTACTCAAACCTTTAACTCTTAATTGGATTTCTGAAGTTCCAAGCGGCGTCTTCGTTAAATCAGCAACAACTTGAAAATTTCTAGTATCTTCATTCGCTTCTAAATTCAATTGGATACGATTGGCGCTGCTTAAATGGACATTAACGGTTTCTTCATAACCAGATACAAAATACTTGCTTTGATCATATTCTACTTGAACTGGAATATTATAAAGCATTTCGTCATACACTTGGGTTGTACCTGACATATTGGAGATATTTCCAGATGAATTGACATTGAAAAATAGTACCAAAGTAAAAAGTAATGCTAATAATCCAGATACCCAATTACTTTGTGAGGGCTTTTTCATCGCTTCTTCGCCCCTTTCGAAACACCTTCGAGGAAGTGTTGCAAAAGATTCTTTTTGTCTTTACTTTCTTCGTCTGGCACTAATTCTGCTCTGAGAATTTTTAAATACTCTTCCTGTGTTAATCTAGGAATTAAATCGTTGTTTAATGTTAAACTAACATCACCTGTTTCTTCCGACACAATAATCGTCACAGCATCACTGACTTCACTGATACCGACAGCTGCTCTATGGCGGGTACCGAATTCTTTTGGAATCAAGTTACTTTCTGACAAAGGCAAATAAGCACTTGCTACGGCGATTTTCCCTTGCTTCACGATCACTGCGCCATCATGCAGCGGTGTATTCGGAATAAAAATATTGATCAGCAATTCCCCAGTAATATCAGCATCTAGCGGAATACCCGTTTCAATATATTCGTCCAACCCAGTATTTCTTTCCACTGTGATCAGAGCACCAATCTTTCGTTTGGACATATATTGAATGGCTTTATCAAAGGCAAGAATCATTTTTTCATCTTCTTGCTGCTCAGATTTAGTCGTGCGGAAAAATGAACTTCTACCGAGATGCTCTAACCCTCGCCGGACTTCCGGTTGAAAAATCACGACCGCTGCAATCACACCATACATGATGACTTGATTCATCAGCCAGGATAATGTATGTAGACCAATAATTTCACTTAAAGCACGAATTCCAATAAAAACTGCGACTCCTTTTAATAGCTGGACAGCTTTTGTACCTTTGACAAGCATAATCAACTTGTAGACAAGATACCATACTACCAGAATATCGATAATATTAATAATATAATCACGGGACAAGAAATCAGATGAGATCAATTGTCGCCAATAATTTAAATCAAATAATTGACTAAGTTGAAAAGACATCATAAACCTCACCTCTTTCTGAAGATTTCTTAATAAGTATACCATAATCTTTTACTTGGTTACAGGATGAGTACGAACGATAGAAAAATTTAAATAAAAAATGAAAGAAGTAGATTTAAGTATCTCACTTCTTTCATTCCAAATCAAACGGACTTTTTATTATTCTGTTTTTCCGCGTTTTGCTGCACGTTCAGCTCGTCTCGCTGCTCTTCTTGCATCAGCTTCTGGATCCGTCACTCGCTCTTTTTTCACGCGTGGGGCTTTTTCAACAACTACTTCATCTGTTGTTTTTTCTAGTTTTGCACGAATTTTTTCTTCTTGACCAGCCATGCGGGCATAATTGTAAAAGCGATTTTTCGCATCTTCAACAGTTTTTTCAAAAAGCTTACCTGCAAATTCAGGTTGTGTAGATTCTAATGAAGAAAAACGAACTTGTTTACGCATAAATGCTTGCATTTCTTCAAAATTCGGTTTTTTATAATCTAAAGTCATTGGATTTTTTCCTGACTCTCTTGACTCTGGATTGTAGCGATATAATGACCAATAACCAGAATTAACAGCTTCTTTTGCTTCTTCTAAAGTTTTACTCATACCACCCGCTAATCCATGGGTAATACATGGGGTATAAGCAATAATAATCGATGGTCCAGGGAAACGCTCTGCTTCTTCAAAGGCTTTGATCGTCTGCATTTGATTAGCACCTGACGCAATTTGAGCAACATAAACATTGCCATAGGTCATTGCCATCATGCCTAAATCTTTTTTAGAGACATATTTTCCGCTTGCAGAAAATTTTGCGATGGCAGACGCAGGTGTTGCTTTTGATGTTTGTCCGCCTGTATTAGAATATACTTCATTATCTAAAACCAGCATATTGACATCTGCACCGCTAGCAAGAACATGATCGATACCTCCATAACCGATATCGTAAGCCCAACCATCTCCACCAATCATCCATTGACTATTTTTCACAAACAAATCATGGTCTTCATAAATTGCCTCTAGTAAAGGTTTACCATTTTTTTCATCAAGCAAGGCTGCTTTTAGTTTTGCCGCTCGTTGTTGTGTCCCTTCACCAGTATGCATATGGTCGATCCAGTCTTCCATCAATAGTGTTAATTCAGGAGAAGCTACATGCATTGCGTCACTCATTTTCATCGCTAAATGTTCACGACGAGTTTGACTAGCTAACAGCATGCCATAACCAAATTCCGCATTATCTTCCAACAATGAATTCGACCAAGCGGGTCCTTGACCTTGCTCATTTGTGGTATAAGGAGACACTGGAGCCGCTCCGCCCCAAATGGAAGAACAACCAGTAGCATTTGCAATCATCATCCGATCACCGAACATTTGGGTCAATAATTTCACATAAGGAGTCTCTCCACAACCAGAACAAGCTCCTGAAAACTCTAATAGCGGCTTATTAAATTGCGTGCCTAAAACTGTGTTAGGTTTGGCAGGATTTTCTTTTTGTTTCAACGTCATAGAGAATGCCCAGTTCATTGCTTGTTCTTTTTGTTCTTCGTATGGTTTCATAACCAGAGCTTTCCCCTTAGCAGGACAAGCATCCACACAAAGTCCGCAACCAGTGCAATCTTCTATAGAAACTTGAATGCGGTATTTTAATCCATCCGCTCCACGCATTTCTCTGACAATGTATCCTTCAGGTGCTTCTTCCATTTCCTCATCATCTGCTAAAAACGGACGAATTGCCGCATGTGGACAAACAAAAGCACATTCATTACACATCGTACAACGATCGCTATTCCATTCTGGGACTTCAACAGCAATGCCACGTTTTTCCACAGCAGTTGTGCCAAGCGGCATTCGCCCGTCTGTCATATCATTTTTGATGAAAGCACTAACGGCAAGCTCATTTCCTTCTTGGCGATTGATTGGTTCTACAATTTCATGCACGTAATCAGTGATGTTTGCCTTACGAGCTTTCGGTTTTATTTCAACCGTTTTCCAAGCAGCCGGAACTTCGACCTTGTGTAAAAGCTCAACCGTACGTTCGATTGCTTGAACATTTTTCTCTACTACAGACATCGATTTGCGCGCGTAGCTTTTGAAGGCTTCTTCTTTTAAAATCGGTAACACTTCACCAAACGGCATGATATCCGCTAATTTGAAGAAGGCTGTCTCCATCGCAGTATTGATCCGTCCACCTAAACCAACTTCGCTGGCTAGCTTAACCGCATTGATTGTATAAAAATCAATGTCATTTTCAGCTAGATAGCGTTTTAATTTATTTGGTAAAAAGCGCTCTAATTGCTCATCATTCCAAACTGTATTCAGTAAAAATGTGCCGCCTTTTTTCAACCCTTTCACTAAGTCATACGTATTTAAATACGCTGCAGTATGACACGCAACAAAATCCGCATGCTCAATCAAATAAGTTGAACGAATCGGCGTCTCACCAAAACGTAAATGAGAAACTGTCAGTCCACCAGATTTTTTCGAATCATAATAGAAGAATCCCTGAGCATATTTATCCGTATGATCTCCAATGATTTTAATTGCCGATTTATTCGCACCAACTGTTCCATCTGAACCAAAACCCCAGAATTTTGCTTGATACGTTTTTGGATTAGTTAGATCCAGTGCTTCCCCACAATCAAGTGAAGTATAGGTCACATCGTCTACAATTCCAATTGTAAAACGAGATTTTACTGTTTTTTTGTCTTTTAATAATTCGTCATAAATCGCAATAATTTGATTTGGTAAAACATCTTTTGATCCCAATCCATAGCGTCCACCGATGATCATTGGACGCAGATCTGATTCATACATCGCACTTTGTACATCTAAAAGTAAAGGCTCACCGCCTGCTCCTGGTTCTTTTGTCCGATCCATTACGCCGATTGCTTTAACTGTTTTAGGCATTTTTTCTAAGAAGTTTTCAACAGGAAATGGACGATACAAATGAATATTCAAAAACCCAACTTTTCTGCCCTGTTTCGTTAAATAATCGATTGTTTGTTCGATTGTTTGAGCAGCTGATCCCATGGAAACAATCACTTCTTCTGCATCTGCTGCTCCATAGTACGTAACTAAATCATAGTCCGTTCCTCTTAACTCATTGATTTCATCCATATATTTCTTCACAACAAGTGGAATCTGTTCATAATAACTATTGATCGTTTCCCGTTGTTGAAAATGGATATCAGGATTTTGGTTTGTTCCACTTACGGAAGGATGATTTGGGTTCATACTTCTGCTGCGGAAATTAGCTAATTTTTCTTGATCCAATAATGGTGCTAATTCGTCATATTCTAATACTTCGATTTTTTGAATTTCATGACTTGTCCGAAATCCATCAAAAAAATTGATAAATGGAACACTGGATTCAATTGATGATAAGTGAGCAACCGCAGATAAATCCATCACTTCTTGCACACTGCTTTCACATAGCATGGCAAACCCAGTCTGACGAGCAGCCATAACATCTCCATGATCACCAAAAATGTTCAACGCATTCGTGGTTAACGCCCGACTCGCAACGTGGAAAACAGATGGAAGCAGTTCTCCTGCGATCTTATACATATTTGGAATCATTAATAGTAAGCCTTGTGATGCAGTATATGTAGTTGTTAACGCACCTGTTTTCAGTGAACCATGCACCACACCTGCGGCACCTGCTTCTGATTGCATTTCAACGATTTTAACAGGTTGTCCAAAGATATTTTGTTTGCCTTCGGCTGACCATTGATCGACAAGTTCAGCCATCGTCGAACTTGGTGTAATTGGATAAATAGCCGCTAATTCGGTAAATGCATATGAAATGTATGCGGCTGCTGTATTTCCATCCATCGTCTTCATTTTTCGCATAATAATATTCATCATCCTTCTATCTAAAAGTAGAATAGTTGCACGCATATTCTTCTTTATTATAACGGAAGCTATCCAATTTTGAAACAGTTTGTGAAAACATTTCACAAACTTAACGATTATTTACCTTTCTTACTTCAAAATAAGTAGTTTTTTTGTGAAAAAAAAGTCAGGATCAAGCTAATCCTAACTTTAGTCATTGTTTATTCAACTTTGAGTTGCTTCTTTTTCTTTTATACCTTATCCCTTTTTCTCCTAGGCGTCTAACGAGTTGATAAAATAAATTATCTGTAGGAGATAGCCACTTCTGCTTAAGATGATTTCGTTTATTTGTATCAAAATATCGAGGTGGATTGCCATCCAATGTATCGTGCGTATGTTCGGGATCAAATTTTGGTTGCTCCCCATAGTTAAATGATTCACCATTCACGATTGCACTGTCTAAAAGACCGCCTGTTTTCACTCGTTCGCTCCATTGACTTAAAAGCTGACCGTGTTCATCTAAAATAAATTCACTATGATAATCCGCAGACAAAATCTTTCGATAAAAACCACGTTTTCTGATTTTCTTTACTAACCCTTTATTTTTAAGAGTCCTAGTTCCTTTTTTTAAATCCTCTGTTGATATATCTGTGTCTAAATGAGCACGATTATGATATTGAGGATCTGCATAAAACCAATCATTGCCAAGAATCATTTTTATTGCGGCTTCATCATTTTCTAGTCCATATTTTTTTTTATAGTTTTCCACATAGTTTATATTACATCTATCCAATTGATTTCTAAATTGGTGGATTCTGGTTTCATCTGCGTATTTTTTCTTGAGGGCTACTTTTGTTAATTTTTTGTCTGCTTGCGCTATTATCAAACCAGTCGGATATGCTCGCTGCACGGCTTTTGCATAGCTATAAAAAAATAGATCACCCGGCGGCATTTGGGGGCAAAATCGATATTCAGTTGTTGCTAGCCGTAAATCTCCCCTCTCATCCAGATAACCACCTAAATGGTCAATAACCAGTAACACTTTTTCTTTATCTGAGAGTTGACTATTGTTAAACATTTCTGTATAGATCTTAGAACCAACAAAAAATGGCGATTGATCACTAATTTCTTTTATATTATTTATGTAGACAGTTAGAGCAGCCTTATCCCACCCTTGTTGCTGAAGTTTTTCTATTCTTTCGAGGATCGTCGAAGAAAAATCTACCTCTGTCATATCATTTCCCCTTAGTCTTTGTTTGACTTCTACTATACCTGCTTTTTTGTTAAATTTACACAAATTTGAACGGCAAAAAAGAAAAAATCCAAAACAAATAAAAATTGCCTTGGACCTGAAACTGTATATTTTAAGCAGAAACTTCATAACTTTTTCTAATTTTCTCTATAACGATGGACGGTTTAGTCTCTTTATTCTTGTGGGCATCACGATGCTCTTGTAAATGTTCTGGTCGTTTCAGCCAGTTTTGAAAGTCTTTTTTACTCTGCCATTTAGAAACCAGCATAAACTCACAGGTATCTTTATCCTCTGAAAACCAACATTCACTTGATAGGCACCCAGAAAATCCTAACATTGAAGCAACATCTTTACTTGTTTTTGCTTCAAATATTTCTTTGCCTTCTTTTTTTATAACAAAAGTAACAGTCTGAACAATCATACAGCTCTCTCCTTTCCATTTTTAATTGATAATGATTCTCAATCAATTATAGCATACTTCATTTTTCTTAACGAGCTGTTGCGATAAAAAATAGAGCTGGGACATAACTCTTCGAGTTATATCTCAGCCCCTTAATATCCGAATAAACGGTAGTGAAAAAGTATTTCCTTCTTATTTATCGGAGCTAGGCGCTTTTGTCCCAACCTCACATAGTGATTAATATAATTCTAAATATTGCTCTCTTTCCCATTCAGAAACCGTTTGGCGGAAAGCAGCCCATTCCATACGTTTCGCTTCAACAAAATTTGCATAGATATGACTACCTAGTGCATCGATCATTACGTCATCTTTACGTAATTCTTTAATCGCGTTATGGATCGTTGAAGGTAAATCATGGATTTGTGCTTCTTTTCGTTCTTCTTCATTCATCACATAAATGTTACGGTCAACAGCTTCTGGTGGAACGATCTCATTTTTGATTCCATCTAGTCCAGCTTGTAAAAGGACAGCCATTGTTAAATACGGATTAGCTGAAGGATCAACTGAGCGTAATTCTAAACGAGTCGATAAACCACGTGATTCAGGAACTCGTACTAGCGGTGAACGATTACGACCACTCCATGCAACATAAACTGGTGCTTCATATCCTGGTACTAAACGTTTATACGAATTAACCGTTGGATTACAAACAGCCGTATACGCACGCGCATGTTTTAGTAAACCACCAAGGAAATGATACGCTGTTTGACTTAATTGCATTGGACCATTTTCATCGTAAAAAACATTCTCATCGCCTTTAAATAGCGACATATTACAATGCATCCCTGAACCACTGATTCCATATAATGGTTTTGGCATGAATGTCGCATGCAGCCCATGTTTCCTGGCAATCGTTTTAACAACTAACTTAAATGTTTGGATATTATCACATGCTTCAATGACGTCTGCATATTTAAAATCAATCTCATGTTGTCCTGGTGCTACTTCATGATGAGAAGCTTCAACTTCAAACCCAAGACTTTCTAGCTCCAGAACAATATCTCTACGACAATTCTCACCAAGATCTGTCGGCGCAAAATCAAAGTAGCCCCCTCTATCATTTAGATCTGTCGTAATTTTACCATCTTCATCCAATTTGAATAGGAAAAACTCTGGTTCAGGCCCAAGATTGAAAGAAGTAAACCCTAATGCTTCCATATCTGCCAATGCACGCTTTAAATTACCACGAGGATCTCCTGCAAAAGGAGTTCCATCTGGATTGTAAATATCGCAAATCAGACGAGCAACTTTCCCGTGCGTACTTTCCCAAGGAAAAATCATCCACGTTGATACATCCGGATATAAGTACATATCGCTCTCTTCGATTCTCACAAAACCTTCAATAGAAGAACCATCAAACATCATTTTATTACTCAATACTTTGTCTAATTGGCTCACTGGAACTTCCACATTTTTGATTGTTCCCATAATGTCTGTAAACATTAATCGTAAAAATCGAACATTTTCTTCATCTGCTATTCGTTTGATATCTTCTACTGTGTTTTGTTTTTTCGTCATTGTCTTCCTTCACGTCCTTCATTTTTTTGTGTAAAGCTCAACTGTTACAATTTTGGTCCTCTGGATTGGAATGGATTTTGTTGAGTAAGTCCACCTTGAGAAATAAGTTCGTCATATAAAATTTTCCGAACGTCTTCATCAGTCAGCGGTTTATTTGACTCTTGCGCATGCATTTGTTCTTCCAGTTTCATTTCATAGACGCGCTTGATTCCTGCCATATTTAGACCATCTGACAAATAATCCTTGATTTCAAGTAATACATCAATGTCATTCAGTGAATACATACGGCGGTTTCCTTCGCTTCTTTCAGGATGAATCAAATCTTGCTCTTCATAATAACGGATTTGACGTGCTGATAGATCAGTCAGCTTCATAACTGTACCAATTGGAAAAACCGACATTGATCTTCTCAGTTCCTTCTCTCTCATATCCACCCCCCTCTCTTATTTAAAAGCGCAGCAAACTGTTCAGCACTGACAAAAAAATAGGTCGATATGGATGCAGTATTTCTTTACCACAGACATATTTTATCTTTTTTCTTAGGAACTAGCCTGCATAGCTGATAGATTAGATATAGAATATCAATACTTTTTTCTATTGTCAATCATTTATGTTAGGTTTTCTGACATAACTTTAAATATTCAAGAAAAAAAACAAATACATCAGGTGGTTTTCCTCAAAAAAGATAAAAAACAGTGCCTTTTGGAATCTAACTCAATTAGGTCAGACTTCAAAAGCACTGTATTTATCTTGATGCTTATTCAAACCTATCGCAAAGGATAGTCTTACTTATCTCGATTTATAAAACACTTCTAACTCTTGTCCCAAGTCTTCTGGTCTCGCTACGTTCACTTCATGACTTGAAGCTTGCACAATACGCAACTTGGCTCTCTCTATCTTTTCAGCCAAGCGCTCTGCCGCTTTTTTATTAGCACGATCTTTTCCCCCGATAAGAACCAAAGTATCGCAAGAAATATCTTTCAATTTACTACTAAAATCCAAATCGCTCATAGAGCCTGTTAACTGTATTAATTCTTGCTTTTGCATACCCATTTTTTTGAAAGTAGAATTAGGCATAACTTGGAAAATCATATTTTGGAATTTAAGTAGTCTCTTTGGCATTTTATATTGAGCTCCAATTAATACAAGTGAATCAACTTTTTCAGGATAATCAATTGCATAGTTCAACGCAAGAATTCCTCCCAATGAGAGTCCACATAAATTTAACGGCTCTGGAATAGCCTCGCAATACGTTGAAAAAACTTCATACAAACTAGCATATGTACATTCTTTATTTTCAAGAAGTGCAAATAAGTCTGGACATCTTATCTCCTCTGGTTCGCTCATAAATGAAATTGTCTGCTCCCAGCTGGATGATCGTTGCCCTAAACCATGAACAAAAACATACTCCATCAATATCCCCCTCTATTTCTATTCCTTCCTCTTGCAATACAAATGAACATTCTCATAGCAATATCTAGACTTTTCAAGATATACAGAGAACACAAAGGAAGTTTATCACAGGTACAAAGCAAGCATAAAATAGTAATCGTCTATTCTCATCTTGAGTTCTATGTACTAGAACTTGTTGATAGAGTATAAATGAAATCATTAGTAAAAAAATCGATGAACATAAAAATACTCTTGCACCAGAAGCGTACATCGTCGGAGAAAAACACATCAATAATGAAGAAAATAAGGCCGCACTATAGCTCAAACCAATAAAAATTTTCTGTTTAGCAACTGATATAGAAAACGAGATAACTAAACCAAAGAAAACAGCCCACAATAAATAAGGTAACAAGGGAGTAAGTAGCCCTCCATTTAACACATTTCCTGATTTTAGAGATTGGGTCCAATTCCCTTCGTTAATCTTCTGAAAATCAGTGAGCTTTTTAGGAAAATTATACATCAGTAAAGCCAAAAATACTGTATACCCCATTGTCACCTTAGCTAAAAGTTTCGAAGAATCAATGACAAAAGAAATCACTAGAATAACGAGAAATAGCAATAATAATTTTGTCTGCCACCCCTCAAATAACCATGAACTGCCTCTCAATACTCTGGAAAATGGTGACAGCTCATTGAAATCCGGCATCCACATATCAATTTCCTGCTTCATCCTAAGCTTATTTCCCGGAGCTAAAATCATAAAGGTAAGTCCAAACATAAAAAATGCAGTTGGAATATAAAGAAAATAATTTTCTTTTCGCTTGTGAACCAACATTGCTCCATGATAAACCAAAACAACACCAATAACACAAGCAATCAACTGCTCATTTGAAAATGAAAAAATAAATGCAGGCAACACATATAGCCAAACGGACGTTTTTTTATTTCTAAAAAAATTATCCGCATAAGGAATCATTGAAAACAGACCTAATGCTAAAGGCCATAAATAGTTAATAGATCCAGTAATCCAAAAAATCGAGTCTTTCATGACCCAGATATTGATCAAACCAAGGGATAAAAATGCGACTAGAAAATTTTTGCGACTAACGGTTCCTACGATTAGTCGAACCAACGAATAACTATATAACAACCAGGCACTGGCGCTAATTACATGATGAACAAATAAAGGAACTAAAAAAATCAAATACAGCATCGCTTCTGGAAATAAGCGAGCAGACCAATTATCATAACGCCATTGCAAAAATCCCCAGAAAGTATGCTCTCTAGACACCTTCATAAACCAACCATCATCAGAACCCATGTCCACGTTAAAATTCAAAAGATATAACAACGCCAATATAAACAAACCAACATAAAATAAATAGTACCCCTTATTACTTTTAATAACCTTTTGCAAATTAAAATACCGCCTAACCTCTTTTTTTTAGTATAGCATTTCACAAGTCAAATAACTACACTGACTAAAAAAAAATAACTGAGTAAATAAACGCTATAAACGTTTTTTTACTCAGTTATATACTATAATATTTCAATTACGTATAGCGAATAATTCTGTTACTTATTTTTCTAGCTCTCTCGTCCATTTAGAATTTTTTTTAGCAAATCCTTTAACACGATACACATTTTCAACTTCTTCAAAGACTTCTGATAAAAGCAATGTCTGGCGCGTTAATTCACTTAATTGTTGTCCTTTGTTTGAAGGAATATCAAACTCGTATGGAACGAGCAACTCCATCATCTTCTCTCGAACTGCTTTTGTTAGCTGCTCTTTGCCTAAAGTACTTTTTGCTGAAACCAATACATTCGGGAACAAGGTTGGAACAAAGTCAGTCTCATCAATCTGATCACTTTTATTATAAATAGTCAAAACAGGAATCTGTTCTAAATCTAAATCGTTTAGTAATTCAACAACCGTTTGTTCATGTTGTAAACGCTCATTTGCACTTGCATCCACTACATGTAATAATAAATCCATTCCTCGACTTTCTTCTAATGTTGATTGAAAGGCCTCGATCAACTGCGTTGGCAGATCTTGAATAAACCCTACAGTATCTGTCAGAGTTACGATCATTCCTTGGGGAAGCTGCCATTTCTTCGTTAAAGGATCTAATGTTGCAAATAGTTGATCTTCAGAATAAGTTCCAGCAGTTGTTAGTAAGTTTAAAATCGTTGATTTTCCTGCGTTTGTATAACCGATCAAGCCAATTTGAAAAATATCTGAAGACTGGCGTTTCTGTCTGCTTCGTTCACGATGAGCCGTTACTTCCTTTAGTTCACGCCTGATTGCAATGATCTTATTACGAATATGCCGACGATCTGACTCAAGCTTAGTTTCTCCTGGACCTCTTGTACCGATTCCTCCCCCTAAACGGGATAATTGTTTACCTTGCCCGATCAATCTTGGCAGTAAATAATTCAACTGAGCTAGTTCAACTTGTAATTTCCCTTCTTTTGAACGTGCCCGCATTGCAAAAATGTCTAGAATCAATTGTACTCGGTCGATAACTTTCACACCTACAGCTTCAACAATCAACTGATTTTGTCTAGGTGTTAGTTCATGGTTAAAAATGACGATATCTGCTTCATAAGCGTCAACTAATTGAACTAATTCTTCTACTTTTCCTTTACCGATCACAGTCTGAGAATCTACACGGGGACGTTTTTGCGTTAAACAAAAGACAACCTCTCCTTGTGCTGTCTTAGTCAAATTTTTCAATTCCTTCATAGACCCTTCAAAGCGAGCATAATTTTCTTCTGTTTCTACCCCCACTAAAATGACCTTTTCTGCTATTTTGTCCATACTTTATCCTTCCGAAGAACCCAGCCAGTCCTCTATTTCCTTTTCTAAATCTGAAATAGCATCAGGCTCTTGTACTAAATCCCACCAGCTGGCGTTCATGCGATTTTTAAACCAAGTCAATTGCCTCTTCGCGTATCTTCTTGAATTTTGCTTTACTTGCTCTGTTGCTTCAACTAATGTTTCCCTACCTTCAAAGTAAGGAAAAAACTCTTTGTACCCGATTCCTTGAATGGATTGTTTTGTTTGACACCTATAAAGCTGTTCAGCCTCATTTAAAAGTCCCTGTGTCACCATTTGATCGACCCGTCTATTGATTCGTTCATAAAGCATTGTGCGCTCTGTTTCTAATCCAATTAAAAAATAATCGTATAATTTTTTTGGCGTTTCTTTAGGAGTTAAAATACTAAAACCTGTTTTATCGAAGACTTCCAGCGCACGAATCACTTTTTTTTGGTTATTAAAATGGATACTTTCAGCAGCCTGCTTATCTTTTTTATGAAGTAATTCCCATAATTGTTGATTGCCGTGTTGTTCAGCAAATCTTTGATATTTTTCACGTATTTCTGGCGACTCATCCTTAGCTCCTAGTTCAAAGTCATAAAGCAAAGCTTGAATATACAACCCTGTCCCACCTACAACGATCGGTAACTTTCCTTTTGCGATAATGTTATCAATCGCTTGACGACCTTCTTTTTGAAAATCGGCTACAGAATATGTCTCAGATAATTCTCGACAATCTATCAAATGATGTTCAATACCTTCACGCTCTTCTTCCGTTACTTTTGCCGTTCCGATGTCAAGCTGTTTATAAACTTGCATTGAATCTCCACTAATGATTTCTCCATTCAATTTTTTTGCCAGTTCAATACTTAAAGAGGTTTTTCCAACAGCTGTTGGTCCTGCAATCACTAATACTTTTTTCAATCGTTTCATCCTTTATTTTGTATCAATTCGCGTATTTTTATTGCTAGTTCAGGAAAATCTGTGTGAATCCCTGCTAAATGGTGAACAAAACATAGTTTCATTTTTTCTTCGTCATTAACCGTCCAAGGTCTTATCGCTTTGGGAAAATCGACTAAATCATCTACGTGTTTGACTACCCACTCAATATTAGGATGGATTCCTTCAATAAATTCTGACTGAATTGCTCGTTGTTCCTCTCTTTTGGAGATATAAAATATAGACGCAATTTTTTGATTTTTTCCCAATTCCCAAATTTTTTCCAAACTTTTGAAATAGAAGCTTGAATACATATATTCAAAGGGCCATTGTTGTGACTGCAAGAGTTGAACGAGCATCTGTTCAATGCCTTCATAATGTATCTTATCTGTTTTGATTTCAATATTCAATAGACCACAAAAATTCTCTTTTTTTAGTAACATCAACACTTCGTTTAATGTAGGCACTTCCTGAAACATTGGGTTTTCTTTGAACCAGCTACCTGCATCCAATTGTTTTAATTCTGCTAATGTTAGCTGACCAACTTCTCCGTGTCCATTTGTTGTACGATCAATCGTTTCATCATGAATCACGATCAATTGATTATCTTTTGATAACTGAACATCCAATTCGATTCCATCAGAACCAACACGAACAGCTTCTTGAAATGCTGCTAAAGTATTTTCTGGATGGGTTCCTTTGCTCCCACGGTGGGCGATTATTTTCGTCACAGTTCTCCCTCCAATCGAAATCATTGTATCACTCATAACATCCAGTATCAAACAATTAAAAAAATTCTATCATAAAAAAACAGACGAGAGTCACAGTTCCCGCCTGTTTCGCTATTCTATTTGGAAAATATACTTAGTTATCTAAACCTTCTTTATCTCTATTAGCCAGCTCGTAAGAAACGTACTTTTCAAGTCCAGATTTAATATTGTACTTGGGTTGGTATCCTACTGCTTTTACTTTAGAAATGTCGGCGAGAGAATGTTTGATGTCTCCAGAACGTTCCTCTTCATAACAAATTGGCAAATCAACTTCTAACAGATCGTTTATAGTAGAAACTAATTTATTTAAGTCAATTGCTTCACCCGTGCCAATATTATACACTTCTCCTAGTGAATCTTGCGATGTAGCAATAAGATTTAGTGCTTGAATGACATCTTCAATGAATACAAAATCTCTCGACTGGGTTCCATCACCAAACATAGTAAAAGTTGTCGCTTCTTTATTCAATAGCTTTTTATAGCGATCCATCATAATAGATATAACGCCAGAATAAGGGGATTCAGGATTTTGTTTTGGACCATAAACATTAAAGAACCGTACAGCACTTGTTGGAATATCATACAAATGATAATAATCAACCACATATTTTTCCGCTGCAAATTTATCGATTGCATACGGTGTTAATGGGCGAATAACTGATTCCTCTTGTTTAGGTAACGTTGGCTCATCTCCATATACAGCAGCAGATGAAGCAAACAACAAACGTTTTAATCCGAATTGATTGTTTCTGACTAATTCTAACAATTGAAAAACACTATCAAAATTTATTTGATGCGTCTCCAACGGACGTGCCACAGAGTCCGCCACACTTGCAATTGCAGCTAAATGGAAAATGTAATCAAACTGGGTTTGTGTTAAAACCTCAGTCATTAATTCATGATCCGTCACGCTACCTTCTATAAAGCATAGGTTGGCAGTCGTTTCTAAATTGCTCTTACTTCCCATAGATAAATCATCAATGACCGTAACTTTATGATCCTTACTATAAAAATTGGCTAAGGTAGAGCCGATAAAACCTGCACCACCAGTAATTAATATATTATTCATGTAGTAGTAACTCCTAGTTTTTAAATAGAATTTCTTAACTTCTTTAGTTTATCATGGATATTCAAAGAGGTCTACTTTAATTAAAAAACTAGCTGTCCCTGAGGACAACTAGTTTTTCACCTAATTGTTTGATCAGTCATACATTTGAAGACAAGATCATTTTTCTTTTGCAACTTCTACTACTGATTTTTTTTCTTTCTTTGCTTCTTTTATCAACTCAACAATTTCATTATTATGCATCTTATCTGGATCGATGTTCGCTGCTTTTAATTCGTCACGAGCTTTGTCTATTTCAGTTTCATCGATTGATTTATCAGGTTGATCTTTTAAATATTGGGAAATTGATTGACCATTTTTCTTTATTTTAGACTGCATTACTTGAATTTCCTGATCCGTAAATAATGTACTGTCAAAACCAGCTTGCTCAATCTCTTCTCTATATTTTCCTATCTCTTCCATACTAAGAGTAACTTCCTCATAGCTGTAGGATACTTCCGTTTCACTAGAATAATTTATCACGTTCGACTTATCAAAAACATCTGTGCTTTGAGATGAATTTGTCTCTACTTCTTGATTTTTAGTACTTTTTTTATCATTCATTCTAACAAAGACAACAACAGCTATTACTAAAATGACGAGACAAAATAAAAACAAAAGTTTTTTATTTTTCATTGTTAATCCTCTATTCTATTTATCGATGGAAACAGCCATTTTATTTGGACTATAAGAAAGTGCCACTGTTCCTTCACTAACCCACATTGTTCCGTAAATTGGATCTGTCACATGGAAGCTATTTCCATCAAATCCAGTTACTAACCAAACATGTAAATTCGCAACTTTCCAAGAACCATAGTAAGTTCCATCAATGATCGGTGGTGCTAAATAAGGATACGTCCCCCAGACTACTATAGGATTTCCTTTCATCAATTCTTCTTTAAATTGACTTGTGTCAACCCCACTGATATCTCTTGAATTAGGTGCATATCTTCTAGCATATGGTGTAAATGCTCTTGGATAGATTGTATGGAACCCATATTTATCAGTAGGACTTCCATTAAATCCTTCATGTGGATTTCCCCAAGAAGGAACTTTCGGAACTGCATTTGTCACTTGGTGTACATTTTGCCCATGTGTAGCTCCTAAATATTCTAATGCCATATATAAAGAAAATTCTTCACAGCCATTTGGATAACCCATGCTCATTTGATTGTAATATGGAACATTCATAAATGTTTTTTGCCCTTTATTGGTTGCTACTACGATATTTTTACCTGCAGTCACATATCCATAAGGTGTTTCTAGGATTGGATAACCATTTTTGTCTAGTACTCTTCGTTTAACATTAATCACTGTTCCAGCAGATATATCGTTGCCTCTTTGTAATGATCTATCTGTATAGTAGTGATTCGTTTTTAATTCGATTCGTTTTGGCGGATTCATATAATAATTTTTTATATCTGCTGGGGCTTGTTTATAATTATTTGACACAGCAGGACCTTTTAGTTCTTTTTTGACTAAAATGATATCCAAGCCTTCTAGTCTAAAACCATAACCAGAAGTACCACTAATCCCTCCATTTTTATTCCAACCTAACCAGCCAAAATATTCCGCATGTGTGCGATAATAAACATTGAAGTGCTTAGCTAGTTCTCCCGTCAAACGAATATCAAATGCTTCCACTCGTTTAGCTTTTCCAACAGTTCCACTCAATTGATTATTAGATACATATCCTTGCCAACCATAGTCTTGAACATGACTTCTGTATTGAATCCCACCTGAAACTGGCGCATTATCAACTTTTATTTTAATTGCTTCAACACGTTTACTTTTACCAACGGTTCCACTTGTTTGGCCATTTTTACTAGGCGCTTGCCAACCTAGATCTTGGACATGACTTTGATAAGAAATATCTGGCTGTTTGAACTGCACAAAATAGCGATTCTTAGCACCTGAAATATTAGTACCTTTTCTCACTAGCTTCATTTCTATCGATTCTAATTGATAACTAAAGCCAGCTGTACCTGCATTTTGTCCATTACTAGCCCAATCTAGCCAACCAAAATTTTTAGCATGTACTCGATAATACAAATCGAAATGATTAGCCATTTCTCCAGTTAATCGAACAGATAATGCTTCTACTTGTTTTTGTTTCCCTACTGTTCCACTAACTACATTATTACCTACATAATTTTGCCAACCGTAATCCTGAACATGACTTCTATATTCTATCCCCCCAGCTACAGGAGTATTATCAACTGCTATTTTCAAAGCTTCTAATCGTTTATTTTGACCAACTGTACCACTTAATTGACCATTACTTTTTGTCGACTGCCAACCAATATTTTTAATGTGACTTTGGTACTTCACGTTTGGTTGTTTATATTGTACCGATGGACGTTTGGTTGAGCCTGGTGCTGCCTGTCCTTTTTCTTTTAATTGAATTTGAATCCCTTCAATTTGATATGCAAATGACATAGTCCCGGCAGTTTGTCCATTTGAGGCCCAATCCAACCAGCCAAAATTTTGCACCTTAACTCTATAATATACATCGTACTTATCTTTTAAAACATCTTTTAATTGAATTTGGATTGCTTCCAGCCTTTGACCAGCAACACCACTAATTTCATTATCATTAACAAAATCTTGCCAACCAATATTGGCCACATGAGAGCGATACTGGATTCCACTTACGCCTGCCTCTAACCCATCGATTCCAATTTTAATTGCTTCTATTCTGTCATTTGGAAACGCGCTACTTTCACCATTTTCCTGCCCAGCTAGCCAACCTAGTTTTTCATTATGAATCGTATAATTTAATTTTGGCTGCTCAATTGGCTTTTCACTTTCTGATTCAGTTGTTTCATTTTTTTTAGTGCTTTCATTTTCTTTAGTACTCTCACTTGTCTGAGTAGACTGTGTCTCTGATACATCGGTAACTTCTATACCGTTGTCTGTAGTTTGCTCGAGAGCTTGGCTTTCAACTGTACTTTCAGTATCTTTTGCCTTTTCTTCTGACAATGCAGCTGAAGGCACAACCATTAAACTTGCCATAATACCAATTAACAAATAACCTAGTTTCTTTTTCAAATTTTCCACCCCTTATCTTTCAATAATTCAATTGTAGCAAAGTTATTTCTCCTTGTCCACGCGACAAAAAAACAATACTTTCCATTCTAATTGAAACCAAAAAAAGACATAAATTCAAAACTAAAAATTAGTTTTGGAATTATGTCTTACCAATTACTCTATTTAATTTATGTTCCTTTTAGTAATCCACGAAACTCTTTAAAACTTCTTTCTATTTTTTTATAATTGATTAAAAGGTAAATTACGTAAAATAAAACGTAAACAGCAGTACTAATAAAGCTACCACCAAAAAATACATTACTCAATATAAACAATACAGTCAAGGTAGTTTCAATAATCATAGATTTTTCAATACGGATATTCATTGATTTACATAAGAAAAACTCTGCAAGATTACAACGAAATGCCAAACTTATTAAAATAAGTCCAACTGCCCAAGTTAAATTATCTAAACCAAAAATAATAATGATCGACAACACCAATGACAACACCAAAGTCATCACATTTACAAACAGAATTGTCTTTTCTTTTCGTAATGTTTTTAAATAGGTATTAATCAATAATGACATTCTACCTTCGTAAATGATAATCGGAAATAATATGCCCATAAACTTCAGGCTTTCTGCATAATCAGGAAGCCACATTGCTAAAACATACTTAGCAGGAACATAAAAAACTAAAATAGCGTAAGTAATCGGTACAAATAGATCCCTCAACGTAACAAATAACGCTGGCAACTTCTGCTGGTTAGTTCTTCTTAATAACGGAAACATAACAACACCAACCGCATTTATAAATGTTAGGAACATATTAGAAATGCTAAGAGTAAACGATAATTTACCAAATGTTTGAATACTCCATTTTTTTTGTACAAAAAAACGAATTGTCCCGATAATTAACATACTGGCTACACTACTAAGCATTAACTTACTACCTATATTTATATTATCCAATACTTCAGGAAAAACTTTTCTTAAACTGATTGGTTTCAAATTTAACATATCTTTGATTCGATACATTCCCCAAATCGTCATGATTGATTTAGAAATAATATCCATAACAATCAGCCAGAAAAAATTGCGTCCTCCCAAAAGGAAATAGGCTCCGATCAACAATACGTATAAATATCGATCATTTCTAGATAGTTGCGCATACTCCTTGATTCGGTTGGTAGATTGAAAAATATACAAGATAAAAGTTTTCGCTATTGTCACAAGTGAAACAACTGCTGTGAGTACCAAAATCATAGACTTATTTCCTGATGGCATGAAAAATAAAGACCAAATAATGACCAATGAAGATACAATACATTCAAAAATCGCTAGATACCAAAATTGAGAACCTAAATTTCTTTTGTCTAGTTGATCGTATTCCTCACCACCAATTTTTAAATAAATCCCATCAATCCAACCTAAATGAAGAAAACCAACATATGAAGAATAAAATACATATAACTGCCAATAGCTATACTCCGTTACTCCAAGTAGTTTTGGTACAAATAAATTTAAAAGAATAGAAATACCCAACGTAGCAAAATTAGCTGCAACTGTGTAATATAAATTTTTTATAACTGATTTGGCTTTCTCATTCAAAATCTTTTACCTCAATCTTTTCCAAGCCTTAATTTAAATACATGATAAATATCTGCAAAATAATCAAAAGGCTTTCCATACTTGCCAAAAGAAAAAATAATTTTTATAACGCTTCTTTTTTCAAGAAGGTTTGCTCTATTGGTATTAATTTTCATCATTCGCTTAATTATTTCTTCTTTTTTTTGCTTATTTTCTATTCCATTTTCTCTAGCGATATATTGATTCAACGAATTTAATCGTTCATTATATCGATTCAACATGTTAATTCTATATTGATACTTACTTTCTTTTTTTGATGTAATTGTTTCTTTTTTAAATGTACTTTGTCCGTGTCTTCTAAAAACAATAGTTGGCTCATCTAGTAAATATAAACGGTCAAAAGCAAGAGCACTGGCCCATAATGAAATATCGTGAGCAGAATTCAATGCTTGATTGAAATAATCAGTTACGTTTAAGACAAAATCTTTTCTAACTGCATATACGCAACCTGGTCTTTTTAACATAACATTCTCTCTAACAAAAATAATTTGATGATATAAACTATTTAATTGAGTTTTCAAAGGTTGTAACTTAGACGAATGTCCACCTTCTTCAATAATTTCAGTATAGTTAGAAACTAATACCGCTATCTTAGGATTTTTACTCATCATTGTACTCATTTTTTCAATTTTATCATCATACCAAATATCATCTTGATCACACGGAAATATATATTCGCTAGAGGCTTCGTTAAGCAAATCCATAAAATTTTGGCGCCAGCCTTTATTGACTTTATTTATCTTCATTGTCCAATTGTTCAAATGATTTAAAGCTATATATTCTTGAATCATTTCTACAGTTCGATCTGTAGAACCATCATCGCAAATTATCACTTCATCGATAACTTTTGTTTGATTTTTAAGAGAGTCCAATTGTTCAATAATATTTCGCTCGCCATTGTAAGTGGCCATAACAACAGAAACCGTAATCTTTTTTTCCACTACTATTACCTCTTATTTTCTAGTTTATTTCCAATAAAACGTATAAGGATGGTGGGTGATTCTTTCTGATTCTGGTGGTAATTCCATATAATTTCCATAACGCAGAGTCAGGAATTTTTTGCGATCTTTGATGGCACGAACTTTTTTCCCTGCAAAAGGTACATCTTCATAATACTTAAACCAATCTGTCGGAAACAGCCCCCATTCTTCATCAATAAACTCAATATAACCACACGTAGAGGCTTCATCAAAAGAATACTTAATCACTTCATTCATAAACTGTTTCTTCCAATAATTATAATCACCTTTTTTAAGTAGTTTACAATATTTTGGATAAAGCAGTACTCGTTTAAGGTAAGCCTTCCATCTAGACTTTGAAATTGCATACGAAGAATTGAGTGTTGCTAACATATTAGATCGATATAATTCACACTGTTGACCAAACGTTTTTCTTTCTTCTTCGCTCTCCGGAAAACCATCAATTGGAAAAATATCCACAAACACACCTAATTCTGGATCTTCACTATTGTAAAATTGAGTTGTTTTAACACAAGTTCTTTTGTCTACTAATTTTGCAAATGTATAGCGATAATCTTTTCTAGTCTCAAGACTTAATAATAAGTATGTTGAATCTTCAGCTAAGAGTTTGATCAAACGATCGTAATTAGGTCGAGTCAAAACAATATCTAAATCGTCATCCCAAGGAATGTAACCTTGATGTCGTTCTACACCAATCAAACTGCCATAGTATACAGAATACTCAATATTATTTTCTCGGCAAATCTTGTCAATATAAACTAAGATAGTTGTACTGACTTCTTGTACTTCTTCAATCGTTAATAATCTCATCTTTCTCTCCAAACAAGTGTTATATCTCACTTTTTTTATTTATAGCACTAGAGACAGAACCTAAATAAAACCAAAATAAAAATGTGCCAATTTTATTAACTAGAATCAATTCCGTTAAGAAAAATGCAGATACTAAAATAGTCAACGCGATCAATGTATCACGCAATAAATAATTATCAAAGATATTAACTTTGGGCGTAAATAAGGCTTTAACAGTATTAAATATCTTATTTATCAAAAACATAGTCAAAGGAATCGTACCCGCTAATCCCGTTGTCGCCAGCAAATAGAAAAAGAAATTGTGAGAAGTTTGCTGTTTAATCGCAATCAATGTATTAGGTAAAACATTTTGAGCGTAGGTCACTAGATTACGTGGTGACGTACCAAACCACATGCTTGATTTGAATATTTCAAAGGAACTCTTCCATAAGCCAAATCGATTATTTGAAATATCCGATTTATTCTCGACATCCGGTCGATCTAGCGTCACATCGGGAACATTATGCGATTTCATTGATCTCAACAAATCTAATGCATAAAGCATTCCTTTTTCGATCAGTATTGTAAACAAGTATATTCCAACGACAAAAATGACACTAGAGAATGCCGCATAGAGTACGCCAATAAAAAATCCTTTTGGACTCCATTTTTTATAGGCTATAAAAAAGATCCCTACAAAAGCAACTACAAATAATTCCACATATGCTGTCCTAGAACCAGATAACACTACGTAAATCCATTGTAAAATAACGTTAATAACTAGTAAAATCGTCCACTTTTTTGCAACTTTTTTTAATACCAAGTGCACAGATAGAATGATTGATACAACAGAAATCGTTGCAGCAAAGTTTGGATCTGAAAACAAACCATATAATCTATTTTCATAAAAACCAACACGTAACCCATTATATATTTTATCTAATGGTGCGGAGTAGGTGTATTGGGCAAGAAACATCGCAATAGCGATCACAACTAAGATAAACCACGAAACCAGTAAAATTGTTTCTAGGATAGCGAACGTTTTTCTGTTTCTTTCTTTTCCGATCTGATAAATCACTAAAAGATAAATTGCTTGCCAAAGCCAAAGTTTCATATTTGCTACAAGATACGTTTCATAATGTACTACTATAGATAAAAATATCATTGCTAAAAAAATGATCAATAAAGGATCGAAGTAGTTAAACTGCTTGTTCTTAATACTAAAGAATAGCTTATTTGCTATGTATAGTGCAGCCCAAACTGACAATAGTCCAAACACTAAACTATCTAGCTTACTAGGCAGTAAACTATAAATATTTATTGTCCTCAATAATAACATGACCTCAAAAGCTACCAAAAAAGGGAGTTTTGTTTTTTCAAAAAATTTATTTAACTCCATACTCATTACTCCTAAACTATTCATTTTTTGTTTTTCTGTGATTTTCTTCAAGTAAGGATATTTTTCTGTATAAAGGAACTGCTATCCTCAATGCAACCATAGAAATTTTTCTATTTCTTGTAAAATAAATATTTTTTATAACAAAAGAGAAATTATCACGTAAAAAACTAACAATTTCCTTTTGTTTTTGTTTGTCTTCATCTGCTATTTTGCTGTTCATCATTTTATCCAGTACAGTAAAATAAGCCCAACATACACGGGTATGTGCAACATATGCCAGTTCAGGATAATGCTTTTCAATATAGGACTCATTTTCTTTCCATACCTGAATAGTGTCTAAATCTTTTTTAGAAAAACGATTACTAGAAATGCTATTTGCTCTATGATAATAGTAGTATTTTTGCTGGGTATCAATTACAACTTTTTTTGTATTTTCAAGGATCGATAAAATCACTGCAGCATCTTCTGTGATCATTCCTACTGGATAGCGGATTTGATCGAAAATGTTCTTTTTATATAATTTGTTTACTGCATGAACAGAAACTATTTTTGCTTCTAGGATCAACTTCATTGCTGCAACTTTATCCAAAACCATGTATTCCTGAGTTTTTTTTAACGGCTCTTTATTTTCATAAACATCATATATTCCACAGATTGCCAAATCAGCAGCTTCTTTTTGAATATTATTAAACAATAGCTCATACATATCCAAAGCGATATAATCATCACTATCAACAAAACCCAAATACTCTCCTCGAGCACTTTCTATTCCAGTATTTCGTGCATCACTTAAACCGCCATTTTCTTTATGGATCACTTGAACTCTTTGATCCTGCAACACATATTCATCGCAAATTTCGCCACTACTATCCGTTGAACCGTCATCAACTAAAATAACTTCAATATCAGTAAACGTTTGATTCAAAATAGAATCAACACACTTACGTAAATATCTTTCCACATTATATACAGGTACAATAATGCTAATCTTACACATCCTATGTTCTCTCATTTCTTATGATTTTTATCGTATGCTCTAAACCATCTTCTACTGTATAAAGTGGTTGCCATCCCAAATTCTCAATTTTAGAAATATTTAAAAGTGCTTTGGTTGCTTTAGAATAGCCGAGAGCTTCTTCTTTATCTGGAAGATCAAAAATAACTTTTGTCCCCGCTAATTCAGAAAGTTTTGTGGCAAGGTTTTTCAGGGTCAAATTAAATGCAGGATTTGCAATATTATACGCTTCACCTTTTTTACCATTTAGCAATAGATAAAGCATTCCGTATACCGCATCTGCAACATAACAATAAGAAAAATATTGATTTCCCTTACTCTTTAAGATTATGTCTTCTTGATTCACTGCATTCATAATAAATTGAGAAGAGGCTTTTGAATCGTTTGTTAACATAGTTGGACCAAAGATACGACTTAATCGAGGAATGACCACATCAACATCATATTTTTTAATATAAGCCTGACAAAGTGCTTCACTAGCGCGTTTGCCTTCTGGATATCCAGCTCTTAGTGTATTAGAGTCAATATAACCACAATACTCTTCACTAAATGCTTCAACATCGCCTCTATTTTCGCCATAAATTTCAACCGTAGATAAAAATAAAACTCTACTGCCCTCAACCTTACGAGCAAATTCAAGAACATGTTGTGTTCCCTGAATACTTGTCATTATGGTACCAATAGGATCGTTTGCATAAGCTAAAGGATGCGTATTACTTGCCCCATGAATAATATAATCAATTGGTTGCTCGACTGTAATAGGCTCTGTAACATCTCCAACAGATATATGAAAATTAGGATGCGCTATATAATCAGAATATCTTTCCTCTAACTTTTTACGATTTCTACCCATTGCAAAAATAGAAATATTATAATTTTTTTTGATATTTTGCTCCATCAAACAATCAATCAAAAAAGTCCCCAACATTCCTGAAGCTCCAATAACTAGAATAGATTTTCCTTGAAGCTGAGTCCAATCTATTTCTGCAGAAATAACTTTTTCTATATCCTTTTGGTAATAGGCATTTTTTGAAAACATAACTTTCTCCTATTCTTCCTTCATTCGAAGATAGCCTTTAAATAGCTGAAGATCATCTTGTGTTGTCAATTTAATATTTTTATCAGACCCCACAGCAAAATAAAGCGTCTCTCCCAAATCAACCATCATAGTGTTTGTATATGATGACTCTGAAATGCCGATTCCTTCTCTAAAAGCTTTCTCATAAGCCCAGACAAGTTTATCGAATTGATACGCTTGTGGTGTAGACACTCTTCGCAATGTTTCTCTATTAATATATTGTTTTGTTGTTTCCTCAGTTTCTTTGACAAAAATTTGTTCATTATACGGCAAAGAAGTAACTGCATTACCAAATTCTTTACATTTTACGATAACATCGGACAACACAATTTCATCTACCAATGGGCGGATACCGTCATGGATCACAACTGTATCTTCATCTGTCGAATGTTCTTTAAGAAACTCAACACCATTTCTAATAGACTCTTGTCCGCTATTGCCACCTTCAATGATCCAAGCTAATTTATCAATATGGTACTCTTTTGCATAGGCCTGTAGCGTATCTTCCCAGCCTTTTTTGCAGACAACTAAAATTCGATCGATCATTGGATGTTTTTGGAACGATTCCAAAGTATAAATAATAATTGGTTTATCTTCCACCATAATGAATTGTTTTGGAATATCTTGTCCCATTCTCTTGCCAACTCCGCCGGCAATAATAAGTGCTGTAATCATTTATTCTTCCTCCTTCAAACTTTCCACGCAATAATAGGTTCCTTTATATTTCTTATACGTATGTTCAGTGTCTATCAAGACTGCTTCATGATGTGAAACTCGATCTTTTTCATCTGGCAACTCCATATAGTTACCAAAGACTTGAGTCAAATAATGATCATAGCCAATTGGTACAGGCATATATGTATCTTCAAAAGGGAGGTACTCTGCCTTTTCAAAATCTTTTTTCTTGTATATATTTCCCATATATCGTGGTCCTACGCATAGTTCAGTCACATGTTCACAAGAATCAAAATCATATTTAGACATTTGTTTGCTAGCAAATGACCAAATAATGAAGCGACCTTTTTTTGTAGGAACGAGTTTCAATAACACTCTGCTCCCCAACGCCATTATGCCACCATGTTTTTCTGGAACAACTTGGGAACAAAACAATGCATAAATAAGTGCCCATATTTTTTGAATTTTTCTTTTAAACGTTGAACTAGGCGCACCATCTAAAGGAAAAATATCAATAGGCAATCCATGGGGAATATCTAAATGTTCTTGATAAGGTTTAATAAAAGTTGTATTATTTGCCCTGATCGTCGTAAAAGAATTATGGTCAATAAAAGTTGCAGAAGGTTTCAGTATAGAATACTTTTCTAAATCAGCATGCTTTGTCCACAAATCATACAGCTTTTCATAATCTTTACGCGGCATAAAAAAATCCAAATCATCATCCCACAGTATGAACCCTTCATTTCTAACGGCACCTATGCAACCACCGCCACAAAAATAACAAAGTAGTTGATATTTTTCACAAAAGCTAACAAAGTATTTAGCCATCTCTAAATTTATTTTTTGAATCTTTTTAATTTGCTCTGTATTTTCTACATCATTCATTGTTTACTACTAAACTCCTCAAAACACTCAATTTTTTCAAAAATACACCTTGTCCATTCTCTCATATCTAATAAAAACTTTCAATAACTTGCCTAATATCTTAATATAACTGTAAAAGACAGTCCCTTAATTGTCCTTGGTTGTTAGAAATACATCCTATTTTCAAACAAAACGCTGAGATAACGTATCAGAATTTCTTTGATAACAATCTCAGCGTTTTAGCTATTAGCTTTTTTATATCAGACAATATCAGCAAAATGCTATGCAGATCTAATATGACTATTATTTATTCTAACTTATCTCTACTATCATAGATACACACTAAGTCTATTCAAGTTTTTCTTTAGCTGGTCTTGATTTTTGTAACAACAAACCAATTGCTAAAATAGCCGGTATAAAAATTCCCATAGCGTACCTTGGACTTGCTTCCCACATTAACAAGAATACAAAATAGCCAGTTATATAAATACTATTGAAAAATATAAAAGGATTCATATTTTTGAAAAATTTTAAGCTGGACAAAATAATTCCTAAGTAAACAAGATATTGAATAACCATCATGATTGAGTAGATGATCAAACCACTAACATTATTTTTAAAAACCCACATCTTTTCTTCATTTCTACCAGTCCCTAAAAAAATCTCAAATGAAGACTTTAAATCTCCTGAACTCCAAGTTACTGAAACTTTATTATTGAGCGCCTCAACAATTTGACCAAAACTCATGTTGTGCAATCTTTTTTTGATAACCTTGATATGTTCCTCTTGAATTTTCTTCTTCGAAATTCGTTCATCTAAAAACATATCCCAAGTAAAACGCTGATCTTCACTAGAATATGCCCCCACACTCCATGTATACTTATCCTTGCCTGATAGTTCTTTTGGAATGGGTGTGTTGTTTAATCCCATCATAATATAATGCGTATTTGGTTGTCCGTAATTGTTATCTGGAAAGAGATTTTGTGAATTAATGAATTGACTCCATAAAAAGTTACCAAAAAATAAAAATAAGAATGGCATTAACCCGATCAATCTTCGACTCCCTTTATTATATAATACCAAAAATAAAGACAACGCAATCACTAATATGAGCATAGTTCCCTTACTAATAAAACCTACTACACAAAAAATTGATGCTAACGTAATATAGATATAACTAGATTTATTTAGTCCTTTATCTACCGTCTTTAAGTAACACGTAAAGAAAAACAATGTTACTGACATAAAAAATATCGACAGTATATCTGTATAGGCAACAGGAACATGTAAATTAATTTGAATCGCAAAAATAAGAACCTGAATAGATGCTAGAGAAACTAAATTACTCAGCTTTAACTTTTTCAGCGCTAAAAAAGTTAGCAAAATAGTCATTACATGTAATAAACTAAAAACAACAATAATTGAACTATAGTTCGTTCCTAGAACTGATCTCACGGCCGAAAAAATGTACATAAGCATGAGATTTTGCGGATTAGAGTACATATAATTGTATCCCCATTTTTCACCCTGAACTAACTGATCCAAAAATTTTAGTGTAATTGCAGCATCATCTACTGGTTGCTTAAAACCCATGAATTGAAGAAACAATAATAAAGAAACAAAATAAATCCCTAGCTCCACTGCTAGAAAAATATAAGTGAATTTATTCCCCGGTTCCCATTTTTTACTCCCTCTATTAAGAAAACCTACCACTGTAGGATATAACAGCAACGTAAAAATGAAGCAAAGAATATTAATAATAATAATGCTCTTAACTGAATGAACATTTCTAAATAACGAAAATATTTCGCCTATTCTAGGGGTCAACATTGTTGATAAAAGAGCCCATAACATTGTGAAAATAGCTGTCACCAAGAAAAACTTATAAATATAATTCAAAAACTTATTCATTTGCTACCTCTTTATAATAATTATTTTTATATTCCTCTTGTTTATCCCGTCGTATTTGATTCCGATTGTAATTTTTCAGACAACATAGCTTCAATCGTTCCCTTACTATTTGCTCATCTGTTCAAATTTACAGTATAGACCATCTCCAACAAAATGAATTTGCTAGAGATGGTCGCTAATAGAAAATAACTATAAACTTCTCAAAAAAAATTCGTTAAAAAGATCATCTATCTTATCATTCTGATCTCCTACTTATGCACTTATACCCTAGACTTCAAAGCCTTTCGCATCCATCCAACCCATTACTTTTCCATCTAACTTGAATTGGTACCAGATGGCTTTTGCTGTTTTTGCTTCTTTTATGATTTCAACATCTTTTCCGGCATAGCTTGGACTGCTTCCTACTCTTGGATTATTTCCTTCCGTATAGTAGATTTTATTGTAAATTCCATGGTTTTGACCTGTTGCTACTTTTCCTTTAAAGTTTACTACTTTTTCATATTCGATAGCGTCATAAGTGTCAAATCCTTTCGCATCCATCCAACCCATTACTTTTCCGTCTAACTTGAATTGGTACCATGTGGCTTTTGCTGTTTTTGCTTCTTTAATGATTTCAACATCTTTTCCGGCATAGCTTGGACTACTTCCTACTCTTGGATTATTTCCTTCCGTATAGTAGATTTTATTGTAAATTCCATGGTTTTGACCTGTTGCTACTTTTCCTTTAAAGTTTACTACTTTTTCGTATTCGATTTCGTCATACTTATCAAAACCTTTCGCATCCATCCAACCCATTACTTTTCCATCTAGCTTGAATTGGTACCAGATGGCTTTTGCTGTTTTTGCTTCTTTAATGATTTCAACATCTTTTCCAGCATAGCTTGGACTGCTTCCTACTCTTGGATTATTTCCTTCCGTATAGTAGATTTTATTGTAAATTCCATGGTTTTGACCTGTTGCTACTTTTCCTTTGAACGCTACAGCTTTTTCATACTCAATTGAATCATAATGATCAAAACCTTTCGCATCCATCCAACCCATTACTTTTCCATCTAGCTTAAATTGGTACCATGTGGCTTTAGATGTTTTTGCTTCTTTAATGATCTCAACATCTTTTCCAGCATAGCTTGGGCTACTTCCTACTCTTGGATTATTTCCTTCCGTATAGTAGATTTTGTTGTAAATTCCGTGGTTTTGACCCGTTGCTACTTTACCTTTAACGCTCACCGCTTTTTCGTATTCGATTTCGTCGTACTTATCAAAGCCTTTGGCATCCATCCAACCAACTATATTACCATCTAATGTAAATTGATACCAAGTTGCCTTAGATGTTTTTGCCTCACGAATGATTTCTACGTCTTTTCCGGCGTGTGTTGGACTACTTTCAATTCTTGGATTGTTTCCTTCCGTATAATAGATCTTGTTGTAAATCCCATGATTTTGGCCTGCTGCTACTTTTCCTTTGAGAGTTACAGCTTTTTCGTACTCAATTGGATCATAATTATCAAAACCTTTTGCATCCATCCAACCAACTACAGTACCATCTAATCTAAATTGATACCATGTTGCTTTAGATGTTTTTGCTTCACTAATAATTTCTACGTCTTTTCCAGCATAAGTTGGGCTGCTGCCTACTCTTGGATTATTTGACTCAGTATAGTAGATTTTGTTGTAAATTCCGTGGTTTTGATCCGATCTTACTTTCCCTTTAAAACTTACAGGTTTTTCATACTCTATTTGATCATAGGCATCAAAGCCTTTGGCATCCATCCAACCAACTATATTACCATCTAATGTAAATTGATACCAAGTTGCCTTAGATGTTTTCGCTTCACTCACGATTTCTACATCTTTTCCGGCATAGGCTGGACTGCTGCCTATTCTTGGGTTATCTCCTTCAGTGTTGTAGATTTTGTTATAAATTCCATGATTTTGGCCATCTTTTATTTTCCCTTTAAAGTTCACTGCTTTCTCATATTCAATGACATCATAAGAATCTCCTGAACTTAAAAATAAGTTGTTGTATGAAACATTCACATCAAATCTGCCGCCTATCCCAGTGTTAACATTTGGAAATGTTACTTCTGAAGACCATTGCCATGCAGCATAATCAGTATGGAGTAGATTACTATTTAACGGATTATATGGATACTGTGCTACCCAACTATTTTGTAAACCTAGAATATTTGTATCTAATATTTTTCTATTGAACCAATCAAACATTGAATAATGTGCAACTTTATTATAGCCCAGAGCATTTAATCTATTTCTGAACGCAACTGAGTTAGCTGTTACATTTCCTGTAGTCATTTCAACTTGCTCAGCATCGTTTACCATAACGGTATTTTTAGACAGACCTAGTGCAGCAGCCTGACTAGCAAAAAAGTCTGCCTCTGCTTCTGCCATTGCTGCATTAGAAAACCAACTATAATGATATACAGAAACTGACAATCCAGCTTTTTTTGCATTTTCAATCTGAGCTTGTGCATAGGGATTCACATAGGTTGTATACTCAGTTAATTTTACAACCACTCCTGTCACTCCGTATTGTTTCATTATATTATAATCATTTACTGATATATTGCCATTATGTGAAGATATGTCGATAAAATTTATTGCAGGTCTATTCGATTCGTTCGCAACAAAATAAGTATCTTCAAAAGCATATGAGCGAAGTTGCGGACTCACTGCTAAATCAGAGCGTCTATTAGGGTCTAATGTTAAGAACTCCGAATTTTTTTGACCTTGTTTTCCCATAGGGGAATTATTGCTCTCCGTTATTTCTATATCTTTTTCTGGATTAGCTTCATCTGTTTTCGTTTGGTCACTATTTTCTGTTTTGTCTCTATTCACTGACTCAACAGTCTCATTACTAGGTATCGTTTGCTCACTTATCTGTTCACTAGAACTCAAAATACTCTCATTTTCCTCTGCTAAAACAGTTGAGTTATAGCCACCTAAGGCTATGAACAATCCAATTAAAATAAAACTTTTTTTCATCTAATTTTCCTCTCTTGATTATTTAACATCCCATAAACTTAATTAAAATGTACGTCTTGAAAATCGCACTCTTAAACTCAGTTGTATCTAATATTCGGTCTATTAAATATCGTTTAACGAATTAAAAATCTACCTTATAAATTATAATATACGTTCTTTGTTACAGTTTTTTTAAGATTTAGTTTTCATATGTAAACAAATTATTATTTAAATATTATGTAGAAACTCGGCTTACATCTCGTTGTGTATCACTTTTTAGTTGTATTCAGCATATTGAGCTTCCAAATTAATTACTGAAAACGAGTCAGGGTTCCTCATAAAAATGTCTTCATAAGGAATACCCTCTAATAAAAATGACTTGTTTTGCATAAAAAAGCACGGTCACTATAATAAAAAATCCATTATTACAGATTCTTTAATTTCTAAGTTGTTTCTGATAAAATGATCCTCTTAATTTATTCGGCATTAAACTTATCACGATGTGGACTAATGAAACAAAGACTAAATCATTGATTTTCCCCAAACCATTTTTATAAATAATCTGTCTGGCTTTGAGTCCTGGAACCAGATAAGACACGCCGCCTCTTCTAGAATACATCTCCGCTCCTGTTCTTGCATACACAAGCATCTGCTGCAAATTAAAGCTTACAAAGTTCTTTTTCAAAAGTCTCACCCATAAGTAGTAATCCTCAAATCCTGGTAAAGGCTGATAATTTCCAACCTGTATCACAGCGGATTTCTTAAACATTACTGTCATATGATTAAACGGATTTCTCCGTTTTGAATAAGCTCTTATTGCTTCATTACTTTCAGGCATTTGCTTTCTTGCCAATACATTATCAGGGGTTCCTTCAAATTCAATGATATTTGATCCTAAGATAGTTAAATCTTTATTCTTCAAAAACTCTTGATATTGTACTTCCAATCGATTTTCTGCCATGATGTCATCAGTATCCATTCGAGCAATCAGGGAATTTCTACACTTTTCTACTCCGATAGCCAAAGCAGTTCCGAGTCCTTGATTTTCATCCAACGAAATCACTGTCAGCTGTTCCCCTAACTTTTCTTGATACTGCCTGATGATTTCATCTAACTCCTCTGTTAATGGACCATCTTTTACTAAAAGAATTTCTTCGGGTTGAGCTGTTTGATTGATCGTACTTTCCATAGCTTGAATAAAGTATTCTGGTTTCTCTTTAACATAGATCGACATTAATACACTAACAGCTAGTTTTTGCATTGTTTTCACTCGTTTCATTTAAATAAATCGATTTTATTTTCACTCAGAAAAGAAAGATCTTTTTCGCTACGTTCAACCTCTTCTACACCTTGTGAAGAGACCTTATCAAACAAAATTTTGATTGTTTGTAACAAGATTTTCAAATCCAACATCAAGGAATAATTTTTAATATATAGTAAGTCGAAATTCAATTTACTATTATAGTCAGATGCATACTTTCCATATACCTGTGCGTAGCCTGTGATTCCTGCTCTTACATTATGTCTCAAGTAATACTGCGGATTTTCACTATTAAATTGATCAACAAAGAATGGTCTTTCAGGTCTTGGACCGACAATAGCCATATCCCCACGGATTACATTGATCAGCTGAGGTAATTCATCTATTCTTAGTGCTCTTAAATATTTACCTACAGCAGTGACTCGACTGTCATTACTTGTAGACAGCACTGGACCTGACTTAGCTTCTGCTGTTGCAGACATCGTTCTAAATTTTAAAATTGGAAATTCTTTTTGGTTTAACGTAATTCTTGTTTGCTTATAAATAATTGGTCCTGGAGAAGTTACTTTGACAAGAATTGCTGCTACAAGCATCAAAGGAGATGCAATCACTAATAAAACAAAAGATAGCATAATATCAAATAGTCGTTTAATGAAGTTATCTTCGCCTTTGATTCTGAAATCCGAAACCTCAATAATACTTTCATCTTCGAAATTCATCATATTTGGTTTCAACATAATTAAATTCTCAAAACTAGTATTTAAGAAAAGCTTCTTTTCAGCTTTTGTAACAAGTTTATAAATCTTGAATTTTTCATTCTCATCAATATGACTGGAAATATAAACGATGTCAATTTGATCCAATAACTTCGTTAGATTTTCATAGTAATGATCCACAATAACGGTTGTAACTTGGTGTTTTTTATTCTTATGACTAACAAAATTTTGAGCAGCTGAGACTACACTGTCCTCTGTACCCACTATCACAACTTTTTTTATTGAACTAACTTTCAAATATAAAAAATAAACCAGTATGCGCCAAAGACTTAGTAATAAGATACTGACAATGAATGTATAAACGAGTACCGATCTTGGAAAAGTAAACCAACGACCCGCAAATGTAATGGTCATAATAAACAAAATCGTTAGAAACTGCCCAATAACCGTTACAAAAACAATGTCATTGATCGTTCGATTATAAAAAACATATGCCCCTAATAGTAAATTCAAAAAGATAAAAAATAGCGAAATGTAAATAGCAGACTTTTCATATGAGACAAAATTATATGAAGGAATGTTAAATCCAAATTTAATCCAAAATCCAACCAATACAGAAAAATTGAAGACCAAAACATCTACAATAATAATCGCAATTCGTTTTGCATTATTCCATTCATTTTTAGTTGACATTTTTACCTTCCTTCCTAATTATATAAAGTTTTGATACATTATTTCTTTCGTAAAACTTCAAGTTTTATGTTACCACACTAAGACTTAAAAAAAAACAACAATCTTATCACCCGATCAACAGGCAACACTATGATCAGATAAAGAAATATCCCTCTATTTTAAGGGATTTTCTTCTGTTTTTTGCAATGCGATTCCCACAAAACTATAAACAATCGGTATCCAATAATTTGCCAACAATGTTTCTTCCATCGTAGATTGAACACAAATAGCTAGAAATCCTAATAATAAACTAATCTGAAAAGATGAAAGGTTAATTTTCTTAACTATATTTGAGCTTAAAAAATATAACAACACGCCAAACACAAAAATATACCCAATAATCCCATAGTTTCCTAAAACATAGATGTAGCTGTTATGAGTCCCTAATGATTTCCATGATGCAGTGAAAGGTTCCATACCGATCAACATATTCTGAATGCTAGAAAACCATTTTTCAAAAAACTCAGCCCAGATTCGCTCTCTTCCGGTAAATAAATTAAGTGTATCTGATTTTGAAAAAGCATAAAAAACAATTGGACCTAAAATAAACATCAGACTAAAACAAGAAATAAGAATATAATTATTCTTCATTATTTTCTTAGGTATCAGATTATCAACGATAATAAACAGAGCCAACGCTCCTAATGAGGCTTTTGACTGACAGACCCAAATTGCTAGCACTCCAACAATATAGATGGGAATCACTAGGAGTTTAAAATAACCAATATTGAATGACTTTATTAAAATCGTCAACATTATCACTGATAAAAGTATCGTCATTCCGATAGTATTTGTATTGATCCAAATCGCTTCTAATTTATTACTATTTTTCCAAATGGCATCTGCTGGGACTAACTTGGGTAATTCTGTATAGATCCTATATAAGGTCACCCCTAAAGAAATACCCGTTATGCCTCCTAACAGGCCAAAATCAAGTTTTGTAAATTGGGTCTTTTTAAAACAAAGTAAGAAAAGAATGATCAACGGAATTGAAGCATTGATAAATCGATTACTATGTCTCATAGAGGAGGTCAGAGTATAGAATAGAAATAGACCACCTGCTAAAAAAATAAGTATCCAGTCAGCTTTAGTTAATTCTCTGACTTTTAGCAGCAAAACTAAAGCAATTGCAGCTACTAAAAGGTATACACTATTATCATAGATAAAGGAAGTCGTTTTAGTGCCAATTCCAACCACCCACATCAAATATGATGCAGCGATCGTAACCAACAAAATTAAATTACTCACTCTATTTAGGATTTTATCCATATTAACATCCTTTCAATAGATCTCTCAATCAGTACTTAACTTGATAAATATACGCACCATTTGTATCCGGTCCATATAATTGTTCCAACTGGATCGTTTCTGTGGCAAGTTTATCAATGTTTTCATACGTAACCAAATACTTGATATTGTATTTTTTCAAATCTTCCAACGCTAATCTAACGACAAATGCATCAGCATTCAACAATTCAAATTGTGGTTTATTTTCCCCGACTTCCACATAAATATGAGAATAACGATTGTAAACATCCTCATATTTTCCAGTAGGATCAAGTGGCTTCCATGATTCTAAATTAGGTGTAAAGGCAGTTCCATTGAATGTATGTACACCTAACATTGGTAAATAAGCATGCATCATTCGTTCACCAGCCCACACTTGATTTGGGTCTTTCTTTTCTATTGCCATGACCGACTGTGCAATCTTCTTCTCATAAACAGCATTAACGCCTTTCACTACTGGATTTACACCACTACCTGTGAATAAAACAACTCCTAGCAGCAATAATGAAAATAGATATTTTCGTTTATTTAACAACAGTGTAATAAGCAAACCTGCTAATAATAAAATCATGATAATATCCATTTTACTCAGATACAATCTCAAGTTTCCTTTGTATAAAGTAAAGAAATATAAGCCTAAATTCACCGTAATGATCGAAAGCTGAGCGATCACAGATAATTTTTTCTGCTCCCAAATAAACTGAATAAACCAAATACTTAGTAAAATTGCGGAAAAGCCAAACGCGAGATATGCCCGCTCTTCTGGTACATATGACCATAATGTGATCTTAGCAAAAAAAGTGGGAAAACGAACACTCATCCATACCAAGTTAAACAAACAAAATATAAATAAGAAGAAGCCGTAAATATTCTCTTTGATTTTCTTATAGAATAGCCAAGGTGACAGCAGCACAATGACGAAAAAGAAATGGTAAAAATTACTCAATTCTGAGTTGTTTTCATAGACAACATCTTGAAACTGCATTTTCCAATTCGTTAAAAAAAGAAAGATGTCTTTTTTGGAAAAATCACCACCAACGGATACTCTATTCCCTGGATAAATCGTATGCATAACACTAATAAGTGATTCCCACGAAGTGATCAGAGAAACGGTAACAATCAAACCTGTAATAACTACAGCTAACCCAATAGAGACAGCATCAAACTTGTCTAATTTAACCTTATGACGAAACTCAATGAAAAAAGCAATCAAAAATAATAAGATTAAGTAGCCAAACGGCACTTGAAGTGCAGGATATAACACGAGAATAAAACCAGATGCACAAATACTCGCAAGTATAGAAAAGAATATCCGCCAACGCTTATTTTCATGATAATAAAAGTGGTTATAAACCCCGACTAAAAAACCGAAAGTGAAGAAGACTAAATCGCCAACTGGAGAAACAAACCACCATTGAAGCGCAGCTGAAAAGGGTATCCAAACACTCGTTAGAAGCGCTAAATACTTATTCCGCTTAGTCAAAATCAGCCCTATTTCAAAAGACAATAGCATCAGGCCAATCAATTTAAGCCCCCAATACCAAGATAATCCTCGCTCTTTCCCAAGAAGAACGTAACCCCATGTAAATGGCTTAGCCAATGTAGCTAGATTTAAAGCAGGAGAATTATACCCTATGACCATATCTTGACCATCAATCGTTATTACTTCATTATGATTTTTTAACCCTGTTTGCGTTTGAGAAAGACTATATGGCGTTTGAACCATCCATTCATCGGATCTGATCGGTCGCGGTTTACCAAAAATCACTCCTTGTTTATCTGCACCCTCGGTATAGTCAGAAACATATTGATCCCACATATTGATCGAACTGCCATGTAATTTGAAGATCAAAATTAAAATAAACATAAGTAAAGCAATCAAAAAACGAGCCTTTATCAGTTTATCTATTCCTTTCATAAGTTGATGCATTATACCATTGCTTTTCTTCTCTTCTACTTGATTAATTTCCATTTCTAACTCCATTTCATAGTCATAAAAATTATTTTTCTTCCTACTAGTCCCTATATGAAAAATTAGGTATTTCTCTTGTAAGATTAGGATTATAAAACGGATCATCATCGATCAAGGTCGACCATTTATGTTCCATCATCGCCTTTTCTTTTTCAAAGCGTTTTTTCTTTTTCCCTTTATCATCATATCCTCGTGTTTGAGATTCAAAATGATAAAGTTCTGCTTCGTGAAGCCAAACATTGTCTCGGCCTAATTCCTTCACTTTAAGACACAGATCAACGTCATTAAACGCTACAGTAAAATCTTCTTCAAAGCCCGAAACAGCATCAAAATCTTGTTTTTTCATCAACAGGCATGCTGCGGTAACCGCCAAATAATCAACATTCAGTGCTAATTTACCAAAATAACCTAAATCGCCGTGTGGATAACCATAATGCCCATGCCCTGCAATTCCCCCTAACCCTAGAATCACGCCAGCATGCTGAATCGTATTGTTTGGATACAATAATTTTGCCCCTACACAACCGATCCGTTCTTGTTGACCAAAAGAAACCATTAATTTTAGCCAGTCAGCATTGATCACTTCAGTATCGTTATTTAAAAATAATAGATATTTTCCATTAGCATCTTTCGCCGCAATATTATTTATTTTAGAAAAGTTAAATGGAATATCGATCACAAGTACACGAAAACGATCATTAAGTCGTTCTTTAAATGAAGCATAGAGTTCTTCCATTTTTTCATCTGTACTACCATTATCTGCAATAATGATTTCATAGTTTGGATATGTTGTTTTTTCAATGATCGAAGAAACACAACGTTTCACATCTTTATAACCATTTTTTGTAGGAATAATGATCGAAACTAACTCTTCTGATTCAATATCGTAATAGACATCATATAATCCATTTGCCCGACCATGAGTCGCATGACCTTTGATTTCTCTACGAACTAATGCATCTTGAACCGCTCTTAGACCAGCTTCAAAGGCATAACCTTTTGACGATTGATCAACTGCAGTCGATGTCGGCAACATACGCCAATGATACAAAACTTTAGGAATATGTTTGATCCGTTTACTCGTTGTTTTTTCAGTAAATCGAAGGACTAAATCATAATCTTGAGAGCCTTCATAGCCTTTTCTAAAGCCGCCGATTTCTTCAAGAATCGTTCTACGATAAACACCTAGATGAGAAATATAGTTTGTTCCTAATAATAAATCTGGTGACCAGTCCGGCTTAAATGATGGATCTGAACGATTGCCTTCCATATCGATTTTATCTTCATCACTATAAAGTAAATCCAATTCAGGATTTTCATTTAAAGCTTTGACAACTTCATAAAAAGCAATTCTCGGCAGTTCATCATCATTATCTAATAATGCAACGAATTCCCCTGTAGCCAAAGCCAAGGCAGAGTTTGTTGCTTCGCTGATATGTCCATTTTCTGGTCTAAAAACAACTTTGATTCGTTCGTCTGAGTCACTATAATCCGTCAATAATTCTTTCACTTTAGGATCCGTAGAGGCATCATCTGCCATGCAAAGCTCCCAATTTGAATAATCTTGAATCAAAATAGAATCAATGCAACGACGCAGCCACTTTTCTTCTACATTATAAACTGGCATAGCAATTGAGATTTTAGGTTGATAGTGAAATGCGCTGATTTCAGCTTTGATTTGTTCAAAATCAAAATGTTCCGTTCTTTCCAACCAACTTGGATAAGAAGACTGATTTCTGATTTTTTCGATTTTTACGCGTTGAATCGTACTTTTGATACCATTTCTTTTTAGATAATTGATGCCTTTATGTACTTTTATCATCAATCTTGCCATTTTATCTTCAGTACCAGGGATCAGAGGATGTTTTTTCGCTAAATCGATCCATTCTACTTTGCTAGATTGCGAAGCTTCCGAATCAAAACGAACTTCCAATTTATTCTTCTTTTGGATACCTTCTAGCTTTATTTCGAATCCTGCTAAAACATTTGCTTCTACCTCATAGATTTGGTTGACATCTTCTCTTAAAACACGTTTGATGTCAAAAGACGTTACTTGCTCTTGATTGTTGATTGAAATAACTGGTGAGGACTTTGAATCTGTATTCAAAGTCCAGCCAGTTACCGTTAAGTTATTGGTTTGTTTCTCTCGATAGATACTATCAATAATGATCTTTATCTCATCGTTCATGTTTTGCTCTCCTTATACTTAGAGGTCTGATCTTACTGACGTTTTGGATTTTTATAAATGTCGACTAAATCTTGTTCAGACCATTTATCTGTTAATGCTTTAAAATTGCCTTTTTTATCAAGCGTCTGATTCTTTTCCTCTGCTTTGAAAATAGCATAAGAACAATAGATGATTTTTTTATCTAGTTCTTTCGCAACTTTCAAGGATAAATCTGCTCCCATAATGTCCTTACCGAACTCTTCAGTGATACCTGAAACGGCAAGATAGTCTGCTTTTCTGAGAATCATACAGGCTTCAGAAACAGCCTGTACATTTCTTGGTAAAGCGATACGGTAGTAATAGCCTAAACTCTTACCAGGTGTTCCTTGTTCAGGATAGATCAGACGTTTTTTCTCTGTATCAATAGAAATACCAATATTTTCGATACGATAACGATGATCCACTACCCGACCAGTTACAATTCCCGCTGTTGGTTGTTGTATCATGTTCATCATCTCAACGAGCCAATTGCTTTTTGTTGGGACTAAGCCAGCATCTAAAAGAACTGTGTATTCGCCTGTACTTGATTGGACCAATTCATCTCTTGTTTGACCTTCACTATAGATAAGCTTATTACTAGATGATTTGACTCTTTCTTTCATCGATTTTGGCAAAACAATATCGTAGTTCTCATAAATTGTTTTTTCCAGTAGCTTTTTCAAATAGTCATTGATATCAGCAGTATCATTCGTAATCACAATAGACACTTTAGGCACTGTATCGTAAATATAATTGATTTTATATGAACCATAAAATTCTGCAATTTCAACATTTGCTTTGATATTACGGCGATCCATTGCAGCTTGCACCGCGCGTTGCCCCGCAACATAAGCATATCCTTTACTTTCAGGATTCAAAGCAGTTGATGATTCAATGGCACGCCAATGATACATCATGCCAGGAATGTGAGCGATGTTTTCGGCATTTTCAGTTGCTCGTAAAACAAAATCATAATCTTGAGCACCGTTAAATTCAGTCTTCAATCCACCTGTTTTTTCTAATAAAGAACGTTTTACAACAACGAAGTGTGTAATGTAATTGTGGTTTAAAATCAACTCAGAATTCCATTTTGATTTATAGAATGCATTGAAACGTTTGCCGCTTTCAGTGACTTTATCTTCATCTGTGTAAATAAAATCGATTGTTTGATCTTCATTTAACGCTTTTACTACTTCATATAATGCTTGCGGTGCTAGCTCATCATCATTGTCCATAAAACCGATGTAATCACCTGTGGCAATCGTTAATGCTGAGTTTGTTGCTTCTGAGATATGACCATTTTCTTCACGATAAATGACTTTGATCCGATCATCTGCATCTGCGTATTTTTTTAGTAATGGTTTGATATAATCACTTGGTGAAGCATCATCTGCTAAACATAATTCCCAGTTTTCATAGTATTGATTTTGCAGTGAAGAGACACAAGCATCCAACCATTTTTCTTCCACATTATAGACTGGCACAGCTACAGAAATTTTAGGTTGGAATTTAAAGGTCTTGATTTCTTCTAAAATTGCCGACGGATCAACTGGTGTTTCTTGTTGCTCCTGGCGTTTAAAATACCACTTCACAGAGCCAATCAAGCCCCGTGTCTGCATAGAACGCATTGCACGTTGGATTTTATTACCTGGCTGTACCATGTTTGGTTTCTCTAAACGGTATTGTAATTTACGACCATTATCGGCAGAAACATTCAATGTATAAGTTGGCTGATCTTCTGGATCGATCACCTCGATTACAAAACCATACTCTTGGTCGCCTTTTAGTTCAAACATATCGATAACATCTCTACGGTATTCTGTTGTTACAGAATAGTCAACAGTCGTTTCAGCTGATACTTTAAAGGAAACTGGTAGTTTGTCTTCTTTAGAATATGCCCAGCCACGAATCACGGTCTTTTTCTCCTCAACATGACGAACGATGTCATCGATATTAAGTGAAACAAGTGAATCAAATTTACTGATTGAAACTTTTTTATATTTTGTCATTTGTTTTTCACTCACCATTAATTCTGTATTTTTTGACTGATTATTTTCTGCCTGCTGTGTAAGAGCATAATCAATCAGTCCATGAACCACATCAGAAAAATTACCTTCGTATTTATAATCTATCGTAATCGTCATCGTTTTTCCAACGATAGCTTTATTATTTACTTCCATAACAGGAACTTGAGTGTCAGAGAAAAAATACTGTGTTTCTTTGTTATAGACTGCATTTGTTGCACTTGGTTGGATTACCTTACCATCGACGGTCAATTCTACATCTACTACTGTTCCAGTCAAACTCGGGAAAATTTTCAATAATTTGATATTTTCTGGTATCTCGATCGTAAAGGTTTTATTTTCACCAGACACGTTATTCAGTTGAACGTCAAATTCTTTTTGCTCTTCTTCACCGCAGTCATATAAAAAATGGATATTCTTTCTATAGCTTGAATTCTCTGGTATTGTGCGGATTGGATGCTCCACAGCTTCAGCAGAAAGTGCGTAGAAATACTGATAGACTTCCCCAAATGGACGCGCTTTAAATACGGCACGTGCTTCCACTGGCAAGTCTTCATAATTGGATTCTAATTCATTATAACCAACTTCGTTGATTGTAAAATCTTCTTTGGCAATAAATAAACCAATTTCATCGAAAAGTTTTTCAAAACCGCTTTGGACGAAGAAAGACTTATGTGTTGCATCTAACAATCCTGTTTCGCGCCAGTCTAATTTATTATTGAATAGATCGATCAAAACGGAATTATGTGCAATATTTGGAAAAGTGATCAAAATTTGACCTCCTGCACTTAAAAAAGGTTTGACTTTCATAAGTGCATTTTTAGGATTCATCAAATGCTCTAACACATCCGCAAAAATAATGTAATCAAAGGTTTGACCTTCAAAATGTTTCGTCCAAGCTTCTTCGTCAATGTTCCCATAAAAGCCGTCATTAGAAAACTCACTGACATGATCATACAATTCTTTGTCCAGCTCAACGATTGCTACATAACAATTCTTTTCTTCCATCAAATATTTCGTCATTCGCCCATTTCCCGGACCAAATTCTAATACTCGACTGTTTTCTTTAATTTGAGCAACGATTTTACCAACACTAGTACTCTCGTCAACTTCCATTTCAAAATCATATTTCATCTTTAATAGTATCCTTCCATTCATGATCTAAAATGACAATGCCTTCGCCTGCATAGCGACCGCTAATAAACATGGTCAGGTATTTCGTTTTATAAACCAAAGGTACTGTGGCGTGTTCTTCAAAAAAAGCAATATCAAAATAATATTCGCCAGTTAAAAGAGACATTTTTCCATATTCTAGGTAAAAGACATTTTTACCTTTTTTCCACGGAATTTTAACACCGTCTAACAACGTGTTTAGTCCACACACATAATTATTATCCACTGTTCGAATCGCTACCCCACACACAGGTGATTTGATCGTATCGTTTTTAACAGTATACTCTAATTTTACAATGACCTTCTCATCTTGAGTGACTATTTCTAGAGGCTCTAGAGCATCATTTAATAAGGTTGCTTTATCAACCTCGATAATATCAGGAACCGTTTCTTCATTTTGAATTGTTTTTTCTCGGTCGACTGTTTTGATTGATTTTTTCTTTAAGAAGTTTTCGTAGTTTGTTGTTACGTCCATTGTATCACCGTATTCAACAACTTCTCCGTTTTTTAGCCAGAATGTTCGGTCACAAAAACGACGGACAGAATTCACATCGTGTGAGACAAAAAGAATCGTTTTGCCAGAATTTTTGATTTCGGTGAATTTCTCCATACATTTCAATTGGAACTCTAAATCTCCAACTGCCAACGCTTCATCCACGATCAAAATATCTGGGTCTACATTGATCGCTACAGCAAAGGCTAGACGAACAAACATCCCGCTAGAATAGGTTTTTACAGGTTGGTATAAGTGATCGCCAATATCAGCAAACTTGATAACATCGTCTACTCTTTCTTCCATTTCTTCTCTGGAAAAACCCAGAACCATACCGTTTAGAAAAATATTCTCATAGCCAGAATACTCAGGATTAAACCCTGACCCCAGTTCTAATAGCGCAGAAATTTTCCCGTCGATCTTCATAGAACCAGAAGTTGGTGTTAAGACACCTGTAATTATTTTAAGGATCGTTGATTTACCAGAACCATTTTCTCCAACAAATCCGATCATTTCACCTTTTTCAATTTGCATAGTGACATCTTTTAATGCATAAAAAAGATCGTGATACGTTTTTTTCATTGGATTAAGCGCTTCTTTAAAACGATCAGAAGGTTTTTTATACATGTTATATGTTTTTGTTATATTCTGTATATCGATTGCATATTCTGACATTTTTTACTCTCCTATACTTTATAATACATCTGAAAAATGAGGTTTCAAACGTCTAAATACAGTTGAACCAACTAACAAAAGAACAATCGTAAAGCCCCAGAAATACAAGCCATATTGCCAATGTTCCCAAAACCACGCTTTACCTGTAAATGAATCACGATACCCTTGTACAATGTAATAGAGTGGGTTTAATTTCAGCACTTGTTCGATCCAACCAGTAGGCTGCCATAAAATTGGAAGGGTCCACATAATTGTTTGCATCGCCACATTGATAAATTGCATGATATCTGGTAAAAATGGTTGTGTAGAAGCCGTTAACCAAGTAATTCCTGTTAAGAAAATAATCAAACAGAATAGGTAATAAATCAATTGTAACGCATGTAACGTTGGATAAATGCCAGTCAATGAAGTAATACCAAAACCAATCACAATAAAAAAGAGATGTGTATATAGATTTGATAGTATTTTAGAGGTTGGCAAAATTTGTACGTTAAAGACTACTTTTTTTACAAGATAGCTGTACTCTCTAAAAACATTTGTTGCAGACAACAATGAGTCTGAGAAAAAGAACCATGGAATCAATCCCGTTACTAAATAAACAATAAATGGATATTCCTCATTCGCTCCTCGTGCACGAATTTGCGAAAAAACAAACCAGTATGTCAGCACAGTAACCAAAGGGGTAATAAATGCCCAAATGATACCTAGCGCAGAACCTGCATACTTTGATTTAAAATCATTAAACGAAAACTGTAACAACAGTTTTCTATTTTTAAAGATATTTTTAAAAATGGATAGTGTTTCTCGTATCATTGATTCTGTTCCTTTCTTAATTCCATCGCTTTTATATTTCCACTAAAAATAAGCTGCATAACATTACTAGTTTAAAGAATATACGCGCTTTTTTCAAGTTATGTAAGTATTTTCTTAAGATTTAGTGATCAAAAGCTGATTTTAAAGGCTTTTTATTTGGCTAGTTGAATGATCACGATCCCTAAAATAATCACACAGGTTCCAATAACAGTCCCAAGTGAAACTTGTTCTTGCAAAATAAGTTTTGAGCCTATTAAAACAGCAATATTTGTAAAGGCTACTCCCATAGGAACGATATAAGAAACTTCTGACTTACTGATAATCACCATCCACAGGACAAAACTAAACATGTAGCATAAAAAACCTATAATCGTTGTAAAAGACATCGAAAAAGAAAAAATGGCATTCGTGATCTGAATTGAATTTGCTTGCGAACCTAGCTTCACTAAAATCAAGCCTGAGGTTGATAAAACGACATATATTAAGAATAAGAACATTATTTTTTCTCCTTTTTATCTTTCATTATTGAAAGTTCTTGGATTAACAGTTTTATTTGATTTTGCTGCTTAGACAACATAGCAGAATTTTTAATTTCAATGAATAGTAAAACGAAAATCGCAGCGATCAACAAGAAATTAGAAGTTGTTTCAAAGCCTAGATGCTTGCCGAGCCACTCTGGTAAACGAGGAAAAATAGCAAAAATCACTAATCCAGCTGATATAAACAACCATCTAATAGCATTTTTTAATAAGAAAATATTCTTGTTGACTGAGCGAATAATATATACAAAAAAGAGTATCGAAAAAATCAGCATCTCAATTCTTAAAATCGAACTCATTAGTCTCCCTCCCGCATAAAGCCTGAAACGATGATTGCAATACTTACTTCAAACATATATTTAACTGAAGTAAAGGAACGAATCGACGATTGACCGCCAGAGCGTTCCATCATATTAACCGCAACCTCTTTGATTCTAAATTTCTTTTTCAGCAGATGTACGGTCGATTCTGGTTCAGGATAACTCGTCGGATATTTTTTTGAAAAATAGCCGATGATTTTTTTGTTACAAGCGCGATAGCCAGAAGTCACATCATAAATTTTTTTACCTGATGATAGATAAATCAAAAAAGAAAGAATCTTAATGCCGACACGACGCATAAAAGTGGTTTGAAACGCAGCTTTTTGATTTGGCAAAAATCTTGAACCAATCGCAAAATCAGCTTCATTTTTAATGATTGGTTGTACTACTACATCCAGACTGTGGATGTCATGTTGCCCGTCCCCATCAAACTGAACCGCAATATCATAATCGTTTTCTTCTGCGTATCTGTACCCTGTTTGAACAGCTCCCCCGATCCCCAAATTCATTACTAAATGAACTGCATTGATTTCATTTTTTTCTAAAATCTCTTGAGTTTTATCCGTTGAGCCGTCATTGATGACAACATAATCGATCGTGTAAGAATATTTATGATTATTCTCTTTTTTAAAATTTTCAATTGACATAATTGTATTTAAAATATTTTCTTCTTCATTATATGCAGGAATAACTAAAAGAACACGCATAGTAACTCCTCCTTTACCAGTTGATAACTATTAAAAATAGTATTTTAATAATAGTTGAATAAAAACGAATATAAGTAATAACGCAATTCCAAAAAATGTTACTCTATCTATTGTCTTTTCACTATATTTAGATTCTAATTTTCGTGAAGTCAACATGTACATTCCCAAAAGTGCCATCGGTGTTAGATACCGTGCCTGATATCCATCAACCTTAAGTGCTCCTACAGGCGTAAACGTGATATAGAGTGCTGTGGCACTCAAAATAATCATACTTAAAATAGAAAAACCGACAATAGTTTTTTCTTTTAAATTAAAATAAACATTCTCTTTTGTTTGAGCTTCTTGATAATCGAATAGGCACAAGAATACTGTTACACAAATATTTAAAAGAGTAACCAAAGGATTGATCACCAACACATACCCCATTAAACCAAAGGTTGAGGTTAAGTAGCCAACACTATTTGTTGAAAAGAAAACAACGAGCATTTTTAGATAGCCTATCGGATTTTTGATAATATTTGTCATCTGTTTGTCAGAATCAACATTCGGTAATTTCCACTGATTGATCCCCATATCAGATGAGTATTTATAAACTAAGAGAGCGACAACAAAGAGCAATAGCGATAATGTACTGTATAATATCCACTGCGCTTTTTTATTTTTAAAGTTGTCTCTTCCCAATAAGAAAAATAGAACCAGTACTGGTGCATAAACCACCTTAATAATAATTGCCATACTAAAACAGGCAGCAATCAAGATAAATTCCGATAGTTTTATATGTGATTTTTGATAGCGTATTCGCATAATTTGAGCAAACCCTAGCATGACCACACCCACTAGTAATGCATCTACTCCAATGGATGCAGCAAGATACAACATCACTGGCTGTGCTGCAAAAAACGCCATTACTCTTTTACCATAAGGCATTTTTTTGATCGCGAAAAATGCTAATAATCCGTAAGCCAAGACATTAAATATTCTGGCAAGCCATACATAAAAAATCATCGGCAGATGGAACAACATTGCTACTTTTACACCTATTCCACTAAAAACATAAGAGAAAAAGGGATACGTTACAGCAGAAGTTTCTTTCTTTTCTTCTATTGGTGTTAACGTTCCTTTGGCACTGTTTTTATTGTACATATCTCTAAATTCTTCATAAGCGGTATAAGGTTCCTCTACGTACATCGTTTCAAAACCGGCAGGTAACTGTAACTTGTCCCCATTTTCAAAGAATAAGTTTCCTTCTGCTACTGAAATACTTTTTATAATATGAGCCCGTTCGTCCATCGTTTGGCCGACTGGCATGAGTATAGATAATAACGAACCAAATAAAATAATAGCAAAAACAGAAAAATACTCATAACGTCCCTTGAATAGCCCACTAGCAATCAACACTATGAAGATAACTAATGACAACGAAACAAAAAATCGAATCAAGTTAAAATGAAATTTATTTGTTCGTTTTACATCGGCAATTTGAAACTCTCGGTCTCCAATATTTTGAAACGTTAATGTCAACGGATTTTTTTTATCAATGATTTTAATTACTTCTAATGAATCCTGAATCTTTCGTTCACCATAATCTGTTCCTGGACTGGTAATCTTTACCATGGCATCTGGACCTGGATCAACTGATGATATGAAGGAAAGCTTTGTTGCCCCACTTTTAGTACTTGGGATAACTATTTTGCCCTCAGCGGTTTTGTTAATCAGTTTATAGGTATTTTCTCCCGTTTTTTCAACATTCTCAAGTGTTACATTTGTTATGTCCTCACTAACACGTCCATATCTAAAATAGGAAAAATTAAACACCAACAACTCAATCAACAATACAAAAATTATACAGCCAAAAAGTAACGTCAGTAGCTTATATAAATTTTTCTTTTTATCTGCAGAAATGACAACCATTTTACACCATACCTTTTCATTATTTTTCTCCATTAAATAAAGGGCAGACGTAACAAAGTTCATAAGGAATAAAAACGCCCTAACCCTTTCTATTCCTTATACGATCTTCGTTATTTTTTAATAGATGTCAACATCGCTTCTAACGCTTTTTCCCATGTTGGAATTTCAAACCCTAGTTCTTTCGTCTTACTAAGATCCATCACAGAATATTTAGGTCGAATTGCTTTTTGCGGAAATTTGCTTGAATCAACTGGTAAAACCTCTACCTCTGTGTTTTTTAGAATTTCTTTGGCAAATTCATACCAGTTACAGCTGTTCTCATTAGATAGATGGTATATACCGTAAGGAACATTTTCTTTTATAACAAAAACCATAAATTCAGCCAATGTTCTGGTCCAAGTTGGACGGCCAAACTGATCATCAACAACAGTCAGTTGATCACGGGTTTCTGCTAATTTTTGCATTGTGAAGACAAAATTATGCCCATATTGACCAAATACCCAAGACGTACGAATAATATAATACTTTTCCATCACTTCTTGAACGATTTGTTCACCTAATAATTTTGTACGTCCGTATTCATTTTGAGGATTGGTTTGGTCATCAGTCTTGTACATATCCTCTTTTTTTGTTCCATCAAAAACATAATCTGTACTGATATAAACTAATGTAGCATCCACAGCTTTAGCTGCAACAGCTACATTACGTGTGCCATCTACATTGATTTTCTCGTCTAATTCTTTTCCTTCATCTTCGGCTTTATCCACAGCAGTATATGCTGCACAATGATAAATCACCTCTGGTTTAAGGTTGGTGATATAAGCCATTGTTTTATCTGCATCTGTAATATCTAATTCTTTTGAATCTGTAGCAACGTATTCCACACCTTGCTCATCTAACAAATGACGTAACTCTGTTCCAAGTTGTCCATTACCGCCAGTTAAAAGTATCATCCTTATTTCCTCCTTCAAGAAAAAAAGCAAGAATAGAAATCGCTGATGAAAGATATTTCTTTCTGCTTTCTCACTATCGTTTCGTATTTAGAGCGTGAAGCAAAACCATCTTTAGTTTTGTTTCACGCTCAACAACTCATTATTTTAATCATACTCGGTTAAAATCTGATGTAAGATATCATTTGGAAATACGATACCGATTTATTGACCGTTTTTCGCATAATTGGCTTCTACAGCGGCTTTATCCGCTTCCCACCAATCTGCATTTTCTGTATACCATTTAATCGTATCTGCTAAACCGTCACGGAAATTAGTAAATTCAGGTGTCCAACCCAATTCATCACGTAATTTAGAAGAATCGATCGCATAACGTAAATCGTGACCTGGGCGATCATTTACGTGTTCATATGCATCCTTTGGTTGACCCATTAATTCTAAAATAAGTTCCATAACTGTTTTATTATCTTCTTCTCCGTCAGCACCGATCAAGTACGTTTCACCAAGTTTTCCTTTGGTTAAGATCGTCCAAACAGCTGAAGAGTGGTCATTTGTGTGGATCCAGTCTCTAACATTTTTCCCTGCACCATATAGCTTAGGCGTAATTCCACTTAACACGTTGGTAATTTGGCGTGGGATAAATTTTTCAATATGTTGATACGGTCCATAATTATTAGAACAATTGGAAATGGTTGCTTTTAAGCCAAACGAGCGACCCCATGCTTTTACCAACAAGTCTGAACCTGCTTTTGTTGAGGAATATGGACTTGATGGATTATAAGGTGTTTCAGCTGTGAATTTTTCGCCTTCACCTTCACCGTGTCCTGGTAAATCCTCCCGTAATGGCAAGTCACCATAAACTTCGTCTGTTGAAACATGGTGATAACGTACATCGTGTTTGCGGCAAGCCTCAATTAACGTATACGTACCAATAATGTTCGTTTGTACAAACGGAAATGGATCATTCAGTGAATTATCATTATGCGATTCTGCTGCATAATGAACTACTGCATCTGTCTTTTGAACTAAACGATCGACCAATTCAGCATCTGCGATATCACCAACAACTAATTCAACGCGATCAGTTGGTAGTCCTTCAAGATTTTTTTTATTTCCTGCATATGTTAATTTATCTAATACAGTTACATGAACTTCTGGGTGATTGTTCACTACATAATGAACAAAGTTTGAGCCGATGAACCCTGCCCCACCAGTAACAATGATGTTTTTCATCTTCAAGATCTCTCCTAAATTTTTTTAGATTTCACCATAAATAAAAGGATTTTCTGATTCAAATTCTTTTAATGTTGGGTGATTTTTATCTTTTTCAGACGTGATGGCTTTTTGAATATCGATCGGCCAATCAATTGCTAAATCAGGATCGTCAAAAGCAATTCCGCCATCAGCAGGTGCATTATAATAATTGTCACACTTATACATAAAGTTCACATCTGGTGTCAACGTCACAAATCCATGGGCATAACCTTTAGGTACCAATAATTGACGATGGTTATGCTCAGATAAAATATATCCTTCCCATTGTCCATAGGTAGGGCTGCCTTTACGGATATCAACGATCACGTCTAATACTGCGCCTGTCACGACACGTATAAGTTTCGTCTGAGCTGCTTCACCTTTTTGAAAATGTAATCCACGTAATACGCCCGCTTCACTTGATAGAGAATGATTATCTTGTACAAAATCAAAGTCTAACCCTTGCTCAGCAAATTTTTCTTTAGAATAACTTTCAGTAAAAAAGCCGCGGTGATCGCCAAATACGTCCATTTCAATGATTTTTACATCTTGTAATTTCGTGTCAATAACTTTCATTCTCTATTCGCTCCTAGTCTGTTTCTGCCAATCTTAATAAGTATTGCCCATACCCATTTTTTTTCAATGGTTGTGCTAATTCAATTAGCTCCTCTTTTGTAATATAGCTCATTCTATACGCGATTTCTTCTAAACAAGCTACTTTTAAATTTTGACGCTTCTCAATCGTCTCAATAAAAGTTGATGCTTCTAACAACGATTCATGGGTTCCTGTGTCTAACCATGCAAAACCGCGTCCCATCAATTCAACAGATAATTTATTCTTTTCCAAATAAACTTTATTTACATCTGTGATTTCTAATTCACCACGATCAGATGGTTTGATATTTTTGGCAATCTCGATCACATCGTTATCATAAAAATACAAACCAGTCACAGCATAATTAGATTTTGGTTTCTCAGGTTTTTCTTCAATTGAAAGAGCTTGCATTTGGTCATCAAACTCAACTACACCAAAACGTTCTGGATCATTCACATGGTAGCCGAAAACAGTAGCTCCGCTTTCTTTTGATGCTGCACGCTGCAACATGTTAGATAACCCGCCGCCATAATAAATATTATCACCTAAAACTAAACATACACTATCATCGCCAATGAATTTTTCGCCAATAATGAATGCTTGTGCCAATCCGTCTGGACTTTCTTGAACAGCATATTCAATGTGGATGCCTAGATCTTTACCATCACCGAATAAACTTTCAAAACGAGGTGTGTCATCTGGTGTAGAGATGATCAGAATTTCCTTGATACCTGCCAACATCAACGTAGACATTGGATAGTAAATCATTGGTTTGTCATAGATAGGCATTAATTGTTTCGATGTGGCTTTAGTTAATGGGTATAGTCTGGTTCCACTTCCCCCAGCTAAGATAATCCCTTTCATGAAAAAAACTCCTTATACTAATTTATTTTATTATTATTTACTAACATCACTAAATGCTATTATTGCATTATTAGTTATGATTGTCATTCGTTTTAAGAATATTTTATAAAACTGTAAAGTTGCTATTTTTCACGCATTAAAAAATATTCGTTTGAACAATACATAGCTGATTGCACAGCGCCATTTTAGTTGCTGAAAAAAGCTGGCTTTTGTATCGATCTCACTCGCATTATTATGATGTCTGCGATACAATGTGAGTTTTTGCGGGATCAAAGCACTTTTATTTCGATAAGCCGCAATCAAACCAATCCACATATCGTGCATAGGAACTTTAGCAGGGATTGGCAATATTCTTGTCTTCAATCTACCACGAAAAGCCATTCCTGCACCAATATATTTATTTTTCACGATATTGTGAAGAAAACCGATTGTCACATTTCGATACTCAAAATAAGAAGGTTCAATCACTTCTAACTGTTCATCTACAATCACCAAATCGCTGATCACTAAATCTATTTTAGGGTGAGAATGAAAAAATTCTAGTGTTGTTTGAACTTTTTCAGGTAGCCAGACATCATCTTGATCTGCTAAGAAAATAAATTCACCCTGACTTTGATTGATAGCAAACTCAAAATTAGCAATCACACCTTTGCCTGGTCCTTTAAATTTCTTTATCCGCTTATCTTTTGCTGTATAGCGATCGATTATCCTCAACGTTCCATCTTTAGAGCCATCGTCGGATATAATCAGCTCATCATGACTGTCTAATTGGGGCAAGATGCTTTCAAGTTGTTCTTCTAAATATTTTTCTCCATTATATGTCGCAATACAAACTGAGATCATTTATTTTCCTTTCATTAGTGATCGATACTCCGAAAATGTTCTACGCCAAATCTTGCGATTCTTCACACGTAAAAATTGTTTGACCATTCTAAGAAGTAAATGCCTTCTGTGGCTATCAAATTTATCTTGATCATAATTCTTATAAAAAAGTGTTTCCCCTTGAATAATCGATTCATATCGTTTGCTACTAATCATTCGGTAATCTAATACAGACAAATCATGTCCTAGGTGAAACTCTAAAACACTGATTTTTTTATTCAATTGATGTATTTTCCAAAATAGCCAATGATCTAAAAAGTCTAAAGGAAACGCCAAGTTAAAAGCCCCCATACTATCTAGCGTGGACTTAGGCAACGCTGTCCCAGAATTAATGCACATGATTTTCTCTGAATAGACCCCGACTTTCGGCAAATCTGATCCAGCTCCGATATATTTATCTGAGAATACTGGTGATATTTGTCTACCATGAGAGATAACAATCGGAACATATGCGCCAATTGCTGCATCTAATTTCAACTCTAAAAGTGTATCCAGATACTTCTCATCCAGCATAGTATCTTGATCTAACAATAATATCAAGTCTCCCTGAACTTCCGTAAGATACTGACTTCCACCATTGTATGCTTTAGCAAGTCCTGAATTTGCCCCATCATGAATGTAGCGAACATTCTTTAGATGGAATAATTCATCCTCATGCGATTTTGGGCTGTTATCATAAATAAATAGGTAGACTGTACTTTTTGCCATGATCACGCTTTTTAGATAGTCATAACTAGGCGTTTGTGAGAATTCAGTTTGATATAAAACGATCGTAATAACCAACTTATTCTCCACTAGAAAAACCTCCAGCCCCATTTGTTGAAAAATTTAATCATTGACTGCAAAAATATTTTAAATAATTTTTTGTTTTTATGTGCCCCTTTTTCATATAAATGAATCACTGTTTCAAAAGGGGTATATAAGATCTTATAGCCTGCTTTTCCAAAACTCATACACAGATCATTATCTTCAAAATACATGAAAAAGCGTTCATCAAAACCGCCGATCTGCTTAAATTTATTGATATCAATCAGCATGAAACAACCGGAGCCCATGGTTATATAGGTTGTTTGATTATCAGGCAGGTCTCTGCACTCAAAATAACTTAAACGCTTATTAAATACCTTTTTGACTGATTGAAATGGAACGAAACGCAACATATAATCAAATACATCCAATTTTTGACGAACTAAATATTGTGTTGTACCGTCAGAATTCAATACTTTGGGACAAACCGCCGCTAATTGATCCTCTTCTCGAATACGCTGAATCATTTTATCCAAAGCCTCTTTTGTAATCAACACATCTGGATTAAAAATCACCGCATAACGTGTGTCAACATTTTTCAGCACTTGATTATGTCCGTAGCCAAATCCTTTATTTTCTTCAGATTTATGCAGGAAGATAAAAGAGCCGTATCCTTCCAGCTTCTCTATATAACGTTGCTCAGAAGCATTGTCAAATATATGTATATCATAATTTGAGTTTAGACCCAATTCAATTTTTAAATTATCCAGCACATCAAAAATATGACGGCTATTGTGAGTAACAATGGAGATCGTTATTCTATCATTCATATTTTTGCCCCTCATTTAAAATAAGATGAGTTCAGCTAGTCCTTACTTCCCTAGCCCATCTCTACCAAAAGTAAAGTAGCAACAACATCTAAGTCTTTGTCATTATAAGATTTGCATATTCACTCATTAATTAGTTGTACTCTAGGAGAGCGGAGCAAAACGTACAGTGTTTTGTCCCGCTCTCTCAATTTACTCAATCAACAAATTATAACACAGCTTAAAATCCCAGCAAAGATTCTCATTTATTATTTACTTTTTTTTAGAATGTTTGCCTAATCGTTTTTCTAATTGTTGCTGACGAAATTCTCGATTGCCAAACATACGTAAAATATACATCAACGGCTGATGATTTTCACCGACCAGTCCAATCATTTCGATAAATAACTCTAAACCGATAGCACTAAAAACAATTAACAGAATCGATGCAACATTGCTTGCATAGCTGAACAACAATGCCACAAATGAAAAGACTAATGCTAAACCATAAATCGTCATTACCGCACCTTTATGAGTAAAGCCAAGTGACAACAGTCGATGATGTAAATGCATCTTATCAGCAGAAGAAATCGGGCGCTTATTCATTAATCGCCGAATAATTGCATAAACGGTATCAGTAATCGGCACACCTAAGATAATCATGGGTGTAATGACTGTAATAAACGTAGCATTTTTCAGCCCTTGTAAAGACATAACCGCAATCATAAAGCCTAAAAATAAAGCCCCTGTATCACCTAAAAAAATCTTAGCTGGATAAAAATTATACGGGAAAAAACCTGCAATACTAGCAACTAAAACAAAAATCACAATGGGAATATACACCGTTTTGGCATGTAGGAAAAAATAACCGATGACCCCGATGGTTGCTAAACTGATAATTGACACTCCAGAGGCAAGGCCATCCAACCCATCGATCAAGTTGATTGCATTTGTAATGGCCAATATCCAAAATAATGTCAAGGGCAAACTGACCCAACGTAAATCGATATGTCCGAAAAATGGCAATGTCACAGCATCGATTCGAATCTCGGCTACAAAATAAATGACTAAAGCACCTAGCAGAATTCCAAGTGTTTTTTTCTTTGGCGATAATTCATAAATATCATCGACTAGTCCCGTTGCAACAACGATTCCTGCACCTAAAATAATCGGCCATATATAATCGACCGGTATGATCGATTGAAACATAACTAAACAAGAAAATGAAAAGACAAAATAAATACCTAATCCACCAGCCGTTGGCATATTCTTAGTATTTACTCTTCTTTCGCCTGGAGCATCATAGGCTCCTATTCTAAACGCTAATAATTTAACAATCGGCGTTGTAATCAACGATAAAATAAACGTCAGAAATAGACGGATAACAATTTCATAAATAAACATCGACATGATGAACCTACTTTCTTAATGTACATCGTATATTATACCGAATCATTCAGCATTTACAAGTTGGAACAAGTGTTTCCACTGAATGTGAAAATCAAACCTTCAACTTCTTTATTTAAATCAAGAGTGTTCGGTCTATTTCTTTAATTTTTCCTTTATTTTATCTACTAGTCGGTTGATCAAGCCATACCGATGCTGAATTTTTTCATTTGATATATATTCTTTGACGACTGCATTGATGATACCGCCTAAAATAATGATCGTTGCTGCAAAATTCAACCATAACATCAATATAATAAAGCTTCCTATGATTTGATAACTTGCGATTTTTGAGCTGAAATATTTAATATATAATCCAAAGGCTTGTGACAACAGCATCCAACCACCAGTTGCAAACACTGCACCTGGTATGATTGAGCGAAAAGACAGCTTAGCATTCGGAACAACGCGATAAATCAAACACATAATGACCAATAAAACCAAAGTCGTAATCGGCCACTTTAACGCTTGGAAGGTATCAATAAAGTCAGTTGAGAAGTGCAATATTGGTTGTAGCCAGTCTAAAATCGTTTTCCCTAAACCTAAAACACCAACGACACCTACGATTGCTATCATAAACAAGAGAATCACAAGTAAAGACATAATGCGGACAATAATAAAATTTTTACGTTGTTCAACACCAAACGCTTTATTCATTGCCGTTTGTAGCGCATTGATACTTTGACTGGCACTCCATAACGCTGCTAATGCAGAGATCGACAGTAACCCGCCAGAACGTTGGGTCAGTAGTGATTGAATTGCTGGTTTCAAATCATCAAAAATAGCTTTTGGAATGGCTTCAGCAATATAAGGTAGTACTTCGTTTGGATCGATATGTAAGTACGGCAAGAGATTTCCTACCGCAATCAGCAAAGGAAACAGGGACAACAGTAAATAGTATGCCACAACAACTGACGTATTCCCAATTTCTGAATCAATCATACGATGTTGTGTTGTTTCAATGAATCGCATTAGTTTTTCATTGCTTTTTACTTTGTCCACCAGTTTCATAAAATGCTCCTCTAATCATTAATAAGTCAATTCTTCTCCTTGAGAAGTTAAAATTTTGGGTCCATCTTTCGTAATAGCTAATGTATGTTCAAATTGGCAGCTGATACCACCATCTAAAGTGTAAGCCGTCCAACCGTTTGGATCCATCTTCATGCGCCAAGTACCTGTATTGACCATCGGTTCGATCGTGATGACCATTCCTTCTTTCAAGCGTAAGCCTTTACCCGCTTCACCGTAATGAGGAATAACTGGACTTTCATGAATCGTCGGACCAATACCATGACCTACAAAATCTCTGACAACTGACAAGTTTTCGCTTTCAACATATGTTTGAATTGCATGCCCGATATCACCAATACGATTCCCCACTTGCGCTTGCTCGATTCCAAGATACAAGGCTTTTCTGGTCACTTCCATCAAATGATCCAATTCAGGTGTTGATTCGCCTACAACATAAGCCCAACAAGAATCTGATACTGCTCCTTTCAAATCGATACACATATCGACTTTGATCAAATCACCGTCCTTTAACGGCTTTTTCCGAGGAAAACCATGACAAATTTCATCATTGATACTGCAGCATGTTGCGTATTTATAATCTTCAAAACCAATTTGAGCGGCAATCCCGCCATGGCTTTCAATAAAGTCCCTTACAAATACTTCAATATCCCAGCTTGTAACACCTGGTTTGATAAACGTACGTAAATGACGATGAACATCCGCTAATAATTCTCCTGACTCATCCATCATTTCGATTTCTCTTGGTGATTTTAGTGTAATCATTTAATAGTGTCCTCCTAAAATTTAAAAGCACAGTGGGCCTATCTAATCTTGCAGAAAAGTAGGGATATATATTTGTGACGCTTTTTATCACAGCCATATTTTATCCTTTTTCATAGAGACTAACCCGCGGAGCTAGATAATCTTCATATAAGAGTATTTTATCATAATTTGTGAAAATTTCACTGAAAAGTAGTTGTTAAAAATAGATTTCATTTATTTTTCTAGTAGTTAGCTCCCAGAAACATTGTCATATAAGCAACTTCTTGTCTTTCCTTCTTCATTTTGTAATTTACACAACCTTCATTCTTCTGATATAATCAAAGTTGTATTATTTAAAGGAGGAACACTTAATGACCTTAGCTAAAATCGTTTATGCAAGCATGACTGGAAATACAGAAGAAATCGCGGATATTGTTGCTGAAGCCCTTGAGAATTTAAATATTGAAGTCGAAATCAACGAATGTACACAGGTTGATCCTGAAGACTTTGAAGATGCAGACATCTGTGTTGTCGCAACGTACACATATGGTGATGGCGAATTACCTGATGAAATCGTAGATTTTTATGAAGAATTACAAGAAATCGATTTATCTGGAAAAACGTATGGTGTTTGTGGCTCTGGTGATACTTTTTACGATGAATTTTGTAAATCTGTGGATGACTTTGATGCTGTTTTTACAAAAATCGGTGCTACCAAAGGAGCGGATAGTGTAAAAGTTGATCTAGCTGCTGAAGAAGAAGATATTCAAAAGCTTGAAGCCTTTGCTAAAAAACTAGCAGAAGCTGTAAAATAATCATTGGCAAAAGAGGAGGGTGTCATAAAACTCGTTGAGTTTTATGACACCCTCCTCTTTTAATTGAATTTAAATATCGATATCGATTGGTTCGTCACGTTCTAATATCTGATCGATTGCTTCTTTCATCAAATGTTCAATTTGTTGATCACTTGGATGAATGATGCCAGAAGTCATCAATGCCGCAATGCCAGTTGCAACGATCCAAGTTCCCATATGAAGAGAATTGATTTCCGTATCACTCAACTTCTCATAATCTGGATCTTTTTTAACAGCATTGGAAAAATAACTATACGAAAACTCCTGCATTCTTTTTCCGCCGCCATATTCTTCTAAGTATAACGCACGGTATAATTTACTTTCGTTTTTAGCAAAATGAATATAGTTTAACGCTAAATCCACAATAGTATTTCCCGTATGGGTCACCGGAAATACTTCTTTTGCTAAATATTGATGAATCTTTTCAAATAATTCTTCTTTCAAATCATCCATATTTTTGAATTCTAAATAAATAGGTTGTGTTGAGCATTTCATTTTGGTTGCAATGTTACGTGCGGTGAATTTCGAAAAGCCTTCAGTGGCCACTACTTCGTATGCAGCATTTAAAATCTGATCTTTAGTAATTGTTTTTTTTCTTGCCATAATCTTTCAATCCCCTCTACCTATCCTTTACAACGCTTCCATATAAATACTACAGTTATTGTAACACGATTTGTTTATTCTGCAAAATACTAGTCCTCCGATTCATATTATTTTATTTGTTTGATTATACGGGACTTTCAAGAGACTTTTTTCAGAATTAAATAAGAAGATAAAGCCGTTTGATTGTTTGAGTTCAGGGGCTTTACGTGTTATGATATTGTCGATTACACGAACGAAATACTAGGAGGCTATTCTATGACATTATCAAATTTTAATGAAACATTAAAAAAATATGCCAGACTCATTGTTGAGACAGGGGTCAATGTTCAAAAAGGACATAGCATTGTTTTACAAATTAGTGTTGATCAGGCACCTTTGGCACGATTGATTACCGAAGAAGCATATAAATTAGGTGCTGGTGAAGTAATTGTTCAATGGACTGACGATATCATTCAGCGTGAATTTTTATTACATGCCGACGAAACATACTTGGAAAACATTCCACAACATAAAATAGATCAAACTGATGACTGGATCAATAAAGGTGCCAGCCGAATCAGCGTTGTTTCATCCAACCCTGATGCTTTAGCTGGTGTGGATCCGGACCGTGTAGCTACCTTCCAATCAGCTTCTGGCAAAGCCTTAGTTAATTTAAGAAAAGCTACACAATCGAACAAAGTCAGCTGGACAGTTGTAGCTGCGGCTGGTAAAGAATGGGCAGCTAAAGTGTTTCCAGACTTAAAAGATAGTGAACAGCAAGTTGACACTCTTTGGGATGAAATCTTTAAAACAACTCGTGTTTATGAAGCAGATCCAGTTGCTGCGTGGGAAGCTCATGACAATAAATTAGCTACAAAAGCAGATGAACTAAATAAAGAACAATTTAAAGCGTTACACTATACAGCACCAGGTACAGACTTAGTGATTGGTTTACCAAAAAATCATTTATGGGAAGGTGCCGGCAGCGATAATGCGCGTGGAGAAAAATTCATGGCGAACATGCCGACTGAAGAAGTTTTTACAGCTCCTGACAGCCGACGCGTTGATGGTGTTGTTTCTAGCACAAAACCATTAAGTTATGCTGGAACAACTATTTCTGGTATGAAGTTTACTTTTAAAGATGGGAAAGTAATCGATTTTTCAGCAGAACAAGGAGAAGAAGTACTAGCTAAGTTACTTGAAACAGACGAAGGTGCTCGTCATTTAGGAGAAGTTGCATTAGTTCCTGATCCATCACCAATTTCTCAGTCAGGAATCATTTTCTACAATACTTTATTTGACGAAAATGCTTCAAATCATTTAGCCTTTGGTTCAGCTTATGCATTTAATCTACAAGGTGGAACTGAAATGAGCGAAGCGGAATTAAAAGACGCTGGTCTAAACCGCAGTCATACCCATGTTGATTTCATGGTTGGATCAGATCAAATGGATATTGATGGTATTAGAGAAGACGGCACACGCGTTCCAATCTTCCGTAATGGTGATTGGGCTTAAAATGAAAAGAACGTGCTGATTAAATAAATCAGCACGTTCTTTTAGAGAGAAGACCTACGATTATGAACTATCCTAAACAACTAGTTGAAGCAGTTAAACAAAAAATGAACGGACATAATTTAGAAGGATTTCTTTCTGGTAAAGGACCTAAAAATGCAGTTTTAATGCTTATAGGAGAAGCCCCCGGAGGAACTGAAATCAAAACAAAAATTCCTTTTAGCGGCAGATCAGGCAAAAAGTTGGATGGTTGGTTAGCACAATCAGGTTTATGCCGGGAAGATATTTATATTACAAGCACGGTTAGAAGTCGACCTTTTAGTATCAAAAAAGAACTCAATAAAAAAACTGGATTCTTTGAAACAAAATATCCTAATCGAGCACCGAATAAAACAGAAGTATTAGCTTATGCGCCCTTATTGGATTACGAGATACAAATGGTTCAGCCAAAAATTCTTGTACCAATGGGTAATACTGGCTTAAAACGTTTATTGGGGAAAAATTATACAATCTCAATGTGTCATGGGCAACTGCTCCACTCACCGATTCTGATGTATTCAAATGAACAAGAACAACTTATTAAGACAAATAATACCTATACATTATTTCCAATATACCATCCTGCAGCTATTTTTTATAATCAAAAGCTTGAAACTATCATTGAATCTGATTGGTCAACTCTAGCCGCATTTATTAAGCAATATAATTAAAAGAACTGCAACTGATCTCTATTAAAAGATCAGTTGCAGTTCTTTTTAGTTATTAATATGGATAATAAAATTCAACAGTATATCCAACTTTTTTAAGATTTTTTCTTAATTCATATGTTTGATAAGCGATTGTTTTACGGTTTGCATCATACAATTCTTTATCCGCAAATTTCACGACTGAGTTAGAATCTTTGAAAAGTTTTAACCCATTATCTAAATATTTATTTGGAATGCCTAGTTTTTTAGGATCTAATTCACCAGCTACTTTAGTATTATCTCTGTATGAAGTTTTAGCTGAGAAATCAATTGTAAAGTAGTTTTTCTTCGGAACAAGTTTTACTTCAATTGCTTCTAAACGATAAGCATATCTTGACGTTCCGGAAGGGATTCCACCTTTTTCCCAGCCCATCCAGCCGAAATTCTGTGCATGAACACGATAAAAGACATCATATCTTTTTCCTAATTCACCTGTCAATTTTATTCTTATTGCTTCCAAACGTTTTGCTTGACCAGAAGTTCCTGATACTTGACCATTTTTCTTCCAGCCTTGCCAACCGATGTTTTGAATATGTGTACTGTACTGAATCTCACCACTATATGGCGAATTTTTCACTTTCAATTCAATCGCTTCTAATCTTTTGGCTTGACCAGAAGTTCCCGCTACTTGACCATTGTTTTTCCAGCCTTGCCAGCCAATATTTTGTACATGTGTGCGGTAAGTAACTGTCGGCGCTCCAGCGGCACGCTCATTTTGTGCAAATGGTTCCACTATCTCCGAATCCTCTGCTTGTAATGCATCATTTGTTTTTAGTTCCCCAAAAGGAACAACTGAAACCTCTTCTTCAGCTGCATTTCCAGTGGTTGCTCCAACAACAAAAGACAACGACAAACTTAACAACAATAAACTAACCTTTTTCATTTTCTCACTATCCTTTCTTTGTAACATAATAATTATATAATATATAGCTCTTACATTACAATAGTCATTTTAAAAAAAGAGTATCTAATTTCTACATCCCACACCTCTAAGGAATTTATATATAACTTTTAGTGTGATATTGTCAAATGGCGGATAAAATCAAGTTTTTATTCGCTATATCTGTTAATCTCTCTTTATAAAAAAATGAAAACAGTAATGAAAACATCTTACTATAATTTCATTTTTCGTCTTAGACAGTACGATATTCACAGCGATCCGTATAGATATGCACTCTAAGTACAAATAACACTATTCCCTGTATCAATTTCCAGTACTAACTCATCATTTACAAACTAAATTGCTCAAGTTGGTGAAAACTTACACTGGCATGAAACACTTATAATCATTTTTTGTACAAATAAAAAACACCTATCAAAACAACGTTTGAAAGGTGTTTTTTACGTTCCCGACTGGAATCGAACCAGCGACCTATCGCTTAGGAGGCGATTGCTCTATCCTACTGAGCTACGAGAACAGTTCATTGTTTATTTTAGAAGTCTTTTCAGTCAGTGTCAATGAAAATTAAAAAGAAAGTGATGCTGATTTAAAATCAGCATCACTTGCTCTATAACTTTTTATTTACTATTATTTTTTTTGCCTTTCAGCATTTTGACTAAATAAAGCCCACCTACAACAATAGCCAATGTTTTGCCGATTTTACCGTTTCTTGCAACTTTTTCTTCTTTGGTTTTACTCATGCTCTTCACTGCCTTTCATTTTCAGACTTCTATAAGTTTCTATATTATTTATTATAAAGATTTTAACTAAGTTCTGCTAATCATTTGCTTATACATAATGGGCTCATAGAATCTTACTAATGTTAAAAATAAAGGATATACATAGGACTACGTGACTAATTCACTTAACCCATCTTTTAAAAATAATCTGCCAAAACTGGACTCCCTTTGACTAAGCGCGCATCTAATGACTGGATTAGCTGCGTATTGCCTGTAATTTTCTCATAAAAACTCAATTCGCTACCAGTACGATAACCCATGAAAAGCTGAGTCAACGCTTGGATCGAACTTACAATCAACGCTTCATCTCTTATTTCTTCTGGGACTTGGTCAAACTTCGTTACAATACTTTCTCCTGTTTCGTTTACTTCTAATTTCCATATCCCGTTATTCCATGGACCATACTCATCTTCAACTTTAAGATAATAAACTTCTTTAATTCCAGGCGTAAAAGGATACTTATCCAAAAAATTGTTCAAATCAACAATTCTTGCCATCATAAATGGCGTGATCTCCATCTCTATTAACGGAGATGGAATTAAATAACTTAAATTTTTGCCATCAAATCCTGTTTCTAAACGAAATTCTCGTGATGAGCCATTATGAGAACCGATAAAACGGATGATAGACTGAAACGCCTGATTGGTTAAAAATCCCCATTCTTTAATGACAAAAGACTCTGCACTAGATTGGTAAATCAAGTATCCTTGTGCCTTTCCCAATTCATCTTCATATAGGGCAAACTGGTACTCTTGATTCATTCCAACCGTATAGTCCCACCACCAAGGTTCCCTGATTACCCCACCTCTTTGATGATTCGAAGAAACAGAATAGATCATTTGACAAACATCTTTTGCCTCTTCATAATTTACACGTTTCATCAAGCCAGGTTGAGATTTGACGTTTGGCCAATTGGCTGCTTTGATTGTATAGTTAATTTGTTCAAATAATTGTTCGAACCCATATTTTCTATAGAAAGGATACGAAAATGGTGCTAAGTAAGAAAGTTCAACTTTATTTTCTGCTAATTCTGCCAGTAATTGTTTCATAATAGCGGAAATACCGCCTTTCCCGCGATATTCAGGATAAGATGAAACACAGCCGATTCCAGCCATTTGATAATTTACACCATGAAACGCGACGGTAAATGGTGTAGAAATAATCTGACTTGCTAAGTTATCCTCATAAAAGAAACCATAATTCCAAGAATGTTTTACAATCTTTTTAAAACGCTCTTTTCGTTTCTCTGTACTTTCTGAATTGAATGCATACACAGCTAATTGGAACATCTCTTCCACTTGTTCTTCATTCATTCTTTTGACTCCACTCATTTCACTCACTCCTTGTCTCTCATAATTAAGGATAACGCAAATTTGGTATAGTTTAAACATATTTGACTTTTTTATAGTTTAACGATCGATCTATGTATATATGAAAATTTTCTAGAAAAACGGTTTAACATCCCTTAGTACTCTAGTATGTTTTGCTGCACTTTAATCAAAGAAAAGCGCAAAGAGAGTGCCTCTCGACACTCTCTTAATAAGATTCTTCTATCATCTGCAGCATTTTACGAAACTGACGTTTTTTAAAATACATTAAAATCGTTCCTAAGACCGCATCATTTATTTTTTGTAAAAATCCGAATGATTCCATCTTCTCTGTATAATGAATCTCACAAGATTTATCATCGATCGGTACAATTTCGTAGCCTACCGAAAAATTATTTTTAGTTGTTGATGTTTGGAAATGATAAGATGAGTTGTCGACGATTTTCTCAACTTTGATTTTTGCTCGGCTGTTTTTAGAAAATGATTTTACATATTCAAAATTGTTCAATTGTTTTTTTGTTAAACTTTTTCCAGTGTGCTTGCGAATATCAAAAAGAACAGAATCAATCACTTTTTCATAAAAGTAAGGCGCTGGAATATTCAATTTTTTTGTAATTTCCATTATTTTTTCACCTCGTTATGTTGTTTCTTTGCTTTAGATTCTTCAATCTTTCTCCCTTTAAAAAAGAAATAACCGCCAACAACTACTAAGAAAATCCCTGTTGTCATGCTTAACAAATCATATTTCATTGAAGCAGGATTTACTGTATATAAAATTATTATGAAGCCAATACTGCACATAAATAAGCCGTTTCTAACCATCTTTCATCCATCCAATCTATTTTTTAAACTGCAGCTGCTTGGAAGAACAAGACACCGCCCCAAGGTTGTGCTTTGATTATTTCTTTTGCTTTTTTAGCTGCTTCTTCTTTGTCTCCAGTTACGTCAAACGCTAATTTGATGCCTTTTTTTTCTTTAAATGTGTAAGTGAAATCGCCACCGTCATAGCTTTCTAATAATTTTTTGATTTCTTCTTGTTGCATTGCACTCGCAATTGTGATCATTTTATTCTCTCCTTAACAATAAAGCAGTTACTTTCACCTCTAAAGAGGTGAAAGTAACAGACTATTTAGTTTTATTTTATTCGAAATCAGTTGGTTCCATTCTGTTTGCCGCAATAACAAACGGTGTCCAGATAAGGAATGTGACAACCATACATACAATTGTTACGATTGGTGCTCTCCAGTCAGCTCCTGTTGCTAAGAATGATAGCAAGATTGGAGGAACAACCCATGTTACTTGTTGTGAAACTGGCGCTACTAATCCAAAGTAAGTTGCTAACCATCCGATTGTTGTTGCAACTACTGGTGCAACTAAGAATGGTACAAACATAATTGCATTTAACACGATTGGTAAACCAAACATGATTGGTTCGTTAATATTGAAGATACCAGGTCCTAATGATAATTTACCAACAGTTAGGTAATCTGCACGTTTAGAGAATAGTAAGATTGCAACGATCAAGACGATCGTACCACCTGATCCACCAAACCATGCAAATGCATCAAATGAACCACGAACCCACATATAAGCTTTTCCATCATCAATGGCTTTCAAGACAGCTGGTGTACCAGTCAATCCTTTGTAGCCTTTTTGGAAAATGTCGATATTGATTAATTGTGCTTGTCCCCAGATACCTTCTAAAACTGGTGCCAATACGTTTGGACCGTGGATACCGAAGAACCAGAAAATTTGAACGAAAATCGTTACGATCAATACAGCACCTAAACCTTGAGATAGTCCCAAGAATGGTTCTGCAATATATTTTTGAACTAAATCGATGATCAATTGTCCGTTCGTTAATTTACCTACTACAAAGTTAATAATTGCAATAACATATAACGCGATCGTTGCAGGTAAAATCGCAGCGAAAGCTTTTGATACTGCTGGCGGAACTGAATCAGGCATTTTAATTGTGATGTTCGCCAACATTAATTTACAGAAAATGATAACAGAAATAGCACCCATGATCATAACTGTGAAGTATGCATTACCATTTAAATGATCTAGTTTCAACCAACCCCAACCGCCTGCTGTTAAGCCTTCAGCTGTTGCTGACCAACCACTTGTTGCTGAGTTTTCATTGATTGTATTCATTAGTTCTTTAGGAACTGCTGTTTCTAATGTATTAGAATAAGCAAATGCGATTCCTTGAATCAATGTTGCTAAACCAACGATACCACCCGCTAAGTCATTTACTTTATACGCTCTTGCTAGGTTATAACCCCAAGAAAAGGCAAAAATCAAACCGGCAATCGCCAAAGTACCGTTCCAAACAAATCCGTTGATTCCAATAATAACGTTAATAACTGCAAAGATACCTTTATCTGCAGCAAGGTTTGCTGCATAGTCAGAGAAAAATTGTTGCGGTAAATCACGAATCATCGCATTGATCATTACGGCAATCGATCCTGCCATTGTTGCTGGCATTGTTCCGATAAAAGCGTCACGTAATGCAACTAAGTGTTTTTGCGCACCAATTTTACCGGCCACAGGTAGAATGTACTTCTCCATCCAGGCTGTTAATCCATCCATTTTTTAATTCCTCCTATAAATAATATTTATTTAAAGAGCCATTAAACTCTTTAAAACAAAGTAAGTTGTCAAAGTCCCGTTCAAAAAACTTTAACTTCTATTTTCTTCCGTTCAAAAAAGAAAATAGCCCAGATTACTCGTTATCCATCCGACGATATAAATCAATGATTTCTTTTGCTAAATCTGTAAAAGCGATCGAAGTCATTAAATGGTCTTGACTATGAACTGTCAATAACGTCACTTGAATATGATTTCCTTGTGCTTCTTGCGTTAACATTCCTGTTTGAGAATGATGTGCTTGGACTAAAGATTCTTCTGCATCAGCGATTTTTTGATCTGCTAATTCAAAGTCTCCTGCTTTAGCTGCCGCAATCGCTTCCATTGCATCGCTTTTAGCGTTCCCTCCATACATAATCAATCCCATTACTGCTTCTAAATTTTGTTGATCTTCCACGATTTGTAACTCCGTTCATTTTTTATTTTGTCTTCTTATTTGTCCATTAAAGCAATTGCTTGATCTAGAACTTTCTCACCGTTCATCATGCCATAATCTGACATGTTGATTACGTCAAAAGGAATTCCTTTAGGTGCTAATTTTTGCTCAAATTGAGATTTCATGAAACGTACTTGCGGACCTAAAAGTAATACGTTTACATCTTTGGCTTCTAAGTTATTATCTGCATCTGATGCTGATACTGCAAAAATATCTGCTTCCATTCCACGATCTTCTGCTGCTTTTTGCATTTTTGTTACCAATAAACTTGTACTCATTCCTGCTGAACATACTAACATAATTGTTTTTTTAGCCATTTTATTACACTCCTTCTAAATTAGTTGTACTTACACTTTTATATAAAGCAAGAAGCGTGCCAAAAAAATGTATAGACCAAACCCAGTGATTCTGCGGTTTTGGTCTATACATCTTGTGTACACACTAACAGGAATAAATTTACACACTAATTAATTGTGTGTGTATTCTGTTGTTGTTTTTATTTTATTTTCTAAAAATAATAGTGTCAAATGTGCAATATCCGACTCGGTAAACGCTATACGGTAGGCTTTTTCTATTACCATTAAATTAGTTCTGGTAACATCCGTTTCTAGGCGATTTTTTTTCATAAATTCAGTAAGGTTATCAAATTCTTTTGATTTCTCACCTTTCAAAATAGCATCTACTAAAAATGCAAGATGGATTACAATACCAGCATCAACACCTGGTTCAACAATAATATGCATATCTGTCTGAATTTGATGTACTGTTTTTTGCAGCATGACAATTAGCTTTTGCAGCGAATCAACTGCGGTGATCGTTCCACCTAATGATTTGACAATCTTTTCAGTTGGAACCTCATCACCTGCAATCCGCTTCAATACGTTTAATTTTTCATCATCAAAGATATCATATGCAGAAAAGAACGGGATATTCTGATATTCAACGTCAACTGTTCCAGCAATTGCTTTGATTTCATATTCTTCCATTAAACTATCGATATGCTTTTTAAACGCTTCACGTTCTAAAAACTGCATTTGAATAATTTCAACTTTGTTTTCATCGATCACAGGTAAAATGCGTTGATATAATTTTGCCGCAACGCCTTCGCCAGTGAAACATGTAACAACCACTGCTTTTTTTACATCCTCACGATTTTGCGGACTACTGCGGAATTGTTCTCTAATGATACTTTCAAACGACATTTGGATGTTTTGATAAATATCTTCTAAACTTCTTCCCACACTTGCCATTCGAATCGCTTCTAACACGATCATCGTGCTAGTCATTGTGATGGCTTTCGTTCGAATCCCAGTTTCTTCAAAAATCAGGTTTCCAAAAGAATTCAATGAACCCATATCCGTTAAAAGCAACATCCCGTTCACAAGTTTTTCACGATGACTCAATACAAAACTTTTCAGTTGTTCGTACATTGTCTGAACTTCCATCGTTAGCGGCATATTCATTGCGACACCAGTTTCTGTTCCAAGCAATTCTTGCGCTGTTTTCAGCATACTTGAAGCAGTTGAATCGCCATGCATCAACACAACAACACCAACGTTATTTTCATGGACTTTTTCTTTACTGCCCACATTGATCGATAAAAACATACTGATAAATCCAATCTCATCAAAAGGAATTTCAATATTGTTCTCTTCTTCAATGATAGCAGATAAATCCATAGCGACTTGAAACTCTTTCTTCATTTTCTTACGAACATTATTTAAATTAGGATGGACTATCACATGTCCTTCTTTCACTCGATCGATCGTACTTTGTAAGTGTAAGGCAAAAGCAAAGCGGGCCTTTTCATTGTATGTGCGCTCTAGTCTTTTTTCTGCGATATCGTATAAACGATCTGTCAGCTTCCAAATTGGTTCTGGCAATAATTCTTTATGCACAGGATTTTGTGTAAGTTCATCTACATAAGTTTGAAAATAAGCATCCATGTCACTAGAAATTAATTGTTCTAAATTGACATTTTCCAGTTCATTCGCTGATAACGTTGCAACTTTTTCTTCAATTTCATTATAGACTTGCATGTCTCGAGCTGGATCTTGTGACCAGACAACTTCATTTGTTCCCGGCTCAAAACTTAGATAATTACTTTTACTATCAACAAAACGATCTAAACGATCAGAAACCTCTTTGATTTTTAATAAACCTTTTTGCACTTGGAGTGGTAAATCTCTTTTTTGGATCACTAAACTGGATTCATTATGTGTACGATAATGTAGAAAAGATTTTGCGCACACAAGTTTCAAATCTCTTTTAACTTGCCCAATATTTCCTTCTGCATCATAAAGCATAAAAGCCAAAATCGCTTCTCTTTTAATATCGATTCGTTGATTTAAGCGGTTTGCTTCTTGTTTGATAAACAAGGAGATAATATCGTAGCGCTCATCAAGTGAACGTGCATCTAAAGATGGCAACGTGATCGCCATTGGAATTCTGCGATTAAAAGTCGTCAAAAAACTCTCAGATGATTCTGTGGTTGCACCAATGATTTGAACAGATGCTTCATATGTTTGACCACTTTCACCGAGTGGACGATAGACCCCTTTATCAATAAAAGTAAATAGCATTTCTTGACCTTCTGGCGGTAAACGATGGATTTCATCAAGGAATAGAATTCCACCATCTGCTTTCGACATCAAACCTGGACTATCTTCATTGGCGCCAGTATAAGCCCCTTTTTTCACACCAAAAATATGCCCAAATAGTAATTGAGGATTTTGTGCGTAATCCGCACAGTTAAACGAAACAAAAGGAGCATCAGCTGCTAAGGTCTTAGAATCAACTGCAAAATGGTACATACATTCCGCAAACAATGATTTTCCGGTTCCCGTTTCACCAAAAATAATTGTATGTAAGCCGCGAGGCGGATATAAAATTGCGGCTTTTGCTTGTTGGATGCTGACTTTTAAAGAATCCTGCGCTCCAACTAAGTTATCAAATGTTACTTCACTAGAATTATCGACATGGACTTTGTCTTCTTCGGTTACAACTGAATAAATGACTGGACGGCCATCGCTTTTAATGATTTTGTGTTCTTTGAACAATTCACTTAAGTAGCGGCTGGCATTGCTTCGATCGATTGCCAGCTCATTTGCGACATCAGCCGCTGTCATACCTTGTTTTTTTGATTCTAAAACTGCTAAAATCTCGTCTTTTCTAGATTTCATGGATAGCCTCCTTAAATCATGACGTTCTTACTTATTAATTATAGCTCAGGTTTAGACGATTTCCGTCTAGCCCCTTTATTTTTATTGTTTTTTGGGCGGTTTTTAGGCTTTGCTGTCTTTTTGGTTGGTACTTGTTTTTCAGCCTGCTCTTTTTTTGCCGATCCATTTGGACTTCCTGCTTTTTCTTCAGAAGAACTTTTTTCTTTCCTAGTCAGGTGGATTGCGCCATCATAAAGAAAAATTTCCTTTGAAGGAAGCTCTATTTTTTTCATTAATCGTTGATAATCTCTTTTGGTTGCATCGTTCACAAACGTAATGACAGAACCTGCTGCACCCATACGTCCAACACGGCCAGCCCGATGAATATAACTTTCTTCGGACAATGGGACTTCAGCATTCACAACAAAAGGAATCGCTTCAAAGTCTAAACCTCTAGCAGCAATATCCGTTGTTAAAAGCATGACTGCTCTTTTTTTAGAAAATTGATCGATCGCTAATTTACGCAGTGTTTTATTTTGATCTGAAGCAAGCCCTGCTACTGCTAACCCTTCATAAATCAGTTTTTCTTCGACTGAACCTAAATCAGCAACTTGATTAAAGAAAACCATCGCACGAAAATCAGATGTATACGCTAAGCTTCTTAAAAAATCACTTTTTTTTCTAGGAGAGAGTGCCATAAAATAATGATTCACAACACCACCAGATTGATCTTCATCCATTACATCAATGATTGTCAGCTGATCTGTTAGTTTTTGGGCTTCTTCTACTACTCGATCAGCCGTCGCCGAATAAAAGACTAACTGAAATTCTGTTGGTGCACTAGCTAAAATTTGTTTGGTTAGATTCAGCTCTTTTTCGTGAAACAGCTGATCTACTTCGTCCATTACAACAGTCTGCAGCAAATGACTTTTGATTTTCTTTGTTTTGATCAGTTCCAATACACGCCCAGGTGTTCCAACCAAAATTTCTGGTTTCTTTTTTAACTTTTCGATTTGACGGCCAACATTGGCTCCACCAATCAGACTTTGAGTTTTCAATTGAAGTAATGTCGCCCAATCACGTACAACTTGACTGATTTGCACTGCTAATTCTTGCGAAGGCGCTAAAATCAATAGCTGACTGCCTTGGTCTTTTTCTACATTCAAAAGAAGTGGTAAAACATACGCTAACGTTTTACCTGATCCCGTTGGAGAAATCCCCAAAACATTTTCTTTTTCTTTCAAAGGTTGGAAGCTTTTTTCTTGAATCATCGATGGCTCGCTAAAACCAGAAGCCTGCCAATGTTCTTGCCAAGCTTCTGGTAAATTTTTGATAAATGTCATAATAGTCCTTTCCTCATTAAAACAGGTTTTCTTTGTCCGCATCAAACTCGATACCGGCACTTTTTCTTAATGTTGTTACTACTTTATTTACATTACGTGATAGTTCTACCCATTCTTCATAACGAATTCCCATAGTTGGATCGTTAGGATTTTCAAGTACATCGGCAAAATCATGGGCTTCTTCGATCATTGGATTTTCTTCAGTTGTAAGCTCAATGATATCACGTTCTTGGTGATTACGATCATGAAATTCGGCTTTAGAGATCGCATTTACACTATCTAAAATCAATGTTCCCCCATCAAAATAAATTTCAGAGTCTAAGAATGAATCTGCGTTTTTTCCAGTCTGCAAGGTTACATCAAATAAGTCATATCTCAAAATTGCCGTACCAATCCCATCAACATCTGTTGGGATTTTTCTTGCAAAATAATGGCTTTCATTCGGCATACCAAACCAACCAACAGCAGCATAGACTAAATAGACACCAAGATCTGCCATAGCGCCTCCTGAAAAATGTGGCGAAAAGATATTTGGTTCTTGACCATCAAGCACTTGGTCATATCGTGAAGAATATTTCATATAGGTAAAGTTTGCACCAATAATTTTATTTTTTAATGGTAATAAATCCCCAATTTTTTTGAAACTTTTCTCATGAATATTGCGGGCTGCTTCAAAAAAGAAGACTTTTTGCTGATTTGCTAGCTCAATGATCTCCTCCATTTCAGCAGGCGTTGAGAAGGCTGGTTTTTCCACAATAATATTTTTTCCTGCCAAAATCCCTTGTTTTGCTTGTTCAAAATGTAGGGAATTAGGTGACGCAATATAAACTGTATCCATATGAGCAATACCGAAAAATGTCTTTAAATCCGTTGCATACTCAACATCGCCGTATTCCTCACCAAATTTTTGAGCAGTTTCCAGCTTTCGTGAATAAACAGCTGTTAAATCATAGCGCTTAGTTTCCAGTGCTGCCTTTACAAATTGATGACTAATCCAGTTTGTTCCAATAATACCTAAGTGAATCATCTTTACCCTCACCTTTCTGAATTTGGATCTTCAAACGTTTTTGCGACATCAAATGGTACTTGATGTTCTATTGCTATTGTATCAGGAGTGATAGAACAATTGTAAGCAATCACACTTAGACCTTGTTTTTGCCCTGATACAATCATTTGCGCTAAAGCTGGCTGCATGTTTGTATGGATCGTCGCTACTTTTACATTCTCAAATTGGACAACAAACAACACATAGCTTTGATAGCCTTCTTTCATCGCTTCGATCAACTCAGTGACATGCTTCAAGCCGCGTAATGTTGGAGCATCTGGAAAGGCACCTAAGGCATGATTTTCTAAGGTCATTCCTTTCACTTCTACAAACGCTTTATTGCCAGTATCTGTCTCTACTAATAAATCGAATTGTGACTGGGCAAAACGTTTTTCTCTTTTTACCGAGACGATGTTCCCTTTTAATTCTGGCAAAATGATCGTACCATCTTGAATGGCTTGAGCAGCTAGTGCATTAGGAACTTGGCTATCGATATTAAACCAAGCAGTTCCTTTCTTGACTGCAATCAAATCATAATCTGTCTTTCTCTTTGGTGAAGGTTGATAAGATAACGCAACCTCCACTTCTGGAAAAAATAGTTCTTTACATCTACCAGTATTTTTTACGTGAACCGTTACCATTTCACCTGTTTCTTGCAAACGGCACTGGGCAATAAAGCGGTTTGGTCTATCAATAAAATGTGCGATATGCACGTTTGGATATGTAATCATTGTAACACCCTTTCTTCAAAACAATACCATATTTTGAATGAAAAAGCATCGTCAAACTTTTCAGACAAAACCGCTCATGTTTAAAGGGTTTTTGAATCGACAACGCTACTCCAATGTAACAATCATTACGACTTCATTAAGTTTTTTTATAAGAAGAGATTTTCGAATAGTTTGTTTTTTAATTTCGTGCTATGATTGTTTTAGAGGAGAATGATAGTATGAAAAAACATTGGTCATTATTTTTAGGTGCATCGCTTATTACAGGTATTGCTGGCTCATTATTCTTGAAAAAGAAACAAGCGAATCAGCAGCCTGATTCAGATATTCCTAATTTATATAAAAGTTATTTAGGTAGTTGGTGGTTTGTCAATAAACAAAAAGCCACACAACATACATTGAAGATCGAAGATGATCTTCAGATTATTATTGATGGTAAAGAATTACGCTATATGCTAGTTGAATTAACAAACAAACGACTAGTTGCTCAAGATGAGTATGGCTATCATTTAATTATTCAATGTCTAAATGATAAACCCGCTTCCTTATATGATGAAGCCGACGATGCCACTTATGTTTTGGAAGCAACTGATTCTTTAGAGTGTCCAACAGAACAGTAAAAGAAGCGATTCCCCATAATGCGCTTATGCGGGACGCTTCTTTTTATTTTCAGTTATTTTAAAGTTCATCGATTTGTTTGCGTTCTTTCATTTTACTTAATTTTCCTTCTCGTTTCATCAATTCCGTTTTGATTTCTTCTAAAGTGACACCTTGTTCAACTAATAGCACTAACATATGATAAATTAAATCAGAGGTTTCGGTGATTACTTCTGCTTGATTATTTTTAGCTGCAATGATTACCTCTGTCGCTTCTTCTCCGACTTTCTTTAGGATTTTATCTAGTCCTTGGTCGAATAAATAATTGGTGTATGAACCTTCTTTAGGAACTTTTTTACGTTCTAGTATCTCTTGGTAAAGTGTATCAAGCATATTTATGACCTCCTTTTATTAGATAATCACATTGAAAAAACAACTGTGCTTACCGGTATGACAAGCAGGTCCTGTTTGTTCAACTGTAATAAGCAATGTGTCATGATCACAATCTGTTACGATATTTTTCACTTGTTGGGTATTACCACTTGTTTCTCCTTTATTCCACAATTGTTGACGAGATCGTGAGTAAAACCAAGTAGTCCCTGTTTCAAGCGTTTTTTCATAGCTTTCCTCGTTCATGTAAGCAAGCATCAACACTTCTTTCGTTTTTGCTTCGATTATAATTGCTGGTAACAAGCCTTTAGTAAAATCTGGTTTCATTTGCGAACCTCCATTCCATTTAGCGTTAGTATTTCTTTTAATTCAGGAATGCTTACCTCTCCATAATGAAAAATACTTGCGGCCAAAGCTGCCGATACGTTGGTTTGTTCAAATACGTCCACAATATCCGCCGCACTACCACAGCCGCCTGAAGCAATCACAGGAACATTTACAGCTGTAGAAATAGCTTGATTTAGCGCAAGATCATACCCTTCTTTGGTTCCATCGGCATCCATACTAGTCAATAAAATCTCACCTGCTCCTAGATCAACAGCTTTTTTAGCCCACTCTATCGCGTCTAACCCTGTATCTTCACGACCTCCTTTGACAAACACATGCCACGAATCCTCCATTCGCTTCGCATCGATTGCCACAACGATACATTGAGACCCAAATTTTTCTGCACCCGCTTTAATCAATTCTGGTTGTTGGATCGCTGCAGAATTGAGGGAAATTTTATCTGCTCCTGCTTGCAACATTTTTTTCATATCTGACACAGTGCGAATGCCGCCGCCAACCGTTAAAGGAATAAATACTTCCGCCGCTGTTCGTTCGACCACTTCAATCATCGTCTCACGGTCATCACTAGTAGCCGTGATATCCAAGAAAACCAGCTCATCGGCTCCTTGCTCATTGTATGCTCGAGCAATGGCTACTGGATCACCGACATCTTGTAACCCAACGAAATTGACTCCCTTGACCACTCGACCATCTGTTACATCTAGGCAAGGAATAATACGTTTAGTCAACATTTGCCTCAACCTCCAACATATCTGCCAAAGTGATATCACCATTATAAAAGGCTTTTCCGACGATTGCGCCATACAGCCCTAACTCAGCTAACTTCATTAAATCCTCTTTACTGCTAACACCACCTGAAGCAATGATTTGCACATCTGGTACAACCTTTAATAACATAGCGTAATCTTCAAATGTCGGCCCTGTTAAAGTGCCATCCTTAGAGATATCTGTATAAATGATTGTTTTGACACCTAGTTTCGCCATCGTTTTAGCCATTTGTAGATAATCAGTTTCACTAACATCCAACCAACCGCTGATAGCAACTTTACCGTTTTTGGCATCGATTCCTACTGCAATTTTATCCCCATATTTTTTAACAGCTTCTTGAACTAATTCTGGATCTCTTAAGGCTGCTGAACCAATAATGATTCGGTCGATACCAAGTGCCACATAGTCATCAATTTGAGCCAGCGTGCGAATGCCGCCACCAACTTCAATGTTCAATCCAGTAGCTTTTTTCATTTGCTCGATCAACGATGCATTCGCTGCTTTTCCCATCAAAGCACCATCTAGATCAACAACATGCATCATTTGAATCCCAGCTTCTTTAAATTCTTCTGCTTGAGCCACTGGATTATGGTTCACAATCGTTTTTTGTAGAAAATCACCTTGAACTAATCGGACTGCTTTTCCTTCTCTAATATCAATCGCTGGTATAACGTGCATGTTCCACTACCTCCTTAAACCCTCTTAAAATCATCAAACCTGCTTCACTACTTTTTTCAGGATGAAACTGCGTGCCGTATACATTTTCCTTAGAAATCATCGCTGGAACTTTAATGGAATATTGTGCTAAAGCATCGATAACATCAGGTTCACAATCCGCATAATAAGAATGGACAAAATAAACATACTGCCCGTTCACTTCTTTTGTTAATAACGTTTCATTGGTCACTATTAGTTGATTCCAGCCCATATGAGGAACAGGTAAATCAGGATCGTCCGGCAATTTTTCGCAAAGCCCTTCGATCAATCCTAATCCTTCTGTAAAACCATTTTCCATACTTCCTTCTAAAAGCAACTGCATTCCTAAGCAAACACCTAAAATCGGTGTGCCTTTTTGTGCAACCTCTTTTATCACCTCAACTAATCCACGTTGTTCTAGCTCCTTCATTGCTAAAGAAAACGCACCTACTCCTGGCAAAATCAATCCATCAGCTTTTTGAATGTCATCAGGATCAGCAGAAATTTTATTTTCTAGCCCAACATAATCTAATGCTTTTTGAACATTGCGAGTATTGCCTGTATCGTAATCAATGATAATAATCATTTACAGAATTCCTTTCGTGGAGTTGACCCCTTGAATGGCCGGATTTTCAGTAATTGCTTCCCTTAGCGCTCTCCCTGTCGCCTTAAACAAAGCTTCTATTTTATGGTGGGTATTTTTCCCATGTAAAATGTTTAAATGAAGGTTCATTTGAGTATTAAAAGCAAACGCTTGAAAAAATTCTTCTGTCAATTCTGTATCAAAATCACCAAGTTTTGGATTATCGAACGTTGCGTCAAAAACTAAATACGAGCGCCCACTTAAGTCTAAGGAAGCCATTGCCAAAGACTCATCCATCGGCACAAAACTAGTCCCATAACGATTGATCCCAGACTTATCACCTAAAGCTTCTCGGATACACTGCCCTAACACAATCCCAACATCTTCCACAGTATGATGACTATCTACTTCTAAATCTCCATCGACTTTTACTTCTAAAGAAATCCGACTATGACGGGCAAATAAAATCAGCATATGATCAAAAAATCCAACTCCTGTTTGAATACTGACTGGTTCTTGACGATCTAAATCAAGTTTTAACTCAATTTTTGTTTCTGCAGTTTCTCTAGTTAAAGTAGCAGTTCTCATTTCTTTTCCTCCAGTATAAAAATCTATTTAATCAACTTATTCAAAACGACATTCAACTGCTCTAGCATGTGCTTCTAATCCTTCTTTTCTAGCTAAAAGAGCAATTGCATCTTTGGCTTCTCTTAGTGCTTCTTTTGTATAATAAGTAACTTGGCTATACTTCACAAAATCATACACTCCTAGCGGTGAATAAAATTTGGCAGTGCCACTTGTCGGCAAGACATGGTTCGTTCCTGAAAAATAATCTCCTACAGGCTCTGATGCATACTCCCCTAAAAAAATCGACCCCGCATTTTTGATTTCATGTAAATAACTGATTGCATCCACCAGCTGTACTTCTAAATGTTCTGGCGCAATTTCATTCATGATGGTGAACATCGCTTCAAGAGATGAGGCAATAATGATCATCCCATGATTTTGAATTGCTTTTTCGGCAATTTCTTTGCGAGGTAGTGTTTCTAATTGCAGATAGATTTCTTGTTCAACTTGTTTAGCAAGCTCAACTGAATCCGTCACTAATATCACTCTGGCAAGCGTATCATGTTCTGCTTGGGACAGCAAATCAGCGGCAATATAGGTGGGATTGGCTGCTTCATCTGCTAAAATTCCTATTTCTGATGGACCTGCAATCATATCAATCCCAACCATACCAAAGACTTGTTTTTTTGCCGTAGCCACATAAATATTTCCTGGACCTACGATTTTGTCTACTTTTGGCACAGACTCCGTTCCGTACGCTAGCGCTGCAATGCCTTGTGCTCCGCCAATTTGAAAAATTTGATCCACACCTGCAATTTTTGCCGCTGCTAAAATCACGTCAGAAATTCCCTCAGCGGAAGGGGGCGTAACCATGATGACTTCTTGAACACCTGCGATTTTTGCTGGGAGAACGTTCATTAGTACAGAAGAAGGATAAGCAGCTGTTCCTCCTGGTACATAAACACCTACTCGAGCTAACGGCAACACTAATTGCCCTCGTAAAACGCCTGATTTTTCCATATCCATGAAATCATATTGCTTTTGCTTTTTGTGATAACTTATAATATTTTCTTTAGCAGCTTCTAAGGCTGTAATCACTTCTTTTTCTACTCTTTGGAAACCTAAATCGATTGCTTCCTTTGATATAGACAAGTCTTGCAGTTCAACATGATCAAATTTTTTAGAATATGTTTTTAAGGCTTGATCCCCATCTTTGATGACTTGCTGAATGATCTGACGGACTTGTTCTTCCACTTGTTGATTGTCCTCTTGCGCCAGCTGAACAGTGTCATTTAATGCCGCTAAAACCTCTGTGGTCGTTCCAGTTAACCATTTCATATTATTTTTCTCCTTCTATTACAGATTGCAGTGCATCAAACAATTGGAATATTGCTTGGCGCTTACGTTTCAACATTGCTTTATTTACGATTAGTCGAGCCGAGATCGAACAAATATCTTCAAAAATTTCTAAGCCATTCTCTCTCAATGTCGTTCCGGTTTCCACAATATCAACAATGGCATCTGCTAATCCCAAAACAGGGGCAATTTCAACTGATCCTTCAATCTTAATGATTTCGACGTCTTCTCCTTTTTTACGGAAATGTTCAGAAGCAACAGTTGGGTATTTGGTTGCAATTCTTTTTCGTTTATAATCATCGGGTTGATAATTTTGGGTAGACGCAACCGAAAATTTACATACTCCAATCTTTAGATCCAGCATTTCATAGTAACCAAATGGATGCTCGATCAATACATCTTTCCCTACAATGCCTAAATCAGCAACACCATGACGTACATAGGTCGTTACGTCAGCAGCCTTTACTAAAAGAAAGGTGATTCGTTGATCTGGACTAGTAAAAATCAACTTTCTTTGCTTGTTCTGCATAAATGAAACATCGATTCCAGCCTGTTCAAATAATGCTAATGTCTGTTTTTCTAAGCGTCCCTTCGTCAAAGCAATAGTCAATTGTGTCAATTTTTAGTCCCCACCTTTATCACCTGTACTTTATCTTCTGTTACCTCAATGACTTGCTGATAATGCCATTTCTCCCCATATTCCAAAGCTTCTTCCAATGTTTCAAACAAGGATAATTGGTAATCAGGATGCTCTTTTACAAGTATTTCTGATTTAGTTATTTGTGTCAAAGAACCATGAACCAATGTTGTCGGCTGATCTAAAGAAGCTAGTTCGCCGATTTGATATTGCAAAGAGACCAATGTATCTAGATTAATCCCTAATCCTACTGCAGGAATCGCCGGATGTCCGAATTGTTCTGCTAAATGATCGTAACGTCCACCTCGTAAGAAAATATCTGGTATCAAATCAGCGTACCCACTAAATAAAACACCTGTGTAATAATCCATCAACGCAACTAAACCTAAATCCACAGTTAAAGAAATCTTTCGATGATGCGCTTCAATAATAGTCATTAATCTTTCTAACTCATCAATGATGGTCATGATGCGTGATTCTTTGGGCAATAATTTTTTAGCAGTTGGTACTACCTCATCTGCTTCTCCGAACAGTCTTGGAATCGCGCAAATAAATTCATCTAACTCACTGGGATGTTTCTCCACAAACCGTTTAAGATCCGTCAGACTTTTATTATTAAAATAGATTTGAAGCTCTGATTTTTCTGCTTCACCCAAATCTAATGACGTTACTATGGTACGAAAAATTTGTGCATGGCCTAATTCAAAATGGAAGTTGGGTATCTTTAGTGCTTCTAAAATTTCGACGGCACAAGTGATACATTCGACTTCCGCTTTTAAAGAAGAATAACCAATCAACTCAATTCCAGCTTGAGTCAACTCATTTCGTTCTCCCAGCATATCATCGTTTGAGCGAAACACTTTACCGCTATAAGATAATTTAAGAGGCGGCTGAATTCCAGTCGTTGCAATCACACGTCCAATCGGCATCGTCATATCTGGACGTAATACAAGCAATCGACCTTGATTGTCAAACAAGCGGTAAAATTCTTTTTCATTTTTTTCTTCACTGTAAAATACATCTTCAAACTCGATCACTGGTGTATCGATTCGCTGATATCCTCTTTTGGTCACAATCTCATTCACTTGTTTTTCTAATTGATACGCCCCATTGGCTTCTCGAAATAACTTGTCTTTCGTTCCAGCCGGCAAATTGCGGTTCCACTTCATTCGGTTCCCTCCTTATTTTAGCTATCCATATTGTTGGAATAAAAAAATCGTCCCCTTGGCAAATAAGCCAAGAGGACGAGAAATTTTCACGTGGTCCCACCTCAGATTTGCTTTTACTTCACAGTAAAAACCTCTGTTAGTTAGATAAACTATGGAGTGATAACGGACTCTCCGATTTTTCCTACTCATTTAGAAAACGAAAGAATTTTCGTTAAACTAACTTGTTATTTCAGAAAAACAACTTACAGGCGTGTTCAATGATGGCTCGCTATTTCCTTGCAGCAACCGGAAACTCTCTGAAGCGAATCGATTCACCTACTATTCTGATCATCGTTCTTTCATTTTATTCTCATTTATTTCTAAACAATTTATCACAAATTGCAAATATAGTCAATAGCTTTTACTAAATATTTTACATTGCCCCCCTTCCTCTTACACTATAGGAATCATTGGTGACCAATTTCAGCTACTCAATCGGCACGCAAAATTCACAATAACCTGCAGCAATTAGCCTTCCAGTATATCTTTCTAAAATGGGACGATTCAAATCGGCAATAATTACAATTTCCTTTTGAAAATTTTGCTGCATAAATTTCTCCCAAAACCGTTGGATTTCTTTTTCCGTATGCTTTATTTTAAAAATTGCATACTTGCCACCTTCAAGCACCGTTTCCTTCATCTCTTCAATAATGTTTTGCTCTGCTGATACCGTAACACAAACATCATAAATACACATTTCTTTTGGCGTATTCAACTCACTCCAAGCAATACCATAAATAATGGTGTCTTCATTAAATAAACTGGCTTCTTTTAGTTTTTCTTTTAAAGTAGCCATCAATTGCTTATTCTCTTCACCATAACATCCGATTCTCCTTAAATAGAAAATTCTTTGAATTGGTATTATTTCAATCTTCATCTTTTATCTTCTCCTTCAATTTATTGAGAGGATATTGATCAATGTCGTTCCCATCCATAGAGTAAATGCTATTAAAATAATTTTCAAGACTTATTTTAAAGCTTTTTTAATTGACTGATTCAAATGTAACACAACACCCCGACATAAAATTATCTGTAGGGGTGTTGTAAAGTATTATTACTCAAAGTGACACTGGAAAATAAATCTCAACTACATTTTTATCAGGAGCCGTAGTATTCGGGTCCGTTTGATAAATTTCAAACGGCGCTCCGTTCATTTTATACCCTTTTTCCTCGATCCATTTCAAAATTTTACTATACACTGAGGACATCTCTGTATATGATCCAACATGAGTCGAAGTTGCGCACAAACTTGTAGGCAACGTCCTCGTTTGTTCATTCTTTTCAGCAATCGGTACTGCTAACTCCATGTCACTACTTTCTGGATTAAAATCGGGACTATGATAAATCGTCAATGGTGGTCCTGTCGGAGTAAACTGTTCTGCTGTAAGACGACCAAATAACTCTCCAATATATTTTCCATATTCTTGTACGTTCATTTGCTTTCTAAGATATAAAATATTCATTTCAGGTACTTCAGTAAGTTTGACTTCGATTGAATTTAAATAAGACATCAGTTTTTTTCCCCTTTCTAATGTAGTTAGATCCTCAACTATTCGATCCAACAACAGAGAGTAATTTTGCATCTTTTGGCTAATTTCTTTTTTCTTCTTAATGATGGTCATTTGCAGTAAGTCTTGATCTTGATCACTCTCAATAACCTGCTTGATTTCCTCCAGTGAAAACATATATTCCTTTAATCGTTTGATTAAAAGAATCGTTTCAAGCTGACTGACATCATAATAACGATACCCACTATTTGCATCTGTAAAAGTCGGATTCAATAAATTGATTTCATCATAATAACGAAGCGTTTTAGGTGAAACTTGTGAAACCTTTGAAAAATCACCAATTGATAACATAATTACCTCCTAATTTAAAAGCGTAATGGGCTCGTTCAACTCATCTGAAAAATAGGAAAAATTGACTGAGGTGCTCTTTGCCTCATTCCTTTTTTATCTTTTTTCTGAAGAGCTAGCCCATGCAGCTAGATAACATAAAAGCGTAATGGGCTCGTTCAACTCGTCTGAAAAATAGGGAAAATTGACTGAGGTGCTTTTTACCTCATTCCTTTTTTATCTTTTTTCCGAAGAGTTAGCCCATGCAGCTTACTTGATAGCTATTTGTCTCGAGACATTCTTATCATATAGGTTCCAGTAAGGGGAGAGTCAACACTATTCTCAGCCTTTTTTATTTTCTTTTTTCTACTGTCACAACAGCATAATTGAGCAACTCGATCACTCTAGAGAAAAATAATGCTTTTGAAAATGGTTTTCCAGTTTCAGATACACTGAAAGCTTCTTTAAACCGTTTATCGATTGCTTTATAATGTGGGGAAGCAACATGAAAATGACCATTTTTTTCAAAAATTTTATGATATTCAAGTTCAAAATCAAGTATGTTCGATAATGCCATTAATTGTTCAGCTGAAACCATGATTGTACTGTGAATCATTTCCTCGTCCAATTCTTCGACACAATAGCTTTGTTTGGCATCTAGAAAGTATAAATCACCATAAACAATCGGATAGCTTGTTTCACCGATTTTCATAAGACCATTTTCTACAAAGAGCTGGATAAGTTTAACTCTATCTTGATGTTTTTCTTCCGAGATCACAGTTGAATTTTTCTTATATTCACACAAAAATTGCCAGTCATAAATAGACACTTCCTTCTTATTTCATTTATTGCCTAATTAGTAGCATATAATCTAAGTATACATCATTGCTGTAGAAAAAAGATGCACTGCAAAATAGGATTGTAAAAGAAGCTTTTTTTTTGGTAAGCTATTATTAAATAAAAAAAGAAGGTGCATTATGAACTATAACTTAGTAAATGATTATCATATCGCAGTACCTACCGCCTTTTACAATGATGAAACCCTAAACATAAATGATACGATCGAACATATCCTCTACTTGCAAAATATAGGGATCGGTTCAGTTTTAGTTTGTGGTTCAACGGGAGAACAACATAGTTTGACTTTACAAGAAAAGGTTTCACTTTTGAATGCCATAGAAACAGAATCAAGAATTAATAGTAGCTTGGAAATCCTCTTTGGAGTAGCTAGTATTCGCCAAAAAGAAACTGTACTTTTAGCCGAAGCTATCAACTCTTTAAACAAAGTTTCAGGCGTTTTGTTAGGATTTCCTCCTTATATTTTGCCAAGCCAAAAAGAAGCTATTGTTTACGTAAAGCAAATTTCTCAAGTTCTTAAAAAACCAATGATTATCTACAATAATCCCAGGAGAACAGGATTTGATATAGCAATAGATTCACTTATTGATATTTTTCAAGAAGCTAATATTATTGGTATCAAAGAAGTTGGAGATGGCACTCGCATTCGTGATTTAAGAGCTTCAATTAATAAGACCATCTATATCTATGCTGGTGGAGAGATTGGTATCAAAGAAAAAATCGACCAAGGGTTCAATAGGTTGTCTTCTGTAGCAGGCAATTTATATCCATTAGAAATAAAAGAATGGTTCCACTCACTGTTAAACGGCTCAACTCAAAACTTTGCTAAACAAACAGAATTGGATAAGTTATTTGAAGATAGCCCATTAGTTTATTTAAAAAAGGAAATATCAAAAAAAGAAAATCTAGCCATGGGCATTACTAGAAGTCCTTTAGGAAATATATGAATGAGAGAACTTCGTTCAAAAATTAACTTTGGCTTTAATAATCAGAATTCTTAATACAAGGAGGTCATTTTAAATGGAATATATGGATGTTTACACTTCAAAAAAACAGAAAACAACCAAAGTCCACTCCCGTGATATCCCAATGAACCGTGATGACTATCGCTTTGTGGTTTCAGTGTTAATTTTTAATAGCTCTGGTGAACTACTTATCCAAAAGCGGCAATCAACAAAAAAAGTATGGTCAAATTGGTGGGATTATACTGCTGGTGGGGCTGTTATTGAAGGAGAAGAATTGTATCAAGCTGCTGAGCGTGAGTTACTAGAAGAAACAGGAATTGTTGTTGATTTAAAGGACACACCCAGTCGCTTAACGGTCTCCTTTGAAGAAGGTTGGGATGAAATTTATTTTGTCACAAAAGATGTCACACTTAAAGAATTAGATTTACAAGAAGAAGAGGTCAGTGAAATGAAATGGGTAACTGAAAAAGAGTACCTAACAATGCTTAGTCAGAATACATTTATTCCTTATATTTATGCGAAATCAATTTTTGATTTTTATCGCAGTCAAAGTGAATATCTCCATTAAAAATACTTCTTACTTTATACTCTCATTTTTGTAAGGTATTTGTTCGCTGTTTCCCACGCCAAATCCGTTCATTTTTTTTATACTAGAAAAAGTTAAAAAAAACATATAATTAGGAGAATGAAATGAACGGAAATCAATTAAAACTTATGATGATGGGCTTGATGTTTCTAGATCATCTTACCCCACTATTACCACCACAATTTAGCTCGCCAATCCACATGTTGTCTCGCTGTGTTGCTGTATTTTTTGCTTTTATGGCGGTTGAAGGACTTCATTATACTAGAAATCGCAGAAAATATTTGTTTCGTCTCTATGGCTGGGCAGCAATAATGTTTGCTGGTAATACTATTATTAACACAATGATCGTTAAAAACCCAATGTATCAGATTCACAATAATATTTTTCTAACGTTGGCTCTTGGTGTTACTATTTTAGCACTAATCGATTATGCAAAACATGCTCACGAGTCTGTCTTTAAAATACTCGCAAATATTCTAGCAATTATTTTGACAGTAGCAACTTTTCTAGGTTTGATTCCTGCTGAAGGAGAATTTGTTGTTATTCCATTTATGTTGCTTAGTTATTTCTTCAGAGACAATGCTAAAAAGAGAAATATCTCCTATCTTATCTTTGCGATTCCTTTAATTATAATGCCTATTCTTGGCTTACCCAATTATTCTTTCGAGATGATCAAGGTGCAATTAGAAGGTAACTCTGACTTTTTATTTATTACTGTGATTCCTTTTATCCATTTGTATAATGGTGAAAAAGGTAGTAATAGCCCTTTCTTCAAATATTTATTCTATGTATTTTATCCTGCACATTTATGGATTATTACTTTGATTACCTGGTCTTTGAATAGTTTCAGCTAAAAAAATAAAAGGATCGTGTCAAAATACTTTGACACGATCCTTTTTCCATGCTAATCTATGTATAAACGTTTTTACAACTTGAATAAACGTTTATACGTGAGTGGTTTCTATAAAGTGTTAGATTAGCGATATATTTTGACCGCTCTTCTTATTCGATCATTTAAGTTGTCAATAATCAAAAATTATCTTGTTTTCAGAACTAGCTTTTCTGTAGAAGATAAAAAAGTGAATGCGTACTTTCAACATTTAATTTAGGAGGGATATTATGATTTACCAATCAAAAAAAGCGCTAGTTTTATTGATTTCAAATGTGGTCATTTTCTTTTATTTATACTTTGATCACTTGAATGCACTACGTTTACATTCGGCTGACTTTCTTGCATTGTGGGGGGGATTCTTTGTAAAACTTTTGTTCATTCTAGTTATCGCTAATATCATTGTATTGATTGTATTTAATCTGCTTAATGATATGTTTAGCAAAAATAAAGCACCAACCATTTCTGACGAACGAGATCGGTTGATCGAGTTAAGAGCTGTTCGAAATTTCTGTTTCTTATTAGCTTTTGGTTTCTTTTTAGCTATGGCTGCCATTGCAATCCATCAACCAATCTCCACAATGTTTACGATTTTAGCTTTTACTGTATTGGTCTCAGACATTATTTCTTATGCTTCATATATTTTCTATTATGAAAGAGGGTATTAAAATATGGGAAAGTCTTTGATCAGCAATACGATCCGGAAACAACGATTTATGCATGGAGAAATGACGCAACAAGCTCTAGCAGATGCTGTAGGTGTTACAAGACAAACGATTATTTCACTTGAACAAGAAAAATACTCTCCTTCTTTGGAACTAGCATTTAAAATTGCTAAAGTATTTGAACAACCTTTAGATGAGGTTTTTTCCTATAAGGGATAGTCGTAAATATATAAAGAAACGAGGAAAAATATGAAAGCAATCATTTGTACAGGATATGGTGATCCTGATGTACTTCAGATGCAAGAAGTTGCAAAACCTGTGCCCAAAGATAACGAAATTTTGATAAGAATCCATGCGACAACTGTGGCTTCTGGCGATTGTGTAGTGAGAGGCGCAAAAAAATATGGACCGATCTTGAAGATCATGTTTGGTTTAAAGCGACCTAGACAACCAATTTTAGGAACCGAACTTTCGGGTACCATTGAAGCTGTTGGAGCCAATGTCAAAAAATTTAAAATTGGCGATGCGGTCTTTGCGTTGACAGGAATGAAGTTTGGCGGTTATGCAGAATATATCTGTCTACCTGAAAACGGCATTATTTCATTAAAACCTGAAAATGCGACATTTGACGAAGCAGCAGCTTTATCTTTTGGCGGAACAACTGCACTGCATTTTTTAAGAAAAGCTGGCCTAGCCCCTAAGACAAAAGTGTTGATTTACGGTGCTTCTGGTTCCGTCGGTACAGCTGCTGTACAACTTGCAGCTCACTTTGGGGCAGATGTGACTGGGGTTTGTAGTAAGCAAAATCTTGATTTAGTACATTCGCTAGGGGCTAATATTGTTATTGACTACACCTCTGATCATTTCAAAACATTGAATGAAACCTACGATATTGTCTTTGATGCAGTTGGTAAATTGAATAAAACTAAAGCAAAACAGCTTACAAACCAAAATGGCAAATTTGTCTCTGTAGCTCGCGGAATGGTCAAAGAATTGACAGCCGATCTGTATCTGCTCAAACAACTCTTTGAAGAAGAAAAATTTAAAGCCGCCATCGACAAACGTTATCCCTTAAAAGACGCCGACAAAGCTCATGCTTATGTAGAAACTGGACGAAAAAAAGGCAATGTTATTTTGACTGTAGTCACAGAATGATTTCTCTCAACAAAAAACGACAAAGTCAGTTCAAAACTGTTTCACTTTGTCGTTTTTTTTAATTACTTATTTATATTTTGCTTGAACTTTCTTAGGCAATTTGCCAAGAACTAATTCATAGGATTTTCTTAAAAAAACTGCAAGCTGCTCATTTTCAAATGATGAGTTTTCCAACAAAAATGAATTCCAATGGGTTTTATTCGCATAATATCCTGGCACAACATCTGGATATTGCTCTCGTAACAATTCATTCTCTTCCGGATCACCCTTAACTGTCATCACTCGTTCTCCAGCTTTATTTGTTCCGAGCATACAAAAACATTTTTTTTCGATTCCAAAATAATCGCAATCCCAATCTTCCCGATAATCAACCGTTGCTCCTGGCCATTTCTTTGCTTCATCTTTTAAATACTGAATTCTTTCCTTCATTCACTGATTCCTCCTAACTAAAAAATGTAACGGACTCTCGCTAAACTTTGAAAGAAAACTGTCCCTAGAATTAGCGGTAAATCTAGACAGCGTCACAAAAAAAACTTAATAGATTATCATCTGGATCTTTGATGATCGCATAATATTGCCCCCAAAATGCCTGCCAGGGTTCTCTAAAAATCTCGTAACCAAAGCCATTCATTTTTTCGCATAGCTGATCGATTTCTACTGGAGAATCACAAAGAAACGCTAGCTCGATTTTGTCACCTTCATTGTTAGGCGGATAGCCATACACACCTTCAATCATTTTTTTAGTGTTCAATGAAATCCTTACCCCATCATTATTAAGTTCTACGTATTCAGCCGTTGTTTCTCCTAAAACCTTAAATCCTAAGCGTTCGTAAAATAAAATTGCTTCTTCCATTGACTCAACAATGATTCCCACCATATCTAATTTCATTTGAATAACCTCCATCTTTGTTACTCTATTATAATCAGCTACTCAATTTTTGTCTTGTAAAATACCGACATGCTGCCGAATTTCTTGTGGTGTTAAACCCGTCATTTTTTTCATTTTCCGACTATAATGTGCTTGATCAAAAAAATCATATTTTTCAACTAAATCTAAATGCTTTATTTGAGGGTTCACTATTAACTCTTGATAGACTTTTTGAAAACGCAATACATCAAATGCTTCATAAGGAGATAATCCCGTCTCCTCTCTAAACAAGCGTTGCAAACTTCGTTCTGAAATCTCCATTCCAATCGGGCGACAGTGGTTAGTGATAAACTCATGGACTGGTGCTGAAATCCGCTTAAATTCTAGGCAATTCAAACGCTTTAGAAAATACAGATCCAAACTTTCGATCAACTCTGGGAACGATTTTTTTCCTGATACATTCTCTTTTAAATCATTTATCATCCTTCTTTCAATTAAGCTAAGTTCAACTAATTGATTTTTTAGTTCTTTGAATGATGTATTGAAAAAAGAATACATGCCACCTAAATAGTACCGAATTCCTAAATAAATAGTTGGTTCATCGGCATAGGAATAAAAAAATTTCGTGTTTGGACCACAAACATTCATCGATAAAATATCCAGTTCTGGACTCAGTTGCACAATTAAATCCGAACATAAATCTGGAATTATCCGGGCTGGTTCATTTAACTGATCTGTATAACTAAACCAATAGGATTGGATATGGGAACATAAACGGTGATCGGGCTTTATTTCTTGATACTCACTTTTGATCTCTTGCCAAACTTTAGGTTTATAATTCATGAGTCATTCCCCCATACTTGTGTTATCAGCCTTACTCTCTCTCCTTATAAGCCATCGTTGCATGTACTGCCTGCTGCCATCCATCATATAGCTCGTTTCGTCTTTCTTCTGTGATTTTTGCCTCAAATCGTTTCCCAGTATGAGTAAATGATTTGATTTCAGCTAAATCGTTCCAAAAACCTACTGCTAAACCCGCTAAATAAGCTACACCTAAAGCAGTTGTCTCGGAAAAATCTGCCGCTTCAACTGGTCTATTAATGATATCTGCTTGAAATTGCATCAGCAAATCATTTTTTGATGCTCCTCCGTCGGCTCTGAGCAGTTTGATTTCAATACCAGAATCATTCTCCATTGTTTTGATTACATCGGCACTCTGATAAGCAATCGATTCTAATGTTGCTCGTATCAAATGCTCCCTTGTTGTTCCTCTGGTGATTCCAAAAACAGCACCACGTGCTTCTTGATCCCAATACGGAGCGCCTAAGCCAGTAAAGGCGGGAACAACGTAGACACCATCAGAATCAACGACTTGGCCAGCCAACGCTTCTGATTCACTAGCATTTTCAATTAATTTCAATCCATCTCGCAACCACTGGATAGCTGAACCAGCCACAAAAATACTGCCTTCTAATGCATAAGTAACTTTTCCATCAATCCCATAGCCGATGGTGGTCAATAAACCTTTTTCAGATAAGATCGCTGTTTCACCTGTATTCATCACAATAAATGCACCTGTACCATAAGTATTCTTGACCATGCCTTTTTCAAAAGCTGCTTGACCAAATAATGCGGCTTGTTGGTCACCAGCCATCGCAGCGATCGGAATATTTTCTCCATAAAAATGATAGTCTTGCGTATACCCATATACTTCTGCATTTGAACAAACTTGCGGTAGCATCTTTCTAGGAACCTGTAATAAATCTAAGATGTCTTGATCCCAATCTAATGTATGAATATTAAACAACATCGTTCGGCTAGCATTTGTGTAATCCGTCTTGTGGACTTTTCCACCTGTCAGTCTCCATAATAACCACGTATCAATCGTACCGAACAATAACTGTCCAGATTCAGCCTTTTCTTTCGCTCCTTTAACATTATCCAATAACCACTTTACTTTAGTTGCGGAAAAATAAGAATCAATGATCAAACCTGTCCGCTTTTGAATAAAATCTTGATAGCCCTTTTCTTTGAGTTCATCTGCGATTTCACTGGTTTGTTTTGACTGCCAAACAATGGCACGATGAATCGGTTCCCCTGTATCTTTATCCCACACAACGGTTGTTTCACGCTGATTTGTAATACCAATTGCCTTGATTTGAGCAGGCTTCAATTTTGACTCGATCAATACATCTGCAATGACAGATTGAACAGAATTCCAAATTTCATTTGCCTCATGCTCTACCCAGCCGGGATTTGGAAAATATTGCGTAAATTCTTTTTGTGCTTTGGCAATTTCCTGCCCTTCATGATTAAATAGAATTGCTCTTGAACTCGTTGTTCCTTGATCTATAGATAAAATATATTGGTTTTGTTTCACGTCTTGTTCGCTCCTCGAAAATGATACTTTTATTATAAAACAAAGTACCATTAAAAGTCCTGTTCTTTCCTAAATAAAAAAAGATACTAAGTTAAAGCATATTTTTTATGGGTTCATCCTTCTGATAACTATAAAATCAGGATCTTTGGAAACTACAGCATGTAATAGAGATAACGGTTTATAGCATTTACACACAGAACCACCCTTTAAATTCTAATCTTTTTTTAATAATCCGTTTTTTGTTTATAGAGAGTTTCCTTCCTTACCATAGAAGTTTAAAATAAAACTCTTCGGAAAACGTTATCAATTCAAGTTTTGTTTCCATTTTTATATTGAAAAAGAAAAACACTCTATTTTTTTTTAGATTAACATATTATTAAATGGTCAAAAAATCAATTTTCTGATAAACTTATCCTGATGGCTTCTTTGAAAGGATGAAATATATGACCCCGAATCGTGAAGACTACCTAAAACTGATTTTTGAATTAGGTGGCGATGAAAATAAAATCAACAATAAGCAAATCGTTTCCGGTCTGGATGTCTCTGCGGCATCTGTTAGTGAGATGATTTCAAAATTAGTAAAAGAAAAACTGGTTGAGCATTCACCTTATCAAGGTGTCCAACTAACTGAGCTAGGACTCAAAAAAGCGAGTACACTCATTCGCAAACATCGATTATGGGAAGTATTTTTAGTTGAACATTTAAACTACTCATGGAATGAAGTTCACGATGAAGCAGAAGTACTAGAACATGTCACCTCACAAACATTAGCAAATCGTTTGTCTGCGTACTTGAATCAACCAAAATTTTGTCCTCATGGCGGTGTTATTCCTGGTGATGATCAGCCTGTCCACGAAGAAAAACGTCAAACTTTGATCGATTATCCTATTGGCACTAAGATCCGTATTGCACGTGTATTAGATGAGAAAGAACTACTTGATTACTTAGTAGCGATCGACTTGCAGATTCACGAAGAATATACGATCGATGAAATCGCAGCATATGAAGGACCCATCAGTATTAGTAACAATAAAAAAGAACTAGCGATCAGCTATAAAGCGGCAAGTACGATTTTCGTTGATCGACTATAAATATGATTTAAACGGCGGGAGCAGAAACATTTTCTGTTCAGCCCACATTAGAAAGCGGGGAAATGAAATGAACGAAAAGATAGCTTTGTTTACTATATTTGGCGGCACTGGTGATTTAGCAAAAAGAAAACTTTATCCTTCCTTATTCCGTTTATATCGTAAAGGAATATTAGCTAAGCATTTTGCAGTCATTGGTACGGCAAGAAGAGAATGGTCTGATGAACACTACCGAGAAATCGTTCGTGAGACGATCAAAGACTTAAATCCAACAGTTGAAGAGGCAGAAACATTTTCAAGTCACTTTTACTATCAGTCCCATAATGTTAATGATTCCGAGCATTACGATACCTTAAAAAAATTATCTGATACATTAAATGATGACTATCAATTAGGTGGCAATCATATTTACTATTTAGCAATGGCTCCGCAATTTTTCGGTACGATCGTTCAACACTTAAAATCACAAGAAATTTTAACAGATAACGGCTTTGATCGTTTAGTTATTGAAAAGCCCTTTGGCTCTGACTATGCTTCTGCTTATCAACTAAATGAAGAAATTCGTGCAGTTTTTCCTGAGAAAGATATTTTTAGAATCGATCATTACTTAGGAAAAGAAATGATCCAAAATATTTCTGCGATTCGCTTTGCTAATAACATTTTTGAATCCCAATGGAATAATCGCTATATTGATAATGTCCAGATTACATTTGCAGAAAGTCTTGGTGTTGAAGATCGTGGCGGTTATTATGAACACAGTGGTGCATTAAAAGATATGGTTCAAAACCATATTTTGCAAGTTGTAGCATTGTTGGCAATGGAGCCGCCTGTTGCTTTTTCAGAAGCTGAAATTCGTGCAGAAAAAGTAAAAGCCTTACAAGCAATTCGTCTTTATTCAGAAAAAGAAGCCTTAGAAAATTTTGTTCGCGGTCAATATGGATCCGGTAAACTCGACAATCAAGAATTTGTTAGTTATCGAGAAGAACCAAATGTCGATGAACATTCTCAAACCGAAACTTTTGTTGCTGGTAAATTTTTGATCGATAACTTCCGTTGGTCAGGCGTTCCTTTTTATATCCGCACAGGAAAACGTCTAACTGAAAAAGGTACACGTATCAACATCGTTTTCAAACAAGTACCAGTCAATGTCTTCAAAGATGATATTGATAAATGTGGTGAAAAGACCGATTTACCTCCAAATGTCTTAACTATTTATATTCAACCAACAGAAGGTTTCTCAATGACACTCAATGGAAAAGAAATTGGTCAAGGTTTTACAACTACACCTGTGAAATTAGATTATCGTCATAGCGCAGAAACAACTGGAAATAGTCCAGAGGCCTATGAAAAATTGTTATTGGATAGTTTAAATGGTGACGGAACAAACTTCTCTCACTGGGATGAAGTTGCTCAATCTTGGCGCATTGTTGATATTATTCGTCAGGCTTGGGATAAAACCTCTGTTGAGTTTCCTAATTATGCCGCAGGATCAATGGGTCCTGAAGCAGCATTTGAGTTGTTAGAACAAGATGGTTTTACTTGGGATTGGCAGCCTGACGTTTGGTACCGTGAACGTGGTAAACTTTAAGATTTTTGGAGGAAAAAATGAAAAAAATAAAATTTAATGGGGTAATTTTAGGTACTTTACTCACTCTATCACTTGGAATGAGTACACAGTCATACGCTGAAGAAGCTTCCACATCAGACACTTTCGTTGAGTCAACTACGCTGACTACTGAGACTGAGCCAACGACTACCACAGTTGACTCGGTTTCAGTAGATTCGAGCAGTTCTGATTCTACCGAAACTGAATCGAGTGAATCCATTGAATCGACTGAGCAATTGTATTTTGATGACTATTATCTTCCATCTGATCGCTCAGATTTAAATCCAGTAGCTCGAAGCAGTAACCTACTCCGCAGTTCAATGGATATCGTTCATGCAGGCGAAGCCAACAGACCCAAGTCTCAATTTATTGATATATCGTCTCATAATAGTTCAATTTCAGTTGCGAATTTCAAAAAAATGAAAACATATGGTATTAACGGAGTTGTTGTGAAACTCACTGAAGGCGATTATTATATAAACCCATATGCTCAAGAACAGATCAATAATGCTACGGCTGCTGGTCTGAAGGTTTCTGCTTATCATTATGCTCACTATACAACTGGCAGTAGTGCCTCAAAAGAAGCTGCATATTTTGTTTCACTCGCTAATCGGTTCAAGTTACCAAAGTCTACAGTTATGGTGATTGATATTGAAGAAGGAAAAATGTTGAATGCTAATTTGACACCTAATACTACAACTTTCGTTAACACGCTAAAGTCTAAAGGTTTCTCTAATACTATGTACTATATGAATAGATCTTACGCTACAAGCGGGTATTTTTCTGTAAGCAAATTTGGTGCTAAAAACATGTGGGTTGCACAGTATCCTTATACACCAACTGCTAATATGAAATGGAATAACGAATTCTCAGCTTGGCAGTGGTCTTCTCAATATTATATTCCTGGTATAGCGCACCCCTTTGATATTTCCATGGATTATACTGGTTATCTTGAAAATGGTGCCCAAGGAAAATGGCTCAGCGCTAATCAATACGTAACAATCACCAAAAAGAATTATTCAATTTGGTCAAACTTTAATTTTAATTCAACAACCAATTCTACAAAGAATCTTTATAATCAAACGTTTAAAGTAAGTGGTATGTATAAACACATGAATGGCGCTACCTACTATTCACTCTATGATAATAATGGCAAATGGAAAGGATACTTGAACGCCTCTGCAACAACGAAGGCTTCTGGTCCTCAAGGAATTTGGCTAAATGAGAACAAATATGTGACGCTGACTAAAAAAGGACAAACGCTTTGGGGCGATATCAACAAATTCTCCAGTAAAAAAGGCAATTCAACGAACCTTTTTCAGCAAACTTTTCAAGTCAAAGGGAAATATCGACATGTTTCCGGTGCCACTTACTTCTCACTCTATGATAATAAAGGCACATGGCGAGGTTACCTAAATGCTAATGGCGCAACCAGTGCAACAGGTCCTCAAGGAGCTTGGCTAAACGAAAATAAATATGTTACCCTGACTAAAAAAGGGCAAACACTTTGGGGCGACATCAATAAATTTTCTAGCAAAAAAGGCAATTCAACGAGTCTCTTTCAGCAAACCTTCCAAGTCAAAGGAAAATATCAGCATCTTTCCGGTGCTGTTTACTACTCGCTTTATGATGGAAAAGGCAATTGGAAAGGCTATTTGAACGCTGCGGGTGCTAGTTTAGCAACAGGTCCTCAAGGTACGTGGTTAAAAGAAAATAAATATGTGACGCTGACTAAAAAAGAACAAACGCTTTGGGGCGATATCAATAAATTCTCTAGCAAAAAAGGCAATTCAACAAATCTTTTTCAACAAACCCTTCAAGTCAAAGGAAAATACAATCATGTTTCTGGTGCCACTTATTTTTCACTCTATGATAATAAAGGCACATGGCGAGGTTACCTAAATGCTAATGGGGCGACTGCTGCTTCAGGAGCTCAGGGTGCTTGGCTAAAATATGATAAAAATGTAACGATTGAAAGAAAAGGCTATACGCTTTGGGCAGACCTCGATAAATTTTCTATAAAAAAAGGCAATACAAACACCCTTTACAAGAAAAATTATCTTGTTAAAGGAAAATACAGCCACTTTTCTGGGGCTCTCTACTATTCAATTTATGACAATAAAGGAACTTGGATCGGTTATCTAAACGCCGATGCAACAAAAAAATAGCTCATTAGCTTAGTCTTTAAATAATCTATAAAAAAAAAAGAGTATGAAACAAATGAAGTGCGCCCCTTAAGTTAGACCAGAAAATCTAACTTAGGGGGCTTTTTATAGTGGCTAAATATGATTATGACTTTAAAAAATCAGTAGTTGAAGCGTATAGGAGGGGTGAAGGTGGGTATGTGGCTCTAGCTCGCCGATACGGTATTCCAGCTGTTTCGACAGTACACAAATGGGTGAAGATTGTAGAAAAGTTGGGCTTTGATGCCTTGAACCGACGAAAAAACAAACAAACTTACTCTTCCCAATTCAAGCAAGATGTCATACACTATTATTTGACTAGCGGTGACTCTTACCTTGATGTCGCATTGAACTATGGATTGCCATCAGGAAATCTACTCCAACATTGGCACCAACTATTTCAGCGTGAAGGCATTGAAGGGTTCTTACCGAAACTGAAAGGAAGGCCTTCAATGACTAAGAAAAAGAAGAAACAAACACCAAAGAAGCCATTAACACGTGAACAAGAACTGGAACGAGAAAATGAACTACTTCGTGCAGAACTTGCCTTCATAAAAAAGCTCCGAGCTTTAGGGATGAATATCCCGAATCGACTCAAGAACGAGATGCACGAATCATCCACGAACTCCGAAAAGAGTTCCGATTAACGATTCTTCTTGAAGCAACAAAATTCCCTAAAGCGACATACATGTATTGGCAAAAGCGATTGAATCGTGAGAATCCAGATGCCAAGCTAGAGGAAACCATTAAAGAAATTTTTGAAGAAAACAATGGAAATTACGGCTATCGTCGGATTCAAATCGCCCTGAACGAACATGGAATAAGGGTAAATCAAAAGAAAATTCGTCGAATCATGCGTAAGCTTGGGCTGAAGAGCGTAAAGTTTACACGTAAATCACGTAAGTACAATTCCTACAAAGGAACTGTTGGACGAGTGGCAAAGAATCGGATTCACAGACGGTTTGTCACCTCGGTTCCACATCAAAAAATTACAACGGATACTTCTGAATTTAAGTATTATGAACAAGATACGAATGGAAAACCTGTTATCAAGAAGCTTTATTTAGACCCGTTCCTGGATATGTTTAACGGGGAGATTCTGTCTTATCGAATCTCAGAAAAACCAAATACAAAGGCTGTTCTTGACGCTCAGAAAGAAGCCATAGAACACACAGCAGACTGCCCCTACCGTCGGACTTTCCATTCTGACCAAGGCTGGGCTTACCAGATGAATGGTTATAGAAAGCCTTTAGCGGATAAAAAAATATTCCAGAGCATGTCCCGAAAAGGGAATTGTCTCGACAATTCACCGATGGAGAATTTCTTTGGTCTATTAAAGCAAGAAATGTATCATGGTGTGATTTATACAAGCTTTGAAGGGTTGAAGCGAGCAATTAATGAGTGGATTAATTACTATAATCATCACCGAATCAAAACGAAACTCGGCTGCAGTCCCGTTAGATATCGCGAACGGATGACCGCATAAAAACCCGACCAAATTTCTTCGGTCGGGTTATGGTCTAACTATTGGGTCTCACTTCAAAAATCTGTTTCATACTCTTTTTTGCTCACTTAACGATACTTATTCTTCAAATCCTTCAGCTACAGCTTCTGGGTAATTTTCTTCAACAATTGTAGCACAGCGTCCGCATAAATGTGGTAATTTTTCATCTTCACCAACATCTGTACGTACCGCACGACAACGATCACAAGTCTCACCTGCTGCTTTTTCTACAAGAATCGACATATCATCAAATTTTTCAACATTTTCAGGAACTTCAGCTGTTCTAGCTGCTAATTCAAAGTCAGACACAATCAGCAATTGAGCAATATCTGCATCCACTGCTGTTAATAACTCATGAATTTGTTCATTAGGGTAAACAGTTACTTTAGCTTCTAGAGATTTACCAATCAATTTAGAGTTACGTGCTTCTTCTAAGGCTTTTAGAACATTGTCTCTAAAGTCCATAAATGCTGCCCAAGTATCCAATAATTCTTGTTGATTTGCGAATTCTTCATAACCTGGAAATTCAGCTAATTGAACATAATCTTCCTCTTCTTTTAAGAAGCTCCAGATTTCCTCAGAAGTATGTGGGATGATTGGCGTCAATAGTTTTGTTAAGGAAACAGCTATTTGATAAAATACGGTTTGCATACAACGACGTTGGTAGTTATCTTCCGCTTCGATGTAAACTACATCTTTAGCAAAATCTAAATAGAATGAAGACAGATCAACTGTTAAGAAATTCATAACAGAACGATAGATCTGCATAAAATTGTATTTTTCATAGCCCTTTTCACGAATTTCTTTGATTACTTGGTTTAGTCGAACAACCATATATTTATCCACAGAACGTAAATCTTCATATGCAACAGTGTGTTCTTTCGGTTCAAAATCATTCGTATTCGCTAATAAGAAACGCATTGTATTACGGATCTTGCGGTATACTTCAGAAACTTGATTTAAGATATCCATTGATACGCGTACATCTGCTTCATAATCTACACTACTTACCCACAGGCGTAAAATATCCGCACCCATTTGCTTGATTACTTTATCCGGTAAAATTGTATTGCCTAGTGATTTACTCATCTTACGTCCTTCGCCATCCAATGTAAATCCTTGAGATAAAACGGCTTTATAAGGCGCTACACCATTGATAGCTACACTAGTCGTAATACTTGAATTAAACCAGCCACGATACTGATCAGAGCCTTCTAGATACATATCAGCTGGGAATGTTAGTTCTGGGCGTTGACGCAATACAGCCTCATGAGATGAACCAGAATCAAACCAAACATCCATAATGTCTGTTTCTTTTGTAAATTCACCATTTGGAGAACCAGGATGTGTAAAGCCCTCTGGCAATAACTCTTTCGCTTCACGTTTAAACCAAACATTTGAGCCATGCTCAGCAAATAAATTTGCTACATGCTCGATTGTTTCTGGTGTAATGATCGCTTCACCATTTTCTGCATAGAAAATCGGTAATGGTACACCCCACGCACGTTGACGGGAGATTACCCAGTCACCACGGTCACGGATCATATTATAAAGACGTGTTTTGCCCCAAGGAAGAATCCAGTCAACTTTTTCAACTTCATCTAAGATGTTTTGGCGGAATTTATCAATCGATGCAAACCATTGCGGTGTTGCACGGTAAATAACAGGTTTTTTCGTACGCCAGTCATGTGGATAACTATGTGTAAAGAAATCCAATTTTAATAGCGCATCTTTTTCATCCAATAACGCTGTGATCATTGGATTTGCTTTATCATAGAAAACTCCTTCAAATCCAGGTGCTTCATCAGTAAAGACACCACGATTATCCACAGGTGAAAGAACATCTAAATTATATTTTTTGCTTACGATGTAATCATCTTCACCATGACCAGGTGCGGTATGAACTAAACCAGTACCAGCATCTAAGGTTACATGATCTCCTAGCATCACTAATGATGTACGATCATAAAATGGATGTTGAGCAGTCATATACTCCATATCTTTACCAGAAATCGTTTCAAGAATTTCAACATCATCCCAACCGATTGCTTCTTTTACTGTGTCTAAAAGATCTTTGGCTACAACATATTTTTTACCGTATGCTTTGACTACAACATATTGATACGTAGGGTTCACTGAAATTCCTAAGTTTGCAGGAAGTGTCCACGGTGTTGTTGTCCAGATTACAAATGAAGTATCCGTATCTAGGATTCCTTTGCCGTCAACAACTTTAAATGCAACGTAAATAGATGCTGATTTAACATCTTTATATTCAATCTCCGCTTCTGCTAATGATGATTCACTTGATGGAGACCAATAAATTGGTTTTAATCCTTTATAAATATAGCCTTTTTCAGCCATTTTTCCAAATACACGGATTTCTGCTGCTTCATAAGAAGGGTCTAATGTAATATACGGATGTTCCCAATCACCAGCAACACCTAAACGTTTGAAATCTGCACGTTGTGTATCAACTTGTGAACGTGCATACTCTTCACATTTTTCACGGTATTCAGCTAAAGTCATTTCTTTCCTTTTGATCCCTTTATTTGTTAGTACTTGCTCGATTGGTAGACCATGTGTATCCCAACCAGGGACATATGGAGAACGGAAACCTGACATAGATTTTGAACGGATGATAATATCTTTACTGATTTTATTTAATGAATGCCCCAAGTGAATATTTCCATTGGCATATGGCGGTCCATCATGAAGGACAAATGTTGGTTTTCCTTCGTTTAGTTCTTGACGTTTTTCATAGATTTTTTGTTCTTCCCAATCTTTTTGCCATTCTACTTCACGATTTGGCAAATTCCCACGCATTGGAAAAGCTGTTTTTCCCAATTGCAACGTTTCTTTCATTTTCATTTTTCTTCCTCGCTTTCATTCGTAGCTTTTTGATAAATAGAACACTTATAAAACAATCACTTGCTCTATGTTTCATCTGATATTTTTGTGATTTACTAGTAAGGTTACTTCTCTCACTTCGTTCACAGCAAAAAAGTACCTTCATCCCAAGGGACGAAAGTACTCGCGTTACCACCCAAATTTAAAATAATCGATCAACTCAATTATTTCCTCTGTTGATTGTTAACGAAATCACTCGTCAAGTTTTACTTAGTTCAAACTTGAGTAAAATAGAGGATCTTTTCAATACCAGGGTCTGTCAAACTTTCACTATCATTGACTCGCTAAAAAGAATGGTTATTGACTTTTCTGTTCTATTTATTTACGAAATTATTTAGGATCTTTATTTAATAAATCAAGCATTGCTTTTGGATCGATCGCAGCTTGTTCAAGTGTTGGTTCCTCTACTACAGCAACTGGCTCTGCCGCAACATCATCACTTTTGTCAAGTTCTTGCGCTAAAACTTCTTTGATTACTGTATGTGAATCACTTACGTAACTTGAGAATGGTTTTAATAATTCATTCCATTCTTCGCTTTTCACTTGTTCTAATTGTGCTTCTAACATTAAACTTAAACGTTGATGGAAGACACGTGTTTTCTTCTTCAAATCATCTGTTTCAGCAGCTAGTTGACGTGCACGATCCGTTGCATCTGTTAGAATTTCTTTTGCTTTTTCTTCCGCAGAGGTAATAAGATTACTTGAGCGTTTTTCAGCTGATGAAATCATTTCGTTCGCTGTGTTTTCAGCAGACGTAACGATTACTTCTGATTCTTTATTTGCACTAGTTTTTACTTTATCAGCAGTGTCTTGTGCTACAATAATTGATTGATTCAATGCATCTTTCAGTTCATTGAAATACTGTAATTTTTCTTCTGCATGTTTTAATGATTTTTCAAGTTCACGTGTTTTTTGAAGAGAATCTTCATAATCTTTCGTTACTTGATCTAAGAAATCATCGACATCGTCTTGGTTGTACCCTCTCATTTTTGTAGAGAAGTTTTTGTTTTGAATATCTAATGGAGTTAATGCCATATTCCTTCACCTCTTTGGATTATTTTCGTAGAACTCCCAGTAACAAACGAAACTTGTCCTTTTTCGTCTTCCCCTCTAACTCTTGAATTTGGATGCGTCCAAAACCTCTAATTGATACTATATCTAATAGATCTACTAAGAAATCCGGTCTTGTATTCTCCGTCCAATTCACTTTGACTTTTCCAGATTCAATCAATTGTTTTGATCTCTGTCTAGATATATTATATACGCTAGAGATCAAATTATCCAGACGTAACGAACTTATTGTTGTCCGCTCATGTGTCCAGTCATCTTTTGGAAGGATCATCTCTGTATATTTTCTTTTTTCTAATCTTACTGATATTTTCCCAATTTTTTCTACCTGAGTTTCTACAAAATTAGCTATCTCTTTAGCGACAAATACTTGCCACCTGTCATTATCAGAAATAATATCACCAAAATACTCTCGCTTTATTCCTGTATTGACTAGGGTACCCAACACCTTGCCATGTGATAATGTAGAGAATTTTATAGGATACACGATTTCTAGTAATTCAACTTCAAAATCGTCTTCCTTTGGTTCATAGTAATCAGGATAAATCAGGCAACGTTTTCGTTCAGCTTGTTCATACCCACCATAAAATTGAAATGAAAGATCACTATTCTGACGAATCAAGGTTTCTACTATATACGCCTGTCTAGGATCTAAAAAATCTGATAAGTAAGGAGCATACTGACTTTCAACTTGTTCTAACCAATCGCCTACAGAATCAATAAAAGGATGCTCATCTTTTCGAAAATGTTGGTACACATTTGCGTTCATAGATAAATCATCCTTTCTTTTATTATTACATAATTGATTGTAAAATTCGTCCTAGTCCACTTGCAGCTAGATTCAGCACAATGATGGCAATCATAACATTAAAACCAATCATACCTATGTTCAAGTTTAATCGATCAAATAGGCTTAGATAAGGTTCAGAAATTCTTGAAATCAAACGGCCAAACATAGAATCATACGCTCCTGGAAACCAAGATAATAATGCATATATAATTAAAACGCCTGAATAAATTCGAACACCTGTATATAATAGAAATATAAATAGAGCGATACTCATTACCTCCTAACTAAAAATCAAACATTTGTTTCTTAGCTAACGATTGTGCAGTAGCACTATCGATTTCTATGTTTGATGGTGTACAAAGAAAAATTTCATCTCCTACACGTTGAATGTCTCCATCTAATGCGTAAACAGTTCCTGTAAGAAAGTCCACAATTCTTCTTGCTTGATTTTCTTCAACTAAATGAAAATTAATCAACACAGCATCACTTGCAATAATATGTTTTGCAATATTCATCGCTTCAGAATAAACTCGTGGCTCAATTATTGTAATTTTACCTGGTTTGCCTGAATTATGTGTATCTTGCGAACGTTTAGAATTTGAGTTATTAGAACTACGCATGGAGACAACCTTTTGCTCATTAAATGCTGTTTCCTGACGGCTTTCTTTCTTATCTTGATGCGTTTCTGTTGAACGATAACGAGCAGATGGCTTTTCGGTTAAAGGCTCAGTTGCAGTCGGTCTTGGTGGTACCTGTGCTTGTGTTTGTCGAACCGTCTGTCTTGGCTGTTGATTCACTACCTTTTGCTCTTCGTATTCATCATAATTATCATATTCATCTTCACCAGATAATCCAAAAAAGCTCGATAACGCATTTTTACTAAAAATTGACATAGATTCCCCTCCTTTACGCACCTCTGAAAATTGCTGTTCCGATTCGTACAAAAGTTGCACCTTCTTCAATAGCAATTGGGAAATCATTACTCATTCCCATGCTAAGCTCTGTACATGGTGCATATGACAGATGCTGATTATTTATTGCTAACTGTAGTTTTTTTAACTGAGAAAACACATTGTGAAGAACTTGTTCAGAAGCATTTAACGGAGCCATAGTCATCAAACCTACGACTTTGATTCTATCAAATGATGCTAATTGTTCAATAAAATCAATTACTTCATCTGATTTGAATCCGTGTTTACTTTCTTCACCAGTGATATTCACCTCAACAAAACAGGAAATTTGCTTCTCTGCTCGTTTTTGGATTTCCTCTGCTAATTTTAAACTATCTAAAGCGTGAAAATAATCTATCTCATTTATTATTGATTTTACCTTCCTACGCTGTAAATTACCAATCAAATGCCACTTAATAGATGAAAAATTTTTCAGTACCATTTTTTTCTCTAATAATTTATCGACTCGGTTCTCAGCCATATTCTCAATACCAAGTTCAGCAAGCTTCTTGGCAGTGTCTTTTTCCACTGATTTAGTCACGGCAATCATCGTTATATCATTTTCTGATCGCTCTGCTTTTTGGCATGCTAGCTGAATTTCTTGATTTATTTTTTCTAAGTTATCAACTAGCATGATCAAAAATCGCTCCTATCTTTTTCTGCGGAAAAATGGTGGTGTGTTTAATTCATCGTCATTATTTTGTGATGGCTCTTCACGATGAAATGTTTCAAAATCTTTTTTCTCAACATTTTCAAATGTTGTATCTTCGACTTTAGGTCGTACGTTTTGTTCACGACGGATATCCCAATCACCAAAAGCGCTTGTCTCTTCTTGAGGTTGCGGTTGTGATGGTTTTGATTGTTCCATATCCAATACTGGTGCTTGTTGAACCGTTTGGATTTGAGTAGGTCTATTTTGACGTTGAGGTTTACGATCTTTTTTAGAAGGATCGATTCCTGTCGCAATAACAGTGACACGGATCTCATCGCCTAGATCTTCATTGATTGAAGTACCTAAAATAATATTTACATCACCTGTTGCAGCGCTTGTTACGATATCAGAAGCGTCTTGTGCTTCAAATAATGTCATATCTAAGCCACCAGTGATATTTAATAATACTTGTTCTGCACCATCAATAGATGTTTCTAATAATGGAGAAGAAATAGCTTTCTTAGTTGCTTCGATCACACGGTCTTCACCGCTTGCAACACCGATTCCCATCAATGCAGTTCCTTGGTTTTCCATAACTGTCTTCACATCAGCAAAGTCCAAGTTAACATACCCTGGAGCTGTGATCAAATCTGAAATACCTTGTACTCCTTGACGTAATACATTGTCAGCTTCACGGAATGCTTCAAGCATTGGTGTCTTCTTATCAACAACTTCTAATAGACGGTTGTTTGAAATAATCAGTAATGTATCAACATTTTCTTTCAAAAGAGCAATACCTTCTGCCGCAAAGCGTCCGCGTTTTGGTCCTTCAAAGCTAAATGGTCTTGTAACAACACCTACTGTTAATGCGCCTAATTCTTTGGCGATTTTAGCAACTACAGGAGCAGCACCCGTTCCTGTTCCTCCGCCCATACCAGCAGTGATAAAAATCATATCTGCTCCTTGTAAAGCGTCTGAAATAACTTGTTCGCTTTCTTCTGCAGCTTTTTGACCAACTTCTGGTTGAGAACCTGCTCCCAAACCACGAGTATATTTAGGTCCAAGTTGGATCACTGTTTCAGCTTTTGAGTTTTTAAGAGCTTGTACATCTGTATTTGCAGCGATGAATTCAACGCCTTTGACGTTTTCATCGATCATACGGTTAACAGCGTTGCCGCCGCCACCGCCTACACCGATAACTTTGATGACAGCGCCATTGTTAATGTTATTATCTAAAGAAAATTCCATAGTATCGTTTCCTCCTGTTTTAATTGTTAGTCAAAAATGTTTGAGAAGAAGTCTTTGATTTTGCCAGTAACTTTTTCACCAGATTCATGTATTTCAGAATCGTCGTAATTATCTTGAGGTGTTTCTGTATAAGTATCGTACTGCACCTCTTGCTGAACTGCGATTGGCTGTGATGATTTGATCTTCTCACCTGGAATCGCACCTTTAGCAATATGGTAAATGTCATTTAGCTGCGCAGAATATTCTACAATGCTAATCACATTTGTAAATACTGGGTTACGTAACCCCATATGATTAGGTACGTATAATTTTACGCTTGCATCAAAGATTTCTTGTGCTAAATCAACAACACCTGGAAGGCTTGCCCCGCCACCAGTTAAGATTACTCCGCCTGGAAGCTCTAAAGCATCAATTTCGTCTAATACTTCTTTAGATTTTTTAAAGATTTGTTCTACTCTGGCTTCAATTACTTCTGAAAGATAACGTTCATCAACTTTTACAGGTTCAGACTTACCGATCACATCAACAGGAAACTCTTCACTGACTGATGTTCTTTCAGGATAAGCATCACCATAATTGATCTTCAACGCTTCAGCATTATTGAATGATGTATTTAATACAATAGAGACATCTTTAGTGACAAACTCGCCACCTTCTTGGTTCACATGAGTGAATTTCAATTGTTTATCATGCATCACTGAGGTTGTTGTTTGTCCGCCGCCCATATCAATAACGATCGTACCAAAATCTTTTTCCCCATCTGAAAGAACTGTTTCAGTTAATGCTAATGGCATAATAACTAATTCATTGACTGTTAAGCCAGCTTTTTCAACACATTTTCTAGTATTGTGAATGATTGTTTTGGGTCCAGTGAAAACTACTCCAAACATTTCTAAACGAACGCCGATCATTCCTCTAGGATCTTTGATTCCTTCAAATCCATCTACTGTAAATTCTTGAGGCAAGATTGCTACGATTTGACGTTCAGGAGGAGTTGAACGAACCAGTGCTGCCGATGCTACGTTTCGTACATCTTCATCAGTGATTTCTTTTGACTCACTACTTACAGCGATCATTCCTTGGCAACTTTCAACTTCAAGTAAGTTTGCTGGTAACCCCACATTCACACTTTTAATTTGAATTCCCGCTTTTTCTTCTGCTTGTCTTACTGCTCTTTGAATCGCATTTACTGTTTTATCGATATCGACAATGATCCCTCGATTTAATCCATCAGATTTTGCGTTTCCTACGCCGATGATATTCATTTGACCTTCGATAAACTCAGCTACTACAACTTTCACTGATGTTGTACCGATATCAAGGCCTACATACATTCCTGTCTTTGCCATGAATGGGGTTCCTCCTCCTATTAATTCCAATATGTAAGCGGGCATAAAACGCCCGTTTAAATATATATTTTTTTATGAATACTCACTTCTTTCAATTTTACCATAAAACTAGGCTTTTTAGAAAGCAGATTCTACTATTTTATTCTTTTATTTTTCTTAACTTTATTCTAGCGCTTGCGAAGATTCTTCAATGCTTTCCTCAGTTTCCCCATTATTAAAAGGATATGAGAAAATCCCGACTTCCATATCGATGATTCCTGACTTCTCCATTTGACTTGCAACCTTACTATAATACGCCATTTTCTCCTCTAATTGTGAAATATTGACGATTACTTCGTTGGCATCTTTCATGTGGAGATTAATCAATTCTTTATTTGCCTTAGATGGTGCATAGCGAATTTCTGATATATTTTGCTTTAAATCATCTGGCAATTTATTATAAGAATTCATTAAGCTTTTAATGATCGACTGATCTTTAAAATTTTTGAAAACTGGCATACCGCTTACAGGCGCATTCATTTCTTCTGGCAAAATTTTCCCATTTTCTAGAATAGGATGAAAAATATTATTTACAGATTCTAAAGCAACTACTTTATATTCTTCAATTTTTATATTAAATGAGTTGATTCCATTCAACGAAATGCTTGCTTGTTTTACGCGCGGTATTTGGCGCTTGATTTTTTCTTCATAAATCTTTCTATCGCCAAATTGTTCCCATAAACTCTTGCCTTTTTCTAGTTTAGATTGGGCAATGATTTTTTCACTATCAACAGATTTACTTCCTGTTACACTGACATTCCCTAACTTACTAAGTGGAGAAACAAAATAAAGTACAATCAATATTGCAATAAAAAATACGGAAATAATCAAAGTCAATCGTCGATACAATCGTTTATTTCGTATTTTTTTTATCTTTGGTAAGCGGTCTGCAAAAGATTCGTAAGTTTTCTTTTGTTTTTCTTCTGTTTCAGTTTCTTCGGAATGTGAGTCGTCTGCTTCAGCTTCTTCATCTTCCTCAGATTCTTGCTCTGTATTTTCATTAGATATTACGGAAGGATTCCATACTGGCTGATCGCCTTGCGTTTTTAAATACTCTAAGTTTTCTTTTTGCCACGGGGTCAAATTCTGTTCGTCTATTTGTTCAGTCGCATCTACTTTTTGGTCTTCTTGACCCCCTGAGTCCTCTTTTTTCTTACTAATCTTCTACACCCCCTATCACGTTATTTCTTTTACCACTTTGTAAAGTCGTTCACCAGCATCTGGAATGCCTTCTTTTTTAGAAGCTTCCGCCATTGATTGATGACGAGTTTCATCCAATAAAATCGCATCGATCTCTGTTGCTAATTTGAGCCCAGTAAGTTCTTGATCCGCAATCATTTCAACTGCTCCTGATTTAACTAAGCTTTGAGCATTCTTTGTTTGATGATCATTTGTGACATATGGACTTGGAATTAAAATCGCTGGCAAGCCTAATGCCGTAAATTCTGCAATAGAGGTTGCTCCTGCACGACCAACCATTAAATCAGCTGCAGCTAGAACCTCAGCCATTTTATCAATATAAGGCTGAATGCTTATGTTTGTCAATTTTTTTTCGGAAAGATTTAGTGTTTCTTGCAATTCTTTATAATACCGCTCTCCAGAAGCATAAAGAACCTGATAATTTCTTTGCTCAAAAATGGGGAATGCTTCAATAAAAGCTTGATTTATTTTCAGTGCACCCCGACTTCCACCAAAAATCACCACTGTTTTCTTTTCCGGATCTAATCCATATTCTTTTAAAACATCTGATTTTTTGATCATTACAACTTCTTGAGCTCGTGGATTTCCTGTTAAAACGACCTTTTCTTTAGGAAAATATTCAGCAACATCTGGAAAACAAACAGCTACTTTTGTCGCATATTTACTTAAAAACTTATTCGTCATTCCAGGTATACTATTTTGCTCATGAATAATTGTTGGAATTTTCAACTGCTTAGCCGCATAGACAACTGATCCGGAAACATAACCACCTGTTCCAATCACAACATCTGGTTGAAAATCTTTAATAATTTTTTTAGCTTTTCCAATACTGTTTAGGAAAAGGTAAACTGTTTTTATATTCTGTGGACTAAGTGATCGACGAAATCCTTGGATTTTAATCGTCTTAAATGGAATATTATATTTTGGGACAATTTGGCTTTCCAGACCGATTTGTGTTCCTACATACATAAATTCAGTACTAGGATCGACTTGTTTTACATAGTTAACAAAGGCTAAAGCTGGATAGATATGTCCACCTGTTCCGCCGCCAGTTATTAATATCTTCATAATTATCTCACTTTTCTATGTCTTTTAGCTGGTGCATCGCTTGGATAAATGCCTCTCCGCGCAGTTCAAAATTAGGATATTGATCCCAACTTGCGCAAGCAGGCGATAATAGAATAGTATCATTTTTTTCAGAAAAATCATAGGCATCACTTACAGCCGTTTGGACATTCTCTGTCAATTGGATGGTTTTGACCCCTGCTTTTACTGCCGCTTTGTGCAGTTTATCTTTTGTTTCTCCAAAAAGAACGACCGCTTTTATTCCTTTTAGTGAAGGGACTAATTCATCAAAACTATTTCCACGATCTAAACCACCAGCCAATAAAATGAGTGATGAAGGATCGAAACCGCCCAGAGCCATCTCTGTTGCTAGTATATTGGTTGCTTTTGAGTCATTGTAAAACTTCCGTCCTGCTACTTCTCCCACATATTGCGTACGATGAGGTACTCCAGTAAAAACCATCAATGTTTTTCTAATAATATCTGCTGAAATGCCCTTTAATTTAGCGACAGAGATTGCTGCTAATGCATTTTCAATATTATGGTTACCAGGAACACCCAATTCTGTTGCTAACATGATATATTCGTCTTTGTAGTAAATTTCCCCATCTGTAAGATACGCACCTGCAACTTTTTCTTTCGTTGAAAATGGAATAATTGTAGCTTTCGTTGTTTTGCTTAATTCTTGCAGTTCTTGTTGGTTCCAATTTAAAACAAGAAAATCATTTTCCTGCATATTTCTTTGGATTGCCCACTTCGCTTTTACATATTCTTTTCTTGAACCATGATAGTCAATATGTGCTTCATAAATATTAGTAATAACAGCGATTTGAGGGCGAAACATTTGAATTCCCATCAATTGAAAACTTGATAATTCCATAACAATATCATCCGCTGTATTAGCATCCTTAGCAACTTCACTGGCAGGATAGCCAATATTCCCCGCTAAACGTGCAGTACCATTTTTGCGATCAGCATTTAAAAGTAGCCCAATCATTGTAGTGGTCGTTGTTTTACCATTTGTTCCTGTAATACCGATAATCGGACATTCAGCAATTTGATAAGCCAACTCAACTTCAGTAAGAACAGGTAAATTCATACTTAGTGCTTTCTCTACTAGAGGATTCGTATAGGGGATTCCCGGATTTTTTACAATCAAAGAAAAATCTTCATCTAAAAGCTCAATTGGATGCCCACCTGTAACAACACGAATACCCAAGGTTAATAAATCTTGGGCTTCCGGGTTTTGATCAAATTGTTTAAAGTCATTGACTGTCACCAACGCACCTAGCTCATGCAACAGTTTTGCAGCACTAACACCACTTCTAGCCAGTCCAAGAACAAGGACTTTTTTGTTTTCATAATCTGTAATTTTTTTCATTATAAATTCTCCTTATCGTTAGAAAAGCTGAAAGAAGCGGTTAACTCTGTAGAAAGTTAGGAATTTTTAAATGGAACGATTTTCAGTCCCAATTCAAAATTATCTACTTTCCTAAGAGTTGCTTCTTGACGCTAGATCCCTGCCTACTTCTTTAAAAAATAATCCATAATGTGATAGCTGAACAAATTGCTCCAGTCAGCCAGAAAATGATATCTATCTTCCACTCAGACCAGCCACACATTTCAAAATGATGATGGATCGGTGACATTTTAAAAATTCGTTTACCGAATAATTTAAATGAAGCAACTTGCAAAATAACACTGGCTGTTTCACATACATAAACAAGTCCGATCAACAACAATGTCCACTCTTGACGTAATATAATAGAAATTGCTGCCAACAAACCACCTAGGGCAAGTGAACCGACATCTCCCATAAAAATTTTAGCTGGTTTTTTATTGTAAGGAAAGAATCCTAACAAGCCACCAATCACGCTTAAACAGATAATCACTACATCAAATTGTTGCTGTTTCCAAGCAATGATTGCATATGTACCAAACGAAATCGTCCCCAATCCTGCGACCAATCCATCAATACCATCCGTTAGATTCACCGCATTTGAAAATCCAACCAACCAAAAAATGACGAATACGCCATAAAAAATTCCTAATGGCAACGTAACCACGCCAAATAAATCTAGTGTATCAGGCAAACCTTCTGAACGATAAACAAAATAAAATACTAACCCGCCAATGATTTGACCAATCAATTTCTGACGGGAATTCAATCCCATATTTCTTTTTTTAAATACTTTGATAAAATCATCCAAAAATCCTAATAATCCATAAAGGACTAAGATGAATAAAATAATCAGTAAAGACGGAGTGAGTTCTTGTTTCCATAATCCCACTAATAATGAGGTGATAAAACTTGCAACTAGAAAAACTAAACCACCCATCGTTGGCGTTCCTGTTTTCACATTGTGCCAAGTGGGGCCATCTTCACGCGTTGTTTGTCCTTGTTTCTTCATTTGGAAGTACCCGATAAACATCGGCATCACCGCCACCGTTATAGCAAAACTACATACTATGGGAATAAAAATCTGTGTCCACTCCATGATATCTCTCCTAATTATTCTACTCGTATTGATTTACTTTTTCATTTCTATTTTAATCATTATTTAGCAGGTTCCACTACTGTGTTTGATTCACTATCCATTGAATCCATTACAACTTTCATCAATGGATTAGCAATTTTTGCAAGAGCCTCTCTTGTATAAGTTTGAGGTTTTTTCATTGTAAGATATAAAATATACTCTGGATTATCAGCTGGCACCATTTCTACAACAGAATAAGTATAATCCGTTAGCCCAGCCATATAACCATTTTCTCCAGTGATTTGAGCAGTCCCTGTTTTAGCTGCTACATGATAGCCTGGGACTTTATATACATCATATGCAATACCGTAATTAGGATCTTCTACTGTATCGATCATATATGTCCGAATATCACTTGCTGCTTGTGGCGTTATTATTGGTTGACCCACTTTTTCAGGTTGTGTTACTTTTTCTTCACCAGTATTTTTATCTACGATCTTACTAATATATTGCGGCTTGATCATTGAACCATCATTGGCAATCGCTGTATAAGCTTGCATCATTTGAAAATTCGTTACAGAGATCGCTTGTCCAAATGATGACATCGCTATATCGACCCAGTTATCTTCTGGAAGTTCCCCAGCAGATTCACCAGCTAATCCTGATTTTGTTGATTTTCCAAAACCAAACTTTTCTAAATATTTTTTCCAAACTTGACCAGAAGGATCCATAGATTGCTCTAACGTAAGCATCCCAACATTACTAGACCAAGAGATTGCTTGTCTGAATGTCAAAGGTCCAACTGCACCAAAGTCATGGTCATTTACTGTTCGATCATCTAATACATAACCGCCAGCTGGATATGCAAATGTTGCATTAGGATTAAATTTCCCTTCTTGCATGGCTGCTGCAGATGTAAATAGTTTCATAGTAGAACCTGGCTCAAATTTATCTTCCACTAATATATTACGCCAAACAGTATCTTTACCTAACCCTTCTTTTGTTTCAGGATTGAAAGATGGACGTTGCGACATAGCAAGTATCTCACCCGTTTTTGCTTTCATTAGCATCGCTGTCATATCTTCTGGCTTGTATGCTTCAACAACGGGATCTAACAATGATTCCAGCTGACTTTGTATGCGACTATCTATCGTCGTGTAAATATCTTTTCCATCAACAGCTTTTTTTTCATTCGCAACTGTTCCAGGTAAAGGATTTCCATACACATCTTTTTCATAATCAATCTTGCCGTCTTGTCCTTTTAAGATATCATTATATGATTTTTCTATACCCATTTTTCCGACTAAACCTTTTGAATCATCCTCTGCATCAGCAGCATCAGTATAGCCGATAAAATGAGACGCAAAAACGCCATTTGGATAAATCCTAGCTGGATGTCCTTCAAAATAAAGTCCTGCAACCTTGTTTTTCTTTAATTCGTCTTCGATTTTTTGTCTGGTTTCTAATGTAATATTTTTCCCTTTAATCCCAAATTCAACTTGAAACTTGACTGAACCATCTTCATTTACGCCACCATTCAAATATTTCAACGCTTCATCTTTGGACAACTCTGTGTTTCTATCCAAGATTTCTGCTAATGCATCAAAATCTTTTTTCTGTGCGTAAAGCTTTTTATTTTCTTCACCTAAATAGGTTTCTGACAAAATAGCGTAAACAGAATAGGAAGTTGCATCTTCTGCAATCACAACTCCATTTCGGTCCAAAATCGCACCCCTTTTAGCTTTGACGACGCTACTGCCTTGATACAGATTCGCTGTTTTTTCAGGCAAAGATACTCCTGCAACTTTTCCTACAGCAACAATATACGTTAATCTAAAGGCAAATAAAAAGAACAATCCAATACTCGTAGCAAATAAAATAATGCCTACTTTTTTACGATTGTTCATTGGATTTAAGTTCTTCTTTTTGACAAAATTCTTTATTTTATTTTTTATGCTCATTTATTTCACTTTCCTTATATTTTCAATGTTATCAGAAAGGCCTTCTTTTTTTGCAACATCCTTGATGCGGTCCGCTTTTGATAATTCATTTTTTTGTTGTTCTAATTTCAAAGCTGCTTCTTCTTTTTCTTGGATCGTTGCTTGCGTCTCAGTAATTTGGTTGGTCATTTGTGTAATAGATGTACGTACTTGAATGGTGAGAATCGCTATTCCAATAATCGCTACTAACAATAAAAAGCCGATAGTCTTTTCTAAAAGTGAGATATTTCTCAACTTCCTTTTCGGAGATTGGGGTAGGTCTATATTTCGTTGAACTTTAGGTTCATTTTCTGGACCAATGACTGGTTCATCCATTACTGGAACATCGTATTGAAAATCTTCCACTTTTTTTAACTCAGCCATGTCGTTACCCCTTTCTTTATAAATTTAATTTAACTTTTTCGGCAATTCTTAATTTTGCACTTCGTGAGCGATTATTCTCAGCCAATTCAGTCTCACCTGGTAAAATCGGCTTTCTTGTAATTACTTTTAATTCTGGTTGAAACTCCTCTGGAACTACTGGTAGTCCAGGTGGTAAATCCTGCATCGTACTATATTCTTTAAACATGCTTTTTACAATTCGATCTTCTAGTGAATGAAAAGTAATCACACTGATACGACCATTTTTATTTAATAAGGAAATCGCTTGTTCCAGAGATTCTTCTACAACACCCAGTTCATCGTTGACTGCAATTCGAATTGCTTGGAAAATCCGTTTTGCTGGGTGTCCGCCTTTACGTCTAGCCGGCGCTGGAATTGCTGCTTTAATAATTTCGACTAGTTCCCCAGTTGTCTCGATCGGTGCCTTAACACGTACTCGTTCGATTTCTCTAGCAACTTGTTTGGAGAATTTTTCTTCGCCGTAACGGAAGAAAATTTTCACTAATTCATGATAACTGTAGTCATTTACTACATCGTAAGCAGATAATTCTGCTTCTTGATCCATCCGCATATCTAACGGTGCATCTTGGTGATAGCTAAATCCACGTTCAGCTTCATCTAGCTGAGGAGAAGAAACACCTAAGTCGTATAAAATACCATCGACATGATAAATCTCTTGATTCGCTAATTCTTGTTTTAAATGTCGAAAATTCGACTTGATAAAGGTCACCATACCTCGATCAATATATTTTTTTAATCGTTGTGCTGCGAAATCCAATGCTTTTTGGTCTTGATCGAACGCATATAAATGTCCTTGTTCGCCAAGTTGCGAGAGTAGATACTCACTATGACCTGCGCCGCCCAATGTGCAATCGACGTAAATACCATCTTCTTTCACATGTAAGCCGTCAACTGTCTCTTTTAATAAAACAGTATAGTGCTGAAAATCTTCCGTCATAATGCTCCTCTTTCTAAAAACCAAAATCAATCATTGTTTCTGCAATTTCATCAAAATTCTCTTCTGCTTCTGTAGAAAATTCTTGCCAGCGAGCTTCATCCCAAATCTCGATTCGATTTGAAACACCGATGATCACACAGGCTTTTTCTAAACTACCATGTGTTCTAAGCGCAGCAGGGATATTGATTCTGCCTTGTTTATCGATCTCACATTCTGTAGCAGCCGAGTAAAAAAAGCGGACAAATGTACGGGCATCCTTCTTAGCTAGAGGCATTTCTTTTAATTTTTCCTCTAGTTGTTCCCATTCGGACATTGGATAACCAAATAAACAGCCATCCATTCCCCTAGTCACTACAAACTTCTCACCTAATTGGTCACGAAATTTAGCAGGTACGATGAGTCGGCCTTTGGCATCTATATTATGTTGAAATTCACCCATAAACATAGCCAATTTTCCCCACTTTTCCACTTGATAGAAACAGTCTACCACATCCCGCCACTTTCTACCACCAAAAACAGTAAATCTTCCTTCTTTTAATGGTTATTTAAAAAGTTTGTAATATTTCAAGATGACACTCTTTTTCTAAAAAAGCGGTATCAATACCTATATAGTTGACTTTCAAAGGATTTTCATCCCTAATTTTTATGTTGAATTTCTCATAAAAATATTACAAAATAAAATGGTGGGACAAAGTGGAGGGGATCCACTCCTCCACCATTTCAATTTTTATGAAAAGTAATGAACAATATTCAGTAAAATCAGTACTGCATATAAAATTAAGCTCAAAAGAAACACTAAGCGCCAAAACATCTTAAAATATCTACCATATAAGATCTCGCCATAATAATATGCTTGAAATACTGCTACGCAAATCCCTAAGAGTAAAACTGAAATAACCATGTAGGGAACAATCGATTGCCCATAACTATCTTTTGACAATTCATTTAGTCCTATGAATAAAAATGGAATTGAAATATCCGGCGCTTTCACCTTAAAACGCTCTGTCAACGAAAACGTTGAGATAATAAAATTACACGCAAATAAGACAATAACTGGAAAAACATACCAAAAAAGCATAATGACTGAAAACGACACCATTTCCTAACAATTCCTTTCGTAACACATTGTGTTAACTATACTTTATTTTCTTTACACTGATGTTTCATTTCGTTTAAAAGTTCGTGCCTAAATAATACCAAATAAAAAGAGCTTTCCTTCCCAAAAACACTCCGACTCTATTATAATAGAATTGAGTAGCTTTATTAAAAAAATGAGGTGGCATTTTGATCAATTATTTAAAAATAGAACAGGGTATGTTGGTTCCTTCTCAAACTGACACAGATGAAACAGTCTGGCTCTCTGTAGAAAAACCAACTGAAGAAGAAATCAACCAATTAGTCACGACCTATAAACTCCCTAAAGATTATATCACAGGTGTACTGGATGATAACGAAAATTCTCGATTTGAAGGGTTGCATCAAAACACTTTAGAACAACCTGCTTTGATGCTACTTCAATATCCTCACGCAACAATCAGTCCTAGTGGGTATACGCAGCTAGATACGTTCCCATTCGCGATTATTTTAACGACAGATGGAAAAGTGATCACAGTTATCAATAATTCAGCTGATTTCTTAAAACAAATCTTTACCCAAGCTGTCCCCGATAGTGACTTACCTATCCAAGAAACTTTGATCCTATATTTATCATGGCAAATATCAACCTGTTACAACCGTTTTTTAAAAGAACTAATCAAACAAACGAATAAACTCGAAGGTGAATTAAAAGTTTCAACCGAAAATAGTCAACTATATCAAATGATGGATATTCAAAAAAGTTTAGTCTATTTTGAGTCTGCCATAAATTCTAATTTAGAGGTTCTAAATATGCTATACAACGCCAGGATCTTTACAGACCCTAGAGCTCACCTACCACGACTCCATGATATTTTGGTAGAAACAAAGCAAGCCGCAACAACTACTAAAATTCAGCTCAAACTTGTTGATAAAGTTAGCGATACCTTCTCAGCAATTGTTTCTAATAACCTGAACAATGTAATGAAAATCTTAACTTCTCTAACGATCGTTCTAACAATCCCTACGATTATTGGCGGGATCTTTGGTATGAATGTAAAATTACCTTTCGCTAATCGAGAAGATGCCTTTTTCTGGATCTTTATCGTTACGACCGCAACCTGTATTTTTGTGATTCGACGGCTAAAAAAACGAAACCTTTTGTAAAATTTCTTGTTGCTGATTTTAACAAAAGGATGTAGAATGGAGAAAGTAAAGAATAAGGATGTGTATAATCAATGAACGATAAAAAGACAAGCACGTTTTCTAAAGTCACTAAAGTCGTTGTTTGGTTGATGCTAATCGCCATTGCCGGCTCAACAATACTGACTGCTATAATGAGTTTAAGATAATCAACTAAATAAACTATGGAGGAGTAAGCTAAGTGTCTAACACCCTTGCTTCTCCCTTTTTTTGACTAATTTTTAGATCAACAAAAAAACTCTTTATCCAGCTACTTCTCTTAGTATGCTTCAATAAAGAGTTTTTTATTTTCGCTAGCCTCTACGTTCGTTTCCAGCCATATTCAATAATTCTTTTGCATGTTCGACCGTCAACTTAGTAATCTCACTACCTGATAGCATACGGGCAATTTCTGCTACTCGTTCGTCTTCTTTCAGTCTTCTAACTTTCGTTTCTGTTCGCTCACCAATAATTTCTTTTTCGATAAAATATTGATAATCTGCCACAGCTGCTACTTGAGGGAGATGCGTGATACATAGCACTTGTGAATCTTCAGAAATCTGATAGATTTTATCTGCGATTGCTTGTGCAACTCGCCCACTGACCCCAGTATCCACTTCATCAAAAACAATACTAGTAATTCCTTGTGATTTAGAAAAAATTGTTTTCAATGCCAACATCACACGTGATAGTTCTCCACCCGAAGCTACTCTTACAAGAGGTTTTAACGGTTCTCCTGGATTCGTTGTGATATAAAATTCAACTTGCTCCAGGCCTTCTTCTGTGAACTGTTCCTCTGGTAATTCTGTAAAACGGATATCAAATTCCGTCCGCTCCATATACAATTCTTTTAATTCTTTTAAGATGTTTTTTTCCAGTTTTTTAGCAATTTTTTTTCTGATTTCTCGTAATTGCAACCCTTTTTCAATGACTTGATTTTTCTTTTCGACTAATAGCGTTTCTAACTCACCAGTTCGACCTTCCAAAAAATCAGCATCAGCTAATTCTTGTGTGATTTCCTGATAGTAATCAAGAATAGATTCAATCGATTCGCCATACTTTCTTTTCATCTGCCGAATAAGTTCCAGTCTAGTTTCCACTTCGTTCAATCGGTTTTCATCTAATTCTAAACTATCGATGTGTCGAGATAAATCGCCACTAGCTTCTTGTAACAGATAATAACTATTTTGAACGGCTTCCGATATCGCTTTATATTCTGGATCAAGCATCTCGATCGATAGTAATTCATTCATCGCATAACCAATCTTGTCTAAACTGCTGTCGCCATCCCCATTGACTGCTTCATAGCTCGCAGCTAAAGCATCCGCAATTTTTTGGAAATTCCCTAGCTTATTTCGTTCTTCGATCAATTGCTCTTCTTCACCTAAAACAAGTTCAGCTGTAGCAATCTCATCACTTTGAAACTGCAACATATCCATTCGTTGCGCAAATTCTTTTTCATTTTTCTGTCTATTTCTAACCTTTTTTTCAATCAAGCGATATTCTGAGTAAATCCCTTCATACTGCTCTTTTATCTTAAATAGCTCTTTGCCACCAAAATCATCCAACATCCCTAAGTGTTTCTCACTCTGCATCAATTCTTGATGTTCGTTCTGACCGTGGATATCTACTAAAAATTCACCGATTTTTCGTAAATTTGCGATATTGATGATTCTGCCATTAACTCGACAGACATTCTTACCTGAGGTTGAGATATCTCGCTGAATCACAATTGATTCTTCATCTGTCTCAATCCCTAATTCTTCCAGAATATTAACTAATTCTTGATTTTTCGGCATTGTGAAAAGACCTTCCAAAGTACATTTAGAAGCGCCTTGACGAATGTAATCACTCGATCCTCGACCACCCGTCAATAATCCCATCGCATCAATAATAATTGATTTCCCAGCACCGGTTTCTCCAGTTAGAACAGTCATTCCCATCTGAAATTCTAATTGTAAAGAAGATATGATCGCAAAATTATTAACAGAAAGTTCTTGCAGCATCCTTATTCACCTCGATTTTATAAATAGCGGAAAAATTCATTTTTTAAAAATTCAGCATCTTTTTCAGTGCGAGCAATGATCAATACACTATCATCGTCATTGAGTGCTGCAAAGACGATCTCTTTATAGTGCTTCTCTATTAAATTCGATGCTGCCGCAGCGTTCCCTGGTATAGTACGCAAAATAACTTGCTTTTCCATTTGATCAACCGAAACAAAAGCATCTTTCATTAGCTTTTCTAATTTTACAGACGTATCTTCCTTTGTTTCTGCCGGAATACTATAACGATAGCCACCATCTATGGACGGTACTTTAATCAGTTTCATCTCTTTGATATCTCGAGAAATCGTTGCTTGTGTCACTTCTATTCCTTTTTCTTGCAGGTAAGTAACAAAGTCTTCTTGTTTCTGGATATTTTTATCAGCTAATAAACGAGTAATCAGACGATGCCGATCTTTTTTCCTCATAATAGTTTCTCCTTCTTTTACCGATCCATTTTGCAACTCTTAGTCTTTCAGCACTAGAGTTTTAAGGTAGTGTCAGCTTTTCTACACCCATACGTCGTCATGAAAAAAAACACTTTTATCGATTCATTTCCATTTTATCATAGCGTATTTTTATTCATTTTGGAAGTATAAAAAATAAGACTGAAATAAAACGCTGGGCGCTTTCTCTCAATCTTACTGATTACGTCTTTTATTGACTGATATATCTTATAAATTAGCTTTTCAATTTCTTGTGAGCCGCTTCAACAACTGTGTTGATCTCTGTTGTAAGATCTTGAATTTCTGAGCCATCTCGTGAAGTTAAATAAGCTAAAAATTCGATATTTCCTTCTCCACCAGTAATAGGTGAATAATCCAATCCGCTGACTGAATACCCATGTCCTTGTGCAAAAGACAGAATATCCTTTAAAACAAATTTATGGGTCTCAGGTTCACGAACGATCCCTTTTTTGCCGACTAACTCTTTACCTGCTTCAAATTGGGGTTTAATCAAAGCGACTACTTTACCACCAGTTTTTAAAATTTCATGCAACGGGGGTAAAATCAATTTCAAAGAAATAAATGAGACATCGATCGTTGCAATATCTGGAATACCTTCTTGAAAATCCTCTGGCTTACTGTATCTAAAATTCGTCCGTTCCATCACAACTACTCGTTCATCTTGACGAATCTTCCACGCTAATTGATTGTAACCAACATCTAGCGCATAGCTCAAGCGAGCGCCATTTTGTAGAGCAACATCTGTAAATCCTCCAGTAGATGCTCCAATATCCAGCATGGTTTTATCCGTTACATCAATTTCAAAAACTTCCAGAGCTTTCTCCAACTTCAAACCACCGCGAGAAACATAGGCTAGTGTCTGCCCTTTTACATGCAAAGGCGTCTCAAGCAAAATTTTTTCTCCTGGCTTGTCCAATCGTTCATTTTTATCGTTGTAAACTAGTCCAGCCATCACTGCACGTTTGGCTTTTTCTCTTGTTTCAAATAATCCTTGGGTAAACGCTAAAATATCTACGCGCTCTTTTTTCATAAGTGCCTTCTTTCTATCCTAACTGCAATTGTTCTAATAATTCTAGTAATAATTCCAAATGAAATTCCGAGCTTGTCTGTTTTATTGTTTCTAGGGTACTGCGCCCTTTTTCTAATTGTTCGTCCAGTGCTTGTTTTGCGCCGTCTAATCCAAGTAAACTTGGATAAGTGCTCTTGTTTAAAACTTCATCTCGACCAACTTGCTTCCCTAATTCTTCTTCTGAACTAGTTGCATCCAGCAAATCGTCTTTGATTTGAAAAGCTAAACCTAAATGCTGCGCAAATCTACCCAATAAGTCAACGACTTCTTTTGGTTGTTCTGCTAAAATCCCACCAGCTAAAAGCGCAAACTCAATCAAGGCTCCCGTCTTCTTTTCATGGACATCCGCCAACTCATTTAAGGATAATGAGCGCTCTTCTCCCTGTAAATCTCCTGCCTGTCCTGCAACCATTCCTTGGGTACCTGCCGCTTTACTCAGCAACTGAATCAACAAAACTTTTTGGTTCGACTCAATTTGACTAATAGCGATTAATTGAAAAGCGGCGGTAAGTAACCCATCGCCAGCTAAAATCGCATGTGCTTCACCAAATACTTTATGATTGGTTGCTTTACCACGACGTAGGTCGTCATCATCCATTGCTGGCAGATCATCATGAATCAACGAATATGTGTGTATCATTTCTAAAGCTGCAGCGACTTGGTAATCATGAATCTGTACTTTTTTATTAAAGGAACGAATCACAGCTAATACTAAAAGTGGACGAAATCGTTTGCCTCCCGCATGAATGGAGTATAACATCGCCGTTTTTAAGTGGTCATTTGCAGTATATTCATTGATAAAATTTTCCATTTCTTTTTCAATAAGCGGCAAACTCTGCTTACGAAAATCATTGAAAGCTTCCATCAATTTTCCTCACTTTCTTCAAAAGCGACTTCTTGATTATTTTCTGTCATGACTTTTGTCAGTGTCTTTTCAGCTTTTTCTAACGTATCTTGACACTGCTTGCTTAAAACCATCCCTTCTTGAAAAGCGGCTAAGGCTTCTTCTAAGGGGACATCTCCACGCTCTAAACGCTGAACTATTTCCTCTAACTCAGTTAATGATTCTTCAAATGTTTTTTCGACTGCTTTTTCTTTGGCCATCTTTTTACTCCTCTTCAGCAGGTGATATTTTGTCGATCACCGTATCTACTACACCATCTACATAATGGATTTGAATTTTGTCTTTAGATTTCAGTTCGTTGACTGATTTGATTACTTGTTGCTCTTTCGTGGTATAACTATACCCACGACCCATAATTTTTAAAGGGCTCAACAAATCTAATTGTTGAACAGCAGAAGTAAATCGTTTTTCTTTATCTTTCATATATTGTTCCATTCGATCATGAAGAGATTTGTTCAAAAACTTCAGTTGTTGCTGCCCTTCTCTGATTTGACCTTGCGGGGTTTGTTGTCTAAATTGCGCGATGATCTCTTGGGCGGACCGTTGTTTGTGGTGATAAACAGTTTCCATAGATTGTATCAAACGCTGCGTAATTCGATCTAATTTAATTGTTTGCCCCTCATATAGGCGATTTGGCTGTTTAAATACATAAGAATTTTTCAAACGTTGATAACGGTCATTTTTTTGTTGTAGTTGATAGAGAAAGCTTTGCTCTAAACGCGTTTGCCGTTCTTGAATCTTTAAAAGCTCTTCATTCAATACAGGGACGGCTAATTCAGCTGCTGCGGTCGGTGTCGCCGCTCTGACATCGGCAACCATATCAGCAATCGTCACATCCGTCTCATGTCCAACTGAAGAAATCACTGGCGTTTTCGCTTCATAAATTGCTCTAGCAACTCGTTCTTCATTAAATGGCCACAAATCTTCGATCGAGCCGCCACCGCGACCAATGATCATTGTATCGAATGTCCCCAATTCTTCAATACGCTGAATATTGCGGACAATGTCATCAGCTGCCTGATCTCCTTGTACTAACGTTGGAAATAGCACTAGTTGCGCGATAGGGTATCTTCGTTTTACAGTTGTAATGATATCGCGGATAACCGCCCCGCTAGGGCTGGTAACAACTGCAATCCGTTTCGGATATCTCGGTAATATTTTTTTAGGGCCTTCAAATAACCCTTCTTTCCCTAGTTTTTCACGTAACTCCGCCAATGCTTGGTATAACGCACCAACGCCATCAGGTTCCATGTGTTCTACATAAATTTGGTAAGAACCTCCGCTTTCGTATAACGACACCCGCCCAACCAACAGTACTTTCATACCTTCTTTTGGTTGAAATTTAAGCTTTTGGAAAGCCGATTTAAACATGATTGCCGAAATCTTTGCGCCATCATCTTTTAAACTAAAATACTGATGAGCGTTCGGACGTAGACGAAAATTAGAAATTTCTCCCGTCAAATAAACCCGTTCCAAGTATGGATCAGCATCAAATTTGCGTTTTAAATATTTGGTTAAGGCAGTAACTGTTAAATATTGCTGCTCCATCTTCTCACCTTACTTTTGTTTTTTAGCGGCCTCTACTGTTTGGTACATCAACATCGTGATCGTCATTGGGCCAACGCCTTTGGGTACCGGCGTGATAAAACTTGCAATAGGTGACACTTCATCAAATTTCACATCACCGATCAACTTGCCATTCTCATCTCGATTCATGCCAACGTCGATCACAACTGCACCTGGTTTAACAAATTCTTTTGTCACAAAGTGGCCACGGCCAATTGCAACAACTAAAATATCTGCTTCTCTAGCAACCGCTGGTAGATCTACAGTTCTTGAGTGAGCAATCGTAACTGTCGCATTTTTCATCATTAAAAGCTGTGCCATTGGTTTTCCAACTATATTACTTCGACCGATCACAACGGCACGTTTGCCTTCTAGATCGATATCATACGCTTCAAACATTTTCATAATACCATACGGAGTACATGGGATCATCGTCGGCTCACCAATGAATAATTGTCCCATGTTCATTGGGTGAAAACCATCAACATCTTTTTTAGGATCAACAGCCAATAATACTTTTTCTTCATCAATGTGTTTTGGCAACGGTAATTGAACTAGTATTCCGTGGTAGTCTGGATCTTGATTATATTGTTCGATCACAGCTAAAAGATCTGCTTCTGAAATCGTTTCAGGCAGACGTTCTATTTTCGAGCGAATACCAATCTTAGCCGCAGCTAAATCTTTGTTTTTTACATATGTTTGACTTGCTGGATTTTCACCCACTAATAAAACAACTAAACCAGGACGGATACCTTTTTTTTCAAGTTCTTGCACTTCTTCTTTGATTTGCGCCTGCATTTTATCTGCTAGTTCGCGGCCATTGATTAACTCTCCCATTAAGATCACTCCTCATTTTTTGTTTGTATTCTTTTATTTTAGCATAATTCAGCTAGTCTTAACACTCTATAATCCTTATCTCCTTGAATTGTATAGCAATAAAACTTCTCTCCCTTTGGTCGCCAAGTATTGTTCATCATCTACTCTGGCTGAGCCAGTCGTAGTCCTTCAATTCTTAGAGCTTTTGCTCTTAGAAATTGATGAGATCGAAGCGCAGCGTAGGGATTCACTAGTAAGGTTACTTCTCTCCCTTCGGTCGCCAAGTATTGTTCATCATCTACTCTGGCTGAGCCAGTCGTAGTCCTTCAATTCTTAGAGCTTTAGCTCTTAGAATTTGATGAGATCGAAGCGCGGCGTAGTGATTCACTAGTAAGGTTACTTCTCTCCCTTTGGTCGCCAAGTATTGTTCATCATCTACTCTGGCTGAGCCAGTCGTAGTCCTTCAATTCTTAGAGCTTTAGCTCTTAGAAATTGATGAGATCGAAGCGCAGCGTAGGGATTCACTAGTAAGGTTACTTCTCTCCCTTCGGTCGCCAAGTATTGTTCATCATCTACTCTGGCTGAGCCAGTCGTAGTGATTCACAACAAAAAAGATTCAAAGTATTTCTACTTTGAATCAATATCTTTCATTACATTGGCTAAAACACCATTTACGAATTTTCTTGAACGGTCATCACTATACTTTTTAGCTAATTCAATTGCTTCATCTAAAGCAACTGTATTAGGTACATCACCAACATATAGCATTTCAAAAATAGCCATACGTAAAATGATCAGATCCATCTTAGCAATACGCGAAATCGACCAGTTGTTTCCTAAATGTTTTTTGATGATCTCGTCAAGTTCTGCTTTTCGATCACAAACGCCGCCTACCAATAAATCTAAGTAAGTTGGGACAAACTCTTCCCCATCTTCACTAATGATTTCTTGGTTATCTAACTCCAACGCATAAGAAATCGCATCTTGTTTGGTTAAGTCAACATTAAAGTCTAAAGGAAATAACGCTTGAAGCGCTTTTTCACGAATCTCGTGACGAGTGAAACTTGGCTTACTCATTTTCTCCCTCATCTTCCGGGAATAATTCATCAAAATCTGGTTCAGGTAGTTTCTCTGGAACTACTGCCACTACATGAATATTTACTTCCACTAAATCGATGTCTGTCATAAACAGCACTTGCTGTTTCACTCGATCTTGCATTTCTAAAGCTACCTTAGGTACTGAGATGCCATAGTTTAAGTAACAGTAAATATCAACTTTTAAGCCTTCTTCTTCCGCTCTTAAATAAACGCCTTTACCGTGAGCAGCACGGCCTAGAAACTCTGTTACATTATTAGCAAATGTTCCACGCATACCATATACGCCATCGACTTTAGATGCTGCAATACCAATAATGACTTCAATTACCTCCGGCGCAATAACGATTTCGCCTAAAGAATCTTTTGTATTGATCACTAGGTTTTTTTCTTCAGTCATTTTAATCCTCCTTATAATAAAAGCAATGCGGGCTTGTCCTGTTTTTTTTCCGAGAACGAGCCTGCAAAGTTAGATAGAACAAACGTTAGCGCAGGAAACTTTCCCGTGTCTGTCAAAACTTTTACTGATTTACCTATCTACGTTTACATTCTCTCTTAGTTTATCATTAATTAGCTTGTTTCGCTACCAAAAAAACTATGAGAAAATGGGGCGAAAATGGTTTATCTGTAGAAAATAGTTCTCATCTAAAGCATTTATCATTTTTTACAATATTATTAATTCTTTAGGTGAGTGTGTTAGGACGCGATTTCCTTCTTTCGTAATCAATAGATCATCCTCGATTCTGACACCGCCAAGACCTGCTAAATAGATACCAGGTTCATCAGTGATTACATTCCCAGGTACAAATTGTTTATCTGCTCTAAAGGAAACATTTGGCCCTTCGTGGATTTCTAAACCGATTCCATGACCTGTACTATGGCCAAACGCTTCACCATATCCATAAGAAGCAATGTGATCACGAGCAATCGTATCAAGCTGAATCCCAGTTAGTCCTGGTTTAGCTTCGTCCAACACTTTTAATTGTGCTTCTAAAACGATTTGATAAATGTCTTTTAATTTGCTGTTCGGTTCGCCGATTGCAAAAGTTCTAGTCATATCTGAAACATATCCTTGATAATAACAACCGAAATCCAACGTGATCAAATCACCTTTTTCGATGATTTTTTCACTTGCCACACCATGAGGCATCGCGGAGCGAACACCACTTGCAACGATTGTTTCAAAAGATACACCAGAAGCTCCTAAAGATCGCATATAAAAATCTAATTGGTTCGCAATCTCAATTTCTGTCATGCCCGGTTTGATAACTGTTAAAATGTGCTTAAAACCAAGATCTGCAATGCTGCAGGCTTTTTCGATAATAGCAATTTCTTCTTCATCTTTAACTTCACGCAGCTCTTCGATCAAACCTGCTACTGGAATTAAGTCACATGGCGTGATTTCTTCTAGTAAGCTATATTCTGCAAAACTAACAAAGGTTTCTTCAAATGCCATATTTTCTAATTGTTCTTTTTCTGCAATCGCTACTACTTCATCATAAATTGGACCAGTATTTTGAACAATCTCAAAGCCTTGTGCTTGCTCTGCTGCTTGTTCTGTATACCGAAAATCTGTTACAAAAAAAGCTTTATCTAAAGTAATCACAGCGAGCCCAGTTGTACCAGTAAAATTTGTTAAATAGCGTAAATTGTACGGACTTGTGATCAAAAATCCCGAAAGATCATTTTTTCGCATTAATTCTCTTAATTTATTAACTCTTACCATCATTTTTTTCATCCTTCTTTCCAAAATAGGTTCGTCCCTATTATAACAAATAATGATTTCGAAAAACACCGAAGACCTGCAACCTCTAAATTATTCTAAAGTTTCTATGATACAAGCCTGATTTTACCTTTTTTTAATTTCTTTCCGTTATAGTTATAGCTGAAAGTGAGGTTACCAATGAAAAAACGCTACTTTTTTTATTTATTTTTATTAGCCATGATCGGCATGATTCTCTATGCTTTTTTTATAGAACCGAAAAGAATTGTCACCCATAACTACACTATAGGAAACAACGATGGACAAAAGCCGATTAAAATCGTTCAACTTTCTGATATTCATATTCAGGAAAAATATCCTGTTTCACATTTAGAAAAAATCGTAACAAAAGTCAATAACGAAAAACCAGATATTATTTTGTTTACTGGCGATTTATTTGATAATTATGCCGAATATGGCCCAACAGAAGAGGTCATTACTGCATTAGGTCGACTAACTGCTCCTTTAGGAAAATATGCCGTTTGGGGCAATCATGATTATGGCGGTGGCGCTGCTCGGATTTATCCTGAGATTTTAGCAGCAGCGGATTTTCAATTACTTGAAAATTCTGGCGTAAATGTGCCAGTTTCGAACGAAAAATCAATCTACATTGGCGGTTTAGATGATTCAATGTTAGGAAATTCTTTGATTGATGATACCTTAGCCGCTCGTCAAAGTGACTATACTATTTTACTAAGCCACGAACCTGACAAAGCAGATGAAGTACTCGATCACGATATTCAGTTAATTTTATCTGGTCATAGTCATGGTGGGCAAGTGAGATTACCTTTTTTTGCGATCAAAAATGTCATGGCTGAAAAATATTTTGAAGGCTTTTATACTTTAGCGAATGACACAACTTTGTACGTTAATACAGGTTTAGGCACAACAAAAATCCCAGTTCGTTTCAGAGTTCCACCAGAAATTGCTGTATTTGACCTTTATGTTTAGATTTTCTTTACAAACAAACGAGGTTGGGACAGAAGGGATTGCTTCTGCTACCATCGTTTATTTGGATTCCACGTGAGCGGGACATGACTCTTTAAGTTATGTCCCGCTCACGTTTGTTTGTAAACTTATCCTATTACCTTAACACGACCGCCGATTTTTTCAGCGAATTTTTCTGCATAGTTTTTAGTTTGAAAGATTCGAACACACGTTTTATCTCTTGTACGTTGTCCGTCTTTACCAATATACCCATGTAACACTTTTACAGCGTACATCGTCATTCCCCCTTCCTATAAACTTTCAGAATTTGTCTCCGTCTGTTGCTATAATTAACTATAACCAAAAGAACTTAACTGAAACATAAAAATCTTCGAATAAATAATGAATACTTATTAAGAAAAAACGAAGAACAATTACATTTGATTAAGAATATTTAGTACACTAGAAAAAATAAAAAGAGCAGAGATCGATCATTATCCCAGCTCCTTATATCCTATTGTATTAAATTTTCCTCTATACTAAACAATGATATCTTTCGTCTTTTTATCCATATGTATCCTAGCTGTCCAAGTTTCAAATGTAACCAGTACAGGTTCTGAGTGATTTAATTCTTTTTGGTAGCTTGACAATTTAGGTTCGATTGCTTCTACTGACTCAACTTGTTCAATGGTCAACTTCCCTTTTAAAAGCAGACTTTCATGTTTAATTTCCTCATAACAGCAAACAGATCCATTCGGGTTATTTTGGATATTTTTAACAGTCTCACCATTACCGTCCAAATAAAACTGCAACTTTAACAACCCTTCTCTCCATAACGGTTCAGAAACAGCAATAACCGTCGGAAAATTACGTTTATCAATTGTTGAAATCAAAAATACGGTACTTGAATTTAACAACCTGACAATTCGCTCATGTATTTCCATTATTGAAGGCCCCCTATTAATCAAGTTTCTACTAATTATAACAATTTTATATCAATTTAGGAAAGCTGGACCCTCTTTTAAATGAACTTTCCCCTAAATAAAAAAAATAGAAGGTTGAAACAAAAAGGAATGACCACTTTTGATCCAAGCTCTTCTATTAATTTATTTAATCATTCGTTTCTTTTAGCCAATTACTTTGTCGGCTCGTGCTTAAAATCATTCTACAGATCGGGCCCACAAGTAATAACTGCAACGGCAATGCCATAATAAGGTTTTTAGCAAAGGCATCTACATAATAACTTAGGAAGTTTTCTGTGAAACCAAATTGCATAAAAACACCATACATCGACATGAAAAAAACCATTCCTAAAACCATGCAACTAGAAACAGCAATGATCATCTGGATTTTTTTCTCTTTATTGATAGGTAAAGCAAAAGCAATTTTTTTAGCTGGTGACGAAACAATTAAGACATCAAATAGAAACGCTACAATAAATCCTGGTATCAATCCACCAAATAAATTGCTTAATGAAAATTGTCCATGTAATAAAAGATTATAGGCGCTCATTGACATCACCATAGAAAAACAGACAATCGTTGTGAAGAAAATTCCTTCTTTTTTGTTTTGTGGCATACATACACTCCTCTTTTTTTGATAACAGAGTTTATGCTACCATAAAATAATTTTTCTCGTAAGTTAAAATTTTTTAATGATATTGATTGGAGTATAAATAAGTGCCTGAGGGCGCAAAAAAAGCTCTATCCTTAGATAAAAGATAGAGCAAATCAGTTCAAAAATTATTGAGCTACTGGGTAAACAGACACTTGTTTTTTGTCACGGCCTTTACGTTCAAAACGTACTACGCCGTCTACTTTAGCAAATAAAGTGTCATCTCCGCCAATACCTACGTTAGCACCTGGGTAAATTTTAGTTCCGCGTTGACGGTATAAAATTGATCCACCAGTTACTGTTTGTCCATCAGCGCTTTTAGCACCTAGGCGTTTAGATTCTGAATCACGTCCGTTGGAAGTAGAACCTCCACCTTTTTTGTGGGCGAATAATTGTAAATTCATGTTTAATAACATAGTCTGCACCTCCTATTTTTCATTTATGGTTTTGACTTGAATAAATTCAAGATTTTCTTGCTCAACTGCTTGTAGACCCAATAAAAGGTTTTCCAAGAGAATTTGGGCTATGTTGGTTTGTTCCTGATTGGTATTTGAAATCACTTCAACATAAAGGTAACCACCTTCATCTTCGTTGGTTTCAACAATCGGTTCAAAGCCAGCTAATGCATCAATACCGTTGACGGTGCTAATCGTTAAAGCAGAAACAGCTGCACAAACGATATCACTGCCATATGGGCCTGATTCCGCATGCCCTGAGACTTCAAATGAAACGATTTGACCTGCGCCATTTCGTTTAAAAGAACTTTTAATCATTGATAGGCCTTCTTTCCTATGCAACTTAAAAGAATTATGCGTTAATTGCGTTGATTACAACTTTTGTATATGGTTGACGGTGACCTTGTTTGCGGTGAGTGTGTTTTTTAGGTTTGTATTTGAAAGTCACGACTTTCTTTTGTTTGCCGTGTTTTTCTACAGTTCCTTCGACAGTTGCACCTGCGACAGTTGGAGCTCCTACTTTCGTAGATTCGCCACCCACTAAGATAACTTCGTCAAAAACAACTTTTTCGCCAGCTTCTACGTCTAATTTTTCAACGTAAATTGCTTGACCTACCTCAACTTTTACTTGTTTACCACCAGTTTTGATAATTGCGTACATGCTATACAGCACCTCCTTCTTCTAGACTTAGACTCGCCATCCCAAGTGACAACGATTGTTGTGCTTACAAAAACTTGTTCTGTGCGGTTGTAGCTGTGGAGTCCACAATTACAACATTAGTATCATATCAAAATAAAGAGTGAGAGTCAATAAAAACTTAGTGATTTAGCGATTTAAACTACTTTTCAAAAAAACTTTGTTGTTATTTCTAATTTATGATTGACTTTGTTTTCCATGTTCATTATAATAAACTCTGTTGCGTTAATATTTTGCGCCAATAGCTCAGCTGGATAGAGCACTCGCCTTCTAAGCGAGCGGTCGGGAGTTCGAATCTCTCTTGGCGTATTATTTTAAGCGTGTATCTCAAAAAACACCAACCTGTTAAACGGTTGGTGTTTTTTTATTATGTTTATGAAAGTTCTACTTTTCCTGTGTAAAGTTGATGATAAATTCCTTTTTCTTTAAGCAAGTCCTCATGACTCCCTCGTTCGATGATTCGTCCATGATCCATCACCATGATCGCATCTGAATTTTGAATAGTCGATAATCGATGGGCAATAACAAATACCGTTCTTCCCTTCATCAAACGATCCATCCCTGCTTGTACATGTTTTTCCGTTCTTGTATCAATACTTGACGTTGCTTCATCTAAGATCATGACAGGCGGATCTGCGATTGCAGCCCGGGCAATCGATAATAATTGGCGTTGCCCTTGCGACAATCCATCACCATCACCTGTGATCACAGTATCATATTTCTCAGGTAAATTATTGATAAAGTCTTCCGCATTCGCTAACTGAGCTGCTTTGATCACGTCTTCATCCGATGCATTTAATTTTCCATAACGAATATTCTCACGAATCGTTCCCGTAAATAAATGGGTATCCTGCAAAACAATCCCTAATGATCTTCTTAAAGAACTTTTTTTGATTTTTTTCACGTTGATTCCATCATAACGTATTTTCCCTTCTTGAATATCGTAAAAACGATTGATCAAGTTAGTGATCGTTGTTTTCCCCGCGCCTGTAGCTCCAACAAAAGCGACTTTTTGCCCTGGTTCTGCATAGAGATTGATATCCTTTAAGACTCTGTTTTTATCTGTATACCCAAAAGACACATCTTCAAAACGCACGTCTCCAGTTAATTCAGTATAGGTCACTGTACCATCATTATGCGGATGTCTCCAAGCCCAGATACCCGTTCTAGTTTCACTTTCAACTAATTTATCTCCATGTCGATTCACATTAACTAACGTCACGTAGCCATCATCTACCTCTGACTTTTCATCGATCAAAGTAAAGATTCGGTCAGCTCCAGCTAATGCCATGATAACAAAATTTATTTGTTGAGACACTTGACTGATCGGCATATTCAATGAGCGGCTTAATTGGAGAAAAGAAGCGATCATCCCAATCGTTAAACCAGAAACACCATATACTGAAAAAATTCCTCCAACTACTGCTAGAAGCACATACTGAATATTTAATAAATTCATCATGATCGGCATCAAACTATTGGCATACTTATTTGCTTGAGTAGCGCTTTGTCGCAGTTCTTCATTCATAGCTTTAAATTGTTTGATTGTTTGTGGCTCATGATTAAAAATCTTCACCACTTTTTGTCCATGCATGATTTCTTCGATATAACCGTTCACACTTCCTAGATCACGTTGTTGTTTTCCGAAATACTGGCTACTACGACCAGCAATCAGACGAATCGTAACAATCATCACAGAAACAGAAACAATCACAACAAGTGTCAGCGGAACACTAATGGTAAACATTGCAATAAACACACTAATAAAACTAACAACAGCCATGACTAGATTGGGAATGCTTTGAGAAATCATTTGCCTTAAAGTATCCGTATCATTCGTAAAATGACTCATAATATCTCCGTCAGAATGTGAATCAAAATAACGAATCGGCAATGTTTCGAGATGGGTAAACATCTCATCACGAATCGTTTTTTGAGTCCCTTCACTAATTCGTACCATGATTAAGTTAGACAACAAATTTGAAATAATTCCTACCCCATAAATCAGTGCCATTGTCATAATTGCCTTTAATAGTCCAGAAAAATTAGGATTATCTTGTCCAAGTAGCGGCGTAATATAATCATCGATCACCACTTGTAGGAAGAGCGAGCCACGAACGTTAGCAAAAGTACTAAGTAATATGAGAATCAGTACCAGTATGAGCTGTAGCTTGTACTTTTTAAACATATATGAAAACAGTCGTTTCAATGTTTTCAAAGGATCTTGATTTTTCTGAATCCCTTTTGTTTGTTCATCACGCATCCTCTTCACCAAATCCTTTCTTTTGGGATTCATACACTTCTTGATAAATCTGGTTATTCGCTAATAATTCATCGTGTGTTCCAATGGCATTGATCAAGCCTTTATCCATGACAATAATTCGATCTGAATCTTCAATAGAAGACACACGCTGACCGATAATAAATGTTGTCGTTCCAGGAATTTCTTGTCTCATTCCTTCTCTGATCAAGCGGTCTGTTTTCGTGTCTACTGCACTTGTTGAATCATCCAAAATTAAAATTTTAGGTTTCTTCAACAATGCTCGGGCAATACACAGACGCTGTTTTTGTCCCCCAGAAACATTATTTCCACCTTGGGAAATCAATGTATCGTATTTATCAGGAAATTCTTGAATGAAGCTATCAGCTTGTGCAATTTTACAGACTCTGATCAAGTCTTCATCTGTCGCATCTTCATTTCCCCAGCGCAGATTTTCTTTGATTGTTCCTGTGAACAGCACATTATTTTGTAAAACCATGCTGACTTGATCTCGCAATGACTTCAGATCATATTCACGAACATCGTGTCCACCAACTTCTACTGAACCTTGTGTCACATCATATAATCTTGGAATCAACTGAACTAATGTTGACTTAGAACTACCTGTCCCACCAACGATTCCAATCACTTCGCCAGATTTTATCTCCATATTCGCATGCATCAATGCCAATTTTTCAAGATCATTCGCATAACTAAAACATACATCGTTAAATCGAACAGAGCCATCCGGTATTTCAAAAAGAGGATTTGCATTATTTTTTAAATCACTTTCTTCAGATAACACTTCTGTGATCCGTTCAGCCGAAGTCCGTGCAATCAATACAATGACAAAAACCATCGATAACATATTTAAACTCATCAAAATCTGCATTGTGTAGGTAAACATGCTGACTAACTCTCCAGTGGTCAACGTGCTACCAACTACAAATTTTGCTCCTAACCATGAAATCAGTAACATGCATGTATATACTGCAAACTGTAAAATAGGATTATTGAATGCAACAATACTTTGTGCTTTTGCGAATGTTTTGTAGATGTCTTTAGATACTGTTTTGAACTTCTCGTCTTCATGCTTTTCTCTTACATAAGATTTAACTACCCGAATCCCTTGTAGATTTTCTTGAACAACATTATTTAGTTTGTCATAGATCCGAAAAACCTTATTAAAATTCGGATGTGCAAAATAAATAACGGCTGCAAGACCAATCATAAGAAAGGGCACAACGCCTAAATAAATCAATGATAGATCCTTGTTGATACTAAACGCCATCACTAATGAAAAAATCATGATCAACGGACTGCGAACTAAAAGCCGAATAATCATTTGATAAGCATTTTGAACATTGGTCACGTCTGTTGTCATTCGTGTGATCAAACTTGACGTGGAAAAACGATCAATGTTTGAAAATGAAAACCCTTGGATACGAACAAACAATTGATCTCGTAAATTTTTGGCAAAGCCAGCTGATGCCACAGCCGCATATCGACCTGACATCGCACCAAAAAACAAGGCAATAATTGCACAAATAAATAAAATCGCGCCATACATTAAAATCGCTTTGGTATTTCCTTTTTCAATACCGTTATCGATCATCATCGCCATAACTAAAGGGATGATAATATCTAAAATCACTTCCCCTGTTACATAAAGTGGGGTAATAATACTTTCTTTTTTATAGACACCAATATTCGAAATTAGTTTTTTTATCATGTAATCAGATCACCTTCCTTATTTATTTGTTTGCTATTCTCAGATAATTTCCCCATCACTTTAAAGAAGATTGTCAGCTCCTCTTCAGTAATTCCTTGAACAAGTAATGCATCAAATTTATGTAGCTTGACGATGTTTTCTTTGACTTTTTGTTTCCCTAAATCAGTTAAGATTATGGTTTTAAAACGATTATCTTCTTTACAGCTACTTCGTTCAATGAATAAGCGTTTCTCCATCGTTTGCAGAACACCTGTCGCAGTAGAACGGCGAATATCAAATTCTTGCTCTATATCTTTTTGATAGACGGGTATTTGTTGACTATTACGGCGGTGAATAAAATTAAGAATGCGCATTTGGATACTTGAAGATGCCTCGCCGTCGTCTTCTTTTAGAATTTCTGCTGCTTTTCGATTGAGTTCGTTGGCTAAAATCCTGATTTTTAGACCGATTTTTCTGTCCATGATTTACCTCCTCGTTAAATAGTTCGGTTCCTAACTATATTACGATACATATCAGGATAAGGTCAAGCTTAAATTATATATCAATTGATTATCCAAAAAAAAACAGCCGTTATCAATCGGCTGTCCTTTTACTCTAGCCTAGCTCAACGATTGTTAAGTTAGGGTTTCTACCATTTGCTTTATTAATCAGATTACTATCCATAATAATTCTTACACTTAATTTATCTCCTGTATTCAATTTTACTATACTTGAGCCAGATCCTGATAAAACTACTCCCTGAGGACTTGAAAGAGCTACATTCGAAACTAAAGTATCATTTTTATACAGTCTAATATCAGCCCAGCCACCTGCAGTTTCAAAATGAACAGATGCCATATATCCAACTAGAACTGTTGTAGACTTATTTACAGTTACATCATATGAATTTAATGTACAGAAATTTGATGCGCTAACTGTTTGAGTTCCTCCTAAGGGCAATTTATTATTATTAGTAGTTAAAGTCCATTTACCTGTATGGCTTAGTCCAAAATAATCAGATTTTGTGGCTACTGTTTTGCCATTACTCTGCAGCCCATCCTTAAAATTCTTAATCCCAGCAATTTCTTCATCACCAGTCTTTTTAACCACCGTCTCCTCAAAATTATCAATAGCACTTGTATGTGTCTTCGGATATAACAAGTTCCCTTTTTCTTCTAATTGTACGATATCTGCCATTATACTGCTCCCACCTTACTAAATGTTATTGTTGGTAATGTATCTAATTTTTTCTTGTCTACTGCGCTCATCAGCCCGTTGACTGTTTGCGTTGCGGTAGTTGTCGTTGTTGCATTTACACCCGCTGGTCCTTGTGGTCCCGCAGCACCAGTAGCACCTTTTAAGCCCTGAGGTCCTGTTGCGCCCATTGCTCCTTGCGGACCTGCTGGACCTATATCTCCTTTTTCACCTTTGATTGTTGTTAAACCTTCCACCGCATTTACGTGTGTTTTAGGATAAACAACAACACCATCACTTTTTAATTCGACGATATCTGTCATACTGTTCCCACCTTCTCTATTGATATTCCTGTTCCTTCAACGCCTAAATCTTTAGCAGTCAACGTAATATCTCCCGTTTTTCCATTGATCGAAGTCACACCGCTTCCTACTGTTTCGATTTTATCCAAACCGAGGATTGCACTAACGTGTGTTTCTGGAAAAACTTGGCGTTGTACACCCGCTTCATCCGTTTCCATGACTTTTTTTATTTCTACTTCATTTGCCATCAAACTGAACCTACCTTTCTTATGAAGAAAGTCTTTTGTTTTTCACTATCAATTTCAGCTATTACTAAAGCTGAAGCCTCTTTTTTATGTGTAACTGTTCCTAATTTGGTTACGCCGTGATTTAAGCTAAATTTATCATCTCGGATCGTTCTAAGGATTCCAGCTTCACCACTTTTCAACGTGAAATGTGCTTGTTTTAACTCTTCAATTAAATTTAAAAGATTCCCCGCAGCATTTTCATCTAAGATTTCTTTGATCGTTGCAAACCATTGATCGAATTCTGCTCTTTGAACTGTCGTCCATTGATCGTATCGCTCTTGATTTGTTGTGATCCAACTTTGAAACTCTGCAATAATACGCTGCAATTCTTCTTGTGCTACTAAATACCAATCATCATAAATCTCCTGGCAAGTTTTCACCCATTCAGTGAAATAGCGTAAGATTTCCTCAAATGTCCAAATATAGTTACTATCTTTGATACCATCATCGTAAATACTTTCTTTGACTTGATAAGCAAAATCCCGTGTTGAAAATTGTTGTCGCCAGCTTAAATCTTTCTGCAATTCTCTAAAACTAAAGTAAGCAGTATTTTCTCCGACACTTTGCATATCGTAATTTGTTAATGTGTATTCTAATTTTCCTTTTTTTGCGTCGATGATTTTAGTGACCTTTTGCTCGGATAAACCGAGTCCAATATGATGTCCTTGTTTGACGCAGAAAAAAGGGGTTAAATTTGAAATGTCTTTTGGTTTTCCATGTTCTGTTATTGTCACAGCCAAGACTTGGGTTCCTTCGTCAAATTGACGAACCATAATTGTTGGAATATTGTCATTTGGTTGTGTCGTTGATAGAAAAATTGGATATACGATTGACATTTACTCACTCCTTTCTAAAAATTGATTATTTTGGCGGAATAACGATCGAACTGATCTCGCTTGATCCAACCCACGGGCGTTCATATTTACCAACGACCTGCCCTAATCCGATATTTTGTTCATAGGTTTGGAAACCACCAGGGGTTAACCCTCGAATAACGCCTGTATGACCATAGGTATAGTCAACGTTAAAACCACCGATGTTTCCACCGCGTTTCCAGTTGATGATTGCACCCGGTACTAACTGCTCATATGTCGGATTAAAAATTACTTTCCAACCAACTGCAGCCCAATCATAAGCGCTACCGATTTCCGCCGCTGCTTCTGTATCTCCTATGTTATGGCTTAATGGATAGCCCGTACTTGCGCCTAAACCACAACCACCTAAAAATCCAGAATACTCTGCAGGCACTGCATAACACTGTCCATTTCCTAAGGGTTGCTTATATAAGGTGTCTAAATGAGCTAGTCCCGCAGCTCCCGTTGACGCTCCTGGTTTCAAATTTCTTAACTTGTCATACCAGTATTGAGCTTGTTGTGCTCTTACTGGCTGATTAGGATATTTAGGATGCTCGTAAAATGCAATAAAATATTCTGCTGACAATTTAACATCCGAAAGCTTAGTGAAATCTTTAAAAGAGATGTTTGATAAATCTGGTCTTTCATAGTTTGGAAACCATTGCTGATTATTTTCCATTTCCCATTGTATTCGTTGACATTGGGAGTCCAGCGTTCGATGATCCAAACCATTTTCATTACACCAATTAACTAGCTTGGATTTAGGTGTCCATTGAGTTAGTCCATAACCACCGCCGCCACTTAGTTCGTCGATATCAGGCATGATCCCCGATTCTGATTGGATATTCCCTAGCATTCCAGCAATCGATTGTTCACTCCAGCCTTTATTTTTAAAGAATTGCCAGATGCCCCAAGCATTTTTTTCTTGGTCGGTTGTTAGTTCTGGTGGTATTCCTCCACCGATGCCACCAGATCCTCCACTGCCGTTACCGGTTATTTCTTTGCCATTAAGAAATAGCTTTCCTTTAATATGCAAATCCCCATTATGATTCCAAATTGCTCGTGAATTTAGCTTAGGCTCTTCCATTGTGCTATCTTTTGGTATTTGAATAACATAGTTAGAAGTATTTTCTTTATCTTTACTTCCAGAATTTAATGAAAAAATAAAACCTGGTTGTTGAATGACTGCAAATCCATTAACTTTGCCATCACTTGTCGTTGCACTTATGGAACCTAATCTTTTATTTACCTTTTTATCGCTGAAAATAATATTTCCATTTAGAATTTTTATTTGAAATGCGTCATCTAGCGTCTTGAACTCGCAACCTTCAATTGTTCGACCTCTAATTGTCCCAGCTTGAATAAAATCAGCATTAAATTTTCCGTCAATCGTCCAAGCAGTTTTATATTTTCCTTTATTAAAATCTCCATCAATAAAACCGATACCTTCACTATTGGCAACTAGAAAATGGTCACTGGTCTCAAGTGAATCCTTGTTCATCCATACCATTTGATACGGTTCACGACTAGTTGATTTTCCCGTTTCGATTCCGTTCATAAGCTTTATAGAACCGCCTTTGGCTCCACGAATAATATCATCTTGCCACTTTGAAATTTCTTCTGAATCATAAAAAGTCATTTTCTTTTCTTCCAAAGAATCGACGTTCCCTTTTAAATCCGAAGTAGCTTTTGAAATGCTTTTTGAAATATTATCTCCTAACCCTGCTTCGACTTTGCCCGTCAAACGATCGTTTTTTACTTTGAAAATGCGAGTTTCGTAGTGATAGTTTCGGTCATGCCTATGGATAGTCACAGTATTTCCAATCGTATCTCCACCTAAAATTTCAGTTTTAAATTGAACGAGTGGACGTGAATATTCAATGAGTGAATCATATGTTTTTTGAAGTAATTTTTCTGGACTTTCTTCTTCATCAAACGTGATGACTTTTTCCCGTTTTCTCATGCCGCCATTTTTTAGCGGGATGCCGTATTGTGTTGTCATTTCAGGAAATTCTAGCCAATTTTGTCCCTTTGGTTTATTTAAAGGTTTGCCATTTGCTTTTTTCCACTCTATATTTGTAAACTCAATACGCTTGCCTTTTCCATCACCGACATCTTCACCACGGCCCCGTCCAATCAGGCTTGTATATACTTGATTGCGATCTTGTTCTTTTATGATACTTAATGCTTTATCACCGTAAGTAAAACGCTGGTTACTTTGTTCACCAATTTCACGATATATCTCTAGCCATTTATCTGTGATACCGATACCATCTATTTTGTATTTAAATAGAATTTCGCAGCCTTTTGTTTGAATATTTTTTAATGCATCACGCACAGAGAGGAAACTAAAATCTTCTGTTATGACAGGTAAGTTTGCATCGATTTTCCCTAAACGCCACTCTGTTTCTGTTAAAAGTTTTTGTACTGTATTTTTGATTGAATCGTTTTTAGCTTCAACATTTTTTACTACATAAGAATCAAGTTCATCAGGTGCAAAGCTAATTCCTACAAAAGATAAAATGTTCTCAGATTCAGTGTCTAAAATAATTCTGTATAAGCTATAATAAGAAGCTTCCTCTTTTACAGCCATATACGCTGCTTGTTTTAATTCTTCATCGTAAACAGTGGAGACATTTAGAGTATCATTCATCAATTCTTCTTTATTTGAAGTAATTTCTTTTTCCTGAATGACTTCTATCAGCTCGTTTTCTTTCACGATCCGAAGCAAGTGCTGTCGCTCATCAAAAAAATAAACACTTTTGTTCATAGCTGTACCTCCCGATAAGAAATAATCATCGATCCATTGCTACAACCAATAGTTTGACCTTCTTGGATCGTAAAATTTTCAAAATCACTTTCTAAATCAAGTAGAAAAGTTTGATCCAGCTTATTTACAAAAACTTTTCCTTTTAGGAAATCAAAAATGACTCGATCACCAGCACTTAAATTGTAGCTGGTAATTTTAATCGTTTTATCTCCATTTGAAATCATTAATGAACCAAATTTTGCAATAATGACTTCAATTTTTTCAGGAGTTGTTGGATAAGGCAAATAGGTAGTGATTGCGCCATCTGTTTTTAATAATACAGAATATTTTTTAGGATCCGCACAAAGAATTTCAAAACTTGCAATAATGCTGTTTGTATCTCCACGTACATCATCCGTGGTCATATATTGTCCATAATAATGGTAATCCAGCTCATCTTTAAACCGAATCTCAACATCTGACTCTTTATAAAGTAAACGCATCAACTGATGGTATTTTTTTTGCACATCTTTTGCGTCTTTTCCAATTAATTGATAGCTTACTTTGATTGTTCGAGCAGGTAGCTTTTGATTTAGTTTGATACTACCGACTTGTGTTTCTTGCGTTTCTATATTGAGAGATAACATTTCCCTACCAGTTACAGCTAGTGTACGGTAGCCTGTGATCATTTTTTCAAGATAAAGGCCGTCATACAGCATAGCTGACGAAGGAAGGATCAAATCATCTTTGTGGACTTTTTTCGTTGTGTCTTCAAAATAATACATTTTTTCCCTCCTTCTAAAATGCTAAATTGATAGCAGAATCTTGTCCCATTGCTTCTGAAATGTCTGAAACAAAAGCTTTGAATTGTTGATTGCCGAGTTTGATGTTGAAAGTTGCTGGTTGTTTGGTTTGGATCATCGTTTGTTTACTACTTGATTGAACTGATATATCTTGGACCGTTTCTAAATGTTGATCTAAGCTGTCTAAGCTCGGAAGCATAATTTGAGAAGCTAGTTTATCCATTGGTTGATCGATGACATGAGCATTTCTTTCGATACCGATTGCTAAACCTGCTGGCAACATTGCTCCGATTTCATCTCGCATCCAACGGGATGGTGAGTGGATTTTGAACTTGCCAGTAAAGAAATTTTGAATGCTATCGCCAATATTACTCAAAGTTTTCGAAAGCCATTTAACACCTGCTTCAATACCATCTATCAGCCCTTGTATTATATTTCCACCAATTTCAAATAAATCTACACCTGTAATTTCTTTGATTATCTCATTAGCCATTTTAAATCCCGCAGTAGCAATATCTGGTAACATCCCTATGATTCCTTCAATAAATGTCCATAGTAACTTGCCAGCAGCTAATAAAATATCGGGTAAGTTATCCCATAACCCTTTACACAATGCGGCGACAATTTTAATTGCGGCATCAATTAATGTAGGCAACTGCTCTAAGAGTGTTCCTACTAAAGTTGCAATTGCTTCTAAAGCAACTGGTATCAAGGTTGGTAATACAGAGGCGATACCTTCTGCAAGTTTTGTTAACACTTCAACACCTTTTTTAATAATTTCAGGCAATTTATTCGTAATATTGGTAGTGAACGCTTCAATAATATTTGTTACAGTAGTAATAATCTGATCCTTATTAGTTAAAATTCCGTCAACTAAAGCAATTAATAAATCTAATCCCGTTAATAACAACTGGGGTGCTGCAGCTAATAAGCTTGTGGCTAAGGATTCAATCAACATTAAAGCCGCTGGTATCAATGTTGGTAAACTTTCAATTACCCCATTAACTAAAGCACCAATCAAATCAACTGCACTTTGCATGATTACAGGTAGATTTACGGAAATTGCTTCTGCTAAACCTGCAACTATTTGAGCACCGGAACTAATCAAATCTGGTAATTTAGTAATAATTCCATCTACAAATCCTTTAATGATTTCAGGACCTTTAGTTGTAGCAGTTTCAATCATACTACTAATCTGGCCACCCATTTGGCCGTCTAATAAAGCCAAGCCAGCTAATGCAACCCCTAAAATTGCAGTGGGTGCGATAGCTTTCATGGCAATCCCCATGACTGACACTAATCCTTGCACCATACCACCTAAAGCAGATGTTCCAATCTTCATCGGTCCTTGTATTGCTTTTGACAGCCCAGTTCCTACTATACTGAATTTTGAAAGTTTCTGTTTTATATCTTCTAATCCAAAATCTAACGTAGATCTGAGTGCTGCAGTTGGATCTAATTCACCGCTAGCATATGGATCTGTTAATTTTGGCGGAGCAATCTTCGCTAACATCGAAAAACCTGTGTTACTCATCATTTCCTTAACACCACTTATTTTTTTCTCCAGCTCAGTAAATCTTTTTACAGATATTTGTGAAGCTTTATCAAGCTCCTTAAATGCATCATCACCAATTTTCAATTCTCCTTTAAATACTTTCAGACCATTTTTTGCGTCTGAAAAACGTCGAACTAAATTTTGTGTACTTTCATCCATTCTGTTGAAATTGGAGTCATCAATTTCTAATTTCCCTTTAAATACTTTTTTTAACAAAGAGTAATTCTGACTTGTTTGATCCATCGATCGATTCATATTTTGAAACATCGAACCACTTTGTGAAGTAACGGTCTGAAAAGCTTTTCCTATACCTGTAACAGAACTTTGAAAATCTGGTAGCTCTATGTTTCCTAAGTTTTCATCCAAATTACTTATCCGAGCTTTTATCTCATCAAATGCATTCCCCATACTGGAAGTATTTTCTAATGGCTTAAAAAGGTCTGTTAGACCTGTTTTTAATTTTTGAAAACTATTTTCTGTACTTTTTATTTGTTTTTCAGGTTCTTTTATAGCATTTGTCAAAGCGCTATTTAATGTTTCACTCGTTGCTATCAACATTGAAAAAGATGCATCAATTGACGCGATTGTATCGTTCAATGCACGGCTGAAGTTTCCAACAACTGGTAGACTGCTTGCAAATGTTGTACTGAAAGTATTTATACTTTGGCTCATACTAAAAAATTCTGTTGTTATTTTTCTTCCGATATCAACTAATTCCTTGATATTTGAACCATCTAAAGCTAGCTTATTTTTCAAACTAGATAAAAGAGTTTGAAAGCTGATGAAACTTTGAAGCAAATTTTTTGTTTGGCTATCCAGAGAAATTAGACTAGTGTCATCAATACTTAGTTCTCCTTGAAAAGCATTACTCAGTATGTTATAACTTTTACTTGCTTGATTCATCGAACGAATCATCTGAGCACTTTGAGTTATTACATCCGAAAAAGCCACCCCGATGTTTGTAAGGGTTGTTTGAAAATCAGATAAATCGTTCGCTGAAATCGCTTTATTTAGGGATTCGATCTGCTTTTTCATAACAAGAAATGGTTTTGATAGTTCAGAAGTTTTCGATAGCGGGTTTACAAATTTGTTCAAATGCTTAGTGGCCTTAACTATTTGTTGATCTAAAACCTTGGTAACCTTCATTGATTTTTTTATAGATCTAACAAATTGTTTATTTGTCGTTGGTAATATTTCTTCTGCCATTTTCTCCCTCCTTTCCTATGAATTAAAATTGGCAATCCAATTTCGAAGTTTTTCTTTATCAGGAGAAGTTCCTTTTTGTCGGCCCAATAGTTTCTCTTCTGCTTTGCGATAATCAAAAAATTTATCGAAAGTTCTAAAAACTGGTTTACCTTTTCGTGTTTGTCCTGCCATAACTGTAGCCCAAGCCTGCATATGAATCTCATATTGACGATCTAACTGCTTTAACTGATAGGCCTTCATACGTACCTCATAATCTGGAATCGTCAAACGATCTATTTCATTAAAATCTTCGATTTTTAAGAAACGTAAACAGTTTAAACGAACCTGTTCATACACTTCATCAAAATCTATATTTTTTACGCTTGTGCTTCTTCCAACATTTTGCTGGTCATCATCCCGGTATATTCCGACTTTTTTAACTCATCGATCACTTCTTCAAACAGATTTTTTGTTCCATTTTGTTCAACATAATCTTCTAAAAATTTAACGGTCATTCTAGGCTTTTCTGTCATATTGGCAATCAATAGTACTTCAAAAAGCGTGTCGACATCTGATAAAAGAAGATTTGAAACAATTGCTCCAACGCCTAACTTCAACTGCATTCCACCGCGTTCTACTGAATAACGTTTGTTGGTTTCTTTTAAAAAACCGTAGCCGAATTTGCAGCTAAATGTTTTTTCGTCCATTGTTAGTTCCATCTTTATTCCTCCTGAGTTTGAAAGAGGTTAGTTAAACCAACCTCTTAATTTATATGCTTGTGTTTAAAATATTAGGGCGCTTTTTCTACTTTTACAGTGTCTTTAAACTCATAATCGCCGCCTTCGGAAGTATCTAGCTCTAATGCTGCAAAACCGTTCTTTCCAGCGCCTTCGATTGCCCATTCTAAAGAATATTCCACTTTATTTTCAGCTGTATCCGTTTCTTCAAAGGAAGTAAAATAGCCTTCAAAATATTTTGCCTTATACTTTCCTTCATTATTACCCGTGCCAATTTCTTTGGTATTAATACGCCAGATTTGAACACGTTTATTTTCATCCATCGCTGTTTCTAATTTATCGATTTGAGTTGAACCGATTTTGTATAACGTTGTAGCAGTTACTGTTGTTTCAGTTGCTCCTGGTGTTACAACACTACCGTCTTTCGTTACTGTCGATTCACTTTCTTTCGATTTTGAATAACCATTTTCTGTACTGTAGGCTAGTCCCCACGCACTTTCATTTCCTTCGTCTTCGGCTAAACGAAAACGCCAAACTACATCTACTCCGCTTAATGCTGTCATATGTTCATTTCCTCCTTTAGTCTGTTGCTACTGTTTTAATTCTTCTAATAATTGAAGCGATCGCTTTAATTGAGATGCAAGTTGATTTTTTCTTCGTTGTTCTTCTTTTACCCGCTTTTGCAGCTTTCGGATAATTTTTAACTGTTTTTTGATTGCCTTATCTTGCTGCTCAAACGATACATCCGTTTTAGTATTCAAAAAAACATCGTTCAATTTCGCTTTGACATCTCCTCTCATTTAAAGTCTCGGGCGACTATGATTATCGAAGTTATACAGCAATTATTACTTGATGAACTTAGTATACGTGGAATTAATGAGTGCAAACTCCCAGATTTCTGTTGGTATTATCCCGACTTCCTTTTATTTTCCTGTCACTATTTGGGCACTTCAACCTTATTTTTTGCAGTCTTAGCCAGTTACTGTGGTAAAATAATAGAAGTTCTTCCTATTTTGATACGGGAATAGTATGTATGAAAGGATGTGTAAAACATGCTCTTACAACGGTACACAGCTGATTTTTCAGTAATGATCCAGCACTATCAATTAAATGATGAGCAATTACTCTATACAGGAACTCCTGAAATACCCATCCAAATTTCTCAGACAAACCCTTTTATCCATCCAATTTTAGGGATAGAAAACAAACAATTAACAAATTTTTTTGTTTTAGATGAAAAAAAAGATGTTGCTTTATATACAACAAATGAACAAGCTATTTTACTCAGAACCTTCTCTACAGATAGGCGATATCAAGGACATGGCTACGCAAAAGCAGTGCTAAAAGCGCTACCCGATTACATTCGATCAAATTTCCCAGATATTAATGAAATCATTCTTGCAGTAAACAAAAAGAACATTGCTGCCCAAACACTCTATGAAAAAACAGGTTTTGAGCGTTTAGAGAAAATTATCCAAGGAGAATTTGGACTGCTATTCGTCATGAATATGAAGTTAGAAGTTTGATAAAAAGGAAGAAACGTATAATGACTAAAAAAATAATCGAAAATGAACAGCTCTATTTAAGAGAATTCACGCTCAATGATTTTGAGGATTTATGCTTGATTTTACAAGACGAAGAAACAATGTATGCATATGAATCAGTATTCACAGATGAAAAGGTAAAAGATTGGTTAAATTGGAACTTAAAAAGCTACCAAGAAAATGGTTTTGGTTTGTGGGCGATCATCGACAAAAAAAGGAATAATTTTATTGGACAATGTGGTATTGTTTATTCTGAAGTTGAAAATGATTCCTTATTAGAAATTGGTTACTTAGTCAACAAACGTTATTGGAATCAAGGTTATGCAACCTCTGCTAGCAAATTATGTATCACTTATGCCAAAAATGTATTAAATGCAGAAAAAATTTGTTCGATTATCCGAGATACCAATAGTCCTTCTCAAAAAGTTGCTGAAAAAAATAACATGACGATTGTAAAACAATTTGATAAAGATTATTCTGGTCTACCAGTTCGTCACTTCGTTTATAGTATTGATTTAAATAAGTAAGGAAAGTAGTGAGTAACTTGTTATTTTTAGATCATAGTCCTGACCTTAGCCCCATCGATTTAGAAATTTATAAATATATTGCCTCTCATATCGATGAAGTCGTGTACATGAGAATTCGCGAATTGGCCAAAGAAACCCATAGCAGTACAGCTAGTATTTTGCGTTTTTGCCGAAAATTTGGCTGCGAAGGATTTTCTGAATTTAAAATTAAATTGAATTTATATCGAAAATCATTGGCTGAACCTGTAACCACCCATGCTGTAGATGAAACATCTTTTACTAATTTTATCCAACGATCGACCGAAACTTTTTATCAAGAACGAATTCAAGCAGCGGCGAAATTGTTGTCCGAGAAAGATCTTGTTTTGTTTATCGGGACAGGATCATCAAATATTATTGCTGAATATGGTGCGTTGTACTTTTCATCTATTTTCAGTATGGCCTTTCATATTGAAGATCCAATCAATCATCCAGTCAACTTTTTTAATAAAAGCATGGCGAAAAATGTTTGTGTGATCGCTCTTTCTGTCAGTGGTGAAAATGAAGCGATTATTAATTATCTGAATCATTTTATTACAAATGATAGCTCGATCATTTCGATTACAAATAGTGAAAAGTCACCGATTGCGGCTCTTTCTGATGTAAATATTCCTTATTACATTTCAACAGAAAGAATTGGTGATAGTGATATTACCTCTCAAGTTCCAGCACTTTATACCGTTGAGTATTTAGCAAAAGAAGTGCAAAAACAAAAGCAAGACCACTCATAAAATTGAGCAGTCTTGCTTTTTTAGTTTAGTTACTTTCTTTAAAGAATGTAGGTAAATATTGTTTATGCGCTTCTAATAATTCATCCATTACCTCTTTTGCTACATCGCCACTTGTGATCAATGGATTCATTGTAAATGCTTGTAACAACGTACCGTAATCACCGGTAACTGCTGCTTCAATTGTTAATTCTTCCATTGATTTCATCACTTGCAACAAACCTCGTTCTTGAGGTTTGAAGCTACCGAAATTGTAAGGGACTGGTCCTTTTCCTGTAATCGTACACGTCACTTCTACGGCACTTTCAGCTGGTAAATCTGTGATCGTCCCATTGTTTCTAGTGCTAACGGTCATCGTTGTGCGTTTATCATTATGGATAGAGTTGATGATTTCACACGCTGCATCACTATAACGAGCGCCGCCACGTTCTGCTAATTGTTTTGGTTTGTAATCTAGATTTGGATCTTTATATAGTTCAAACAATTCATGTTCGATTTCTTTCACTTTTTCGGCACGTGTTCCATTGTTTTTAAAGTCTTCTAATTCTTCAGCTAACATTTTATCTGTATAGTAATAATAGTTGTGGTATGGACAAGGAACCATGTGTAAGTTTTCAACTTGTTCCCAAATCAAGTTATTGTCTTTGATATTGGCTACGATTGACTTTGCATCATCTTGACCGTACATCACTTTGATCAGTTCATCTGTACGATCATTCCCGTTTTTATCTGTAATTGTGTGCCAATGTAAGTGATTGATCCCAGCAAATTGGAAGAATAAGTCGCGGTTATTTTCACCTAATAACTCTGCTTCTTCAAATACTGCATTAACTGGAATATTACATAAGCCCACAACCTTATCCCAATTTCCATAACGTAAAACAGCTTCTGTTACCATTCCTGCTGGATTTGTAAAGTTGATCAACCAAGCATTTGGACATAATTCTTTCATGTCTTCTACGATATCTAAAATCACTGGAACAGTTCTTAACGCTTTGAAAATTCCACCGGCCCCATTCGTTTCTTGTCCGATCAACCCATGGCTTAAAGGAATTCGTTCATCTAAAATACGAGCATCTAATAATCCTACACGTAATTGCGTTGTAACAAAATCAGCATCTTTCAATGCTTCACGACGATCTAGCGTTAAATGAACCTCACAATCTACACCAGCTGCTTTGACCATACGTTTTGCCATAGCCCCAACGATTTCTAGTTTTTCTTTTCCTGCTTCAATATCAACTAGCCATAATTCACGCACAGGTAATTCGTCATAACGTTTAATAAATCCTTCTACTAATTCTGGTGTGTAACTTGATCCTCCACCGATCGTAACGATTTTAATTCCTTTTGACATTTCGTTCAGCTCCTTAAGCGATTTATCTGACCTCAGTATAGCGCTTACGAAGAAAACAATATATAGAAAAAACAAAAGTAGTTACACGATGAAAGAAGAGGTAACTTGTGACATCTAGGTAACGTAGTGTAACTAAAAAAGCATTGAACAAAATTCTTTTTCTGTCCAACACTTTATTTATCTCAATCGATCATCATACTCATTAAATGAACATCTAAAAATTCACCATTGTCCGTTTTCGCCCCTCGCGGCATGATCGCTTCTGTTTTAAATCCCATTTTTTCATAAACATGGACCGCACGCTGATTTCGATGCTGCACCGTTAATTCTAAACGACGAATCACTTCGCTTTCCTTCGCCCATAAAATCAGCTCATCCATCATCAAACTTCCTAAACCAAAGCCCCAAAAGTCTTTTAAGATACTGATCCCGATCTCACCAATGTGTTCCATACGTTTTTTTGATGACGCTTTGACAGAAGCCGTACCAATGACTTTGCCATCTGCTAAGGCAACCATCAACACGTTGTTCGATGATTCATAAAGATTTGCTAAGTTCTCACTCATCTCAACGGGAGTCATCTCCATTCCTTTTTCATCCATCACGAGATAAGGCGTCTCACTGCCAATAACTTTTAATGCATGTAAAATCTCTGCTGCATCATCTGGAATAGCTTCCCGAATTGTAAATTCAACCTCTGTCATGCATGTTCCTCCATTTTTTTCTGAATACGCTCTAAAAACATTTGTGCTTGCGATCCAATCGCTTGAAATGATATTGTTCTTTTTTCCAGATTTTCTAGATCTTTTTCGATCATTATATCTAAATAGTCTGTCGGTAAAAATTCACCCAATAATTTTCCCCACTCAACAACAGATAAGCCGTCCCCTTCAAAATATTCATCTAAGCCCAAATCATCGGTGGCACCTTCAATACGATACACATCCATATGATACAACGGTAGACGCCCTTGCTGATACTCTCGAATAATTGTATAGGTAGGGCTTTTGATCATTTGGTCGATTCCTAAACCTAAAGCAATCCCTTTAGTCATCGTTGTTTTCCCTGCACCTAAATCACCAGAAAGAATGATCGTGTCACCAGGCTCTGCGGTAGAACCAATGATTTTAGCTATCGCTTCTGTCTCACCTGAATTACTAATTAGTATATCCATTTTTTCACCTGCCTATCTAAACTATTCATGTTTCTATGTAGTGTAGTATACCGAATTATGACAAAAAAAACTAGAGAACTAGAACAAAACGCTGAACGTTTGATTCGAGTTCTCCAGTAAATGTAATTAGCTCATTAATGTTTGTGCAGCAGTGATGATTGATAATTTGTAGATATCTTCTTCGTTTGCTCCACGTGATAAATCTGAAACTGGTTTGTTCAACCCTTGTAAAATTGGACCGATTGCTTCAAAGTTACCTAAACGTTGAGCGATCTTGTAGCCAATATTTCCTGACTGTAATTCAGGGAAAACAAAGACTGTTGCTTGTCCAGCTACAGGTGAATTAGGTGCTTTTAATTGTGCAACTGATGCAACATATGATGCGTCAAATTGTAATTCACCGTCGATTTCAAGTTCAGGTGCTAAACTTTTAGCAATTTTAGTTGCTTCGACAACTTTATCGACTTCAGGTGCTTTAGCAGAACCTTTTGTTGAAAAACTCATCATTGCAACTTTTGGCTCGATATCGAATAATTCCGCTGTTTTTGCACTATCGACTGCAATCTCAGCTAACTCTTGTGCTGTTGGATTTACATTGATCGCGCAATCTGCAAAGATATATTTTTCTTGGTCGCGACCACGAACCATGATCATCGCACCACTTGTACGGCTAACACCTGGTTTTGTTTTGATGATTTGTAGTGCTGGACGAACAGTATCTCCAGTTGAATGGATCGCTCCACTGACCATACCATCAGCTAGTCCCATGTAAGTTAGCATTGTCCCAAAGTAGTTTACATCTTTTAAAATCTTACGTGCATCTTCATCTGTAACTTTTCCATTACGGCGTTCAACAAATGCTTGAACCATATCTTCCCATCCATCATAATTATCTGGATCGATGATCGTAAAGTTAGAAGCTTTAATTCCGCGAGCATGTGCTGCTTCCACAATTGCTTCTTGTTTACCGATCAAGATCGGTTCCATCAACTCTTCTGCTTTCAAGCGAGCAGCAGCTCCTAAAATACGAGGATCTGTTGCTTCTGGGAAAACAATTTTAATGTTACGGCGAATGACTTTAAATTTTAAGCTATCGAATAATTCCACGATATACCCTCCAATGATTATTTATACAATCTAATCATACACCATTCCGCAAGAAAATAACAGTTATTTATAGCTGTATTAGTGTAAAAAATGTTGATTCTGATATTATATTCACAAACTTGCCCTTCTGCACTATAACAGAGTTCGCTGTTTTAAGACACTGTATCAGGCAACTGCCAGTTGATTGGTGTTTCGCCTAATTGCTCTAAAGCTTGATTGGTTTTTGAGAATGGTTTTGATCCAAAAAAACCGCGATGTGCTGCTAAAGGACTTGGATGTGGAGACTTGATAATGATATGTTTGTTTGTATCGATCATTTTGATTTTTTCTTGGGCCGGTTTGCCCCATAAAATAAAGACAATAGGCTGATCACGTTCATTCAACTTTTTAATGATGGCATCCGTCAAATTCTCCCAGCCTTGTCCCCGATGAGAATAGGCTTGACCATTGCGAACAGTTAAAACAGTATTTAATAAGAGAACGCCTTGTTTAGCCCAACTTTCTAAAAATCCATGTGAAACAGGCGGATAACCTAAATCCGCTTGAAGCTCTTTATAGATGTTCATTAACGAAGGTGGTGTTCTAACCCCTGGTTGGACAGAAAAACTTAATCCATGAGCTTGGTTGGGCCCATGATACGGGTCTTGACCCAATATCACAACTTTTACATCTTCGTACGGTGTTAACTCTAAAGCAGAATAAATATGGTACATATCTGGATATATCGTTTGATCGCTATATTCCTGTTTTAAAAATTTTCTTAGATTTAAATAATACTCCTTTGTAAATTCTTCTTCTAACACTTCCTGCCAACTATTATGAATGATTTCCTTCATTAGTCGCCCTCCTTTGATTTGCTTAATTCAATATTTTACGAACTATTAATAATTAAAACTTCTATTCTGAAAACTTTCTTTTACACTTTTAGCATAGCGGATTTATTAAGAAGTGACAAGAGAATTTTTTCTGCACTGAAATGGAAAAAACATGGTAAACTATAGATAAGATAAATAAACGAGGTGTAGAAAATTTTATGATTAAACTGATTGCTTCAGACATGGATGGAACACTACTGGATTCAAAGATGGGTATTTCAAAAGACAATGTTTCTGCTATTAAAGAAGCCGAACGTCTAGGTATCGAATTTATGGTTGCTACAGGAAGAGCATATGCAGAGGCTAAACCTGCGTTAGAAGAAGCTGGAATCGAGTGTGCCATGATTACTTTGAACGGTGCTAAAGTATTTGATAAAGCAGGTAATTCTCTTTTCACTGCTGGTATTGAAAAAGAAACTGCAAATGACATCTTAGATATTTTAGAGGCCAACGACATTTATTTTGAAGTGTCTACCAATAAAGGGATCTATTCTGAAAAACAAGAAAAAAGAATCGAAAACTTTGCTTCACATATTGCAACAACAATGCCCCATTTAACATACAAAGTAGCAATTGCAATGGCTGCAGCTCATTTATCTCTACTAGATATCACTTATATTGAGGATATGCGCTCATTGATTCAACAAGATGACATCGAAGTTTTAAAAATTATTGGTTTCAGCATGGAAGGACCAAAAGTATTGGCTCCAGCAAGTGTTAAAATCAGAGAACTAGCAGATTTAGTTGTTACTTCATCCGCTCAAAACAATATTGAAGTCAACCATAAAAATGCCCAAAAAGGAATCGCAGTCGCTCATGTTGCTAAAGATCGTGGGATTTCTGAAAAGGAAGTCATGACTATCGGCGATAATTTTAATGATGTGAGTATGCTCCAGTGGGCTGATGTCAGTTTTGCAATGGGAAATGCTGAGTTAGAGGTCAAAGATCATGCCAAATACATTACGTCGACAAATCTGGAAAATGGAGTAGGCGAAGCCATCTTACGAGCAATTCGAGAAAACCTATAATTACCTAAGCTAGTAAACAATAAGGAAAAGAGGTGAGATATGGTGTCTGAGTTTTTTATACAAGAACAACAATTGAGTAAAGTCACTAGAACCCTTGTCAAAGACGAAGACGGCAAGTCCATTTTCTTACTTGTTGGACGTTGGGGGACGCGTGGCGATGCACTTTCTTTATACACGATGAATGGTGAGTTAGTTGCAAGTATCAGACAAACATCTTTTGCCTTTGGATCACGATTTGAATTATACAAAGGATTTGAAAAAGTTGGCGTTTTAAGAAAAATCCTAAATTTAAATGCTGATTTTTATTATATCCAGCATATGCATTGGACTGTTTTAGGTGATATAAAAAATCATCGCTACTCTATCTACCAGGTCAACCATAAAATTATGGAAATGAGTAAAGCCACTCTTTTTTCTGGTGATTATTTTAGTTTGGTGGTTACAAACGATGAAGATGCTCCATTATGCATTTGTGTTGCTGCTGTGTTGGATTATTGGTTATATAATCGGAAGAAAAATCAACATCATAAACCGATCATAGGTTGGGGAACTTGCTAAAAAAAATCAGCGAATATTATTCGCTGATTTTTTTCTGCATATGATCGTAAAGATGACCACTGATCATCATCTCAGCAACATCTTTAAAACCTTTGCGACTATACAATTTTTTAGCATTAGGATTTCCTTTATCCACACTCAACCCAATAATCTCTTTACCATCTCTTTTAGCCATTTTTGGCAAAGCATCTAATAATTTAGAACCAATCCCTGATCCACGATGCTTTTCATTAACAGAAATCGAATCTAAATACCATTCATTTGGCAAGGTTTCAGGATCAATGAATATTCTGATTTCTTCATCCAAATTGTATTTACGTAAAACTTTTTTTAGCGGCTCATCAATAATAGGCTCATCTTCATTTGGGTAGCCAAATGCAATTCCTGCTACTTCTCCATCTTCTTCATAAACCAATCCTCGTTTATAGCCATAACGATAAGTTGGATCTGCCACAGCTTCGGCTAAAACCGCCAAAAGTGTTTCTTCTGGAATAATTTCTAATAATGGTAATTCCATATCTTTTAAAATAACTAAAATTAACGGAGCAATAGCCTCTCCGTCTTCTTTTGTTGCAAAACGAATCATTGTTATTCCTCACTTTCTTTATTGAAGTGTAACATTTATTTTATTCTAATGCATTACATTCACTTTTTTTTTAATTTGTTTTAATAAATAGAAAATAGTATGATTTTTTCTCCCGCTTCCATAAGCACAAAAAAAGACACTCAATGAGTGTCTTCGTTTTTATTGGATTGTAACTTTAACATTATTTCTGCGTCCCCAAGTCAAACATTGGTCAACTGTCGGGAAATGTACATCAATGATGTTGCCATTGATTGCGCCACCAGTATCTCCAGCAACCGCAAATCCGTATCCTTCTACTTCAACAAATGATCCTAGCGGGATCACACTCGGATCAACTGCGATCACATTACTTTGTGAACGAAGATCAATTCCAGTTGCTGTGATGAAACCAGAACCAGCTTCTCTCCATGAATACGCCGTTGACTGCATGTAAAGTACCCGGCCATTAGCGCCTCCATTACCAGTATCTCCACCAGGATTTGGTGTTTCGTCTGGTTGTGATGGTGGTGTAACAACAGGTTGTTCTTCACTGCTAGAACTTGAAGAGCTGCTACTTGACTCACTACTTGATGATGAATTGCTACTTGAACTTGAAGAAGCAGTAGCGTCAGCTTTTCTTTGAGCTTCTTCCGCAATAGCTTGTTTTTTACGAGCTGCAGCGGCTTTCTTCTCATCACTGATGCGTTTTTCTTCTGTTTGTTTTTGGCTAGCAATTTGTTGCAATGCTGCTTGATTATCAGATAATTGCTGTTTTAAAGCTACAACTTGTTCATCCATCGCTGATGCTTCATCCTGTAATTTTGATTCGTTGGTTTGTAATTCTTCTTGTTTATTCTTTACAGTTTCTTGAAGTTCAGACAATTTTTCTTTATCTTTAGAAAGTCGATCTATTTTTTCTTTTTCTGCATTTTGTAAAATAGTCATCGCATACGCTTTATTAAAGAAATCTGATACACTTTCAGCATCTAATAATACTTGCCATGTACGTTGTTCCCCACTTAGTTGGACATCTTTCATTCGATTTCCAACAACTTCTTTACGGCGTGCAATGCTTTGTTCTGTCACTGTAATTTCAGCTTCAGAGTTCTTGATTGTTTCTTCAGCTTTTGAAATATCTACTTTGAGTTTTTCAATTTCAGCGTATTTTTCATTAACATCATTCAAAGCTGTATTGATATCTTCGCTAAGTGATTCTCCCGCTTGAGCAGTCTGTGCTTCTTTGTCCTTCAGCTCATCTAATGACTCTGCTGCGGCACCAATTGGAAGAGCGACATTTACTAGCATGATAGCAGCTAAAAATGGTATCAATTTTTTTACTTTCACTGAATCCAACACCTTTCCTAACTAAATCCAACTCCACCTATTATACTAATCTATAGAGCTTATTTTATTTCAATAGTGTTACAATTTGTTACGTTTTAGCGAAAACACCCTTTTTTCTGTAACATTCCTACCTTTCATCTATCACTTTCCATTTCCAAAACCTACGAATAAAACCAATCATATCAACGTTTACATCCGTTATAGCACACAAAAACATACTGTTATACTAAACAGTAATTAGTCAGCTTTATTTTTGTTTTTATTGATGATTTCTTGAACTTCGGAAGAGTTTTTCACCTTTTTCAACTTCAAATTAGGATAATTTCGCACCCAACGTTTCTGATTGAAGTCCATATGGGTCAATAATTTTTTGATTGCTGGACTATCTTTGAAGTCTTCTAACCAAGATAGATGCTCGGCTGTTTTTAGCTGCTTTCTATCATTGAGTTCTTCTGATACAGATTGCTTTAGCTCCGTAAAATTAGCTGAAAGTTCATCACGCTTTTCATTCAATGTAGCCGCTAATTCATGTTTACGCTCTTCTACTGCCATACTGATTTGCGCTGTGACTTTTTTGAATGATTGCATATTGATGAGCGTATAGATTAAATCGCTTATAATAAGAAGCAATAAAATAATTGGCAAAACAATACCAAATTTTTCAGATAAAAATTCTTCTAATACCATTACTTTTGGATGGATGACACGTACAATCAAGACACAACCGATTCCCCAAAAAAGTGAAACAGGTAATGCCACACGACCATTGATATTTAATGGTACATCTTTATAGTCCCACCAGGAAGCGTGAAATAGCTTTTCCAAGCCGTAACTCGTAATATACTCCAAAATAGTTACCAGAATTGTTGAAAGTAAGTATAAAACCACAATATCTTGCTTTAACGGCTCTAAGAAATAAAGAACACTTAAAATGCCAAAACCATAAATCGGACAATAAGGACCGATCAAAAAACCGCGATATACAAATTTTCCTGCCTTTATTGAGCAATAAACAGTCTCCCAAAGCCAACCAATAAATGAGTAGATGAAAAATAATAAGACAATTTTGATAAATTCATTCATATTTTTTCTCCTTAGAAATAGCATTTACTAGTTATTGTATCAAATAAATGTGGTTTAATGCGAGCAACTTTATTCTCAGATGAGATTGATATACAATAGAAGGGAAATCTTATAAGATCATCTCTCAGAAAAAAGAGCGCTGCTGAATCAGGGGAACGATGCCTCGTTGAATAATCCTGCTCAGCTTTTAAATTTAGGAGGAAACCCATGTTTAGTTTACTCACATATGCAAAGAAATACCGCAAACAAATTATTCTCGGTCCATTTTTCAAGTTTTTGGAAGCTTGTTTTGAATTAGTTTTACCCTTATTTATGGCTCGTTTAGTTGATCAGGGAATTAGAAATAACGACCGGTCTTACGTGCTTCAAATGGCAGGTTGGATGCTTTTGATGTCAATCATCGGGTTGATTTGTGTAATGATCTGTCAATATTATTCATCTATTGCTTCACAAGGATTTGGAACAGAATTAAGAAATCAATTGATGAAAAAAATCAATCAGCTTTCCCATGCTGAATTAAACAGTTTTGGAACAGATACCTTGATTACACGCATGACAAATGACATTAATCAATTGCAATTGGCTTTGGCAATGCTGATTCGCCTCGTAATCCGTGCACCATTTTTAAGTATTGGTTCTGTTATTATGGCTTTTTATATCAATGTGCAAATGGGGCTGATTTTTCTTCTTATGTTACCGATTTTTTGTCTTATTCTTTATTTCATTATAAAAACGACAGTGCCTTTATATAAAAAAGTTCAAGAAAAACTGGATTTGTTAAACCGACAAATCAGTCAAAATTTGAGTGGTGTTAGAGTCATTAGAGCCTTTGCTAGAAAAAAAACAGAAGAAAAGCATGTCAATGACGTAACGGATGACCTTTCTTCTATTTATATTCGTGTTTCTAACATTTCAGCTTTGCTTACACCTGCCACTACCTTAGTGATGAATCTTGGTATTCTGGCCTTGCTTTACCTTGGCGGTATCAAAGTAGAGATTGGGGGATTACAACAAGGTGAAGTGTTGGCTTTGATCAATTATATGAACCAAATGCTATTAGCTTTAATCGTTGTGTCCAATCTGGTTATCATTTTTACTCGAGCCTCAGCATCCGCTTCAAGAGTTAGTGAAGTCCTATCTGTTGTTCCGAGTATTCAATCAAAAAATTCAGAAATCACTGTTAAGGAGCAAACAAAGGGAATCTTATTCGATCACGTCTCCTTTCGTTATCAACCTTCTGCGGGGTTAGCTTTAACGGATATTTCTTTGAAGATTCCAGCAAATTCTGTCCTAGGTATCACGGGTCCAACTGGTGGTGGGAAAAGCACTTTAACTCAGTTGATTCCCCGTTTTTATGACACAAGTGAAGGAAACTTATTTGTTGATGGAATCAATGTTCGTGACTGGCCTATAGATAAACTACGCAAAAAAATCGCAGTCACACCTCAAACTGCAATTTTATTTACAGGAACAATTCGAGAAAATCTTCAATGGGGCAAAGAAAACGCTACGGATGAAGAATGTTGGCAAGCATTAGAAACCGCTCAATGCAAAGAGTTTGTTGAAACGTTAAGCGCGGGCTTAGATACACAAGTCTATGAAGGTGGGAAAAATTTTTCTGGCGGTCAAAAACAACGTTTGACGATTGCGCGTGCCTTGATCCATAAGCCTGATGTTTTGATCTTAGATGATTCTTTGAGCGCCTTAGATTACCAAACAGATTTAAATTTACGAACTGCCTTGCGTCAAGATCTAAAAGAAACTACATTGATTCTAATCTCTCAACGAATCAGTTCAATACAACAAGCCGATCAAATTTTAGTTTTGGCTAGTGGCAAGCAAGTCGGGTTAGGAACCCATGAAGAATTATTACGCCATTCTGAAGCCTATCGAGAAATTGTGGCTTCACAAGAGGAGGAAAGTAACTCATGACAACGAAAAAAATATCTACCAATTCATTTAATCGTTTCATGCCTTATTTGCTCCGATATCCTAAGGAAATGATTGCGGCAATTGTTCTTGGTATTCTTAGTGGACTGACCACGGTTTTGATGACTTATTATATGGGGAAATCCGTTGATACAATGATTGCAGAAGGAAATGTTGATTTCATAATGCTATTACGATTACTTAGTACTTTAGCAGGAATTTTAATTATTACAGTTATCAGCCAATGGTTGATTCAACGTTTAGGTAACCGGGTTTCCTATCTTTCTGTTGCAGAATTACGAAAAGATGCATTCGCTCATTTAAATCGGCTGCCATTAAATTATTATGATCAAAATTCTCACGGGAATATTGTCAGCCGCTTTACAAACGATATGGATAATATTTCAGTAGCTTGCTCTGCTGTTTTTAACCAATTATTTTCAGGACTATCTGTTGTGATTATTGCCTTTTTCTTTATGTTAAAACTTAGCCCAATTCTTACAGCAGTGGTTTTGATAGCCACTCCGATCATTTTTCTAGTCAACTGGGCAGTCGCAAAATCATCTCAGAAAAATTTTTCTGCTCAACAAAAAATCGTAGGCGAAATATCCGGTTTTGTTTCTGAAATGGTTGGTAATCAAAAAATAGTCAAAGCGTTCCAACAAGAAAATGTTTCTCAGCAACGCTTTGAATCTTTGAATCAAGAATTGTATGTACGCGGACAAAAAGCTCAGTTCTCCTCTTCACTTACAAATCCACTGTCTCGCTTTATCGATCATTTAGCGTACTTGTCAATCGGTCTTGTCGGTGGCTTATTGTTATTAAGCGGGAATCAAGCAATCACGATCGGGGTGATTTCTAGTTTCACAATTTATTCCAGTCAATTTTCTAAGCCCTTTATCGAATTATCTGGAATCACGACCCAAATTCAAACCGCTTTAGCAGGATTAGATCGGACATTTGAAATCATCAACCAACCTGAAGAAAAACCTGATGGCAAGCATGCATTCGTTTTAAACGACGTTATTGGAAAAGTAACATTCGAACAAGTGGATTTCTCGTATACTCCGTCAAAACCATTGATCCAAAACTTTAATCTAACTGCCTTACCTGGTGAAACAATTGCCATTGTCGGACAAACCGGAGCTGGAAAATCAACTCTAGTCAATTTACTGATGCGTTTTTATGAGGTAGATAAAGGTCAAATTTCAATTGATGGTCATAAAATCACTCAAGTCACTCGAGACAGTTTACGAAAAAGCTTTGGTATGGTTTTACAAGATACTTGGCTATTCGATAGTACGATTCGGGATAATTTGACTTATGGTAATCCTAGTGCAACAGATGAACAAATTGAAACTGCTATGAAAAAAGCGTATATCTTTGATTTTGTTACTCGTTTGCCTGAAGGGTTAGATACTTTGATTGGTGCCAGTGGAATCAAAATCTCCGAAGGCCAAAGACAATTGATGACGATAGCTAGAACAATGATTAGTGATCCGCCTATGTTGATTTTAGATGAAGCAACTAGTTCAGTTGATACTCTGACCGAAAAAAAGATTCAAGATGCCTTCTTACAAATGATGGACGGTCGTACTAGTTTCGTAATTGCTCATCGACTTTCAACAATTAAAAATGCGGATAAAATTCTAGTGATGGAACAAGGTTCTGTTGTCGAGATCGGCAGTCATGATGAGTTGATTAATAAAAAAGATGGGTTTTACCATGCATTATATGAAGCACAATTTAAAAATCAATTGTGACTCATTAAATCAAAGAATACCAAAAAGCCCTCACACTTCCTTGGGATGTTGGAAAGTTGAGGGCTCTTTTTTATTTTAAATTAGTCAATGATTTCTTCAAAAATTGTTTATACGGAACTTTAATTCCTAAATAATATGTGGCAACTACTTGGATCGGGAAAAAGATGATATTCTTCACAATTCTAGGTGCCCACCAAGCGAGATTGGAGATATTCACACCATACATTAATCCTAACCACAAAGGCGTCAAGAACATATGAATAATCAACGTAACGGACAATGTCGCCATGATTACTCGTTTCCATGTTAACTCCTTCTTGTAATAAAAGAACCCATAAATCGCACCAGAAATAAAGGCATTTAATGTAAAACCAGGAAAATAAGGTCCTTTAGGAAATAACAGCATACCGACTGTGTCAGCTACTGCACTGCCAATCCCTGTCCAGAACGGACCAAAAAGAATGGCCATCAGTGATTCTGGAATAAAGGTCAAACTAATTCGTAAAAACTGGGTCTCAAACGAAATAAATCGTGTAAAAACTACCATTAACGCAATCAACAAACTCATCAGCGTAATAGTTCTGGTATCAATTTTTCTTTTCTTCATTTCTAGCATCTCCTCTAAGAGCTGCTACACAAAATATGCAGCGAATGCGAAAACAAAACCGCGAATATAGAAAAGCGGAACGAACTGGTTATCTCTTTTGAAAATTAGGAAAGTAGCATTGAAACGCTTTTTGTTTCACTGATACTTTATCTATTTTCCTAAAGAGATGGTTCGTGTAGCTAGATCATAGAAAAGTGTAACGAACTGGTTCAGCTTCGACTGAAAAATAGGAAATAGGAATGTGATGCTTTCGGTCACAATCATATTTTATCTTTTTTCTGAGAAGCTAGTTCGTACAGCTAGATCACTGTTCTCCTATATTCTTCGTCCGAAAGGCAACATCCCATCCTTCCAGCACTTAACGCTTTATTTCCTACTCTGTTTTATTTAGGCCTAAGCCTAAAGGCAATATAGCATATTCCCCACATTGCTGCAACTAAGTTTAAATAAAAAGAGTTAAAACGACAAGGGCTTATTATCTAGCTCATGAACTACATTTCTGAAATCCGCAAAACCAGCCTGCAATCCTCTCAATAAAATTTCTGCCGTCCCAATATTGGTTGCCAAAGGGATCTCATAAACATCACTTAAACGAATCAACGCCGTAACATCCGGTTCGTGTGGTTGTGCCGCCAATGGATCTCGTAAAAATATCACCATATCCAACTTATCCTCTGAAATCATTGCCCCGATTTGCTGATCCCCACCTAAAGGTCCAGACTTAAATCGATGAACAGGTAACCCAGTTGCTTCTGAAACCTTTAGTCCAGTGGTTCCTGTTGCAAATAATTCGTGTTCTTTCAGTATAGGTTGATAAGCCAATGTTAATTTAACCATTAATTCTTTTTTTCGATCATGTGCTATCAATGCAATTTTCATCGTCGATCCCTCAATTCAGTTCTTTTCCTCATTATAACAAAGTCTTCCCTTATAAAGTTAAAGGAATGATTGCTTGTTTGTCACTTTGACGAATAAATAGATTTTTTCTTGTGCAACCTTCCGTTGAGGATGTATAGCGCTTTCATTTATACTAAAGATACAAAATAAAGAAAAGAGTGACGACAATGGTAGAAATGGCGTTAAAACATGTCTATAAAAAATATGATAATGCAGAGAATTATTCTGTAACAGATTTTAACCTAGAGATTGCAGACCGAGAGTTTATTGTTTTTGTTGGCCCTTCTGGTTGTGGTAAATCGACAACGCTAAGAATGATCGCAGGTCTAGAAGATATTACAGACGGTGAACTTACTATTGGTGATAAAGTAATGAATGATGTGGCACCAAAAGATCGTGATATCGCAATGGTTTTCCAAAACTATGCATTATATCCTCATATGACTGTTTTTGATAATATGGCCTTTGGGTTGAAATTACGCAAATACGATAAAGCGGAAATCAAAAAACGTGTTGAAAATGCAGGTGAAATCTTAGGTTTAACTGACTATTTACATCGTAAACCAGCAGCCTTATCTGGTGGACAGCGCCAACGTGTTGCGTTAGGTAGAGCGATTGTTCGAGATGCAAAAGTATTCTTGATGGATGAACCTCTATCTAATCTAGATGCAAAATTACGTGTAGCCATGCGTGCAGAAATCGCAAAATTGCACCGTCGTTTAGAAACTACAACGGTTTATGTTACTCATGATCAAACAGAAGCTATGACCATGGCCGATCGAATCGTTATCATGAAAGATGGGTTTATCCAACAAATCGGTTCACCTAAAGAAGTATATAATACTCCTAACAATATATTTGTCGCAGGCTTTATTGGCTCGCCAGCTATGAACTTCTTTAACGTCACATTGAACAATGGTGTCATTCGTGACGGCCATGGATTAGAATTGATGATTCCAGAAGGGAAAAATAAATTATTAGTTGAAAAAGGTTATGAAGGTAAATCAGTTATTTTTGGGATCAGACCAGAAGATATCCACAGTGAACAAGTTGCCTTGGATACAATGAATGACGCTGTTGTCCGTTCTGAAGTTGTTGTATCTGAACTATTAGGAGCTGAAACAATGCTTTATACCAAATTAGGCGATACAGAATTCATCTCAAAAGTAGACGCTCGTGATTTCCACAAACCAGAAGAAATGGTTGATTTAGCATTTAATATCAATAAAGCTCACTTCTTTGATCCAGAAACTGAGCAAGTGATTAAGTTACCGTAATTCCTATTCACAAAAAAGATGAGTAGCGTAAAAATTCGCTACTCATCTTTTTTATATCAGCGTTTCAGCCTCTTGGGGAAGACTGTCTACTTTTGCTTGTTCCAATTTTTTAGCCTGACTAAATATTGGAATATTAAATTGTTTGCTTAATGCATTTGCTACAAAATAAGCAATGTTGTAATCAATCAAACTATGGATCAATCCGCCAATTCCCATCAACAAAAAGATCGAGTACATATATCCTTGTGTATAATACGTTTCTGGCATATTTCCCATTGTATAAAAAACACTTACTACAGCTAATTCAGCAGCAGAATGTATTAAGCCTATCATAAAATTAAATAATTGGAAGCGACCATTGAACAAAGCAAACTTATTTTTAGATAAAACAATCGTGGGATGCTTCTGTAAATAAAATGCACCTATAACTGCAAAAAGTAAATGAGAAAGTGCTCTTAATGCAATAATCGGTGTCGCAGATAGAAAGAAACCAAAACCTGTACCTAAACTAACGGCAATCGCTACTCCTGGCGAAAAAAACATCGCTAAAAATAGTGGAACATGACTCGCTAATGTAAAAGAAGCAGGTCCTATCGTAATTCTTGGCATGACCATAGGAATAATAATCCCCATAGCAACCAATAACGCTGCAATTGTTAAATGTCTAACTGAATTTCTTTTCATGTTGCCCTCCGATGTGTCTTGACATATATGACACTATTCATTCTACGGAAAAACCACGAATGTGTCAAGACACTTTCGTGGTTTTTTATTCTAAAAAATAGCTACTATGTAACATACAACGTTATAGAGCAACTATTTTCACTTTTCTAGAATTATACTTTTAAACTTTATCCAACCAATAACCTCTAGAACGAACTGTTTTAATCACTTTGGGTTGTTTGATATCTTGTTCGATTTTACTTCGTAAGTGAAAAATGATATTACTGACTCGATATAGATTAGACTCTTCTCCGTCTTGTTGCCATATCTCTTCCCAGATTTCCTCGTACGTTACGACTTGTCCCGCATTTCGATATAATAAGTCCAATACTTGGTATTCTAATCGGGTTAACCGTATCGCTTTTTGATCCCCAATCTTTACTGTGCTATTTCTTCCGTTAAGCAAGATCTCTCCTGCTGGTGCTTTCACAAAAGGCTCTTCCTCTCGGGGCGTTCCTTTCGTCTTAAAACGGTTTAAATGATTCGTCAATGTCAGTAACCACTCTTCTACCGTCAATTGATCCGTCACTACTCCATCGACTCCCAAACTTCGGTAAACTTTTCGGGTACTTTCGCTTTCTAACGTTGTCCAAACCCATAATAAGGCATTGGTCACTTTTCTTGTATGCAGTATATATTCGCAAATCTTCGCAATCTGTTCCATCGATTGTTCATAAAAAAGAAGTAAATCATACGTATTTTTTTCTAACGGTTCTTGTGTGTCAATGACTCCCACTTGCCACTCGTTTGGCCATTGTACGTCATTCAGGTTCTCTTCTCCAAACGTCACTATTCCTACTCTGTACATCTTATTCTCCTCTCCACCTCTCTTATTACCGACTTGTATTCACCACACCAATAATCTCTTCTTTTTTTATCACACTGTACTCTCGACTATCCGTTGAATACAAGCGGTTATCTCCCATCACAAAATAGGTATCTTTTGGGATGGTTTCAACTCCAGTTACTTCATATAAACTAAAATCTTTCGTGTAGACAAAGCCATTCTCAAACGCTGCTTTTTTTTCCAAAGCGATAAACGGTTCTGCTCGTTCTTCTTCATTTATGAACAGTTGGTCATTTTGATAGGCTATTTTTTCTGTGGGCAACCCAATAACACGTCTTAACTCTGATTTCTGTGCGCTTTTGCGTTTAATCAACACGATCGCTTGACGCTGAATGGGGGCTTGTTTTTCAATCAAGACATACTCCCCCAGTTTCAAGGTGGGACTCATTGCGTAGCTGTCGACTTTCGCTAAACTGAAGAAGAAATAGGATTGTGCATATATCAATAAAATAAGGAGGCCCATACCACAGATTACTTCTATAAACAGTCTATTCCGCTTTTTACGACGAACTAGTTTGTTTAGTGCCTGCTTGTTCTTCTTCGTTCGCTGAATGGATTGACTATTTCTAGCTCGTTTGTTCTTCGGTTTACCTGTTTGTTTTTTTGCGCTCATGATCCGATCCTACTCAAGAATTGCTTTTGGCTTTTTTTAGGGCTGCTTCATCGACTTTGTACAATTCAAAGACTTTCTTTTGGTACCCACGTATTCGGTTGATATCTTCTTGATACCCTGCGATCACTTCTTCATTCCCATAAAAACCATCCGTCATGCGCATCGCATTCGTGCCAAGATCCAACATCGCCTTATAGTAACGATTCAAGATCAACTGACCTTCTTCTGTGTTCAAATCACTCGCTCGATTCGCACCATAACTCGTAATAGCGCTCGCTAAGTAGCGGATATTTCCATCTAGTTTTTCCTTACGTTCACTTTCTGTTTTCGCTTTTTCCAACTGCTCATCAAAATCATTCAATAAAAAGTAACTTTTTACAACGGACTCTTCATCTTCATGACTTAGGCTCATTGATTGATAATAGGCTACCAATTGACTTCCACCAAAAAATAGAAACGTGACGACCAAAAAAAGGAGTGTTCGACGCTTGTTTTTCTTCTTTTGTCCTTGTAAGTGTTTCCGTTTTCGAGCAAGTTGTCGTTTTCGTTTGGCCCCTTTTCCTCGTTTTTTTGCCAGTTGTTTGGCTTCTTTGGTTAGTTTGACAGAAATCAATACGCACAGAAGGAAAAGCAATCCGCTCAGTATCGTCAACGTTAGAAGGACGAGTATGGTTATTTCCAATACAGTCATTTCTTTACCCTACCTTACTTCTGTCTATTTCTTTCTGTTTTTTCTTTCTGTTTTCTTCTTTTTGGTATTCACGAAACGGATTCCGCCAATAAGACCAATGACGAGCACAAATATTCCTACCGCTACCCCTATGATCAAGGGCCAATTCACGCCTTTTTCCCGCACTAAATCGACATCATCTTGGTTAAATTTATCTGCTTGTTCGTCTGTAATGGTGAAGTCTTCCTGCCATGTCCATTTTTGATCCCCAGCTTTCGCAAGGATATTCGCTGTATAGGTTCCTGGCACCATCTTTTCCCCATTCATCGTAACGGGGAAATGCAAAAAGGTGTTGGGGGCGATATTAATGCTTGATTTCTTGGTTTCGTATAGCACTTCCGCTTTGCCTTTTGGCGTTATTTGGACTTCCATTGATAATTTTCGTAAAAATGCTGCCTGAGTATTGGAGACATCCACAAAAATCGTATTACGATAATTGAATTGGCCTACTTCTACTTTGTTCAAGGCTAGTTCTGGTTTGACTTCTTTGTCTGTTTCTTGCAGCACCATCGCAATGACATAGGCATATTTATTGGCGATATTCGCCCCTTCTTTTGCGGGTTTTTCTTCTTGGTTCTCCCCTTCAATCGTTTTTAATTGAATTCCGCCAACAATAATCCCATCATATGACGTTTCCGGCATTGTAATCGTAATCGGGACCGTTTTCTCTTCTTTAGGCGCTAAGGTGACTGTTTCAGGGGCGTTCACTAAATCCACAAAATCAAATTTTAACGACGCATCTTTTTCAATTTGGCTAGGGCCATATTCAATCACACCACTAGAGTTCGTTCTTGTGCCGTTTAAGCTGATACCGATCGTTAGCTCTTTCTCCCCTAAATTTTTCATCAAGAGGCTGACTTCTTGTTTTTGTCCTGGTGTCATCTTCAAATCAAAGTACCCATTTTCTTCTTTCTGATTCTCTGGATAATTGAGTTCATAATAAAAACCTGTTGCCCCTTGTGCATCTTGTGCGGAGGGTTCTTTGGCATATGTATAGTGATTGGTACTGATGATGCTTATCATTGCCATCATCAAAAATAACATGTATGTTCGTTTTAATTTCATTCGACCTTCATCCTTTACTTATAAGATAAACAAGGGCTGACAGTTAGAAACTGCCAACCGCTTGTACGCCTCAGTACTAAACTGAGTAGTTCACCTCGTTTCGTATCACGAATTAAGGTGCTGGTGTGTATTCAATTGACCATGTGATATCTGCTTCGTAAGTGCCTAATTCAATGGTTTGAGCTGGTACGTTTAAGGAAACTGAACTAGCAGATTTACCAACACCTGCAGTAGAAGCACCTGGACGTAAGATATTCGCTGCAGTAAAGTCAGCGGATTGTCCGAATTCCGCAGAATACGTGCCTAAACCAACAGCTCCTGTAGACGCTGCGTTATCAAAGACCAACTGTTTGCCGGCACCTGGATTGGTTGTACCATTTCCTAATGTGAAGTTTGTTGGTTCTCCTGCTGGCCAATAGTTAATATTTTCTTGTGTTGAATTTAATAAGCCATTTGTGTAAGCAATCGTTGCTTTATCTAGTGATTTCGTTGTTTTTGTTGTGTGTGTAAATTGTTTTGTCATTTCAGCTTTGATAGAATACGTGTGGTCATCTCCAGCACGTTTGTCTGTCCATTGTACGTAGGGTCCACGTACTTTTCCTGCTGTTTCTGTCCCATCTGGAGCCACTTCCGTTACTGGAATTTCTGCGGCTGTGTATGTTTCTGTTTTTGTCGATACTTTTTGTTGCCCAAAATTCAACACCGCTACACGGTCAATCGTAATTGGACCAAAGACTGGGTTTTTATCTACAGTGTTTGGATCTTCTGGCTTGATCGTCCCTGGTTTCTCTGGATCGATGTCTTCATTGTCCCCATTGTCTTCAATGATTTCAATGATTCCTTTTCCTTTTAATGAGTGCTCATCCGCAAAAGCTGTTGCGCTTCCTGCTAGTGATGCTGAAACGATGGCTGCTAAAGCAACGGTACATAGTGTTCTTGTTTTCATTGTGTTTTCCTCCTAAAGATATATGTGTGTTATATATATAGTTACTTGCTTGCACAAGTGAACTCCAATTAAGTTGGCAAGGCTGCCAAGATCCAGGTCAATTCTGTTTCATATTGCACTGGTTTGATTTCTGTTCTCTCTGGAACAGATAAGAAAATAGCGGTATTTCCATAAACTGGTTGATTCTCAAATTCTGGGTCTACGATGGCATCACCAGATGGGGTTGTTTTTGGAAATAGAGTATTTTTTTGTTGGTTTTTATTCGTTTCCGATGCGCCAAATTCAATCGTCCATTGACCTTTCCCACTGCCTATTTCGGCAATCGCAATGTTTTGCGTCATGGCCAGTTCTGAAATTTCAATGGTATCTTTCGTCACGATCGGCGGGGTTTCCCACGTATAGACACTATTGGCCCAACCGTGGTCTAAAGACAAGGTCGCTCCTTTTAATTCTTGGGCTTCTTTTTCTTGAATGATCGTATTTCTAAATTGATATTCTTGGCGTACTTGTAAGGTCCACCCTTTTTTATCCGAACGCTCATCCGTAATTTGGATATAACTCCCTCTGGGCGTTGTCCCGTCGTGAAACAATTGGGCATTCGCGTAAAACTGTCGGTTTTTTTCCTCGATTTTATTATGTCCAAAGTGGAATGATGACACAAAATCGATGCGTAATGGACCGTCTGTTGACGGGCTTGGCCCCGGATCAACGGGGATTTCTGGGTTTTCTGGATCGATCGGCTGTTTCGGGATGCCCCCTGTCATTTCGATGTTTCCAGTCCCTATTACATCACTGCTTTCGGCATAACTAGTAAGGGGTAAGCCTAGCGCTAAGAGAGCCAAGCAGGAAAGAGGAATAATTGTTTTTAAATCACTCATTGATTCCCCTCCTTCGCTGACCGATTTTTCTTCGCTCGTCGAAACAAGATCAAGGCTCCGATAGCCAACAACACGCCCACCCATGTATACGGACTTTGAATGAGCTCACCGGTACTCGGCAAGCGGCCTTTCGGTTTTGTAATGGGCAACTCTTTAGAAGAACTGGTTGCCGTTGACGGTTCACTGGTACTAGACTGTGTCGGTTCAGTACTTGATTCTTCATAGAAACCAACTACACCGTTGGTCGTGACTTGGCCACCCTCGGCCAAGGCCTTTTGGGTATTCGCCGCTCCAATTCCTACAAGAAGTAACAGAGCGAAAAATAGTCGTTTATAGCTTTTTTTCATATCTCTCCTCCTTCTCTTACGGATCCGGCGTCGCTGCGAGTTCCCATAGAATTTCTCCTTGGTAGCTGCCTAATTTTTTAACATCGCCTGGGTCAACTTCTAACTTGAAGCCGTCGCCTGCTTTGGTGCCATTCCATGTGGTACTAATGTTATAGAGTTCTTTCTCTGCCTCATTTGTATGAACCATGATCGGCTGAGCACCCTTGTCTAAGATGATTTCTTTCCCTTCATATACATAACGAATCGCATTTTTTAAGACACTGTCTTTATGAGCAGGATCTATATGGGTCATTTCAGCTGTTAGCTTCGCCGTTAAGGTCCATTTATCTTTGACGGAACGGCCATCTTTGACCACCAAATCTTGGTCGTATGCCGGGGCGTTCACCCTTGCGGTTTTCCCATCATATTTGTGGGTACTGAAATTAATTCTATTGGGTGCAGAATAAAGCAGAAGTTTTCCATCAAATACATAGGTCACTTCATTGACTCCGTCAATAATTTCAACAGAGGCTTCATTCGCGGGGCGCTCAACGAGTTTAAATTGGTTCGCTTCGACCGCTTTGATCGCATTGTAAAGAGCTGAACCGACAGTCTCTGCCTCTTCTTTCAACTTGACAATCGAACCAATCGTTTCACTTCGGATAATCGGCTCCGCAATTTTTTCACCAGCCTTATTTACAAAGTGGATAGTGAGGTCTTTGGTCAAAGGTTTTTTGGGAAATACTGGAATCGCCACTTGAGCCTCTGCTTTTTTGGTCGAATCACTCACTGTATAAGCTGTAACTTTATTGGTAATCGTCGTTCCTTCACCAGAGATGATTTTTGCTTTATATCTTAGGGTTATCTTTTTCCCTGCTTGTACCTCTAGTGGTGTATCACTTACTGTAAATGAAGGAAGTGGTGCATGAAAAATAGGTGTAACTTTCTTTTCTACGCCTTTGTCATCTACTAAGACGAAGGACTCTTTATCTAATTCTAATTCTGCTGGATACTCATCTTTCCAACCCACTTCTTGCCAAGGGGCTTCTCCTGCATTTGATGCACTTAATTCGAAAGTAAGACTGTCATCCATTCGATCTTTTCCGTCCGTTGACGTGTTATTGGTGTATGTTTTAGCCGCTTCTGGTTTGGCGGGTTCTCCTTTCACTGGAATACTAAGTTCCGCTTCATCTTCATCGTTTTTGTCATTGTATGCTTTAAAACGATTGATGATCGTTGTTTGCGAACCACCCACGATTTTTGCTTTATACTTAATAGCCATTGATTTTTTCGCTTCAATATCATATTTGCCAATTGCAAAAGTGTGTGTGCCCGGATCATAAATAGAGGCAGGTAACGATGTCTCTATTCCATTTACATCAACCATTACAAGTGAACGAGTATCTAGTTCTAATTCTGGTGGTAATTTATCTTCTAAAGTCACTTGTTGCCAAGGGTTCATGTCTCCATCATTTGAAGCTATAACTTCAAAATCAAGAATATCTCCAACCATGTTCTCTCCATTGAGTGATGTCGTGTTTTCGTATGACTTCTCTGCAGTAGGTTTCAAGAGTTCTGGTTCTTCGATTGACATATCTAAAGTTGCGGTTCCGACGCTATCGTTTGGAACGGTTATCTTTGGCCACCTCATTATAAAAACAGGGTGTTTTAAAATGTATTCCTCATGCATCGGTAGGTAGTTATTGGACCAAGGAAGATACGGTTCATCCTGACTTCCAGCCTTTTCAACAAATTTAGTTCCTATCATATAATTAAAGTAGCCTACTTTGGCGTCGCTGGTACCTAGATTCCCCCATAGATATTCTGTCGGCATATTACTACCTTCTGGATAACCAATATTTGTATAAAAATAAATACGAGCTGGAATCCCATCTGCGATTGTCTTATCGGGTTCATTGAAATATAACCCTCCTGTCCCATATGAAAATAACCTAGAAGACGTATGGTTCCCACCAACATCCATATGGGAAGAGTGGTTCACTGCAAAGCTTGTCTGTTGGCCACGTTGATTATAAAAACTAACATCATAACGAATTCTACCCTTTTTAAAATTAGCTACATAGCCATGAACTCTTACTGGTAAATATGCAAATTTCGGCGGATAACTTCCTCTAATATCTTGCAGAAAATAGCCATATGAAACAATTTCATTCTCTTTCACATATTGCTCAGTAATGTACTCACGTGCAGCGGAAGATACTGCTGGCGCAACCATTCGCCCTGATGCAGATATTTTTCCTGTTAAATCATCTAACACACCAATATCAAAGCTGCTATTAGAAGCCCCAAATCCTCCCTGATTATAACTATAATCATAGCCAAATACTTGTTGCTTCCCACTTGTTCCTTTTTTCACACCAATCATAGCTGGACCTGTTAATGCTAAAGTTCGATCAGTTGTCATATCTATTTTCGCATAGATATTTTTCCCTTCGAATTTACCAGTATCATGGTTGAATACCTCTCCTTTAGAAGGATGACCGAAATACATGTAATAATCTCTCTGCTTAATAGAGAAAGCTCCACCCGTTAATTTAACAGGGGTATTCACATCTACTTTTTGAAACGTTGACAAATCTATATTGTCTGTATCTAACAATCGCCAATTAAAGTCTGGTAGATTGGCCCTTGTTCCAGGAGACAACGCTAGTTTATCGTTGCTCAATGAATCCATAATTTTATTTGTTAATTGTGCTGAGTCATTTTCCCCATCACTTGTTTCATGCGCTAACACATTTTTTCCTAAGAAGAATATTCCCACTATAGCCATAAGCGCAATCATAGAGAAAGTGATTTTTTGAGTATTTTTATTTTTTTTCACATTTCTCCTCCTTTCATAGTAAATAATAGTATATATTTCATTTTTTATAGCAGCCTACATTTAAAGGAAACCTTGCCGACCATACAAGAGTTACTTCCTTATATGTTTTAGCTTCTTTTAAACGATGGTTGGTATAAAAATTGAAAACAAAGAATAGTTGTATTCGAAATATTTTTTTATTTTTCTGGTTTATAGTATTATTAAGCTAATCAGTTCTCATAAATTGACAATAATTAGAGTAAAAAACAGGAATTAAAAAATGGATACAAGCTTAATCATGATTTTTAGATTAGGTAACATGTACTAAGTTAGTTTTTTTTCATTTCTTGTTTTTTCACAAAACAGGAAATACCTAAACAAACATTGAAAAACTGCTATTCAAACTTCTTAATTGACGATTAATTTGACGGCGGATAAAATAAAAAGCTAGTCTTACTCATCTGAGTAAAGCTAGCTTTAATTCTATATAACCCACTATTAAAATAACGATTGTTTTTTATTTTTTATATAAAAATTCATAAAATGAAAACTAAAAAAATTAAATTAACGCCAATTTTGCAATTGCTGCACGCTGTTCCTCTAAAAATGAATTTGTATAAGTATCTAGTGTCAATTTGATTGATGAGTGCCCCAGTAAAGAACTTAGGGCAGCAATATTGACCCCTAATTCCACACAACGTGTAGCAAAAGTATGACGCAAAGCGTGAAAAGGAACATGAACCAATCCAAGTTTTCTCTTGATCTTTTCAAAGCGATAACTTACTGTTCGAGGTTCAATAGAACGATTCTCACTTGATACAACATATTCAGATAAGGTTTGATCTTTCCAATAGAGTAATGTTTTCTTAAGTTTTTCTGTTAATGGAATAATTCGAGTAGAATTCACTGTTTTAGGTACTGTTTCTACAAGCTTTGATCGTTGTCCGACAAGGTTCGGCAAATAAACTCTTTGCTTTGTCCGTTCAACGCTCAGCAAAGAAGATTCAAAATTGATATCACTCCATTTCAACCCGCATATTTCACCAATTCGCATGCCTGTTTCTAAGGCTAACAAGATAGGCAGCCCTTTTTCATCTTTTACACATTCTGCTTCTACAGCTTTTTGTTGCGCACGTGTAAGTGCCAATACTTTCTGTTTTGTACTCTTTGGTAAAGTCGTGTACTCACATGGGTTTAAATAGATATATCCACGTTTTTTTGCTGCTTCAAAGCAGCTTTTAACAATACGAAAAATAATATGAACTGAACTTGTCGCCAATGATTGCGTCAATTTTTTGACCAGTTGATCTATCATCTGTGTTGTAATTTTTTTCAATGGATACTTTTCTAAATAGGGCAAAATATGTATTTGTAACTTATTACTATAACTGGCATAAGTACTCTCTTTAATTTTATGTGCCATAATTTCTGTCAACCAAAGATCAGCCCAATTGCCAAATGTTCCTTGAAATTCTTTTGTGCTGTTTGTATAAAAAGCTGTTACTTGTGCTTTTTTCTCAAGCATTTTTTCTTTCACTGCACGATAGGAACGTCCGTAGATATAACCATAATGGATAGAACCATCGTTTTTTCTAGCCTTAGGATAGCGCCCTTCCCAACGACCATCTTTTCGTTTATAAATATTTTCACCTTTGGCCAAAATATATCAAATCCTTCCTATGTATTGACGGCGAAATTGACGGCGGAAAAAAATATCCCACCAATTTCATGCTTCCCTCTAAATCTCTTAGCCGAATAGCAATTAAATCGACTATATTATAAAATAAGAGGTCGCTGCCTCATCGTTTCCTATTTTATTAAAAACAACAAAACTATTTGTTTTTCTCATTTATTTAAATATTTACTAAAAAAATTGAAAATAATAACGAGATATTTATTGCTTTATCTACTTGATTTTTCTCAATAACTCTAATAGAATTAATTATGTTGTTAACACATTTATTTAAAATCCAAATAAAATACATTTCCTGTTTTGTGAAAAAACAAGAAATGTATTTAAATATATTATACAACGTATATAAATAATATTTATTTCTTTTTTTGCTCAAAAAAAAGGAAAATAAGAAATCTATTTGCTTATTACACCTACTTCTAACCTATAAATTAACCAATCCTCTGGTTCTTAAACACGAGAAAAAATTTGAATGATAAAGTAAATCAATAGCCAAATTTACCTTTATCCCAAAAAAGAGAGTGAAACAACACGAACTAATCGTTTTGTTTCACTCTCTAATTCCGAATAAACAACGAGAAACAGTAGCTTTTAAACATCACGTTGTTCTGATAAGGCTTCCCATGATTTCACATTTGTCTTCGACCTAGAACAAACCAACAATTTTCCCTTCAGAATCAACGTCGATTTTTTCATAGGCTGCTTTCTTCGGTAGTCCAGGCATGGTCATCACAGTTCCTGTGTAAGCAACAATAAATCCTGCTCCAGCCGATATCTTGATATTACTGATTGTTATCGCAAAATCAGTTGGTCTACCCAGTTTTGTCTGATCATCTGAAAATGAGTACTGTGTTTTAGCCATACAAATCGGTAAATTGCCAAACCCAAGTTTTTCTAATTTAGCAATTTCTCTTTCAGCAATCGGTTCATAACGAACAGCATTTCCACCATAGACTTTCTCAACGATTGCGCTGATTTTTTCTTTGATTGGCAGTTCGTCTGGATAAGCAAATTCAAAATGATTTTCCTGATCAGCTAGACGAACAACTTCTCTGGCCAACTCTTCACCACCAGCACCACCATGAGCCCAGACATCTGAAAGAACCACATTTACATTGCGTTTTTGACATTCTTTTTTCACAAGTTCAAGCTCCGCATCTGTATCTGTAGGAAATTTATTGATTGCCACAACCGTTGGTAAGCCAAACACAGTCGTTGTATTTTCGATATGTTTTAAAAGATTTGGTAACCCTTGTGTTAAAGCAGAAATATTTTCAGTACCAAGCTGATCTTTAGGTACACCACCATGCATTTTTAATGCACGAACAGTTGCTACAACAACGACAGCTGACGGACGAATACCAGATTTTCGACATTTGATATCGATGAATTTTTCTGCTCCTAAGTCAGCACCAAAGCCCCCTTCGGTTACAACGTAATCGGCTAATTTTCTAGCGGTATTCGTCGCGATCACACTGTTACAGCCATGAGCAATATTGGCAAACGGCCCACCATGGATCAAAGCAGGATTATTTTCTAGCGTTTGAACTAAATTGGGCTTGATTGCCTCTTTTAATAACGCTGTCATTGCGCCTTGGGCATTTAACTCTCTAGCAGTAACTGGCAGATTATCATAGGTATAGCCAATAATAATATTGCCTAGATTCTCTTTTAAATCTTCAATATCATTGGATAAACACAACACAGCCATGATTTCTGAAGCTACGGTAATTTCAAAGCCATCTTCTCTTGGAACACCATTCACTCTAGCACCTAAACCATCAACGACGTGTCTTAATTGTCGATCATTCATATCCACTGCTCTTTTCCAAGTGATTCGGCGATTGTCGATACCTAACTCATTCCCTTGGAAAATATGATTGTCAATAATGGCCGCTAGTAAATTATTTGCTGCACCGATCGCATGGAAATCACCAGTAAAATGGAGGTTAATATCTTCCATAGGAACCACTTGCGCATAACCGCCGCCCGCAGCCCCTCCTTTAATACCAAAAACTGGACCTAGAGAAGGTTCCCTTAAAGCAATGATTGCATTTTTCCCGATTTTGTTTAAACCATCACCTAGTCCTACAACGGTCGTTGTTTTCCCTTCCCCTGCAGGTGTTGGGGTGATTGCCGTAACTAGAATGACTTTGCCCTCTTTGTTTGTCTTTATTTTATCCACTTCGATTTTTGCTTTATATTTTCCATATAAATCAACTTGCTCTTCCTCTAAACCAATTTTTTCTGCAATTTTTGAGATTGGCAACATGGTTGCTTCTTGAGCGATTTCGATATCCGATTTAACCATTCTATTCCCTCCATTTTATCCTACTTTTATGCTTGGCTTAACCAAGATATTGCTGTATCTGCGTAAACTTTCGAGCCTTCGACTAAAACTGATTCATCAAACACGATAGCTGGATTATGAAGATTGATATTTTCCTCTGATGCAACCAATAAAACAGTCGTTGTTGGAATCAACTGACTGATTTCACCAAAATCTTCACTACCCATAAGTGGAGTAGATGTTGGAATAGACACGATTCGATCAGCGCCAAATGTTTCTGTCAACGATTCTTTCGTAAATGCAGTCAACTCGGGATCATTCACATTCGTTGTGCAGCCATTCGTGAAAACTACTTCTGCTTCAGCACGAAATGCTTTGGCAATATTTTCAGCCATCGCTATCATTCGTTCTTTGACCTGAGTGCGGACATCTTCTTTTAATGTTCGTAGTGTTCCTTTCATCACCGTTGTTTCTGGGATAATATTGGAAGCGCCTGGTGTACCGCCAGTGAATTCCCCGATTGTCAGGACAAAGCGTTCTTCTGAACCAATCTCTCTTGCAGAAAGCTCTTGTAATGCTGTATAAATATGAACCGCTACATTAATCGGATCGATCGAAGTCTCAGGTTGTGAGCCATGTCCACCTCGACCTTTGATATTGATTTCAAACCAATCTGCACTGGCCATAAATGTTCCTGCTGGTGTGGGCATGATTTGTCCTGCTTTAAGTCCTTTAAAAGGGAAAACATGGATCATCATACCAGCATCGACTTTAGGGTTTTCTAATACATGATTTTCGATACAAACTTTCGAACCTGAAAGAATTTCTTCACCTGGTTGGAAGAGTAATTTTACTTGACCGTCTAATTCATCTTCAAATTCTTTTAATACTTTAGCCGCTCCCAATAACATGGTTGTGTGCATATCATGACCGCACGCGTGCATATAGCCATTTTCGGATTTAAATGGCAAATCGGTCAGTTCCCGAATCGGCAATGCATCCATATCTCCTCGTAGTAGAAATGTTTTTCCAACCTTTTTACCAGCAACTACTGTGATACCTGATTCTCCACAAGATTGAGGTTCATAACCATATTCTGTAAGTTTCTGTTTTACAAAAGCAACTGTATTCGGTAAGTCCATCCCGATCTCTGGATTCTGATGAAGATGTCTTCTAATTTTAATCAACTCTTCTTCTAAACTATCAGCAAACCTTGTTTGTTTTTCTGTCAGCATTATTTTTTCTCCTTTTCTTTTTAAAGCGAAGTGACTTTTGTTGGCGTTGTTAAAAACACGAATACCTTCAAAGCAAACGGACAATATACTTCTCTTATTATAGTACCAAATATTTTAGTTTATTTGCCAATTTTCTGTTATTTTTTAGGAATTGTGTGGATTCCTAAGCCTTGAAGATTTTCGTATGCCTCGCCTACTCCTTCATTATAGGTTGGATGGGGATGAACAATTGCCATCACTTCATCGATAGTCAAACCACTAACGATTGCTGTGGTAAATTCACTGACCATGTCTGTAGCTCGATCACACATTAGCTGAGCTCCAATGATTTTTTCGCTCTTTTCATCTGCAATGACTTTGATAAAGCCTAATGTGTTCCCCGCAATTATCGTTTTTCCATTCCCAGCCATATTGTATTTGCCGACCTTCACAGAGATTCCTTGATTTTGTGCATCTTCCTCCGTTATCCCCACAGCAGCGATTTCAGGTGACGTGTAGACACAAGAAGGAATAATCTCTAAATCATATTCCATTGCTTTTTGATTCATCGCCAAAACAGCATTTACTCCTTGAGCGGAAGCAACATGCGCTAGCTGTGTACCTCGGTTGGCTACATCTCCGATAGCATAAATGCCTTTAATAGATGTTTCAAAAGAGTCATCTACCCAAATACTTTGATTGTCTATCTTTATATTTAAATCCGGTGGAAACAAACCTTCAAAATTTGCTTTTCGTCCAGTCGCAATTAAAACGGCATCACTTGTAACAGAATGTTCTTTTCCTTTAGTAGTATAGGTACATTTTAATTGTTGCTCTTTGGAAATGCTGGTCACGATTGATTTTGTTGCGACTTTGATTCCTTGTTTTTTTAAAATCATTGCTAGCTTTTTCGAAATTTCACGATCAAAATTAGGTAACAGTGTCGCCGCCGTTTCAACAATCGTTACGTCACAACCTAGCTCATTAAAAATCATCGCAAACTCTACACCGATTACACCACCGCCAATAATGGTCAGTTTTTCATAATTATTTGATTGTTCTAAAAGCTCATTACTTGTTAATACACCAGGCAAATCATTACCTGGAATCGGTGGAATTGCTGGTTTTGAACCAGTTGCAATGATGATTTTTTCAGTTTCATATGTTGTTCCATCTACTTCAATTACGCCTGCTTTGATAATTTGAGCGGTTCCAAAGAGCAGCTCAATTTTATTCGCTTTAACTAGTCCTTCGACTCCTTGAACTAGCGTATCAACAACTTTCGTTTTCTTTGCGTAGATTTCTTCCATATTAATCTGAATATCACGAATATGAATACCATTTTCTCCAGCATTTTTCATTTCATGAACAAGCTCAGCTGAATGTAACAATGCTTTAGTTGGAATACAGCCTCGATTCAAACAAGTGCCACCAACACGATTACTTTCAACAAGTGCTACTTTCATACCCAATTGAGCAGCTTTGATTGCTGCAACATACCCACCAGGCCCCGCCCCGATTATGATTAGATCATAACGCATACTTTTCCTCCTTTTCCTAAAAGCGTAGCGGGCTCCTATAGTCTCAATAGAAAAATAGGTAAAATGAACGCAATGCTCTTTATCACATTTCATTTTTATCTTTTTTCCGAGAAACTAGCCCGCATAGCTAGACAACATATAAATAACAACGTTTCGTTTCTTTACACCCTAGATTATTCAAAATCATAACGAACAATTGGGTGCCTTGCAGCTCTTACTTCATCCACACGATGGATTTGGGCATGTAGCGGATACTCATGAAAGGCTTCTGGATTTTTATGAGCGTCTTCATAAAGCTTACGGTAAACTGCGATCGCATCATCCATCCGTTCTTTCGACTCTGTTTCAGGTGGTTCGACCATTAATGCTTCTGGTACAGTTAATGGGAAATACATGGTCGGTGGATACATCTTATGGTCTAAAATCCCTTTGGCTATATCTAGCGCTGTAACGCCTGTGTCTTTCTTCAATTTGTCTAAGCTAATCACAAATTCATGCATACAGGAGTCCCCATATGGCACTTCAAAGATATCTTTTAATTCATGCAACATATAATTCGCATTCAATACCGCGCTCTTAGACGCAGACGAAATCCCTTCTGATCCTAAAAATAAAATGTAGGTCAAAGCACGCAAGAATACTGAAAATTGACCATAAAACCCTTTTACTAATCCAATCGAATACTCAGGCTTCGTAAAGCTTATTTCTGATCCTTGTTTAACTGGATAATAATTAGGTAAAAACGGTTTTAATAATGATTTACACCCTACTGCACCAGAACCTGGTCCACCACCACCATGGGGCGTTGAAAAAGTTTTGTGTAGGTTTAAATGAATAATATCAAAGCCCATGTCTCCTGGACGGGCCACCCCCATAATGGCATTTAAATTGGCACCATCATAATAGTTCAATCCACCAGCATCATGAACGATTTTTGTTATTTCTAAGATATTTTTATCAAATATCCCTGCTGTATTCGGGTTGGTCAACATCAAACCTGCTGTATCTTCACCAACTGCATCCCTCAATGCTTCAATATCCACACAGCCATATTTATCCGATGGAATATTGACCGTGATCATCCCAGTCATCGCCACACTGGCAGGATTTGTTCCATGGGCAGAATCAGGCACAATAATTTTGTTCCTTTGTGGCTGACCATTTTTTTCGTGATACGCTTTGATCATCAGTAAACTGGTAAATTCGCCATGTGCTCCTGCTGCTGGTTGAAACGTTATGGCATTCATTCCAGTAATTTCTTTCAGCAACATTTCTGCCGTAGTAAAGACTTCTAACGATCCCTGAACCGTATGCTCTGGTTGTAAAGGATGAATATTAGCAAAAGCTGGATAAGCTGCCATTTCATCATTAATTTTAGGATTGTATTTCATCGTGCATGAACCTAAAGGATAAAAACCATTATTGATGCCGAATGTTGCATCGGCTAATTCTGTATAATGCCGACTGATTTCTGGTTGAGGCAGTGATGGTAAATGGAGTTCTTTTTGACGTTTCATTTCTTCTGGAAGCTTTGTCGTTGGGACATCACACGGGGAAATCATTTCGTTATAATACCCTTCTACGCTACGCTCAAAAATTAATTTCATGATTCACACGCCTCCTTCACCAATGCGACTACTTCATCTATTTGCTCTTTGGTATTCATTTCTGTCACACACCATAATAAACCTTGCTCTGTAGGATAGCCGCCCAAAATGTCGTGTTCTTCTAATTTAGCTAGCACGACTTCATTCGATACTGGAAAAGTCGTCACAAACTCATGGAAAAACGGACTATCATTATTCCTTTTGACCTCTTTGATTTGCGTTAATTGGTCACAGAGATAATGAGCTTTACTGTAACATTGTTCAGCTACTTCCTGAATGCCGCGCGCACCCATCGTACTCATATAAACAGCATTCGTTAACGCGCAAAGTGCTTGATTTGAACAGATATTAGAAGCTGCTTTTTCTCTGCGAATATGTTGTTCACGAGCTTGCAGCGTTAAAACAAACGCTCGATCACCTGCTTCATCCACTGTTTCTCCTGCAATGCGCCCAGGTAATTTACGAATCATTTTTTCTTTTGTGGCAATGAACCCAATATAGGGTCCGCCAAAAGCTAGCGGTATCCCAAATGGTTGTGAATCACCAACAGCAATATCTGCGTTGACTTCACCAGCTGTTTTCAGTACTGTACTCGCCACAGGATTGACACTCATAATAAATTTAGCTTTTGCTTCGTGAACCATTTCAGCAATTGCTTCTACAGGCTCAATTCCGCCATAATAATTTGGCTGTTGGACAATGAAACAAGCACTCGTATCATCTAGCTTTTCTTTTAAAACAGATAAATCTGTTACACCATCTTTTTCAGGAATCATGATAAATTCAATGTCTCTAGAACTAAAATAAGTCAGAGCTGTTTGGATCGTCATTGGGTTGGTCGTTTCTGAGATCAAGACTGTTAAACGTTTTTTTTCTAAGCACATATTGATCGCTTCAGCAGCAGCCGTTGCACCATCGTAAACAGAAGCATTTGTCGCATCCATTCCCGTAATTTCACAGATCATTGTTTGATATTCAAAAATCGACTGTAACAACCCTTGACTGATCTCAGGTTGATAAGGTGTATAAGACGTCATGAATTCTTCTTTCGCTGAAATTTGCTTCACAATAGCAGGAATATAATGATTGTAAGCACCAGCACCACGAAAAATACTTGAGAAGACTTTGTTTTTCTTTCCCATATTTTCTAAGATATGCCGTACTTCAAACTCCGATTTTCCCGTGGGGATATCCAAGTTTTCTACAATCATTTCTTTAGGAATATCTTGATAGAGGTCACTCATGTTTTTTAAACCAATTGTTTTCAGCATTTCTTGTTGTTGTTGTTCCGTTGAGCCAAGATAGTTACCCATTCATTATGCCTCCTCAGATTCTTCGCAGAATTTTTTATATTCCTCAGCACTTAGCAAGTCTTCGATTTCTTCTACTCCTTCCACTTCGATCAGCCATGATTCTAAAGGCGCTGAATTGATCAGCTCAGGACTGTCTAGCAACTCTTCGTTAACTGCCGTAACTGTGGCTGTGATTGGAGAATAGGCTTCTGAAACAGCCTTAACAGATTCGATATCTGCAAATGATTCACCTTTCGTAACATCATCACCTTCATCTGGTAAATCAATAAAAACGATATCGCCTAGCTGATCTTGTGCATAATCAGAAAGACCAATTTTCACTTTATCTCCATCGAAAAGTACCCACTCATGTGATTTTGAAAATTTCAATTCCGTAGCTTTTGTCATAATAAACGACTCCTTCTTTTCCAATTATTTTTTTATAAACGGTATAGTTACAACTTCCGCTTTAATTCTTTTCCCTCTAACTTCAACTTCTATAGGAGAACTGATTTCTACACTATTTTTCTCCACTAACGCCATTGCACATGCTTTATTAATAAACGGACACATTGTACCTGAGGTTGTTTGACCAATTTTCTTGTCATTAAAATACACATCTGCTCCTTCACGAACGATTCCTCGATCCGTTAACTGCAGACCGATTCGAGTGATTTTAGGTTCGCCTTTGTCAATAAGAGCTTTTTTACCGATGAAATCTTCTTTGTTCATCTTTACTGCAAAGCTTAAATCTGTTTCAAAAGGCGTGATCTCGTCTGTCATTTCATGACCGTAAAGCGGCATTCCTGCTTCTAACCGTAACGTATCACGAGCGCCTAACCCACAAGGAATAATCCCATATTCTTGACCCGTCTCCAGTAATAAATTCCATAATTTGATCCCGTCTTCTGGTTTGCAGTATAGCTCGTAACCAAATTCTCCTGTATAACCTGTTCGAGATAAAAGACACGTCACACCACCAACATCGGCGTGTTCAGTAAAGCTATAATATTTTTTAGGTATCTCTTCTTCTTTCGTTAATTTCCCAATAATTTCTTTCGCAAATGCGCCTTGCAATGCGATTTGAACAAATTGATCCGATTGGTCCGAGAATTCGACTTCACCAAATAAGTGCTTTTTCATCCATGCAACATCTTTTGCTCGATTCGCTGCATTGACGACTAATAAATATTTTTCATCACTACATTTATAAACAAGTAGATCATCGATCACACCGCCGTTTTCATTACACATCAAGGTATATCTAACACGACCTACTTCTAAATTACTAAAATCATTTGTTAATACATACTGCAAATTCGCTAAAGCATCTTTTCCTTCATAAACGACTTCACCCATATGGGAAACATCGAATAATCCTACTTGATTTCGAACAGCTAAATGTTCTTTGATCACACCGCTATCTTTATATTGAACAGGCAACGTGTAACCAGCAAATGAAACCATTTTTCCGCCTGCTTCAAGATGTACGTCATATAAAGGTGTTTTTAAATCCATCTTTTCTACTCCTTTGCTTCTTTGTATTTTTAGTGCTTAACCTATGACACCTCCAAGCTGTATAAACTATATAAAAACAGAGGAACAGGCATGTTAAAAAAATGCCTGTTCCTCTGTACAAAACCTGAGAGATTCGTCTTCTTCTTGAAGAGTTGCTCCTTCGGTGCTTCCGCTTTCCAGAGTGATGTCCAATTACGGTCCTTTTACCTGAGATCTTCATGATCAATGGTTTGCGCCATTGATTATTTATTCCTTCGGTGCTATGACTAGTCTCTCCCGTAATTCTCTTCCATCTACTTTATTTTGTGCCTATAGTTCATTTTTTAGGCATTGAATAATACTGTTGTTCAGTCTTTAATTCAAAATACTGAGGTACTGGATTATCTAATTTACCGGCGGTCAAAGCCAATGTTTGAATCATACGATTTTCATACAAGTGAATGTACATTTGTTTTTCTTTACTGTCATAAGCACTTGTATATTGGGTATACTGTACATCTGTATCTGAACTGACTTTCACAACACCTTTGGGAATATCAAAACTATCTAAAATATGAAAAATCTGTTCCACTGCTTGTTCATCGTCTACTGGCTCTGAAAAGTGCTTTAGGTACGCTGCACGGATAAATCGAGATTGCGGTGTAAAATCACCTGGAATTCCTCTTAGCCCAGAACCTTTACCATTTGAAATCACATGAAGGTCATCCATCTGAATATCGGGTGCTATCGCATCACTAAGTCCAACATAATTTTGAAGGTTGGTCAAATGCCAATCAAATTTAGGGCTGTTCGTAAAAACACCGACAGGATTATCATAAATTTCATAGCCACCATCGATGGAAGGTTCAACTACAACGGAGGCACCAGACTCATCTTGAAATACATAATGTTGAGGAATCCCCGCTGGATTATCAACAATTGCTATTGCAGTATCTTGATTTACCCGCTCTTTCAATTCCTTGACCGAAGCATAGTTTGTTAGCGCATAGGTCACAAATTCAGCGCCTGCTAAAGGTAATTTCCCCATTGCGCGAATTTTTTCTGATTCGATATACCGATTATAATGACCAAAGTAAAAAGAGCCGCCCATCAATCCTTTTTCGTTAACACCGTCTACTAATAATGGCTGACCGGAAATTGAGACCCCCATCGCAGCATAACGTGTTAAAAAGTGATCTAACGAAACAGTTAGATCATAATTTCTTGGAATAATTGCAGCATCATACTCTAACAACAAATTAAATTCCTGTGTTCTTCCCCAGTAACTATTCCCCTTGATTGATTTAATTGTAATTCCTGTACACATTTTCTCACACCCTTCTCATTTTTTCAAAATTCTGAACTACGATCATTTACTTTTTTTCACTAGTAAAGTAATTCCTCCAGCAACAATAAATGAAATCCCTATAAATAAGAATGAACTAAAGAAAGCACCATTAGACAGTTGAATCAGCGCACCAATAATCGTCGGTGCAACAAATCCACCTGAGACACCGATTGCGTTGATCGTTGCATATTTTGCTGACACTTCATCTGTTGGAAATATTTTTAATGGAATACTCATCAATGTAGCAAAAGCTAAGCTCGCAAACGCCACAGCACAAGTTAATGCCACCATACTCATGATAAATGTTCCGACAACAGAGACTAAAATAGCAAAGATTCCTCCACCTATAGTGGCTATGAAAATCACATTTTTTTCTTTACCAACGAAGTATTTATTCACTACAATGCCACCCAACATAGCTGCGATCATCGTGAAAAAGCCAATAATTGCTGCTACATATGCCGTTTGAGTTAAGGCAAGACCATGAGCTTCAACTAAATAAGTCGCCATCCAACCATTTAAACCGTATATCGCAGCGTTTATAAAAAATGCCGCAAATATCAAAATCCAAACATTTCGATCTTTTAGTACTTCTCTAAATGAGATAACTTTTTTATTTTTTAAATGCTCTTTCACTCCACCAAATTCTTTAGGGATCACAAAATACATTAAAACGGCGACCAAAAGGACTGCTGCCCCTAAAAAATAATAGGTCTTATGCCAACCGATCTGTAGTAAAAGAGGCGCAATCAATAACGGTCCTACTATTGCTGCAAAACCTGAAGAAGCAATCATTGTCGATTGTGCTGGTCCTCGTTTCTCTATTGGCAATTCTTGTGAAATAAAGGTACTTACAGAAGATGGATAACCAGAATGGGCCACGGCTCCTGTCATGAATCGAATTAAAATCAAATACAACAAAGAAAAGCCGAAGCCAAATAAAAACAGAAAAATTCCTACTAGAAAAACAGACGTGATCATCATTTTTCTTGTTCCAATCTTACTAGATAAATAACCAAATGGAATTTGAAAAATCGTATAACCTAGAAAAAAAGCACTGAGTATCAAGCCTTTTTGCTGTGGATCAAAACCTAAATCATTTGCAATCGTCACCAGTGACATCCCAATTGTCGTCTTGTCTACATAAATACAGGTGTATCCCAAAAATATAGCGACAAGCATCCACGTAACATTTCTTGTTTTTTTATTTTCCACTGTCTCACTCCTTACGAAAGAAAGCGCTTTCTATTTATAATTATGCTTGATATTTGAAAAAAGTCAATATCTCTATCCAATTATTTTACATAAAGTCAAAAGAAAATGATTTTTTCTTCTCTTTATGAATGCTTGATAAAAAAAGGAGATTGAAAAAAATTAAACAATTTTTCTCAATCCACTTTTTTAACGATTTTTTTCTAACGTATTGCTTAAACGCCCAAACTCGATTAATGACAACGTTTCTCCACGACGTGAAGGTTCAATCTCAGCTTCTGTCAAACTTTTAGTCAACCAAGCTTTGGTTTCCTCATCTTTACCGTAAAAATGAATCAAGTTGTTCCACAATGTCTTACGGCGCAACTGGAAGGATGCTTTTGTTAGTTTGAAGAATTCTTTTTCATTCGTTACTTCAACTGCTGGTTTATCACGTTTTGTTAATTTGATGATTGCTGAATCAACATTTGGCTGCGGAATAAACACAGTTTTCGGCACAATAAACGCAATGCTTGCTTCCATAAAATACTGAACAGCAATCGATAACGAGCCGTAAGCTTTGGTTCCAGGTTTTGCCGAGATTCGGTCTGCAACTTCTTTTTGCATCATAACGATCATTTCCTCTACCGCTAAATCCGATTCTAAAAAGTGCATCATAATAGGCGTTGTAATATAGTAAGGCAAATTAGCAACCACTTTGATAGGAAGTTCTTCTTTAAAAACCTCTTTTGTTGTACCAACTAGATCTGCTTTAAGCACATCATTATGAACAACTGTGACATTTGGATAGGGACTCATCGTATCTTCTAAAACAGGAATCAAGCGATCATCGATTTCAAATGCTAAAACTTGTGCAGCATTTTTGGCTAGCTGTTCTGTTAAAGCACCGATACCAGGTCCGACTTCCACCACATTGGTATGCGTATCGATTCCTGCTGTCTCAACAATTTTCCGTAAGATATTCGGTTCTGTTAAAAAGTTTTGTCCTAAACTTTTTTTGAATGAAAAGCCGTGTTGCTTCAAAATTTCTTTGGTTCTTGAAGGGGTGGCTATTTCTTTATATTCTGTCAAATTGATTCCTCCGATTTTTCACTAGGTCATTCATTTAAGTTATTCATGACATCTCTTAATTCTTTTTCAGTGATGCGAAACATTTTCAAACGTTTCGTTAATTGTTTACTGTTTGTATAACCAATGCGCAATTCATCGCCTAATTTTTCACGGCGTTCTTTTGCACGAGCTCCCGCTATTAAACCATATTCGATCAAGGTTTGTCTAGGGATTTCTTGATAGTCATCGGTCTCATTGATAGGTGTTACAATTTTTTCCAGCGCTTCTAAAATCGCTTCATTACTGGCATGTTCCACGCCTAAACTTGAGCCACGCTTTTTAGGTGCTGCAAGTTGCCGCGAGAGAAAGGCATGCTTAGCATCAGGCACAACTTCCATGATTGTTTTACGAATTTTTTCACCTGAAAAATCAGGGTCAGTAAAAATGATGACACCGCGCGTTTCTTGCGCATGCTCGATTTGTTCTAAAATATCCTCATTGATCGCTGAACCGATTGTCTCGATCGTATCCGCGTCAACAACTTCTTGAATCCGTCTGGTATCGTCTTTTCCTTCAACGACAATGATTTCTTCGATTCTCAACTTTTCTGTCATTCGGCTAACCTGAATAAACGATGCGCATTCGTTGTCGTTTGCTTTGCAATTTCTTCCAATGGAACTTCTCTTAATTCTGCGATTTTCTCTACTACATAACGAGTATAGCCTGGTTCGTTACGTTTACCTCTATAAGGGACAGGTGCTAGATAAGGTGCATCGGTCTCTACCAGTAAGCGATCTAATGGAACTGCTTTGGCCACTTCTTGCACTTCTACTGCTTTTTTGAACGTCACAACACCGCTTAAAGAAATATGCATCCCCATATCTAAAAATTTCGCCATCCACTCAGGATCACCACTAAAGCTATGCATAATTCCACCGATATCACGAATATCTTCTTCTTTTAAAATCTTATACGTATCTTCCATCGCATCTCGTGTATGGATACTGATTGGCAGGTTCATTTCTTTGGCAATTGCGATTTGACGACGAAACACACGATCTTGCACCTCTTTTGGGTCTTCCATCCAATAGTAATCTAAACCAATTTCGCCAAGTGCCACTACTTTTGGTGTTGTTAATAACTGCTGAAGTTTTTTCTCGACTTCCGGCGTATAACTTCCAGCTTCTGTTGGATGCCAGCCGATAATACTTTGGATTTCTTTATATTGTTGGCTAAGTTCTAGAGATTTTTCGATCGTCGGCGTATCAAAACCAACCACTGCCATCTCTGTTACACCTAACTCTTTTGCACGTTCAATTGTTTCTGGAATATCTTCATTAAATTGTTCTGCGTTTAAATGGGTATGAGAATCAAAAATCAAGTAAACCCCTCCTTTGTCTTCTATACTTTATCACATTTTAACCAAAAGCTGAATGGACAGCTTCGATAAATTATCAGCTTCTTATAATTGCTTTATTAAAAAAAATAGCTTATACTATTCGGTCACGGCAATTTATGTCAGGAGGAACCAATATGTCAAACGATCGCACACAAGAAACGCATCATCTACATCAGGTTTACGAAGAATTAACTCAAGCAAAAGATACCTATCAAACCGCTATCGATGAAGTCAACACCACAGGAAAGTCAGTGCTAGAGCAGTTTAGCGGTGATACAAAACTAAATTTTGATAGTTACTCAGATAACTTAGAGACGTTTGCCATGATGGAAATGAAAAACAGGGAGATCGACCAATTAAACATCCAAAACGCAACTGCTGCTAAGCAACTGGAAAAAGTTGAACGACTACTGAAAGTTCCTTATTTTGGAAAAATTGATGTCACATTCTTAGATGCAGATTCTGATCGGGATGTTTTTTATATCGGGATGAATGATTTTACCAATCTGGAAGGTGAATCACGGATCTACGATTGGCGTTCACCGATTGCTTCCCTTTTTTATAATAATGTTTTAGGTGACAGCAGTTACCTTGTCAATAAGACAGAGATTCCTGTTACGTTAAATCTAAAAAGGCAATTGATTATTGAGGAAGATCGTTTGATTAATTTCTTTGATACTAGCCTAGCGATCCAAGATGATATTTTACTTCATTCACTAGAAGCGGATTCTTCTCAATACATGAAAGATATCACAACAACGATCCAACAAGAACAAAATGAGATCATTCGGGACGAACGTCATCCTTTGCTTTTAGTCAACGGAATTGCAGGTAGCGGGAAAACGTCAGCGATCATGCAGCGAATTGCTTATTTACTGTATAATCATCGAACCAAGATTACTGCTGATGATATTTTACTGCTTTCTCCTAACTCTACCTTTATTGATTATATTTCTCAGGTGTTACCGAATTTAGGTGAACGAAATCCATTGAATTTGACTTTATTACAGTTCCTTAAATTTACCTTTCGCGAAAAAGCACCGATTGAAAGTGAATCAGCTTATTTCAAACGAATCACTGCTGAACAGGTAAGTGCCCAGCAAAGAGTGATTCAATCACAAAAATTTGTTGATTTTATTCACTCTTTCGAAGATGCTTCCCTAATTCAACAATCATTATTCAAACCGATTTTATTCAAACGTAAACCGATCTTTTCAGCTGAACTGATTTTCAATTTATATCAAGAAACACCAACGACTTTATCGATCCGAGATCGACTTTCCGCAACAAAAGAAAAACTATCCAGTTTGTGGAATCGTTATTTGATTAAACAGTCAAAATCCAAGCAAATGATCGATCAAATGCAAGACTTGACTGAAGCCGAACAGTTACGCTACTTTGACACAACTTTTGATGCAGAAGACGAGGAACAATTAGTGGAGTATGCACTTCAACGACTACAGCAAAAATACCGCAAAGTAGTGGATGGGATTACGAATATTGCTTGGTTTGACCAATGGTTACTTTTTGAAGCTTTATATCAACATTATCAACAAGATGCGTATCAAAGAACAACGACCGTTTATACTGCAGATGAAGTAGTGATTTTGTTATTGCTTAAAGATAAATTTATTGAGGATTTATCCAATCGACAAATGGCATTTATTTTAGTGGATGAAGTCCAAGACTATACAGAAGCTCAAATTCTTTTACTACTTAAATTATTCCCACAAGCGAACTTTACTTTGGCAGGAGATGAAAATCAAGCGATTTTTAATACGTCAGTCAGTTTTATTGGGTTGAAAGAATTACTATCGGCATCTAGCCGTTCTGTTACGTCTTATCAGTTATTAAATAGTTACCGTTCAAGTAAAGAGATCACTCAGTTATTTCAGACTTTAGTGACCAATCATGAAAAGCTTAAAATCGTATCGATCCGAAAAGATGGCGAAAAACCTGCTTTTATTGAATGTGACGATGAAGTAGCGTATCTTGATACTTTAACTTCCCTTTTGGCTTCATTGGAAAAAGCAGAAGATACTGTGGTGATCACAAAAACAGCCTCAGATGCAGAATTATTGAAACAACAACTTGCGCAAAAAAATAGCGCGATCGATACTCAAATTCTTTCAATTGATATGGCTAAAGGACTAGAGTTTGATAATGTCATCATCCATGATCCTTCAAAATTACGTTATGGAACGACTGACAGAGAGAAAAAGATTCTTTATACAGCGATTTCTCGCGGGATGAAACAGGTGTTTCTGCCTTATGTTGGAGAGATTTCTGAGTTGTTGAAAACTGAGTAATCATTCTCTTCAAGACTCTAAATCGTAAAATCATTCCATTTTCCGTAATAAATTCTTAAAAACATCGGGCTAAAAACACAGACTTTAGCCCGATGTTTTTTTCCCTATTCCACAGTAAACTTAACTCCAGTCTGATTTTCAATTTGATAGGAGTGAATGCTGTTTGAAAAATTTCTTTGAAGAATCTGACTTTTTAAAATCAACGATCCGAGAGAACGTAACTATTCAACGAAAACCTCAAGTCAATACAGTCTGGCATTGGCTACTGCTGATTCTTTTTGGTCTATTGGCTTATGGAACCATGACACAGCAGTTCCTTTTGATTGCCGTCTTCATTGTTCTTGCAGCGATAGTAAAAGGACCTATGATGCTTTTGTGGGGGGCTATTTATTCAGCGTTACTCGCATTTTTTCCGCCGCTAGGGATTTTACTCTCTATTGTATTTTTCATAATAAACCTTGGAACTGTCGCAAAAAGTTGGCGAATTTCATTGACGGGTGCGTACTTTTATTTAGTACCTCTAATTGGCGGTATCATTCGTGTTGTTGTTAAAAATGAGACTGATTATGCAGTCTTAGCTTTTGTTGCGGTTAGTATAGTGGGACTACATTTTTTGCTTAACTGGTTATATAAAAATAATAGTTTGAGCCGAACTTTGACTTGGTCGATCATTAGTGTTCCTTTTTCGCTATTGATCATGCTTTTGCCAACACGTTTCCGTAGATTGAAATCAAATAAGAATCTAAAATTTTAGTAAAGCAGACAATGAAATATAGACTAAAAAGTAGACTGCCTCACATAAAAATGAGGCAGTCTACTTTTTTCAATCTCTTTAAACAGTTCCAGCTTTCAATGCTTTATCTAAGGCATCATTTAATTTTTTCATTTGTTCTTCATTGAAGATATCTTTTGCACCTTCACGCGCTTCTTTTGCATTTTCTTCTGTTATAGCACTTGGATTAGCTTCTATTTGTTTGATCATTTCATCTAACTGTTCATCCATCAACTTTTGAATTTCTGGATCGTCTTTTAAATCACTGTAATCGATTGAGTCATCCTCTAAATCTACATCTGAATCATCAGAAATAGTTCCAGTAATATTCGCTAAGATAGCATCTAATTCATCTTGGCTAATGATTTCTTTTTTGCTTGGCATCTTGATTTTGCTACTATTTTTTTCTGGTGTAACAGCAATCGTCATCACGATGCCCATTTTAGCTTTCTCTTCATCTGTCGCAGCTATAGACATTTCCATATCAAATGCTTTAGTTTTTTGATTGATACTGATTTTTATATCCATTTTATCCAAATCATTTTTCAACGATTTGATTGCATCTTGCATTTCTTTTTGGTCGCCTGATTTTTTGTAGTCTTTATTTTCTTTGGCAACTTCATCGATTTTTTCCATTATTTGGATGATTTCTTTTTTGGTAAAGGTATGCGTAACAACGTCTTTGTCTTTTGTAAATGTTTTTTTATCAAAGCTTTCGATCAACTTTTTGATTTCTCTACCCATTTTAGAATTTTCAGCATTTGTAAACATCTTATTCTTTATTGGATTTGTTTTCTTCTCTAATTCACCTGAAGTTAAAGTGTCCCCAGCTTTAGCAAGATCGATATACTTTCCTTTTAGTTTATTCAATTCACTCTTGTTAAGTTCAACTGGATAACCGAAAGAATTTGCTAAATCCATCAGACCTGAAACAAAACTAGTGGACATGTAATATTTATCTGCATTTCCAACAAATTGAAATGGTAATTTCTCACCAAATAGATTGGCTGTGATTTCCATTTTCATCATCTCTTTTTTATCATCGATCGCATATTTCCCGTCAATGCTCATGTCTTTTAGCTGACTGGCAATCATTTTGACATATGCCCCGCCATCGTCACCATCGTAAGTTAAATCCTTGATCTTCATCTTAAAGCTAGAAGCATTATACTCCTCACCTTTAGAGCTAAATAACTCTTTTGTAAAATCTTTTCTTGGATCTGATCCACACGCGGCTAATAGAAAAATCGCTACCCCCGTGATGATCCCCAACAGATATTTCTTCATTTTCATCCAACATTCTCCTTATTTCTTGACTTAAATTTTTTGGTTCTATCATAATGATACAATAAATTATATTCTTTTGATATAAATTTCAATCATATTTTTCAAATTATTAAGTTTAGCAAAAACAACCAAAGTGTTTGCCTATAGTTGAACTAGACTGACACTTTGGTTGTTTTTATCTTACTTCAATTATGCGATGATTGCTCCGTTTGGCATTTCTTTTGGTGCATCAAGGATTTGTAACTTTCCTTCTGGCGATTCAGCAGAAAGAATCATTCCTTGGCTGATCTGACCACGCATTTTTCTTGGTTTCAAGTTGGCTACAATCACAACTTTTTTACCAATTAATGCACTTGGATCTGGATAGAACTCAGCCACACCAGAAAGAATCTGACGGTCTTGCTCATCTCCTGCGTCTAGACGGAATTGTAGTAACTTATCAGCACCTTTGACTTTTTTACAATCAATGACTTCGGCTACTTTTAGCTCTACTTTATCAAAATCTTCGTATTTGATTTCTTTTTCTTTTGTAGAAATAAGTTCTGTTTCTTCTGGATCCCATTTGATTTCTTCCGTTGTTGTTTGCGCATTTTGAGACATCTTCTTTTGAATATAAAGTACTTCTGTATCGATCTCTAAACGTGGGAAAATCGGTGTTCCCTTCGCAACCACTTTGACTTCAGTTGGAAATTCACCAAAATGGATCTCTTCCATATTCATCGTATCAGGATCTAACCCTAATTGTTCAAAGATTTTTGTTGGTGTCTCAGTCATCACAGGTTGTAACAGAATCGCTACAATACGCAAACTTTCAGCTAAATGGACCATAACACTATCTAATTCATTTTTCTTCTCTTCATCTTTGGCTAAAACCCAAGGTTGTGTTTCGTCGATATATTTATTCGCGCGTGAAATCAACGTCCAAACTTCGGCAATCGCCGTGTTGAATTCCATTTTTTCCATTGCTTCATGGTATTTTCCGATCACATTTGCAGCAGTAGTAGATAACTCGCTGTCAAACGGCGTAACTTTTGAAGCGTATGTGGGAACATGTCCCTCACAATATTTGTTGATCATCGCAATCGTACGGTTTAGTAAGTTTCCTAAATCATTCGCCAAATCGTAATTTAAACGAGAAACGAAATCTTCTGGCGTAAAGACGCCATCACTTCCAAACGGAATCGCACGCAATAAATAATAACGCAGCGCATCTAAGCCATAGCGATCCACTAATATTTCTGGGTAAACCACATTGCCTTTAGATTTAGACATTTTACCGTCTTTCATCAACAACCAACCATGACCAAAAATTTTCTTAGGTAACGGTAAGTCTAAAGCCATCAACATAATTGGCCAATAAATCGTATGGAAACGAACGATTTCTTTTCCGACCATATGAACATCTGCTGGCCAGTATTTTTTAAATAGGCTGTCATCTTCTGATCCATAACCCAAAGCGGTAATATAGTTAGATAGCGCATCAATCCAAACGTAAACCACATGTTTCGGATCATTCGATAATGGAATTCCCCATGAGAATGTCGTACGCGACACGGCTAAATCTTCTAAACCTGGTTTGATGAAATTGTTGATCATTTCATTTTTACGTGATTCAGGTTGAATAAATTCTGGGTGTTCATTGTAGTAAGCCAATAAACGATCCGCATATTTACTCATACGGAAGAAATACGATTCTTCTTTGACTAATTCCACTTCGTGACCACTTGGTGCTTTACCACCTATCACTTTACCTTCTTCATCACGATAGACTTCTGCTAATTGTGTTTCTGTAAAGTATTCTTCATCAGAAACAGAATACCAACCTTCGTATTCGCCAAGGTAGATATCTCCTTGTTCTAATAAGCGATCAAAGATTTGCTGAACGGCTTTTTTATGGTAATCGTCCGTTGTACGGATGAATTTATCATAGCTGATATCCAGTGTTTTCCATAATTTTTGGACATCTGCTGCCATTTTATCCACATATTCTTTAGGGGTAACGCCTAATTCTGAGGCTTTATTTTCAATTTTTTGTCCATGTTCATCCACACCTGTTAAGTAAAATACGTCAAAGCCCATCAAACGTTTGTAACGGGCCATAGCATCACAAGCAATCGTTGTATAAGAATTGCCGATATGTAGTTGTCCGCTTGGATAATAAATCGGGGTGGTGATATAAAATGTTTCTTTTTCTGACATGTAGAAACATCCTCCTTCTAGCATTCTCTTGAATTTACTCCTAAATAGTATACCACACTTGGCTTTATTGAACTAGAAATCCTGATATTTTCTCAAGATAAAAAAGAGGTTGAGCCAAAAGTCGCTTAGGTTCGAGCAATTTCGTAAAAAACGAACAATACGCTTTTCGTATTGCTCGTTTTTTACGAAATTGCCTAAGAACCTGACTTTTGGCCACCGTTTATTACGTTTTAGTTTTGTCTGGCACTCTTTTAGCTATTTTTATGTTTACCTTCTAATAACGCCATCTTGAACAGCCGTTTCAGCGACTTCACGTATGATGACATCCACTAATTCTTGATTAAAAGGAGAGGGAATAATGTATTCACTCGTAAGTTCTAATTCTGGAATAATTTCTGCAATGGCTTTTGCTGCAGCCAGTTTCATGTTTTCAGTAATCTTTGTTGCTCCCGCGACAAAGGCACCTTTAAACAAACCTGGGAAAGCGAGAACGTTATTGATTTGGTTTGGATGATCCGAACGCCCTGTTCCTACAACTGCCGCGCCTGCATCAATTGCATCTTGATAATCGATTTCTGATTCAGGATTAGCCATTGGAAAGACAATAGCACCTGTATTCATTGAGGCGACCATTTCTTTTGACACCAATTTAGGTGCAGAAACGCCGATAAACACATCTGCTCCAACCATGGCTTCTCCTAAAGATCCACTAAAGTTTTCAGGATTCGTGATTTCAACAATTTCTTTCTCTAAAAAATTCATCGATCTATCCATTGTTTTGGATAATGCACCGTCAATATTGAACGCAATGATATTTTTCACGCCAAAATGATGCAACATTTTTATGATTGCACTGCCGGCTGCACCTGTTCCTGATACAACCACTTTGATATCATCGACTTTTTTATCCACAATTTTCAACGCATTGATCAACGCTGCAATCGTTACGATTGCTGTTCCATGCTGATCATCATGAAAGACCGGAATATCCAGCTCTTCCATTAATGTACGCTCAATTTCTACACAGCGTGGAGCAGAGATATCTTCTAAATTGATTCCGCCAAAGGTTGGAGCCATTGCTTTGATAATCGCAATTATTTCTTTAGGATCTTTCGTATCTAAACAAATGGGAATCGCATCGATTCCAGCAAATTCTTTAAACAGCAATGCTTTTCCTTCCATAACTGGCAATGCCGCTTTAGGACCAATATCGCCTAACCCAAGAACAGCTGTACCGTCGGTTACGACTGCTACAGTATTGCCTTTCCACGTATAATCGTACACTGAATTCGGATTGTCATGGATTTTTCTACATGGTTCAGCCACACCTGGTGTATAAGCTAATGATAGATCCTCTTTTGTTTTCACTTTGGCTTTTGAATGAATGTCGATCTTTCCTCGCCATTTTGCGTGTGCTTTCAATGCTTCTTCATAAATATCTGCCATTTTTCTCTTTCCTTTCCAAGATTACTCTGTTTATTTGCCTAACATCTGCTCTGGTTTGACCCAGCTTTCGTATTCTGCTTCGGTTACTAGACCTGAAGTGATTGCTGCCTGTTTTAGTGTTGTGTTTTCTGTAAAAGCTTTTTTGGCGATTTTCGCCCCATTATCATATCCAATATGTGGATTTAAAGCTGTGACAAGCATTAGTGATTGTTCCACGTATTGAGTCATTTTTTCCTGATCTGCCTTGATCCCTACCAAACAGTTTTGATCAAAAGAACGCAATCCATCGGTTAATAATTCAATGCTTTGGATCAAATTATACGCCATTACCGGCATGTAGACATTTAATTCAAAGTTTCCTTGTGAAGCTCCAATACCAATCGTGGTATCATTTCCCATCACTTGTATGGCAATCATGGTCAAAGCTTCCGATTGTGTTGGATTGATTTTCCCAGGCATGATAGAACTGCCTGGCTCATTGGCGGGAATCGTGATTTCGCCCAAACCGCTTCGCGGACCACTTGCCATCCAGCGGATATCATTCGCCATTTTCATTGCATTGGCAGCTAGCGCTTTTAAGGCACCAGAAGTAAAAACAATCGCGTCTTTACTAGCTAAACCATGAAATTTATTGGGATCTTCTGAAAATTGATTGCTCGTTTCTTGATTCAAGTGAGTAAAAAATGACTGGATATATTCTTTAGACGCATTCAACCCAGTTCCTACAGCTGTGCCGCCAAGTGCCAATTGTTTAAGCTCACTCAGCGTTAACTCTAGCATCTGATAACTGTGTTCAAGACCCGAACGCCAACCGCTGATTTCTTGGGCAAAAGTCACTGGAGTTGCGTCTTGTAAATGGGTCCGTCCGATTTTAATGATCTTTTCATTTTCAGTTTCAAGTGTATGTAACGTTTCAAGCATTTGTTTCATCACAGGAAATAATTGTTGCTCGATCAACTGCACACCTGCTATATGAATCGCTGTTGGAAACACATCATTTGAACTTTGAGACATATTGACATGATCATTGGGATGAACAGTTACGCCAGATTTAGCTGCTAAATGGGCAATCACTTCGTTAACATTCATATTGGTTTGCGTACCGCTACCAGTTTGCCATAAAGATAATGGAAAATGCTCATCTACCTCGCCTTTAATGATCTGATCTGCAGCTTGTTGGATGGCTTGACTGATTACTGTGTCTAATTTTCCGGTTGCTTCATTCGCTTTCGCTGCATTCTTTTTTACTAATGCTAATGCCCGAATCAGAGCTATCGGCATTTTTTCTATCCCAATATTAAAATTTTGGCGGCTACGCTCGGTTTGTGCTCCCCAAAGTGCCGTTTCAGGAACTTGAATTTCTCCCATAGAATCCTGTTCAATACGATAAGACATGCTTGTGATCCTCCCCTTTTTTCACACTTTACTATCACTATACTGTAAACCAATCACGATTTACAGTAAAATTCCTTTATTCAGGAAAAAGACAGAAAAAAATCAGCAATCCTTTCGATCACTGATTTCTACTTTTAATTTTTAACCTTACCTTCATTACTATGTTTATAGCCATACCCAAAATAAATTGCAAAGCCTAAAACTAATGCTATTACAAAAGCCTTCCAAGTCGCAGCCTGTAATTGCAGCATCAAACCAATGCTAACGATGACTAATAAAATCGGGACAAACGGAACAAATGGAATTTTAAATTCCCCCGGTTTAGGATCGCCAGCTACTTTTCTTAAACGAATAATCCCAATCGCCATCACGATCAAATACATTAAGGTCACAATATTCGTCAATTCAGCTAGTAACTCCATCGGGACTAAGCCCGCAAAAATCATCGTGCAAATCCCTGCTACATACGTTGCATTTTTCGGTGTACGATTTTTTTCATCGATTTTACTCATAAACTTCGGCAATAAACCATCTTTACTGATGGCATAAATAATTCTTGCTAGACTATACATCATAGAAATCGTCACAGTCAACAGTGTTAAAATCGCCCCTACAGAAATCACACCAGCCACACCATCACGTTGAACAAAACGCATCGCAAACGCTACAGGATCTTTCACGCCAAGTGCATCAAACGGCACGATTCCTGTTAACACTAATGTTACGATCACATATAAAACAGTAGCAATAATGATTGAACCAATAATTCCTTTTGGGATATCTTTTTGCGGATTTTTTACTTCTTCTGCGGTCATACTCACGGCATCAAAACCTAAAAAGGCAAAGAAAACAACTGCAGCTCCACTGACTACGCCTGAAAATCCAAACGGCATAAATGGCTGCCAATTATCAGGTTTCACATAAAAAATACCGACTACTAAAAAGAGCGCAATAATTCCAAACTTAACAAAAACCATCACATTATTTAAACGCAACGCTGTTTTCGCTTCCAGTGATACCCAAAATGTAACAGCTAACAGAACCAACATTGCAATCAAATCAACATAGGTGCCATTCGCTGGGTTGTATGCTCCGCTCAACGCTTTCGGTAAATCCACACCAAAGCTATTTAAAAAGCCATGAACATAACCAGACCAACCAGAGGCCACCGAAGAGACCGCTAAAAAGAACTCACAAATCACTAACCAACCTGTCATCCAAGCAACCAGTTCACCAAACACAACATACATATAAGCATACGGCCCACCAATTGCTGGAATTCTTGATGCAAATTCTGCATAACACAATCCAGCTAAAATAATCGCACCTGCCGCAACTAAAAATGAAAGTGACAACGCAGGCCCCGCATATTGTTCAGCCGCAACGCCTGTCACGACAAAAATTCCTGTTCCAACAATCGCACCGATCCCAAGCATGATCAAGTCCATTGTTTTTAAATCCTTTTTCATTGAGCTTGGCTCACTTGAGACCGCCGTCAGCTCTTTTTTCCGAAACATCGACATTTCTTTTCCTCCAATAAATCAATCCGTTTTCTAGTCTTAATAATTGCAAAATTTCCTCATAAAAATAAGCGTAAATATGACATTTACGCTTTCATATACCCTAAAAGGATACCACCTAAAATAACGAATAAGCAACCAATAATGACATATCTCATTTCTTTTTTAGACTTGTGCTCCCCAAGTAGGTAGATTCCGCCTAAAGTTGAGATGATAATGCCCATTTGAGACAATGAGAAACTGATTGCTAAACCAATTTGACGCATCGTTAATAGCATACAGATATTCCCTAAGCCCCACAAAAGACCGCAACTCATATTCCGCCAAACAAAGCGATCCAATTTGACCTTGTTAAAGGCAAAGAAACTAGCACCAATCACCATACCAATACTTTGAGGTAAAATAATGCCCATCGGATCAAGTCCAGCTGCATTGATAATGATCGTATATGCGCCATAACCGATTGTCGAGACGATCAATGCCCGCAATCCTTTGTTAAAATCAAGCATCTTGTTCGTTGTTTTCACACCACTGTCATCATCTTGCCGAGCTGTTAAATACGCCCCCAACACCAATAACCCAAGTGCAATAAACCCTAAAAGAAAATCTCGACTGCCTTTCCATTCATGAAAAAACACAGCGCCAGCAATCGTATTGACGATCAGCTGCATTCCCGTTGAAACAGGCAATCCTACAGATACACCCAAGTATTTCATGCCGTGGAATTGTTGATTTTGCCCAACACTCCAGAACAATCCCGATAAAATGCCGATCACGATCATCTGGATAGTGATCACGGGCTGGACAACCAAAAAGATAATTATCGAGAAAAACAATGCGCCAATGGTCATGCCTAGTGTCTGCTGATTGGCGCTACCACCGATTTTGCCACTGACAAGACCAATACTGCCCCAAGCAAACATCGGGATCAAAGCCACTAATAATTCCATAATATACTCCTATCAAAAGTATGATAAGTTTAGTCTAACAATAAAAGCGCTCTCTATACAAGCATAAGTTAGAAAAAACTCAAATAGAATTTCTCTCATGGTTATTATAAAGTTGATCGATTTGAATAGTAGCTTATATTTTTATTATTTAGCTTTGCATACTCAATTTCTTTTTTTGTGCTTTCTCCAATGTATCCGTCAACATCGATTACAAAAATTTCATCCGCTATCGCTATTTTTTTATAATGTATCTTTCCCAATAACAGAGCTTCTTCTTTTGTGACTTCAACTTCTTCACCTTGCTCAAAAAAGAATGGCGTTATCACTGCAAACCCCATCCGTGTTAGCATTGCTTCTGTTTGTCTAAATTCTTTCATAAACTTTATCGAACCACACAATGTTATTACTTTTATATTATCCATTCTTACCTATTTCTCTTTCAAATCGTTTTTAGTAAAATGATTCAACTTACCTATTCGGGTACAACGTTCAGCCGATTTACAGAATTTATCTATTTAGTGCAAACAGAACAAATGAAAATCGAAAAACTTGATCATGAAATAAAAATAGCGAGGCACTTTATCTAGAAGTAAGAAACGGTCTGTTCCAACACTATTTTTATCTTCGCTCATTAAAATAACTCAAAAAGGGAAACAACAATTTCATCGTTGTGCCTTCTCCTTCAACGGATTCCATCGTCAGCTGATGTCCTAACTTATCCGCAAGACTTTTCGCCAAATACAAGCCTAATCCTGTTGAATGCTGCTCACTTGTCCGACCATTTTCACCTGTAAATCCTTTATCAAAGATTCGATGCTGATCTTCTTTGGGGATTCCGATTCCGTTATCTTTCAAAGACAAACACGCGCCTTCTTTCGTCCGTGAAAGTGTAACCGTGATTTCACCGCCAGCCGGTGTATATTTGATTGCATTGCTCACTAATTGTTTAAAAATAAACGCTACCCATTTAGCATCCGTCAATACCATTTGGTCGTTTCCTTCAATTGAAAAACGCAAATTCTTTTGAATAAAATAATTTCCCTGCGTACGAATCACTGATTGAACAATTTCTTTTAACGAATATTCCTGAATCAAATAATCTCTAGAAAAACTGTCCAATCTAGCATAATAAAGAACTTGTTCGACATACTCATCGATTTTACTTAACTCATTTTCGACTAAATAATATTTTTTTTCTGGAATGTCATCTTCAATTGATTGTAAAATCAAATTCACTGCGGCTAAAGGAACTTTGATTTCATGAACCCATGAATCGATATAGTCTTTTTGATCTTGTTGATTGTTGATTGCTTGTTGCATCGTTTGTTGATGCTCAATCAATAAACCATTAATATAATTTTGAACCAGCTTCTCTTCGGTTTTTGAAGCTTCTTCTAAATAAAGCTCAAGAGAAGGTGGATGTTCTGAAATATCCAAGGAGCGCCACCAACGTTTTTTTAATGAATAATCGATTGCTAGAAAAAGTAATAAGAATAATCCTTGCAATAATACCAAATAACCGATTACCGATGGATTCACGACCATATCTGGAGAAAGCCATAAAATAAAGCAAGTAACTCCAATAAAAAACAGCCAACCAATCAACAGAAGCCAATGATCTTTTAAATACTTCCAAATTGTCATTCTCTTCTCCTATCTATGGCACAATATAGCCTTGTCCTACCTTCGTCTCGATATACCCCTCAAGTCCAGCTTGTTCGATTTTTTTTCTCAAACGATTGATGTTAACAGTCAAGGTATTATCATCTACAAAGCGCTCATCTTCCCACAACGCACGCAACAATTTCTCTCTCGTTAAAATTTTCCCGTGTTTCTTGATCAAAATATACAATAGGCGATATTCATTTTTACTTAAATCGATCACTTCGCCATTGATCTCCATACTACCATTATCAACATTCAACGTAATTCCATTATGTGACATAATCTCACTGCCGACTTCTGAATAATTGTATGAACGGCGCAATAATGCATTGATTTTTGCAATCAGCACATCGATTTGAAATGGCTTTGTAACAAAATCATCAGCGCCCATATTCATTGCCATGATCATATCCATATTGGTATTACGGCTAGAGATGAAAATGATTGGAATTTTTGAAATCTCGCGAATTTTCTGGCACCAATAGTAGCCATCAAAAACAGGAAGATTGATATCTAATAAAACCAATTGCGGGTCTTCTCGTTGAAAATCTTCTAAAACATTATTAAAGTTTGTTGTTCCAAATGTATCAAATTGCCACTTCTGCAATTCTTCGCTGATCAGTTCACGGATCGTTGTTTCATCTTCTATAATCATGATTTTTGCCATCATTTACCCTCCAGTTGTTTCTTTCTATTGTACCTTATCAGAAAATCCTCGTCATTTAAATAGGACTTTTAGCCGATAAACCACTCCGATGTATTTTTTTTCTGTATTTTTTGTATGGATTATCTACTTCTCCTTAAACTGCCCTCTTTCTATGGTAACCTACGTTATAGATATATTTGAAAGGAGTTTTTACTTATGAAAAACAGAAAATCATTCTCTCGTTTTTTTCTATTAGCAGCATTATCGACTACGGTAACTTTAGTTGCTTGTACACCAAATGAGAACAATACAAACAATGCTAAAACGAGTGAATCTAAACAACAATTTAATTTGGAGAGTTCCTCTAAGCCAAGAGAAGATTCTAGTAATGAATCACCTAAAAGTGGAGGGAAAACAGGGAGTGCTACTTATACCCAAACTCTAGGCGGCAAGGAAAACAAGCTCGAAAAAAAAGTGACTTATGAAAATGGAAAAATAACTTCAGAAGATACCGTAGAAACAATCCCATATGCTGGATTTAATATCAAAAACAAACAAGAAGCTGAAGAATTGCTTTCTGAAAAACAAAAGGAGTTAGAAGGAGTTGAAGGCGTTTCCTATTCGATTGAATATCATGAAGATCGTGCTATCGAGTCCTACAAAATCGACTTTACTAAAGCTGATCCAGAAAAAATTGCATTTCTTTCATTTTTTGCAGAAACACCAAATATTGATGAAGCGGAAAAACTATTGTTTGAAATGGGCTATAAAAAGAATTAAAACAGAATCTATATACTAAAAAGTAAAAACCTTAAAAACCAACACTTTATCCTCTGATGATTGGTTTTTAAGGTTTTTATGTTCAAATGCAACTACATACTATACACAAAAACCACCTAAAAAAAGATAGCGTAACAAAACTATAAATCCGTTTTGTTACGCTATCTAAATCTGAAAAAATAGCCTGAATGACACCACACATGAATCATTAACATTGAATTTATAAATTCTTTGTTTTTTGTCATTTTAGTGTGTTCCTTCTTATTGCTATAAATCTTCTAAGCTATGAGTTGATATGGACAGTGTTTACTTGGTTCGTAGTGCTAAAAACGTGTCTTCTCTTCTCTTTATTTAAAGAATCATCCTATCTGTGTCAAAATAGATTGAAAAGCACATTCGTTCTCCTTCTAATTCTTTAAAAGAAAAATTCCAGCCTTGTTTATCTAATATTTGTTTTACAATGAATAAACCTAACCCAGAACCGCCCGTATCCCTGTTTCTACTAAAATCAGGTCGGTAAAATGGTTCAAATATTTGGCTTAGTTCATTTTTGGTAAGAACTTTCGTCGCTTCGTTTTCAATGATTAGTGTTTGCTGGTTTAAAAATAACTCGATCCGACCATCTTGCCTAGTATAGCGCAAAGCGTTGCTTAAAAGATTATCGATCACTTTTCCGACTTCTTCCTTATCTCCTTCAAGTTCACACTCTTCTAGATGGACAATCAACTCTACGTGGGTCACTTCTGCCAAAAGTATAAATGTTTTAAGTTTTGCTTCGATTACCTCTTTCAATGAAAACAGTTCGTTCTCCTGTTCCTCAATTGAAATCATATCCAGTTTTGAAACGGTTAAAACATTTTGAATCATATCTGTTTGCTGCTGCAAAATCTCTTTGCAAACTTCTAGGTAATGCTCACGATCTTTGAATTTACCCACATTATAAATCATCCCATCAATAATCCCCATCAAGGATGTGATAGGTGTCTTTAATTCATGAGAAGTTACACGCATGAATTCAGCTTTAGAACGTTCGATCTCTTCGACCTTGGCAACTTCAGCCTTCAGTGCATCAATAGTCATCAACAAAGTATGATCCAACTGATTGATGTCTTGGGCCAATGTTGCCAATTCATCGCGTCCTTTGATTTCACATTTGATTGTATGATCCAAACTTAGCATTTGATTCGTCGCTATAGAAAGCTCTTTGATCCGCTTTGTAGAAAAACGACTGTAGAAATAGGCAGCTACTCCGCCAATCAAAAAATCAATCAATAATAAAACCGGATAAATCTGCAACAATATCTTACTTGCATCTGAAACAGGTTGCAAGGAGTAGATCCCCAATAAATAATACTCGTTGCCTTGATTATCTTTAATTTCATGCTTCATTGTTTTTCCATTATTTCGATCGGCTCTTGTCAACTGCACATTCATACCATCAGAAGTGCCTACATTCTCAACAGTGTCACCTTCCCTAACTTGAATATTAAATGACTCTCCGTCATCTGACGTAAAGGGATAAATCATTTTTCCTTTTTTATCTGAGATAATCAGGGTAATCATCTCTTTTCTATCAAGAACTTCTTTGTCGATTTTCTTTTTCATCCTATCTAAAGGTTCGTTGTTTAATTGTTGAGTTATTTTGTTGAATTCATTAGCTACTTCATTTAATTTTGTATGTTCATAATAGATTGGCATCACAAAATACAGAATCATCAACGAAACAGTTGTTACCATGAAAATGATAGAAATTGAAAACAGAAAGTTTTTCAATGTGATTTTCATTTGTTTACCTCAATCTTGTACCCCATTCCTTTAACAGTTTGAATCAATAAAAACGGTAATTTTTTTCGTAAATTTTTCATATGGTTATCAAGTATACGACTATCCATATAATCATCATATCCCCAAACTTGATAAACAAGCTGTTCACGCGTCACTAAGTTCCCAGCTCTCTTGACTAAAACCGCTAGGATTTCATATTCCTTTTTTGTAAGAGTGATCTCTTGTCCTTCATACGTCACAATGCAGTCTTCTAAATTGATCAAATAACCCTCTAACTCAATGACAGCGCTAGGTCTATTCATCCTTAATACATTCTCGATGCGTTTCATTAAAATCACAGGTGAGAAAGGTTTTACTACATAATCGTTGATCAGATGGTTGAAGCTTACCAATTGCGTATATTCATCATCGATCGCTGTCAACATAATCACAGGTACATTGGATGTTTTTCTAACTTCTTTTAAAATATCGATGCCAGTGATAGAAGGTAGCATAATATCTAACAAAAGTAAGCCAAATTCTTGCGTATCAAACTCCTCAAGCGCCTGCTCTCCATCTCTAACAGAGACAACCTCATAATTTTTTTCTTTTAAGAATTCTGTTACTACTTGATTTATCATATCGTCGTCTTCAACAACTAGAATTTTTACCATTCTACTACTCCTTATTCAAAACGTAATGCTTCGATGGGGTCTAATTTTGAAGCTTTCATTGCTGGCAACAGCCCAAATACTATTCCAATTATACAGCAAAATGCTAAGCTTGCAATGATCGATAGAATCGATACAATATACGGATATCCAAGTAAATTAGTGATGATATATCCGCCAAGCATTCCTATGATTACACCCAAAATTCCGCCAAGCAATGTGATTACGACTGCTTCTACTAGAAATTGTTTCAATATAATCTTTCTTCTCGCTCCTAATGCCTTTTTAACGCCAACTTCTCTCGTTCTCTCCGTGACCGAAACTAACATAATATTCATTACTCCGATTCCTCCTACCAAAAGAGAAATACTCGCAATTCCTGCTAAAAGGATAAAGTTAGACTGATTGAATTTTTCAAGACTACTCTGTAACTCTTCTAAGTTTCTAATACCATAGCCATAGTCAGACACTGGAATTTCCTTGTTTAAAACTTTCACTACTTGCTTTGCAGCCACTTGTAACTTATCCGTATCGGTTGATTGGATGATCACTTTAGGTGCAATATCAAGTTCATTAAAAATTTTATACGCCTGCTCTAACGGAATATAGGCTTCTTTTTCAGCAAAACTATACGCATCATTTTCAGCCTGCTCCTTTTTAAAAATGCCCTTCACTTCGAATGGTACCCCTTTGACTTCTACATATTGCCCAATCCCGTTTTGCCCTTTAAATAATTCTTCATATAATGTTTGATCTAAATAAATAACTTGTTTATTTTCTTTAAAAGCCTCTGAATCAAAACCTTCTCCTTCAATGATTTTCAACTGTTTCAACCGGTCAATGTTTGAAGTCACCACAGCGACAATCCCTTGACTTTTTTTCGCTTTATAATAGACTTTCGTATCTGTCTGGTATGAAAGTCCAGCATCTATAACGTTAGGTACTTCTCGAACTTTTTTTATTTGTTCTTCCCCAATTGTCGGAAGGTAATTAGGTTTTTTCGCTTCTTTTTCAGAACGCAACTTCGGATCAAACGAACTTTTCTTGTCATATTCTATTTCCATTGTATTGTTACTGCCGCCAATCATTTCTTTTTTCATATTTGCTGTATTTCCTTCGATAATACTAAAAATAGAAATAATTGCGGCAATACCGATAATCACTCCAAGCATCGTCAAAATTGACCGCATTTTATGTGCTACTATTGATTGTAGGGTTACTGTGATTTCTTCCATCACACCTTCACCTCTTTTTGTTTTGCCGTATCACTTGTAATATCCCCATCACGCAAGATAACAGTTCGCTCACACAATTCTGCGATTTCAGGCTCATGAGTAATTAAAACAATTGTTTTGCCTTCTAAGTGAAATTTTTTAAATAAGTCCATAATCTGTACACTAGTTTTCGTATCTAAAGCGCCCGTTGGTTCATCTCCTAAAATAAAACTTGGATCTGTTACAAGTGCTCTCGCAATGGCAACGCGCTGCTTTTGACCACCAGAAAGTTCCATTGGTTTAAATTCACTTCTGTCCTTTAAACCAACTAAATCCAACATTTCTAACGCTCGCTCTCGTCGTTCTTGTTTACTGACTTTACTATACGTAAGTGGCAATTCAACATTTTGACAAGCTGTCAATTTAGGCATAAGGTTGAAATTTTGAAACACAAAACCAATTTTTTGATTTCTTAAATCAGCTAATTCATTATCCGATAGTGTGTTGACTTCTACATTTTCAATTTTATATTCACCACTAGTTGCTTTATCTAAACACCCAACAATATTCATTAATGTAGATTTCCCTGAACCTGAAGGACCCATAATAGCAACAAATTCTCCTTCTGCTACATTCAGGTTAATTCCCTTTAGAACAGGTATCTCCGTTTGTCCTTGCCAATAAGATTTTTTTATTTCTTTAAGGTTTAACATCTTCACCTACCTCCATTCCATTTTCCATTCCGTCCTTAGGTATGGCGATTTTATCAGTCTGTGCTAAACCTTCATTGACTTCTACTAAGTTTTCACCAAGAGGTGTCCCTTTGATTACATGCATTTTAATCTTTTTATTTTCAACTTTCCAAACATATTGTTTGTCGTCTTTTGATAGTACATATTTTTTGTTCAAAATAATTTTGCCCTTTTCAAATTCTTTCGGTAAGACTTTTACATACACATGTGAACCAATGATTGGCATTTCCCCTTCTTTATCAATTAATACTTTGTATGGAAACTTAGATAAATTGGGATCTTCGTCTTGTTTTTTGTCATTCCCCGCCTCATCAGAACTTAAATTAGCCACTTGTACAAGTTTTCCTTTCCATGTCTTTTCTTTATTTTTTCTATCGATCAATTCAACAGGTTGATTGACTGAAGCTTTTTCCCGATCAAATTCATTGATGTCACCACTCACAAACAGATTTGAATCATCAATGATTTCCATAAAATTTTCTTCTCGTTGTTTTTCTTTGGATTGATTGATTAAATCTGCATTCAAAGATTTGATTGTCCCAGCATTATCTGCAACAATTGTGTCGGCTCCGAGTCTTTCTTGTTCATTTGTTTGCATCAATTGTGCTTTTTCCAAATCACTTTCAGCATTTTTAACTTCATTATCCCCTGTCAATCCTTCTGTATATGCTTGATCGACTTCACTTTCAAGTGACTTGATCTCACTTTTCAGTTCTTCTGAATTTTCCTTATTATAGTCATCTCTTGCTTTGTTTAATTGTGAAAGCTTTTTATTATATGCATCCCACTTTATACTTGCGCTACTTCTAGCTACTTCGACAGCTCTAGCTTTTGCTTCAGCATCAAGTTCGGCTTCTTTGGTTTTCATTTGTTGATCAGTTTGATAAGTGAATAGTGCTTGACCCTTCTCTACTTTGTCGCCTTCTTTTACTAAGATTTCTTTGACTGTGCCTTTATCTGGATCAATTTTAATTTTATTGGTATTATTCGCGGTTACTTTCCCTGCTAAAATCAAATCTGACGTTTTGCTTTCTTCAATTAGTGCTTTTACTATTTTTTCCTCTACTTGATTCTCTGGTGTCGACGCATTTATCGGTTGTTCACTTGATGGACTCAATCCTTTAATGCCAATAATTGCTACTACTATTATTACAACAATGATGAAACTTGATACTATGATTCGTTTTTTACTGTTTTTTCCTGCAGTCCTCATAATCGTTTATCTCCTTATAAAAAATGGTTTCAAGAGAAGTACAGATTTTTTCTCTTGAAACCCTCCCTATTTTTAGTTTATTTTTTATTCAGAATCTTTTGATCCTTCTAGTCCCTCTTCAAGTCCTGCTCCTTGAACTTTCATCCCATCGTTCATTGTAAATTCGTCCATTTCTTCCCCGTCTATTGTTACCTTTTTCTTGTCTTTGATATTATCGATCATTTCTTCTTTGGATTTATATCCTTCATTTTCCGCTGTTTCTTTCTTATTACATCCTGTCAATGTACTTAGTGATGTCGTAATTGCCAATGCTAGTACTAATTTAGTTACTTTTTTCATATCAAATCGTTCCTTCCAATTATTGATTTCGTAATCTGTCTGACAAAATCTATTATAGACAAGCCATCTGTATTTCTTCTAAAGCCTATCTATTTTTTACCTATTTTTTTCAATAAAAGGAATTCTTTTTAATAGATAAAAACCACCCAATGCGTTTTTATCTGCATCGGGTGGTTCTAACAACTGTATAAATACTACTATTCTAAAACTATCACACCACTATCAGCCAGTGCTTTTCCAATGAACAAAAAAACACCATCTAAAAGTAAAATTGTCATATTCACACCAAAAAAGATCGACAGTTTTTCGATTCCTTGGATTTTTTCCTTTGTCCTAAGAATCAAATATAAGATAAAATTACTGCCATATGTAAAAATCGTTAGCAATATAACTAGTTCTATCAACATTTTTTTCTCCTCACAAACTCGTTCATTTTTGTATCCACTTACATTTTACACTATTAATCAGAAACAATCTCTTTTAAAATAGATCAGACTTTAATTTGCCTCTCTCAACATGTGATAAACCAGTTAATGGCCGTATTCTGTTTGATCATGTCGCCATTCTTAATACTATATATGTTTCCAAAAAAAATTATGTAGACATACAAAGTAAAATTAAGTTGCTCCTCGATAAAGCTAAATGAATTACAACTCCTTCTCTTCCTTCCAGATCCCTACTACTATTTTCACTAAAAGTATAACAATTATTACTGCTAATTCATACTATTTTCCACATATATTGGGACTATTTAAACCCCTTTCTTGATACTATTACAATAGGATTAATTTCATCCTTAACACCTTTGATACTTTTCTTTATTCGTTTTACAGTCTTTGCATGGGTAGATATTCGCTGCTATTTAATATGACTTTTGAAAATATAATTCTAACTATTTAGTTTTTTTTCAACCCTTTATTGACCCTAAAAGGGTTTTCCTATAAAATGGATGATAGATAGAAACGAATAGGACAAAAAAAAGCACTTCATAATTTAGCTACCAACTAAATCATGAAGCCCTGAACAGTCAGTGAACACCTGACCAATCAAGTTGCTTAAGCCAATATTTATACATTGACATCTTCCATTTTACTCAATTTTGACAGAAATTTCTAGAGGTTTATACTAGTTTTTTCTGACTTTGGGATGTTTATGCTTATTTATTGAACTTACAATGGCGTTGGATGTGTATCCAACGCCATTTTTTTATCTATTCGTTTCTATCTTGAAAGAACGCTTGCTTACTTTTTAGATCATAACATATAACTGTCAACCAACCATTGACTATATTAAAAGCTGATCCCAACCAGTCTTTTACCCATTCTCCTGGATGATTTAGTAAGTAAGCAGTGATTCTTTAAAATAATAGTCATATACTACTCCCAAGTATTCTTTAAGAAAACACAATGATTAAAAACCAACGTAACCTTTTTCAATACTTCCTTTTATATGAATATCATTGTTTGTATTTTCTTTATTGATGACTATTAGGACTGGAAATAAGCTCAGAGGCTTATTTCCAGTTTCTTTTTTGTTTAGCCGGCAAATCTTCTGAAGCAAAATAGAGCTGTTCTAGTTTTTCAAAATCAATTTTATTTGTTAGATCGATAAAGAAGGGACTTTGCCATTTTTGAGTAGCAGCAGCTGTGCTGTTCAAGTCTTGAGCCCAGTCAGGATAGACTCGCAAGGCCATCTTGCCCATTACTTCTTCGTGGCTTAAAATATGCTTTTTCACTAAAATCTCTTTAGGAAAAATGAATTGTCCGATTTTTTCTTGATCAAATACCGTGATGACTAGCTTATCTGGTGCAGTCAAAGAAGTATAGGCTTGATTTCGATTGTCCTCATCTTTCTCCCAAAAAACAACAAAATATCCTGATTTCTTGGGCGTTTTTTTTGCCTTTCTACTTCTAAAAGTTTGTTTTCCTATTGAAAAGGTTATTCCTTCGTACTCTTTATTTTGTTCTTCAATTTGGATATTTTCAAGGGATGAACAACTGATTTTATCCAATATTTTTGTTAAATACTCCAATGACTCCATAGATCCATTCCTTTCCAGAAGAGTTCGTTTTATTTTATCATGTAGGTCTGCTGGACATAAAGGATTATACCATTCAACTATTTGCAATTTGAAAAAAAGAGCCTTTATTCGAATTTTAAAAAGCCGAGACATCACTCTAACGGCGAAATCTCAGCTTTTTTATTGAACCTATTCTTCATACCCATCTTCATCATCTAATTCTGGAAGCTCGATTTTCTCTATGGCATTTTTTCCGATGCCACACAAATAATCTGTAAGTTCATCGATCTGCTCAATTTGTGAAACAGCCGCTTCGATCACCATAGCCAGATTCAATCCAGATAACACGCGTAGATTCGGATGCTCGCTCATTTGCATCATTCCCACATTACATGGGGTTCCACCTTTTAGATCAGCTAATATCAATACCTGTCGATTCCCTAAGCTATCAAGGATTTGTACTAATTTTTTTGTTGTACCATACATCCCGTCAGCTTCGGTCATTGACACTACTTCCGCATCTATTAACTCTCCAACGATCATTTTTGCTGAATGCAATGTTTCTGCCGCCATGTTCCCATGGCTCATCAAAATCAATTTTGGTTTCATTGTTGTTCCTCCACTTACTCATCCTTTTTTAAATCATCAAGGACATCTGAGATACGTCGATTATTTTGCTTTAATAGCTTTTTGGCTTCTGTCAACTCGACTTCTCCTTTAATCATGACAATCGCTTCTGCTACCTGGTTTTGAGCTTGTGCCAAGTATTCTTTTGCAGTGGCTAAACCAACTCCTGTTGCATCATGAATAATATGGATTGAGCGCTGGATCAGTTTTTCATTTGTTGGTTGAACATTGACCATTAAATTCTGATACACATTCCCAACTTTCACCATCACGCCTGTTGAAAACATATTTAAAACCATTTTTTGTGCAGTCCCTGCTTTCATACGTGTTGATCCAGTGATCACCTCTGGTCCAACTACTGGTGCAATGCCAAAAGTTGCCATTCTATTCATTTCACTCGCTTCATTACAGGTGATAGCTATTGTCAGCGCACCCACTTTTTCAGCATATTCAATAGCTCCGATTGCGTAAGGTGTTCTCCCGCTAGCTGCAACCGAGATGAGCACATCTTTCTCCGTCAGTTGATGTGCTTTTAAATCCGCTTCAGCCAGTTCTTTTGAATCTTCAGCGCCTTCTACAGCGTGAAACATCGCTTCTTTTCCCCCAGCAATAAGACCAAATGCTTTATCTGGTGAAACACTATATGTTGGCGTCAACTCGATTGCATCCAATGCTCCTAAACGCCCAGATGTTCCTGCACCGCAATAAATCAAACGTCCACCTTTTTTATAACGCTCAGCAGCTTGATCAATCGCCTCTGCTAATTCAGGCAACACTTTCTCTACTGCCAATGCAACTTTTTGATCTTCTTGATTGATGATCGTTATCATATCGATCGTTGATAACTGATCGATATTCATGCTTCGTGTATTCCGAGTTTCAGTTGTCAATTCGTCTAACTTCATCGTTCATCCCTACTTTTCTTTCAGTTTCTCTACTAGTTTTCTTGTATCTGTCATATTTTTTTCAACCGTCGTATCTAAATCATCCTGAATAGAGCCTAAATACAGCACATCCCCCACTGCCATAGTGGAAGCAATCGAAGCAATTGCGCCAACTCTTAGTAAATGCTCATTTGCTGGTACTAGCAGGACTTCATCGCTTAGCTCAATGATCCGTTCACTTTCATTTCTAGTAATAAAGATGATTTTGGTTTTATTTTGTCGAGCAATTTCACACGCAATCAAAACTTCTTTAGAAAGACCGCTATAAGAAATTGCAACCAAAACATCGTCAGGTTTAGAATAATTCAAAAATTCAAATTGCATATGAACATCGTAATTAAATACGGCTTTTTTTCCAGCTCGATTGAATTTATGATACAAATCATATGCTGTTAAAGACGAAGAACCTATGCCCATCAGATAAATAGTTTCTGCTTGCTTGATTCCATCAATCGATCGTTTTAAGGCTGATTTATCAACAAGATCAAATAAATCCTCGATTGTCGTATTTAGCAATGACTCAACTTTAGCGCATAAGGTTTCGATGGAATCATCCGTTGATACGATCGGATCGATTTTTTTTGGAGCGTGATCTGCTCCTTGTTTGGTCGCAATCGCAAGTTTTAATTCTTCCCAACTATCAAATGTCAGTAACTTAGAAAAACGGGTTACTGAGGCTGGAGATGTCTCACTATTGGATGCAATTTCATTCGCTGTTAATGAAAGGACCAGTGTGGGATCTTTCAAAATATAATCAGCGATTTTTCGATTGACCTTAGAAAAGTTTTTGTATTTTTGTCGGATAATTTTGATTGCATCCATCTAGCTCAACTCCTACTTCTTATTTAATAAAATTTAATATTGATTCGTCTGATTCAGACGGTACCATTTGCGCTGTGATTTTTATACCTTGTTCATTTAAACGTTTGATTGTCTGAATGTCTGTTTCAGTCACCGCCACGGATTTTTTGATTGATTTACTACCTGCTTTTTGCGAAATGTTCCCAACATTGAAGGCTTTTAATGGGACACCGCCATCGATCAAGTCTGCCATATCTTGTATGTCTTTAGTAATCAAGAAAACTTTTTCATCATCATAATTACCAGCCAAGATTTTTTCGATTGCTTTTCGTTTAGATAAAATCGACAACTTAACGCCTGCTGGTTTTGCCATCTTCAAAGCGCCTATTTGCATTTGATCCTTGACTGCTAAATCGTTTACAACCATAATTCTTTGGGCTCCTAAGGTATTCGTCCAAACTGTTGCGACTTGACCATGGACCAAACGTTCATCTACACGTGCATGTTTTATTGACATTGTTCATCATCCTTTTTTTAAAATTTTCTATCTAAAAGAGATTTCCGATCCAAGACGTAATTCCTTGTAAATTCCCTAAAACCATTCCAAGTAAAATCAAAACGAAGATCAAACGCGTTGAATTCATTTTCTTCTTGCCCAGTAACCAGTATGAGAGCATTACGATCGATAATGGAATCAACGCTGGCAAAATTTTATCCAACATTTCTTGAATAGATAAGGTCACTTCACCCATTTTATAGGTCAACTCTAGTTTATAAGTTATGACAGAAGGAATCAATCCTCCAACAACCGTTAATCCAAGAATTGCCGCAGCTTGCGTCAGTAGTTTCATTTTGTCAGCAAATTCAGTTGCGATTTTTTTCCCTTGATTATACCCAATCCACGTAAACTTATAACGTACCCAGAGAACAACTCCCCCTGCTATAAGTGGAATCATTAAACCAAAGGCTTGTCCTCCTTGTGCCATATAAGCAGCAATTGAAAAAACAATTGCACGATAAATTGCAATAAATAGCGTATCACCCACACCTGCAAACGGACCCATCAATCCTGTTTTTAATCCAGTGATTGCTTGATCATCTTCAATCCCGATCTCTTCTTCCAAAGCCATATCAGCACCAATAATCAAGTGAGACATGGCAGGTGTTGTGTTAAAAAAGCCCATTTGAGTTTTAAGTGCTTTTTTCATTTTTTCAGGATCGTCACTATACAAGCGTTTCAATGCCGGCATGATCACATACGAGTAACCGAGTCCTTGCATTTTTTCGTAATTCCATCCCCATTGTAAACTGAATAGATTTCTCCAGTACACTTTCTTGATGTCTTTTTTCGTTAATTTGTTAGTCATCGATCTCTACCTCCTCATCGTCTTCGTAGACTACTGTTCCAGCAGAAGTTGCAGTTCCTCTATTGTTTTGATTCATAACATAGATAGCAGCTAATGCTAAACCAACTAATGCAACTCCTAAAACAGAGAAGAACGCTGCACCATACGCTAACAATACAAACCCAATAATAAAATATGGCCAATACGTTTTAATTGGTAGATAGCGCATCAAGATTGCAATTCCCATCGCAGGTAAAATTGCACCAGCTGCTTTTAGTCCATTCATGACCCATACTGGAATCCATTCATTGATCACGGTTACAACTTGTTCGCCAAACGTTAATCCAATAAACACTGGAATCACTCGTGATAGTGTCCATGGAAATATGCCCAAGATATTGCAACGCTCAACACCTTTGTAATTTCCTTCTTCTGCGTATTTATCTGCCTTATGTTGAAAGAATGTGTTCGTCATTCTGCCAAGGATATCCAATTGCGTCAAGAGTAACCCGATCGGCACAGCAACGCCGATCCCATATTCAGCTCCTTGTCCAGAAATGATTGCATAAGCCGTTCCCATGACTGCACCAGAAAGAAAATCTGGAACTGTTGCACCACCATAAGTTGCCACACCAAGCGTCATTAATTGTAAGGTCGCGCCAATCATCAAACCTGTTTGAACATCACCCAAAACCAAACCTGTAAAGGTTGCTGCAAATAATGGTGTATATGGACCAATTTGTATAGAAATTTGATCTAAGACACCTACTGCCGTATAGATACATAAAATAAGAATAATGCCGATAGAAATCTCCATTTTTAATTCCCCCTTGTAGATAGAACACTGTTCTGTTTCATTTTCTCAAAAATAGTAACTCATGAACAAAAAAGAATGCGCTTTCTTCATAAACAGAATACCATTTAAGAAACCAAATTTCAACACTTTTATTTTTTTAAAAAATAAAGAAATTAAATTTCATTAAATGGATACAAAAAAATGTGGAGCAAAACTGACTATCGTTTTGCTCCACATTCTGTTCTATATCTAAATGAGCAGAAAAAAATAAACTGAGTTATTTCAACTTTATTCATCAACTATCTTGCTGCTTGGTAAGAAAAATCAAGAATATTTCTATAGCTATCCACTGACTTCTTATGTAATTGTCATTATATAGATCACTGAATTCTTTGAGAAATCGACCATGTTTCATATTCTGGCATATCAAAAATATATTTTTCCCTATGTGTTTTTTTATACTCTTTTTCAATCAATTGGATCGTGTCGCTCGCTGTATCATTTTCTAATGCATATCCATTAAAAATATAAAAAATCACCAGTGTACATTTTTCATCTATAGCCATCAATTTTGGTAAAGTAGCAGCCAAAGTTGTCGAATTTATTTTTTCAACTAGCTGACTTGCTTCTGCTTCTAAATATTGATAATAATCAATAAATTCTTGATCGATTTTGATTGTTTGGTCCACTGATGCGACATACTCTTTTAGCGAAATATTCCATATAAACGCTTCCACGATGTTTCCTCCCATCCTACAATTATTCCATTCCTCTTCCCCCAACAAACAGATAAAATAAAAAAATTTAGACATCACTTATTCTTTTTCATTTCCTATTAAATATCTCCTACTAAGATAGCACAAGCAACCTATTTTTTTCCATTAAAATGGCTATTTTTTCAACATAAATAAAGGATATTATTCTTTTTCTCTTTTTTTGTCACTATTTTGAATACATTACAAATTATTTTGTTCATAGTAATGACTGATATATCGGTCAACCTCTCGTAATTGAACTGATTCAATATGCTGGCTTTTGATAAAGTAAAAACTCCTTTGATATTCTTTACTTAAAGGATTCCATTTTATTTTTTCAGTCAACGCTTTCTTTGATAAGATTGATTGCCCGATACCTTGTTCCAAACACCTGACGATCATTTCATTGTTTTTGATCAACATTTTCTGTGGAGTCAGATTATGCTCTAAAAAATAGCGCTCTGTATAATGAAAAACACCAGAATTCTCTTCTCGAACTAGCCATAAATCTTGAGTAAAATCACCTGCATGAACTAGTTCATCCGTTAAAATTTGTTGTCGTATAATCAAGTTTGTTATTAACGGTTTTTCAATAAACCCAAAGTGTGCTTGGTGCTTTTCAATTCTATCTAGCACTTGCTCTGAATTATCCATATCTAAAATAAATGAGACTGCTGGAAATTGCTGACTTAATTGTTTCATTAATTCTGGCAGATAGTAAACCGCAAATGTATTTGAAGCAACGATTCTACACGTTTCTCTGGGAATCGTTTGAATTTGTAACGCATGTAATGTATCCTCCCAATCATCCGATAAATTAAGCAGATGATGGTATAAAATATCGGCTTGCTTTGTCGCACTGATTTCTTGCCGACCATTTCTAATAAATAATTGAATATTTAACTCTTCTTCTAGTTGTTTGATCTGGTTAGATACTGCTGGTTGGGAAATAAATAAATTTTCCGCAGTCTTTGAAAAGTTTTTTGTTTCGTATACAGAGCGAAATGTTTTCAGTAATTTAAACATAGAGACCCTTTCCATTCGTTTTAGTTATAGATAATATTTTAACTATTTATTTCTCAAATGCAAATTATTTCGTTATACTGGATGTATAGTTAGACAAGGAAAGAAGATGAATGATTTAGTGGAAAACAATAATACAAAGTACTCATATTTAACAAAGGCAATGCTTATTCTCCCTGGATTAATGACAGCCTTTATCGTAGCTGTCATCAGTAAAGTTGCAGCTATTTGGCTCCCAACCTTAGGTGCTGCAACTATCGCCATTTTGCTCGGTATTTTACTAGGCAATACTTTTTTGAAAAATCCTGTTTTGGAAAAGGGAACCAAAATAGCCGAAGGTAAGCTCCTTGAATTCTCGGTTGTATTGTTAGGAGCAACTGTTACCTTTCAAACTATCGCTCAAATTGGTTTTAAAGGCGGTATTTTTATTCTTTTGCAAATGACTTTAACGATTCTTGCTTCTTATGTACTTGGTAAAAAGATGCAGTTTTCAGATAATATGTCCCTATTGATGGCTGGCGGAAATGCGGTCTGCGGCTCTTCTGCGGTTGCTTCGATTGCACCTGCTATTCATGCTAAAGAAGAAGAAAAAGGACAGATCATCACACTGGTCAACTTATTAGGAACAATTCTTATGTTGCTGCTCCCTATTATCGGCTCTCTTATTTATGGGAGTGATGTTTTAACTAAGAGTGCTTTGATCGGTGGTATTTTGCAATCAGTAGGGCAGGTGGTTGCAAGTGCTAGTATGGTTAATGAACAAGTCGTAGAGCTTGCTATGCTATTTAAAATCATGCGGATTATGCTGCTTGTGGTGGTCGTTTATCTTTTTGGCAAATTCAAACATCAACGATCTGACATTTCAGCCACTACTAACACTTCCCCTAAAAAAAAGAGTTCTGCTTTACCGTGGTACGTTGTAGGTTTTGTGTTGTTTTGTGTTATAAATAGTCTGATTCATTTGCCAGCCAGTCTCAGCGAAACAGCCCACTTTTTCAGCGGTTGGTTTGAAATCACTGCATTGGCTGCCATCGGCTTACGTTTAGATTTTCAAAAATTCTTCAAAGAAGGAAAACGGTTTTTGATTTATGGCTTATCGGTCGGTTTGATTCAAGTGGTTTTAGCAATCGTTTTGATTGCATTACTAGCTATTTAATTTAAATGAATAAAACATAGAAAGGAAATGTATCTGATTGATACATTTCCTTTCTATGTTTTGCCTAATTTTATTTGTTTGACTCATGCTTCTCATCTATATGGCTCTTAAATCCAACATAGGATTTATTACCGCTCAGATTAAGTACGAATAATACAATCACCAGTGATAAAATCGATACTGATAATAATAAAGTTTGGACAGCATCGCCATGTAAAACCATTAACTGTCTTAAAATAGCCGTAATACAAATCAGGATCAAATATCTAATTGGAATATGATGTCCTTCTTGAATATAGCGAATCACCATCATGATAAACTCAAATAACATGAAAAATGCCACAACTTCCTGCATCACGATCGATAAGTTTTTGGGTGTCATCGGTTTTGTGATAAATGTACTGATATCAAATAATTGACGTATCATAAAAATCAAAATAAGTAGGGCAAGTGCGCCTAAAACAACGTCCAAAACCCAATTGACATATTTTTTCATTATCCCAAATCTTTGTTCTTCTTTCATCTTCGTCCTCCTTTTGTTTTTAGCGCTAGCTTTAAGCTAGATAAAAAAATTTAGTTCCGCCAATCTTCTTTAAGACGAATACTATTCTTCCCTTATAAGAATAATATAACATTTTTTTTATATGATGTAAAAATCTAAATCTGAAAGAAAAGCAGACACGGCAATGACTTGGAATCATTTTTTGTGAAAACAAAACAAACTATTGGGAGTATTTCACTTAAAAATCAATACAATCATAGGTAGTTTACTCTGTTATAAAGCTAGGAATACGATTCAATACAACTATAAACTATATCAGTCTTTTTATCTAAAGAAAACAACTTTGATATATTGATTTTGACATAGGCATACTATAGAATAAATTTATACATCTTTTTTCCCTTCGCGAATGTAAGGGTTTACAAAAAAAGAAGTACTAGTCACTTATATTTTATCAAAAATTTATGCAAGGAGGAATAACATGAATACATTTCTAGATAAACTTCAAGCAAAATTAGGTCCGATCGCTTACAAACTTGATTCTAATCGTTATCTTTCAGCCATTAAAAATGGGTTCTTTGTCGCTATGCCTTTATTGATCATTGGTTCTATGTTTTTACTCGTTACACAATTACCGATAGAGCCGTATACTAATTTTATGGAATCTGTTTTAGGCAAAGATTGGATGGGACTATTTTTACAAGTCAACAATATGACGATGAATGCAATGACTTTATTTGTTATCTTAGGCATTGCTAGTGAGATGGCTAAGTATTATTCTGTAGACCGAGGCTCTACTCAAGCAATTTCTCTAGTTGCTTTTCTAGTGCTAACACCGATTACGGTGACTGATAATGGTTCATTTTTACCTTTAGGAAACTTTGGTGCATCAGGTCTATTTGTCGGTATGATCACTGCTATTCTAGCTGCTGAAATTTTTCGTTGGGTGATTCAAAAAGGTTGGACGATCAAAATGCCTGATTCAGTTCCTTCTAATGTTGCAAAATCTTTTTCAGCATTGATTCCGGGATTTTTCGTAGTGATCGTTTTTAATTTGATTCGGATTGGTTTTACCTTCACTTCATATGAAACTGCTCAAAATTTTATTTTCGAGGTCCTACAAACACCGCTTCTGGCTCTAGGAAGCTCACTGCCTGCGACATTAATCATATTATTATTTGAAGCATTATTATGGTCGTTTGGTATCCACGGTTCAAATATCGTTGGCGCTGTGATGCAGCCGATTTGGATTGCTCTGACCGTAGAAAATGCGCAAGCTTTTGCAGCTGGAGAAAAACTACCGAATATTGTCAACTATCAATTTTATAGTAATTTTGTTAAACTTGGCGGCTCTAGTGCGACAATTGGTTTGGCAATTGCTTGTTTATTTTTTGCAAAATCCTCTCAGTTTAAAACGCTAGGAAAACTCTCCTTTGCTCCTGCAATTTTCAATATTAATGAACCCTTAGTTTTTGGTATTCCGATTGTTTTAAATCCCATGATGTTGATTCCTTTTATCATTGCACCACTTTTGATGTGTATCGTAGCTTATCTAGCCATGGCAACCGGGATTGTTCCTTTAGCTAATGGGGTTAACTTACCGTGGACCATGCCTCCGATCATTGCTGGATTGATGGTTAGTGGTTGGCGAGGCGCTTTGTTACAAGTTGTGCAAATTTTATTAAGTATTGGATTGTATTATCCATTTTTTAAGATGGAAGATGCAAAAGCATATAAGATTGAAATGGAAGGGGAAGCAGCATATGACGGGGAACTAGAAGTAGATATTACTGAGAAAGCTTAAATGGAACTCAGAGAATACATTCTTTGACAGCCTAGTTGTGAATATAAAAGTAAGTGGGACATAACTCTTCGAGTCATGTCCCACTCACTTGGAATCCGGATAAACGGTGGGAGCAGAAGCAATCTTATCGGAAATAAACACTTCTGTCCCATCCTCTTTTATTGCCCTTATTAACTAGATCATTCCAAAGGCTATCACAATCGCAGGCAATATGTTATTTAAAAAGTGAATAGACATACTGATCTCTAAACGTTGAGTTTTATAATAAGCCAGAGAAAGAATCAAGCCCATCGATCCATAAATCAAAAAACTGATCAGGTTAGTAGGACCATGAATCAAACCAAATAAAATTGAACTAATTGCGATACCGATCATCGGAAATTTTTCTAGCCAAAAACCAATGATTCCACCTCTAAATACAATTTCTTCCATGATTGGTGCTGAGATCCCAATCAATAATACGATCAATAGAGGATTCTCTCCTGTAAACATTGTTTGAATAGCTGCATCATTTGCAGTAGTTTCTGATCCTTGAGTATTTAATAAAAGCGTTCCGCCAATAGCAATCACTCTTGCTAAAATAAATCCTCCTACAATGATCCCAACATTTTTCTTAGTAAAAAAATTCCATTTTAAGCTTAAGAACCCAAGTTTTTTTCCTAAAAATATCAAAAGCCAGATATTTCCGATTACTATCAGTATCAGCAAAATAGATACAAACAAAGATAAATTTGCTTCGCCGATTCCTTGAGAAATTCCTTTTGCTACCCCAAATGCGGTCATACTAATTTGACTTAATAGAAACAATCCAACCAAAATAAAAAAATTTTTAACATACGTCATCCCATTACTCTCCTTTTTTTAGATATACTTTTGAGTATATCTTTCATAATAACAAACTATGATTGAGTAGTAAAACGGATACACGTAAAATGAATGTGCGCCTAGAAAACTCCATTTACATTAAGCACACTGTATTCATCGGGTAGTTTATTGTTCTTATTTTAATTAAATCCATAAATCCTCTGACAGGTTTTATAGATACGCAAAACAAAATAGCGAATACCAAATCCTTTTCGTGAAAGCAAAGCGCCTAAAAATCTTTTTCTTAACTGTTCATATAAAGTAGGATCAATCGTTTCGATATAGTGCCACAACATTTCTTTTTTCCAAAGATTCTCTTCAGTATTACTCTTCAATGCCAATACTGAAGACACAGTCGTGACAATCTCTAGAAATTGAAAAAGATATTGCCTACACGATTCATCTTCGATCTGGTTAGAGCTATACAACTCAATCATTTTTTTATTCACTAAAAGTTGCTGATCGATTTGTTTGATCATTTTATTTTCATTGACCGATTGATCTTCTCTACCAATAAAATAGCGGTAGAAATCTACATTTAAATAATAGATTTTTCTAACATACTGCATTGGTTCAAAAACAAATAAATTATCCACGTAAAAAGTGTGTCTAGGTAAACGAAGATTGATTCGTTTTAATAAGTCGGTGTTGAATATGATGGAGTGCATTAATAAATAGTTTCCTTGTCGGAAGTTTGTCTCACTCCAGCCAACTATTTTATTTTCTGGAATGACCCGTTTGTACAACACTCTTTTTTTACGAAAAGCACCAACTTTTTCATAAACATAGTTTGTCACCAACATATCGATTTTTCGATCATTCGTTAGTTGCTTTAATTGATGGATAACACGACTATAAGCCGTGCTATCCACCCAATCATCACTATCTACCACTTTAAAATAATGACCTGTAGCAGCTTGTAACCCTGTTGTCACTGCAGCTCCATGTCCTCCATTGTCTTGATGGATAACTTTTACTGTATCGGGATAATGCTGGTTATAGCGGTTGGCAATTTCTCCTGTCTTATCCGTTGAACCATCATTTACAATAATAATTTCTACATTGGCAGCTTCCTTCAATAAAGAGTCAACTGCTCGGTGAAGATAATCTTCTGAATTATAAGCTGGAACAATTACACTTAGTATTTTCATTTTCAATCCTTCTTCATTATCACAAATTTCATCATTGGGTAATTGATCACCACTTGGATGATGATATTCACAAAGTTAGCAATCGTTGGTGCAACATTCCCTGTTACAGGTTTTATCAACCCGATCACATGCGGTGGCAACCAAACAGAAATAATTCCAGCTACAACTACCGTCAAAATATACCACGGCAAAGCCTTTCCTATTTTATTTGTTGAGCCAAAAACAATTTTTCTTTGTACAATAAAATTCACGATCTGCGCGCAAACATACGCAATTAAAAAACTGATAAAACCAACTACTCCCCCTTCAGAAGTTGGGTACTTAAAAATAAACCACTGAAAAGCTGAATTTTTAATAAACATCGGCAGTAAACCTGAACTTATCCATAATACTGCGAAATTCGTAATAGTCGCAACATTACTCATCACATTAAATAAGAGGAACTCATACATTTCAGGATGTTTTTTCTTCCAATTTTTGAATGCTTGAACTACTCTATTTTCTTTTTTCACCTTCTAAATTCCTTTCAAGCTTGGTTAAATCTTTTATTTTCTTCACTTTGTTATTTAGAAAATAGCCTTTCAGCAATCTATTCGTTCCTTTAAATAAATGACCATTTACAATCAGCAGAATCGCTTTTACCATCGATTGACTAATATTGCCCCCAGTCATTTTAGCCATTGCACGAAACGGCATATTGTAATTGAATAAGATATTTAAATTCGGTTCACCCTTTTCTATGCTCTTGTCTTTCATTCTAGTTAAAATCTTATATATCCCTCTTGCGAGCATGCTTTTTGCGTAAAACATTTGGCTGAGCGTGTCATTCATGCCTAATTCTTTTTCCCGCTCCCACATACTTCCTGTAATTTCATGTTGGTAAAGAATTTCAAAATCAGTTTTAGATAAACGATTCACTTCACCACTAAAATACGGCGCTAAATTTTCTTTGTCGTAAATCGTTTTTAACGTCACACCTTCTCGCTCAATAGTCGTTTCAAATGGTAAATCCTGACTACTCGTCCCAACAGAAATCGTATACTCTCCGGCTTCAATTTCCCACTGATTCGACTCTGGGTTAAAGAATCTAAATGTGTATATATCAAACGGAATAGTGACTGTGGCTTTTTCACCCTGTCTCAAAAATACTTTTTTAAATCCTTTTAGCTCTTTGGTTGGTCGAAAAATCGCTGAATCCTTTTTCCCTATATAAAGCTGCAACACCTCGGCTCCGTCCAGTTTCCCATTATTTTCTACTAAACATGAAATACCTTGCTCTGTTACGACAAAATCTGTACAAGAAAAGTTCGTGTAGCTTAGACCAAATCCAAAGGGAAATAGCACTTCTTTTTTCACCTTATCATAGTAACGATAGCCAACAAAAATAGATTCTCTATACTCAGCATCGTATTCTTTTCCTGGATAATAATATGCTGCTGGCGTATCTGAATAACTGAGTGGATAAGACTCATTAAGTTTACCTGATGGATTTACTTTGCCAGTTAAGACATCTAACGCTCCGTGTGCACCCGCCTGTCCTCCTAAATAACAATGAATCACTGCATCGACTTTTTCTAGCCAAGGCATTTCAATAGCAGAACCGCCAGACAAGATAACAACGATCTTTTTATTCAGCTTTGCTAATTCGTGCAGTAAAACTTCTTGATTTTTTGGAAGCTTCATATGTTCTCGATCCAGTCCTTCTACTTCACTAATCTCAGTCAATCCCATAAAGAGTAAAATCATATCTGATTTTTCCGCTACAATTTTAGCCTCGTTCACTAATCCATTATCCAACTTATTTTTCCGATCATAGCCTTGGGCAAAACCAACGATTTCAAGGTCGTAGTCAGAAACAGCTTCCAATATCGTATCAACTTCTGTCGGATTTACTAGTGATGAACCTGCGCCTTGATATCTTGAATCTTTGGCAAAGTCACCAATAATCGCAAGTTTCTCCAACGCTTTTAATGGCAATGTTTCTTGATTATTTTTAAGTAGCACAACACTTTGCGCTGCAGCTGTTCGAACAAATGCATTGCGTTCTTTGGCTGTTGTTTTAACTTGTTGCGTTTGTTTTTGATCATGGATAGCTAGAGTAACGGTTAACAGTTCATCTATTCGCTCATCAAGAATACTTTCACTAAGAACGCCAGATTCGACTGCTTCAACAATTTCTAAAGCACCCGCATTTCCTGTTCCAGGCATTTCCAAGTGGCTACCATTTTTTACACCGTCCACATGATCATTACTGCCGCCCCAATCAGATACGACAAAACCATCAAATCCCCATTCGTCTTTTAAAATTTCTCGAAGTAAATAGTGATGTTCATTAGCATAAATGCCATTGATTCGATTATAGGCTGTCATGATACTTTTTGGTTTTGCTTCTTTTACAGCTATTTCAAACCCAGTCAAATAAATTTCTCTTAAAGCCCTTTCATCTACAACTGAATTATTTGCCATTCGTCGTAATTCTTGGCTATTCGCCGCAAAATGTTTAGGACAAGCAGCCACACCATTTTCTTGGATTCCTTTAATATACGCGGCCGCCATTTTACCTGATAAATAAGGATCTTCACTAAAATATTCAAAGTTACGACCACACAAAGGACTGCGTTTTGTATTCAATCCTGGCCCTAAAATAACATCGATTCCTTGTTCTAATGCTTCATCTCCAAGAAATCTGCCGATCGTTTCAGCTAACTCTAGATCCCAACTGTTGGCAATCGTTGCCGCAGTTGGATAACAAGTTGAGGGAATGCTAGCATTCAACCCCAGATGATCGCCAGAACCACTTTGTTTCCTTAATCCAGTTGGTCCATCTGAAAGAAAAAGTGCTGGGATATCCAAATCAGGAAGCTCTACGGTCTTCCAAATAGATGCTCCGGACATCATTCTAGCTTTTTCAGTTAATGTCATTTTTTCAATTCGTTCACGATTTTCCATAAATACTCCTTTCAAAATAGGTATTCATCTTTTCCACCCATTCTAACAATGGATCATAAAAGACAGCATAGATTCCTCACAGATTGTGTTGATTCATACGTAATTTGTACGCCCATTTTTTATCAACGAAAGATTTTATTGGGTAATAAAATCTTTAGAATGAACCAATTCTCTTTTGTAGAAATCGTCATTGTACCATCGTAGACTGCAACAGTTTGTGAGATACTTTTTAGGCCGTAGCCATGTCTCATTTTGTCTTTTTTCGTGGTTTCTGGTAAACCATCTTCGATATCTATTTGATTGACAGAATAGTTATTCAACTTAATGATCACAAATCCATTTTTTTCATCTACTCGTAAATGAATCAAACGCTGTTCCTTATTCGGCAATTCCTGAACCGACTCAATCGCATTATCTAGCGCATTACCGAATAAACTACAAATGTCCATGACATTCATAAACGACAACAACTGCCCATCAACAAAGCATGACAACTTGATTCCATGTTCTAAACAAAATTGATTTTTCCTTGTCAAAATAGTGTCTAATACTGGATGTCCAGTCTCCACTGGCGACTCAAAGTCGATAATTTCTTTTTCCATTTCTTCTAAATAGTGCTCTCGTCTAACTGGATCGTCTTCTGCTCGAATCACGTCTATTTGATGTTTCAAATCATGACACATTCGATTCACAATATCACTGTTTTCTTTATAGGCAACATATTGTTGATACTGTGTTTGGAATACGTTGTTGATCGACAATAATTCTTTCTTCAAATAATCCTCTTTTCGCTGCGTTTCTTGAAGATATAATAAACAAATACCAGAAAGATTGACAAACGAACGGACAGAAAAAATACCTACTGCATTTCCAAAAAAAACACGTGTATCAGATAACCAATAGCCGCTATTACTTAAAATAAAGATAATCAGCGCTGTCAAAATCGCCATTAATGTTTCTTTATTCCGAAGCTGTATCGGGACCTCTTGTTGGTTCGTTCGAAGTTCTACAATCAAGAATATGAAAAAAATAATGACTAACCCTATGATCATATAAGGAAACGCACTATCTTTCTCTACATCTTGCCCTAGTGAAAATTGATAGAATAACTGCCAGCAAATCGCCGCTGAGAATTCTGCAAGTATAAATGCCTTGGAGCATAAAAAGATTGTTGCTTTAAAACTTTGTCTTGTGAAGTATTTTAGAGTAATATACATCCACAAAACATTGACAATCATTCCAGGAATCCACAAGATGATTGGCAGCATACCTGCTCCTAATTGGAAAAGAATCTGAATAACTAATGTGCCAACTAACGTAAACGCTTTAAGTAAAGTCCATCTTCCTCTTAAAAAAGGTAGAATAATAATTAAGCAGGCAAGCCATTCTGATAAAGCAGTATAAATTCTGGGAATACCAGGAATATTCTCGATCATAATAAATCATCTCCAATATAATCAGTTAATGCTTCCATAAATATTTTTTTCCTAGGTCGACTGATCGTTAATAAATGTCCTCCGACATCAACGATATTCTTATCCACACTCCTGACATATTTTAAATTAACAATATAACCATTGTTACATCGAAAAAAACCTTTGTCTGATAGGCGCTTTTCCATATTTTTCATGGTATCCAGGATAGTAAAAATATCTGCTTTTAAATTTAAATATAGATAGTGTCCTTGACTTTCTACAAATAAAATTTGATCCACATCGATACGCTTCATTTCATTGTTGGTTTTTACTGAGATAAATACTTCTTTCTTTTTCTCAAACTGATACATAACTTTTTTAAAATGTTCTTCAAAACTAAAGTAAGTCAGTGGTTTCAATAAAAAGTCTGATGCATTCACTGAATATCCACGAATGGCGTATTGAACATAATTCGTCACAAAAACTATCATGACATTTTCATCATGCTTCCTCAGTTTTTCGGCCGCCGACATGCCGTCCATCATTGCCATTTCAATATCTAAATAAACAATATCAAAAAGCTTATTATAATTATCGATCAGTTCAATTCCATCAGTGTATTCATCGATGTTGACCAACAGATTCTTTTCTTCACTATATCGGAGAATAAATTCTTTTAGTCTTTTTCGTTCTTGTTGATTGTCTTCACAAATAGCTATTTTCATCTTTTCCCCCAAGCATTTATTTAAAATTTTACCTGTTACTACGAAAGTTCTCTTTTCACTAATAATAAGGCCTGTTCGATTGTGTCATCCATATCAAGATAGCGGTACATGCCTAATCTTCCACCAAAAATAATAGTTGGTTCTGCTTCTGCTAAATTTTTATACTTTTTATATAGTAGCGAATTCGAAGGATTGTTCACTGGATAATAAGGTTCCAAGCCTTTTTTAAAGGCAATCGGGTACTCTTTTGTAATCACTGTTTTTTTCTGTTTCCCAAAGTCAAAGTGTTTATGTTCGATCACTCTAGTAAAGGGAATTTCTTTATCAATATAGTTCACAACAGCATTTCCTTGTACATTTTCGTGGTCTATTACTTCGTGCTTAAAAGTCAATGAACGATAATCCAAATTGCCAAAACAATAATCATAATATTCGTCGATCATTCCAGTGTAAATAATCTTATCTGAGTCCGCCTTCCATTTTGCTTTATTCACTAAAAAATCTTCATTTAGATGAACAGTTATATTCGGATGATCGAGCATTCGTTCAATTATCGCAGTATAGCCTTCTTTAGGAATTCCTTGATATTTATCGTTAAAATAGTTATTGTCATATGCAAAACGGACAGGTAATCTGTTTATGATAAATGGCGGTAGGTTCGTACAACTTTCTCCCCATTGCTTTTCCGTATACTCTTTAATCAACGTTAAATATACGTCACGGCCAACAAGAGAAATTGCTTGTTCTTCCAAATTACTCGGCTTTTTCCCTTGTAACACCTGTTGCTGCTCACGGATTTTTTGCTGTGCCTCTTCTGGCGTTGTCGTTCCCCAAATTTGAGAAAAGGTATTCATATTGAAGGGTAAATTATAGATTTTCCCCCTACTACTAGCAATCGGTGCATTAATGAAGTGATTAAATGTTGCAAACTGGTTGATGTATGTCCAAATGTTTTCTTTTGAGGTATGGAAAATGTGTGCCCCATATTGATGAACTTGTATCCCTTCTATCTCTTTTGTATAAATATTCCCAGCTACGTGATTTCTTTTTTCTAAGACTGTCACGTTATGTCCTTTGATTGCTGCTTCGCGGGCAAAAACAGAACCAAATAGTCCTGAGCCTACAACTAAGTAATGTGCCAATCCAATCCGCCTTTCATGCATATAGTTTTAAATAATAGAGGATATAATCTTTTCTATCAAGCGCATCCTTCTATTAAAAAGTGACTTTTATACCATTGCGCGTTTATTTTTTACTAAATAGAAACCGAGAAATCCTTTTAAAGTGATTTCTCAGTTTCTATTAAAAGAACTTATTATTTATGGTTTTTTCTTCTTAAAAAAATTAAATTTTCTTGCTGGCTTTTTTCTATGCGTTGTTTTCGTAAAACAAAAAATCAAGAAAGTGAATACCGTGATATTGATTGTTACGAGTAAGTATATCCAGTTCGGAACATTGGTTTCAGCTACTTCATATGCATGGCTATTGACCACTGTATAAAGAATGTTATGACTAGCTTTCCGCATATTTTGTTGTCCCCAATCTGTTCCTGTCGTCACTTTGTTTAGTTTCGTCGGTAACAAGTAAAGGACTAAATCATTTCCTGCACTCAAACCTTGATCCACATTCATATATTGCGGTTTGTAAAAATCAGAAATCACTGTTCCCTTAAAGCCCCATTCGTCTCTCAAAACGTTTTGTAACAGAGCATCACTTTCACCAACCCATTTAGGTCCAATTCGGTTATAAGAAGACATAATCCCTGTGATTCCTGAGTCTTTCACGGCAATTTCAAATGGTTTTAAGAATACTTCTCTCATTGCCTGTTCTGTCGACCAAGTCGCAGCACCTGTTGGGTATTCATATCTTCGTGTTTCTTGATCGTACATTGCAAAATGTTTCATAAAGACATAACTTCCTTGATCCATCGCTCCTTTAGACAAGCTAGAGCCGATTTTTCCAGATAATAATGCATCTTCTGAATAATACTCAAAATTTCGTCCGCCAAACGGAGAACGATGGATATTTACACCAGGTAAATATAAACCGGTAATATTTGAAGCTTTTGCTTCCTTGCCAAGACTTTCACCCATTTCTTCTACTAATTTTGTATTCCATGTAGAAGCTACAACTACTTCACTAGTATATTGATTCCCATGCGCTTGACTAACTAAATGATTGATTCCTGCTGGTCCATCAGCGTCGATTGTAGCTGGTTTTTTCACCGAATTAATAGCCGGTGTTTGGAAACCGCCATACGTGATTAGGTTCTCCATATCTTTTACAGATAATTGTTCTAGTAACTGATCCCATTTTGGATCATCATAATCAACACCCTTTAGATCGTATAACTCTAATCCGTACTTTTTAAATTTGATTGAATCGGCTTTTGCTTCTTTCACACTTTGATCTTTTAACGCTTTTAAAAGTTCATTAGAAGCAACTTTTGGTTTTGCCATTTCTTTGGGTATTGTGCCTTCCCAATCCCAACGAGATACATATTGGACGTCTCCTTTGGCATCTTCAAATTGATTCGTTGCTGAACGTTGGTCGCTTTCACGTTTATTTTCTTTATTAAAGACAAGATCTTTTGGTACTTCATAATTTTTTGAGTCAATGACATCATGCGCATTATTCATTAAATTAATGTTGTATGTTCCTTTTTCAAGAACATAAGCTTTGTGCTGTGTTTCATCATAACTAGCCATATCTTCTACATCAAAAGAAAGGTTGACTTCTTCTGACTCATTTGGAGCTAGCTCCTTCGTTTTCGCAAATCCAGATAATACAACATGAGATTTTTCAAGTCCACCAATCGTGTAAGGCGGCGTGTAGTACAATTGTACGACATCTTTTCCTGAATGCTTCCCAGTATTGGTCACCTTGACCGTCATGTTGATTTCCTTACCATCTACTTTAAAATCTGAAATTTCTTGTTTAAAGTCTGTATAGGATAAACCATAGCCAAATGGATATTGGACTGCTTTTTCATAAGCTGCTTCGTCCATTTTTCCAGTCTCATTGTTGATGTAACGTGTTTCATAATAACGATAGCCTACATAGATAGATTCGGCATAATCTACATATTTATAATGCCAAGTATTTTTTTCGTAATCAAATTCTGAATTAGAGTAAGGAAATTCTCCAATGTTATTGAAAGAAGGGGCACTTGTTTCATCATACGCATATGTGTCGACTAATCGACCAGATGGATTGATCTCTCCAGATAGAATTTCTCCTACTGCATTAAACCCAGTTGAACCAGGACCGCCGATCCAAAGGGCAGCGTCAACTTTTTCATCTTCTAAAAAGCCAAGTTCCATTGGGAATGATGAGTTTAGAATCACGACAACTTTATCAAAATTTTCTTTTGCTAGATCAAGGGTAGCTGATTCATTCTCTGAAAGTTCTAGATAATGTTTCCCTTTTGTTCCACCGGTGTAATCTTTCATTTCATTTGTAATATCAGCACCTTCACCGCTATTTCTAGAAAAAACGACTAAGGCTGTATCACTAAATTCTTTTGCTGATTTCATTAGCGATTCACTATATTCACTCACTTTTGGCTCATGAATATTGAAATCACCACCGACTAATTTATGAATGTTGATTTTTTCTCTAGGAACATATCGCTCATCGTAGAACTTTGTTAGTTGATCGTTTACTTTGAAGCCGGCATTTTCTAGTCCTTTTTGTAAATCGATATTGTTATCTTCTTTACCGCCGCCAGAACCAGTTCCGCCATAAACAACATTTCTAGATGCGTAGCCAAATATGTTTACATTTTTTCCTTGTAAGGGTAATACTTCATTTTTGTTTTCTAAAAGAACAGAACCTTCTCCTGCCACTTTTTCAGTTAAAGCCATGGCTTGTTCTGTCGTTTTCTTTACTTCAGATTGATCGATTTGTGAAGCAGAAAAATAAGTATTGATAATCATTGCATATTGATTTACTGCCCCATTAAAGATAATTAGTACAGCCAATAATAAGCAGGATAAGACATATAAAATCTTCCTTGTTTTGCGAATCTTGATAATTCTATAAATAGAATAGACAACCAAAGAAATACTTAGTACGAAAATGATTTTAGTAATCCAGCCAACCAAAAATTGTACATTAATACCAAATGACGGGTTATTTCCACTCGCTTTGCCATGGTTAAATAAATAAAGATAAATAAGTGCGACAATCGCAAGCCAGCCTCCCAGTATTGCCCATTTCTTTTTAGTCATTTTTAGCTTTTTCACATGTTTTCCTCCTTGTTCTTTAGAGAATACCGATCGTATCGTCAATTGTTTCTCTAATTACAACAAGATTATATCTAGCAAAGCACCACATGAAAACGTTTCCTTCGCAAACTGTAGCATTTCATTCATAACTTGTTTGGTCGATCAATGACACCCACACAAAATATAAAAGAAAAAAAATACCCACTCTAAATGAGTGGGTAAACATGTTGATACATCAACAAGAATTTAATTATTTAGCTAAAGCACCTTTAGCTTGGTCAGCTAATGCTGTAAATGCTGCTGCATCGTTAACTGCTAATTCAGCTAACATCTTACGGTTGATATCAATCTCTGCCAATTTCAAACCGTGCATTAATTTAGAATAGCTCAAGCCATTCATACGAGCCGCTGCATTGATACGAGCGATCCATAATTTACGGAAATCACGTTTCTTTTGACGACGATCTCTGTATGCATAACTATAAGATTTCATTACTTGTTCTTTTGCTGTTTTAAATAAAGTATGTTTTGATCCGTAATAGCCTTTCGCTAATTTAAGGATCTTTTTACGACGTTTACGGCTTACTACGCCACCTTTAACACGTGCCATGGTTAATTCCTCCTAAATATCTGTTATCTCTATGAGTTATTTTAATTGCTAGGTTAGTACAAGAATTTTTCAGCTTGCTTATTTCATTCTTGCTAATTGTTGACGAATACGTTTGAAATCGCCTGATGAAACCATTCCTGCTTTACGCAATTGACGACGTTGTTTTTTTGTTTTGCCGTGGAAACGGTGACTTGTAAACGCACGGAATCTTTTTAACCCGCCGTTACCAGTACGTTTGAAACGTTTTGCTGATCCGCGGTGTGTTTTTTGTTTTGGCATGACTAATTTTCCTCCTACATTTTCATTTCGCATACAGTTCAACTAAATTAGTTAAAAAAGTTGAACTAGCATCCTCAAAAATTTTCATTAACTAGTTATCAGCTTGTTAGCTTAATTTTCATTCTTCGGTGCCAGCGTTAGGAACATGCTGCGTCCGTCCATTTTCGCTTTTTGTTCCACTGTAGCAATATCTGCAGTTTCTTCCGCTAAGCGATCAAGAACTTTCTGACCAATTTCTTTATGGGTAATGGCACGGCCTTTGAAACGGATCGAAGCTTTCACTTTATCGCCTTTTTCTAAGAATTTACGTGCATTACGAAGTTTTGTATTGAAGTCATTTAAATCAATTGTTGGACTTAAACGTACTTCTTTTACGTTGATCACTTTTTGTTTCTTACGAGCTTCACGCTCTTTCTTTTGCGTTTCGAAACGGAATTTACCGTAATCCATAATTCGCGCAACAGGCGGTTTTGCAGTAGGCGCTACTAGAACTAAATCTAGATTGGCTGTTTCAGCAATTTGTAATGCTTCCACTTTTGTTTTTACACCTAGTTGTTCGCCATCTTGTCCGATCAAACGTAACTCGCGTGCACGAATGCCGTCGTTCACCATCATATCCTTTGCTATGGTCATTCACCTCCAAGTTTTTTAAGAGAAAATCGTTGCTGAAACTCTTATTCCAAAAGTCTGTTATCTTATAAAAATAAAATAAAAAACAGGCTCTGTATACAGATCCCGCGATTTTCGGACTCATATCGATTGATATAAAGAATCCAATATCTAGCCCAGTGACATTGTCAGCTAAGGCGAGAAGCGGGTGCTTCTGCTTTCATTTCTCAACTTTACTAGTATAAGATACGAATTAACTTTTGTCAATACTATTTTTACTGAGCTTTGGACAGAGTGTTTAACTCTGAGAAATAAGAAGGCGTTACTTTCGCTTCTACCGGTTATTTGAATTCCTAGAGTGTTGGACAATTTATTCTAGAAACGGACGTCGCTTTTGCGGTCAATTCTCTATTAAAATCTATCACCCAAAAATATTGCTCAAAATTATTCTTTATGTGTAAACTCAACGAGTATTTTCTAATAGAAAGATTGAATTTTTACTAGACACTAGCTACAGTATGCGTTGGTTATTCAACCACGAACAAATCGGCTGTCACACGGTCAACTGATTCCAAAGCCATGAAACGACCGCTCAGCTTTTAGCCAAAATTTTCGTTTTGTTTCGTCCTCAGTTGATTGCAAATTATGTGATTAACAAGGAATCTGTCACGATGATTTTGTGATAGAGAATTTTTTTGGAGTGCTTAAATAAGAAATTTACTATAGATATACTTTTACAAACTATGAAATGTTAATAACAAAAAATTAACGACTGGATGATTCATCTACAACAAAAAACAAACAAGAAATTAAACTGGCTTTCTCCTGAAGAATATCTTTTAAAAATGATACTATGACAAAAAAGCCAAGCAGTTGTTACGCTTAGCTTTCAATAGTCTAGCTTTATGCGGGCACTACAAAGTTCGACTTATTCATTTTTACTAGCTATATTTTTTAACACATTATTAGTTAAATTTGCTAACAGAACAAAATAAATCCCTAATGAAACATATGTTACATTATCTAGAGATTCTTTCGTCAAATTTAACTTAGGAATTAAAAAAATAAAAATTGTAGTAACCATTAGCAAAACAAATTGTATTTTTTTCATAGACAACCTCCATCATAATATTTTATGTCAAATAAAAATAATAATTCTCATCCATCCATAAATTATTCATAAAATCTGTAAAACTAAAGAACATCTCGGTTTTATATTTCTCACCATTTTTATTGATCAAGCATTTTATTTCCGTATTAATTTCATTAGAATCAAAATTAAATTGTATTTGTTCTATCTGTTCAATAAGTATATTTCTTTCTTTATACTTTTTAAATGGAACTGTTAGCTCAAATTCAAACCCTTCTAATTCATAAGCTTCCAACCAAAGTGAATTCCCTCCACCATTTTGGTTTAAAATAATTGAACTCTCTAGGCTGTTTATAAAAGTATTAACAACACCATTTTTCAGAAGATAAGACGGCTTCTTTTGCAATCCATTTCTATCATAAGATAACACAGGTATCGCTTTCAGGTCAACATTTTTATCAAATACTCTTTTTTTAAACATTTCTTTAGTTATGAAAGAGGCATTGTTTATTATAGATTCTCCAAAAAAATAATTTCCTAATCCACTAACTAACGTATTTATAGATTCCAATGAAAAATCCACATCAGATAACGCAATATTATTTAAAGTATCATATTCCACTATCTCAACTGGATATTCTCCGCAAAAAACATTATCATTTTTTAATACAAAATTATTTTTAACAGTATCATAGTACAGTAGTTGAGAGGTATTAATATATTGCTCCATAGTTTGTTTCTCACTAATCATAATAGACTTTAGTATAGTGCAATAATATTGAAATGTTTGCTTAGTTGTCATATTTCGACTCAAATCGTTTAACCAAAGTTCATACTCTTCAAACGAGAAGTTATCATAAATTTGTTTATTTCGTGTATATTCACTGGTTGACTGATTTTGATAATCTTGTTCGCTCCACAAGTATTCTTGCGTTGTTTTAAGTTTTTCAAGCCAAATTTTGATATGATTTTCAAGATTTTTTAAATCATTCGACTCAATACAATAATTTTTTCCTGTTTTCTTAACATAAACCTTATAATTACTTTCCTCACTTTCTTGATAATTATTATCACCTAAAAGTTTTGTATATTTAATCTGTTTTTTTATATAATGGATTATTCTAAAGTCATCCGTGTTCTTCATTAAGAACAAAGTTAACCTTCTTACATCATTCATATATTTCTCCCATAATATTTATATTTTCAAGTTTCATAGAAGGTGATAGACAGTTTACCCTAATAACTTGACTGAGCTTTAAACACTCACTACCTTGTTTAAATAAATCATTTCCAATTTCTTGAATTTTTACTAAATCTTCAATGATATTACCACTTATAGTAAGATCGCTAATAAAGTTTGTCTTTAGACCATCAGTTATTTTATACCCGTACCCACTTACTAAATAATCACCTGTCAATGGGTTCATGTGTCCGAATATAATTCTATCAAAATATATATCACCATCTGATTCACTAATAAACTGATCTACTTTTTTTTCAATTACTGGATGTACGTATGTTGTTCTCATTCTTGTAGTACATGGAAATTTATAATTTTGTCGTCGCCGATTTCCACTTGCTTTAGACATACAATTGATAATTTCACCATTTTTTATTAGTACAATATCTTTACAGGGGTTTCCTTCATCATCAAAATCATTAATATCTATATTTTCTGTCACAATATCACTGACATTTAGCATTTTAGATGCTTGAATTGATTTATTGATGATAGATTGTTTATGGTAAAATAAGTCATCCTCTAAAAGATGCCCAATTATTTCATGAACAAAATAACCTGATGAAATTGGAGACAGTATCACAGAATTAGTACTACTAAACCTTGTTTTAGTTTGATTTAACATATAAGATAAATGTTTTTCCAATTTTCTTATTCCATCCATTACTTTATCCAAACAAAACTCATCATTATCAAACTCTAATTCTTCCACTAATGTAGCATGCAGCCTATTCTTATAAACGATTCGAACAAAAGAATAACCTCTTTCGTTTATCTTATCATCCATATTTACTATCTCATGATGTTTTTTATAATATAAAATTAAATTATCACTATTGAATATTGTCCAATCGTAGCATTTGTCAAATATCTTTATTACGTTTTCAACTATTTTTTCATCAAAGGATAATTGAAAATCATTTAATGTTTTTGCTTTTAAAATTCCATTTATGTATTCAGAGCTACCTTTTTCATGTTTTCTATCAATAAAGTAGTGTCCATACATATTTTTTATTTCAATTTCTTGAACTTCCTGAATAAACATGATTCACCTCATTAATCTATGACAAGCTTAGCTTTTTTTATGAAAATTAGACTTATTAAAACACTTAAAATTGATATTATTAGAACTAGTATGATATGTAGTGCCATTTTATCAACTGGGCTAGAAATGTAGGTTATACAAGCATAAAAACCATACGTTACAACCATCATTAGATACGTTAAGATAATTTCATTTTTTAGTTTTAATGTAGTCAATAGAAAAGATAGTAAAGATGATGCAATCGACCATAAAGCAGAGATAATGATTATATATAACATATCTCTATTTGTGATGTTTTGAACAAAAAAATGAAAACTAAGCATCGAAATAATTGCACAGATACTCCCTGAAATCACTGCATAAACTACTTTGCTAAATATATATATCCCCATATTTATTCTTGAATATAAAGTTATCAAAGAAATATTTGACTTTATATCTTCGAGGTAATTATTAATGACTAGTTGCGATGAACATATAATTGAAGTGAAACAAGGAATAATATAAGCTAATATAGTTACTGAAAAAAGTTGTAAAAAACTGTTGCCACTAATGGTCGGAATTAAACAAGGAATTCCTATGGAGAAAACTAACATCATAATAATGTATTTTCTCTGAGCAAAAGTATTTATCCAATCTTTTTTTAAAATCACACCCATCTTAATCATTTTTATTCTCCTCATCTGTATATTGTAAATAGATACTCTTTAAATCTTTTGAATCTGTACCATTTAGTTTATTATCCCAAACAATACTTCCATTATTTAAAATATGAATAAAATCTGCAATTTCAGATGCAAATTCTAGATCATGAGTAGAAATGATAAAATATCTTTTCTGAGCTGCTAATTCTTTAATAGTCTTTATTAAGATATCTTTCGTTTCTGGGTCTATACCATTTGTTGGTTCATCTAACAGTATAAATTTTGCACCAATCAAAACAGAATTAGCTAAAGCCACCCGTTTTGTTTGTCCTTGTGATAGATCAACAACTTTACTATTTACTTTATTTTTTAATTTGAATTGATTTAAAATGGCTTCAATATCCATATTTTTCTTAGAAATACCTGAAAAGAATTCAAAATTTTGTTTTACAGTTAGTTGTTGATAACATCCATAATATTCAGGTAAATAAAAAATATCTTCTGCATTATTTACAATTCTATGATCAAATTGAAATTTGCCTGTAGATCTTTGTAATTCACCACTTATTAATTTTAATAAAGTAGTTTTTCCTGCCCCATTATGCCCTAATATAACATTGACTCCAACAGCAGCAAAACTCATATTGAAATTTTTATACACACACTCGTTCGAGTTATATGAAAAGTTTAAATTACTAATTTTTAACATATGTTTGCTCCTTGTCTACAAGTACATTTTGCGATTTAAACCACGAACAATTCTTGACACTATCTTTATATTGAAGTGCTTTAGACATACACATTTCACAATGCTTTACCAGCTCACAATCACCACAAACCATTTTACAAGGTGCTTGTAAATTTTGAAATGACTCATAATGTTTGCTTATTATTTCAGAAAATGTGGATTCTGTTAAATCACCTAGTTCATAATTCATCGTGATACAGGGGGTTACCTTCATATCATAAGAAATTTTATATGTTTTATATCCTGCTCCACAGTTTGTTGCTTCATGACATTCTTCTGCTTTTGAAATAGAGAATTTTTTATCATCATATTCTTCTGATAATTCTTCTAATAGAATCTCAAAATCTCTATATCTATAATTACTTTCTATGTTATTATTTTGTGCATTTCCTTGAAGATAAACTAATTCAAAAGCATGCTTATGAACACCTAGCTCTTTGGTAAATTTTACTAACTCAAAAATATCCTCTTTATTTTGATCAATTATACATGTTGCAACTTCACAAGGAATTTTTTTAGTCATTATTCTTTTCAAAAATTCGGTAGCGTTTTGAAAACTCTTTTTATTTTGTCTAATCTTGTTATGATATTCAGGTAAACCGTCTAAACTAACTCTAATTATACCGCCAGTATTTTTTATTTTTGAAACAGTCTCTATTATATTATCATTCACAATAATTCCACTGGTTGAAATATTTACTTGAACATGATTACTAACTAAATAATCTATTGCATATTCTAAATGAGGATATGTCAAAACTTCTCCCCCAGTTAATTGGATGTATTGAACACCTAATGAAGTAATAGACTCTAGAATTTTTATTAAATCATTCTTTCCCATATGCTGATTTTTCTTTTTACCTAAATAACAGTGTAAGCAATCTAGAGGACAATAATTTGTTAGTTCTAACATAATTGAGACTGGGCAATAGTATTCATTAGTCCCATAGATCACCTGATTTTGGCCACTATATCGTTCTGCCTTTTTTTCTACAACTTTACTATTCTCAAATGTTTGCAGGAATTCTTTTATAAATATTGCAGTATCCTCAGCAGGATATCTCTTATATAATTGGTTAATAATCATATCCAATGTATTTTTCCCATTACAAAGTGACAGTATTTCAAATCCTGATTTATTTAATTCCACGATACATTTTGTGTTTGATTCAATAAAAGAAAGGTAATATTTATCTAAACTAATTTGTATTCTTGCACTGTTTTTTAAAAAATAATACATAAAGATCTCCTTTTTTATAAGATGAATGGATCAATATAATCCAACACAATTATATTGATCCATAAGTTTATCCAATTGCTGAAGCAAGTCCACCACAAGCGGCTACAAGTGCTGCCCCACCAAACTTGCCACCAAGCGTTGCAAGAGCTGGATTATAAATACAAACTCCAATATTACAATTTAAAATTTCCGGTTTTTGCATTTTATGACCTCCATTTATACATAATTATATTGATCCATAAGTTTATCCAATTGCTGAAGCAAGTCCGCCACAAGCAGCTATAAGGGCAGCCGCACCTAACTTGACAGATAATGCTGCTAAAGCTGGGTTGTATAAACAAACTCCGATATTACATTGTAGTACTTCTGGTTTTTCCATTTTTACACCTCTCTTATCGTATAAATAATTTCTACTAGCCCATTAATGTTGCTAAACCGCCACAAATAGCAATCATTGCTGGAGTATTAGCAAATCCAATTGTTGCTAATCCTGGATTGATCGTACACACACCAAGATTACAGCTTAGAATTTCTGGTTTTTGCATATAGTTTCACCTCCCTTTCTATGCTCTAAATATAATAGAAAAAATAAGATATCTTGATGTTCTTGTTTGAATTGTGAGTATTTTCGTTTGAATAAAAAATATTCATCTAAAAACAAGAAAAAGTGGAACAATAATCAGAAAAAACCTGATTATTGTCCCACTTTCGTTTCATTAATTGAAACAATATTTTTAAATGATATGCAAATCCAAGAAAATATAGCATTATTTATTAAGAGTGCTATATCCAGATTATTCTTATAGAAAAGTATTAACACCCCTAATAAAATCAATAGAAAATATTTTTTATAGTTAAACTTCAGAATTTTATACCTTAATATTATTAGTACGTTTAAAATAACAATAAACAGAAATAAAAAAATCATTGTTTGAATTGATAAAGACAGTATTTGATGTATACTACATAATAAAAAAATTCCTGTTGTAAAAGTCAAACATCCAATAAACGAAGTAGCATGATACCCATTAATCGTGCTTCTAAGATAACCAAATACTAAAGTAAAAATTAATCCAAAATGAAAAATATTTAAGTAATTACTTAAAATTAATAAAAAGACAAAAACTGTTCCTTGGCTAATTATAATTTCAAGTCCAAAACGAAAAATTTCTAGTTGTTCTGCTTCTATATATCCCCAACTATTAAATTTATGGCTTAAATAGTTACATAACCTATGTAACATTATGAGATTCCTCCTCACTAATAGGTATACACACAAGTATTGTAAATACATTATTAGTTGTATCTATGTCAATTTCACCATTGTACTTATTAACAACAGAGGAAATTGTTAATAAACCATATCCGTGATTCACGGGTTCTTTTTTTGTCGTTTTTATTTTCCCTTTTATTATATTAACATTTTTAAAAGGATTACTTATTCTTAGAATTAAGTTTTCAGAAATTAAATTAATAAATAAATTTATTTCACGTTTCTCTTTGGTTAATTTTTCACAAGCTTCTACGGAATTATTTAGAGAATTGCATAGAATATTAATCAGGTCTAAATCGTCTATATATTTATTTTTATCTATAGATATATTCAAATTAAATTTTACAGTTGGATATTTAGAAATATAATGGTTTAAAACTAAATTTATAATTTTATTATTAGTATCTATTACAGTCATTGTATTATTCAATAATCCTATTTGCTTATTTAAGGTATCTTTTATTTTAATGTAGTCCTGTTCTTCTATGAGGTATAAAATATGAAGGTACACATTTTTCATGTCATGCTTCATATGTTTAATTATTTCTTGGTTTTTTTCTACTTCCCGAAAATAATCATTGTTCATCTCATTAACATTTGAAATAAATTCTAATCTATTATTTTCGACATTTTTTTTACTTATTAATTTAAATATACTAAAAATTATTATTATTATACATACTATAAAGAAACAAATTAAAATCGAATATACTGTTGCGTGAGTAAAAGCATATTGTACCGTACTGCCATATAATAAAGTCATAATCATAATTAATGTCTGTACTAAAATAATATTCATAATTTTATAATTTCGAGTTAGATGAAAAAACAAGCCATCCCTTATACTGGTTTTAAAAATATAGAATATCGCAATCAATAGAGATTTAGATAACACAATAAATAGTATTTTTGCTACGGAAAAAGAAACCATAAACTTATAGTCATATCCCAAAAAAATATTGGTTATTATTACTAAAGTAAAATTGTATATCCCTAACATTAAATAAAAAATAACCGCATACATTATTAGAATTAAGGGGCGCTCATAAAATGTAAGAACTAAAAAGAGAATACACAGAATTAAATCAGCATAAATTACAATAGGAGCTGTTCCAAAAGTCTCATGTAAAAATATTGACGATATTACTACCATAGCTAAAACAATGAGTCTCATCTTTTTATTAACAGGAGTGAAAAAAATCTGTCCAAAGTAAAATAATAGAATAAAATCCAAAACCACAGTAATATCTATTACAGCATCCATATATTTTTGTCCTTCGAACGATATTTTAATATGTGTTCCAATACTTCTTTTTGTCTCCCACGAGATATGTATAATTTATCTTTACTGTCATTGGATATTATGACACTATCTTTAGAATATATTTCTACATGTTTTACATTTACAATTGTTGATCTATTTATAAACATAAATAGAGGTGGGAGTTCTTTAGATAAAATTTTTAAAAACATATAGTTTACTCTAGAACACTCCCGTTGTGTATGAAGGTATATTTTTCTATTAATGGAACTAAAATAATAAATTTCATTTACTTTTACAAAAATATTTCCTTCCATAGTTTTTAAAAATAAGCTATCATTTTCTTTTAAATAATTTAGAGTATTCAAAAATACTTGTTCTAATTTTCTACTTAATTCTTCTTTTTTAATAAAACTAAAAACATTCATTCCAAAAGCTTCAAAGACTAGATCTTCTTGTGTTGAAATAAAAATTATTATTGTCTCTGGACTTAATTTTACTAACTCTTTAGATAAAGTAATCCCATCAATATTAGGCATAGAAATATCTAAAAAAAGAATATGATACGTATTGTCAGTAACATCCTTTATAAAATCCAACGAATTATGAAAAACCCTTGTTCTAATATCTAGATTGAGTTTAAATACAATCTGATCTAGTGCAACTTTTATCTGTTTTGTGAAAATTATTTCATCATCAAGTATGGCTACCTTAATTATAAAATTCACACCCTTTCAAAATATAATTTGACCATTCATACACATATCTCAACTATACAAACAATAAAACAAAATATATATAAAACTTACCTTATAGTTTAATTATATTATACACTAAGAAAGGAGTTTTTTCTAATGGAAAAAATATTTTTTTTATTCTCATATTTGGTTTTATCAATTGGATCAACAGCAACTAGCAAATCCTTTTGGTGGCTATATTCACCTGAAATGCCTCAAATAAAAAAGAAAAAACCATAGTTTATTAGCACAAATGAAGATTAAAAAATGTATCTCCTTGTTTTATAAATATTTCACAATTTCTCTACAATTAACTTCATTTTAGTCCTATTCTAATTCTTATCCTATAACAATATCAGTAGTAAAATTAAGCTAGACAATCAATACAAATAAATGATATTCCTATGATTGTTAATGAGCTTGGGACATAAATTCCAAGAAACACAAAATAGAAGACCGAAAATCGTAAAAAAGATTTTCAGTCTTCTATTTTTTTAGATTATTGTGAGAATCAATCTTGTTTGCTAGCTTATTTAACCTATATTTCCTTAAATTTATCGGAACTAGCGCAAACCAAATTTTATTGTGTACCTGTTGTTTTACTTGAAAAGAGAACCGAGTGAAACATAGTATTTGCTTCTTCCCCACCGTTTATTTAGCCTTATCTATCATTTTTAATTTCCAAGTAGCTCTGCTATTTTCACGAGCACACCATTTTCATCATTGGATAAAATAATTTCTTTGGCGGCTACTTTGACTTTAGGTTGTCCATTACTCACTGCATAGCTATATTCTGCATGTTTCAACATCTCTATGTCATTACCGCTATCACCAAAAGCTGCCACTTCATGATTCTTTATGTCCCATAATTCTTGAAGTTGCAATAACCCATGCGCTTTATGGATTCCTGGAATAATTAGATCCACATCGCCATGTCCACTAGAAACGGGGATTACTTTATCGCCTAATGCTAGATGTAATTGCTCGAGCACTTCTCCTACTTGCTCAACAGGAAAGCTCAATGCAAACTTGAATAAAGTATCCTCTTTCACTTCGAACAAATTTGATACTTTTTTTAGTCGATGGTAATATTTTTTACCATGTTTCACGAAGGACTCTGGTTCAGTTTCGGCAACATATGCACTATTTTTACCGCACAAAATCGTATGTCCCTCTTTAAAATCAGCTAAAATAGTAAGTACTTCATGAATAGTGTTTGAATCGATTTCACCTGTAAATATCTCTTTCCCTTCACTAACCACATAAGCGCCATTTTCTGCTACAAATGACAATTCCTCAGCGATTTCTGGAAAGAAAGATTTAAGCTGGTAGTATTGGTTCCCGCTAGCGATAACAAAACGGATGTCTTGTTGCTTCATTTGTCGGTACAACTGATTAAACGTTTCTCGATCGTAATCTTGTTGACTGTTCAAAAACGTTCCATCCATGTCTACTGCAATCATTTTTACTGTCATTTTTCTACTTCCTTTCAGTCTAGTAACCCAAAATGTTTTAATCCAAAACGAATGCCATCTTCCAGATGAGACTTTGTAATATAATCAGCATGACTTTTTACATGCCCTGAAGCATTATCCATTGCAATTGCCGAATCCACTGCTTCAAACATCCCTATATCATTATTGCCATCACCAAATGCATATGTGGGCACATTAACCGAACCTAATGCTTTGACAACTTCTTTGATACCAGCTTGTTTCGATCGCTTTTTTAATACAACTGCCATTGAATAAGGACTATCTCTAAAAAAAGTAAATATTTCGGAAAATCGTTCTCTATATAATCGATCCTTATCCTCTTCCTCTGAGAAAAGATAAAGCATATAGATTTCCTTTTCTTTATAGAAGTCAGGCGCTATTTTTGGCAGTGGTGCATTGTCTATCTGATACAATTTTTTCATACTCTCATTTGTATAACTAGTCGCATATTCTTCTGCTGTATAGCAGGCTAAGGAATGAACGAATGTTTGAGAAAACGCCATCAATTCTTCAATCGCTTGAACGGGTATTGCGTGTTTGGAGACCACTTCATTTTCGACCACATTGTATTGTCCATTCAAACTTATATATGAATCAATTGGTGTTCCAGCAGTAATTTCTCGGATTTCCTTTGGAGAACGTCCGCTTGCAATCAAAGGTAATATATTGTTCCTTTTTAAATCGATCATCGCCTGACGGTTTTCCTTAGAAATTTTTGAATCCGTATCTAACAACGTACCATCTAAATCAAAAAAGACGAGTGCTTTATATTCTTTCATTATTTGCCTCCTCTTTGTTGTTTCGCCTATTAATATTGTACTATACTTTTTTGTCTATAGAACAAAAAACTTCGTTCTATTTTATTCAAGTAAATACATACTTAAATTTTTAGAACGAAGTTCAATTTTTATTGTTTATCAACTAATAATTAGTGAACTATTTCTATTCAACTAGAAATTTCCTAGAAAAAGATAAATGATCGACTAATCGCTATATCTACCTTATATGCCCTAGGCTATCCCTGTAGTCCCTACAGTTCTTCATTTTTTAACCGTTTTTTGTATCTCTCAAACCTTTGATCAATACTTGAATACTGGCAGCAGTCTCAGGATCTTTCTGACCTTTTTTTTCATTGATATCCTGAGTGAATATCTTGCTCAACGCATTATTATCTGAATGTTCAGAACTTTCTCCGCACGAAGTGACCTTCACTAATCTTTTGTTATACCAGGTCGCTTTATATTCAAGCTTTGAAACAAACAATGCCCATGATACATCCGAAATTCCTCTATGCAGTTTGTTATTTCTGAAAAAGTCGGCTTGATGAATATCTTCTATGCAAATCAAATCATATTTTCTAACAATTTCTGTAGTGATTTTATTCAGAAAATCAACGCGTTGATTCATTAATTTTTCCCGCATTTTTGCTACTTTTAATTTTTGTTTCTGATAGTTTTTTTGTTGGGAAAGCTCGTTCCCTTTTAATTTTGCAATTTCTTTTCGTCTTAATAATTTTCTTTCTTCTCTCGTGATCCGTTGTTCAAAGTCTTTCGTAAATTTATCATTATCGATACGTCTACCGTTTGATAATACAGCAAACTCTGAAGCCCCTAACGTTATTCCAACTGCCGAATATGTCTTCTCAACTGTTGGAATTTCCTCTTCACAGAGAATTGAAACAAAATACTTATTACTAGGAGTCAAAGAAATCGTCGCTGACTTTATTTTCCCCATTACTGGACGATGCATTTTTATTTTAATCAACGATTTCAGTTTAGGAACTTTTAAATATTTCTTATCAATAAGTTTGATTGTTCCACTTTGATTATTCGTTGTATAAGAACGAACAGCGTTTTTCTTTTGTTTTAACTTCGGAAAACCAACTGACTTTTCTCTATAAAATTTTTTAAAGGCTCGATCCAAGTAAACCTGTGCATTCGATAATGCTAAGCTATCCACTTCCCTTAAACAAGGATGCTCTTTTTTAAATTGAGCAGGTGTTGGTAACTTTACTTTTAAATCAGGGGTTTTTTTCAGTTCCTTATAAAGCTGAATTCTTTCCTGCAATAAAAGATTATGCACAAGCCGAACACAAGAAAATGTTTTTTTTATGAACTCTTCTTGTAATGCAGTAGGGTAAAGTCTATATTTATAAGCCTTCAATACCTTCATTTGAATCCCACCCTACCAATAAAAAGCTGAACGGGCTCGTTCAGCACCGACTGAAAAATAGGAAAATACGATTGAGACGTTTTTTTGTCTCACTCTTATTTTATCTTTTTTCCGAGGTGCTAGCCCGTGAAGCTAGATTGAATAAAAAGCTGAATGAGCTCGTTCAGCCTTGACTGAAAAATAGGAAAATATGAGGGTGGCGCTCTCTGCCACAATCAGATTTTATCTTTTTTCCGAAAGGCTAGCTCATGAAGCTTTTCCAAAATGATTACGTCACAAAGAAAAATGATTCATTCATCTTAGGTTTAAAAATGCTAGCTAAGAAAAAATTTTCTTAGCTAGTATTCTCTTTCCAAAACGACTACTCGTGATTCGCTCTGGCTTTTTTCTCTTCAATTTTTTTACGGTAAACATCCACTTCATCTTCAGAACAATACACATAATGTTCTGGTGTGATTTCTCTTAGTTTACGTTCTTTATTGTCTTCTGGTTGTGGTTTATAAACGATACGCTTACGTGTACGTTCATAATCTGGATCAGGTAATGGAATAGCAGATAATAAACTTTCAGTATACGGGTGCACACCAAAGTTATACACATCATCACTTGAACCCATTTCCAACAATCTACCGCTATGCATAACACCGATACGGTCACTGATATGTTTCACCATGGATAAATCATGGGCAATAAACAGATAAGTCAAACCAGCATCTTTTTGTAAGTCTTGTAATAAATTGACAACTTGCGCTTGGATCGATACATCCAATGCTGAAATCGGCTCATCACAGATAATAAAACGTGGGTCAACAGCTAACGCTCTGGCAATTCCGATACGTTGACGTTGACCACCTGAAAATTCATGTGGGTAACGCGTACCATGACTCGGATCAAGACCAACGACTTTTAATAATTCATTGACTTTAGCTTCGCGTTCGGCGCTATCTTTCGCCAAGTGATTAATGTCGATTCCTTCAGCAATAATATCGTTGACTTTCATTCTTGGGTTCAATGAAGCATATGGATCTTGGAAGATCATTTGCACTTCACGACGGAAAGCTTGCATCGCTGATTTTGAACGAATCTTACTAATATCATCACCATTAAAAACGATTTCTCCTGCAGTCGGATCGTACAAACGAATCACACTACGACCCGTTGTTGATTTACCACTACCAGATTCTCCAACCAATCCGAAGGTTTCGCCTTCGTAGATATGGAAACTGATATCATCTACTGCTCTAACTTCATCAGGACGTCCAACGTTAAAATATTGTTTTAATCCTTTAACATCTAAAAGTACTTTTCTTTTTTCACTCATTATTTAACGCCTCCTGCAGTCGTATTATGGCGCTCAGCGTAAATCGCCCAACGTCTTACAATCTCAGCTGGAGGAGTGATTTTTGGTGCTTGTGGAGCTAGTAACCACGTTGCAGCTTTATGAGTTGGTGATACTTCAAAATATGGCGGTGCTTCTTCTGCGTCGATTTTCATTGCAAACTCATTACGCGGATAAAAAGCATCTCCTTTTGGCGGATCTAGCAAATCAGGAGGTGAACCAGGAATCGCATATAGCTTATCTTCGGTTCCTTCCATTGTTGGCATTGAGCCAAGTAAGCCCCATGTATATGGATGTTGCGGGTTGTAGAAGATTTCTTCTGATGTTCCCACTTCAACTAAACGTCCACCATACATAACAGCTACACGATCAGCCACGTTCGCTACCACACCTAAATCATGGGTGATAAAAATGATCGATGTGCTGATTTTTTGTTGTAAATCTTTCAATAGTTCTAAAATTTGCGCTTGAATCGTAACATCCAAAGCAGTCGTTGGTTCATCAGCAATCAGAACTTCTGGATAACAAATCAAAGCAATCGCGATCACGATACGTTGACGTTGTCCGCCTGAGAATTGATGAGGGTAATTTTTCAAACGTTTTTCGGCGTTTGGAATCCCTACTAATTTCAATAGTTCTAACGCTTGATCCAAGCCTTCTTTTTTAGAAACTTTATTGTGTTTGATCAACGATTCCGCAACTTGTTTGCCGATCGGCATCGTTGGGTCCAATGATGTCATTGGGTCTTGGAAAATCATTGCAATTTCTTTCCCACGAATGGTTTGCATTTGTTTTTCCGTTTTGTGTACGATATCTTCACCTTTAAACAGAATTTCTCCGTTATCGATGTTTGCATTGCTGCTCAATAATCGCATGATACTTCTTGTAGTTACTGATTTACCACTACCAGATTCCCCTACGATTGCAAGAGTTTCCCCTTTGAACAGCTCAAAGCTCACACCACGAATAGCATTTACTTTTCCAGCAAACGTATCAAAAGAAATCTGTAAGTCTTTTACTTCTAATACTTTTTCCATAGTCATTCACTCTACTCTTTCATCTTAGGATCGAAGGCATCACGTAGTCCGTCAGCTAACAAGTTGAAACAAATCATTACGACTGACAAAGTTACGGCAGGAATCCACATCAAATATGGAAGGAAACGGAACGTTTTATATCCTTCATTTAATAATGTTCCAAGTGAAGCGGTCGGCGGTCTTAATCCTAAACCGATGAAACTTAGAAACGCTTCGAAGAAAATTGCCGACGGAATACTGAACATCATTTGAACGATGATCACACTTGAGATATTCGGCAAAATATGTTTTACGGCGATCTTCAAACGAGATTCACCTAATGTTTGGGCAGCTAAAACGAACTCTTGATCTTTTAGTTTCAAGGTCTGAGCCCGAACGATTCTGGCCATTGAAATCCAGTTAGTAATAACCATCGCTAACACGATTGATAAAATACCTGGATCAAAAACAGTCAGCATCAAGATCATCACAACAAGGTTAGGAATTCCAGAAAGAACTTCTAAGACACGTTGCATCACTGTATCCACACGTCCACCTAATAAGCCTGAAATCAAACCATACGTTACACCGATCGTAATATCAAGCAATGCTGCGATAAATGCGATCAATAATGAGATACGCGTTCCCATGAATAAGCGGCTTAATACATCACGACCTAGTCCATCAGTTCCAAGATAAAAGTTTACATTATCAGGAACATTTGCTTGTGCGTATTTGTCTACCATTTTACCAGCAACATTTGCTGTACCGTTAAATCCATTGATACTATCTAAAAATGGAATACGCGGTGGTAAGTTGATGTATGCTACATTTTGTTGTGTTGGGTCATGAGGTGAGACCCAAATAGTGATAATTGAAATAAAGATGATGATTCCGAGTAAAATCAAGGAAATCACTGCTGCTTTATTTTTTTTCAAACGACGCCAAGAATCTTGTAAAAAGCTCAATGACGGTGTTGCAATTCGTTCACGTTCCTTTGTTGTTGATGTATCCAAAGGTTGGAATTCTTTTGCAGGTATTTCTTTGATTTTCTCTGGGACATTGTTTAAGTCAACTGTTTCCATTAACCTTTGGCACCTCCTGAAACACGAATTCTTGGATCGATCAATCCGTAAAGTAAATCAACGATCAAGATTACAAATACTAACAAAGCAGAATATAAAATCGTCACTGCCATAATTGTTGGATAGTCATTTGTCATGATTGATTTTACGAACTGCTCCCCAATACCTGGGATAGCAAAAATATTTTCAACAACTAAAGATCCTGTCATCAACCCAACAGCTAACGGGCCGAGTAATGTGATCAGAGGAATCAAACTGTTTCTAAGTCCGTGTCTCACAGCCACTTGCCAACGGCTCAAACCTTTGGCACGAGCTAACTCTACATAGTCACTATGTAAAACTTCAACCATTTCGGTTCGTATAAATCTGGCGGAATCGGCCATTGGGCTCATTGCTAATGCTATTGTTGGCAAAATCGTATAAGCAAAACCATTCCACATTGCAATTGGCAACACTTTTAATTTCATAGCGAAGATATACTGTAATAACACCGCAAAAACAAAGTTAGGAATTGAACGTCCTAAAATTGCCATCAACGTCGCCAGTGTATCTACCCATGTATTTTGGCGCATCGCTGCAATGATTCCTAGTAAAATACCGACTAGTGTACCAAAGATGATAGCTTGTGCACCTAACTGGACTGATGGCCCGATACGACCTGCTAAAAGTTTTGCTACAGGTTGGTTTTTAAATTGGAATGAAATACCAAAGTCACCAACTAGCAGATTTTTTAAGTAAATTCCATATTGAACGATCACGGGTTTATCTAAACCAGATTGCTTATTCAACATAGCAATTGTTTCTGGACTAAGTTTTTCTTGGTTGGTATAAGGAGTACCTGGTAATAATTGCATTAAGAAAAACGTAATCGTTGCGATCAGCCACAATGTGATGATCATAAAAAAGACCCGTTTAAGAAAATATTTTCCAAAACTGTTCAAGAATGACACCTCCGAGATTATTTTGACTTCATCAGTTTTTTTCGATAAAGTAAGGATAGAAAATTAAGTAAGGATGAGCACATGAAAAACTTTAAATGGCCCTTGATTACCTCAGCGGTCTCAAGCATCGGTATTTTCACTTACCTATTGGTAAAACAGTCACTGACTATCCGTTCTATATCTGATACCTTTTTTATCGTTTCATTATTCTTTCTGATTATCGGCTTAGCCTTATGGATCATGTCCTCAGGATTTTTTGATAATTTCCAACGTTTTATGAAAATGCATTTTCGTTTTAAAAAGAAAAATGAACCGAAAGAATTCATTCCATTTTCAGAAATCGGCAAAGCTCATCAGCTTTACTGGCTTGAAACTGGGGGTATTTTACTGATCGTCTCTATTGTTTCTTTATTATTTTACTTTTTATGAGCAAAGATAGCAAGAGGACCGTTGCCTTTTTATTCAAAGAGGGCAAAGGTCCTTTTTGCTATTGACTATCCATTTCGATTATTCTGAGATATAAGCCCATTTATAATCAAATTTTGGTCCAGCCGGGTGGAATGCAATTCCTTTAACTTTTTCTGAACGCATGCGTGCTTGTGCTCTTTGGTAAAGTGGCACAACACCCATATCATCCATAATAACTTTTTCAGCATCAATCATATTATCCCAACGTTTTTCAGGATCATTGGCATTGGTTGTTGCTGCAGCTTTAACATTCTTATCATATTCAGGACTGCTATAGTGACCACGGTTGTAAGAATTGCCAGTTTCAAATAAATTCAAGAAACTACTTGGATCGGCATAATCTGCACCCCAACCACCAATTGTTGTTGTAAAGTCGCCTTTGTTTGAACGATCTAAACGAACTGCGAATGGTACTGGGCTAACGGTTACTTTTACACCTTCTAATGTATCTTGGATAGCTCCTTGTAAGTACTCAACTGTTTTCTTAGAAGAGTCTGTATCTGAAGAAAGGATGTCCATGTCTAATTTAGTGATACCCAATTCTTTTTTCGCTTTTTCCCAATACTCTTTTGCTTTTTTCTCATCATGAGCAATTACGTTACCTGCTTCATCAGCAAAATCTTTATCCCCTTTAGGGCTAGTTGACATGTCTGCTGGGACAAGTCCTTTTGGTTCTATTGAACCGTCACCTAGGATTGACTCAACTAATGATTTGCGATCGATTGAATAAGAAATTGCTTTTCTTAAGTTTTCATTTTTAAATGGTGAGTTATCTTCACGCTGATTCAATTCCATGTATTGAGTTGATGCTTCTTTTTCGATAACGAATTCTGGGTCACTTGCCATTTGTTGTGCTAATTCTCCGCTCAATACAACTTCATCCACTTGACCGTCTTGGAAAAGATTCAATGATGTAGGAGCTTCTTTTACTACGCTTACTTTAACTTCATCTAATTTAACGGTCTTGTTATCCCAGTAATCTTTGTTCTTTTTAAGAGACCATTCTGTATCTGTTCCTGGTCCGTCAAAATCAGCTAAAGTAAATGGTCCGTTATAAACGGCATTTTCACTGTTAGCAGCAAATTTAGCACCATATTTTTCCACAATATCTTGTCTTTGTGGGAAGAATGAAGGGAATGCGAATAAGTAATCCATAAATGGTGTTACTTGTTGTAAAGTAACTTCTAACTCGTAATCTCCTATTGCTTTGATACCTAATTCCGATTTATCTTTTTTGCCATCCATGATTTCTTGACCATTTTTAACTGCACTGTACAGGGATGCATATTCTGAAGCTGTTGCTGGATCAACTGTCCGTTGCCATCCATAAACATAATCTTCTGCTTTTACAGGCTTTCCGTCAGACCATTTAGCGTCTTCGTTCAACTTGATTTTATAAACAAGACCATCTTCACTCATCTCTGCTTTTTCAGCAGCACCAGCTGGTTGAGGTTTATTTTTATCGTCTAAACGGTAGATTCCTTCATAAACATTATTTAATGCTGTAAAACTAACTTCATCCGTCGCTAACGAAGGATCGGCACTTGGCATTTCTTGTTGTTCATTAATACGGAAAATTTGTTCTCCGCTTGCTTTGCCGTCAGCTTCTTTTGAGCTGCCTGTATCGTCTGTTTTTCCGCCACCGTTACCGCACGCTGCGAGTGTTAAACTAAATAAAGTGATGAATCCAAAAGCAAATGACTTCTTTAACTTCATTCTTTTTTCCTCCCTAAATGACCCTAAGTATTTTCTGAAAAATCAGAATTTAATAATTATTTATTGTCCTGAGGTATAGTTTACAATTTTTAAATTAAAAAATCAAGAATAATCTTATTTTTTCTTAATACTAACATCATTAAATTATATCTTCATTAGAAGCATTTTCTTAGAAATGGTATTAAAAAGCGATTGTCTTCTTATAAATAAGTATGTTAGATTAGTAATGGGAGAAACATATTAGGGTACCAATTAATATTTTTTATTCAAGGTACTATCAAAATCCATTACTTTGAAGAATAGTTGCCCTATTTCATATTAATAGATAAGGAGTGATTAGATGCATCGTTCATCTTTTTTAAAAGAATTAACCACGTTTCATCAGCCCAAAAAAGCACCTTTTCGCTTGATTGGTGCCGGCATTTGTATGGCAGTGCCACTATTCATTGGTTATTTTTCAAATAACTTATTGATTGGTAGTTTCGGCTCACTGGGAATTTTTACTTTCCTTTATTACCAAACTCTTCCATTAAAGGAACTGTTGATCCGTTTAAGTTCTGTTGGCGGATTTTTACTTTTCGGAAATTTAGTGGGCGTCTTGAGTACTCATATTCCTTGGATGATTCCGATTGCTATTGCTATAATTGCATTTTTTGCCAGAATTATTTTCAGATTATACAGAATTGCTAAGCCGGGGGCTTTTTTTATTGTCATGGTAACCGCAATGGGAAGCGGAACAAAGATCCCTTTAGATAAAGTTCCAATCATGATGAGTTATGTTTTGTTAGGGATTTTGACTTCTCTTGTTGTCGCAGTTTTCTTATATTATATTGAAGGGGAAACTGTTACACCCTCAAAAAAAATTTCATTACAAGAACGTCTATATACAGATCCAGCGGCGCTTCTTGATGCTCTGCATTATGCGGCTATTTTATTTTTAGCAACCTATATCAGCCAATCTTTACAATTGACTAATGCTTATTGGATGATCGTTTCATGTGCAGCTGTTTTGCAAGGAGATAATTTACGGGCAATCATGCACCGCAACATTCAGAGGATTTTAGGAACAATGATCGGTTTATTGATTGCAGCTCTTTTATTGAGCATTTCATTTTCTTCTTTAGAAACCATTTTTCTGATCTGTTTTTTCTTTGTAACGGTAGAATTCTTCATTAAACGAAACTATACGATCGCAAATTTCTTTACAACACCTATGTCTTTGTTACTCGCTAATTTGGCTCGCCATCAATATTTAGTAAGCTTGCTGAACTATCGTTTGATTGGTATCGTTTTAGGTAGCCTGTTAGGTTTATTAGGAGCCTATGTATTAACAATGTGTTTAAAATTCTATAATCGTGCCTATCAACTAAATGAAAATTTAGATAAAGAAACAGAATAGTTCGAACATATTTATTAGGAGGTTTTATTCATGAAAATCAAAAAGCCAATAGCCCCTTTGCTACCTACGCTTACTGAAAGTGACTTTATTTCTATAGATGATGAAATCATCATCGAAGGCCTATCTGTTAAAGAACAAGATTTGAGTTACCAGGATGTCCGCAATTTAGTTTTCAGAGAGTGCCGCTTTGAAAAACTGACTATGAATCGAAATCATTTAGAACGTTTTGAATGTAGTAATGTAGTCTTTGACCATTGCGACCTTTCAAATACGGAATGGATCGGTGCTAGTTTTCATCAAGTTCATTTTCGTCAATGTAAGTTAACGGGTACGAACTTTGCTGAAAGTTATTTACGGGATTGTCTTTTTGAAGATTGTTTAGCAGACTATACATCTTTCAGCGCTACCAATCAAAAAGTGGTTCAATTTAAACAAACAAGCCTAGCTGATACAGAGTTTGTGGAGGTCACTTGGAGTAATATGATATTTGACAACTGTTCATTAACTGGAAGTAACTGGTTCCATACCAAACTGGCAGGACTGGATTTAACAAAAAGCACCTTTGAAAAAATCGCTTTTTCTCAAGAATTGCTCAAAGGACTAAAAGTAACACAAGAACAAGCAATTACAATTGCAGCAGGTTTAGGCTTATTGATTGAAGACTGAGTGAAAAGAAAGACTGGAGCTTTAGATTGGTATTTTTTCTCTAGTCTTTCTTTTTTTGCTTACAGTGATATTAATAAGAAATTAATTTTTTCCTTAATATAGAAACTAAAAATTTTACTTCATAAGCTTTTTTGGTAAACTAGTGTAGGTTGAGAGCAGTTCTCAGCATAAGAGTATTTCTTCTGGTACTAGAAAAGAAGCTTCTTCATGAAGCACTATTTAAATTGATTGATTGTTTTTGTTCTATTATTAACTTATGAAGATGCTGGTTTGATCACTATTTCAAGTGTTTTGCTAGCAGGAATCGCTTGTGGTAATCTTAATAGGATATGTGTCGTTTTATGTATTCAGGTCACATCTTGAATCTTTACACAGCTGATATTTCAAATAAAAGGACTGTTTATTAAAATGAATATAGAAAAAATCGGCCATGGGCAAGCCTCTGGAAAAATTATATTGATGGGAGAGCATTCTGTCGTTTATGGTGAACCAGCAATTGCTTTTCCGTTCCAAGAGACTTTCGTTTCAACAAAGGTTGAACCTGATACTACAATGACTATAGATTGTCATTATTTTTCAGGAAAACTGTCAGAAGTTCCTCTACAATTAAAAAGTATCAAAGAAGCCATCACCCAAACCTTGGTGACACTTCAGCAAGAAGATGCAACTTTAAAAATCACTATCACCAGCACGATTCCCTCAGAACGTGGTATGGGTTCCAGTGCTGCAACTGCTGTCGCTATCGTTCGTGGGTTATTTGATTATTTTAACACTCTTTGTACACCAGACATATTACTCGCCTTAGTCAATCGTGCAGAAAAAATCGCGCATGGCAATCCTAGCGGAATCGATGCAGCTGCTACCAGTGGACATGAACCACTCTTTTTCATAAAAGGTCATCCATTAGAAACGTTCCCTATGAATGTTTCCAATGCTTTTTTGATTGTTGCTGATACAGGTATCAAAGGACAAACAAGAGCGGCGGTTCGCGATGTTGCTCATCTTTTTGAACAAGACAAACAAGCAGTCTCACAGCATATCACTGAGCTAGGCCGCTTGACTAAACTGGCCAAAAAGGTTATTTTAGCAGATGATGTTCTTACATTAGGAAACGTTATGAATCAAGCACAAGAACAACTTAAAGCATTGACCGTTAGCAACGACCAATTAGATGAATTAGTCGCTGCAGCGTTAAAAAACGGCGCTTTAGGAGCAAAATTAACAGGTGGCGGCCGCGGCGGTTGTATGATTGCTTTAGCTGATTCTAAGACACAAGCGGAAAAAATCGCTGCAGCCTTAGAAGAAACTGGAGCAAAAGCCACTTGGATCCAATCTTTAGGAGTGAAAAATTAATGTACGCTGGAAAAGCTCGAGCCTATACAAACATTGCGCTAATTAAATACTGGGGCAAAAAAGATGAACAACTAATACTCCCTATGAATAGCAGTCTTTCTTTAACATTAGATGCCTTTTATACTGAAACGACTGTCCATTTTGATGAAAGCTACACTGAAGATACGTTCTGTTTAGATGGAGAAAAACAAGATCCTAAACAAACAGCAAAAATTTCTAACTTTTTAGATCTTGTTCGCAAACAGCAAAATCTATCTCTATTCGCCAAAGTCGATAGTCAAAACTTTGTCCCTACGGCAGCAGGTCTTGCTTCTTCTGCAAGCGGTTTGGCTGCTTTGGCTGGTGCTTGTAGTCAAGCATTAAATTTACAGTTGACTGAAACTGAGCTATCACGCTTAGCTCGCCGCGGTTCAGGTTCTGCCTGCCGTAGTATTTTCGGCGGATTTGCTGAATGGCAAAAAGGCGACTCTGATCAAACTTCTTTTGCCCAAACGATTCCTTCCAATAATTGGGAAGATGATTTAGCCATGTTATTCGTGTTAGTGGATGATGGTATAAAAGATATTTCGAGTCGAGACGGCATGAAGAGAACTGTTGAAACCTCCAGTTTTTATTCCGGTTGGTTAGAAAATGTCGAACCTGATTTAGCAGATGCTAAACAAGCCATCAGAGAGAAAGATTTTACTAAACTTGGAGAAATCACTGAGGCAAACGGATTACGTATGCATGGTACAACACTTGCTGCAGTTCCTCCATTCACTTACTGGTCACCTGAAAGCTTGAACGTTATGCAATTAGTACGTGCGGCACGAAAACAAGGTCTGCCTTGTTACTTTACAATGGATGCTGGACCGAATGTTAAAATTTTAGTCGAAAAGAAAAATCTGACTGCTTTAAAGAATTTTTTAGCGGATCATTTCTCTGAAGAAAAGCTGATTACAGCGTACGCAGGTCCAGGAATTACCTTGATGCCTGTAGAAAGGTCGGAAGAATTATGATAGAAGTTTCCACACCTGGCAAATTGTTTATTGCTGGTGAATATGCGGTTGTCGAACCTGGACATCCAGCTATCATCGTGGCAGTGGATCAATTTGTGACGGTTACCTTAGAGTCAGCAGAAAATGTTGGTAGTATACAATCTGCTCAATACAGTTCCCTACCTGTACGTTGGACAAGAAGAAATAACGAGCTTGTGTTAGATATTCGTGAAAATCCTTTTCATTACGTACTAGCAGCTATTCGTTTGACGGAAAAATATGCCCAAGAACAACATCAAGAACTATCTTTTTATCATTTAAAAGTAACAAGTGAACTGGATAACTCAAATGGTCGAAAATACGGTTTAGGATCTAGCGGAGCTGTGACTGTGGCGACCGTCAAAGCGTTAAGTCTCTTTTATGGTTTAGAATTAACTGAAGAAGAAATTTTTAAGCTTTCTGCACTGGCTCACTTAGAAGTGCAAGGAAACGGTTCTTGTGGAGATATCGCAGCTAGTTGTTACGGCGGCTGGATCGCCTTTTCAACCTTTGACCACCAATGGGTCAACGACCAAGCTCAAAAACAAACATTGACTGAACTACTTCAAGCAACATGGCCCAAGTTAATGATCCAACCACTGACTGTTCCTAAAAAATTACGTCTATTGATTGGCTGGACAGGAAGCCCTGCCTCTACCTCTGATTTAGTAGATCAAGTCAATCAATCAAAAGAAATACAAGAAACGGCCTATCAACAATTTCTGGATGATAGCAAAGCTTGCGTTGAAACAATGATCGCAGGCTTCAACTCAGAAAATATCTCTTTGATTCAAGCACAAATACGTAAGAATCGGAAATTACTCCAACAATTAACATCGATCACAGGGGTGACGATCGAAACTCCTGCTCTAAAAAAATTATGTAATTTAGCCCAAACTTGCGGTGGTGCTGCGAAATCATCTGGTGCAGGTGGTGGCGATTGCGGAATCGTCTTATTCAAACAAAAATCTGGTATTTTGCCTCTAATGAGCTCTTGGGAAAAAGAAGGCATCACGCCTTTACCATTACATGTATATTTTTACGGAAAGCAGGAAAAAAATGAACCGAAAAGATGAGCATATCTCTTTGGCGAAAGCCTTTCATAAAGAAAAGGTGAATGACTTTGATCAAATTCGTTTTGTCCATCACTCATTTTCGGAAATAGCAATGGATGACGTCGATATTTCAACGTCTTTTCTTGATTTTTCCTTAAAGCAACCCTTTTATATCAATGCGATGACAGGTGGTAGTGAACGAGCGAAAGACATCAATCAACAGTTAGGAATTATCGCTAGAGAAACTGGTGTGATGGTAGCGACAGGTTCAGTCAATGCGGCATTAAAAGAGCCCGACCTAGCAGATACGTATCAAATCATGCGCAAAGAAAATCCTGATGGCGTGATTTTAGCTAACATCGGCGCAGGACTTTCTTTAGAAGAAGCCAAAAGAGCTGTTGATCTTTTTCATGCTGATGGATTGCAAATCCATGTAAATGTTCCGCAAGAGTTAGTAATGCCTGAAGGGGATCGAAATTTTCATGGTTGGCTAGATAATATTGAAGATATTGTTTCCCATCTGGCTGTTCCAGTTATTGTAAAAGAAGTTGGATTTGGCATGAGTAGTGAAACGATTGAACAATTAATCTTGCGTGGTGTAAAAGCGGTCGATGTCAGCGGTCAAGGTGGAACTAGCTTTACACAAATCGAAAATGCACGTCGCAAAAAACGAGAGTTAGGCTTTTTAACTGATTGGGGACAATCCACTGTTCTTTCACTTTTAGAATCATCGAATTGGCAACGTGACTTAACTATTTTAGCCTCTGGCGGTGTTCGTCAGTCGTTGGATATTGTCAAAGCACTTAGTTTAGGTGCTAAAAGTGTTGGTGTTGCAGGAACCATTTTAAATCAACTGATGACAAACAGTGTAGATGAAACAATCGAACTTGTTCAACAATGGGAAAATGAGCTTAAAATGATGTATACATTGCTTGGGAAGAAAACAACTACTGAACTGGCAACAACAGATATTATTTTTTCTAGCGAGATCATTCATTGGTGCGAAAGTCGCGGAATTGCTTATCAGCCGTTTGCTAAGAGAAGTAAATAAACAAAAAACTGTATAAGCAGGTAGTCTATCTGACCTGCTTATACAGTTTTTTTGTTGAAAAAGTTCTTCCTTTTTAATCAAGTTATTTTAATACAATGTTTTCTTTAACATGTATAGATGGTGTTCGTGAAATAGTTTTTCCTCTACAACTTCCAAAGACACCCAACGCATCGGTTCTTTTTCCAGTGGAACTGTAATCCTATCAGCCAATGTGCAAACATAAAAATAGCCGATGTTATGTTGCGATAAAGCAGAATATTGCGGAGAAACCCAATGCTTTTCAGCTTTTCCAATAAACTCACCTACATTTAGGCTAAAGCCTATTTCTTCAACAGCTTCTCTCCTCAAAGCATCAATAGAATCTTCACCTTGTTCAATCCCTCCACCGATCAAAAATAAGTCTCCATCAGAAGATTGAACGACTAAATATTCTCCGTTTTGATTTAGAATTACTGCGTAAGCCCCCACACGACGGCTATATGCTAATTCATTATTTCTTTCCCCAAAAGACTTCACTTCATACCTCACCATTTCTCCAAACAAATGAATAGCGTTTCAAAATCATTTTAGTTTTAGAAAAAGAACTTACTTGATTTTCTTCGTTTACCCTTCATACGCTTTTCTCAATGCCGCTATATCAATCCGTTTCATTTTATACAATTCCTGCATCACACGATAGGCCCTATCAGGATCAGAATTATCGAATAATTTATCCATATCCTTTGTAACAGTTTGCCAACACACGCCATATTCATCTTCCATCCAACCGCAGGGCCATTCTTTTCCTTTAGCAGTGACCGCATCCCATAAGCGATCGATCTCTGCTTGGTCTTTACAATAAACATAAAACGAAGTAGCCATCGTAAAGGTAAAATCATGTGCCTCGCCACTATCCATCACCCGAAATGGCTGTCCATGCATTGTAAATAGAGCTTGTGCAACAGTTCCATCTGGATTTTTTTGGACATATTCTACCTGACCTTCACCGAAAATCTCGATCCATTGGTTCATTGCCTCTTCTGCTTTTCCAAACTGCTCTCCAACGAACAAGAAACTCGGTGCGATAGATTGCGGTGTTTCAGATAAGACTAGTTGCCACGAAACACCATACTGGTCTTTTAACCACCCATATTTCTTGCTGAAAGGATAAGACCCAAATTCCATCAAAACTTCACCATTATGACTTAATGTTTCCCACAACTTGTCGATTTGCGCTTCCGTCTCACATTCTACAAAAAATGAAATTGCAGGTGTAAAATTAAATTCAGGACCACCATTCAGCAAAATCACTTCCTGCCCTGCAAGTGTCAATGTGATTGTCAGAACTGACCCTTTCGGTTGATGTTCGCTATCTACATAATAGTCAACTTTATTGATTTTTCCTTGCTCAAATGCGTTCACATAAAACTCAGCAGCTTCTTCTACTTTTCCGTCAAACCATAAACATGGAGAAAATTTGGACATTTTTGATCATCCTTTCTTAAATGGCATTACTTACTAAAGACAACTCTCATACTCTAGTTCCATTATATACAGCAAATGATTTATTTGAAAAAGCAACGCTCTTGATCATGCCGGTCCTAAGAGTTCATCCCAATTTGTTCCGACTACCTCAAATCCTAACTGCTCATATATTATTTCTGCTGGCATATTGCCTGGTGTTACGACCAAGTAGACTTCTTGATACATTGAATCACAAAAAGAGTCTAACATTTTCCTTAACAAATTTTTCCCAAGCCCTCGTCCTCTGTCCCTAGGATCAACCGCAGCATAGATAACTAAAGGAATACCTCGAAACAACGCAACAACTGTACTGGCAATAATTTTTCCTTCTTCTTTAATATAAAATGAATGCTCTTCCATAATTGGTCCATATTTTCCTTGAAAAGCTTCTTTAACCTCAATTAACCAATCGGTCAAAGTCTCCCCTTCATCATCGATCGTTCCTTTAAATGCTTCTAAAAAGTGTTGAGCAAAATATTGATTCAATTCAAACTTATTCTCAGGACAATTTAAGAAGTTACAGGCTGAAATAGTGACTATTTCTTGCTTCTCAACTTTTTTACACATAATCGCTCGTTCACTCATACTATTTTTTCTCCTATCCAACTCAACTAACTTAGCCTTTAAAATTATACAGCGGACGAATCACTTCTTGAATTTCCATCGTATCTTTTACATCTTCTATTAATTGTTTCATTGGTTTATATGCTTTTGGTGCTTCATCAATCGTTTTCTTTGAAACCGAAGTCGTCCAAACATGTTTCATGGCATGTTGATAACTTTCAAGACTGATTTTTGCTTTCGCTTGGGAGCGACTGAGTAATCTTCCAGCACCATGAGGACCCGATTGATTCCAATCTTGATTTCCTTTGCCTGTTGCTAGAATACTACCATCTTTCATATTTAAAGGTACAATGATTTTTTCACCAAGTTTAGCTGAAACTGCCCCTTTTCTTAAAAGATTATTCTCTAAATCAATATAATTATGAGGACAATCGAATGATTCTATGACAGCCTTTTTCCACTTCATTCCTTTAAGTATCGTGTCAGCCATGATTTTGCGATTCATAGCTGCATATTCTTGAGCGATTTTCATATCTTCTAGGTATCTAGTCAGATTATCCGCCGTTACATAGGATAGCTCATAAGGAATTTTCACTGCTTCTCGTGCTGCTTGTAACGCTTTTACTTGTTCTGTCTCTCCGTTTTCTTTGGCGCGTGTTGCAGCTATTTTTAATGTTTTTCTTTGTTGAGCTAACGCTTGATACGCTATTTCTTGATGGTACTCAGCAATCTCTTTGCCTAAAATGCGGCTGCCGCTATGAATCACTAAATACAGACCGTCTGTTCCTTCATTGATTTCGATAAAATGATTGCCTCCACCAAGTGTACCTAAACTTCTTAATGCCCACCCTTTATGAATAGGTGCATGAATGTTGCCTAGTTCAAATTCATGTTGGCTTTTATCATGTGACTGAGACCCACTAGGAATTCTTGTACGAATGATTCGATCTAATTTATCAAAATTTGTTTTGATCGATTTTTTTAGTTTCACCACGTGTAACCCACAGCCGATATCTACACCCACTAAATTAGGTACTACCTTGTTAGTGATCGTCATAGTTGTGCCAATTACACATCCTGATCCGCTGTGAGTATCCGGCATGATTTTGATCTGACTTTCTTTAGCAAATTCTTGATTACATAAAGACATGATTTGTCCGATCGTACTATCATCTAACATGTCTGTATATACTTGTGCTTCGTTATATTTTCCGTTGATTGTTAACATTCTGATTCCTCGTTCTTTTTTTATTCGGAATGCAAAATGTCGGCTGCATTCCTTAGCCGCTTCGTTTTTCTCCTATTGTTCCACTCATTAGACTCACCTCCATAAAATTTCAAAAAAACCGCCGATCAAAAAAAATGATCGACGGTCTATCTTTTTAAGAACTTTACTTAACTAGTTCTATATACTGAAAGAGAGAGCAAAAAAACATGATTTTTGCACTTGTCTTACGATAAGATAATACGCTACAACCCATTTTTGACAATTTACTTGCTTTGAATTGATACATTTTCATTTTGCTCCCTCCTTTCTTCTTCGTTATTTTTCTATGGTAGCATTTTGTAATTTACTTTGTCAACATACCATTTTATTCTTTACGACTGCTATTTACACCACTCTCAATCAAATAATTTTCTAAAATTCACTTGATTCTTCACTCTTATATAGCCTTGATGTTCATAAAATCTGTGCGCTTCAGTTCTTTCTACACCTGAATTTAGTCGAACGCCTTTTGCCCTTGCTTCTTTTGCCCATTGCTCGGCGTGATTGAGCAAAGATTTCCCTATACCTTGACCATGTATTCTTTCGTCTACCACTAAAGCCATGACATTCATCAACTTCGGTCCATAAGTACAGACGTATTCACTTAGTTGGATATAGCCAACTACTTTTCCATCAATGATTTTTACAAATACTTTATTCACTGGTGAAGATAATAGATAGTTCAACTGATTTCTAGTCTCTTCTAATGGAAAGTCGTGATTCAATGGATAGGTATTTAATTGATTGATTCCTTCTGCATCTTCTAACTTGGCTTCTCTGATGGTCATTTGGTATCACTCCCATTTATTTTGACTTTATTATACCTCTAAATAAAAAAAGAAGAGCAACTTTTACGCCGCTCTTCTTCATTTATTCAATTAACCATTATAGGCATCAATGATGATTTGTTTTAATTCACTGATCAATGGTTCTTTTGGATTTGCTGTTGTACATTGATCTTCATAAGCAAGTTCTGCCATGTGATCAACTGTAGAATCAAGAATTTCTTGTGTAACACCTTGTGCTTTCAAGTTCATATCGATTCCAACAGATACACCTAAATCGTAAACTGCTTTCGCTAATGCATCCACTAATTCTGCTGTATTTTTTCCTTTAAGACCTAAGAATTTCGCAATATCAGCGTAATCTGTGTCTGCACGGAAGTAATCATATTTAGGGAACATTGCATGTTTTGAAGGATCTTTGGCATTGTAACGGATAATGTGCGGTAATAAAATCGCATTTGTACGTCCGTGTGGAATTCCATATTCTCCACCAATTTTATGCGCTACAGAGTGACAAATTCCGAGGAATGCGTTGGCAAAAGCCATACCAGCCATTGTTGATGCGTTATGCATTTTTTCACGACTTTCAGCATCTGGACGTTTCACTGAGTTTTCTAGGTGTTCAAAGACTAATTTGATTGCTTGTAAACTTAATCCACGGGTGTAATCAGAAGCCATTACTGAAACATAAGACTCGATTGCATGTGTTAATACATCCATACCAGTATCCGCTGTTACAGAAGCTGGAACTGACATCACAAATTGAGGATCGATGATCGCAACATCTGGAGTCAAGGCGTAATCAGCTAATGGGTATTTTACATGTGTATCGCTATCTGTAATAACCGCAAATGGTGTTACTTCAGAACCTGTACCTGATGTTGTTGGGATACATACAAATTGTGTTTTAACAGCTTTGTCGATTTTGTACGTACGTTTACGGATATCTAAGAATTTTTGTTTAGCGCCAAAGAATTCTGTATCTGGGTGTTCATAGAACATCCACATGCCTTTAGCCGCGTCCATTGCAGATCCCCCACCTAAAGCGATGATTGTATCTGGTTCAAAATCAACCATGACTTTTGTTCCAGCGTAAACTGTGTTTGTAGATGGATTTGGTTCTACAGCTGAGAATACTTCGATTTGAACGTCGTTTTTACGTTTTTGTAATTCTTTACGAACCGTATCAGCATAGCCAAATTGAACCATTCCTGGATCACAGACGATCATCACACGTTCAACATTTTCCATTTTTTGTAGATATTGTAATGAATTTTTTTCAAAGAAAATTTTTGGCGGTAATTTAAACCATTGCATATTATTTCTCCGTTTCGCTACAGTTTTGACATTGATCAAGTTGACAGCAGATACGTTTTTAGAGACTGAGTTTTTACCGTAAGATCCACAACCTAATGTTAATGAAGGAATCATTTCGTTATAGATATTACCGATTCCACCTTCAGCAGATGGAGAGTTTACCAAGATACGGCAAGCTTTCATACGTAAACCGAATTTCACTTGTAGATCTTCATCTTCTGTATGAATCACAGCAGTATGACCTAACCCACCTAATTCAAGCATTGCTTCACATAAATCAAATGCGTGATCTGTATTTTTCGCTTTCATCATCGCTAAAACAGGTGATAATTTTTCACGTGAAAGTGGATATTCAGCGCCTGCACCTTCAAGTTCAGCAATTAGAATTTTTGTTCCTTTTGGTACTTTGATTCCTGCTAAGTCAGCGATATGTTCAGCTGAGTACCCAACGATTGCTGGATTAACTGCATATTTGCCTTCATTCATAACAGCATCTTCTAATTTTTGTAATTCATTTGGTTTAACGAAGTACACTTGATGTGCTTCAAATTCAGCTTTGACAGCTGCATAAACTTCTTTGTCTACGATCACAGCTTGCTCAGAGGCACAAATCATCCCATTATCGAATGATTTAGAAACGATCAAGTCATTGACTGCACGTTTGATTTTTGCCGTTTTTTCAATATATGAAGGAACGTTACCTGGTCCAACACCTAGCGCTGGTTTACCAGTTGAGTATGCTGATTTCACCATGCCAGCACCACCAGTGGCTAAAACAATAGCGATTCCAGGATGATTCATCAAACCTGAAGTGGCTTCCAATGAAGGTTGTTCGATCCATTGAACACAGTTTTCAGGAGCGCCTGCTTTGATTGCGGCATCACGAACGATACGAGCAGCTTCTGCAGAACATTTTTGCGCACTTGGATGGAAAGCAAAGACGATCGGGTTACGTGTTTTGATTGAAATCAATGCTTTAAAGATTGTTGTTGATGTTGGGTTTGTTGTTGGTGTAACACCACAAACTACACCCACTGGTTCAGCGATTTCGATTAATCCTGTTTGGTCATCTTTGTTGATAACACCTACTGTTTTATCATGTTTGATACTGTTCCAAATATATTCTGAAGCGTACATATTTTTGATTGCTTTATCTTCGTAAATTCCACGGCCAGTTTCCTCAACTGCCATTTTCGCTAAAGGCATATGTTGATCTAAAGCAGCCATTGCCATTTGGTGCACAATGTGGTCAACTTTTTCTTGATCGAAGTCTTCCATTTCTTTTAAAGCAACATTTGCTTTTTTTGCTAACTCGTCGATCATTGCTGATACATCAGTTGTTTTGGTATCTTCTTTCTTCATTGTTTTAGCCATTGTGATCCTCCTAGAAAAATAAATAATTTATTTTTGTTTGTTAACTATTTCACATACACATCATACAACATTATTTTTTTCTTGTAAATAGTTTTATTGTGATTTTTTTCACATTCAAACAAGTTTTTTCTCTTCAGGAAAAAGCGAGCGCTTTCTATCTTACAAAAAGAAAAAAGAACCTATTCGCCATTAGAATAGGTCCGTTAAATCATGCCAATCTTTGATCTTTAAACTACTTGTTTGTGCAAGTAATTGTTGATAATCAAAAAATTCATTTGGTTCAATATGTAGAATATCTTCCTTGCATTCCTTGATCGATGTTGGAGATTGCTTTTTCCAACGATAAGAAACAAGATAATTCATCAATTCCGTCTCGTTAACAGATGAATATCCCAGTTGCTGAAAAGATCGGCACTTCGTTTTTAATTCTTTTTTTAATAAGAACTTTTGATGCCACGACAGCTTTTCGATGGCTCTCCCCTTCTTTCTGAAGAATGATCTATGTATATTTTCCTGATAGGTTAGAAAGAAAAAATTCCAGCAAGCTGGAATTTATTCTTTCGTTTCGTCGTTTTCAGAAGTTGTTGTTGGTTCTTCAACAACTGTTTCTTTCGTTTCAACAACCGTTACGTCACTATCATTTGTAACAATAGTACCTGGTTTTACTGTTTTGATTGCTGCACGATCAAATTCAAGGATAATTCCTTCACAATCGATCAATACAGTTCTCTTGTCAGTGTCGATTTCAGAAATTACACCATGTAATCCGCCAATCGTTACAACTTCATCGCCCACTTTCATTGCATCTAAAAGTGTTTGACGTTCATTTTGTTGTTTCTTTTGCGAACGTGTCATAAAAAACATCATTCCTGCTAAAAGAATTAATGGTAAAATAAACGAAAGTCCTCCGCCCATTATCTATTCACCTCTCTATCGTATAATCACTAGTTTACTGTAACAAAATTTCGTGTACAACACTAGTCTTTTGATCACTTTTTTAGAAACTTTTCGCATTCTCTTTATTGAAACCATATTCTTCAAAAAAAGCTTGTCTAAATTCAAGTAAATTATCATCCATGATTGCTTGACGAACTTGTTTCATCAGATTCAATAGGAAGTATAAATTATGGTAAGACGTTAAACGAATCCCAAATGTTTCATCCGCTTTGATCAAGTGGCGAATATAAGCACGTGTATAGTTTTTACATGTATAGCAATCACATTTCTCATCCAACGGACGGAAATCTCTTGCGTACTGTGCATTTTTAACAACCAGACGACCTTTTGAAGTCATGCAAGTACCATTTCTGGCAATTCGAGTCGGCAAGACACAGTCAAACATATCGATCCCTCGAATCACACCATCGATCAATGAATCCGCAGTTCCTACACCCATTAGATATCTTGGTTTATTATCAGGAATCAACGGTGTTGTAAAGTCTAACACGCGATTCATTTCAGCTTTTGGTTCACCTACAGATAAACCACCGATGGAATAGCCTGGAAAGTCCATACTGATCAAATCTTTGGCACTTTGACGACGTAGATCTTCAAAGCCTGCACCTTGGATGATTCCAAATAAACCTTGACGGTCTGGATTAGCATGAGCTTTTAACCCACGCTCTGCCCAGCGTGATGTTCTCTCGATCGATTTTTTCACATAGTCATAGCTTTCATCAAATGGCGGACATTCATCAAAACTCATCATGATATCAGAACCTAGATTATTTTGGATATTGATTGCTTTTTCTGGAGAAAGAAACAATTTTGATCCATTCAAATGATGTCTAAAATGAACGCCTTCTTCTGTGATTTTACGCATATCACTTAATGAAAATACTTGGAAGCCACCAGAATCTGTTAAAATCGGTTGATCCCAGTTCATAAATTTATGTAAGCCGCCTGCTTCTGCAATCAAATCATCTCCAGGTCGAAGCCACAAATGATAGGTATTGCTTAAAATCACACCTGCCCCCATCTCTTTCAAATCTTCTGGTGACATTGTTTTTACTGTCGCTAACGTTCCTACAGGCATAAACATTGGTGTTGGAAACGTTCCGTGAGGCGTGATGATTTCTCCTAAACGGGCACCTGTATGTTTTTCTTTCTTTATTAAACGATAACGAATGGCTGCTTCTGTCATTCATTCTCCTACTTTCTTTTGTAAATTTACACTTTCCTCATCATACTTTTTTTTGTTCGTATTTGCAAGGTTTTACGGGCTTTCTTTAGCATATCCTTAGACATTAAAACTGGAGACAAGATAAAAAATCTTTTGTCTCCAGTTCTTTTTATTTTTTCAACCTCACTTATTTGTTGCTCATGGCTGTTTCAAGTTCCATCATGGCTGTTTTGACAATTTCTGGTGTAATCGTTTCTTTCATATAATGAATAGTTTCATGAGGCTCGGCAGCACGTTCTGCAACTCGGATATATTCATCTTCTGATAAATTCATTTTCATCTCTTTTAAGGAGATTGGTAAATCTAAACTATGATAAAACGGAATAAGTTCTTCAATTTCTGACCATTTATTTTCAATGACTAACTGAACCAAAACACCGTAAGCAACTTTATTACCATGTAACTGTTGATGACTCTCAGGTAAAATGGTCAGCGCATCATGTATGGAATGAGCTCCTGCCGTACGACCGTAATCATCACCAAAGCCACCCACCATTCCGCCAAGTAAGATATTCGTCTCTACTACATTCAAAAAGGCTTGATTTATTTCTTGTTCTCTCATAGCATTAAGCGCTTCTTGACTATCCGTAAGTAAAACGTCACGACATTTTTTTGCTGCAAATGCGGAGACTTGGATCTCAATTGGCTGTACCTCTAATTGTGAGATCATTGCATCTGCTTCGTACCATTTAGCCACAGTATCACCGATTCCTGCGATCATCAGTTCAATCGGTGAAGCTAATATAACGTTAGGTTCGATTAGAACTAAGGCATTACTTTGTGGAAATACATCATAACGATCCATAGAACCGTCCGTTTTATATATCACACTTAGTGGAGTATACGCTGCACAAGTTGCAGCTAAGGTTGGTAAAATCAAGATAGGCGCATTACTTTGATTGGCTACTGCTTTCCCTAAATCTGCAATCTTTCCACCCCCAACTGCTATGATTCCCTCTAGCTCTTTTTGGTCAAAGATTTTTTTCAATTCAGATGTCTTCTCATCTGTACATTCCCCACCATACTCAATAAAATATGCATCTATATTCACTAAAGAAGGAAAATACGGTTTCGCCGCTTCCCATGAGTCTTTCCCATGTAAAATCATAACACGTTTGATCTTTCTTCTATTTAAATGTTCTTCTAAGTCATCCCACGCGCCAACTCGGCATTCATATTCTTGGGGTGCTCCTCTTACAATTAATGATTGATTCATTTTTCTCGACCTTTCATTTTTTACTAATTTTTATGCAAAAGTGAACTTTTGTAAATTCTTTGATAAAATTCACTTTTCCTTTCCCTTAATCTATGATATGATAAAACACATCCAAAAACAATAAATTTTTATACATTTATACACGTTTTTTAGAATATTTATTGAAAATCGAAGCAGTTAAATTTTTTTGACTGTTACCAATCCAATATAAAGGAGAAAAGCAAATGAAATTATGTAAAAAAACTTTAGCTCTTATTATTCCCATCTTGCTGGTACTACTCACTTTTATCCCTGTAGCTACAGCAATCGCAGAAGAACCAGATCCTGTCTATGACAGCATCATGAAACGTGGAGAGCTGATCGTTGGCTTATCTGCTGATTATGCACCTTATGAATTTCATGCAGACGTTGATGGGAAAGACCAAGTTGTTGGTTTTGATATCTCGATCGCACAAAAAATCGCAGATGACCTAGGCGTTAAATTAAAAATCGAAGAATTGGGTTTTGATGCATTATTAGGTGCATTGAAAACAGGTAAGATCGACCTGATCATTTCAGGGATGGCGCCAACACCTGAGCGACTGAAAGAAGTGAATTTTTCGACTCCTTACATGACCGTCCAACAAAAAGTCGTCGTTAGAAAAGCAGACAAAGATCAATTCCAGTCAACCAAAGATTTCAACGATGTAAAAGTTGGCGTTCAAAAACAAACGACACAAGAAGAATTAGCGAAGACAGAACTTATCGGCTCGATTCCAACCTCTTTGCAAAAAGTCCCAGATATTATTATGAACTTAAAAAATAAAAAAGTGGATGCAGCTGTCTTAGAAGGGCCTGTCGCAGAAGCTTATGTTGACCGTGATAAAGAATTGACATTTGCTGATGTGACATTTGAACAGGGTGAAAAAGATGCGGCTGTTGCAATTCCTAAAAATGCACCTATCTTAGAAGAAAAAGTCAACGCTTCGATCAAAACAATCAATGATAATAATCTATTAGACGGCTATAAAAAAGAAGCGGGCAAATTAATGTTTACAGATGATGAAAGTTTCCTTGGAAAATACGGGAAATTCTATATCAGCGGTGCTGGTTATACGATTTTCTTAGCCTTTATGGGGGTATTATTCGGTGCAATTTTAGGTGGTTTACTTGCTTTAATGAAATTGTCTAAATCAAAAATCTTACGCGGCATTGCCATTTGCTACATTGAATACGTTCGTGGCACTCCGTTATTAGTACAAATCTTTATTGTTTATTTTGGTACGGGGGTTTTAGGTCTTGATTTATCGAAAATCGCTGCTGGTTGTATTGCTCTTGCATTAAACAGTGGGGCTTATGTCGCAGAAATCGTCCGTGCTGGTATCAACGCTGTCAACAAAGGACAATTAGAAGCCGCTCGTTCTCTTGGAATGAACCAACCACAAGCGATGCGTTATATCATTTTACCTCAGGCAATCAAAAATATCTTACCTGCTTTAGGAAATGAATTTGTAACGGTAATCAAAGAATCATCTGTGGTTTCAGTTATTGGGGTTTCAGAGCTGATTTTCCAAGCCGGCAATGTTCAAGGCGCAAGCTTTAAACCGTTCTTACCTTACCTTGTGGTATCATTGATTTACTTTGTTTTAACCTTTACTATTTCTCGCCTACTAGGTGTTGCTGAAAGGAGAATGAGTACTAGTGATTAATATAAAAAACTTACACAAAACCTTCGGGAAAAACGAAGTCCTAAAAGGAATCGATCTAGACGTAAACGCTGGTGAAGTGGTCGTGATCATCGGTCCTTCCGGCAGCGGGAAAAGTACTTTTCTGCGTTGTTTGAACTTATTAGAACAACCGACAGATGGAATAATTGAATTTGAAGGAAAAAATTTATTGGATAAAGATACAGATATCGATGCTCTTCGTCAAAAAATGGGGATGGTATTCCAAAATTTCAATTTATTTCCTCATAAAACAGTCTTAGATAATTTAACGATCAGTCCAATCAAAGTCAAAAAAGAAACAACCGAAGCTGCAAAAGAAAAAGCGCTAGCTCTGTTAGAACAAGTTGGTTTAAAAGACAAAGCCACTAGCTATCCTTCCAGTCTATCTGGCGGACAGCAACAACGAGTAGCAATTGCGCGTGCATTAGCGATGAATCCAGATGTGATGCTATTTGATGAACCAACTTCGGCACTTGACCCAGAAATGGTCGGTGAAGTATTAGCAGTTATGAAAGCTTTAGCAGTTGAAGGAATGACGATGGTTGTTGTAACACATGAAATGGGCTTCGCTCGTGAAGTTGCCGATCGTGTGATTTTCATGGATGCTGGAATTATTCAAGAAGAAGGCACACCAGAAGAAATTTTTGGTCAACCAAAAAATCCAAGAACACAAGATTTTTTAAGAAAAGTTTTGTAATCCGTTTAAGAGGACAAAGCAAGTATAATAACTTGCTTTGTCCTCTTAAAAAAATAATGTAGAATGAATAGAGTAATAAGTAATTGGAGGTAACAACATGGATCGTTCAAACATGGCAAAAAAACATCAACAACCTGCTGAAAATATCTTAATGGATATTGCTACCTTAGCAAAACAAGTCCCAGATTTACTAGATTTATCAATAGGTGATCCAGATTTAATTACAGACGAGCGAATTATCGATGCCGCCTTTACAGATGTAAAAAACGGCCATACAAAGTATACTGCTTCTGGCGGTAGCCAGGAGTTTATTGATACTGTCGTTGCGTTTTATCAAAAACAATACGGTCTAAACTTTGATCCAAACCAAGTGCGTGCTACAGTCGGAGCCTTACATGGTATGTATTTGACTTTACAAGTTTTATTAGATCCAGAAGATGAAGTCATCATTCACGAACCGTACTTCTCACCTTATAAAGATCAAGTGATTTTTGCTGGCGGCAAACCAGTATTTATCCCAACTTATGAAGAAGATGGTTTTCAAATTAATATCGATGTATTGAAAGTTGCGATTACAGATAAAACCAAAGCCATTATTATCAATTCACCAAATAATCCTACAGGCGCTGTTTTTTCTCCTGAAACGTTTAAAGCAATTGCTGATTTGGCTATTGAACATGATTTTTATATTCTCTCTGACGAAGTTTACGAAGCCTTCTGCTTCTACGATGACTTTGTACCAATGGCAACTTTTGCTCCTGAAAATACGATCACGTTCAGCAGCTTCTCAAAAGCTTTTGCAATGACTGGTTGGCGCATCGGTTACATGATTGCACCTGATTATATCAATGAGGCAGCAAAATTAATCAATGAAAGTATTACTTACTCTGCACCAAGCCCCTCTCAACAAGCTGGTATTTATGCTTTAAATCATGCTGAAACATTAGTGCCAACAGTCGTTTCCGTTTTTAAAGAACGACTAGAATATCTGGAACAACGAATCGCATCTATACCGTTTCTTTCATTGCATCCAGTTAAAGGCAGCATGTATGCTTTCATCAATATTTCTAAAACGGGACTTACTTCAGTACCTTTTGTTGAAAAAGTTTTGAAAGAAACCAATGTACTGATGATCCCCGGAAAAGCCTTTGGCGAGACAACTGGCGATGATTACGTACGTTTAGCAGCAACGCAAAACATTGATGTTTTAAAAGAAGCTTTTGATCGAATCGAAAAATTAGACTTCTAAATAAAAAAAGGGTTCCTTCTTCTGTAAAACTACATAAAAGGGACCCTTTATTATCTCTGTATTAATTTTTGTCACTGCGGTTCACTATCTGATAGGGTATTATAGAGAATAACCAAAGTTGAAATGACACAGACTACAATTTGAATCAGTACATTATCAGAAAAGCTCTCTGTTATTTTGATTGTAGTAATTGCTAAAAAGAAACATAGCGCTAATACCCCAGCTAACTTCAATCGTTTAAATTCTTGCTGTATTCGATAAACCGTCTCAACTGGAACGCCTTTTTGTTTGGCTATTTTTCGTATTTTTTGTTTGCTGATCAATTGCCAGACGACATCTCGATATAATTGTTTGGCTTCAGAATCTCTACTAAATACAGAGTACGTTTCCGTGTTTTGATTTTTTTTCTGCTTCAACTTTATTTTGATTAAACGTGGATGTAATAACTGATCATTACGCATCACCCATGAAAGTACTTCGCGCCAGTCTGACAAAGTCAATTCTGGTGAAGTTAATACTACTAAATCAAGTCCTAAATCTTCCAATTCATCCAAAAATAGAAGCAACTGTTGGTAATCTCTTGAAATCACTTCTAAAAATGCTATAACCAAACAATCCCCTGGCTCTGTATACTCCAATAACCTTTGATACTCACTTTCAGGGTCTTCGAGTACTTCATAGCTATGGTCATCATCTGAAAAAATTTCTTCTAGTTCATAAGCCTCTAAAAAATCAAACTGCTGATTTAGTTTAGTTCCATGAGCATAGCCTAAATTCATCGTTATCTACTTCCTCGTTTCATTGGTTTAATCTTTCGTCTTTTTAGCGTTTGCTCAGACTTCCTTGTTTCTTTTTTTTGTAAAATCTGCCGCTGTATATTGGACTTTAAAGGCGAAAAATTTTTTTCTAGTTGCTTTATCTTATTCGTTAATTCTGTATTTTTTTGTACGATAAAAAGAAATAGTATGCTATGAATAGAAACAATTATCCCCAAAGCAACTAATAATAAATACACTCTACATCATCCTTGTTATTCAATTTAGGGTCTTAATTTTTTAATTAAGAGTGCTCATCACTTATCGTTCAAGTTATAAAATCCCCTTATTTTTGGTTTCATATCTTCCCTACTTCATCTTAATTTCCCCTAGTTTATTAGTCTCATATTCCCAATGATATAAGCTAGGCTGCTCTATTGATGGTCTAATGTATGTTGTTAGCCAAATTTCTGGATTCATCGATACATCAACTTGGACTGGTGATTTAGAACTAAGCTCTGGTAAATGCTGTTGCTTTTCAGTTGTTAATACATAGCCGATCAATTCATAATTCATTGGAATTTTTGATACAAACGTATACAAAGGTTCAGTGACTTGATATCGAATAACATACGAGTCAAAAAGAGCTGTGTTATCATTAGTTGAAACCATACTTAATGAGACTTCATCCTTCTTTCCCCCTAATTGCGAGCGACTTTCTAATACACCATAGCCCTTTTTAGGAAAAATAATTTGATCATTTTTATTCATGATGACTTGTCGAACATGGACGGTCAGTTTCCGAGAACTGTAAATCAATTTTCCTTCTTGGAACGTATTACCAATTGTATATTCAAAAGGAGAAATTTGATTATCTGTCAGATCTGTTAACTTAATAAAGTCATACATATCAATATTTTTAGGATCAATAATTTCTTTTTTTCCAATCCTTAACTGTTGGTCAAACATAAAATCACCAGAAACCAAGCGGTTGTTCTGATCGTCAAAAGCTTTAACAGAAACTTTTTGAGGAATTTCACTACTACCTAAAACATCTGTCTCTTCCTCCGTTTCTTTTTGAGAACCGTACTCAGAAAATTCAATATAGTAACCAGTATTATAGCTTGTTCGATTATAGGTTAAGTCATTCCATAATTTTGTTGGCGCTCCTGCACTAGCTTGGGCAAATTCTAATATATATTCCCCTCCTGAATTATTTGGTTCTGCACCAGCACCGCCATTTAGAGGGTTATTAAACCCTTGATAGACTCCAGCAGGTGCCTTTCCTCCTTCTTTATAAGTCGTTTTATCAAAAAATACTAATCCCTTTTCAGGTCCATCTACCCAATACCATTGTTGTGATAGAACACCTGTAGTGATATAATCGGTAATTTTTTCCGAAATCGCTGCTTCATCATTGATTTTTTGACCATTCGTTTTTACCAGTCTGCCGCCTCCAAGCCAGCCAGACTGTTTCGCAATATTTGCATAAACAAAATTATGTTCCGCTGAGGAAGTCAAAGTTGCTAGATAACCTGTCAAACCTCTATACTTCATTTTTTTAGCTAAATTATAAGCTTGTAACCATGTCTTTTGCGTCGGAATAAATGTATAATAATGGGTCTTTCCATCCGGCGCTTCCCATGATGTATATACCAACTCATGAAAAATCACTTGAATACGGCCTTTTTCATGAGTCGGATGTTTAATGGTGAATCGTAGTGATTCTAAAAAATTCTTAATGGTATTTATATCATTATTATCATTCATTGCTAAAGTAAATGATTTGTACTCCTCATCGTCACTATTCTGAAATTTATACCAAGAAGTCGGCAGAGCCAATGTATCATATTCTTTAATTTCTGTATTTTTTGGTATTTTGATTTCAAGAGACTTCATCTTTTTTTCCATTGAACTCCCTAAAGCAATATCGATTAATTTTGCTGTATCAGCTGTTCTTTCAACATTAAAAGCAACATAACGATTCACATCTTTTAGTTCAGCTACTTTGGTATTATTTTTTAGATTAATATGTTCCACGTCGCTCACGTTATTTGCTCGATCAACAGCTAACACATGCATCCAACTACTATTTTCTCCCACAATTCCCGAAACTTGAGTAGTAGCTTCAGATAAATCTGCACGGACATCAATATTCGTTATCTCTCCAGAAGAAGCACGTTCAACTACCGGAACCGTATTTGGTGAATTATCGATCACATAAATATACCCTTGAAGCTCACTAGTCACTTCTTTCTTTATGATATCTGATTTTTGTATCCCATATTTCTTTGTGTCTGCTAGGACATACCACTGGTATTCCTTACCTTTATCTTTAGAAGATAGTTTTACAGTAAAATGATCTCCTTCTCCGTACTCCAATTCAGCACTTGGAGATTCAGGAGGTACGTCATCATTGATCGTGCTATCCTGAGCTCTGTTTTCTAACAATTTTTCTCTACGCTTTAAACTACCTGAGCTGGGTACCTCGGAAAAATCGCTTGATGTTTTAAGCACTTTTTCATGATCTAATGCCACTTTATCCCAACTTATACCGTCTTCACTTCGATATAACTGATAATCTGAATCTGATATATCATCCCATACTAAATCAATAAAACTACACTCTTTTTCATCGCTCCATTCATTAGATACTGTTAAGCGAAACTCCCGTTGAACTAAGGTATCTGAAGCTTTTATTACACTTTTATCCATTGCTCTATTGATAGTCAGGTACCCAATAATACCTAATAAAGCCAATAAGAAAAATACCCCAACTAATGTTATACTTCTTTTCACTTTTCCACCCCATTTCCTGCAATATTCAGCATTTTTTTATTTCAAAACTCATCAAATCAATGATTTCTTATAAAAGCACTCATTTCATGAGTGTTAAATCAGAAAAGGCAAACATGGAATACTTATTCCATGTGCCTACTTTTAATCTGCTTTTTCAGACAACTGCTTGTCGACTTCTTGCAACTCTCCATTGTTAGGGATGACCCCTTGCCACCAAGCATCACGATAAGCGTACTTCACACAGTTAATAGCTTCAACTTTTATTAATAAGCTAAACGTCGCTTTATGATACTCTTGTCCTAAGCCACTCTTCAATTTTACTTGTGTAAACAAGTTTTCTGTAACACTTGATTTCCCTGATTTCAACTTTTTTAAGTAATAATAGTATCCATCTTCCCCTAATTTCCAATCTGTACTATTCAAGTCTAGTAAAACTTCTTCACCAATTTTTGAAGGCAATAATCGTATACTTTCCCCGTTTTCTATACGAATCTCAGGATGAAGCATAACTCGAACAAATTGATCAACAGTTCCAATATTCGCTACAGTCACCTTTTTCTCAACCGAAGTATCTGGCAAAATCGTTGCTGGCTCAGTGAAAACTTCTTCAACTTTAGTCTGAAGGTTACCAATCTGGAAAAGATTCGCTTTTTCATCACTCACCATCATTGCCGCATATGCAACTGCACTTCCAATCACCAAACATACAATAAGTACAGGTAGTATCAAAAAAAAATGAATAATTTTTTTCTTTTTTTTCATCTTAAATCTCCTCTTAATGAACTTTTCCACGATACATTTCTTCTAAATAAGAACCAGAATCTATTTTCCAATTCTCTATTAAAGACTTTGTGGTATCATGAGCATCCATAACTGGAATTAATTGATATAAAGAACTTTTATACTTATTTGGTAAGTTTTTGTCTAAAGTAACACTTTGAATCAGTTGTTTAGTTTTCTCTTTTGGCTGTAGTACTTCTGAATAATAAAAATAACCACTTGAATAGTACCAATAATTCTGCAGTCCAGACATCGGTTTATTATTTTCGTCATAAATATCAGCAGCATTAAATTGAATGTTCAAATATTTAAGACTTTCGACTGATCTAATTCCTTTATAAACATATGCTGTATTCGGATCCGTTTTGTCCCCTTTGTAAACGTCTGACACCGTAAAATACTTTCCTGATTTAATTTTATATGTACGGCCTTTTTCCCAAGTGTTGACATCTTCCATTATGAGATCAGATCCGCTTGAATTTTTTACAATTTTTTGACTACCATTCCCAATCCCATCAGTCATATCGAGTTCAAATTGAGCAAGAAATTCATATAAAGAAACTCTGACAATTGCTGGCATTTGTCCATCATTTTTCACTAATAATTTCTTTTCAGTGATCGCTCCAGGTTCCCACTGCAGATTAGGTGTGAAGACTTCATCGATCACCGCAGAAAGTTTTTTACTATTTGGCTTATTTCGATTGATTTGTTCATCACTATAGGTAATCCACGAATAAGTACTTCCTACTACCAGCAGCAGGCTCAAAAATACAGAAAACACAGCCAAAAAGGGTTTATTTTGATTAATTGTTTTCAACAGTTTATTTCCTCGACTCATGTGCCTTCCCCTTCCTCTAATCTACTTTACCTTGTTCATCTTTACGTTTTTTCCATAATAAAATAGCGATTAACACTAATAATAGTCCTGCCAATGTTTTATAAATTAAATTCTTTATTTCTTCCCCTGTCATCGGGAAAAGTCCTTTAGATTTTGGCTTCTCAAATGAAGAGCTACTATCTGTAGTATCTGAAGACTTGGACTGATTTTTGGTTGCAACAAAAGTCCAATGATATAACAGCTGGCTTTCTTCCCTATAATCTGCAAGAGTCAAATCTTTATCGACTTCAAAAACTGCTGTTAAAATTTGATCTTTTCCATATTCACATGTTCCTACAATCAAGGGTTGAATGGACCAATCAAATTTTCCATTTCCCAATAAAGGACCTTGATATAATTGCTTATCATCTATAGATAAAGTCAATGTGATTTGTTTGTCAAAATCAATAGCACCTTTAGCTGACTCTGGGGTAACTAAGATTCCTAACTCAAAAGGTTCTTTTATATCCATCCCACGAATTGTAATCGTTTTTTCATAACTTTCTCCAGGTAAGACATTTGGCAAATCAACATAATATTCTCCTTCTGAAGAAGCAGATATTCCTGTCTCATCGCCAATGATTACCCCTGGAGGAAGGGTTTGACTGGCAACAGCTAATAGCGTTCCGCTGGTAAAAGTGATAAAAACACTTAATAAACTGTATAAAACCAGAAATGGTAGACGTTTTCGCATTGATTGTTGCTGCATCGTTTTTCCCCTTCCTTTTTCCTGAACTTTAACTAGAAATTAGCTTTTCGCCTGTCCATCTAGATAAGTCGTAATTTTTTTCGTTTCTGAACCATCGGCTCCACTTAATCCCCAACCAGTAGCATCAGTTAGCGCTTCTTTAGTTGCTTGAATAGCTTCCATCTTCACAACCAAATCATATGTTGCGTTTGTAAATTCTGTTCCGACACTATTTGTGAAGACAAGTTTTTTCAATAGATGTGGTGTTGTAGCACCTGAAACAACAGGACTTGTGAAGTAGAAATAGCCATCCTCTTTATTATATGTCCACTTATCATTAGCAAGTGATGCTGTTGTAATCATATCAGTACCATACTCTACATTGATTCCGCTAACACCTAACGCAGCTGCATCTGTTTGTACAGCTTTTTTCTCTGAATTAGCTACTGGAATTTGATCTGTTGCCGTTGCTGGAGTTGGTGCTGGAAGTGCACTTAATCCTAACGTTGCAATTGTATAATCATAATTCATATCATATTTTTGACCTGCACTGCCCAATAAAGAAGCTTTAGCAGCTGTCGCTTCTGTTGAAGCACCTTCTAAAGAAGATGCCGCCCAGTTTGATACCGCATGGCTATAGCCGCCTTTATAAACTGAATATTCAGCTTTAGACATTACAAACTCCCAAGTTTCGACAGCTGTTCCTTCTGCATTTCCAGCTTCCACAGCTACTTCTGTTTCCATCGCTTGGTATTTACCTGGTGCATATTCAAAAAATGCTGAATAACTAAATGTAGTATTTTCGTCACCCGTTACAGGATCTTTAATAACAGAACCTTTTGCATAAACTTTTACACCTGCTGGTAGGGCAGCTTTTGAACTGTCTTTGACTTTACTTGTAATATCTGTATAGCCGCTACTTGCATCTATATATTTTTCTCCATCATACTCAACAGGCACATCATCTGATAAGCTTGGTGTTGCATTAGCTTTCCAACCTGAAGTTCTTTTAGTTACTGCGCCTTTTTCAGTCAAGTGTTTCAATACTTCTTCATACGAGACACGGACAAAGACCGGTGTACTCCCTGAATTTGTAACTGCTACTTCTTTTGTTGCTTCTGTTCCTGGTACAATTGGTTTAGGATTCCAATTCTCTTCTACGCTGACACTACCATCTTTAATTGCAGCAGATTTCACACGGTTAATTCGTTGATCTTGCGAATTGATCCATGCAAAAGTACCTGCAGCTGCTGCTAATAAAGCTAGACATGCTGCTGCTACCAACTTTTTCTTCTTGTTCTTCTTCATTCTTAATAATCCTCCTATAAAAAAATATAATATATATATTCTCACTTTCCTTAATCTTTCCTCTAAGATGAAGCAAAGTGGTAATATCATCGTTCATATACAGGGCGTCTTTTACCTCTGCCTTTTCTAGCAACTTCTTCTTGCGATGAAAATAAGTAGGCTTTCAGTACTAAGAAAAAGCCATACAATGACAGAATACACACCAAACAAGCCCAAAATTCTTCTCGAACAAATTCTGTAATGCTACCTACTTTTGGAACTGCCATTATCACTTTCCCTAATACTCGATCCGCTGTTATCGGCGGATCATTATTTTTATTGGCATCACCTTTGGTAACTAAGTAGTCCCCTTTTTCTCCATTTAATTCATCTTTACGTTCTACCATTCTATGAGTTAAATAGCGTGAACCATCTCCAACTGCGAAAGTGACAATATCGTCTTTTTTGACTTTTTTACCATCTGTCAGTTTAACAATGACAATATCACCAGCATAAAACCCACCTTTTGGTCCATTTTCTTGAGGTACCATGGAATTAGTCAAAACTGTATAAAAGCGATAACCAAAAATCGATGCTGTCGACTTTGAACTAAACGAAAACATTAAAGCCATAAAGATGATTCCAATTGTAATACCGTAAAATACCAAATTACCTAGAAAAGAAATCACCAAGATACCCGGTCTTTTAACAACTGGTTGTTGAACAGGTCTTTTCTGTCCCTCTCTCACTTTTCGTTCTTGCACTGGTCGACGAGGTCTTACACGATTCTGAGGATACCTAGAACGTTCCGTTGTATCGGAAAACCCATCACGAGAGTTTCTTGCTATTTGCCGTGATCCTCGCTTTACAGTGCGTGGTTCATCTCTTTCGGTTTCTCGATATAGTTTCTCTGGCTCTATAGAACCACGTGAACACTTTTTTTGGGTTCTCCGCCTAACCTTTTCGTCTTTAGAATGATCACTCTTTCGGACAGGCGCTTTTCTCGGCATATACAATCCCCTTTCGTTTCATTAAAAATTCAATTCATTTCTGCCTGTTTCTCTATATCGATCATCGGCTATAAATAGTGTCAAGCTGTAGACGCTAAAAAAACAAACTATTATATAAAAAATAAATTTAAATTAAATAATTTCATTCACGCTTACATACAAACTATATATCTTGTTATTTTTCATGTCAATAGATTCTCGTAACTTTATTCATAATATTTTTTACTAAAAGTTCGCCTTGTCCCGAAAAAACTTTTTATTCAAAAAAAACAAACAGAAAACCCTTTTGAAATAGCTTTTTAAACATACTTTGACATTTTTAGATAAAAACAAAAATTAAATTCATAAAAAATACTATTTATAAAAAGTAACTTTAACTTTACATAAAAATGTTCAAAAAATAGAAATTAACGTTATTTTATAATCGCAAAAAAATATAAAATATTGATCGTTTAATCAGAAATCTATTAATCATATACAAAAAAATCGAGACAAAACGAAAATACGTTTTGTCTCGAGCTATAAATAAAAATAAAAGTAACTTCTTTAGAAATAAACATTTCTAATTTAGACCTTTTATCTCAATTTCATATTTTTTAGCTATACATTAAATAAACTACGTGTTGCCTCTCTAATTTTTTGTGCTACGTATGGATTATTCATCGTATATAAATGAATCCCATCCACCCCTTGTGCAACCAAATCGACAATTTGGTTGATCGCATAAGCAATACCCGCATCTCGAATGGCCTCAGGATTATGCTCATAACGCTCCATCATTTTTAAAAACTTTGTTGGTAAAGTTACATTAGACATCTTTACCATGCGTTCAATTTGCTTTTTATTCACTACTGGCATGATTCCCGCTTGAATCGGTACATTAATATTCGCAATATCACACTTTTCTTTGAATGTATAGAAATAATGATTATCAAAAAATAGTTGGGTAATCAATTGATTCGTCCCTGCATCAACTTTTCTTTTTAAGTTTCTAATATCCTCAACTGTATTTACTGCATCACCATGTGTTTCAGGATAACAAGCACCAATGATATTAAAATCTCCTTGTTCTTGAATAAAAGCAACTAGATCATTGGCATAAGAGAAATCTCTTTTTGGTTCCTTATCTGGTAAAATATCTCCCCTCAAAGCCAAAATATTTTCTACTTTTTTTTGCTTCAGCTCTTCTAATATAACAATGATCTCATCTTTTGAGAAATTCACCGCCGGTAAGTGTGCCACGCTTGGCAGAAATTGCTCGTCTTGAATTTTCTGAGCAATATCTGCTGTACTCAAATTTGCTCCTGATCCGCCTGCACCTAAAGTCACACTAATAAAATCAGGTTGCTGCCCTTTCAAACGATCCAATGTATGATAAATCGTATCGATCGGTGCTGTTCTTCTAGGCGGAAAAATTTCATAGGAAAAGACTGTCTTTTCTTTGAACAAGGTATCTGTTCTCATTTACACCCCTCCACGCACCTTTTTTGCTGCAAGTGCTAAGTTTTTGAGACTTGCTTCTGTTTCTGGCACTCCTCGTGTTTTCAATCCACAATCTGGGTTGACCCAAACTTTTTCGATCGGTAACTTGTTCAAAATATTATGGATCGTTCCTTCGATTTCCTCTACTGATGGGACACGCGGTGAATGAATATCGTAAACACCTGGACCAACTTGTGTTTGGAAATCGATTGCTTTTAACGCATCTAAAATATTTAAATTGGATCGGGAAGCTTCAAATGAAATAACATCTGCGTCCATATTATCGATATCTTGAATAATATCCGCAAATTCGCTGTAACACATATGTGTATGAATTTGCGTTGTCGGCTGTACTCTGCTGTGAACAAGGCGAAAGGCTGGGATTGCCCAATCAAGATACTCAGAATGCCAATCCGTTTGACGTAGTGGTAATTTCTCGCGCAAAGCTGCTTCATCAATTTGAATGATTTCAATTCCATTAGCTTCTAAATCTAAAACCTCTTCTTGGATAGCCAATGCCAACTGGAGCGTTGACTCTCTTAAACTAATATCTTCGCGAGGAAATGACCAGTTCAAAATCGTTACAGGTCCTGTTAACATCCCTTTCATTGGCTTATCCGTTAATGTTTGGGCATATTTAGAGTATGCCACTGTAATTGGTTTTGAACGTGAAACATCTCCCCAAATAATCGGTGGTTTCACACATCTAGTTCCGTAAGATTGAACCCAAGCTTTCTCAGTAAATAAATAACCCTCTAGACTCTCACCAAAATATTCCACCATGTCATTGCGCTCAAATTCACCGTGAACTAAGACATCTAAGCCAATTTCTTCTTGAAAAGCGACACACTCAGCAATTTTTTCTTTGTTGAAGGCTGTATACTCATCTTCACTGATTTCACCCTTTTTAAATTTCGCACGATTTTGCTTAACTTCTTTCGTTTGCGGGAAAGAACCAATCGTAGTTGTCGGTAAAATCGGTAAGTTCAACTTTTCTTTTTGAATAACCGCACGTTCAGTTAAAGCCGGCAAACGGATAAAATCTGCTTTAGTCAATGCCTTAACCTTTTTTGCAACCTGCTCATTCCTGGAAAAACGTTCTTGATCAAATAAGGCACTGTTCGTACTCAATAAATCCTTGTTTCTGTTTTTATCTTCAACTATTTTTTTTAAATCATTTAATTCAGCTAATTTTTCTACAGCAAAAGCAAAATAGTTTGTCACTTCTTTAGGTAATGCGGTCTCATTAGCTAATGTAAACGGAACATGCAACAATGAACATGATGTACTCAACACGATATGACGAACGGATTGAAGTCTTTCAAGTAGTGTTAATGTGTCTTGATAATTGTTTTTCCAGATGTTTTTTCCATTTACAATCCCTGCAAAGAGTAATTTTTCTTTGGGAAATCCATATTCTTCAAGCAAACTCAATGTTTTTCTACCTTCAACAAAATCCAAGCCAATTCCATCAAATGGTAAATCAACTAATTCCTGATACGTATCTCGAACGTCTCCGAAATACGTTTGCGCCAAGATCTTTAAGCTTCCTTTTTTCGTTAACAGTTTTTGATACAATGCTTTAAATTGTTGGACTTCAACTGGAGATAAATCTAAAACTAAAGCTGGTTCATCGATTTGAAACCATTCACAACCAAGATCAGCTAGCCTATCAAAAATTTGAGCATAGGCGATGATCGCTGCTTCGTAAAAATCTTCTGCACGTTTTTTTCCATGATATGTAGCTAGTTTCAATAATGTAAAAGGACCTAGTATAGTTGGACGAGTAGTGATTCCATATTCTTTTGCTTCATTAAAAATGGTAAAAATTTTATCCCCAACCAGTCTAAGTTCTGTGTGATCATCGATTTCAGGAACCATGTAATGATAATTCGTGTTAAACCATTTTTTCATGGCTAAGGCCTTTACATCCCCTGCTTCGCCTTGATACCCTCTAGCTAATACAAAATAAGTTTCAAGAGGCGATAATTTTAACTCTTGGTATTTAGCAGGTACAATATTCAATAAGACTGCTGTGTCTAACGTTGTATCAAAGAAAGAAAAATCGCCACTTGGAATAAAATCGATTCCCTGATCGACTAATAACTGCCAATGTTTTTTCCGCAATTCTTTTCCATTTGCTTCTAATTCTTCAGCTGTGATTTCTTTTCTAAAATACTTCTCTGTTGCAAATTTTAATTCTCTCAATTCTCCCACTCGTGGGAACCCGATAATTGATGTTTTCATACGTTTCCTCCTTCAATGTATTTCAACTACTGTACCATGAGAAGCAAATATAGGATAACACTTAATTTCTATCACTTTATATAGTTTAAAACTATATTGATTTCAAAAAAAAAGACAACGACTTCGTATTATCAGAAATCGTCCTCTTCTCTTACTATTTTTTTTGAGTCATTAAAAATTCCTTGGCTTCTTTATTGACTGTTTTTAAATCAACACCCTGTTTTACCGCCGCAAACATACAGCCACAGTAGCATTGACGATATACATCATACTCTTTGCACAATTCTATTGAACGTTTATACCCATTGTTTTTCTTAAAATCACTTGGTAAATAGTTCGTTGCATAAAACTTCTGAATGTCGATTCCGATTTCATTAATCAATTGACTATTTTTCTTTGGCGACAGCGTTAACGCACTTCCAAAATAATCAAAACCCAGCTCCTGTGCCTTTTCTGCAACAATATCCAATCGCATTTGAAAACAAGCAGAACAGCGTTTTCCCCCTTCTGGCTCTTCTGTGAGTTCTTTTTCCTGTACCATTTGGACAAACTTATTAGGTTCATATGGTGCAGCTAAGAACTTAACGTTATTATTTGTGCGGTCATTAAACTCTTCGACAAATTTTTGCTGCACAATTTCTCGACGCTGATATTCTGCTTTGGGATGGATATTTGAGTTAGCAAAAAAAATCGTAACATCTGCATATTGTGTCAGATATTCAAGCGAATAGGTACTACATGGTGCACAACAGCTATGAAGTAAAATAGTAGGCCGAATCGCTGACTTTTCCCATTCAGCAATCACTTTTTGTAGTACTCGATCATAATTTATTTTTTGGTTTGGAGACATCTTCTCCGTTATTTCTGTTAAGTTTATCAATGAATAGCCTCCAGCTTTCGTAGAATGATACGTTTTATTTTATTGCTTAAACGGCAGCTTAGCCAGTCCGTTTTTGATGATTTCAATAGAGCTTTTTAAAGACTCTTTTTCTTTTTCGTTCAGCGGGCACTCAACATATGATTCTATGCCATTTTTCCCGATCACAACGGGTTGTCCGTAATAGACAGTTGCTTGTTCATCATATGCTGAAACAGGTATGATTGTTTTTGAATCATTTAAAATCATACGAATCAAACGTGAGGCACATGTTGCAATTCCATAACTCGTATAGCCTTTCCCTACAAATGCATTCCAACCACCTGCACGAACAGCTTCATCTAATGATTCTAAACCAAGCTCACTGTTCCACTCCAAAAGAGGTCGATCACCAACCGTCACAGTCGACCAAGCGACAAATTGAGAGTCTCCGTGCTCACCATAAACATAACCGCCAACATTACGCCCATCAATCGATACATTTCGACTTATGGCTTGTTTCATACGTGCTGTATCCAACATCGTACCAGTCCCAAACACCTTACTTGTGTCAAATCCTGTTAATTTTTGCATGTAAGTTGCGATCACATCACATGGATTTGTAATCGTTAAGATAATACCATTAAACCCAGATTGCTTGATTTTAGGTGCCACTTCTTCTACGATTTTACTTGTGATTTCAAGTTCTTTAAACCGGTCTCCATCATCTCCTAGTGCACTGATTTGACCTGCACAAAAAACAACCACCGATGCATCTTTTAATGCTTGATAATCTTGAATAATAATAGTCGTTTTGCCTGTCAAAAAAACTTCTGCATCTAATAAATCATATTCTTCAGATAGAGCTAGATTCTCATTTTTATCAATCAAAACAAGCTCATCAACCAGGTTCTCAGAGACTAACGTATAAGCAAGTGTTGCACCAACATGTCCCAACCCTATGATTCCTACCTTACGCATTCAAACACACCCTATTCCACTTTTTCTTAATCCTAGCTGAATAAACACTTTCCGTCAATCTTATTTGAACGATATTGAATAGAACACGATCCTAGTTGTATAATCAATACGATAAGTCAAAGAAAGTAATACAAAAATCCCCACTAAGTCGATTATCTTAGTGGAGATTTTTCTAGCCTATTATCAAAAAATACTTTCCTTGAGTGATATCCCAATCTCATCTTTGGCGCTCTAACAGAGTTGAAGTAATTGTCAGTGTTATCTTTTATTCAGCTGATTTTATCACCTTGAAATAATCGATATGCGCATGTTCATAATCCATTACTTCAAAAATAAAATCATCGATTTTGATTTGATCACCGACCATAATTTGATTATTCTTTTGCTCTACGATAAAACCAGCTAATGTAGACATTTCAGAAACTTCAAATTTTGGAATTTTTACTTTAAAATAACGTTCAAAATCATCAAGTGTAATTTTCCCAGAAACGATATAGGTGTTATCCGATTTTTTAGCGATCAAAGCATTTTCTAAATCGGTTTCATCTCTAATATCGCCTACCAGTTCTTCTAGTATATCTTCGATCGTAACCATTCCAGTAGTTCCACCATATTCATCTTTTAAAATGGCAATATGTTTCCCTTCTTTTCGCATCATCGTTAGTAAGCTTTTAATTGGAATAGTCGCCAAAGCTACGATCGGTTCTTCTACTAATTCACTAACTTTTCTTTGATCGTCGATAAAGGACTCCTTGATCAAAGAGGGTAACGTGACATAGCCTAAGACGTTGTCTTTAGACTGTTCTATCACTGGATAGCGCGTGTGACCACGCTTTAAGGAATGTTGAATAGCTTGTTGCACTGTTTCATCTGCTTCAAATACTTCTATTGAAGTTCGATCGACCTGAATTTCTTTAGCTAGCGTATCGTCGAATTCAAACACATTTTCCATGTAATGGTATTCTTCCTTTGTTAGTTCACCTTTTTTATATGAATCAACTGCAACAAATAACAGCTCTTCTTGTGTTAATGTTTCCTCACCTTCGGACACTAATTTGATTCCTAATACTTTTCCTAATTTTGCTGCTGAATGATTCAATAACCAAATAAAAGGATACATCACTTTATAAAAGTAATGCAGAGGTTTAACTATCGCTAAAACAACTTTTTCGGTTTGGGCGATACTGTAGCTTTTCGGTAGTAATTCTCCCACAACTACATCTACATACGTTACAATAGCAAAACCTAAAATAACTGAAATCGTACGACTAAGTGCCGCACTGATGGGTAAATTTCCTATTACTGGATGAAGCAGCGTCGCTACAGAGCCTTCCCCAACCCACCCAATAATCAGTCCTGTTAACGTAATTCCCAATTGACTGGCAGATAAATAGGCATCTAAATGATGGGTCACGTGAATTGCCAATTCAGCGTTTTTGACATTTTCTTTCTTTAATTGCTCTAATCTAGACATTCGAATTTTTACTAAAGCAAATTCACTCGCCACAAAAAATGCCGTGATCGCAATCATTAAAAATAATATGAAAAAATTTATTGCAAGCATATTTTACACCTCATTTTCTTCTATCTATTTATTATACTTGTCCTTTCAAAATAGCGCGAATAGGAACTATTGTATTTCAAAAAAAAGGAGCAGGACATAACTCTACGAGTCATATCCCACTCCCATGGAATCCAGATAAACGGTGGCATCAGAAGCAACTCCCCTTTACTTCTCGGAGTTAAACGCTTCTGTTCCAACCTCTTTTCATTCTTATGATAACACTTTTCGTTCTCGTAATCGTGTCTTTCTTGTATCCCCAATGATCAACGGAACAGATTCGTATTTCACTTCACTATATTCTAAACCAAACCAGTTCTCTGGTGTAGTCGTTCTTTTTTTGATTGCTAATTTCAACTGCATGATTTGACGATCCCATTTCTTCAATTCAGTTACTTTTGATAACTCTTCGCGAATGATAATGAATTGGAAATCTCCTACTTCACGTCCTGGTGTCAGTGAATATTTCTGCGGCTGTTTAGGTAAACGCCCTTCCTTCATTAAATCATAAACGATTTGTCGAATATAGACATTTACTTCTTGTGCTACGTGGAAACCAAGATATAACTGAACTTGTACGATAAAATCAGTACCCATCATATCTACAGAATACTCTTTCGTAAATGGTTCATCCGTTACTTCAACGTTGACAAACCAGTAAACATTTGCTCTTTTCGGTTGTTTATCTAAGATCGAGTAAATGATTTGGCGTCCAATTTCATCACCAATTGTATCTGGAGTCATAAACACAACATTCGTTTGTGATTTTGGAACCGTCGTATCATCTTTTAACATCCGTAATTGTTCTACATATTGTTTAAGCGGAACTGTATCAGATGTTTTCTCTTTAATAATATTACCCCACTCCCAAATCGTCATAACAGCTAAGATCAACAAAGCAATCCCCACTGCTACGTAACCACCATGGAAGAATTTCGCAATACTTGACACAAAGAAGATCGACTCAATACTCCCAAAGAATAAAGTAACAAGATATGCAACCCATTTTGGTGCACCTTTTTGTAATAGATAAAACATCAATAAAATAGTTGTCATCAGCATTGTCACAGTAATTGAAAGACCATATGCTGCTTCCATATGCGTGGATGTTCTAAAAGTGATTACGATCAAGGAACACACGATCCATAACATCATATTAACTGCCGGAATGTACATTTGACCGATATTCGCACCTGGATAGATAATTTTCAATCTTGGTAATAATTTCAATTTAATGGCTTCAGATACGAGTGTAAATGAACCAGAAATCAATGCTTGGGAAGCAATTACTGCCGCAACTGTAGCGAAAACAACGCCGATCAACATAATGCTGTTTGGCATCATTTGGAAAAATGGGTTTAAGTTTTCAATCGCTAAAATTGACGGATCATTTTTGGCGCTCAAGATCCAAGCGGCTTGTCCTAAATAATTGAGGATCAAACAAACTTTGATATAAGGCCAGCTGGCACGAATATTGTGTTTACCGACATGACCTAAGTCAGAATACAACGCTTCTGCACCTGTTGTTGCCAGAAAGACATTTCCTAATACGAATATCCCTAACTTATTTTCCGGACTAAACAGTAAGTGAATCGCATAATAAGGATTCAACGCACGGAGCACTGTCCAATCTTGTCCAAAATTAATCAGCCCCATCACACCTAGGAATGTAAACCAAGCAAACATGATCGGTCCAAAAGCTTTTCCCACCGCATCCGTTCCAAAACGCTGAACAGAGAACAAGATAAGAATAATGACTAAGGTAATCATAACAATAATATTTTGGTCACTACCAAATCGATCAAAGAAAACTGGAATCCCCCGCAATCCTTCAATCGCTGTTGTAACGGTTACTGCTGGTGTCAATACACCATCCGCTAATAATGCTGCCCCACCGATCATCGCTGGGATGATCAAGTATTTTCCTTTTTTACGCACAAGAGTGTATAAAGAAAAAATTCCACCTTCACCATGGTTATCTGCATTTAAAGCAATCACAACATATTTGATTGTTGTTAAAATCGTCAATGTCCAAAAAATCAACGATACCGCACCAATAATGAAATTCTCTGAAACATTCTGAAGACCGCCATTATCTCCAACGATTGCTTTCATTACATAAAGCGGGCTTGTTCCGATATCGCCATAAACGACCCCCATTGCTACTAAAAGTCCAGCAGCGGTCAATTTCTGATGATGCGAAATTTTCGACTTCTCTACCACAAAATTTTCCTCCTAAATTTAAAAGCGCAGGGGGCTCGTACTGTTCTGACCAAAAACTGAAAATCGCTCGCCAGAATTCCTTTTCAAACCCAATTCCACTTTTTAAGTAAAACAAGAGACCTAAGTGAAACGACACTTGGCCCTTACACTTAGGTCTCGCAATTTCATTCTTAGACCAGTGTTTTCACACTTGCTGTTGATCTAAAAACATAGTTAAACTATGCTGCTACTCCCCTAAGATTTTTATTTGGGCATCCAAATAAAAATATTGATTGTTAGTTATAATTAATTAAAAAAAATATCAGCTAAAAAAACAAAATAACTGATTTTGATAACAACTATAATACTCCTTCAACATTTTAGCAAGTCTTTTATGTAAATAAATTCAATAGTATTTTCAAGATATTCTTTCACTCATTCAAACGCTATGAAAAAGAACGCTTGACGTAGAGATTTCTATGGCGAAATCAACACATCAAACGTTGCCTTTTAGATGATTTTATTCTGTATCTTCTTCCACTGAATAATGGAATTTGATCATTTCATTGACAAAAATCGGTACGATTGATAGACCCATTACTAGTAACCAATGATTCATCCCAATCGGAACTAAACCGAACAATTCTTGTGTAAATGGTAATAATGCAATCACCGTCGTAATAATAACTGCCAGCACAGCCATTTCAAAAAGTGATTTGTTTGTTGATAATTTTACTCTAAAGATCGATTCTGTACTTCTCACATTAAATACATGTAAAATCGATGAGTAAGCTAAAATCAAGAATGCTACTGTCTGACCAATTTCATGACTTGCTTCAAAAAAGTAAGAAACAGAATCAACATTTGCACCTAGATAGAATCCAAACAGCGTGATTACTGTAAAGACAAACGCATTGATTCCAATTTTTTGCCACAAACCACGCGCAAAGATTCCTTCATTCCTTGGAATCGGCGCTTCATCCATGATTCCTTTTTCAGCAGGTTCTTTTCCTAAAGCAAATCCTGGAAGCCCATCAGCTACAACGTTTACAAATAATAATTGAACAGCCGTAAATGGTGCGCCCCAGCCTAAAAGCATGGCAATCAATACAATAAATATTTCCGAAATATTGCAACTTAATAAAAAGTTTACCGCTTTACGGATGTTTCGATACACCGCTCGCCCTTGCGCAACTGCATCAACGATCGTTGCAAAGTTATCATCTGTCAAAATCATATCTGCTGCACCTTGTGCTACGTCGGTTCCTGCAATCCCCATCGCGCAACCTACATCACTTGCTTTCAAGGCAGGAGCATCATTGACTCCGTCCCCTGTCATTGCAACAACGGCTCCAGTACGCTGCCATGATTTAACGATACGAATTTTATCTTCTGGTGTTACTCGAGCGTAAACAGAGAGTGATTTTACACGTGAGTCTAACTCTTCATCAGACATTTTTTGTAATTCTGAACCTGTTAAAGCTTCACTTTTATCTGTTAATATACCTAATTCTTTTGCAATAGCTCCAGCGGTTACTACGTGATCTCCTGTGATCATGACTGTTTTGATTCCAGCTTTTTTCGCCCTGGCAATAGCGCCTTTACTCTCTGGTCTTGGTGGATCGATCATGCCGATCAATCCTAATAGCCGTAGATTCTTCTCTAAAGCCTCTGAAGTGATGTCTGTGGGTTCTTCATCATAGATAGCATAACCAACTGCAATCACGCGTAAAGCACGTTTTCCAAAGCGATCATTTACTACGGCAGCTTGTTCAACATCTCCAAAGCGGAAACGAGTCAATAGGACGTCAAACGCTCCTTTAGTCACAGAAATATACTTTTTCCCCATTTTATGAACAGTTGTCATCATTTTACGATCAGAATCAAAAGGAATTTCACCGATTCTTGGATACTTTTCTTCTAATTCAGCTTTTGTATGATAGTTTTCCTCTACGGCACGTACGATTGCTGCTTCTGTGGGATTTCCCTGGATAACTAAATCGTCTCCCTCTTTATCTACGATAACATCCGTACAAAGAGAGGCCATTTTTAACACTTCCATCGCTTCATCTGTCATCGCATCTTCAGTGTCCGTTACTTCATCTCCACGAGACCAAACACGTCTGACACGCATTTTATTTTGTGTCAAGGTCCCTGTTTTGTCGGAACAAATAACGTTAGCTGTTCCGAGTGTTTCAACAGCTGGCAAACGACGAATAATCGCATGCTTCTTCGCCATTTTTTGTACGCCATAAGCGAGCGTTAATGTAACGATCACCATCAAGGTTTCAGGAACCGCTGCGACAGCTAATGATACTGCAGTCATAAACATTTCCAACATCGGTTCACCTTGTAATTCACCAATGATAAATACTAAAGCCGCAGCAGCTAAAGCAATTAAACTGATTCGCTTGCCTAATTGATTCAAGCGTTTTTGTAAAGGTGTCTGCTGCGTCACATCGTCATTCAATAAGCCAGCAATTTTCCCCATCTCAGTCTGCATCCCAGTAGCTGTTACAATCGCTCGACCACGACCATTTGATACAGTACAACCTTTAAAGACCATATTGATCTGATCACCGATCGGTGCATCTTGTTTCCCTATGTACTCCGAATCTTTTTCAATTGGTTCGCTTTCCCCAGTAAGTGCTGATTCTTCCACTCTAAGTTGTGATGCTTGGATCAAACGAGCATCCGCTGTGATCATGGAGCCTGATTCTAATACCAGTATATCTCCAACAACAACATCTTCTGCATCGATGGTCTCGACTTTACCATCACGTAAAACTGAGCTGCTTTGCTTGTTCATGTTTTGTAGCGCAGCTAACGATTTTTCAGCATTTCCTTCTTGAACAATTGCAAGTACTGCATTGATTACCACAATTGCAATAATCAAAATCCCTTCAAAATAATCGCCATGATCTGTAGCAATCGCTGTGTAAAATGAAATAGCTGCTGCAACTAATAAGATAATTGTTGTAAAATCAGATAAACTATGAAGAAACTTTTTTACTATAGAATCTTTTTTTGCCTCCTGAAACTTATTCGCTCCATGTTCAGAGAGCCGCTTCTTTACCTCTTGTCCTGTTAGTCCTTGCTCTTTATTGGTGTTCACTTCTTTAATAATTGTCTCGATAGGTTGTTTGTATGCTTCCATCCTATCCCCCCATTCTTATTTTTTTCCTTCTATTAATATAGTATCTATATTCACTATACCATGTTTTTTTTTCAAACTTCAATAAATATGGCTAATTTTTCATTTTTTTCCACTCTTTTTTTTGATTTCCTAAAGAATTATCAACGCAATAGCAATATTTAATCAAAAGTTCTTTTTTCTTGAAAACGCTTTCCGAATATGCTATTATAACCATAGAAGGAAGGAGGATAAATCAGTTGTATTGAAGAATTTCTCGAAGCATGATTGAATAAACACAAAATTGTTAGCAGAACACGATTCACCTTTCATCAACTATATATGTAAAGTATAAAAATCATAAAAACATCTTTACAAATAGTGAATATGTGTAAAAAATTGGAAAATCAATCCAAATAAAGTAAAAAAACACGTATAAAGATAGTTTGATTAAAAAAAATTTAAGCAAAGAAATGTAGAAAATGTAATGAAGACAACATTTGGTTTATGAACAAGAAATTCAACTAATTACTTTACATGTATAACGAAAAGTAAAAAAAAAATCATTCAATACTCTGATTCCTTCCGGAAACAAGAGCCAAGCTAGTCGAGAAGCTTGGCTTTTTTCTTTATATTATACCTGCAAGATATTTGTAAGTGAAAGTAAGATATGGTATATTGACTATGCGCTTTTTATTTAATACATAAATTAGACTATTGGAGGGATTTGCATTGCCAAAAAAGAAGAACTCATCTTTTGAGAGTTCCATTCACGTCTACAGAGCCATGAAACGCATGACCCAACAGGAACTTGCTGACAAGGTGGGAGTATCTAGACAAACAATTATTCAGTTAGAAAGAAATAGGTACAATCCTTCCCTTTTACTGGCTCACGACATAGCGGACGTTTTCGAAGTGCCGATTGAACAAATCTTCACTTTCAAAAAATTAACAGAAGACGAGCAAACAAACGAAGAAACCGACTAACGGAAGGAAAGGATAAATTATGACTGAATCACTTAAATCTTTTTTTGATAACTTGCCTGTAAATCATTGGTCTAGTTTGGTGGTAATTGCACTGTCCATTGTATTTATTGTTTATTCCATTTACTTTTTCTTTAGCAAAGAAGGAAAAGACGAACGTGGGAAGAAAATCATTTCTACAGCAAGTTTTATTTCTTTTATTATCACTTTAATTATACTATTTGCTTTGAGTAACTTATTCTACGATGTTGCATCGTACAATGAATTAGCATATTCATGGATTTTGAATTTTGCTGTACTAATTATATCTGGTACTGAAGCTATTTGTATTATGGTTTTAAAGAAATCAATTTAATAATAAAAAAAGAACTAACTTTCGTTAGTTCTTTTTAATTATTTTCAATTATGCCTATGGCCAACAAACCAAACGAGACCATCCACCTACTGTATTCGCAACAATCGTTTCTGATCTATCCACAGTGTCTTCAGAATTTTTACTTCTTTCAAATGAAGCTCCTACAACTGCATCTACTTTTTTCAAATCTTTTGCTGCTTCCATTTTTTCAATCGATAATTTTCTCATGATAATATTTCTCCCCCTTGTGTTAATACTTAGATTATAAAACGTTCTCTCAAATAAGTAAAGTTCTTTTTTCAGATTGTGTCACTTTATAAATAACAAGGAGTGAACATTGAACGGATCGTATGCTCTTAACACTTGATACCCCACTCCCGCTAAACCACAGAAAAGATTTACTGGGATACTTGCTGGATCAGATTTCAGTTTAATAACATCATTCAATAATAAATTAATATCATTTAAATAATTGTCTTTATTTCCATATCTTCCGTGACATAAGCAATCATCTCCCCTGTTCATATCCGCTACTTTTTCACAGGTTTTATCAATGAACGTAACATTTAACAACTGGCAAACTGCTTCGATCCCTGTTTTACCTCGGCACCAAGAATCATTTATGCCTTCATTTTTTTCTAGATTTTTTTCAAATTTTTCTTGATACCAATCTAATTTTTCCTTGATTTTCGTTTCTTTAAGAATTTGTTCCGCTTTGCTTAAAGCGTAGCAGACACCCGCATAGCCATGAGCAAAGCTATTATCTTCCATTTCTTGGCAGGTCATTGCTTGTGTATAGTGTAAAAGTAGGTCATACGCTTCTGGCTTGTGATATGTTTGGTATACAGCTGCTAAAACTGCTAATAAGCTAGCTTTTCCATACAGCCATTCATTCAACTGATTTTCCTCTGCTATTTGACACTTTTTTAAAGCTCGTAAACTATTCTCCAGATAAGAAAGATGCTTAGCATCATGAAGCAACCTTGTCACATAAAAAGCAACTGTCACACGCATTCCCTCATTAAAAAAAGCACTCTCATAGCTAGTTTTTTCAGACTCTGTTTGAAAAATTTCTTTCTCCAGTAAAGCAATCACTGCTTGATAAGTTTCTTTAGGCACAAAATAATTTAAATAAACGAAAAATAGATAAATTCCTGCACTTCCTTCGTAAAGATCTGTGTCTGGATATGCGATCCCTATCTCATCAGCTGATTCTGGAAGTACACTCATCCAATCAAGCTCACCGATTTCGTCATTCACCACAATCTGATCAAGGATCTTATCCCCAATATCAGCTGCTTTTTGTAATAGTGGTTGTTCAATGGAACTATTTTTTCTAGGTAACGGTATTTCTTGTAGGCTATATTCTAGAGTGCCTAAACTTTCTTTTAATAAAAGATAGGAGAAATAGCTAGTTTTCTCTGTTATTTGCTCCATATGCTCCACCGTGTCTTGTAATGGAGTCTTATCTAACATTTCAGAGACTTCACAATCATTAATATAAATATCGGTCATCGACGTGTTTGCTGTGATCAAAGGAACATCGTGATTCATCATCGCTTGAACTTCGAAAGGAATCAACGCTTCTGGGATAATTTTGCTAGCCCATAAATTTTCAATGATCTTTTCACGCTCACTGTAATTTGACATGCACTCTGTATGCAAGGTAAAATTCAGTAAATTTCCATAGTCTTGTGTGTCTCTATAAATCAATCGAATCGTTGTTCCTGAAAATAACTCTTTCACTTTCTCAATGAATTCAGACTTATTCTTTAGTAGTAACTGATTCATTTCTTTAAAGGACGTCTCAATTACATGGCGGTAAACTAGATAATCCACTTCTTTACTAGCTAATCGCGGAATATTTTGTGCTCCTTCCATATAAGCTTCTTCCAATTGAAAAGCAACCTCACTAGAGCGCTCATTTCTTAACTTCCTAACTTTTTTCGGTAATTTTTGTTTCGTGCCGGATAATGCATCCATTTCTAGTTCACGTTTCCATTGTTTTTTTTGTGGCAATAAACCTGCAACGATGACAGAATGTTTTTCTATTCGAGTTTGTCTTGATAATTTTTTAGTTCGTTTAAACATTTCAGGTCGAATCAAGGTCTCGACATCAATCAAAACAGGATATGAACCGCTAGCAATCAGATTTTCCATATGCAGATCCGTTGCTCCTAGCCAGTAAACGATTGCTAACAATTGACCATAATTTTGATAAAAATCAGTGACTTCACCTGCATCGTTGCATTCACGATAGGCGACTTTTTCCTCAATTGAAAAAGTTGGCTGAACGATTCTCTTGATTTTATAGAAATCTAAGTTTGGAGCTAGCCCTTCGAGATAGGTTAACAAGCTATTGAAACGCTCACCAATTTCCAGATTCTTAAATTTAAAGATCAATGACTTTTTCTGCGCTTGAAACTGAATCACTGTTTTTCCATTATCATGACTATCTCCTTGTCCCATTTCTATCTTTGTGAGGGTCATTGGTGTTGAGATGGCAAAGGTCTCAGCCAATTGTTCTGCTGACATAGTTAAATCAAAAACAAACTCTTCGATCACTTCACAGGCAAATGTCAATCTAACAGCAAGAAGTCTCGCCAGTGTAGGATACTCTCCAAAGAAAAGATAGGTTCGTTGTTTATCCCCAAGAAATTCTTCAATATATTTAGTAAATTCTTCTTCTTTTGACTCCGCCTGTAGCTGATACTCTTCAATCATTTGATGAACATCCCAAACTAAGGTTTTTTGGGCAATAAAAAAGAATTCATCTGATAATTGGTCGATCAGCTCTGTTATTGTTTTTTCTGATATCTGGATCAGCGGAAATCTACTGGAAAGGCTTCGAATATGTTTCTCATAGTAATGTAGATGAAAACGCAATGCGGCTTTTAAAGACATTTCTTTTACAGGTATTTCCTCTAAAAACAAGTGTCTATGTAATTGGAACCACTCACTCTTTTCAACAGTTGGCAACAAGAGCTGCGCCCGCTCTTCAGTAAACGGCAGCAGTCCAACACTAAACATTTGTTCATTCAACTGATAATTTTGAAACATTTTTTCGTAATCGGACAATTTCAATAAGCTTTTACGTGCTTGCCATTGTTTTAAGTAGGTATCAGCTTCTATATTTAAGTCTTTCCAACACTGGATTCTTTCTGCTATCGTTGTAGCATAACTATATGTCAGCTCTTCACTCATCGTTCCCTCTCCTTCGATAATGTTTCTCTCTTTATAATAATAATAAAAAAGTAGCAAAAATACTATGGTAATTTTATTTTGTTGTATTTTTTTGAAAAAAACAGAGCGGTTGGGACAAACACCTCTACTGAAAATCGAATAAACAATAAGATTGGTAAGGAACACTTCAAATAGAAAGTTGTAAACTCTTCCCTTCAAAACCGTTCACTCCTAGACGACATTTTGACCTTATTAATATCCAGATACAGACAAATAGCATTGGTGTAAAAAATCTTTATTGACTAAAAAATCCTTTGGAGCCACTAAATAAACCAGAGCTGTTAACAATTCAGACTGAGCAACATTTGAATACATCATACTATGAGCCGTGTTTTTAATTGTAAAAATTCTTAATGATTCTTGAGGTAATTTTTTTAGATATGTTTTTTCGGTATCTTTAGTATCAACATTTCGATCATGGTCAGCCAATAATAAATCAACGGGAATATCAGTGTTTTCCAAATCCAGTTGAACATCTGAATCTATATTTTTCTTAGTAAAATTCCAGCGATCCTTGGACATCGGTTTTTGTTCAGGCGTGTTTGCCACATATTCTTTATAAGAGATATTTTTTTTCAACAACGCAGTAAGTTGCTCTTCTTTTTGCAGTCCTTCTTTGATTTGCTTTTGTGTTTTACCTTCTTGTTTTAATTTTTGAGTGGTATAGTACATATTTTGGCTTGACCAATTAATTGCTGGAGAAACCAAGATTACCTTAGAAACCGGCACTTTCTTTTGAGCTGCCACTTTTGGAACGACCCAGCCGCCTTGGCTGACTCCCCATAAAACAATTTTTTTTGTATTTAATTCTGGCTGTTCCATTGCCCATTGGATTACCTCTGTAACTTCATCAGCTCGATCGTCCATGGTTTGAGATAGCCAGTTTCCAGTTGATCCAGCAACTCCTGGTTTTGCCCAAGAAATCGTGGTAAAACCTGCTTTTGCAAATTGTTCCATCATCGGTCTGTAGCCACCCTCATTAGTAGCATCAACAGGTGCATCCCCATGTACTAATACAACGATTCCCTTGGAACGCTTTCCTACTGGCTTTGTTAATACAGCAGATAACTTCCCTTTATCTATTGGAATCAACTTTGTCTCTTCAACCATCTCATAAGTATGTTCATACCAAACGAAAAGACTAAAAACGAGGAGCAAACTTAGCAAAAAAAGGAGGTTTTTTCTAAAACAACTCATTTTATCTACCCCATTCCATAAAAAACCAATCTGGTTCATTCGCTAAAAGACCGAGAATAAATTCTCTTTCCTTTTTAACAATTGTGAAGCCACATGCGGCGTACAAGTTCAAAGCTTGTTTATTTTTTACTGAAACAACTAAAGATAACCGCTCTTCCTTTTTTACTTTCGCTTGGACAGCTGAAATCAAAGCTTTCCCAATTCCTTGTTTTCGGTAATTCTCGTGAACAGCAATATTTTCAATATACTGTTCTTTATCCCTTGGATAATATTCCAACGCACTCAACAAGAGAACATATTTAAAAACAGTCAGATAACCATATCGTTTAGACAATTCCAAAGGATAGGTCAAATTTTTTGAAGTTGTTCTTTTACTTGAAACTGTTAAGACACCAATAACTTCATTGCTGTCTTTCACCATATAATCAACTAACTGCTTGCCTTGTGAAGAATAATTTTGTTCGAAATGAAGTAAAATAGTTAGTTTCTCTTTTGAAGTTAAATGAACATGTGCAAACATTGTTGAAAAAGAAGCCAAAAGCAAACGAAAAATATCTTTTTCTTCGTTGGCATTTAATTGATTGCGGTCCACTACATAAATGTTTTTATCCATACAACGCTCATCCTTCCATCGAAATACAATACTGCAACTCATATAAAATCTGATTATTCATTAAAACTGAAGAATAAGCGGCTTCTTTAACAATGATTTCTGATACTTTCCAAAAAGGCTGCTCAACTTCTTTACTAAAATAATCGATTGCTTCTAATAATTCTCTTTCTTCTTCTACCCAAATTCTCTTCACTAGATAGTCACCTGTTGGTAAAGTTTTTTCCGTTGAAGAATCATCTGACACATATACATCAACTTGATCATCATTAAATAAATAATAGATCGATTCAGAAAATAGCATCTGATTCTTTTGACTATTTTTCACGGACTTGAAGAAGCTTACTAGATCTAAAGACTCCTTCAGTGGATACGAATAAATTTTACTCAAGTTTCTTTGGGGCAACTTAAAATAAGATTCTTCCTTTTGATTGATTTCTGGTAACAGGTTTTCAATTTTCTGTTTAGCCAAAACTAGTTGTTGAATTTTCTCTTCCGTTTCTTTTAAGGTTTCTTTCAAAGTCTTTTCAGCCCAAACAGTATCCTGATTATTCATAAACTGGTCGATTCGCGCTGTCGAAACACCTAGACTTCTCAATAAAAGAATATTTGCCAACTGATACACTTGATCCATTCCGTATTTGTGATAACCATTCTTGTCTACAAAGGCTGGCGACAATAAGCCCTTTTCTTCGTTATAACGAATTTGATGTTTGGATATAGCCATTAGTTCAGCCAATTGTCCCATTGTTAAATAGCGTTCTATTTTGATCTCCTCCTAAAACTTATGATCATGTCACTTTTGATTATAATTCATCTACTCTCTTCCATAAGCATAAACTATAAGAGCACCCTACAGTCAAGTATTTGTTTTACACTCAAAAAAAAGGCCCCACTAACAGGCCCTTAATAATATAACCAAACAACATAACCATATATCATTTCGAAAACGCTTCTAAATAGTATTGGAAAATTTACTTATGCGAGAAAAAATCTTACATAACAACACTAATTCCCAAATCTATCAGTTAACATTGTAATTTGTCCAGAAAAAATAACAAAAGTTTGTGAATTTTCAGTTATTTCACCCTTTTGATAGAAATAAACAGCTATTTTGTAAGCATTTATTTTGTGAATTCTTTACTTTTCGTATATTATAGTTATTAAGAGGTATGTACCAATATTTTCGAAAGGATATGAAAAAATATGTTAAAATTATATACGACAAATAGCTGTACATCATGTAGAAAAGCACGGAGATGGCTGATTGATCATGATATTCCATTTGAAGAAAAGAATTTTGGCACTACTCCTATTACATTAGACGAACTAAAAAATATATTAATCCTTACAGAAGAAGGTACGGAAGATATTATTTCGATCCGTTCCAAAGTCTTTCAAAAATTAGATACAGATATTAACGAATTACCATTACATGCATTATTGGAGTTGGTCAAAGAGAATCCAGGATTACTACGCCGTCCAATTATGATTGATGAAAAAAGATTACAAATCGGCTTTAACGAAGATGAAATTCGTTGCTTCTTACCAAGGGATGTCCGCAAAAGAGAACTATCACAAACATTACTTTTAAGCGGCTTATAAATGTTACTACCTCGAATCTAGGAAACAGTAAAAACTCATTTTGCTTCTAACTTGAACAAGTAATAGAAATGTCTTCTGCAACACCTGCAGCTCACTTCTCCCTTGCTTAACACAGTTAAAAGCAAAATGAGTTTTTTTCTTGAATGTTATCCTACTTTACAAACATTGCATCGCCGAAACTAAAGAAACGATAGTGTTCATCAATTGCGTGCTGATATGCTGCAAGCGTTAAATCTCTACCTGCAAATGCACTGACTAACATTACTAAAGTCGATTTAGGTAAATGGAAGTTGGTAGAAAACGCTTGTACCACTTTAAACTCATAGCCTGGTGTAATAAAAATATCTGTCCAACCACTATCCGCTTTGATTTGTCCATCGAACTTTGTACCGATCGTTTCTAACGTACGAATCGATGTTGTACCAACTGCAACAATTTTTCCTCCAGATTCACGAACATCATTTAATTGGGCCGCCGCTTCTTCTGTTAGGCGATAAAACTCACTATGCATTTCATGTTCTGAAATATTATCCACACTGACAGGTCTAAATGTTCCTAAACCAACATGTAAGGTCAAATAAACAAGCTTGACACCCTTTGATTGGATTTTAGCAAGTAATTCTTGGGTAAAGTGTAAACCTGCTGTTGGAGCCGCTGCAGAACCATTTTCTTTCGCATAAACCGTTTGATAGCGTTCTGGGTCTTCTAGACGTTCTTTGATGTATGGTGGTAAGGGCATTTCACCAAATGACTCTAAAATTTCCAAGAAAATCCCTTCATAATGAAACGTTACGATTCGCCCGCCATGTTCCAACTCTTCCATAACAGTTGCAGTTAATCGACCATCACCAAAGCTGATTTTTGTACCGACTTTTGCTCGTTTGGCGGGTTTAATCAACGTCTCCCAAGTATCACCTTCTGTATTGGTCAAAAGCAATACTTCCAAATGTCCACCAGTCTCAGGTTTCTCACCATATAATCGAGCTGGCAGTACTCGCGTATCATTCATGACTAACGCATCTCCTGGATTCAATTCATCAATGATATCGTGAAAATGTCTATCTTCCATTTCTTTTGTTTCTCGATTTAAAACTAAAAGCCTCGAACTTGTTCGATCTTTTAAGGGTGTTTGTGCAATCAGTTCTTCCGGTAAATCAAAATCAAAATCTTCTGTACTAAGCATATTTGTCACTCTTTCTACTTGATTTGTCTTGGCTATTCTACCATTTTTTATGCTATCTGGCTATGAAGAAAGTATTCATCCCAAAGTCAAAATACTTGTTATTACAATTCTTGACGCGTATACTTACTTTTAGTAAGTATACATATTGGGAGGTTTTATAATGTTTCCATCTATTCATCATGTTTCATTATTAACAAGATTTGCTGAGGAAAATTTGTTATTCTATACTGATATTCTTGGATTGCGTCTCGTAAAAAAAACAGTTAATCAAGAGAACCACCACATGCTACATTACTATTATGGCGATTATGCTGGAACACCTGGTTCTGTCATAACTTTTTTCGTAGTTCCCTCTCTTGCTCAACGCTATGATAATCATCATTTTTTAAGTACGATCGCGTTAAAAATTCCTAAAGACAGCCTAAACTTCTGGAAACAGCATTTAACTAGTATGAACGTTCCTTTCATGGAAGAACACCGCACGCTTCATTTTGTAGATAAAGATCAAGTGGCTATTCATTTGGTTGAAGTGGAACAAGGACCTTTAAAAAAAGAACGACAAGTGAAAAATTCTATTCCAGGAAATAAACAAATCTTAGGTCTCTTATCTACTGATTTTCATGTTGCAACACCTGAAAAAACAGCTGATTTTTTCCACCAGTTGTTAGGTTTGAAAAGTCAAGATGATCATATTCAACTAAATGATACAGATTTTATTCGTCTCTTACCAACATTTACGAATAAAAAAACACGAATGGGACGTGGAAGTATGGACCATATTGCTTTTTCAGTCAAAGATGAACAAACTTTAGAAATGTTACACGAAAAAGCAAAAAACCAAGGATGGAACATCGAACAAATCATTCATCGTGGGTATTTTAAAAGTCTATATATTAGAGAACCAGGTGGCAATCGGGTTGAATTTGCTACTTTAACACCTGGCTTCACAATTGATGAACCTTTAAACAATCTAGGAGAAAAACTTGCTCTACCAGCTTTTTTAGAACAAGATCGAGCAGAAATTGAAAGAAATATTTATAAAGAAAAATAATTTAGCTTAGTAAAAGAGTTGGAATTCTTCGAATGAGAGTCGCTTCTTATTCTGATCTAACCCTGATCTCTTATTTCAGTTTTTTGAAGCAATTAAAACAGCCTATTCATCGTCATTCGTTCTATACAATTTCTTTTTCTGCCATTTTATCCCCCTTTATTTAGCGACTATACGATACGCATAATATTAACTTACAATCTTAAACTAACTATATTTATTCAATTCTGAGAAAACAGGTAAAATTTTTATTATCATAGAAAAAGGTACAAACAGGGACAAGCTAAAATTGATTCCTCTAGAATAACCAATTTCATTCTTACTCAGCTCCCCCTATCCATACCTCTGGAAACACCAAAGACTACTTTTTACTAAACAGAACATTACCACTTCAACGATTCTATCAGTATTTGTTGGTCTTTGATTCTTTCGAAATCGCAAAGATTGCATTGCCTATTAACTGATGATTGTCGGCTTCAATCATTAGTTCTCAGCGCTACGGCTCTTTGCTTTCTCTAGATAGAAACAAAATAAAAAATGGTATTGGTGAACTTCACCAATACCATTGCATGTTCAACAAATAGGCATCTCCTGTCCCACCTTACATTCTGGAGAAGAAAGTTCTAGATATTTCTTCAAAAATTGAGTAAAATGGAATATGTCGATGTTACGCATTGACACGGGCAACTTGATTGGTCAGCTTTCTCTGACTTATCAGGGCTTCATAGATCAGCGCCAACTGATTTATGAAGTGCCTTTTTTTATTATTTTCGTTTCTATCTATTATTCATTTTAAAGAAAAACAAATTCATAGTCAACAAAGTGTCAGAAAATTTTTTATTTAGCTTATTTTATTATGAAAATAAAAAATTTTTCTCTAATTTTTTATTCCCCTACATGATCTATTTATTAGTTAAAACATGCCAGTAACAGGCGTTCAAAGTAATACTAAAACATCGTTTTACTCTGATCTCCATCATCTACATATACAGATTACAGGTTTAGTGTATCAAGACTCTCTTCATAGAACCAAAAAGAATCTTCTTTGATTGCATTCTGCTCGGAGTGATTTACTTTTTTTGAAGAGAACATCGTCTGATAATTGATTTCGCCTTCTTCAATTAGGAAAGTCCAATTTTTTCCATTTTTTGCTTGGATAATATCGGTAAAATCAATCATATTTTTTTTCAACCATTTTTTTCTATCTACTTCATAGTTTAAATCATCATGAGCAATCTCATTTTTCAGTAAAACAAATTTCGCTGAAAAATCTATTCCTGCAGCCATACGATAGAGTTGATCAGCTTCTTCAAAACACATTTCCTTGTTATAAATATCTCCAAGTAAAACAAATGAATTGAAACACTCATTTAATTGGATGCCGCCATTTTTAATACTTGTTTCAATTACGAGTTTAAAAAAATATACCGCTTGCTGCTCGTCCTTTTCATTTAAAGCTTGCTCACCTTGTCTAAACCACTTTTTAATTTTCCCTTTTTTAAACATCTTTTTCTCCTTAAAACTTTTTTTCAAAAAATCGAGGTAAAAGTATTCTACTCTAGTAAGCATGTAAAAACTTTCAATCTCTACCTTATTCATTAATAAGGAGAGTAAAGCAAAACTCACAGTGTTTTGCCTGACTCCCCTTCTAATTTTTTTATTATTTGTGGAATTCATCCGTGAATAACATCTAAAACAGTTGATTGCTATCGTTCTAACAATTATATCTTACTGATTTTACTCAACTTTTTCTAAGATTTTGACATCTCCTGTTTTGGATTTCACGTTAATTTTATATTTTCCGCTACCTGGTATATCTAAAAAATCATTTCTCAGTTCACCAGTTCCTGTACTGGCAACGACTTCAACTGATTGACTAGGATCTTGTAGCCATTTGATAAATCCAGATTCACTAGAAACATTCGCATTTACCTTACTCTCTTGAATTGCAATTGTTGGTCCAGATCCATTCTTCAGTTCTAGTGTTCCTTTATTTTCTTCTGAAACAATTTTTCCACTTTCATTGATCATCACAAGATCGCCTTTTGTTCGTTTTACAATTACTTGTCCATCCGTTGCAGTAGTTTTTAATTTCTTAGTTTCAGAATCTTCTAAAATCATACGACCTGAGTGGTTGTTTAATACCACCTTATCGGAACGCAAAAATTTTAAAATAGAAAGTCCTTTATTCCCTTCAATCGTGAGGTTTCCAAGCATACCAGTAATTACTGTTTTCCCAGAAACACTATTGACCTTCAAGTTCATCGCAGATTCTTCTATGATTACGTCACCATAATCACTATCTACATTGCCCTCATCTGCAATAATATTTTTCGCATAGACATCACCGGCAGTTAAGTCCAAATCAAAGTTCTTTGTTTGAATATCTAATAAACGCAAATCTCCACGACTTAATCCTAAATGAAAATCATCAAGAATCGTGTCTTTTGGTATGAAGAAAATCACTTCAGAACGTCCTGTTCGTGTGAATGTATCAAAAATATTTTCTTTATCTAAGGTTAAGTTTATTTTGTTATCATAGGATCCATTTTCAATTTTTTTGATGTCACTTTCCTTAAAACGACCTTTGATCATCAGACTTGGCTTTTCAGTGCTGGATACTTCTACGCTTGTAATCTCCACATCCGCATCTGAATCAAAACTAAATGCAGCATGATGATTAGATGTCAGACTAATCTCTTTATAATACTGTCTGCCTGAATACATCAATTGGCCAGTAATCGAAAAGAACAATAGCATTACCACTCCAAGTCCTGAAAAAACAATTGATAACCCATTGATTAATTTCTGTTTTGGGATGATCCATCCCTTTACTAATTGTAAAATAACAGCTAGTAGTAATAAACATAAAATCGTTGGAATTCTAGCAAGGTTGTGTTCCTCATACAGTTCTCTTACTGTATAGATCAGAAAAAAAGTAAACAACGCTAAAAGTAACAGTAATACTAATGGTTTTAATACCTTAAGTACCGTTTTTATAAACTTCTGCATTCTTTTTTTCTGTGTTTGAATGAATACATCTTGAATTTCTTCTCTAGGCACAACCGAAGTCTTGGCATTGATTGCTGCATCCAAACTTAAATCTGCATAATAATCAGCTGCTATCTCTTCTGGAGGTGCAAGTCTAGCCACGACCTCTTCTTCTGTCTGTCCTTCTTCTAAACAAATGGCCAACTGTTCCAGTAAATCTTCTTTTAACTCGTTAAAATCCTCTATATCTTCTTCAGCAAAAGCAGCCTTTAGTTGGTTTAAATATTCTTCCATTGTATTCACTAATCTGCCTCCCTCAGTTTACTCACTTGTTCAACGAATTCATCCCAATCACGTTCCAAAGTTTCCAAATACTCTATTCCCTTTTTGGTCATTTGGTAATACTTTCTGGAAGGACCATCTGGCGATTCTTTGGTATAAATGACACAATATTCTTCCTTGACTAATCGACGCAAAACTGGGTAAAGCGCCCCTTCAGTAATCGGTATAAATTGATTCACTCGTTGTGTTAACTCATAACCATATCGATCTTCTTTTTGAATAAAATGAAGCACACACATCTCTAAAGCACCTTTTTTAAATTGGCTAGAAGCCCTCATCGCTCAATCCCCTTATCACAGTTTTGATTGACAAATTACCCGCTATCTCCATAACTGTCCACTGAAATAAATTGACTAAGAAAAAAGGACTAAATTAACTTGATATCCTCTTAAAAAAGAGTCCTCTTGTCTATATAAAATCAATTTTCTAAACGACCTTAAAATCAGCCTTGCTTCAAAGTGCTTTGTCAGTGGTTATTGCGGTTGTAATTCTTTTTCTCTTGAATGATACCTTGACGCTCTTCTGGTGTCAAATTAGGATCACTCAATTGTTCGCCCCACTCTCTGTTTTTTTGGCCTCTTTCTCGCCCGCTTGCTGAAGCACCAGAAACAGCTTCAGCTGCTTCTACATTTTCTGGTACAGGCGATACTTGTGTATCTTCTATCGGCTGCTGAGTAGCTGTTTGCTCTTTTTCCACATCTTGAGCCGCAACTTGATTGACTACTTTTTCTTCCTCTGCTTTTTTAGCTGCTGCTTTTTTTTCTGTTTCTTCTTTTTGTTTTTGAACTTTCTTTGCTTCTTGCTCTTTCAATTTTTTCTTGATTGAGTTTTCAACATGAGCGATCTTTTTTGATACAACTTCAGCGAGCCGTTCTCTTTTCAAAGCAAAACGCGCTCTAACTACCTCATCTTTAGAAAATCCAGCATCTGCGGTATTTAATGTCTGAGTGGTCCCGATCCCTATCATCAAAAGAGCTATGCAAAATACTATAAATTTTTTCATTCTAACTTCTCCTTAATCAACATATTTCTTTACTGTAGTTATCCTTGGAAAGCATCCAGCAATTCATTAAAACGTTTCTCTTCATCTATAATAGTCCAATATTTTTTTTCTTTCTTATCTGGTTCCAGCTCTAAACGAATCGTTTTTGGCTTCTCTGCTGCTTTCAATTCTTTAAATGCTTCTTTTAATGCTTCAAATTGAATTTGATTAAGGTCTTTATCTTTTAATGCATTTAATTCGTTTAAAATCCCATTTAATTGTTTTTCATCGGAAATATTATCAATATCATCCAACTTTTTAAGCTTATCATAGCCCTTGTTCTGTAGCCATTTTACTAATTCTTCATCCGTTTTTTGATCAATCATTTGATCAAACTTTGTCTGATCTAGCCCAGTAACCGTTACTGTAGCTTCTTGTTTTTTTGATGTACTGTCATTCATCGTTATAGAAAAATGGGTTTCCTTTTCAAGTCGTTCCTGATAAATCTCTACTAATTCTTTTGCCTGTTCTTTTGAAAGTTTAAACAATTCAGAAAAATCCTGAACCAAATCGGCTTCACTAGGTGCATCTAATTGATAAAAATACTGCTCTGCTGCTTCCTTATCTTTACCATAAATGACATTATTGATAAAAGCTGTGGCAACATCTTTAGGATCAGCATTCTTTGCGCATCCAGTCAAAACAACAACTATAAAAGCTAATATAATAATTATTCTCTTTTTTTTCATACGTCTAATTGGCTCCTTTTATGACAATAACTGTTGATTTTTTTGTGCATCTTTTCTATTTTTGACTATATATTTAAAAATCGTATAAAACTTAACTCTGATAGAATGAATGTCTCCAACTCCATACTTTGGATCTGAATAAATCAGACCTAACCAACGATAGTGATTTTTGCGTGAAAATTTTTGGATTTTAAAAGTAATTTCAACTTGTCCGCCTATATTAATCATACGCGAACGAATTGCTTTTACATTTTTTATTTTTTGAAAAGAAAGAAAACCTTCTTCTTGATTTAACAATACGCTCAAGTAAGGATCTTTTTGGGAAACTGTGATACTTATACTTTTTTCACCTAAAAAATTGATTTGAACTGGAATCACTTGGTCTTCTTTTACTAGTTCTCCTTGATAATCAACGGGGATAATCATTGGCAAACGCGGGCGCTCATATGCTACGGAGACTGCAACAGTCAAACTGACAATATTATAAAATAACCAATAAATATTGATAGTGAAAATATCCCACCACTGTAAATGCGCAAAATCTAATTGTAAAATATAGAAAACCAACGCAAAACAGTTTGCTGCTAATAATAAAATTTGTACTTTACAATTACGCCAATCAAAATAGCCCTTTTCGCCTTGAATTCCTTTGATCGTCACATGAAACTTCTTGTTCTTTTTAGGACTAAACAAGGTTTCTTTCCAAACTGCCCAAGATACTTGTGGTGCAGTAACTAATTCATAAATATTACTTATAAAAGAATTGTATTTTTTTCTGGCAACTGATTTGTACATCACACTTCCAGACAGAAAAGCAGGTAGCCAGAATACTACTAACTGCGACAAAGTCGTTTTTAAACTGGATATATCAAAAACTAGATACAAAAATGGACAAAGTAAATAAATCAGTTTATACATTCCCCCATACCAATACAAGACACCATCAAGATAAAACCATTTTTGAATAAATGATAAATTTTTCAGTTTCTTTAAGGTATACTTTTTTGCAACTTGGACATTGCCTCGTCCCCAACGATCACGCTGTTTTACAAAATCAGCTAAGGTTTCTGGTGAAAGGCCAGAGGCAAGTGCTTCATTGACAAATACGCCTTTCCAACCATTATTTTGCAACAGCAAGCCTGTAGCCATATCCTCTGTGATCACACCTGTTGTGAATCCACCAATCGAATCAAGTGCACTGCGTTTGAATAAGGCATTACTTCCTACATAAAGGACTGCATTAAATTGATCTTTCCCCTCTTCTAAACTACGCATAAAAAAGTCTTGTTCATTATTAATCTCGCTATCTAAATACAAATTATGTTGAAAAATATCTGAATTAAAAAAGGTTTGAGGTGTTTGGATAAATCCAACTTTTTCCTCAGCAAAATAGCCCAGTGTTCGTTGTAGAAATTCCCGTTTAGGTACCATATCGGCATCTTGTGTCACAATGATTTCTCCATCGGTTTTTGTCAAAGCATAATTTAAATTTCCTGCTTTAGCATGCTCATGCGTTGGACGAGCTATAAATTCTACCCGATGTTTTTCTGCTAATTTTCTAACTATTGAACGGTCTCCGTCATCGCAAAGATAAATCTTCAATAATTCTTTTGGATAATCAATCGATAAACAACCAACAACTGTTCTTTCTAAAATTTCAATATTTTCATTATATGTAGCTATCAAAATATCAACTGTAGGTAACGTCTTCAATTCATCTAATGATTTTTCAGCACGCTTATACGGTTTCCAAAACAAAATGACCAAAGTAAACGCTTGGACAAACCCCATAAATTCTGCCAAATACAATAGACTTCCTGCAAGTGTTTCGACAATATTTCCACTTGGAATCGTATAAAGAAAACGCCAAACTAAGTAAACAAACTGAATAATTACGAAACCAGTTAATACAAATTTTCGATACTTTACATCTTTCTTAGAAACAAGGTAAAACAAAAATAAATAACTTAAACTAAATACCAAATATCCTAACCCAAATTTTTCCATGTGCTCTCCTTTTTACCTCCTATTATTCATAAACTAGTAGTCGCTAGTCAACAATATACTAAGCTTTCTAGCTATTGTCAATAGAATAATAGTCAATACAAGAACTTGTTGTACCTTTTTATCTCATTCCCCTTACCTCCCTTGCTTTTTATGAGTTATTTTTAACCTAATAATATGAAAAAAAACATCTGATTTGTCCAAATCACTGTTTTGTAGCATACTAGTAGTAGAAACGTTTGTTAGGAAACACTGAAATCAATTAGGAAACGAGACACAGAAAAAAGAATTTGGGGTGAGAAAGTTGATCGAATTTCAACATGTTTCAAAAATTTACAAAGGCGGTAAAATCGCTGTAGATGACATCAATCTGTCTTTTGATAAAGGTGAATTTATCTGCTTTATCGGAACCAGTGGTAGCGGAAAAACAACTTCTATGCGGATGATCAATCGGATGACGGATCCATCAAAAGGAAAAATCTTAATTAATGGTGAAGATATTCAAACCATCAATCCAGTAGAATTACGCAGAAAAATCGGGTACGTTATTCAAAATATCGGCTTGATGCCACACATGACAATCAGAGAAAACATCGTGCTTGTACCTAAGTTATTAAAAGTCGACCTAGAAGAACGGAACAAGATCGCAGAAAAAATGATCGATTTAGTTGAACTACCTAGAGAAATGCTTGACCGTTATCCAAATGAACTTTCTGGTGGTCAACAACAAAGAATCGGGGTCGTTCGTGCCCTTGCAGCCAATCAAGACATCATCTTGATGGATGAACCTTTTGGCGCGTTAGATCCTATTACAAGGGATTCTTTACAAGATTTAGTTAAAGACTTACAGGAACGATTAGGAAAAACCATTGTGTTTGTTACTCATGATATGGATGAAGCACTGAAATTATCAAATCGAATTGCGATTATGAGCGAAGGAAAAGTCATCCAGTTTGATACACCAGATAATATTTTACGTCATCCAGTTAATGAATTTGTTGAAGAATTGATTGGTGAAGACCGCTTGATCCAAGCCAAACCGGATATTACCACAGTTGGTGAAGTGATGCTAAACAACGCCATCACGATCACGCCAGAAAAATCATTATCAGAAGCTATCAAGCTCATGAGAGAAAAACGAGTTGATACACTCTTGGTCGTTGACGGAGCTGGTGTTTTAAAAGGGTTTATTGATGTTGAAACGCTTGACCGTCGTAGAAATACAGCTACTAGTGTGAGTGATATCATGAATCCAAAAGTCTTCTTTGTAAAAAAATCTTCCTTACTACGAGATACGTTGCAACGAATATTAAAACGCGGTTTAAAATATGTTCCTGTCGTGGATGACCAACAAAAGGTAGTTGGAATCTTAACCAGAGCCTCACTTGTAGATATCGTGTACGACGTTATCTGGGGTGAAGAAGAAACAGAAGATGTAACTCCTGCTTCAAACGAAACAGAATCAACTGATGTCAAACAGCCTCAAGCGGAGGTGTAGAAAAATGAATCAGTTTCTTTTAGAAAGAGGAAATGAACTTGTTACTAAAATCGGTGAGCATATTTTCATTTCAGGTGTCGCACTTCTTTTGGGGATTTTATTTGCAGTACCGATCGGGATTTTATTAACTAGAACTAAAAGGACAGCTGCCATCGTCATCGGCTTGACCAGTGCCTTACAGACTGTCCCTTCATTAGCCTTACTCGCATTGATGATTCCGATCTTTGGTGTCGGTAAAATTCCAGCGATTATCGCTTTGTTTATTTATTCATTACTCCCTATTTTAAGAAATACGTATATTGGGATCAAAGAAGTCAGTTCTGATTATAAAGATGCCGCCAAAGGGATGGGCATGACGAATGTACAATCGATTTTTATGGTCGAGTTGCCTATCGCAATGCCGACCATCATGGCGGGGATTCGTCTGGCTGCGGTGTATGTCATCGCTTGGGCAACACTTGCCTCTTACATCGGCGCAGGTGGTCTTGGAGACTTTATTTTCAGCGGATTAAATAATTATCAGCCAGATTTGATTTTTGCTGGAACCATTCCTGTTACTATTTTAGCTTTAGCGGCAGACTTGTTATTAGGTCTGTTAGAGAAGAAATTAACTCCTAAAGCATTGAAGGAGGCAGAATGATGAAACAAAAATTAAAATTATTACTCATAACGTTTTGTAGCGCTTTATTATTATCAGGTTGCTCTTTACCAGGACTAGCTTCTAACTCTGATGAGTCGACTATTTCCATTACAGGTGGAATTACCTCAGAAGCTCAAATATTAGCAAGCTTAGTTGCTGGGATGATCGAGCATTACACGGACGAAAAAACAACAATCATCAACAATTTAGCCACAACGACAATCAATCATCAAGCCATGATGAATGGCGATGCACAAATTTCAGCCGCCCGTTATACCGGGACTGATTTAACAACTACATTAAATTTAGAGCCGATCAAAGATCCTAAAAAAGCCTTTGATGTTGTACAATCTGAATTTCAAAAAAGATTTCAGCAAAAATGGTTTAACTCTTACGGATTTGCCAATACCTATGCATTTATGGTTACACAAGAAACCGCTAAAAAGTATAATCTAAAAACCATCAGTGACCTCAAAAAAGTCGGCGATCAATTAACAGCAGGTGTTGATACCTCTTGGATCGATCGTAAAGGTGATGGTTACAAAGGCTTTACAGAAACATATGGTTTTGACTTCAAGCGTGTTTTTCCGATGCAGATTGGTTTAGTTTATGATGCTGTTGCGGCGAACAAGATGGATGTCGTATTAGGTTATTCAACAGATGGCCGAATCGGCAGTTACGACCTTGTTATTTTAGAAGATGATCTTCATTTCTTCCCGCCTTATGATGCTTGTGCTGTTGTAACAGATGCCCTTTTAAATGAACATCCTGAATTGAATGATGTTCTAGCTAAGTTATCTGGACAAATTTCAACAGAAACAATGCAAAAATTAAATTATCAAGCGGACAACGATTTAATGGAACCTGCGACTGTAGCCGATAATTTCTTAAAAGAACACCATTTCTTCGAATCTGAAGGAGGTGGAAAATAATGCAGAATCTACAAGATATGAATTTACTGCAACAGTTTATTTATTACTTTGAACAAAACGGCAGCTACGTATTGAGCCAATTTGTCCGACATTTTCTGATTTCCATCTACGGTGTATTATTTGCCGCGATTGTTGGAATACCGATTGGAATTTTCATTGCCCGCAGAAGAAAAATGGCTGGCTGGGTCGTGAGTATCGCAAACTTGATTCAAACGGTCCCTTCATTGGCGATGCTTTCAATTTTAATGCTCGGTCTTGGACTTGGTGTCAATACAGTTATCGTTACCGTCTTTCTCTATTCTCTATTACCGATCATCAAAAATACGTATACTGGAATGATTCAGGTCGATCGAAATATTTTAGATGTGGGTAAAGGAATGGGTATGACAAAGTGGCAACGACTTTACATGGTGGAATTGCCACTGTCAGTTTCTGTGATCATGGCAGGGATTCGGAATGCTTTAGTTGTGGCGATCGGGATCACAGCCATTGGTGCTTTTGTAGGAGCAGGTGGTCTTGGTGATATCATTATTCGCGGAACCAATGCGACGGATGGTACAGCAATCATCCTTGTTGGGGCGTTACCGACTGCTTTGATGGCAATCATTACGGACTGGGTATTAGGCATAATCGAACGCCGCTTGGATCCAGCGAGTAAACATTCAACGAATTAAACAATAACAGCTTTTTTATCCATAAGAAGCGCTTCTCTTATAAGTAAATTAGATACTAAAAAAAACGACATTCACCTCTATTCTGCAGATTAATTGCCGAATAGAAGTGAATGTCTTTCCTTATTATTGGATAATAAAGCAAATTCTGTCATCTCAACTTTCTTACTTATGAAAACAAGACTATTTTTTGTTGATCAATTGAACGCCAAGAATAGTTGAGATAATCAGAGTAGTAATGATAAAAAGAGTTTTCGCTATCATATAGCCTGTCTCTAAGGGATTCCCATCAACAAGAATTTTATCAGGATTTAAACTAAATAGTAACGATATCAGTATTGATGCAAAAATAATGACATAACCAATCACTTTAACAAACTTTGTATTCATATATTGAAGTCCTTTCTGTTTACATTTTTTACTTAATAGTTAATTAAAGCAGTACCACCAATACTAAAAAACAATACTGATCCCATCTGTTTCCAACATCTCAACTCATAGCTTCATCTCAGTATTCATAAGCATTTATTGCTATTGCTGATTAATAAAACTTCCAATCCAATAAACAACTGGATACCCAAGCATAATCAATGACATCCCTTTAAGGACTAATGGAAAAGTCTGTTTTTTTATTTGTTGTTTAAAATAAGGTCGCAACACGTTTAAAGTAATCGGAAATAGTAACATCATCCCTAAGGTCAAAACCGGAGCCTGATTAAAATAAACGGCTACCAAAATTGAAACATAACTTAAACACGTTAACAGGATAAGCAATAAAACACTATTTTTCTTGCCAATATAATAGACAAGTGTCTTACGCCCATTTTTAATATCTTCCTCAAGATCACATGTATTATTTGCCAGTAAGTTATTAAACATACAGAAAAACATCGGCATAAAAGCCATCAGCATGCCCCAAAGTGAATGCAACGTTAAACTAGACGCCCCATAATTCGCCAAGTAAGCACTGATTATCGGAATCATAAAACCACTTAATACTGCTGGAATCGTCTCCGCTATTGGTAAACTATTGATCGGTCTTCTCCCATAAGAATAACCAAAACCAACATAATATCCTACAAGCCCCAAAATCAACACTAAGCCATCCGTACTAAAAACTAAAATAGCGCCAAAAAACAAAGAAATGAACAGAAAAAATAAAAAAATCCTTTTCACTGTTTTTAGAGAAAGGTTCCATTTACTAACTGTGCTCGTTTGTTTTTTATAATGATCATCTTTCGCATTTTGATAATCCATATAATTATTAAACACATTCATCGTGATATGATAAAGAAATAAGACAATTAAGAAAATAAGAATACGCCAATTGAAAAAACTTCCTTGAGCATAACTGCTATAAGCCATTCCCAATAAGACCAAAAACCAATCAAGCGGAGTTGTATAGATTTCTCCTAACTCCCATAAAATTTTAAGTGTCATTTCTGCTCCAATCTAAACCCTTTTTTATGAATAACTTACAAACGATTATACCTTCTTTCAAGATAGAAGAATAATATTACCCTCCTTCACAATGAAAAAGCTATAAGTTATCCAATAAACGAATAATCTTATAGCTTTAGTTTTACTTTTTCAAATGATAACTGTAGGTCGCAACGACAATATTTTCCCGCCAAGATAATTTTAGACGTAAACGTAAGCTCGTTTGATTATGCAAAATGTTTTGCCAGCGCCGATTCGGAACAAATTGAGGAATCAACACTGTCGTCGTATAATTTCGTTTCGCAGAATTTTTACTGACGATATCTACATATCGAAGAATTGGATTGGTGATCGACCGATAAGAAGAATGAACCACAGAGAAACGTATATCTGGAAAATGTTTTTTAAATTCTGTTTCAATTTCCTGTTCTTTTTCTTTGTTTTCGTCTAATGATACATGCATCGCAACTACATAGTCACCAATCGAACGAGCATAATTTACTGCCCCTACATTGGCTTGCGTTGCGTTTCCCACTAAAACAATAACAGTATTCCCATAAAATTTCTGCTGTTCCGCCGTTTCTTCCACACGCAATTGCTCCGCTACATTTTTGTAATGGGCATGGATGCTGTAAAAAACAAAAATCAAAACGGGCATTATAATAAAGAATGGCCAGATATCACCTAAGCGATACATGAATAAAATAACGATAATACCATACGAAATCAATGCTCCAATAATATTAGCAATCGATTTTGACAACCATTTGTTAGTCTCCTTCCGCCATTTAAGCACCATTCCTGTCTGAGATAAAGCAAATGGAATAAATACACCGATTGAATAAAGTGGAATTAATCGCTCCGTTGACCCTTGGAAAATCAATAACAAGACCACTGATCCAGCTGCCAAAGTCAAAATCCCATTTGAATAACCTAAACGATCCCCACGGTCCATATACATATGCGGCATAAACTTATCCTTCGCTAAATTATAGGCCAATACTGGAAAAGCCGAAAAACCTGTATTAGCAGCCACAGCTAAAATCAGCGCTGTCGTAAACTGCAGTACATAATAAAGAATATTTTGTCCGAAGACTGCTTTTCCAATTTGTGCTAATACTGTCACTTCTGTTTTAGGAACGATTCCATACCAATAGTTGATAAACGTGATTCCAACAAAGAAAAACCCTAAAATCGCAGCCATCAAAGTTAATGTTCCTGCCGCATTTTTTGCTCTAGGCTTTTTGAAAAAAGGCACCGCATTACTGATTGCTTCAACCCCAGTCAATGAAGAAGAACCAGAAGAAAAGGCTCGTAAAATCAAAGCAATCGTGATCCCTGGAACTACAGTGCCAGGGATTGCTGTAGCATGTAAGGGAACAGCTCCAGTAATAATTTTAAATAAGCCTGTTGCAATCAACAGAGTGATGACTGCAATAAAACTATACACAGGAAACATCAAAAAACTTGCAGACTCTCTTAGACCGCGTAAATTCATCAACATGATCAACAAAACAATCACGATCGAAATAGCTACTTGATGACCATACAAAGCAGGAACCGCTGAAATGATCGCCTCTGCTCCTGCAGAAACAGAAACCGCAACAGTCAACATATAATCCACTAGCAACGATCCGCCAGCCACTAACCCTGCATTCTTTCCTAAATTTTCACTGCTGACAACGTACGCTCCACCGCCATGAGGATAGGCATGGATGATTTGCCGATAAGATAACGTTAATGAAATAAGTAAAATAATAACAAAAGCAGCAATCGGCAATGAATACCATATAGCAGCAGCAGATAACGTAACAAGTACAACAACGATTTGTTCTGTACCATAAGCAATCGAAGATAATGCGTCTGATGATAATAAAGCTAACGCTGCAAATCGGCTTAATTTATGCTCATCATTATCAGTAGATTTTAAAGGTTTTCCGATAAACAATCGTTTTAAATAGTCCACTTGGTCAATCTCTCCTTCTCTGATTATTTCTCTTCTGTTTTCAGAAAAAAACATGCTTTTTCCATAAACAATCACATATGCTACGCTCATACATTACGATTGTCAATTATTTACCTGTTAAACTAGTTGAATATTCATTCCTTCCTCCTTTTTTATTAAAGAAACTCTCAGGGCTTTATTTTATCAAGCCCCTCTTTTCAGAAAAAAAGACAAGAACCACCTTATTGGCGGTTCTTGTCTTGACCTCTATTTTAATGTTTGCCACGTGCGATGTTCATCAAAGTAGCTCGCTTCTCTTTTCGCCAGTTCAACAACACTTTCCGGATAATTCAGTACATGTAATAACTGAATCGCATTTCTCGTCGTGGCTGGCCCTTGCTTTAAGAGATAATCAAACGTCACGCCTTGTTCTTTCGTTACTTGTTCTTCAAAATGAACATTATCGCATGACTCTTTTAAAATTTCTGTCAGCTCGATATCATGTGTGGCAACAAAAGCAAGCGATGGGTATTTTCCTAGCCAATGAATCATACTAGATGAGGCAGAGATTCGTTCGATGGTATTCGTTCCTTTTAATATTTCATCAATAAAGCATAGACAAGGCACTTTCGTTTCAGCAAGATCCAGCACTCGTTTAACAGATTTTGTTTCTGCCACAAAATAACTGTCTCCTTCAAAGATATCATCTTCAACTGCCATCGAGGTCAAGATATGACCAAATGGTAATTGGAACTTTGTAGCTAAGGCCGTGTGGATCGTCGCAGAAAGGATGCAGCTGATGGCTACACTCTTGACATAGGTTGACTTCCCTGAAGCATTAGAACCCGTTACAAGGGTGTTTTTAGTCCAATTCACCTCATTTGGCACAGGTGTTGCTAATAAAGGATGATATACTTCTGTTCCAGTCACCACAATTTCCTCTGAAAATATTGGTTGGCTCGTATCAGGCATTACCGTTCTAAAATTTAGCACAGCTGCTGCCACCTCTAATTCTCCAAGTAAACGCCACATTTCTTTCGCCTGCACTTCATAATTTGTTAGCTTCTTCAAAACAAAATTATACGAAATAAAAGGCAACATGAAAATCATTGCTAAATAATCAAACATCATTTCAGCCTCACTATTAGACTTCATTCTAAAAGAAATACCAAATTTCGTCATTGAGGCAAGAGGTTTAAGATTTTTCGTTAGTTCTTCTTGAAATGGGGTTTTTATCTTCTCTAATTTCTTTGCGCAAACGACCGTTTGCACCAAATACCCCATACAAATCAATTCTCGCTGTAATTTTTCCTTCTTTATCTGATAATAGATAACATTAAACAATATTGACCCTAAAAGTACTAAAACGGACAAAGTCATTGGGAACACTAGCACAAAAAGTAAAGCGGCAATCGGTAATAATCCGCAAAATAAATAAAATGTTGTATTTGGTAATTCCTGATTTCTTGTTTCGCTTAAATAACTTTCAACATGATTATGATCTTGTTTCCCCAAACAGGCAAACTGAAATTGAATTTCTTCTCGAATCGTTGGATTTTGTTTATAATAGTCGATCAATGTTTCTAAACGATCATGACTTTTTTCAGAGAAGTTAAAATTACGTAATCGTTGATATAAAGCTTCCGCTCCTACACTTGAATACGTGCCATTAATCCGTTCAAATAATATAAAGCCATCTAAATCATACCAAGTAATATCATCGATCTCACTGTCATAACTTCTGTATTTTTTAGCCTTACGCCAAGCTTCTTTTAAACTCTCTTCTTTATCAAAAAAACGTGCGCTAGGAAATGCTCCCCATTTACTTTTGACCATTGCTTTTAATTTTAAGCGATTATAAATTTCCATTACGATAATAATCAAAATAATCAGTCCAACAAATCCCAATACGATCAATTGAGCCTCCATCCAACATCCCCCTTTTTTCTTTCAGTATAGTTTTTTATAGCGTTCGTTACAAGAAAAAATTGACTTATCCCTTTTGAAACTCAAAAAACAGCTGAGGGCGAACTCTTTAAGTCCGCTCTCAGCTGTTTTTCCTATTGATAATACTCTCGATTTAGGCTCTCGTACTCATCTAAATGCCATTCTTGCTCTGAAGGCGTATCTTGATTTAGATACTCAAGTCTGATCGGTTTGGTATACTGAGCATTTGATGTCAACATATGGGAGATCGTTTCGTCCTGCATTTTTATAATATGTTTTAAACGGACTTTCTCTAACTTTAAATCCGTGATCTCTTCTTGTTGTAAATCTTTTTTCCCCAATAAACTCCTTAAAAATTGCTTGTCTCTGACAATAACTAGCGTTAACACAACGATTACTACAACCAGAAAATATAGTACCAATACTAAATTAGTATCCATTTTTATAATTCCTCCTAACACTCCATCCCTATGTTACCATGTTAGAAGTCTGGATTTTCTCATTTTTTTAGTAAAAATAACTACTTTTATATATTTTTTTGAGAAAAACAACCAAATTAATATAATTATTGTATAATTACCGATAGATTTAAAGTAAATAATTATGATCAAAGATTACTTCTACTGTATAATCACCAATTTTTCTGTACACCTGTTCTTGTAGGCGGATTTTTAGTTCTTGATCTGTTGCCTTAAAATGATTTGGCACAACTAAGTCAAATAAAATACGAGGCCTTCCACCATGATCTACTAACCGAATATCATGTCCTTTAAGATCTGGATTGATTCCTTTAATGATTTTCTTTAGTTCTTGGTGAATAAACTGTTGTCTTTGGTCATGTAAATTCACCGGATCAATATGGCAAACAAGATCCACACCTAATTGTTCTTTAAATTTCTTTTCGATCTCATCGATCGTTTCATGCGCTTGTGTTAAATCCCAGCGGTCATCAATTTCGATATGAACTGAAGCAAATGTTTTATTCGGTCCATATTGATGGATCAGTAAATCATGGTAGCCTACAATATCTGGAACAGAGGATAAATACAGCTTCATCTGATCGATTGCCGCTTGATCTGGACGCAATCCCATCAACTCATTCACAAATTCCCGAATCAACTGCAATCCGCTAAAAATAATATAACAAGCAATCAATAACCCTACAATTCCATCAATTTTCAGTCCTGTAAGCCCTTCGACTGTCGCTGAAACTAAAACAGCAATCGTTGTAAATACATCATTCAAACTATCTTTAGCCGTTGCAATTAAAGTGTTAGAATCAATTTTTTTAGCTACTCGTTTATAAAAAACACTTTGCCACACCTTAATTAAAATAGACAACAACAGCACGATCAAGATCACAGGAGTTACTTTGATACTCTGCGGATCTTTGATTCGGTCGATTGACGTCATAAAAAACTGAAACCCAACAAACGTAATCAACAATGAAACCAACATGCCGCTGATATATTCAAATCGTTCATGACCATATGGATGCTCTTCGTCTGCTGGTTTACCAGAAATATAAAATCCAACTAAGGTTAGAACTGATGACACCGTATCCGATAAATTATTCATCGCATCTGCCATGATCGACACACTACCAGAAATCAATCCAATCAATAGCTTACTTACAAAGAGCAGCAAGTTAGATAACAAGCCGACGATTCCGGCAAAAATCCCAAATGCTGTTCGAATATCTGAACTTTTTTGTTGTCTTTTTTCAAAACGCTCAATTAAAAAATTTATCATGATAACCCCTACCTCGTTTTTAGCATATCTTAAGACTATAAAATGATTTCAAGAGTTTGTATAGTGAAAAGCTACTTTTATTAGTGACTTTTTATTGTTTAGAATACCCCAAGTTGATTGATGGGCATTCTTCGTTTTTTTGTTAGGGGTACCTTGAAAGATGACGACACTCTCTTATCGTTTTTTTACTAGAATACACCACGTGGTATACCTAAATGGATTAATTTCCCAAAATTTTTCTACTTTTGAGACGTAGTTTACTACTTGTTCAGCTAATACAACTATTTCCCATTTATCCGTCGGAAAGAGTTTCTTGATTCCTTCCTCATCAAAATAATGGTGAATAATTCCTTTCTCTTTCCCTTCATTTAAAATAAATGTATTTTTTTCTATTTCTTCACCTTTGCCATATAAATCTGCCTTAGTTGACTTAATACTTCCTAAAAAATATCCGTTTGGAACAAGTGACTCATAGATACAATTTACCGCCTCTGTTATTTTCTTTACTGTATTATGCTGTAAAACATTCCAACTAAACACACCATGTAAAAATTCTTTCTGATTCCACGGGTAGTTCTCCATTGAGATGAGCCTATCTGTGTAAGTAATTTTATTTTCATCTAATTTTTTCTTGGTCAATTCAATTGCGTTACTAGAATTATCACTAATAAAAACAGTACAGTTCATTTGACCAAGAACAAGACTATGACGACCAGCTCCACAACCTAAATCCCAAACTTTTCTCTCTTGCTCTTTAGGGAATTCTTTTTTTAAAAGCTCTACAAATTTAATAACCTCAGGTTCAGGCATCATCTCAATATTCTTTTTATCATAAAATAACGTATTCCAATCTGCCATTTTTACGCCTCACTTTCTTCTCTATGTCCTCTTTCTTTTATACCACTAGTCAATTTCGATAGCAATTCAATCCTAATAACCTCTCATGTGGATTTCTTATATAAACCAAAATAATATAGAAAAAGTGAGCGGGACATAACTCTTCGAGTCATATCCCACTCACATGGAATTCAGGTAATGGTAGAATCAGACGTCCACCCTCTTAATGCTTTTCATCTTTAATGGAAGATACGACTCTCGTGAGAGACCTTCGCTAATTTCTTCGTTTTTTCCTCGATATAAGGATATAAGAAAATACCTAATCCGCAGAAGACGATCGCAATACCGCTTAGGATAATGATTGCCTTCCAAGCATTTGGCCAGTAAATTCCGCCAGCCGATTCTCTCAATAAATTCACTGCATGGGTAAATGGTAAAAACGGGTTAATAAATTGGAAAAATTTCCCAGATACCTGTATTGGGTAATTTCCCCCACCACCAGATATAGACAATACTAAGATAATGATCGCTGCACCTTTTCCGACATTACCGAAAAGCGCTACTAAAACATAGACCATCATCATAAAGGCAAAGGCGATCAATAGCGCAAACAAAACACTATAAAATGGTTGTCTGACATCTACACCTAATAAGAAATAATTCCCTAACGTAACAATCAGCGCTTGAGCCAAGCCCATTACTAAGAATGTTAACATTCTTGCAGAAAATTGTTCTCGTTTAGAAAATTTCCCACGATCTTTTTCATCTAAATAAAAATCAGTGGTTGCAACACTTGAAAATAAAACAGCTCCAACCCATAAACACAAGGCTGTATAAAATGGTGTGCTTGCTGATCCGTTATTCGCAATCGGATAAATTTTATTTTCAGAAACTTCAACTGGTTTAGCAAAGAAGTCACTTTCAGCATTAGCATCCAGTTTAAGCAGTTTTATCACTTGACCAAGGTCAACATCCTTTTCACCTTTTCGGATTGCTTCTGCTGCTTTGTGCAAGCCTGTCTTGATATTTGGCCAGTCATTTTGAACTAAGTCATTGGCTTTATCTAAAGCAGACTCCAAATCTGGCATTTTGTCATTGACTGTTTTTAAAGTATCTGTGATATTGTTTCTGATTCCTGGATAATCATTTTGAATGAAATTTGCAGCTAATCCAAGTTTATCTTCTATAACAGGTAACTCATTATTATACAGTTCAGCACCTTTGTTGATGCCATTTACAATCGTATCCATATGGCCATTCAATAAAACATTGGCATCGTGAACTTCTTGTTTGATTGCAGGTAACTCTGCTTGGTATTTTTCTAAGATGCCGATTGCATTTGAGACAGTCGCTTCTGTTGAGTTTAACAATGAAGCAAAATCAATTTGCTTCGCTTGGTTAAGCAAACCTTGAGCTGTGCTGATCGTTGCGATCAGTTTCGTTAAAATATCATTGACCATCGTTGAAACTGCATCGACATCAATACTTGATGCTGTAGCAGCAATTTCATTTGCTGCATTTTGAATGGCTTCTAAATCAGCATCAGTAATGGCATTTACATCTAAACTATCGACTTTAGATTTTAAAGCCGAAATCAAGTTGCTAACGGTTGTTAATTTATCAATAGTCGGCTGTAACTCTTGATTTCCAGCAGCTTCTTGGATTTGTGTCAAAGTTTGGATCAGTTGTTGAATGACTGCTTGCTGTTGTCCTAAACTAGTTGATAGCTGTTGTTTCAACATTTCGCGTTCATCTGGCGTCAAACGATTATCTCTCAATTGTTCAACAACAGATGCAACACTGGAACTGATTGTTCCAATTGCTTGTAAGGTCACTTTCATACTACTAGTGATACCAGGTAAAGCTTCTTGTAATTTTGCTGCCCCTTCACTTGTTGCTGTCGCTAATTGATCTGCTTGATTTCCAAGTTTTTCAATATCAGGAAGAGCGGTTTGAACTTGCTGAATGATCGTTAAGCCTTGTTTGGCTTCATTGATTCCTTCGTTCATTGTTTGTTCAACTGAAGCAAAATCTTCATCGATCATTGCCAATTGTTTACCGGCATTTTGAATTTCCGGAATTTTTTGTTGTAATGTTAAAATAACTTTGGCTTGTTCTTTGATCGTTGGCATCTTACTATTTAAATCAACTAATTTAGCCCCTAATGCATCCACTTCGGGCAAGTATTCAACAAATTCATTGGCTTTCGCTAATTTTGTTTTCAATTCTGGCATCTTGCCATGCAATGCTACGACTTCTTGTGTGTACTTATCGATTTGCGCAATATTTTCATCTGTTGAAAGGATCATATTTTTCACTTTTGTAATGCTGACTAAATTAGAATCTAAATTATAGCCAATATCATTAAACACACTAACCAAGGTACCACTAGCTGTCTTAGTAAATTCATCTGTGATTTGGGCTTGTAAAGAAGAGGCCCCTTTCTCTGCAATCTTCGGTGCAATCGCATTGATTTTCTCATTGATCGAATAGTCTATTTTAGGCTTAGTGATTTCTCCTGTCGTGAAACTTAATAAGTCTTTAGAAAAATCTTTTGGCAGATAAATACCAGCATAATATTTACCTGATCTTACTCCTTTGTCTAATTCCTGTTTAGAGTCAACAAACCGCCAACCCAATTGTTTGTTTTCATGGAGGTTTTTCAGGACTTCCTCACCAATATTCACTTTTTTGTCTTTGAATGTTGCTGCTTGGTCATCGCTATATACCGCAATCGGCAGCTCTCCTGTGTTTGCATAAGGATCCCACAATGCTTTAATATTGAACCATGCATAAAGTGATGGAATAATCATCAGTGCAATAATCAAAAATGTAGCGATCGGGTTTTTAAAAATGCGTTGCCAATCTAATTTAAATAACTTCAATGTATTTTTTATGTGTTTCATCCTGCTCACCTACTCTTTTTAATGACTGATTTACTTTAGCATAATCGTTTTATCAATAACAAATGAAAAATCCATTTTTTGTCTATTTCTACGACAGGTTTCTGAAATTGTCGTAGAGATTTCCTCTATGTATTTATTTATACAACTTAAATAACCTATTTTCCCAACTTTTCCTCTATTGTTATGAAACTTTCTGACACCTAAAAAAAGACAAACTCATCCAAATGAATCAGCTTGCCTTTAGTTTTTTACTGCTTATAGTTTTCCTGAAAACTCTGATACCACTTTTTTCACTTCATTTACTGAATCAGGATCTAAGTAAGAAAGCGCTCTAGGAACCACACTCATAAGATACATCTTATCAAGCTTATCCGTTGATCTTCTTTCCATCAATTCCGCCAGCAAATGTTTCATGTCTTCTTGGTGATCAGCTTTAGTCCGATCCATAATGAAGTCATAAAATTTCTTTTCGTCTGCTTTCATCGATTATGCCTCCTAGAATTTTATTCTATTATAAACTTAAATAATAATAAGGAGAAGCAATTTGCTTTTTTTATAAAATAAAGCAATAACAAACTATCTTTGTCTAGCCGTTTCAAGAAATATCAATAAAAACTTTATTTGCTCATTTATTATTTTACATTCATTCCTATGTCTAAGCCACAATACAATAACGTTCGTTATACTATAATCACACTTTATACTTTTCAATTAAAAACTCATATGCTGCACGGCTAATAATCCCCATCGGTTGATTGATCCCTGGATTAAAGTAAAAATCCATCGTGACTAATTCTTCCAATGTTGTTTCTTTGTCAATTGCTAATGATAAGGTGTTGATTGATTGCGTAATATCTTTTTCAGACATCAACTGGCCGCCAATTAATTTGTGTGATCCCTTCTCGAAGACCATTTTGATATGTACTTCTTCTTGTAATGCAAGGTATGGTAATTGACATGGTAATGTTAAAAAGATACTTTCAACTTCTATTCCTTCAAACTTAGCTTCAATTTCTGTTAAACCGGTACTGGCAACATAACTATTGAAAATTTTTGTTGCAGTTGTTTTTTGTGTCATATTGTATTTCATCGGATGTCCTAAGACATTCATTGCCGCAACTGTTGCACTTCGTACGACATTATTCACTAAAGGGATGAACGACTTGCGATAACTATTACGAACAGGATAAGAAATAACATCACCTAAAGCAAAAATATTTGGATCACTTGTTTGCATATGATCATTAACACGAACGGTTCCGTTTGCATTCAAATCTAAAAAATCTTTGACTAATGTGGTATCTGGACGAGCATTAACTGCCACGATCACGTAATCATTTCTAATTTCTTCATTCGTTGTTCTAGTGATAAATAGGTCTTCATCGATATCTGAAAATCCAATAACACTCTCATTCAAATGGAGATTTATTCCAGAATCTCGAATTTTTTGTTCAATTAATAAGGATATTTCCTTATCTAAATAACGAAAAAGAACGGAGTCAGCACTTTCAATTAAATGAATTTCTTTTCCTTGGTCTTTCAAAGCATCACAAAGCTCTACACCAATGTATCCACCTCCAACGATTGAGATAGATTGGGACTGCTCTAATTTTTCTAAAGCCTCTACAGAACTTGGATAGCTTTTAAATACAGTTACTTTATCTTTACTTGGCAATGTCAAATTCGTTGAAAATTGATTTGATCCCGTTGCAAGTATTAATTTGTCATAACCTATTTCCTTTATTTTATTATTAGCATCCTCATAGATAATTGTTTTTTTATCTGAATTTATGGTAGTAACTGTAGCATTGAGTAAAACATCTACACCCATTTTATTCAATTCTCCCGATGTAAGATATCTCACTTTATCTAATTCATCGACTAATTGATTCATTCTCAATATGATTCCACTTGATACATAACTGATTTCACTTCTTTTTTCAATTAGAATAACCTCAGTTTGAGGATTTAATTTCTTTAATGTTAACGCAGCCTGAAGCCCACCATGTGAGGCTCCTATGATGATTACTTTCACTAAGGTTCTTCTCCTTCCAATCTAATAAACTTCATTCTATTCGATAAATATGAACTACACTCTAATCCATTATATATATAATTTCATTTTTTTTATATAATAATAAACAGTAAATTTCTTTTTATAAGTTGCGTATTGCCATTTTGTTATGAATCAAGTATCCTTAAAGTGAGGTGTCTATTATGCTAAAACGAGATTTTTTAGAAAAGCCCTTCGATTATATGAATGATATACTATTATTTTTATACAACAATCAAGGCAAAGCGACAAAAAATGAGCTAGTCAATGAATTTCAAATTAGCTTACCAACATTAAATGAATATTTGTCTTTTTTACAAAGTTTTCTTGAAGAAAATCAGGTAAACGAATACGTAGAAATAACATTAAAAGGTGAAAATATTTCATTAAAAAAGCAACCAACTTTTCCATTAAAGAAAGTTGTTGTCCTTTTTTTGGAAAAATCAATTAAATTTCAAATGGTCAATCAGTTATTTACAAAAGGCGAACTGACATGTGATTATTTTCAGTTGAATTATGCAATCAGTTCTGCAACTTATTATCGTAAAATCACTGAACTCAATGACCTTTTAAAGGAATTCCGCCTGCAAATCAAACGAGGCAAACTCATCGGAGAAGAAAAACAAATTCGCTATTTTTTCTTTAGCTTCTTTTGGTTTCTTTTTGAAGATAAATCAAGTTTGGAAAAAGAGACAGCTAATCAATATCTTGGTTTTGTAGATATTTTGAAAGACTCTCTTAATCTAGTATTTGATCCAACTGAAGTGTTGCAAATTAAATTGTGGATGAAAATATCTTTCAGGCGACTGACCACTGAATACAATCCTGTCATCAGCCCAAACTATGATTATCCCGATCGTCCGCTATTTGAAGAAATCAATTTGGCCTTACATACATATATGAAAAAAATCGACCGTCCATATACTATTTATGAAGCTTACATGTTTTACGACTTTTTTTGTTCCATGCATAATTTTTCTCCCAACTCTTCTTTTGCTTTTAGATTGGCCGAAAAACAACGCAGGGAAAGTTCTTACTTAAACTATATGAATAAAGTTATCTTAAAATATCTGAAACAACAGGGATATTTATCGAGCTATGCTTCGTCTGCCCGATTATTGTATATTGAAAACCTCTTGTTCCAGCTTCATTCCCAACTGTATTATTTTGATGGTTTTATCTTAGCTTTTGATAGCTGGACCGTAAAATCTATTGTCAATGCTCACCGTCATCCATTTTCTGGCAATGAGGTTTTTGAGTTGATGGATATTGCAACTAAGAAATTTGATCAAGATGGTGAAAAAGGAAGTTATAAAAATAAATTCACTGAAATTCACTATACGATCATCTTAAACCATATTGCTGAATTGAATGAAGAAAAAATCGCAATTGGTGTCTATCATTCATTGAATCCTTCTATTGGTGAATTAGTTATTCAGCATTTAACAAATGTTTTAGGACACAAATACCCAATCAAAGCAGAAGCTTTCAAGGAAGAAAGCCATTATGATATTTTACTCTCTAACATTTATAGTGAGGTCATATCTGAAAAACAAGAATTAGTCTATATCTTTTCAGATATTGGTAACAGTTACGATATGACTGAAATTGAAAAACTGATCATTCAGTTGATTGACACAAGATAAAATATTTGTTGTTACATCTACTACTAATTGAAATTATAGCAGAGAATACCGTCTTGATGTTCTCCATTTTCTTGACAACTATTAAATTTAATGAGAATAATCACAAATTCGGGCAAAATATTTTCTTTTTTGATTTACTATTATTTTTATAATTTTCACAAAAAATAATGTTTTTTATGTTTATTCATAAAAATAAAAAAAACGATATAAATTTATCGTTTTTTTATTTTATCCATCCAATATTATCGAACGGAGCAAATCTAAAGGAGACGACTCCCTCAATAGCCTGACCGTCAACTAATCCAAAAGCTCTACTATCACTAGAATTATTTCGATTATCTCCCAGTACAAAATAATGTCCTTTGGGAATTTTTTTCAATTGTGACATTTGATCTAAACAATCCTCTGACACATTTACTTTGATCGTCCCATCAGGAAGTTCATTCGCAGCAGATAGTTCTGACACCTTTGGTAATGATTCTGCTTGATGATTGATAAATAAGTCACTGCCTTCTGTCCAAACCAAGTCTCCCGGCATGCCTATGATTCGTTTTACATATTGGAAATCACTTTTGACTGGTGGTTTAAAGGTGATGATTTCGTATCTTTTTGGTTCTTTTGTTCGTCGAACAATGACCCGATCTTTGTTTAATAAAGTTGGACTCATCGAATCCCCATCAACCATATGAGGAGAGGTATTTAAGATAAAGAAAAACACAAAGACTGCAAATAATACAACTGGCAGCATGAATTTAACGATTTCAACAATGTTTTCTTTTCTTTTTTTCTTTTTTCTTCTCTCGAATTCTTCTTTAGTTATTTTTTTCTTTTTTCTTTTTTTATTCGTTGGTGCGTTTTTTCTGTCTAGCGCTTCTTTGGGTCTTAGCTTGTCTCTTGCTGCTTCTTTTGCAAGTTCGCTTCGCTCTCTAGACTTAAGCTGTTTCTTTCTTTGTTCAGAATTTGGGTGTTTTCTGTTTCTATTTTTAGCTCTATTTTTTGGCTTTTTATTTTTGTTGAATTTTCTTTTTAGTTGGCGTTTTAGTCGTTCAAAACGTTCTCTTATCTCATCCATGATACACCTCAATCATACCGATTAATACTCTTAATTAAGAATAACAGACTGCCGTGTATTTTTCCATATAAAACTAGCTAGTCGTAAAAAGTACCGCACGACTTCACTTCTCAACTAATGAACTTGCTCTTTGTTACCGACTAGTTTCAGCGTCTCTTAATTCTTTTGCTGTGATAATGTTCTTACATTCAAAAAAGTGAGCGGGGCAAAACTCTAAAAGTTTTACTCCACCCACCTAAAATTCAATCCCTACTTTTTTATTCCTCAAGTAATACTGTTAGACTATCACTCAAACACTAATTCTTGCCCTTCGACAATCACACTATTGCTAAGCTGATTTCTGTTCATTAATGCTTGGATCGATAACCCAGAATCTTGAGCGATTTCCCATAAAGTCTGACCTTTTTTTACAACGTAGACCTCTTTAGGTACCTCTTTTTCTTGTTTTTCAGTAATCGTATTTTCTGTTGTTGCTTTCTGTTGATCTGATTCTGGAGTTGAAGGAGTTGGAGTAGGTGTTGCTATCGGTGCTTCACCTGCAGTTTCTGGTGTTGCTACCGATCCACCTACAGATGCTCCTAAGACCAAAGAACTAGACATAAAGTATATAGCAGTACTAAACAATATTGCAGAAAAAATCAACAGTATAGTGTATGTTTTATTGATTCGTTTTTTCATATTGTTCTTCCCTTCATTTGTTCTATGATTAATTAGTTTCCAGATTTATCTAAACGTGACAATTTACTTAAACGTTCTTCTAACTCACGATAAATCGTCATTACCTCGTTCTTAGATTCTTCTACTTCATTAGAAATATTTTTCGCACGGTTTCCAATATTTAGCATTTCAAGTTCAGCTGAGTTGACCATATGTTTTGCTTCAACTTGCGCTTCACTGATAATACGATTTGCTTCTTTCTTAGCAGAAACCATTACTTCACCGATTTCTTGTTGTGATTTCAATGCTTCTTCTTGTAATGATTGATTTTTCAATAATAGATCGTTGATTTGTTGTTTAGCTTGTAACAATTCTGCTAACTGATTTCCTGTAGCTTCGCCAGTTGCAGACATGCTGCGCATTGTTTCAAGTTCAGCATTTAAGTTTTCTAGTTCTTCTTCTTTTTCTTTGTAGATACTTCTCAAACCAGCTAATTCAGATTCAAATACATTCTTTTGAATAGAATATTTATCATTTAGCCCTTGGATACGGCCTAGATTTGTTTCTAGCTCACTTTTTTCTTTTAGAACTGTTTCTAATTCTTTTTTCAATTCGTCAACACGACTGTTATCGACAGAAACATCACTAGTTGTTGCTAAAGTAATTTCTTTGTCTTTTAAGTCTTGGTTTTCTTGTTGTAGGCGGCGCATTTGCTCTTGAAGATCAGCAAGTTTTTGTGTTAATTCTTGATTTTCTTTATCAGTAGTTTGAAGTTTTTCATTCAATGATTCTAATTCCATCTTCACCGTCTCCAATGCTTCTTGTTTTTCTCCGATTGTTCCTCGGGCAGCTAAATCAGCTTGTAATTGTTGTATTTCTTTCTCTTTTTCGAGAATTTGTGTTTCCAAAGCTTTGTCTTTTTCAACAAGCGCTGTCTCAAGATAAGCAATTTGTTCTTGCCCACTGATATTTTCTTTCTTCAATTCTGCAATTTGTGCATTTAAACGATTGATTTCTTCTGAAGAATCAGCAGATTCTGTCGCATCTTCTAATTCAAAAAGTTCTGTTTCTTTTTGGTTAAGTTGTGTGGCTAACTCATCATTCTTTTCTTTTAATAATTCAAGTTCATCTTGATTGCTTTCAACTTTAAGGACTAATTGTTTATTTTGTTGAGATAAACGGAAGTTCTCTTCTTTGTTTTGTTCAAATTCAGCTTCTTGCATTCTATATTCTTCGATCAATTCTCTTAATCGTGTGATCTCTTGCTCTTGTTCAGCTAATAAATTGCTATTATTTGTTGTTATAGGAGCAGGTCGTTGTTCACTTTCCGAATTAAAGTCTACATCTTGTGTTAATTCCTCTTCGGAAACCTCGTTAATTTTCTTAATTAACCGTCTCTTTGCCATGTGTTTTACACCCCATCTTTTATTTCTCTACTCTATTTGTCTAATACTACTTTTTCTAAGTTACTGTCAGTCGATTCTCTTGTATAAACAACCGATTTTTTAGATAGTTTGTTTGTTTTATCTCGATATGTAAAGTTAAAATCAATCATTTTGATTTCTTTTACTGGTTGTAGCTCTTTAATAAAGGTCTCAATATTTTTTTCAGCTGTTTGGAAATCATTAAATGTCAATGCTGTTGGAAAGACTGAGATAGTCAATGTTTCCGTTTTCTGACTAATCATGATTGACACATTTGCTTCTCCAAAAAAGGGCTGCCAATCTCTCAAAAATTGAAGTTCATAGTTATCTAGTGCTTGAGCATCTCTGCTTTCTACGACTTTTTTCCAAGGGAATTCAGTCAATTTTAATGCATTTTCTTTATAGCTCTCAATTTTTGCACCAGAAGCTCCGCCTCTGGCATCCTTAATCTCTTCTATCTTCAATTCTAGATCTTTATTATCTTTTCTTAAAGTATCTTGATTATAAAGTATCCCAAAAAGTATTAAGCAAAAAATAATTGCTGCAATCATCAAAAACAATAGTGATCGATTGTTCTCTTGATACTTATAAAAATTAATCTTGCGTTTCATTTTTGGACTATCAGAATCTAAACTCTCCAGTTGGAATCGAACATACAACTGATAACTGAAAAAAAGAAACAGTATTACTACTAATACGAACATGAAAATTGTCATTAAATATAAACTCCTTTATCCCTTAATAAAAAAACACTAAATATATCTACTTTTTTGAAAGTTATCCACTTTCCACCCAATTATACATAGTTTATTGTAACATTACGTTACGTTATTGCCAACTTTTTTTTATAAACTCTGGCAAAAGTCAATAAAACAACTAGGCTATTCATAAAATTTAGCATTTTTTTATTATTTAAACAAAAGGAAAGGGTTCATATGTGATTAATTTATACTTTCTCGTACTTGATTTCAGCATTTTTACTAGTAACAACTAAACGATTAAAAATAACAATGTATAAGTAACGAACAATGTAATCCTATTTAGAATTATGTTGTTGCAAACGGTCGTCCTAATGTTAATAAAAACAGGTTAGGTCTTATGTTTTCCATTAAAATATCTGATACTTTAACGATATGTACCAAGATTTTCTTCTTCCAGTTCTGCTTCCAAAATTCCAACGCTAACGCCCAAGGCACGATCAACAGAGTCCATGATTTCTATCCCCAGATGGCAAACTTTTTCTTTTAAACGTATTTTATCAATAGTACGGATCTGTTCCAATAAAATGACCGAATCGCGTTCAATGCCTGTTTCTTCTGAATTAATTCCTATATGTGTCGGCAGTTTTGGTTTAGCCATCTTTGCTGTGATCGCAGCGACGATGATGGTTGGACTAAAATGATTGCCTAAATTATTTTGTATGACTAGTACTGGACGTACTCCCCCTTGTTCTGATCCTACAACAGGGGATAAGTCTGCAAAATATATGTCACCCCTTTTGACCATTTGAAACCTCCTATTCTATTTATACTCCCTTGGCATACGTTCAGAAAACGTACATGCTACTTCATAATGAATCGTCTCTAATTTATCTGCGACCATCTGCATTGTGATCTCTTCACCATGATCGTTTCCAATAAATGTGACTTTTGTCCCGATTGCCGTTTGCTTAGGCAGTCGGATCATACACTGATCCATACAGATTCTTCCAACGATTTCACATTTTTCGCCGTTAACTAGTACTGAAAAACCTTGTAAGCGGCGTAACCATCCATCGGCATAACCAATCGGTACAGTGCCGATCCATTCATTTTCAGTTGTCGTGTAAGTGTTACCGTAGCCAATGCCTTCACCTACGGAAAGTTCTTTCACTTGAATCAACTTGGATACCAAACTCAATGCAGGTTTTAACGGATAAACTTCTGGCAATACTCGCCCAGATGGATTCAACCCATACATAGCTATACCAAAACGAATCATGTTTCCTACATTATCTGGATGCCAAAGAGCAGTTGCACTGTTACTTACGTGCACATATCTCGGCAACTCAAGAAGCACTGATAGTATTGCTTGAAAACGTTGCGTCTGCTTTTCAAAGTAACTTACGTCTTTTTCATCAGCAGTAGAAAAATGGGTAAACAATCCTTCCCAAGCAAGCATTTTCGTTGATGCTATTAATGCCACAGCATGTTTTACTTCTTTCGGCGTAATAAATCCAATGCGTCCCATACCTGTATCAACTTTTATATGTATTTTCAGTGGTATTTGTGTCCCTATATGGTTCAGTTGTTCAATTGCTTGTTCCAGCCATTCTTGAGTTGCTACTGTAACAGATAAATCGTACTTTAGCAGCAATTCTATGTAAGAAACATCCACGACACTTAAAATGAGGATTGGCTCTGTTATGCCGGCTTCCCGTAGCTCTATGGCTTCATCTAAGATTGCTACACAAAATCCCGTAGCGCCTCCTTCAATAGCCGCTTTAGCCGTTTGAACAGCTCCATGTCCATAACCGTTTGCTTTAACGACCGCAAATAATTCCGTCCCTTGCGGCATTCGCTTTACTTCATTGCAAACATTCTCTTTAATTGCCTGTGTATCGATTACTAGTTTTGTGGGACGATGCCATCCTACAGCCATATGTGTCCTTCTTTCTTTTACAGTCGAATCAAACTATTCAAGTGATTTATTTCAAATTGGAAAAAATCAAGTGATGTCTAATCAAAAGCTTTGGTCTCGACCGTTATTCAAATTTTGTAGTTAAACAATTCCTCTTTTAAACTGTTTCCAGAATAATTTGAGCAACTGCATAGGTGTCTGTATGTGAAATCGACACAAATACATTTCCTTCATGAGGTGATTTTGTAACCTTAGGAGCACCATTATCTTCTTTTAAAATTTCAACATCACGTAAGCCTAAACTTCCGATCCCTGTCCCCCATGCTTTAGAAAAAGCCTCTTTACACGCAAAACGCCCCGCTAAAAATTCTACTTGTCGTTTGTGTGGTAATTTTTGAAAAAGTGCATATTCATCGTCAGTAAGAACTCGTTGTATAAAAGAAGATTTATTTCCGATAATTTTTTCGATTCTTGAAAGTTCTACCATGTCTATACCAATTCCTCTTATCATTCTTTCAAGCCCTCTTTTTTTATTTTATAAATTACTCTTATTCTATCAAATTTTAGCAATTTTTCCACATAATAATGTAAAAATTAATAAAAAGCTAGAACAGCTCGTCTAGCTTCGGCAAAAAACTCAATAAATAGGTGATTATAGTACTACTTTTTGAGTTAAATCCTAATTATATTACTATAACTTGAAAAGACTAACGCGATTTGATTCAATAAAAGAGGATGAAACAAAGCTTTTATGCCTTGTCTCACCCTCCCGAAATCCAATTAGTGATGAGATAGAAACAACTAAATTCTTATTTCTCTCTATTATGGATTCATTAATTTGAGTTATCTCTAATAACAAAGCTGCGTTTTTTATCGTTATGACGTTTTGCTGAACGATTATCTTTGCTCTTATTATAGCCGCCATTTCCAGTGCTGCCAGTCCCTTTGTTATTCTTATTGCCACGATAGCCGCCGCCACCGTTTTTATTGCGATTACGGCTGTTTCCGCCGCCACCGCCGCGATTGTTTTTGTTGAAGCCTTTTTTAGTTGATGGTAATGGACGTTCTGGTGTAATTTTAACTGGAACAGCATCTGATGGATCTTTAGAAATAGTTTTTAACAACAATGCTGCTAAGTCTTCAGCAGAATATTTTTCTAAAAGATTCTCAGCAGAAGGCAAGTAATTTTCTAGACCATTTTCTGCTAATTTTTCTTCAACGGTTTCGATTGCTGCACCTAATTGTCCTTTGAACGCTTCTTTTTCACTTGGTGGACGTAGTGGTGTCATACGTTTTTTAGTTAGCTCTTCGATGACATGTAAATAGCCCATTTCGTTTGGTGTAACAAAAGTCACAGACATTCCGCCTTTACCAGCACGGCCAGTACGACCAATACGGTGAACGTAGCTTTCTGGATCTTGCGGGATATCATAGTTGTAGACATGTGTTACGCCAGAGATATCTAAACCACGGGCTGCAACGTCTGTTGCAACTAAAATATCTAAATTACCATTTTTAAATGAACGTAAAACGCTCATACGTTTTTGCTGTGACAAGTCTCCATGAATTCCTTCAGCTTTATAACCACGAGCCTCTAAACCACGGGCTAACTCATCTACACGACGTTTCGTACGACCGAAAACAATTGTTAATTCTGGCGTTTGAACATCTAGTAAACGTGTCATGATATCGAATTTCTCGAAATCTTTTGAACGCACATAATATTGATCGATCAAATCAGCAGTCATTTCTTTCGCTTTGATTTTCACGTGTTCTGGGTCTTTCATGAATTTCACGCCAATATTTTTGATTGCTGGCGGCATTGTTGCTGAGAATAATAGTGTTTGACGAACTGACGGAATTTTAGAAATGATTTTTTCGATATCTTCTAAGAATCCCATGTTCAACATTTCATCTGCTTCATCTAAAACTAACGTTTCGATCGTATCTAGTTTTAAAGTGCGACGATTGATGTGGTCTAATAAACGTCCAGGTGTTCCTACAACGATATGCGGATTTTCTTTAAGTCCACGAATTTGGCGACCGATGTCTGCTCCACCGTATACTGCTTGTACACGAATTTTTTTGTCGCGACCTAAACGGTATAACTCTTCTTGTGTTTGGATTGCTAATTCACGAGTTGGTGCAATCACGATTCCTTGTAATACACGGTTTGACGTGTCGATTTTTTGCAACATTGGAAGACCAAAAGCTGCTGTTTTACCAGTTCCTGTTTGAGCTTGTCCAATAACGTCTTTTCCTTGTAATGCTAGAGGGATTGTTTCCTCCTGAATCGGTGTTGCTTCTTCAAATCCTGAGCGTTCGATTGCTGCCAATAAATCTGGTTCTAAGCCAAGTTCTTTAAATTTCAAATGATATCCTCCTAATAATGTTTGTTGCAGAAGAACTAAATTCTTCTAAAATGGTGTTACAGGTGATTTGACTTTCACTAATTTCGAAAATGTTGATGGCGTCTATAAACCTTCTACATAGGTTTCATTTATTTTCTGATTAGTGTTACCGAAAAATCCACCTTATGAAGCTACAGGCACTAGAAAAGCCAAACGAGTTCGTTCAGCTTTTTTAATCTTTATATGATAGAAAAGTATCTTCAATAGGTACTTTCGTTTTATCTACTTCGATCTTTCGGCAATAGGTTATTTTAGCATAGTTTTATATTTTCAGCAAGTTTTATGAAAGCTTGCTAAATTTCGAGAAGTTTCGTCACTACTTCATTTAACCCCATCCCATTACTTGCTTTTAAAACAACCATGTCCTCTGGTTCAAGTATGGATTTTACTGTTTTGATCAAGGCTTCCTTTTCCTCTTTTTTAAAGTAATGGATTTGTTTTTCCTGATATTTACTTGTAAGTATCTTATACAAAGCATGCATTTCAGTTCCATAGAGAACAACTTCTGCGATTTCTGTTGGATTTAAGTGTTCATTAACCGAAGCGTGCATGTTGGTAGAGTCAGGTCCCAACTCAAGCATATCCCCTAAAACAGCCACTCGTTTTCCTTGCGTGGGCATCTGGCTAAAACTATCCAGTACCAAGTTCATCGCCGTTGGATTTGCATTGTACACATCACTTAGAATCTCAATGCCAGTACTGCTTTTTAACCATTCTGTCCGATTTTTGGTTAATTGAAAATCTACTAACCCAGCTTGGATTTTTTCTTCTGACACCTCAAACCATTTACCAATGGTAATCGCGATCAAGGCATTCCCGACATTATATTTTCCGGGAACAGGAATAGTGAATAACGTGCTTGAGCCCTTGATTTTGAACGTTGTATATTCTTTTTGCACTTCTATGATCTCGGCTTGGCAATCCGCTTTTTCTAATCCAAATGTGTTGACCGTTTGCGGCAATTTTTTAATTAACGGCATTAATAAAGGTTCATCTGCTGGAATGATCAACAAACCGTTAGCAATCAGCCCTGCCGTAATTTCCATTTTTGCCTTAGCAATCCCTGCTCTTGAACCAAGATTTTCAATATGCGCCTCACCGATCATCGTAATCGCAGCAACATCAGGATGAGCTAATCTTGATAGAAAATCAATTTCATTTGCATGATCCATGCCCATTTCTAAAATTAGTTTTTCTGTTTCATCAGGCATATGTAAAATAGTATAGGGCAAACCGATATCGTTATTATAATTGCCTTGTGTTTTATATGTCTTGAATTGTTGGGCTAACACAGCTTCTGTCATATCTTTTGTAGTTGTTTTCCCATTGCTTCCTGTAATCGCAATGACAGTTGGTGTCATTTTTTTCAAATAATATACAGCTAAATCCTGCATAGCACTTAAAGTATCTACAACTTGTAAAACTGGCAGATCATCAGGAGCCTTCTCCGCTGAACTCCAAAATGCCGCACCTGCACCATTTTCTACCGCACTTTGAATAAACGAATGTCCATCATTTTCACCTTTTAGCGGCACAAATAGATTGTTTTTTTGAATCAAACGACTATCAAACTCAAGCCCAGTTAAATCAAAATCGGGCCATTGGTTCCAATTATTGGTTGCTTTGGTTGCTTGGGCAGCTTCCCAAAAAGTTAATTTCATTGTATTTCCTCCTCCATCTAATTGTCTACTCGATCTCGATTTCACTCTTCATACACACAATTTCATATGCATAACTATAAAAGGGCTGAGACAAAACGTCCAACGTTTTATCCCCTCCCTCTCATCATTTATCTTTCAAAAAAACTTTGTCTTTGTTTAAAGCGATTTAGTCCTAACTGAATCAGTTCTTCAATCAAATCGCTATACTTCAAGCCCATGTTTTCCCATAGTAATGGATACATACTGAACTGGGTGAAACCTGGCATCGTATTCAGTTCATTCAAGAATAATTCATTCTTACTTGTTAAAAAGAAATCACAACGGCTAAGACCACTTCCGTCTAATAATGTATAGGCTTTTTTAGCATATTCTTGCGCTTTTTGGTGAACTTCATCTGGGACTTCAGCTGGAATCTGCATTGTAATTTGATTGTCAATATATTTTGAATTGTAATCATAAAATTCAACATCTTTTACGATCTCACCAGGTTGTGTCGTCCGCACATCTTCATTTCCTAAAACCGCCACTTCGATCTCACGTGCTTCGATTCCTTGTTCAACGATTGCTCGAGAATCATAACGATACGCTTCTTCCAAAGCATTTTGTAATTCTTCACGATTTTCCGCTTTACTAATCCCAACACTTGAACCCATGTTCGCCGGTTTGACAAATACTGGATAAATCAATGAACCTTCGCATTGTTCAAAGACTTTCTTTGGGTTTTCTTTCCAATTGTTTTTCAAAACTGGAACATACGGTACTTGAGGGATGCCTGCTGTTTGAAGCAAGTATTTGGTCATGATTTTATCCATTGCATTCGCACTAGCTAAGACGCCAGCTCCCACATATGGCATTCCGATCGTTTCTAAAAAGCCTTGGATTGTTCCATCTTCGCCATTTGGTCCATGTAATACAGGGAAAACAATCGTATCTTCTTCTTGAATATCACAAGGTCGAATCACTTTACCTGTAAATTCGCCCCATTTATCTATTTCCCCATCATCAGACCAAGTCAGATTAAGAACCTCTTTGCTTTCCGGCTTTTCTGACAAGAGCGGTCCTTTCACCCATTGACCTTCTTTGCTAATAAAAACCAGTTGAACTTGATAGTAATTATAATAGATCGCATTTAAAACGGAATAGGCAGACAATATCGAAACATCATGTTCTTCACTTCTCCCACCATATAGCAAAGTAATCTTCAAATGCTTTTCCTCCTAATTTTTAAAGCTGAAAGAGCTTATGTACCTTGATAAAGCCATCAAAAAATTGACTAATATGGTTTTATCCTTTCCTTGAATGGCTAACTCTTAAAGCTCAATAATTTTTAAATTGTTGTTCTCAACAAAGAAACTCAAAATAGCTCCTTCATATTTTAGCATAAAAGCGTTAGTCCGAATAGAAACAAATCATTAAATCGAGGATTTTTTTAGCTGAGATGTTTTTTTTTAATAAAAATAATCCTTTCATTTACTTAAATTTGAATAAAAAATAAGGCATTCCGTTAAGTCTACCTTATTTTCAGCGTTCATTCTCTTTTTTTGCTTCTAGCACTTCAATCAATTTTTCTTTAAATAGTTCACGATTTTCAGCGGTGAAAGCTTTAGGTCCCTTTGTATGACCACCACTTTTACGAACTTTTGCACTAAAATAACGTTGCTCCAATAAGCCATCAATAGTTGCTGCTGTATACTGATACCCCAGCTGATGAAGTACACACGCGCCCTTAGGCAAAACCAATGAAGCTAGCCCATAATCTTGTGTTACTAACAGATCATCACCTTTGATTAGTTGAACAATCTTATAATCAGCTGCATCAGCTCCCTTATCAACATAAACAAAAGAAACATTTTTAGGATACTCTTTCAAAGAATAATGATCAATACTTGTTACGATCACAACCTCAAGAGAATAAACTAGTGCAACTTCAATTGTCGCATCTTTTACTGGTGAACCGTCACCATCAATAAAAATTTTCATAATCGTTCCCTTTCAGCTGACTACTAATTCAAATACCAAGCAGGATGTCGTTTGAGGAAAGTAGAAACTTCAGTAAATACAGCTTCTTTCACAATTTTATACAGCTCAGGATTTCTAATTTTCTTTTTGACTGCGCCAGTGTATCTTGGTCGTTTTACCCTGATTGATAGGACAACATCAAAGCGCTCAGAAAAATTATCTATTGTTAAATACTTCAAACGATTCGTTTCCTCTAAAAACTGATTGATGGCATCCACTGTCCCTTGAACAAAACCATCAAGATGCGTTCCTCCATCAGAAGGCAAATGACCATTAACAAAACTATCCTTAATACTAGTCGAACCGTTTTTTGAGATGACTGCTTGGATCGTCACACCTTCACTGATCGTGTTGATGATCAATGGCTGACCGCTTCGCGTGATGCTATCATCTTTTTGAAAAATATAATCAACTAGCCCTTGCTCATAATGAAAATAATTTTTTTGTTTTTTCCCATCAGTCAGCAAAATCGTCAGACCACTGTTTAACATCGCTAATTCTTGACAACGATTAAATAAAATAAAATAGGATAATGCTTTATTGCCGAATAACGTTTCATCGGGTGTAAATGCCAACTCGATTCTTTGTCCTTCATCTTCTGAAGGGATCAATGCCTTTTTATTTAATTGTCCGTTTTGATAGATTTGAATTGTCCGTTTTCCTGATTTTTCCACACCAAAACCTAATTGTTCTGACAAAGCATTGACGATCGAAAGAAAAAGATAAGGCGGCGTATATTGTTCTTCTGGCATTTTATCTAAAAATAAACCTTTTTTACTGAAAAAAGAAAAAATAAATTGTTTCTCTGAAAGCTCGATTGAAAGTTCTGTCTGCTTTAGATCAACTGCCAATTGCAACAAATGATCAAGCACTTGCAATACCATGCTTTCCAAGCCCGTCGGACCAATCCCGCCAATGTACATACCTGGTCGTTTTCGAATACTATCTTTCAAAACATCATCGTCTAGTGCTTTCCAAATATTTTCATCGGTCATGTCGATCTCCTCCTGTAAACAGACTTTTCTTTATAATAAATAAAACAATAGCTTCGCTTCCTAAGCATACCAATTTATCTTCGTCACGTAAATGGTTTCGCTAAATTCCCTACTTCTACTTATTATAATGAAAAAAAGAGTAGAACGAAAGTAGTATAAATGCATTTACACTATTTCATGCTACTCTTTCCTTTAACGGATCAAATCTACTGTTGGCTGCTCCATGATATGTCTAACTTGTTTGCGCGTCGTTAGTGGTATATCCCCTTGAATCGTATGAGCTAAAACACCGTTAGCCGTTGCAAACTCTACTATTTCCAATAATGACCACTCTTCAATTACGCCAAGTAAAACACCTGCAGCATATGCATCACCCGCACCGATTCGATCTAGATTAATAATCTCACGTGGCGCAGCTTGAACATAGTTTTCTGAATCAAATAAAAAACCGCTTAAATAATGTTTATCTCCTTTACCGTGACGAACGGTTCCTGCAAAGTGTGTAATTTTGTACTCTAACATAAATCGCTGAACTAACTCTTCAAATTTTTTAGAAGAATCCAATGATTCATCCAATTTCATCCCTAATAAGTCGGTTAAATCACGTTGGCTGCCAAAAACTAAATCACAATACGGTAATATTTTTTCATATTGTTCCTTCATAAACGCCACACCATGAGCCGTGTTTAAACTAGGACGAAAATTAAAATCAAAACAAACTTTTTTTCCAGAAGTACTCGCCTTTTTTGCTAATGTAAAAGCTGCATCGCGCGTTTCTTCCGTCAAACTTAATGAAATCCCGCAAATATGGACTAAGTCTGTTTCTTCTAAAAATGCATCAAACTCATAACTAGATGCATTACTCACACCAAAAGAACTACTTCGACGATTTTGATAAGTAACTTGTGTAGGTCTTGGTCCAAATCCCATTTCAGCAAAATAAGAACCTATATGATCCCCAGAAGAACCTATCCAACGATCTTGAATACCTAATTGACGAACACTTGCTTTTGCTGCTTCGCCCAAACGATTATCTGGAAGATTTGTCAATAAGCTTGTTTGACAGCCAAAATGAGCGAGATTACTTAAAATATTGACTCCTGTACCTGTAAAATCTAAACGTAAATCCTTAGTTTGTTCCAACATCAGATATTCTGGTGGTGTCAAACGCATCATTATTTCACCAAACGCTGCAATTCTCATCTCGATCCCTGCCTATTTTCTATTTTTCTGTCAGCTCTGAACGAGCTCATTCAGCTTTTAGTTTATCTAGCTTCATGAGTTAGTGCTTCGGGAAAAAGATGAAAGTGGGCCGTGACATAATACGCCACAGTCAACTTTCCCTATTTTTCTGTCAGCTCTGAACGAGCTCATTCAGCTTTTAGTTGTTCAACGTATTTTTAATCATACCTAGTAATGTTTTCACATCTTCTGGTCTTGTATCGCCTGTTTCTGAGTCGATGATCGAGCTGTATACGTGAGGAATGATCTTTTTCACGCCTGCGTCCACTGCGATTTGTACGATTTCTTCAAAGTTTTCTAAATCGATGCCCCCTGTTGGTTCTAGGTAGAAATCATATTTTGCACAGGCCTCTGCAACTGCTTTGTATTCTTCGATATGTGCTAATCCTTTCATTGGGAAGAATTTGATGGAGCTGCCGCCCATATCTTGTAATAAACGAATCGCTGTTTCGATCGTTACTTCACCTGCTGGTGTTTGGGAACTTAAGGGACCTGTGGCGATATTGACGATGCCGACTTTGCCTGTTGGTGAGACTAAGCCATTAACGATCGTGTCATTTTGACCTAATAAAGCACGAGATGTCCCAACGCCTGTGAAGACTTGGTTGACGTGTTGCGGTTGTAGTTCTTTTGAGATTCTTGACACCATTTGGCTTTGGTTTGGATCCCCTGCGCCTAAACCGACTGATAATGCGTTGTTGGTTTCTGCGGCATATTTTTTCATGTCTTCGATCGCGGCTTCATCGGTTGGGTAGTTTTTAGATAAAACACCTAAAACGATATGCCCTTCGGCAGCTTCGTAACAGTCTTTTGCGTTTTCTACTGAGTTGGCTAAAACGTTTAGGCAAATACGGTCTTCTAAATAGTTTGGTGTTAATGTCATGGTTGATTCACTCCTGTTTAGTAGTTTTTTAATTCATGATTTCGCTTAAACGAGTCACGATTTTATTCATTTCTTCTTCATTGACAGAACGGATATCGAATTCGATGATCCCGTTGTTGGCTTGGTATTCTCGGGTATAAATAGCGGGACTTTCAGCTTTTAATTCTTGGATGACTGCTTTGGCTGATTTCGCTCCGCTGACTTTGATACTGGCACGGTAAATATCTCTACCCGCTCCATCTTGAACGACTTTGGCTTCGATATTTGTGATAGTATTTAGTCCCTCAATAAATGGGGCTAAGCGTGCTTGCATAGAAGCCCCTGCTTCACTGCCGTTTTTCACATAATCTTCTACCGCTTGGGTAAAGCCTAAGATATTATCTTTACCGATTTTCATTGCGCGGCCGATGCCTTTTCCTTGTAGGCGGATCCATTCGATATAAGCTTTTTTGCCGATCACAAGTCCGGCACTTGGGCCTTCGATGGCTTTGGCTCCACTGTAGATCACAAGATCTGCGCCTGCTTCGATGTATTTGAATAAGTCTTCTTCCGCTGCGGCATCAACGATCAACGGCAAGTTGTTCGCTTTGGCCACTGTTGCGGCTTCTTCCACACTTAACATACTTTTTTGAACAGTATGGTGGCTCTTGATGTAGAGAATCGCGGCTGTTTGGTCTGTGATCATCATTTCAATGTGTTCAGGTGAACACATATTGGCATAGCCTGCTTCCACCACTCGTCCCCCACCTTGTTCGACCATTACTTCAACGGGCGTACCGTAGTCTACATTATGCCCTTTAGGTAAGATGATTTCACGTTTGGTGATTTTATCTGTGTATGGATGGTAAGCGTGATAAGCTGAACCTTCACCGATCAAGGCTGCCACACTTTGGGCGATGCCAGCAGATGCAGATGAAACAACTTGCGCATCTTCGACAGTCAATAATTTAGCTAGGTAAGCGCCTGTTTGAATACTTAACTCACTCATCTCAAAGAAATGTTCCCCACCGAATTTTTGCGCGGCTAATACATTCTCTGAGACTTTCGATACGCCTAAGATCGTCATTTTCCCTGAGGCATTGATGACTTCTTTTAGATTGAATTTTTCATAACTAATTGTCATAAACTGTTCCTCCAATAATGGTTTTTACAGGTTTGATCAATTCTTTTGCTTCTCTGGTAAATCCGTTTGAATCAGTCAATGTCTTTTGGCCTGCTTCAATCGTAAAAATTGTGATATCTCCGTCATAGCCTTCTTTTAAATGACCTTTTGTCTCAAAACGGAAGTTTTCAGCAGGTGCTTCGGTCACTTTTTCAATAATTTCAGGCCAATCATATCCGACCACACGTAATTTTTCCATCGTAGTGGCTAAATCATGAACTGGACCTTTTTCACGGTTACGGATGTAAATATCTGTACTGATCGAAGTTGCTTTCATACCTTCTGCTAAAGCTGTTTCAGCAACATGGAAATTAAAACTATCCGTCCCATGACCAATATCAAATACAACACCTTTATTATAGGCAGCCCAAGCAAAATCTTTAACTTTATTTGTTGACTGATCTAAAATACCATTGGGTTTTCCATTAAAGCAATGGGTCAACACATCCCCTTTTGTCATATGAGCTAGTATCTTGTTTAGCTCTGGAGGAGCTGATCCAATATGCACCATAAGCGGCAGGTCATTGTTTTCCTTTTGAATCTTCTTCGCCATCTCTAAAGGAGTGATCCCATTGTCACCGATCACTGTTTTACTCATACGCGCTTTGATTCCTACAACAAAATCAGGCAATTCAGTCAACGCCTTATGAACGAGCTCTTCTTTTACCTTACTAAGATCTGCCAGTTCATCTTGCTCAACAATGCCCCATTTCGAAATATTCACTAACGCATAGACATTAGTTTTTGCTTGTTTGGCTAGGTCATAAAATTCATGGATATTTTCAGCGCCTGTTGTACCTGCATCGATTACTGTTGTTACGCCTTTTTTTACACCAATTTCATCTGGAAAATCATAATACAAAGTCATCTTTTCAAAACAGTGAACATGATCATCGATCCAACCAGCTGATAGATAGGTATCAGCTGATAGTTCGATCAATTCTTTCCCATCTGCTTCGATTTTATCCGCAACTTTTGCGATTTTCCCAGCATTTATTGCTATTTCTATTGGTTTACCTTCAATTGTTCTCCCATTTTTTATAATTAAGTCGTAACTCATTTTATCCCCTACTTTTCTTTAAATCTAAATTTTGTCCAGGGTTTTACAAAATCCAACAACAACAATTCTTTCTCTGTTATTTGACCTACCTTGTTTTTACGGTCGTCTGAATGCGGCTGTAAAACAATTTGCAGCTCATTTTTGTATTTCCCAAATGCATCGTTGCCGATCACAACATCTCCGACTTGAAATTCTTGTGTATTGTCATGAGCAGGATTGGCATCATTTTTGTATTTTTTACGAACTTCGGTTGAACGAACTACTTGATCAGTGATATCTCCGCGACGGAAGTGTTGTTCCGTCAACACGATTTCTTTTTCAATCTCGCTTGCCTGTTCAGTAAATTCAACTGATAATTCTAATTGATAGCGATTTAAGCTACCTAACAATTCTAACTCTTCATCAGATGCATAGGCATTGCCAATAATCACATCATCGATCAAACCCGTTGCAAATAGATGTTTTGTTTGGACGTCTACTGGTAAATGGCGGTGCATTTCAAGTGTTGGTAAGCCATCATTAACATCCCAAGGACCGATTTTCCCCGCTTGTGAATTGATAAATGCTGCTGTCCGAATTCCATGTTTTTTAAAACGAACACTACACCGCTCAAAGAAATCGTAAGGCAACGCAGTCCCTTCTTGCGGATAAAAATTGTGACACCCATAAAGAAACGGAACATTTGCTTCATAAGTTAAAATATTATCCAGGTATGCTACATCGTTACTCATATTTAATTCAATCGCTAACTCGAATGGATTAAATGTTAGCTTCGCTTCTTTGTTTCCATCAAATCCAGCATCTAAACGAATACCGTCTGCTCCAGTTTCATAAAAGAATGTTAAATCATCATATGAAATTTGTAACTCATCAAAAATGTTTGGTGCCACATCTAAAATCGTTTCATAACCTAAGCTCTTTGCATAAGAAATCAATGATTTAAATTTTTCCTTTACGACTTCTTTGCCTTCAGTTACTTCCAGCATGCTCATAAAAATCCGTGAAAATCCAAATTCACTGGCTTTTTTTAAATAAGCTTTGTCTTTTTCTATATCACTATGATCTGGATAAACAGATACACCTAATGCTCTTTTCATTTATTTTACCCTCGCTTTATATGGTCGAATTTATTACGATATTTCCAAGACAGGACTGAACTACAAAAAATAGTGACGGTTCCTACTACAACTATTGGTTGCTTGACTAAAATTCCTACCACGATCGCTAAGAAAATCAAACCAATTGAAGCAACACATAGATGCAGTAGCCTTAAATCCATAAATTTTTCAGGCAGCCATTTTCTTTCAATCATTACTTGACTAAAAATAAAAAATACGATGAACCAAATTATCATAACCTTCATCACCAAAGAGGGCAGTAAAGCTACTCCCCTCCCTCTCTATCTCAATTAAGCAGCTGCTTTTGCTTTTTGTTCTGCTGCCAACTCTTCTGCTTCTTTGTCTAATTGTTGTTTTTCATATACTTTGAAGAACGGGTAGTAAATCGCCAAAGTAATCGCGAAATTGACACAGACAAGCAGTGCTGCTGGAACGCTCCAGTTTGTACTCATCCAAGCAGCAATCGGCGCAGGTATTGCAAATGGTAAACGCGCTGCCATCATTGGAATCACATTGGTCACTGTTAGAAAATATGAAAATGTTGTTGTGATCAGTGGTGCCACGATAAATGGAATTCCCAAAATCGGATTCATTACGATCGGTGTACCAAAAATCACAGGTTCATTAATATTGAATAATCCTGGCAAGAAGGACAAACGTCCTAAACTTTTCAAGTATGTTGATTTAGAAAACATCATTAAAACGACTAAAGCTAAAGTAGTACCGGCTCCACCGATCCAAATAAACCATTGTAAAAATTGTTCAGTGAAAATATTCGGTAAATTATGAACTGAGGCACCTTCTTGGAAAGCAAGTGTATTCTCAGCAATCGACATATCCCAAAACGGTCTGATCACAGGTCCCATGATTGCTGGTCCGTGAATCCCTAAAACCCAGAAGAAACAAATCAAGAAGACTGTAAGTAATCCACCAAATAAGCTATTCCCAGCTAAGGTATCTTTCAAAGGCATTAGTAATGTACTTAAAAATCCATTTAAATCAAAACCGATAACGTGACGAATCACCCAAAATAGTAATAAAATCACCGCTCCAGGAATCAACGCAATAAATGAGTTAGACACTTCTGGTGGAACACCATCAGGCATTTTTATCGTAATGTCCTTTTGAATAAAGAAACGATAAATTTCTACCGAAACAAGCGCTGTAACGATCGCGCCAAACAATGAAGCAGAACCGATATTGGCTAAATTAATATAACGCCCTGCACCAATAACATCTTTCACGTCTTCAAAAACACGTGTTGGAGGTGCTGCTGTGACTAAAAAGGCCATCACTGCTAAAATCCCGCACGTTAAGGAATCCAACTTGTAACTCGTCGCTAAAGAAGAAGCAATACCAAATGTTGCATAAAGAGCTAAGATCCCCATTGTATAACGTGACGGAATATCCAAAACTGCTTGATACGGTTCAATAAATTTCATATACGCATCAATTGGAATATTCTGAAATACTGTAAAAAAGGCACCTACGATCGTCAAAGGCATCGTTGCGATAAGTCCCTTTCTGATCGCTGTCATATGCCGCTGAGAACCAAATTTATTCGCAACCGGCATCAATTTTACTTCCATCCACTGCACAAAACCATTCATTTCTTTTGTCCCCCGTTCAAAATAGTAGTATGAATAAAAAATCAAATTATTTCTCATTCATAATAACATGGTAACATTATAATGTAAACGGTTTTCAAAAGAAAAGTGCAACTTTAATCGATCTTAACTAGGTAAATCAACCGGGAATATTGCACCAAAGATCATTGCGCCTAAAATCGCGCCACCAGCGATAGGTTTTTTCCAGACATAGAAAATCACAGCACCGATAATTGAACCAATACCGATTGGGGCAGAGGCTCCACATGCACTAATAATGATCAGAGGTCCTAAGAAACGACCAGAAGCATTCCCTGCTCCCATCATAACATCTGCCCCAAAAGTAGAATTCGACTGATTGATCGTAAACTTACGGATCATAATAATAATTCCACCAATGATCAGGCCAAGGATCATTCCAGTTAATAAAGACAGTCCAAAGTTTTCAACTGGCGCTGTAATCCCCATACTTAATAGAATAGCAGGAACTCCAATTCCAACACCCGTTAAAATCGCACCACCAATATCCAAAATTCCAACAAGTGAACCTTCTAAAATACGGGCGAATAAGAAACTTGCTCCAAAAGCTGCTGCTGCACCATATGAACCACCGTCCATGCCAGCTTTCAACATTGCAACAATTGCCACTTCATTAAACGCTCCCACGCCATGCTCAATATACATATGCGTTCCCGCAAAGACACCGGCGGACAACAAACCAACTAAAATCGGAAATGACCAGTCAGCAAACCAAAAATTCTTTTTTTCTAACTCTACTATTTCATCCATTACAGACCCTCACTTTCTATTCAACTATTTACCAATACTGAAAACATCATGCATATTTTGTAACCACCCTGGAATTTGTAATCGGAAGCTTTCGATCATTTGCAAATCGAATCCTCGGAAAAAGGCACTAAAGACAAATAATAGAATAACTGCCGCCATCATACTTTTAGTCACTTTATTCCAGCCAATTTCATCGACACCTTTACCAATTAAAATTCCTAATACAACACCAGGAACTGCATTACCCATGATCATGGTTGCAAGTCCACCAAAAATCGTTGCCCAAAGCCCCGAACGTTTTCCAGCATCGATCGCCGCTAACCAGAATAAAACTGGCATCACTGTGTTGATCAATAAATTAGCTGCGGGTACTAAAACTGCAACAGCGGTTACTTGTAATGACTCTGGAATTGCTGAAGCTGTTGTATTCAAGAAAGCCACGACCAACATCCCTACAATCGCACCTGAGATTCCCATTTTTTTAGGATTATGCATTGTTTCAGCAACATTTTTATTTTTTACTAGTAAAGCTGCAGCAGCCCAGTTTGGAATGACACGGTGATCCACATCTTGTGTAAATGCTCCTGCTCCAACTGTTGATGCCCAAGCATTAAAGAAGAATCCTAGTCCAAATGAAAAATGACTGGCAGCATCTCCTTCACAAGCATTCATTTCACCTAATGTTCTAAAAGCACCTAACCCTTGTGTACTAGGTGCATGGAACATTCTTGCAGCCCCTGCTCCTGCCGCAAATCCAACTACTCCCCCAATCAATAATGACTTGAGTAAAACGACTAAAACGTCCATTTAATTTGCCTCCTTATGCATTCTTTTTTTCTTTCCAAAAGGAATAGGAAGACCATTTGGATCGGTAACTCTTTTTTCCACAAATGCGACTGTCTCCATTTCGATCAGCGTGATCTCCACTTCAACATCTAACAACACGCGATAATCCACACGTGTACGAGGTAAGAAGAAAAATAAGAAGCGTTCTGTGAATGTTTCTTGCTCTGCTTTGACAATCTGGATATCAAGCGGTTCAATACGAACGATCACATCACTTTTTTCTTTCAACACACGATTATGGATTTGATTCAATGCATTAGCGAACGCCAGATTTTTTTCTTTTCCAATTCCTTCGACTTGAATGATCTGACGTTGTTTCGTCGTTACTTTTTCCACTGGATTTTCCTCCCCGTAATTTAAAAGCGTAGTAGGCTTATCCGTCTCAACAAAAAATAGGAAAACATGTTTGTAACACCTTTAGTCACCTTCAGGTATTATCTTTTTCTGAGAGACTAGCCTGTAATACTAGATAATTTCAATGATTAGCCATTCTTTTTCATATAAGCTTCAACGATGCGCTTACCTAATTCTTCTTGATCCATAAAACCAAAACCTAACACTGTTTTGCCATCATTGATAGCTGTCACACCTTCATCGATCGAGCGCATACCATGACGTTCTGGATAACCATATTTTGTAGCAGCTGTTAAAGCCCCTGCACCACCGCTTCCACAAAATGAAATCCCTAAATCAGCATTTTCCTGTTGCATCACATCTCCCAAACGCATATCTGCACCCATGCCAGGAACAACAACGGCTTTACCTCCTGCAGCTTCTACTCCTTTTGCAACATTTTGACCTTTACCTAAACGATCTGCGATGACTACTGTTATCATGTATAATTCCTCCAATTTTTTATTTAAAAGTTGATAATGACTGCTTCAACTCTTTTTTCTTACACTTCGTTTTGTCTTGCTGCTTCAAAATGGATCGACAAGACATACATTTCATCTTGCGGCAGATTCCCAATATGCTGAACGACTTTATCGGCAATCATTAATGCTTCTTTAGAAACTTCTTCAAACATCACTGGATCAACACCAGACATTTTTTCATTAGCTTTTGATCGTTTGATCATTTCATTGACATGATTAATCAAAATCGTCCATTGTAATTCTGTTGGTTGAATCGATTGTGCTGCTAGTAATTCACTAATTTTGTCCAGTGATGCTTCTAACTCAACTTTATTCGGACTCTCATCAATTATTTTTTGAGCATCGTCATTTAACTTCATGCGTGCTACTCCTCCCTTAGATAATTCAGTAAAGCAGTAATTTCTGCTTGATTCACCATTAAATCATTTTTTGCAAAAATACGTTCGATTTGTTCTACTAATTCCTGCTGAGCTAATAATGTTTCTTTCACAATATTGCCCTCATTTTCATATTGACTGTCAAAAGTGATTCGGTGAACCATCAACATGACATGTAGCAAAAAAGCTTCTCTATATTCTTGCGTCAATTTTTCTGCAAATGTTTTGAGTAACTCTTCATAGATTACATATGTTCGTACGATGATATCCCGACTTTCAGCTTCGATTCCTTGCTTTTCCTTGATTTGCTGACGAGGGATCAAACGAGGAACTTTACCAGATTGAGTATGAGTCAAAATTTTATTGACTTCTTCTTGAATACTGTGAATATCAGCTGTTGTTGGCAAAGGGTTTACCTTGATAAAAGGTCGATTAACTATTTCAATAGGAAAGATACTCAAAACCAAGTCTGGATTTTTTTCTTCTATCACATCCACTGCATTCAGCACCGAAGCAAATCCTGCGATTTCAACATTTGACACTTCTTCTAGAATTTTTTGTTCGATCAAGCTTGTTACACCTAAGCCTGTTGAACAAACGTAGACGATTCGTACCACATTGACTTCATGGAGATTTTTTTCGTAAGCAACTAGAAAGTGTAGCGCAATGTAGGCAATAAACGAATCATTGATCAACAACGCAGATCCAACAATATCACTTTGACTGGCAATTTGGATAGCTGAAAACAATTGTGGATATTTCGCCTTGATATCATCAACAAAAGGATTATACTCATTAATAAAAAGATGCTTTTTGGTTAAACGCAAAGAGAGATGAGCAAACAAATTCGTAAACAATTGACGATCCCGATAAAAAGGAAAATTGATTTCTTCCGATACATCTTTGATCAACTCTTCTGTCAAGCCAACAATGTCTTGTTGATTGTTAGCTACGAATACATCACTATAAATGTAAAGATACTCATCTGCCAAAAGCGGCAGCTCATAATGATCGAATACTTTTTTCATTAATAAAAAGGGTAATTCCTGTTTTTGTTGAAGTACTTTTTGATTTGTCAGAATTTTATAGCCACCAACCGTATGATGCAATTGCATTCTGGAAGTGGCGATTGCGACACGTAAAGTGATTGAAAGAATCTCCGCATAATTAAATTGATCGAATAATGATGGATCCAAAAGTTTCGTCATTTCTTTCAAAGCAACTTGATAAATTTTTTGAAAAATCGTGTTGACCCCAACATGTACTTCCTGCATTTTTTTCTGTTGTCCCGATTGAACAAAATAACTCATGATTTGATACATATCATATTCCGTTATTTCTTTTTGCGTAATGTATTCCATCAACAAACGAATCTTACTTTCTTCTCCGGTGATCGAAAACCCTTGACGGCTTTGACGAATCAATTCAAGACTATAAACTTGAATTAGTTCTTCCACGCGATCTAAGTCACTGACGATTGTGTTGCGGCTCACTTGCAGATCATCCGCTAGCTCTTGTGAGGTTAACGACTTCTCTGCTAAAAGTAAACGAAAAATCAATTGATTTACTCTTAACTCCTGATCAGGATACGTTTCAAACCGCTCAACTTCAATAATTTCATTTTTCAAAGTTAGTCGTTCCGAATCAGGTATCTCTAGCCAAATTCCTTTATTGCGACGTGTTTGTAATACGACATTTTGTTCTTTGAACCAGTCTCGAACGTTTTCCAAATCATATTTGATCGTACGAACACTAACATGAAAGGTTTCAGCCAATTCTTTTGTTGTAGCACTGTCTTCTAAATCCAAAAGCAATAACAAAATTTTTATTTCTCTTTTTGATAAGTGCAGTGACATCCTACTCACCAACTTTCTTTCCCTTACACTTGAACTATAGCTTGATTTTTATTGCATAACAACACAAAAAAGTTGCACTTACACAAGTGCAACTTTATTAGTATACTATCTTATTTGGAAAATTTGTAATCCATAAAACGTTATTTTATATAATTTCCTGCACTTATTTTGAGCGAAACAGAAGGGTTTATAGCTTTTTTCCCTTAGTGCAACAAACATTATCTATTATTGAATGCTTTTTGCACCAACAAATGCAATCATTTTTTGTAGTAGTAATATATAACAGCATACCAAGATCATCTCTCACTAAAAAACTCTATTCGTTTCGTTGGTGCTCCCTTTAAGCCATGCCTTTTTTCTCTTCAAAGCAAAAAAGAAGACCGAAGTCTTCTTTTTTGTCGCAGTATTTATAAAATAAATAGATAAAATCTTCTCCACAAAAATATTTATCCGACACGCCTACATCCGGTAGGTATGATTTAACATATGTGCCTCTGCTGTTTTGTCAATCACTAGCCGTCAAAACGGAACAGCCGAAGCTATCTGATTGAGTCAACTCGTCGCATGAGGATTACTTTAACATAGATCAACATTGATTGCAACTGCTTCTTTCGCTATACATCTTCTTTCAGCCACTCAGTATAAAGTTGCTCTACTAAACGTACAGTATCTAAGGTCATTTTTTTAGTCATAACAGGACTTTCTGATAACTGCTTTTGGAGACAATCATTGACATGATCTACTTCAAAAACAAATTCACTATCAAACTCACCATTCAATACTTCTTGCCTCCCATCTTCATAGTAAATAATTGCCTGCTTCGTTTTCCAAAAATAAGGAATTTCTATACGGCCTGTTTCACCATAAACGATCATTTTACTTGGTATATCTATCTTCACTGAAATAAAAATATCTGCTAAAGCTTGGTTGTGAAACTTTAAAGAAAGATTTACTTGGTCATCCGTGGCCCCTTTTTCCCTTGTAGAAGTGCCACGATATTCTTTAATTGACTGATCCAACACAAACTGCATGTACTGTAACGGATAGCTTCCTGACCCGTGTAATGTTCCACCTCCTGCTTCCAACGAATGAAACCAAGAGATATGATCAGTACTAGGATACGAGGTCACAGACTGCACCCAATGAACTTTGCCAATTTTATTTTGCTGGATTGCTTTTTTTATTTGCAAGCTGATTGGTAAAAAAACAGCCTTTTGCGCTTCCATTAAGAAGCAACCATTTTTTTCCGCTAAATCAAAAAGCTCTTCTGCTTGTGCCAGTTGCAACGTAAATGGTTTTTCAACTAAGACATGTTTATGACAGGTCAAGGCCATTTTCGCTGCTTCATAATGTCCTTTATTATACGTTGCGACATAGACGATATCTATCTGTTCATCCTTACACAGCTCTTCATAGCTGCCATATGCTTGCGGTATATTCAATTTTTTTGCCATTTGTTCTGCTTTATCCAAACTTCTTGAAGCAATTGCTGCTGCTTCCCCTATACTACTTTCGTTGACTCCTTTTACAAAACGGGGAACGATTTGAGCTGTACTTAAAATGCCATAACGGATTTTTTTCATTCTTATTCGACTCCTTTGTTTATACTATAGCGAGAAAATCTGAAAACTTCAAAAGGATTCTCCCTTATCTATGTCTCTTTATCAAGAATCAAAAGAAAGAGGGGCTGAGACATAACTCGAAGAGTTATGTCTCAGCCCCTTAAAATCCGAATAGACGGTAGTAAAAAAGCTGCTACTACGTTACACTTTGATCACATCAACTGCTAAGTGCTAACGCACTCAGATTTGAACGAGGAAAGAGTTGATACTGCACAGTACTTATTTGGTCACAAAAATTGAAGAACGATTTTCATGAATTCCTTCTTATTTCTTGGAACTAGGTGCTTTTATCCCACCCACCCTCACTCTTTCTTTCATCGTCAAAAAAGCATATTCGCGAATCATTTTGGCCTGATTACTACCCTAATTTTTTTCAATCCGATGTTTACGAATATTTATGTATATCTTTACCTATGTACTACTCCCAAATTAACGAATACCAATACTTATTTTAAGTGCTTGGTTGACCTTCAGCATATCGTCTTCTTGCAACTGACAAATTTTGTGAAGAATTCGTTCTTTATCCAATGTTCGGATTTGTTCTAGTAATACCAATGACGGTGTCATTCGATCGTCATGAGGTATATCCACCTTGACTTGTGTTGGCTGCATTTTCTTATTCACATTCCTCGTAATAGGCGCAACAATCAACGTCGGACTAAATAAGTTCCCCTTGTTATTTTGAATAATCAATACTGGTCTAATTCCTCCTTGCTCTGAACCAACAACAGGTGAGAGATTTGCATAAAAGATTTCTCCCCTTCGCATCATAATACTTTAATCACCCCTAACTAACAAAAACTTATTCTGTGTAAATTATATCATGCTTTTATAGAAAAATTTTTCAATATTTTGTGCCAACCCCTGAAAACTTTGATAAACTCTGTAAAAGCGAAGATTCTATGAGAGAAAAATATAAAATTTCTATTCCTGGAAAAACGTATATTATACAAAAAACAACATTCTATATATACTTAATTTATCTTTAAAATAACATAAACATCTGTTTTTACAACTAAAAAAATTATAGATCGTTGTGTAAAGCCATGTTTTTTAGGTTTAAAACTAAAAATAATAATGAAATTTAGAAACACAAAAATCTTTTATATTTTTGTATTTAGCCAAAAAAAAAGTTTCTTATTTAAATAATCTAATTAAAAAAATTTATAGTCACTTTATTAATCCACACTCTCAAAAAAACACCCTCATTGTTTTTTTACTTCTTTCTCATCTTAAATTTATAAAAAAGAAAGAAACCAGGACAAATTGCTTTCCTGATTTCTTTCTTTTTGACTATTTTATGGAAGTGAATCTTTTGAGTCAGCCTCATTATTGGAATTTTTTTCAGAAGATTTAGGGGCATAATTTGATGCGCCAGCTAAATTACCTAAACTGATATCTAATGTTACTGTATAGTCCAATGGTACATACAAATTATAGGCACTCATGCCTACAACCGTGCCTTTTGGCTCAGCTGAATCGACATATCTAACAGTGTATTGAATGTTCGCACCTTTTGATTGAAATTCATCATAAAATTGTTTTTGTAAATCTCCTTCTAATGTATTTCCTCTTAAATCTTTAATGTATGGCTGACCAGCAGAATAATAGACCTTTACTTTCAGATCATCTTTATTGGTCAACTGAGTTCCTGCTTCAACACTTTGAGAAATCAACTGGCCATATGGAACGTTGTTTGTAAAAACACTTTTGGCTTGGACTGTCAGTCCTTCGACAGCTGTTCCAGCTTCTTCTTGTGTATAATCCGCAAAGTTTGGTACCATAAAGCCTTTCCCTAGAGACACAGTCACAGTTAAACTATCTTTTTTAGCCACTTTTTGATCTTTGGCAATACTTTGCGAAATGATACTGTCTGCTGGAATTTCTGCCGAACTAGCTTCTTCATACGTGACTTTTATCTCATTTGTCTTAGCCCAGCTTTCAACTTCCGTTTTCATTTTTTTCGTAAAATCCGGAACTGAAATATTTTTTTCAAATGTTTCTTTTCCTTTTGAATAGTACATATTCGCTTTATCTTTACGTTTGTAACTTTCCTTTGTGACTTCTTTATTGACAATTTCAAAGCGAGCAGGTTTCCCCTTTTCTAAGGTGTCACTATATTCATCAATAAGAGAGAGATTGTCTGCTTTGTTATCTTTGATCCATTTTTCTACTTCTGATTTTTTCATTGTCATAAAATCTGGCAATGTCAACTTTTCTTCTGGATCAGCACCTAAGCTTGACTCAACAGTTAACTCAGTTCCTTTTTTGATTTTACTCCCTTTTTTTGACTTTTGCGAAATCACTTTGTTCACTTCAATATCTTTACTGTAGCGAGAATCTACTTTTAATTTCAATTTATTTTCTGTCGCCCATGCTCGTGCTTCTGCTAGTTCCTTGCCAGTAAAATCAGGCAATTTAACATGGGTCATTTGATAATAACCAAAATATAAGAAACAAAATGCCATCGCTATTCCGATTCCTATCAGTAAAAATTTTCTTTTTCTTTTTTTATGGTAAGTTGGATCTATTTCTGTTTCATCCTCTGATTGGCTTCTACGAGTTTGAGTGGTCTCGTCTTCTATTTTAAAGGAAGCTTTAGGAGCATTGTTTTTTGGTTGAGCAATAGCTGCTGGTCCTATTTTTGTTTGCTCTTCATTGGTTTTTTCGATTAATTGTTCATCTGAAGACGGTATTTCTGATTCTCGTTTCGTCACTTCATTCGTACCAGAATCATCCCGCAACTTTTTTTCTTTGGTATTATCATAATTCGATTTATTGAAATTAGATAAAAAATCACTCATTCAACATCAACTCACCTTGCTTAAGAAAATAGGTTTTATCTGATTGTTTTGCTATTTCATTCGAGTGGGTCACAACAATCACACATTTATTATGCGTTTCAGCCAAATCCTTAAAGATATCAACGATTTCTTGTTCCATACCTTCATCTAAATTTCCTGTTGGTTCATCAGCAAGGATAATATCAACGTTTGTGGCTAAAGCTCTGGCAATCGCTACACGCTGTTGCTCACCACCGGATAATTGTCCCACTAATCGATCTGCTTTGGCTTTATTGATGCCAATATAATCCAATAAGTTATAAGCCACTTCTCGATTGTCTTTGGGCATATCGTTATCTGTAATCGACATTGCCACCAAAACATTTTCTAAAGCAGTTAAATATGGAACTAAATTGTAGCTTTGAAAAATAATGCTGATATCATCTCTACGATATTTTTCTAACCCTATTTTTTTGATATTTTGACCTTTATATAAAACTTCACCAGATTTTGGTTCATCCAAGGCGCTGATCAATGAAAGAAAGGTCGTTTTTCCCGAACCAGATTGACCTAGAATCGTATAAAACTGCCCTTTTTCAAAATTAATCGATGTATCTTGTAAAATCATACGGCGTTTATCGCCATCTTGATAAAAGTAGCTTACGTTTTTTGTTTGTAAAATTGTCATATTGGTTTCCTCCTACATCATGATTTTCTTCGGATTTAACCGTAAGACATACGTCAAAGGTAAAACCGCAGATAATAGAACTGTACTTAATCCTGCAATCAAGAACGTCACGATATAGCTAATTGAGAATTTCACTTCATACGCACTGGAAACATCTTCTGTCGTTAATGTCGACATACTAGAATTGTTACCACCAATCATCATCGTGCCACCATTGCTAGCTGCATCACTGGTTTGTGAAAAAGCATCACTGGCAATCAAGGATTCAGAGACCATTTTCCCAAGAATATTCCCTGTAACTAAAGACAGACACATCGCTACTAGACTAATCAGCAATAACTCAATTAAAATCTGTTGCATGACTTTGGTTCTTGTTTCCCCTAAAGATAAATAAATTCCTAACTCATGTTTACGATCACGTAAAAAGAGAATAACAACTAATGAAATAATCAGTAGGGTCGCACCAATAGCTAAAAGTACTACATAGCCAGAAATTTGAGACATTTTTTTGAACGTTCCGCCGACTTGATCATATTGATCGGTCGATGCTGATAATTTGTACCCCTCTGGAATCAATGACTTCGCTTCTTCTTTGAAGGCTTCGACATCTTCTGGTGATTTTAGCACATATACAGGGATGATTTGATTCATATCTTCCATCGCCATTTCTGTTCCATCCGCTTTTTTATAGCGGTCTGGTACTAATTCTTTGCCTTTTTCAAATTCTACTTTGTTGATATTCATCACAGCATCATTTGGCATATAGATTGTGTTGAACTGCTCCGTTTCCATGAATTGCTCTTCGATCCCTTTTTGATCTTTGCCATCTGATTTTTTCTTTTCAACGCTTGTCGGTTCAAAGATGCCAATAATCTCTACTGGATGATCTTGAGAGGCCAACTCTTCTGTTGCCCCATCCTGTTTAAAATCCATGACTGAGCTATCTAAAACGACTTTATCTCCTACGTTAAACCCATTTGCTTCTGCTAATTTCTTTGAAATGATTGCAACGTCTTTACCACTGTTGATTTCGTCTTGTTTAAATGTTCGACCTTCAACCAGGTTTACTTTTTTATCCTTAAAATCCAATGGTTCAAGTAAGTTATTTCCTTTAAGACTCAACGTTTTAGGTATACCGCTCATCGTTGCAGCATTTTCCATTTCGTATGTTTTGATTTTTTTTACGAAAAGACTTGTTTTCACATTGTAGTCAAATTCTTTAACATAAGAAGATTCACCTAATTTTTTGATATCATCTACTTTTAACGCTGAAGGTGAAAATGATTGTCCTTCATCCATCATCTTTTGATAATCTAAATCCACACTGACTGTTGCACCTAAATCATGTTTGATTTTCTTTTCTACATTAGCAGTTGATTGCTGAATAGCGATTGATCCAGCAATAACATTGCCTAAAATAAAAATAACTGCAAATAAAATGACCGATTTTCCTTTTCTTCTTGTCACACTACATAGCGCTCGATTCCAATAGTTCATATATTCTTCCTTCCTACTTAACAACAATGAAGAAATGGCTTAGACAGATATCATCACGCTATTTAGTCAAGTCCACAACAAGCTTTGATATAAGCTAAATTTTTTCCTGTTCTACATTGTCTTTGATAAATGATAGTTTCCCACCATTCAATCCCCATAGTTCATCAACATACGCAGCAATCGATTTTGATTGAGAGCTGATGATGATACACTTATTTTCATTTTTTGCGTATATACGTATGTACTCCATGACCATGGCTAATGAAAGTTCACTTAACGATTCAAAAGGTTCATCGATCAAAACGATTTCAGGATCATTAATGATTGCTTTGGCCAAATAAACACGCTGTTGATTAGAAACAGATAACTTCTTGATTTTCAGATTTGCTACCTTTTCATCGATTCCTACTTTTTTTAGTGCCTCATAAAAATAAGCATTTCCTTTTGCGGCAGAGTTTGTTGTACATAGCTTGAGTGTGGTCAAAGCTGTTTCATTGGCAAGAACGTTGTACTGCTGGAAAATCGAACCTATTTCCTGCAAACGGTAATGATCACGATCGATTTCTTTAAGGTTGTCTTTTTTATAAAAAATCTCACCTGAGCTAACCTTGTCCAGACCTGCAATCAGTGCAAGTAAGGTTGTCTTTCCTGCTCCTGCTTTTCCTAAAATGCCATAAACCTTCCCTGGTGAACAATCAATCGTGATACCATTCAGCACAGTCACTTTACTTTTCTTATACGTATATACTATATTTTTAAGAGAGAGAATCATCGCTCGTCTAAGTTCCTTTCTAACAAAAATTCAATTGGTTCAAATTTGAAAAGCTTATAACTATCAATAACAATGATTGTTACCAAGAATAAGCTAGTAATCCCCAAAATGGTGATAAAAGACGGAGTATCTAACAACATAGGAATAGACATTATGGGGGCATTTTTTTCATTTGCAATAACACTAAATAGCTGATCAACATTCCCCATCAGTTGCTTTTGATTCAGTAATTGCCAATCAGCGATTGGTTGTACGAGTCGTCTTGCAATCATGAATGCTAAACTAAAGCTAAAAAATGTAACGATCATTAATTCAATCATCCAACTCTTGATCAATTGCTTTTGTGTTATTCCTATATTGCGCATGATATAGATTTCTGTTTGCCTTTGTTTAAACTTCCGCATTGAAAACAATGCCAAAGCAAAGTTCCCAAAAATCAATAAACCTAAAAGAGTCGTTCCAGCTAGTGTTCCCATTCCATTAACGGGACTCAAAATCAGGTTCATACTGACTTCATTCGTCATCACTTGATACTCATCTGGCAACCCTTTTGCTTTTATTTCTTTTAAAAATTTATCAAAAGCAGCCCCGCTTTTTAATTCATACGATATACTGTCATAACCTAAAAGATCATAATTTTCCATAGCATGCAAGGTTGCCAAATTCGTAAAAATATCATTCTTTTGAATTTTTACGATCTGACTTGCTTCATCCGATTGAACTGGTTCTTTTGATTGATACATTCCAGCAATCAGTAGTGTTTGTTGCTCAGTTGTTTCATTTCCTGTTAAATTCACTTGAATTGAATCACCTATTTTAAGTTGATTCAATTGAGCAAATTCACTACTGACTATGCATTCATTAAGTTTTAGATCAGCACTTCCTGTCTTGATCTCCATACCACTTTCGGTAAGTTCTTTTAAAAGATCTTCTGATTCAGCACCAAACCAATTAGCATTTGCTTTGTAGTCATTCTTTTCAATTGTGCTGCCTTCCATTTTTTGAAACTGAATGGTACTTGGAAGAGGGAGTGATTTTAACGTTTCAAATGATACTGGAACGTTACCGACCTGCTTCATTCCATTTACATACTTAGACTCTCCAAATTTGAGATACTGCTCTTTTGTTAGTTTTTTTTCATGCGGTAAATTACTTAAATCTGGTTCTAGAATCGTTACTACGATCATAAACTGCTTATTGTAATTTTTTGTAAATAATTTAGCAGAAGTATAGATGGTATTTGTAATTATTGTGCCTAAAATCAAAAGAAATAAAATGATACCGACTAGTAAATAATTCCAAATATGTCTTCTAAGATTTAAGAAAGCATGTTTAAAGACGAACATGTTCCTACTCTCCCCCTTTCTTGATACTACAATACCAAACCAATTGTTAACTGAATGTTAACTTTCAGCTATTTTGGGAAATGATAGATAAAAAGTAGATCCTTGATTTTTTTTACTTTCAACATAAACAAAGCCTTGGCACAAGTCACAAACATGTGACACAACGGACAAGCCAATGCCATAACCATCTTGCTTCAATCCGTTGATCCGATAATTATGATTAAAAATAGTTGCATGGACTTTGGGATCGATTCCTTTGCCAAAGTCTTTAATCTCTACAATAATACTACCTTTTCGGTTATTGACAGAAACTTCTATAGGTTTGCCATCACCATATTTTATTGCGTTGTCCACTAAATTTGAGACAGCCCGATAAATCCAACGATTTTTGCCTAAAATCAAGGTTGATTCGATTTCATCAAAGTAAAAGGTGAGATTGGGATAGCTTTTACGATAGGCATCACAAACTTCCGCGCAAATCAACGAAACATCAACCTGTTCACTCATCGCTTCTTCTGTACTGTTTGAAAGTGTCAAAATATCATCGATACTATCAGTCAAGCGATCTAGAATATGCAAATTCCTGTTTTCATCTTGTTCTAATTCTAAATTAGCTCTCAAAATCGCAATAGCATTTTTCTGTTCATGTGTAAGATAACTACTGAGCCTTTTATAATCGTCTAGATTGCCATCAAATTTCTCTTTTAACTGTTTAAATGCTTTAGCAACTGATCTATCTTCAACCTGTTCTTCTGAGAATTTTTCTAAAAACTGTAAATCGTGAATGATCGAGACCATTTGTTTTGTATAAATCCGTCGTAAAACAAACCATAATGTCATGGTCAACACTAAAATAGCCGAGCAAACTGCTAAAATAATCATTGGTAAATACTTCAATAAACCATTTAAGTAAATGTTATCTAGTGCTTCTGTACTAACCAACTCAGAGGCTTTAAGTTCAATTGTCTCAGCAGGTTGTGCAACTGGTTTAGTTGCATCGTTGACAACATAAACAGCTGAGCCAATTGACTGACCTATATTAAGCGAGCTCCAGTTACTTTTCACTGCAAAAAAACCACCACTAAGAATCAACATGACAAAAAAAGCAAAGGTCAATACTGTTAAACTAATTTTAAAATTTACTCGCATAATTGATATCCTTTCGATCGAATCGTTTTAAGCAACTCTTTTCCGGAAGCTTCGGCAAGTTGTTTCTTTAATCGAGCAAGGTGAACGCGTAAAACAGAAGAGAACGGATCAAAGTTTTCATCATAGACATGCTCAGCTATCTCTTCTGTAGAAACTACTGCTGGATGTTGTTGTGCGATACATAACAAAATATCGAACTCTTTGGGTTTCAATACCACTTCTGTGTCACCATAGCGTACAAAACGTTTCACTGGATCGATCATTAACTGATTGATTTTTATGTAAGGTGAAGTTCGTCCGTGGAAACGCCGAATAACCGCCCGAATACGGGCAACCAATTCCAATAACTCAAATGGTTTCACCAAATAATCATCCGCTCCAAAATCAAGACCTTTCGCTCTTTCTTCAATTTCATCTCTAGCTGTAATAATAATGATTGGGCTATTGATATTGGATTCTCTTAAAAAGTTTAAAATTGATAATCCGTCTTTATCAGGCAAATTCAAGTCCAACAAAATAGCATCATACCTATTTACATAAGCTTTTTCTTCTCCCTCCATGCCAGAAAATGCCAGATCTACCAAGAACTTTTCCCTCTCTAAGCCCTTTTGAACAGACATTGCCAGTTCACGATTATCCTCAATAATTAAAATTCTCATCTCATCCGTTCCTCTCTAAGTTGACTGATGGTCTCATGATAGTTATCTCATAAGATACTATAATTAAGAATGATTTGTCTATGTTTCATTTTTCTAAGCTAAAATAAAATAATAAAAAAACACCACTCGAACTGGATACTTCCAAAGACGAGCAATGCTTTTTTTTATTTATCAAATTTTATACCTCATTTAAAATACTAGCAACTTTAGTTGTGATCAAATCAATAGCTACATGATTTTCTCCACCTTCTGGAACGATTATATCTGCATAACGTTTCGTTGGTTCAATAAATTGGTGATACATTGGTTTTACTACTGTCAAATACTGTTCAATAACAGAGTCTAACGTTCGACCTCGCTCTTCCATGTCCCGTTTAATTCTGCGGATAATGCGGATGTCATCGTCTGTGTCCACGTATAATTTAATATCCATCAGTTCTCTCAAACGAGTATCTTCCAAAATCAGAATGCCTTCTAAAATAATGACTTCTTTTGGTTCTTGCACGATAATGTCTGAACTTCTTGTATGCGCAACATAGTCATACACTGGTTTTTCAATCGGTTGATAATCTATCAATTGCTGTAAATGCTCAATCAGTAAATCCGTATCGAACGCAAATGGATGATCATAATTGGTTGATAATCTTTCTTCAAAACTCAAATGGCTCTGGTCTTTATAATAAGAATCTTGTTCCAACATCATGATAGAATGATTGGGAAACTGATTGAAAATCGCCCGACTGACACTCGTTTTCCCACTTCCTGAACCACCAGTAACACCAATCACGATTGGTTGAGTATTTTTCATTCAACGAAACCTCTCTCTTATCTGTAATAGTCATAATAACCTTTTTCTATTATAATAGAAACGAGCGAGAAAGCTACAATTTTATCTATTTATTTTTTAAAGTTGTTCATTTAGTAGATACGTCTATCAGAAAGGAAAAAATAGCATGACCATTAGAGAAATCAAAAAAATTCAACCAAGGCATTATGACTTATTATTACTAGCTGATCCTCAGAGACGTTTAGTGGACGATTATTTACAACGTGGTTTTTGTTTTGAACTGGTTTCAAATAAGACAATAACTGGTATTCTGGTCTTACTTCCGACCAGACCAGAAACATTGGAAATCGTCAATATTGCTGTGTCCGAAAACAATCAAGGTCAAGGTCTGGGTGAAAAACTGATTCGCTTTGCATTAGCTTATGCCTCTAGTAATCAGTATAAAACCGTCGAGATTGGTACTGGTAGTACTAGTTTCGGACAATTATACCTTTATCAGAAATGTGGATTTCGCATGACGAGTATCGATCATGACTTTTTTCTCCGTCATTACGAAGAAGAAATTGTTGAAAATAAACTTATTTTGAAAGATATGGTTCGATTAAGTTTAGATCTATAAAAGTAAAAACAGTGACCAAGATGTTGAAAAAACGTCTTGGTTACTGTTTTTTTATTATTCCAATACACTAAAAATATCGTCTAAACGACTGATTTCATAGGTTGGCTGAATAGTTGGTACCGTTGATTGCTTGGTTGGATTTAGCCAAAGTGTTTGAATGTTCGCTTGGTTTCCTCCTTGAATATCTGAAACCAAGGAATCCCCAATAATCATTGTTTTTTCTCGGTCAAAACTAGGAATTCGCTCAAAAACATAATCAAAATATTCTTTCATCGGTTTTTGATACCCAACTTCTTCTGAAACGAAAATATCATTAAAAAATGAGGTCATGTTAGAATCATTCAATCGTTGATATTGTGTTTTGGCAATACCATTTGTCACAATATACAAATCATACTCTGAGTGGAGACGCTCAATAATTTCTTTACTATTCCCTAACAAATCATGTCCTTGACTTAAATGATGACGATACTGTTCTCCCATTTTTTTTCCGTCAACATGCTTATTCAGCCGTTCAAATAGTAAACTAAAACGAGTATCCGTGACCGTCTCTTTATTTATTTTTCCTTGCTCAAATTCGCGCCATAATTGACTATTGATTTTTTTATAGGTCGCTTCTATTTCATCTGTCAAAAAGAGTCCCTCTTCTTGAAAAAGTGCTTGTAAGGCTTTTTTTTCTGTTAATTGAAAATCTAGCAATGTATCATCGACATCAAATAGTAATGTTTTAAATTTCATCTTCTACACTCTTTTCTTTTTTATGAATAGTAAAATAAGGCAATAAAGCCTGTAATTCCGCTTGGTTTAAAGGGCGGTATTCCCCTAAGGAAAGTGTTGAATCTAACTGGATCGGTCCCATCGATACTCGTTTTAGGTGAATAACTTTTTTTCCTACCGCTAAAAACATTTTTTTGACCTGATGGAATTTTCCTTCTGTAATATCCAAATAGGCATGACTCTCATCTTTTTTTGAAGATAGAATCGTCAGCGTTGCTGACTTACATTTTTTTCCATCAGAAAAGACAATACCTTCAGAAAAAGCCTGACAGTCTAACGCTGTTAATTCTTCATTCACGGTGACTTCATAACGCTTTGAGACTTTTTTATGAGGCAATAATAATTGGTAGCCCAACTGACCATTATCTGTTAGTAATAACAATCCTTCTGTGTCACGATCTAAACGTCCTACTGGATATAGTCCTACTCTTTGATCATTTTTCTCAATTAAGTCGATCACCGTTTGATGTTTAGCATCTTTGACTGCTGTCACAACGCCTTGAGGCTTATTCAGCATATAGTAGACATGGGTTTTTTGCTGAATTTTTGTATCTCCAACAAAAATATTTTGTAAAGCAGCATCTACGTTTAGACTTTCATTCATAATGATCTGTCCATCCACAGTCACTTGTTTACTGCGAATCAAGGCTTTGACTTTTCTTCTAGACCCGATTTTCTCATGTTCCAATAATTTATCTAAACGCATTCCTTCTCCTCATTTCAATTAATAGTTTAGTATAAACTGTAGCGAATGAAAAGCAAACAAGTTTAAAAATGGATGCAATTATATCAGATCAAACTTTAAGTAAAAATTAAAAGACGTCTCTTCTTTCTCCACTTCCCTTGACTTAAGTTTAGATTCGCGTTATGGTTGATATAGAAAGTGAATAAGGTTTCTCAAAAACAGCGTAATGACCTGGGAGAGAATAAGGTATCATATGGAATTTTCCCCTGGATAATTGTGCACAATTATTCGGGATTTTTTGTTTTTGCAGTACGTTTCTGTAAAAGCTGCTTGTTCGTTTTATATCTGAACAGGATAACCTTAGCTAAGTTTAAGCTTTTACATGTTTACCATAAACGTCAGCAAAACTCCTTTTTTCCATCATGTTGCGTTTTGTAGATAACCAAATATGAATTCATTTTGATTTATCTAGCTTCACAAGTTCGTCTCTTAAACATCTGAGACTAAACAAGCTTGTCCAGCTTTTAAATTTTAAGGAGGATTTAGGTTATGTCAGTATCATTAGAAGTTAAAGAAAGAGCTGTCCGTCCACGTTCACTAAGAAATCAACTACGTCACACTGGTCAAGTTCCTGCCGTTGTTTATGGGTTTGAAATGGAAAGCACTCCAGTTTCCGTTGATGAAAAAGAATTAACAAAAGTTTTGCGCGATAATGGTGTTAATGCTGTTATTACAATGAATGTTGGTGGTAAAAAAATCAACACATTGATGTATAAAGCGCAATTAGATACGTTTACAAGTAAAATCAAACACGTTGAATTTTTAGCTGTAAACATGAAAGAAGCAACAGAAGTAGAAGCTGAAATCGTTCTTGTTGGTGAATCTGAAGGTGTTAAAGTTGGCGGGGAGTTAACGCAAAACTTATACAATGTTTTAGTTTCAGCTACACCAGATAAATTACCTGAGCGTGTAGAAGTTGACATTACTAAACTTGCGATTGGTGACGCGATTACTGTCGCTGATTTACCAAAAAATAAAGATTATGATATCATTACTGATGGCGAAGAACAAATCGTAGCCGTTACAGAAGCTAAATCAGCAACTGAAGAAAGCACAGAAGAAGCAACAGAACCTACAGTAATTGGTGAAAAACCAGAATAAATACTCAATTAATATAGATTTAAAGAGGCAAGGTCTTTTGACCTTGTCTTCTTTTGATTACCGATCAAAAATTGTTTTTTGAGCTTTATAGTTGCTTTTTTTCGTGAAACATCACAGAAGCGAGTTTTGTCTAAATGAGGTATACTATTGATATTAGATAGATAGAGGGGGTCAAAAAAATGGTTGAAAGTTTTGATAGTGAACGTAGTCGTTATGCCTCTCTAGGTGTGGTTGAGAGCTTGCCTAGTGCTTTAATTGACAGTATCTGGTTAATTATTGATTTGGATTTAAAAGGAGTTATTCCGCTTACGAATATGCTTTATTTTGATTTGATCGATAATGGTGGAAAAGTAACTGTTCATTTTTCACAAGAAATAAGCGACGTTCAAATGGCCGTTGACTTGCCTTTCCCTTATTCTGAAGAGTATCCATCTCAAGTTTTCGCTTTTGATGATGGCAATAAAGAAACGATTTTGCTTCCCGCAGAAATGTTGGAATAGCAAAAATCCCCCAATAACTCATTAGTTTAAAATGGGACCGAGACATAAACGTTTCGCTCCGAGAGCTAAGAAGGAATTCACGATAATTGGTACCTATTTGGTGTTCTTCAAAATTTTGTACCGAGGCATGAGTTGTTCTACATCAACTCATGCCTCGGTGTGTGTCACTGCAATTTCGGCTTATTTCCGTAGCCTCCAAATTTTAGTTCTTTAGCAATTCACGGAAATAAAAAAGAGTGCGGGACAATAGTCAGAAAAAAATCTGATTATTGCCCCACACTCTTTTTTCTATTACGCCATTCGTTTCGCAATAAATGAATAGATTGCTATACAGATAACGGCACCGATCAACGCTGAGATGATTGGAAAACCACCGATGACTGGTCCGAAGTTGCCTAATAGCATTGTGCCTACCCAACTTCCGATAAATCCGACAATAATATTACCGATCACACCACCAGGTACATCTTTACCTAAAATCGCTCCGGCAATGGCACCTAGCACACCACCGACAATCAATGACCAAATAAAACTTAGCATATTCGTTTCCTCCTCTGATTTGATTTTGTGTGTTTATTATTCCAACGTACGTACATTACTCTCGTTATTTTTATCTTCTTCGTTCTCATCTTTTTTCTTGTTTTCGAATTTCTCTGCGTATTGCTCTTTCGTCATGATATCATCAACATTCATATTAAACTCAATAACATCAAGTCCTGTCATGTTCTTCACTTCTTCTGCAACTTTTTTCGTTGCTGTATCAAATACTTGAGCAATATTTTTTCCATATTCCCCAATTACATCTAAATCAATGGCCACTTGTTTTGTTCCAACTTCTGCGCTGATTCCTTTAGTTGGATTGTTTCCATTTGTAAATTTGTCGGTTAAGTTTGTAATGGCATTTCCGCTCAATCCTAAAATACCAGGAATTTCTGATACGGCGATACCAGCAATTTTTTTCACGACTTGATCGTCAAATGTTAATTTCGTTTTGATGCCATTTGCGTTTGTTCCTTCAGTTGTGTTTCCATTTGCTTTGTTATCCATTTTCTTCTCAACCTTTCTGATTTTAATTCAATATATTTTTATCTTTCAAAAAAAGCTCGTATAGAAGCTATAATTGAAGAGATAGAACGTTTTTCATCTTGCATTTTACCAATCAAATAACCGATTGCAGTTAAAGCAACTAGTAAGACTGTTTTCCAAAAGCCAATTGTCATAAATAAGATAGCCGTTAAGACAAAAAGACCTGTAAATATAATTTGATTGCGGTAAGGAGCCATTATCATTCGATTTTTCATTATGCTTCCTCCTTTAAACCACACGAGATTCTTTCTTACCACTTGGCAGTAAGGCTGACTCTTCCTTTTTCTTTTTGAAAATGATCTTCGTTTTATTTGTCTCGATCATTGCCATATTTTGTAACGCTTGCGGGATCAATTCTTGCATTTGTTTCCCTTTACTTAAAAGATGCTGTTGTTTTTCATCCGCTATCATCACTTCTACATTTGCTGTCTGTCTCTTTGTCAACCTTACTTTCACCTGTGTATCATTGCTATCAACAATTTTGCGTAATGAAGATTTGGCTATTGACTCCATTGTATTCAACGGTACATTTACCTGACCGACATCTTTTTTTATCTGTATTTGGTTTTTAGTGATTGGTTTGAATAAAACCATTAAAAACATCAAAAACAATACAGCTAATAGTCCAAAAAGGACAACTTGATAAAAGTAAAACAACCAATCAAATTGAAATAGTAAATTATTGAAAAAAGTACTTATAACACCTAGATCCAGCATTTGAGAATACAAACCGGCGATCCCAAAAATACCAGCTATTAACAGTAAAGAGACCAGTCCTTTGATCACTCGCATCGTTTTCTCCCTCCAATATTGTTTACTCTTTTTCTATAGTTTCTTCCTGTCTATACATTTTATGTTAAACTCATTATCCAACAATTACAAAAGATACGCATGCTCTTTTCCGCTCCCTGAATTTATTACCGACAGCTCTCCTTCTATAAATACTCGTATGAATACAATCAGCACATTTTTTCAACTACAAAAAAAGCAAGTTGACTTATGAGAAAATTCTCTTATAAGTCAACTTGCTTTTCAATTTTTTTCAAATGTTATTCAACATAAGCTAAACGATATGAAATAGTTCGTCCAAACGGAAAAACTTGTAACTCTTTTAATCTATCGGATTTTAAATAGCCGATTGCACCTTGATAAAGAGGCAATACAGCTGCATCTTTTTCGATAAGTGTTTCTTCTAGTTCTTTCAATTTATCCCAACGTTTTTCTGGTTCATTTGCTAAAGTGATTCTGGCATCGTTCAATCCTTTATCATATTCAGGATTGTTGTATCCGGCAGTATTCAACCCGCTCTTAGAATCATAAAATTCTAAAAAATTGATTGGATCAGCATAATCTGGTGTCCAAGTGCCAAAAACTAAATCAAAATCACTCGCTGTTTGTAAGTCTAAACGATTTTGCAATGGAACAGATTTTAATGTAATTTTTAAGCCTGGTAGATTTTGTTGTAACTGTCCTTGGACATATTCGATCGTCTTTTTCGCAAGCGCTGAATCAGCTGAAAGCAATTCTAATTCAATTTCATCTTTGCCTAACTCTTTCTTCGCTGTTTCCCAGTTTTTTTGGGCCGCTTTTAAATCGAATGGTAGAAAATCACCATTTTCTTTTCGGAAATCTTCACCTGTCTCAGGATCTTTTGCAAAATCTTTTGGCACAAAACCATTGATTGCAGTCGATCCATCTCCTAATATATCTTTGGCAAAGGTCTCTTTATCGATCCCTTGTAAAATTGCTTTACGAACGTTAACATTTCCCGTTACTTCTCGTTTATGATTTGGGCTTAAATAGCCAACCATTGCTTTAGGGGTAAAATGAGCTTGAGGTGAATCTTTGTATTGCAATGCATACGTATCTGCTAAAACAGTATAATCTAAATCACCTGCATCAAACAGATTTGTTCCTGTACCAATTTCTTTCACTACTTGAACATCAATCGTATCTAATTTGACATTTTTTTGATCCCAATAATCTTTATTTTTCGTTAACTTCCAATTTTCTGTATTGCCATCCCAACCGGAAATCACGAACGGACCATTTCCTACAAAATTATCTGCAGAAGTCCCATAAGCTTCGCCTTTTTCTTTGACAAATTTTTCATTTTTGGGCATAAATGGCGTTCCTACTAAAACTTGCGCTAAATAAGGAATTGGGTATTCCAACGTCATTTCTAACGTTTGATCATCAATAGCTTTTACCCCTAGTTCATCTAGTTTAGCTTGTCCTTCACGGATTTTCCGACCATTTTTGAAAACATCCATTTGGTTACTACTACTTGAACCAAAGCTTGGGTCAACAACATTTCTAAATGCAGAAACAAAGTCGCCAGCTATAACAGGATCACCGTTACTCCATTTTGTCTCTTTTAATTTGAACGTATACACTAATCCATCGTCACTAACAGTCGGTTCGCTTGCGGCAACTGCTAATTCTGGATCATGATTTTTGTCCATCCGATAAAGCCCTTCAACAACCTGACCGATCATATCAGAACTGTATACATCTGTATAATGCGCACTGTCCAGCGTCGATAATTCCCCACCAGAAGCAACTTTGATCACTTGTTGTGTTGTTTTATCACTATCTGTTTTTTCACCAGATGAACTTGTTCCTTTCCCTCCGCTACAAGCTGTCAATAACAAACTCGCTGCCAAAACAAAAATACCAAACTTTTTCTTCATTACCTAATTCCTCCTCTTTTTAAAAGCTGAACTGAACACTTAGTCCTTGAGTAATTTAGACTACCAACTTACGGTCGTTTTTGACTTTCAGGTGATTTAGCTAATTATCGTGGCGCTTGTTCTGTAAAGCTAGATAATTTATAATTCTTCAACGACATAACGAAAAACAGCCATTTCTTGTTCTGAATGATCATAAGCAAAATCAGGATGCCACTGCACCCCTAAAAATGATAGATTTGGATCTTCACTTTCTATCCCTTCAATGATACCATCCTCACTAAAAGCTGTGACTTTTAGTTTATCAGCCAACTTTTTTACGGCTTGAAAATGAAACGAATTGACGGTTGTTTTTTCACCATAAACTTTACGTAAAATACTCCTGTCCTCTGTATGGATCATATGAGTCGGAATTTCTCTTGATACGGGTACCTGCATATGGGAAAATTGGTTATTGTTTACGTGACTGATCTCTTGGTATAGACTACCGCCAAATGCCACATTGACCAACTGTAAGCCACGACAAACTGCAAAAATCGGTTTTTTTTGCGCAACAGCTTCTTCAATCAGTGCTAATTCAAATTGATCTCTTTCTTCTGATAATGAAGCTTCCTCAACTTGAATCTCTTCTCCATATAATCTTGGCGATACATTTTGTCCGCCAGCTAAAATCAGCTTATCAATTTGAGCGATATACTCCTTAGCCAAATCTGGAGCCCCAACTGGCAAAAGCAACGGTAAACCGCCAGCCAATTGGACTGCTTTTACATAACCACAAGGAGTATAGCTGATTGGTAAATGATACAATCGAGCTCCTGCATCTTCAATTTCATTTGCTGCAATCCCAATAATCGGTCGCCTCAATCGACACCACTCCTTTTTACTTTCCGACAATAATTGTACATAGTTTATCAGATATATATGTGAAAGGATAGTATAAATAGAAACGGTGCGATAGTTTTTCGCTATCGCCATTTACTTACTTTTTAACAGTAAACAACTAATTCTATTTTACCTCAACTTTACTTAATCAGTAACTTTTATGCTTAAAGATCACTATTTTCTGAATTTTCTAAACCTAGACTTATTGACAAGAAGAAAAACTGGTGGTAAAGTTATACAAAACAAAGAACAGAAGAGTACCTTTATTTTTTCTAAAAGAGAGTCTTTGGCTGGTGGAAAAAGACAAAAAAATAAAGCGAACCACATCTGGGAGTTAACTTTTTGAATGGATTAGTAGGAAAGTTCGGGTATGCCCGTTACAGCTTTAGAAGTCTATGACTTCATGAGGTTATCGTTGCGAGACGATAATGAAAAAAGGTGGAACCACGATTTTACGTCCTTTGGCTTAATTGCCAAAGGACTTTTTGTTTTTCATCATGCAGCATTGTTGCAACCTGCAATGAACAATAGGTTTCAATGATACACAATACCAAGAGCACCTTAAAGGTAACTTTTTTTTTAGTAATTTTACAAGTACAAATGTAAATACGACTAAATCACATAAACAGAACAAGTACTCAATTGACCACTTCCTGACAGAGACTTTTTTATTCGCTGAGAGAAAAAGCTGGAAACCATTGATGAACACATCTGTTTCAGACATTTTCTGAATCAAGTAAGAAGGTGCGGTATTCTCCGTTATCAGAAAAGAATCTTTAGCTGAGCTAAAGATTCCATGAGGTTAATCCTGTGAGGGATTAACAAATTGAGGTGGAACCACGATTATTTCGTCCTCTTGGCTAATTAGTCAAGAGGACTTTTTTGTTTATTCTTACAAAAAATCAAAAACTGGAGGAAAAACTATGGACTACATTTTAGAAATCATGCCGGCTTTACTAGACGGTGCAATCATGACATTGAAAGTATTTATTTTTACACTATTGGGCTCGATTCCCCTTGGGATTTTAGTAGCATTTGCCTTGCAAACCAATTTTAAACCATTAAATTTTCTGATCAATATCTACATTTGGTTAATGCGGGGAACACCGTTATTACTACAACTTATTTTTGTTTTTTATGGTTTACCATTGATTGGAATCGTTTTTGAACGCTATGATGCGGCGCTATTTGCATTCATTTTGAATTATGCAGCATATTTTGCAGAAATTTTCAGAGGTGGTATTCAATCGATTCCAGAAGGACAATATGAAGCAGCAAAAGTTTTGCGTTTAACACGATTTCAGACAGTCTCACGAATTATTCTACCTCAAGTAATCAAAGTCGTATTGCCATCTATTGGAAATGAAGTAATTAATTTAGTCAAAGATACTTCTTTGATTTATGTGCTCGGTTTAGGAGATTTATTACGAGCAGGAAAAATTGCGATGAGTCGTGACGTAAGTTTACTGCCGTTAGTTTTGGTTGGCGTTATCTACCTATTATTAACTGCAATTTTGACTCTAGCTGCGAAAAAATTAGAAAAACACTACCAATATTATAAATAAAAGAATAACTATTACCATATATCATATCTAGCTTCGCAGACTAGACTCTAGGAAAAAAGATAAAAATCGAGTGAGACAAGAAGCGTCTCAATCAATTTTCCCTATTTTTCTATGAGACTGAGCAAGCCGCTACGCTTTTAAATTTAGGAGGAAAATTATGTTACTAATTAAAAATTTGACCAAAAGCTTTGATGGTCGTCGGATCATCGATCAATTGAATTTAGAAATTAAAGATGGTGAGATTCTAACGATCGTGGGACCATCTGGTGGTGGGAAAACAACGTTATTACGCTGCCTAGCGGGCCTAGAAACGATTGATTCTGGCGAACTTATAATGGATGGCGTTCCTTTTAATCCTGTTGAAATGGATAATGCCGATCAAGTTGTTGGGATCGTTTTTCAAGATTTCCAATTATTTCCTCACCTTTCTGTACTGGATAATGTCACTTTAGCTCCCATTCTCGCCTTAAAGCAAACAAGAGAAGCTAGCGAGGTAGAAGCGATCGATCTACTAACAAAATTTGGATTAGGTGGAAAAGAAAATCTTTATCCTTACCAATTATCAGGAGGTCAAAAACAACGCGTCGCACTAGCACGAGCTCTGGCTATGAAGCCGAAAGTTTTAGGTTATGACGAACCCACTAGTGCTCTTGACCCTGAACTTCGCCAACAAGTTGAAGAAGTGATTTTAACACTTAAAGCACAAGGGATGACACAAATCGTTGTAACTCACGATATGAATTTTGCTGAAAATATTGCCGATAACTTACTAACTGTGAAACCAGTTCAGTAGAAAGGATACATTATGAAGAAAAAAAACTATCTAGTACTAACCATAGCTACTTTACTTGCTATTATATCAATAGCAGGTTGTGGCAGAAAAAAAACAGACATCGATCAGTGGTCACGAATCAATTCTGAAAAACGAGTTATTGTAGGACTGGATGATTCCTTTGTTCCAATGGGTTTTCAAAACAAGTCCGGTGAAATCATTGGTTTTGATATCGATTTGGCTAGAGCAGTTTTTGATTTATATGATATCAAAGTCGACTTTCAATCTATCGACTGGTCGATGAAAGAAAATGAATTACAAAACCAAACAATTGATCTGATTTGGAATGGTTATTCTAAAAGCCCTGAACGGGAAGAAAAAGTACTTTTTAGCGATGAATATATGAAAAATGAACAAGTCGTCGTCTCTTTAAAAAAGAATAATATCAATAACTTCTCAGATATGAAAGGCAAAGTTTTAGGTGCTCAAAACGGCTCCTCAGGCTACACTAGTTTTGAAGCTCAGCCTGAGATTTTGAAAAATTTTGTTAAAGATCAAACAGCTATTTTATACGATGGCTTTAATGAAGCGTTTATGGATTTAAAATCTGGTCGAATCGATGGTTTATTGATCGATCGTGTTTATGCAAATTATTATTTGTCTCATGAAGATAATTTAGCTGACTACTCAATTATTAGTGGTGGTTTTGACAGCGAAGCATTTGCTGTTGGGCTGCGGAAATCTGATAAAATACTAGCAGATAAAATCAATCATGCCTTTGAACAACTAAGAGAATCTGGAAAATTAGCCGCTATTTCTAAAGAATGGTTTGGAGAAGATGTAACTAAATGAACCTTCACTTTTGGAAAATAAGTTCAAAAAAACCGTTAGATTAATCTAACGGTTTTTTTATTTGCTCTATTCACTTAAATATTTACTTGCTACATCAACTAGACGTTTCGTTTGATCTTGAATTGCTGCTTTTACTTCATCCGCTTTCAACATGTTTCCTTCTCCGTCGATTGAAGCGCTTGTTCCATAAGGGTTACCACCTGCAGCAAAAGTTGATGGATTTACATAGCCTGCTGGTACAATGATTGCTCCCCAATGTTGCATTACTGTGTAAATGCCTTGAATCACTTGTTCTTGTCCACCATTTGGGTTTTGTGCAGAAGAGAATGCTGTGACAAATTTATTTGCTAATTTACCTTGTGCCCATAGCCCACCTTGTAAATCAAAGAATTGTTTTAATTGGCTAGCCATGACACCAAAGCGTGATGGTGAAGAGAAAATATAAGCATCTGCCCATAATAAGTCATCGCTTGTCACTTCTGGAATATCCTTACTTGCTTCAACATTTTTACGCCAAGCTGGATTTGAATCAATGGCTACATCTGGTGCTAATTCATGGACTTTTCTCAAACGAACTTCCGCACCATTTGCTTCAGCTGCTTCTTTCGCCCATTTTACCATTTGTGTTCCTGTTCCTGTTGAACTGTAGTATGCAATTAATAATTTTGTTGTCATGATTTTTTCCTCCAATAACTGTTGTTTTCTTATCTACATTTATATACTAACAAAAAGTAAGTAAACTTGCAAGAGTTTTTGCTTACTAAAAATAAGTTTCCTAAAAAACTCCTAGTTAGATCTCTTTCTTCAAAAAAAGATTGGATCATAACTCAAAGAGTTATGATCCAATCTTTTGGCATTCCGATAAACAATAGGAGCAGAAACAACTTTTCCCTAACTATTTAAGCTAAATCCTTTTGTCTTAATCACTTTTTTAATGATAACTATTTTCTTTTCCATCCCAAACAGACATACCTTCTGAAACAGAAACAACATTATAGCCATAATTCTCAAGAAAAGAGCAGGCATGTTCTGAACGCACACCATGTTGACAAATAACGTAGTGGGGCTGTTCTCGATCAATCTCGGACATTGCTTCAGGCAATGTAGATAACGGGTAGTTCTTTGCTGTGACGATATGCCCCGCTGCATATTCTTCAACTTCTCGAACATCAATGATTGAAACTGGTTCATTGACTGTTAATTCAATTAATTCTTTTAATTCCTTGATCGATACTCTTTTCATCTTATTACTATTCCTCCTACGGCTTTTTCAACCATCTGACTACTCTCATCCAACTCCATAATCAGCAAATTTGCCTCATTAGAAGTATACCACTGTTCCTTTTTACCACAACATTTTTACCCCTTATTTTGTGAATTTTATTAAAAAAAGACTTACCTCAACAAAATTGAGGTAAGTCCTTTTTTTATTCTTGCATACCATTCGCAGCAATTAATTTTTTATACCAATAAAATGACTGTTTTCTAGAACGATTTAATGTGCCATGTCCTTCGTCGTCCATATCAACATAGATAAAACCATAACGTTTTTTCATTTCACCAGTTCCAGCTGAAACTAGATCGATACAGCCCCAAGGCGTATAACCAATCAAATCAACACCGTCTAATTCAATAGCATCTTTCATCGCTGCTACATGCTTACTGAAATAATCAATCCGGTAATCATCTTGAATCGTGCCATCAGCTTCTATTTTATCTACTGCTCCAAAACCGTTTTCTACAACAAATAAAGGAACATTATAACGATCATATAGTTTACACAAAGAAATGCGTAAACCTAAAGGATCTACAGCCCATCCCCAGTCTGATTCTTGTAAATAGGGATTCTTGACTGCTGGCATTTGATTACCACCCACATATTTCACCTCATCAGGATTGGCAGCAGAAACTGTGGACATATAGTAGCTAAAGCCAATATAGTCAACAGTTCCCTCTTTGATGATTTCATCATCCCCAGCTTCTTTTTGAATCACAACATCTTCTCGTTCAAATTCTTTTATTTTGTGAGCTGGATAGTATCCTTTAACTTGCACATCAATGTAAAACTCTTGCTCCCGATTAAATTTGACTGCTTCCATGACATCTTCTGGATTACAACTCATAGGATAACTTGGTATATAGGCCACCATCATCCCTATGTTAAAATTAGGATTGATTTCATGACCTAATTTAACAGCTTTGGCACTAGCCACAAATAAATGATGTGCTGCTTGATACTTCGCTTGTTTATCATTTTTATGAATACCAATTTGAGTCCAGCTGCGAAGGAAATTGATTTCGTTGAAGGTCATCCAGTATTTAACTTTATCTTTATAGCGTTTAAATAACGTTTCACAGAAAAATAAGAAGTAATCAATCACTTGCCTACTTGACCAACCATCCAATTCATCTGCTAAATGCATCGGAATATCAAAATGATTAATTGTAACAATCGGCTCGATCCCATAACTTAGCAACTCATCGAAAACCTTATCATAGAAAGCTAACCCTTCTTCATTGATTTCCTTCGTTCCTTTCGGACAAATTCTAGACCAAGCAATCGAAAGTCTAAAACATTTAAACCCCATTTCTGCAAATAAAGCGATATCTTCTTTATAATGATGATAAAAGTCTGTTGCCACGTGACTTGGATAATATTGATTTGGATCAACATAACCAATCGCTCCTTCTGGTAACGCCTCTCCTCTGGTACAAGTTTCAACTTTACCTTCTTTCGTTTTATACGTGATCATTCTTGGAGTTGTATGGCTGCCGCCTGTGATTGCATCTAATGTACTTAGCTCTTTACCACCTGAAAGATAACCACCTTCATACTGATTAGCGGCTGTTGCACCACCCCACAAAAAGTTTTCTGGAAATATTGATTTGCTCATTAGTCATTTCTCCTTACTCTAAATTTTTAAGAATCTTGGTCTAATCATTTTAAATAACCGATTATCCGCACTCTATAATTCACCTTTTGCGAGAAAATATAAAAACCATAATAAAATAAACACAACAAATCAATTGTCATCTTTACTATATTATGGTTATGCCTGAAAATTCAGTTACATTCCGTTACTTATAATTATAGCATAACCGAAAGCGCTGTCAAATTTATTTTAATCAACTATTTTACTATAGCCTAAGAAAAATAGATATTCTTTGAAGTCAAACTTTTTTACGATTTATCTCTATTATTCAAAAACATGAGTGGGACATAACTCTACAAGTCATATCCCACTCATGTGAAATCCAGATAAACAGCGTAACCAGAAGCTATCATCCCATCCTCAACCTATGATGATTAAATAAATAGCATGAAATTATCCACTTTACCCCATACGCCTATTTTTATGTGCTTTCCATCTATTAAGCAGTATATAAAACAAGAGCAGCACCAAACCGATTGGTGTTAGTTTTTCAATCATACTACCAGTATTGGGAAAATTCTTTAGTTCTATATGTGTTTGTTTTGGTTGTGCTAATTTTGTATCTGTTTTTAATTCTAGTTCTTTTGACGGCTGTGTGTTCGTTTCAGTTCCGCCAATTTGCCCATGAATCTCTACATCAGTGGCAGCATAGGCAAAATCTTGATATAAACCAAGACAACCCGTCAAAAGAATGAACATGATGATGTGACAACTAAATTTCTTCATTGTTTATCACAACCTTTATTTGATTATGGTGTTACACCAAGCGTTACACCATCTTTTTGGATCGATGTAAATTTCAGTGTCAGCGTATAGTTTTCTGCAGCTGCATTTTCATTAACATCCGTTGGTAAACTTGCCACTGTTGTACCTGTATAGTTGAACTTAGCAGAATTAGCATAGGCTAAAGCCGCATCTGTATCAATATTCAAACGACCATCTTTATTGGCTAAACGCATCCAAACTGGAGCACTTGCCAACTCAACTAAAGCATTACTTTCTACTAAATTAGTTGCAGCAGGTGTTGCCACTAAGCCATTTCCCTTAGCATTGATCGTTAATTTATCAACATATTTAGGAGTTCCCTCCATTTTATTCAATGTCACTGCAACACCGCGACCCGAATTATTCACAATACTGTAATCAGCTGACTCAATATTTTTGTGGGCACTTGCTGTTGTTGTGTGAAAGGCTGTTGCAGTATCAACGGTAACATTGATCCACTCATCAGAGCCTTCTGGAATCGTTGTATCTGGATCTGTATTATCTAATTTACCGATCGTTCCGTTGATGATCACATCGGCTGAATTTTCTCCATCGATCGTTTCAGCTAAGGCTAGTTGTGTTAGTCCTGATACGCTTAAACCTAGCATCATTGCAGCAATTAAAAAGTTTGTTTTTTTCATATTGTTTCTCCTTCTATGTGTAAGATGATTTATTTTTAACAGAAAATCTGCTAAATAACATTTTTAGTTGTTGACACGAATTGTAATTCCAGCTTGAACTTGCCCACGTTTTTTGTTTGTTTTTGAATCATAAATGTCAAATGTGGCTGTCGCTGGATGATCTCCTTGAGCAAGTTTTTTTTCTAGTTTTGCTCCATTTATTTCATAACCAGGTTGAATTGCTCCCGATGAATAAATTTGTTCATTGTTACTGTCTAAACGAATTACAACATTGATCGGATAACCATTTTCGATAGGATTTTGAATGTATAAGCTGCCTTCACTGTCGCTTGTTTCAAATACAGCTTCTGATTTGATGACCATATTGAATTTACTAGCATCTACTGCTTTTTGTTCGGCTTCTTTAACTTCTTTATCACTCATTTTTTTAGCACCTTTGGCATCTGGTAGATAATCACCTGACACAACTTGGACAGGTTCCGTCTTAGTCGTGAAATAATAGTACACACCGCCCGCAGCTACCGCTAATAAGAGTAGCAACAGTAAAATAAGTAATCGTTTCTTTTTCTTTTCTTCATTTGTTTTGTCCATAGAATCCCTCTCATTCTTCATTTCTCTCAACTTTGAAAGTCATTTTATATAGCGGAAATACTGCTTGTTTCGTTGGATTAAAGTACTTACCTTCGAGACTCAAACTTTTTTGTTCATTCACGTTCAAAACGCCGACTGTTAAAGGATTGTTTGATAAATCACTAGTCAAAAAAAGTGGCTCTTGCTGATTGTTGTCTATTATCATTTGTAGCGCCAGTTCATCCTGACCTGAATTGCCAGAAAAGTGATCTAATAATAGTAGTTGATTTGCAGCTACATTTTCCTTCGTGAGATTGGTTATTGAGACTTTTGTGGGTACATTCCCTTTGTTCACAACATGATATTCAGCTGAAGATACATTCCCTTCTTGTAAGGTACCTAGATCTTTGTTCTGTGTTTGAAAAGCCATCTCGATAGGAACTTCAACTTTGATGATTTCTGTTACCGTTTGAAATTGGGTTAGAGGTGACATCGCTAAGATAACTTCTGTTCCAGAAACCCCAGTGACTTTTGCGCGAACGTAATACGTCACATCCCCATCAAGTCCTTTTAATTTCGTCGTAAATTTTTGATTTTTGTCACCAGAAAGATCCGCGATTTGTGATTTTGTTTCCTGAGCAGGAAAATCTTTGTTCTTGCTATATTCCACTGTGACTTGTTGATAATTACCACCATAATAGGCCTGCTGACCAGGTAACGCTAACTCTTCTCCATTTGAATAATCTGTCCACTTTCCTGTATCACTAGCCAGTTCACCATTGATGATTGCTGAGGTCGTTGTAACATCCGCTGTGATATCTTTCAGCTGCGGTTTTGTGGTAAATCTAGCAGCATTCGAAAAATCACTTTCTCCTGCTTGATTCGTGACGACCATTTGGGCCCAATAATTTGTATTTGGGTTTAAATCATCGACTGTCACTTTATACATTGAATTCAGTATTGTATTTTCTTGATCATCAAAATTATTCAATGTGACGATATGTTTGGCTTTTCGTAAGTCATCTGTATCTGCTTCCGCAGTAAATAAGAAAAATTTTACCGTTGAAGCAGAACTTCCATTATTGATCGATGAACCGTATAAAGAAATGGATGTGTCTGTTTCATCAGCTGCAATTAGCGCTAGCTGATCTGGGACATCTATAAATTCACTAAAAACGATTTTCTGCGAATTTTTTAAGGCTAAAATTTCTTGAGCCGAAAAAGAATCTGGCGTACCTGCGATATTCGTAAAGTTTGTTCCTTGAACACTTAGATCTGAGGCTTCTTTAAATATTTCTTGCGTTGGCATGCTATTTGTTTTACTTGAGAATGTCTCTATTTTTTGTAAATAGTTACTTGTAAAAGACAAATTATTTACGCCATTTGCACCATTTAAACCAATAGTTCCAAGGCTTGTTCCTGAAAATGAAACTTGCTTTGCTTTATCCATACTGATTGCAAATGTGCTGGAAGAAGATGTTGTGAAGATTCCCCCACTGGCAATATCAATTGAAACAGTTGCATTTTCAGCAATCGACATCCCCCCCTTAGCGTTATAAAGATTTATCGGTAAAGGTAATTTGATATCTACTTTAGCATTCTCCTGAAAGTCAAATACTGCTGGCTGCGTTTGATTAGAGGCAAAAAATTGATTCCTTGAACCACCTGTTGCAAGTGTCACCTTATCTAAATTAAAAACAGCATTTTTTTCAACAATATAACTAGGTGCTAAAGTACCATATGTCATATTACTGTTTGTTTTAATATCAAGTTGTGCATCTTCTCTCACTACGATTTGGGATTTACCTGCATAAGGATTTGCTGAAGTGCTACTTGTTGACCAAATAAATGCTTCAGTTCTATTGGAAGAATGTTGGATCGAAGTATGTCCACTTTGAATTTCTACGTAATTGATTTCTGCCCATTCTTGGGAATATGTACTCGTTCCTCGTTGATCAATCGTATTTTGCCCTCGCATGATGACCGACCCGTTTATGTTATAGATCATTTGACCATTTGTTGAATAATAATCGACACTATCAAAGATAAATGTCATATTAGACGCCGATCCTCCAGATAAAAAACCATAATAGCCAACTGCACCGGTCCCATCCCTATTACCAAACTGCGTATTACGGATTTCTATTACTGCATTTGCTTGATTTGCATAAAAGCCGCTAGTAGCAGAAGCTCCTTTATTATATGTAATCACGTGATTGGCTCCATCGATGATCATACTATCTTTTAGCTGATAGCCAGCCGAGCCTAAGTCAATATCATTAGTTAAACGAAATTTTAGTTTTTGACTGTCCTTTAAGTAGTCAGTCAAGGTAGCTGCTGAATCGACTAGCCAAAAACCATCTGCATCTTGTACAAAAGCTGCTTTAACCATACTTTGTCGATTTTTTTCAGAATCACCTTCATCTACCGAGCTATTTATATCATTATTATCTGTTATTTTATCATTCTCTATCATTTCATCTTCCACAATTGATTCTTGACTAGAAGAAGAATCACTGACAGGAATTTCCGATGAATCAGAAACAATCGTTTCTTCTGTGGTCTCAGTTGTTGATAACGTTTCTTCCGAAGTTCGATCTATTTCTAAAGCATAGGACCAATCAATCGGAAAAATACTTAGAATGATAAAACTAACAACTATCAAGTGAATATTTTTTTTCATACCAGTCCTCCCTTACTTTTTTAGAAATTAGACTGAAAACTGTTTTTGTCTTTATTATTGTATTGTAATTCGACGTTAATTTCAATTTAATAACATCAGTTTTTTATATTTTATATATTTATTTTATATTTTACGATAAATTATTTTTAACTTTATATAACTTTACTAGTGTTTCAGCACGTTTGTTTATATTTTCACAAATATTAAGTTTTCTTAAAGTTCTTCAAAATTCACCTGTTTTTTGATAGTTTACGATCTACTCGATGTGATAAAAAAAGAGCGGAATAAAAATGATAGACATTTTTATTCCGCTTTTTTACGTGCTTAGCCTATTTAGAAGTAAGTACCTCCACGTAAGTTCCTACTCTTTTCCTAATTTTCTGCTGTTCAACAATTAAAAATGTATCAAACATTTTTTGTAAAAAGAATCGATCATGCGAAACAACTAACATTGTTCCTTTGAACTCTTCTAGTATTTCTTCTATTTCTTCTCTCGTTTCGATGTCTAAATGATTAGTCGGTTCATCCAACACTAGAAAATTAACTTCATTATGCATCAACTTAGCTAATTCTAATCGAATTTTTTCACCACCGCTTAAAAACCGAACCTGTTTCATCATGTCATCGCTATAGAATGAATATTTGGCGAGCACACTGCGGCATTCTTGTTCTACTAGAGAACAGGCTTCACTGAATGATTGTAAGATCGTTTGATTTGGCTTCTCATAATGAATAACTTGGGGTAAATACCCAACTTTAAGATTAGTTCCTTGCTTGATTTCACCACCATCAATCTCTTCTAATGTTAAAGCAAGTTTTAATAACGTACTTTTTCCTACACCGTTTTCCCCAATAATTGCTGACCGTTCTTGCCAAAATAAAGAAAATTCTACTTTATCAAGTAATATTCGGTCATCGTATTGTTTACTAACTCCATTAAATCGAAGGACTTCTTTACCAGAGCGATCAGTTTCTTTAAATTTCTTCCCAATTTTGGTTGTTTCATCTTTAGGCTTAGGAATCTTCTGGATTTTTTCTAAACGCTTCTCAAGCTGTTTCGCTTTTTTAAAAAATTTTTCATTATCTCCTTCGTGTCCCCACTGTCGAAAACGACGAATTGCCAATTTTATTTTTTGTATTTCTTTTTGTTGCTGTTCAAAATCTTTTCTCAGTTTTTCAAGTTGTTCTTCTTTTTGTCGTTTATATGCTGAATAGTTTCCTTTGTATTCCTGTATCTTTCCATCTTCGATCTCTACAATTTTTTCTACCGCATGATCTAAAAACAAGCGATCATGAGAAACAATCAAATAAGCTGTTTTCTCATGAGTTAAATACCCTTCCAACCATGCAATTCTTTTTGCATCTAAATGATTGGTTGGTTCGTCTAGTAATACAAGATCATTTTCTTGAAGTAGAATTCTTGCTAAAGCGACAATTGTCCGCTCACCACCACTCAGTTCTGAAAGTTTTTTGGTTAGTAAATGATTGATTATTAAACCATTTGCGATCATCTCTAATCTATTTTCCATTTCATAGCCGCCTGCTTGTTGAAATTCTTCTTGTTTTTGACCATAACGAGTCAATAGCTTATCTAAATCACATTCCGAAATCGCCATCTGCTCTTCCAACTGTGTTAATTGTTTTTGAATCGAGTTCAATCGTGTGAAGGTCTCTAGTAAATATGCCCTTACTTGTTGCTCACACTCTTCAGGCAACTGAGCCAAATAGCCAATACGACTGTTTCTTTGACAGGTAACCACACCTGAATCAACAGATTCAATTCCTGTAATGATTTTCAATATTGTTGATTTTCCTGAGCCGTTTGTACCTATTAACCCTATTTTTTCGCCTTTATTTATTTGTAAATTTAATTCTTCAAACAACGGTTCTGTTCCATACTTTTTAGTTATTTTTTGTAATTGTACTAACATCTCTTCCTCTTTCTGCCATTCAGACAGATTAACAACGTTCAACATTATTGTTGTATCTATTGGTTAAAAAATTTTGGCATGCACAAATAAAGCTGAACATAATTCCTGTTCAACCTTCAACTATTTACTGCTTACTAATTGCAGATTCCTGCTGTTCTGATTCAAACAGGTGAAATCAACTCACTACCTGCTTGTTATTTTATGACTGATTCGTTATAAGTAAATAAGTCTGAATGGTCTCTTTTATTTAATTTTTTATCCCTTTTTGGACACACTTGTCCCTAGAGATAAAAAAACGGAAATAATAACATGACAAAAAGCTAAGTATGCTATGATATATGAAAAACTTGCTGTTATTTTTGGCATGTTGACCATTGTACTTATTCACCACCTTCGTCATTTCTTAAATATATTGTAGCATGATGCTTGAAAATGCGCAAAGTGAGTTTATTTCTCTTGTTTTTGATAGTACTCTAATCGCTCCTCTAAAGTTCCTGTGTGCAACTCAAATAAGTGATTATCAAAATCATAAAAGTAAATAGATGTTGCTTCTCCTGGTACACGCGAACGTCCATCTTTTATTTCTAATCCTAAAGATTTAATTTTATTTAAATAACTATCGTACTCACTTTCTTGAATTTTAAAAGCAATGTGATTATACGTCTTTGATGGCAAGGGATCCCCTTGCATGATCGCAATCCAAAGTTCATCGATTAAGAAAAATTTTTCTTGTGCTATTGAAAATGTATCTGCTCCACTTGAATAGACTTCTTTTGCAGCAAACACGGTTTCAAAAAATAAGCTTGCTCTTTCTAAATCTTGAACGATAAAGGTTAAATGACTAATCAATTTTTTTCCTCCTCTTCCAGTCTATAATAAAATAGAGATCCTGATTTTATTCAGGATCTCCATTTCGATTCTATTAATTCGCTACAATGTTCACCAATTTATCTGGAACGACAATCACTTTACGGACTGTTTTCCCCTCAATAAAGGTTTGTATTTCTTCTGCTGCTAAAGCTTTTTCTTCTAGTTCCTCCTTGCTCAATCCTCGAGCAATATTCAGCTTCGCACGAACTTTTCCATTAACTTGGAAGACCACTTCAACTTCATCTTCAACTAACGCAGCCTCATCGTAAATTGGCCAAGGAGCATTGGTTAAGCTTTCTTGATTTCCAAGGATCGCCCATAGCTCTTCCCCAATGTGCGGTGCAATAGGTGCTAGTAATTGAACAAATCCTTCAATATAATCGTATGGCAAAACATCGACTTTATTTGCTTCATTAACAAAGACCATCAATTGAGAAATTGCTGTATTAAAGTGTAGGTTCTCCATATCTTCTGTGACTTTTTTGACTGTTTGATTGTACACTTTAGTTAAACGGCCATCATTGATAGTTGTGATACGGTCACGCATTTTATTATTTTCATCCACAATCAAACGCCATACGCGATCTAGGAATTTACGACTTCCTTCAAGACCATTTTCGCTCCAAGCAATAGATGCATCAAGCGGACCCATAAACATTTCGTACATTCTTAATGTATCGGCACCATATTTTTCTACAACATCATCAGGATTTACAACATTTTTCAATGATTTACTCATTTTAGCTGGTGCTTCTTCTAGCTCTTCACCTGTTTCAACATTGACCCAGACTCCGTCGCGTTTTTCTACCATATTTGTAGGAACTAGTACACCACGATTATCACGGAAGCTTTGACCTAAGATCATTCCTTGATTATAGAGTTTTTGATAGGGTTCTTTCGTTGGTACAACACCGATATCATACAAGAATTTATGCCAGAAACGAGCGTATAGCAAGTGGAGTACTGCGTGCTCTGCTCCGCCAATATAGATATCTACAGGCAGCCATCTTTCTAATTTCTCATAGTTTGCAATTTCATTTTTATTATGAGGATCGATATACCGCAAATGATACCATGAGCTTCCTGCCCATTGCGGCATTGTATTCGTTTCACGTTTCCCTTTTTTACCGGTCTCAGGGTCAACAACATTGATCCACTCTGTAATATTGGCAAGTGGTGATTCTCCTGTTCCACTCGGTTTGATATCATCTGTTTTTGGCAATCTCAATGGCAGTTCAGATTCAGGAACTGTCGTTGTTGTTCCATCTTCCCAATGGATTACGGGAATTGGCTCACCCCAGTAGCGTTGACGAGAAAATAGCCAATCACGTAAGCGATAGCTGACTTCTTTTTTCCCTACTTGTTTTTCTTCTAACCATTCATTTATTTTAGAGATGGCGTCTTTTTTGTTCAAACCATCTAAAAAGTCAGAATTGATGTGAACGCCATCACCTGTGAATGGTGCTTCTTCAATATTACCGCCTGCCAATACTGGAATAATGTCAATACTGAATACTTTCGCAAATTCATAATCACGCTCATCATGAGCAGGAACAGCCATTATCGCTCCTGTTCCATAAGAAGCTAAGACATAGTCGGAAATCCAGATTGGGATTTCAGCACCATTCACTGGGTTTACTGCATATGCTCCTGTAAAGACGCCTGTTTTTTCTTTAGCTAAATCAGTTCGATTCAAATCAGATTTTTTAGAAGCCGCATCAATATAAGCTTCCACAGCCTCTTTTTGCTCAGGTGTCGTAATTTTTTTCACTAATTCTAATTCAGGTGCTAAAACCGTATAAGTTGCACCAAATAATGTATCTGGACGAGTCGTAAACACAGTAAATTCCTCTTCAGATTCGGCTACTTTAAACGTAACATTTGTCCCTTCTGAACGCCCAATCCAATTACGCTGCATATCTTTGATGCTTTCTGGCCAATCAACTAAATCCAAATCATCTAGTAAACGATCGGCATAAGCTGTAATTTTCAGCATCCACTGACGCATTGGTTTTCTGACAACATCATAACCACCACGTTCACTTTTTCCATCAATAACTTCTTCATTTGAAATCACTGTTCCAAGTTCTGGTACCCAGTTAACTGCCACTTCTGCTTCATAAGCTAATCCATGCTCATATAGCTTAGTGAAAATCCATTGTGTCCATTTATAATATTCTGGATCTGTCGTATTGATTTCACGGTTCCAATCATAACTAAAACCTAAAGAATTGATTTGACGTTTGAATGTTTCAATATTTTTTTTCGTAAACTCTGCGGGGTCATTTCCGGTATCTAAAGCATATTGTTCAGCTGGCAACCCAAATGCATCCCATCCCATTGGATGTAAAACACTATAGCCTTGACTTCTTTTCATACGAGACAAAATGTCTGTTGCTGTATAGCCTTCTGGATGTCCGACATGCAGTCCTTGTCCTGAAGGATATGGAAACATATCTAAAGCATAAAATTTTTCTTTACTTGGATCATCATGAGTAGTAAAGCTGTTATGTTTAGCCCAATATTTTTGCCATTTTTTCTCGATTTTTTTATGATCGTAACTCACGTTTTTCTCCTCCTGTTTAAGTACCTTTTTATTATGATATTTGATAGTGATTGGATTGTTGCTCTCTTTGTACGTCTTGTATTGTTCATCATCTGCTCTGGCATAGCCAACCGCAATGATTCACAACAAACAAAAAGTCCTACAGGAAAAAGTTCCTATAGGACGTGTGATCAACAACGTGGTACCACCTAATTTTACTTGTATAATTACAAGCCTCAGTGCTGTAACGGCCACCACCGATCTTACTTAGTAAAGTAGGGATAATTATCGAATCATCATCTATTACTCATTCAGTAAAATAACTCAAAGGCGAGTTCAAAAGCTTCTGTACGTATTTTCACCAACCATACGCTCTCTAAAACATGGTTCTTTCTACTATTCCTTCTCACTGTTTGTATATCTATCATGTGCTATCATACTACCAAATATTTCAATCAATTTCAATTGTTTTATTTAACTTTCAATTTTTGACCAATATAAATTGTATCACTAGATAAACCATTCATCTGTTTGATTTTTTGAACACTTGATCCATATTTTTGAGAAAGTCCCCATAAAGTATCCCCACTTTTCACCGTGTGTGAACCCGATGTTTGACTACCGCCTTGATTTCCAGAGGAATTAGTTGAACCCGTCGATCCTCCTTGACCTTTTTTAATGACCAAACGTTGCCCCGGATAAATAATATCTCCGCTTAAATTATTCCATTGTCTTAGATTAGCGATACTTATACCATTTGCATTGGCTATCGCCCATAAAGAATCTCCTGCTTTTACTGTGTAGTAACCGTTACTTGTTCCAGCGTTGCTTGAACCACCTGTATTACCGCCTGAACCAGTATTGCCTCCGGTATTTCCACCAGCGTTACCAGAACCTTTTTTCACGATCAATTTTTGTCCTGGATAAATGATATCACCCTTTAAATTATTCCATTGACGTAAGTTCGCGATACTTGTACCATTTGCATTGGCTATCGCCCATAAAGAATCTCCTGATTTTACTGTATAGTAACCATTGCTTGTCCCAGCATTGTTTGAGCCACCTGTATTGGTATTGCCACCTGAGCCAGTATTGCCTCCGGTATTTCCACCAGCGTTACCAGAACCTTTTTTCACGATCAATTTTTGTCCTGGATAAATGATGTCACCCTTTAAATTATTCCATTGACGTAAGTTCGCGATGCTTATACCATTTGCATTGGCTATCGCCCATAGTGAGTCTCCTGATTTTACTGTGTAATAAGAGTTTGAAGTTCCAGTATTACCAGAACCACCTGTATTACCAGACGAGCCGCCATTATTACCGCCTGTATTGCCTCCACCTGTATTGCCAGAAGCTTTTTTCACGATTAGTTTTTGCCCCACATAAATAACATCACTAGAAAGTTTATTCCAGCTTTTGATATTCGCGATTGATGTGCCATACTTAGCCGACAATGCCCATAAACTATCTCCTGCTTTTACTGTATGCGTCACATCTTGGGTACTTGTGCCGCCTCCAGTATTGCCCCCATTGTTGTTTCCTCCAGTGTTGCCACCGTTATTACCACCAGTGTTACCACCGCCTGATGAAGGAGTGTCATATTGGGTTAGGTTATATGTTGTAATAATATTATTCAATTTTGAATTATAACCAGGATCTGTTGCATAACGTCCTGTTAGCCAAGCTGTTGCGTCCTTGTATGAATTTGTGTTACTCTTCCATGCACCTGAATAATAATATACCCCTGCTTGAAATGAAGTATTTCTCAAAACATAGGCATTATCACCAAATGATTCTGAGTAAGACGGATACTTTCTAAATGCAGCATTTACTTGAACCCATTGTCCATTAAGAACTTCCCACGTCTTCATCGTAACAGATTGTCCTTGATAACTTCCCTTGATTCCAAATAAATTATGGTTTGGAGCTGCTGATAGAGTACTTCTTCCCCAATCACTTTCAAGAATTGCTTGAGCCATCATTACAGAAGCGTAAAGATCATTTGCTGCTGCAACGGATCGAGCATGTCCTGCTATTTCAGCGATGAAGGTGTTTGTATCGATACTTCTAGATTGTGCTGAAAATGCTGAACGCATCGTAAGTTCCGGTGTTTTTGATTCTTCTGTTTCAGTGGTTGAAGAGCTTGTGGTTTCTTCTGTAGATTCAGTATTCTCAGTACTTTGTGTTGTTTCTGATGTATTTAATTCTGATGATTCTTGGGTTCCAGACGTTTCTTCACTTGAAGATGCTTCAGTTTCTGTTGTCTGTGTTTCTTGTGTCATCGAATTGTTTGAGTCAGTCGTCGTTGTTTGTGTTTGAACGGCTTCTGTATGTGTCATCGTATCTGAGTAACTTATTTGTTCACTTGGTGTTTTATCTTCTGACGCTTCAGCTATTTTGGGTGCAACAATCGGTGCGGCAATTGACGATACAACGATCGCAGAGCTAAGCACAGTGGTTCCTTTTTTTAACTGATCATAAGCAAGCTTGTTCTGTTCAGCTTTCCTCCGCTCTTTTCTTGATGTTTTGTGCTTCTCCATAGTATATCCTCCGAATTTCCTAAAAAAGTATTCTTTGAATTATAGTATACCCTTTTTTCAAAGAAAATAGAAATATTTTTTTATTTTCTTTCACTAATTTAATAGAAATAAAAATATGATTTCTCCTGCTTTTTTTTGGTAGACTATCCGTTTTCTTTTTCATCAGGACTAGGTCTCAGGACTGATTACTCTCTTTACCTTAGGCTGATTTTTTGGTTAAGCACTTGTTATTCCTTCAAAAAAAAATTATAGTGAATAAGAAGTAGCAAGTTCGTACAATGAAATGGGGGAAAAAAATGAATAAAGAGCACTTTTTAATTGAACTAAAGATCTATTTAAAACCTTTGACTGCTCAACAACAAGCTTTTATCTTGAACAAATATGAAACAATTTTTGAGGAACGCTCAACTGCTGGTGAAACAGAAGAAGAAATTGCCAAAAGCTTAGGTAAACCACGAGGAATCGCTGAGGAAATCTTACAAGAGTTTGACATCACTGTTCCTGAAAAAAAACTTGAACGAGATGGCTGGCAAGAATTTCAACCAGTTACAAATGATGACTACTACTATGAAGAAATACCGGAACATCCTTATGAAGATGCCTATCGTTCCTATGAACGTCCGCGTCACAGTGGCTTTACTCGGTTTTTCCAAGTTGCCGGCGTTCTTTCCTTTAATTTTCTTTTGATGTTTTGGCTTATTTTTGCTTTTACGATGGTTTTATTTTCTTGTTGGTTAGTAGCTATTGTTTTCTTATTTTCACCTATTTTAGGAGGTATTTCGGTCTTTTCAGGCTTTAATGACGGTACGATGTTCCAACTGTTTGTCAGTGTTTTTCTTTCGGGTTCTGGAATCATCGGCTTATTGATTCTAACGCCATTAACAAAATTTTTCGGAAAAGCATTGAGACGTTATCTACAATGGAATATCCGAGTTTTAAGAGGAGAGATTTAATATGAAAAAGACAACTGCTTTTTTTCTGTCCATTGGTATTTTAGCGATGATCATTGGTGGAATTGGCAGTGCCGTTTACTTTAGACGCGCTGAAACCACAATGACAGATACAAAAAATCAAACATATGAAATAAAAAATAAACAAAGTACAAAAGAAATACATCTTGACCTTTCTGGAAATGCCGATTTTTATATTCTAACTGAAAATTCAACTAAGGTTGTAATGGATACGCGAAGCTCTATGCCTGTTTCACTTAAAAGTTCCTTAGACGTTAAGGAAAAAAATAATGCACTCGTTATTTCAGCACGTAGTGATAAGAACAGACAAGAAATGAATGGATTGAAATTTGATCTCTTCGATCGAGGGTCTGCTGTAACCTTAACCATTCCTGAAAATACTGAACGTTTAGTTATAGATGGACAAACAAACGGGGATATCAACCTCTCAAATGTTAAAACAAAGGATCTAGCCATTAAGCTCAGTAATAGTGATATCAACGTTAGTGCTATCAATACTGAGAATTTAACAATCGAAGCGACAAGTGGTGATCTTCGTATTAATAGTGATGTTCGTACTAATGAAGCAACATTCAAAACAACAAATGGTGAGATTCAAATCAACGATTTCACCGCTTCAAACTGGTCTGCAACTAGCACATCCGGCGATATTTACTTGAATACTGTCAAAGGGACTGCCAAAATAGAAACAAGCAACGGTGAAATTCAGGCAACCGATCTTAAAGGCGAGACCGAAGTCAGAAGTACTAATGGCGACTTTTCACTATATGGAACAGAAATTCCCAAAAAATTACTAGTTGAAACACAATTAGGAAGCATTCAACTTTATACAGAAGAAATTTTATATGATGTGACGATCAAAACCAAAACCAAGCTAGGTGATAGTACGATTTTTGGTAAGGAACGGACCTCCTACAAACGAGGAAAAGGAACAAAATCGTTCGACTTACGAAGCAATTCTGGGGACATTTCTGTTGAAGGCCCCTCAGACTATGATGATGGGGAAGAGGATTAATTCCCTTTTGATTTCAAAGCCTATACTGAAACTTTCAAAGTTTTTGTATAGGCTTTTTAATTGATTCTCAGATGTGTTCTTATTTATTTGATGTTATAATAAACTCTATCTAGTTTGGAAAGGATCTTTTATGAAAAATAAATTATATTATCAATTTGCGGGCAGTTGCTTCTTGGTTGTCTTTATGTTTTTGGGATATGTGGTGCGCTTTTATCCAGGCTGGTTAGAAAGCTTTGACCAAACGATCACAACCATCGTAAGAATCCCCTATCCTTCGGCAAATCAATTTTTTATTTGGTACACAAAATTTGCCGATCCATTGACTGTCGGGATCATTACTTTAGCCACCGCTTTTGTATTATTTAGAGGAAAATATTATGCTGAAACACTTTGGCTTTTGATCAATACTGGATTGATCGCTGGTATCGCAAACCCTTTGATCAAGTTAGTCTTCATGCGACCACGCCCAACTTTAAATCATTTAGTAACGGAACATAGTTACAGCTTCCCTAGCGGACATTCTACTGGAAGTGTACTTTTGTATGGAACAATTATTTTATTGTTACCGCAATTTATTAAACAGAAAAAGCTTTGTTTATGTTTACAAATCCTCTTAGGTCTAGGTATTTTCCTAATTGGTATCAGCCGAATCTATGCTGGTGTTCATTTCCCTAGTGATGTTGTTGGCGGTTTTTGTTTTGGTTTAGCATGGTTGTTGATGACCTATCCGATTTATTTAGAAAAACGCTTTGTTTGGCGCTTTAAAAGTAAACAATTATAGAAAGAAGATAAAAAAATGTCTAAATTTTTATATACTGAAGATCCTAATAAACGCTATCATACTTGGAACTATGCCTTACGTCAGCAGTTCGGCGGGAAAATTTTCAAAGTGCCTTTAGACGGAGGATTCGATTGTCCTAATCGTGATGGAACAGTGGCAAAAGGTGGCTGTACTTTTTGTAGCGTTTCAGGATCAGGCGATATGATTGTGGCACCAAAAGATCCCTTACCGATTCAATTTCAAAAAGAAGTACAGATGATGCATAAAAAATGGCCCCAAGTTGACCAATATATTGTCTATTTTCAAAATTTCACCAATACACATGCACCCGCAGAAGTAATTCGCCATCGTTTTGAACAGGTGCTCAATGAAAAAGGTGTCGTGGGTATTTCGATTGGAACCCGGCCTGATTGTCTTCCAGATGATGTTGTTGAATATTTAGCCGAACTAAATCAACGATACTATTTATGGGTGGAACTAGGCTTACAGACGACTTACGAAGACACTAGCAATACAATCAATAGAGCACATGATTATCAGACTTATTTGGACGGCGTAGCAAAATTGCGTAAGCATAATATTCGCGTCTGTACTCATCTAATCAATGGTTTACCTGGTGAAAGCCTCGATATGATGAGAGAAAATGTTCGCCGAACGATCCTTGATTCAGATATCCAGGGTATTAAATTACATCTATTACATTTAATGACGAATACGCGGATGCTAAGAGATTATCATGAAGGGCGCCTGCAATTGATGACACGAGAAAATTACGTCTCTGTTATTTGCGATCAATTGGAAATGATTCCGCCAGAAATCGTCATTCATCGTTTAACTGGTGATGCTCCGACTGATACTTTAGTTGGTCCTATGTGGAGCCTAAAAAAATGGGAAGTCTTAAATGCGATTGATGACGAAATGAAGCGTCGTAATAGTGTTCAAGGAATCTATAATGTACGAAATACCAAGGAGGTTCTTATCTGATGTTACAAACTGCACTACATTTTAGTCATACTCTTTTAAAAGAAGTGATTCAAGTTGGTGATACAGTTGTTGATGCTACGATGGGTAACGGTAATGATACAGCTTTTCTCGCAGAACTCGTTGGGTCAAATGGCTTAGTCTATGCATTTGATGTTCAGGAACAGGCTTTGCTAAATACTAAAAAAAAGCTTGATGAATTAGGACTAAGAGAGCAAGTTCGCTTATTACAACAAGGTCATGAAACGATTGAAACAGTTATTGCTAAAGAAGAATCACTAAGTGCGGCTATTTTCAATCTAGGATACCTACCTAAAAGCGACAAGCAGATCATCACCAAACCAGATACAACAAAAATGGCTTTGGATGCTCTATTGATTAGATTAAAACCAAAAGGACGGATTATTTTAGTTGTTTATTATGGGCATACTGGCGGTGAAGCAGAATTAGCGCTAGTACAAGAATTTTCTCAACAGTTACCACAAGAAGAATATAGTGTTTTAACTTATCAGTTTATTAATCAGAAAAACAATCCACCGATTTTATTTTGTATTGAGAAAAAGAACTCTTAATAGGTGATAGCTCTTGGTACTATAATAAAAATCCCCTGAAACTAATAGTAGTTTCAGGGGATTTTTTTTAATCAATCTTGCCACTTTAAAGGTATATTGAAGGAGATGCTATAATTATATTCTCCAACACTTGTATTTTTGTTAGCATTAATTCTAACTGTCACCGATGAACTTTCCAAATTGACATCAGGTATTGTGATGATCTCATTTTTATATGATGGGGCTAACTCTCTTTGCTCATCAGAAGCTTCTACTTCAATTAGTGCACCTTCGAATTGCTTAGATAATTTAACGGGATTCACTATGTTCACTTTTCTTTCAGATTTTGAAATAATCTGTGGAATATCCGTTCTATATTCATCACCCATAACTGAAATCAACGTCACATTGTCTAACTCATTAAACGGCGTCAGATCAAATGTATTGAAATTTGCCGCATGAAAGCCTTGCAAGTTCTTTAAGTTTTTAACAAAGGAAAGAGATGTTTCATTTATTCCTTCTAGATTTGCACTAGGCTGATATAAGTTAATCCATTCTAATGAAGTCATACCGCCTATTGGTCTGTAATCCATAACATTCGTTAATTGAACAGCTTGCAGCTCTTTCACATTTTTTAAGTATTCCATTCCTTCAAGTGAGCGAATTTGCTCGCCATGCACATTAACATATGAGTTTACTTTTTCCAACTGTGAAATTGTAGGAAGCTCATTTTCAACAACTAGATTTTCTTCACTAGCTTCTATCGCTTTTATCAATGTTTCTCTCACTATAGGATCTGGTATATACGCACTTTCTTCATTCGCATTACCATTAGTAGTATAAAATAAACCTCCTAAAACCATCCCAACAATTGTCAATACGCTAAAAATTTTAACCCACTTTTTCATCTTACCATCCCCTTCTTTAATATATAATCATTATATCTTATTCAAAAAACAATAACAATATGTTATAAATAAAATATTTTTAAAATATAAAACAAATATATCTGAATTCTATCTCTTTTATTGAGCAATCTGATATGTTAGTTTGTATGACAAAAAAATGACTTGATCCTCCTGTAATAAAAGAATCAAGCCATTTTTGGACAATCCTGTATTAGTAAAGAAAACTAGTTTGTTTTATTTTAGCCCTTTTACTCAAATACAAATTGATTATGGTAAAGTTCTGAATAAAATCCTTCTTGTTTCAACAATTCATGGTGACTACCTTCTTCGATCACTTCACCATTTCTTAAAACAACGATACGGTCTGCATTCAAAATTGTTTTCAATCGGTGTGCAATAACAAAGCTAGTTCTTCCTTTGATTGCTTCATCCATTGCTTTTTGGATTTTCGCCTCTGTTACAGTATCTACGTTACTAGTTGCTTCATCCAGAATCAATAATGATGGATTAGTGATGATCGTTCGAGCAATACTGATCAATTGTTTTTGTCCTGTACTGAAGATGTTATTTTCCTCAGAGATTTCAGTATCATAACCCTTTTCTTGTTCCATGATGAATTCGTGAATATTCGCTTGTTTAGCAGCTTCAATGATTTCTTCCTCAATCGCTTCGGGTTTACCAAAAGCAATATTAGCACGAATCGTTCCAGAGAATAAAACCGAATCTTGTAAAACGATACCGACGTGGTTTCGTAAGCTACTTAATTCAATTTCCCGAATATCCATTCCATCAAATCTCACTGAGCCACTATTTACATCATAAAAACGATTCAATAGATTCATAATAGTTGTTTTACCTGAGCCTGTTGGCCCAACTAAAGCAACCATTTCACCCTTGCTTACATTAATTGAAACATCTTTTAAAATCGGTACTTCTGGGTCATAACCAAAATCAACATTGTTCAAGGAAACGGACTCATTGATCCCCTCAATTTGTTTCCCATCTTTTGGATTGACTTCATCTGGCTCATCAAACATTTCATTCAAGCGACGAGCTCCTGTGATCGCTAACTGAATCATACTGTATCCTGAAGAAATCTGCATCAATGGTTGGTAATATTGTTGAGAGTATTGAACAAATGTTACAACTAAACCTAAAGCCACTGTTTTTTCCAAGCTGCCATTCAATGCCAACCAACCACCAAAGAAAATCACGATAGCTGTATTTACCAGAGCCATTCCTTGCATCATTGGAAATAGTAGACCAGAATAAACCTGTCCTTTAAATGTTGCTTTACGCACAGTTTCGTTATGTTCCAAGAAACCATCGATTGTTTCTTCTTGCAGACCATTTGTGATGATCACACGTTGTCCACTGATTTTTTCATCCATATATCCATTTAATTTTCCAACTTCATCTTGTTGGATATCGACATATTTACGAGCTTTGCTAATAACAACTACTGCAATCAAAATAGCTACTGGGGTAGAGGCAATCGTTGCCCAAGCTAACTGGACATTTTGACGGAACATCATGATCAAAATTCCAACAAACAACGCAATATTTGTCATCACTTGCAATAATGCCTGATTTAAACTGTTTTGAATATTATCCAAATCACTAGTGAAACGGCTTAAAATCTCACCATCTTGATGAGAGTCAAAGAAACGAATCGTTAGTTTTTCTAATTTATTAAATAAGCCGATACGCATCCGATTCGTTGATTTACCAACTACTTGTGTAAATAAGATACTGTAGATAAAGTTAGCCGCACTTGTTAGGACATAAAAAATCAGTAGCTTCCAGATAATATCCATAAATTTACTCTTATCATCTGTTCCTTGCATCAAAGCGCCCACGTAATTGGCCAATTCTTGGATAGCCTCACCAACAAATTGCGGTGCTTTAACTTGTAAATACGTTGCAATGACGATCGTCACAAAGATAAACAAGAAGGAAAGTTTGTAACGTTTTAAATAATGAAAAAAGAATTTACTTGCTCTTACTAAATCAGTCATTATTATCATCCTTTCCTTTTTGTGTTTCGTAGATTTCTTGATAGATTGGACTTGTTTTCACCAATTCTTCGTGAGTGCCTTCGCCCACTAATTGACCTTTGTCTAAAACTAAAATACGGTCAGCGTGAACAACAGAAGAGATTTTCTGTGCAATCACGATCGTTGTTGTTTCTTTAAGATCGTTGTCTAAGGCTTCTCTAACTAAACGTTCTGAGCGAGCGTCAAGAGCACTAGTACTATCATCCAAGATCAAAATCTTAGGATCGCCAATCACACCTCGTGAAATAGATAGACGCTGCTTTTGCCCACCTGAAAAATTATTGCTTCGCTCAGCCACTGGCGCTTCATATCGCAATGCTAATTTCTCGATAAATTCTTTTGCCTGAGCGATTTCAGTCGCATGAACCATATCAGCTTCATCGGCATTTTTTTTACCTTGACGTAAATTTTGTGAAATCGTACCTGAGAAGAGAATCGCTTTTTGTAAAACAAATGAAACTGCTTGACGTAAGCTATGTTCATTCACGTTTTTCAAGTCTACTCCGCCGACTTCCACTGTTCCTTCAGAAGGATCGAATAAACGAGGAATCAATTGTGCCAATGTTGACTTACCAGCACCTGTGGCACCAACGACTCCAATCATTTCACCCGGTTTGATAGAAAATGAAATATCTTTCAACGTATCAGTCTCATCCCCTGGATATCGGAAACTAACATGATCAAAAACAACACTACCATCTAAGTTTTGTTCCGGCACGTCTTTATAAGTGAGTGCTGGAACAGTATCCATCACTTCTTTGATACGTTTAATCGAAACAGCAGCACGCGAAGTCATCATCATCATCATTCCGCCGATAATGATTGCCATCATGATTTGCATCAAATAGCTCATAAATGACGCAATACTACCAATAACAGTCGGATCATCTTTCACTAAATTACTAACAAGAAAAATCGAACCTACAACCGCTAGATTAGCTGCCAACATAAATGAAGGGATCATCACAGAAAAAAGTGTTCCCACAATCAAGTTATGTTTTGTCAGTTCTTCACTAACTTTTGTGAAACGAGTTAATTCATTTTTCTCTTGAACAAATGATTTAACTACGCGAATCCCTAACAGGTTTTCTTTTGCCAAGCCGTTTACTTTATCGATCAACTTTTGAATGATCATAAAATGTTTACCCATTTGAGAAAACGATAAAGCCGTGATAATAAAGACAGCAACAACTAATAGAACGATCACCCACCACAATTGCGGCAAGGTCATCATTGCTAAGATAAAGCTACCAATAAATAGAATCGGAATCCTAAATAACGACTGTAATGCGATCATGATCACATTTTGGATTTGAGTGACATCATTCGTCAAGCGAACTACTAAATTCCCAGCTGAAAATTCTTCAATATTTCCAAATGAAAAGGTTTGAATCTTACGAAATGTTGTTTCGCGAATATCCGCACTAACACCTTGTGCGACTTTTGCAGAATAAATCGTATTGAATACCCCTGCAATCAAGCCTAGACCAGCGATGCCGATCAGATATAATCCAAGTTCTTTCATTTGACTCTTATCATCTTTAATAATTGCTTCTAAAACTTTTTGTAATAGTTTAGGCTGCCATAAAGCCGACATGACCATGACAACAACACTAATCAATGCTATGGTAACTTCCAACTTGTACTTTTTGACATGTTCCATAATAATACTCATGTAATCCCAACTTTCTTTGTAAAACTAGCCTTACTTGATTCATTGTGCAACTTTCAACGATCATTTAGTGTTATGATGTGATAATAGCTAGGTGAATGAGGTACGTTCTCCTTCATTGACTTCACAAACTTAACACTGTAAAATTAGGCTGCATAACAATTTACCATTTTTAGAAACGAAATTCAAGGAGTTAGCTTCTATTTTTTATATAAAAGGATGAGAAATTTGGAAGAAAAATTATCAAAAGAAAAAATCGTTCAGGCTGCATTTCAATTATTAAGAGAAAATCCTGAACTAGAAAAATTATCCATGCGTAAAGTCGCTCAAAAACTTAACATCCAAGCCCCAGCAATTTATTGGCATGTAGAAAATAAACAGGCATTACTTCAAAGTATGGCCGAAGAGATAGAAAATCATTTTGTAGCTCCTAAACCTAAAGAAAACTGGAAAGAAACAATCTATGCTTATATGGAAAATTATTATGAACTATACCAGCAATACCCTTGCGCTATCGAAATCGAAATTCAAACGATTCCTTCTTATCCATCGCGACTAAGAAATCTTGATGCGATCCTGGGGATTCTTAATGAGGCTGGATTTTCGATAGAATTAAGTTATATGACAATCACTTCTTTACAACACTTGCTGTTCGGCATGCTGATGGACTCTTCGGAAGAAAAGAAATTATATAATAAAGTCATGGCTGGTGATGACTACTTGAAAAAGCAAATTATTTTGATGAAGCAATATGTTCAAGAACATGAGCTGAAAAATATTAGCGAAAGTATTCAATATCGGCAAAAAGAAAAACAAAAAGATTTTTTTATGAAAACATTACGCGTCTTTTTAAATGGCTTGGATACGTTTGTCTAATAGTAAATACGAAAAAAAGCGTAGACATTTTTTTGTCTGCGCTTTTAATTTTTATTTCTCTAACGGCAACCATTCTAATACTCGTTGAATCCAGGCATCCCAAAAGACCCAATCATGATTGCCAGGACCTGTTTCAAATCTATGTTCTATATTATGTGAGGTCAATGCATTAGACATTCTTTTATTTCCATGTAAAAGTAAGTCCTCTTCCCCACAGCAAAGAAATATATTTGGTGCATGTTCCCCGCTTGAAACAAGCTGCTCAAGTAAAAACATTGGGTCATTGATCGATCCTTGGACATTTTCTAAAGGACCAAAAATTCCTTCCCAAAACTTTCTTCCTTTAATTGCTAATAAATCTTCTATTCTGTCAGCAAGATTCACGGCACCAGATAAGGATGCCACGGCTCCATAGTTGTCTGGTTTAGCTAATCCAAGTTTTAAAGCCCCATATCCCCCCATTGAAAGTCCTACCGCAAATGTTTTTTCTCTTTTTGTTGTCAATTGTGGAAATAACTCATGACATATATTTGGTAATTCCTCAGAAATAAACGTCCAGTAGTTCATTTCATAGGTCGTATCCGTATACCACCCAAGATCTGTAGATGGCATGATCACAGCTAAGCCTAAATCTGAGACATAACGTTCTATCGATGTTCGTCGTTCCCATACACTATGATTTCCACCCATTCCGTGAAGTAAGTACATAACAGGGACATCTGTTTCGTTCCCTTTTGTTGCTGTACCGATTTTTTTCTCTGTTTTTTGAGGCAAAATTACGTTCACTGATACTTCCATTTCTAATACATTTGAATAAATACTCGCTTGCAAAAAAGCCATCCAACATCCCTCTTTTTCTGTTTTCTATTATTGTAGCACTAAAATGATTATTTTTTGACTAAATATATAAAACAAAAAAACTCGTTCTTCTTAGAAGAACGAGCAGAGGAGGAGTTAAAAATGAAAAAAACATTACTTAAGTTGTTTGCTTTTGGTATATCCATATCATACAAAGTAAATATGAACTTTTTATGTCAAATGTTCGTATTCTATTGTCATTTTTTATAAAGAAATAACGACTCCTCTAGTTCGTAAGTTTCTTTTTAACACTTATATTTAAAATAATCGCAAGTATGATCAAGCCAATTCCGACTAGATACACATTATGAAGTCCAGCATACAACATACCGCGTAATGGTTTTAATAAATCTGCCGGAATCATGTTAGCTGTATGTGGGTTAACAAGCTGATTCATCACATCTGAGTCAACTTTCAATGTACTTTTCGCTAATTCTGAAGTTGTTACAGCATTGATGATGACACCAAAAATCGACACCATCAAGGTTTGACCAATCGTTCTAGCTAATGTATTGAATGACGTTGCAACTCCCATCTCAGATGGATCTACACTGCTTTGAGCAGTCACAGTTGTGGTTGTGATTGTAATCCCAAAACCAACTCCTAAAACAGACGAAATGGCGAAGAACCAAACAAATGAAATCGTTGCTGGAACTAACACTAAGAAAATACCACCCAATAGCGTAATGCTTAAACCAATCGTCAGTACTTTTTTCGTTGAGTGCTTTTCCATTAGGTTACTGGCAACAAAGGAGCCAACCATCCATAAAATCGACATTGGCGCTAAAACAAGTCCACCGATTCCTGCACTTTTTCCTAACACACCTTGCATCCACATTGGGATATACACTTCTACCCCCATCAAAAATCCACTGATCAAAGCCGCTACAATATTAACAATCACAAAAGTAGAGTTTTTAAACAGCATCAAATCAATCACTGGATCTTTTGCTCTTTTTTCCACAAAAATAAAGCCAATGAAAAATAAAACAGATGCTCCCAAACATAGGAATACTTTTAAATCAAAACCGCCATCACCAATTAATTGAAAACCTAATAGTAGCGTTAATAAAACAAACATCAGCTGAACACTACCCAAGATATCCATTGGTACTTTAGATTTCTCTCTTTTTGGCTCCACTAAAAAGTAAGCAATTAATCCCATCAATACAAGTCCGATTGGTACGTTAATGAAGAAAATCCAATGCCAACCAACAGTATCTACAATAAATCCACCTGCAAGCGGACCAAAAATACTGGCAATTCCCCATGCGGCACTGTTCAGACCTAACATTTTTGCACGTTTATCTATTGAATAAATATCTGCTAAAATCGTCAAAGCAACTGGCATGATCGCCCCTGCTCCGATTCCTTGAATTGCTCTGGCAATAATCAAGGTGATCATATTTTGAGCTAAGCCGCAAAGTGACGAACCGATAATAAAAATAATAATTCCAATCATGAATATCGGCTTACGTCCGATTTTGTCTGCTAATTTACCATAAATTGGTGTTAACATCGCATTTGTTAATAAATAAATAGAAAATACCCAGTTCATAATTTCCATACCGTGTAATGATCCTACGATTGTCGGCATCGCGGTTGAAACGATCGTCCCTTCAATTGCTGTCATAAATGTTGCAACGAAAACGCTGATTGTTACAAGTTTGACATTTGTTTTTCTTTCCATGTATCTCCATCCTTTTGATATTTTTTAGTTTAATAAAGTTACTTATAAATTCATTTACAGAGTTTTGTTGGTACTGTTGCGAGCTTTTATATTACTATCAGATTTTTTAGGTTTGCTGTAATCTAGTCATGACTAATTTTGTTGATTGTTGACTTTTATTTGTTGTTTGGTTTATGGCATTTGGTGCTTTCAAGCACTTTGGTTGCTAACTTCTATTTGTTACTTGGGATTACAGCGTTTGGTGTTTTCAAGCACTTTGGTTGCTAGCTTCTATTTGTTACTTGGGATTACAGCGTTTGGTGTTTTCAAGCACTTTGGTTGCTAGCTTCTATTTGTTACTTGGGATTACAGTGTTTGGTGTTTTCAAGCACTTTGGTTGCTAGCTTCTATTTGTTACTTGGGATTACAGTGTTTGGTGTTTTCAAGCACTTTGGTTGCTAGCTTCTATTTGTTACTTGGGATTACAGCGTTTGGTGTTTCACTAGTAAGGTAACTTCTCTCCCTTTGGTCGCCAAGTACTGTTCAACATCTGCTCTGCGTAGCAGTCGCAGTGTTTCACAGCAAAACGGCGCCACTAATTTTCATTAGTAGCGCCGCCTCGTTTACTCCATCAAGCTTTTCTTGATTGCATCGACTTTATCTGTCTGCTCCCAAGGTAGTTCAATGTCTGTACGACCAAAATGACCATATGCTGCCGTCTGTTTGTAAATTGGACGACGCAAGTCAAGCATTTCTATAATTCCTGCTGGACGCAGGTCAAAGTTTTCCCGAACAGCTGCAATCAATTTGCTTTCAGATACTTCGCTTGTTCCAAAAGTATTGATCGAAATCGATACAGGTTGTGCTACACCAATTGCATAAGCTAGTTGAACTTCAACTTTTTCAGCTAAGCCAGCTGCAACGATGTTTTTTGCAATATACCGTGCTGCGTAACTTGCAGAACGATCGACTTTTGTAGCATCTTTTCCAGAAAAGGCACCGCCACCGTGACGAGCATAACCGCCATAGGTATCGACGATGATTTTTCGTCCGGTTAAACCTGCATCGCCTTGCGGTCCGCCAATAACAAATCGACCTGTCGGATTTATAAAGTATTTTGTTTCTTCATCTAATAATTCGGCTGGGATCACTTCATCAATGACGAGGGCTTTCACGTCTTTTTGAATTTGTTCCAGCGTTGCTTCTTCATCATGTTGTGTGCTGATTACAACGGTGTCTACACGCTGTGGTTTACCATTTTCATCATATTCTACAGTCACTTGAGATTTTGCATCTGGACGTAAATAAGGAAGCTTTTCCTCTTTTCTCAGTTGCGTCAAACGACGAACAAGTTTATGACTTAAAGAGATCGGTAACGGCATTAATTCTGGTGTTTCATCAACTGCAAAACCAAACATCAAGCCTTGGTCTCCAGCACCAATGTCATCTTTCGTATCTTTTTCACCACGTGTTTCTAGTGCATCGTCCACACCTTGTGCAATATCTGGTGATTGCTCATCAATTGCCACAAGAACTGCGACAGTATCGCCATCAAATCCATATTTAGCTCGTGTATAGCCAATATCTTTCAATGTTTGTCGAACAACTTTTTGGATATCTACATAAGCTGTGGTAGAAATCTCTCCAAAAACTAAAACCAAACCTGTTGTTACACTTGTTTCACAAGCCACACGGGCTAGTGGATCTTGTTCCAAAATCGCATCTAGTATTGCGTCACTCACTTGATCGGCAACTTTGTCTGGATGTCCTTCAGAAACAGATTCTGATGTAAATAAATATCTCTCTGTCATAATGTATTCCCCCTAGTTATATTCGGTTACAAGGCATCTTTGTATAAAATGCAACTCCGTTCGCTTCCAATTCAAAAAGAATCGTTCTGCGAAAAAACTACAATTTTACAACAAATCCTTTCGGGAACTTGTAACGCTTATTAGTATAACAGATTTATCAAGAAAAAACTTACTTTTTATTCTTTTCAAGTAAAACTCTTCGTATTTTGGTTACTGGTACAAAAACGATTAATTTATAAAATAAAAACACCTATCAATCTAAAAAAATAAGGTGTTTTCTATTATACTATTAAAATTTCTGTAATTTATGTAACGGTAAAATTCTCATTTCTACTGTACCGATCATTTCTTTTTCATCTACCAACTGATAGTAACGGCTATCCGTTGCATAAGGTCTATTATCTCCTAAAACCAGGTATTTATCTTTAGGTATCCTAGACTCACCTGTTAATGATTTTAGCGTAAAATCATCTGTAAACATCATACCATCTTTTTCAAATTGATTTTTATACTCTGCAATAAAACGTTCTTCTTTTTCCTCTTCATTGATAAACAATTGACCGTTCTTATAGTACAGACTTTCTCCCGGACGACCGATGATTCTTCGAATTGATTTATCTTTAGAATTAGGAACACGAATATAAACAAGATCAAACCGTTTGATTTTTGCTAATTTATTGACAACGACAACGTCATTATCTTCAAGTGTATCGCTCATAGAATAGCCTTCTACCCTTGCAAAAGAAAATGTAAAAAGAGAAAGAATATAAACAACGCCAAAAGTCACAAACAAAGTCAATGCTATTTCTAAAAAAAGAACATTCAATTTCTTTAATCTTCTTTTTTTCTTATTTATTTTCTTTCGCTTTTTAAGCACTTTAGTTGTTTTCATAGGTGTTTTTTTCTTTATTGTCTTTTGTTGCCTATTTGAGGTCGGCCTTTGATTCGGTTGTTTCTTTTTTCTTTTTTTATGCGTTGCTTTTTCCATAAAATCACCGAGTTATTTTTTATTTACCAACGCTTTTTCATTGATTTTGAAGTAGCTGACAACCGCTGCTTGGTTTTTCTTAATTGTTGCGAGATCTGCTTCAAATTCATTTAAAAGAGCATCATCTTTGAAAAATCCATCTGTTTGTGAGGAGACGTTGATCCCTAGTTCCTTCATTGATTTATAGTATTTATTCAATACTTTTTGCCCTTGTTCTGTATTTCTTATCGTTGCTTTATAAATACCATAGCTTGATAGTTGCCCTGCGAGTAACTTAATATTTTTCCCTGCTTTTACGTCATTCTCGGTTGTTTTAGCTTCTTTTAATTCATTCTCAAAATTTTCCACGAGATAATAGCCTTGAATAACAGCCTTCGAATCTTTCTGGCTCAAATGCATGGATTGGTAATACAAAGAATAACCTGCAGTTATACTTGACACTACAACGAGAAGACTTAAAACGATTCCCCATGTCCGCTGCTTTTTGCTTTTATTCCTGAGATCTCTGATTTTTCGTCTTTTTTGTTTCTGTTTTTTCTTTTTGACTTTCGTTCTTTTTACTTTTTCTAAAGCTCTCTTCGTTTTAAACATCAGATAAAAGGAGATCCCTGCAAACAATATTCCTATGCTTGCCAAGGACAAAGAAACAATAAAAAACCAATCTAATATCGTCATTTCTTTACCTCCATAATTTTTTTGTTTGAAAGAGCTCTCTCAGTCTAAACTGAAAAATAGAATCTGCTTCGTCAGCCACTATTTCTTAGGTCTCTTTTTTCTTGCTTGCTTTTTCTTCGCTTGCTTTTTCTTATTGATTGTTCTAATTACAAGAAAAACGATGATCGCTAATACAAGTACACCACCCACGATTCCTGCAATCAATTGCCAGTTGAATGTTTGAACATCTTCTAAACCAGCATCTTGATTATTGAATTTATCTGCTTCTTCATCGGTAACCTTAAACTTTTCATCCCATTCCCATTTCTTGTCACCAGAGGTTACTAAAATTTTAGCTCGGTAATCTCCCGGAACCATTCGGTCACCTTCCATACTAACTGGAAAATCAATCAATGAATTTGGCGCCATTCTCATGCCAGAACGTTTTGTTTCATATAGAACTTCATCACTGCCGTCTTTCATGATCTGAACTTGTGTAGACATATTTTCGAGATAAGCTGGTTCGATATTTGAGAAGTTGATAAAAAATGTATTTCTAAAATTATTCAATTCTGCATATACTTTATTTAACTCAAGATTAGCTTGAACTTCTTTGTCAGTTTCTGAAAGAATCATCCCAATAACATAAGCGTATTTGTTGATAACACCTGTTTTCTTTGGTTTTGATTTTTCATCTTTTTCGATTTTTTGAAGTTGGATCCCACCTGAGATCACACCATCAAATGATGCTTCGGGCATTGTTATTTCTATGTCGACATCCTGTTCACCGTTTGCAGGTATTTTAACTGTTTCTGGTGCTTTAACGATATTCTCAAAATCATATTTTAATGATTTATCTTTCTTGATCGTGGTTGGCCCATATTCAATAACTCCATTAGCATTTGTTTTTGTCCCGTTCAGTTTGACTGAAACTTCTATTTCTTCTGAAGCTAGATTTTTGATTTTGATTTTAACGTTTTGTTGTTGTCCAGGAGTCATCTTTAAATCAAAATAGCCGACATCTTGACTTTTTTGGTTATCCGGCTTGATTGTTTCATATGTAAATCCAGTTGCGTTACCGCTACTGTTGTCTTGTGCAGATGTCTTTATAGGCATAAGCACAGCTAAAATTACTGTAACTACTAAATATAATAGATGCTTTTTCTTCATCGCTATCCCTCTCTTTAAAAAGGCTGAGACAGAAATTTTCTTTCTGTCTCGCCATTTATTTGAACATGACTACTTAAAGTATGCTCTATAATTAACTTATTATTGAGTTTAAATTATAATACTTCAGCGATTGTCCAAGTGATTTCAGCTGTGTATTCGTCAGCCAATAGAACGTTTGTGTTTGGTACAGTTAATTTAACAGATTCTGCAGTTGTATCAGCAGTTCCATCACCGTATTGACCAAACTCGATTGTGTATGTTCCGATACCTTTAGAAGCATCTTTGTTATCTAAAACAACTACTGATGAACCAGCACCTGTTCCAGCTGCATCCGCTGCTAATTGGAATCCTGCAACAGTAGTTGCTGGCCATTGAGCTGCTGGATCTGCAGATGTGATTGCTGCATTTGAGTAATCAATTGTAGCTGATTTCAAGAATGTTCCAGTATTTGCATTTGCTTCAAATTGTTTTGTTAATTGTGCGCTTACTTTGTATTTATGGTTTGCAACACCACGTACATCTGTAAATTGTACGAAGTTTCCACGAGTAACCTCACCATCCGCTGTTGTTACTGGAATTGCTGCTGCAAAATATTCTGGGTTAGAAGCAAAAGCTTTCACTTTATCTTCACCAAAGTTTAATTCTGTTACAGCGTCAATACTGAATGAACCACGATCTGGGTTAACGATGATTGGTTCTTTTGGATCTACAACTGGTTTTTCTGGATCTTCTGGATCTACAACGTCTTTAGGATCGTTGTCTTCTGTAAATTTGATTTTACCGTTTGTTGGTAATGATTTTGCTTCAGCATTAGCTGCAGCTGGTGCTGCTAGGCTTACTCCTAATAAAGTTAATAATGCTACTGAACATAATGTTTTTGTTTTCATGTGTGTTTCCTCCTAGTTTTTGTGTGTTTGTGTGTGTGTTTGTATTTCTATTTATGGCAACTCGGCTAATACCCAAGTTAACACCGTAGTATAAGGTACCGGATCAACAATAGTTGTTCCTGGTATCGATAGTGAAACAGCTTTATTCAAATAGATGGGTTTGTTATCAAATACTGGATCAAGAACTGCTTGCCCATTTTTATCAAGCCTTGGTTCCAACGTATTCTTTTGGTTGTTCTGATTTTCTACAGATGCCCCAAAAGAAATCGTCCATGTGCCCCCGCCTTGACCAGCATTAGCTTGCGCTAAGTTATAAGAAGCGCCAACGTTGTCTATATTGATGATTTCTTTTGATAGTTGAGGAGCATTGCTAAGATCTTTTGTTGAACTTACCCAAGATTTATCTAGCGATAACATGGCTCCTTTTATCTCACTGTGTTCAGTATCTTTGTTTGTAAATTGCATCTCTTGACGCAACTGTAAGGTCCAGCCTGTCGGTTTTTGTCTCAAGTCAGTCACTTGTACAAAATTCCCTCTAGGTTTAGTCGCACCAAAGAAATTTTGTGCATTTCCGTAATAAATTTCGTCTTTATCAGAAATTTTATTCTGGTAAAAATCCAGTTTTGGAACAAAGTCGATTCTTAAATCTCCCTTTAATTGGGGCGTTTCTCCAGGATCAACTATTTCTCCAGGTTTTTCTGGATCAACAATCTCTTGCGGGTATTCGCCTGAAAATTTGATTTTTCCAGGCCCGCTCAATGATTCTGATTCTGCGAATGCATTAGCGCTATTCAGAGCTAATGCAGAAATCACGGCAACAGGCATAACGAGAAATTTGATGTTCTGTTTTAATTTTCTCATGTATTATCCCGCCCTTCTTTCTCTTTCTTACGCTTCCAGAAAAATAGTAGTAAGCCGATAATGATTAAGGCTGCCCCACTGAATACAAGACTCGTTTTTACCATTTCACCAGTACTTGGGTAGCGCCCAACTGGTTTTATAGTTGCTTCAGAACTAGTTGATGGCTGAGTACTTGATGAAGGTTCAGTAGTACTTGACGGCTCTGTTGAAGAACTCTCTTCGTAAAAGCTGATTACACCACTGGTCTGCACCTCTCCTCCATTATTAGCCGCAGCATTCAATGGATTACTGATTGCTAGCGTTAATACAAAAGCAAAGGAGAGTATTAAAAAGCTGATTATTTTTTTCATACGTAAGAATCTCCTTTACTTTTATGGAGTATCGCCCAATTCCCAAAGAATTTCTCCCTGATAAGTACCTAGGGTCTTCACATCGGCAGCAGAAACCTCAAATTTAAATCCATCTCCAGATTCAGACCATGTATCACTAATATTGTAAGTAGCACCTTCAATGCCGCCGCCTACAACAGCATCTTGAACCATAATATCTTGAGCACCACCATTTAGTGTGATTTCTCGATTTTTATAGACATATTTTAGTGCTCCATCCAATGTATAGGTTGGAGTATCAGGTGTTGTACTTGTCATTGGTGTCGTCATTTTTGCTGTTAAAGACCAGCCTTTTTTATTAGCTCGGCTGTCTTTGACAATTAGGTCAGCGCCATGATGTTCGGCAGCATTTATACGAGTCTTTTTCCCTTGGTATTTTACATTGCCGAAATCAATTTCCGTCGGTGCAGATGCTAACTCTAAAACACCAAAGACTGCTCCACCTGGATTATCTACATCAAGTGATTCTGCTCCATAAGTCTCACGCTTTGCATTTGGATCAACAGCCCCTTCGACAAATGGTGTTTCTCTTGGCGATTCACCGATGGCTTTTGCTTTGTTTGTAATGATTGATCCTACAGCATTAGCAGCAACCGTTGTTTTAAACGTTACTTTGGCTGTTACGCCAGTTGCTAAATCCCCTACATTAACTGTTAATAAACGAGAATCCGCATCATACGTATAGTCAGTCGGACTGATTGCCTCACGATCATTGATTTTGATCTCTGCTGTTTCTGGATCAAAGTCTAAACCTGTTGGAAGCGTATCTGTAATTACAACGTTTTCCCAATTAGTAGTATAAGTGGAAGGTTTATTATTTTTAGCTGTCAGTGTATAGGTCAAAGTATCTCCGACTTGCGTGGTTTGACCGCCTGAAGAAACAACTGTTTTTTCCATCAGTGGTTTGTCAGGCAAGACATCCTCCACGGTATACTTCGCAGCAGGTTTAAATGTTGCATCACGATACTTCAATTCTGTTGCTGGATTGATATTTCCATTAGTATTATTGGTTGACGGTACAGCAGGATCCAGAATCTCTGTAATTTTCCCAGCATTATCTTCTAAGAAAATTTGGACTGTTTCACCTGTATTTAAATATCTAGGTAAGTTATATGCCCATGTACCATCTTCATTGACTGTCCCTACAGTTGTTTGACGTGTGCCATTGAGATCAACGTAGATTTTTGCATTTGGTTCAGCATCTTTACCAATCAATTGCTTCATTCCATTGGTCACTTTCCCACCTGTAACAACTGCTGGTTCAGGTGGCGTGACATCAATTACTGTTGTTTGCGTCTTTTCCCCGATTCGGTAAGGAGTCAAAACATTATTGACAAATGATGCACGATAAGGTGTTCCAAACATATCTTGTTTGGCAAGTTGAAATCCTGGTATCACGTGATTGGCTTTTTTCCAATGTACATAGTTATCATCTGTACTTGTTCCTGTATAGGTATTTCCTAGAGTATCTGTGAAATCGACATACGCCTTACGTACGCTATCTGCATAAACTGGTTTTGTTTTAGCATTACCATCTTCATCAAACGGATCACTACCACCAACAGCCGTATACCCAATCAAAATGCGCGTGCGTTGATCAAAATCTGCATCTGTTACGGGTGTCCATGTTAATTCAGGCGTACTATTCATTCCTGAAATCCGTTTAAAGTTCGGACGAATATATTGACTTTGAAGTGTTGGATCAGAACTCGTAACACCTCCATTAGCAGAAGCATTCGTTACTGTGAAATCTGCAACGTTTGAATAATCATACGTTGGAGAACCATCGATGGCGGCTTGATTGTTCCAAATTGATATATCAGAATTTTTTATAGTGAAACTATTTGTTCCTCTATTCGACGTAGTATCACCAAGAAAAGCATTCGATGTTGTAGTACTGTTATACGAATTCCGAATATCAAATGACTCCGGACTATCAAATATAAACTGGTTTCCTCCATTTGTTGAGTTATAGGCAACTACCCCGCCATTATTATTCCCAACAATAAAAACATTGGATTTCGGTTTAAACTCATATTTCGTATTTTTAGGGTTCGCTTGTGAACCTGCGTTAGTAGCATTTACTGCACCAGATTGAACGGTAGCACGGCTGCCCGCACGAGAAAGCAAATTGACGGTCGAACCTTCTTCGGCTATAAAACTAGCATCATCCACATTAAAGTATGCTGCAGATCCTGGCATGTTTGCATTATAAGTTGCATTTTTCCCAACCCTTAGTTCATCAAAGAAATTATATACAGCCGGATAATTAGTTCCGTTAGCCGTGTAATTTAAATACACAAAACTACCTTCTCCAATATCAAACTTCCTTGTCCCAGTGGAATCAGTGTCACCATTTTTACCAGTGTTATCCATAAACCAAACTACGGAGTAATCATACTCAGCATTCGTACCTTTATAAAAAGTACTAGGTTCAAATGTCATTCCACCTGTATAGAAATTTTCTGCACCTGTTACAATAATATTGTATCCATACATACTGATCTCAGCACGAGGAGCACTGATTAAACGTCCACCAACACGTTGGTTGTCATTTTTTTTGCTAGTGTCATAAGGAGTGTAGATATTTCCAATTCTGTATCGCCATAACCTTCTATTTGAACCAGTTGAGCCGCCTGTTCCCCATTGACCTTTACCATTGACAAATGACCAAGCTGTTCCAAGGTTTCCCTCTAACGCTCCATAGCCAGTATTATTCGCAATTTGGATATCATGCATATGGAACACTGGTACATCTGAAAATGCTTTACCAAAGTTTGCCAAAGAACTTAAATCATCGACATTGATAGAACCGTTTCTCATCTCAAGTAGATGTCCTTGTCCATCTATTTCAATTGATTCTGCTCTAGAAATAGCAATCGCTGTAGCATAATAAATATCTGCATCAAGAATAATTTTTGAGACTTTATTATTCTCAAAAGCTGACCTAAACTCAGCCCAAGTTGATACATGGACCGCATTAGTATCCGGTCGGAAATTATATTGAGCGTTCCATGCCTGATTTTGCTGAGCATTCAAATCAGCATATTGTGTTTGATATTGTTCATTTGTCATGCTTCCAGTGATTTTATTCTCAATTTTTTTCTGAGCTGGCTGATAATTAGTCCCATCCATATACGCTTCCATTTGAGATATAGTAATCGTTTCTTGATTATGCAGATCTTCTTCGGTTTTCAACAAACTAAAGGAATCACTACTCCCTATCAAAGGTTCCTCAGCTGCTTTAATTTTGTTAGAGCTGTTAAATAAAATAACCACTAACACACTGAGTAGAAAAAGACCTAGTCCAATAAAATAAGACTTTTTTCCGATTTTCATATATTCTCAACTCCTCCCCAAAACAATTTTTTGTATGTCTGTCTTAAAAGAACATACAATCTATTTCTATTTTTCTTGCCAATTGTTTAAATTTTTGATACATTCACAATGCAGGGGAAAATTAGCGTTCATTTCTTTTTACTATTCCATGGAGAATGGCTGTTCTCTATATGGCTATTAGTAAACGAGCACTGATTTTCTCTATTTTGTTATGATCAACAGTTGGCTTGAAAAAGAGAAAACATATTTTGTTTTCGTCACCGTCATCGTCTTTTTAGGGACGACCGCCATGACATACTTATGTATCTACTCAATTAGAAAAAAATTTATACCATTAACTTATAGCCCTTTGAGCGTACTGTTTTAATATATTTAGGATGCGCAGCATCTTTTTCAATTTTTTGCCTTAAATGGAAAATCAAATTCGATACTCGGTACTGCTTATCATTGCCTTCATTTTCCCAGACATTTTTGTAAATCTCCTCATATGAAACGGCCACACCTTGTTGTGTCTGTAAAAATTCAATTGTTTTAAATTCTAGTTTTGTCAAGCTGATCTCTTTCCCATTTAATAGGACACTAAAATTACAAGGACGTAATTGTATTCCCGAATCAGGTCTCGATTTTCCTCCACGTTCTTCAGTAATTGAATATGTCCGATTATATCTGTTCAAAGCATTTAACATTAGTAATTTTGACTCTTCCGTTTCATAGTCATTATCAAGTATTCCATCTGCCCCAAGTTGCAAATACACGATATGATTCATTTTATTAGCTCTCTCTGAAATCACCCAAATAAAGGTGTCATAATTTTTCTTCAACAAAATGATCAACTCACAAATCGAACTGATATTTTGCGAATGATGTTCCTTGATAACAATCCCTTCATATTGTTCTGTTGTTTCAATCGCTTCATTTTTATCGAGTACTGTTACCTTTAACTGCTCACTTTTTAATGACTCTATGTATTGTTGCTCCTCTGTGTTACCAAGTATGACAAAGCCTATGTTGTACATGCGGTGTTCCCCTTTATAATTTTTGTTAGAAAATTGACCTTTTCTATTAAACTTTTGTATTTTAATTTTCATAAAAAAATGCAAATGGTTATAAATAAGATATAATTTTTATATATTTCAAAACTAAAATAAGTTTAATTCATTTCAATTGCTAAGTCTACACAAATTCAATCTTTTTTTTATCACTTTTTTGATATATAACTTAAATATTTGAGAATTATGTCAGAATTATATCGTTTATGACACTGATTTTAATTTTATTGAAAGTTAATCAGCTAAGTGAAAGTATGATAGAATAATTTAAAAGGAGTGCAAACATGACTTTAAAAAAAACGATCTATGAGTTAATGAACATTTTTACTGAGGAAAAAAAATTTATTATTGATGGTTATTACAGAATTCGAACGATTGATGACCATACAGTGGAGTTCGCTTATCTAATAGCTGGTCCTTGCGGAGATACAATTGCTCATCCTCAAATTACCGTTTCGCTGAATAAAACTAAGCTAATAGGAACAAAATTAATTGATATGTATTCTTCTCCACCATTGTTTTTAGATAGAGATACTCTAAATGCCCATGAAATCGATAGTGCATTAGATAACTTGATTGAAAAATTCATACAAGCAGCAAAAAATACCAAGACTCAATAAGTAATTGTCTTGGTATTTTAGTTTTTTTATTTTAATTAAACAAAATGAATGAAATGAAAATCATATAATGCATATTACCTTCTATAGTTCGTTTAACTAGTTTTTTTGAAAAAGAAATTAAATATTATTTATCTCATGTCCTATTATGATAGTCTTCAATCACATTTTATGTACGCTATGTGCACTTTGAATACCACCACAAGCTTCTTTACAGGCTTGGTTGATCAATCTAAATGAACTTTCAGTACTATTTAACCCACGTTTGTATTTGATTTCATCAATTACTTCACATTTGTCGTTTAATGCTTCCAGCCAAAAGTAGATTCCTTCTTTATAGGTATCTAAGCCTTCTAACAAGATTTTTGTTGCTTCTTTTTCGCCATAAAATACTAAGTTTTTTCTAAAACTTGCTTCTTCCACAAAGAATCGATTAACATTAGTTCGGCAAAATGCATACGTATCTTTGCCCCTTCTGTTAATGGCTTGACTACAGCTGTTCTCTTGTACTTCCTTAGAAATGGCATTAAAAATCTCATTGTAGACTTCAACTCGTTGCATTACTGACAAAATCATATCTGTATAACTAAACATAATGCTCTCTCCTCCCATAACTAAGCAGCTAAAACCGCTGACTTATGTTTATTATAGTATCTCTCAATCTCTTATATCAAGTAATATGCTATTAAATTGGAATTTTTTTGTCATTTTTTTCATTCCTATGTCTATTTTTTTTCTACTTTTAAACAAAAAAAAAAGCCCATCCCTCAGTGTTTATAAGGGAATCAAGCTCTTTTTATTCATATATAATTATTTCTATAAAATTATTTTACCGATTTTTTTTATTATCCATTTTTTCTAAAATAAGAGGCTTTTCTGATTAGAACTAATAAAAAACCTGAATAAAGTGCTTAATTAGAATTATACACATTATTAATGTATAGATGAAATAATAACACTCGCCAACAAGATTATAATAGCTTTAAAAAGGGAAAATAGATTTTTTATTGTCTTTTATGAAGCATTTGAATGAAAAACAACGGATAAAATTTCCTAAGAAAATGATCCAGCTTATTTCTCAGAGTTAGACAGTTTGAAATGGTCTCTTTTTTTTAAATGTAAAATAGGATATGGTCTTCCTGCTTCATCAACTTCTGTTCTAGCCATTTCCTCAAACCCCATCGCTTGATAGAATGTTCTTGCAGACTGGTTTTGTTCATTGACATCAACAAATTGAATAGCACTATCTTTAAATAAAGTCATTATTATCTGTTTACCATAGCCTTTGCCAATAAATATTGGATCCAGAAAAAGCATTTCTAATTTATCTCCATCTACGCCAGAAAAACCAATAATCTCACTGTCATCCGTCCAAACTCTTACATCTAGGTGCGGAAAATAGGTTGGTAGGTCTCTTTTGATCCTTTCAAAATCTTCTATTTGTAAAAAATCATGTGTTTTTTTTACAGATCGTGCCCAAATTTCTACGAGCTTATCGTACTCATTTTTGGTTGCCTGATGATCATTCATGTTATTCTCCTAAATCTTATTGTCGTTTTGTTTTTTATCATACCATATCTTTGCTTTTACATCGATTTCTTTGATAAAAGCATCTTTTCCATTACAATACGAATCAATATCATAAGGAAATTGATTCGCTAATTCTAGTTTTAATTGGCTGTACTCTATTACTTCTAGTGGATGGTCATTCATGAAATCTCTGAATATCAAATGACGTGAGATTTCTTTATTTCCTTCTTGAAATACATGAAGATGATGGCTTCTATTAGCTCCTCCTTTACTGAAAAAGCGCCGCTCTGGAATGCCATTTTCACCAAGACAATCGTAACCATTTTTTTGCATCACTTGATCAAATGCATCTACTTTTTGAAGCTCTTTGACAACCATTAAAATATCGATCACAGGTTTTGCTTTACTATTTCTAATTGCTGTACTACCAATGTGATTGACCGAGACTATTTGTTTCGTAAAAATTCTTTCTAAGAGCATTTTTTCTTGTTTAAATTTCTCCTTCCAATTTTTTTGAGCGGTTATCACTTCTACTTTCCTACTCATCTTCGTCCGCTCGCTTTCTTTCACTTAATTCATTGATTTGTTCCTGTAACTCACTTAGCAATTCAATTTGTAGATGCTGCATCTGTACTAAGTGCTGCCATTGACTATTGATCAGATAATCCATTTTTTCATGTAACAAGTTTACTTCTATTTCTGCTTTCAAATTTACTTTATAGTCATTGTTTGCCTGTTCCCGATCTCTGGCTTCTTGACGATTTTGGCTCATCATGATAACTGGTGCTTGAATTGCAGCTAAACAGGATAAGGCTAAATTTAATAAAATAAATGGATAACTATCAAATGGTTTTCCCAACAATTGAGTCGAATTAATAATGATCCAGATAACTAACACCGCAATAAATAAGAAAATAAATGGCCAACTTCCCCCGAATTTTGCTATACTATCAGCTGTTTTTTGCCCTAATGTCAAATTTTTCTCCACAGTCGTATTTAGATTATTGGAAATCGTCTCATTGTCTTTGATATTTTGAACGATTGTTTCATTCAGCTTCTCCATGGTCTGTGAATCACTTTTGATCATTGTCTTTATATAGTCTAAACGGTAATTTAAAAGCTCTGGGAAAAAAACTGCTGAATCCTCTGTTAAATCAGGACGTTGATTTAAAATAAATTGTCGAATTTCTTCTTCCACATTTTTTAACAGTATTTCGTTATTATCAACATGTTTATCATGTGCATGTTTAACCAATCGACTCCACTCCTCTTTCTTATTTGATATCAATAGATTTTTTTTATAATCTTATCATACAACGAGAAAGCAATTTCAGATATTAATATGACTAAAAAAGCCTTTCTTTTTGAAAGGCTTTTAGCGCTATTATTATTTAGTACTTTTGTATACATTTTTTAAGGTTAACGGCGATGCAAATGTATGATAATTTAGTCCTTTAACGTCTTCATTTTGTAAAACTGATTGCTGATTTTGGCTGATAATAATCATTCCTGCTGTAGTTTCAAGGCCTTCTTTTTCAGCGGCGATCAATGTTTCCCAGCGTTTTTCTAGATCAGTCGCATATTTTTGTGAGGCATCATCTAACAAGGCATCATATTTTTCATTGGCATAATTACGATCATTTCCTGTCCGCAACATATTCAGTGTAGAAATCGGATCTTGATAATCTGGTGTCCAGTAAATCAAGAACATATCATAGTCACTCTCACGACTAAGATTCAATGCTGTCTCAGTTGGTAATGCTGTCATATTGATTGTCAAACCATCAAATAGTTTTTCTAAACTGCCTTGAAGACTTTCACCCATTTTTTTGTAAGAGCCATCGTCTGTTACCATTAAATCAAGCGTAATTTTCTCGCCTAACTCTTTTTTGGCTAATGCCCAATATTTCAGTGCCTCTTCTTTATTATAAGTCATCAAATCTCCAGCTTCTTCCCTGAAGTCTACACCTGTCTCAGGATTACTTACAAAGCCTTTGGTAATAGCGCCATATAATGGCTTTGATCCATCTGCAATAATATTATTGACTAAGTTTTCTTTATCAATTCCCAGAGCTAAGGCTTTTCTTAGATTTTCATTTTTTAAAGGAGTATCTTTGTCTTTACGTTTTTGATTCAAACGAATATAGTTCATCGTTGCTGTTGGGTAAGAATAATAGTTTGGATTGCTTTGATTTTGTTTCGCTAATTCTCCTGTGATGGTCGCTACATCGAGCTGCCCATCTTCAAAAAGATTCATTGCAGTTGATGCTTCTTTAACTACTTCATAATGGATTTTATCCGATTTTACATTTGCTTGATCCCAGTATGTTTCATTTTTCTTTAGATCCCAACTTAAATCTGTTTGTTTCCAGTTTTCTACAGTAAATGGTCCATTATAAACAACATTTTCACTCGTTGTTCCGTAATCCGTTCCCATTTTTTCAACGAATTTTTGATTTTGCGGGAAAAATGTTGGAAAAGCAAGAACTGAGGTAAAATATGGTTTTGCTTCTTTTAGCTTTACTTCTAGTGTTTGATCATCAATTGCTTTGACTCCAAGTTCATCCACAGCTTTTTTGCCTTCTGAAATTTCTTCCCCATTTAAAATCGTATCTACTACTAAGAAACTATAAACAAACCCATTTTTAGGGTCAATCATTTTTTTCCAAGCATATTCAAAATCTGCTGCTGTCACTGGATCACCATTACTCCATTTAGCATCCTCTCTTAACTTGATTGTATAAGTTTTACCATCTTCAGAAATTTTAGGCATTTCTTTTGCAGCTGCTGGAATTAGTTGATCTTTATCATCCAGTGCGTACAACCCTTCAAAAGCTGCCGTTTGGACGATTGCATCTGGAAAATCCAGCATAACAGACGTATCTAACGTAGTTAATTCTGAAGGTGACATTAAATTCAATGGTCTCATTTCTTGTGTTTGTTTTGCTTCTTTACCACCAGAACATCCCGAAATGATGGTCATTATCACTGCTAATCCAATGACTGATTTGACTATTTTTTTCATACGTTTCTCCCCTATGTTTGTTTTATATGCGTTCAACTAACATCCAAACGACAACTGCCGCTTCTTCCCCGTCATTGTAGTTGATATGTCCTTCTCCTGATTCGATCAATTGAGCATCGCCAGGTTTTCCTATTAAATCTTGACCGTCTTCTAAAATCGTATGAGCTTCTCCCGAAACAACATAAGAATACTCATCTTGATCATGTCTTGCAAATCCTTCTAATGGTCTTTTTTCTCCTGGTTGTAGGACAATTACGCCCATCTGAACATTTTCATTCGGCTGATTTTCTGCATCGAAAAAAATCGTCATTTCTTGCGATAGCGATGGTTTGATGATCATTATTTATACCAGCTCCTTCTATTTTTTATAGGTGATTTTATCTATTATTGCCTTAACTCACTCATAAGTCAATAACATTTTAGAAAATTCTGACTTTTTACTTTTTAATTGATTTATAAAATAAAAAAACAGAAATGATTCAAAAAAACGAATCATTTCTACATTTTCAATTAATTCCAATAACCTTGATGAACTGCAGCAGCAACTTGTTCCACTTCTGGAAATGGCCCAATCACTTGGATATTTTTTTGTCCATGGCTTAATATTTCTTTTGAAGGCAGATCAAAGGTTGGATTTTGTTCATTGTCACCAGTTAGTTCCAGTAATCGTTTTTCGGTCATTGCATATACAATCGTTCCGATATTGCCCCAATAGATTGTTCCCGTACACATTGCACAGGGTTCAGCCGTCGTATACAACGTGCACTCCCATAAAAATTCTTTGCTATATTTCTGTGAAGCCTTTGCTGCTAAAGTGGTTTCTGCGTGTCCTGTACATATATTTTCTGTAATTTCAATATTCTCTTGTTCTAAAAGAATGTTTCCCTCTTTATCTGCTAATAATGCACCAAAAGGGGTATTGCCATGTTCTCGAGCATTGCGTGAAATGTCGACACAGCGCTTTAATAAGTCAATATGCTGATTGTTTGTCATAACTAACTCCTTTTCTTTCCATACGTTCTAATTTAACACAAAACGATGATTCAATGTTTCTTTCATCTCTTTATCAACACCAATTGCTTGTTTTAAATAGGTTGAAATATCACCATACTGCGCTTCTACAGTCTGATAGAAATTATCCAAATAACTGCTATCTACATTTAAAGCAACATGCAATGCTTCTAAATTAGCAGCTTCCAGTTGCACTTTCTTTGCTTGTTCTAAAATTTGAGCATTTTCTTTTTTTCTTAACTCATTTGTTAATAGATAATCTGCATAAATTGCTTCTCTCGGTACACCTAGTGTTTCTAATACTAATAAAGCTGCAATTCCTGTACGATCTTTTCCAGCAAAACAATGGAATAAAATGCTTTCTTGTTTTTGCAAAGCTAAGATTTCTTCAAAAAATTTATTGTATCCCTTTTGTGAAGTTGTGTTTAAAGCAATATCTGCATATAATTTTTCCATATAAGAAGCTGACTTTTCTGGTGATCCAATTTTAACAAAATCCTCGATTGAAGCTCCTTCATCTTGGATATCCTCCAGAATATCAATATGGATATATTCTGCTTTAGGAACAGACATATCAGGTCTTTCTTCTACCTCAGCTTCACTTCTCAAATCGATGATTTTCCCTAAACGATAGTTCGCTTCTAAACGTTGCTCATCATCTTTTGTTAAATTTGATAGCTCTCCTGATCTTAGAAAAACATTCTTTTTAACTTGTTTGCCTTCTTTGTTTTTGATTCCGCCGATATCACGGAAATTTGTAATAGTCACCATAATTTTATCCCTTTTCCTTCTTTTTGTTCTTATTATACACAAAATTCGATCAAAAATGTTTCTTTGATCGAATTTTTGCATAAATGAAGCTGACTTTGATAATAAGACTATTCTCTGCAGCTTAATTTTATTCTACTTTTTTTGTCCTGCCTCAACATAACTTAGATCATTGACTTTATCTAATGTGTATTTTCCATCTTTATATTTTACTGTACAAACACTTGCGTTTTTTAAGCCTCCTTCTGGAATCTTAAAGTCGTCAAACAATGTATCAAGTAATGCAGAAATACTTAGTCCGTGTGAAGCAATCAAAACATTGCCTGAGCCTTCATTTTTCATTTCTTTTTCAACGATTTCATCTAGACCTGCTTTCAGCCTTGTCGTAATTGTTTTATAATCTTCTGCCGGCCAGTTGATTTTAGCTTCTTCTACATTTTTAGCATCTAGTTTAGCTACGCTATTGGCAAAAGATTCTGGTGTCATATTTTTCAAAAATTCCTCTAAGGTAATCCCTTGATCATCTGCAATATCTTGCCACATAGTGTGGTTCAAATCACCTTCATAGGTTCCAAAGTTGAATTCCCTTAATCGTTCATCTGTAATGACTTTTAAATCAGATGATTTTGTGTTTTCTTTTACGATTAGATTAGCTGTTTGAATGGCACGACCACTATCACTACTGTACGCATTTTGAAAATCAATATCTTTCAAACCAATACCAGCTGCTGTTACGACTTCTTCGCCCGCTTTAGTTAAAACAGCATCCGACCATCCTTGAACACGATCAGTGGTGTTCAACATTGTTTTCCCATGGCGGACGATATATAATGTCAATTCTTCTGGTGTTTGTTTAGCAGTTGATGTGTCCTCTTTTTTTGCGTTACCATTACCGCACCCTGTAACTATTAATAATCCTAACATTAAAACCCCTACCAGTTTTGTTAGCTTTTTCATTTTATTCCCACCTTTTCTATGCGTTCGTTAAATCTTCCCCATTTGTCGCAATGACTTTTTTATACCAGTCAAATGATTTTTTCTTCGAACGTTTCAACGTACCATTGCCTTCGTTATCACGATCGACATAGATAAAGCCATAACGTTTCTTCATTTCACCTGTTCCAGCAGAAACTAAATCGATACAGCCCCATGTTGTATAACCTAGTAAATCAACTCCGTCTAGCTCTACCGCATCTTTCATCGCTTGGATATGTGCTGCCAGGTATTCAATACGATAATCATCGATCACATTGCCGTTTTCATCTGGTGTATCCACTGCTCCTAAGCCATTTTCAACGATAAATAATGGTTTTTGGTAACGATCATATAAGTCATTCATTGTTGTACGCAAGCCTAGTGGATCGATCTGCCAGCCCCATTCACTTGCTTCCAAGTATGGGTTTTTCACTGAGGCAAAAATATTGCCAGCTGTTTTTTCGTTGATCGCTGGATCCGTCGATTGTACACGTGATGAATAATACGAGAATGAAATAAAATCGACTGTGTGTTCTTTTAGTAGTTCTAGATCTCCATCCTCAATCGGTAATTCAATGCCTTCGCGTTCTAATTCTTTAAGAGCGTAGGCTGGATACTCCCCGCGAGATTGGACATCGATAAAGAAGAAATTCTCACGGTCTGCTTTACGCGCTGCCCAAACATCTTCTGGTTTACACGTATACGCATAGTTTGTCCCAGCCGCTAACATACAGCCGACTTGGTTTTCTGGATCAACTTCATGAGCGATTTTCGTTGCGATCGCACTTGCTAATAATTCGTGATGAGCTGCTTGGTATTTGACTTGTTCTTTGTTTTCGCCTTCTTCAAAATAAAGACCAGCCCCCATAAATGGTGCGTGTAAAATCATATTGATTTCGTTGAATGTTAACCAATATTTTACTAAGCCTTTATAACGATTGAAAATCACATTACATAGATTTTCGTAAAAGCCAACCATTTCACGACTGCGCCATGCACCATATTTTTCCACTAAGTGCATAGGACAATCAAAGTGAGTGATGGTTACAAGGGGTTCTATATTGTGTTTGCGGCATTCTTTGAACAAATCTTCATAGAACTTCAACCCTTCCTCATTCGGCTCTGTTTCGTCTCCCAGAGGGAAAATACGGCTCCAAGCGATCGATAAACGGTAGGTTTTAAAGCCCATTTCGCCAAACAACGCGATATCTTCTTTATAGCGATGGTACATGTCGATTGCATTTTGGGCTGGGTAAAAATGTTCGTCATCAAAAGCAAACATTTTCTTTTCACCAGTGATTACTGGGAAACGATCTGGTCCAACAGGGGCAAGATCTACGTTCGCTAACCCACGTCCGCCTTCGTTATAGCCACCTTCACATTGATTGGCAGCTGTTGCGCCGCCCCATAAAAAGTCTTTTCTAAATGCCATTTCAAAATTCCTTTCTTTCCAAACCTGCAGTAAAACTATCCTCTCTTACTGCAGGTTCCACTCTCATCTATTTTTTTAAGTTAATCCAGTAATTAATGTATCGTTTGAAGTTACTTCACCTTCTTGTGTTTCAACGATATCTAAATAGTCACTAGTATTAGTAACGATCACTGGTGTTTCAACACTATAACCAGCTGCTTTGATCGCCTCGATATCAAATGTAACTAAGACTTGTCCTTTTTTCACTTTATCGCCTTGTGCTACTTTTCCTTCAAAACCATTTCCTTCTAACTGAACTGTATCCATACCGATATGAATCAATAATTCCATCCCTTGATCTGATATCAAACCAATCGCATGTAATGTTGGGAATAATGTCATAACTGTGCCATCAAATGGTGCTCTAACAACGCCTTCTGTTGGTTCGATCAAAACACCTTTTCCTAAAGCACCTTGTGCGAATGCTTGATCACTTGCTTTACTTAATGGTAAAACACGTCCTTTAACTGGACTTAAAACGGCTTCTTTTATTGCTTTTTGAGCTTTTTTATTTTCAGTTACTTCTTCTACAACTGTATCATCTTTCCAGAAGAAGAATGTTAATGTAAAACCAATTACGACAGCAATCAAGATTGCAACGAAAGAATGAATCATTCCACTCGCATCATCACCATTGATAAAGTTTAACACACCGAAAATTCCTAATCCGCCCATTGTATAAGAAGTTACCCCATTGATCATTAAATACAAACCACCAACTGCTGCTCCGATCATTGAAAAAATGAACGGTGTTTTTCTTGGTAAAGTAATACCGTAAATTGCAGGCTCAGTTACTCCAAAAATTCCAGAAATGATTGCTGGAGGACATAGCGCTTTCATTTTTGCATCTTTTAATTTAAAGAACATTGCCATAACTACTGCAGTTTGTGCAAAACTTGCTGCAAAAGAACCAACCAATACTTGACTTGCTCCTTCTTGTGTAATTTGCATAATAGCAAGCGGTACAACACTCCAGTGTAAACCGAAAATAACCAATACTTGCCAGAAGAAACCAAGAATAACGCCATATAATGCTGGTGAGAAGCCCATCAAAGATTGGAACCCAGCACTTAGTAAATCTGTCAACATACTGATGATTGGACCGATTACTAAGAAACCAACTGGTAATGCAATCAATAATACAAAGAATGGTACTAAGAAAGTCTGAACAACTTCAGGAATAAGTTTTTTGAATAGTTTTTGAATTTGTGCTGCAAAAGCAACAATGAATATGATTGGTACAACACTACTCGTATAACCAGCACCTACCCAAGGAATACCTAAAAATGTATCATAAGCAGGTAAGCCTAATAAACTATAAGGCGCTGCTGCACCAGCCCCAGCAGTTGTTTCAAATGCTGCTTGTAAGGCGCTTCCTTGCACTGTAGGGTAACAAAGAGCTGCCCCAATCACAATACCCACCATTGGGTTTAAATTGAATTTTCTAGCTGCTGTATAACCTAAAATCACTGGCATGAAGTAAAATATCGCATCACCAATACCATTTAACATTGTATAAGTTCCAGAAGTAGCTGAATATAATTTCAAGAAAACAAGTAATGCGTTTAAACCTTTTACCATCCCTGCTGCAGCTAACGCTCCTAAGAATGGTTGGAAACACCCACTTAAAATGTCAATCAAACGATTGAATAGATTGCCCCCAGATGACTCTTGCTCTGCATCTGCTGAAATCCCAGCAATAGTTACAACATCTTCATAAACGGCTGGTACATGATTCCCAATTACCACTTGATATTGTCCACCGCTCTTCATTACAGTCACAACGCCGTCCATATTTTTTAGAACATCGTCATTTGCTTTTGATTCATCTTTCAACTTAAAACGTAAGCGTGTAATACAATGTGTCAAACTATTAATATTTTCTTTTCCACCTACATTGTTAACAATCTTTTCTGCTAAATCATGATATTTTCCCATTTTTTGTTCCTCCAAAGTTTCGTTTTTTTAATACTTTACTTTTGAAGGTTTAGCCAACTTAATGTCACTATCCAAATTTTTTCTTTTGTTGATAATCCTACCCACCTTTCATCCTATTCGTAATCTATGCTAAAATTTAGTAACCTTGCTAACGATTCGTATGCACTACCCGTGCAATATGAATGATCAAATACATTTTCTCTTCCTTAGAAACACTATAGTGATAACTTTCAGTTAAGAACTCAGAAATTTTATTTACACAATTATATGCATTACGATACTTTTTCTTGATTACTTCATACAATTCTCCATCATCTGCACCATGAAATTCTTTATGATTTAATAAACGGTAAGCGAAAAATTTTAAATGAGTACTAAAACGATAAAAATAGACAGAATCCTCATTAAAAGTAATCTTGAAATGGTATTTAACAATATTCGTAATTTCCTGCATAATTTTTGTTAGTGCATAAACATTGCCAACTTCTTCATCCATCTCCGCATTGACCAGATGTAAAGCGATAAATCCAGCTTCATCTTCAGTTAGTTGTACATCAAATTTTTCCTTGACCATCTCTACAGCTTTACTGCCAATAAAATATTCATCTGCAAAAAAACGTTTAATGTCCCATAGCAAAAAATTTTTCACTTCTATTCCTTGCCTTATTCGTTCTAAAGCTGTATGAAGATGATCGGTTAGAGAAATGAAGATCGTATCGTTTAACTTTCTACCAAGTTTTGTCTTGGCATACTTAATAATTTCATCCGATAACTGCATTACTTCTAAAGGCAACTCTTCCAACAACTCTTGAAACTTCAATGAAACATCCTGATTAGCCAAACGAAATATTTGATCAACCTGTTCTTCTGGAATAAAATCGCCAATTTTTCTTTTAAATGCAATACCACGTCCCATCACAATTTGTTCTTGTTCATTCACATCCAACGTAATCACAACATTATTATTCAAAATTTTTTGAATAATCATCTTTTCACTCCCTTCTTCGCATCTATCTCCTTTAATTGTAAAAAAAGAAAAACCCAACCTTTCCAAAAAAGAAGAATCTCCTCCTCATTGGAAAAATTAGGTTTAGCTTGTATTTAAACAATCACTATCCATTTATTTACTTGTTGTGTACAAGCATAGAATACCTTATTACAGCAACGATGTCAACGTTTTCATAAAATTATTTTTTAAAAAAATAAAAAAACATTCAGCCGTTAGCAAAATGTTTTGAATACATGACCCGTACGGGAATCGAACCCGTGATACCGCCGTGAAAGGGCGGTGTCTTAACCGCTTGACCAACGGGCCTTTTGAATTTATGGGCCTAAATGGACTCGAACCATCGACCTCACGCTTATCAGGCGTGCGCTCTAACCAGCTGAGCTATAGGCCCTTAAAGAAAAAAAGCGGGTGACGAGAATCGAACTCGCGACAACAGCTTGGAAGGCTGTGGTTTTACCACTAAACTACACCCGCATGTTTCTTCTTTGAAATGGCGCAAGACAGAATCGAACTGCCGACACACGGAGCTTCAATCCGTTGCTCTACCAACTGAGCTACTGCGCCAAAAATTAATGAAACGGTCTGGACGGGACTCGAACCCGCGACCTCCTGCGTGACAGGCAGGCATTCTAACCAGCTGAACTACCAAACCAAGGTAAAAGTATTGCATCACTATATTACTCTCGCTTTTAAATACTCTAAAAGCAATTGCGGGGGCAGGATTTGAACCTACGACCTTCGGGTTATGAGCCCGACGAGCTACCTGACTGCTCCACCCCGCGATAATAGTATTTGACTATTTCAAGTATCTAAGAACTTAAAATTTCAAAATAAGGAGGATAAGGGATTCGAACCCTTGCACGGTTTTACCCGCCTGACGGTTTTCAAGACCGTTCCCTTCAGCCGGACTTGGGTAATCCTCCGGTATAAATATTAAAAAATGACCCGTACGGGAATCGAACCCGTGATACCGCCGTGAAAGGGCGGTGTCTTAACCGCTTGACCAACGGGCCGCTATGAAACGGAGAAGGAGGGATTTGAACCCTCGCGCCGGTTTCCCGACCTACACCCTTAGCAGGGGCGCCTCTTCAGCCACTTGAGTACTTCCCCAAGAAAATAATTTAAAAAATGGGCCTAAATGGACTCGAACCATCGACCTCACGCTTATCAGGCGTGCGCTCTAACCAGCTGAGCTATAGGCCCATAAAGCGGGTGACGAGAATCGAACTCGCGACAACAGCTTGGAAGGCTGTGGTTTTACCACTAAACTACACCCGCAATACTTTAAAACGGTCTGGACGGGACTCGAACCCGCGACCTCCTGCGTGACAGGCAGGCATTCTAACCAGCTGAACTACCAAACCAAAAATGTATTGCATCACTTTATTACTTACGCCTTTAACTAAATATTAAAAGCAATTGCGGGGGCAGGATTTGAACCTACGACCTTCGGGTTATGAGCCCGACGAGCTACCTGACTGCTCCACCCCGCGATAATATCTACAAGTAATCTTATAGAAAAAGTAACATTATTCCTTTATAGGAACTTTGTAAGGAGGATAAGGGATTCGAACCCTTGCACGGTTTTACCCGCCTGACGGTTTTCAAGACCGTTCCCTTCAGCCGGACTTGGGTAATCCTCCGAAATAAAAAGTACTATTAATTATATCGTCACTACAATGGACCTTGTAGGACTCGAACCTACGACCGGACGGTTATGAGCCGTCTGCTCTAACCAACTGAGCTAAAGGTCCTTGGCTCTTAAAAAGAAATATCGCGGCGAAGGGGATCGAACCCCCGACCTCCCGGGTATGAACCGGACGCTCTAGCCAGCTGAGCTACACCGCGAAAATATAAAAGTACTAATGGAGCCTAGCGGGATCGAACCGCTGACCTCCTGCGTGCAAAGCAGGCGCTCTCCCATCTGAGCTAAGGCCCCACAAAATAAATCGGGAAGACAGGATTCGAACCTGCGACCCCTTGGTCCCAAACCAAGTGCTCTACCAAGCTGAGCTACTTCCCGTATTTACAAATGCACCCAAAGGGAGTCGAACCCCTAACCTCTTGATTCGTAGTCAAGCACTCTATCCAGTTGAGCTATGGGTGCTAAAACAAGGATCAAAGTCAGATGTATCCATCTGCTTCGTACTTGTTAACATCTATTCTGTCAATTTTACAATTGCCATTCATAGTGTCTCAAAGCAATGCCGAGGACCGGAATCGAACCGGTACGGTGATCACTCACCGCAGGATTTTAAGTCCTGTGCGTCTGCCAGTTCCGCCACCCCGGCGAAAGAACAAGCAAAGCGGAAAACGGGGTTCGAACCCGCGACCCCCACCTTGGCAAGGTGGTGCTCTACCACTGAGCTATTTCCGCAGTCTGGATGCCGGCTAAAGGATTTGAACCCTCGACCCTCTGATTACAAATCAGATGCTCTACCAACTGAGCTAAGCCGGCGTTATAATCGCCTAGTATTAAAACGAGACTAAAAATGCGGGTGAAGGGACTTGAACCCCCACGCCGTAAGGCGCTAGATCCTAAATCTAGTGCGTCTGCCAATTCCGCCACACCCGCAAAATATTTCTATGAGCCGTGCAGGGCTCGAACCTGCGACCCTCTGATTAAAAGTCAGATGCTCTACCAACTGAGCTAACGGCTCAAAAAATGGAGGTTGACGGGATCGAACCGCCGACCCCCTGCTTGTAAGGCAGGTGCTCTCCCAGCTGAGCTAAACCTCCAAGACAACACTTTAGCGTGGCGACGTCCTACTCTCACAAAGGGAAACCCTTCACTACAATCGGCGCTAAGAAGCTTAACTTCTGTGTTCGGCATGGGAACAGGTGTATCCTTCTCGCTATCGCCACCACACTGGGTGTTGTTACTATTAAGTTGAGTGATTATTCACTCAAAACTGGATTGAAGTAGTAATCAAACATTCCGAAAAAACTTTTTTATTTCGTTACTTTGGTTAAGTCCTCGACCGATTAGTATTGGTCCGCTCCGTACATCACTGCACTTCCACTTCCAACCTATCTACCTGATCATCTCTCAGGGGTCTTACTTTCTTAAAGAAATGGGAAATCTCATCTTGAGGTGGGCTTCACACTTAGATGCTTTCAGCGTTTATCCCTTCCCTACATAGCTACCCAGCAATGCCCTTGGCAGAACAACTGGTACACCAGCGGTAAGTCCATCCCGGTCCTCTCGTACTAAGGACAGCTCCTCTCAAATTTCCAACGCCCGCGACGGATAGGGACCGAACTGTCTCACGACGTTCTGAACCCAGCTCGCGTGCCGCTTTAATGGGCGAACAGCCCAACCCTTGGGACCGACTACAGCCCCAGGATGCGACGAGCCGACATCGAGGTGCCAAACCTCCCCGTCGATGTGGACTCTTGGGGGAGATAAGCCTGTTATCCCCAGGGTAGCTTTTATCCGTTGAGCGATGGCCCTTCCATGCGGAACCACCGGATCACTAAGCCCGACTTTCGTCCCTGCTCGACTTGTAAGTCTCGCAGTCAAGCTCCCTTCTGCCTTTACACTCTGCGAATGATTTCCAACCATTCTGAGGGAACCTTTGGGCGCCTCCGTTACTCTTTAGGAGGCGACCGCCCCAGTCAAACTGCCCACCTGACACTGTCTCCCACCACGATAAGTGGTGCGGGTTAGAGGGTTCATAACACAAGGGTAGTATCCCACCAGCGCCTCCACCGAAACTAGCGTTCCGGGTTCATCGGCTCCTACCTATCCTGTACATGTGGTACAAACACTCAATATCAAGCTACAGTAAAGCTCCATGGGGTCTTTCCGTCCTGTCGCGGGTAACCTGCATCTTCACAGGTACTAAAATTTCACCGAGTCTCTCGTTGAGACAGTGCCCAAATCGTTACGCCTTTCGTGCGGGTCGGAACTTACCCGACAAGGAATTTCGCTACCTTAGGACCGTTATAGTTACGGCCGCCGTTTACTGGGGCTTCAATTCTGAGCTTCGCCGAAGCTAACCCATCCTCTTAACCTTCCAGCACCGGGCAGGCGTCAGCCCCTATACTTCATCTTTCGATTTTGCAGAGACCTGTGTTTTTGATAAACAGTCGCTTGGGCCTATTCACTGCGGCTGACCGAAGTCAGCACCCCTTCTCCCGAAGTTACGGGGTCATTTTGCCGAGTTCCTTAACGAGAGTTCGCTCGCTCACCTTAGGATACTCTCCTCGACTACCTGTGTCGGTTTACGGTACGGGCAGTTGTTTTCTCACTAGAAGCTTTTCTTGACAGTGTGACATCAGGAACTTCGGTACTATTATTTCCCTCCCCATCACAGCTTGTCCGTATAGAGTAAAGCATTTGACTCTACTCAAGACTTACTGCTTGGACATGCACTTCCAGTCGCATGCATTCCTTAGCCTCCTGCGTCCCTCCATTGCTCAAACAAAAACAACTGGTACAGGAATATCAACCTGTTGTCCATCGCCTACGCCTATCGGCCTCGGCTTAGGTCCCGACTAACCCTGGGCGGACGAGCCTTCCCCAGGAAACCTTAGTCATACGGTGGACGGGATTCTCACCCGTCTTTCGCTACTCATACCGGCATTCTCACTTCTAAGCGCTCCAGCCGTCCTCACGATCGACCTTCAACGCCCTTAGAACGCTCTCCTACCATCACACCAGAGGTGTGATCCACAGCTTCGGTAATATGTTTAGCCCCGGTACATTTTCGGCGCAGGGTCACTCGACTAGTGAGCTATTACGCACTCTTTAAATGGTGGCTGCTTCTGAGCCAACATCCTAGTTGTCTGTGCAACCCCACATCCTTTTCCACTTAACATATATTTTGGGACCTTAGCTGGTGGTCTGGGCTGTTTCCCTTTCGACTACGGATCTTATCACTCGCAGTCTGACTGCCGAATATGAATGAATGGCATTCGGAGTTTATCTGAATTCGGTAACCCGAGATGGGCCCCTAGTCCAAACAGTGCTCTACCTCCATCATTCTTAACTTCGACGCTAGCCCTAAAGCTATTTCGGAGAGAACCAGCTATCTCCAAGTTCGTTTGGAATTTCTCCGCTACCCACAGCTCATCCCCGCACTTTTCAACGTACGTGGGTTCGGTCCTCCAGTGCGTTTTACCACACCTTCAACCTGGCCATGGGTAGATCACATGGTTTCGGGTCTACGACTACATACTCATTCGCCCTATTCAGACTCGCTTTCGCTGCGGCTCCGGCTCTTCACCTTAACCTCGCATGCAATCGTAACTCGCCGGTTCATTCTACAAAAGGCACGCCATTACCCATTAACGGGCTTTGACTTGTTGTAGGCACACGGTTTCAGGATCTATTTCACTCCCCTTCCGGGGTGCTTTTCACCTTTCCCTCACGGTACTGGTTCACTATCGGTCATTAGGGAGTATTTAGCCTTGCGGGATGGTCCCCGCGGATTCCGACGGAATTTCTCGTGTTCCGCCGTACTCAGGATCCTCCTAGGTGTTGCCAACATTTCGTCTACGGGGCTATTACCCACTTTGGCGAACCTTTCCAGGTTCTTCGACTATCTTGACAGACTACCACAACGGAGTCCTACAACCCCAACAAGCAAGCTTGTTGGTTTGGGCTCTTCCCGTTTCGCTCGCCGCTACTCAGGGAATCGAATTTTCTTTCTCTTCCTGCAGGTACTAAGATGTTTCAGTTCTCTGCGTCTACCTCTAACCAGCTATGTATTCACTGGCAAGTAACATCCTATAAAAGATGTTGGGTTTCCCCATTCGGAAATCTCTGGATCATAGCTCACTTACAGCTCCCCAAAGCATATCGGTGTTAGTCCCGTCCTTCATCGGCTCCTAATGCCAAGGCATCCACCGTGCGCCCTTATTCACTTAACCTTATGACCTTACGGTCAGTTTGTTTGGTTCGTTTCTCTAGCGATAGAGGCGTCACCAATAAAATAAGCATTCGAACTATTTTAATTAAAAAACTCATTCAACGCGGTGTTCTCGGTTTGTTTTGATTACTTTTTTACTTCAATATCCAGTTTTCAATGAACAATTCGTTTGAGAGAAATCATATAAAAAAGAAAATCAAGCGATTCGCTTTTTTTATAAGAGTAAACCTCTCAAAACTGAACAAAGTGTCGACGAATGTGTAAGTTTCCGTAATATTCCTTAGAAAGGAGGTGATCCAGCCGCACCTTCCGATACGGCTACCTTGTTACGACTTCACCCCAATCATCTATCCCACCTTAGGCGGCTGGCTCCACAAGGGTTACCTCACCGACTTCGGGTGTTACAAACTTTCGTGGTGTGACGGGCGGTGTGTACAAGGCCCGGGAACGTATTCACCGCGGCGTGCTGATCCGCGATTACTAGCGATTCCGGCTTCATGTAGGCGAGTTGCAGCCTACAATCCGAACTGAGAGAAGCTTTAAGAGATTTGCATGACCTCGCGGCCTAGCGACTCGTTGTACTTCCCATTGTAGCACGTGTGTAGCCCAGGTCATAAGGGGCATGATGATTTGACGTCATCCCCACCTTCCTCCGGTTTGTCACCGGCAGTCTCGCTAGAGTGCCCAACTGAATGATGGCAACTAACAATAAGGGTTGCGCTCGTTGCGGGACTTAACCCAACATCTCACGACACGAGCTGACGACAACCATGCACCACCTGTCACTTTGTCCCCGAAGGGAAAGCTCTATCTCTAGAGTGGTCAAAGGATGTCAAGACCTGGTAAGGTTCTTCGCGTTGCTTCGAATTAAACCACATGCTCCACCGCTTGTGCGGGCCCCCGTCAATTCCTTTGAGTTTCAACCTTGCGGTCGTACTCCCCAGGCGGAGTGCTTAATGCGTTAGCTGCAGCACTGAAGGGCGGAAACCCTCCAACACTTAGCACTCATCGTTTACGGCGTGGACTACCAGGGTATCTAATCCTGTTTGCTCCCCACGCTTTCGAGCCTCAGCGTCAGTTACAGACCAGAGAGTCGCCTTCGCCACTGGTGTTCCTCCATATATCTACGCATTTCACCGCTACACATGGAATTCCACTCTCCTCTTCTGCACTCAAGTCTCCCAGTTTCCAATGACCCTCCCCGGTTGAGCCGGGGGCTTTCACATCAGACTTAAGAAACCGCCTGCGCTCGCTTTACGCCCAATAAATCCGGACAACGCTTGCCACCTACGTATTACCGCGGCTGCTGGCACGTAGTTAGCCGTGGCTTTCTGGTTAGATACCGTCAAGGTAAGAGCAGTTACTCTCCTACTTGTTCTTCTCTAACAACAGAGTTTTACGATCCGAAAACCTTCTTCACTCACGCGGCGTTGCTCGGTCAGACTTTCGTCCATTGCCGAAGATTCCCTACTGCTGCCTCCCGTAGGAGTCTGGGCCGTGTCTCAGTCCCAGTGTGGCCGATCACCCTCTCAGGTCGGCTATGCATCATGGCCTTGGTGAGCCGTTACCTCACCAACTAGCTAATGCACCGCGGGTCCATCCATCAGTGACACCCGAAAGCGTCTTTCAAATCAACACCATGCGGTGTCGACTGTTATGCGGTATTAGCACCTGTTTCCAAGTGTTATCCCCCTCTGATGGGTAGGTTACCCACGTGTTACTCACCCGTCCGCCACTCCTCTTTTCAAATGAGTGCAAGCACTCGGTAGAAAAGAAGCGTTCGACTTGCATGTATTAGGCACGCCGCCAGCGTTCGTCCTGAGCCAGGATCAAACTCTCATAATAAAAGTTGAACACAATCCGAAGATTGTTAAGCTCATTTGTTTGCTAGCATATTGCTTCGCTTTGTTAAAAATTGTTGTTTGTTTTTACCGTTGTAAAAACAACCTACACATTTGGTTCGTCTTACTTTGTTCAGTTTTCAAAGGTCTACTGTGTTACCTCGCAGCAACTTTTATATCATATCAAATCTTCGATTTGATGTCAACACTTTTTTTAAAAAAGTTTCAAAGTTTTTTCCGCTCGATGCTATCGAATGTTTCGCGACAACTTCATTAGTTTATCAGGTTGTTTGTTATTTGTCAACAACTTTTTTCCTGATTTTTCAAGTTTTTTTAAAACCTGAAATGTTATTCTATTTTTCGTTCAGCTGTCTTTGTTTCTTGCGACAACTTCACTAGTTTATCAGGTTAATCATTGTTTGTCAACAAGTTTTTCACCTGATTTCCAAAGTTTTTTCAAACTTGGATTGTTATATTATTCCTATCGTTCGGCGTGTTTCATCAGTGCCTTGCGACAAGATATAATATACCAAGATTATACGCTTAGGTCAACTAAAATTTGCACTTTTTTCAAACTTTTTTTCGTTACCGATTGTTTTATTACTTTTGTTCTTTATTGTTCGCTTTTAACACTTCGAATAGTTAGTTTCTATACCTTTTATCTGGATTTTTTCAGAAAATAAAAAAGAGTAGATTATCAATAAATAATCTACTCTTTCATACTTTATCTCATTGTTGGAAATAATAGTACATCACGAATCGATTGAGCATCTGTTAAGAGCATTACCAAACGGTCAATTCCTATTCCTAGCCCACCGGTTGGCGGTAATCCGTATTCTAAGGCTTCGATAAAGTCTTCATCTACACCATGAGCTTCATCATTTCCTTGTTCACGTTCTTTTTCTTGGTCTTCAAAACGTCCACGCTGATCGATAGGATCATTTAGCTCAGTAAATGCATTGGCAAATTCTTTTCCTACTATAAATAGTTCAAAACGATCGGTAAAACGACCATCTTCTGGATTTTTCTTCGCTAAAGGAGAAACTTCTACTGGATGTCCGTAAACAAACGTTGGCTGTTGTAGTGTCTCTTCAACAAATGTTTCAAAGAATTCATTTAAAATGTGCCCAACTGACATATTATCGTTGATTTCTACATTATGTTCTTTTGCTAAAGAACGAGCTTCCTCAACAGTCATTTCTTTCCAGAAATCAACACCTGTTTGCTCTTTAATCGCGTCAACCATGTGTACACGTCTAAATTCAGAGCCTAAGTCAACTTCTTGCCCATCATACGTGATCGTTGTTGTTCCTAAAACTTTGTCTGCAGCATTACGGATGATTCCTTCTGTTAGGTCCATCACATCTTTGTAATCTGTATAAGCAGTATAAGCTTCTAGCATAGTAAATTCAGGGTTATGTGTTGTATCGATTCCTTCATTTCGGAATACTCGACCGATTTCGTAGACTTTTTCCATTCCACCGACAATCAAGCGTTTCAAATGCAATTCCAAAGCGATACGTAAATATAAGTCCATATCCAATGCATTATGATGGGTAATAAACGGACGTGCTGTAGCACCACCAGCATCATTATGCAAAACAGGAGTTTCCACTTCTACATAGCCATTGCTGTCAAGGTAGCGGCGAATCTCACTAATGATTTGGCTACGTTTCATGAAACGGTCAAAACTATCTTTATTACTAATTAAATCTAAATAGCGTTGACGGTAACGTTGTTCGATGTTTGTTAAACCGTGGTATTTATCTGGTAATGGACGCAATGCTTTTGTTAACAAAACAATCGTTTTAGCTTTAACTGTCACTTCACCTGTATCAGTTTTCATGATCTGACCCGTTACGCCAAAGAAATCACCTAAATCAGCATGCTTAAATAACTCATATGCTTCATCACCGACTTGGTCTTTGCGCACGTAGATTTGAAGTTGTCCTTCACGATCTTGTAAATGAGCAAATCCTGCTTTACCTTTACCACGTTTAGTCATCATACGACCAGCGACACTTGCCGATAAATCCATTTCATTTAATTCTTCTTTTGAATGTTGGTCAAATTGTTCATGTAATTCTTTTGAATTATGTGTTCGGTCAAAACGCTTCCCGAAAGGATCGATCCCTTCTTCACGTAAGTTTTCCATTTTTTCACGACGCACAAGCATTTGATCATTCAGATCTTCTTGATGCGCTTGTTGTTCATCTGCCACTGTATTTCCTCCATTCTGAAATCACATACCCTTATAATGCCACATTGAAACAAAAAAAAGCAAGCCGAATTTCTGTTTCAGCCTGCTTTTTTTATTAGATTATTTCGATTGCTTCTTTTTCTGCATGTTTTTCTGCTTTTTCTTCGAAGGCTTCTAACAGATCAACCATCGCTTGTTGGGTTTCTGCTTGATTGATTGCAGCTTTCACTTTTGCAGCACGCGGAATACCTTTAAGATAGTAGGCAGCATGTTGACGGAATTCTCTTGTCGCAATTTTTTCACCTTTTAAATCAACTAATCGTTGTAAATGAACTTTAGCCGTTTCGATTTTTTCACGTGGAGTCGGCTCTGGCATTAGCTCTCCTGTTTCAAGATATTGTTTTGTACGTTGAATCATCCAAGGGTTTCCTAAAGCAGCTCTACCGATCATCACACCATCCGCCCCCACATACTCTAACATACGTTTGGCATCTTCTGGTGTGCGTACATCCCCATTTCCCATAAAAGGAATCGTTAGATGTTGTTTCACTTCTTTTAAAACATCCCAATTTGCTTGCCCTTCATACATTTGAACTCTTGTACGCCCATGCATTGCAATAGCTGAGGCACCCGCTTTTTCAGCAGCTAACGCATTTTCAACTGCAAATAAGTGTTCTTCATCCCAGCCAGTTCTCATTTTTACCGTAACGGGCAAATCAATCGCAGAAGAAACGGCATCTACCATTTCATAAACTTTATTCGGATCTAATAGCCATTTAGCCCCAGCTTCTGCTTTGATCACTTTATTTACAGGACAGCCCATGTTGATGTCGATGATTGCAGCTTTTGTATTTTCTTCTACAAATTTTGCTGCTTCCACCAAGTTTTCTTTGTCTCCACCGAAAATCTGTACACTTAACGGGTATTCTTTCTCATCTATATAGAGCATATCTAATGTTTTTTGATTTCTTTGCTGAATGCCTTTGTCACTGATCATTTCACAGACAACAAGGCCTGCACCAAATTCTTTGACCGTTACACGAAAAGCAGCATTGCTAATCCCCGCCATTGGGGCTACTACAACACGATTTGGAATTTCGACATTTCCTATTTTCCACATAGTGCATCTCTCCTACTTTTCACGCGTATTTTTGATTGCTTCATCTCGTAGTTCAATTAAATCCTCTTCACTATAGTGATATTTGTTACCACAGAATTGACAAACCGCTTCTGCTCCGTGGTCTTCTTCGATCATCGCATTGATTTCATCTAGACCAACTGCAATGATTGCTGTGCCAAATTTTTCTTTTGAGCAGTTACATTTAAATTGAACAGGCATTTTTTCTAAGATTTCGATTTCATCTTTGCCAAGTAGACGTTCTAATATCCCTTCTGGTGATTCCCCTTCATCAATCAAGCGAGAAATCATTGGTACTTCCTGCAAACGTTGTTCGATAAAGTCGATCGTTTTTTCATCGGCTCCAGGCATGACTTGGATCATAAAACCGCCAGCAGCTTTTACACTTTCATCTGTATCAACTAAAACACTCAAACCAATCGCGGATGGAATTTGTTCTGAAACAGCCATAAAGTAGGTAAAATCCTCACCGATTTCACCAGAAACGATTGGTGTTTGCCCAGAAAATGTTTCTTTCAAGCCTAAATCTTTGATTACAGTGAAAATCCCTTCAGTCCCCACAGCTCCACGGACATCGATTTTGCCACTTTCATTCAACGTTAAACTAACATGAGGATTTTTTATGTATCCTTTAGTATTCCCACTACCATCGCTATCAACCACGATTCCTCCTGCTGGCCCGTTACCTTGGACTTTTACAGTTAGCTTATCATCGCCTTTTAAAGTAGCTCCTAATAATAGAGCACCTACCATTGTTCTGCCTAACGCTGCAGTTGATGAACTCCATGTATCGTGACGTTTTTGTGCTTCTGATATTGTATTTGTTGCGCAAACTGCATAAGCGCGAATCGATCCTTCATAACATAATGCTTTTACTAAGTAATCTTCCATTTTATTTTCCTCTTCTCACTTGCTTCGTTTTTTGACTCATTATCAGATAATACTAGGATTTAGCTATTTTTTCAACTAAATAATTTCAACTTGAAGAAAAGAGCACCCCGTAAAAGGGATGCTCTAAATGTTTTATTTGTAACGATCGTCAAAGTTATTACGGTCATATTCAGAATCATTTTTACGTTCATCATCAGATTTAGTTTCTGACTGAACTTTTTCTTCTGTTTTTTCGCTGTCCGCTTTTACTTCTTCTGCTTCGTCATGTAATTCTTTTTTTGCGTCTTCAAAGTCTTGTTTTTCTTCTGCTTGTCTTTGCGCATCTTTCTCTTCTAATGCACGTTTTGCTTCTTCAAATGTTTGAGCTTTTTCACTAGGGAATTGGCTGTCGATAACATCTTGCGGCATAACGCCTTCTTCAAACAATGACTTGATGCTGCGAGCATCTAATGTTTCATACTCTAACAGTTTTTCTGCAATTAGTTTGTGTTGAGCACGGTGAGATTCAATGATTTCACGTGCTTTATCATGAGCTTCCATCAAGATACGACGTACTTCTTGATCGATTTCAAATGCTACTTGTTCTGAGTAAGCTTTTGTTTGACCATAATCGCGGCCAACAAATACTTGATGGTTCCCTTCATATTGAACAGGACCTAATTTGTCGCTCATTCCATATTCAGTTACCATGCTGCGGGCAATACCTGTTGCTTGTTCAAAGTCATTCGATGCACCTGTTGATTGAACATCGAAAATAATTTCTTCCGCTGTACGTCCACCAAGTAATCCAACGATTTGTTCAAACATGTCTTCTTTGGTCATCAAGAATTGATCTTCTTTTGGTAAAGCAATCATGTAACCGCCAGCACGTCCACGAGGGATGATCGTCACTTTATGAACGATACGAGCACGGCTTAAGACTAAACCAACAATTGTATGTCCAGCTTCGTGGTAAGCAACCATTTCGCGTTCTTTTTTGTTGATCACACGATCTTTTTTCGCAGGTCCTGCGATTACACGATCTTCTGCTTCATCCACATCGGATGCATCAATTTTCTTTTTATTACGACGAGCAGCAACTAATGCAGCTTCGTTCAATACGTTTTCTAAATCAGCACCAGCAAAACCTGGTGTTTGTTGTGCAACAACTTTTAAATCAACGTCATCAGCCAACGGTTTGTTACGAGCATGAACTTTAAGAATCGCTTCACGACCTTTAACATCAGGACGACCAACTAAAATTTGACGGTCAAAACGACCTGGACGTAATAACGCTGGGTCTAACACGTCTGAACGGTTTGTTGCAGCTACGACGATTACGCCTTCATTGCCATCAAATCCATCCATTTCAACTAACAATTGGTTAAGAGTTTGTTCACGTTCATCGTGTCCGCCACCCATACCAGCACCACGTTGACGACCTACTGCATCGATTTCATCGATAAAGATGATCGCTGGAGCATTTTTCTTCGCTGTTTCAAATAAGTCACGGACACGGCTCGCACCGACACCGACGAACATTTCAACGAAGTCTGAACCTGAGATAGAATAAAAAGGTACGCCTGCTTCACCGGCAACGGCTTTAGCAAGTAATGTTTTACCGGTTCCTGGAGGTCCTTCTAATAGAACACCAGCAGGAATTCTTGCACCTAATTCAACAAAACGGCGAGGATCTTTTAAGAACTCGACCACTTCCACTAGTTCTTGTTTTTCTTCTTCCGCTCCTGCTACATCAGAGAAGCGTACGCGGTTCGCTTTTTTGTCTGCTTCTTTGGCTTTTGATTTACCAAAGTTCATAACACGGCCGCCGCCACCGCCACCGCCGCCTTGTTGTCCCATCATCATATAGAATAAGAAGATGAACAATACGATCGGTAAGAAACTAAACAAGATCGAAAGCCAAGCACCGCTTGATGATTGTTCTTTCACTGTAAGTTTCACATTATTGTCTTTGGCTAACTCTTGGATACCAGATAATGTGATATCGCTTGGTAAGACAAGCGTAGTAAATGCTTTTGTAGAAACTTCTGTCGATCCCCATAATGAAAGACCACCAGTATTTTTAATTTCTTGTTTTTCTTTGTACTGACCTGTGATTTTATACACACCATTGGTTGGTTGAATCGTCAGTTCTTTCACTTTACCTTCGTCTAACTGGGTACTGAAGGTTGAGTATTCGATATCTGGTGACTGGGGATTGTTATTTCCAAAGATGAAATAAACAACCATGACCATCGCCAAAATCAGTAATACATAATAAAGGCCATTTTTCATGCCGCTATTCTTTTTATTCATGCCTGTCCTCCTTTGACTACTGTGCGTAATTTAATTTTACGGTTTATTTTTTATCAATTCTGACCATTACATTGTAACATAACTAAATCTAAGAGAGATATTAATTTGATTCGTAGATTTCAGGTTTCAATACGCCTACATAAGGGAGATTCCGATAGGCTTCTGCATAATCCAAACCATACCCTACAACAAACTCATTGGGTACATCGAAACCAACATAGTCTGCGACGATATCAACAACACGACCTTCTGGTTTGTCTAACAACGTGACAATTTTCACAGATGCTGCTTTTCTGTATTTAAAAAGATCAACTAGATAAGCCAACGTGCGTCCGCTATCGATAATATCTTCTACAATCAGGATATCACGACCTTCAACATTTGTATCTAGATCTTTGATGATCTTCACTTCGCCAGATGACACTGTTGCGTTTCCATAACTAGATACAGCCATAAAATCCATTTCTAAATGAGTATCAATACAGCGTGTGATATCAGCCATAAAAGGTATTGCACCCTTCAAAATACCGATCACTAAAGGATTTTTCCCTTTATAATCTTCTGTTAGTTGTTTCCCGAGTTCAACTGATTTTTCAAGAATTTGTTCCTTCGTGATCAAAACTTGTTTAATATCGTTCTCTAACATATTGCTCTCCTTTTCCTTTAAGGTCCGTCCTGCAACTCTTAGTGCTGGAGCACTTAGAAGTTGATGCGATCGAAACGCTAGTGTAGTGTCCCTTGCTTTAAGCGAATAAATTCGCAAGAGCAACGGCTCTCTTTCTCCTTTGAGGCCCTTAGTTATTATTTTATGTTATTTTGCTTCTTTGAATAAAAGTAATTTTTGGTTTTTACTCTTTTATTTTATAAAGGAGCCTGTAGAGTATTTTATCAGTTTCTTTAGGAATACTCAAATATGAATTTACAAATTTTGGAACCCAAATAATCTCACCTTCAGCGGAAAGAACAACCCAAGCTTTTTCTCTGCTAGAATTAGGGATTTTTCTATCAATAAAAAAACGATTTAATCTTTTAGTCAAGCTTGATGTAAGCGAAATTCTATCTCCATTTTGACGATGACGAATCGTTAGCGGTAATGGTATTTGTCCGCTTATAAGCAGAGAATATTCTGTCCAACCTTTTACGGTTTCAGGCAACTCGAGTGTCTCTTCTACTTTTTCTAGAGCTAACCATTCATTTTCAGAAAGAAAAACATGTTGATTTACATCTAAATAAGTCGTTTTCCCTTCATAAGTTGATTCTTTTTTTGTCAGATGAAACTTATTGTATTCTTTTACAACTTGCCATCCTTGCGCAATATCCATGGATAACTGAGGTGCTGACTGATCAAACATATTTATCAGTTGTTTAATCTGTAACTGACTGATTGCCACACCTTCTGGTATGATCGTTCGTTGAAACAAATCTATTAGGAAAAAAGTTTGGATACTTCTTTTTTCTCGTTTCAACTCGGATAATTGAATCACCCAGCCATCTGTTGTCTTTTCTACCCACCGATCATATTTTGGTTCTATCACTGTCTGTATGAGTTCATCAGCTAATGTAATCTGTTCACTAAAACTTGCCATGTGTTCCAAAAATTTTGGATTTTCTTTTTTCAAAACCGGAATAACCTGATGTCTCAAGCGATTTCTCATGTAAGCATCACTCTGGTTAGTCTGATCTTCAAAATACACAATTCCCGTTTTTTCTGCGAACTGTCGCACTTCTTCTTTGGAAAAAATTAAGAAGGGGCGAATCAATTCCCCTGTTCCAAACGACTGCTTCTTTCTAATTCCAACTAAATTAGATAGCACACTTCCTCTCGTAAGCTTCATCAAAAGCGTTTCAGCTTGATCGTCACTGTGATGTGCCGTCATAAGAATAGGGATTCCATCTTGCGTCATGATTTCAGAAAAAAAGTCATAGCGGAATCTACGTGCACGTGCTTCGGTATTCTGGGATTTATCTGCTTCTCCCCATATTTTACTGTAGTATGGTATTTCTAGTTTCTCACAATAGTTTTTCAGATAACTAGCTTCTGCTGCTGATTCCGTTCGCAATTGGTGATCAATATGAACTACTACTAATGTTAGTTGATCTTTTTTAGCAGCAGTCCGCATTAACTCCAACAATACCATTGAATCAACGCCACCAGAAATAGCCAATAAAATTTTTTGGTTTGGTAGCCAATAATCGTTTCTTTTACAATGATCGTAAAATGTTTGAAACATCTACTCACCTCTTTGTATCTTAGTTTATAGACTCTCATAAAAAATGCACCAAACATAAAAGCCGAGCTTTCGCTCAGCTTCAGTTATTTATTCATTCGTTAGTTACGGCGTCCGCCGCGTCCACCACGTTTGCCTTCAGTGTTACGTTTTAATGAAGTTAAACGATCATCACTATCTTTTAAAAATGAACTCATCAATGAATCAAAATCTTGTTTTGAATTCATTGGTTGCGCTCTTGTAAATTGTTTTTTAGGCGCTGGACGTGAGTTGCGATCGCGATTTCCTTGATGCTCATTGTTATCACGACGTTGATATTCACGCTTGGGTTCTGCTGCTTGTTCTTGCGCTTTGCGAATCGACAAGCCTACTTTCCCATCATCACCGACTGAGGTAACTTTTACAGTCACTTCATCCCCTACGGTCAATACATCATGGATATCTTTTACGAATCCATTTGATACTTCACTAATGTGAACCAACCCTGTTTTTCCTTCACCTAAATCGATGAAGGCACCAAAATTAGTGATACCAGACACTTTTCCTGGCAACTTCGCTCCTACTTCAATTGACATAAAAAAAATGTTCCTCCTATTATTTACCCTATTATATCTGCAGTTATTCGCCTGATTGTTTTTCAGATGAATGAGACTGTGATTGACTATCTGATGATTTTTGTTCATTACTTGAGCTAGTCGTTCCGCCTAACTCTGGAATGTTGTAGATTTGTTCGCCTTCTTTGGAGACATAATAGCGGCTACGGGCTAACTTCGCCACGTAATCGTCATCTCTCAAAAGAGCAACATCTTGTTCTAAACGACTTAATTTCTTATCTGCTTCGCCAGATTCAGCTACAGCTTGTGCTTGCTGTTCTTTGAAAGCATTCAGTTGCTGGTAGTCCTTCACTAACTGGATACCTGAAACAATAAAAATCACAAACGCCACGAGAAAAACAACCGCCAGACGTCGACGCCTGAAAATCAACTGCTTTTGCTGTTTTTGAAATTCGGCATACTGTTCTTTTGTATACTCATTATCTAATGCAGCAACTTTTTCCATGTCTTTTTTCTTTTTGCCCATGTTTTCCGCTCCACTCGTTTTTTGGTTTGTCTGTCTCATTATACCAACATCTAAGAAGCTTGTCTAATCTAAATTGTCACTATTTTCGACTCTTTTCTCTGAAACAATCTGATACATCTTTTCTGCATCTTCTTTTTTCGTTGAATCACGAAGCTCAAGTACTTCGATTTCTAAGATTTTGTTTCCAAACTGAATTCTAACTTGATCACCAATTTTCACATTGCTTGATGATTTTGCGAGAATTCCATTGATTTGAATTCTTCCTTTATCAGCAACTTCTTTGGCGACAGGTCTTCTCTTAATGATACGTGAAACTTTTAAAAATTTGTCTAAGCGCATAAACCTTACCTCTTCATTCTTAATATTTTCGCTCCAAACGGTAATGTCAGCCATTCCCGAACCGTAAATAATTTTATTTTAATAATGGTGAAAACAAATGTAGCACCACCAACCAAGACTCCCACTAAAGCAACCACTAAGGCCTGTCCACGATGTTCGACAGTCCCTAAGAAAATTGCAATGACACCCTGATAACAGAATAACACAATTCCCATCATTCCTAAACTAATCATTAATTTTCTAAAGAAATGATTCTCTATAGCGAAGCGATTAATTTCTTTTTTTGAAAAAAGTATCAATATAAATAAGGTAACCACTAACCCTGCAATCGTTGATACACTAGTACCAAGCGTTCCCCAGGTATACGTTAGGGGGCTAGTTAAGAACAACTTGACTAACAATCCAATTCCAGCTGAAAGCATAGATACAAAAAATTGGTTACGGCTTTGTAAAATACTTTGATAAGCTTGAATGACTGCCATAAATGCAATGGAACAAACATACACACCTAAAACACCATTCCCGTTATAATCTTTAAACAAAGCAAAATTTATATAAGGGAGCAATAACATCAATCCTATTGAAGCTGCTGCTGCAATCGTTGTAGTCAAACGTAAGAATATTTTAGCGGCTTGTAAAAATCTTCCTTGCTCTTGACTCATGAAATACTTTGTCAAAGCTGGTAAAAAACTTGAACTTAATGCTAACGCAACAACTAACCCCAATTGAACCAAGGGCTGACCACGATCGTACACCCCTTTATCGATTTTGGCCGCTGAATCACTGATACCTGCTGCAACTAAGGTGTTTTTCACAAAAAAGGAATCGATTAATTGAAAAAGAATCAAGAAGGCACTATATAAAGAGACCATTCCACCTTCCACCAGTAAACGTCCAAATAATTTTCCTGAGCTTTTTTCAGCTTTCCACTGGGTCAAGTACGCTGAACTTCCTACTCGAATTTTCCGATCATAATACCAAAGAATTCCTGCAGCAACGATACCACCAAATAAAGCTCCACCCATAGCAATCGTGCCAGTTTGATAAACAGACCAACCAAATCGACTAAAAGAATAAGCTGCAACCAAAATCACACCTACTCGAACAAGTTGCTCCATCACTTGTGAAACCGCACTGGGAATCATCATTAGATGTCCTTGAAAATTACCGCGATAAAAGGATAATATGGGCACTAATAAGAATGTAAAAGAGACCACTTGGATCAAAGTAGCCAGTTGAGCATCGCCCATCATAAAGGCTATTTCATGGCTCCCGAAAAAGAAAAACGCCCAACACAAACTCGCAATCATAAAGACAAACGGAAAGAGTTGTTGTAACACCCTCTTCTGTCCACTAATATCAGGTTGCTCTGCTACGATTTTTGAAATAAACTGCGGCAACCCCGATAATGCTAAAGTCATCGCAATACCATAGATTGGATAAACTTGCTGGTAAACATAAAATCCTTCATCACCAACTAAGTTTTGAAAAGGCACCCGATAAACTGCACTCAGCACTTTGGCAATAAATGATGCAATAGTTAAAATAGCTGCACCTTGCATCATCGATCGCATTTCTTTGTGTGCCATTGGTTGACCTCCTATTTTAAAGCTGAATGAGCTCGCCTAGCTCTGACAGAAAAATAGAAAAATAAGACTGAGGTGTCTTTTACCTCATTCATATTTTATCTTTTTTCCGAAGACCTTCAATCCTTAGAGCTTTAGCTCTTAGGAATTGTTGAGATCGAAGCAGAGCATAGCGCTAGCCCGTAAAGCTAGATATGTTTAAAAGTGGAACGGGCTCGTTCAACCTCGAATGAAAAATAGGAAAAATCGATTGAGGTGCTTTTCGCCTCACTCTATTTTTATCTTTTTTCCGAGAGGTTAGCCCGTAAAGCTAGATAAGTTTAAAAGCGGAACAGGCTCGTTCAACCTCGAATGAAAAATAGGAAAAATCGATTGAGGTACTTTTCGCCTCACTCTATTTTTATCTTTTTTCCGAGAGGTAAGCCCGTGAAGCTAGATATGCTTAAAAGCGGAACGGGCTCGTTCAACCTCGATTGAAAAATAGGAAAAATCGATTGAGGTGCTTTTCGCCTCACTCTATTTTTATCTTTTTTCCGAGAGGTAAGCCCGTGAAGCTAGATATGCTTAAAAGCGGAACGGGCTCGTTCAACCTCGATTGAAAAATAGGAAAAATCGATTGAGGTGCTTTTCGCCTCACTCTATTTTTATCTTTTTTCCGAGAGGTAAGCCCGTGAAGCTAGATACATTCAACTCAATCTTCCTCAACAGCTGCCGTCTTGTATTTTTCTTGTCTTAAAGCTGTAGTAAAGGATGCTACTTCTTGTAGCCAAGCAGCTTCTTTCATATCTTTTGGTACTTTTAAACGAACGGACATTTTTTCATTCTCGACAGCAAGATCTGCTTTTAGCTGAGTCTGAGCTAGTGCCTCAAATAATTGTTCTACACTATAGGTTTTTGTACCGATTTTACTCAAGGTAAATGTAATTTCTTGCTGTCTTTTACGAATTGTTTCCAGCAACGCACGATCACCGTCCATTTTGATTTGTCCCGTCGTCAATAAGTGAGCCACTTCATCTGGGTATTCACCAAAACGATCAAGGAGATCTGATTCTAGTTCATCGTACATATCCATATTTTCTAACTGACGAATTCGTTTATAAATCTCAATTTTTTGACGTTCATCTGAAATATAACTTGTTGGTAAATAAGCATCAATACCCAAGTCGATCTCAACAGATGTTTTTTGATCCTGAATGTTTTTCCCTTGTTTGCGGGCAACAGCTTCTGAAAGCATTTGTGAGTACATGTCAAATCCGACGGAATCGATAAAGCCATGCTGTTGGGCGCCTAATAAGTTTCCCGCCCCACGAATCGATAAATCCCGCATCGCAATTTTAAATCCTGAACCCAACTCAGTAAAGTCTTTGATTGCTTCTAAACGCTTTTCACTCACTTCATTCAAAATCTTTTGCTGCTCATACATAAAGTAAGCATATGCAACTCGATTACTTCGACCAACTCGGCCTCGCAATTGGTACAACGTCGATAATCCCATGTAATCAGCATTTTCTACAAATAACGTATTGGCGTTTGGAATATCTACGCCTGTTTCAATGATGGTTGTCGTAACTAAAACATCATATTGACGTTCAATAAAATCAAATAAGGTGTTTTCCAATTGAACTTCAGTCATCTGACCATGCGCGTAAGCAATTCTGGCATCTGGTACTAATGCTTGGATTTCTTCGACTTTTTGTTCGATCGTATCCACTCGATTGTAGAGATAAAAGACTTGTCCATCACGAGCCATTTCTCTTTCGATCGCTTCTCTGATTGCGCCTGGATTGTTCTCCATAACATAAGTTTGAATTGGATAACGATTTTCCGGTGGTGTCTCAATAACCGAAAGATCACGAACCCCAAGCATTGACATATGCAGCGTTCTCGGTATTGGTGTTGCTGTTAACGTTAAAACGTCAACCTGGGCCCGAAGTTGTTTTAGACGTTCTTTATGCTTCACACCAAAACGTTGTTCTTCATCGATAACTAATAACCCTAAATCACTGAAGTTCACATCTTGGGAAAGCAATCGGTGAGTCCCTACTACAATATCCACTTGACCATGTTTGATTTTTTCGATCGTTTCATTTTGTTGCTTTTTCGTTCTAAATCGGCTCAACAAGCCTACTTCCACAGGAAACCCCTCAAAACGATCAAGCATCGTTTCGTAATGTTGCTGCGCTAAAATAGTCGTAGGAACTAAAAAAGCAACTTGTTTATTGTTATTGATTGCTTTAAAAGCCGCACGCAAAGCGACTTCTGTTTTCCCATAGCCCACATCACCGACTAATAAACGATCCATTGGTCTTGTTTTTTCCATGTCATGTTTAATTTCAGCCGTACTACGTAGCTGATCATCTGTTTCACTATAGGGAAAAGCATCTTCAAATTCCTTTTGGTATGCATCATCTGGCGGAAAAGCGTAGCCTTTTTCTGATTCTCTTGAAGCATAAAGTTGAATCAAATCATCCGCAATATCTTCGATTTTAGAAGAAACTTTGCGTTTGGTCTTACTCCATTCACTGCCGCCTAATTTGTTTACTTTAGGCGATTTGGCTTCAGAAGCTACGAATTTTTGGATCAAGTTCAACTGGGTAACAGGAATAAATAGCTTATCATCATTTTGATATAAAATTGTGATGTAATCTTGATGAACGCCGTCAACTTCCAATGTCTGCATACCAATATATTTACCGATTCCGTGGTTTGCATGAACAACATAATCTCCATTTTTCAGATCACTATAGCTTTTTAGTCGTTCTGCATTCGAAACGGTTTGGCGTCTTGCTCTTTTTTTCGTTGTAGTATGGAAAATTTCTTTTTCTGTGATGGCAACGATTTTTTCGACTGGCAATTCAAAACCAGACTGCAATGAGCCTTCGACGATTTGAATTTTCCCTTCAATTAATTTCTCTTCAGATGCCGTTACACTTGAAATGTCAAAATCACGAAACAACTCTTCGACTTTTTGACTTCGTTCTTTCGTCGGTACAAAAACCACAACTGTCTGATCTTGTTTTTGCCAACGATCCATTTCTGTTTTTAATAGTGGCATTTGACCGAAGAATTGCTGCATTGAACGATACTGAAAATTATGAATTGCTTGAAAACGTAGATTTCCCATTCCTTTTTGGAATAACGAAAAAAAGGTTGTTGCAAATGTCATTTTTCTTACTTGTTCATGGAATTCCAAGCCAAATGTCTGCTCTGGAAAGACGCGCATTTCTTCTAATTTGAGAACTTGCCACTCGTTTTCTTCACGAATAATTTCACGTTCAGCTTCTAAAATACGCGCATAATCATCAATGAAAATTAAACTGTCTTCAGATAAATAATCCAGTAAGGTCGTTTTAGTTTCATATAAAAGGTCTGTGTAATAATGGGCTGTATCAGTAGGAATCCCTTGACTCCACGATGTCGATAGCTGTCCAAAGTAATCTTGAAGAAATTCTTTTTCGGTCGTATCTTTAGCAATCGCCATTCTTTTTGCTAGTGCTTTTGTTAGTGCTTTTTCACCATGGATCAGATCTTCTTTTGAAAATACGAGATCTGTCATTGGCGAAAGTGTCACAGATTCAATAGCGCCAACAGACCGTTGGGTATCTGCTTCAAAATAACGCAAAGAATCAATTTCGATATCAAATAACTCTGCTCTGACCGGATACTCTGCATTTAGTGGATAAACATCGACGATGCTTCCGCGAATACTAAAATCACCAGGCTTGCCGACTAACGATTGCCGTTCATACCCCATTAAAACTAATTGCTGCGCTAAAGTATCTAGCTCGATCTCTCCACCGAGCTCCCAATGAAGCTGCGCTTGTTGCCATGTTTGCTTGCTTGGTAAATATTTTCTCAGACCTGCTACAGGAACTACAATGATTCCTGCTTGATCGGTCAAAAGGAAATTAAGCGCAGCTACTCTTTCCGCTCTTGCTTCTGGTGAAGAAAAAGCCATTTCTGCAGATAATACTTCATCCACAGGAAATAGATAAACCTCTTCATCTGATAAGATATTACGAAAATCTTCCACTAACTGATTTCCATAATAAAGATTTGGAACAGCCACGACGATTTTTTTATTTTTTTCCTTAAACCCGCTAGTCATAACTAATGTTTTAGCAGAACCAGCTAAACCTGTAATCAACTGGCGGGTATTAGCTGTTAGTTGCTTTTGCCAATTTTGGGCTAATTCACTTGCACCAATTCGTTCCACGATGTTCACGTCAGGCTCCTCCTTCTATACTCTTTATTCTGATTACTTCCCATTAAATTGATTCATTGTGTCAACAAATGTGTGTCCCTCACAAGCATAGATCGCTGCATCTGCTGCATTTTTAACTGCAAGTAAAATCTCTTCATGCTGGTCTTTAGGAAAACCAGTTAATACATGATGAACGACTGTGTTGCTACCAATTGGGCGACCGATACCAATCTTGATTCTTGGAAACACATTTGTTCCTAGATGTGCTATCAAGCTTTTCATACCATTATGTCCGCCAGCGCTCCCTTTTCCACGTAAACGAATTTTGCCGATTTCTAAATCTAGGTCATCATAAATAACAATCAATTCCGTATCTTCTATCCCATAATAGGTCATTAAAGGACCTACTGAACGACCAGATTCATTCATAAATGTAAGAGGTTTGACCAACATGATTTTTTCTGTTCCTATAAAAAATTCAGCGATATCCGCTTCAAATTGACTTTTATTAAACGTTGCATTATAACGATGAGCGATTTCATCAACGGTGATAAAACCGATATTATGTTTTGTTTCTTGGTATTTGCTTCCTGGATTACCTAATCCGACGATCATTTTCATTTATTTATAGTCTCCTTAATAAGAGGTGCTCTTTTACCACCATTTATTCATTCTCCAACACAAAATATCTGGGCAGGAGAATCCCTTGCCCAGTTTTTTTATAATTATACCATAAAACAAGTATTTGCCGTCCCTTTTAAATTCTTAAAAAACCCGTAAGGTTCATTTACTCGTTTTAAGAGGAAAAAAATTGCTAAGATCATAAATAGTGAAAGAACGCACATGAAAGAGTTTTCTTATGAAACACCCCTAAAAACTGTATTAATATAAAAAACAAAAAACGTGACAAAAATCACAAACGATGGTATTATCATTGTGATAAAACAATTATCTGAAAGGAATGATACACATGACTGCAGCAGTTGGAAATAAAGACCACCAAAAAGTAATTTTAGTTGGAGATGGCGCTGTCGGATCTAGTTATGCTTTTGCCTTAGTCACTCAAAATATTGCTCAAGAAGTTGGTATTATTGATATAGATACAAAGAAAACCGAAGGAGACGCTGCTGATTTATCTCATGCATTAGCGTTTACTTCCCCTAAAAAGATTTATGCAGCTACTTATGATGACTGTCACGATGCTGACCTTGTTGTGTTGACCGCAGGCGCTGCACAAAAACCTGGCGAAACAAGAATCGATTTAGTTCATAAAAACTTAAAGATCAACAAACAAATCGTTACTGCAATCGTTGATTCTGGTTTTAGCGGTATTTTCTTAGTTGCAGCTAATCCAGTTGATATTTTAACTTATTCTACATGGAAATTCTCAGGATTTCCAAAGGAACGTGTTATCGGCTCTGGAACTTCATTAGATTCCGCTCGTTTCCGTCAAGCAATCGCGGAATTAGTTGATGTAGATGCCCGTAACGTACATGCTTATATTTTAGGCGAACATGGCGATACAGAATTTCCAGTTTGGTCACATGCCAATGTTGCTGGATTACAAATCTATGAATGGGTCAAAAATAACCCAGAAGTTGATGAAGAAGCGATGGTCAATCTATTCTTCAATGTAAGAGATGCCGCCTATTCGATCATTGAGAAAAAAGGTGCAACATTCTACGGAATCGCTGCTGCTCTTGCTCGGATAACTAAAGCAATCTTAGATGATGAAGATTCTGTCTTCCCACTTTCTGTTTACTTAGATGGTGAATATGGACAAAACGATATCTACATCGGCGCACCAGCTGTGATTAACCGTCAAGGAATCAAGCAAGTCATTGAAATCCCACTGACAGATTCAGAAAAAGATCGTATGAATGCTTCTGCTAATGCCTTGAAAGAAGTCATTAAATCAGCATTTGAGAAATTTGAAGCTGAAAGTAATTAATCTAAAAAAGAATCGCAGCCTACTGGTTGCGATTCTTTTTTATAACATATAAAGAATAGTTCAGCTATCCTTTATATAAAATATTTTTTTGTGCCAAAGCTTTTTTAATTTGTCCCAGTATATCTTCATTTTCACAGCGAACTGTATGCAGATGGATTCCCTCAGTAAGCTCAGATAACAAAGATGCTTGACTTTTTTCGTAAGCCTCTATGAAATCTTTTACTTCTCTTTCTGTATGGATATGTAATCCGCCCGTCAGTTCTCCGTAAATGGGATGCTCTACGACTACATCGACAATTTCCCCACCTAAGGAGACAATTATTGAAAGCTCTTCTTCTGTTTGATCAGGCTTATGCTGGCAAGCAATTTTTCTCGTAATTCCCTGTTTGTCCTTTTCAACTTCAAGCAAATAGCCTCTAGCTGTGGCAATTATTCCGTAGCCAGCTGCTCTTAACAGCGCCACATCTCCCACCACTATCTGGCGGCTGACTTTAAACTCTTTCGCAAAACGACTAGCGCTGATTGGCTTCTCTGCTGCTTCTAATTGGAGCAAAATCATTTCTCGTCTTTTTTCACCGTCCATTCAGCTTCCACCTGCCTTCTTACTTCATTTTCTTTTGCTGATATTGTTTTGAAGCATCCATGATGCCCTGATAAGTTTCTTTGATCACTTCTTTATACATATTATTGTTAACATAGCTTTCGATTTTTGTTAATACTTCTTGTTCTCTTGAAACATCTAAAATCGGTGTGTCTGATGTCTTTTTGATCATAGCGATCGCTTCAACTACATCCATGCGTTCTTCTAATAATGCAACGATTTGTTTGTCTATTGTATTGATTTTATCTCGTTGAATCGTGAGCGCTGGACGTTTTTCATTCAATTCAATTTCTTTGATTACTTTGGCAGGATTTCCTCCGATCACACAATTATCTGGAAAAGATTTTGTTACAACAGCACCTGCAGCAACAACTACATTATCTCCCAACTTAACACCAGGTGTGATTACAACACCGCCGCCTAGCCAAACATTATCACCTAAAGTAATTGGTTTACCATATTCTAATCCGCTATTTCTTTTAGCAGGATGTAGTGGATGTGTTGCTGTATATAATTGAGCGTTTGGTCCAAACATACAGTTATCACCAATCGTTATCGGACAAATGTCTAAGAAAATACTATTAAAATTAGCATAAAAATTTTTGCCTACATGGATATTAAATCCATAATCAAAGCTGATTGTGGGTTCGATATAACTGCCTGTTCCAGTCGAACCAAATGTTTCTTCCACCAACTGACGGCGAACTTGTTCGTCTTCTTCTCTATTGATCAATTTCATTTGCTCTCTAGCAAATTTTCGAGCTGTTACTAATTCTGGATCTGCAGCAAAATAAAGCTCACCATCGATCATTTTTTGTCGTTCTGACTTCATTTCTTCCATATTAAAACTCCTTTATCTAAATAGTTTCAAAGATTTTTAGTGCATCTTCTTGAACAAAATAAGCTTCTCTGTCTAGTTGAATCGGTGTTTGATTGATCACTAAAATTTTTGCTGTATCTGCTGCATAATGAATCAAGTCGCAAAACGGATGAACTTGAAAACTAGTTCCAACGATAACGATCAATTCTGCCTGAGCAATAACCTCAATTGACGTACCAATGGCTTGTTCATCTAATCCTTCTTCATACAAAACGATGTCAGGGCGAATCTGACCACCGCACGACTCATGATGATCAGACTGCAAGTAAGTTTTAGCAAGTATCTTCTGACCACATTTTCTACAATAACAATCATATAAATTCCCATGAAAGTTTACTAAATTCTGGCCTCCCGCTATTGAATGCAGCCCATCGATATTTTGAGAAATGACCCAACTGTCTTTGACTTTTTCAAGCTCTGCCATCTTTAAATGAATCGTGTTAGGTTTAGCATCCAGATGATATAAGGTCTGTACAAATGAATAAAACTTTTCTGGCTCTTCCACTAAACAGGTTTGGCTCAATAAATATTCTGGCCGCTCGATTCCATGATAAATACCCGATAAAGAACGATAATCTGGTACACCAGAAGCTGTCGAAACCCCTGCACCAGTTAAAAAAACGATCGTTTGCGCTTCATTGATCAAGTTTCCAGCTTTTTGTCCATCGATCACTAACATAGTTTCATCTCCTAATGGTTTCATTATAGCCTAAATGAGCGCCTGATAGAAAATATATTCGTATAAATTCCCGAAGAGTTCATTTTTTCATCACTATTTTTATAGCTACCTTAAAAATATACCCACTTAAAAACTAGGTAAGAAGCTTTTAAGAATGTTAGCTTTTTCACTGTCTTTTCATGACAAACAAAAGAGAACGTGATAGAATACTTAATGTATAAAAGTGAGGTGAAACTTCGTGGTAGCATTTTTTATTTATTGGGCAGCTATTTTAGTCTGCATCGCTTGGGGTGTTTTAAGTTTATGGTTTTCAATCTATTATCTTTCACGTAAAGAAAACGGAAATCTATGGGCATTCGCATTCTTCAACGTTCTTGCAGGTATTGTTTTAGCAATTGTTTTAGTTATTTACAAAACGTGGGACTTCGATATCCTAACTTACTCAAGCTTGATTTACACAATTTTAGCTTCATATGGTGTTCTAACAGTCTTACAAGCTATTTTAGGCCGCGAACCAAAAGAAGCTGCAAAAGCTTAATTTTACTAGTTGACTATCAAAAAGCACCGAAAAGAAGTTCTTTTCGGTGCTTTTTCTATGAGTTTGAAACTTTTTTATACTTTACATTTATTTTTCTAATTGCTTGATGGCATTTCTGATTTCTTCAAGTACCTCTTCTTCCGGCTCTACTTCCAATAAATCATATAAAATCCCTAACCATTTTTCTGCTTCTTTATTTCCTAATTTTCCGATTGCCCAAATAGCTGTCCCTCTGATCACAGGACGTACGTCTTCTGTTGCACACACATAAATCTCTGGCAACACACTGCGATCTCCCAAATTAGCTAGTGCAATCAAAGCGTTCCGTTGCAATGGTTTCTTCCCTCGCCATGATCCAGAAAGATGTCCGAATTGAGCTTTAAACTCTTTATTTGACAGACTCAGCATTGGCTTTAACTTAGGATATACAGTATCAACTTCCGGTTCCATTTCTTTATGAAAATGAAAATCTTTTCCTCGGTTATATGGACAAACTAACTGGCAAATATCACAGCCATAGATAACATTATGCATTTTTTTTCGATACTCTTCTGGCATCATATCTTTCGTTTGAGTTTGATAAGATAAACATTTTTTAGCATTCATACTACCATTTCCTAGAAGCGCTTGTGTGGGACACGCTGTAACACAACGTGTACAATCACCGCAGCCAAAAGGAACAGGTTTATCCAGTTCAAAATCAATATTTGTAACAATCTCACCTAGATAAACAAAAGAACCAAACTCTTCTGTAATCAACAACCCATTTCTTCCGATAAACCCTAGTCCTGCCCGTTGTGCAACAGCTACATCAACCAATTCCCCCGTATCTACTTGAGGGGCAAAACGCCAACTTTCTGTTTCTTCTAGGTTTTCAGCTTGTGATTGAATAAAATCGATCAATTTACTTAATCGATCGCGTAAAACATCATGATAATCAATTCCCCAAGAAGCTCTTGCAAACATTCCTCTTTTTTCATCTCGAGGAACTTTCCCTTCAATTTTAGTTGGATATGCTAGGGCAATGGAAATAATCGTTTTGGGATTTTCAAATGTTTTTTCTGGATAAATCCGTTCTTCGATCACTTGATGTTCAAACCCAGAGTTAAACCCTTTTTCTCTTTGTTCTTTCAAGGAATCCTCTAATTCATAAAAAGGCTCAGCTGACGCAAAGCCAATTTTGTCGATTCCTAAGCGTTTGCTTTCTGCAATGATTTTTTGTTTTAAAGTCATTCTATATACTCCTCATCTTAAAAGCTGAATGAAAACCAAAGATACACTCTTCTCCTCATTCGCTAGATTATTCCATTATAATCTACTCATTTAACTATTGTCGTCTATTTCCTCTTGCACTCCTATTATTATTTTTCAAAAAAATTAATATTTATCAAATTTTAAATAGATTGAAAAACCTCATCTATCATCATTTATTCGTATTTTATAATTAAAATTTCACTTTTTTTAAATATTTTTTAAATATTATACACATTTTTATGATAAAATGAGTTTGTGACACTATTCTTTTATTGTCATCACACACTTTATTTTGAATACGGAGGAAATACATATGAAACACAGAACTAATGTACCATCAGTACATAAGAAAAAATCGCTCCACATAATCATGCTGTTTGCTCTTTTAGCCCCGACTTTTCTCTCGCCGTCTTTTGTTTTCGCGGAAGATACAGCAACCGAAACTGAACAAACTAATTCATCTCACTCGCAAGAAAGTACGGAGACAACAGAAGCAACTGTCGAATCTTCTACAACTTTAGACAGCTCTATCTCAGAAGAAGTATCGTCTACTGCAACAGATCATGAAACGACCGTTTCAACAACTGATACTGCAGTTGCACAAGAAGAAGCAACAACTATGATTGCTCCCAAAGTAGATACACTCACTATTGCAGACCCGATTTTGAAACAAGCGATTCTTTCAACATTAGGTTTACCTGCAAATAGCGATTTAACTGCAGCAGATATGGAACGTTTGACCAATCTTTCTATAAATTCTGCTCAGCTCAGCAGTCTTTCAGGATTGGAATATGCAACAAACCTAAGCTCTATCTATATTAATACAAATAATAATATAACTGATTTTAGTCCTTTAGAACAGCTCTCTTCTCTAACTTTCGTTACACTGCAAACAAAAAGTTTAAACAGTGACAACTTTCCTGATTTAAGCAAAAGCACTGGGATTACAAATCTAGGGTTGGGCGCTACTAGCATCGATAACACTATTTTGCCTAAAATTGCTCAGTTAACATCATTAACACGCATTTATATGGATTCTAATATAAATGTTACAACCATTGAACCTTTAAAAGTACTCCCTAATCTAAAATCACTTTCTGTACAATTTTGTGGTATCACAGATTTTACTGTTATCAATGAATTTCCTACACTGAGTGATCTATCAGCGTTTGGACAAAATACAGGACGAAATGATCTGCCTACAACAATTGGCCGCTCTTCCTTAAACTATGATTTTGATCAAGAAACTTTATTTATTCCATTTTCGATGATGCCTAATCGATTGACCAACTTTGATGGTTACGTTCCACCCTTTACAACATCTAATTCTGCTAGTAATACTTATTTTGATTTTAACGGTGAACAATTGCCTGCAAATCGTTTACAGATCACGGAGCAAGGAATCACTGTTTTAGGCGTGACTAAAGATGAATTTGCAAATCTTTCTAGCTTTAAATATAACGCTCGTCTAAATAATCCAGCAGGAACATATGCTCAGCCGGATGGTTTTACTTTCTATGCAATTTCATCCGGAACTTATTTACACCAGTTCAACGTTGTTAATGACGGAAAGCCTGTAACCATTCATTATCAAGATACTGACGGAAACAAATTACTAGATAGCGAAACTTATTCAGGCTTAGTTGGACAATCTTTTGACATTCCAGTTCAAGCAATCCCTGATTACGAGCTAGTGGAAACTCAAGGTGAACCCTCTGGTACTTTCAGCGATCAGGAGCAAACTGTCGTATTTATTTACAAAAAAATATCTGCACCGATCATTGAACCAACAGGTAAAGTGATTGTCCATTATGTAGATACTCATAATAAAACGATTCAGGATGACTTTGTATTAACTGGAACCGTTGGCGATACTTTCAATACAGAGAAACCAGTCATCAAAGGCTTCACTTTTAAAGAAGTACAAGGAACAACTAGCGGTTTATTCTCTGAACAGGACCAAGAAGTAACGTATATTTTTACGAAAGATGACGATAAAACAGACCCATCCACATCTACTGATTCAACTGAAACAACAGGAACAACTACTTCCACTACTGAAAAAGAAACATCTGATAAAACAGCAACGGATTCTACTGAACAAGTGCCAAGCGATTCTAACAATAACAGTCAATCGCCAACAGCAACTCGTGCTAATCTAGCTACCAAAAAGAAATTGCCTGCTACGGGTGAGCAAACAAACTTTATCTGGCTATTCTTTGGACTTGCTTTGATTGGGTTCGTGAATTATCAGTATAGTTTAAAAAAGAAAAAATAAGAGAAATAAATCTTTAGTGTTTTTCATCAATAACAGGAGCCTTAAACGTTAGATTTTCTAATTAGCGTTTAGGGCTCCTGTTATTTTGGTTTACTCATTTCATTTTGAGTTTTCTCACTTAGTTGCCGGAATTATCGTTCTTAACATCTCCGTTAAACGGTCCACTGACAACGACTTTCCCTCTCATATGACCTGCCTCAATAGCTATTGTAGCTTTTTTCAAGTTTGCAGCATTGATTCCAGTTGTATAAGCTTTCCCTAGAGTAGATTCTATCTTGTCATGCTCTATCAGTTGAGAGATCAAAGCTAGTGCTTCTCCTTGGGTTTTGATTTGATACTCGAAATCTGTTTTAGCAAACATATACTCCCAATCAAAGCTAACAGACTTATTTTTCAAACGGCTGATATCTAGTTCTTCCTCCAAACCAACGATTGTTCCTACATGTCCAAAAGGGCTAATTAGTTCAGCTATTATTTCATAGTACGGAAGAATATTGAATAGAACTGCTACATAGTCAACATTTTTAACGCCTAGCTTTTCTAAACTCTGTTTAAGATCTTGATGGTAGTCGAGAGGATAATCTACCCCCATTTTTTTTAGCCAGTCAAAATTAGCTGGACTAGAAGTAGCATAGACGGTCATTCCAGCCCAATGCGCAAGTTGATTCAAAATCGATCCCACACCACCTGCTCCATTGATCACTAAAATCGTTTTCCCTTTATTCGCATTTTCTTTTGGCATCAGACCGAATTTTTCAAACAATAATTCATAAGCAGTCAACGATGTTAATGGGAGCGCCGCTACCTTTTCGTCACTTAAATTACGTGGAGCTAATGCCGCAATTCCTTCATTTACTAATTGAAATTCTTGATTACTCCCAGCTCTTTTAGTTGTTCCAGCATAATACACACGATCCCCAATAGTAAATTTTTTTACCTCTTTACCAATAGCAATAATCTCTCCAACAGCATCAAACCCTAGAACTTGCAATTGTTCTTGTTTCTTCACCACTTGTCTTAACTTTGTATCTATGGGGTTTACGGAAATCGCTTTGACTTTTACAAGAAGATCTTTGGGGTCAGGTATTGGAATCTTCTTCCATTCGTCTAGGAAACTAGCTTCATGTTCAATGGGTAATCCTTCAAAAAAGCCGATTGCTTTCATTTCTTTTTTTTCATTCATCGTTATTTCCCCCACTTACTTTTATAACTAGTATGAACCCAATCATTTAAGATTAAAATTTATTTGTCTTAGATACAAAAAAAGAAGCGAGGGTAAATAACCGTCGCTTCTTTTTGATAGCTTACTTCTTATTGCTCAATTGAGTATCTTACTCTTTGATCTTTCTTTTTTTGAAAAATGCTAACGCACTAGCGGCTACTGCTATTAGTCCAAAGCTTCCCATTGCGTTTGTTTGCTCACCCGTTTTAGGCAATTTGTTTTTCGAATAGTAAGTTTTATTCGCAGTATTTTGTGTATTATTACCTAGATTATTTGCCACACCGATAATACCTGGTCCACGAGTGTCGTCAGCAGGAGCTTTTGGTGCTGGCATATACGGCAACTCAAACCCTGAGTCAACGCTTTTATAAACAAATGTCAAGTCATTAGTACCGTCCCCAAACGTTCCTGATACTGATTGACCCGCTGTTCTAGCAACTGTAAGTGGTTCATTGTTGGAAGAAACATACTCATATCCATCAATCACTGGCGGCTCAACCGTCCAAGCTGTTTTGTATAGTCCATTCAATGATGTATCTGCTTGGTTCATGATCAAACGTCCCTCTTCATCTACCGCTGATACAACAACTACTAATCGCAAATTATCCATCGCAGTTCTCAAAGCGCTCACTGCCGCATCGGCCTCAGCGTCAGTCAAGGCATTGTCGTATGCCTGCGCTGCTTGTTTGAGTGCTGCTTCAAAATCTGCCTTATCCTCATCGGAAGCTACTTTTGCTCCTTCTAGTCGACTAGCTTCTAATAAAATATCAGCTAAATGACCTCTATGAACTAAACCATTACCATCGTGGATTGCAGCAATGATTGCATCTGCTGCTGTGACGATGCTCTGTCTATTGTTAACAGCTAAATCTGGAATGATTTTCCCATTTGCATCAACAACTTCTGCCAAAATAATTTTTCCTTCATCAATTGCTTGTTGAATATTAGCTTTTTTAGCAGCGACAGATGCAGGTGTATAAACATCCTTAAAGTCATCTGTATTATTGATGATCTGAGTAGCTTCGTCGATTGCCATTATTAAATTTCTTGCAAAACTCAATTCAACTTCCGCTTTAACTAAACCAGCGACTCTTGTCTCAATCTCAGCTATCGCAGCATCAAGTTGGGCATCCGTTACTCCCTCTTCACTCAATAACGCTGTTGCTGCAGCCATTGCTGCTCTTAATGGAATCGTTGTCTCTGCCATGTAAGTGCCCTCATCAAGGACAGCTTGTGCACTAGCGATTTTCTCTCTAGCTGCTTGTTTTTTTTCTTCACTTGCACTTGTAACAGGCGTCTCTTCTGTAGGTGTTATTGGAGCCTCTGGTGCTTCTTCAGATACAGGCAGTTCAGTTTTTTCTTCTACATCTGTCTCTGCCAGTTCTTCTGACTGAGGTGCTTCAGCTATAACTGATTCTTTTGAAGTTTCTTCTGCTGTATTTGAAGCCGCAACTTCTCCAACAGCCTCCTCAACAGTGTGAGGTCCAACTTGCTCACTAGTTTCAGTTGGTTCAGCAGTTACTGCAAAAGCAGAGATAGGTGCTGCTAAAACTTGAGTACTGATCAGTGAAGCTAAAACAATCCCTTTTAATGATTTTTTCATTCTACTTCCCTCTTTCAATTAGTTTAAAAAGAATGTTCCACCCATTCTTAAATTTAAGCATATCACAGCCTAGACACAAAAATTCTCACATATTTCGCCCATCAACAAATTTTATGAGAATTTTGCAATCATTTTCTCACTTTTTCGAAATCGAAATTGTAAGCCCTATCTTTTGAACACAGCATGGTTATTGCATTTTTAAAGTCTTCACAATTTCATTAAAGCTATCTTTTTTTTGGTTCAAATTCATAACCTTGTTCACCAAACTTTTACTCACTATATTAAGAAAATCTTACGATACCTTGCACTGGACGTATGTTATCTATACAATAAAATGAAAACACATGTTATCTAGCTTTGCAGACTGATTTTCTAATCCTTTTGCTTAGCTTTTACAATAAGGAGATTACTCAATATGCTTGAAACAGCCCACAAAAAAATTACTCTATTGATTGATGAAATGGAAAAAGTTATTTTAGGAAAACGCGATATCCTACAGTTGACTGTGACCGCTTTCTTGGCTGGTGGACATGTTTTATTTGAAGATATCCCTGGAGTTGGGAAAACAATGATGGTCAAAACCTTGGCAAAAGCAACCCACGGGCAATTTAATAGAATTCAATTTACACCAGATTTACTTCCTAGTGATATTTTAGGTGTTTCAGTTTACAATACAGCAACTCAAATGTTTGAGTTTCATCATGGACCTGTGTTTACAACCGTTTTATTAGCGGATGAAATCAATCGAACCACACCGAGAACTCAGGCTGCTTTGTTAGAAGCAATGTCGGAAAAACATGTAACGATCGATAATCATACATACCCATTAGACAATCATTTTTTTGTTCTAGCAACCCAAAATCCACTTGAATATGAAGGTACTTACCCATTACCTGAAGCTCAGCTAGACCGTTTTTTATTTAAATTAAGTATTGGATATCCTGAATTTACAGATGAATTGAATCTACTAATGAACCAAACAGGGAATGAATTGAACCTCGTTCAGCAAATTTTATCCTCTTCTGAAATCAGTCAGTTAAAAAGAATCGTGGATGATATTTACGTTGATTCAGCTGTTGCTAGATATGCGTTGCAATTGGTTCATGCAACACGAAATCACGATGGGATCGTTCTTGGGATCAGCCCTCGCGGCTCGCTTTCATTTATTCGAGCAGCTAAAGCATTTGCCTTGACTGAAGGAAGAAATTACGTCACACCTCATGATTTACAGCAAATTTTACCAGCAACATTCGGGCATCGTCTGTTATTAAAAGGCGGCTATACAGTGCCGTCTGCACAATTACAAGAAATTCTGGAACAAATTCTCAAGCGTGTACCCGTTCCAGTCAGGAAATAGCTATGAAACGATATATGGTTAATAACCTCATACGTGCTCTGAGTATTTTTATTTTTTTCTTTGCTGTTTTTCTATACACAATCACATTCAACAACCCAACCGGTTGGGTATTATTTTTCTTTTTGACAATGCTGTTTGTTTGGGATGCCTTTATATTGATTCTACCATTAAAAAAAATTCAAGTTCAGTTATTAGAGAGTAGCCGCTATGAAGTCAATCGACCGAATAAAATGAAGCTCGAGATTTTTCGGCACCGCCCAACACTGCTTAAAATACCTCTGCTAACGGTCGTTTTCAAAAATCATCTATCAGCTGAAAAAATATATTTATCACGCTATTCTGGTCAACGTCAGGAATTGACTTTTGAGTGGCGACCTACGCAAAGAGGAGTCTTTCAACAGCTTTCATTTGCTCTTATTAGTTCTGACTTATTTCAGATCTTTTCTAAGCAATCTAACTCGACAGTAACAGGTCCTTTTGTGGTCCTGCCTGTACTACAGTTAGATTTAGCAGAACAGATATACAAACATTTATTGCAAGCTAAACCTAATTTTGCTAGCTCTTTTGGCAATCCAACTTTCTCGATTCGAAATTTCCGCACCTATCAAATAGGCGACTCTTTCAATTCAGTTGATTGGAAGCAGTCTGGAAAACGGAATGAATTGATCGTTAAAGAATACGAGTATGAGGTTGAAACAGATCTGCACTTCTTATTTTATGGTTTGTCGCATGAAAAATTTGAGGAACTTCTCTCTATTTATTATTCCTTTATCAGCCTTGTTGAAAATAAACTATCTTTTCAGCAAACAATCCTAGCAGATCTCCCTCATTCCATACAGAAAGAGCATATATTTTCGGCAATGACTCCGTTGTTAGAAGAATGTCTTTTGCCAAATTTCACCAATAAAAAACTAGTAATCTTTACCACAACTAAAACAAATCAACTCTCAGAACAACTGACTGCTTTAAAAAGAAAGAATGAGGTCTTTTTAATTGCATTCGAGGGTGAAGATCTCTGTCTACATTGGAAAGATCAAGTCAGCTCTCTCCCTAAAGGAGGTCTTACTCTTGAAAAATAGGATAAAAGAAAAATTGGCTTTTGCAGTACTAAGTTTTTTGATACTCGTAACTGCTGGCTTACCTTTTTTAAGTGTCTATGATTTAGCTCAAGAAAATACGCTGTTTTTTGTAGGGATGCTTGCTCTGATTAGTTGTCTAACACTACTTATTAAAAAACATATAATCATTTTCCCTCTTTATATTCTTAGTTACTTGTTTACACTTTATCATTATTTTCCAGCTGGGCAATCGTTTGGTATTACTTGGTTTGCTAGCTTTATTCAGAAACTATTACAAAGCTATCCTAAAATGCTTAGTGGCGAAATCAATTATTTACCTGATTTTTTTGCTTTACCTATTATTTTGTTTTTATTGATCATCTTAAATAGTTTATTTATTCGTTATGAACGTTGGATAATGGGGTATCTACTGCTTATTAGTTACTTACTCATGCTGGCAGTTTTTAATCACTTGAATTTAGGGATTCAGGTAATTTTGATCACGGCTTTTGCCATTCTTTTTTATGGGTTAAAGCATGCTCCGCCAACTGCCAGTAAAAAAGAAAAAAGGACGTTGTTTCTATCGAGCGGCTTGATTTTATTTTTAGTTGCAGGGAGCTCATTTCTACTCCCAATGGTCTTTCCTCAAGCTCAGAATTTTTTATTTACTCAAACGGCTCCCATCCGTAATTATATGAATCACCAAGGAATCTATCGTCAAATCGCAGACTATGGTTCAAGTACCGCATCTAGAACAGGCTTTAGTCAAAATGATGCGCAACTAGGCGGTCCGATTTCAGACGATCAAACTATTCTGTTTACTGCCAAGCAAACAAGCGGGCACTATTGGCGAGTGGAAACTAAAAACTATTTTACTGGAAAAGGCTGGAAAAATACGTCTGAAGTTGTTTCTGTTTCTGATGAACAGCCACTGAGCATCTCAACAAATCCAGAATATCAGGGTCATTTAGGCGCTGACACTACGATTACATTATCATTCATGGAAGCTACAGAGTATTTGCCTTATCCGTACGGAAATATCTCAATTCCATTTAACGAGATCGGTCGGACAGAACAAATCAAAGAAAAAGAACGTATCAACCTTGTAACTCCATCAGAAAAAATCAATCTCACTTGGACAAAACCGAGCTTTACACAAGAAGAAATGCAACAAGTGCCTTATGCGATTTCCCAAGATATTCAAATGACTCAAGTTCCTATGACGACACCAGAACGTGTTCAGAAACTGGCTGTTTCATTAACAGAAAATCAAGAAACTCTTTTAGGCAAGGTCAAAGCAATCGAGCGCTATCTCAAACAAGAAGGCAATTATCGCTATTCAAAAATCGATACACCCTTCACTCCACCAAATGAAGATTATGTCGATCATTTTCTTTTTGAGTCAAAAATCGGTTATTGTGATAATTTTTCTAGTGCAATGATTCTCTTGCTTCGTTCGATCGGAATCCCTAGTCGTTGGGCAAAAGGCTTTTCTTCTGGCAGCATTACGAGCAATAAAGACGCCGAATATCAAGAATATACTATCAAAAATAGTGACGCTCACTCCTGGCCTGAAGTTTACTTCCAAGGATATGGATGGATTCCTTTTGAACCGACACCTGGTTTTACAAACGATATTCGTCAATCTACTGCAACCAGTAATTCTACCTCAGAGAGTAAACCTGTAAATAATAGTAGTGAATCACTCCTTACTGCTGAAACAAAAGAAACAACAGAAGCCGCTTCTACTACTACAGAAAGCTCAACTAAAGAAGACAATCAAAATTCGGTGCTTATTAAATGGCTTCCAGTTTTACCTAAGATAGCATTTGCCTTAGCTATTATTTTGCTAGCAGTTTTTAGTTTCTTGTTGAAAAGGTACTTTTTCCTGCTGCATTTTAGGCTCTATTTAAGTCTTTATCCTGATCGATTCACTCATGCCTACAGTATAATATTACGCAAATCAGAGCGGATTTTATGTCGGCAAACAAATGAAACTTTAACTATTTACGCAAAACGATTCGAGAAAGATTATCCTCAATTCCATGGTAGTTTTATTCAGCTGACAGAATTATATGAGTGTACTTTTTATGGCGGTATTCAGCCTAAAAAAGCTGATTATGCTGGATTATTGATGCATACGGCACGTTTGTTAACAAATTTAAAAAGAAATACTTACAGTAAAAAAGAGCCGAAACAAAACTAAAATCAGTTTTGTTTCGGACTCTTTTTTTATTGACCGAACCATTGATTGAATCGGTAGGTATGAAATGGTTGTTCACAAGCATTCCCAAAAGCTAGATGCATTTCCCCTTTGCCTAAATCAAAAACCATCGAAGCTAATGATTTAGATAATGGATGTTCTGGTGATGGATGATTACAGACACTTTTGGGAAAATTACGATGATTAGCCAAAAACTGTTTCCCTCGTTGTGCATCGATAATTCCGTAATTTTCACTTACGATCGCCTCCATCGCTTCGAAACGGGAATGGGATGTCTTAGAACCGCCTTCTTCTGGTTCTTCCAGTGCAATACTATTATGATTTGCATGGATCATTACATCTGCCGGCTCGTGTTCGTAAATTTTATTTGGAAAACATTCAAAACTTGCGATTCCTTCATTAGCATGAGATAAGCTAAATTGATTTGGTACTGCATGAGGGATACTGTAAAGATAGTCGCGTGCCTCTTTGAGACTTTTCTTGTTGATCAACTCTCTAATTATACCAGCTGTAGGTACACCGTTTTGACGCTGACCATTATCGATATATGTCCACATAACAGCTAAGCCATAATTGTTCATTCCCATATAAGCTGGAATACCTGGATGACTATAAATCAGTGATTCAAAATCAGATTCACTATCACGATGATGCACAACACAATCGACTTCAGATCGATACTCATCAAGACGCTCATCATTTGTTTGCCCACAGATCACAGAACCATCAAAAGTAGCATTTCCTGCCGCTGCAAATGACGTACATTTGTCACTGATCAACTCATCAAAAAACGATCGTTCATAAACTGTATATAGATATAATATTTCTTCAAAAGCTAAGTCACTGCCTTTCGCAACGCCACGCATTTCAGCAACCACATCTGGTGCAAATTTTTCTGTATATTCAAGATAGGTCTGAGCCTTATCCAACCATTTGGTTATGATCTCAGTTGGATCGTTGTAAAATAATTTTTGACTAGACAAGTTTGTTTCAATCTGCATTTTTAGCACTTCACCGATTTGGACTCCACGTTCAAATGCCGATCCTGTTACTTCTATATAACGATGAATCATTTACTCCCCGCCTTTTCTACTTTATATCACTACTCAACGAATGTCCATTTATAATCGTACTCCGGACCAGATGGCAATATCCCTTTGATTTTTGGATTACGTAAATGCGCTTCAGCTTTTTGGTAGACTGGGCAAACACCCATCGTATTCATTAAAACATTTTCAGCTTCAATCAAGTCATTCCAACGAGCTGTTGGATTGCCTGCATTCGTTGTAGCAGAAGCTTTCAAATATTTATCAAATTCCTTGTTAGCGTATTTACCACTATTATTGATATTATCTGATGCAAATAATTCTAGAAACACACTAGGATCATTGTATTCTGCACCCCATCCAACTAAAATCATATCAAAATCACCTTTATTACCACGTTCTAAACGAACGGAAAGTGGTACTGATGAAACTTCAACAGTCACACCTTTTAAGGTTCCTTGAATCGCACCTTGCATGTATTCTACCACTTTTTTGGCAGAATCGGCATCTGATGAAAGTAAATTGATTTTAAGCGTGTCGATGCCTAATTCTGTTTTTGCTTTAGCCCAGTATTCTTTGGCTTTTTCTGGATCATATTTCAAATGATTACCAGAATCTTTCACAAAATCAGCTTCTGTTTCAGGATTAAATGACATGTTTTTTGGAACTAAACCAGTTGCTGCAATCGATCCGTCTCCTAAGACTTGGTCTACTAGGGTTTGACGATCTAAAGCGTAAGAAATTGCTTTTCTGAGATTTTCATTTTGAAATTCTTTTTTGGTCTGATTATATTCCACATAAGTCGCATTTGACATGTCTTGTGAGAAAAATGCTGGATCATCTACCATTTGCTGAGCTAGTTCACCCGTCACAACGATGTCATCTGTTTGACCATCTTGAAATAGATTTAATGCCGTCGCATCTTCTTTGACTACATCAAAATTGATTTTTTCCATTGTAACATTGTCTTGATCCCAATACTTCTCATTTTTTACATACGACCATTTTGTATCTGTTCCTGCTCCTTCAAAATCACTCAATGTGAACGGTCCATTGTAAACCATATGTTCACTTGAACTAGCATACTTTTCGCCACTTTCGTTGATGATTTTTTCATTTTGCGGGAAAAATGGTGGTAAGGACAATAATGATTCTATATATGGTACAGGCGATTCTAGTGTTACTTCTAGTTCATGGTCGTTCAATGCTTTGATCCCTAATTCTTTTGCTGGTTTCTTGCCGTCCATGATTGCTTGATAATTCTTGATAGATTCAAATAGATAGGCAACTTCTGAAGCAGTCTTCGGTTCCACTGTCCGTTGCCAGCCATACACATAGTCTTTTGCAACAACAGGATCACCATTTGACCAGACCGCATCTTCACGTAGTTTAAACGTATAGATCAAGCCATCTTCACTGACTTTTGGCATTTCTTTCGCACCTGCTGGAACCAATTTCCCTGCTTTATCTGCACGGAATAATCCTTCACCTGTATTTTTCAGTACACCCCAGCCGACAACATCATTCGTGACCGAGGCATCGATCGATGGAATTTCTTGTTTTGCTACAACTGAAAATGTTTGTTCGCTATTTGCTGATTTTTGACCAGTTTCGCCAGTCTTTTCTTTACCAGAACCGCATCCCCCAAGCAAAATGATACAGCTTGCAGCGGCTAGTAAATACCCTAATTTTGTATTGCTCATTTAGTAACCTCCTATGTGTTTAAACCTTATTTTCTAAAAATAGAACACTCATTATCATACCATAAAAATAAGCGTTTTCTCATCATTTCCATATTATTCTTTTACCAAACTTTATTTTTTTAGAAAGAATCTTTTATGAAAACGCAACACTCCGAAATTTCTTGCATCCGAAACAAACTTATGTAAAAATGAATTATTTGATTCTATAAGGATATAAAAGGAGTTACTTATGAAAAAATTAGCCATTATCGGCGGCGGGATCATTGGTTTGACCTTAGCCAACTATGTTGATTTAGAGAAGTATAGTGTAACGATTTACGATAATCCTGTTGGACAAGCTACCAAAGCTAGCGCGGGGATCATTTCCCCTTGGCTTTCTAAGCGCCGCAATAAAAAATGGTATCAATTAGCAAAAGATGGAGCAGCCTTTTATACGAAGCTCGTACAAGATTTTTCTTTACCAGCAAGTGTCTATCAGCAAACGGGCACCTTGATTCTTAGAAAAGACGGTGAGCTTAGTTCTCTTATGCAACTAGCGCAAGAAAGAAAACAAACTGCACCTGAGATCGGAGAGATCGAATTATTAACTGCCGAACAAGTCACAGAAAAACTGCCTTTATTAAAAGCACAACCCGCCTTGTTTATTACTGGCGGAGGGAAATTAGATGGTGCTAGCTACTTAGAAACCTTGAGACAACGTGCACTATCAAATATGATTACCATAAAAGCTGATACAGCTAATCTTAGTCGAAGCCATGAGCAATGGCTTATTCAGACACCTAACGGAACTGAATCATTCGATGCCGTTGCATTATGTGCCGGTCCTGGTTTGCCTTCATTGTTAGGTTCTCTCGGTTATACAACGGATATTCGACCGCAAAAAGGACAATTATTGGCTTTTGATACACCGTTCACAGAAAGTGGCAGTTGGCCAGTTGCAATGCTGGATGGTGAAAGCGACTTGATTCCGTTTGAAGATGGGCAAATTCTTGTCGGCGCAACACATGAGAATGATGGTGGATTCGATTTAACGCCAACAGAAGAAGCTTTTTCCCTGCTTCGGCAAAAAACAGCCCCTTATCTCGCTGAATCCAGTTTTTTTGAAAATTATCCAGCTGTTTATCGTGTTGGAACTCGTGCCTACACATCAGATTTCGCTCCATTTTTTAATTATTTGCCAGATGCACCTAGCGCAGTCATTGCCAGCGGATTAGGGTCTTCGGGTCTAACAACGGGTCCATATATCGGCTTTTTATTAGCACAGTATTTCAATGAAGCCAAAAGCGATTGGCAGGATTATCAAAAACCAATTGAAACCTACCTATCGAAATAAACTGAAAAAGCATGAGCCCGGGACAAAACTAAAAATCAGTTTTGTTTCGGGCTCTAAATCTGGATAAACGGTGGGATCAGAAGTAAACACTTCTGTCCCAACCTCATGCTTTTTATGATAATTTTTTTGCTTCCAAGACAAAGTTTTTCATTTCTCGGTATAACGTTTCTTTGATTTTATTCAACTCTTGTTTGAGCATTTTTTTCTCACTCACTAATTGTTGCCCATTTACCCAAACCGCCTCCACATTGCTGGCATTCGCTGAATAAACAATCGCTGCATATGGATCAAAAATCGGAAACATATTTACAGATTCTGTTTCAATCAAAGTTAGATCCGCTTTTTTTCCGATTTCGATCGACCCTACTTGGTCCGCCAACCCTAACGTTTCGGCACCACCAATTGTTGCAAGACGAACAATTTCTTTTGCAGGAAAAAGGGCACGATCCTGATTATGCGTTTTATGCATGTTGGCAAATAAGCGCATTTGGCTAAATAAGTCTAAGGTATTGCCGCTGCTTGGCCCATCTGTTCCTAGTCCTACTACGATATTTTTTTCAAGCATTTGTTTGACAGGAGCTATCCCCTTTGCTGATTTAGTATTCGCACCGATACAATGAGCCACACGGGCTTTTCCATTTGAGGCTGCAATGATATCTAAATCGTTTTCGGTTGTTAAAATGCAATGAGCTAAAATAAAATTACGTTCAAAGTACCCTAATGTTTGTAAAAATTCTATTGGTGTTTGGTTGTATTTTTCTTGAAACTCCTCAATTTCATAGGTCATTTCAGATACATGCATTGTAATCGGTGCATTGTATTTTTCACTAAGTGCCACGATTTTTTCCAGCATTTCCAAATTATTTGTATTGGGTGCGTGTGGTGCAATGATCGGTGTAACTAATGGATCATTCTGCCATTTTTCTAAAAAAGTTTCGCAATATTCATATCCGCCAGATGGTTTTGGACTGTCACAGGTCGGCATATCAATGATCGTTTCACCAACAAGAGCGCGAATGCCCATCTCCTTACAGCTTTTAGCTACCTCATCTTCAAAATAGTACATATCACAAAACGTCGTTACACCACTCAACAACATTTCAGCAATGGCATAATCACTGCTTGCTCTTACTAATTCTTTTGTCATATGTTGCTCCAAAGGAAATAAAAATCGGCGCAGTCGATCAGGTACGTCATCTCCTAACGAACGAAATGGGATCATACCTGCATGTGTGTGGGTATTGATCAGACCAGGGATCAGCAACCCTTTTTTCCCATCGATCACTTTATCTGCCTGAATAGTTACTGAAACAAGTTCAGAAACATGCCCCATTTCTGTAATTAAATCATCTTCGATCATTACAAATCCATCTTTAACTTCTGAAAAATAATCATCCATTGAAAGGATATGAACATTCTTAATAAGTGTCTTCATTCAACAACACTCCATCTTCTGGAAAAATCAATGGATAAAACTCTTGCGTTTTCGTATTCATCATCCCCATGTCGGTGACCTTGATCGCAGGTGAAACTGGAAGAGATAATGTAGAAAATGACATGATCTCATTCATATTTTTGTAGCCTAATTTTTGCATACTTGTACGGACTTTTTGCAAATCTCCGCCTAATTCTTCGATTGGGGCTTGAGATAAAATGCCGCCGATAGGCAGAGGGCATTTTCCTGTGATTTTTCCATTTGAAACAACAATGTAGCCCCCTTGGATCGCAAGTAATTCATTTTGTGCTAGCACGATATCTTCTACCGTATTGCCCATGACCATCACATTATGATGATCATGCGCCCACGTTGTGGCGATTGCGCCTTTTTCGGTAATTGGTTTGTCCATCAATGAAAGTGAGATATTTGCATTTTTGCCATATCGTTCCATTACGACCAATAACGCGCAGTCTGCTTCTTGCCATTGTAAGAGTCCATTTTTCACAGGAATTTCTTTCGTGATTCGCTCGGTAAATGTTCCTACTTCTTGTTTTTGGATCACATTACAGCGAACACTGTCTTTATTTGTTTCTACTTTGATAACTAAGTCAGCAACGGTTAGTGGTTTGCAGTGAACAGAGTGCTTATAACGAGCTGGAAATTGTTCGACAACTGTAGGGTATTGGATAGCTGCTCCATCTTCATATACTTTTTTTCCAGATTTATAAACTGTATCAAACGTAAACTCGTTTAAGTCGCTCAATAAAATAAAATCAGCTACACGTCCCGGTGCAATTTCTCCCCGATCATGAAAGCCCATGCGTCTTGCTGGCGTGTAAGTTGTCATATAAATCGCTTTTTCAATTGGTAAGCCTGCTTTTATGGCTTTCTTTACGTTCTCATTCAAATGACCTTTTAGTAAATCATCTGCCATTACATCATCTGTAATAATGCTGGCATATTCATAAAACTGATTTTCTACAATGACCTTCATATTTTCAGGTGTGATCGATTTATTTTGGAATTGAATGAAAACACCTGCTTCGATTTTTTCTTTTAAGGATTCTGGAAATTGATGGGTATGATCTGATGTGATACCGCTAAATAAAAAAGCTGCTAGCTCTTCGTCGTAAATTTTTGGACAATGGCCTTCTAACGGCATCGTTGGTCGCTCTGATTTACATAAATCGATAATTTGTCGGATCAAGGACTCAGGTTCATAGGCAATACCTTTAAAATTCATGGCTTCTCCTAAACAGACAATTTTAGGATTTTTCAACAACTCTGCAACTTCTGGAAGTCCGATAATACCACCAGTGGTTTCTAATTCAGGGGTCGTTGAAGGTACAGAAGAAGGAATCGCATGGAATATATCCAATTCGGTTTCCGCCTTCATAAATTCCTCTAATCCTTCTAACCCAAAGACATTGGCCATTTCATGGGCATCTGCCACAACCGTTGTTACACCATAACGCAACACAGCTTTTGAAAATATCGTTGGTGTTGTCATTGAACTTTCAATGTGCATATGGGCATCAATCAAGCCGGGAATCATATATTGATTCTCGGCTTTGATAACTGTTGTAGGCGTTAAGTTAGTCATTTCTGTAGTGCTGATATAGTAAAACTTGCCATCTTTGATTGAAACATTTTTTTTAACAAATGATTGCGTTGGTGTTTGAAAAACCAAAACATCTTGAATAATCATATCTACTTTCATGCTTATCGCCTTTCTTCTTTTTTTATTGGTTCATTGTACGATTCCATTGGTCGATCCAATTAGCTAAATTATCATTGATAAATGAAAAATCAACTGTTTTTGCTCGATCTGCTACTTTTCCGTATGTTTTGTTTTCTGCTTGTTTTTCGTCAAGTGTCACCTTACTGTTGGTTGGTCCTTCATTTAATGACACTGCTTTTGTTTTTTGTGATGCTTCACTAATACGTTCATTAACAAAGGTATACGCTAATTCCTTATTTTTAGAACTTTTTGGTACATTAATTGTATTGAAGTTTGCGTAGGTACCACTTTCAGGAACAACATATGTTGCCTCTTTTGAAGCGCCTTGAATAATATCTACAGCAAAATCAGCAACAACTGCTACTTCGATTTCACCTGATTGGAACATATTGGCAAGATCTGAAGATTTTGAATAGGTCTTAACCACATTTGGTTTTAGCTCTTTCATTGCATCAAAAGCAGCTTTGCCTTTATCCGTTGTGATGTCTACACCTGCATGATCGCTCGCAAGATATAACATCAAGGGACCAGCTGTTGTGGAAATATCTGGAACAGAAATTTTACCTTTAAAATCTGTTGACCATAAATCGTCCCAACTAGTAATTTCTTTCCCGACTTTTTCTTTGTTATAAACAATACCAATACTATTAACAGCAATCGGGATACCAGCTCCACTTTCATATACTTCTTTTGCTCCAGCCGTTAAATCTTTGATATTTGGTACTTCTTTTTCTGTTATTTGCTCAAACAACTTCTCTTTGTTTCCTTGGGTTGCATTGGCTTGTGCAAGCTCGATCACATCGATTCCAGCATTCGGATTATTCAGTAATTTCGTGTAACGATCTGCACTGTTCCCTACTTCTAAAGTAACTTTAGCATCATTGTTTTTTTCAAAAGGGGCTATGATATCTTTTTTGACAATGTCTTCACTCAAGCCGAAGGTTGAAACAACTAATGCTTTGCTTCCACTTTTGCTATCGCTCTTTGTATTCGCCTCACTATTCCCGCAAGCTGCCATTAGTAGCGTTGCTGTTGCTAAAACACCGATCATTAATTTCTTTTTCATCTTGATTCTATCCCCTTCATCTATCGTTTATTTTTCTAAAACAACTAGTTTATCTGCTGGAAAAACAAGGTTGATTCTGTCTCCAGTTTCATAGATTTGCTCACTCGCTCCGTTGACCAATAGCGTTCCCAGTGATGTTGTGACTTCATATTGATAACTTTTCCCTAAAAAAGTCCGAACAATAATTGTTCCTTCGATGGATTCTTGTGTTGCCTCTTTCAAAATTTCAATGTCTTCTGGACGAATTGTTGCAACAGTTTCAGTTGCTTCCGGCTGTGGGTTAGTCGTCGTAAAAAGTTGACCATTTTCACTTTTGTATCGCCCTTCCGCAGTTTTTGTTACAGCAAAGAAATTTTCAAAACCGATAAATTGAGCTACAAATTTTGTTCTTGGCAAACGGTAGATCATTTCTGGTGAATCGTATTGTTCGATCACACCATTATTCATGATCGCAACCTTATCAGAGATGGAAAAACATTCTTCTTGGTCGTGGGTTACAAATACGGTCGTTATACCTAGTTGTTGTTGAATCCGCTTGATTTCGATCCGCATCGCTACTCTTAATTTTGCATCTAAATTACTTAAAGGTTCGTCTAATAGTAACAGCTTAGGCTCAATGATCAAGGCACGAGCTAAAGCCACGCGTTGTCTTTGTCCGCCTGAAAGTTGCTTCGGATAGCGATCACCAAGATTTTCTAAGCCACAAACTTGAAGCATGTTTGCTACTTTTTCTTTTGTACTATCTTTGCTTTCTTTTCTTAACTTCAAGCCAAAAGCAACATTTTCAGCAATCGTCAAATGAGGAAATAAGGCGTAACTTTGAAATACCATACCAAAATTTCGTTTGTGCACAGGAACCTTGGTTAAATCATCATCATCTAATTCAAAAGAACCGTCGTTTGGTTTGATCAATCCTGCGATCACTCGAAGCGTGGTTGTTTTCCCACATCCACTTGGACCTAGCAATGAAACCAGTTCGCCTTTTTCCATCGAAATGCTTAAATCTTTTAATATATCTTGTTTGCCATCATAGCTGACACGTATTTCTTTTAAATCAACAAAAGTCAAAATTTTCTCCTCTTTCTACCTATTAAGTCGGAAATCTACGATTAATCGCTCTTTTATTTATGCAATCGAAGCTAGTCCTAATGTTTTTTCGATCAAAAACATCAAGCCCATTGTCAGTAACATCAGCATTACTGAAATGGCTGAAACAGTTGGATCATAATTGTATTCCATGTAGCTAAGTAACGAAGTCGGCAACATGGTAACTCCTGGTCCAGATAAAAACATCGAAACAGGAACATTATTAAATGAATTGACAAAGGCTAGCATAAATGCAGCAAAAATCCCTGATGATACGTTCGGTAAAACAATTTTGATAAAAGCCCGAATCTTCGTACAGCCTAATGTCCAAGCTACTTCTTCCATTGAATAATCTAGCTGCTCCATACTTGAACCCACAACACGAATAATATAGGGTAAGCTGATCAAAAAATGCCCAATCAGCAAGCCTTGAAAAATCGGCAACCCTAATTTGATGACAATATATTGAAATAATGTGTACCCAACCACGATACCTGGAATCACAGTTGGTGATAAAAAGAAGCTTTTGATAAAGTTTCTTCCTCTTACTGAATAACGTGCTAGTGCATACGACGCTGGAATCCCAACGATCAAGGCTAAAACAGTCGCTAGTACACCGATGATCAAACTCAATTTAAAACTGCTCATAAACGTATCTGACTGTATGGCTTTTGCATACCAATCTAATGTAAATCCTTTAATTGGAAACTGGATAGCTGCTTCGGTTCCAAAGGACGTAACAACAATCAAGCAAAGGGGTAAGAATAAAAATAAGAATACTAGGATCGCAATCAGCGTCATCCCTTTTTGTTTACGCATTATTGGCTTCTCTCCTATCAACTTTTTTAGCGACTACATCGAGTCCTTTCATGACAATCAACGTAACAACGATCATAATCAAGGCTAAAACGCTCGCTGCTTTCCAATCTCCTAATGTATTGGCTTTTTGATATAAAAAGGTCGACATCATCATTTTCTGATTCCCACCTAATAATTGCGGTGTGGTGTAGGCAGTCAGTGTGCCAGTAAAAACTAAGATACTCCCAACAATCGTTCCAGGAATCGAAAGCGGCAATACAACTTTCCGAAAAGCCGTGAATGGACTTGCGCCTAACGTTTCGGCTGCTTCCAACATCTCCCCTTCAATATTTTCCAGAACGCCTACAAGCGTCATGATCATTGTTGGTAAAAAAAGATAAACAGAGCCGATAATAATAGCAAATTCTGTATAAAGTAAATTCAGCGGCTGAGCAATCAAACCTGTTTTCAATAACAACGTATTGACTACACCTGTTTTCCCTAAAATATTGATCCAAGCAAAACTACGAATCACTGAATTGGTCAACAGCGGAAACAAGGTCATCGCCATTAAAATCCCACGCCATTTTTTACTAACTCCAGCGATGTAATAAGCGGTTGGAATTCCCAGTAAAATTGAAATAAACGTAACAATCAGCGAAACTCTGATCGTGCGCCAAAAGATCGATAGATTATATTCGTCTTTAAAAAAATCGAGGTAGTTGCTTAATGTTACCCCTTGATCTGAGAAAATAGTTGGCAAAATACTGGTAACCAAAGGAATCATTAAGAAAAATAGTAATAAAATCATTCCAGGTGCTACAATAAAATACGGAACATTCTTGTTCATTTACACACTCCTCGTTCGTTTTTCCACTGATTCAGTATACTCATTTTACAAACCAATTTCAATATGTTTTTTAAATTAAAACAATAAACATTCGTGTATTGGCAAATAATTGTATTTATACATACAAAAAAAGCGAATTCAAACATTTATAACGAACTTAAAACCATAATTCGCCGTTTGAATCGCTTTTTGCTAATTATTTAGTTATTTGCCCTATTGAGGAAAGAGGAGTTTTGACTGTAGTAGATATTGTTCTTTGTATTTTAACGTGAGTTCTTTTAAAAAAGGGAGTAATTCATCCTGCTCTACAGAAAATGTTTCAATCAGTTCTTCATATTTTTGTCGCTCTGTCGCTGTCGCTATGTTTTTAAAATACCCCCAAACGTGTTGATACGCATTTAGGAGATTGCCTTTTTTTGGCGGCTGAGCTAATGCGTGCTGCAGATAACCTCGAAATGCTTGTTCTTTTCTTTCATCCCACTCATTATCCGTAAACAATCTCCTGATTGCTCTATAATCTGGTTGAGACTTTGACAAAATCAAATACTTCAGCGAGCGCCACTCTTGCTGTCTTTGTGCTATTATTTTCAATAAAACTCTTCCTTTCTATTCTTATATGATAAAAAAATGAATAAAAAAACCAATTTTCTTATAGTCTATTCATGAAAATTTATGATATTTAAAAGACTAAAAGTTTAGAATATATGCTATATACTTTTTTCAGTAATTCTAGGTTAAATAAATTATCTGAATATTAAAAAGAATTGAGGTTATTATTTATGGATGATCAGCAGTTAGACAAGTCGTTTTTGGGACAGCCCAAAGGATTGTCTACACTCTTCTTTACTGAGATGTGGGAGAGATTTAGTTACTATGGTATGCGGGCAATTTTACTGTATTATATTTATGATACGGTCGCAAATGGCGGGTTAGGTTTACCCAAAGAAACAGCTTTGGCAATTATGTCGATTTATGGATCACTTGTTTTTATGTCTAGTATCGTTGGCGGCTGGATCTCTGACCGCGTGTTAGGTGCTAGAAAAACGGTTTTCTTTGGCGGCGTATTCATCATGGTCGGTCACATTGTTCTAGCGACACCGTTTGGAATTGCTGCATTATTCCTTTCCATTCTTCTGATCGTGATCGGTACAGGAATGCTAAAACCTAATGTCTCTGGCATGGTCGGACATCTTTATTCGAAAACAGACACACGTCGTGATGCTGGTTTTTCTATTTTCTATATGGGTATCAATATTGGTGCGTTACTGGCACCGTTTGTCGTTGGAACGTTAGGTCAAACTTATAACTATCATGTTGGGTTCTCAGTAGCTGCTTTCGGTATGTTTTTCGGCTTGTTACAATATTATCTACAAGGGAAGAAATCACTAGACGGTATTGGTTTAAAACCAACGAATCCAATCGGTACAGAAGAACGGAAAAAGTTCATACGCTCGTTATTACTTGCTCTTGTTTTTGTCATCGTTCTTTTTGGCGGTGCCTATATTATGGGACAGTTAACAATTGGATTCTTTATTAATAGCGTTAGCTTCTTAGGTATTTTACTGCCTGTCTATTATTTTATTAAGATGCTGACTTCAAAAAATGTGACCGCTGAAGAAAAACCTAAAGTACTTGGTTACATTCCTTTATTTTTAGCAGGAATTGTCTTTTGGTCCCTAGAAGAACAAGGCTCTTCTATTTTAGCATTATTCGCAAATGAACGGACAAATGATACCTTATTCGGTTTTTCCATTGCACCTAGTTGGTTCCAATCGTTAAATCCAATTTTTGTTGTTGTTTTAACACCTGTGTTCGTGACTTTATGGACAAGATTAGGGAAGAAGCAACCTTCAACAGTGGTCAAATTTTCATTGGGATTGGTTTTTGCTGGTCTGTCTTTTGTTCTTTTGATGCTGCCTGGATTGCTTTATGGCACTAATACAAGAGTTAGTCCTTTATGGTTGTTCTTTAGTTTCTTCATTATGATCGTAGGGGAGATGTGTATTTCTCCAGTTGGGTTGTCGATTACAACAAAGCTTGCACCTAAAGCTTTTGAATCGCAAACTGTCGCAATTTGGCTGTTGGCTGACGCTGCTTCACAAGCAATCAATGCTCAAATCGCTCGTTTTTATACACCTCAAACTGAATCAGCGTATTTTGGAATTGTAGGATTCGTAGCTGTGATTGCTGGTATTATCTTGATTCTTTCTAAAAATCCTATCAAAAAATTAATGGGATCTATCCACTAAAAAAAACAGTTTCCGTCAAAGCATGTTTCATAAGGCTTTGACGGAAACTGTTTTTATTCTAGTAATTAAGTTGTTTTTCTTGTTTCATGATCGTTGCTTTTAGCAATAACGGCGCAATGATCGTTGTCGCAATAATCACAATGATCACAGAAGAATAATACTCTTCTGAAAGAAAACTTGAGGTCAAGCCCACTTGAGCAATGATCAAGGCCATTTCACCTCTAGAAACCATACCTGACCCAATGATCAGAGTAGACACACCTTTGAAACCCGTTACGCGTGCACCTAAAGCACCGCCTAACAATTTCGACAAAACTGCAACTATCGTTAAAACAATAATAAACAAAAAATGCTTTGACATACCGGCAAACGTCATGTTTAGACCAATAGAAACAAAAAACATCGGAATAAACACGGTATACCCGATCGTCTCTAATTTTTCATCTACTCGCTTACGATAATCTGTCTGTGCAATTGCTACACCTGCAAAAAATGCTCCGATGATAGCACCCATGTCCAGCATTTCTGCAAAATAAGCAAAACCTAAACAAATAACTAAAGAGATTGCCGAAACAGCCTCAATCGCGATCAATTTTTTACTCAAATTCAGTAACCACGGGACCAACCATTTACTAGCTGCAAAAATCACAATAAAGAAGAAAACCTTCAGCAGTAAAACTTCCCACATCGGCAAACTTCCACCAGGTGTCGATCGGTTCATCAAACTCAACATGATTCCTAAAATCAATACCACAACGATATCATCTACAACAGCTGCACCAAGAATTGTCGCGCCTTCTTCACTGTCGATCTTCTTTAGGTCCTTTAATACCTGTACGGAAATACTCACAGATGTCGCACTAAACAAAACACCTAAAAAAATGGAATTCTGTACGGAAAACTGAAAAGCTTCCCCCACACCAAACCCCATCGCCGCAGGAAAAACAATCCCTAAAAGTGCAACTGACAAGGCTGGTCGCCAATATTTTTTTAATAATTCCAAATCACTTTCCAGACCAGCAATAAACATTAAAATAATAACGCCGATTTCAGAAAAGTAATGCATAAAATCATCTGGCTTGATCCAACCTAGAATAGCTGGACCAATTAAGATTCCGACTAATAATTCTCCAATCACAGAAGGAATGCCCACTCGATTACAAAAATGTCCAGCAAGTTTGGTGAATAGCAAGACTAGACATAATGTTAATAAAAACCCCATCTTTCTCTCCCTTTCTACTATAAAAAACATATATCTCATTGTACCACGGTAACTCGTTTTAGTAGCGACCAAAAGATTCGTATACTATGAGCATAATAAAAAAACTGACAGGTCTCTTACTACCTGCCAGCTCATTCACTTTAATTATTTTGAAGCACGTTTTAAATACGTACCTTCTTGTGTATTGATTTCTAATGATTCATCCGCTTCAATAAAGTCAGGAACATTGACTACTAAGCCCGTTTCCATGATTGCTGGTTTTCCAGAACCTGAAACAGTTGCGCCTTTGATCGATGGTTGCGTTTCTTTTACTTTTAAGACAACCGTTGTTGGCAATGTGATCCCGATTACTTCTGATCCGTAAAATTGAATTTTTACTTCCATATTTTCTAGAAGATATTTTAGTTCTTCTTCGATCACAGAAGTTGGGATTTCGTATTGCTCATATGTTTCTAAATCCATAAAATTGGCTGTATCATCTTGGCTGTATAGGTATTGTACAGGTTTATTTTCGATAAACGCTTTTTTTACTTTGTCATCTGGACGCATTGTAGTATCCGTTGTTGTTCCTGTACGAACATCTTTTAATTTCATACGCATAACGGTATTTCCTTTACCAGGTTTGTGGTGACTAGCATCCATTACACGGATTAATTTACCGTCTTGTTCAAAAGTCATACCTGCTTTAAGATCGCTTACTGCTATCATGTTGTTTTCTCCTCTTTCTTTAAGGTTCGACCGAAACGTTTGGTCGAAACGTTAGTGTAGTGCCTCTATATCTAGATTACATTGATTCGATAGTAGAGAGACTTCTTAAAAAAATTCTTCTCACCCATTGTAGCAGATTACAAGCGGATATTCTAGAGAATACGTTGTCTGAGTGTCTTTTTTTTGTAGTAAAAACTTGTAAAATCCAAATTAGCAAAAAAAAGTGATTGGAAGGTAACTCATTGAGTTATCTTTCAATCACATGAACACTAGATAAATAGTAACATCCCCATAATTTCTTTTACATCAGTAGATTAACGAATCGCCATCTGCTCTTTTTGGACAACAACAGTTCCTTGTTCACCTTTACCCAAATTTTTTAGATTCTCTAGTGACGTGATTACGGCTTTATTTGTTGGTCTTCTTTTAGCGAATTGAACTGCCGCTTCAACTTTTGGGAGCATACTACCTGGGGCAAACTGACCCTCCTTGATGTAGTGTTCGATTTCAGAAATACTGACTGTTTCTAAAGCTTTTTGATTTGGCTGGTTATAGTGAACGAACACATTGGTTACACCCGTTAAAATAATCAACGTATCTGCTTCAATCAACTCCGCCAATTTTTCCGCCGCAAGATCTTTATCAATGACTGCTTCAATTCCTTGTAAACCACCTCCTGATTGAACAACTGGAATTCCTCCGCCACCTCCGGCAACCGTTACAACTCCGTTTTCAAGCAATAATTGAATGGTCTTACTTTCTTTGATTGCGATCGGTCTTGGGGAAGGCACAACTTTACGAAATCCTCTTCCAGCATCTTCCATGTATAAGGCACCTGTCATTTCCATCAATTCTTGCGCTTTAGATTCTGAAAAAAATGGCCCGATCGGTTTACTCGGATGAACAAATCCTTCATCATTTTGCGACACTTCAACTTGTGTTACGATCGCTGCAACATCGCGAGTGATTTTTCTTTTTTCTAAGGCATTAGTCAGTGCATTGACCAACCAATACCCAATGCTCCCTTCTGTCATAGCGACACAAGTATCCAAAGGCATTGCTGGGTTTTCTACCGAATCAGATGCTGCTTGTTGCAACATTAGATTCCCAACTTGAGGACCATTGCCATGAACAATCACGAGTTCCATTTCATCAGTCAATAAAGCTGCAAGTGATTCAGCTGTCTCTTGAACGATTTTTTGTTGTGCCGCCGCTGTGGGATCACTTTCCAAAATCGCATTCCCGCCTAATGCTACCACTACACGTTTCATTTTCCGCCTACTTTCTCCACATCATTTGAATTGATTTCATCAAATGTTTGCCATAAAGAATCGCATTCAGGGCATCCGCCTGTATGAATCATCGCTAAGGTCGATTGATCTGTGCCGTCTAAATAATTTCGTAAATGCATATCCGAAAAGCCATGTTTTGCAGCATCTTCTCTAGTATTTGAATAATAAACGGTTTTGATCCCAGCCCATAAAATTGCCCCAACGCACATCGGACAAGGTTCACAAGTTGCATAGATTTCACAGTCGGATAAGTCCATCGTATTTAACTTTTTACACGCTTCACGCACAGCAACCATTTCTGCATGTGCTGATGGATCAGTGTCTCTCATCATCGTATTACTGACTGAAACGATCACTTCGCCATTTCTAACTAAGGTTGCTCCAAATGGACCGCCAAATTTCTTTTCCATTCCAGCAACAGTTGCATCCGCCGCCATTTTCATATAGTTCATGATTTTTCCCCCTTCATTACTTTACTTAGAACACTATATACAACAAATGAAAAGATCAACCCTGAAAAGAAAGCAAAGTCATTGATCGTTTTCAACAATGGAACTGACTGTAAAAATGCACCAGACATCGTGATCACAAAACTAGTCGCTAAGGTAATCATCGCTTTTTTGTTATAGCCTGATTTAAATTCACCTAAGTCGCCATTTTCAACATAGATATTTTCTAAATTGATTACTTGCTTATGTTCAATATAAAAACTAGCTAACATGATCCCAGCAATGGGACCAAACATCGAACCAATGAAACTGTAGAAATAAAATAATGTGGACGCATTTTCTACTAGTTTCCATGGTAGAATCATCGTACCAATAATAGCCGTTAAGACTCCCGCTTTTTTCACATCTAAAAATTTAGGAAATAATGATGACATTTGCAACCCTGCTGGAAATAAATTGCCAAATACAACAAACGCTAAAGCCCCCATATTTAAGGCCAAAATCAATACAAATACGGCAAATGTATTATTGATTTTATCAAACGCATTCACAATATTGAAAATCGGTTCACCAAAAGCAATTTGAGTTCCTGCAATCAAACCAACACATGTAACCGCAAACAAAATATAAGAAAGAATAAAACCTAACGGCAAGCCAATGATCATGTCTCTCGGCGTTTTAGCCTTTTGCGTAAAGTCACCGATATTCACGATCGGACCTGCCCAATTTGAAACCAAAGCACTTACACATGCAATAAAAACAATCGGACTCGTTGTCGCATTCGCTGGAGAGTAAGCCAATATCGGACCGAAACCACCCGCAATTTGAATCGTCCAAACAGCCGCTCCAATAATAAAAACGTAAACGATTGGTGAAGACCAGTTACCAAATTTATCCAAGACTTTTGTTCCGCCTAAAAATAGTGCAACTGTCACACACCAAACAATTAAATAACTCAACATCGTTGGTGCAGGCATTCCAAGAATCGTCATTCCTCCGCCAATAGTCATATAATCAGGAAAGATTCGACTAAACAAAACGTCTAGCGATTGAGCACTTACAACGCTTTGTGTCCCAAAGAAAACAACTCCTGCGATCAACCCACGACATAACGAGGGAATGATCGCTCCTTTTACACCAAACACTGAACGCAGCAACATTGGAAACGGCAACCCATATTTAGCAGAGGCAACACCATTCAATACATAAAAGATCGATACAATTACAGCCGATAACATAACAGCCGCCAACACTTGTTTTGTATTTAAACCTAGTAAGAAAAAGCCTGCTACAGTCATATAAGAAAGAATATTATGCACCGCACCCATCCATAATGTCACATAGTTGAAGATACCCCAATTTTTATCTGCCCCCGTTTTTGGCAGTAATTCTGCTGAATAGGTCGGTGTTGTCACGATGGCTTGTTTTTCTACTGATTCCATTGTATTTTCCTCCAATACATTTCTTTAGTTTTTTACTAACTGAAGTGATTGTGCAAGGTGTTCTGAAAATAATGGATTTTCTGGATCGAGTTGAATCGCGCGCTCCATCGCAGTAATGGCCTCTTGATGCCGATTCAAACTACGAAGACTGTTGGCTTTATGAAAATAGAAATCAACTCGTTCAGGGTAGTCTTTCAACAAGTTATCCATCATTTTGACAGCTTCTTCATGACGACCTAATTCTCTTAAAAAATTAGATTTATGGTAGCGGTAAAAGAAGCTTTGATCTTCCTTGATTGCTTGATCATAAGTTTGTAATGCATTGTCTATATCTCCCATCATACGATAACTATTTCCGACATAGAAAGCAAATTGCTCACTTTTTTTCCAGCCTTTTTTATAATAAGAAATCGCTGTCGGATACTCTTTTAAGCGCTGATAGGTATAGCCAAGATAATACAGCACTTCTAAATCTGTTTGTTCTTGCGCCTCTAACACTTTTAACGCCTGTATTAACTCTCCTTTTCTTAGATACGTTCGTACCTCACGGAAAATCAATTCTTCGACTTCCTGTTTCTCCACAATCGCAATCAATGATTCGTTTCCTGTATCTTTGGCATAGTCAAGAGCATTTTTACCAGTACCGTCTGTTTGGATAACATCTGCTCGATGTTGAACCAACTCACGAATCACGTCTTGATATAAGAAGCCGCCGTCACCTAAAATTACCGCTTCTAACAACGCTGACCAACCTAAACGATTGACATGATTAACTGGCACTCCTGCAGCCAAACATAATTGGACCGTTCTTAAATAGCCTTTTTCACTTGATGGAAGCAAGGCTGTGCCGCCAAAGCGATTGACAGAAGCTAAATCGGCGCGTCCGGATTGAAGAATTTCGCTGACTATTTCGTCAAATCCATTCGCTGCAGCACAGATGAAAGGAGTAAGTTGTGTATTATCACGCTGGTTCACATCCGCCCCAAATGCTAGCAGCTCTTTAACTAGTATCAAATTATTCCTTTGGACTGCTAACATCAACGGAGATCGTCCAGCTTCATCCGTTAACGAAAGGTCACATCCTTCATTTAATAACTGTAAAACTTGTTCCTTTTGCTCAAGTTCTACTGCTTTTAGCAGTGACTTCGTTGCTTTTACTGTATCCATGATCGTTCTCCTTTCTTTTTTATAGTTGTTTACTAAAAGCAATGATTGCTTTTTCAAAAGCTTCCATTGGCGGATGAGTGATTCCAGCTCCGATCATGCCGATCCCCGCTTCTTTATGAGCGATTGCCGTATTGATGATCGGTAATGTGTTCGTTTGGATAACTTTTAAACTGTCGATCCCTGACGGAATTCCCATAAAGTCTAATGTTGGAATCGTGATATTCGGGTTTTCCGCGGTTGTGATTCCTTGCATTTCCATAGAAAAACGTAAGGCATCTTCGATTGTTCCCCCAACTAAAGCGACGATTGCAGGAGCTGCGGCCATTGCAAAACCACCGATTCCATATGTCTCTGTAATTGCACTATCGCCAATATCAAGACCTGCATCTTCTGGTTTATATCCTGCAAACATTGGCCCAATAACTTTTTGAGAAGGTCCAACAAACCAAGGGTTTCCTTCGATACCACTGATGTGAATACCAAATTCTGTTCCATTTCTAGCCATTGTCGTTACAACTGTGCTGTATGGAATACCCACCGCTGAATCCAAAGCTGCTTTACACATTGCCATCCAAGTCGGTCCTGAGAAATAATCACTGCTGGCAACAAAATCAAAGACTTCTTTCATCTCTTCGATGGAATGATCTGTTTGGATAATGTAAGGTGTTAGTGCTTGAATCAGTAATGTCGTTCCTGCGTTATTACGGTTATGGCATTCATCTCCCATATGCAATGCCTGAGCTAACATATGTTTCAAATCGATCCCTTCTGTACATAATTTCATCGCATCTCTTAAAATCGGACCAAAAACATCTCTCATCCAAATCAATCGTTCGATGACGCTCTCATCATTGGCACCCATTCGCAAAATTTTAGACATCTGCTCACTTAGATTCGTAAACGCTAAATTGCCATAAGTCTTATTTTCCACGATATGGACAAACATAGATGCAGACGTTACTCCTGCCATCGAACCGACACTTTGATGTTCGTGGCATGGTGAGAAGATGATTTCGCCAGAAGCCGCAACATTTTCGGCGTCATCTAAATCTTTAGCTAAGCCTTCAAAAACTAAGGCTCCTTTGACAGCCCCTCTCATCGGACCATTCATTCTATCCCAAGTGATCGGTGGTCCAGCATGTAAAATCGTATTTTTAGTCATTCCTGGCACAACATTGATTGCTTGATCATAACCGATCAATGAAATTTGTGAAGAAATGATTCGATGCACGGCTTCTTCATTGGCTTTTTTTATTTTTTCTAGATTTTCTGGTGTTTCGATTTTCTCTAGTGCTGCTAAAATAGCTGCTTTTCCTCGACCCGGAGGTGCCCAGTTTAAATAGGTCGCTTGTACTTGTTGTTCGATCAATTCCTCTTGAAACGACTCGATCCCAAGATCGATGATTACAGGTTCTTCTTTAAATAATTCAGTGATTTTGCTCATTGTTCTACTCCTTTCACAACAAATTCTCTTGCCAATAATCCAGCATTTTGACTGCTACTAGCATACGTTGCACCGATCGAGGTCAACTTTTCGACTTGTTCATTGATATTTTGTTTATCTAAATCTGTCCCTAACACGTATCCGATGATTTCAAGATGCCGACCTTCTGCTGCGGCTGTTTCTTTTGCTGCCTTCATTGCTGGTATCATTACACCAACAGGATCCAGATGAGCACCATAACCTAGTACAAAATCCATCAAGATCACGCCAACTGTTGGATCAGCTGCTTCTTCTTTAAAACGAGCAATTCGATTAGAAGGATCGATCATAGGATGTGGTTTGCCGTTGGTAAATTCATCTGCGCCAAAGTCGATAAAGGTATGTGCTTTACTGACATCACCGAAATGTAAAAGATGATCTTGGTCTGTTGCGATGTTGCTATACACATCTGAAAATCGTTCTTTTGCAGTAAACATCGCTTCATCACAAAGTGTTCCTCCAGTGAATAACCCGCGAATGTATTTTTGTTCTGGATTTAATTTTGCTCGAACTTCATCGATCAAAGGTAAGTTCAACGGATGAACATCTAAACTATTTTGATCGATTCCAGCCAAGGTCACCGCTCTTAAAGCCGCAGCTTTAGACATTTTTTCAAAGTAAATACCTGTCTCATTTTCTCTCACGTCGCTGCCGATAAACCAAATGACAATAGGTTTTTCAGCTTTTCTTACTCTTGTAAGAATTTTTTCTTCAACTACTTTTGCTGGTGGTTTTGAAATCAGAACGATCACTTTAGTGTCTTCATCAGCTTCTAAAGCATCAATGGCATCCAGCATCATTTTTCCACCTACAGCTTCACTAAGATCTCGTCCGCCTGTTCCGATCAATTGAGAAACACCTTCACCAAACTCATGAATTCGAACACTGATTTCTTGACTGCCTGTTCCAGAAGCACCAACAATACCTATACTTCCTTTTCGAACCTTATTGGCAAAACATAACCCAACATTGTTGATGATTGCCGTTCCGCAATCTGGTCCCATCATTAGTAGGCCTTTATCATGCGCTAAATCTTTTAATTCGATCTCATCTTCTACACTAACGTTGTCACTAAACATCATCACATGCAACTCATTATTCAAGGCTTTTCTCGCTTCACGAGCGGCATACTGACCGTTAACAGAAATCACGGCTATATTCGCTTCTGGGATAGCTTTCTTTGCCGTTTCAATCGTTGTATAGCTTTCCGTTGTTTGATTCGTTGTCTTTTCTTTTTTCTCAGTCATTAGCGTTTCGATTTTTTGGATCAATTCAACTGAATCATGTTCCTCGTTGGCATCTAAAGCGATAATTAGATCACTCGTTTGTGCTTGCGCAATTTCATCTGTATATAAGCCAACATTCTTCATCACTTCTTTGTTCATTTCGGTTGCCATTGCAATAATCGCTTGATCAACACCTGCTATCTGATTCGCTTTCGTTGATAAAGCCATTAACGATACCGAATCAATATAGGTATTAGGTTGAATTTTGATACTGATTGTCATATAGGTTCCTCCTTAATATAAAAGCGTAGCGGGCTCGTCCACACTCGACTGAAAAATAGGAAAAAATGATTGTGGCTAAAAGCGCCACCCTCATTTTTTATCTTTTTTCCGAGAGTGTAGCCCCTAAAGCTAGATAACACATAGCTCAACATCCTTATCAAACATTGGTACAGTTCATTACAAGTCCATCGTCAATTTTATTCCGGCCAACATCCCTGTCAGCATATCTCCGCCAGATGTTGATCCAATCGCTAAAACAGCTAACATTTTTGATTTCAAAGCATTTTCATCTTCTCCATAAAATAATTCATTTAAAAATGAACCGATCCGCTCTCGTGCTTCTCCCTTGATTGCCCAATCTAACGCGGAAAAACTAATAATATTCGTTCTTTTTTTCATCTCATTCCGACTGTTTATCAACCACTGTTTTAATGAATGATATGGATAATTAGTAGTGGTAAATATTAGCGCTAATCCGACTAGAAAATCATCACCAGACGGTGTTAATCCTGGACCTAAGCCGATCACTCGATTTAATTGCTTCATCGCTTGAAATAACTGTTTTTCTTTTAAATACGCCAATAGTTGCTCTGATTCTTTCAAAAGCATCGTATGGATCATTTGCTCGTATTTTGTCCTCTGAGTATTGTTTAATAAATAGCCGCCATGATTTTCGACTTGACTCAGCCATTCGTTAAGTTGCTCAACACGTATACGTATATTTGAATACTCTTGTTTCTTTGGAAAATTGATTGTGGGATAATGCCATTCTTTGGCATTCCGAGTATTGATAGCAGCGATCTCACCAATCACTAACTGCCCTTTTTGAGAGAAAACAGGTGTTTTTACAAGTAGCTTCGGCTGATTGGAAAACAATTCAGTTACCCTTAACGTATTGGGCGCATTGTCCAATTCTTCCGCCGCTATCGTGTATATTTCACCAGAATCACAAATTATATTTACAGTTCGGTTAAACACACTATGAATTACTCCTTCCCATTGCCTATTTTGAATCTCAAATAAAAAATTGCTAGAACCAGAAAGGGATTGGTACGTACGCATCTCACTCACTTCCTTACCTGCTTATCTTCTTTACACTATTCAATTTACATCAAGAAAGCCTTTTCATATACAGATAGAGTAGCCGAATATTTTCTTTTTCAGTTGTACACTTTAACTAATTACCGTATAGTTAAAGTGACGAAATTATAATTTAGAAAGATGGTGTATCCATGTTAACGGTCAAAAACTTCCTGCAGCTTTCTCCTTTCAAAACATTCCAATTAGTCGCTGGGGAAAAAGGCCTGGATAATAAGATCACGGGCGTAAACATTTTAGATAATCCCGATGCTTCTGACTGGTTGTCTGCAGGCGAACTACTAATTACCTCTGGGTATTTTTTTAGCGAAAATGCCGAAATCCAACGTCGTTTTATCCAACGTTTTAAAGAAATCAATTGTTCTGCGATTTGTATCAAACCACACATCTATCTAAAAGGAATTCCTGAATCCATGCGTAAATTAGCAGATGAACTTGGTTTACCTCTTATAGAAATTCCTTATGGAATCGCCTTTTCAAAGATCATGAATATTGTCATGGCCGAAATTTCTGGCCGAATGAATGAGTTGAACCAAGCGTCGTTGGATATTCATTCACAATTCTTTGAGATTTCTCTACATGGTGGCGGTATGAAAAAAATTGCTTCTGGTTTAGCGGAAATGGTCAATAATCCAGTTGTATTAGTAGATACTGACTGGTCAGTGACAGCTATCAGTGACAAAAAACAACCATTGATCCAAGAAATCATCAAAAAAAATGGAGATACCCTTACTTTTCCAATCCAAACAATTACAGACTTACCTACTAATTTTGAACGAATCCAAAAACCGATCACTCGCGCTCTTTCTTTTGAGGAACAGGAATACCCTTGCGTGATCATGCCTGTTTATTTTGATACGATCCACTATGGCTTTATTTTAGTTTATCTAATAGAACGTCCGCTGACAGACCTTGATTATGTTGCCTTAGAAAATGGTTCAATGGCCTTTGCATTAGAACAAATGCGGCTTTTAGAAATTGAACGAACGGAAAATAGAATTCGCCGTGATTTTTTCGATCAATTATTATCAGGTCAAATCAAAGACTTAGCGGCTTTGGCTACTTATGATACAACGATCGATCCAAACTTAAACTATACGGTTTTGATCCTTTCCATCCAAACAATTGGTCATACGTCAGATTCCTTAATGGAAAAGAAACAATCAGAAGATCGCTTAATGAAAAGCTTACTGTCGTCCCTGACAACTTATACATCCAATCGGTTTCCCCATCTCCATCTATTTAGCCGAAAAAATCAATTAGTAATACTATTAGGAACTGATCCTAAATTGAGCGCATTAAAAACACACAACGAAGTATCCGATACAGCAGAACGGATTCGGATACATTTAGAACAGCAAGGTCAATCGGAACGAGACATTTTCTGCACCATCGGTTCTACTTTACCCGTTCTTGAATTGTCTCAAAGCTTTGAAGAAGCAAAAAAGGTCATCCTACTATTAGAAGATGACGCAAAAGAAGAAAAAATTTATTTTTTTAATGATTTTTATTTTGATTCCTTTTTAGTTGATTCCATTTCAAAAGAACAAGGAAGAAAATTTTACACTCACTATTTAAGCACCTTGCTGACTTACGATCTGGAAAACAAGACCAGCTTCACGCCAACATTAAAAGCTTATCTAGCTCATCATTTAAATATCGCTACAACATCTAGAGCCTTATTTATTCATCGAAATACGTTGCTTTATCGGATTGAAAAGATCAAAGGACTACTATCAGTAGATTTGGAACAAGAGAAAAATACCTTTGCATTGCAATTAGCACTGAAATTATATGAATTACACCACTAAAAAAGTAGACTAGAACATAACTCAATGAGCTATGTTCTAGTCTACTTAAATATGGATAATAACTTCTATCTCATTTTTTATTCTTTAACTTATTATCTACCTACAATAAAAGTCAATTCACATTCACAAACTTTTTTATCTTCAACAAAAGCAGTTGCTTTCCCGATGCCGACATAATCTCTGATTTTTACAATTTCAAAATGCAACTTCAAGACATCTCCTGGAACAACTTTTTGACGGAATTTCGCTTTGTTGATTCCTCCGATGTACGCTGTTTCACCTTTAAATTGATCCATTTTCAAAATCAAGATCGAACCAACTTGTGCTAATGCTTCAATAATCAAAACACCTGGCATTGTTGGGTTTCCAGGGAAATGTCCTTGGAAAAATTCTTCATTGATCGTCACATTTTTTGTTGCAATAATTTTTTTATCCGTGATGATTTCATCCACATAGTCGATAAAGCAAATTGGGTAACGGTTTGGAATCATTTCCATAATTTCTGTTGCATTCATTAATCTTGTCATTGTTAGTTTTCCTCCCATTTCTTCATACAAATAACGCCATTGTGACCGCCAAAGCCGAATGAATTACTGATTGCATATTCTGCTTGTACGGAGCGTGAACCAGCTGTTACATAATCTAAATCACATTCAGGATCCTCTACTTTATATCCCACTGTTGGATGCACAACACCTTCTTGTAGTGTTTTCACACAAGCAATTGCTTCTATTCCACCAGCCGCACCTAAAAGGTGACCTGTCATACTCTTTGTACTTGAGATTGGAATATCGTGGGCACGTTCACCAAATACACGTTTTAATGCTGCTGTTTCAGCTGCATCATTGGCTGGTGTTGATGTACCGTGTGCATTAACATAACCTATCGCAGAGGCATCAATTGCCGCTTCTGCTAAAGCTAATTCAATTGCATCTGCTGCGCCGCTTCCATCTTTTAATGGCGCTGTCATATGACTAGCATCACAGTTACTACCGTAACCTACGATTTCACCTAGAATCGTTGCGCCACGTTTTTGAGCATGTTCAAGCTCTTCAAGCATCAACATGCCGGCACCTTCTCCCATCACAAAACCGTGTCGTTCTTTATCAAACGGAATCGACGCTCTCGTTGGATCTTCTGTTGTATTTAACGCGCTTAAAGCAGCAAAACCAGCAATTCCGATTTCACAAATCGTTGCTTCTGTTCCACCTGTAATCATCATATCAGCTAAACCGTACTTAATTGTACGGAAGGCTTCACCGATGGCATTTGTTGCAGATGCACAAGCGGTCACGATTGTTTGAGAAGGTCCTTTTGCACCTAATTTGATGGAAATATTTCCTGATGCCATATTCGCGATCACCATTGGTACAAAGAAAGGTGTTACTCGTTTAGCCCCTTTTTTATCCATCACTCTAACTTGATCTTGCAAGGTCGTCATACCGCCGATCCCACTACCTACAATCACACCAAAACGTTTTGGATCGATTGTATCTTGAGTTAAACCACTCATATTCCAAGCTTCCATTGCAGCAACTAAACCATACTGTGAAAATAGATCCATCCGCTTTTGTTCTTTCCGATCAAGAACCTCACTTGGATCAAACTCTTTCACTTCACCTGCAAGTGCCACACCTGTATCTTCAGAATCAAATTTAGTAATTTTAGCGATTCCTAATTTTCCATTAACTAAATTTTGCCAATACTCTTTTACAGTATTTCCTAAAGGAGTCACCGCTCCCATCCCTGTAATTACAACTCGTTTCATCGTGCACCTCCACTATTGTTTTGACTATCAAATTAAAAAAAACTTGCTTAAACACCACTTTTTTGTTTAAATTTAAGTAAAATAGTTTGACTTTCAAAGTATTTTAGTTAATAATTCAGACATCCGATAAAATGTCTGTATGGGTGTTGTTTATTTGTCAGAGAATTTTATTATCATTCTCACAACAGATAATACCAGTTGCAATTTTATCCGTCAACTTAAATAAAATTAGATATTTAGTTTTTATTAAGATCTGAGACACTTTTCACACACTAAAAATAATTTTAAAAGGGGAAAATCCATATGTTTCTAAAAAATAAAAAAGTCGTCGTAATGGGCGTAGCCAACAAAAGAAGTATTGCTTGGGGATGTGCCAAAGCATTAAAAGAGCAAGGCGCTGATATTATTTATACGTACCAAAACGAACGCATGAAAAAACAATTGTTAAAATTAGCAGAACCAACTGATTTACTTGTAGAATGCGATGTAGCCTCTGATGACTCAATTGCCCAAGCATTCCAAACAATCCAAGAAAAATACGACAAGATCGATGGTTTAGTGCATGCTATTGCCTTTGCTAACAAAGAAGAGTTAGATGGTAATGTAAGTGACATCAGCCGTTCAGGTTTCTTATTGGCTCAAGATATCAGCAGCTACTCACTTTTAGCTGTTGCACATCATGCAAAACCAATGCTGAATCCTGGTTCAGGAATTGTTACAATGACTTATCTAGGTTCTGAAAGAGCCATCCCGAACTATAACATGATGGGAATCGCTAAAGCTTCTTTAGAGACAGCTGTAAAATATTTAGCCTATGAATTTGCAGCAGACAAAATCCGTGTGAACGGTATTTCAGCTGGTGCTATCAAAACACTGGCAGTAACTGGTGTGAAAGATTACGATCAATTGATTAAAATCTCAGAAGGCCGTACACCAGATAAAGCAGGGGTTACGATCGAAGAAGTAGGCAATACTTGCGCGTTTTTAGTTAGTGAACTAGCTGCTGGTATTGTCGGAGATATTATTTACGTTGATAAAGGCGTTCATCTTACTTAAAAAAGAAACTGAGAGAAAATTAAAAAAGTTTTCTCTCAGCCTCATCTTTTTATTTAAATACTGTTTTCTATATCCATCTTTGAATGTAACCACGATTGACTCTTAACATCAATTGTAAGTCAAAATAATAATAAGGCAATTGCTGATTCATCGTGATTACCAGAGAGCTCAATAAATGTGTTGCGATCAAAGTTACGATCAGCTGTAACCAACTATTCGTAAAAAATTCATAGCTGTGCACTAAATTTGCTGTCCACAAAATACATAATGGATGAATAAAGAAATAGTATTTCCCTAAATCTCTCAACCGTTTTACATCGATCTTCTCTTCCACCTTTATAAATAAACTCCAACAGAAAAGGCAACTAGTAAACGGAACAAGCATCCAAAGAAAATTCTTATCGATTCCAACATTAGAATATACGATAATTCCTTCTCCTACTAAAAGACCCCCAGTCAGTACGACCAACAATCCTAAGTATTTTTGATAACTGATCACTTTTTCCCGATGATCCCATAAGAAAAAACCAAGTGCTACAAAAATCAATGCGAAAAACAAACCATTTCGAGTAGTAATAAACATACTCATATACTGATCAAAAAAAGCTTTCAACTGCCCATTCCCGATATAAGCATAGTAGGTTTCTAACGAGCCAAAAGCGTACATCAGCGTAGCTACACTGAACAAAACAAGATATCCTGTTTTTTTGAGCAGCCACTGGACACAAACGATTCCAAACATCGCTGCTGGGATGTACCAAAGATGATAATAGGTGCCCGTATAAAGCAACCCCGCCACTAGAGCCACTGGATACAATCCTGGGCTAAGAGAATAGTTTTCTTGAATCCACATAAACCCAACTGGTAAATAGATCAGGCTCCAAAATAAATACGATTTTGCTAACGACTTTAGATACTGTTTTATGTAATTAGCTGATTGATTCTGCCCTCTTCTAACAAAATAACTCGTTGAAATTAAAAAAAAGGGAACCGCAAATCGACATAAAACATTCTTAAATAAATAATTGATTGCAGGATCTTGAAAAACTCTTTCACAATGAAAGCAAATAACTAAAATCGCCGCTGCATATTTAACTAAATCAATTCCCTTTGTATTTATCTGTTTTTCTTTTACTAATCTGTTGATACTTTCCATCCCCATACCAATACCCACTTCCCATTTCAGTCCTCTTAACTTTTATTATAGCAAAGCAGCTTTTTTAATTTATCGGTACTAAGACTGATATTTTGATACTCCTTTAGTAACCACATCTACTTTCGATGATTCTGTCTTAAAATAAAAAATAGAAACATCGTCAAGATTTTCCCCTGTCGAATGTCTCTATACTCTCTAATCAAATCGAATGGTTCGATACCAAGAAATAGTTCCTTCTTCTCGATATTTGTCGAGTTGAAAACCTGCCATTGTAAAACCTGCCAACGCAATAATTAAGCCAATAACCGTTAAACCAACGCCAATTCTAATCAGTATTTTTTTATTTGTCATAATAATAACTCCTTCACTCGAATCAGATGAAGTACTTTGTTTGAGAACTTTCTTGATATGTTGATAAAATAGTTTGCCATGTTGATTGTTGCTATGCCACTAAGTATAGCTAGACCTAATACCATGACACCAAAACCTAACTGAGTGACCGCCACATGAATACCATCTTGCATTGCAAAGATACTCGCAAACATACTAAATACTGAAGCAACTAAACCTACTACCGCAAAAACTCCAGTCGAAAAAGGCAGACACCAAATAACAATATAGGCAGATAGAATCATGGCGATCAGTGCTATTAAAAGACTACCCCATAATGGAAAACCTAAAATCAATAATACAACAATCAACGGACTAACCTTTTTCCGTGGTTGAAAGTCTCCCTCTTCAAAAGCATCTTCCAAAATTTTACTAGCTATGACCGATGGCTTTCCTAATTTTTCCACTGCCTCTTCTTCACTCGCACCATCTTCTAGATAATCCTCGATCAGTTCATCATAATAGTGAATAAATTGGCTTTTTTCTACTTCATCTAAGCGAATCAGCCCTTCTTTTAATTGATACAAAAATTCCTGCTTATTCATTTTGCTCCCCCATTTCAATAAAATGATACACTTTCATGACTTCGTCCCATTCTTGAATAAATGTTTTTATTTTCTCTCTACCAACATCTGTGATTCGGTAATATTTTCTTAAACGACTATTATGCTCCATTGAATATGTCTCTAATTCTTCTTTTGTTTCTAAACGCTTTAAGATAGGATACAATGTTGATTCTGAAATTGTTATCACGTTTGATAAATCTTTGATGATTTGATAACCGTAGGAATCAGATTTCTTTAAAATAGCTAAAATACAGTATTCTAACAAACCTTTTTTTAATTGAGAATCCATATTATACCTCCTGACACGTATTACTATACATTACGTAGTATTATGCGTCAAGGAGTATATTCTAAAAAAAGAGAACGGCCTCTACCGTTCTCTTACTCTTATACTATTTGCAATAACTAACAGTGAATAAACAATTATTATTCAGCTGTTCCATAAAACAATGGGATATTTTCTGCATCATCACGGATTGCTTCAACAGCTTCTTCTTCATTTTCTAGATCTAATGCTTTTTGAAAGGGTTGCTCTACATTGATTTGTACTGAAGTAAACATCTCGTGATGCCAAATTGCATGTGCGACAGTTAAAGACTCTACCCATAAATGGTAGTTTTGATCTTTTGTCACAAGATCGATCAATGTCACAAAATCCCCCCCGATATTTCGGAAATATTTTCCAAATCCCAAGTTGATTTCTACTATATCCTGTAAGGAAAATAGAGCAATGGATTGCTCTATAGGAATATTGACTGCCAATTTAAATTTTCCAATTTGATCGATTGAAACTGTTTTGTCCACAAAACTACATAAACAGTTTGCATACCCCATCATTTTTGAAAAAGTTGCTTTAGGATAAATCTCTTCCTCGATTTTTATAAAGGTATTCACTCGTTTTCCTTCTAAAAATAGCGGTTGAACATCTTGAACGTAGGCACTGTAGAATGCTGTACCATTTTTTGCTTCTCTTTTTTGATTCATGTGGCTTTGCCTTCTTTCTTTTCCTAAGAACAATCCTCTAAAGAAACCAGTCTTTTTACGGCCTAATAGAACATCCACACTGATATTGAAATACTCAGAAAGTCTCACAACATTCTCCAAATCTGGAAGACTTTTTCCTAGCTCCCATTTGGATATTGTTTGGCGTGAAATGTTCAAGTAGTCTGCTAATTCCTGTTGGGAGATTTCTTGTTCTTGACGGAATTTTTTAATTTGTTTACCAATTTCTACAGTCACTATAAGCCACTCCTATTCTGACGTCTATCCTTTTTGCCGCACAAATGCGTTGCTCTCATTTATTATACAATAAAGCTCTGTGCAACGATACGTTGCTTGTTGATTTAACTGCTTTTCTGTACAAAAAATGCTGCAACATCCACTTTTAGTTCATGAATGTTGCAGCTTTTTTTTTAATTTGAATCAGATATAACTATTTATTATTCAGTTGTTTCCCTAATTGAAATTGTGTGAGCTGCATTTCAATACCGATTCTGTGAAGCTCAGTATATTCAAATGTGGTCATATCAACATTGCTTAATTTGATAGTTTTAACATCCTCATGTTTTTTCAATGCAAGTAAACTATCGGTTATCCATGATCGATCATTTTGGTTAAGGCAATGTAATTGTTTGATAATCAACACTTTACCGTCAGATTCTTCCACTAAATTAAAACTAATTGATCCAATTTTCGTTTCATCTTGATAGATAGCGTAATTTCTATCTGAAAAGATAGAACGATTTTGCCAAGGAGTCCATTGATTTTCAGTTCTCGCTTGTTCTTGTGGTGAAATAGTTTTAAAATGACATTCATTTGCTCCGCTGGATTCCATTGGTAAAACCATAGTACCAACGGCTAACTCGTTCACAAGTTGAAATCCTTTTGCTTCATACAGTTTTTTAGCTCGTTCGTTAGTAGCAATCACTTCAAGCATCAGATTATCGCATTGATTTTCCATTGCCAGGTTTTCTGCATACTCGATTAATTTAGAAGCCACTTTATTTCTGCGATAAGGAGGACTCACGGCCATTCCACCGATCCACATTATTTTGGTTTGCTTAAAGGTTTGAATCCCTAAAAGAATGATACCAGCGAATTCCCCTTCCATCGAGAATACAGCTGAAAGTCTTTTTGAGAGTTTCAACGACTGGATTCTTTGTTCTAAGGCTTCTTGATCGATATGGATCGGTACTAGATAATCGCTAAATCCTTGATTCCAGGTTTCTACTACTTGTTGAAAATCGGCCTCATTTATAGATATAAACATGATGGTTCTCCCTCCATTTTTGACTCTATTTCTTTAACTATAAACGAATTTAAGAATATTCATAGTTTTTTAGAAACAATGATGTTATCAATAGTCAAAAATGTCTTAAATCCTTCTAGATTACTTAAACAAACTTCGTTTCCCTCTACATTCATACAAGTTGTTTCTAAAAAAATCGTCACAACTAAGTTTTCCAGCTTTTGCATGAGTTTGGCTCTTTTGGGAGATGCTAAACAATCTGAAAGAATTTCATCTGAACGTTCTATAAGAGTAACTTCTTTTCCTTGCTTGGCTAAATCAATGGCCATCATGCATTCTGAAACACTGCTGCCTATAATTAAAATCCGTTGATCCAACTGCTGTTCTGTCACTTCACGTTTCACAACAGGAAGCTGATACAAATGACATTCTTTATATCCTGTAAAGCTCATTTTAAGCTCACCTCATTGTCTAATAAGATGTTTATCCGCGACAGTATAAACATGATCAGCAACTGGCGAATAAAACTGTTCATCATTTGAAATCAATAAGACACTGCCTCTAAATGCTTTGATAGCCTCTTGAAGCGCTTTTCTTGAATCCACATCTAAATGATTGGTCGGTTCATCTAAAATCAGGAAATTACTTGGCTGCATGGTTAAATCACATAGCTTCACTTTTGATTGTTCCCCACCGCTTAGCATGTACAAATTTTTTGAAGCAATTTCGCGTTTCAAACCGCATTTTGCCAATTCTCGTCGAACGTCTTCATAAGTAAGTTTCGTGTATTTATTCGCCAACGCTTCGATCGGTGTCCACTCAGTATTTTCCCATTCAATTTCTTGTGAATGATAGCCTACAACGACTTGAGGTGAAAATTGAGCTTTTCCAGAAATTGCTGGTATCATTGAAAGAAGTGTTTTCACCAATGTTGTTTTTCCTAAACCATCTGCGCCAGTAATGACTATCTTCTCCCCTTTTTTGATTTGCAGATCACGTACAGTCAGCAAGGGTTCTTTGTAGCCAACAGTAAGTTCATCGATCGTCATCACATTAGGAGAACTTTGCGGCATTAGTTTAAAGGAGAAATTCGATTTGACTTTCTTTTCAGGTTCTTTCAAACGATCCATCTTTTCTAAATGCTTTCTGCGGCCTTGCGCCATTTTTGTTTTGATACCTGCTATATTCTTTTGAATAAACGCTTCGGTTTCTTTGATTTTTCGTTGTTGCGCTTCAAATTGACTTTGGTAAGCTTCTGCTAGATGTGCTTTTTGTTTTAAGAAATCTGTATAGTTACTGTGATATTTTTTGATCGAACCAAAATCAATATCACAGATGCAGGTTGCGATACTGCTTAAAAAGTCAGTATCGTGGGAAACTATGATAAAGGCATTTTCAAAAGCATTTAAGTACTCTGTCAGCCATTCAATATGTTCTTGATCTAAATAGTTCGTTGGTTCATCTAAGATCAAGACTGATGGTTTTTCTAGTAGTAATTTGGCTAAGATAACCTTGATTTGGTCGCCACGATTCAATTCACTCAATGTTTGGTCTGCGTCACCGTCACTGATTCCGAGACCTGTGATCGCTTTGCTGATATCATTTTCAACTTGATACAAGCCTTTGATCTCTAGTTGTTCTTGATAAGTTGCAGCTCTTGCCAGTAATTGGTCGTCGCCTGTTTCTCCATATGTTTCGTAAAGTTTCAGCATCTCTTTTTCTGTGTCGAATAATTCTTGATACGCTGATCTTAAAAATTCATTGATCGTAAGAGATTGATCCATATCTACATATTGATCTAAATAGCCTAATGTAGCTGCTGGATTCCACGTAATCGACCCTTCATCTGGCAATACATTGCCTAACAACATCTTCAATAAGGTACTTTTACCAGCGCCGTTTTTCCCAACAATCCCCATATGCTCTTTGCTTCTTAATGTGAACGAACTGTTTTCGTAAAGCTGTTTATCTGGTACTGCGTAGCTTAAATCTTTGACTTGTAATAATTCCATTCTATTTTCCTCTTTCATGTGGTTTCGTTTATTTTTACTAAAGAACATACAAAAAAGACCCATAGACAAAATGTCTAGGGCCTTTTAATCTATATATCCTTCAGTAAATAAGCAAACTAAAAACATAGCAACCATGTGCTATTTTTTTAATATGCTTGATTTACTGATGAATAAGAAAAGCTCTTCGCTTTTCGATTAAGCTCCATACAACACTTCATCAAAAATAAGTTGTAGGGAGCTAAGAGTTGAAATATATAATACGTACATTTGAAACACCTTCCTCAGGTGTTACTCTACCATTTTGAAAAAAAATAGTCAAATCCAGCAATAGTTGACAATTCTCTTCAATTGCTCTACAAAGCTGATTTTTTCCTTTACTTAGGCAATACCTACTGCAGCAAAGAGAATGGAAATGACAATTACACCAACAAGTAAAGTCGTTGTTTTCACTTTTTTACCTAACAACCAATAAATGATCAAGAAGAACAAAGCAGGGAAAAAACCTAACATGATTTGATCTACATATTCTTGTAAAGGTGCTGCTATCTTTCCACTTCCAACTTTAGCAGTTAATTCAAAAACCACATTTGAAGCTGTCATTCCGCCAATGACCATCAGTCCTAAAATGGAGGCTGCATTGGTCACCTTTTCAATAATGCCACTATCGCCAACATCACTGAAGAATTTTGCCCCAAGTTTAAAACCTTTGTCCAAACAAATATACCTTAAAATAAAGTGGGGAACATTGATGATCAATAAAAATGCGATTGGACCAAAAATATTGCCTTCTTTCGCTAAAGAAATCGCGACACCTGATGCAATAACTTTTAATGTCCCCCAGAAAAAAGAATCTCCGATCCCAGACATCGGCCCCATTAGGCTTGATTTCACCGCGTTGATACTCGCTGGATTGAACTTGTGATTTTTTTTATTCTCTTCTTCCATTGCACCAGAAATTCCAAAAAGGAGTGTTGAGATATGAGGGGTAACAGACATAAATTCTAAATGACGCTCTAGCGCTTCTTTTCGTTCCTCAGGTGTTTTATATAGCCTGCGAATAATCGGAGCCATCGCAAAGGCATAAGCCAAATTTTGCATTCGTTCATAGTTCCAAGAAGAATCCAATGTCAATGAACGGAAGAAAACAGACCAAAAATCTCGTTTAGTAATGACTGAATCAGGTGAAATCGTCTTTATTTTTTCTTTAGAATTCGTTGTCATCTACATACGCCTCCTTCGGTTGGTTATTACTGAAATTCATATAGATCAACACAACGACGATACCAAATAATGCAATTCCGACAATTGAGATTTTTAAATATGCCGCTAATAGAAAACCTAACAAAAGAAACGCAATCATTTTTTTCGTCAGCATCATTCGAGCAAGCATGGCAAAACCGATAGCAGGAATAATTCCAGCAGCTATATCTAGTCCATGCGTTACAAATTCAGGTACATAAGAAAGAACTTTTTCAATAAATGGAACACCTAGATAAAAGCCTAGTGCTACAATCAAAGCTAATAAGATTTTATTGCCGATACCTGCGATTATTTGAATCCTTTCAACACCTTTGATATTCCCTTTGCTGGCTTCTTTGTCTGCTAAATGACTTGCCCCAGTTAGTAGGAATGTCATTTGAAGATTGTCGATCAACAGAACTAAGGTTGCAATCGGGACCGCTAAAACAACAGCACTAGACACAGATTGTCCACTCATGATCACATAGGCCGTTGCAATGATCGTGCCTGAAACAAAATCAGGTGGGTTACTAGCGCCTACCGGAAATGCCCCCATAAAGACGAGTTCTAAAGTTGCCCCTAACTTGATCCCCGCTTCAATATCACCTAAAGCTAAGCCCACTAGCGGTGCTACCACAATTGGGCGATTCCACATTGTTGACCCAAACCAACTATGCAGATAAGCAAATAAAGCAATGATAAACATCAAAAATACTCTCATAAACGTGACTTCCATGTTTTTTCCCCCTCAGTATTTTCGCCCTTTTACGATAACAACTTTTCGATAGCCACAGCAGGATCATCTGGTACTAGTTGAACCGTTAATTTCTTACCATCTGCAATCAATTCCTTGATTCTTTCGTTATCTTGTTCAGATAAATGAACAGCTTTCGAGACTTGTTTACGATCTGCTCCATTTTTCATTCCACCTAAGTTGATTTCTTGAATCGTTGGTACTTTTTTCACCAACTGATACATGTCTTCCACTGACTCACATAAAATAAATAATTTATATTTATCCGTCACACCAGAATTTAACGCTTTCGCTGAGTCCTCGATCGTTTTCATTACTAATTTGACGCCTGAAGGTTTTGCCATTTTCATAGCACTCATTTTCAAATCATCGCTCACTAAATCATCACTGGCAATCAAGATACAGTCTGCATCTAAAAATTTTGTCCAAGTAAATCCAACTTGCCCATGAATCAATCGATGGTCTACACGTAACATTTTAATCATTTAGCTCACTCCTCAATTCTTTTATCACACGCATAAAATCTGCCACATGTTCTGCACTGACATCACCCGTATCTTTTCTAGTATCTTTAAAATAGCTGCCTACAATGGCCGCATCACAAATTTCTAGTTGCTCTTTTGCATTTCCAGTTGTTACTCCAGCTGCGACAATTAGAGGGAAATCAGGTAACTCTTTACGGAATAGTTCGATTTTTGCCATAGACGTTTCTTCTCCTGTAGCATTTTCTGTCACCGCAATCGCGTCACAACGTTCTGTAGCGAGTTGTAAATCTTCCTCTACTGTATTTTCAGATAACATAGGTTGATACTTGAAACGAACACCACCAATCAATTTGGCTTTGCACGTACCTCGATATAAATCAAAGAATGCCTTAAGGGAAACTTCATCTCGAGGTTTCACATGACCTACGACTGAATCGATTTGCATAAAGTCTAGGTCATATTTATTCGCAAGATAAAATCCAAGTGAATCGACATTTAAAACATTGACGCCAATTGGGATCGTCAAGTCTAATGATTTGATGTATTGGATAGCCACTTCTAATTGCTCATAATTTCCGTAGTAATTTTCCATCAAAATACCGTCAACATTATTTTCTACATAGATATTGATTTCTCTTTTTGCTCGCTCTAAAACCTCTTCATCTGTAATCCCTTTCAAATGAATAACCCCAATAATTGGTTTTTTTTCGTTAAATAGTGCTAAAAATTCATCTTTTTGACTCATCATACATCCTCCTTAAAACTCTTCATTTTCTAGTTTTTCAATCGTGACACGGCGAATCCCTTGTTGGGCGTTCACAATGATTTCTTCAAGCTCTTCATCCGTTAATTTACTTGGTCCAGCTAAAAGAAGCTCTAGTGCTAAGTTCAAATTCACCCCTGCCAATAATCTGACATGCTCAAAAGAAGTCGTCTCTAACAATGCATTGACAACACTTGCACCAAATAAATCACCTAAAATAATATATTCATCTTCGTCATTTAAAGAAAGCTCTTTCATTAATTTCTGGGCAAAATCTGCTGCACTTGCACCTGGATATAAGCTAAAGGTCTCGATCTCTTTAGCACTGTCTCCAGCAATCATTTCTAAAGAATGTTTCAATCCTTTAGAAAAATCGCCGTGAGTCGCAATATAAATTTTTCTCATGTGGTTCACCTCAGTTATTTATTTGTTATAAGAGCGGATCGCTACTTTATATACCTCACTTCTAATATATTGTTCATTGAAATAAAGAATCTGATTTTCATTGTCAATGACCGTTTGATGAATCTTAACTAATGGTTCTTCTTCGTCAATGGTCAGACCAGCAGCTATTTTTTCATCTGCCAACGCAATTTCAATAATATTGTCAAAATAAGCTGCAATCAAACCGCCATGATTTCGTAAAACATCCAATAATGATTCATCAGTCAAATTCAAATCCAGCATGAAATCAAAATCGTGTCTAAAATAATCGATTTCAAAAATTGCAGGTAATCCATCCAATGAGCGAATCCGTTCTATAGCAATGATCGTCTCCCCTTTTTCGATTCCTAAAGCTTGCGCAACATGTCCGCTTGCTGGTTTTTTTTCGATAGAAATCACTTTTGTACCAGGTTTTTTCTGCATTTGGAGACCAGATTCTGTAAAGCTACCGCCAGCTGTCATACTTTCCACATAAGCAGGCATCGAGACAAACGTTCCTTTTCCATGTCTTTTCACTAAAACATTCTCATCGACTAACTGCTTGATCGCATTTCGAACAGTGACACGGCTTACACCATAGATTCCCATTAATTGTTCTTCAGAAGGAATCTTGTCACCGACTTTGTATTCACCAGTTTTCACCTTGGACAGTAATGATTCATATAACTGCTTATATAACGGTGCTAATGCTTTAGATTCTAATTTTTCCATTTCCCCGCTCCTTTTAATACGTCTTAATACGTCTTATAATAAAGCGTTTTCCAAAAGTTGTCAATAGTTTTTTAGGCGTTCTTTTTTTAGGATAAAACAAAGTACGAAATAATTCTCCAGAAGGTTCAGCTTGACAGACTGTTTATGATTATTTCCAAACTTCCACTTATAGATATATAATAAGGACAACTAAACAGACCCATCAAGGAGGTTATTATGACTACATTACCAAATATCGGAAAGCCTGCCACAAATGCACTTAAATCAGTTGGGATTACAACGCTTGAACAAGTCAGTACACTGAAAAAAACTACGCTATTAAAGATGCACGGTGTGGGACCCAAAGCAATCAGCATCTTGGAAAAAGCCTTAACTGATCACCATTTAACCTTTCAAGAACAGTCAGTTAATGATCACCTTCCACAAACAGAGTTTGCAGTTATCTGCTCGTTAAATTGTGACAATGCACCAAAAAGAAGAATGATTCGAGATTATTTGCTTGCGGCAGCCTCTGGAAATCAGTCATTGTTAGAGTCGTTGCTTTCTGATTCGTTTCGATGGATTGTACCAGGTGAACCGCCCTTAGAAGATAAAGCAGCATTTATTAAAGCTGTACTCAAAGAAAAAAAAGAACTTAGTACCTTAGAAATCCAGTCTATATTAACCCACGGAAAAGAAGGTTCAGCTCATGGGATTCTTACAACCAAAACAGGGAATAAAATCTATTTTTCAGATATCATACGATTTAAAAGTAATCAAAAAGATGCACCCATTTCTGAAATCACTTCTTTTGTGATCCAGTAAGATTTTGCACACCAGTTTTTTTAGCCTTCTATTTCCATTAATAAAAAAAATGAGCCCAGGACAAAACTAAAAATCAGTTTTGTTTCGGGCTTTAACTCCGAATAAACAGCGAGAAAAAAGCAGCTCCTTCTTATTCCTCGGAGCTAAACACTTTTATCTCGGCCTCTGTTTTATTCTTTTGTATCTCGATTAACAACCAATGAATTTAGAAAATAGTCTTTAACTTACTTTTTCATTCTATATCTATTAGTCATTATTGAGCTCTGTTCCTATTCAATTGTAATTTTTTATTGATTTGGACGATTTCGTTACCAAAATTACGCCAGTCACTTGCTCTAGGTGGTGCAAGCCAAATCAGCGTTCGCGCTGAAAAAGTGTTTTTTGGGAGATAGTCAGAGACGATCAAATCTGTATCTGGACGGATGACTGATTGAAAATGGATACTAAAAGAATCAAAAATTTGAATTTGTTTTTTGATAAATCGATTATACTTTTCGCCTTGAGTAAAATTCACATGGATATTAATCGTGCTTTTCTCACTTTCTTCATCATATTGTTCTGAAAGTACAAGTAGTAAATTGAAGAAAAGTGATTTTTTACTAAATTTAAATTCATCTTTTTTCAATTGATAGATAAAGATATGACAGACTTCAAAAATAATTGGATAGCGTTCCTGAAAAAAATCTAAATCCATCACTCGTAACGTAAGATCTATCAAGGGTGTAATATATTGATGTTGATAAATCGTTCTACTCACCTTGTTTTCTAGTTCCTGACTCTTCATTGTCAGTTGTGGATACATAAGAATTTGTTGTTTCAACTGTAGAGTATATGTGTCGACTAGCTCATTTTCGAAATTACACAATTCACTTTGGTAAACAGAAAATTGACTAATGATCCCCATTATTTCGACTTCAATTTCTCGATTTGTTCCTGTTATTATCTGACGAATCCAGTGATTAATTGTTTGATATACTCTATTTTCTGTATCAAAGCTTGCGGAATAAACAGTACTAGACAAAAAATATTTACGTTTTTTCTTTACTCGTTCTAGCATCACAAATAAATAATGTTTAAACAGATAAAAGGTGTTTATTTCTTCACAATAAGGTTTAATCGCAGAAAAAATTTCATTCACTGATAGAATATCCGATTGATTATATAACTCATCTGAATCCTTATAAATTCGATAATAAAGCATCGTAAAATACTGACGAATTTTCATTTCATCTCCGACTAATTGAAACGTTTTAGATAGTTTTATACTATATTGAGCAAGCTCTTGCCGAATTCTGTCTATAATTTTATAAACGACCGTCCGGCTCATGTTATGTTCTTCTCCGTATTTTTTGATCGACTTAAATTGATTGAAAAAGATTGTTTGTAGTAATGTAAACTCTAGAGAGTCTTTTAAATAATTTTCCTCCACAACACTTGATGATATTTGAGCCTCTTGAAACAGAATGATTTCATTACTTTGTTCGATCAGTTCCATTTCATCGTTTAAATCAAATCTTTTTAGATCTTCATTTATCTCCAAAATACTTCGCTCTAAAAGATATTGAGAGATAGTTAACTGTTCACACAACGTATCTTTACGTTCCGAAAATGAATAGTGTTGTTCTAGTTTTCTAATAATTGCTAGTTTTATATTCGTTCGATCATCTAATAACAAAAAATCCATTTATACTCTCCTTGTCCCATACAGCAGTGTTCCTGACAGAGAACCCAACATATCTCCAAAGCTTGTGGATCCCATCTGAGACCCTGCGCCAGAAGTGTTTGTGTTTAGCATTTGTTTAGGTTTTTCTTTTAGTAGTTCATCGTTCAGCATGATTCTTGTTTGAGAGTCATTTGGGGAATAGCGATTCATTACTCTTTTTTTGTAGTCAGAACTGGTAAATTGATTAACCGATACTTTAGCAGTAGATTCATAGTTTTCATATGAAAATTTGACAAAATAAATTCCAGGTTCTTGAGTATTCACATTATTTTTGACTGTCACTTGTTCTAATTGTAGTGGTTCACCATCTTTACCTTTTAATGAAACGACATTATCTGAAGGAGACCATTTTTCATTTTGCCCTATGATGATGTCTTTTAGTAAAAGTTCCGTCTGATTTTCTTTTACCTCAACTGTCGCTGTCTCTACTTTTCCATCTACTTCGTAGGTCATTTTATATTTTCCAGGAGTTGTTACCTCTTCCCCGTAAAATGTCTCAAAATGAAAAAAAAGTGCCGATGAAAACAGCAAGGCCGTTCCTAATAGCAAAGGTTTATTTGTCATCGCTTCATATGCCTCCTAGGTTGCTGATAAAATCGAATAGAGGGATGAGCCAAAATCAGTTTACACTCTGATTTTGTCCCAGCCCTGCTCATTCATTTGGTTCAGCTAATCTGTTCTTCGTTTTCTTAATCGGATCACACTAATGATCGTGATCGATATGGCTAACACTCCAATCCAAGGGATCGCGTGGTTGACTTGCTCACCTGTTTTCGGATACGTTCCTTGTTTGTCTGGTTTAGAAACATGCATTTGATTCTTATTTGTTTCATTTGGCTTAGGTGTATTTTTTTCAAGGACTGTGATTGTTGCGGTAGCAGTTAATCTTTTTCCAGTATTTTTCGTTTTTTTCTTTTTACTTGGTTCAGTTTTTTGAGTTGTTTGGACTGAGTAAGATACTTGGTGCTCTCCTTTTTCTTTTGTTTCAACGTTTCCAGTCACTTCTACTTCTTCAAAAGTAATCGATTTGCCATCACGATCAGTTGCTGACACAAAGTTGTCTGCACTCTTCCAATCATCTCCAACGTAAATTGTAGAATCTTTTACAATTAAAGTGGATTGATCAGCCTTTACTGTGATCTTGGCTTTCTCTTTTAAGGTGCCTGTTTCATAAACTACTTCATAAACTCCTGCTTTTGTTGTATCTACAGTGCCTGTTACGTTGATATCTTGAGTTGGAATCGTTTTGCCAGTTTTATCTGTCGCTGATACAACGTTATCTGCTGCTTGCCACGTATCGCCCACATAAATGTTAGAGTCTCTAACAGCAAGGGTTTCTTGCGTATCAACAACATGAATGGTCACCTGATCTTTTTGATCTTGGTTTTCATATATGACTTCATAATCACCAACTTTACTTGTATCTACCGTTCCTGTTACAGTAATTTGATCCAAAGAGATAGGTTTTCCAGTTTTGTCTGTTGCTTCGACAAAATTATCTGCTGCTTGCCACGTTGTACCGACATAGATCGTTGAATCTTTTCCACGAACTGCCGTTTGATTCGGTAAAACTGTTATCTTAGCAACTTCTGTTTGTCCACCAAAGCGATACGTTACATCATAAGTACCTGCTTTTGTTGGGTCTGCAGCCCCAGAAAATGTTATCTCTTCAAATGGGCTGTTTTTTCCATTTTCATCTGTCGCTGACACAAAATTATCTTTAGCTTGCCAAGTATCCCCTACGTAAATCGTTGAGTCTCTCACTACTAAAGTCTCCTGATTGGTAACAACAGAAACAGTTGCTTTCGCTTCTTTTTCTTGATTATGGTATGTAACCTCATAATCACCGACTTTTGCGGTATCCACTGTTCCGCTTACGGAGATTTGATCAAACATAACTGGATTTCCATCGTGATCAGTTGCTCCTGTGAAGTTGTCTTCTGGTTGCCATGTTGTCCCGACATAAATCGTGGAATCTTTTACGCTGACACTCGTTTGATCTAATTTTTCTTTAAGTGGAATTTCGATTGAATTGGTTTCTTTCTTCAATACAGTTGTTTTACCATTGATGTAGTCTTCAGCAATCGTGTAATCTGTTGGTATATCGGTCACTCTTAATGTGTATTCTCCTGACATGATTGCATCAAATTTATATTTTCCGTCTTGATCTGTCACAAACTCCGTTCGATTATGTGTCACATTATCGACTAATTCAAACGAGACATTTGGAACATTTAGTGTTTGATCTTTTTCATTATACGTGTGAAATTGCGCTTGCGCCAAATATACGACTCCTTCTGCATCTCCATCAGAGAATCTCAATACAAGAGGTGTTGTGCTCACTGTTCTACGGGTTTCTGTCATTTGACCTAAGTTATCCGCGCTAATGATAGTTTCAGTAGAAATCTGTCCAGCATTTTTTGAAACTGTATTGTAGGTTATCGTAATATTTTCCGTTAACGTATAATCTTCGAAAATGATTTGAGCCCCTGTTGTCGATTGTTTAACAGTATAGGCATCTTTTGGAACATTTTCTATCGTAATCGAATTTAAATCAATTCCGGCATTTGTCGTCCCTTTCGTCTTGATATCGAAAGTAGGATTTTTGACCTTTCGTGTCCCATTATTGATGTTTTTAGTTTTCACTTCATTTTTAGTTACGTTTTTCAACGACTCATGACTTGTTTGAGTAGCTGATAAGATTTCCGCACCTTCATTATTTACAGAAACTGATGCTGACATTATCTGATCACCATATAACGGTTCCGCAGCACTTCCTGTTACATTGATCGTTTTCGTATCGATCCAGCCATTGGCATATTTGTATTCAATAAGGTAACGCTTAGACGTTTTACCAAAATCGAATTTATAGCTGTTCGTTGCTTCATCGAATGTAATTTTAGGATAAGCAGCACTAGTCGGTGCTAGCGGTTTCTCAAAATATTGACCTCGATCCCAGTATTGCGGATAAATTGATGCCACTTGATCATTTGACACATCATAAATATCAAAAACCACGTCTACCCCCGCAGGAATTTTAGTAGTCATACTCAAATCATCAAACGAATCGTTTCTTGCATTTACTAAAAATTGATTTTTACTAGCTTGCAACGTTCGTTCTGAATACATCTTTCTTCCTGTTCTAACTGTGGTGTCAACTGTTTCATAATCATCTGCACTTAAGGTAACTGCAAGCGTGTCGATCGGGATACTTTTACTTTTTTCTAAACTATCCGGCACATAGTTAAATCCTAAATCTAAATTAAATGAATGAACGACCGGCGTTGTGAATTTTATAAGTGAACCACCTTCGACCGCGGTTATCGTATAGTCCTTATTTAGCTTGTAATAATCATACTCTCCTTTAGGCGCTCTCAGCTGCAAGTAATTTGGATGTTCAATTTTGATCGTTGCATTCTTTACTGGATTTTTAGTACTTCCTTCTATTGCTATCGTCGTATCGCCAAAATAGGCACCATTCCCATCATAATTGCCCCAGGCGGTTTCCACATTAGTAGGATTAATGATTGAAATAGGTTGAAGATATTGGTCAGATACAAGCATCATCTCTTTACCGCCACTGATAACAGGTGTACTCACGGTTATATCAATGTCTTTCTGATCAAATGGGATGAGCAACTTGTCTACATATATTCTTAGTACGCTATCTTTTGTCGCTGTTAAAATCAGTTTATTATTTTCTTTACTTACGTCAAAAAAATCTGTTACTTGTGCTGCTTTGTATTCAGCATCAGAGGCTGAAATGTTATACTCGGAAATGGCTTGACCATTTTTACTTTCTAAAACTATTTGTTCTCCTGCTTTAGTTTGTGTTGGTATATTGTAAACATCGACATAATAGTTTCCTTTTTCTCGGAAATTCGCACTTTGAAACCAGCCTAGGCTTGCTTCTTTTAATGCCTTTTTATCTTTACTTGTTTTAGCAGTAAACTCAAGACCACCATATGGGGCAGTTGTACTATTCAATCTGACAGACCCGAGTTTAGTTGTAGGATATTGATTGTAAAAACTATAGGAATAATTTGAAACACTTTCCAATGCTAGTGTACGATCAACTGATAAACCATACGCTTTTTGTTGCTCCATATTTGTGATCGTGATTGCTACTCGATTAGTATTGTCTTCACTAATTGTATAATCTTTGTCTTTTTCTAAAAGCTGTTTTGAACTTGCAATCACATTGCCCATGATATCCACATCGTACGAAAAAACATCTATCTGCTTTTTAGACGTAGTACCAAAAGTTGTTTCTGATGTACCTAGCATTAATAATTCTATTGTCTGACTGCCAGATAATGCTCTATCCAAGTTGTAATAGATATTGCCTGTGATTCCATAAGTATTAGTGGTTTCTTCATACTTGATCGGTGCAACCTCTTCATATAAATCAAAACGATACTCATTTACTGTTTGACCTGATGTTTTGATCGTTACTAATGGTTCGGCATCTGTGTATACATAACTCTTTAAATCCAGATTAAACTGCGTTTCTGTAACACGTTGCGTAAATGTGATCGTTAAGGTCTTACTTAGTGCATCGACTGACCACTTAGCTCCAACATTTGCTACCTCTCCGCTGATATCTGAATACCCTAAGTGATCAGGTAATGTCATTGTATACACTGATCCTGGTGCGTAGTCTTTGTCCTCGACTACAAAATGCAACTTCGCAGTGACCGGAGTGGTATTCAGCACTCTATTTGTAGAGACTTGGCTATACTCAGCTCCTTCCATAGTGGTGAGTGTCATGTTTGCAAGGATTTCATCTTCAATCGGTGTATTTGCATCTGCTTTTTTCATTTCGGAGACGGAGGCGCTTTCTATTTTTAGCTGCTCCGATGCTTCCTCTTGCTTTAGTGTTGAGGTATCCTTTTCAATTGCTTCACTCGTTTCAACTGTCGTTTCATTTTGATTTTCTGCTGATTGTTCGATTTCGCCACTTGATAAATCCGTTGCCACGCTGTCTTCTGTTCGTGCATTTGTCTCCTGTCCATTCGGAGATTCATCACTATTGCCAGTCATTGCGAAAGCACTTACGGTCGATCCAAAACTATGTACAAGTAGTACTGCAAGCATAAATATATGTAATTTTCTTTTTTTCATGAACAAACTCCTCTATCTTAATATTTTTATATAATTCTATCATATACTTTTTCGAACTTTATTATGATTATTTTTTTACGTTTTAATAAAAAATAAAAACATACCTGCTGTTATAATTCGTACTATCAGCTGTTTCAGTCCCCCTATGTTCTTCTTCACCTCATTTGAAATCGAAAAATAATAATAAATCCACATTTTGTTTTTATTAAATAAATATATTTTTTATATATAAAAATCACAATCTACAACGAGTGATTTCCAAAAAAAATCATTTACCTGATTTAAAATGCAAAAAACACTTTATTTTTACGAACATACGTTTTATAGTAGAATAAAAGAAAAAAGGAGTTAGCTATGAAAACGTCATTAACGACCCAAATGGAAGAAGTTCTTTATTACTACTGTCGAGAACATGGAGATATCGTGGTAGAAGAAGTGACTATGCCGGACGAACAAGGTATAGTTGATACATTGAGTTGCCGCTTGACTGCTGAGAATCAATTTGAGTGGCGCTGTTATGAACTAAAAGTCAGTAAAGCTGATTTCCGTTCAAAAGCTAAGCTTTCTTTTATTGGTCACTATAATTATTTTGTTTTACCTGAAGCTCTCTTTGAAAAAATAAAAGAAGAAATCCCTAATCATATCGGTGTGATGGTTTATCATCAATACCTTTCAACTGACAACCAAATGCTACCAGGCTATTTTACAATAGATAAAAAACCGCAAAAACAAGAGCTTTTGGTCAATGAACAAGAATTGCTTTTTCGATTGATTACAGCCCAAGCACGTGAAGTCGGTAAAGCCAAACAAACAGCGCGCGGCTTAAGAGTTTTTTCGACCGATCAACTTTACAAAGAACTAAAAAAACGACAACCAGATTATGATTTGTTTGGTGGTGGAGTAAATTTTTATGATCGTTTTATTGACGAAATTTGTGACCAAGCAGTTGAAGCCTTAAAAAGTGAATTAGACGCAACGCGTGAGGCATATCTTGAATTGGAACAGCGTCTTTTGGAGGAAAACTAATGTATTATCCCTATTTTCGCGGTAAACAATTTGATTTACTAGCTTTAACTTCATTGCTGGAAAATGACTACCTATCTTCACAAATTATCCCCATCATTGAACCTGTCAAAAACTCCAATACATTAAAAAAATGTATCAATTTATTTCAAAAGGAAGATCACCCTTTTTACCTTATTCAAAATCCTCAAGCTGGTGATTTTTTAACGGAAGAAGGGCTCCTTTATCTAAACTCATTACCCTTAGATAAAGCAGTAATCATTGAGCAGCCTATCGAAACCTTGAGCGAAGAATCTCAATTATTTGTGATCAACAACGCAACGCCTGCCTTACAAAGTGATTGGCAAGAAAATCAGGCGAAAGTCCTGATACCAAAAGAATTCCGCTTACTAAAAAAAGTCAAAGGTAAAAAAATCATTTCTCAAGATCCATTCACTAGACTACCTAAATCCAGTTTTTACCAAGAATGTTCCGATGAATTTTTCTCAGATATCCATTTGACCTTTCAAAAAAGCGGCTTTGTAGGATTCAGTGATTTCTCTATCGATAGCCGTATTTACTATGAACACAGCTACCCTTCAAGAATATTGAGCTTGCATCTTGTTTATTTTGAAAATGATCATTTACGTATCCATCATTTTCTTTCAAGCGAGGAGTTGCCTACTCAAAAAGATAAATTTTTTGAACTTATGAAAGAAGTTGAAGAATGGAAAAACGTCTTATGCGGTGACCATGTAACTTTAGGGCTTGAGTTATTATTTGAAGCAATTTCCAAAGATAAATTCCCTGGAATGGGGGTCATGCGAAAAGCGGCTGTAATGCACCATATGGAATTGATGTCTCGTTATCTTGATAGATAGAAAAAGGTTAGAGTGCACCCTTAGGGCTTCACTCTAACCTTATTTTTTCTATCATTCTCAAAAAGAGGTTCTTAATCATCCTTCACTTGTATTTCAGATTCAAGATTAATCTTGACCTGAAATGTATTATTGATATTTTGCGCCATTTTTTGGAGGTTTTGAAGTAATAGGACGATCCAGCTGAATGCCAACATAAATGACAGTAATTCAAATGCCGTCAACGAAAGATAACTTGTCCATTGAAATAATACAACTACTACAACCAAAGTCGCTGCAATTATATAAGAAATCGACAAAAATTCTTTGGTTACATTTGGTAATAGCCATTTAATTCCCACAATCAAAATCACAATCAAATAAACTAAATAACCAGCAACTTGATTATGAACCCCTTGAAAAGGACCTGTTTCTGTATAAGGAAATAATCCAACAGCCCCCAGATCAAGCGCTGTTAATGTCAAAAGAATACGCAGAATGGTTAAACGTTTGCTGTGAGGAATTGCTTTTTGCAGTTCGACAAATAACCCGTCGATCAGTGCAACCATCAATAACGAAGAAAACATCAAGGTCACATTAAACTGCCAACTACTCTTAGCCTCGATCGTACCTAAAAAACTGAAATTAAATTGCCACCATTGATAATCTTTATTTGTGATCATTGCAAGTAATACACCACCAATGATCACAAATATCAACAAATTAGTCAGTTTAGCAGGCGTGATCGACAGCGCCGAATAGATCATAAAGTAATTGACCAACCCTACAAATACAAAAAATAACAATGTTGCTGTATAACGGTCAAAGGTTGCTCCAACAAAAACTAAACCGATGACCTTGAAAAATACTAATAATGAGAAAACTAATATAACAATAAATGATAATAATATCGTTGGAAAATTACGCCAGTAAATATCTTTTGATTTAGTCGTAACCTGATTTCTTTTTCCTTTAATAAAAAAAAGGACGAAGCTGAAAACGCCACTTAAGACTCCAAAGGAAAGAACAAAATTCGCAATTGAATAAGCGCCTACCAGCGCGATCTGTGTTTTGTCCGCATAAAATAGGTAACCTAAAAACAAAATACTAACGATCGTTGTTGGTATTAAAAACCACCTTAGAGAAAGTGTCTGGTTTCCAGTAGCTTTCTTTTTTGGTTCGATCACTATTTTTTGATCTTTAATACTTAATGTGACTTCTGTTTCATTCTCTAAATCAAATTCTTCCACTATTTTTTCCGGCAGCGTGATACTGAACTGCTTTTCTTCCATACCCATTCCCCCTACACATAACTTAACATCTCATAAATATTATAGATTTCTTGCAGTTAAAAGCAATCAATATGATCTTCCTTTTAAACTCGTTTAAAGATCGTTTGTCTTTTTTAAAATTGCTTCTTCATGCAAATACATAATTCATCTCCAATAAACTCCCCATAATTTGGCACGATTTGATAGCCATGTCTTTCATAAAATTTAATTGCCCCTGACATGTCCTTCCCTGTTTCCAGAACGGCTTGCTGATAGCCTTTCTCCAACATATCAGCTTCTAATGCTTGGATAATTTTCCCCGCAGCCCCATTTCCACGACTTTTTTTCTTAATATACATTCTTTTTATTTCTGGTGTTTGATCGTCAAAAAGTTTCCAGCAGCCACAACCAACTGCTTCTCCATCCTCGTACGCAACAATTGCACATGCCATCTCCGCCAAATTATGGTGACTTTGATAGTTCTGCGCTATGTCTGCCCCCCATTCCTCATTAAAAAATTCATTTAATTCATTTATTAACTCTGATAACTCTTGATTCGTTATAGCGACTTGCTTTACTTCGATCATCATTAAACACCTCTACTTTTTTCATTCATTTTCATAGTATAATTCTACTGCACTCCCACTCAAAACTCAAAGTAATAACAAAGAACCGCCTGTCAGCCTTGACAAGCGGTCTTTGCTATAGCACTTTCCATTGTTAACAACATCACAATAAAGCGAAAACTAGCCTATAAATTCTTTCTGATTCCCCTTGTAGTTAAACGCTTTCAAAAAACTATAAACCACCTAAACTCGCTAGATAAAAGTCCAATGTGTAAAAACGATAATCACTTTTAGAAAATTTTGATTTCTTATCTTGTAATTGATCTATTAACTCTAACCGCTCTTGTTCTGAAACCTCTTCCCAATCTTCATTTCCCATTCTGCAATATAGCCTAAATGGTAGTTCAACGTCCATATGAACTTCTAAAAATGCCTCTGGATCTCCTAATCCGTGATATTCAACATCGGTGATGATTTCGCCTACATAGTTCAGATACTTTTTACTCATTACAGCCAACCTCCTAATAATTATTTAGTTCAAAAAAATATTTTTCTTCATACAAGAATTGTACTAAATTTTCCGTTAATTAACAACTTATTTTCAATACCTAAAATTTCTTTACACCAAAATCAACTCGTTTGTTTCTCTTTGCACAATAGTGTTGATTCTTACTAAAATTTGCCTCACCATTATTCATTATTAAGCACTCTTCGATAACAGTAATGCTGCATTGCCCCTCCTTTAGTTAGAAACAATAACATACTTTTGAGTACAATTATTTATCCACTTTCAACAAAAAAAGACTAAGATATCACTCAAAGAGCAATAGCTTAGTCGAAAAACCCAACTGTATCAGTTGAAGAAGATAGATTTCCCTCTTAATTTTAGCTGCATTTTTATTTAAGTCGTTCCGGCATCATACCTTCTAGAAATCCCCAAACACCGTTACTAATTCTTAAATCCTCTTGATCATAGTGAGAAAGCTCCGTCCTTATCAAATGATCTTGACCATCTAAAACTTTTTGTGCCCAGTGTGGATCAATCAACATTGCCCTACCTACAGCTACCAAGTCTGCAGTAGCCAAAATTTCTTTTGCATCTACTCCATTCCTAACATCCCCCACACCAATCAGTGGTAGACGATCCTTGATCGTTTCTTTTATATACTCAATAATTGGTTTCTCTTTAAACCCATCGCTAACTGAGTGATTTCTATAATTATTAACAGACAAATGTAAATAATCCAACGGTTTTTTAGATAATAGATCTACTAAAAATAAGGTATCACTCAAACGAATTCCAGGCTCTTCATATTCTTCAGGCGAAAAACGATATCCGACAACAAAATCTTTCACACCTGACTGATCGACAACTTCTGTTACACCGTCAACCAACTCATTGATGAATCTAACTCTTTTCTCTAATGAACCGCCCCAATCATCGGTCCGTCTGTTAGAGTGCGGAGAGAAGAATTGTTGGATCAAATAAGTATTTGCGCCATGAATCTCAACACCATCAAAACCTGCTTTGATTGCTCTTTCAGTCGCCTTTTTGAAACTTTCTAAAATCCCCCAAATTTCTTCTTCCGTTAATTCTCTAGGAATTTGTGCATCTGGTCGTTCAGCCGCAACTGCACTTGGTGCAACTGGTTGAAGACCATGCAAGACCTTGGAATCTGTCATTCGTCCAGCATGAAAAATTTGTAAAATTGCTTTTGTATGATTCTTCTTGATTGCTGCAGCTAGTTTAGAAAGCCCTGGAATAAAGCGATCATCATATACACCTAGCTCTCCATCCCAACCTTTTCCCTCTTCATGAACATTGGCAGCTGCAGTGATGAATGCCCCCACTTCACCTGTCCGTAATGCGTAGTAATCAATTTCATCATTGGTTATGACACCATCAAAAAAAGACATTTTTGTAGTCATTGGAGCAACAACAAGTCTATTTTTCAACTGTAGTCCTCTTTTAAATGTTAAACCTGTGCTTAAATTATTCATCAAATCTCTCCTCCTTAACAAATGCATGCGCATGCAACTATATCCATGATAAAGAAAAAAAGACTAAAAAGCAACTTTATAGTCTTCTAAATAAAATATTCTTTTAGAACACTCTTTACATCATGTTCTACATCAGACAATAGCCTTGCTCCTTCATCAGTCAGATCTATGTACACACCACGTTTGTCATCCGTACAAATCCTTCTTTCAATAACCGATGGACTCTTCTCTTCTAGCCTGTTGATCAGACGAGACAATGCGCTTTGACTCAAGCATAAATAATTTCCTAAATCATTCAACCTCATGTGACAACCATTTTGCTTAAGTTGGTACAAGGCGTAATACTCACTTGTTGTCAGCTGACTATTCTTCTTTAACATTGCTTCTAATTTTTTTTCAACTAAGGATTGCTTCTTTGCATAATCCAGCCATTGTGATATAAGAGGTGTTTCCATTTAATCATCCCTCACAGATTTTTTTCTCTTTAACTAGTTATAGTTTGCTTGTTTTTAATGTAAAAGTCAAAATTTTAAGAAATTTTCAGATAAAAAAAGCCATGGACTACAGTCACATGACTTTAAGTGGGCGGGACAACCTCTCTTGCGGTGTTCGTCCCGGCCTCGTCTCTTAATTAGCGTTTAAAATCCACATAAATCCTACAAAAACAAAGAATAAAGCGTACATGATCGGTGACACTTCTTTCCCACGTTTTGCAGCGATCATTGTGATTGGGTAAAAAATAAAACCAAGGGCAATTCCATCAGAAATACTGTAAGTCAAAGGCATTCCTAAAAGAATCAAGAATGAAGGAATTGCGATTTCCATTTCTTTCCATTTGATTTGGCTAAGGGATTGAGCCATTAAAACACCCACAACAATTAGTGCTGGCGCCGTTACTTGAGACGTTACGACTGAAAGTAATGGAGAGAAAAATAGCCCAACGATGAAGAAAAATCCTGTTGTCACAGCTGTTAATCCAGAACGTCCTCCAACAGCAATACCAGCTGAAGATTCTACATATGCCCCCACTGGAGAAGTTCCTAGAAGAGAACCTGCTAACATCGCTGTTGAATCCGCAGCTAGCGCTTTTCCAACTCGAGGCATTTTATTGTCTTTCATGAAGCCAGCTTGATTCGCTAAACCAACAAGCGTTCCAGCCGTATCAAAAAATGTCACTAATAGGAACGTTAACACCACAACCCATAGTTGTAGAGAATTGATATCGCCCACATGTTTTAAAGCGACTAAAAAAGTTGGTTTAAGACTAGGAGCACCTGAGATGATTTTAGTAGGTACTTCGATCAAACCCGTTACTAATCCCAAAATAGTTGTTGCTGTCATTCCGATAAAAATACCACCTGGCACACGACGCACCATCATAATGGCCGTGATCACTAGACCAAAAATCGTCAGCCAAGTCGAACCAACGTTCAACGGTCCTAATGCAACTAATGTCGATTCATTGGAAACAATGAGCCCGCCTTCACTTAAACCTAGAAAAGCGATGAAAAGACCGATCCCACCAGAAATAGCATATTTTAAATCTGCTGGTATCGCATCAATGATCAATTCACGTAATTTAAAAATCGTGATCAAAATAAAAATTAGAGATGCGACAAAAACACCAGCTAATGCTGTTTCCCAAGGCACACCCATTCCCACACAAACAGAATAAGCAAAAAAGGCATTGATCCCTAGTGCTGGTGCTGTTGCGATCGGATATTTCGCAAAAATCCCCATCAGAATACATCCCAAAGCACTTGCTAAAGCTGTCGCAGTAAAAACGGCACCTTCGTCCATTCCAGAAGCGCCCAATACAGTTGGATTTACAAATAGAATATACGCCATCGAAATAAAGGTCGTAAATCCAGCTAAAAACTCACGTTTCACAGTCGTATTCAATTTTTCAATCTCAAAATAAGAAATAATTTTTTCTTTCATTCAATATCCTCCTAAACGTTCGAACAATAAAGAAAAAGTTCGGAAAAAGTGCTATAAATTACTTAAACAACGTGTTTAATCATATAATAAACGAAACGATAAGTAAATAAAAAAGTTTAAATATCCTCTAAATACGAACATTAAATTCATGTTATCACTAATCAGATGAGTCGATACAAAAATAGACTAAGATTAGAGGATGAAGTCATCGTTGATGACCTCGCCTCTAATCTTAATCTATATGATTTACGCTTGTTTAATCCAGTCTTTATCAGTTACCTACGATTTGAGTAAATCCATTTATCAAATCTGCATTTTGTGTTTGATCGAAATACAAGACATTTTCATTGTTTCCTTGGTTTTGCATAGTAATCAGTACTGAAGGCTGACCATTATATAAAACAAATAAGTAAAGATGATTCCCCATCTCTTTTCTAGGTACAGCCGTATCAATATCAGAATAAATTCCTACTACATTATGGGTATTTGCTGTCATACCGTCGTAAGACCATTGGATCGGCACTCCATCATAAGTATTATTGTTAAGAACACTTGGATAATATGTCCCATAAAAACTAACTTCATTTCCAGGATAGTACTCTCGATAATTTTGTCCCATTGTCGTTCCCCAACTAGCCATAAAAGCAGCCAATTCTGCTTTTTTCTGCGGATTCCACTTAGGAGTAATAGTCTCTTCTACTGTAGTTTTTGTTTCAGCTACTTCTTTTTTTGGCACAGCTTCTTTTTCAGACTCTTTTTTGCTCTCTTCGCGTTCCTTGATTACTTCTTTGTTGATCTCTTCTGTCAACTCTTTGCCATATTGTTTTAGTGCCTGTGATCCATCCTTAGCATCCGTTAATTCTGTTAACTTTTTCAATGCTTTAGAGTAATCTTTTTTCTCTTTTAGCGAAACAACCTCTTTATAAAGTTTCGATTGTTCGATCAAAATCGGCGCATCTTTACTGTCTTTGTTGTATTCTAATGCTAATTGAAAAGCCGCTATTGCTTTAGACATATCCTTATCTACTATGGCTTCTTTCCCTTTAGCCATAGCTGAATCATACTCTGCTTGTTTTTTATCACTTGTCGTTGTAGCAGTAACTTCGCTAGTCGTTGAAGTTGTCCCATTATCATTTGAACACCCAGTCACCAAACCAACAAGTAAAAATGAACTTACCCCAATCAATACCTTTTTCAATACATACACACTCCTTTTTATTCTTCATATCTCTCCTCTTTTCATTATCTATTACTGCTCTCTCTATGGCAAGCTTTGTTGCCGCTTTTTCAAATGAAATGTATTTTATTGTGTTACTCTTCAAGGTTAAACTGTTCTGCTTTTTTTGTACCAGCTAAGTGTAATTAACACAATCAGGATCATACGTATTATTTTAGATATTTGATCATATATTAATTCTATCGTTTACGTATAGCTCACCAACTCAAAAAACCTGAAAAACAAGTAATCATCTACTCGTTTTTTCAGGTTTTACTTTATTTTTTTAGTCTATAAGCTTTAACTGTGCGCATCTCGTTCCAACAAAGACAAGAAATAGAATAATGAATGCCCCCATCGTTGCATCACTAAAGAAGTGACAACCTAATAGTACTCTGCTGATTGCCGTAATGGCTCCCCATGTCACACCAAAAATCAATAATCGCTTACGTAACTTAGTATTTTTAGGGCTAGCATATAACGGGAAAAAAACAGCAAACATACTTTCACAAGAATGACCTGAAGGAAATGACTTATGACCCGTCGGACCATTCATTTTGTACCATGGTGTAAAATTATCTTGAGCAGCATTTAGTTCATACGGACGAACACGTCCCCATAAAATCTTGACTTCTTCTACGCACATTAGATAAACAAAAGCCACTGCAACGCCTAAAATAGCTACTCGCATCAAACGCTCAAGCTCTTCCGACGTTTTACGACTTAACCATTTTTGAACAATTAATGTTGCTATGGCAAAAACCACGATACAAATAATGATATTGATAAACGTTGGTAGCGTAGGATTAACGCCACCATCATTATTCGCTTGACCGATTGGGCGATTGTGTTCTACATTTTGAATTGAAGACAGTGTATACTGGATAGCAAATTTTAAATAATACCAAATTCCATACAGGGAAAGTCCCACCCCTGCGGCAGCAATCAATAATTTCGCAATCACAGGCTGGCTCGATCGAACCCCGTAATGTATGATAATTTCCCCACTCATCATAATCACGACACCTACTGGAAAGCAAGCGTAGTTTTGTAAGAATGTTGCAATGTATGAATTTTGACTCATCACTGCATTTGAGATTGCTAAATCCCCAAACGTACCAATCCCAAGTAAAACCGCAAATATGGCGACAACAATTGTAATTTTTCTACTATCTGACATTTTTTCCAACATTTTTAATCCTCCTAAATTTGAAAGCTGAAAGAGCTTGGTCTGCTTTGACAGAAAATAGGGAAAATTGACTGAGCTACTCTTTATCTCATTTATTTTTTTCCCCGTAAGGCTAGCTCTTGAAGCTAGATATCATTAAAAGCGTATCAGGTTCGTTCAGTCTTGATAGAAAAGTAAGGATGAGGCCTTTTACCTCAATCATAATTTCTCTTTCTATATGAAGAATTAGCCCTTAACGCTGAATATCCAGAAATCACTTCCAAGTATTAGTTTATCATTTACCAGTTTTAAATATCATACATTTTGTCCTCTTTTATAAGAATAAAAAGACATTAATCTTCTCCTGTAATCTTTTAATCATAAAAAAGAACCTCAGAAAAAAGTTCTTTTCCGAAGTTCTTTGACTCACTAGTTTGTAGATAATTAGCATGTATGCTTATTTTTTCTCAAAGCCCATATCTGTCAATTGTTTTTCGCCTTCTTTAAAGCTACTACCAGATTTTACGCTATCAGCTGCTGCATCATATTTGGTCGCGAAGCCATATCAGAAGCGTATCATCACTTCCAAAATGAATCGTTGGAATTAATTGAATAGAATCTAAACTGTCCCTTTTCCATTTTTGATTTGATCTAAAGCAAAAACCACAATTGGCAAATAGTTAAAAATAAAACTAACCCGTTGCCAAAATCCAATTTGACTCAGTAGTGGTAATTGATTGATTACAGGAATACGAGCTAGCCCGTAAATACTCGCAAAAAGAACACTGATCAGCAATAAAATTAAATACAGTTTACTATGGGTCATTTTTCCTTGTTTTCGGTAAAGTAAAAATAAAAGAAAAGGGAAAATCAAAAATCCAGCATAGCCTAATCCTGAACCAATATTATGGATCCACGTAGAAAGATTCCAAGTTGATTGCTCAGTATCAATGCTAAACAATCCCGTAAAAATACAATCCCCCACACCATACAAGCCAATAGCCAGCGTTAGTAAACAAGCCAGTACTGTCGAAGTGTTATTAAAGATCTTATATACGGCAGGAATTGCTAAAACAAAGAATACTCCTGATATCACCGACCAAATCAAAAATTCTTGTCGAACTGGGCTTGCTATATCTCCGAATACACTAATCACCATTGTCATTTGATTCATTTCAGGATAAAAAATACCTAGAATATAAGGCGTGAAAAAATCACTGATTGCACCTAACAATAAAAAGTGAACACCATATTTTTTTAACACAGTCATTTTAAACCTCCTCAACAAAGCCTTACGGTACCCCTGCTCTTTCAATTATACGTCATTACAGGATCTTACTAATTGCAGTAATAAAACATAAAGCACATAGTTGCACTTCACTACGCTAACGCCTCCTTCAATATTTTCTCAGCATTTAACGCAGCATACTCTTTTTTAGAAATGACTGTCACTGGAATTTCAGGAAATTTACGTTTGATTTCCTCTTTCGCATAACTAAGTTCTGGACATAATAAAATCCGGTCTGCTTCTTTGCCTTTTTCATCTATTTTAGAAACGCTATACGCTTGAATCGTTGCCCCAAGATTATTGGTTCTTGCCAGATTATTCATCTTTGTCACTAATAATCCCGTGTACACTTCATAATCGGTCATCATACTAGTAATGCCGAAAACCAGAATTTTTTCACTTCCATAAATCGACTCATCATCCATCCTAATTTCTTTCTTCATTTTCGCTTTTCCTTCCTTCTTTGAAAAGAGAGTCTCAAAAAAAGAGTGCTTGTTATTTCCTAAAAGCTTATCCGTAGAAATTTGAAAATACTTGCTAAGTTTTACCAAGGTATCTAGATCTGGGTAGCTCTTATCACGTTCCCATTTCGAAATAGTTTGAGGTGTGACATTAAGAAATTCAGCTAATTCTTTTTGAGTTATTTTTTTTGATTCTCTCAGTTCCTTTAATTTACTTCCTATTGCTATCACAAGCATAGCCTCCTAACGTAAATTTGAGCAATCAACAATTGGTTGAATCATCGTTATTTCCACTCAACTGTTGGTTGAATTTATAAAAATGAAGGTATATATACTTATTATAGCAATAAACTTCAAAAAAAATCCTTCGTAATTTATTTTTACTTCACTACTTGTATCACTCACAAAACTTCTCTTCCCCACTTTCAAGTAAACTAATGCTATTAAAAAATGGAACATATATCATCTTCTAGCTTCCATAAGCAAACGCTTGCATTTATAATACAAGTAGCAAAGAAATTAATTAGGAGGTAATAACTATGCTAAATTTTGACATTTCAACAATGAGGAAGAATATACGTGAAATTGACGAAAAGCGTGATGCAGGGTTAACTGAACCAGATTCACTAGAAAAAATCAGAAACTTATCTTATGGACCTTATGGTATTGAGAATACTTTTGATATCTACTATCCAAAAAACACTGACCAATGTCTACCGACAATCGTCAATATTCATGGCGGTGGTTTCTTCTACGGTGATAAAGAACTTTACCGCTTTTATACAATGTATTTAGCAACACAAGGATTTACCGTGGTAAACTTCAATTATCGATTAGCCCCAGATCATCAATATCCCGCACCTTTGGAAGATATTAATGCTTTGATGAATTGGTTGATGCTACATGGTGAAAAATATTATGTCGATTTAGATCGGCTCTTCTTGGTTGGTGATAGCGCTGGCGGTCAGTTAGTTGAACAATATGCAGTGCTCATCAGTAATACTGCCTACGCGCAAAAATTTCCATTTGAAATAGCCTCTGTCCAATTTAAAGCTGTCGCCCTGAATTGTGGTGCCTATTTTATTGGTCAAAACAGCGCAATCAATCAAGATTTTCCATTTTACTTTGGCGAAACAGTGACGCCTGCACTTGAAGCACAATTTCCAGTTGAAAGCTATATTACGGCTGATTTCCCACCCGCTTTTGTTGCAACAGCTTCACATGATTTTCTAAAAGATGCTGCGCAACCCTTTGCTGACTTATTGATAGCCAAGGGGATCGAAACAACCTGTAAAATTTATGCTAATCAAGATCATACTGAGCTTGGACATGTTTTTCATCTCAATCAAAAAAGTGAGATCGCTACACAGTGTAACGAAGACGAAATTACTTTTTTCAAGCGTTTTTTTTAAGTTGAAATATTGATAGGATACTCGGAGGGTTGAACAATGTATTATTTAAGTATTGACATTGGCGGAACTTATATCAAATATGGACTGATCGATCGGGCTGGAAATTTTATCCAAACATGGCGCCAACCAACACCCAAAACGTTGGAATCGTTCAAAAAAATGATAGTTTCTCAATTAGAAACACAACAAGGAAAAATAAAAGGAATCGCCATGAGTTGTCCGGGCAGAATCGATTCAGCTAAAGGCTATGTTCACACAGGTGGTGCTTTGCTATTTCTTTATGATTTCCCTATGAAAGAGTGGATTGCTAGTGTTAGTGACTTGCCATTTGCGGTAATCAATGACGGAAAAGCAGCAGCTTTAGCCGAATGGTGGATTGGTAATTTGAAAGATGTTAGAAACGGTGCAGCAGTCGTTTTAGGAACTGGTATTGGTGGTGGATTGATTCTAGATAATCATTTACACCAAGGACCTAATTTTCAAGCGGGTGAACTTAGCTTTCTAATTCGACAGTCACCGAATCCCAAACAACCACAACTCTTTGGTTTTCATGGATCAGCTGTAAAATTCATGGCGGAAGCTGCTTCTATTATAGACGTTTCAAAAGAAGATCACATAGCTGTTTTTAAGGCTATATCAAATCAAACCTCAATTGCTTTGACTAGCCTATTTGAAAATTATTGTCGGGATATCGCGATTCTTCTAATTGATATGCAGGTCTTACTAGACTTAGAAAAAATCGTGATCGGCGGTGGAATCAGTGCGCAAGATAGTTTGATCAAAATGATTAAAACCCAATATTCCAATCTTAGACAAGATGAAACCCTGCTGGGTCAAACTTTTTCCCCACTTATTATCGAAGCTTGTGCCTTCCAAAACTCTGCAAATTTATTAGGTGCTTTGTACCAACTGTTTGTTGAGCTTGATGAAACGCTTGGTTAATACAAATAGGAGCTGCTAGTATGAAGTTGAGTGATTCATACTAGTAGCTCCTATTTATGTTTTATAAGTCGATTTTTATTTGTTTCTTGATAGTTACCCTACTCTGTAACACCCTTTGGATCATCATAAACAAACAAGCCACAATTATTGGAATATAATTTAGCCTTACTGACTTTTCTTTCACGCCTAAAACTCTCTTTACAAATTAAAACGAATTGATTCTTTATTTTTACATTTGCTAGTATAGTATAAACAATTGCGTGAAAATCCCGAATATTAGCAATTTCTTAGGAAAGTTCAACCATTACTCCGTATTCTCTGTCCATGATTTAAACGAACGGACAGAACATTGGGAAGCAACTAACTTCAGACGGATAAATTGATTCCTAATAATAAACTTCATCAAGAAAAAGTCCTTGAGAAGGAACCGTCATTCCAGCATCACTTCTGACTTTGCGTTCAAATATTTCATCAATTGTTTCTATATCCATCGTTCCACTGCCAATTTCTAAAAGAGTCCCCATAATGATTCGCACCATTTTATACAAAAATCCATTACCAACAAAGGTAAAATGCAGCATATCCCCCTCTTTTTGAATTGAAAGCTCATCAATTGTCCGTGTCGTTGATTTTTTCGTCTTTTTAAGAGAAGAAAAGCCAATGAAATCATGTGTTCCAATCAATTTTAGACAAGCCGCATTCATTAATTCAAAATCTAGTTCATCTGAATAATGAAAACTATAGTTACGTTCAAATGCAGAAGGAACTCCAGCATTCCAAATATAATAACTATATTTTTTCCCAGTTGCATTATATCGAGCATGAAATCTTTCAGGAACTTCCTCTACTTTTTTTATGACGATATCACGGGGGAGATAACGATTTAAAAATTCAAGCATCTCAGGCAAACTTGTGGCAGCACTTGTTTTAAAATTAGCGATTTGTCCTCTGGCATGTGTTCCTGCATCGGTTCTACCTGAACCGATAATTTCTGTTTTTGTTCCTGTCATTTGTGTCAGAATGTTCTCGATTTTACCTTGAATTGTTTTATCCGAATCACCAAGTCTTTGCCAGCCGGAATATCTCGTACCGTCATATTCAATTGTTAGTTTAATGTTTCTCATATTTTTCTCCTCTTATCAAACATTTTTTGTCATTGAGTCTATCCATAAGGATCACAGTTATTATATCTAATTCTAAGGAATCTGAATACCAGAAATTAGCCGCCTCTCTTTATTTACCGTGACTATGTCTCCCCATTTCAATATACACCAGAGTCGGTAGTAGTAAAAATTCTTTTGTGGCCTCACTATTTTAAACAATCAGATTATTGACATTACATTCATACTGATCTATATTAAACATAGGCATTCATCTATATAAAGGAGGGATATGCATGAATTATGAAAGACTTTCATTGATACTCAAAGCTATGGCTGATCCTAATAGAATGAAAATAATCGATCTTCTTTCATACAGCAGCATGTGCGCTTGTGATGTGTTGAAACATTTTGACTTTACTCAACCAACTCTCTCTCACCATATGAAAGTTCTAGAAAAAGCTGGAATCGTCTCAGTCAATAAGCAAAAACAATGGCATTACTACACCTTACAAGAGGAATTTGTCAGGGAATTTATGAGCGCCATGGCACAATTACTTTCTGATAGCGGCACAGACTGCCTGTGTCAAAAAAAGGAAGATACGGCAACAAAATCAGATGAAACACTAAGGAATCATACCAATAAGGAGAAAATTATTAAATGACTTATGCATTGGAAATAACAGACTTAAAAAAAGTATATGCAACAGGTGTTGAAGCGTTAAAGGGGATTAATTTGGTCGTAGAAGAAGGTGACTTTTATGCACTTTTAGGCCCAAATGGTGCTGGAAAATCAACAACCATCGGAATTATCACCTCTCTTGTTAACAAAACATCAGGAAAAGTAAATGTTTTTGGCTACGATCTTGATAAAGACTTAGTTCTTGCTAAGCAACAAATTGGACTAGTTCCCCAAGAATTCAACTTTAACCCATTTGAAACGGTAGAACAAATCGTTGTCAATCAAGCTGGCTATTATGGAGTTTCACGAAAAGAAGCGTTGAAGCGCAGTGAAAAATATCTAAAACAATCCGATTTATGGGAAAAACGCAATGTACGTGCTCGAATGCTTTCTGGCGGGATGAAACGTCGGTTAATGATTGCTCGTGCTTTGATGCATGAACCAAAACTACTCATCTTAGATGAACCTACAGCAGGCGTAGATATTGAACTAAGACGGGAAATGTGGGATTTTTTAAGAGAATTGAATGCAAATGGCACAACGATTATTCTGACGACTCACTATCTTGAAGAAGCAGAAATGCTCTGCCGCAATATTGGAATCATTCAATCAGGGGAATTGATTGAAAATACGAGCATGAAGTCCCTTCTAGCAAAATTACAGTTCGAAACGTTTATTTTTGATTTGGAGGAATTTGAGAACAAGCCTGAAATCATAGGCTATAAGAATAGTTTTAAAGATGAACGGACACTTGTTGTAGAAGTTGAACGTGATCAAGGAATCAACGAACTGTTTGATCAACTCACAAAACAAGGGATAAAAGTTCTTTCTCTTCGCAACAAATCCAATCGATTGGAAGAGCTGTTTCTAAAAATCACAGAAGAAAAACGTCAAGTGGGGGAAAAAAATGTTTAAGCTATATTTCACGGCCTTAAGAAGCCTTGCAGTAAAAGAAACCAATCGCTATCTGCGAATTTGGGTCCAAACTTTAGTACCACCCGTTATTACTACATCCTTGTATTTTGTTATCTTCGGAAACTTGATTGGCGGACGAATTGGGCAAATGGAAGGATTCTCCTATATGGAATTTATCGTTCCCGGGCTCATCATGATGTCAGTGATTACAAGTTCTTATGCGAACGTCTCTTCTTCATTTTTCTCACAAAAGTTCCAGAAAAATATTGAAGAATTACTTGTTGCCCCAGTTCCAACGCATATCATTATCTGGGGATTTGTCATTGGAGGACTTGGCAGAAGTGTTCTAGTCGGCACATTAGTCACTATTATTTCTTTATTTTTTGTACCGCTTCACGTTTATTCTTGGTCAATTGTGATCATTACACTTCTTATGACTGCTATTTTATTTTCATTGGCAGGTTTGTTAAATGGGATTTTTGCCCAATCATTTGATGATGTATCGATTGTGCCAACTTTTGTTTTACAACCCTTAACGTATCTTGGTGGGGTATTTTATGCGATATCAATGTTGCCGCCGATCTGGCAAGCCATTTCAAAAATCAATCCGATCGTTTATATGATTTCAGGATTTAGATACGGCTTTCTTGGTACGATCGATGTACCGATCATTTTTTCTATGCTCATTTTAGTACTTTTTATCTCAGTACTTTATGCTGTTTGCTGGTATTTGATTGATCGCGGTCGTGGGTTAAGAAGTTAAACTAAAGAGCTGGATTTGAACAAATTTATGTTCAAATCCAGCTCTTTTTAAATGAGTCCGTGATTATTTCCCAATAACCAACCTTCTTGTATACACAGCTTGCCCTGAATGCATCACCGCATCATCAATTGCCGAAACAATTCGCGCTTGACGTGTAACTGCTGGCGTCCAACTTTTGTCGACCACGTCACTAAGACTTTCTTCGGCAAGACTTTCTAAATACGTATTCGTAAATTCAACGCTAGCGTTTAAATAATCTAACAATAATTTTTTATCCTGTACTACGACTTTAGCCGCTTGTTCAGGCGTATGATGCCAATCCTCTGTATCATCAGGTAAATCCAATGCAAATCGCTCATTCCAACCTGATTCTAGCCATAATGGTTTAGTGTTATTAAGTTCTGAAATTTGATAATCAAGTTCACGTGCCGTATGCCAAATAAGCCAAGTAACTGATTTGATCAATGGTGCTGGCATGGTATTTGCCTCATCTAGCTGCATTTGATTAAGGGTATCCTCAAACCGTTCTTCTGCTCGTTTTAAAGTATCCATGGATAGTTGTGTGCTTTTCATTGAAACCTCTCCTTTGGTATTTAAAATGAAAACAAGTTGCATGATATACCTACTAAATACTGTACTACAGAGATTGTGCAACTTCAAATTTCCAAACCTGTTCTTTTAAACAATTGGACTCTTTTCGATAAAGACTGTAACGTACTTGACTAATTTTCCTTTTAAGAATCAATATCAGGATTACCAATTATGCGAATAATAATTGAACACTGGGTATCGTTTTATCAAATATTCGCCCAGCTGTTTCTCTAAATTATTTACCATTTTTGAATCGTCAGATTTTACAGGGATGATTAAAGCATAGGTAGTAAAAGTATTCATTTTAGCATTTAATCGTTCCATTTCTTTTGAGCTATCTTCAGAATCAATCAGAAATTTTAATATTAGCTTTTGAGTTCCTGTACCAAAAACATCAAATTTATCAAACAAATCACCATAACCAGATTTTTTAGAAAATGAGGTTCTTCCAATAGTAACGATCATTCCATTATCTCTAAATGAAACCCAAAGATAGTGATATTTTTCTCTGTCGCCGGACCATTCCATTATTTCTTTTTTTACTTCTTCTTTGTTTACATCAGAAACTAGTATCGGAAGATTATCAGCAATCTTCAATTGGTACAATTTTTCTCTTGTTATCCACTCTTGTATAGATTTTTTAACTTGATTCACGTGCTTCTCTGCTGTCATGTTGTCTTGATATTTTGAAACTTGAATTGCAGCCATTTCGTCTCTTAAACTCCATTGTCTAGGTCGCGTAAACTCTTTTAAGTATTCTTCTCTATTATTCATGTATTCATTCCTTCATCGGATACCTGGCTTTCATTACCAAGCTGATATTTGTATTATAAATGAATCCTACTCCAAAATTTATACTTTCAATCCTGAATCATTATACCTCAAAAATATATCATTAGAACGATTTTACTTACTATTTTCTCTCAAATAACTAATGTATTTATCCCTCGCTATTGGAAAGTGAGGATACTAGTTACTTAATTTGAGGTAATATCTTTTCTGAAAATACCATTTACAAAAACTAACTAAATTAATTTGAAATACAAAAAAAATTTTCGCTTCGTTTTTCATACATCTCATAAAAATAACAAAAAAATGGTGATATGGCAAGGTGATATACATGCTATAATTGCAATACATAAAATCCAATAAAAACGCTCTTGTTTTTATTTTTAATAGTTAAAAATCACGACCAATAAGAGATGCTGATATAATGCATTTTAGATAATTAAATAACACTTCGCTAATTTATTAATTAGCGGGTTTATAATATAACAAATAAAGGAGATTTACATCATGAAAACAAAACACATTTTATCAACAGCAGCTATATTCGCTGGTCTATTTTCAGTAGCCATATTAACAACTCAAACAGCGAATGCACAACCCGCAACTTCAGCATTGACTCAAAAAGCTGAGAACTTAGTAGAAATAGGCTCAGTACAATACGTGCATTACAATGTGCTCAGAGCAAAAATAAAAACGCCTGTGCCTGCTACTAAGTACTATCTATCTCTTGGAACAGAAGCTACACTCCCTATAGCCAAAGCAGTGATACAAAAAGGTAAATATATTGGATTTGACCTTAATCTTGATGATCTAATCACAAAATATCCTAGTGTTACGGATAGAGAAAAACTTTTTGATTCCTTATCTGTACACAGTTATTCTTTAACTGCTAATGTTCCACAAGTAGCAACTAAGTTAACAAATCAAGACCTAAAAAACGAGTTATTGAATTATCACTTTTTAGGTAGCGTTCTTGCAAACGGAAATGTAGGGATAGCATCTAACGTTATCGAAGGAGATGCGTTCAATCAATTCTTTAACAAAACAGAGGTTTCCGGAGATCATCTTTTAGAAGATGGTAGCATAACTACACAGACTGGTGGAATACAATTTGATTTTAAACCAGAAATGAGTAACGGTTATACGTATACTTTAACTGATGCTTCAGGTAAAATTGCTGGAAAAGTATCGCCTTTCATGGAGTACTTATTTGTCCATCCACTAAAAGGAAAGAACTTTTTAGCAAAAGAATATACTATTACTGCAAAATCTAATAAAACTGGTGAAGTTTATATCCTTGCTAAATTCTCACCGATCAATATATTCTAAAACACTACCTTAGTTTATAAACCTGAGCGGGACAATTTTCCTGTCTCCAAACAAAAACGAGTTTAACTTTGATATGTAATATCAAAGTTAAACTCGTTTTTGGCTATTATTGACACTTTTCTCTCCATGTGCTTCCCTAATTTTCTCAAGTTTATGACCCGAGTACTAAGTCACTATAATCTTTGCTCCTTGGTTCCTATGTATATGGAAACGATTGTATGCTCGCTATATTGAAAACTTTTACAATCATTTCCCAGCACATACAACATTCCATCTTACATTTCTCCTCATAAATATACTTTCTCTTTTTCTACTAAAAAAGAGAAAGCTCTAAATATAATGGTTGATCTTTCATGAGTATAAATTATAACTGTCTTATAGTGTTACTATCGTTTTCATACAGAATATTCAACAAACAATATACTTTGAATTTCACATCATTTTTGTATTTTGACCTCGACTGTTTTAATTAAATAGCCATTTTCATCATGGATACTAGTCTTTCCATCTGGTTTTACAAGCATAATTAGCCCTTTGGATAAAAATATCTGTTCGTTTTCTTTTAATTGATAGAATAATTCTCCATCCTTGTCATAGTAATACTTCGTTGGCATTTTACCTGGCAAACTTTTAGATACTTGATAGATATTTTGCATTTTCTCTATCTCAATTTCCGAGCCGTCGTTTGCTTCAATAAGAATCTTACCTTTTTGATTCACTAAACCTTGATCGTGATTCTTTGTGTTAAAAATAGATAAACCAGAATCTGTAAATTTTCTAAACGTATAAATCTCTTTTGTTTGGCTTTCTGTTTCAGAGAAAACCTTCTTTCCAGAACTATTTATAATGGCTGGAAAAGAATCTTCACCCAGTTTTTGAATAGAAAACAACCCATTACCAAGATAAAAAGGGGCTCTTTCGTAACTATCTGGAAACTTTTTGACCACTTCGAATTTTTCACTCATCAAGCCATATTTTTCATCATGCAATTTTCCAATTCTAACTAAAATAGTATCATCTTTCAAAAAGCCGTCAACAACAGAAACACCCTCTTCTGTTTCATCCGCAACTACGGTCACAACTTCACCAGCTTCATTAATGACAAGATCATCACCATATGATGTAGCTAAAGCAAGACCTTTTTCAGAAAAAGATGAAATATGTTTAAACAATAAAGGTTCTTTCTCCTCATAGATTACTTTACCTTCTTGATTGATTAAACCATACTTACCTTCTTCTGTTTTATAAATGGCTGCTGAACGTTGTTCATAAGGAAAAATCTCTGTTATTTCCATTTTCTTTGCTTCTTCTGGCGAAAAAATCAATCCTTTTTTATCATGAACAACGCCATACCCTCCATCGATTTTAACAACAGCTAATGCCGTCTCGATTCCTTCTTTTTCCAGATAATCAAAGCTTTCAATACCTTTTAACAGCATCTTGCCTTCATTATTCATTAACCCTTCGGTATCATCTTTAAAATGAACATAAGCGAAATTATCATTTCTAAAAATAAACTCTGATATATTATCTGGCATATCTTTAGCTTCTTTTACAAGTGTTCCATCACTCAAAATAAGTCCATATTTTTTCAGCTTCGGATCTTCATACCTACCATATTTACTATTTTCAAACGTCCGATTGTGAATTCTAAGTTCTGGATTTTCAGGAAAAATTTGATAACTATCTGTATTAAAATAAAACACATCGTGCATAGTTGTAGTATATTGTAACAATGTACTATTAGAAAACGCATCAATTTCTTTTATTCGTTCTTTTTCTCCATCCATTAAAACGGTCCCATCAACATCCATTAGTCCCATAAAATTGTTGGACATATAAATAATTGGACGCTCAGCTATTGATTTTTCCGCTTTTTTGATCAGTTTTTCTTTATTTCCAGACTGTTCTGCTTCTTCCTTGCTTGTACATCCACTAACAAAAATACTTAAAAAAAGAACTATACCTACAACCAAACTTTTTTTCTTCATTTTTCTCCTCCACTAGCATCATTAAAAAACACACAATACATTTATTTTAACAAACGTTTAGAAAAATCTATCTCACTCTGTTTCGTTATTGAACACTTTAAACACTATATTAACAACTCCATTCTGTAATCTTCAACACCTAATTCTGCATTCACTATCGGTCCTTCAACGATAATAAAACCGCATTTTTGATAAAATATTTTTGCATTCGTTCGAGCATTCACACAAATTTTGTCATATCCTCGACTTTTTAAATCTGTTAACAAAAACTCTACTAATCGTTTTCCAAGTCCTAATCTCTGAAATTTTTTGTTTACTGCAAATGCTGTCAACTGCGCAACAAAAGGTTCTTTCTCGAAAAAACTAAGTGTACCAATTAATTCCTCATCTTTAAAGACTCCATAAAAATCATTTTCTTTTTCCAAGTCTAAATTTTCATCATAAATGGATTTCTGAATCGGTATCCTAAGTAGATTATTTCGCAACGCCAAAGAATTTTTATAAATTTTTGAATCTGCACTTTTATACTTTTTAAACTTAAACATACTTACTCACCTGCTACCTTCCAAAAAATACCCCTACTTATGATACGATTCCCCATATTGATTTAAATAATTCGCAATGGCTTGATAGCCTTCACTTGATGCATACCTACATACTATTTAGCTCTTTCTATTAAATATGGCTCCTCACTCTTCTAACATAGCTCTATCAAGTCACAGTTGTTTATTTTTCTATTCGGAATTCCTGCGGTGATTTTCCAACAAGTCGTTTAAAAGCTTTCGAAAAAGTAAATTGATCTTTATAACCAACCAGTCCAGCAATACTTTGCAAAGAATACTTGGTATCTTTTAGAAGCTCCTTCGCTGTATCTACTCGTAAATTTAATAAATACTGTTGCGGGCTGATCTCAGCAAATTTTTTAAAAATCGTATATAAGTAACTACGCGATAAATGTAATGCTGCACCAACATCCGTTACATTATAACCTTCTATTAGATTTTCTTTCATTAATTTTATGGCTTGCTCAAAATGTTCATACGAGCTAGTATTGACCTGATCTTTTTTTGAAGGATACTCTTGAATTAAATAATGAAACGTTTGAAAAATTCTACTTTGAACTAATAAACGATTACTTAAATTTAACGGAGTATGAAGACTTTGGAATAGTTCTTCAAATTGTTTAGCAAATTGACTAGCTGCTACATCTTTTAAGTAATGCTTTTCCATGATTTGGCTCTGCAGTAAGATATCTCGAATACTACTGCCGGAAAAACCAATCCAACTATATTCCCAGGGTTCTTTGTTGTCCGCTTGGTAAAAACAAGGAACTGCCCTAGGTAAAATAAACACATCTCCAGCTTGTAAATGTGTCATACGATTGCCTGCACTAGCAAAGCTACCTTTCCCTGATAAAATAAAATGCAAAACATAATACTCTCGTGTATTCTTTCCGGAATATGCATAATCAGTAGGCGTTAACTCTCGTCCATAAAACAAAACATTACAGTCAAAATGTTCAATACTAACTTTCTTATATTCATATAACATCAGCTTTCCTCCAGAAATATGTCAAAATGTCTTGCTTACATTATGACATATTTCACCCGCATTTGACCATGTTTTTGCAAGAAAATTCTTGTTATGATTAGTCCATATACAGAAAGCGCTATCAAAATTCTGAACTAGACAAGGAGTAGTTTTATGACCAATTTAATTTTTTTCGATGCCGAACAACAAGTATTTCATTTGAAGAACCAGCAAATCAGCTACCTTTTAGCTGTAGAAGATTTTGGGTTAGTTAGTCACCTCTATTTTGGAAAACAAGTGGACAGTTATCACGGTCAAAGAAAATATCCTCGGGTTGACCGTGGTTTTTCTGGAAACTTAGCAGGTGTTGAAGATCGTCGCTATTCTCAAGATACTTTGTTGAGAGAATACAGTATGGCTGGCGAAGGTGATTATCGAATCCCTGCCGCTAAAATTATGCAGGCAGACGGTAGTTACGCTTTAAACTTTAAATTTACTGGTTTTGAGATGTTTCCTGGTAAACCAAAACTAGTTGGCTTACCTTCTGCTTATGTTGAGGATGATATTGAGGCCGAAACATTAGTTATCACTTCCATCGATGAAATCAGTAAGCTAGAATTAGCGACTTTTTATACAATTTATCGGGACCGCCCAGTAATCGCTCGTTCGACCCAAGTGAGAAATTTAAGTACACAGAATAGTAAAATTCATAAATTAGCTTCGATGCAAGTAGATTTTCCTGATGAAGCATTCTCTGTTATCTCTTTGCCAGGAGCCCATAATCAAGAACGTCAAGTGCAAAAAGAAGCAATTGGTTACGGAATTAAAAAGTTCAGTAGCCGGCGCGGCTCAACAAGTCATCAAATGAACAATTTTATTGCATTGGAAAAAGGTACCGCTGACGAGTTTCAAGGTGAGGTTTTTGGTTTCAACTTAGTTTATTCTGGAAATCATGCATTTGAAATCGAAAAGGATCAAATCGGGCAGATTCGTTTAGTTGCTGGAATCAATGAAGAGGATTTTTCTTGGGAACTTTTATCTGGTGAAACTTTCCAAAGTCCTGAAGTTTTAATGGTTTACTCGGATCAAGGGTTGAATAAAATGAGCCAAACCTATCATGATTTATTAACGAACCGCGTAGCTCGCGGTAACTATCGAAACAAAGAACGAGATATTTTAATCAATAACTGGGAAGCGACATATTTTGACTTTACTGAAGAAAAACTTAGGCCCCTTGTTGACACTGCAGCAGAAGTCGGTATCGAAATGTTTGTGCTGGATGACGGATGGTTTGGTGAACGGGACAGCGATACTAACTCATTAGGAGATTGGTTTGCAGATAAACGTAAATTCCCTAACGGATTAAATCACTTTGCTGATTATGTTCATCAGAAAGGCTTAAAATTTGGTCTGTGGATGGAACCGGAAATGATTTCGATTGACTCTAACTTATATCGCGAACATCCCGATTTTTTAATGAGCTATCCTGAACGGATACCAGCACCTAGTCGTAGTCAACATCTTTTAGATTTAGGACGCAAAGAAGTACGAGAAAATATTCTAACTCAATTATCCGCAATTTTTGATGAAGGATATGTAGATTATGTGAAATGGGACATGAATCGCAGCTTATCTGAGGTTTTCTCACGTCAATTAACTTCTGATAATCAAGGGGAGACTCTTCACCGTTATATCTTAGGTTTATATGAACTATTAGAAACATTGATCACGAAATATCCAGCTATTTTATGGGAAGGCTGTTCTGGCGGCGGCGGACGTTTTGATAGCGGCATTTTACATTATATGCCGCAATCTTGGACAAGTGATGATACTGACGCAGTAGAACGTTTAAAGATACAATACGGTACCTCGCTTGTATATCCACCTTCTTCCTTTACTTCTCATGTGTCAGCAATCCCAAATCATCAAACTGGACGTAATATCTCGTTAAATACGCGAGGAAATACCGCAATGAGTTCAGTCTTTGGCTATGAGTTAGATTTAACAACTTTCACAGCAGAAGAAAAACAAGCAGTCGCTAAGCAAGTGGCTCTTTATAAAGACATTCGTAAGGTAGTGCAATTTGGCAAATTTACTCGTTTGAAAAATCCTTTTATTAGCAATGAATGTGCATGGCAATTTATTTCCCAAGAGCAGACTGAGGTTTTAGTTTTTGCTTTTAAAATCTTAACCCAAGGTCAGGAGCCATTCAGCTTATTAAAATTAACTGATTTGGATCCCACTAAGCATTACAAAACAGAGAATGGTACTATTTTTGGTGGTGATGAATTAATGAACCTTGGCTTTTATTTACCACAACAAACCGAAGATTTTTCTTCATGGATGTATCGCTTTACGCGTATTGATTGATAGGAGTGAGAAAAATGAAGCTATTCAAAAATAAATGGCTGCTGGTAACTGGGCTAGTCTTTGTAACATTTAGCCTAATCGCTTGTGATAATTCTAAAACGGGTACTAGCGACAAAGTCACCATCGAATATTTTAACCAGAAAAAAGAAATGTCCCAAGTTATTCAAGAAATTGCAAAAGATTTTGAAGCAGAGAACCCAAAAATTCATGTTGAAGTCATTGATGTCCCTAATGCTGGTGAAGTCATCAAAACTCGCGTGCTAGCAGGCGATGTCCCTGATGTGATCAACCTCTATCCTCAAAGTATCGAGCTGCAGGAATGGGCTAAAGCTGGCTATCTGGAAGATCTGACTAATGAGCCTTATCTAGAAAATATCAAAAATAATTATGCCCAACGCTTTGCTGTTAACGATAAAGTCTACAGTATTCCTTTAACTGCTAATGTTTATGGTTTTTATTACAATAAAACGGCTTTTGATAAAATGAACTTAACTGCTCCAAAAACGTGGTCAGAATTCCAAAAATTAACTACTGATATCGAAAAACAAGGAAAAGTCCCTTTTGCAATTGCAGGTACAGAAGGGTGGACCTTAAACGGTTATCACCAATTAGCGTTAGCTACAGTTGCTGGTGGCGGAACAGAAGCCAATGATATCTGGCGCTTTTCAAAAATTAATGGTATTTCCGCGGATGATCCCAATATGCAAGGAGATTTCAATCGACTGGATTTATTAAGAAAATCAGGTGCCATGCAAAAAAACTGGCAAGGTGCTAGCTACAACGACACTGTTGTAACGTTTACTAAAGGTGATGCTTTGATCATGCCTAACGGATCATGGGCAATGCCCATGATCAATTCACAAAATCCTGACTTTGAAGTAGCGACTTTTCCATTTCCAGCTGATAAGGCTGACAAAAGCTTAACAATCGGTGCTGGTGATTTAGCCTTGTCAATTTCAGCAACTTCTGATCATAAAAAAGAAGCGCGACAATTTATCGAATACATGTCCACGCCAAAAGCAATGCAAAAATATTATGATGCAGATGGTTCTCCTTGTGCTGTAAAAGGTGTTATTGAACATAATGCTGATTCCCCATTGAACGGTTTAACAAATTTAGCCTTTACTGATCGTCATTTAGTTTGGTTGGCAAAAGACTGGAACAGTGAAAATGATTTCTATACCTTAACAATAAATTATTTGCACAATGGCAACAAAAAAGTAATGGTTGATGCACTAAATGCTTTTTTCAATCCAATGAAAGCAGATGGAAAGTAGGAAGTTTAATGAAAATAAAAGACATTTTAAATCGTTATTGGGCAGTAATTTTCGTGGTGATTCCAATTGTTTTGCAAATCATCTTCTTTTACTTCCCTATGATTCAAGGAGCTTTTTATAGCTTGACCAACTGGACTGGACTGACGTATAACTTTGAGTTTGTCGGATTAAACAATTATAAGATTCTTTTTTCCGATCCAAAATTTGTTAAATCAATAGCTTTCACACTTATCGTGACAATTTGCATGATCGTCGGCCAAATCGGCTTTGGCATTTTAATCGCTCGTGCTTTAAATGCCAATATTAAAGGAAAAACATTTTTTAGAGCATGGTTCTTTTTCCCAGCTGTTCTATCCGGTATTGTCGTCTCTTTAGTATTCAAACAAATTTTCAATTATGGTTTACCAACACTGGGCAAAGCTTTAGGAATTGAATTCCTCCAAACGAGCCTTTTAGGAACCACTTTTGGAGCAACCTTTGCCGTAATTTTTGTCCTTTTATGGCAGGGAATTGCTATGCCGGTAATCATTTTTTTAGCTGGCTTTCAAAGTATTCCTCAAGAAATCATTGAAGCAGGACGTATGGATGGCGCCAATAATAAACAAATTTTTTGGAACATTGAAATTATCTACCTTTTACCAAGTATCTCAATGGTTTTCATAATGGCATTAAAAGGCGGTCTGACTGCCTTTGACCAAATTTTCGCTTTAACTGGCGGCGGGCCAAATGATGCTACCACCACTCTTGGCTTACTAGTGTATAACTATGCATTTAAAAATAATCAATTTGGTTACGCTAATGCCATCGCTCTTGTCCTATTTGTCTTGATCAGCATTATTTCGTTAGCCCAACTGAAACTATCGAAAAAATTTGAAATTTAGGAGGTTTTACAATGAAAACACCGAAAGAAAAAAATATTCCCAAATACTTGCTATTGTTGTTAGGGGGCTTCATGATCTTAGTTCCATTATTAGCAACACTTTTCAGTTCATTTAAAACCACTCCGGATATTATGAATAATTTTTTTCATCTGCCAGATCCGGCAACTCTTGATAATTTCAGACAACTTTTAAAAGATGGGATCGGTCATTACTTTTGGAATTCAGCAATCATCACAATAGCTGCATTGCTTGTTGTTACCACAATTATTCCCATGGCAGCTTATTCACTAGCACGCAAGATGTCCAAAACTAAGGCATACGGGTTGATGTATATCTTTTTGATTTTAGGTATTTTCGTTCCTTTCCAAGTTATAATGATTCCGATCACCGTAATGATGAGCCGCATTGGTCTAGCAAATATGTGGGGACTGATCTTGTTGTATTTGACTTACGCAATCCCTCAAACACTATTTTTATATGTTGGTTTTATTAAATTAAATATCCCTATCAGTTTAGACGAAGCAGCTGAAATTGATGGTGCCAGCCGATTCATGACTTATTTCAAAATCATTTTTCCAATGCTAAAACCGATGCACGCAACAACGATCATTATCAATGCATTATGGTTCTGGAATGATTTCATGCTGCCACTACTGATTTTGAATCGCGATTCCAATATGTGGACCTTACCGTTATTCCAGTACAATTATACAGGCCAATACTTCAATGATTACGGTCCAAGCTTCGCCTCATATACAGTTGGGATCATTACCATCACATTAGTTTATCTTGTTTTCCAAAGAAATATTATCGCAGGAATGAGTAATGGTGCCGTAAAATAAATGAATTTGTTCGGTACTCCACTTGACTAATCGTAGGAATAAGGACCAGACAAACGTCCATTAGGACTATCGACCTCACCAAACAGAATGAAAATAAAGAAATCGACCTACAAGCTATTTCCTGTCATATTAGAGATGATAGAAGCGACTTGTAGGTCGATTACTTCAGTATTCGACCATGATTCAGATTGAATCGTTATTTTTCATTTTTGAATCATTTTCTTCTCCTTTTTCTATCCATGATAGTTAATTAATTCAGGGATAACTGTCGTAATGACTAAACACGCTAAACGAATCCATAACCTCATTTACTCTCGCCCCTCTCTTATTGCCGCTACTATTTGCATCATACAGTGACAAACCAATTCTAAAAATTCCTCTTTGGTCATTCAGCTCCATCCTTCATTGGTAAAAGTTTGGAATAGAGTCGTGTATTATTCTTTAATAAACCTTTGATATACGTGGTTTGGCTCGTAACATCAGTAAGAAAATACACAACATATTCATTGTCTTGATCATCTACATATAAATATAAATGGGTCATTACTAGTTTTGGTAATTGTTTTTTGGCTCCTTCTGGAAGAGTCGCTTCGTCTAGTTCTTCTCTCTCCAGTGTGACAGATTCATAGCTCCATTCCTCTTTTACTGTTACAAGATGCGTGTGTTTTTGTAAAATGTTCATTGCTTCATTTAACATGGCTTTTTCCTTTCTATGGTATAAAAATAACCTTATGAGCTTCCCTCATAAGACTTCCTTACTTACTATCAGTTATATAACCTTCTGCTTTCATAGATAAATAGTTTCCATCACTAGCAATTATCAAATGATCCTGTAAATTGATTTGAAGCAATCGACAGGCTTTTCCTCACTTCGCAGTAAATTCAATATCTGCTAATGAAGCGGTCACGCTACCTGAAGGATGACTATGCCCGACACAAATAGAAACACTATTTGATCAGAGCGCCATCTTTAAGATATCTCTAGGAAAAGCGAGTGACTGATTGATGGTTCCTATATGAACAACTTGAATAGCTGTTGGTTCATTTTTTATGTTTAAACCAGCGACCACCAAATGTTCCCGGTCTTTTGTTTCAATAAACGGGGCGAATAACTCGTAGACTGCTTGTGGACTAGTACAGGTTCTAGCGGCGTAAAAAGTGGAGGCTTCTTTCACCAGTTCAAGACTGACAATAGCTACACGCTTTCTCGGTTGATTTGTTTTCATGTCTTTCTCCTTTTTGATTGTTGTGGTTGGCTCCTAGAAAAATGCCAACTAATAGTCTTCTGGTAATAACATCGTTTGATGACTACCATCATCGATCGCCCATAATTTTTTAATTTGGAAATCAGCTATCTTTTCCTTTATGGTGTAGATATGATGATCAATGAAAAATGGTTCTTCTTGTCGATGAATCACTTCAATTGCCTGGCGTTGGTTATCTGGATTGAACTCAAAGATTTGCAAGTAGTCTAATTCTGTTTCAGGTTCACTTCTTTTTTTGTCGATTAATTTCCAGCAATATAATTGGATTTCTTTTGGTACTTGTTCGTTCACTCCCATCGTGATGTAACGATTTTCTTTGTTATCAAACTTTTTATTCCCTCCTTAAAACACAAAAATAGACCAACCACCATTTAAGATGATTGATCTTCGTAGATATAATATATAGTTGTTTTTGAGTTAGATACATCAGTTTACCTTCATGATACTATTATAAATTGGTTTCACTCTTCTCAGATGTAACACTCATCTACAAGTTATCTTTTCCTATACGATTGGTATAGGGAAGTTTCATTTTATATTGTTTTCAAGTATTCTATTTCTTCATCTGACCATCTTTCATGAAGCTTTTTCTTCAATTCATCAGACAATTCAAATATGTCTAGCCACTCAGAACTTTGTCTTACACTATCAATATTCCACAAATCTGTATTATCAATATTCAATATTTTTTTTCTGAGAAGATAGGCCTTTTCTTCAATCTCTTCATCAATTAATCCATTCTCTTTCAGCTCAATTAAATTATTTTTACTGAAAAAAGAAGTAACACCCACAATTAAATCTTCAAAAATAAATGTTTCTATTTCTTTATCAGATAAATTTAAAATAAACAGGCCACTTTTATTCAAAGTATCTATAAACCAATCAAACTTTCCACCTAAAGATAGTTTTTTCAACTACTACTCACCTCCAAACTTTATAATAGTTGCTTTATCATTTGAAAAATCTATATAATCTTCTCCAACAATTTTAACTTTACCGGTGTCTCCCGTTGAAAATCCATAATATGAACCTCCATGTATTCCGTCGCCGGGGTGATAGAATACCATTCCATCACCATCATTAGTAAACTTCCAACCAGTACCTGCTGAACCATATGACGCTTCAGTCCCTCCCTCTCCTAGGATAGATTTGATTTCATTTTTAGTACTTCCGTATAATCTTTCAGGATTAGAAATAATATCTTCTAACGAGTTAGGTTTCCAATTAACATTTCCAGCACCATATTTATCTTTAAAGTAATTATTCCAGTCTTTTCCAGAGACAGGATTCTCTGCGCCAAAATCTGTTTTAGTAGGGTTAGTCCCACTGGTTTTCTTAGGTGCTTTTTTGTTGTTGGACATTAACCCTTTCCCACCATAATAAGCACCAATAGCAACTACAGATATGGTACTCAATACGGTTTCCCTGTTTTTGCATTAATTCCTGTACGTAATTCTTCTGCCATTGTAGCAAAATAGTCATCCAGTATCCCATTCTCTTTCGGATTCATCAAAATTGCAAGATAGTCTTTGTATGTCTCATTAAATTCAAAATCTGCTTGTGATACTCTTAACGGATCTTTTACCCACATCCATTAGAAAATGAACCTCTTGTCTTTATTCCATATTGTGATACAAAAAAATGATATCAGAACATTTCATACCCTGATATCATTTTAATTATTTTACTTATTTTGAGTTTCTAACAATAAATAGAACTGAATTTTATCCGCTATTGGCAACTTGATTAGTGAGTGCGTGCTCACTAGTCAAAGCTTTACTATCCAACTTCAATCAGATAGTAAAGTGCCTCTTTTTATCTTGCTAGAAGTCTGATGGTTCTGTATATTCAATATAATCTCCTGATAAGCCTTCTGGAAACTGTTCTTCTGGATATTCTCTTTCTAAAAGCTCATTAAAATTCTTTATCGTTTCACTCAACGCTTCCTGCTGAGTTTTACCAAAACCAACAGCAGATTCTGGATAATTATCATCAGACCTCAATTTTATATTAATATCTGTATAACCAGAGAAAGTACCTGAATTATCTTCATAAATTTTCACTTTCATTTTACCATATGGAAGAATTCCTACCATCCATATATTATATTCACCAACACATCGCTCGATTTTTGAAACATTTTTTAAAGATAAATTTTTCCACATAACCTTATTCTCCTTTTATTGTTTTCCAAATGATATTATTTTTCCTGTCGGCTTATGAATATCAATGTATTTCCCATTTTTGTAATATCTTACTACATTAGGTGTAGGATAATCTATTTTTTTTGTTCGTGCGCCTTTTAGTTTACGACTAAAATCTTCCGCTTTATTCAAATATTGCTCAAGAGAGTTCGCTTTAACTTCTGCTCCATGCTTCTCAAAATGCTTTATCAAAGAGGCTTTTGCATCAGAAAAAGTCCCCTTATGCCATTTATTTAGAGCATCATCACATATATTATGAACTAATATACTTAAATTAGAAACAAAATAAGTATGAGCATTCTCTACTTCAAAATTATATACCTTAATAGGTTTATTTAGACAGATACTTTGAATATCGGTGATTGGTAATGTATTTCCTAAACTATCAATCAAATTGTCATTACACATTAATTCTTTGGCCTTTACCCATCCTTTGTTTAGCAAATAGAACGGATGCTCTTCAGTGGTTTCAATTATTTCATTACCAACCATAATTCGAACAAGTTTGCTAGTTTCACTAACAAATAATTGAACAACTTTTTCATAAGACTGAATATTAGAGTTTTCATGCTTCGCAAAAACTTTATCACCTATTTGAATAGATTCAATCGGTTTATGACCTTGTTCACTCAAGACAAGTGTACCTGAAACAAAGCACATAGGTCCACTGGTTTTCTTAGGTGTTTTTTTGTTGTTGGACGTTAACCCTTTCCCACCATAATAAGCACCAATAGCAACTACAGATATGGCACTCAATACGGTTGACCACCGTTGGGCCTTTTCTAAATCTGTTAATGGTTTCCCTGTTTTTGCATTCATTCCTGTACGTAGTTCTTCTGCCATTGTAGCAAAATAGTCATCCAGTATCCCATTCTCTTTCGGATTCATCAAAATTGCAAGATAGTCTTTGTATGTCTCATTAAATTCAAAATCTGCTTGTGATACTCTTAACGGATCTTTTACCCACATCCATTCATAGACACCTGGTGCTATCTGAACACGGACATACCTTCTCCCTTCCATAGCTTTTTTAAATTTAGCCGCATGCTCTTGTTCCATTTTTTTTGCTCTTTCATCCCATCGACTAGAAATAGCTTTTGCCCAGTTCATATCTAGTTTTTTGAGATCAAAAGTCCCTGTAGAGGCATTCCACGCTTTACAATCCTTTACTTGATTAATCGCTGTGTTCAATTCTTGTTGAGAAGAATTATATTCACTAAAAAAGCTTGTTGACTGAGCGCTGTATGTCCGTAATTTCTCCAGTTTTTCTTTTCTCTTTTGCATGGCCTCATAAGCGTTCATAGAACGTCTTTCTAAGTCTGGTCGAGGTCTTTTCGCATCCCGAATCAAGTCGTCAATCGTGTGTAATAACTCTTGATATTGATCAATCTCTGCTTGAATTTTGTCCTCATCTATATCTTCTCCACCTACAGTAGCCTGATATTCACTTACAAATTTCTTATGCGCATTGGTAAAAGCTTCGGCAGTCATGATAATGGACTGACAAATAGGCTTATACGCCACCATAAAATAATTTTTAGCCGAATCATAGGCTTTACTGGATAAAGGCGCAGATAAAAACTGTTGGATGCTTTGTTGTAAGGAAGACACAGCTTGTTGTGCTTGGCTACTAACTTGTGTTGCTTGCGAACTTCTAGCTTGTGCTTCTGACACAATGAATTTAAGTCCCATTCGACATCTCCTTCTCTTCTGTTTTTAAGAAGTTTCGATGTGCTGAACGGACCGAGTCTTCTTTTTCTAACAAGGTTTTACGGTCTTGCGCTAGCTGTTCTTGTTCCTCTTCAAATTCTTGTAATGCTTGTCGTGATAAGTGAAAACTATCATCCTGTCGTTCCTCGAAAAAAATCTCTCTCTTCTGATTCTACTTCATTTAGAGATTCCTGATAGATTCGTTGTTCTTGTCGTTGTAACGCATAGAATCGTTCTTGTAGTTGTTCAATAAACTGTTGGTCTTTCTTATTGTCTCGTTGTGCTTCTTGAAGTTCTTCCAGTTGATTTCGAAACTGGTAGTTTTGATCGTCAAAACGTTGTTGCGAAGTTAACGTCATTACCTTATCCCTCCAATTGAAAGAGTAGGTAACTGCGCAATTTTTTGGTCAATGCGTTCAAATTCTTTCGCAACAGAATTTATATTGTCCCCTGCTTTTACAATACTGTTAGAGACACCTTTTAGACTAGATTGAAAGGTTGAAAAACTTTCAATCGCAGTGCTATTACCAGCCACGTTGATTTGTCCAGAGCTGACAGAAACGGATATTCTATTTAATGCACTAGCTGATTGACTAAATGAGGCTGAAACCCCACTGGCAATACTAGAATTACTATTAATCGACATGCTTCACTCTCCTTTTTTTAACAAGTCATTAACTTTGTGTCTATTTAACTTTACTAAAGAGCATATCTATTTTCTATACTTTTTGTTAATAAGCAAAAAAATACCCCTACTTATGATACGGTTCCCCCCGCATTATCCGAAACCCTCGATAAATCTGCTCAACCAAAACCAATCGCATCAACTGATGTGGATAAGTCAATTTCCCAAAAGACATCTGCTGCTGACTTCTCTTCAACACCTCATCACTCAATCCAAGTGAACCGCCAATCACAAACGCCAACTGACTTTTCCCATGAATACCCAACTGCTCGATTTCCTTAGAAAAGTCCTCACTGCTAAACTGCTTCCCATTAATTGCCAAAACAAAAACATGATCCTGATCTGAAATTTTGGCTAAAATCCGTTCGCCTTCTTTTCCTTTGACCTGAAGCATCTCTGCTTCACTTAAATTTTCTGGTGCTTTTTCATCCGATACTTCAATGATTTCTACTTTTGCATAACTTTGCAGTCGTTTTAAATACTCGTTTATTCCTTGAACCAAATATTTCTCTTTCAACTTACCCACAGTAATAATTTTTATTTTCAACAGATTCACGTCTCTTTCGGTTTTAATTCTTTCACTTGTTAACAATTTTATCATGAATGTTTTGAGTCTTCCACATACTTTCCCACAAAGTTATGCACATATGCACAGACTTATCCACAGGTTTATGCTGAATTATCCTTTATTTCATAGTATTTTGAGATACAAACACATATTCCCATATATTTATCCACATTATCCACATTTTGTGGATAAGTTTTTCACAGGACTTTTCCTCTATTTTTCAAAAGTTTTTCACACTTTACTGTGTATAAGTATTTCAGCACTATCATTTTTTCATTATTTGTATCTGTTTTTCTCCCCAACTTGTTCATAAAAAATTCAAAGCTCTTGGGTAGACTAAAGGTGTCTTGAAAGACTATACTAAATATAATAAATAATGATAATTAATTAGGAGGTTGCTTGTATGCAAAAGAAAGACGTTACACCTGATTCAGATAAAAAGCAAAATGGATTATTTAAAAAATTTGGGATTGGTTTAATTGGGGGATTACTTGGAGGTGCACTCGCTTTTGGTGGTGCTTATACTCTTCTAGGGCAAAACTCACCTTCATCTAATACACCAACAACAAACTCAGTAAAAGATAACAAAGGCGATACCAAAGTGACCAATGTTAGTTTAGATGTAACGAGTGATGTGACTAAAGCTGTTGATAAAGTAAAAGATTCTGTTGTTTCAGTTATCAACTTACAAAGCCCTAGTCAAAATACGGATGCTGGTGGTTTTGGCAGTATCTTCGGTGGTAATGACGGTACTGAATCGAATGGAGCTGAATCGAAAGACAGTGATTTGCAAGCTGCCAGTGAAGGTAGCGGCGTAATTTATAAAAAAGACGGAAAAACAGCTTACGTTGTTACGAATAATCACGTAGTAGATCAAGCGAAAGGCTTGGAGGTTGTTTTACACGATGGTACGAAAGTTCAAGGAGAATTAGTTGGTACAGATTCTTATACTGACCTTGCTGTAATCAAGATTTCATCTGATAAAGTAGATTCAATTGCTGAATTTGGTAACTCTGATAAGCTAAAAATCGGAGAACCAGCTTTAGCTATCGGCTCACCTCTAGGTTCTGCTTATGCCAATTCAGTAACACAAGGGATCATTTCTTCATTAAATAGAAATATCCAAAACGAAAATAACGGTCAAGCGATCAATATCAATGCGATCCAAACAGATGCTGCGATCAACCCAGGAAACTCAGGCGGTCCTTTAGTCAATATCGAAGGTCAAGTAATCGGGATCAACTCTGTTAAAATCGTGCAATCTGAAAGCCAAGTAAGTGTTGAAGGAATGGGCTTTGCGATTCCAAGTAATGATGTAGTAAATATTATCAATCAATTGGAAAAAGAAGGCAAAGTAACACGTCCAGCGCTAGGTATTTCAATGGAAGAATTAACAAATGTATCCACACAACAAAGAAAAGAAATCTTAAAACTTCCTGAATCAGTTCAAATGGGGGTACTTGTTCGTACCGTTCAAACTGCCACTCCAGCGGATAAAGCAGGACTTGAAAGATATGATGTTATCACTAAAATCGACGGTGAAGAGATCAATTCTGTAACTGATTTGCAAAGTGCTCTTTACAAGAAAAAAGTCGGCGATAAAATGAAAATCACCTTCTATCGTGATGGAAAAGAACAAAGTGTGGATGTAGAATTAACCATTGACCAATCAGCACTTAAACAAAACTCAGCTAACTCAAACAATTCACAAAATCCATAAATATAGTAAGTAAAAAACTAGGTGATGCATTCCTCTTCAAATTGGAAAGCATTTAACCTAGTTTTTTGCTATAAAGTCATACCTTTATATGAGCAATAAATTCAAGAGTATAATAAAATGAAGATAAATAAAACTTTAGAAAGAGGGATTTACTATGGCTCATAAATTACGTGAAGAATGGGATAAATTATTCAGTAAAAAACACGATCTAGAGGAATTAAAAAAAGCAAAACACGATGAATCTGGAAATTTTGTTACAGATGAAGGTGAAGGTACTGAGGTTTTAGGCCATAGCTCTGTGGATGAGTTGAATGCCATGATGTATGCTGAGTGGAATACTTTTTTGAATGACAGCACGTTGTTCACCGCTTTAGAAGAAGCAGAACAAAATAAAGTCCGTTCAAACGGTCCAAGTTTCGCTGAGTATAATGGCGATTAGCAATAAAAATAAACCCGTAACAAAACCTTTTTCTGTTTTGTTACGGGTTTATTGTTTTATTTCCCTACAGGAAATGCTTCTCCTACTACCGCATCAAATGGTAATTCTAAAATTCCTTTTTTAGCTGGCGCATCTGGTAAACGCAATTCCCCAGCAGAACAAATCATACCAAAACTTTCTACACCGCGTAAAACTCCAGGCCAAATCATCAACCCATCTGGCATCATGGCACCAGGTTTTGCGACAACTACTTTTTGCCCTGCTTTGATATTTGGTGCACCACAAACGATTTGTAGAACTTCACCATTGTCCACTTCTGTTTGTGTGATCGATAAATGATCAGAATCAGGATGCTTTTTACAAGATTTTACAAAACCGATCACGATTTTCGGCTCATTTTCTTCCACTAGCGTTTCATTAAAACCAGCTTGTCCAAGTTCTTGATTTACCTTCGTTAATTGCTCCTTAGTCAATTCAATTTGGCCTACGCCTGCAATTTCACCTAAAAGCGTTGATGCTTCAAAGATGTTCCAAGCAACTACTTGGCCGTCTTCTGCTATACTTACACGTGCTACATTGCCCTTACGCTCCACACGATTTTCTTGTCCTTTATCATCTGCCACAATGACCATCAAGACATCGCCGACATGCTCCTTATTATAAGCAAAAATCATTTTTTAACTCACTCCATTTTTATCATTTTTCAAGATACCATCTCTATATCTTCTGTCTTATCTTAACAAAAAAACAGTTTGTCTGCATGATATTTTTTCTTTTCAATATTCAATAAAGAAAAAATAAGTGAAACAAAACGGTTACGCCTTGCTTCACCTATTTTACATTGGCTATTTATTTTTTCTTTTTCTCTGGATGAACGATCAAAACATCACATGGTGCGTGACGAATGATGTAACTGCTCACACTGCCGATCATTAAACGCTCTACAGCATTTAAGCCTGATTGTCCTACCATGATCAAATCAACATTATATTTCTCTGGCAAATCGTTACACATTACTTCTTTTGCTGAACCATAAGCAACAACAGGTTCTACTTGAGAAAAATCAACACTTTTAGCATATGCTTTACAGTCATCCAGTAATTCTCTTGCATTTTCCGTTTCTTGATCTAATAAACTATCATTCAAAGAGGAATATCCCATCATTGTATAGACTTTATTTTCTATAATATGAGCGACAATCACACGACCATTGTTTCTTTTAGCTACTTCAATTGCTTGTTGATAGGCTAAATTCCCTTGATCACTACCATCTACACCAACTAAAATAGTCTTATACGTTTGTGTTAACATAGTATCCATCTCCCGATTGTTTTATTTTCTCTTTTGAATCGGCTAATTATTGTTGATTAAAACTTAACTTACACTTTTTAAAAAGGTTGTAATTTCTTCTTTCGTTTTACGGTCTTTATTGACCAGACGACCCAGCTCTTTACCTTGTTCAGTGACTACAAAACTTGGAATTCCAAAAATAGTCCACTCAGAAGCCAGATCCATAAACTTATCACGGTCTACCTCAATAAAACGAAAATCTGGAAATTCAGCCTCGATTTCAGGCATTACTGGTTTGATAAAACGGCAGTCACCACACCAATCTGCAGTGAAGAAAAAGACACTTTTTCCTTCTGAGACATAGCCTGCCAGTTCTTCATATGATGTTGGAATAATCATAAACTACCCTCTACTTTCCGTAAATGATCGTATTAACAGTTGTTTTATCTAGACCTTTTAATACTTGAATCAGCATTTCACGAGCTGCTTCAAAGTCTTTGATATTGAACATTGTTTGATGCGTATGGATGTAACGTCCACAAACGCCGATAACTGTACTTGGTACACCATTGTTTGTTGTATGAGCTGCACCAGCATCCGTACCGCCTTTAGAAACGAAGTATTGGTAAGGAATGTTATGTGTTGCTGCTGTGTCTAATAAATATTCACGTACACGAGGTAATGTGATCATTCCTGGATCGTAAATACGTAATAATGTTCCTTCACCTAAATGACCGTATGTCCCTTTTTTCGTTTGAATATCATCTGCAGCGGAACAATCTACTGCAAAGAATAGATCTGGATTAAATTTGTGCACAGAAGGTTTAGAACCACGTAAACCAACTTCTTCTTGTACATTTGCTCCAGCAATCAGCGTATGACCTAATTGTTCATTTTGCAGTGCTTCTAATGCTTCTAAGACTAATGTACAACCGTAGCGGTTATCCCATGATTTACTAATAATGTTTTTGCCATTAGCAGTTTTGATCGTTTCTGTTTGAGGCACGATCGAATCACCTGGACGCACACCGAAACTTTCTGCTTCTTCTTTTGATTCAAATCCAGCATCGAAGAGAATATCTGTTACTTCTAACTGTTTTTGACCACTTGTGCCACGTAATAAATGAGGTGGCACAGAAGAAGAGATACATGGATAATTGCCTTTACTTGTTTTTAAAGTAAAACGTTGCGCAGAAACCACGTAAGGATTCCAGCCGCCTAAAGGAACAACTTGGAATAATCCGTTGTCTTTGATTTGTGTCAACATAAAGCCGACTTCATCCATATGAGCCGCAACCATAACACGTGGCGCATCTTGTTCTTTCGCTCTTTTTAGACCAAAAATCCCACCTAAACCATCATATTGAATCTCGTCTACTAATGGGGCCATATTTTTTTTCATATACGCACGAATATCATCTTCAAATCCGCTTGTTCCTTGTAATTCTGTTAGTTCTTTGATGCGTTGAAATGTTTTTTCTTCCATCGTTGTATTATCTGCCAGTTCTCCCGCTTAGGATCACTTATTCCTTTTTGCTAAAAATAACATTACTTTCAAACAAAAACGGCAGATACTCCTTTCATATGATTTCACATTCATTATAACGCAAAATTTTTCAATTGCCCACGTTTTTTGTTTTTCGATATTTTCATACAATGTGTTAGAATATAGTTAACGCTGAATGATTTTGGCAAACATTTGAAAATACTCGGAGGTTATTCCCCATGAATGAAGAAAATGAATTAAGCTATTTTAAAGGTGGCTTAGCAATTGGTGTAAGTTTAGGAATTATAAGTGGTATTGCTTCTACATTATGGTATCAGAAAAAACGGACATTGGATGCTGATTTGGTTTTAGAAAATGTCAAAGCAGCCTTTTTGAAAGAAGGACCCATCGAAGGATCTTGGATCGAATTTGAGAAAAAACCACTACGAAAATTTGCCGTTCATTCAAAAACCTACAATGGCGGTATTTCACGCTTAGAAGACGGTACTATGGTTCAGTATGAATTCACCGCTGACGCCTTTACTGGAACTGTGATTGACGTTAAAAGAATCAAGGATTAAGAATACAAAGAACAGTTGAAACAAGCACGTATAACATTGTGCTGTTTCAACTGTTCTTTTTTTGGTCTTATTCAGATTGAAATCGTGCCTCTACACGATAAATCGGTTGCCCTTTTGCAGAAAATTTTGCTTCATACTCTGTCATGATGTTTCCTTCATAATCACTAGCATGTAAATCTAGCCAAACTTGTTCCAGAACCATACCATATTTTGAAAAACTACTTAATGAATACTCGAATAAACCACGATTATCTGTTTTAAAATGAATTTCTCCATTCGGTTTTAGAATTTCTTCATCTGTTGCTAAAAACGATTTAAACGTCAGACGACGTTTCTCATGTCTGGTCTTTGGCCATGGATCAGAAAAGTTCAAGTAAATTTGATCTATCTCGTTCTCTGCAAAGTATTGTGTCAATTCTTCTCCGTTGACATGAAGTAATTGCAAGTTCGGCAACTCTTCTTTCAAAGCTTTTTCTAAAGCAATCGAAAGGACACTTAGTTGCATGTCGATCCCAATATAATTGATTTTTGGGTTTGCTTTTGCCATTCCTACTACAAATTGCCCCTTACCTGAGCCTATTTCAATATGAATAGGATGATCATTCCCAAATCGTTCAGCCCAACGTCCTTGCCATTTAGAAGGCTCGTCAACTACTAATTCGGGATGACTAGCCAGAAGTTCAGCTGCTCCAGGTCTTTTTCTCATTCTCATACTTTGTGTTTCCTTTCTTTAATAACAAATTTTAAGAGGGTAGGACAAAACAGAATTCGTTTTGCGCTGCCCTCTATCTATTTAAGTTCACGGTAAAAGCAAATGTTCACCTTTTTTAATACCCAAAAGCTCGCTTTAGCTTCAAGATCTCTGCATTCATTTCCCGTTTTTCTCCTGATTGATAATGCCGTAAAATTTCTTGGAGAAAATTAAATAGTGCGTACCATTTGATTCGCGTCAACGCTTCCTCACTCGGACGCATCCCATAAGATAATAGCCATTTGTTCCAACTTGCACGCGGGACATAATGTCCTAGCAACATCCCTAAATCTAAAGCTGGATCAGCAATCATTACAGAATCCCAGTCAACTAAATACAGATAATTATTTGATACGATCCAATTACGATGATTAACATCCCCATGAACGACCATATAATTATGAATAGAATAATTTGGTATATTCTCTTGCAAGTAATGATAAACTCTGGCAAGATACGAATTATTTTGAAGTTCTTTAGGCAATCTATCGCCATATGCATGAAGCATCATTTCAGGCGTTTGGATCTGACCACCGATTTTTCCAAGCATACTTTTCAGCATATGCGAATGATGTAAATGATAAAGCACGTCAACAACATCGTTTCTTTGACCAATCTCTTGGGCTTTAAGTACTTCACCATCAAGCCATTCTTGTGCCGTTAAAATATCGCCTGTCACTGTCCGTTTCGTCCAAACTAGCTTAGGGGCAATTCCTTCTTTAGACAACGCGGCCAAAAGAGGAGAAGTATTTCGTTTAATAAATACTCTTTCAGTCGCACGTATACCCATGAAAGTTTGGCCAGTTGCGCCTTTTATTGGCTGCAAGCGCCATTCTTTATCCAACTGAAATGCCATGGAAATTATCTCCTATCTTAACAACTTCTAATAATTATTTGCAGTAAGTATCATTTTAGCTTCCATAGCGTTTAACGTCAAGCATCTCTCTTGTTCTTTTAATATTAAAATTCGTTTTCTGACGTGCCGCACGTCATATCAACACTCGCAATATAAGCATTTATTAGCTGTTTCGTAATGTTTCCAGGTTTTCCTGTTCCTACGATATGCTCATTCACTTTTACGACTGGAACGATTTCTGTTAATGAACCAGAAACAAAACATTCGTCTGCTGTAAATAATTCTTCCTCATACACTGCTTCTTCCTTGACTGGAATTTCTAGCTCTTTTGCTAATTCTATAATTTTCATTTTAGTAATTCCTGGTAAAATCAAATTACCATCTGGATGTGTATAAACAGTGCCATCTTTAACTACCCAAAAATTCGCAGCTGACGCCTCTGTTACTTTATCATCACGCACAAGTACGGCATCATCAAATCCTTGCTGGCGAGCATCATCCAATGACAACACATTGCCTAGTAAACTCAATGACTTGATATCACAATGCAACCAACGTGTATCAGGAACTACAGCAACAGAGATCCCTTCTGCCATCTTTTGTATAGGACGCTCATACGGTCTAATATTAGCCGTTAAAACCCCTTTGACTTTTTCAGGATTCGGTAAGGCGTGATTTCTCGGCGAGTCAATCCCTCTTGTTACTTGAAAATAAAGTTTTCCATCTTTGATTCCTTCAATTTCAACTAGTTTTTTCAAATTGGCCGTTAACGATTCTTTTGAAAAAGGCAAGTGCATTCTGATTTTTTCAGCACCACTCCAAAGTCGATCCAAATGTTCTTCCATCATATACAAATGACCGTTATATACACGAACCACTTCATACAAACCATCACCATATTGATAACCACGATCTTCAATGTCGATTTTGACTTCTTCACGTTCAACAATTTGGTCATTCCATAAAATATGCATCTTTAAGCCTCCATTTTCTTCAAACGATACGGAACATAAAACTTAGCAAATAACAATACTTCAACTATCAACGCAACAACGACCATCGCTGCTTCTTTAAAGTCAGGTAACGCAATTAAAACGAAGAGACTGAACAAAATCGCTGCTACAAGCAACAACACTGTTACAAGTTTACCCACTGCTTGTTTTTTTTGTCCATTTGGCACAGGATACAAATGCGTCATTACCATGTAATCAAATTGCGTATAAATTGGAATCAACTGGAACCCGATCAGATAAATAAATAAAACCGACACACCCATTGAAATCCAAAATTCTTTTAAGAAAAATAAAATCACTCCTGCAACGAGCACCAACCGAATGAATAAGCCACTATACTCAGAACCTCTTAAAAAACTGCGGGCATACAAGTATAAATAAGTATTTTGACTCGTTTTCTTGATTTTATTCAATAATGGATCAAGGAATTTCCGACGCTTCACACTACTAGAAATTTCTGGTACATCTGTAAATAAGTGGATAAATTGGTAAATACGATGCATCCGATTTTTTTCTTTTTGAACCATCAGTTCCCAGTCTAATGACACAGCTGCTTCTTTTTTCTTCAATACAAGATAAAATAATACAGCCTGTACCCCCGCTGCCAAAGGCCCAGCTAAAGGTAATACATATAGACTAAGCCCAATCGCTACAATACTTGTCGCTAACCACACTGCAAACCACAAACTGCGTTCACGTGACGTGACTTGATACAACTCATATTTTTGTAACCGCAAATGACTGGCCTTTAAAATACCCAACATGACAATAAAATAGAAAAATGTTGAAAAAGCCCATCCTGTCGAAACTACCACTAGCGGCATTGACATACCACCCATCAAAAATAATGCTACAATCGGTAACCAAAATGAGTAGCGTATAGCTCGATTCAAATAAGTATTCATCTCAGGCTCTTTTGGTAAAATAAATACTTTATCTGCTTCCTCAGCCAAAGTTGCAATACGACCGATCTGCAACAACACAAGCCAAAATACTAAAACGATCGGTCTACCCCAGATAAAATTTTCTGGTAATGTTTTTAACACTTGCGAATAATAAAAACCCAAGCCGCCCAATAAAAAGACACAAACCAAAATAAAATGATCGTTAAAAACATACCGCATATACTTCATCATTTTTTTCAAATGGCGTGCTAAACGAATGCCAAAAAATCCAGACATACTACCCCACCTTTTCTTCTTTCGTTAATGCGATATAAATATCATCCAAAGAAGAACCAGGTAAACTAAATTCTTCACGCAACTCTTCCATCGAACCAACTGCTCGAACTTCCCCATCATGTAAGACAACAAAGCGATCACAATATCGTTCAGCGGTCGCTAAAATATGTGTCGACATTAAAATAGCTGCTCCTTGATTGCGCATTTCGTCCATTAATTCTAATAATGCATGAATTGCCAAGGGATCCAACCCTAAAAATGGTTCATCAATGATATACAAACTTGGCTCAATTAAAAAGGCGCACAGCACCATAACTTTTTGTTTCATCCCTTTTGAAAAATTAGCAGGAAACCAATCCAACTTATTTTCTAAACGGAAAGTTTTTAATAAAGTATCTGCACGTTTGAACGCTTCTTCAATCGGAATATCATAAGCCATTGCAGTAATTTCGATATGCTCTCTTAATGTTAACTCTTCATATAACGAAGGAGTCTCAGGAATATAACCGATTTTTTTACGGTAGCTTTCAGGTTGTTGCTTCAATGTTTCTCCATCAATAGAAATTTTTCCTTTTTGCGGTGTTAATAACCCAATCACATTTTTGATCGTCGTACTCTTTCCAGCACCATTTAAGCCTATCAGGCCCACCATTTCACCAGATTTTACTTCAAAATTAATATCTTTTAAAACAGGAATATGACCATAGCCTCCTGTTAAATGCTCAATTACTAAGCTCATTTATGTACCTCCAACTTTTTTTATCGTGAATCTATTATACCACGAACTTTTTGAAGGTTTCATGAACTTTTCCTCCCAAATAAATTTCAAGGTATGGTAAAGTAAAAGAAACAGCAAAAAGAAAGAAGGGAAACCATGACAGACTGTATTTTTTGTAAAATCATCAATCGCGAAATTCCGAGCTACAAAGTTTATGAAGATGATAAGGTTTATGCCTTTTTAGACATTACTCAAGTGACCAAAGGCCATACTTTACTTGTTCCTAAAGAACATGTGACCGATATTTTTGAGTATGAGCCAACACTTGCTGGAGAAGTTTTTGCACGCGTTCCTAAAGTAGCACGTGCTTTAGAAAAAGCATTTCCTGAAATGGATGGACTAAACATCATCAACAATAATAAAGAACTTGCTTATCAATCCGTTTTTCATTCACACATTCACTTAATACCTAGATACGGTAAAACCGATGACTTCTCCATTCACTTTGGAAACAACCAAGGAATCTATTCTTCTGAGGAAATGCAGGAGATAGCTGAAAAAATCATGAAGCAGGTGGAACAATAATGAGTAAATTTTCTAAAGGAATTTTATTTGGCGCAGTCGTTGGAGCTGCTAGCGGTTTGCTTTTTGCGCCTCGAAGCGGTAAAGCGACTCGACAAAAATTTGTGGATGAATTAGAAGACTGGTCTGATTTAAAAGAAGATTTTAATGAAAAACTTGACCACTTCAAAGAATCTGCACAAGCATTACAAGCTGCAGCAGATATGTATATCGAGCCTTTTATCGATGGGATCAATCAAGACGTTGAAAACTTTATGTTTCAAGTAGAACCAAGACTTGATCAACTCCAAGAACAAGTTGAAAAAATTCAATCTGAATTACCTGAAATGCCAACGGAAGATTAGAATAATTGAGGTTGAGCAGTGACTCATAGAGTTATAGCTCAGCCTCTTTTTTCAATTAAATTCAAATAATTACTATTTTTCGATACTCGTAACTCGTTTATTTAAACGATTATTCTCTCAATTTAGGCTAAATTTCTTAAAATCGACCGTTTTTATAGATTAAATTGTGTCCTAAATTCGAAAATTCTTTGAAACTATCACTTACGTATTTCTTTTATGAAACATAGTGTGGTATAGTTATAACCGTGAGAAATTATTTCTACATAATAAAAAATAAAACAAACTTAGGAGTGCTTACAAAAATGAAGAAAAAACTAATTTTAGCCGCAGCCGGCGTATTCAGTATCTTTGCATTAGCTGCTTGTTCAGGCGGATCAAAAGATATCGCAACAATGAAAGGCGGAACAATCACTGTTGAAGATTTCTACAACCAAACAAAAGCAAGCCAACAAAGTCAACAAACTGTTCAACAAATGATTATCTTTAAAGTATTTGATCAAAAATATGGCAAAGATGTTTCAGACAAAGATGTACAAGCTAAATTTGATGAAACAAAGAAAAACATCAAAGATCAAGGTGGAAACTTTGAAGAACAATTAAAAAGCGCTGGACTTACAGAGAAAAGTTATAAAGAACAAATTAAACAAAGTCTTGCATATCAAGCTGGAATCAAAGCACACATCAAAATCACTGATGAAGATTTAAAAGCAGCATGGGAAACATTCCATCCTGAAGTAGAAGCGCAAGTTATCCAAGTTGCAACAGAAGATGAAGCAAAAGAAATCAAGAAACAATTAAATGATGGCGGTGACTTTGCAAAAATCGCTAAAGAGAAATCAACAGATGAAGCAACTAAAAAAGATGGCGGCAAAGTAAAATTTGACTCTCAAACAGAAACAATTGCTGAACCAGTAAAAACAGCTGCTTTCAAATTAAAAGATGGTGAAGTTTCTGAACCGATCCAAGCAACTGACGCAACTGGTTACCAATCAACATTCACTATCGTAAAAATGGTGAAAAACAAAGCAAAAGGCAACGACATGGCTCCTTACAAAAAAGAGTTGAAGAAAATTGCTGAAACAGCTAAACAAAACGATCAAGAATTCATTCAAAAAGTAACGTCTGAAGTTTTAACTGCAGCAAATGTTAAAATCAAAGATGACGCCTTTAAAGATGTATTAGCTGGCTTAGTTGAAACAAAAGATTCAGCTAAATCAAGCGACTCTTCTAAGAAAGACGAAAAAGAATCTTCTTCTAAAGAAAAAGATTCTAAATCAAGTGATTCTGAAAAATCTAAAGACTCTTCAAGTAAAACAGAAGATTCTTCTAAATAATCCAAATAAAAAAAGGAGTTGACAATCAAGTCAACTCCTTTTTTTATTTGGAGACAGAATGCATAGGATGAGTGATTGTTTTTTTACTTTCACTACTAATACAGATGAAACAGAAGTGAGCTCTTTTCTATCGTTAGTAACTCTTCGGGACAAAATCATAATTACTACCTATCCTTCATAACCTATTTTCTCATCCAGAAGAATCACTAAAAACCTTAGGTTATAACCCCATAAAAAAGACTTTAGACAAACTCTCTCATTTAAGGAGTTTGTTTAAAGTCTTTGATTCATGAACATCTATTTTACGTAGTGCTTTATACATCAAAATAGATAGTTTCACAATAATAACCTGTACCACCAACATAAACTTTTGCTATTTCATTCTTGCTATCGGCAGCTAATCTAACGAATATTTCGGAAGGCAATTGTAGAGAATCACCTTGTTCAAATACATACTCTTCTTTTTGCAAATTGAGTTGTTGATAAAGGTAACTAGCTAAAGCACCGTTTGACGTTCCTGTAGCCGCTTCTTCATTGATATCATAAAGTGGTGCAAAATTTCTGCAGATAATTCGATCATTATTAAACGTATATAGGTGCATCCCAACAACCTTATAATACTTGCTGATTTCTTTGATTTTTTCAAAATCAGGTTGTAATCCATGTAATTGTGTTTCGCTTTTTATAGGAATTAAGATATCTTTTAATCCTGTAGACACAATTTGAATTGGGTATTTAGTATCTATAGCTTCAATATCGAAACAGTCGATCAATTGATTAAATGGCACAACCTCGTAGAATATCGGTTTGTTTTGCTCCATGAATATGGTGTCATCTTTTATGGTAATAGTCAGAACACCACTGTTCGTTTCAATTGTATAGTGAGTTCTTATAATTTTATTTAAATGCATCAATACTGCGAACGAGGCAATTGTCGCATGACCACATAAATCAACTTCTTCTTTTGGTGTAAAATACTCAAATTTGTAATCAGCAATTTTAGATTCAGTTATAAATGCGGTTTCTGCATACCCTAATTCTTTGGCGATTGCCATTTTTTGAGCAGTGGTCAATGTATTCTCATTCAATACCACTCCTGCCTTATTGCCACCTTTATGATTCTTGCTAAATCCACTTGCAACATAAACGGATATTTTCATAAGACACTGCCTTCCTCACCTAATAATAAATTGTAACATAAGAAACACTGCGTATATTTGAGAGATTAAATCAAGCTCTTTCTTGTTTATTTTTTTTGATAAACTAATTCAAAGAGTTCGTAAACGATCAACAGATCCTCAGAAAATGTTTGCCCATACTTCTTTAACTCTTGCTCAAAAAAAGGCTGGTGTACACTACGCCAATAGTTCAATGTACGATCCCCTTCCCCTTCAAGATATCCATGAACTTCTGATACTTGAGAGTACGGGAGAATCTCTACTACCTTCGTACAAATAACCGCTTGCGCTTGATCATTTCCGTCCAGTAACACGCTATAGCTCTCTACTTTAGGAACCTGTTCTTGCTCTAATTCATATAAAACATATAACGAAGACGTGCCAGTCTTTTCTCCTTTAAGAACATGTGCTAATAGCTCGTCTGCCATTTCTGGTGAATTACCAAAGGCCCAAGCATCATACGTATCATGTGTAAGCGAATAGTGTGTTTTGAACTGTGACCATAAATCTATCACTGATTGGTTCATTTTTTTCTCCTAACTCACTTAAATATCCTTTGGTACATAAAAACTACGATTGTCTAATCCAAAAATTCGATCTGTATATTGCCCTGGTTCTGTTTGGCGAACTGATCCTAACATCATTTGGATCGATGCGTCAATATTGTCGATTTGATGTAACACTTCAGCCTCCATAATTCGTGGGCGAACTGGTGAACCATATTCTAATAAACCATGATGCGCTAAAACCATATGACGCAACACGATCACATCTTCATCATTTTCATCGATTTTCAGCGCAATACATGCTTTGGTAATTTCTTCGTCCACAAGCACTAAATGCCCAATCAAATTTCCTGATAGTGTATACTCCGTAGTCATCGCACCAGAAAGTTCTTTAACCTTGCCTAAGTCATGTAAAATAATTCCAGAATAAAGCAAAGCTGCATTCAATTCATTGTATTCTTTACAAATTGCTTTTCCTAAACGAAGCATAGATACTGTATGATACGCTAAACCATTTGCAAATGCATGATGGTTTCTCTTCGCTGCCGGATAATCAAAAAATTCTTTTTGATATTGTGTCAATAAATAACGAACAATACGTTGCCAGTGTGCATTGGTGATTTCAAAAACGATTTGATTGATTTCTTCAACCATATCTTCCCGTTTTAATGGTGCACGTTCCATATATAAAGTCGGTTGACTAGGTTCATCTGGACGCGCTACACGCATATGCATGATCTTCACTTGGGGATTCCCTTGGTATACTTCTCTTTTTCCATTCAAAAGAATAACGTTTCCTGCTGTAAATCGGCTGATTTCTTCTTCTGATGCATCCCAGTATTTCCCGTCGATTGTGCCAGATGTATCTTGAAAAGTAAACGCAATAAATTTTTTCCCGTTTTTCGCCATACGAACATCGGCGTTTTTGATCAAAAGAAATAATTCAAATGTCTCATCTACAGTTAGTTCACGGATTTTTTTCATACTCATGCTCCTTCTAATTCTATAATCGGTTGTTTCAACTCTTTATAATAGCTTACCATTTCCTGGTCGGAAGAAAAACAGATGACTTGTTGATGTTCGGAAAAAACAGCAAACAGTTGTGCTAATTGCTCTTTTCTTTGACTATCGTAATGCAGCCAACCATCATCGATCATGATTGGGCATAAACTGCGATGTTCCTGTAAATAAAGAAAAGCAAACCGAACTGCCATTATGACTTGATCTCTTGTCCCAGTGGATAGCTCATGCAGCATAAAACGCTGTTGATCTTCACGAACTACGATCAATTGCTCTTCCTGTAATTGAATCGCTCGATAAGTATTTCGTGTCAAAAGTTTGAAATAATCCGTTGCTTTTTTCAGCAAATTAGGTAATTGCTTTTCAGATAATTCCGTTAATAGATCCATCAACACTTGCCCCGCTAATTGATTAGCTGACCAATTTAAAGCAAGTTCCTCTATCTCAGTCATAAGTTCTGCACGTTTTTGATAAAGTTCATCTAATGTTCCATCCGCCAACATTTGTTGACGCTGATATAGGAGTTTCTGTTCTTTCTCCTGTAATTGTTGGATACTTTCTTCTACGTCATTAAGTGTTTGTGTTAGCGCTATTTGTCTGGAAGGTAGTTGTTTAGGATCACTTGATTCTGGATATACTCCTACTAGCATCCTTTGTAATTCTTGTTTTCGCTTATAATTCGCATTAGCTTCTTGATAACCTTTGATTTTATTTGGAATTTCATTTATAGAAGCAATCTGGAAACGATGCAACAATGGTCTTGCTTGATCGGTCACTTGCTGTTGCTTTTCTTTGACTTCTCGAATCGTTTGACGTGTATAAGCGTCTGCTTGGTACTCTTGTGCAAAACGAACTTTTTCCATCTTATCAGCAAAATTACTGATTACACGAATTCTCTCTCCCAATGAAGTTCCAGCTATCGGCAATCGTGCCGTATATCGCTCCGTCTGCTCGGCTAACTTGGTCATCCGTTTCTGGTCTTCTTTCAGCTGATTTTCCAGCTCTTGATTCGTATTAAGTAAAATCAAATAACGGGTAATATCTGTGCGATGAGTCAGCCAAAACTCAACTTGATCCATACGACCTAAATGGTTTTCTTTCACTTTTTGAGCAATATATTCAGACATTTCTTTTTCTTCTTCATTGATTTTTTTGATTTCAGCTTTTATTTTTAATAGCTGATCATTCAAATAATCCAATTGAGATAACTTTTCCTGCCATTGCCTTTTTTCACCTTCATAGGTATCTTTTGGCTGATAAAATAATGGAAATAACCCCGCAATCAAAAATCCTGCACTCAATAAGAATGTTCCATATCTAAGCGGCGTTGGTAAAAAGAAACTCAACAATAAGCAGAGTCCCGCAACGCCACAATAAAATAAATTGACTGTTTTTTTCGTTTGTCGATGATTCTTTCGGAACATTTCTTTATTGATTGTTTCAAAAGTACTTAAATTTTCTTCACGTGTTGCAATTTCTTCTTCCAATAACTTCAAATCAGTTTGAGTTGTTTGTAATTTGACTGTCCGTGCGACAATCTCATCTCGCAATTCATTGACTGCTTGCTCTTCAAAAGTCAACTGCGGTGGTGTCTTTGAGTTCCATCCCCACTGTTTTTCTAAAGGAAACATTTCTTGCTTATTTTGTTGTAAGGATTGGGTCATCCAATTGATCTCCGAAAGCAATTTATCGATCTCATAACGTTGATTGAGTAATTGCTGTATATGTCCTTCTTCTTTTAAGTAAAACTGGTAATCCTCGGTTTGCGCTTCTGTCTCACTTTGTGCGGCAATATTTTGGTTCAACCGTGTCAGTTCTTCACTCAAAAAACGATGTTGCTGATAAATTGAAAGTAAGGTCTCTTTTTCGTCAGGAGTTAAGACGGTATCTGTTTTTGTATGTTCAATAGATTGTAGCTCTTCATACAAAGGTAAATTCATTACTTGCTTTTCCACCAGCGCCAACTGGGTCTTCAATTCTTGCGCTTTTTGACGTTTTTCTGCTATCGATCGCTCTGTACCTGCTAGTTCAGCGATCAATTGTTGGAAAGGACGTTCCTGCTGTTCTTTCTCATTGATTTTTTGCTGTAAAAGTTGATACGCATTCAGTTTTTGGTTTAATGGCGGTTGGCTTCCTTTGCCCTTGTAAACTACCTGAGCGCGCTTGAAGTAATCTTCTCGACTAACTAACAACTGCTGACTTCCAGATAAGCCTAAAGAGAGTAAGGACGTTTGTAATTCTTCTTCACTCAATTTTTCTAGCTGACTAAGTTGTTCTTGCTGGAAGGTGAAAACTGACTGAAATAACTCTTTAGTCAATGGATGGAGCATCTTCTCCAACGTTGACTCATCACCTATTTGATCATTAAAATAGACTTTTGCTTGTCCTTTATTTTGACCTTTGAAACGTTCGACTTGAACTTCCCCATAAATTGGATGAGAAAACCACAAGCGTCCGCCGTATGCTGCACCATTTTTCGGTTGATAATCCTTTTTTCGCTTGCCCTTAGGTGGAAAGCCAAAAAGCATCGCTTGAATAAATTGATAGATTGTTGACTTTCCAGCTTCATTTGTCCCAAAAAATAATTGATTTTTTGGTAAAAACTCAATCTTATGCTGTTGCCATTTACCAAATCCAACAAGCTCTATTGCAATGAGTTTCATGGCTGATCCTCCTGAATAACAAAATCTGCTTTGATTTTTTGATCTGCTTGTTCAATACTACGCTCACGCCACTCTTCGTTTATCTGTACAATCGAAGAAAATACTGGATTTTGTATTAGTTCTTGCAACGTATTTGAAAATATCTCCGGTTGTAAATAGTTATGTTCTAATTGCTTCAACAACTCAGGATCGGCAGTGATCATTACTTTTTTATCCAGATCATCCGTCATCACCTCTACTTGGAATAAAAATAATGAGTGATTTGTCTGTTGTAGCAATGTTGTTTGTAAATAGTGAAGTAGCTCACCATTTTCATAGGATATTCGGAATTCCTCACCTAGTTGTTCTGTATCGGTTAACTTGATTTCCGTTAAAATCAGTTGTCCGCCGCGCGTTTCTTCTTTTAAAAGATGCTCCGTAAGAAGACTTAACGTTTCCTGCAGGCTTTTAGCTTGTCTCAATGAGTATTTCTCCACCTGCCAAGTAACTTTGGCTACGGGTTCGAAATGAACCGTCGCATGACCTGATTCTATTGAAACGATTGCGACACCTTGAACAGTCCGTTCTTTTTTTGTATGTCCTTGCGGTGTCCCCGGATATACAATCAAAGGATCTGCACTAACTACCTGAGGCTGGTGTATATGCCCCAAGGCCCAATAGTCATAGCCTTTGGTTTTCATCTCACTAAATGAAAACGGTGCGTAATTCTGCTGACCATTATTTGTCGTATCACCATGATAAATTCCGATATGTAAATCTGCTGCCGCATCTTTTGTAGGGAACGCTGATAGTTTATCGTCATTGATCCAAGGATGTTCATAACTAAACCCTGTAACCGCTACTTTTTCCTGATTCTTCGTCATAAAATAATGTGTTTCGACTTGCTCTTTTTGAAAAAGAAACATATTTTTAGGAAAGTCGAACCAATAGCGCTCTGCCACATAATAATCATGATTGCCAAATGACATGATCACAGGGATTTTAGCTTGATCTAGACGTTTCATTTCATCGATAAAATACGCTTGCGTTCGGATCGATGTCCGGCTTTGATGAAAAGTGTCTCCAGCTAAAATAACTGCATCCACTTGATTCCTTATTGCTATATCAACAATCGCTGTAATGACTTCATGATTGGCTTGCTGTAATTTTTCGGAAATTTGCGTTGAACTATTCTTTAGGCCTTCAAAAGACCGATCCAGATGTAAATCTGCCGTATGCAATACTTTCATTAGATCCTCCTATTCGCCCTAATTCGTTTCCTTAATCATATCATTTTATTTAGAAGCGGTCAGTAAAAACATACGAAAATTTGTTCGTTTTCCATTTTTTTGAAGAGATAAAATAAAAGAGCCTGAAATTCAACTCTGTGAGTTTTATTCCAGCCTCTATTTGCTCATACTTATTCTGTTATAATCTCTATTTGAACGATTTCACTTTGAGTACCGATTCGCATTGGCGGCCCCCATGTACCAACACCGGAAGACACAATAACTTGCGGGCTCTGTTCATTTTTACGATAATATCCATAATCCACAGTGAAATACGCTTTTGTCACTAAACTAAACGGAAAAATCTGCCCTTGATGCGTATGTCCTGAAAGAATCAACTCATTAGCCTGCTTATATTCATCTATGTTTGATGGCTGATGATCTAAGATGATTTTTGGCAGTTGATTGCCCACTTTCTTAAATTGCTCTTTAAGATTTTTTCTATCACCATCTTGCGAACCGATCGGTCGGCTGTCTTTTCTACCTACTATTAAAATTTCTTCACCAACAACTGTCATTTCATCTTCTAGTAAAACAATGTCTGATGCTTCAACAAGTGCCTTCATCTTTTCAAAGGTTTCGCCAGCATCATGATTCCCCCAACACATGTATGTTCCATAAGTGGAAGATAGTCGTTTGAATTGTTTTTGTATGCCTGATGTATCTTGTAATGCTTTATAATTCCCATCAAACAAATCCCCCGAAATAAAAACGACATCTGGATGCATTTGATTGATTTTCGTCACGATTTTTTCTAACTTCTTCACATCATTCACATAGCCTAAATGCAAATCACTGATCAGTACAGCTTTTAATTTTTTTAGCTTATTGTTTGCTGTTTTATCGATCGTTACTCGATAATTAATTGTTTTGACTTGCTGTGCTTGCCACGAACCATAACAAAATAAAATAACAACCAGCAGCATTGAACCTAGCCACACGTTTAGGGAGGTTTTTGACTGAATCGAGGTGATTTTCTCTGTAATCTTCATGATCAAATCAGTCAACCCAAAAATAACTAATGATACAAACCAAAATGACAGCCAATAACTGCCAATTTTCCCAATCCATCCGCCCACATTAACATCAAATAATAACATCGTCAGCAGCGATGTGAGTGCCAATAGACCAATAATCACCCATAAAATCAATGGATACTTAAAAAATGAAAATTGTTCGAATATGAAAATAAACTTTCTACCGATATAAAAATTTCCTAGAAGGAATAATGCCTCAATAACTAAAAATGCCAACTTATTCATGCATTCCCCCCATTTTCCTCCCAAAAACTTGGCCAAATTTCACGATCGTTTCAAGATTATTTTCAGTGTTAGAGTAAAGTTCTGAATCGATCCTTACTTGGTTTTTCTGAAATAATAAAATCACTGTTGAACCACCAAATTCAAACCAACCTTTTTTTTCAAAACGCTGACAGTTCCCTGATTCTTTTACATTTTTGATTTTTCCGACCATCAATGCACCCACTTCAATTTGAGCAATCTTCCCAAAGTTTTTCGTCTCAATAACTGTAACCTCTCTTGCATTTCTAGAGAAGACTGGCTCATTATGGACTGCAATCGGCTGCACAGTGTGAAAAACACCTGCTATTTTCTGATGCTGACTAATGGTTCCTTCATCAATAAAATAATAATGATGATAATCATCAGGAGTCAAACGAAAAATAACAGCACATCCTCCTTGCCATTCTTCTGCAAGGCTTGTGTTATCAAGTAATTCTGCAAGATCATATTCTGAATTTTTTACTTTAAACGTTTGTTTTTTATTGATTGGATACACCGTGACTTTGCCATCACAAGGCGCTCCCAAAGAGAGCTCATCTTGTGATAATAAGCGTGCTTTCGGTTTGATTTCCCGCATAAAAAAATGGTTGAATGAACGATACGTCATAGGCTCATATTCGTCCATTTGAAGATTGTTTTGCTTAATGAAACGAGGGATCATCCTTTTTGAAAACGAACTATTTAAATAAGCTCCCGCAACTTTTGTCATCGGTGGTTGAATAAGCCCTTTTAAAATAAGTCGTCCAATCGAATTTTTATATAAAAAACGTAATGATCCACTATCATTTTCAGTGATAGCCTTTGCTTTAAACTGCTGCTCCATGTAGTTACCCCTTTGAAAAATTTAACGAACAAAAAATGCGACCACCGCTCCTACAAATGCTCCAAAAGCTAATTTTCTAGGATCGACTTTTTTGATTTTGACTTTCGAGATAAATAAAAAACCAATGATCAATAACGCAGCTGGGTAGATTAATGTAAAGGCAATATGCAAGCGTCCTGTAATGAAAAATAACAATGGAATCAAGGCAGCACTACTCGTAACAGGCAATCCTTCATAATATTCACGACACGTGTCGCAATGCTCTTTTCTCTCCATTTCCGTCACATTGTAGTGCGCTAACCGAATCAAAGCTGCTAAAATATAAAAGACGAATAATGGCAAATAAATTCCTTGAGTCAAACCTGATGCATACCCTAAAACAGTTGGGAAAACCCCAAAACTAATCAAATCAGCAAGAGAATCGATCTGAATACCATAGCACATCTCACTTTTGGTACGTTCTTTCATATTTGCGACAAATCCATCAAACATATCACAAATACCTGAGAGTACTAAACAAAAAATAGCTTCAACGATGTGTTGTGTAAGTGCTAAATACATTCCAACTATTGAAAATATTGCATTTCCATAGGTTAGGATAACTGTGTAATCATAAATACCAATCATACTTTTTGTTCCCCAATTCTTTTTTCGTTTAGTATTACTATATCATTAAAAGAGAGTCATTGGGGAGGATTTTCGGAGATTTTGTATTTTTTTATTGACCGCATGAAAACGACTAAAAAAACTGCTATCCAATAATCATTTCGTTATTTTTTACGAAGTGAGTTAGATGTTTTTTTCACTTTTTACTTTTATCTCCAAAAAGCATTCCCTGATTCCCCCTTTAAAAGTGACTCCGCTCTATCTTCCTTGTTAAAGAGCCAGAAATTCTATCTAATAAACGTTATATCTGAATACTATTTCACACTCTAGAGGAAAAAACCTAGAGGCGTTTTCCTCTAGGTTTTTCAACTAATTTATCATTCATCATTATTCGTTTAGTTACTCAATTTACTCTATTTTTTACTTAACAGTAAAATTAAAATTCAATAGACCTTCATATATATCTACTTTAGTAAAATCTTTTGCATTTGCCTTTAATTTAAACATATATTCAGTATTTGTTTGATTTAAGGTAGTTAATATTTCCCCTGATTTCAATAAAGTATCATCTTTTTTGAACACATTCAAATTTGTACTAGCCTGCTCTTTCAAGCTTTTTAATTCAACAGTAGGTTCGGTCTCTACATCAATATTAACATTATATGGACCTGTATATGCAATTTTACCTTCTCCTGCTACAAGCTGATTTGTCTTATTCAACTTGATTTCATCTGGGACCGTAACAAAAGCCATCGGATTCTCTATGACATCTATCTTCACTTGGATTGGTTGACTTACAACACCTGTAACTTTACTCTTCAATAAAAAATTAAAAGGTAATTGAAAACCTAGTGTGTCAAACGTATAATTTTCTGCAAACAACACTTCCACTTCATCAAAGTCTAACATACTTTTTACGTCATCTTTGAAAAAGCGAGTAGTATCTTTTATTGCATCTGAAGTCGATTTATAAGCTACGGTTTGCCCCACGGCTGGTGTTCCAGTAGGAGCTTGCATTTCTATTTCTGTATAACCATGGACACTTTCATTCGTACTTACTAGGGTATCTGAATTCCAAGTTTCAATTGGGAATTGGAACGAAGGCGTTGAAGGGTCTCCATTCCCTTTATAATAAGCCATGACCGATGAATCGCTTATTGCTGGTCCTTCAAAATCAATTGCTAAGTTAATATCGCCAGATGTAGACGTAATAACTCCCTGAGTAAACTCCTTTGGAAATGTTAACTTATATGTTTTTGTAACTTCATCATATTCTAACTCTTGGCCAACTAAGCTTGGATGAGTCGTATAATCCTGCCCGGTGTCATTATTCCTTAATTTTAAATCAGCTCTCGTCAATTTTCTTGCTAAACCTTCTATTTTAAAGTAAACAGACATCTCTTTATATAAGGAAGCTGCAGGTTGTTCTGGTACTACTTGAAATAATGTTCCAGCGATTTTCATTGTTTTTTGCTTAGTTCCCAGAATACTCGTTGGTACAAATCCACGTTCTATCAGCATCTTCTCATAACTTGCGAACATATCAAGAGTTGTAGCAAGAGAGGGTATCCGCTTTCCAACATATATATTTTCCGTGCCACTATAAATAATATTATAGCTGTAGTCATTCCCTCCAGAAGGATTCGATGCAAACCCCATATTAAATCCATCTGGATCTAATGGATCTATGGTATAGAAACCATAATCTGGGTTTGTCCATCCGTTTGACCAAAAATTCTCTCCTATAACTAAATTAGTTATATCTCTCTGATTGGCAAACACTGTTGCTCCACTAGACCAATACATTGAATAACGGAATGGAATAATAACTATTGCATCCTTCTCAATAAGCTCCTTTGTATCTGAATAGAGAATATTTACTTTAAATTCAAAAGAAGAATGAACACCAGAACTACCAGAGTACCCAGCTACCTCTAATGCGTTTCCCTTTTCTCTAATCAAACTTATCATTCCCCTACTTACTGGAATCACTAATTGAGCTGTCAACTCACGACCTTTATACGTTCCTACATTCGCCATCTCAACAAGTCCATGATTGGCTCCTTCCAATGGTGGTACATTGAATTGGTAAACTATTGCAGAACTACCAGGTTGTCTTACCCAGTTTGGTGTACCTCCATTCACTTTTATCGTCCTACGTATATACTCGCTTCCAGTCCTCCCTCGATATTTCAGAAAAGCTAGATCTTTCCCTTTCATATCTAGAAGAGGTTTCCCAGAAAGAAAAGAACCATTCGGATCTACAGCAGTAAAATTTTTATACGTACGTAAGCGATCTGTCATGTTTTCAGGAATAGGCGGTTCAGCTCTTAGTTCCACCTTTTTACTCACAGTTTCAGAATTAAAGTTATTTGTTAACTCAGCTGTTAAATTTTCCGCTGTCTCATCTGTTACTTCTTCTTTCAATGATAAACGAATGCTTGTACTTTCTTCTTGTACAAGTTCCTCTACGAGTTCCTTGGATATTTTCAACATAAATTGATTATCTTTTGGCGCTTTTTTTTCTATTCGCTCATCCGCTGAATAGTCTGTACCATTTTTACTTTTTACTTTTAATGAATTTAATAACTTTTGACTATCCGATACTTTGTATTCCTCAATGTTCATTGATATGACTAAATCTTTTGGATTCTTCTTTAATTTTTCTGAATCAATCGCTTGTTTCACATCAATAGTTACTGCTTTGTTCTCTTCTACTAAAGCTAAGCTCACTTCTGGATTTGGAACTTCTTTTTGCTCAGCATAGAAAGTTTTACCGTTTAAATTCACAAAAAATATTATACTAAACAGAAAAAATAGCATACCACTTTTTCGTTTATACTTATATGATTTTATCATAATCCAACTCCTCCTTTTATTTCAAAGTAACGGTCTCCCTATAAAGTCTGATTCTCTTATCTATTCTCACAAAAAGCACCTCTTTAATCTGTTTTAAGCTTTTTCTAGATTCTTTAATTCTAGTTTCAGAACAATTAATATCGGTTTGTTTGAAACCAGATAAACTTCTGATATCAATTAAAAGCGTTTACTATAGCATCTTCTAAACTATTCGTAATCAACAATGGTTAGGGTGAAGGAAGTTTTTGTTCCTGACAATCGTGTTGGCTCTTTCACTTGAGAATAGCCTAACATTTCTATATAAATCTTATGATCTCCTTCTTTTAAATCTTTTGGCAAAGGAATGCCAATAATGGCTTTACCAGGTTCAACTAACCCCGTCGTTAGTAACGGAATTTTATTATCGTCGATAGTTATGATAAATTTAATATAGGCTTTATTGAAATCAGGATTGGCCAACACCACTGGAAAATCTTCTGTACTTTTCTGTATTTTTGTATCAGCATACGCCGGAAATGTAATCGCATTGCCCTCAATTCCGTCAGGCTTTTTAATAGCGACTTCATAGCTCACTGCATTATCATCCACTGCATAAGATTCTTCTGCTCTTTGAGACAGAAAGAAAAATACAAATACACCGATACAAAGAACTACAGCGAAGCTGCCTCCGATTATTTGATATTTCAGCTTAGATAGCTGTTGCTTTTTCACCTGCTTCTTACTGTGGTCACTCTTTCTTTTTGTCATGTTTTAATCTCCAATTATTCTTTATAAGCTTTCAACAACATAGGTTAGAATATCTGCATACGTTCCAAAATTTTTCTTAGCGACTGTTGTAACTCCTAGAATTGCTTCTGATGAAACAACGGTATTATCTTTACTAAATTCACCTATTTCTGCTTTTTCACCACCTGGCGGAGTTGTATTCTGCAAAACAGTCCCCTTCTGTCCAGAAGAGTCATATTTTATTAAACTGTATGAAATGCTTTTAAAATTATCTGCATTTTCTAGATTATAGCCATACTTTGATTCAACCGTTACTCTCGCTTTTTGAAGTCCAGTATAACGTTCACCTTTTAGGTTATTCATCGAAATAGTCGTATCTATTCTACGTTCATTTTCAGTAAAACTTAACGAAGCTGGTACTGTTATTACGTACTCCGGATTTAACGTATTACCTGGTTCCTTCACGTTTTGACCATTATAGTAAAAGACTCTTACACTTTTTGTCTCTTCTGCTGCAAAAACTTGAGTTGCAAGAGGAAACAAATTTAAAATGAATAGTCCTGTTGCAACTCTATAAAACGTTTCTTTTTTATTCAATACAAACACCTCTATTTCCAATTTTAAAAAATAAAACTGATTCTGACATTATACGCGCCATCATCAGTTTAAAAAAGTGAACAATTTAAGACAATAACTCTCTAACCAATCTATTCAATCTATTCTATCTATATTTTTTTAAATTATTCGCTTGTTCTACTTACTTATACGTATCTGCTAAAGCCCAAGTAATGTCTCCTGTAAATGTTTTACCTGCTGCACCAGTTCCATCAGGAATTAACAATTGAACATCAGTAATTTGTGTTGCAACTCCGCCTTTTTTACCAGGGTCGGCTGTTTTTCTACCAAACACAGTAACAGCACTATCCTTAGTTAAAGTTACCTCTGACCCTCCGTCGAAATTCGCTTGTTCAGTAGATGCTAAATCTGTAATCACTGTAGCATCTGCGTTAGGATTTGCTGGGATATAATCTTGTGTTACAGGATCAATAGCAGAGCCAATAGCATAGCCTTGAGCTACTCCAGTTTTCAATTTAATTGTTGATGCCAAGTCATCACCAGCTGATGTTTTCAATCCTGAAAATGTAGCTGTGACATGCCACTCCTGACCAGGATTCACAGTAGTTCCATTTGCTTCTCTATCGTCATTGACAACTAAGAATTGTTTTTCTGCCTGCACAGTAGCATCTGCACCTTCTTGATCAAATATTAAGTTATTTGATCCAGCAGCAGCAACTTTCCCTGAACCAAAATGAAATCTTGTTGGATTGAACACAACTGCTAAATGGCCTTTAAAAGGACCTTCTGTTTGCAGTGAACCATCATTAGTTTTAAAGTTGATTCCTACTTCTGTTTTTTCTTTTGGATTATTTACAATTTTATCCATTTCATCAGCATGAGCATTTCCTGCAAAGCTTAAAGTTGCTGTCGATACTAACAACGCAGCCAAAATCATTTTTTTCATTTTTATTTTCACCCTTCTATTTGTGTTTAAAAGATAAGAATATTTTTTAGATTGGCGACAGTTACTGTCTTAAATTGCTCACTTTATTTTTTAGCCTAATAGTTTTATTTGTTCTTTTAACGATGTAAATAAATAGATAATTAAACCTACACTTGATAATGAAATAAAGAGTAACGTGAAATTTAACATAAAACTTGCCTTAGCTAGTTTCAACTTTTTAACCAAAACGATATCTCTCGAAAGAGTTATGATAAACCAGAAAAATGAACTAGCTGCAATTACTCCTAAAATATAAATCCATAAATAATTCCTCATAATATCACTCCAATACTCTTATATAATAAACTCGTTTCAAATTAGCAATTCCAACAAAAATAATCAAGACAGATAAACCTATCAGTAAAACAATAAACGAAGTCAGCATTTCTCCAGTATTTGGTAACTGCCCTATATTTTTTGGGGTCGCTGGTTGGTATTTTATTGGCTCTCTCACAATAGGGTCATCTGGTATTTCTTCAAAACCAATCCCCACCTTCGTTTTTCGCTCAGTGTGATCTATCCCATCATCTGCTTGAACAGTCATAAGTGGCGTGATAGCAAAACTTAACAGTATTCCCAAAAGAATACATAACTTTAGCTTACTTTTCATAGTGTTCTCCTTTTCATCGCTCTCTTTTGGAATTCCCACTATTCCTTTTTTTCTTTGTTTTCTTCCTTTGAATTCTTAATTTTTTCCAGTGCCTCTCCCATTTGTTCTTCCTTCTGAACTGGAAAAAAGCAATCATAACCGTCAGTACGCCCAAAGTAACTGTAGCTATTTGGACATTCAGTGGTGTAATTATTTTGTATGGACTTCCAGCATTTATTTCATTCGCTTGTTTTCCAGTAATTTGAAATTCTTTTTTAAATGTCCAATTATTAAAATCATTTTTAACTTCCATCTCCATAATGTATACACCAGATGGAATATTGGCGATTCCCCAATCCAGCCCAAAATTAAAATTACTATTTGGTGCCATAGTGTATCCCTGAACTTTTTTCTCTTTGATAATATCTCCACTTTTTTTGTTTTTCACAGTAGCATCGATGGTTAAGTTCTCCAACACTTTAGGTTCTGGATTTTGTAAATTAGCTAAAACCATTTTTTTCCCGTGGTATAACTCAGCTCTTACACTTTTTAAATTTAGACTTTCTGAATTATTGAATTCTTCTCCTGTTTCCGAAAAGATTGCCCCGATTTCATAAGAAAATCCTGTTTTGATTCCTTTATTGTCTACTTTATCTGCAACACCAATTGAAATAGCTCCGATTTTAACTCCTTGGTAGTGTTCTTTGGGAGGCGTTAATTTGAAGCGAACAATTTTCTCTTCAAAATTTCCAACAGTTAACTTAGGCGTTTCTACCTCAATCATAGAACTGACTGGTTCCTTTAAGGTTTCATCATAATTCATCTCTTTATTATTAGATGCCTTATACGCAATTTCACCATTATCACCTGTCATTGCATCTTCAACTGTTATTTCTAAATCAATAGGTTTTTTACGTGTACTTTGTACTTTTACTTCTAATGTTTGTTCTTCTCCCGGAACAGTCTGCACATAAAAATAAGTTTTCTCCTGATCAAGCTGTGTGCTTGGCTGAATGGCTTTTACCGCATATCCTAGTATTTCATCATCTTCTTTTTCATTTGCAAAAGCAGTTAATCCATTCACTCCAGAGATTGTAATCAATAAGCAACATAGTATCAGTACATATATTTTTTTCATCAAAGTCAAAATGCTCCTCACTCAATTAATCTTTATCTTTTTCAATTGACTTTACGTAAATATCAACAGTATATTCATTCTCTTTTTCATTATAAATATCGCTAACTAACGTATATCCATTCTCTTGAAATTCCTCTTGCCAATAAGTAGCAAATTCCTGTGCACGACTCTGTGCCTCTTCAGCTGTTGAAAAAGATCCCAACTGTTTCACGACTTCATTTTCTTCATAGACCGTGTCATTATCTTTTTGACTTTTCGTCATCGCATATGTGATATAAACAACCGTTACCGCAAGAATAATCAACAACAAGAAGAGGACCCATAGTTTTGTTAGTAGTAAAGCACCTGCACAAAGAATGTATAGTCCCATGAAGACTTGCATAGAAAACTTAAACTGTATTTTTTTCTTTTCTTGCTTCATCTTGATGGAATAAAGTAGAATGCTGTAAAGATTAGCTACCAATAATAGGAAACTCATTATGAAATATATGAATAGGCTATTAAAATAATATTCCACAAGAAACAATAACTGAATGATATACTTAGCTCCCTGATCTACATAAAATGACGCTTCTTGATACAGTTGAAAAAATAATACAAAGTAAATCAGCCAACTGATTAAAAATACTCCTTCACTGATGTAATACAGTTTATATTTACGAAAGTTCTCTTTGAACCCTTGCATAACGATACCTAACCACCATTCCTTTTGATTTCATCTGTTTTTGCATAAAAGCAGATTCATTTTACTTCCTTTTAAGCTTTAAATATCCAACATATAACCTTTGGAACGAACTGTTTTGATATACATTGGTCTGTTCGTTGATACTTCAATTTTTTTTCTTAAATGAAAAATAATATTCGCTACTCTATATGTTCGATTCCCTTCTAGCTTTTCTTGGTAAAGTTCTCGATAAATTTCTTCATACGAGAAGGCTACCTTAGGTTTTTCAGCAAGCAAGTTTAGTGTTTGGAATTCTAACCTTGTTAACGCTACTTCTCTAACTCCTTCTATTAATACGCTAAAATTACTATGAATCAAAAATAGTTTTGAAGACTTCATTTCTTTTTTGTCCTCATTACTTACTCTGATAACTTCTTTTCGATTTCTGCTAAATGTATTATTCATAACCAATAAAATTTCTTCTAACTCATGGTGATTTTCAGTAAAAACAAAGTCTACTCCTAAACGTAAGTAGATCATTTTCCCTGTATCATTGGGATTAGTAGAAACAATGAAAATGTAACAATCTGATTGTTCCCTCACTGCCAAAATCATTTCGCACAATTTTGTTACATCACTTATTTCATTTTCAAAAGCTACGATAGCCTGTAACTTATTTAAATTAGACATAGTATCCTCTGATGACACCAGCTCGTATTTATGACTTAAATATTTTTCGTATTTTTTAGTTATATAACTTTCTTTAAATTGTATAATTCCGATATTAAACATTTTTTCTCCTAACTTTATTTCTTTTTTATTATAACTTAATAAACTACCCTGTTTTTTTCAGAAACATCATCGTATAATGAGCTTATCGAAATAAGATGTTGGAACCCCCTGTCATCTTAACTACTGGAGGTCTATGAATGCAGACTCTATTAATGAAACGGACAGCGCGACAAGAATTTGAATTATTAAAACAATTATTACGGAATAAAAATGGTGTAACGAACCAAGAAATCATGGATTCATTTAACATCTCACTTCATAATGTTTATCGTATTCAAAAGCAACTCGCAGATAATTTATCTTTAGTATTTGAAAAAAATCTAGTAATATTATCAAAAAAAAATGGATACCTTTCTATTTATATTGATAAATCGCTTTGCACAAGCTATGTAATTGATCTGATGAGCCTTTATTACTTAAAAATTTCTCAACAATACCATTTATCCGATGCCTTATTCTATGGTAGTTACACTAGTGTGGAAGCTTTAGCACAAGAAGTAAATCTTAGTCTTTCACATACTTATAAAATACTAAACAAGATGAATGATTCTTTTGAGCCCTTCAATCTCAGTATCGAATTTCCAGCAAAAAGAAATCGTACTAATGTTGTTGGTGATGAAAAAAATGTGCGCATGACTATGCTTTACATCTATTGGACTATTTATAAAGGAATTCACTGGCCTTTTTACCATGCACCAAAGAATTTTTATGAACTTCCTTTCCCTATTAAATCCAATTTACTCTCACCTTCTCAAAAGATGAGATTATCTTACTTTCAAACCTACACTTATTGGCAGATTCTATATAGAAAGGAATTCGTTTCGTTATCGAAAGAATTTTTAGATTATTTAACTATTTTTGAAGAAATCTCTCCTGTTTCTTTTCCTGATTCTATAAAAGAAGCTCTACATAAAAACCAGGTATCCGATGATGTAATTCAAGCTGAAGAATACTATTTTGGCTTTTTAACCCGTTTTTATATTGCAAATATCGATTCTATAGAAGACAAATTTCTTATTGTGAATAATTTGATACATTCAGGCTTACCACTTACTACCTTTGCAACAACACTCTTGAATGATTTTATAGCTGAAAATTGTCTTATATTGTCTGAAGAAAACTTTGTTTTAAGTTATTATCAACTTATTTTCAATTTGCTTTATATTCAATTTTTTGGCATAAATGTTCCTTTTTCACAAATAGAAAATGAGAAGTTCCCTTTTTGTGACCCATCCATTGATCTATTTGATTCAAAAAAAGAAGAGTTTATTCAATTTGCATATGAAAAATTAAGTTTTGACCTTTTCCCTATGATTTCAAAATCATCTTCATTAGTAGAATATCTTGCAAAAATCCTATGGTTTGTTTATAACAGCTCAAGTCATCAAAAAAAATTAAAGATTCTTATTCAGTATTCAAAAACGATTTATGGGTATGATTTAATAAAAAATAGATTAAGTAATTTTTTTTCTAAATCTGCTATTACATTTACCTATAATATGGAAGAAGCGGATATTATTATTTCAGATTCCTATGAACATACAAAGTCAGAAAATGAACAAGCTATCGTTTTCTATTTTGAATATCCTTATGATCAAGATGAATGGCATAAACTGCTCAAATCCATCAGCCAATTACTTTACTGAGCCATCTTTTATTCTTGTATTGGTATATTATTTATCGTTTTGTAAGTACATTTTTCTTTGGCTATATTTTTCCAGAAGCTTTTTTTGTATTTGCTCAAACAAATAGGACATATCTGAAAGATCTGAAAATGTTGATACATATACTTGCTCAACTTGGTTCTTTTCGTCGATTACTTTTATATCTGTAATGATAAGATCGACTGAAGGAGATAGGGTTTCTACAAATCGAACACGATCGCCAAAAAATAATGACACCTTCTGGATTAAAATATCCGTAATAAACAGTTTTGTGTTCTGAATAAAGATTTGAACAGGTATATATTCCACTGAATTAAACCTGATCTGCAGTGTATAAACAATCAGATACAAATAATCCAGCAATACTTCTTGTGTTTCATATTTTTGAAAATCATATTGTTCAGATACGCCTAGTTGTTGGCAAATAGAGAGTAGTTTCTCTTTCATTTCTGTTTCAAGTGTATCCGCATAATAAAACTGTTCTTCATCATAAACATAGTAAAAAATTCGATAATCAATGAAAGAGATGTTGCGTACTAAATAAAAACGATCAATTTCTTTTCTAACGTTCAAATACAATTCCTTATTATCAGATTCAGCAAAAAAAGTGTTGATGATTTGATTCGTAACTTCCTTACTAAAATCGATAAACGGAAAATAATACATGGAAAAATACTCTTCGTAGCTTTCTATTTCAATAGGCTCTGATAGTATGTCATCTTTATAAATATAAAATGCTGTTGCACTAGTCTCTCCCCAAACCTGCTCTGTCGTTTTATTTTTAGTTGCTGAAAAATAATTGAATAGAAGGGTAAATGTTTGATGCGTAGCTCTTTTTTTTGATAACTCTATTAGTGTTTGATTTTCAGCATAATTTTTATGTTTCGAACGAATTAAACTGATGTACACAAGAAGAATGATTTTTAGTTGTTTGATACTATCTAGTTGTTCCCAACCTGATAAATTCTTTGAGAAATAAGTGTATGTTTCCATGTATTCTTGTTTATCAAATTCCCATGTATTAGATGCGTTGAAGAAAAAAAGAAAAAAGAAATTTCTTATTCTAAATTCATCTCCTATGAAACTATTCTCCCTGGATAAATCTAGCCCACATCTTAATAAAATTTCACGTAATTTTTTTCTGTGTCTAGAAAATGTTGCAGCGCTTATGAATTCTGCTTCGCAAAATTTAGCGACATCTAATTTATCAAATAAAAAAATATGCTTGATTATTTTATAAATTGTAGAGTTCAATAAATAATTACTTCCAATGCTGTTTAGGTCCAGATTGTTAATAGATACACTATTGATTGTCTGGTTGACATAATGAATTTTAAACACTTTTTCAGAAACATCTAACTCTTGCTCAAATTGTCGGATAAACATCGATACCGTTCTTTTAGCCAAATTTGTCGCTTCCGCTATTTCTTTAACACTCTTTGGTTCTTTGCTATTATTGATGTAGCTCAATACTTTTAACCTTCTATCATAGATTTCATCTAAAAATAATCTCAACTTATTTTTTTCACCTCGCTTTTTTAAAATTTTATCTATATCTTAATGATATACATTTAAATTCATTTTCCATTTCTCATTTATCACCACCCGAAGATATTTTTGAAATCTTTCGTAATAATAATCTATTTTATATCTTTATTTTTTTCAAAAAATACTATTTTTTTGAACAAAAAAAAATAATCCCGCATAGAAGTGGGATTTACTACATTTTATTTGATAAAAAAACGTTAAAGTAATATATGGATTCAATCCACTTAATACTTTAACGTCTTTTTAATTAATCGTTATATAAATCGCGAATCGGTGTCATGATAATGCGATTCAAATCATTTACGATCAAGCTGAAAGCTTGTTCTTTTTGCATCAATTGGTTGATGACTTCTGCTTTTTGAACTTCCGTTGCTAGTGCTTGAGCTTTCTCTGCATCTTCTTCTGAAAATTCTTCACCGCGCATTTGTTTTTCTTGTAATCCTTGTTGGAAGGTTTGGAATTCTTTAAATAATTTGTACGCTTCTTCGTCTGCTTTTACATCTGCGTATGCTTGTTCTAACGCTTTAAATTCTTCCATTTCACGGATTTCGCGTTCTACTTGATTGGCTGTATCATAAATATTGCTCATTCAATCTCCCTCATTTCTATAAATTCTTCTATTTGATTGTACCATTCTTTGATTCGTTTTCAAACCGATTATTGTCCTGTCAAACCACCGAAGAAGTCTTTCAAACCATTTTTAGCATTGTCCCAGCCTTCTTTAAGTTTTCCACCGATATCTTTGGCACCTTCTTTCACTTGGCCACCGATATCTTTGACACTTTCTTTCCAAGCATCGTTGTTTTCATTCGTTGGCACTTCGCCTGCCGGCTGTACAACACCACCTGTTGCATAAGCATCAGCTATGGTAAATGGTGTTTGCGCTGTATAAGGTAAAATCCCTTGCGTTTGGCTGCTGAAAACGGTAGAAGCATGTGTAGCGCTGCTTCCTTGCAGATAATGACTTTCACTTGTTTGTTCAAAGCCTAACCACGTTGCAACCACCACATCCGGTGTGTAGCCGACAACCCATTGGTCATTGGTTTTATCTGTATCAAAATTTGTTTCTGTCGTTCCAGTTTTCCCAGCCATAACATATCCTGCTGGATCAGCATTCATCCCAGTTCCTGAGCTAAAGACACCTAAGAGCATACTTGTCATTTGATCCGCAGTATCTTTTGTGATGATTTGTTTCGTTTTGGCATTCGTGTTATCTTCAATAACTGCTCCTGTTGAATCAACGATTTTTGTGATTAAATGTGCCTCTGATTGGACACCGCCATTAGCAAACGCACTGTAAGCATTCGCCATCGTCAACGGAGAAACCCCTGTTTTCAAACCACCAAGTGCTAAACCGTAATATTTATCTTCTTTGGCTAACGGAATACCGAATTTTTCAGTTTTCTCAAAACCTTTATCTAATCCAATTTTATGCAATGTCCAAACAGCAGGTAAATTCAAACTTTCACCTAATGCTTGATACATCGTTACTTCACCGCTATTCGTCCGACTATAGTTTTCAGCAGGATAGTAATCTTGCGGTTTGTCTTCTAAAATACTATTTGGTTTCATTCCAGATTCTAATGCTGGTGTATACACCGAAATAGGTTTCAAGGATGATCCTGGAGAACGTTTAGTTTGAGTCGCAAAGTTAAAGCCACGGTATACGTGTTCTCCACGACCACCTACAACACCTTGGACACCACCAGTTTTTGGATCAAGTGCAACGGAACCACTTTGAACCATTGCGCCATCTTCGGCATTTGGTGGGAATAAAGCATCATTGGCATAGGTTTGTTCCATTGCTTTTTGATAGTTTTGGTCTAATGCAGTATAAATTTTGTACCCTTTATTCAAAAGATCCTCTTCTTTTAAGCCATACTTATTGACCGCTTCATCGATGACCACATCGAAGTAATATGGATATCTGTAATCTGAATTTTGATCAGAATAATTGTCAATCAGCATACTGCCCATGTCAATATTTGCTTGAGCATCGGCTTCACCTTGAGATAATTTGCCATTATCTACCATCAACTGTAAAACTGTATTACGGCGATTCACGGCATTTTCAACATAGTCGATTGGATTATAAATACCTGGTCCTTTCAACATACCAACTAAGGTCGCTGCTTGACCGACTGAAAGTTCACTCGCACTCACAGCAAAATATTTATGCGAGGCATCTTCGATTCCCCAAACACCATTACCAAAGTATGAATTATTCAGGTACATTTCTAGAATCTGCGATTTATCATATTTTTTCTCGATTTCGATTGCTAAGAATAACTCTCTTGCTTTACGAGTCATTGTTTGTTCTTGTGTAAGGTAGGCATTTTTGGCTAGTTGTTGTGTAATCGTACTACCTCCACCACCGCCACCGATCATGCCTAAACTTAGTTTTCCGACAACCGCACGTAAAAGTCCTTTAATATCGTATCCATGATGTTTTTCAAAGTTTCGATCTTCCGTTGAGATCAACGCATCTTTAACATAAGGCGAAATTTGATCAATAGTAACAAACGTTCCTTTTTGACCAAATAATTTTCCTGCTTCATCACCATTTTTATCATAAATAACAGTAGATTCTTCCAGCCCTTTTTTTAGTGCTCCTACATTTGCCGATTTAGCTAATGTAAATAAGTAAATACTGGCCACTAAAACCACGACCATCCCTAAAAGCAAAATAATCTTATTGATTTGATATTTTTTCCAAATTCGCTTCCGCCAATGGTGAAAACGAACAAGGTATGGTTTGATCCAAGCCCAGAAGCTTTGAAAACCAGATTTTATTTTTCCCATAATTGTCTTAAAGTCCATAGTGCTCCCTCTTAATATAAAAGTTTCTAAGCCATTTTAACATAGATCATAGCTTTTATTCATACGGCTTTAGCATGAATATTGTACATAGATTTTGTTTTGCTTATTTTACCATGCTTTTCTTTTATTTTTATGTAGAAAAGTTTAAGAATCCATCAAGAAATCGATGATTTCGCTTGTTAAAATAGCGTTTAGAAGTACATATTCTTACTTTCGTTAAAAAAAAGTGCTAAATTAGCATAACTTTGATCATAAAAAATTCATATTTCTCCTTTATTATACAAGTATACCAACAAACAACCCTAACAAAACACTTTTTCATTTTTTAACTCCTTTTTCCCACTCTTCCCCAAAGAGTGGGTCTCTTTTTTTTTGAGAAAATTTTCAAGCAAAATGGAAAACAATGAAACTTATACCTAGATGGCCAATAAAAAGCACTCTAATTGTTATTCTAGATTTTTTTGTGCTACACTTTTTTTGAAATGTAAACGCTTTACAAAAAACGACAGAGGAGTGTTTTTATGTCTAAGAAGTTCACTTTTTTACTTATTCCGATTTTCTTTTTACTAAGTTTTAGCCTATTGCCGAATCAATCTAATGCAGCGCAAGTCAATCAAAAAGATCCTATCATGATGGCTTATTATCGTACTTGGCGAGATGTTACCATGCCTCACGATGCAAATTCAACCTTGCCTGATCAAAATGTTACGGCTATGACAGATATTCCAGAAGGCGTAGATATTGTTTCTGTTTTCCATTATGTAAATCCAGGGACTGATCAACAGAAATTTTGGGATACATTGAAAAACACTTATGTGCCTACTTTGCACGCTAGAGGAACCCGCGTGATTCGCACGATCGATATTAGAGAAGTGTGGAATGTCCCACATGTAGGTACGACACCAACAACGGCGGAATATGACAAATACGCTCAACAATTGATCGATACTTATCTGACACCATGGAATTTAGATGGGTTGGATGTTGACATGGAATCTAGTTTGACTGCTAAACAAGAAGAAATGGCTGTTGGGACTTTCAAAGCCTTGTCTAAAAAATTAGGCCCAAATTCCAATACTGGAAAATTATTGATTTATGATACAAATAAAGATAATCATTCTTTATTCAAAAAAACAGCGTCTTACTTTGATTACCTATTCGTCCAAGCTTACGGTCGCTCAGCTGCTTCTTTAGACACTACGTGGAATACGTATAAAACGTCGATCACACCACAACAGTTCCTCCCTGGAGTCTCTTTCCCAGAAGAACAAGATCGTAATCGTTGGAATGACACTGTAGAACCCTACGTAACTAGCCGTGCTTATGCTTATGCGAAATGGAATCCAAAAGATGGTCAAAAAGGCGGAATGTTTGTTTACGCAATTGATCGAGACGGGAAACAATTTGGCGATGATACAATCACCAAAACCGATTTTAACTGGACAAAACGCTTGATCAATACCATGAATGGTAACTAGTTAACAAATTTTGTGCGAAACTTAAACACTTCTTTAGAAAAGTTTTACAGTTTCAGATAACTTAATGCACAAAAAATTCATATTTGGTTTGTATTATATATGTATACCAACAAACAACCCTAACAAAACACTTTTTCATTTTTAACTCCTTTCCCACTCTTCCCCAAAGAGTGGGTATTTTTTTATTTTATAGCAGTAATAGGAATTAAGAATTAGTAACTTTTAAATAAAAAAGTTACTAATTCAGACATTTTATTCTTATATATGAACAAAAAACGAGGTTATCACTCCCCTTATTTAAACGGGAATGATAACCTCATTTTTTGCTAATACCAATATTTTTAATAAGACCTTAATTATATCTGTACATTCAAAATACTTACATCAACTTAAATTATCAAATTTTAGCGACTACACTCTGCAAATTTAATAAACCACGATTCTAGCTCTTCATATACACCATAATTTTCCAAAATCTCTTTTGTAAAGTTACATGGCAATTTCTTATTCAGAATACCTTTTAAGGCCATCTCTCTTTTCTTCTTATCTGGAATCTGAAGAAAAGTTTTATCCAATAAAAATTTTGGAACATCAGTTTTTTTCCATACCTCAACATCTGGTATATCTATACCAAACTCTTTGGAAATTAATTCAGGTGGAATATAATTTTCCATCTCCAATAGTTGGGTATTTATCCCGAAACGCCTACCGTCATTCAATCTATTAATTTCAATGATTTTTTCACAATACTCATTTACATCTGAATCATAAATATGAAATTCTCTGACATTAGAATCTTCAAGATAGTTTCTATCAATCCATTGCTTTAATTTTGAACCAGCCATAGGGATAATTGATATTTCTGATAAATCAATAATCTCTTTTAGTTCAGGTACTGCTTGATTAGTACGTTTCAGAAATTCCAAATCATTTTCTCCTTCAACGCAAATAACAAATTTAGAAGAAACAGATGGTAGAATACCTAAAGAACTTATAATTCCATTTATTTTATCCAATTCATTTGTTTCAACCCTAGGCTTCTCTGACGAATTTTTACTAATGAAAATTAGTGACTCTGGCTCAAACAGTTTAGCAATTTCTGGAGTATGTGTAGTAAATATAACTTGTGTGTTATCATTTTCACATATTTTCTCCAAAGACTGTAATATCATTAGTTGAAAATCTGGATGCTGTGATGTTTCAGGTTCTTCAATAGCATAAATAATCCCTTTACTATCTGCTCTCAAAAAAGATTTTTCTGCCTCAGCTCTAAAGTAACTTAATAATATTAATCTTCGAACTCCCGAACCTCTTTTATTTATAGGTATCTCTTTATCATCTGATATATTAAAACTAAATAAACTATCCCAAGCTTTTGTTTTATAGTTAGTTCCCAATCCTTTAGCAATAGAGTTATCAAATTCACTTAACTTTTTGAGAGTGTCTTCTCCAACCTTGGAAACTTCATTAATTATATAATTTTCTATTTCTTCCAGTTCTTCTAATTTTTCAGAAACTGCTTTTCTAGCTGCTGCTTTTAAAGGTGTCTGTATCTCATTGTCTCCATCAGAATTATTTCTATCCGACTGAAATAAAAAATACATAGGAAAGTTTTTAGATAATGATTTCCACAACGTTTTTGTGTCTGTTTCGATATTTTTTATGTTGATAGGATGTTCTCTTTTTTCTATATCATTAGTATAAAATTTATATAGCCTCTTCCTTATCTCAGCTTTTAGACTCTTGTTGACGTCGTTATAATCATCAATTTCATCTTTAATGTTTTCCAACTCTTTTCTCAATTCTACAATTTTCATAGTTAAAAATTGTTTTTCACCAATATAAGGAATATCGGCGATTATATTTATGCTTAAACTACTATTAGTAATACTTTTTCCTGTACAATCCCACCTTTTTTCTATTTCTAGTAGCCCATCTTTATTAAGTAAATATTCTTCTTTTAAATTTGTTGGATTACTATCATCAATTATTACAACTTCATTTTCGGGTACTTCAAAAAAACAAGTTATAGTATAATATTTATCTTCATCACAAGATATCAATAAATCATTGATATCTGGTTGAATAACACCATTTTTATTCTCTGCATTAAAAAAAATATCCAATGCTTCTAAAATAGTTGATTTCCCTACATCGTTTTTACCTATTAATCCAGTCATTTGTTTAAAATAAAAAATTTCTTCACCATACCCTCTAAAATTCACCAATTTCATCTTTACCAGTTTCATTCATATCACGACCTATTCTAAAATTATATGTATATTATCATACAAATAGAAAATAATTTCAATCAAAATTGCGTTTTTTAATTATATACCAGCTTAAGTGAAATACTTAAAATAGTTATTTTTACACTCTTCTTCAAATGATTTTCTTCCGTCTTAATCTCTCACAGAATATTTTAATTTCTTTTATAATTTATCTAAGAAAATTTTGGAAAGCACTTAACGAACATAATGAGTGGATTTTCTTACTTGTCAGTATCACATAGAGTAAATGCTATTTTCGTAAATACTCGTTCAACACTTGAACTTCTCCTTCCATTTGTTAAACTAAGAAAGAACGCTATTGAAAAGGTGGAAAACAAATGGAATTATCCATCCAATTACCGAAAAATTTTAAAGAGCAAACCGTTCGAGAATTACTTGAACAAGAATGGCTTGTTCCTCGCAAAGTACGACACTTTTTACGCACTCGAAAAAACGTTTCAATCAATGGTGAGTCAGCCTTATTTCATTTCCCTGTAAAAGGTGGCGATATTGTTACTTTACAGTTTGAACCAGAAGATTATCCAACACCAACGATTCTTTTAGGAAACAAGCTTAACATTGAAGTCTTATTCGAAGATGAACACTTAATTATTTTAAATAAACCAATCGGGATGAAAACTCATCCTAACCAGCCTGATGAACATGATACGCTCCTTAATCATTTAGCTGCTTATTTGGCACCAAAAAACCAAATTCCATATGTGGTTCATCGACTGGATAAAGAAACTAGCGGCGCAATACTATTTGCTAAAAATCCTTTCGTTTTACCGATTTTAGGACGATTACTGGAAAGCAAACAAATCTATCGACGTTATCAAGCGGTGGTTTCAGGTAATCTAAAAGAATCTTTGACCATTCGAAAAAAAATCGGGCGTGATCGGCATGATCGCCGAAAACGTGTGGTTGATGAACGACGTGGAGATATAGCTGTGACTCATGTTGACATTGACTCTTATGTGAAACAATCAAATCAAACAACTGTTTATTGCGTTCTGGAAACTGGAAGAACCCATCAAATCCGTGTCCATTTAGCGAGTATGGGACATCCAATCATTGGTGACCCTTTATATCACCCAAAACCGAATGGACGCTTGTTGCTTCATGCCTATGAGCTACACCTCACTCATCCGTTTACTGGAGAAGTAATTGTGGCAATTGCCAAACCTAGTTTATGGTAAAACAGACAAAACATCGAGTATAACGTCCTCTTCCAATGACGTTATACTCGATGTTTATTTTTTATTCGGAGATACATTTTTAATCGATTTAATACGATCTCCATTTATAGATAGGCCAAATTCTTGTTTCAACCACACCAATGATATCTTTTTTATCAATCATTCCATAATAGCGACTATCCGTTGAATAATGTCTATTATCCCCTAAAACCAAATATTTCCCTTTAGGAATCCGTTGTTGCTGTCCATTTGACAGCTGATTAATTGAAAAATCTTCAGTTACTAATTCTTCTTCTTGCTTCGCACGATAAAGAGCTGTTGCCAAAAAACGTTCAACGATCGGTTGTTGGTCAATGAGTAATTGATCATTTTTATAACTTACTTCTTCTCCTGGAAGCCCAACTACCCGCCGAATTGAGCGTTCTTTACTATTAGGAACATTAAAATAGACTAGTTTGAATCGTCTTACTTTCTTCAAACGATTCACATAAACTCGATCTCCATCACTAACTGTTGGAGCCATCCCATACCCTTCAAACATCGGAAGAGCAAAAAAAAGCTGAGAACTGAGCAGAAACAAGCCTATCACTATTATAATCGTGATACCTAGCTCCTTCCCAAAATCTTTTAGAGAAAAACGATGATTTACTTTATGCTTTCTTGTTGCAGAACTCTTTTTTATTCGTATTTGTTTCTGTTTGGCAGCTTGGGGGCGTGTCGGCTTATTTCTTTTCTTTTTTTTTGTTCCTACTTTCGTTTTTGGTTTTTGAAACTCTTCATTCTTTTTTTTACTCTTTGTTACAAGGTCTTGTTTACTTGCTTTTTTCATTTTATCAATCGCTTATTTTTTATTTTTAAGAGCTGCTTCATTCACTTTAAAATAAGTGATAACCTTCTTTTGGATTTTTTTCACTTTATTTAAATTTTCTACATATTCAGTATAAACCTCTTCTGAGCGAAGGGTTTCGACACTTTGATTATTCAGATTTAGACCTAATTCTTTCATCTGAATATAATAACGATTTAGTATCTGTTGTCCTTCGATCGTTAAGCGACCGTTCGCAGATTTTATACCGAAACTAGCAATTTTCGCTGACAGCTCTCGTAGATTGCTACTTGTTTTTTCAACATTCGCCGTATCTTTTACTGATTCTATTTGCTTTTCTACCTCTGATAATAGATAGTAACCTTGTACAATGTTTGCTGCATCTTCTTCAGCAAGATTGGTTTTTTGATAAAATTGCGTATACCATGCGCCTCCAGCAAGTAGTATAGCTAACACCACTAAACTAATTGCGGAGCGAATTTGTTTTTTCTTTTTTACCTTTAATCTGTATCGTTCCCGTTTTATTTTCTTATTTTTCCGCTTATTTTTGCTTCGTTTGCCTCTTAATTGTTTTTCCTTTTTATTCGTTATAAAGGATAAGGACAGAACAAGTAGGGCAAATAGGCTGATGAGGATAGCTCCCGATAATAAACCTATAAAAAACCAATCCAGTAACAGCATTTATCTATCCTCCTCCATCAGTCTATACTCTGTCCTTTTTTTTAGGCTGTTTTCTTTTTCCTTTTTTCTTCTTACCACTTTTTTTATTGATCATTCGAACAATAACGAAAATAGCTATACTTAATAGGAAGATCCCACCTACTATTAAAGCAATTATTACCCAATTAATGCCGTTTTCCTGTAATAGAGAGACATCTTCTTGGTTAAACTTATCCGCATCTTCATCAGTAATCGTAAACGGCTCTTCCCACGACCATTTTCCTCCATCTGCAGTAACGTTGATCCGAGCGCGGTAATCGCCAGCCACCATTTTCTCCCCATTTAGCGAAACAGGAAAATCAATCATCGAATTAGGTGCCATTCTCATCTTGCTTTGCTTAGTGTCGTAGACAACTTCGTCAGAGGATTTCTTCATTATTTGCACATCAATCGTCATCTCATCTATAAAAGCTGCTTCTTTATTAGAAAAATTAATAAAAATAGCATTTCGGTAATTCTTAAGTTCTGGGTATACTTTATTTAATTGCAAATCAGGTTTGATTTCTTTATCTGTTTCAGTCAAAAGCATTCCAATAACATAAGCATACTTATTGATCACCATGCCCTTTTGACTTTTCTTTGCCTCTTCTGATTCTTTTTCTTGGATTTCAATGCCACCAGAAATCACGCCATCAAATGTTGCTTCCGGCATTGCAATTTCCATATTGTAATCCACCGTTGCTTTCGCAGGAATCGTAATGGTTTCTGGTCCTTTTACGATATCGCTAAAGTCATACTTAAGAGAGGTATCTTTGGCTAACGAGGACGAGCCATATTCTAGAACACCATTACTATTTGTCTTTGTACTATTTAGTCGAACGTCCATGACGATCTCTTTAGTGCTACTATTACTCATTTGAATGGTTATTGTTTGTTTTTGTCCTGGTTTCATCCGTAAATCAAAATAGCCAACTTCATTATGCTGATTTTCTGGATAAATTGCTTTATATGTAAAACCGCCTTCTGAGGCATCATTTTTGTCTTGTTCCGCTGCTTGAACTGGCATAGTTAAACACCCAAACATTATGTATATAAGAGCGATCAGCCAACTGATTTTCTGTTTTTTCATTCGTGTCATTTACCTTTCTTAAAAGAATGACAGGGGCACTAGCTCAAATGAGCTAGTGTTTCCTGTCTTTCTATTTTTGCTATTTTAACTCATGGTTGATTAACGCGCTGAAGCGATAGTCCAAGTAACAACAGCTTTATATTCACTTGCTGTTGATAATTTGTTGTTTGCTGCTGGAATAGATAATTTAACTGATTTGTCTGCAGTAGGATCTGTGCCATCTACTGTCCCAAATGTTAAATCAAATTTACCAAATCCTTTGGTTGTGTCTTTTTGTTCTACAAATGTAACTGGAGTGCCATCTGTTAATAATTCTCTTGTTGGCGCAACGATTGCTGATGAATTCAATTGAGTAGCTGCATCACCAGTTGTGCCTAAGCCAATATTTGAGAAAGTTAATGTTGAGCCTGTTAACACAGAATTAGCTGTATTTGTAAATGGCGTTGTTACTTTTGCTGATACTGTATGCGTATTTGGCTTATCGTCTGCACGTGTATCTTTAAATGTCACAAAGTTTGGCATATCAATGATATTTGATGGATTTGCTTTTTCTGGAGCTTGGAATGTTTTAGCATAGTACTCCCAACCGCCATTTGATGCTGCAGTAATACTATTCTCACCAAATTTAAGTGGTGAAATAGCGATTATTTTTAGTGGCCCGTTATCAGGATTTGGCGTTGGTTCACTAATTTCAGGTCCATCTGTTCCTGGTGGCGTTACTGTATCATCTTCACTATCTTCTTTAAATTTGATTGTCGCATCTCCGCTAAATTCCTCTGGTGCGGCTTTCGCTACTGTTGGTAAAGCTAATCCTAATCCTACTACTGATAATAAGGCAGCTCCGCATAATTTGTGTGTTAATTTCATTTGTGTTTCCTCCTAAGATTTTTGTTTTATTTATGGCAACTCGGATAAAATCCAAGTTATCACCGTTTGGTAGTTTCCAGGTTCTTTTATTGTTTTCCCTGGAACGTTTAATGATACAGCTTTGTTTTCATAGATTGGCTTATTGTTAAAATCGGGATCTAACAGTGGATTCCCTTCCTTATCTAAACGAGGAGTAAGGGTATCTTTTTGGTTTTGATCATTTTCTATCGACGCACCGAAAATAATTGACCAATTCCCTGTTCCTTTACCGATCTCTGCACTTGCCAAATTATAGGTTTCACCGATATTGTCTAAACGTATAACTTCTTTTGACACTAAGGGTGCTTGATCTTTACTTGTAATGGAATTAGCCCACGACTTATCTAATGAAATAACTGCTCCTTTTAATTCTTGTTTTGTAGCAGTATTCATAAATTGGGTTTCCTGACGAATTTGTAATTGCCAACCACTTTTTTGTTCTCGATAATCTGATATTTGTGCAAAATTCCCACGAACACCTGTATTATCTTTAAATAGTTGGGCATTGGCATAGTAGCTTTGATCCTCATCAGAAATAGCATTCGTCCAAAAGTTAAGTTGTGGAACAAAATCGAATCTTAACGCCCCATCTGTCGTTGGACTAGGTCCAGGATCAGCCGCCTGATCCGGATGTTCAGGATCATAGGTAGCTTTGGGATACTTTCCATTAAAGCCAATAGTACCTTCACCGTCCAAGCTTGTTGATTCAGCAAAAGTCGTAGTTGGCAGAGCCGGCAGCAGAAAAATCGCCATCATAAAAGAACACATCAATTTCTTTTTTATCATCGCTCGCTGTTCACTTCCTTCTTCTCTTTTTTACGTTTCCAAAAAAAGAAAATTAGAGCAAGCAATACAAGTGCACTTCCGCTAAAGAGCAGACTTTTTTTCACTAACTCACCTGTCGTTGGAAACTTTCCTGTTGGTTTTACAGGACGAGGAGGAGTAGAAATACTTTGACTTGGCTTTGTTTCAGATGTAGTTGGTTCAGTTGAAGAATCTGTACTTTCTTCGTAAAAGCCTACATCCGCTTGAGTCTGAACTTGTCCACCTTCCTCAGCCGCATGAACTGGAATAGCTTTTACCACTAATCCCACACAAACAAATGAGGTCAGAATCAAATAAAGAATTCTCTTTTTTTTCATTTTTTTGCCTCCATTGTTAGTATGTTTGTTCTATACGCCAAGTCAGGTTCGCTTGATAGTCACCAATTTGTTTAACAGTACCTGGAAGTACCTCTAATCGTAAACCTTGTTTAGATGGTCCCCAAGTTTCTGAACTAACATCGTACTTTCCTGAACTGCTGTGCTTGTGTTGTAGGATTTCTTGCGCATCGGTAGTTAACGTTTTTTCTTCGGTCGCCGTTTTATACTTCAATGCTTCAGCCAACGTATGATCGGTTCCAGAAATTTCCATTTCGTGATCTAACTTTACTGTTAGCTTCCAATTGGTCAACGTTGCACGATTATCCCAAATAACAAGCGGTACGTCATAGTCAGGATTGTTTTCAACCGTGGCTTTCCACGATACGTTGTGCGTACCAAAATTGATGACTTTTGGACCAGAATCAATTGATAACGTTCCTTTAAATTTGTATTGAACAACCGTTCCACCATCTTTGATGATTACACCTGTAGCATTATCAGGCATTTTATCCAAAACGTATTTTTTAGCTGCAACGGCAGCCAAAGCATCTTTGACATCTTTATCTCTAGTCAAATCTATCGGATAACCAATATTACCTGTAATCACGACAGGAGCGACTCCTACAATCGGCAAATCTTTTTCATCTACAAATTCAACAGTCAACGTATCAAGACTTTTGGAAATAGTAACTGTAAGTGTTCCTTGTGCTTTCGATGTCCCCTCTCCATACGAGAGTGTCACTGCATAATCTCCATCAACAGGAACTTGTCCAGCTGCCGGTGGTCCAGGCAATGTACCTGTTGTAATTACGATATCCTCAGCATTCAATTCAGTTACTGAAGTCTCGTTTATTTCAAACAGTTGTAATTGTCCTTTGTCACGAATCATAGTTAAAATACCTGCAGTTGTTTTAGGATAGTCAATTGCCGCAATAGAAAAATCGTTTCTTTCGATGATATATTTATCACTGATGATTGAATTTTGATCTTTCACATAAATCGGTACTTTAACATCTGTTGTATTTCCAGCTTCATCTGCTAGCGTTACATAAAAATAGGCTGGTCCAATGGTAGATACAACCTGAGCAATATCTTGGCCTGATTTTAAAGTAACACTGATCTTCTCTTTGGCTGTTACATTGTCTGACCACTCTGTTAAGAACTTCGTATAATCCGCTACATTGCTAATAGCTGAAACATCCTCTTTATCAACGAACGTAAATTTACCTGTTCCTTCAGGTTTAGTTTTATCGTTAAAAGTTACATGGATCGTTACTGATTTTTGTTCGCCGTTTGAGTTAACCGTTAACACGATTGGATATGGAACTTCTTCTTTGTTCCCAACACCAGAAGTATCGATCGTGACCTTGGTTTTGTCTTTAGTAATATCAGCAATAGCAGCATTGTTTACTTCAATTGCTTTGATTTTACCTTGTTCAATGACATAATTACGTAAGATGTCTTCAGTCGTTGAATTAGTGTCCCAATCAGAACGATTTACTCTGAAATCCGTTCCTTTGATGCTATTTGCACCACCTTGTCCATCGAAAACATAGATAGGAACTTTTACAGGAACGCTGTCATTACCAGCTTCATCTGTTAAGATCAAATAAAACTCGTTATAGCCTTCATTTGCTACGAGTGCATCAAAATCGGTATTATCCGCAAAACGAATAGTGATTCTATTTTGCTCGGTGTAATCATCACCCCATGTTGCTAAGAACTTAGATAAATCTGCTTCATCTTGAATGAACGCTGAATCTCCAAGAGGTACAATGGTTAGTTTCCCTGTTCCAGTCGGTGGCGTCTCATCTCTTAACGTTACTTTGATCACTTTAATAAGATCATGACCTAAACCGGACATAGCTGCCGGTACTTTCAACGTCACATTATAAGAACCACCAGTGGTAGTTGGAGACATGCCGTCTAAATCAGAAACTTCGATTTTATCTGTCAACGACGTTTGAACGCCATCAACTGTTTTATGAGCATTAGCTTTACTTTCTTGAAGAATGTACGTTTTTAATTGGTCTAACGTCAATCCGTTGATTTCTGTTGCGCTCACACTAATATCGTTAGCATCAATCTTATCCAGTGTGTCATGAACAATTAATTTAGATGTGATAGTAGATTTATTTCCAGCTTCATCAAATAAATCTACTTTTACAGTATATTCACCCTGTGTTTGCATCCATTCATCGATTTTAGATTGCGGAGTCTCGTCATTAAATTCATATCTGTAGTTTTGCGGTGCTGGGTTTGTATCTTGTGGATTTGCCACAAATTGGTTTGCGTTAGGAGTGACTTCTCCAGCTGCTGTGTGGTATTCCACAGACTCTCCCGTAGGCGCGGTCTCATCTAGTACCGTCTCTATTACAAAAGAATCTTTCCCATTTAACCAACCGTAAGCTTTGATTTTTTGACCTGCTTTTAGCTGTACATTATCTGGAATATCATACGTATATTTTCCATCACCATCTGCAATAGTATGAAACTTCCTCGTATCACCTTCTACAGGTGAATTAACATTCGGCGGCGTTAATAACACATCTTTGCTTGGATCATTTTCGTCTGTAACAATATAAAATTGAATCGCAGCGAAGTTGTTAACTACGCCTGTTAATTTTTGTCCATTCGGAAGATTTCTATTATCACCAGGTGTATTTAAACCTATGACGACATCTGGTATATACTGATAAAGTACTCTTGAAAAATTTTCCGTTCTATAATTGTCTAAAAAGCTCTGCTGAATAGCATTGGTTACACTGTTTCCGGAAACACTAGAGGTTGTAGTTCCACTATATCCCACCTTCACACCATACATAGGTGTCCAGTTATAGGTAGGTTCAGGTGAAAGGGCATCTGCTTTAGTCCAAGCAGAAACTTCTTGAACATCTGCCAGGAATGTACCTGGATTCGTCATGTTTACGATGTTCACATTTGGGTTTCCACGTGCATCCAAATCAATTTGTTTCGCATTTGCGAATCGGAATGTTGTATTACTTCCGAAATCCAACATATTACGTCTGCCAGAGCCATGTGAAATTACTGATTCAAATACGCCTTTATTGCCAATCAAAAAGGTAGAACCATTTCCAGCGTAAATTTGAGAAGATGTTGAATTATCTTCATTATCCGACTTAAAGTGTGCTTCCCCTTCGTCTTTAACCTCAAATTGAGCACCGCTAGACAATTGTAAAGTTCGCCCTGTTCCTTGGTTTTTATTTAAAATTACGTTACCTTTTGTTCCCACATTAAATTTAGAGTTAGAACCCATATCTATAACAGGGGCACCCGTTGTCATGTTGTTTGCATTAATGGTCATCACAGCACTGTCCGCAATATTAATTGCTGAGTTTTGCTGTAACATAATTGCGGCTCTACTGTTGCTATTGGCAATTGGTCCACCGACATTTACATTGAAACTTCCTCCTTCTGCTACTGATATGGAGGTAACCCACTGCGCTGTACTTGCTTGATACCCTAATCGAACAGGCACACGTGTTGTTCCTTCTGCCGTTTCTACATTCAAGGAGGCATTTTTGCCAACTGCTATTTTTCCGTTGCGCTGAATACTTATTGCAGACTCGATCGTCCCACCTGCAGTTTGCCAGGAGTTAGACTCCCCTGTATTTCCCAGTGTTCGGATTGTTGCAACTGCATTTTCCTCAAGTATTGCTGAGGGTTGAACTGATTGAGCCCAGTTTGTATTAGAATACCAGCTACCTAAAATGATTCCATCACCATTTTCAACCTCGATCGTTGTATCTGTATCTTTCCCAAAAATCAAGGTGTGTGATTCCAACCCAGATTGATTTGTATCAGCTACTGAACGTGTAGTACCATTGTATGAGGTGTAGCTTCTTGCAACAGATTTAATAACATTCTTCTCTTCAAACCTGAGAATCGCTTGAAAAGAAGCTGTTAATTGCGAACCAGTATAATTAACATTTCTATAAGTTATTCCTGATCCAGCACCATTTTCATCCCACATTGTGATTGGACCATAGTAATGTCCACCATACATATTCACATTATCAACTACCGCCTTATGAACAGCAGTTGTAGATGTCGGCCATCGGTAAGAGTCACCAATAAAATCCAATGAATGACCGTTACCTAACAATACATAGTTAGCACGTGCAGTGCCAATATTGATGTCATTTCTACTCGTTCGAGTATTGGTCATTGAATTTTGAACGTCAATTACCGTAATAGCTGAATTTCTTAATGCGGCATCTAATTCCGCCCATGTTTTTGGTTTGGCAACTTCACCGATATAAACAATCACTTCAGTCGAAAGATCTTCTGTAGTTCCAGAAACGTTGGCAGGAACTTTCAGTTTGATATGAAATTCCTTAAGCACATTTGACGAGAGTGATTCTAGCCCTTCAAGACCATCTATTTGGATTTGGTTGGTCACATCAGAAACAGAACCACCAGACATACCATAAGCTTTGGCACCAGAGTCTTTGATAATCATTTGCTTCAGCTTTTCAACATCTCCACCAGCTGTTTGAATATCTGCTAAACTTTTCGCGATATTTTTTGCCACGATCCCTGTGCCGTTTGTTGCCAGATTAAATGCTTGAATATTGGTTTGTTCAGGTGTGTTATCTTCAGTTGAAACTTCTTTCGCTACTGGCAATTGTGGTTGTTGCTCTGAATCGCTAGTAGTTGTTGTTTCTTTCACCTTCGATGTGTCAGACTTTTGCTGTTTTTTAGAAACTGCTTCTGTTTGACTTATAGAGGAATCTGTAGAAACTGATTCTTCCTGTGCTTTCAATTGTGTTGAACTAAATACTTGGAAAGCTACTAATGAAATCGCGCAGATTCCAATCGTTGATAATAAGGTGACTTTCCCCGCTATTACTTTTTTCAACTATTTTCCTCCTTTCTCCTTTTTTGTGTGTTCCTAAAAATTAGTAACACTATATTTCAAATTTTCACCTAGCAAGACTATTTTTCAAAAAGTCTCTTGCTTAGGTAAAAATAAGAAAACCAGTTATTCACTCCACTCTTTCGATTCAAATTTCCTAATTCATAACTAGTTAACTAACATATATCCTTTTGAGCGAATGGTTCTAATATAAGTATTTTCATTATCATTGCCTTCTAATTTCCTACGTAAGTGATAAATAATATTCGTTACTCTATACTGCTTATCTCCTTTAGCACTATCCCAAACATTTTTATAAATTTCGTTATAGGTCAGTACTTCTCCAACGTGGTTATTTAATAACTCTATTGTTTGAAATTCAAGTTTAGTAAGGCTAACTTCTTGATTTCCGTTTAATAACACACTAAAATTAGAATGAATCAATTTAATTTTTTGTTTCTCTTGTTCGCCATCTTGCGTCAGCTCGGTTGACCTTTGAGAACCTTTGGTCGATTTACCAAAATAGCGCTCTAAGTTTTTAGTGATGATCAATGTCAGTTCATCCGAGTCGATCGTTTTATCAATTATGCTGTCGGCACCTAATTTCATGTATACGATTCTGGTAGGCTTATCAGCAGTCTCTGATAATACCCAAATTAAAGCAGAAGTTCTTTCTCGAAGTTTAATAAGGGTGTCACAAACAATCCCCATTTGATTACCAATGGATGCTTCTTCAATAATCAAAGCGTCTAGTTTTTCTATGGTGTCAACCCATGTACTACAATCATTTAACTCAAGATGATAAATAGCGTATTCGGCTGCCTTTAATGTGTGTACATATGCACTAGTTGTCAGCTCGTTGTTTGAAGAAATAATTCCTATGTTATACATATGTTTACTCCCCTCTTTGTTCTATGTATTTTGGGTTACCTTTCAATAACATTATTTTTTGAAAGGTAAGTAGAAAAAGTTACTTCTTATTTTTTATCAAAACAAGAAATATCCTGTGTTATCCTTTATTTACTGGGGTTTGATTTGGACATTGACGGCGATTTTGACGGCGAAAAAAAACTAAGTTCTCAAAAATAGAGGAACTTAGAAAATATAAATAACTTCCGTTATTAAAAGCTGTATTTTAATAACACTCAATAATTTTAATTAAAAGTTAGAAAAAATTAGTTAAATAAATGCTAGTTTGTCTATTGCCGCTCGCTGTTCTTCTAGAAAAGAATTTGTGTATGTATCTAACGTCAACTTAATTGATGAATGTCCCAATAATGAACTAACCGCAGCAATATTAACACCTAACTCTACACAACGAGTCGCAAAAGTGTGACGAAGTGCATGAAAAGACACCTTGTCCAGACCTAGTTTATGTTTGATTCGTTCAAATCGATAGCTAACTGTTCTTGGTTCAACTGAATGTTGGTTACTCGTTACGACATATTCTGAAGTTGCTTGCTTCATCCAATGTAACAGAGCTTTTTTGATCTTTGCAGACAATGGAATTGAACGAACCGCATTATCTGTTTTAGGCGTTGTTTCAATGACTTTCGTTCGTTGCTCCGTTGAACTCGGCATAGTAATTCTCTGTTTTGTACGTCGAACATTTAATACAGCTGTTTCAAAATCGATGTCTTCCCATTTTAAGGCACAGATTTCTCCTATACGCATCCCAGTCTCCAATGCTAATAAGATTGGCAATCCTTTTATTGACTTCATACTTTCAGCTTCTACTGCCTTTTGTTGGCTTCGTGATAAAGCTTGAACTTTTTGTTTATTGATTCTGGGTAAACTTGTTCGCTCACAAGGGTTCATATAAATATATCCTCGTTCTCTAGCTGCTTCAAAACAACTTTTTACAATCCGAAAGACAATATGAATAGAACTAGCTGCTAAAGATTCTGACAATCGTTTAACTAGTTTATCTATATCTAATGATGTAATTTTCTTTAAAGAACGCTTCTCTAACCAAGGTAAAACATACAATTGAAGCTTACTACTATAGCTGGCATATGTGCTTTCTTTTATTGTAGGTGCCATAATATCCGCTAACCAAATATTGGCCCAGTCTCCAAATGTTCCATAAAATTCTTTGACTACGCCAACATATCCAAAGGATTTCTGTGCTTTTTTATCAATTAATTGCTCCTTTACTGCTCGATATGAACGCGCATAAATATAGCCATAATGGATACTTCCATCTGCTTTTCTTCCTTTAGGGTAACGCCCTTCCCAGCGACCATCTTTTCGTTTGTAAATATTCTCACCTTTGGCCAAAATAATCAAATCCTTCCTATATTTATTGACGGCGAATTTGACGGCTGAAAAAAACTTTCCGATTATTCCCGAAATTCGTTTGATTGTTCAAAAAAGTGAACTTCTTCAATTTTTTCTCATTTTTTTAGGTTTTTTTCTAAAAAATTGAAAATTTTTCTCGCTTTTTTCTCGTTCTACCTATTGATTTCTCTATTATAAAGCAATAGAATAAATTTATATGTTGAAATAATTTTATTTCTTTATCATTTTCTTCTTGTTTTGATAAAAAACAAGAAGTTTTTTTAATTTTTTTATCGTATTTTTATATTGTATATACATTTAAATTTAGCAATTAAAACCGCTTATTTCCCCTTGTTCGCTTTATTATTTCATTCTATGTTCATAACATAACTCTGCTCTGATCATTTACAAAAATATATCCATCTACGACAACTCTTCTTTCTATTTTTTAATCCCGACTCAAAAATAAAAACAGAGAAGAAAGTCATCAATAGATGATTTCCTCTCCGTTTAGTATACTTTTTAAATACTTTATTATATTCAATCATTTTTATCTTTTAGGCTTGTAAATACTGTATCACTTACTAACGCAATAGTTTATTCAATTGCTCTAATCCTAACTGTCTATATGCTTCAAAGAAACTTGCTAATCCCTCTAATACTTTTCGATTCATCCCAGCTTGATCATTTTCAACTTGCAAAACCAACAATGGTTCATGCAAACTCATCCGCAGTAAAAACCACCCACTGCCATACTCATCATAAACATTGACTCGAATTCCTTCATGATTTTCGGAATCAATTTTCATCCCTCGTTGACTTGTAACAAAACCACTTAAATCTCGAATCACTTGTTCACCATAATCACGAACATGACTGTCTAAAATTTCAAACCGTAATTCTTGGGTTTCTGCGGGTTGTTTTAATGAACTAATCAACTCCCCTAGCGTAGAACCATCTTTTTTTAATTTAGGCAACAGCATCAGGATTTTAGCAATAACGTAGGCACCATCATCTAAATAGTAGTTTTCTTTAAAAGCTGCATGTCCGCTTGTTTCGATTGCTAATTGTGTATCGATTCCTTCAGCATTGAGTTCGATCATTTTATTGATTACATTACGATAACCAGAAATATAGCGCACTTGTTTACCGCCAAGGGATTCGATAAACTCTTTTAAATGACTTGAAGTTGGTGAGTTTGTCACAATGCTGCTACCCGGATATTCAGCCAAAACGATTGTCGCTAAAACAGCAATCAGATTATTTCGGTTGATCACTTCGCCAGATGCATCTACAACGGCAGAACGATCCACATCTGTATCAAAAATCACACCTAGATCAGCTTTATTTTTCAAGACTGCTTGCTGAATACTTGTCATGGCTTCTTTATTATCTGGATTTGGAATATGATTTGGGAACATGCCGTCAGGTTCTAAGAATTGTGAACCTGTGATATCCGCTCCAAGTTTTGCTAGGACCTTTTCAGCAAAAAAACCGCCAGCTCCGTTTCCTGCATCTACTATAATATGAAAACCAGATAAAGGTTTTGCTTCTTTTGTTTTCATGCCCATACGAATTTTATCTGTTAAATCAGCAGAATAATCGTCTAAAATCGAAGTTTTGGTTACAGAAGCTTTTGCTACAAGTGCAGGTTTGTCTGCGTGTTCTAAAATATAGGCAATATCCGCTTTTTCTGCTCCGCCAGATTTCGTGAATAACTTCAATCCATTAAAATAATAAGGCAAATGACTCGCTGTAATCATAATTGCTGCATCACAATCATATTGCGGAAATTGAGTAGCCATAAACATGGCTGGCGTTGTCGCTAAACCAAAATCTAACACTTTGACATTTTGCTCAATGAAACTGTCGATTAATGCTTGTTTCAAGCTATCTGCTGAAATACGACTATCATGACCGATACCGATTGTTAACGTTCCTGATTGATGTTTTTCAGCTAAGTTTTTCTCATCACGAAGCCAATGAACCATTCCTACTGCAATTTTCCTGACTTGCGCTGGGGTTAAGTTCGCGATTTTCTCCTCATGATCTACTGCTATCCCTCTTATATCTGACCCGTTTTGTAACGCTTTCAAATCCATGTAACCAAATCTCCCTTCATTTTTTGATTGGTTTTGCTTAATCCATCATCGCTTCAAAACGTTCAACAACAGCGATCGCGTCATCTTCTGAGCGAGCAATGATAATGATTGTATCAACTCCTGCAACAGTCCCTGCAATTTCTTCATAACTGACTTCATCTAAAAAATTAGTAACGACATCTGCTGCACCCATATCTGTGTGAACAATCACCATAAATTGAACACGTTCCATCCGAATCACTGAATCTTTCACGGATTCCTTTAGCTTATCTTCACTGCTGGATGCTTGTTGTTGAGAGAATAAAGCATACTTCACGCGACCATCTGAGCCGTGGGTTTTAACGATACTCATCTCGCGTACATCTCTTGAAACAGTGGCTTGGGTTGCTTTAACGCCAGATTGTTCAAGACGTGCAATCAGATCATCTTGGGTTTCTATTTCATTTTCTGTGATTAGTTGTTTGATCAAGCGTTGTCGGTCTGCTTTTTTCATGTGTCCACTTCCTGTTTTGGTTATTTTCTTTATTATAGCGAAAGTCGAGAAAAATTGCATTTCTTTTTGGTAAAAATTACTTTATTTATGAAAAAATAAGAAAATCCTTCACTACAACTTAACTTTACAGCATTCACTTTCCGATTCGTTGACTATTGTGGAAAATAAATTTCTTTTTGGTTTCTGTACTCACTTGGAGACATCCCCATCTCCTTTTTAAACACTTTACTAAAATAATTTCCCGTTGAAAACCCAACTTTTTTCGCCACTTGGCCAATTGCTTCTTCTTCCCATAATAAAGACAGGGACTGAATGATTCGTACCTGTTTTAAATAGTTTATGGGGGATGACTTGTAGACTTCTTCAAACTGACGAATCAATGTATACTTTGATATCATGTATCTCTCAGATAGGAAATCTAAACTTATGTCTTCAAAATAATGGGTATCAATATATTTTTTTACTGCCTGAATTCCATCCGTTTTTTGTTGAATTTCTTTCTGGATTGCTTCCTTAATATCCAAAAAAAGCGCAAATGATATTTTAGCATTTTGTACTGCACTCAACTCACGATCTTTTAGATCAATCACAACGCTTTTAAGCCTTTCAAGCAAATCCATTGATAATTCTATAATAGAAATCGATGTATCCAACCATTGCGTCATTATAGCTGAAAATTCGATAAATAAAAAACGCCACTCCTCACCAAAATAGCGATAATTGCCAGGTATTTTAGCAAAAAAAGCGTTGTTTTCCCTGAGAGCAATTTTTCTCCCGCCCATTTCTAAGAAACCTTCACCTGTTAATGTCACCTGCAAAACAATCAGCTGTTCTTTTCGAATACGAGCATCCCAATTATAAGTACTACTGCCCTCACCTATACCAACTCCACGAATGATCGGCAAATGGTGATCATCTGTATAATGGAATTGACGAACAAAATTCTGCAATTTATTACCCTCCTTGAAATTATTTCGTCTTGTCGATTCCTATTGTACTCGATACTATGTATATAATAAACGAAAAGGAATGATTGACATGACTATCTCTTTCGATAACAAACAAAACATTTTCCATCTAAGCAACAATACAATCAGTTATATTATAGGTGTCGAAAAAGGAAAATATCTTACCCATAGATATTTTGGACCTTATTTAAGCAGCTATCATCAAGTCAACCAGTTACAACATATCGATCGCGGTTTTGCTACAAATCCGATCAGTGAAGAACGAACATTTTCTTTAAACACATTGCCTCTTGAAACGAGCACACAAGGAAGTTTAGATTATCGGGTGGGTAATTATCAATTTCGAAATTCAGATGGTTTTCGGATCACAGATTTTGTGTATGATCGTTTTGAAATTTTGCAAGGGAAGTCTCCTTTAAAAGAGTTACCTTCATTACGAGGAGAAACACAGCAGACGTTAGAAATCTACCTTATCGATCCTGTCCAATCCCTTGAAATGGTTCTTCGTTATACAATCTATGACGATCTCCCAGTTATTACGCGCAATGTTGAGTATCGAAATAATGGAGTACAGCCTATTTATTTGGAAAATGCAGGCTCTATGTTGCTAGACTTACCACGTTCTGATTTTGATCTATTAACTCTTAATGGTTCACACACCAATGAAGCGATGATTCATCGGCAACCACTTCATCCAGGTATTCAAAAAATAAGTTCGACCAGAGGAACGAGCAGTCCGCAACATCATCCGTTTTTAGGACTTGCCGACCGCTATACAAATGAAGATCAAGGACATGTTTACGGATTCCATTTTATTTACAGCGGGAATTTTGTTGCCCAAGCCGAGGTAGAACAATATGGAAGTACACGTATCCAGATAGGAATCAATCCAGAAACGTTTGAGTGGAAATTGATGCCTGAATCTAGTTTTCAAACACCAGAAGTCGTGCTAAATTTTAGTGATCAGGGATTTAACCAACTTTCTCAAACATTTCATAAATTGTACCAAACGTATTTAATACCTGAATATTGGCAAGAACAGGAACGACCAATTTTGCTTAATTCATGGGAAGGGAATTATTTTGATTTTACAGAAGAGGACTTAATTAACCAAGCACAACAGGCACATGATTTAGGGATTGAATTATTTGTTTTAGATGATGGCTGGTTTGGTCAACGAGAAGATGATACTACGTCTTTAGGAGATTGGTTTGTCAATAAAACCAAACTGCCCAACGGCATTGAACATTTTGCAGATATTCTACATCAACAGAACATGAAATTTGGTTTATGGTTTGAACCAGAAATGATTTCTGTGAAAAGTCGTTTATTTGAAGTGCATCCTGAGTGGAGTTTACAAGTACCTGACTATCCTCAAACCCAAGGAAGACAACAACTTGTTTTAAATTTAAGTTTACCCCAAGTTCAAGATTATCTTATTCAGGTATTAAGCGATTATCTTTCTTCAAATAAAATCGATTATGTAAAATGGGATATGAATCGACACTTGACTGAAGTTGGTAGTTTTATTTTGCCGAATGATCAACAAAAAGAAGTGAGTCATCGATATGTTTTAGGACTGTATCATATTTTATCTGAAATAACAAAACAATTTCCACACGTATTATTTGAAAATTGTTCGAGCGGCGGTGGACGATTTGATCCTGGGATGGTCGCCTATATGCCTCAAACATGGACAAGTGACAATACGGATGCATTATGTCGGACACAAATCCAATACGGTTACAGCTATCTTTATCCACCTATTATGATGGGGGCACATGTTTCAGATATTCCCAACCATCAATTAGGCCGAAATACACCATTAGAAAGCCGCTTCTTAATTGCGATGAGTGGGAATTTCGGCTACGAACTAGCCATAGAAAAACAGTCTCCCAAGGTATTATCAGAAATAAAAGATCAAATTACTTTTTATAAAAAACATCGGAGATTATTGCAATTTGGGCAATTCTATCGAATCAAAGAAATTGATTCAACTTATGCTACAGCTTGGTTATTTAAAAATGAAACAGAGGCTTTGCTTGTTTACTCCAATGGTCTTGCTCAACCTGCTCAACCTGTTCAATATGTAAAGACAAACTATTTAGACGATTCTATACGCTACAAAGACACGGAAACGGGAAATATATACAGCGGTAGTGAATTAAATCATGCCGGCATACTCGTCCCAAGAATAAAAGGCGATTTCCAATGCTTTTACAAACATTGGACTGTGCTTGACGAACTAACTAAATAGTCTCTATAATACATTTTCAGAATCAAAACAGCCCAGAAAAATAGGTCAACGTCTACAAGAATGTTTTTTACTATCCTTGCAGACATTGACCCATTTTTCTGAGCTATATACTTTTTCTCTCTTGCTTATTTTAGAGATACTGCATACGCTTCATAAGCTAGCAGTTCGTCTGTAATCTCTTTTTCATAATTATGGATGAGCGTTTCTTTTATCACTCGTGTTTTTCCTAATGCAAAATATGCTGGCAGATCAGAGAAATTAACAACAACGAGCAACTGTTCCCCTTGATACTCGCGAATATAGGCTAAAACTGTTGCATCATTCGTTGGAATATTTTCAAATGTTCCTTCTATAATAATCGGCATTTCTTTACGCAACTGAATCAGTTTTTGATACGTATAAAATAAAGAGTTTGGATCATTTAAGGCTGCTTCCACATTGATTTCATTTGAATTTCCTACTGGAAGCCAAGGAAGCCCTTTTGTGAAACCTGCTTGTTCAGAATAATCCCACTGCATCGGGTGACGTGCATTATCTCGCCCTTTCGCATTGATCGACTCAATAATCTCTTCTTCCGTATAACCAGAATTGATACGTTCATCATACATTCTGCGACTTTCTATATCATCAACTTCATCAATCGTTTTAATCGGATAATTGATCATGCCGATTTCTTCTCCCTGATAAATATAAGGTGTTCCTTGAAGAAAGTATAGGTAGATGGCTAGCATTTTCCCACTGATCACTCGATACTTCTCATCATCGCCCCAACGAGAGATAATCCGAGGTAAATCATGATTATTCCAGAACAGCGAGTTCCACCCTTTTCCAGCTAATTCTGTTTGCCATTTAGAAAACACTTGATGCAATTCTTTAGGATCTAATTTTTTGATATCCCATTTTCTTTTGCCTGTTTGCTTATCTAAATTGATGTGCTCAAATTGAAAAACCATTGATAACTCTTCTCTACTCTCATCAGAATAAAGCTGAGCAATTTCTGGCGTTGCGCCCCACGTTTCACCGACTGTAACTAAGTCATAGTCTCCAAATGTGTTTCGATTCATTTCTTGTAAAAGTTCATGCAGCTTTGGTCCGTTTTTAGTAATCAACTGATCCGGTTCTTTTCCTATCAAATCAATAACATCTAAACGAAAACCACCAACGCCTTTTTCAATCCAATAATTCATCATACGATAAATTTCTTGACGCATCACAGGATTTTCCCAATTCAAATCAGGCTGTTCTTTCGCATGTAAATGAAAATAATATTCCCCGAGCGTCGGGACAAAAGTCCACGCAGAACCACCAAAATTTGATTGAAGTTCATTGGGTTTTTCGCTTTCGTTTCCTTTTCTCCAGATATAAAAATCATGATATTCACTCGCAGGATTTTGCAGTGCGGACTGAAACCACGGATGTTCTGATGACGTATGATTCACGACCAGATCCATAATAATCTTGATGTTTCTTTTCTGTGCTTCAGCAATCAGATTATCCATATCTTCCATGGTGCCATACTCTGAGCCAATTGCTTCATAATCACTGATATCGTAGCCATTATCTTCATTGGGTGATTGATAAACAGGACTGAGCCAAATCGCCTCTATTCCTAGTAAGGCCAGATAATCTAAACGCTGGATAATCCCTTTTATGTCCCCAATACCATCAGCGTTTGTATCTTGAAAACTGCGTGGATAAATTTGATAGATCGTGGCTTTCTTCCACCAATTAGTTTTCATAATGCGCACTTACCGCCAATAGATCTTGGCCTCCATCCACTTTTTGTAGATTGATTGCTTCGACAGCCGCATAGGCATCCGTATTTGTAATAATCATCATTACGGTGCTATCTAAACCAGCTTGTTTAAGCTTCTCTAAATCAACTGTCCCTAAAATATCTCCTTTTTTTACTAATTCACCGTATTTTCGATTTGTTTCAAAGCCTTCGCCTTTTAATCCGACTGTGTCGATTCCGATATGGATCAATACCTCTGCACCATTCGTTGTTCTAAGTCCATACGCATGTTTCGAATCATAAACAACGGTTAATTCTCCATCAGCAGGTGCATAAATAGTGCCTTCTTCTGGAATCACTGCAATCCCTTTTCCCATCATTTCTTGTGCAAATACAGGATCATTTACTTTTTTTAGTGAAATAGGAGTACCACTTACGGGCGATGCCAACACTTCATCTTGAACAGCCGCTACATTTGCTTCAGGATCTTCATTGATTTCAACGGCAACTTCTCCAGCTGCTTCATCATCGCCTACAAAAACCTCCATATGACGTTTTCCGTATACGTAAGTTGTCACGAATCCTACACAAATACTGATAACGATACCGATCATGAAATAGGAAATTGATTTTGGTGCGATTGAAATAAATCCGATCACACTTGCTGGTCCCATCGCTACTGAAAGCACATGGAAAGCGCCGATAAATAAACAGGCTACAGCTGAGGCAATCATGCCACAAATAAATGGAAATTTAAGTTTTAAATTGACTCCGAAAATGGCTGGTTCAGTAATGCCTAACATAGCAGAAATACTTGCTGACGTTGCTAAGCTTTTTTGTTTTTTATTTTTCGTTAATAACATGATGGCAAGCGTTGCTGCCCCTTGCCCTACATTGGCCATAGAAGCAACTGGGAAAATAAATGATCCGCCAGTTCGCGCTACGTCTGCTAGGAGAGTCGTTTCAATGGCTGGGAAACTTTGATGCAATCCCGTGATGACAATCGGTGAGTAAAATAGACCGAAGACACCTAAGCCGACTGCTCCTGTTGTATCATACAACCAAACAAGCCCATTCGTCAGACCGTCTGATACAATTCTCATCATCGGACCCACAACGATAAATGTTAAAAAACCAGTAATAATAATGGCTAGCATTGGTGTAAATGTAAAATCAAACGCGTTGGGAATACGTTTGTGGAAAAACTTTTCTAAAGACGCTAAAATCCACGAAACCGCTAATACAGGTAGCACAGAACCTTGATAGCCTGCTTGCGCAACATCCATTCCAAAAATATGCCAATAGGGCATACTTCCATCTGCGATTGCATTTGCCACACCATAGCCATTAACTAAATCAGGCATCACCATCGCCATTGCCATTGCAGCACCCAAATAAGGATTTCCACCAAAGCGCTTAGTAGCAGAAAAACCGACTAAGATCGGTAGGAATGCAAACGGGGCGGACGCCAGTAAATTGATGATACTCGCAAAGTCTTTTACATTCGGAAATAGTTCTACGACTGATTGAGGACCAAATAAATCCTGAGCAGTCAAGACATTGTTTAATGCCATCAATAACCCACCCGCAACTAATGCTGGGACAATCGGAACAAAAATATCAGATAACACCTTAATAAATGCCATAATAGGATTATTTTTTTTACCATTCGATGCGACTGCTTTTAGGTCAGCGGTAGACGCTTCTTTCACATTGGTGATTTTTATAAGTTCATCATATACATTGTTTACATCGCCAGCACCTATGATAATTTGGAATTGGTCGTTAGCTTCAAACGTTCCTTTCACAGCATCATTATTATCTAAAGCTTTCTGATCCACTTTACTTGAATCCTTTAGAACAAGCCTTAAACGCGTTGCGCAATGTGCGGCAGCCTGAATATTGTCTTCACCAAGTGCTTCATTGATTTCCTTTGCTACTTTTTTGTAATCCATCTTCTTTCCCCCTAATTGTCATTTAAGCGCTACTGAAATAGAAGAAACTATCTTGTGTTTCAAAAATGTAATCGCTTTTTCACATACAAAGTATGCCACGATTCCAACTAATTGTCAAACGTTTATCAATTTTAACAAACAGTATAAAAGAGACTTACATTAACAGATCAATACATTGTTACACGTTTGACATTTAAACACTAAATAGTTACACTATATGTGAGAATACGCTTACGAGGAGAATATATATGTCTGAAAAAAAAGTTTGGTCTAGAGAAGAACGTTATCAGCCCTATCAAGAATGGGGACCAGAGCACCTTGCCTCACTAAAACAAAAAATAGACACGTCAACTTGGCGTTTAGGCTATCATATTCAACCCGCTACAGGTTTATTAAACGATCCAAATGGTTTTTCTTTTTTCAATAATCAGTGGCATGTTTTTTATCAATCTTATCCGATGGGCCCTGTTCACGGTATAAAATCTTGGTATCACATGACATCAGATAATTTGATTGATTGGAAAGAAGAGGGAACAAAAGTATTCCCAGATAGCTTATACGACAGCCATGGCGTTTATTCTGGAACTGCTCTGCCGATGTCTGATCAGTTATTTCTTGCTTATACGGGTAATGTTCGTGATAGTGATTGGACTCGCCATTCGTATCAATTAGGCGCCTGGATGGATCAATCAGGTAGCATTAAAAAAGTCGAACAGCCGCTGATCGCTGCACCTCCAGCTGGTTATACATCTGAATTCAGAGACCCTCAAGTCTTTCGTTATAAATCTGGCTATCTAATGACGATCGGAGCGCAAGATGAAGCAGAGAAAGGCAAAATTCTAACCTATCAAAGTTCTGACTTACTTTCTTGGCATTGCATCGGTGAATTAGGATTTACTGAGCAGGACATGGGATTTATGATCGAATGCCCCAATTTACTTTTAACAGATGAATTCGCTCTACTTATTTTTTGTCCGCAAGGGTTAGATCCTGACGTTTGCCCTTATCAAAATATCTATCCAAATATGTATGTCATTGGTGATTCTTATCAGTCTGAATCAAACCGTTTAACGAATCCTTCTAGCTTGAAAAACTTAGATGAAGGCTTTGATGTTTACGCTACACAAGCATTTAAAGCACCCGACGAGCGCTTATTATCGATCAGCTGGATCGGGTTGCCGGAAATTGATTATCCCACTGACCAAGAGGAATGGGCACATTGTTTGAGCATCGTGAAGGAACTGATTGTAGAGGATAAAAAATTGTACCAACGTCCTGTTGAAGAGATGAAACAACTACGCAAAGACGAAGGAATACATTTTGATAACAGCAAGGATTCTTATCATGAGACTGCAACAAATCATTATGAATTAGCCCTATCATTTGATTCTTTAGCCACTGGAACCCTTACCTTATATGCAGATAAAGAACAGAATCAAGGATTAACGATTCATTTTGATTCTGAACGTGGTAAAATGGCAATAGACCGCAGTCATGCTGGTGTTCCTTTTGGAGAAGATTATGGCGTTGTACGATCATTTTCTATCGAACAAAAACCATTGAATTTACAAATCTTTGTCGATTCTTCCGTTGTTGAACTTTTCATCAACGATGGTGAAAAAGTAGCAACCATGCGAGCATTCCCAGAAACAGGTCACACAGGATTTCATTTAACATGTGACGGAGATTATCAAGGACAATTTTGGCAACTGCGGAAAACTAACCAATAAAGGATGGAATTGTATGGTCGTCAAACTAACAGATGTAGCAAAAAAAGCTGGTGTCTCCCCTACGACTGTTTCCCGTGTGATTAATAATTACGGCTCATTAAGCAAAAAAACAATTGATAAGGTAAATCGTGCGATGAAAGAGCTTAATTATCAACCAAACTCTTTAGCTCGTTCACTACAAGGAAAAAACACACAATTAATCGGGCTTATTTTCCCAACTGTTGCGAATCCCTTTTTTGGGGAGTTAGTGGAAAGAATCGAACAAAAGCTTTTTGATTTGGGGTATCGGGTTATTTTGTGTGATAGTGCCAATAATAAGGAAAAAGAACGTCATTATATAAATATGCTTGCTGCCAATAAAGTTGATGGCATTATTGCTGGTGCGCACAACTTAGGGATCACAGAATATGAGGATGTTGAACTTCCGATTGTTTCTTTTGACCGCTTTTTAGGGAATACTATTCCGATTATCGGCAGTGACAATTTCCAAGGCGGATATTTAGCGACTGAGACCTTATACGTTAGAGGAGCAAGAAAAATCGCGATCCTGACAGGTTCACACGAATCGAACTCTCCAACAAATTTTCGATTAAACGGGTATTTAAACTTTTTAGAAGAACATGAATTGACCCCTAAAATTTTTCATATTCAAACGACGGCTCGCTCAACGACGCTAAAAAACTTAGAGATCAAGCATATTTTAGAGACGGAAGATATTGATAGTTTATTTTGTACAGATGACCTAACGGCTATTCTTGCCTATAATCAATGTCAGCAATTAAAGATAAATGTTCCTGAACAGCTCAAGATCATTGGTTATGATGGGACAAAATTCGTTCAGAACTATTTTCCCCAATTATCGACGATTGCTCAACCAATGGCTGATTATGCGGATATTTTAGTTGATCTGTTATTGCAGAGGATACAAAATCCTGAAAAAAAATTGGAGAAGAATTATCTGTTGCCTGTAAAATTAATTCAGGGGCAGACAACTTGATAGTTTGGGTTTAACGGGGTTTATTTTATCTGTTTTGATGGGACTGTAAAAAATGAAAGAGCATCAAGTCTGTTTTCCTCTTAACAGACTTGATGCTCTTTGTGTATTTTTGTAATTAAAATAAATTTTATTAAACGTTAGTTTTCTTGCATTTCGATTCCTAGCTCATTTTTTAAATACTCGCCTAAATCTTGTTCTTCACCTGAAGAAGCATTTTTTATTTTCCATGTTTTTCCAATTTCATTTGGGATAGAACGTGTTCTTGAAATTGGTTGTTCCTCATCTTCTAGTAGCAAAGCACCATATTGATAGCCTTCTAGAATGTATGCTCCTCTTTCTTCACTATACGTAGCAAAGAACAAGTATACCTCACCTGCTTGAAGTTCAATATCGCCATCTTCTCTCACTTCCACCCAATCCTCACTCTGAGTAATAGGCGGACGTCCTGATTCAGCTCTCAAATGATTGTGTTTGTCCACTTCTTCTCTTTCAGCGTTTTTAAAACGGTCTTTTTCCTTGATAATACCGCCTGACCTGATAAATGATACTTCTTTATCTGTTGTTCCTTCGATATTTTTCAATACTTCTAGCTTTCCATAAGTGTCAGGTAAAATGCTGTTGCTTTCGGTTTCAGAAAGATTAGCATCTACATCCGCTTTATCTATAGAGATTACACGGGCTAAGAAAATAGTGTTTGTATTTTCTTGAAGACTTTTTGGGTTGGTATTATCATACATTAGAAAGGATTCTACTGTTGATGATTGTATGTTGGAACGATCCACTTCATCGAGATAAGAGTAGTAGTTTGCTTTATTGACTTCTGATGATGTTTCTTCTTTGGTTTTAGGTGTTGTGTTTGAATCGCTTTTTTCTGTTGGTTGCTCTTTGACTTCGGCATTTTTGGAAGACGTATTGCTGCAACCAGTTAAAAAAATGCTTGAGCAAAGAAGGGCTATTATAGTTAGTTTTTTCATATTTTATCACCATCTATATATACCTAATCTTATAAAGATAGAACTAATTTTTAGTTCCTCACATTATTCAGATATCATACCAAAAATACTTTCATTACAATTTGATTGAATAGTTATATTCCAGTCGTTTAGCATTTTTTATTAGTGATTTTCCTTTTTTATACTGATTCCTTACATAAAAAAATACTACTGAAAAGATAGTAATGAGTATAACCAAAAATATAAATTTATTTTCTTGAGCCAGTGTTCCAACTAAAATTATTACTCCCAATAAAATGGATAGTACTATCATAATTATTTTTGTAGGGGTATCCATTTTATTCCATTTAACTCTATTTTCAACAGTTTCATAAAACGACTTATATCTTCTGTTTCTCCGTTCAATAAAACTTTCAGTTTTGAAGTAGATATCTTCCAATGATGAAAGACTTTTTATTTGATACAACGTCTGTTCTTCATTTGCTAAAAGTACCCTATCTTTACTAAGTCTTTTTACCACAAATAACTTTAGTAGTTTCTCGTTCGTAGAAAATTCCAAATATACTTTTCTTTTGTAATTATTATACCAAAATGATCTCGCGACACCGTATATGTAAGCTATGATTACTAAAAAGATGCCTAACAACAATAAACTTATAAATAATTTATTATTTTTTTCTTGATTTAGCCATTTGTCCACTTCTTCAGGCGTAACACTCACATGTCCTGATGTCAGTACATCGTAATTTTGATTTTCAGGACTATAAAATATTCCCACAAACAAAAAAACATAAAGACTAAGTATAAGTATAAATACTATAAAATTGAAAATTTCTCTAAAAGCTCGTCCGTAATTTGTTTCTAGCTCTATTTCTACTTTGGTGGACAAAATTCTGTCAATAATAAACTTACTTAAACTACTGATTAAACCTAAAGAAAATAGAACTTTTACTATCTCAATAATATCTGGTTTCATTTTTTGCTTTGCTCCTGCTTTATTTATAATAAAACTAAGCTTTTCCACAACTACAAAAAGCTTAGCACACCTATCATAGATATTTTTTACTCATTGACTATGTCAAAACCGCAACTCATCATTTTATCGATAAATTCCCCCTTAAAACCACTGATTTCTTTCTCTTCAACTACTACAATAAGTTCTTCTTTAGCTCGTGAACATCCCACATAAAACAACTTATACGCTTGTAATGTTGAACGAACAGCATTCACATTAAACATTTTCTTAACCTTCTTCATAGCTAATTTACCTTTAAAGTCTACTCCACAACGATTTATATACTCAAAATATGGATTGTCTTTATATTTTAAGTATATTATTTCAAACTCTGTTTCAAACATATCTCTATCTGCAACATCAAATGTTCTAATTTTCTTGTTCGCTTCTTTTTCAATTTTTTCTACATCAAACTTAAAATCATAATAATATTTTTGAAACTCATCTAGACCAAAACTTTTCAGTTCTGAAAATATCTTAAAGAATTTATACATATGAATCCCTGGATTTGAGCTATTTTCAGAAATAAACATGACTTTATCGTGACCTTCTCCTTTAACGCCATGTTGTGTAGAAATATTTTGATTGTATCTTAATTTAGCTAATAAGAAAAATTTACTAAGTGAAATAGATAAAATATCAGCATATTTAAAACCATCATCATACTCCTTCTTAACGATCTCATTATAAAAGCTCTTTGTAATAACTCTATTTCCAATCAAAAACTCAAATAGAGAATGAAGATCTTTATTATCACTCATAAATTCAGAATAAATTTGTTGAAAAATACTAGCGTATAGAGCTTTATCCTTATGATATTCAATAGATAATTTTTCTAAATTAAAAATATTAACTATACTGTTGTCAGTAGAAAACTTAGCCTTCTTAATCTCTTGTATTACCGAACCATATCGCCCACATTGGAAATCTTCTAAGACATCGTATAATTTAAATATAAAACCTAGTAATAAATCCGGATTATTCATTTCATCTCTTGGTAGAAGTACATCCATAACTTTAATTTTTAAATGACTGGGATAGATTTCTCTATACTTGCTATATAAAATACTTAAATCTTTTTTAGGATTATTATTTTCAAATCTATGTCTATTCAAAGTTCTCAATTGTAGAAAATCATTATACTTATGAAGATTATTCTCCAAAAATTTGTTTATTGAATCACAAACCAATATTTGTGGTTTTTTATTAGATTTCCCTTTTTTTGATTGTTGCTCGATTTTTAAATCAGAAAGATACACATTCTCTAATACATCAAGAATTTCTTTGCTAGAACGATAATTGGTAATAAACTTTTTAGATAGATTTTTATCAAATTCAGAAAATTGATTTTCAAAACTTCCATCATAGTTATCATAGATTTCCTGCATCTTATCGCCAAAAACATATAATTCTGTGGAACTGTCTAATACTGCCTCATAAAAAAAATTTAAAATATCAGAACTTGTATCTTGAACTTCATCAATGAAAATATATTGATACATTTCTTTTAGTTTTAGTTTGATTATAGGGTACCTATCCAATAATTTAAAAGCAAAAGACAATAAGCTATCATGAGAAATCCCCCCATACAAAATAGAATTTCTTTCTCGTTCGTTATAATAGACTCTATTTAATCGCTCCTTAATATCATCAATCGTCACAACTCTAGAGTCATCAAGTCCTATTATCTCTTTATATTTCATTGCATACTCTCCATCATTGGAAACTAGTCGATCGAGGATTTCATCATGATATACTTCTACGAAAAAATCAATTACTTCTGGCAAAGAAAAAAAAGGAGATAAAAAACTGTTTACAAAACTATGAATTGTACTTATGTCTACAGCATCTGAAATGATTCTTGCTTTTAATTCATTCGCCGCTCTTTCTGTGTAAGTAATACAAAGTATTTGAGATTGAAAATTGTTATCTAGTAATTGATTAATCTTATCCTTAATAAAATAAGTTTTTCCACTACCAGCAGGTGCATTTATGAAATACAAGTTTGTTCTAACCATAATAATCCATCCTTAATATAGTTTGGTAAAACTTTAAATTCATTGTTATGTTCCATAATCGAATACATAAAATCAGACTTGTTATTTGAGATTGAAGCTACAATATCCCTTATTGATCTGAGAACCATCTCATCTTTCTTCATTTTTAAATTTTCGAGTTCTATATCCAATTTTTGGGGATCATTTCTATATTCATTTTCTAGCTGCTTTTTTTCTCTACTTATAGATGGTATCTTAATTTCTAAACTACTATATTCTTTTAATTTTTTCCAAAAATATAAAGGTAGGTTGGTAAAAACTGTAAAATCTTCTGGTATTTCTAGGTTTTTCTTTTCATCACTTAATTTCTTCAAAATATTTACCTTTTCCGCACATATATATCTATACAAAATTGCTTCTTCTAAAGTTCGTGCATAGCCATCAGATATACCTTGCGTAAAAATATCAAAACAACTCTTTTTATTTCTATCTTCTTCTTGCCAATTATAGATATCTTTAACCAATATTTTTTGATTTTCTTTTTTTGGACAAAACGTATTAAGTGTTGAATTAGTGCTTTTGTCATCCATTACATTTATAACGTTATTTTGTTCTTTTGTATAATCTATATCTGTAAACACACACGCCGTAATTTCCAATTCATTCATTAGTTCATAGTATTTATGAGCATATGCGCCACCACATTGGCAATATGAAATATATTTTTTAGACAACGAATCAAACTCATCATTTCTAGAAATTAATGCTTCAATAAACATTCGCTCAGTATCGCCTTCATAAATAATAGCTTTATCGCAAAAAATGAGATTGGAAAAATTCAACCTAAAAAATGTTTCATAAAAAGTTTTTTCTGAAGCATGCTGATCTAAAAATATTTTTAGATCACATATTTTGTTTTCAAATGGATTCGAAGGTCGAATGACTTTTAAACTTTTCAAATTACAATTTTTAACAATTTCATTTGAGTGTGTACTTATCAAGCCTTGTATTTTATTATCATTTTGAAATAAATCTTCTAGAAAATCTATAAGTACTCTTTGCATTTGAACATGCATATGAGCTTCAGGTTCTTCTATGACAAAGAAATTTACTGTACCTTTTTTTATCTTCTTTTGATATTTTAGCAATTCTAGACTTATAAAAATGAGATTACTCATTCCTAGACCTTGAGTTTCTTCACTTAGATAAATTTTACTTCCATCTTTCTGATACACATAATTTATCGCTACGCTATCTTTAACTAGTTTTAAAAGAATTTTATCATCAAAATTCATCAATGCCTCAATAGCATCAACTTGCGTTTCACCAACTGAATCCATATTATTTCGAATTTTTTCAAGTGCTGAAGATGTATTATTTTGTAAAATTTCTTCAACCTGAGAATCCTGCAACCCGCTTTTTACAGTTTTAAATAGCTTGTCAAAATTACTTTTCCATGTAGAATCTTCACTTAAAGGATCTGTGCTTTCCATAATGGTATTTGTAATTTTTTTTGTCTTTATAGACTCATCATCTAACTCTCGATCAGCAGATATGAAATCAAAAATAAATAACTTCGAAAATTCTTTATACTCTATATGATTTAAAATATTAAAATCAACATTTGTGTAATAGTACTTGTTACTCAATGATAATCCATATAACTTAAATAATTCATTTTCAAATTGATGCCTTATTTTAGCTAACTCCGTTTTTAATTCATTACACTTATTTTCATCTATTTGACTACTTATATTCAGCGATAGATCCTGTATCTTCACATACATCGAATAAAAATATTCATATTGTAAATGAAAAATTTTTTCGAAACGTTCAAATAAAAATTCGCTTCGAAATTCAAAATAGAATTCTTTTCTATTTTCATCTAAATCCATTAAATAGTTAGAAAACAATGATATTGATTCGCCTTCTTCATAAGAAACTAGTATTTTAACGTCTATAGCATATTCTTCCGCTGAAATATTTTTCATAAATAATAGGACAGCTTTAAAAAATTCTTGATCAGAGAGCTTTTCTTCTACTAACATTTTTATCAATTCATCAAATAACTTTTGACGGGTTTGAATAGAGATATCTTTTTCACATATACTTTTTTTATTATTAAATATTACATGAAGTAATTGTATTAAGGATGTTTTTCCACTATTATTTGCTCCTGCTAAAACCACTAACTTATTTTTTCGAAAATCAATTTTTGAATCTAAAAAACGACGATAATTTTTTATTCTTATTTCTGAAATTTCCATGTTACTGTCTCCCATCCATTAAAATTTGTTAGATATAGCAAAACTAACATAACCCACTTTTTATTATTATACCAAAAAGTACATCATTATTATCAATTAAATCTCAATAAACGACCATAAATAATTTTTTTCACACAAACTTACATTCCCCCATTGACTCTCCACCTCACTTAAATTAAAATGGAGTGAGATAGAACGAAAAAAATCTAGCCAAACGAACTTCGTTCAGCTAGACAAAATAAAAAGGCACTCTGCAGGAAGATTGGTCGTCATCCCACAGAGCCTTATACAATCAGTCGTACCTGATCGTACAAGTTGCCCTTAGTCAATTTTCATTGACTGTTTTTATTTTACTCAATATTTCATGAAATTACTAGTGTTTTTTCTGATGTTCTGAGTTTAATACAACAGTTCGATGCTTCTTAATTGTACTTAGCGCGGTTTCGGCAGGTGTCCGGAACCGTTTTTTTCGTTCTATTTTACGGTTGCGCAACTCTTTTTTTAGATTTGAACAATCGTTTTCGAGGAAGTTACCGTAAATCTAACTTCTCTCACCATGCATCACCTGCTGTAATGATCTGCCGATTTTGTGCTAACTTTTGACGGAGCAAGCCTTTTTTATGACAGATCCTTGCAGCCACGATAGTAACGAGGAAACAGCCGACACCTCAAAATAGTAAGTGGTCACTTAGTATTTTGAAGCCAAAACCAATCAGCATGAACTGATAAATCAAGTTGCCTAGGTCAATAATGCGTATAGTAAGAAAGAATGCTATCTACCAGAATACGTAGCATTCGATTAAATAAACATTCTTCACGGCTGACTGTTTGCTCGTTACTATTTTGTAAAATATTTAATACACTATCGATACAATTTTTGATATACTATAACTAGTTGAATAACGGCTGAAGCTCTGAAAAAGGAGTTGATGCCATAAAGATATGTCTTTATCGCTTTTGTCCTGCTTTAATACATTGGAAAAGCGGTCCTTGAAAGATTTGTTAAAAGATATCGCTTCGAAAATAGTCGTCACGATTGTGGCTTACTATATTGTTGAAGTGATTAAAATCTTTGTCACTTCTATTTTTGAGTAAAAAAAGACCACTATCTGCCCGACCAAAGTAAGATAGTGGTGATGTTATACACTTTCGAGCTTTAGTCAAAAATCAACTAAAGAGTCAGTGTTTCCGCACTGGCTTTTTTTGTAATCGTAACAATTAACAATTACCTTCGTCTCAATTATACCTTACAAAGTCTCTAAAAAGCAACTTATCATATTGATTTTTGTAAAATATTTAATACACTATCGACGCAATCTTTGATATACTATAACTAGTTGAATAACGGCTGAAGCTCTGAAGAAGGAGTTGATGCCATAAAGATATGTCTTTATCGCTTTTGTCCTGCTTTAGTGCATAGGAACAGCGGTCCTTGAAAGATTTGTTAAAAGATATCGCTTCGAAAATAGTGGTCACACTTGTGGCTTACTATATTGTCGAAGCGATCAAACTCTTTATCACTTCTATTTTTGAGTAAAAAAAGACCACTATCTGCTCAGCTAAAGTAAGATAGTGGCAATTCGTCTTATCGAGCTTTAGTCAATATTCAACTAAAGAGTCAGTGTATCAGCACTGGCTTTTTTGTAATCGTGATTGAACTCGATTACCTTCTTGTTTATTATACCTTATAAAGCATGCAAAAAACAACTTATCCTAGTTATTCTACAAAAGATTTCAAGTCAATTTCGATGCTGCAAATAGAAATTTCAATCAGAAGAATTGAAAATGCATCCTCAAAAAGCTATACTATTCTTACAACGAATACTTTAAGAGGAGGAGATTTCCATGGGGCTAAAACTATCTGAACAAGAAAGAAAAATAGCGACTATTTTGTCCACTGGAGTAGTTTATACAATTATTATCGATTCTAGCGTTGATTGCCAAGACCCTTCCAAACAAAACAAATTACACAAACTAGGTGTCTGGAAATATTTTAATGGTAAGAAAAACAAAGGCACCCTGACTTCGACTCTTAGCAAAAATGAACTACTCGATAAACTTGAATTTATTTTTGGAAAGAATATGATTTCACTAAAAAAATCAAACGGCTCTCCCTTTCAAGGTCTGCCAATATAAATAAAAAACAAAGTACAACAAGACGATTATTCACCTTGTGTACTTTGTTTTATTTTTACTCTAAGCCTGAACAGCATATTTCCTTGCAAACCCGTTCATACTTGGCAACACGATCCCTACCATGATCAGACTAAAAATCACTCCGCCGATTGCCCATGAAATCAGCTCGCCTTTACTCATAACAGGAACGATCATTGATAACCACAACATAGTCGTTAATCCGACAGCTATTATAAAAAATAATGTTCCATTATATTTTTTCACTTTTGTAATAAAGACATCTTTATAAAAACGGTACTCCATGTAAATGACAAAGGTTTCTGCTACTATCACTACAAGTACCTGAACTAGAAGTAAACTACTTTTCGGGAATGGTGAACCAAATAATGTCATAATTAGATCCAGTACTATCACCAGCACTGGCAACAAAATCGTACGCCATTTCCTATTCAAGATGCTATAGTATTCCCAAAATGATTTTTGTTGAATACAGTTTAGCTTTTGCTCCATATTTTCTTCATACATACCAGTATCCTCCTTTTTTCAGTTAGCTTCTCCTTTTTCCTAATAATATAAATAGTAGCACATCAAAATAAAAGATTCTATGCCTTTCAAGAAAGTATTAATTGTTCTCTAGCATCCCTTGTTTCGACAAATAATCATGCGCAACCGTCGCTGGATCTTTTTGTTCCACATTGACAAGGTAGTTCATCTCACTCATCTCTTCCTCAGTGATCTTACCAACTAATGGCTGCAATAATTCTTTTAATTCTGGATATTTCTCTAACGTCTCAGCTTTCAGCAATGGCGCACCTTGATAGGGTGGAAATAGCTGTTTATTATCTTTTAAAATCACCAAATCATACTGCTTCAATTCACTATCCGTTGAGTATGCATCCACCACATTGACATCGCCATTATTGATTGCTTGGTAACGTAATGATGGCTCCATCGACTTCACATCGAAATTCAAGTTATACAATTTTTGTAATCCTTTATAGCCGTCCTCACGATCGATAAATTCTAGCGTAAAACCAGCTTTTAGCTGACTTTCAACTTTTTTCAAATCTTCGATTGTTTTCAATCCATTTTCTTCTGCAAATGATCGTTTGACCGCAACTGCATAAGTGTTTTCATAAAGCATTGGTTCTAGATAATCCATATTTTCTTGTTTTTTGATTTGATCTCGTGCATATTCGTACACTTCTCTTGGATCATTCGACGTGTTCTTATTGTCCTTCAAAAAGGTTTCAAGAACTGTTCCAGTAAATTCAGGATAGACATCGATTTCACCAGATTTTAGTGCATTAAATAAGAAACTGGTTTTCCCAAAGTTTGATTTTAGGTTTACGTGGATATCGCTGTTTGCTTCGATCAATTCTTTATACATGTTAATCAAGATATCAGGTTCCGCCCCTAATTTTCCTGCGACAGTGATTTCTTTTTGTTCCGCTTCTTGATGGGTGTAGACAAACGATCCAACTAACAAAGCGAGTAAGACCATAAAGGCTGCTACAATTCGCTTCACTGTAGCTTTCTCTAACAAATGAATCCCAAAATTAAACAAAACAGCTAAAACAGCAGAAGAAATCGCACCAATCAAAATCAGATACACGTTGTTTCGGTCGATTCCAAGTAAAATAAAAGTCCCCAACCCGCCTGCACCGATCAAGGCAGCAAGTGTGGCCGTCCCGATAATCATTACTGTCGCTGTACGAATACCTGAAATAATATAAGGTAAAGCTAACTGCAACTCAAACTTGACTAGTTTTTCCCGTTTATTCATCCCGAATGCTTCGGCAGCTTCTTCTAAGGAAGGATCGATTTCGGTCAAACCTGTGTAGGTGTTTTGCAAAATCGGAAATAACGCATAAATCACCAACGCAACGATTGCAGGTGGACTGCCGATACCGATAATTGGAATCAATAACCCGAGCAAAGCAAGTGAAGGAATCGTTTGGAAAATCCCCGTGATTTGCAATACAAATTCAGCGACTTTTTTATAATTCGTCAGTAAAATCGCTAATGGAATCGCTATAAGAATCGCAATCAATAGTGACAGTAAGGATAGTTGAATATGCTCGACGACGGCTTGGATAAAGTCTTCTTTACGAGCAACGAATGTTTCGATCAGTTTTCCCATATTATTGATCACCTTTTTCTATCTTTGTCTCTAAGAAGCGTAAAATCGCGCGATCTGTGATTTCACCGATAGGTCCTTTCTCATCTGCTAGTACAACGGTTTTCCCATCTATAAGTAAACGAATCACTTTAGGTAATGTCGTGTCTAGGTCGACAATTGTTTCGCTGTTGACTTGTCCATCTTCCACAAGCTCTAATGCTAACAAATCGGCCGCACAATAATTTTCTAGGTTAGAATGATCTTGTTGGAAAAATTGCGCTACAAAATCGTTGGCTGGATTGCTTCTGATTTGTTCTGGCGTATCTGTTTGTACGATTTCCCCATCTTTCATGACGCAGATTCGATCACCTAAAAATAACGCCTCATTCATATCATGGGTTACAAAAACAACTGTACTTGCTAGTTCTTTATGCAACTCTTTGATCAATTGTTGTAGCTGACCTTTCGATATCGGATCTAATGCACTAAATGGTTCATCCATTAAAATAATATCAGGTTTCGCTGCAATCGCTCGTAAAATGCCAATACGTTGTTGCTCGCCGCCAGATAATTCAGCAGGTTTTCGGTGTAGATATTCTTCTGGTGGCAAACTGACTTTTCTCAGTAATTCTTCCGTTCTTTCTCGTCTTTTCGCTTTGTTCCAGTGTTTCATCTCTGGGATCAATTCGATGTTTTCAGCAACCGTTAGATTTGGAAAAAGTGCGATTTGTTGCAGGACATAGCCGATGGTCAATCTTAGTTCTTTCAGATTGTAATCGATCAGTCGTTTGTCGTTAAAGTAGATATCCCCCTCGGTTGGTTCAATCAGTCGATTGATCATTTTTAAGGTGGTCGTTTTCCCACTACCGCTAGGACCTACTAATACAAAGAATTCGCCGTCTTCAATTGAGACATCAAAATTATTTAAAACGAATTGATCGTTGTATTTTTTGGAGACGTTTTGAAAATCAATCATTTGTTCACCTCATTTTTTTCTTGTGTGGCTCTGCGATCTATCTTTAGAAAAATCTTCCTTATTTTTAAGTATGTTTATAAGTATACTTGAAAATGTCTGATGTTTCTAACGACTTGTTTCTATTGTACAGAAAAAAACCTGACAACTGTCTGTCAGGTTTTTAAAATTACTTTTTTAATAGCATAGTTGCTAACTAGATATAGAAGCTCATTTAGAATTTTCAAAAAACGTTTTTCTTAGTCCCAATAAGCAGTGAAGTAGTCACTAGCCCATTGACTGCTGTTAGTTCCTAAAATTGGATTTTGAATTGGATCCCAAGGAGCCATTGAACGTCTTAATGCTGCTTTGAAAGTATAACGTTGCGCACTATTTTTAATCAAACGGATTGGATAATTTTTTTGAACATTTCCATAATTGATTGAAATATCTGCATTAACTTCGCCGTGGATAAACCATAATTCTTTAGGTGTTTTAAATGAAATTTGTGTCCCATTGATTAAAATATCATTTGGTGAATACGTAAACCAACGATCTCCTAAAAGACCCTTTCTTTGAACACGACCAGAAATATTCTCTTTGAACGATGATTGTTTAGCAATCGTAGCAAATTCTTGTGGTAATTCAATAGTTAAATAAGAATTATCTCCATCTACAAAACCTGTATCATGAGATTTATAATGCAAGTCAATATAGCCAGTATCTAAACCTGGTATCACCGCTTTATCATAATACGGAACTAGTGAACCTGTTAAATCTCCTTTTGCAGTTACGATCAATGTACGGGCTTGCGGTGCTTGTGGTGTTGCTTGTGCTTCTTCTGCGTTAACAGAAACGTTTGCTGCACTTAGAGCCATACCTCCTAAAAATAAACTTGCAACTAATAAAATAGATTTTTTAAACATTTTTCTTCCTCCTAATTTATATTTTTTTCTGAATATAGATGCCATCCTACAAAAATACATAAGAAAACTCCTCCAATAATTCCCCATAAATAAATCGTCTTTTCACCTGTATCGGGAAATCTATTTGCTGAATGAGTCGGAAGTGATGCTACTCGACTTGAATCCAGCACAAGCTGACTAGGGTTTTCATCTACTGAATAAGCTTCTTTAGTGTATACAAAGGTGACTTCTTGTGATTGCTTTGAAAAAACACCTTTTGAACTTCCTTCTACCTTTTCAAAAGAGTAACCTGCTATAAGCTGAGGGCTGATTTCGTAGTTCTCATTTACCATGCCTGTTAGAACCTTGTCCGGTAGAATTTTACTTCTAACATTATCTACATAATGCACTATTACTTGACCTTGATTTATTGAAGCTTTTTTATATACATAAGTGACCTCTTTAGGTTCTTCGGAAAATATACCCGTTTCTTCTCCATCAACTGAAGCAATTATAAAATCAGCAATGTTTTTGGGTTCTGTTGTATAGCTCTCGCCTATATCGCCAGATATTTTGCTATCTGGAAGTAATGACTCGCCTTCTTCATCTTTATAATGGATGATGACCTGCCCCTGAGTAGCCGAAGTTTTTTTATATACATAAATAACTTCTTTGGACTCTTCGGAAAATTGACCAGTTTCTTCCCCTATCACTGATTCATACATGTATCCAGGAATATTCTTTTGTTCTGTTTTATATGCATCTCCTAGATTACCTGTTAAAATACTGTCCGAAAGCAACGAATCACCTTTTGTGTCTCTATAATGAACGATAACCTGGCCTTGATTTATCAGATTCTTTTTATATACATAACTGATTTCTTTAGGTTCTTCCGTATAAAATCCAGCGACTTCTCCATGTACTATTTCAAATGTATAACCTGGAATATCCTTTTGCTCAGCCGTATACGAACTACCTTCAATTCCAGTTAATATATCATCGGGAGAAACTGAATTGCCATCTTCATCTAAATAGTGGACTGTTACTTGAGCTTCGGTTTTAAAACCTTCAAAACCGTTATTATCCATACGATACCCCAGTTTGAAATAACCAGTTGATCTCATCGCTACTTTAAAATGAATGGTAATTGTGTACAATGCATCTTGCGTCACAGCAATCTCTTTTTTAAATACTTGGTCTGAAGAATCACCGCTTTTGCTAACTACTCGCTCTCCATTAAAATCAATATATGCTGTTCCATTACTAAATAAAAAGGCATAGATCAAATCTAATTTATACGTATATCCTGCTTTCATAGGTATCGTTTTACGAGCAGTTAACTCAGCATCTCCAATGTTACCAAAATTACTTAACACATATTTTTCTTTAGGGGATGTTGAATTCATAAAACCTTGAACCAAAATCTGATCTACATTAATATTGGGCAAATTGGTATGAAAATCTGTTTCCCAGCCAGTTGTAACATCAAGTACTTCACTTCTATCAGAAGCATTGGCAGTCGACAAATAGCCGAATGGAACCAACATTATCAAGGTAAACAATAAGTACAACAATACCTTTTTTTTCATCATATTAGTTTAATGCTCTAGTCCAAATGGTTGTTGTAAGCACTTCAGATGAAAGACCTAAGCTCTCAAGTGTTGCTTGTGCTTCAACTTTATCTCCCACCCCTAATACAATATCTGCACCAGTATCAGGATCTTTCAATGAAATTGTATAATCACCACTTGCATCTGCAGTAGTTTGAAGATTATAACTATTTTCACCTTGAGTAACAACCAATTTTACAACAGCGTTTGGATCCACTACTCCAAATATTTCTTTAATCCCAGATGACAATGATGGTAATGTAGGCATTCTAGGTAAAATGATTTGATTTGCAACAGCAGTCGTACCAGCTTTATCTGTAATTGTTGCTTTAACAGGAGTACCTGGTTTATAAGTTGTTGGAAGTTCCAATACGTAATTTCCTTGGTCATCCGTTGTTGTACTAAAAATTCTAGCTCCAACCTTTATTTCTACTTTAGTATTGGGTCTTGAACTTGTTCCTGATATATATTGATCGATACTAGATAATGTGTAGTCGAAATCAATTTTTGCTGTATCCGCATATTCCACGATTGTATCTAACGGTTCGCTCGCGTTTCCTTCCTTGTCTTTAGCAGTTGTATGCACTTCTGTACCATACGGGAATGTGTGGTCTAGCTCGACTGAGAAGTTACCATCGTCGTCTGCTACAGTCTCATAATGTTCATCACCAATATTAACATCAACTGTTGCTCCTGGATCTGCTTTACCTGTTATCGTTGTTGTATCTTCAGTAATAGGATTATCTAACTCAGGTTTGCTTGGATTCAATGCTTCTTTGACGATTGCAGTTCCTTTTTCACTAATAACACCATTTTTATCAACTTGATATCCTGTGATTTCCTCCCCTTTGATAAATGGACGATTTACAGTAATTTCAAAGTTATTTTGACTGTTTACAGTTCCGCTACCTAGTAGTTTTCCAGCAGCATCATAAATATTGATTGTATTGCCGCTAATTCCTGTACCAGTGATTTTTGTTTGGCCTTCTGTAGGAGCAATCAATTCGGGAGATGCTATATTACTTTGTTCTTCGATACCATTGCCTAAGCTAGTATCATAAGCTAATTTGAGATAACCTGTCGCTCTCATTGGTACTTTGTAATAGATTGTGATTACATAGTCCATATCAGCATCTGCTTTGACTACTTTTTTATAGGCATGATCTTTCGCATCATTATTAATTGAGGCTGAATCAATTTTTTCTCCATTAAAATCAATATAACCAGAGCCATTACTAAATTGCATCGCATAAATCAAATCCAAATTGTATGTGTGGCCTTTTTTCATAGTGATCGTCTTTTTAGCAGTTAATTCAGCATTTCCGATATTTCCAAAGTTATTCAAAACCATTTTTTGAGTAGATGTTGGACTCTTCATATTTTGTTTAAAAATATCTTCTTCATGAACATTAGCCAAATTAGTAGAGAAGTTTACTTTCCAGCCTTGCGTTACATCTAAAGAATTATCCGCATAACTCTGTGAAATGTTTGTTGTTTCTGTTGCTTGCACCATTTGTGTGTTAGCTACTAGCATAGTAGAAAATAGAGCTAAACCTAGACTAGCTTTTAAAACTGTTTTATTCATAATTGTATTTTCCCCCTTTATTTATTTCACTATAATACTCACCGTATCACTATTAATTCCATTACTTTCTTGATAGATCGACAACTTATCTCCCAATTTTAGCGGATCAACAACGACTCTAAAATTCCCAGCTGCATCTACTGTAGTTCTATATCTATCTATATTATTAATCAAAACTTCAAGCTTAGCATTGGGATCCGCAGATCCAGTGATCACAGTGTCATTTATATTCACTGTATTTACTGATGGAATTCTCGGGTAAACGATAACCAACTTAGAGATATTAGTTCCGTCAGACTTGAAAGCTGTAATTGTTACTTGTGTTCCGGCTGGATAGGTTTTCCCGTTCAAATCAATTGAAAAATAACCTTGTGAATCAGAAGTTCCTTCATAAATACGTGCTCTCACTTTAGAGTTATCAATACTTGCTTCAACTAAAACATTTGGAATAGTCTTCCCTGTAATGACAGAATCTGATGAGTAGATTGGATTTACTCCGATAGTATCGTTCGCACCTTTGACGATCCCGATTAAGCTTTCGCTTTTCCCACCAGTACTATCCATAGTGTAGACTTCTAGACCTGTACCAGCAGGATATGAGTGATCTAAGTTGATTGAAAATGAACCATCTGTCGCCGTGGTCCCTCTGTATTTATCAGTCCCTATCGTTAAGTGGACTGTGGTATTCGGAGTAGCTGTTCCGAAAATTGTAGTATCCTTGTCAGTGACTTCATTGATTTTTGGTTTACTAACTTGAGGATTGCTTGTTTGTGCTGTACCAAAATAACCAATGGGATAATTTTTGCCTGTTAATTGTCCCCAAGGATCAAATTCTCTTACCAATACGACATAGGTATTTCCTGGTTCAAACTTTGCATTCAACTGAATATTCCCATTTAAGATGCCTCGATAAATCGTAGTTGAACCGTATATTTTTCCCCAGTTCATATCAGTGATTGACAGCTCATAAATTTTTGAATAATTTGCTATACTACGGGTAATTTGTATTTCGTTGGTTTCGCTTGTAACAAAGTTATTTTGAAGATTGTTTCCTCTAAATGAGTCAAAGCTATTTAATACCCAATTTTGATTTTTTTCAATAGTAGCAACATTCATATTTGATAGATAAGCCACTTTTGAGAGTGAATATTGAAATATACTATCTGATACAGTGTTTTCCTTTGCCAATGCTTCTTCTCCATAAAAAAACATACACAAAAAAATTAAAAAAAATATAAAACTTTTTATTTTTTTCAAAAAAAGAATAATACCCCCTCCTCTTCATTTATCTTTTTTTTCCAAATTTATACCCTTTCAATTTGTTCCTCCTTTCCTTTTTATCATACTTTGTGTTTGTATTTTTAGAAAGTTCCTGAGGAACGTCTTTTTATATAAAATAAATGATATATTAGTTTTAAAGTAAAAAAAACATTTTTATATATATAACTGAGATTGGGGATAACACACAACATGGTAAACTATCTTACTAACTTTTTTTTAGAGCAAAAAATAAAGAATGTACATTTTTTTCAAAATTCACTAAAAAAAACTCATTTTAATAGGAAGGATATCATCAATTTATATATTAAAAAAAAAGAAATAATCGAATTTCCCACACCGGATGACTTATATTTCATAAAATATGGAAGTATTAAAGAATCGGTTATTGACTGGTCTGGAAATATCAAGACAATACGAATTTTAACTCAAAATGATGTCTTATTTTATTCAGATATAATTCAAAATAACTCATCCGTTTATTTTTTGCAGGCTTTGAATGATATTGAGATTGATAAAATCCCTCTTACCAAACTAGCAAAAGATAACTCTCATTATTCTAATTTTCTATCTTTCAACTATCAACTTAATTCACAAATATATTTTTCTAAATGGTTTTACTCTTCCAATAGAGGTGAAAAAAGGGTCTATGAAGCTTTTTTAGAAATCTTACTCAGTCTTGCCACAGAGGATATCGAAGTGAATTCATCAGAAAGTTTTTTACTTCCCGCATATATTACACACGAGCTAATTTCAGAACTTTCTGGTGTCAGTCGTTCTTACGTCACACGTATAATTGAAAAATTAAAAGAAAAAAAGATACTTTCTTATGTGGATAACTCCATTGAAATTTTAAATATAAACTATTTTTTCAAACAATTATTATTCTAGGAGGGGTATAAAATGTATACAATCGGTGTACTATCAATAGATGACAACGTTCATTCAAACTACGTAAAAGAGCTAGAAGGGAATAACTACGTGATCCAGCCATTAGATCACTTACATTTTTTAAATCAACTAGATACAGTCGATACTGTACTCATCGATTACTCGCATAACGAATACAAAAAAAACGATCAACTTTACGAAATTATTATGACAATTAAAAAGCAAACCAATTTATTCATTTGGATATTGTTAAAAGAATCAACTAAACTCGATCGACTAATTTTCTTACAGCTTGGTGCTGGGGCAGTACTTGATCATACTATTCAGCCTGACGAATTTTTAATATATTTAACTAATTTCTTTAATAACTATTCTGAAAAAAAAGAATACTTAATTTCTCCAAAAATTGAAACACCTACTCCAATAACTTTAGTGCCTGAAAACATATCAGCTATTTTAGAGGGGAATATAACAGTATATTTAACAAAAATTGAATACAAATTACTCAACTATTTAGTTCAAAAAAAAGACCAATCTGCAACATACACAGAAATAGCTCATATACTTTGGCCAACAGCAGAAATAACTTTTCATCATCGGACCCAAATTGCAAATATTGTTTTTCGATTACGGCAAAAAATCGAACAGAATCCTTCCAAACCTTGTTATATCAAAACAATTCGTTCTGTCGGTTATCGTATTGCTAATCGAAAAACAGCTCAATAAAGTAATAATAATTTAAAACACTCATATAAAAAAAGCTTAAATTAGAGGTGGTAATATAACCAACCTCTGATTCAAGCTTTCTTTTAATATCAACACTTTATAATGAAATCTAGGTTTCAAATAATTCATTGCAACTGGTTAAAACTGTCGTTATATCACATTCTAAAATAAAATCATCTTATTAACTAAATCCCTAGTACTCCATCGTTGCAATCACTTTGGGTTCAGTTACACTTTTTTATTTCTTAATTCGGTACATTCTGCAGCGTCCAAGTCAGCTTCCCTTGATACGCACCTTTATACGCACCACTTGGAACAGTCAGTTGAACACCTTTTTTCCGAGTAAGTCCTTCTTCTGTTGTTGCTTCTTCTGTATAGGATTCGAATATATCTGCAAATCGGCCTTTGCCTTTACCTTGAGCTGCACTAAAGACAGACCCTGTTGCGCCTTCTTTGGTCACGGTCACCGTATGTCCAATCGCGTCTTTGGTTTCTACTCCGCCAGATTTTACTTTTTCAGTTGGGATATACAATTCCCAGCCTTTTAATTCTTTCCCTTCAGTTGTTTGTAGCGGTGTTGTCATGGCTACACTCACACTCCAGCCTTTAGCCGTTCCGGACATATCTGCCACTTCAATTCCTGAACTATACCCTTTTGCACCTTCCGAGGGTTCAGGTGTTAATTTATCCAACTTGATTGCTCGCGTTGTCCCGATTGGAACATGTGGGAATTTAAAGTCAGAAACGGCCCGAATCGCAAATTCATCTGTCTGCGGTTCTTTGTCTGAAATTAGTTCTTCTGTTGGGCCCATAAATTGATATATGACCGTCTTTGCCTCGTTCATTATGATTACTTCTGGTTTTGGTTTTTTAAATAGATTGTATTCTTGTTTTTTTAATGTTTGAATCGCGCTTGTAATCTGCTCTTCCTTCGTTAAATCAACTGATTCATTTGGTTCCTTGAACATTGTCAACGTTTTATGAATCGCCTGGCCATTTTCATCTTGGAATAGAACGCTTAAAGGCATGAGCTCACTCACATTAATTGTAGGTGCAGCTTCAAATGATGTATCATGAAAAGTCAATTTTTGGCTAGGGTTACTATTCCCTGTATCATTGTTCGTTATCGGTGGATTCACTACTCCTGCTTTTAATGCTGACCCTTCATGGTCTCTTGCAAAGAGTTGAATCTCATCTCCTTCTTTTAACGTCATTGCTTCCAGAGACAGCTCAAAGTTCCCCATCTCATCAACAACGACACTAGATGTATCCAGAGGTTGTCCGTTTAATGTAGCCGTAAATTCTACCGTTCTATCTTCCACATGCCCTTTGATACTTGTGGCCTGATTGTTAATCGCATTACTCTCAACTGTGATAGGTTTGGGTGGAATGATTTGGAATGGTTCTACTGTCTTTGTCAAAATTTGATTATCAAATCCTGGTGTTAGTTCCCCACTTGTTAAGTTTACTTTTGTAATAGTGACTTTATCTCCAACTTCAAAGTATTTTCCTGTATCAATCTCAAAAAGTCCTCCTTGAGGTTTCTCTCCATAAATACTAATACCAGGTTTCGCTTTACTATCCCCTACTGATTTCACTTTTTCATAGACTTCTTTTTCCCCATTTGCCCTTTGGACTTCTACAGTGACTTCTGCTTCATCATCCCATGCTGGACGCGTTCGATTCAATCCAACAGGTAGGCTTACTCGTCCATGTATTTTTTTATCTGCCGTTGTTGGTACTCGAAGGACATCTGCCACAGCCCAGCGAGCGTTATTACTACTTAAACGAGTATAGTTTGTTAACCCTTCCGTTCCGATTGTTGTTACGTTAAAATCCTCTGGTCTATTTGTTGCAGCCAGATCTTTGAAATTTTCTCCCTCAAAGCCATAATCTAAATCACGGAAGTTCAAATCTGGATCTTGTTCTATTGAAGTCCCTTTTTTCCATAGAGACAAATCACTTTCAATCGCCGTTAGCGTAGATAAATTGTCTGCTTGCAAAATATTTCCACCGCCAGGTCGAGTATTACTGAAATCCATAAAAAATGGTTTATCAAACAGAACCTCTAATCGATTCGTGGTTCTAAAGATTCCTACATTACTGCTAGCGGTTTGACCTCTTGCTTCGAAATAGCCATCATTTCGAGCAATGATTGATCCTTTTTGTTCATCCATATCAATCGCAGGTCCATAATCAGCATTAATCCTTACTTCTGAGCCTTCGTCTTCAACACTAAATTTATTGACATCTCCAGCACCTATACCGTTAGCTGTAGTATAATGAATCCCTTGGTTTCCATCACCACTTCCACCGTTACTCACTGTCCCACTTCCCGGATTGTTTACTACAAATTTCCCATTATTCTTAACATTCACTTGATTTCCAAAGCCAAATAATCTTAACGTGGCCGCATTCCCACCTGTTTTTTCGATCGTCAATTCTGCATTGTCAATATTAAATGTATAATGTCCATTCCTCAAAGAGGGCTGTCCACTTCTCATAAATCTCAATGATGCCGCTGCAATTGAACTATCACCGTAGGTTTCACCAGATTTAATCATTAATTTCGCCCCAGTTGTTAGATCAAAGACACCCTTTGTTGACTGCATCACCATCGCACTAGATTTATTTGCTATAAGATCTACTTGCGCCTCATCTGAAATTGTAATACGTGCTCCTTCACTGTACGTCTCAGCATCACGCTTTCCTAAATAAATAGTCGCTCTTCCATCACGTTGAACCAATCGATTACTTTCTCCTTTTAGAATGGTCTCTTTTCCAGAAACCTCTAGGCTAGGGTTCCCCCCTTCCAGTTGAATGCTATCTCCTTGATCGACAGTAGCAAAGACTTTCGAGCCACCCTCTACTTTAAACAACGCTCTATCTCCAGATAACTGAATCCCATTTCTAGAAGCTACTAAATTGACTTGACTATTATCAGAGACCATCATTTTAGGCGTCTGTCCATTCATATAAACACTCGACGTATCTTCTTGTGTTTCGTGCTGAATATCTAGTCTACTATTTTTAGAAATATTAACTTGTGGTTCTTTTATTTGAAATTCTAATACATGTTTTCCAGAGCCTTTTAGTGCTATCTGTCCACCATTTTGAGCAGTTATTTTTGAGCCTGTTGCATTTGACCCATTCACTTGCCCCATATAAATTCCGTTTCCCTTTTCTGTTGCAATGTTTAGTTTGGCGTTTGTAACATCAATCTCTGAACCTTTGTAAGTAGACATAGAAATTCCTGTCCGTAGATCAGAACCATGAATTGAAAGCTCACTCTCTTCGCTCACTTTAATCATAGCAGGCAGTTGGTAATTTCGATTACTATAAAAATTAATAATAGGGATCGACTGGGTCTTCTCACTATTTTCTGCACTTATGTCAAGAGTAGAACCCCCAGCTATGTTAATTTCAGATGCATTTTCTATGACTATGTTCGTTTTTGGATTGATTGAGTCAAATTTCGTCGTATTTATAATCAATTTCGACTTTTCCGTCATATATAACGCGAAATCCCCCTCCTCAAAACCACTAATTACCTTCATATCCTTTTGGTTTATACTGACTTGCGCACCACCTTGAATAGTCATCTTAGCTTGACTAAATAAAACAGATTCTTCAAATTTAGTTTTTGTATTATTAAAAATATTTTTTCCACCAGTAAACACTAGATTTGAATATTGTAGATTGGTAATTGGTGATTGATTGTTTGCACCCTCACTGACATTCTCCATTTCAACAGTACTTATTGGACCTGAATAATCCGACTTATAATTGAGTAGTGGCTTTTCAAGACTTGCACCTGCTAAAACAATATTTTCTAATCTAAAAGTAAAATCTCCAGACTCCACCTGAAAACCTGATGAAACTGCATCAAGTTTATATCCATTCCCTCTGATAACTAAATTTCTATTTACATAGTGAATACTATATGTCATCTTCACATCGTTCATTAGTTCTATTTGTTTGACAGACCAATCATTTACAGCATTTTTTAATTGCTCTCCAGTGTATACTTGAGCAATTCTCCCCTCAAATGTTGCTTTCGGTGTTACCGTTGTTCTATGTACTTGATTCGCTTGTTCTATTTCGTCTTCAGCTTTGATTGTTGTATTCTCTAAATAGAAACTACCTATACTGATTATTCCTATCAGTAACATCCCAAAGATCACTAATTTATTTTTATGTTTCAATTCCTGACACTTCCTTTTATAGAGGTTAATTATTTAGTTGAAAATAGAGAATCATTTATTAAATTCATTTTCGGAAAAAGAAATTATTCTTAATTCTGGTAGGATTTTCACCTTGACTAACTCTATTCGTTACGATACCCTTACTAATTCTACAGCGAATTCTAAATATATAAAACAACAGGTAAGCGCTTTCCCGATACATTTAAATTATATCAAGCTGTGTTAGTATTAATAAAAATAGTCTATGCTTTTAACTCCTTATTTTTTAGGTATACAAAAAAACCTGACAACTATCGGTCAGGTTTTAATTTTTCGCTCAAAAATAGCTTATCACATTTTTATCCATTCACTATTGAGTAGCTTAATTCGGCACATTCTGCAGCGTCCAAGTCAGCTTCCCTTGATAGGCACCTTTATACGCACCATTTGGGACAGTCAGTTGAACACCTTTTTTCCTAGTAAGTCCTTCTTCTGTTGTTGCTTCTTCTGTAAAGGATTCGAATATGTTTATAAATCGGCCTTTGCCTTTACCTTGAGCTGCACTAAAGACAGATCCTGTTGCGCCTTCTTTAGTCACGGTCACCGAATGTCCAATCGCGTCTTTGGTTTCTACTCCACCAGATTTTACTTTTTCAGTTGGAATATACAATTCCCAGCCTTTTAGTTCTTTCCCCTCAGTTGTTTGCAAGGGTGTTGTCATGGCTACTTTCACATTCCACCCCTTGGCAGTTCCGGACATATCCGCGACTTCAATTCCTGAACTATAGCCTTTTGCACCTTCTGAGGGTTCAGGTGTTACTTTATCTAATTTGGCTGCTCGCGTTGTCCCGATTGGCGCATTTGGAAATTTGAAGTCGGAAACGGCTCGAATCGTAAATTCATCTGTTTGCGGTTCTTTGTCCGAGATTAGTTCTTCTGTCGGCCCCATAAATTGATATATGACCGTCTTTCCCTCGTTCATTATGATTACTTCTGGTTTCGGTTTTTTTAATAGACTGTATTCTTGTTTTTTTAATGTCTGAATCGCGCTTGTAATCTGCTCTTCCTTCGTTAAATCAACCGATTCATTTGGTTCTTTGAACATTGTCAACGTTTTATGAATCGCCCGGCCATTTTCATCTTGGAATAGAACGCTTAAAGGCATGAGCTCACTCACATTAATTGTAGGTGCAGCTTCAAATGATGTATCATGAAAATTCAATTTCTTACTAGGATTACTATTCCCTGTATCATTGTTCGTTATCGGTGGATTCACTACTCCTGCTTTTAACGCTGACCCTTCATGGTCTCTTGCAAAGAGTTGAATTTCATCTCCTTTTTTTAACGCAATAGCTTCAAGAGACAGTTCAAAGTTCCCCATCTCATCAACAACTATATTAGACGTATCCAGGGGTTGTCCGTTTAATGTAGCCGTAATTTCTACCGTTTTATCTTCCACATGCCCTTTGATACTTGTGGCCTGATTGTTAATCGCATTACTCTCAACTGTGATAGGTTTGGGAGGAATGATTTGGAATGGTTCGACTGTCTTTGTCAAAATTTGATTATCAAATCCTGGCGTTAATTCCCCACTTGTTAAGTTTACTTTTGTAATGGTAACTTTATCTCCAACTTCAAAATATTTCCCTGTATCAATTTCAAAAAGTCCCCCTTGAGGTTTCTCTCCATAAATACTAATACCGGGTTTCGCCTTGCTATCTCCTACTGATTTCACTTTTTCATAAATTTCTTTTTCTCCGCTTGCTCTCTGTACTTCTACAGTAGCCTCTACTTCATTATCCCAGGCTGGTCGTATACGGTTAAGTCCAACTGGTACACTCAATCGACCATGAATTTTTTTGTCTGCAGTCGTTGGCACTCGAAGGACATCTGCCACAGCCCAGCGAGCGTTATTACTACTTAATCGAGTATAATTCGTTAATCCTTGTGTGCCAATTGTATTGGTATTGAACTCACCTGGTCTATTCGTCGCACCAAGAGTGTCAAAGTTAGAGCCTTTGAATGCATAATTTAAATCAATAAAATTCAAGTCCGGATCTTGCTCTACTCCAGTCCCTTTCTTCCATAAAGATAAGTCACTCTTGGTAGCCTTTAATGTTGAACTGCTATTCACCGTGAAAATGTTCCCGCCATTTCCTCGAGTATTCGTAAAGTCCATGAATAATGGTTTATCAAATACAACCTCTAATCGATCCGATGTTCTAAAAATCCCTGTATTTGTCGTAGCGGTCTTCCCTCTAGCTTCAAAATAGCCACCATCTGAAGCAGTAATTAAACCTGGTTGATCGTGCATATCAATTGCTGGACCTGAATCAGCAGCAATTCTTACTTCTGAACCTTGTCCAGTTACATTAAATTCATTTCTATCTCCAGTGACATCCGTGGCCTTCGTATAGTGAACCCCTTGATTTCCTTCCGCTGTTCCACCATCATTAGGAGTGCCTTTTCCAGGATTATTTATCGAGAACTTCCCATTATTTTTTACATTCACTTGGTTTCCATGACCAAACAATCTAACCCCAGCAGCGCTTCCACCGCTTTTCTCAATGTTCATTTCCGCATTATCAATATTAAATAGATAATGGCCATTTTGACTGCTTCCATAGCCACTTCTCATAAATCTTAAGGTTGCATTTGCATTGTTAATATAGCCATCCGTTGGCCCTGACGTAAGGTTTATCTTAGCACCTGAGGATAGATTAAATACGCCATAACTTGACTGCATGACCATCGCGCTTGATAAATTAGACTCCAAATTTACTTCTGCCTGATCCTCTACCGTAATAGCAGCACCTGTAGACAGTTTGTCAGCATCAAGATTTCCTAAGTAAATCGTGCCAGCTCCATCTACGAATCTTCGACGATTGCTTTCAGACACAAACGATGTTCCCACTCCAGAGACAGTTAACTGTGGTTGATTTCCAAGCAAGCGGATGCTATCTGTATCGCCAACTTTACTGTTCATTTTTGATCCGCCAGTGACTGATAATTTAGCGCCTGTTCCATCCATTTGAATGGTTGGAGAGGTTAATCCATTCAACTTCACAGAGCTATTCTTTTCTACCATCATATTTGGTGTATTTCCAACCATGTAAATTCCGCCAGCTGCCGTTCCTCCAGTTTGTGAGGTACTTTCCTGATTAAATTCACTTTCAGATACAGTAAACTGGGTATTACTTCCTTTCATCCACAAAGAACTTATACCTGAATTTTTTAAACTAGTCTTACTCCCTGTTTTGACATTCATTGTTGGAAGAGTGCCTTCTAAATAAATATTTGATCCAGTGTCGCCTCCATTACGTTGCATATTCAACTCACTAGAATTGGTTACATTAATGGCCGTTTTATGTGTAGATAAAGTGCCCTTTCCATACAAGTTGATACTTGATCCTGCCGTGTTGGTATTATGTTGGACATTGATTATACTATTTTGTGAAACATTAATTTGAGGTGACACTGCAGTAACATCTATTACTTTTTCTCCAGCCCCTTCAAAATCTATTTGACTTCCTCCAGTCGCCTGAATTGTTGTATCCTTTCCGTTTCCTACAACAACATTAGACCCCAGTTTTGTTTTCACATTCAACGTTGACTTATTGGTAGCACTAACGGCTGTACCATATGTTTCTCCTGGAAGATTGATCCCCGTACGACTGCCTGTTCCAGAAAGAGATATCTTACTGTTGCCACTCACATATAAACCACTGGAATCGATAGGATTAGTATCAAAGTCTACAACAGGCACAGAAGTTGACGTATCTGATGCTAAAGCATTGACTTCTAAAGAAGAGTTAGTTTTTACGTCGATATATCTCAGCCCTGTTAGAGGTGATTTAGGTGTAGCACTTTGTTTTGTATTGATAATCATCTTTGAATTTTCTGTGATGTTCAAATCGTATGACATTCCATAAGTACCTGTAACTTTTTTTATGATTGTAATATCAGGCTGCTCTATATAAACTTCTGCACCACCTTTAAGTGTCATACTCGCCTGTGCAAATAAATAGGGTTTAGCTCTGGTAGACTTAAATTCGTTCTTTCCACCAGTAAAAACAACATGTGAAGAACCTAAATTCGTGATGGCCCCCTTATTATTTGCTGCCTCACTTACATTTTCCATTTCCATATAACTTTTAGCAAGAGAAGAAGGATAAGCAGCATACTCAAACATTGCCGATTCAAGATTATAACCTACTTTCATATTCTCCAATCTAAAGGTATGTTTCCCATATCTTACCTCCCAAGTATGGCCTGTCATTTGTAAAGTAAAACCATTCCCTCTAATGACCAGATCTCTACTTATGGCTTCAGGTCTAACAGTGAAAGCCATGGTTATATTATTTAGCATTTCGATTTGCGACACCTTATCATTGTTTACAGCATCTCTCATTTCCTCTCCGGTAGAAACTTTCCTAGTTTCACCTTCAAATGTTGCTCTACTTGTTCCTGTGCTTCTATGTACTTGTGTCTGCTGCTCAGGTTCATTTTCAGCTTTGATACTTGTATTATTCAAATGAAAATAACCTATGGTCGCTATTCCTACAAGGAAGACACTTAAAATCTGAAAAATTTTTTTCATTAATCTTGCACGTCCTTCTTTCTTTTAACTATTTAGTGGGGGATAGAAGAAATCCAATATTCTTTCATGCGATGTTTCTTATTTCAATCATCTCAACCTCTGCCAGTCAAGATATCACTACTAATGATACCTTGATTCCCAAACATAACAAACAACAAGTAAGCGCTTTCTAATTACATATAAACTCGGACCTCTATCGTTTTGATATGATTACAGCTTTAGTAATTGGCTTCTCACGCTCAATCCCCCAACATAGCCCGTTCACCAAAGACCTTCGTCCCTGACATCAAAAACAAGGTGGACTATCACTATTCTTGCTAGCGATAATCCACCTTGTTTTTGATATATTCAATTTCATTTAGACTTACTTTTTTCATTTACAAAAATCAACTGAAAAACAATAGTACAGAATTCAGATGAGCTTAGATTTTTACTATTTCGCTAAACGATAAATAGCATCCGCATAAATTGCTGTGGCACGGAATAAATCATCCAACGCCATAAATTCATTGGCTTGATGCATCGTATCCGTATAGCCTGGGAACATTGCACCGTAGGCCACACCACGTTTTAGCAAACGTCCGTATGTTCCGCCACCGATGATTTGTTCATGGCCTTTTTGACCAGTATGATCTTCATAAACTTGTAATAACGTTTCAACCAATGGATCATCCGCTGGAACATAATGTGGTTCTTGATTGCGTCCACCTTGAACGATTTCTGCACCGATTGCACCTGCTGTAGATTTTACGCCTGTTTCTAAATCTGCTGCTGTTGTGCCTTTAGGGTAACGGAAATTCAAGCTCATAAAGTTGCCTTCTTCGGCATCTTTCTTGAAGACGAATAAACCAGCATTCATTGTTAATTTGCCCATTTTAGCATCTTCAAAAGCTACGCCTAATTTTTCACCATAGAAATCTTCGTGAACAAGTGTTGCTGCCACTTGAATAAATTCTTTGGCTGCACCAGCAAATCCATAGTTATTTAAGAACACGGCTAAGAATGTCGCTGCATTGATTCCAGATTGCGGGCTAGCGCCGTGTGCGCCTTTTCCGACAACTTTGATCGTAACAGTTGTACCATTCGCTTCTAACTCACCAGAAATTGGTTCTTCATCGACAAAAACGCTAAATGCGCCTTGCATTTTTTCAGCAGCTTCAGCAGTTGGGACAGTGATCACAGCAGTCGCTGTACCTGGAACCATATTTTCACGTAAGCCAGCATTGAAGCTTTCTAAACCATATTCGCCTTCGCTTGATCCGCCAAAACGAGCATATAGAGAAACATTTCCTTTTTCACCATTGATGATTGGGAATTCTGCATCTGGCGAGAAACCAAAGTCAGGTGTTTCTTCATGTTTGAAGTAATAATCCATATCGCCCCAGCCGCTTTCTTCGTCACTACCAACGACAAAGCGAACTTTTTTAGATAATGGCACTCCTAAATCTTTGATGATTCTTAAGGCATAATAAGCGGCCATACTTGGACCTTTATCATCACTTGAACCACGAGCAAAGATTTTGCCGTCTTTGATAACAGGTTCATAAGGATCCGTATCCCAACCGTCGCCGGCAGGAACCACATCCATATGTCCGAAAATTCCTAATGTTTCATCGCCTTCACCATATTCGATGTGTCCAGCATAGTTATCCACGTTTTTCACAACAAAACCATCACGTTCGCCATACGCTAACATATGTTTTAAGCCCGCTACAGGTCCTGGTCCAAAAGGTGCATCTGGTGTTACTTTTGAGTCATCGCGCTCACTGTTGATGCGTAATAAATTTTGTAAATCTTCTAATAGCGCATCTTTACGTGCGTCTACTTCTTTTTGCCAATCAATTGTCATTTTTTAGTCACTCCAATTCATTATTCTACCTTCCCATCATACCACTAACTGACTTAAAAGAAAAAGGCGGGAACAGTTTTTTCCGTAATATTTTGCGCTTCATTCAAAACAGATTTATACTGAAGCTAAATCACTAAAGGAGGTGCTCTAATTGAAAGAACTCTCACAAGAAATCCTGACTACTGTGATTCAACCTCGGCCGCAACATTCTCATAAAGGAACCTTTGGACGTTCTGTTTTAATTGGTGGAAATGAGACATATGGCGGGGCAATCATCATGAGTGCAGAAGCCTGTGTCAAATCAGGCTGCGGTTTAACTTCGGTTATGACGGCAGAGAAAAACCAGACAGCTCTTCATGCTCGTTTACCTGAGGCCATGGTGTTGGATTGGACTCTCACGCAAGAAGTCAATGATTTAGTCGATACAGCAGATGTGCTTTTAATCGGACCTGGATTGGGTTTGTCTGCCCACAGTAAGCAGCTTTTAGAAAGAATTTTACAGCAGCAAAAACCTGAACAATGGCTCGTGATCGACGGTTCCGCTATTACTTTATTTGCTCAAAATCATTACGCTTTACCTTACCCAGAAAAAGTTGTTTTCACGCCTCATCAAATGGAATGGGCACGATTAAGCGGACTAAAGATCGGTGAACAAACCTTTGAGAATAATCAAGCGCTGCAAAAACAATTGGGCGCAACGATTATTTTAAAAAGCCATCGAACAGAGCTTTATATGCAAAATGTTCAATACAAGAATCCATTAGGAACTCCTGCTATGGCAACAGGCGGCATGGGTGATACTTTAGCAGGTATGATTACAGGCTTTTTGGCTCAATTTAAAGACAAAGAAGGGGCCATTTGCGCGGCTGTTTATCTTCATAGCTTGATTGGGGAAGAATTAGGGCAGGAAAACTACGTTGTATTACCGACGGAAATCAGTAAAAATCTCCCCCACTATATGAAACGTTTTGAGCGTTTAAATAATAAGACAGCGGAAAAATGAGTATCATTTTTCCGCTGGCTTATGTTCTAGAAATCCTGTTTGTAAAATAGCCATATAAATTTCAGCTCGTTCAGCTAAAAACTGCATTTGCTTGACTTCCGTTACTTCTGGGTGGGTCTTTAAAAACTGTAGACTTTCCACAGAAATTTGATTAAATACACTTAATACCAACTGAACGACATCTTCTTTTGCGATTTGCTTTTTGATTGGTAACTGTTCAATTAGCCTCGCCAAAAGTTGTTGGGCGATCGCCCTATTTTCATCCATATAATGTGCTAATTTTGCTTGGATTTCTTTTGGTAAATGCTGTTTTTGCGCATAGGCTGTGATCAATAAACGAATTTGATTTGGATATTTTTGCTCTAACTTTATTTTATGTCGAGTTGCTACGATCACTACATCTACTAAGTCTGTGTACTTCTTTGCGAACAACACTTTGGACTGTTCATTTAAAAAGTCGATCACTTCGCTGATTGTCTGTTCATACAGCACTTGTTTTTTGCCAAAATAATGAAAAATCAAGCCCTTAGACACATCAGCCTCTTTTGCTATTTCATCTGTGTTGGCTTTTTGATAGCCATATTTTGAAAAATGGTTTAAAGCCGCCGCTAGAATCCGATCATATTTTTGTTGATCGATGTTGATTTCTTTCACTAGACTTTCAAATCCTTCCGTTGGTAAACCATGTATGTTCCACCTAGGAATAAAACAATCAAAATACTCAATAGCGTTACATTTGCTGCCGATAAACCTTTGTCCAATAAATTACTTGGAATCCCCATATGGGTTGGAGAAATCGTCTTCGCCCAACTAAACGAATCATTCAAATCAGAAAAAATCCCGATCAAATAAAAACCGAAAACAATCCCTAAAGAGACACTTGTGCTTTGCTTGCTTGATTTTAAAAATGTTGAAACAAAAAAGCCAAGTGCTAAGAAAAACAGCAAAATCAGACTTTCTTGAGTAAAAATCTTACTGATCTCTTTTGTGATCGTTGCCGCCGAATCTGTTGATTGACGATACAATAACGTTGACCCGACAGATACCCCAAATGAAATAAGCCAGAAAATAGCTAAAATCAAGAAATTCGCTACAAATTTACTTGTCACGATTCCAATACGCGTCACAGGTTGAGCATATAAAAATTCAATCGTTCCATCAGTTTCTTCTTTAATTAACGCCTGACTTCCCAGCATCATAGCATAAATTGAAGCGGCTAAAAACATATATTGAAAATAATAAGCAAAAAAGCCTGCCGCCACTAAAAAACTTGATTGACCATTCACACTGATGTTGAAAGTTTTCAATAACGATGGAGAAAGTCCAGTCAATTTCGCATCTAGAAGGTCTTTCATTGCAGAACTATGCATTTGAGGATACACTGCACTAAAACCAAAAATAATGACAGCGAATAATATAGTCCAAATAATCAAACCTTTGATAAGTCCTTTAGTTTCTATTTTAGCAGTGATCATTTTCCATCGCCTCCTTCATACAATGCCATAAACTGATCTTCCAGTTCTGGATTCGTAACCGTAAAATCTTGAATCGAGGGATCACTTAGAAGCGGCAATACTTTATGTAAATCCCCTTCATATAATAAACGTGTTTCGTTCCCTTGATGTTTTAAAATCGCTGCACCCATTTTTTCAAATAAAGATAGCGGGATATGGTCGCCAATCAAGGTAATGACTTTGCCTAGAGATTTTTCTTTAGTAATATCTTGCACCGTAATAATTTTTCCTTGTCGAATAAACGCTGCTTTGTGCGCGTGTTGCTGCACTTCATTTAAATCATGGCTGGATAGAAAGATGGTCATTCCTTTTTTATTGTACTTTTCCAACTCTTCAAATAAACGATGCTGCATCAGCGGATCTAAACCATTCGTAGGTTCATCTAAAATCAGCAATTCTGGATTAGGTAGAATCCCTGCTATAATAGCGATTTTCTTTTTATTTCCAAGCGACAAATCAGACATTTTTTTTCGAGCATCGATATCGAATAACTCAACAAAATAATCGATTTGCTGTTTGCTATTTTTTAGTTGGTGAAATTCAGCCACATATTTTAGCACATCGATCGTTGTCATATTGGGATAGAAACGAACATCACTAGAGACATACCCCGTTCGTTTACGAATTTCTTTAGCATCTTTGATACTATCCAATCCAAGTAAAGTAGCCGTTCCTTGATCTGGATAAATGAAATTCAACATCGTTTTGATCGCTGTTGATTTGCCAGCGCCGTTTGGTCCGATAAAACCATATATTTCGCCCTTTTCCACGGATAGATCCACATGATCGATGGCAGGTTGTTGTTTATATAATTTGGTTAGTCCTTTAAGTTCAATGGCCTTCATTTTATTATTCCTCCTCATTGACTAGTTAGTCAATTGAAGTATATACCTGTATTGACTGTCTAGTCAAAAGAAACCTAGACAACGTTTACTGTTTTAAATACAGCAATAAACTTTTGTTTAGGTTTCTTCCATCATTTTAAGAGTCAATTGTTCTTTAGCCCTTCAAGTTCATCCTCAGTCAAAACACGATATTCACCTAAAGCTAATGTCTCGTCTAGCCATAAACTACCCATTCGTAATCGTTTCAAATAGACAACTTTTTTATCTACTGCTTCAAACATGCGTTTTACTTGGTGAAATTTTCCTTCTTGGATAATTAGACGAATTTCTGAGGTTTGATCAGTTTCATCTATTAACTCAATCACCAGTTTACTTGGTTTGACTTGCTCTTTACTGGTCAAGGCAAATCCTTTTGCAAAATGAAGAATATCAGCGTCTGTTACAATTCCCTGCACTTTAGCGAAATATTCTTTGTCCACATGCTTTTTAGGTGATAATAATTGATGCGCAAGCTGACCGTCATTCGTTAACAGGAGCAATCCTTCCGTATCCTTATCCAAACGCCCGACTGGAAATAAATCTTCCCGGTAATCTTCATCTTTTAATAAATCGACCACGGTTTGGTCCCATTTATCTTCGGTTGCAGAAATCACCCCTTGCGGTTTATGCAGCATGTAATAGTAATATTTTTGATAAGTCAATTTTTCTCCAGCAAATTTGATACTATCTTGTGTTTCATCGACCTGTGTTTTGCCATCTTTAACAACACGATCATTGACAGTTACTAAACTTTTTTTCAATAGTTGTTTGGCTTCTTTTCGACTGCCAATTCCAGTTTCTGCAAGAAATTTATCTAAACGCATATGATTGATCCTCCTATTTAAAAAAAACTGAAAAAGCTCTTTTAACCTTAACTTCGTCTGCTAGTTTATTTTCCTTAATAAAATAGCGGAACTTTACGTTCCGCTATGGATTATTTTTATTTTATTTTCAACTTACGACGAATTTTAACGACACTTGCTCCTAATAGTTTATCCGCTAAACGCAGTTTTAATGTGATGTAGCCATAGACTGCTCCACCAAATGCCGCTACGATGATAATAATCATGAAAGATTGGAATTTGCGAGTTGGATCTAGGAATAGATACAAGAACTGTCTCATCACTATTGCAGCGATCATCATAACCAACGTGATCAAGAAAATCAGTAAACCACGTCGTAATGTCAACCCAAAATTGAAGTGACTGACTTTTTTTATTTTTCTCATGATCAATACACACGACAAGGTAAATCCAATCATTGTAGCAATCAATGGACCGTATACTTCAAAGAGACGCACGCTTGGATACTGAACAATCAATTTCAACGCTAACCCTAAACCAAAATATTTGATTGCAGCTTTATTTTCATACATCCCCATCAACATGGTTGATGATAACATATACAAGCCCATAAACAAGCCAGCAATACAGGCTTGAACCAACACTGATACGCCTAAAGCGTCTGGTGCATAAAACATCGTATACAGCGGTTTGGCTAAAACGATCATACCAAATGTTGCAGGAAACATCACAAACATAAATAGTTGAAAGTTATTACTGATCAATTTGGATAAATCACGATATTTTTTCAAGGTGATCGCTTCAGTGATCAATGGTAATCCTGTAGCTGAAATAGATGTAGCCAACGCAATGACTACCATTGTCAATTTGTCTGGATTTGCATTAAAAATAGCAAATAGCGTTCTCAATTGGCTACCGGAATACGTAGTAAAAGTATTCATAAAATTAGAAAACGTAAATTGATCGACTAATTTAAAGACTGTCACACCTGAACCAACAATAATAAAAGGAATGGCTTCTTTTAACGTTTCCGTCAATAAATCTCTTGTTGACGCTTCATGTTCATTCGCACTATGCGCCGCGAGATAGTCGAACATTGGTTTTTGTTTACGAATATAGAAAAGTAAAACAACTAAGCTAGCTAACATCCCTACGAATGCTGCAAGTGTAGATTGTGTTACAGCATCAACATAATTCCCATCAATTACTTTCATAATGATAAATGCTGTCAACAACATATAAAAAACACGTGCTACTTGTTCCACGATTTGTGACAAAGCATACGGCATCATATCTTGATTTCCTTGGAAATAGCCTCGAACGACGCTCATACAAGGAAAAATCAACACAGCCAGACTTAGGGAACGCATCGTTGGAATCAATTCTTCTCCGCCGCCTGACCACTTCGCTAAAAGTGGCGCTGCAAGATACATGATGATTGCAAAAATAGCACCTAAAATAGCCATCAATTGAAGAGCTTTATAAAAGAGCTGCCGGCTTATCTTGTATTCATTCAATGAATTGTAATAAGAGGTCTGCTTCGCAATAGCTGCTGGAAGCCCCGCTGTAGATATTAATAAAAAAAGAGCATACACAGTATATCCCATTGAAGATAGACTATTTGCTTCGTTGGCGTGTTCCCCCATCCATGCATACCATGGGATAATATAGACCGCACCCAACAAACGAGAAATTATATTACTAGCTGTCATCCAAGCAGATCCTTTAACCATTTTCTCTTGGTTAGTCAAGATCGGTTGATCAGCAGGATTTGGTTGATTTATCATTTAACTCCTCCAACTTTCTTTGAACATGCTTTCTTTATTTTAATTGTTAAATCAAGTATATGCAACGACTTTCTTGAATAAATTAACTTATTTATATTTTCCTCACAGATTTTATAAAAAAACAGTGCTTTTCATTTTTTAAATATCTAAAAACCAAATAAACACTTCATTTATAACTATTCGTTTTTAGTTTATTAACAAAGAAAAACAGCACTAAATATCTCTTTTATTTTATATTTTTTTTAATATTTCACTAAAATATGATCATTATGTATTTGTTATTTTAATAACTCTTAAAGATTTGAATTCATTATACTTGCATCAATCATTTTCTAACATTTTTTTCCACTCACCAGCAAGCGCCTTGAAGTTTTAACGTTTAAATTGTATGATGAATTTCTAAAGTTTTCTATACTAAAAATCTTATATTATGATTTTAGATACTGCTTGGAGGCGTAATGATGACTATTTCTTTAGAAACAATCCGAGAATGTTTACTAGAAGAACATCTTTTAAAAGAATTTATTTCAGCTGAAGGCTGGTCTTTAAGCTTGCCTATCGCGTTGAATGATAAAACATTTGATACTCTTTCTTATGATTCCCGTACTGTAAATACTGACACACTTTTTTTCTGCAAAGGGCTAAATTTCAAATCCGAGTACTTAGACAAAGCAGTCAAGTCTGGTCTTGCTGTTTATGTGGCTGAACAGCCATATGATGTACCTGCAGCCTTAGGAATCATTGTGACTGACATCAAAAAGGCAATGGCGGTCATCAGTATGGCTTTTTATGATTATCCGCAAGAAAAATTAAAATTGATCGGCTTTACTGGTACAAAAGGCAAAACAACGGCTGCTTACTTTACTAAATTTATTTTAGATCAAGCAACAAATAAAAAAACAGCGATGCTATCTACCATGAATTCTACTTTAGATGGAAAAACTTTCTTCAAATCCCATTTAACTACACCTGAATCGCTTGATCTTTATCAAATGATGGCCGAAGCTGTTAAAAACAAGATGACCCACTTTATTATGGAAGTCTCATCGCAAGCTTATAAAACGAATCGTGTGTACGGTCTATTTTTTGATGTTGGCATTTTTCTAAATATTACGCCAGATCATATCAGTCCGATCGAGCATCCAACATTTGATGATTACTTTTATTGCAAGCGTCAACTAATCAAGCATTCCAAAACAATGATTTTCAATCATGAATCAGACTATTTTCAATTACTGAAAGAAACAGCAGAACTTTATACTGTTCCTTATATTGTGTATGGAGATCAATCAGCGAAAGACACAGATTACATTTATCAAACAAATCCTGACGACTCTCTTGCATTTTCTATCAACACCGAAAATGATACGTTAGCCGTTTCTGGTGAGTATCACTTACGTTTAGGCGGTGATTTTAATAAAGGGAATGCATTAAGTGCTGTTCTTGCCAGCGCCTTAGTTGGTGCTACACGCAACGATTGTCAACAAGGCGTCAAGGAAACCACAGTTCCTGGTCGCATGGAATTATTAACAAATAAAAATGGTGCAAAAGTTTATGTAGATTATGCGCACAATTATGATAGTTTAAAGAATCTTTTAACGTTTGTCAAAGAAGAACATCCTAATGGTCGTTTGCTAGTCGTCATCGGCAGCACAGGTAATAAAGCGATCTCTAGACGAAAGGATTTCGGTACTGTTTTATCTGAACTGGCTGATGTTGCGATTTTAACGACAGATGATCCAGCGGATGAAAATCCAATCACCATCTGCGAAGAGATACAGTCTTACATTTCAACTGATATTCCAGTCGAAATCGTTGCTGATCGTAGCGAAGCTATCGAAATTGCACTAGCAATGAGTCAAACAGAAGATGCAGTGGTACTTGCTGGAAAAGGTGCTGATTTGTACCAAAAAGTTGACGGAGAAGATACACCGTATGAGGGCGACTTCTATATCGCTGAACGTTTGATACGTGAATAAAATAATAGAGTAGGGAATTCTTTCCTTACTCTTTTTCTATTACTACCCCATAAACATCATGATCAGCGTCATCAATACTAAACTGATCAAGATACTTGCAGACGATGTAAAGCCAACTGTTTCTTCCGGCATTCCTGCTTTAACACTGTTGATCACCGAAAATGTCGGCATTGGTGCTACACTCAACACAACTAAAACGATTCGTAATAAAGGATCAAGCGGAATAACAAAAGCAAATAACAATGCAAACGCCGCTCCACATAGATAACGCCACGCCAGAACTTCTTTTACTAAGTGCAACGCTTTTTTAGGCAATCTAAGCTCAAAATATAAACCAATCATAAACATCGATAAAAAACCATTTGCCTTAGCGATCATTTCTAGTCCCCCTAACACTTCCATCGGTAATCCAATCTGTCCAATCCGCAACAACAGCATCACCATATACGCTGTAAAAGGCGCAGATTTAAATAATGACAAAACAATTTTTTTCAACGTCGTCTCTTCTTTAGAGCCAACTACTTTATCGATCAACAATGTACTTCCACCTGTCAACATTACACTATTCCCGATATCAAACATCAAAAGAAAAGGCACAGCTAAAGGATAGAAGCCCTGAATAAATGGTAAACTAAAATTCCCAATATTATAACCTGACATCGAATACATTTGAAATTTCTGTTCCAAAACAGCACGTTTTTTACTGACTCGACCGCCTATCAGAATCACCAAAATATTCAAAACGATTCCCATTGTCAGCAAGAAAAATAATGTTCCAGATACAACAACACTCGCTAAACTAACGATCACCGTTGCCGGCAAGGTAATATTTACAATAATAACTGACAACATACCGCCATCTGCCTTACTCAATAAGCCGATCCGTTTCATTAAATAGCCTAAAAATATGACAAAACAAAAACCAATTGCCTGTAATAAAATTTCTTTCACCCAACTCGCCCCTCACTTCTTATTTCTATTATTATCCTAGATTATAACAAAAAACGCTATTTCAAAAGGTTTTCAATAAAAAACACCTACGCTAGTTTTTTTAGTTGCGCAGATGTTTTCTATTTCTATTTCTTTAAAGCTGTTTCTTATTTAGGTTTAACTTTTGTCCACAAAAATTTTCGCGTTAAAAATAGCATCAAGCAACCTATAACAAGAAAATATAAAGGCATCATCAGCAATGAACCATTGTGAAGTTTGCTCATACCAAACGTGAATAGACTGACCAACAAATAATAGCCTAAGCTAAAGACCGCTCCAGCCGTTCCGATCACATCTTGAAAATCGGTCAATGCCAAGCTAAGACAATTAGGCAACGCTGTTCCCGTCCCTGTCAGCAAGATGAAAATCCCCATCAGCATCAACCAAAGCTGAATCATTTCTGGAAGAACAGTTGCTGCACTGGCAACAAGCAGGAAAAAAGCCCCAAACAACATACTTCTGATTCCAATTAAAATAATTTTCTCTGGTTGATAAATCGGGAGTAACCGCTTGGACAATAATGCCCCTAAAATCGAAGCCCCAGCTACGCCGATTCCTAAAAAGCCATACATCGCCGTTGATAAATGAAACTGTTCGATAAATATAAATGGTGCTTCAGCATAATAGCTGAACAATACACCATTGATCGCCCCTATCAAAAAACCATAAGTCAACACTTTAGGACTCGTTAAAAGACGCTTAATGATTGGGATTAATTTTATTGGTACTCGCTTACTTACTTCAAAAGTTTCAGGCAAACGCAAAAATGCATAGCAAAAAATCAACACACTCATCAATACCAATACCAGAAAAACTGCTCTAAATCCCCAATACTGATCCACGATGCCGCCAATTAATGGACCGATTGCTGGAGTAAATGCCAGTGCCGCAGAAATCTGAGCAAACAACGCATGTCGCTGATTGCCAGAATAACTTTCCCGCAAAATCGTCTGAGTCACAACAGAACCCGTGCTCGCGCCAAAAGCTTGAACAAATCGAGCAAATAACAGCAGTTCGATCGTCGAAGAACGTAAACAAAGGAAACTGCCAATTCCGTAAAATAATAAGCCATAAAGCATAGCTTTACGCCGTCCAATAAAGTCAGACAACCAGCCCCAAAAAAACACACCTAGCGCAAAGGCTAGAAAATAAATACTCAACGTCAGCTGAACCGTTGCCATTGGTGCTTGAAAGTCACGCGCAATATCCGGTAATGACGGAGTAAAAATCGTTTCACTGATTTGTGGAAATCCCACTAAAACAATCAATAATACTAAAGATGGTCCACGAGTTATGATGCTTTTTTTCAAAATACTTCCTCCTAAATTAAAAGCGGAGCGGACTCGTTCAGCTCTGTCTGAAAAATAGGAAAATAAGTTTGTGGCGTTTTTTGACACACACTGATTTTATCTTTTTTCTAAAGAGCTAGTCCGCGTGGCTAGTTCATTAAATTAAAGGGTTGAAAAAAAACATCTTTCTCCGGGAAGCGGCGGGAGCATGATCAATATTAATTTATACGTATTCATCTGCTGATCACTTCCTTTTCTTATTTACTATACGTGTATTTAAACGTCTTCTCTATGGTAGCACAGATTCTATTGCAATTTCAATTCCAACAGTACTTTAACTAGCTTCTCTTTTTAATTCACTGACAATTCAATTTTCAACTATTGTATCGACTCAAAATTTCTTTAGAAAGTAAAAAAAATGAAACATCTATCCATCAATTAATGATAAACTTATTGTAGTACATAAACGGCAGATACATAATCTAAATAAAGGAGCTTCACTCATGAACTTGAAACAATTTATTCCCACTGACTTCAATGGTTTTGTCAGCGTCACATCGAATGATGAACCCTTATTATTTGAAGCCTTTGGTTATCGGGATCTTCCAAATCAAATAAAAAATAATGTCGATACCATTTTCGGTACAGCATCTGGCAGTAAAACCTTCGTTGCTATCGCCATCATGAAACTCATTGAAGAAAAAAAGATCGGAATAGATCAGCCAATCAACCGAATTCTCTCAAAGAAAATGCCTAATATCGACCCTAACGTCACTGTGCATCAACTACTTAATCATACTTCTGGTATCGGTGATTATTTTGATGAAGAGGAGATGGATGACTACGCTGAACTGTGGGAAGACTTTCCTAACTATAAAATACGAAAAAACAGAGATCTTCTTCCACTCTTTTTTGATAAAAAAATGGTAGATACTCCTGGAAAAAAATTTCAATATAACAATACAGGATACGTTCTTTTAGCAACGATCATTGAAGAACTTACACGCCAAGATTTTGACAGTTACTTAAAGAAAGTGATTTTTGAACCAGCCGGCATGACTTCTACTGGTTATTTTGCATTGGATCGATTGCCAGCCAATGTTGCGAATGCATATATCTACGATAAAGAAACAGAAGAGTATTACAGTAATATTTATAGTATCGATGTTAAGGGTACCGGTGCTGGCGGCTGCTTCACAACGTTAAAAGATCTTGAACGTTTTTGGCAGACATTGCTTAGTGGAAAAATCATTTCTAAACAGGCGGTAAATATGATGCAAACGATGCAAGCATCGGATTATTATGGTTATGGCTTTTGGATTTCTAAAAACAATGAGGAACCTTTCCCATACATGCAAGGACAAGATCCTGGGATTTCATTTATTTCCTCTTACAATCGTTCATTAAATCGGAACATTACCATCATGAGTAATTTAGAACAAAATGTTTGGGCACTGCACAAAGAGCTTTCCGCTTATTTTACTAAAGAGGATGCTTCCTCAAAACATTGAGTATACGGTAAGACAGTTTACTTCATCCAAAAATGTTAGTTATGCTATTATAATACATAATTTAGCACGAACATTTTTAACAAAATAACTATTGGGATGTGATATGATGACAAAGCGAAAAATTCATGATTGTTTAGATGGCTGTTCTGTAGAGTCGACCTTACAGCTCATTTCAGGTAAATGGAAGAGCGTGTTGTTGTACCATTTAATTTTTGAAGGAGCTTATCGTTACAGCGAATTACAACGCTTTATACCCGGAGTCACCAAAAGGATGTTATCTTTGCAATTAAAAGATTTAGAAACAGACGGACTAATCAGTCGGACAGTCATACAGGAAAAACCTATAGCCGTAAGCTATTCAGTAACTGAGTACGGTAGAAGCTTGGCTCCTGTGATAGAATCGATGTACCTTTGGGGCAATTCGTTTAATTCCCGTCACTTAAATACACAATAATCATTTAAGTAGTGGTATAAAAAAATTCCCCGATTTACAATGCTTTTTGCTTCCTTTACACTAAAGTCACTTATTGTTTAGTGCAATAAACTATGATGTAAAGGCAGGAAGATAAAATGAATAGAACAAAGAAGGAAAAACGACAAGAAATTTTAATAGCTTTTGAACATCGCCATGCTACAAAAGCTTTTGATCCATCTAAAAAAATTCCAACAGAAGATTGGGAAACCATTTTAGAAGCTGCACGCCTATCCCCAAGCTCATTTGGATATGAACCTTGGTCTTTTTTACTAATAGAAAATACCCAAATAAAAGAGGACTTGAAAGAATTTTCGTGGGGAGCCGTTAACAGCTTAAATGGGGCTAGTCATTTCGTCATCGCTTTGGCACGTAAAAATGTTACAGCCGAAAGCCCACACGTAAAACATATGGTAGAGAATGTGTTTGGTCTCCCATTTTCAGCAGACGCTCCACAAACTCAAATGTTCAAACAGTTTCAGGCAAAAGATTTTGATTTAAACAGTGAACGTTCGTTGTTTGATTGGGCTTCTAAACAAACGTATATCGCATTAGCTAATATGATGACAACTGCTGCTTTACTAGAAATTGATAGTTGTCCGATTGAAGGATTTAATCGCGCTGATGTAGAAACTTACTTGAGTAAAAAAGGACTGTTGGATACAAATGAATTCGGTGTTTCTTATATGCTTGGACTTGGTTATCGTACAAAAGAAATACCACTGAAAAAACGCCAAACGACTGATGAAATTCTGACAGTTGTCGAATAAAAAAAATACTTTCTATCCCTTGATTTGAATCGTAAAAAAATCGACTAACAGCCTTAGGATCAGTATTTTTTACTGATTACTAAGAAAGTAGTCGATTTTTTCATCTAATTACTTCTTCAACGCTGAAGGTTTAAACCCTTTTAATCGCAAGGCATTCAGCAATACAGAAACTGAACTAAAACTCATCGCAGCTCCCGCAATCATTGGATTCAATAACGGTCCACCAAATAGATACAAGACACCCATTGCAACTGGAATTCCTAGTGTATTATAAGCAAATGCCCAGAATAAGTTTTCTTTGATATTCTTGATTGTTGCTTTACTCAACTCAACTGCAGTCGGTACATCCATCAAATCACTACGCATCAATACGATATCCGCAGATTCCATTGCGACGTCTGTTCCAGATCCAATCGCAATCCCGATATCTGCTTGTGCTAACGCTGGTGCATCGTTGATACCATCACCAACCATCGCAACTTTCTTACCTTCTTTTTGTAATTTCATGACTTCATTTGCTTTATCTTCTGGTAAGACCTCACTTAAAACGCGGTCGATTCCAACTTGTTTAGCGATTGCTTGGGCCGTTCGTTTGTTATCACCTGTGATCATCGCCACTTCGATTCCCATTTGATGTAATTTTTTGATTGCTGGAATACTGTTTGGTTTGATTGTATCAGCAACGGCGATAATTCCTGCAATCACGCCATCTTTTGCAATATACATCGGTGTTTTCCCTTGTTCTGCTAATTGATCAGACGTATCGCCTAAATCACCTAGAGAAATAGTACGGTCATCCATCAATTTTTTATTCCCTAATAATAAACGGCTACCTTCGATTGTTACTTCGATTCCATGACCCGGAATTGCTTCAAAAGCTTCTGTTGATGCAAAAGTAATATTTTTTTCTTCCGCACCATTGACGATTGCTTCTCCTAAAGGATGTTCTGAGCCTTTTTCAGCAGATGCTGCTAAACGGAGTAACTCATCTTGTGCCATACCATTTGCTGTTACAATATCTGTAACTTTTGGTTTTCCTTCTGTGATCGTTCCTGTTTTATCGAAAACGATTGTTTGGATCTTATGGGTTGTTTCTAATGCATCACCACTTTTGATCAATACGCCGTTTTCAGCGCCTTTCCCAGTTCCTACCATAATTGCTGTTGGTGTTGCTAAACCTAGCGCACACGGACATGCAATAACTAGTACTGAAATTGTGATCGTTAAGGCGAAAACCCAAGATTCTTGCCCTAAGAAATACCAAGCCAAACCTGCTAAAACAGATAATACCATTACAATTGGTACGAAAACACCAGAGATTTTATCTGCCATTTTAGCGATTGGTGCTTTTGACCCTTGTGCATCTTCAACTAATTTAATGATTTGAGACAATGCTGTATCTTTCCCAACTTTTGTTGCTTTAAAACGGAAACTACCATTTTTATTGATACTTGCACCAATGACATTATCCCCAACCTTTTTCTCGACTGGCATACTTTCACCCGTCAGCATCGATTCATCGATTGCAGATGAACCTTCGATCACAACACCATCTACTGGAATTTTTTCACCAGGACGAACAATGATCGTATCGTCTAATTGAACACTATCTACCGGGATTTCCATTTCTTGACCATTACGGAAAACACGGGCATTTTTCGGTGCTAAGCCCATTAATTTTTTGATTGCTTCTGACGTTTTTCCTTTTGAAACAGCTTCAAAATATTTACCCAACGTGATCAATGTTAAAATCACACCAGCAGATTCATAGTACAATGCCATTGTAAATTGTGGATCGCCAGCAAAAATCATCGCTGTTCCATACAAACTATATGCTACTGCGGCACTCGTTCCTAGAGCAACTAATGAATCCATATTAGGGTGTCCTTTAAATAGAGCTTTAAACCCAACGATAAAGAAACTTCTACCTAAATATAATACAGGAATCGTTAAGATCAACTGAACCATAGCAAATGTTTCAGGATGCATCATTGGATCTACAAATGATAGCAATGGCAAGCCAACCATATGCCCCATTGCTACATATAATAATGGAACAGTAAAGACTGCAGACATCCAAAAACGTTGCCACATGTCTTTGATATGTTTTTGTTTTTTCTCACGGTCTTTGTCTACCGTATCGGCTGAATCAATTTGTTCCACTGCGCCATAACCTGCATCAGCTACTGTTTTGGTAATATCTGAGACATTTAGAATCGCTGGGTCAAAATCAACGACCATTTTTTCTGTTGCTAAGTTGACGGATGCTTTTGTAACACCGTTCAATTTAGCCGTTGCTTTTTCGATTGTTTGCGCACACGACGCACACGTCATTCCTTCTATATCAAATGTTCGTTGTTGGACATTGCTCAATGCTTCATATCCTGCATCTGCTACAGCTTTTTGGATGTCACTTTCCGAAAGTTTGCTTTCATCATATTCAACGTTTAGCTTTTCGGTTGCTAGGTTGACTGTTGCTTTAGATACGCCTGTTAGTTTGGACGTTGCCTTTTCTACCGTTTGCGCACATGAAGCACAGGTCATCCCTTCTATATCAAATGTTTTTGCTTCCATCTTTTCCATCTCCTTTTTCTATTTACATCATTTTTTATGTTTATAACCCAATCGACTATGTTTGTAGTCGAGTCATTTCTCCTTTATATTAAAATAGAATATTCTATTTGTCAACCTAAAGATCTGGTCATTTTACGAACTAATGTAAAAAAAATAGTTTTGAACATCCTTTCCATAGAATGTTCAAAACTATTTCATCCGTTATTATTTCAAAGACAGTACCGTCTCCCGCTTAATCAACTTATGCGGAATCACCATCCGAACCCCTGTTGCTTCTTTTTCCTGTAGTGACTCAATCAGTTTTTGCATGCCCATTCTACCCAATTCCGCAATATCAATATCAATACTTGTCAGATAAGGATGAACTAACGTCGCATAAATCGAATTATTAAAACTGATCACCGAAAAATCATCTGGCACACGATAGCCATACATTTGTGCTAATTGAATCATTCGCATCGCGAAGATATCATCGATGACAACAGCGGCTGTAGCCTTCGTCTCTTTCAAAAGTTGTTCAAAAGCTACATAATCTTCCGGTTTTTCCATATCTACTGAAGGTAATACCGGCAAATTCGCTAACATCATCGCCTTTTGATAGCCAAAATAGCGTTCATAATAGACATTTTCATGGGTGGTATTCGTAATAAACAGAATATTTTTATGCCCATTTTCGATTAGGTAATCGGTGGCATGTTTGCCTAGTAATTGATTATCATTGTCCACGTAAATGACCTTATCTTCATTTGTATACGGCTGACCGATCAATGAGAAGGGAACTTGATTTTCGAATAAATAATCGATGACTGGATCCTCTTTATCTGAGTAAAGCAAGATGAATCCATCGACTTGCTTTTGACGATGCATCAGCTGAACATTTTCTAACAATGTCTCAAAAGATTGCGCCGTGGCAATTGCCGTTGTCATACTGTGTTTACGTGCTTCATCATTGATCGACTCAATGATTTCCAAATAAAATGGATTTCCCATTCGCTCTCGAGAATCTAACGGCGGTAAAATCACACCGACTGCTCCTGATGAACGTTTACCTAAATTTCTAGCAGCAATGTTGGGGACATACCCCATTTCTTCCATTACTTTATAGACTTTTTTCTTCGTAGCATCTGAAATACTTGAGTGGTCGTTGATCACTCTGGAAACAGTGGAAGTAGCCACGCCAGCTTTTTTAGCAACATCTTTAACAGTAATTGTCATCTATTCTCCTCCTTTCATGATTAATCATACAAATTTTAATAAATCATTCCATCGTAGAAAATAATACCATAGATTGATGCTTTGTTGCTATCGTCTTTTTCTTTCAAGCATAGTCGTTTAAATAAACAGTGAAATCAACTATCTGCTTTTGCTGTTTGCCAGACAGATAACAAGAATTCAAACGTTAATTCTTTCGTGGAAGAAACAAGCGCGATATTTGCCCCCAGATCTTCTGAACGTCCTACCCCAATAGGTAAGGCATGGCTTGCAATAATGGCTTGAATCCCCGCTTTCGCATCTTCGATTCCGATACATTCTGCTGCTTGTAGTCCAACATTTTTAGCTGCTAATTGAAAAATCTCTGGGTCTGGTTTTCCTTTTGCAACGGCGCTCGGGTCAGCAATTCCATCAAAATAGGGCATCAACGCCATTTTCTCTAACAGAAAGGGACCGTTTTTACTAGCAGAAGCTAAAGAAATTTTAATTCCTTGTTTTTTTAAATTCTTTAACAAAGTCAGAATGCCTGGATAAACATCTTTTGGGCTAACTTGTTGGATCATTTCTACATAATACTCATTTTTCCGCTTGGCTAGTTCAGCAAATTCTGCTGAAGTGAAGTCATTTGTTTTGCCGCCATGAGCGAGTAATAAGGTCAATGAGTCTTCACGACTAACCCCTTTCAACTCTTCATTAAACGTACGATCCATCGTAATGCCGATTTCTTTTCCTAAACGTTGCCACGCTTGATAATGATACTCTGCTGTATCCGTTAAAACACCATCTAAATCAAATAACACACCTTTAAACATGAGGATTCACCTTTTCCATCTCGATTACTAATTCATCTGCTAAAACCAGCTTATTTCCATATAAAGTAAGTGGTAGTTCTGCTCCTGAAACAAGTTGTAAACGAACATTTTCTTGATCCACCGTCACATAAAGCAAACGATCACGATAGTTCACATGAAAGGCATAGCTTGTCCACGTGCTTGGTAAGAATGGGGCAAAACTTAATTGCTCGTCAGCCGTCTTCATTTGCGCAAATCCTTGCACGATTGCAAGCCAACTCCCTGTCATTGACGTGATATGCAACCCATCTTCGGTATCATTGTTGTAATTATCTAAGTCTAAACGAGCTGTCCGTTGATACATTTCTACTGCCTTTTCTTCCATCCCTAATTCTGCCGCTAAAACCGCGTGAACACTTGGTGATAAAGAAGATTCATGAACCGTCATCGGCTCATAAAATAAGAAATTACGTTCTTTTTCCGCTCGTGAAAAACGTTCGCCAAAGAAATAAATACCTTGTAATACATCCGCTTGTTTAATAAAGCAAGAGCGTAAAATACGATCCCAAGACCAATGTTGATTCAAAGGTAAATCTGCTGAGGTCAATGCTGTTCTCGGCATTAAATCTTTATCTAAGAACGTATCATGCTGAACAAAAACGCCTAACTCTTCATCAAATGGATAGTACATATTTTCGATAATTTCTTGCCAATGCACTTGCTCTTCTTTTGAAATTTTAACTGGTGTTTCTGCTTGATACTTGTCGTAATTTTCTAAGGTATATTGCAATACCCATGTGGCGATCGTGTTTGTATACCAGTTGTTGTTGATATTATTTTCATATTCATTTGGTCCTGTCACGCCATGGATCATGTATTTTCCAGTACGTTTAGAAAAATGAACGCGGTCCGCCCAAAAACGTGCGATTTCAGTGAGAACTTGTAATCCTTCATTTTTTAAATACTCGTTATCTCCAGTATAGTTCACATAATTGTAGATAGCATACGCAATCGCACCATTGCGGTGGATTTCTTCAAAGGTGATTTCCCATTCATTGTGGCATTCAATTCCTGTAAATGTCACCATTGGATAGAGCGCTCCTGCTAATCCTTGTTGGCGAGCGTTATGTTTGGCTTGTTCTAATTGGTTATAGCGGTATTTCAATAGATTTTTTGTCACTTCTGGTTTGGCCAACGCTAAATACAAAGGAACCGCGTAAGCTTCTGTATCCCAATAAGTGGCACCGCCATATTTTTCACCTGTAAAGCCTTTTGGTCCAATGTTCAATCGTTCATCTTCACCGTAATAAGTTGTAAATAATTGGAATAAATTAAAACGAATACCTTGTTGCGCTGCCTCGTCTCCTTCGATTACAACATCGGAAAGTTCCCAACGCTTTTTCCACGCAGCGTTTTGTTCACTCAATAATTCAGCGAACGTTTTAGTCGTTTGATTTAATAGTTGAACTGCTTTTTCTTGTTGTTCCGCTTCTGGAATATCACGGCTTGTTAAAACAATGACTTGTTTTTCTAGCGTGATTGATTCACTTGCTTGTAGATTAGCTTGAAACGATTGTTGTACTTTCAAAGGTTCTGTTTCAGCTACACCTGCTTTGGCCTCTGTGACATGTTTCATCGCAGCTGTTACACTAAATTGTTCAATGCCAAACGGATTCGGTATCGTCTTCGTTGTTAAAAAGCCGATTGCTTCTTCAAAACCAGATTGTTGTGCTTCCCAAAACATTTCATCATAGTTGCTATCTTCATTGCGAACATCGCCATCGATTTTAGAAATAATTTGAATATCCGCAGTTCCTTCAAGCACTTCTGCTGTCACACGAATCACAGCTAGTTCTTGTTGCACAATACTTAAAAAACGTTCAAATCGGAATTTGACTCTTGTCTCTTCTTTTTCAAGAATAAATGTGCGTGTCAACAATCCGTTATGCATATCTAATTCTAAATAAAAATCTTTTGGTTCTTGAATTCCTAAATCAAGCGCTTCACCATTCACAAAAATATCCATAGCGATAAAATTCACGGCATTGATGACTTTTCCAAAGTATTCAGGATAGCCATTTTTCCACCAGCCGACTCTTGTTTTGTCTGGATACCAAACACCAGCTAAATAGGTTCCTTGATGGTGATCTCCTGTATAGTGTTCTTCAAAATTCCCTCTCATTCCCATATATCCGTTCCCCATTGAGGTCAGCGACTCTTGAAGACGACGTTCGTTACGTTCTAATTGATGTGTAGCAATTTTCCATGGGTCTATTTCAAATAAATGATTCATTTTCTCTCCTCCTGTAAATGTTTTGCTTCTTAACATCATAATAAACGCAACCGATTGCATTGTCAAACATTTCTTTGTTGCTCACTGCTTATTAGTTGAAAATTCTTTATCTATAATGATACTATCGTTTTATCAGTAATTAAAAAGAGCTGATTTTATTTAAGGGTTTACAAAAATAAAAAACTGCTTTATACTACAGACAACGAAAACGATTGCGCAATTATTGCAAAGGAGAGAAAAAAGATGAAAAAATTATTAAGTTTCGAGTTTTGGCAAAAATTCGGTAAAGCCCTAATGGTCGTGATAGCCGTTATGCCAGCTGCTGGATTAATGATCAGTATCGGTAAAACGATCCCACTGATCAATCCAGATTGGGCAGCACTAGCGACAACTGGTGGTGTTATCGAAAATATTGGTTGGGGCGTCATCGGCAACTTACATATTTTGTTCGCACTTGCGATTGGTGGAAGTTGGGCGAAAGAGCGTGCTGGCGGGGCTTTCGCTGCCGGACTTTCTTTTATTTTAATCAACCGAATAACCGGTTCAATCTTCGGCGTCACTAGTGACATGTTAGCGGATGACAAAGCTTTTACACACACCTTATTTGGTACAAAAATCATGGTTAAAGGTTTCTTCACTAGTGTGTTAGAAGCACCTGCATTAAATATGGGGGTTTTTGTTGGGATCATCGCTGGTTTTGTCGGCGCAATGGCTTTTAATAAATATTATAATTACCGTAAATTACCCGATGCTCTTTCGTTTTTTAACGGAAAACGCTTTGTTCCCTTCGTCGTGATTCTTTGGTCAACGATCGTTGCAATTCTTTTAGCTATTATTTGGCCTTATATTCAAGCTGGTATCAATAATTTCGGACTTTGGATCGCTCAATCTCAAGAAACTGCACCAGTTTTAGCCCCATTTTTATACGGAACCTTAGAACGTTTACTATTACCGTTTGGTTTACATCATATGTTGACGATTCCGATCAACTATACGCAATTAGGTGGAACTTATGAAATCTTATCTGGCGCACAAGCTGGAACGCAAGTATTCGGACAAGATCCATTATGGTTAGCTTGGGCAACTGATTTAGTCAACCTAAAAGGAGCTGGTGATACCTCTCAATACAATTATGTCTTGGCAAACTGGACGCCTGCTCGTTTCAAAGTTGGACAAATGATCGGTGCTTCTGGTATTTTGATGGGAATGACACTTGCGATGTACCGTAATGTCGATCCTGATAAACGTTCAAACTATAAATCAATGTATCTTTCAGCTGCTTTAGCTGTATTCTTAACCGGGGTTACAGAACCTTTAGAATTCATGTTTATGTTTGCAGCAGTGCCACTATATGTTGTGTATGCTATTATCCAAGGAGCAGCATTTGCTATGGCTGATATCGTTGCTTTACGTGTTCATTCATTTGGAAATATCGAACTATTGACCCGAACACCTTTAGCCATAAAAGCTGGCTTAGGTGGTGATTTACTGAATTTCGTCCTTTGTACAATCGCATTTGGCGTTTTGACGTATTTCATCGCCAATTTCATGATCAAAAAATTCAACTTCGCGACACCAGGTAGAAATGGCAACTACGATAACAATGAAACACAAACAAATGCAACAACAAGCAACACTCAAAATACAGATGGAATCGATCCTCAAATCATCGACATCATTCATCTGCTAGGTGGAAAAGAAAATATTATAGATGTGGATGCATGCATGACGCGCTTACGTGTTAGCGTCACTGATAAGAGCAAAGTCGGCACAGAGGATGCTTGGAAAAAAGCTGGTGCTATGGGATTGATCGTAAAAGATAATGGGGTTCAAGCCGTTTACGGACCAAAAGCAGATGTGTTAAAGTCAGATATTCAAGATTTACTGGATTCTGGCGCTGCCATTCCTACGCCTAAGCAAACCGAAACGATCGCTATAACAGCAAGTAACTCAGATTATCTTGGTCTCACAAAACCGATCGTGCCTGTTGCCAATGGTGAAGTAATCGCTATCGATCAAGTCAACGATCCTGTCTTTTCACAAAAAATGATGGGTGATGGCTTTGCCGTTAATCCTACAAACGAAACGATTTACGCCCCAATCGATGGTGTGATCAGCAGTATTTTCCCATCTAAACATGCATTAGGTATTCAAACAGAAGAAGGTATTGAAGTCCTGATTCACATGGGATTAGATACAATCGAAATGAAAGAATCAGCCTTTACGATCCTCGTAACAGAAGGACAAAAAGTAACAGCAGGTGAAAAAATCGCCACAGCGGACTTAGAAAAAATCAAAGCAGCCGGTAAACAAACAACCATGATCGTCGTCTTTACAAATGGCGAAAAGATCAATGCCTTCCATTTAGATAAAGTTGGTAATCAAGATCCTGGAACTGCTATTGGCCGTTTAGATATTTAATCAGAACAAATCCTAAATAGGGGCGGTGTAAAGCTCGCAGAGTTTTATCACTCCCCTATTTTTTATCACTGCAGGAGGAATAAATATGAAGGTACTAACATTGAACACTCACAGTTGGTTAGAAAATGAACCCTTAGAAAAATTACAACAATTGGCAACCCAAATCACCCAAGAAGAATATGCCCTGATTGCTCTACAAGAAGTTAACCAACGCATTGATAGCTTACCAGTTGTTTCACCATACAACTTTCACCCGACTGAAAATCAACTGCCGATCCACGAAGATAATTTTGCATACCTTTTGGTTCAGCTTTTAAAAGAACAAGGACATGATTATCATTGGAGTTGGGCTTACAATCATATTGGTTACTCCACCTATCATGAAGGCGTTGCCCTTCTTTCAAAACAGCCGATCCACCCAAAAACAGTTGTAGTTTCCGAAGAACAAAATCCAAATGACTACCGCACTAGAGTTTTACTTATCGGCCAAACAGAATTAGCGGGAAAACCAATAACGGCAGTCTGTTGTCATTACTCTTGGTGGCTAGAAACTGGTGGTTTTTCTTACGAGTGGAAACAAACAGAGCAAGCATTACAAAACCTCTCTTCACCACTATTGCTTATGGGCGATTTCAACAATCCCGCTTCAGTCGCTAAAACCGGCTACGACCTTGTTCTCACTAGCTCATTGCAGTTGCAAGATAGCTTTTTAGCAGCAGATCAAAAAATCGGAGAACACACCGTTGAAAAAGCCATCGATGGCTGGGGGGAAAATCAAGAAAAATTGCGCATTGATTATATTTTTGCTTCACAAAAATTCGTAATCACCGATTACCAGATCGTCTTTGACGGGAAAGAAACACCTCTTATCAGCGATCATTTCGGCGTTGCGATAACGATCCAATAAAAAAAAACAGCAGACTGAAAGAGTTACTTACTCTCAACCTGCTGTTTCTTTTTTCCCTTTTTGAAAATAATGATAAACTATCTCTATACGACTTAGGGAAAGTAGGAAACTAGATGAATATAACGATTTTTGGCGGAAGCGGTTTTATCGGACAAAAGCTTGCCGAAGAACTAGTCACCAGAGGGCATAATGTAACCAGCATTTCACGAAAAGGAAAACCTGCGGACCTATCAAGTTCTTGGTCAGAAAAAGTCCACTGGTTTCATTCTGATATCTTAAACGACACGTACTGGCATCAAGTTGTCCAGAAATCTGATTGGGTCATTGATACAATAGGTATTCTTTTTGAACATCCACGCAAAAAAATCACCTATGATCGCTTTATTTTGACACCTGTTCAATTGATTTTAGATTATCTGAATACACACAATCCATCTGCTCATTTCTTGTTTATATCAGCCAATAGCGCTCCATTTCCTTTAAGAAAATACATGGATGCTAAGCTCCAGGCAGAACAACTCATCAAAGAAAATCCGCAACATCACGTTATCATTTATCCAAGCCTAGTTGTAGACAAACAACGGTATTTTTCCGTTATTACCGCAGCAATGATCCGCTCACTTAAAGGAATCCCTGGAATCAAAAAACTTATCCGCAGCTATGATCCTATTTCCAGAGAAAAGCTAGCAATAGAAATTTCTAACGTGATTGAAGGAAAAACCTCCGCCTACACTCAAAGACAAACATAAAAAAAGCATCTCCACCAAGGAAATGCTTTTTTCTTTTACCCTTTCACAGAACCACTCGTAATCCCTTCTACATAGTACTTTTGCATAAAGATAAACAATAACGTGATCGGAACCGCAATCAGCACACAACCTGCTGTAAATGCCATAAAGTATTGATCGATTTTATCCTTCGTCTGCATTGTGAACAGACCGATTGCCACTGTATATTTATTAACATTATCACCTAAAATGATTTTAGCAAAAATGAAATCCATCCACGGCGCCATAAAGGCCATCAACGCTGTATAAACAATAATTGGTTTACTTAGCGGCAACGTGATTTTCGTGAAAATTTCAAACTTACTCGCCCCATCGATCATCGCAGATTCATCCAACGCCATCGGGATCGTATCAAAGAATCCCTTTGCAATATAAAAACCTAACGCTGCACCAGATGAATAAACTAAAATCAACGCCAACAAACTACCTGTTAAATTCATCGCCTTCAAAATGTAATACACCGCGATCATACTCATAAAACCTGGAAACATATTCAACACTAATGCTAATTTCAAAAATGGTTTACGTGCTCTAAAGCGCAAACGACTTAAAGAATACGCCATCGCAATCGTGATCAACGTCGATAAAATACAACTGCAAACTGCTACAAACAACGTATTTAAAAACCATTGCACAAAAGGATACGTGGAGCTTGTCAACAACATTTTATAATTTTCAAAAGTAAACTGTTTAGGAATAAAGTAGGTTACAAACGCTCCCCCCTCACTTCTAAAGCTAGTCAAAACAATCCAAACGATCGGAAAGATCCAGACAATCGATAAAATCGTCAATAACGTATAGTGCAAAACTAAATTCTTTCTTTTTTTCGATTTCATATGCTTGTTTACGCCCCTTCCGTTTTAAATGAACTGCTTCGTGTATAAGCAAATAACGAGAAGACCGCTGAAAGAACAAAGATAATGATCCCAATCACAGATGCGAGATTATAATCAGCCGCAGTTACCGTTAATTTATACAACCATGTTACCAACAAGTCCGTCTCACCAGCAGAGTGAAAATTACTGTTCGCCGGTTGTCCGCCAGTCAACAAGAAAATCACATTGAAGTTATTGATATTTCCAATAAACTGTTGAATCAAACTAGGTACCATTACAAATAAAATCTGCGGGAAGGTAATATTTCTAAAAATTTGAAATTTATTCGCACCATCGATTTCCGCTGCTTCTATTTGATCCGTCGGTAGATTCGTAATGATCCCCGTTGCAACTAACATCGTTACAGGAATCCCAACCCACATATTAACAAAGATAACTGTGACTTTCGCAAGTAGAGCATCTGTTAAAAAAGGAATCGGCTGATCAATCAGTCCCCAATTTTGCAGCATCGCGTTAACGGGTCCTGACCCATTAAATAAGTTAGCCATCAATAATAAACTGACAAATTGCGGAACAGCCATCGTGATGACGAAAATCGTCCGCCAAACTTTTTTCCCCTTCACCCCTTTAGCGTTAATTAATAATGCTAATAGAATGCCAAAGAAAAACGTTGTCGCGGTCGCTAAAACTGCCCAAATCAACGTCCAAGTAAGCACTGGGAAGAAAGTTCCAGCAATATCACCTGTAATCACATTGCTAAAATTAGCAAAACCAACCCAATGAAATAAATTTTTAGGCGGTAAATGATTGTGATCATAGCTAGTAAACGCAATAGAAATCATATAAAGCAATGGTAAAATCGTAAACGCTAATACACCCAACAACGGAATACTCATCAGTGTGATATAAAATTTTTCATTCAACAAACTATTTAAATCTTCTTTCAATGTCGGCAAAGACTGCCCAGCTTGTTTTAACGTAAAAATTTTACGCGCACTTCTTAGGTTCACGATATACATAAAAATAAAAAGTAAAATAAGAATAATTGCAGCGATTCCAAACAACAACAGTAACATCGAATTGTCACCTGGCTGTTGCACTTCGATTCCCAGCGACTCATCCATGACCCAACCTTGAGCTTTCGTCCCCAATGATTGCAGCATCGACAACGCATGAAAACCATTTACGACTAACCACGCCACAAATCCTATCTGCAACGCTAAAAATGCCAGCCCTTTGATGATTTGTCCGTTCAAGATATTCGCCATTCCCATAAAAATATAAGAAAGCTTGATCGAGGTATCTCCTTTTTTAAACAACTCTCTAAAAGAAATCGGCCCATCGGCTTTTGCTTTTAGTTTCATAGCATTTCACTTCCTGTTCTTCTTTGAAATCAAGAGGTCTGAGAAGCCAAGTTAAAACTTTTTCAGTTTCTCCCTGACTACTCAGCCTCTATTTTTTGCTGCAATTTATCGATTATTTATCGGATTTACTAGTATCTTGAACTAATTTATCCAATTTTGGTAAGTATTGATCTTCAGCGATTTTGCCATTATAGGTATCATTGATTACCGCATCAGCTGGTCCCCAGAAAGAAACCATCGCTGGAAGTTTTGGCATTACAACCGAATGATCAGCATCACTCATTGTCATGACCGCTTCTGCTACTTTATCAGATGTCACTTTACCATCCGCTTGTGCCTCTTTATTTGCTGGCACTGTTCCATTTTTTTCAAAAACAGTTAATTGATTTTCCTTATTTGTTAAGAAATCAGCCAAAGCCATTGCTGCTACTGGACTTTTAGTTGAAGCATTCACTCCGAATAATTTCACGCCTAAAAATGCTTTTTGCTGTACTTCGCCATTGCCTAAATCAACTGTTGGGTATGGCGCTACTGCAAACTTATCACCTAACGCTTTTTCTACATCTAGTTTAGACCACGGACCAGATAAGAAAGCATCGATTTTACCATTGCCTAAGTTAGAAAGTGCATCCGCATTCGATTGAACGACACCAGCGTTATCTTTTTGAGCACGAATCCATTTTAAGACTTGTACACCTTTATCATTGTTAAAATTCGTTCCTTTGATATCTTCACCGTTTTTACCATATAATTCATCGCCATTTGACATGAATAATGGTGTGAAAATATAGTTTGCGCCAGCTTCTCCAAAGTTCGCACCTAATTTGCCTTTAGCCGTCAACGTTTCCCAACTCTTCACATCGCCTTCAGCTAACTTTTCTTTGTTATAATATAAAATTTGTGATTCAACACCATATGGGTAACCGTATAATTTACCATCATAAGTTGCAGCTTCTACAGCACTTTCAGTACTATTTTCTTTAACGCTATCTTCGTATTTCGTATTCGCATAAATAATTCCAGCATCCACCATTTGACCTAACTGATCGTGAGGCATCATGAAAACATCTGCTGCGGCACTAGGATCTTTTTTTAGATTTTCTTGGGCTGTAGCAGACTCACTTGGCTTGATCGTAACTTTCCAATCTTTGTGTTCTTTTTCAAATTGTTCCACTAACGGTTTATACGTATCTACAAACGCTACATCCACCCACAACTTTATAGAAGCGTTTTCATTTCCATCAGAAGCTTTTTTATCTGATGAACCTCCGCCACAAGCCGCAAGCGCAAATGCCGCCGCTGTCATTGTTACCCCTAATGTCAAAAGCTTTTTCATGTTTCTTTTCATCTTTTGTTCCTCCTAGGAATTATTTTGCTATTCTATTCTCCTACATTGTGCAATCGTTTGCGTAAAATGTCAAGAGAAATATAAAGATTTTGAAAAAAATTTCATTCCTCGAACAAATTCCAACTATAAGACATCTATTCCGAGTTTTAAAAAAACAGCCTATTAACCAATGATTATAATTTTATCATGACGGAAATTAGCCATTTTACAGATTTCTCCTTTATTATCAAGTAAATAATCACTATAACAAAACAAAATGCAATCGATTGCGAAAAATAGATTGAAAACGTTTTTCTTATATGGCATAATATGGGTGGTTTTTAGAAATATGTGACTAGAAAAAATACTGAGTCGATTACAGGGGGACAAATTAGATGAATACTGCAGCAATCCACCACCAACCAGAAAGCGAATTCGCTTATCTATACACATCAGACAAGATGCACATCCGATTAAGAACAGGTAGAGGAGATATCAAGAGTGTTGAATTATTAAACGGCGATCCATACCAACTTGAGCATAGCGAATGGTTCAACGTAACCGTTCCAATGGAAAAATACTTATCTACTGCGACCCACGATTACTGGACGACGGAAACCTCTGCTCCTTTTAAGCGTCTAAGTTACGCATTCAAGATAGAAGGCATGGACGGAACTATTCTATTTTACGGTGACCACGGATTCTTTCCTTATCAAGAATCCACTTTAAAAACAGCGGCTAATTATTTTAAATTACCTTATTTCCACGAAGCAGACCGGTTTAAAGCGCCTCAATGGGTGAAAGAAACGATTTGGTACCAAATTTTCCCTGAGCGTTTTGCTAATGGGGATACAGCAAACGACCCCAAAGGGACTTTACCTTGGGGAAGCAAAGAACATCCTGGACGCGATGACTTTTTTGGCGGCGACTTGCAAGGAGTCTTAGATCATTTGGATCATTTGGTGGATCTTGGCATCAACGGTATTTACTTCTGCCCATTATTCCAAGCAGCCAGCAATCATAAATACGATACGATCGATTACTTTGAAATCGACTCTGCGTTTGGAGATAAAGAACTATTTAAAAAAGTGGTAGAAGAATGTCATAAGCGCGGGATTCGCGTCATGCTTGATGCTGTCTTCAATCATATGGGCGACTTCTCACCTCAGTGGCAAGATGTAATCAAAAACGGGGAAAAATCTGCTTATGCTAGTTGGTTCCATATTCATAAATTCCCAGTTGCTTACACACCAACCGACAATTTTGAATTCTCAGAGGATATTACCTATGATACGTTTGCCTTTACACCACATATGCCGAAATTAAATACAGCAAATAAAGAAGTGCAAGACTATTTATTGGAGATTGCTCGTTACTGGATCACAGAATTTGATATCGATGCATGGCGATTAGATGTGGCCAACGAAGTAGATCATCGCTTTTGGCGTAAATTCCATGATGTTTGTACAGAGGCCAAACCAGATATTTATATTTTAGGGGAAATTTGGCATTCTTCTCAAGCTTGGCTGCAAGGAGATGAATTTCACGGTGTCATGAATTACGCTTTTACAGACGCAATTCTTTCTTACTTTGTCTATCAAACGATTCCATTGAGCAAATTGGTTTCTGAACTAAATCACCAATTAATGCTTTATCGCGAGCAAACCAACCAAATCATGTTTAACGTACTAGATTCACACGATACACCACGTTTGTTGACGATCGCCCAAAATAACAAAGCGCTTATGAAGCAAGTTCTCGCATTTACTTACTTGCAAAAAGGCGTGCCGTGTCTTTATTATGGTGACGAATACGCCATGGATGGCGCTGGTGATCCAGATTGCCGTAAATGTATGATTTGGGACTCAAACAAACAAGATTTAGATATGTATACATTCGTCAAATCGTTGATTGCCTTTAGAAAAGAACATCAACCACTCCTATCAGAAGGCAAACTACGTTGGCAGGAAATCGACGAGCAAACAGGAATTATCGATTTTGCCTACGAATATGAAGGAACAATGATTCGCAGCATTTTTAACACTGGACAAGCACCTGTTTATATTGAAAAAGAACATGTTTTATTCTCTACACAAATGCAATCATTAGATAAAAATATCATTGAACTAGCGCCTTACGGATTTGCCGTATCAGTAGATACAATGGAAAGGATTGAGCAAAATGAATCATCTAAAAACAAACAAGAACTGGTGGCAGGAAGCCGTCGTGTATCAAGTTTATCCACGGAGCTTTCAAGATAGCAACGGCGACGGAATCGGTGACCTCACTGGAATCATCCAACGTTTGGACTACTTGAAAAAATTAGGAATCAGCGCCATTTGGCTTAGCCCGGTCTACCGTTCACCAAACGACGACAACGGCTATGATATTAGCGACTACGAACAAATTATGGCAGAATTCGGTACAATGGCTGATATGGAACAACTGATCCACGAAGCGCAACAAAGAGAGATAAAAATCATTATGGATCTCGTGGTCAATCACACTAGTGATGAACATCCATGGTTTATTGAATCTCGTTCATCTAAAGATAATCCTTATCGTGATTTCTACGTGTGGCGTAAAGGTCTTGACGGGGAAAAACCGAACGATTTGGAATCAACATTTCTAGGCTCTGCATGGCAATTCGATGAGCCTACTGGCGAATATTACCTGCATTTGTTCAGCCAAAAACAACCTGATTTGAATTGGGAAAATCCTGACGTGCGCAATGCAATTTACAATATGATGAACTTTTGGATCGACAAAGGAATCGGCGGGTTCCGAATGGACGTCATCGACCTTGTTGGGAAAATTCCAGATCAAAAAATCACTGGTAACGGACCGAAACTGCACGATTATCTCCAAGAAATGAATGCCAAAACTTTCGGCGGCAAAGACCTACTGACTGTCGGAGAAACTTGGGGCGCTACACCAGAAATCGCTAAATTATACTCTGATCCGAAAAGAAATGAACTTTCAATGGTCTTTCAATTTGAGCATGTCAGCTTAGATGAGCAACCAGGAAAAAGCAAATGGGATCTACGTCCTTTACAAATAGCCGAACTAAAAAAAGTCTTTTCAAAATGGCAAACTGAACTTGATGACCAAGGTTGGAATTCACTATTTTGGAATAATCACGACTTACCTCGCATTGTTTCAAGGTGGGGAAATGATAGTACCTACCGTATTCAAAGTGCTAAAATGCTCGCAATTTTACTGCATATGCTAAAAGGGACGCCATACATTTATCAAGGCGAAGAAATTGGGATGACCAATCGTGTGATTCAGGATATAACAGAAGTCGAAGATATCGAAAGTAAGAATATGTATATAGATCGAATCAGCAAAGGATACACTAAAACAGAAATCCTCGCGTCTATCAATGCGAAAGGGCGTGACAATGCACGCACCCCTATGCAATGGGATAACACTGAAAATGCTGGCTTCACAACAGGCAAACCTTGGTTAGCAGTTCAAGATAATTATCATGAAATCAACGTTGCCAATGCTCTTGCTGATAAAAATTCAATCTTCTATACGTATCAAAAACTGATTGAACTTCGCAAAAACTATCCTTTGATCATCTGGGGCAGCTTTGAGTTACTAACAAATACGCCAGAAACAGTATTTGCTTATTACCGTCATTATCAAGGCGAAACTTGGCTGATCGTTTGTAATTTTTCAAATCAAGAACAGCCATTTTCATTGGAGAAAACCACTACTAAAACAATTATCGCAAATACAGAAAAAGAGTACTTCGATCTTTCTGACAGAATCTTAGAACCGTACGAGGCGTTCGTAGTCTGTCTAGCCAGGTAAAACAAACTAGTACACTTTAAATCTATTTAATTTCACACACTAACTTCTCGCGAAAATGCCGAAGTAGAAGAGTGGCAACTAACGTCATTCTTCTACTTCCCTATTTTACCGTCGGCACTGAACGATCCTGTTACACTTTAAATTCTGGAGGAGATGCATATGGCTGATTTAGCTGTTCAAACAAAACAAAAGAAGAAAACAGAAAAAAATAGTTGGTGGAAAGAGGCTGTGGGGTATCAGATTTATCCTCGCAGTTTTAAGGACAGTAATCACGATGGTATCGGCGATTTAAATGGTATCCGTCAAAAATTACCTTACTTAAAAGAACTAGGCATTGATTTCATTTGGATCAACCCTATCTATGCCTCTCCTAATGTAGACAACGGCTACGATATTTCTGATTATCAGGCTATTCATGAGGATTTCGGCACAATGGATGATTTTCAAGCTTTACTCAAAGAAGCCCATGAACTGGGGCTAAAAATCATCATGGATTTAGTCGTCAACCACACTAGCGATCAACATCCTTGGTTTATCGAATCAAAAAAATCATTAGATAATCCCTATCGCGACTATTACCATTGGGCTGACGCAACAAACGAAGTACCACCTAACAATTGGCAATCTTTTTTTGGCGGTTCTACTTGGACATACGATGAAACAACAGAGCAATCTTACTTTCATGTCTTCGCTAAGGAACAACCTGATCTTAATTGGAAAAACTCAAATGTCCGTCATGAAATTTATCAAATGATCCGTTGGTGGCTTGATCTTGGGATCGACGGTTTCCGCATTGATGCGATCAGTCACATCCAAAAAGAACCTTGGGATTTTAAAATTACAGATAATCAGTGGGCTCCATTTATGAATGTTGCTGGTATCGAACTATACCTAAAAGAATTAAGGGCTATTTTTAACGAATACAACATCCTGACTGTCGGTGAAGCGAGCGGCGTACCCCATCATGAAGCGGATGCATGGACGGGTGACCACGGTTATTTCAATATGATTTTCGAACTAGAGCATTGCCAGCGCATTGGTGAGTTAGGCAGCCAAAAAGGTTCTATCCCGCATTTAAAACAGTCTTTAAATGAGTGGCAAACAAGTCTTGAACATAACGGTTGGAATGCTCTCTATTTAGAAAACCACGACACCCCACGCAGCGTATCAGTTTATGGAGATGATTCACCTGAAGCTGCTAAAGCCTTGGCTACTGTCTTACTATTACTAAAAGGAACACCCTTTATTTATCAAGGTCAAGAAGTCGGAATGACTAATTATCCGTTTCGTTCGATAGAAGAAATCAACGCCGCTGATACGATCCATTTTTACCAAACACTATTAGCGCAAGGAAAGATGACCAACGAAGCTTTAAAAATCGCAGTAAATTGGTCCAGAGATCACGGGCGCACCCCTTTTCAATGGGAGAACGCCTCACACGGAGGTTTTTCAACAACTGAGCCTTGGTTGAAAGTCAATGAAAATTACCGAATTATCAATGCTGCACAGAAAGAGATGGAAAACAGTAGTATTTTCCATCATTATCAAACCTTGATTCGTTTGAAAAAACAAACAGATGCTCTTATTCACGGCACATTTGAATTACTTTTACCTGAACATCCAACCGTTTTTTGTTATACACGCACAACCGATACAGAACGTTGGCTTATTTTGGTTCAACTAGACCGAAAAGCAACATCCGTCTCCTTCCCTGCCTCTTGGAATTATTCTGAGTGGGAAGAACTACTAACTACTGCAAACATTAACCCATTAAACCAACAAATGACTCTTTCTGATTATGAAGCTCATGTTTATCGAGAAAAACTAGTTTAAGTGAACTAAAAAAGTCAAACTCTTCAGCAATTTTTCAAAAACAGGATAGAACAAAAGTACTTATTCATATGTTAAGGGACTGATGTATAACTCGAAGAGTCATTTCTCAGTCCCTTAACATTCAGCTATCCAAACCTAAACGATTTTTGGTTTTCTATTCAACAAAATAACGCAATACCGTCTTCATTTTTTCTGGTGCAACTTTTCTAGGATCTGAAAGATAAATTTCTTTATGAGCTAAGGTTGTTCTCTTCAACTGATGTTCTTCGCAATACGAATCCATCACTTCAAATGTTTTAAATTCATCATCATAAGAACCTAGATGCAGCATTTGTACACATTTCCCATCCTCAATCGTTTCAAACTTCACATTGGAGTTATTCGGATTGGGTTTCTTTTTATTGACCTGATCCATATTCGCTAATGCTAATTCTTCAGTGACGAAATCAGGCTGGCGAATCATTATTTTATAGACCAAATCTGCCTTATCAAACGCCCTACCATCCGCTATTGCTTCATCTGACAATGTCCAAATCCCTTCCAGCGGATAAACTGTATACTCAAAATAGCCATCGGGGGTAACACCATTTTTAGGCATCATCCTAATCCCATACGACATTCCATATAAAGCCGCTGTCTCTTCCCCAAATTGAACACCGTTCGGGTCTCCTTGTCCTGATATCGTATAAAATTTCTGCTTCGGTACGGTCAGTTCCACTGGATTTATTTTGGGTAAATAAAGATTTTTTTCTTGTTTGCGCCATTCAAATTTCATTTGATTATCTCCTGTTCTGCTTGTATTTCTAATAAGTAGCTCTTCTTTTAATTATAATACAATGTTTCACACAAATCATCCATCGTTCTTTCCTCTTGACCATGGAGTTATGTCCAATGTTACACTTGTTCTAAAGGAGGGCTATCTAATGAATATTACCGCATTTGCTCAACAATTTAATCTATCTACTGATGCAGTTCGCTTTTACGAAAAAGCTGGCTTACTTCAACCTAAAAGACAGACTAATGGTTATCGCATCTATACAGAAACGGACATGTACGATTTAAAAATCATCTTGGCCTTAAAAGAATTAGATTTTTCAATCAAAGAAATCCATTATTTACTCGAATTAAAAAGGCAGCTAATTTCTATCAAATGCAATAATGACTCCACTGAATTTTTAACCAACCAAATCGACTATATCAAACAAAAAATTACTTTTTATGAAACAGCTTATCAATTATTACTTAAATTAAAAACAACAATCGAACATAATAACTACGCAGAAAATCAAACTGAATTATCTATTTTGATCGATCAACTCTCTTACTACGGACTATAGGAGGAAAAAACATGAGCAACAAAACCATTTTACAACTAGAAAACAGCGCCCTCTTTCTTTTAGCCCTGACATTTTTTATCTATCTGGATTACCCCATTTTATATTTTTTTCTCTTTCTTTTATCACCTGATATTTCAATGATTGGCTATTTGAAAAATCCAGCTCTTGGCGCAACGATATACAATCTAGCCCATAATTTAGTTTTTCCGATAATACTGATTTTCATTTATCTCTTCACTCACATCGCGCTTTTATTGCCGATCGCCATCGTTTGGTCTGCACATATTTTCATGGATCGGACATTAGGATATGGTCTGAAATACTCAGATGAATTTAAACATACACATATTCAAAATCTGTAATTGAAAGAACTTGGTAAATCTGACACCGTCATTTGTAAAGGATACTCAATAGCTCTGTCCTTTCACTAAAATTCACGAAGGCTGTCATTTACTCTGCGTGCTTATATTGACACTGACTTTCACCCTTTTTATGTAAGTAAAACAAAGGAAGCCTGATTAAATGCTTACACATTTAGTCAGGCTTCCTTTGTTAGTGCTATGTCGTGATGATTGTTTGTTTATTACTATGTCATACAGGTATTATTTATAATTAAACTAATTCCCATACTGGTGAAGTTCCAGGTTGGTTTCCTTGTGTCCACCATTTGGCTTTGTATGTTTTACCTTGGAATGTTACTTTATCTCCGCCACTATATGCTTTGCTTGTTTCCCAGTTCATCACTTTATCTGAAAGCAATTTCCAAGCATCCGCTTTATCTGGACGGTCGCCTTTAGTCCACCATTTTGCTTCGTATTCTAAGTCATCAAAGAGAACTTTATCCCCAGTGTTATACACTTTATCAGCAACCCATGTAGATTGTCCGCTTGGCGCTTCTTTTGTTTTCACTGAAAATGCTGCACTTGTTTCAGATACATTGCCGCCAACGCTAATTGCTTTGACTGTGTATTTGTATGTTGTGTTGGCTTTTAGACCAGTATCTTTGAAACTTGTTTTTTCTGTTGTAGCAACTTTTTTACCATCACGGTAAACTTCATAGCTTTTAACACCTAAGAAATGTGTGGATTTTGTCCACATTAAATCTACTGAGTTTTCTGTAGTTTCCATTGAGTGAACATTTGTTGGTGCTGTTGGTTTTTGGTTGTCTTCCACTGCTGATGATTGCGTTGTTGCCTTCACTGCCGCACTTTTTTCAGAGATTTTGCCGTTTGTTCCAACTGCTTCTACTTGATAAGAATACGTTGTGTTTTCTGCTAAGTTTGCATCATTAAATTGAGTGCCGCCAATTGTAGCAACTTTTTTACCGTCACGGTAAACATTGTATTCTTTTGCATTAGCCACTTTATCCCAAGTTAATTTAAGAGAAGAAGTTGTTACTTCAGATGTTTTTACATTTGTTGGTTTAGCTGGTGCTTCTTCAACTGGAGGAACGATTTCACCTTTTCCTTTTACATTTACATCAATTACGTTATAAAATGCGTTCGTTGTATCCGCTACATCCCATACTGCTAAAATCACATGGTAACCTGAACGATTTTCTGGAACAACGATTTGATGTGATTTATTATTTGAAGCAGCTGAACCATCATGTTTCACTTCACCAAGAAAATCAAAATCAGCTCTTGCTAATGGTTTTTCTGGATTCCAACCAACTTTTGTCATATAGTAGTGCCATTTAGTTGTGCTGTGAGGTGCTGTATATTTCCAAGTGAACGTATTTAATCCAGTATTAATATCTTGTTTCGTCCAACGGTTTGCACCAGTGCTGTCCATTACAAAATCAGTAATTTGACCTTTACCACCTTGGGCAGAAGCAATACGACCATCTGCTGGTCCTGCTTGTGGAAATCCTTTATCGTATTCTAGAGATTGTGGATTCGTAATAACCATTCCGTATTTCTCTAACGCTGGTCCCCAACCAATTGTATTTTTATCTAGTGACCCTTGATAACCACGAGCCGCTGGTTTTTCTACATATCCATGGGCATCTGCTTCGTCTGCATGTAACAAACCTGCTCCGCCTAAAATAATTGTTGACATCAATGCTAGTCCTAATAACTGTTTCTTCATAAATTGTCCTCCATTCATTGTTTCGCCTTCGACTGGCTTAACATTAGTTTAAACGTTATGTAAGAAAAAAAAGGGTCATTTATAGTCACAAAAAAGGAATACTTGATTCATTTAGATTATTGTTTGAAAATAAAAATAAAGATTAAACAAACTACAGTAAAAATCACAAATGTTATAAAAAAAAACATCGTTTAAAGGTCATATTTTTCTATTAAAAAGAGAAAATTGACCTATATAATTTAAATTATTGTAAAAAAACATCTATTATTATTTACTGTTATATAGACAAAACAGATCGTTTCAAGTTAAAATAAGCAATGTATTGAACTTTATTTCATTACATTCTGAACAAATTTAAAAAATAACATAAAAAAAGAAAGTGTTGATACTATGAAAGAAATCCTCTCCTCACGATCCAAACGTCAGTTAGAGCTAATGGAACTATTGGCCGACAACGATTGGGTCACCTTTACCACCGCATCAGAAACATTAAATGCTCCTGTTAAAACATTAAAATCAGATATTATTGAACTGGAAACATTACTTGCTCCTGCTACGATCGAATCCTCAAAAAAATATGGCATTCGTCTTGCAACAAATTTTGGCTTCTGTAAAACAAGTATCTACCAGAAATTCATCAAAAATAGTGTTGAATTTCAACTGATCGAAAAGATTTTCTTACATAATTTTTCTACCATTGTTGATTTAGCAGACGATCTTTATACTAGCGTCTCAACAATCAAGCGGATTGTTCTCCGAGTTAATCAATTACTTCAAATTGAAGGTTTCACGATCAACTTGAAAAAAATGCAACTTGTTGGCGATCCACATAGCATTTGTAATTTTATGCAACATTATTTTTATGAGAAGTACGGTGTTGCCGAAAGTCTGTTGACTCCTGCTCAGTTGCCAATTTTAGATCAGGTTGGTCTCCAAATCGTGAAGCAAGCAGTTCCAAATGAGCCATCGTATAACTTAGACTTTTCTCTATTAAATCGCCTACGTTTTTACACTTACACAATTATCAACTTATTGAAACATAATAGTGAAAATCAACTTCACGATCTGCCAGAAAAAGAATTTTCAATTCTTAATGATACATATGCTTGTGATGAGTTTTATAGCCAATTCCATTTACCCTTATCTCCTGTCAATTTAAATACTTTTTTCTACTTATTTTTTAGTGATCAATATGTTGACTCACTTGATACTGCACGTGAACTGATTAAAGTTGATCGCAATGCTTTTCTAAAATATCAAAAAATCGAAAATCTCTTACAAGAAATCGAGAAAAAGATGGGCTGTAAATGTGATAATTTTGATGATATTTTTATGAGTCTCTACAATTTAGACTGTCAAATTCACGGAAGAACATATATTTTACACAATAAAAACAAAGAGTTTTTGACAAGTATCAAAAACTTATACGGTCATTTTCCAATGGAATTGATTCACTCTTTGCAAGCAATTTTTTATTCAAATCCATATAAAGAGTATATGATTTATGAAGCCATCTCTATATTGTTTACTAGATGGCCAAACTTACTAGACCGCTTAGAGTATTCCACACCAACGATGAAGGCGTGTCTTTTATTCAACTCAGGAAAAGACTATATGAATATGCTCTCAGAAAGAATCACTTACTATTTGCGTGGTCGTTTCTCTTGTACACCATTGCAAGTCACTTCATTAGAAGAACTTGAAAAAGAATCTTCTCAATATGATTGCATCATTACGAATATTCCTGAAATCTATATCAATAATATTCCAATCATTGTCATCCCTTTAATCCCTGATGCTAAAAGTTTTGATAAGTTGATGTTGGTTTATGAAGATTATTTTGATAAGAAATAATTTTTCTTTCTATAATAAGTAGCTTAAACAATGCTGGAACAGAAGTCATTTCCATATACATGCTTCTGTTTCCAACATTTATATGGATTCCAAGTGATTGAGATGTGACTCGAAGAGTTATGGCTCAATCACTTTTTTAGACAGACAACTAAATTATCATAGTAAGTAGTATTCTTTTAAAACCTGTTTCCAGGCAGCATTATCTATTTTCTGATCTAAAAAAAATATATATCTAGTCCATTTTCCATTCGAAGGATTGTAATCAAGTGTATTCTACGGTACTATAAAATTTGGATTAGCGATATCTATTCAGTATTCTCTGAATAAGTATCTTTAAATATTTATAGAGTAGGTGTTTTTTTGGAAAAAAATGAATCTCAAAAATTTGACTATTTAACAATTTTGATAGCTTGTCTTCTCATGATCGTACAAAGAGTATTACTCTCTGCGACCACTATACCTGAGTATGCGACAAACCCTGGAAGGTTTTACCTTTATTCTTTTATGAAGGTCGCAACTGTAGCTGGTCTCGGTCTTGTTCCTTTATACATGGGCTATCACTATCAAAAAATAGTCAGAAAAAAGATATTCAGTTATCTGAGCGGTTTTTTTCTGCTATATGTAGTGATCGCACTGACAAGCAATGTCTTTTTTTATGTTCAATCTTCAACATTAAATCTTCGGGATTACTGGATCATATTATTCCCGATTAGTCAAAACTATTTCACCTATGCTGTGTCTTGCGTACTGTTATTATGTAGTATTCCTACACTAGTAAATTGGCTTTTGTCATTCTCGACGGAGCTTTTGAAAAAAATAATTTTTGGGTTGACGATTGGCTTCGTCATTCTACCTACTTTATTTAGTAAAGACCTTTGGGGATTTCATGATGGAAAAAGTATTGTCTGGATCTTCTATCTATTCTTGGTTGGCTTTGCTTTTAAACAGCTAGAGTTTGACAAGAAATTCAAATTTAAGTTCTTACACGTATGCATTAGTTTAGGTCTTCTCTTTGGGTTAATTTTACTGATGACACAAATTTCATTGTTCGTTAGAGGAGATGCTTCTACAGCAAATCGTTTTTCTGTCCCATTCTCTTTATTTTCGATGTATTATACGTTAAGTTTATTTGCTTTTTCAGAGTCGATTTCACAAAAATTAGGAGTCAAAGTGACTGGCTCTTTAATCGCCGTTAACCTAATCGTCACTCAAATTCTTACGAACTGGGCATTAACGACCTATCGAATTACTACGTTTGAAAAGAAATCTTTTCCAGACTCTGGCAAAAATTGGCTTTTAGATATCTTCCAATTTATAGGTTTGTATTTAATCTCAGCTATTATTTTGACCGTAGTGTGCCTATTACTCCAAAAATCAGCACCGTTCAAAAAACTGAATCGTTATTTGATAGTCGATTCACCTGCTCAATTTTATCAAAAAATACGGTCTGTATTGTCGTGGATTTACAAAAGAAGAGCAATTTTTAATGTAGGTATTTTCTTTTACTTCTTTACATTCTTACAAATCTTTCTACTTGAGAAAAAAGAAGGTTGGGCTCAGACTTTCCAAGTCTTTCTTAAAATATTTATTCAAAGACAATCTATTCTGTTTTTAACAACGATGATCATCATGGGCTTTTTCTTATTGCTCTTATTGCTTACCAATCGTTTTTGGTATGTTTTCACTTTAATCCTAACTGTTGATCTGTTACTGACAGTTTCTAGTGTCATCAAAGTTAATTTACGAGAAGAACCTGTTTTTCCTTCTGATTTAAAAATGTTAAACAGCATATCTGAACTACTTTCTATGGTCAGCCCTATTTTGATTGGGATTGGTATTGTCTTAGTACTATTCTTGACAGTTTCCAGTGTTGTAGTTCAAAGAAAATTACAACATCAGTATTCACTTAGAATCAATTGGAAAAGAAGGGTCATTTGGATTGGCACTTTATTGATCCTATTTTCTGGAGTCTTTTTCATCAATCATAAAAAATCGCCTTCTTATTTTCTTTTTAACCTTTTCAGGGTGAATAAAACGTTCATTGATCAAGGATCTGCAGTGAAAGAAAATGGTCCTATTATTCAATTTTTGAACAATATTGATATCAAAGTAATGGATACACCTGAAAATTATTCAAAGAATAAAATTGAACAAATCATGAAAAAATATGATAAAGAAGCAAACAAAATCAACCAAACAAGAAATGACTGGTTAGAAAACCAAACTCTGATTTTAAACTTAAGCGAAAGCTTTAGTGATCCCGCTCGAATCCCTAATCTTAAGGTCTTGAATGAGCCAATTCCAACTATTAAAGAAGTCATGTCAAATAATACTAGCGGCATCATGCTATCTGTAGGTTACGGCGGTGGTACCGCAAATATGGAATGGCAAGGGTTGACTAGTTTAGACATCAGCAGTTTATCCGCTTCTCTGGTAACACCTTATACCCAATTAGTGAATACTCAAAAAGTCAGTCCTAATATTACAAACTTATTTGATGAAAAAATTGCGATTCATCCTTTTACCGCAGCATTATATAAAAGAAAAGATGTTTTTGAAAAATTCGGTTTCGACAAATTTTACTACATTGATAGCCCAAACAAATTGACCTATACTGATAAAATCGGTAGAAGTCCGAGAATTTCTGATGAATCTGCTTATAAAGAAACCTTAAAAGTATTAAAAAGTAATACCGAAACAACTCAATTCATCCAACTATCGACCATGCAAAATCATATGCCTTATGGTGATTACTATGACCAACTGGATTACAATGCGGAAGGAACTGCTGTTTTGGATAGTAGAAAAGGTGAATTATCGACCTTTATGCAAGGTCTTCACTATACTGATGAAGCGATCAAAGAGTTTATAGAAGAACTAGATACTATTCAAAAACCAATTACTTTTGTCTTTTATGGTGATCACTTACCTTCTATATATAGCGGCAATGATAAGAAAAAATACGGTTTAGAGCACCATGAAACTGATTACTTTATTTATAGCAACGCTTTTAGCCGCGAGCAAACAAAAAAACTGAACAAGAAAGTTGTTTCCCCTCTTAACTTTAATGCATTGGCATTTGAGCAAGCAAATATAAAGGTGACTCCTTTCTACGCATTATTAACACAAGTAACAAATAAACTACCCGCATCCACTATCGATCCAGTCGAAAGTGTTTCCAATCGTTATAACGGGAAGCAAGTCTTTGTTACTGACAAAAATAAAATAATTTTGGAAAAGGATCTGACAAAAGAACAGAAAGTAATCCTAGATGATTATAAGTATATTCAGTACGATTTAGTGGCCGGAGAGCAATACGCTGCAAAGTGGGCTGAACAAAAAGTTGAAAAGTGATCCTTCGTGATAAAAAAGACCGCCCCGCAACGATTCTTTCGTTGTGGGGCGGTCTTTTTAAATGGAGAGATCATTTCAGGTACATAGTCTTTAAAGAATAAGATATCCGACGTGGGAATTATTACACCAATGTCGACATTTTCATCATTAATTTTTCATAGATTAAGGCACCCATCACATGTAACATTAGTCCCGAACGAAGTTTAGCTCGATCCCGAGGACTGCTATACATCAATAAAGAGTGATTACTGATTGATTTTAGTTCATTAGATGACATATTCGTAACCGCGATAATTATTGTTCCACGGCTCTTTACTTTTACCAAGATTTCGTTGACGCTCTCAACTTCACCGCTCAAAGAAAAAACAATCACTACATCTTGCTCCGTACTAATATTCGGTATGCGTTCAGTTGAAAATACATCTGAACAATCGCTAGTCCAAAGATCCAACACGTTTAAGTTATGATTAAATTCAGCTGCCACCTGAGAACTCGAACCAGTTCCAACACAAAAAATTCTTCTTGCCTGAATCAAACAATCACATATTTGCTCGATATTCTCTTCATCCACTAACTTCAATGTTGTTAACAGATCCTTTTTTATTCCTTTGACTATCTGAAAGAAATCAACTTCTGCTGAATGACCACTTTGTTTTTCTTTTCTGGATAGCGTAAATGCATTCTTCAACTCATTAAACGTCGCATAGTTCAATTTCTTACAAGCTCTGATGACGGTAGCATTTGATACATAGAGCTCATCTTTAATATCTTTTAATTTCAATGTTTCTATATTTTCAAATTTTAAAATGAAATCAATGACTTCCTGTTCGGCTTCTGATAATTTTTTATAATTTGAATGGATAACCTTATAAATATCATTCACAACAATCAAATCCTCTCTATCTCAAACCGCTGCTATGCTCCAAAAATAAACGAACTTGCTGACTATTCCATTCATTTCCCACGATATAAATAGGAACTTGCTGCTCTATTTTTTTGAAAAGCAACGATTGATTCTGTTTCTCTTGAAAGAAACGCTTAGGTAAAATCGATAGGCCTGCTCCTTTTTTAATCAGGTCAATCATCAAGTAAATAGAATCAACTTCAACAATTTTACATGTCTGCGGATTGATCAAAGATAGCATCATCTTTCTATACGGACATTCTTTATCCCGGCTGATTAGGTAAATATCGCGTGCACCTGTTGCAGACAGCCAGCCAACCTCTTCATTAAGCAAAAGGTTGTTTCTAAAAGAAGTCATTTTGTTCATCACCAAAATATCAAGTTCTTTTCGTTTGTACATTCCTTCTAAGTGATCGATTGTATCAATAAATAACTCGATTTTAGGTTGATAGTCAATAACATCGGATAACTCAAAATAATTAGAAGCAATTGTTTGCGTACAACCGATTTTTATTGGTATTTTCTCGTAATGTATTTTGATTGCTTCAACTTGATCTAAAATTATCGTTGCGTACTCTAATAATTTTTCACCTTCTGGAAGCAACCTCACACCTCGATTGGTTCTTTCAAATAGTCTAATGGACAATTCTTGTTCTAATAATCTAATCCGTTCAGTTATATTGGACTGAGCATATCCCATCATTCTGGCAGCTTCCGACATAGAACCTGCGTTTATTACACATTGAAAAATCTTCAAATCATTCAATTCCATTTTACCATCCACCCGTTTCTTGCTATCACAATTACCGATACCGTATATCATTTTTTCGTATTATGCAACACTTTTTAAAAAGAATATACTGGGTTTATCAAGAATAGGAGCTGATTTAAAATGAACGCTATGCAATATAAAATTACTTTACCAGATGATTATGATATGGCGCTGATTAGAAACCGAGTCAAAAAAAATGGTTCAAAAACAGATAATTTCCATGATCTATTATTTAAAGCTTATCTTATTTCAGAAAAAGTACAAGGGGCAATTTCAAATTCTTACGCCCCTTTGTATGTATGGAAGAACGCTGATGGAATGAATCAATTTATTTTTGAAGGATTCTACGATAATATTATTAACGATTTCGGCTGGCAAGCAATCCAAATAGGCATTCCTTTAATAATAGATCAACCAGAGTGTTTTACAAGCGCTACTTACTTACTAGAAAAAAATACCCTTATAAATGAGCAATTATCTATGTGCGATGTCCCAAAAGAACTACTGAGAATTCAAGAAACCTTACCTGCAAATAGCTTAGGGAAGTTGATTATTTATAATCCTGACAAATGGCAGGCTACCGTATTTGGATTTTATGCTGAAAAGCCCGCACAAAATGACGCTGCTCTTTATGAAATACTTCATATTTCTGCACCTTAAAACGTAGGTAAAATAAAATCGCTCCCTAAGCATTGCTATTCCTTAGAGAGCGATAACTTATTACTTTATACCTTGTCTCTTAAAACAATGTACTAGATGATCATCCACCATGCCCGTTGCTTGCATGAAAGCATAAACAGTCGTTGTACCTAAAAACTTAAATCCTCGTCTCTTTAAATCTTTGCTGATTTTATCAGATAACGCTGTGGATGCTGGAACCTCTTTGATATTTTCCCAATGATTCTTGATTGGTTCTCCATCTACATAACGCCAAATAAATTGATCAAAACTTCCATATTCCGCTTGAATTTCCATAAAGACTTTTGCATTATTGATCGTTGCATTGATTTTCAATTTATTTCTAATAATCCCTGGATCTTCTAGTAAAGAATCAATTTTTTCTTGTGTGTATTCTGCGATTTTCACGTAATCAAATTGATCGTATGCTTGAGTCAGCGTTTCTCTCTTTTTAAGGATCGTCGACCAACTCAATCCAGCTTGCATACTTTCCAAGATCAGCATTTCAAACAGCTTTTGATCCTCATGTACCGCCGTTCCCCATTCTTCATCGTGGTATTTTGCTTCAAGTTCGTTACTACTGGCCCAATCGCATCGAATTCTCTCCATATCCTACTCCGATCTGTTTTATTTTACTTAAGAATAACACGAGAACGTACGTTTGTAAACCGAACAAAAAAATGACTGGGGCATAACTCTATGAGTCACATCCCAACCACTTTTCAGCCTATTTATCTATCTAACTTACTTGCTGCCTCTTCATCTAAAATGACGGTAAGATTAGGATGCAGTTGTAAAACGGATGCTGGATATTCTTCTGTAACTGGTCCTTGCAGCACGTTCTTAACCATTTCTGCTTTTTTCTCACCGTTCACGATCAAAATCAAGTGTTTTACCCGCATCACACTAACTGGCCCCATAGTCACAAATTCCAATCCTGTTTCCATCATGTCAGGTACAAACCACGGTTCTTCTCCAGAAACTTTTATCTTATAAGTCAAATTCTCAAAACTTGTTGTCGTCGGCATATTTCCACAGAAGTGTCCATCTCCGCCTAAACCAATCAACATGGCATCTAGACCGCCATCCATAGCTAAACGTTTATCTTGATCTGCATAATTTTCTACTGTCAATGGATGAATATTTTCTTCATTGATATTGGCAGGAGTTAAGTATAATTTTCGTAAATCAGTAATTGTTACACCTTCCGCTTGATTTTCTACAGGGATTTCATCAAAATTATAATAATGAACATTGGCATAGTTTGGAGAATCTTTTACGATTTCCACCATTTTTTTATAAACTTCAACAGGAGTATTGCCAGCCGTAATCGATAAGTTGACGCGTTTATCCTGACTCATATGACCTAATAAAATATTTTTAGTTGTTTCACTCATTGCTTCAAAGTTTTTTTCGATGATAATTTTCATTTGGTTCACTCCATTTCCTTTTTATACCTCAATTGTATAATGTGGGAACCATCCCATGTCAATATGTCAAAGTAAATAAATAAACCGTTTTCTTTTTCTGAACATGAAAAAAAGCCGACCTCAAATAAAGGTCAGCTTCACTCACTTATTTATACATTACCCAAAAGTTGGCTGCTTCATTCATTAACTCATCCGCCGTAAATTCTTTTTTAGAATGGCCTTTTGTTTCTGAATCATTTGGATCATTCACCCAGAATTTCCCGTTATTTGTACCACTAAGTACCATAATATGCCCAGTTTCTGTAAACAAACCAGGATTTACGGAGATAATCACAGGATGTTTTTGTTTTAAGTGTTCCTCTACTGAAGCGATATCTGTTTCAAGATCTTGAAATTGATAGCCTTTGACCGTTGCAAAATCAGAGAATATAGACCATGCAGTCCCTTCCCCTTCTACAAAGTAATCATTTTTTGACCAGTTTAGAATATCCTGCGGTGTATAGGACTTGCCATCTAAATAAGAGGATACCATCGCCAACGAAAGGATCGCACATCCATTGATTTCTAAAGTATCTCCATCAGGATTCCCCATACCGTACGGTGTTGATTTCCATTTATCATCGGTTTGTAGTAATAGATTGATTGGCATTCTGTTCGTAAATTTGCTTTGATTCAACTCTTGATTGATTTGTTCAGTATATGTTAGTTTTTTGACTTTTTCTGGTTCTTTTTTACTTTCACTTGTTTCTGTTATTTTCACTTCGTCAGCCTTGCCATCACTGAATAGAGATGAAAAACCGTGTCCTTCTTCCATAGGTGCTATTTTAGCTAAAACGGCTCCTGCGAATGCTGTTACTACTAATAATGCTATGGTATACAATTTTGATTTTTCAGTATTTTTTTGTTTCATGAATATCTCCCTCTTTTAAGTTGAAAGTGTTTGCTGTTTATTTCACTTCCAAACGAGTTACATAGATAGTAATCGGTACTTCTAATATTACTGAATCTAGAAAAAAAAGCAAGTAGGAATAATTATTCACAAAATTATTACGAACATATTTTCTTGAATTATTTACCTTTATTAGGTAGAATAGTAGTATCTGATTGTTCAGAGTCTGATAGTAGTAGTGAATTCGTAAAGGAGGTAGAAGAATGGACAATAATCATAAATCAACAATGAAAAGCATTTCAAAATTGATCAGCCAATCTTCCCAAAGTTTCTTTTCGGCATTTTTAGATGACTCTAAAGATAAGCAGAGCAAAAATAAAGAGCGTGAAGAAATTCTTAAGAAATTACAAGTTGCTTCTGCTCAAAAAAGTTTAGTTGTTTTACAATTAAAAGAAGTGCCGACTTCTCAAAAATTTGAAACAGTTTCTGGATGGATCGTTTCTAAAAGCATAGGCGATTCGATTATGTTAAGGTTACAAGAAGACAATCAACAAATCCGGATGATTACTGTCGAACATATAAAAAAAGTAAGTACCTTATCAAAAAATGACAAACGCCTCATCAAATAAATAAAGCAACCAGAGCGAAACGTTTATGTTTCATCCTCTGGTTGTTTTTTCATTTATTATTTTTATGTCACAAAAAAGACTATAAAGCCCCTGCACAAGAGCACACAAACAAGCTATACTATAAATATCAATGAATTATTATAGTCTCATCAGGAAAATTAGCATGCGAGGCAGGAGGAAAAATCATGTATCTGACAATGTATGACGATAAACACCAAACACTTATTAATAATTACTGCTTATCAGAAAGGAAACTTCGCTACGTTCGCGAGCCTAAAATAGCCCTTTCTTTAATAAAAAAAGACCCTCAACGTCATGCTGTTCTTGTTTTTGAAGGTGAGCATTTAGTGGCCTTCTTAACCCTTTTTGAAGCAAAAGGCAGTAGTCCTTATTCTGACAATCCAAACTGCTTATTAGTGCAAGACCTTTCAACAGACTATCGGCATCTACGTAATGGCTATATCAAACAAGCAGTCCAGCTATTACCAGCATTCGTTCACCAACATTTTTCAACTATCGATCAACTTACGATCATTGTGAACGAAGACAAAGAGTTTACTCAAGCTTTACGTCTGGAAGCAGGATTTAAAGATACGGGCCATAAGCTCTCCCACGTTTATGGATCTCAAGTTTTTTTACAAATCCCTATTTAAAATAAGAAAAGGAGACCGCTCAATGCAGTTAAAATTACTTGATAAACAAAACTACAGCATTATGAAATTCCCTGCTCACACTGAAATCCCAACTTCTTTTTATGAGCTAAAATCCTTTAAAAGCATTACTTACACAAAAGATGAATGTTCTATTATTGCTCCTTTTGACAGTTTACCAACAGAACAAGCACTTTCTGTTGATAACGATTGGATCATTATTCAAGTCGTCGGAGAACTGGATTTTTCCTTAGTTGGGATCTTAAGTCAATTAGCCAATCCACTAGCTGAAAACCAGATTTCAATTTTTGCTTTGTCCACTTACAATACAGACTATCTTCTGATAAAAAACAAGGATAAAGAAAACGCTGTGAGGGTATTACGTAATTACGGGCATACTTTTCAATAATCTCCCCTCCTTTCTCTAAGTCTTGTTACATGCTATTTTATGGGTATTCTACTGACAATCTGCTACAATAAAAGAGACAAAAGGAAATTCGATAAAAGGAGATATATAATGAAAAACGAATACGATAATCCTAATTTTTTCGAAGCATATAGCCAAATGGATCGTTCTAGAAAAGGCCTGGAAGGAGCCGGCGAATGGCATGAGTTAAAAAAGCTACTGCCTGATTTCACTGGAAAGACTGTTTTAGATCTTGGGTGTGGCTACGGTTGGCATTGCCGATATGCAGTTGAAAATGGTGCAGAAAAAGTCGTTGGAATCGATTTATCTGAAAAAATGATCGAGAAAGCTAAAGAAATGACGGATTCTTCAAAAATCAGTTACCATTTAATGGGCATGGAAGAAATTGATGGCTTAGATGAAACCTTTGATATTGTAATCAGTTCGTTAGCTCTTCATTACGTTCCTTCATTTGATGAAATTGCTAAAAAAGTCAATCATTGTTTAAATGCTGGTGGTGTTTTTGTCTTTTCAACAGAGCATCCGATTTTTACAGCACAAGGAACAGAAGACTGGATCTATGATCAAAAAGGCGAGCCGATTTATTGGCCAGTTGATCGCTACTTTGATGAAAGTATTCGGGAAACAACTTTCTTAGGGGAAACGGTGATGAAATACCACAAAACCTTAACTACCTATTTAGACGGATTGTTAACAAATGGCTTTCAAATTACTCGTTTAGTGGAACCAATGCCCGCTCCTGAGATGTTGGAAGCAAGCGCTGAGATGCGCCAAGAACTTCGCAGACCAATGATGTTGCTAGTTTCTGCTAAAAAAAGGCAATGAATCAAAATAGGCAACTTTAAAGGAGGTACACTAAATGCATGATCTAGCCCAAAACATCATGGAAAACTTGATTCCCTTCTTTGACCTCTTCATTTTGGCGTTGAATATTTTTTCTATCGTTGTTTTGATTTGGGGCGTCATTATGGCTGGCATTGATTTTCTAAAAAGTGAGCGAACAGATCGAAATCGGATCGTTATGGCTCGACAAAATAATTTTATCAAAAGCTTTCTAGGCAGCTATATTCTACTAAGCCTAGAAATTCTAATTGCTGCCGATATTATTGAATCGATCATTAAACCAACATTCCAAGATATTTTAAAGCTGGCGATTTTAGTAGTGATTCGAACAGTAATCTCTTATTTCTTGCATAAAGAAATTGAAGACGCGTTGAAAGATAAAGAAAATGAGATCGAAGAAAAAAAGACAAGCTGATTTTGTATCCGCTTGTCTTTTTTTCTACCCTAACCGTTGACTAACTACTTGATGCGTATACTTGATTTGAAGCATTGTGGCACACACCAATGTTACGCCAATAACTGGAAATAATGAACCAATCCACGTACTTAATAAAACTGCGACGCCAACTATCAAGATGGCACCAAAAATCAACTGCCATAGTTTCTTTTTAAGTAACCATTGATTCTCTTTCAATAAATAATGTGTGCCAAATATAATACAGCCACTAATAGCGTAAATCATTTATTCGCCTCCTCTTTACGTCAAACCCCTTCACTTGTCGCAACAGTTTCTTCTTGTTCAACTTGCTGCTCTTGCTCAACTTGAATTTTTTCAAACATTTTAAAGAATGGATAATAAATTGCTAACGAAACCGCAAAACAAACAAAAACCATCACACACGCTACCCAATTCCAATTAGAAGTAATCAATGCTCCTAAAGGTGCTGGGATCGAAAACGGCGGTTTCACCATCATTTTCGGCATCCAGCCAAGAGCGGTAACGATATAAACCAAAATAGTATTCACGATTGGAACCGTAATAAAGGGAATCGCAAGCAGTGGATTCATCACGATCGGCGTTCCAAAAATCACAGGCTCATTGATATTGAAAATTCCTGGTAAAATCGATAATTTACCTAATTGCTTTAAATACTTTGATTTAGAGAATAAGAATAAGAAAACAAGTGCTAATGTTGCCCCAGTTCCGCCCATTTGCGCGTACCATTGATAAAATTGTTCCGTAAAAATATTTGGCAATTGAAAAGCACTCGTCCCATTTTGAAATAACTCCGCATTTTCAATAATCGCTTGATCCCAAAAGGGACGAATGATCGGTCCTAAAACAGCATGACCATGAATGCCTAAAGCCCAGAATAAACAAATCATAAATTGAGTAATAATACCGCCCAAAAGATTATTGCCGGTCAAAAAGACTTTCAAAGGTGAAATCGCTACACTCAGTAGATCGTTTAAATTGAAGTTAAAGAAATGACGAGGAATCCAGAAAACCAAAATCACTAATAATGTTGGCAACAACGCTGCAAATGACTCGCCAACAACAGGAGGAACCCCTTCTGGCATTTTGATTTCTAGCTTCTTCTCCTTTGTAAAACGATAAATCTCAACTGAAATCAGCGCTGCTACAATCGCGCCAAACAACCCTTGTGAGCCAAGTGGTGTAATTGGGATATAACGGCCACCTGCTACTTCATTTCCGGCGATATCTACACCTTCTTGAAGATTGATCGGCATGACCATTAGAAGTGTTGCTAGCATCGAAAGAAAACCACTAGTGATTTTATCCAATTTATACGTATTCCCAAGAAACGAACCAATCGTAAATGCTGCATACAAGGACATCAAACCAACCGTAAAACGAAATGGAACATCTAACGCAGCTAAGTATGGTGCAATCATTTCAGAATATCCAGGAATTGGTAGATTTAACAAAATCGTGAAAAACGAGCCAACGATCGTTAAGGGGAGAATCGAGATCAAACCATTTCTAATCGCTTGTAGATGCCTCTGATTACCGATCGCATTTGCAATCGGTAATAGTTTCATCGCTAAACTATCCAGCGTTTTCATCATAAGAATCAGTCATCCTTTCTTTAATCAAATCCATTATTTTCAATCAATTCTTTAAACCATAAACCTGATTTTTTCACTGTTTTGGCTCCTGTCGCTAGATCTATTCGATAAAAACCATAACGATTTTTATACGCATTGCCCCACGACCAACAGTCTACAAACGTCCACATATGATAGCCTAAACAATTACTTCCTTCCTCCATCGCTTGATTCAAATACGTCAAATGTTCTTTCAAAAAGTCGATCCGATAATCATCTTGAACCATTCCCGCTTCAATAAAGGCTTCTTCACCTTCGATCCCGATTCCATTTTCAGAAACAAACCAATCAATATTGCCATATTCTGTCTGAATTTTTTTAGCAATGTCATAAATTCCTTTAGGATAAATCTCGATTCCACGTGACGTGTTCATTCGTCTACCTGGCATTACGTACTCATCAAAGAACCATTCTGGTGAAAACACACCTTGAGGATTTGGCAGGCATTCCTTGGCTTTGACTCTTCTTGGTCGATAATAATTGATTCCTAGCAAATCAATTCTTGTAGATGCAATAAGGTCAAGATCCGCTTTTGTCACATTGGGCAGTTGGTCATATTCTTCTAAAACTTCTCTCAAACGTTCTGGATACTTTCCTTTCAAAATAGCATCATTGACACTTTTCGTATAAAACAAATCGGCCATTTCAGCAGCATATAAATCTGCTGGATTTTGGCTGCGGGGATAAACAGGTATCACATCCATAATAATTCCAATTCTCCCAGCCAAATTCATTTCACGATAAACCCCAACTGCTTCACAATGGGCTAAAATAATATTGTGCAACACATTCGCTGCCCGTTTAAAATCAACAACATAAGGATAATGACGATCATGCAGATACCCTGCTTCTGCTGGAATCATCGGTTCATTGAAAGTAAACCAATACTTCACTCGATCCCCAAATAACTCAAAGCAAGTTTTAGCGTATTGTTTGTATGCATCGACCACTTCTTTACTCTCAAATCCGCCTTTTTCCTGAAGCACCATCGGCATATCGAAATGATACAGATTGATAAACGGCTCTATGCCTTTGGCAATCAATTCATCGATCATGCCATTGTAAAACGTGACCGCTTCCGGATTGACTGCACCTGTACCATTTGGTATCAAACGTGACCAAGATAACGATGTCCGAAATGAGTTAAAAGAAATATCCTGCATTTTTTGAATGTCTTGTTGATAATCGCGATAAAACAAAGAAGTATTTTCTGTCGTAACTCCATCATAAAAGCGATGATTGTATTCTTTTGATGCATAATCCCAAATATTTTCCCCTTTACCATCCCCAGATTGTCGCCCTTCTGCTTGTGTTGCACTAGACGCTGCTCCCCAGAAAAATGTTTTTGGAAATGTTTTATTCATCCACCGTTCCTCCACTTCTTAAACTAAATTTGACTACTTGGCAGGCATTTGCTATTTCTTACCATACCACCTTGCAGATTGCGCTTTCACAATCTATAATTGGAGTATAGCATTGATTATAATGTTTTGTTATGCGCTTTCATTCCTTTGTGATAAGTAACGCTTTTTGTCATTTTTCACAATTTTGTCACAGTTTGTAACCACAAGGAGGACGCTATGCTTTTTTTAGACTATGTTCCTGATTTAAACCCTTTAGAATACGAGATCTACCACTACATCGCCAATCATTTGAAGATCGTCACTTATATGCGGATCAGAGATTTAGCAGATGAAACACACACTAGTACTGCAAGCATTTTACGTTTTTGTCACAAATTTGAATGCAATGGTTTTTCTGAGTTTAAGGTAAAGCTTCAGTTATACTATGAATCGCTCAACCAAGCTCAAATCGCAGATGTAGATGAAACCCAACATATTCATTTTCTGGAACGTGTCAATGAACCCTTTCTCGATCACAAAATTGATCAGGCAGTTCAATTATTATCCGATAAAGGATTAGTTCTTTTCCTTGGTTCCGGATCATCTGAGCCGATTGCCGCTTATGGTTCTCTTTATTTCACTAACTTATCTCAAACGGCTTTACGCATTGAAGATCCTTCTAACTATCCGATCGAGTGGTTTCCAGATGATATATTAACTCGGACTTGCGTAATCGCCCTTTCCGTTACTGGTGAAACACAAGAAATCATTCATTATATCAAACGCTTAAATACAAAAAAATGCCCGATCATTTCGATCACGAATAGCGACAGTTCAACTATCAGCCGTATGTCCGACTTGAATATTCCTTATACTATCAATCGTGAAACTATTTATAAAACTAGTGACAATCATGATAAAACGATTGAGTTAACTTCACAGTTACCTGCACTTTTTCTGATTGAAAAAATCGCTAAACGTTTACGATTACAGAAAAATATCTAAAGTAAACAAAAAAACAAGCAAGAAAAAGTTTGTCACTTTCTCTTGCTTGTTTTTTCTATATTATGCCTGCCTTGGTAACTCAGCAAAGCCAAACTCATCTTCCTGCATCAGGCGCCATGTGCGTTTCGCTGTATTGTAAATCAAAATCGCAATCACTGGTTCATTTCGGTAGGCAAAGTTTTTGGTTTTCCATAAAGAATCTTCTACTACATGTATTGGAATATGATATTCTTTGCCTTTGATATCCATCTGATCAAAGCAAAAAACAACACCTTCTTGTAAAATCGGCTTCATTTCTTTTAATAATTCACCATCTAGCTTCTCAACTGGAATTCCTCTTTTGAAAAACGTTTTGCGATCATTGACTTTCTCCAAAATCACTCGAGTGATCTTATCCGCTAAAATTCGATAAAACTCATCAATATAACGATAATAGACCCTTGTCATATGATCAACAAATTCAAAAAAGACAAAATCATTTTGTAATTTATAAAAGAAAGGTGAGTGCAGACTTGTTTTCATATGCCCAAAATAAAGAAGCTCTGAAATTTCCAAAGGCGTCAATTCTTTAAGCATTGTCACATCTGAGAAGTCGATCCATTTGATCTCTTCATTCATTTTCCGCCGATGAGCAGTCGCAAAATATTGATCTACGTTCTCTTGTCCACGGATAATCTTCAATCCACTATGCATATCATACTCTCCTTCTTCTGCCGAAGGATTTAGTAAGAGCAGATTCTTAGGGTGATGAACAATGGAGCGGGTAAAGTCCGTATGTGTGATCCCTTTTGATAATACTGCGTTACTTGTCATATCAATATGTACATAAATCAAGTCCAACATTTGTTCCATCACCCCCATCATTTGTCTTCTATTACATTCTACAATATTTCGTAAAGAAAAGCTTGTGTCTTTTATTTTAAGATTCAGTTACAAAGAGTTAAAAAGTGCTCACTTTCTACATCAGTTAGCAGATATATGCTAAAAAATAATGAGCAAACGCTGTATTTTTAAGGTTCCTTTTAAATAATCATATTTATAAAAAAATAAAGATTTTAAACTAGGGTTTCAAATTGTTTTATGATACACTTAAATAAAAAAAGGAGGAAGCTTATGGCCTCAAGAAAAGAACGCCCTAAAAAGAAAAAATCAAGAAAAAGAAATTGGCTGATCAACATCTTCCTATTCTTATTATTGATTGTTGGTTTAGCTTTAGTTTTTAATACACAAATCAGAAATTGGTTGATTCAACAAAACGGAAAAGAATATGCCGTGGAGAAATTGACACCTGAAATCGTTGCAAAAAATAATCAAACGGACACTTCTTTTGACTTTGAAGCAGTTGAATCTCTCAGTACAGAAGCAGTTCTAAAAGCCCAGCTAGCTAATAAGAACCTGCCAGTTGTTGGTGCAGTCGCATTGCCGGATGTAAAAATCAACTTACCGATTTTTAGAGGACTAGACAATGTTGTTTTATTAACTGGTGCAGGGACAATGAAACCTGACCAAGAAATGGGTAAAGGAAATTACGCTCTAGCCAGTCATCGAGTGCAGGATATGATTTCTTTATTCTCACCATTGGAGTATTCAAAACCAGGGGAATTAATTTATACGACTGATTTAAATAATGTTTATACATATAAAATCACTTATGTAGAAAAAATCGATCCTTCTAGAGTAGAGTTGATCGATGATGTTCCAGGTAAAAAGATGATTACTTTAATTACGTGTGGTGATATGTACGCTACAACACGTATTGCCGTTCAAGGTGAATTAGAGTCCGTAACACCGATGAAAAAAGCTACACAAGCTATGACAGATGCGTTTAATATGGAACAATTAACCTTGTAATATAGGCTTACAAATAGAGGATAAAATCGGCTAGTTCTGGTTTTATCCTCTATTTTTTAGCAAAAAAAAGAGCAATCATCAGATTTCTCTGATAATCGCTCCGTGTTTTTTTCGGCTCTAAAACAGTTTAATATTTTTCAGGAGTCAAGAAAAAGTAATCCTTAATCGTCCCGCTCTTATCTACATAAGCAAACATAAACCATTTTCCTTTTGAAACTTTATAGTTTTTCACATTGTAAAAACCTGTTAAAGTTACATTTCCAGGTACAACGACTGGTTCTAATTTAGCTTTTTCGAAGTTATTAAAACCTGCACCACCAAAAAAGTCAAATTCACCAACAACTAAATCAAAATTAGCATTCTTTTTAGTTAATTTTAATACTACTAATTCAGAATTAACCGCTCTACTATTATTCACATCATTCGCAGAAAAATACTGTCCACGACGTGCAGGAATAGTCTCAGAAACTTTTACAGCTGCTTGTGCTTGACTCGGTAATAACGCAAGATTACCTAAGCCAAAAAGAGAAATCAAACCTAAAATAACAATAATTTTTTTCATTATTTCACCTCCTTTTTCTTTTTTAATAATATCAAAAAACATGCTCGAAATCAATATATTTTTTACATTTTATTAGTTTATTTTTACCCTTAAAATCAAAAAATAATTAAAAGAACAAAAAAATAAATTGAATCACCATAGAATAGAGAAAAAAATACCATCAAACACTTTTTAAATTATATTTATATGTTTTTTTATTCAATATTCAATGATTAATTATCCTATAAACCTTTATAAATACATGGATATCTTAGCTAATAAACTGCTGAATAGTTTTTAGAATCGACTATTCCATACCAAAAAAGATCAAAACATTCTTTGTTGATTGAATGCTCTGATCTTTTTGGTTAAAAGTGACTCATTTTTTTCATTCGGTAATAACTATAGCGGATCATTGATAAGATTAACACGATTGGGTACATAAATAACGTGACAGCAAGCCATTCTAAGCTGAATACAGAAATGAATGATATGTGATTAGTAACAGCATAAATCAACGGCATAACGATTGCTAGCACCCCATAATATACACTCATCTCAAATACTACTGTTTTATACAAACGCTTCATAACTCATTTCCCCAATCTCTTTTGACTTTATTTAGTGGTATCTCTCTTTGTCTTTTTTCTACTATTTCATTGTACTTTTTTTTCTTGAGAGATACATCCATCTATGGTCTGAGATTCATCTAAGCAATTTGATCTTCACGTTGTACTGCCCTTATTCTTTTCGCCATTTTGTTTATTCAAACTATGACTATTTAGTTTTATAATGTAGACGGATAGGCATAACGCGGATACAAGCGTCACGACAGAAGATACTCTTTGAATTGTAGTTCCTTCATATTTAAAAGTTAAGCGTCCAGTCCCATTCACCTCTACTTCGCAAAAACCATACGGAATCTCGCTTTTCTTTATTTGGCTAACGGTAGCTTGACCTTCCACTTCTACTTGATATCCTTTATAATAAACAATCGGAAAGAGCAACCTTGTTTTTTTCGTTTCTTGAAAATCCAGTGTCATGGCATCATAATTTCGCTTTAGATTATTAACCTTAGATGAAGATGGTTCAATGATTAACTCGTGAGGATTCATCATATATTTAAAACCACTAGGCAAATATTCACGCCCATATCCCACTATCTCCGGATTTACTTTTGCAAAAAACGAATAAGGAACATGCCGACCTTTTTCAAACATTGTTGTTTTTAATCCCACCTGATAAAAGAGGCATGAAGTAAAAAGTAGTAACCCAATTACAGGTAAGTACGATCGTTGAATTATCTTTTTTTGCGGAAGCAACTGCTCTAATTCTTCGCTAATAAGCCAGCTCATGCACAATGTTACGATCGTAAAGAAACGCCAAGGAAATTGAATACTATTTAGTAGCGTCTGATTAAACAAGCGGTAAGGAAAATAACTGGTAGATAAAAATAAAAATAGATAACTAATAAACAATAATTGTTTCCCTGTTAATGAACGTTTTTTTCCCTTGAACAAAAAGACAGCCATCATAATAAAATTAAAGATTCCTAAATTATTAAACCCGATATTCTGCCATGCATTTTTTAAATAATAGGATAACGGACGAGCTGTTTTTTCTAAATAAAACATCGGATCTGTTTGCACCATTAATTTTTGAAATTGCAGTTGCTCCAGCATGGGAAAGAAATACATAGCAACTAAGCAAAGTGTACTAAATGCGGTAATGACCAAATACAATATCCTTTGTTTCTCCTGTATTAATTTTTTCCAGTTTAAAAGCAAAAATACGATGATAAACAAACAAAAGATAAAAGCTGTAATCAAGTGGCTAGCAAACATCAATGTCATTCCGATCATCAAAAAGTAAAATTGCTTGTAGTCTTCATTAACAATTTTCAACAATCCAATAAATGCGATTGGAAGAATCATTAACGCTAAAACTTCTCCCAAAGCTGCCCTAAAAATCACATCACTTATACGATAAGAAGCTAAACTATAAAGCAATGCAAATAATATACTTTTTTGTCTATTTCTACTCCACAAATGAAAAGAATGGTAACTTATAACAAACGTTAGAAAATTGATTCCGATTAGATAGACGACATATGATTGAGCGATCGTTAATCCTGTTAGTCTTAGTAATGCAGCGGGGTATAGAAGTAAATCTGGATAAAAAATATTCGAGGCATACCCCATACCATTCAAGAAAAAGTAATTGATTTTAGGAAAGTAGTCTCCACTTAATATCGACATCTTTAATCCTTCAATACGCCCTAGATGAAACTGAATGTCATCCCCTAAAAATAGTTGTTGTTGATGAATCATTGATAGATAAATACTGCTGATACTCAAGGCTAAGAACAGACTATATAGTAATAGGAGAAAAAGAGTTTTCTTTTGTTTAATAGATTTCAATTTATCCCCCCCTACTCTTTTTTTTATATTTCTTCTATATGTTTTCATCAATTACATCCGTGATATAGAAATATAATTGATTGATATGTTCCTCATTATCAAGTTCTACAGCTATCGATTTTTGTAGTTCATTAGCGTCTTTAGCCGCTTCAATGTTTTCATAAACTTGTAAAACAGAACCTTTTAGCTTTCCTTTATCTTTCTTCATCAACGCATGAAGGTCATCCAAATTTTTTCCAAGACTTATATTTATTAAACTACTAACATCCTTGATTGTTTCATCTAGATCATTTTTAGGTAATTGTCTTTCTTTAGATGGATTTGAAATCGTCAATGTTTGATTTTTTAATGTAACTAGCTTTTTTTTCTGGTCAAACTGGTAGTCAAAATCGATATAAGTAAATATTTTCAATTCATCTTGCTGATAATACTTATTGATTCCTCTAAAATAAAGACTTTCTCCATCTGTTGTTATTGAATACTCGGTTGGCGCTAAATGAGTATTCGCTGTCACAAAATGCTTATCAAAGACAATTTGAATATCCTTATAGTAGCTTGGTAGTTCTACTGAAAATTTTTCTTTCAGTAATTTTTTTACTTCTTTTTCATCTAACTTTCTATACTCAAATTTCCCAAATGGTTTTTCTTTTTCTCCTTGCCATGTTAAAGGTTTGTCTTTTGCATTCAAAATGTCATGACCGTTGGATGCTGTACATCCACTTAACATAAGAATCAGAAGGACAAACAGCACCATTTTTAATTTTTTTTTCATAACTTATCCTCTCTAACAGTCATTATTCTGGTAAATCAATAGGTTGTGCTGGATGATCTTTAAATTCTTCTTTTGAAAAGTTCAATACAACTCGCTTATCATCATTTGCTAATTCATAAACAAATGCCGCCTCTACCATCTGGTCTTTCTCAACAGGTTCCGCGCCTTTTTTAATCAGCTCCTTGACATCTAATTCAGGATTTTCTTTTGAAAGATTTCCTTTAGTCAATACTTGTTCAGCTTGCGTAGCAGTGATCAGTTTTTGGTTTTCCTCAGGAATCATGGCTTCTTCTTTTTTATTGGTGAATCGATAGCGAATCACTAAAAGAGAATTTTTATCTCCATCTGGCAATTTCATTACTCCATCAATCAAAATAGACATGTTTTCATTTTCAATTTTTATTTCATCTCCACCTTCAGAGTCTTCAGTTTGTTCAGTAGTCAATGAATCCCCTGCCTTAGCATCTTTTTCAACTAAAGTTTCCACACTAGCATCGATTATTTTAGATCTTTCTTTATAATCGCCATCATTTGCAGAATAAAAAATCATTTCTACAAAACCATGGCTAGTTTCGACATAATAAAAATGTGCCCAAACATCTTTGTCCTTAAATTTAGTATTTAGAGTGTATTTTACCGCTGGCTGTTTATTAATTTGATACTCTTGCATATATACACCAGACAATTCTTTGTAATTGTATCGCTTTTGCAATTCAACCCTAGTCTTTTTGGCAAAATCTTGACGGTTTACTTCTGATTTTAAATACGTCAAAATAAATACATGGGAATTACTTTTAGTGTCTTCTCCCCCATATACTGCTTGCCGATTATATGCTTCTTTCCCCGCCTCATCTGTTTTCCATGAGGAAGGCAAATTAATTTCATAGGTTACTCCTTGACCAGAAAATGTCGTCGCTTCTTTAGACAAGTTCTTTGAGCAACCTGTCAACAAAATCATAAAAAAACAGATCATAAAGATTTTTCTATACGTACGTTTCATTCGTTAATCCTTTCTATTTCAGTTGAAGTGAAAACAATCAACTAAACCCTTCCTTTTACTTCATTTTTTTCGAGATTGGCTCCAAACAAACAATAAAAATAAGATCGGACAAATAACAAATAAACTAGCTCCTATAGTGAATCCTTGCGGAAGAAATACTAGTGATAACTCATGCTCACCAGCTGGCACCGTGACAGCTAAAAAAGCTTCTTCTACAGCTTTTATTGGTACTTCTTTTCCATCCAGATAAGCTTTCCAACCTGAATCATAAGGAATTGTTGTAAAGAGTACATTTTCTTTTGTCGAATTGATGCTTGTTTTTAGCTTTCTTCCTTTCCCTTCAAACTCTACTCCTTTCCTTTGAGCAGATTGAATCATGGACTTAAAGTTTTCAGTGTTCAATATTAACGTATCCGGCCGCAGCATTTTCACAACAGAAACACCTCGAAAAGCAACTTTTACGGTTATCGTTGTGGCTTTTTCATAATAGCCCAAATTATAATATTGCCCTGTTCTAGGCATATCAGATGCCCTGCTAATACCATTAACGGTTACTTCTGCTACCGCATCACGCATAGCTCCACTATTTTCCACAAGTAGATTCAGATAGGCTTGAGAATGTGCTGGTACATCGACCGACCAGGTCATGATTTTGTCTGCAGATGGCTTTTCTTCTGAAAGATATAAAATATCTCCCTCTTGTTGCACAATCAAGTTTTCCTTGTTGACTTCTTTTGGCTCTTTAAAATAAAAAAGTGGTTGTTTGCTTTCAGCCAAATGCTTAATTAAACTCTCTTGATTTTGAAAAGCTTCTTTTTTATAAATACCTTTGTCCGTCAAGATTCCTAAAGGTAAAACATATTGATTTTCATACAAATCATAACTGCCGCTATTTTTAATGTTATTAAACCCATATTTCATAGGTGATTCTCTACCAATGTTATATTTGATTCCTAACAATGCGTCCATCAAAATTGTATTATTCTTATAATCGATATTCAGATTTGTCCCTGTTGAACGAAATCCTAGTTGATTCATATAACTAGATGAATGACGGTTTCTAATTGATGAAAACATCGAAACACCGCTATATCCATAATTAAAACTCTCATTATGAGAAATAGGATCAACATTCGCCATTCGATAAAAACCAGGTGTCAATGAATGCGTCTCATCAGTCAATGTCTTAATATCTTGATAATATTCTGTATATAGTTCTCTTTTAGGATAATTCCAGTCTTTTCTAACTCCAGCAATCATAGCTTGTGCATTAAATACTAATTCGATTCCTACTATAATCAATACTACTGCAGGAAGAAATTTCCGATAGTTGATTTTTGTATAGTACACAACACAAAGACCAACATACACTGCTAAAAAGAATAATGATAAAATCAGTGACTCTCTTGTGATATAGTCATATCTTTTTTTATTAGAAAAAATGTATGCACTAGTAAAGATGACCAGCAGAACGATTCCTATATTCACAAGTCGATTCAGCTCTTGTTTTTCCATCTTCTCAATACCGTAACCAGCAAAGAGCAAAATAAAAAAGGAGAATAAAAAACTAAATCGAAAAAGAAACATATTTGGCGAATGTAATCCGTGCCAGAATAAGTTTAATGGCTGAATATAGATGCTTGCTACCAAAAAAATGCCTAAACTTCCATAAATAATTTTTTCCTGTAGTAACACTCGTTTCGTTACAAAATAAAAAAGACAAAATAGCAACGGTAAAATACCCACATAAAAGAATGGCGCAGCCTCATATTTAGAAGTATCATACACCGCGCTCATACTCTTCACGACCATATCCCATGTACCTACATCTGGTGTTATCCACCGATTGATCTCTGTTAAACCTTCTCCATTATTACTTAAATCGAAAATAGTAGGTAAAATCGTGATCATCGACGTACATCCAGCAAGAATAGAGGTGATTAAATACATGGAAATCGATTTTTTATACTGTCCCCATTTTGTAAAACTTCTTGCAAAAAAGTATAAAAATGTAAAGATCCCTACCATAAATGCCATATAAAAGTTTGATAAAAATAAGAAAAGATAGCTGATAAACAACAATGTAGGCTTTTTTTTATCCATTAAACGGTGAATACCTAAAACGATTAATGGTAAATAAATCAAGGCATCTAACCACATAATCATTGGTGAATAAGCAATACCATAACTCATTAACGCATAGCTAACACTCAAACCCACTTTTATCCATTGAGGTACTTTAAAGGTATAGTGAGCAAAAATAAAAAAACTAAGTCCCATACAGCCAAATTTTAGTAACGTAATAACATACATGGCATCTGGTATATGTAAATTGTCAAAGAAAAAGACAATCGGAGTAAACACTCCATTTAAGTAATAACTCATCAAAGCCCAGTAATTTAATCCTAAAGAACCGTACCAAGTATAAAAAATATCCTGTTTTCCATGTAACATGTTATTAAAACTAGCGTAAAAGTTGGAAAATTGCGCAAAAGCATCACTAGCTAAGAGTGTCGTTTCACTTCCTAAATAAATGCCTTGCTGAAAGTAAACCCACGCTAAAACTAGTATAGGAACAATAACACTTGCTAACATTGACCAACAATTTACTCTCATAAATTTTTTGAGTTTTTCCATAGTTACCTCACTTATCTCTACAATTTATTCATTTAAAAATCCCATTTTAGATATGGGATAATAACGATAGACCACGATTCCTTCTATTTGCGACCGATCGATCAATCCTAATTGCCGACTATCCCTAGAATCATTGCGATTATCTCCTAAAACAAAATATTTGTCTTCGGGTATTGTTGTCATATGTTCTAATAGCCGAGAAACCTCTTTTGTTACCGATACTTCAGTGATTCCACTTGCTAAGTCGCCGTCGAATAGCGGTTTCTTTTTTTCATCTTGATTACTAGTAGTCACAATAGTCAAGCGTTTCTCATCAATCCGAATCTCATTGCCAGGAACTCCAATGACCCTTTTCACATATATCTTTCGCGGATCATCTTTGGGGTTAAAAGTAATTAGATCATGGGATGTCATTTTTTTCCCTTTCAGTACTAAAATTCGATCCCCATTTGTTAATGTGGGCTGCATAGAATGTCCATCCACTTGATGTGTTTTTACAAAAATCAAAAAACAAAGACAAACTATCATAAAGAAGAAGGAGAAAAACTTAGTTTTATTTCTAAAGAGCAATAATATTTTCTTTTTCTCTTTATACATTGTTCTTTTTCCTTTCTTCCCTAATTAAAAATGAGTCATCCGATGTAATGGGAAAATTCTCAACTCAATGACTCCAATGATGTCTTTTTCGTCTATATAACCAAAAGTTCGACTATCTGTCGCGTAGGAGCGATTATCTCCCAAAACAAAATATTTTCCTTTTGGAACTTGCAAGTTTCCTAATACTTCATTCAACGAAAAATCTTTGGTGAAAGTACTATTGCTGTTTTTTGATGTGGTTAACTGTTTGTCTATAAAACGCTCGACAGTCTCTGTGTCATTGATAAATAACTGATCGTTTTTATAATAAAGCGATTCAAAAGGCAATCCTATAATCCGTCGAATAGATTTGGCTCCACTTACTGGGTCTTTGTAATAAACTAAACTAAAACGTTTCACTGCACCTAATTTATTTACAAATAACCTATCTCTATCTTCCAAAGTGGTCATCATAGAATAGCCTTCCATTTTTGGTAGTGAAAATGTAAAAAAACTCAACAGTAAAAACAGAATGCTAGAAATAATGAGAGTGATCGTCAGTTCTAACATAATCTTTTTATAGTTTTTTCTCTTTCGCTTTCTTCCATATCTAGTTGTTTTTTTTCTAACAGCAGTTGCTTTTCTTTTATGGTGATTTCTAGTTTTTTTCGAGGTGGTCCGTATTCTTTCGTTTGATGATGGTTTCTTTCTTTTTGATTTTGTCATTGTCTGTTCCTGATACTTTCTTTAAAACTATTTCTTTTGTTTTAATGCAGATTCATTCACTTTAAAGACTTCAAAAATTTGTTTTTGGCTTTTTTTAATTTTCTTGATATCTTCTAGATAGTTAGAGACATATGTAGAATCATTTAAATTTTCAAGTGTACGGTTACTTAGATTCACACCAAACTCACGCACTAGCGCATAGTAACGATTCAACTTCTTTTGACCGTCTGTGCTCAACCCACCAAAGGCGTTTTTATTTCCATAAGTAATCATTAAAGAGGTCATATCAGCTAGCTTCTCATTCACTCTCCCAGCATCACTGCCCTCAGAAAGGCCTTGTAAATCTTTTTCTATTTCTTCAACTAAAAAATAACTTTGTACAATAGCATTAGCATCTTCTGTTTCTAGATGTGTTTGTTGATAATGGCGAGCATAGATTCCTCCACTCAACGTTGCAGCAGCTAGAACAAATAACAGTAGACTTGTTTGTGTATTTTTCCTTTGTTGTTTCTTGATTCTCGAAAGCATTCGTTTGATTTTTTTCTTTTTCTGTTTATTTCTAATTTTCTTACTCTTCAGCGAATTAAATTTTTTTTGCTTGCTTATCGATAAGATAAGACAAATCAATCCAAAAAAGAGGAAAAGAACAGAAGTTGATAACATTAAGATAAATAGCCAATCTAATATACTCACTCTACTTGTCCTCCTCTAACTAACAAATATAGAATTTTTACTGTCATTTCTTTTTATTTTTCTTTTTTCTTTTTTTAGAAGCAGCTTTTTTTTGAGAGATGACACGAACGATGACAAAGATAACCCCTATAACAAGAATAACTCCACCTATGATCAGCGCAATTAGTTTCCAATCAATCCCCTGCTCTTGTACTAAAGTGACATCTTGTGCATTGTATTTGTCTGCTTCTTCTTTTGTAATCTTAAAATCATTTGACCATTCCCATTTTTGATCACCACTAGTCACAAGGACATGCCCTGTGTATTCGCCGGCTTCCATACGTTCACCATTCATTTCAACTGGAAAATCGATCATTGAATTAGGAGACATTCTCATATTTGTCTTCTTAGTGTCATAAAGAACTTCGGATGAACCTTTTTTCATCACTTGCATATCAATCGTCATATCATTCAAAAATGCCGCTTGGATATTCGAAAAATTTACGAATATAGCGTTACGATAATTGGCCAATTCTGGATAAAATTTTTCGAATTTGACATCTGGCTTCACTTCTTTATCTGTTTCAGTTAATACCATGCCTAAAACATAAGCATAACGGTTAACGATTTGTTTTTCTTTTTTCTCTTTTTCTAATTGTTCATCTGATTTTTTTACTTGCATTTGAATACCACCAGCAATGATTCCATCATAGGAATCTGCAGGCATTGAAATATCTAAATCCAATGGAATTTTTTGTTTTGCCGGAATTTTAATTGTTTTTGGACCTTTGACAATATCTTGAAATTTATTTTTTAAAGAGGGATCATCTTTAAGCGTTGTTGGACCGAACTCAAGTACACCGTTGGAATTCGTTTTAGCTCCATTTAACTTAATTTCTACAGTGACTTCTTTGTCTGTGATATTGGTCATTTCAATTTGAACAGTCTGCTTTTGACCAGGATTCATCTTCAAATTGAAATAACCAGCATCTCCTATCTGATTCTCTGGACGAATCATTTTAAAATTGAAATTCCCCACATCCTCAGCTTCAGCTGCGTATGTATTTATTGCGGTCATTCCGAAACAAGCTATGTATAAAATAAAGTAAATTAATTTAAATTTTTTCATTTTTAACCTTCCTACTCTTTCACTAAGAAACAGTCCGCCGCTCCTCAAGATCGGCAGACTAATTTCATCAGTTTGTTTATATTTTGATTAAATCAAGTAGCGTTTTACAGCTTATGGTAAAACGTTCATTGACCAAGTGATTTCACCATGGTAGCCATTGTCTATGAACAATTCAGTTTCATCTTTGATATTTAGTTTTACAGATTTTTCTGAATCAGTTGCATCGCCTGCTGCGTAAGTTCCAAATAACATTTTGAATTTACCACGGCCTTTAGTAGCGTCTTCATGACCTAAAATTTGTGTTGGTTGACCAAACTCAACTGCTGTTGTTGCAACTGCTTCTGTTGGTGTTAACGTATTTGTTGGATCAGTTTCAGACTTAACACGTCCATTTAAGAATTGTAATGTTGCGCCGTCTAATTTTTTCTCTGTATTAGATGCTCCAACAGTTGTTTTTAATTCGCTTGTGATTTGTGCAGTGATTTCATATTTGTGCTCTAATTCAGTACGATCGTCCACAAATTCAACATAGTTAGGTGAGATCATTTTATCTGTAGAACCTTCTTGCCCATTCGCAACAAAGTTTTTCGCAAAGAAATGACGTCCAGTTCCTGAAGCTGCTGAATTATCTGATCCAAAGTTTAGAGGTGTGATTGCTCTAACACCAAAAGTTCCAGCGTCTGTTGTTACAAGACCACTAGTGATTGTTCCTTCACCACTACCGTCACCAGAAGTAAGAGTATTTGTTGTACCGTCGCCTGTATTAGCAGTAAATTGGATATCCATTCCTGCTGATGGTGCTGCTCCTGGTGCTGCTTTTACTGAATTTGGTACTGCTACTGCGATACCTACTGCTGCTAATAAAGCTGCTCCGCATAATTTGTGTGTTAATTTCATTTGTGTTTCCTCCTAATATATTGTGATTTATCTATGGTAGCTCGGATATAATCCAAGTTAACACCGTTGTATAAGTTCCAGCCTTTTTCTCTGTTGCTTCTGGAACTGCTAATTGTACTGCATTATTGATGAATGCATTTTTATTTACGGTTTCATCAATAATTGATTTTCCTTGGTCATCTAGCTTAGGGCTCAGAGTACCAGCTTGTCCGCTAGTATTCTCATCAGAAGCACCAAAAACGATGCTCCAGGTTCCTCCGCCATTTCCCAAGTCAGCTTCAGCCAAATTGTATGTTTCACCAATGTTATTCAATCGAATCACTTCTTTTGAAACTTTTGGCGACAATGATTGAGCTTTTTTGGAGTTTGTCCAAGAATTATCAAAAGACAGGACTGCTCCTTTTAGAATATGGTTTTTTTCTTCGAGTTTCTTAAACTGCTCCTCTTGACGTAATTGCAAGGTCCAGCCAGTTGGGTTCGATCGGTAATCTGATACTTGAACAAATTGCCCTCTTGCTGTTGTTTCTCCCTTAAATTGCTGTGCATTTGCTGGAAAAACAATGTTTCTTTCTGCAATTTTACTTGCTCCAAAGTTGAGTTCTGGAACAAAGTCTATCCGCAACGAGCCTTGTGATCCATTGATAATGCTAGGATCTACAATTACGTCTGGATTTTCAGGGTCTTTAATGCCATTTCCTTCATCTGGACGATCAGAAAATTGAATTTCAGCCCCGACTCCCACTCCTTCAGCTAAAGCTGTCTGAGCAGTTGCTGTAAAAGCTAAGCAAGAGAGAACGACGATGATCACCTTTTTAGTTTTCATTTTTCTCATTCTCCCCCCTCCTCCGCTTTGCTTGATTATTACGTTTCAGCAAATACAGAATGAAAGCAATCAGCAGCAATAATATGCCGCTTATAGATAAACTTCTTTTTACTAACTCACCAGTAGATGGATATCTACCTTTGGGTTTAGTTGGAAAGTTCGACTGACTAGAGTTTGTTGAACTTGAAACAACAGATTCGCTACTAGAAGATGAGTCTGTTGTGCTATCACTTGAAGAAGAATCATTTTCAAGAAAAGTGATCTGACCTTTGGTTTGAACCGCTCCACCATTTTCTGTAGCCTCAACTGTTTGGAATAGACCAAAAAACAGAATGAAGGCGAGAATGAAGGGCAACGTGTACCATACATGATTATTTTTTTTCATGAGTTCCCCTCCATTTATGGTGTAATTCCTAGTTGAAATTGAATGACAGCATGATAACTGCCTAACTCATTAACCGCTCCTGGTGCAACTTCCATCTTAAATCCATCACCCGTTGAACTCCAAGTATCACTAATACTATAATCTCCAGCATTCGTTGTTTTACGAGAAACTATTGGTAAAAAGTCATTACGTAAGATAATTTCATCCTTACCATTTTTGTAGCGGATCACTTCATTCAAAATTTTTCCTGATTTATTTGATAGTGGTGTCGTCAGAGCGGCTTTTAAGGTCCAATCTTGATTACCTAATCGATTATCTGTTATAACGAACGGATCATCTGTAATCTCGGCGCTATCTACTCGGATTTTTTTATAACTAGAAGTGACTGTTCCAAAATCAAAGCCAACAGGCGCCGACTTGATCTCTAATACACCAGTGTAGTAAAACTCCACTAGGTAGTTTTCACCGTACTTCACTGTTACTTCGCTAGAAACTACTGGTTGTTCTTCTTCATCAATAACTACTTTGCTCAGCACGTAGCCATCAATTTTTTTAGCTGAAATTGTCACTTCTTCACCAATCAACCCAGTGAGAGAAGGTTCTTCAGTTAGCTCTCTCTCTGAATCTTCTTCCAAATATAATACCGTGATATCAGCGATTCTTGGTTTGATAATGAACGTTTTTAACGCGCCAGAAGACGCTTCTACCGTTGTACCAGCAGCTGTTGTTCCGCTGACTTTATAGGCTTGTTTCACTTCTATATTTTTATCAATAGGCGGTTCAGCAATTTGGGAAACAACATTATAAGTTAAGTTCATCACCGCACTAGGTGCTATTTTCCCAAGTTTTACCTTTAACTTTCTATCTGCACTGAACTCAATATCGCTAGCTGCGATAGTCGTTCCGTTTAATTTAACGGATGTTTTATCGACTGTAACATTGGCAGGGAATGCCTCTGTTGTTTCATAAAGAACATTATTCCAAACTGATGGTGCTAAGGCTTTATTTTGAAAAGTTGAAGTAAATTCTACTGTTTCACTTTCCAAAATCTCTGCTTTGCCAATCGTTAGATTCGCTGAGACATCTGGTGCAGTGTGGGGACTGATCGTCCAAGTTTCTGGAGCTGAGTCCATTCCACGAGCATCTGTCAACCAAACCGATAATTCATGACTAGTATCACCAAGTACAGAGGCTGGGATCACTCCCGTAAAATCACGTAAGGTGTCTACTGGACTGTTGGCTACTCCTCGACTTAGCGTTTTGACCACACCATCATCAAGTGAATATTTAATATCCACAGCTGTATCATCAGCATCTTTCCACTTACCAGCCAGATTATAATCTGAACCCGTCATAAACCACTCTTGCTTATCCGCTATTGTAATTTCTGGCGGCGAGTTGTAAGTCAATTTCTGTTCTACTGTATTAGATACTTTTCCACTACTATTTCTGGTATAAACATAAACTGACTTATTTCCTTTAGAACCTAAGTCACTTTTAGGAATATCAAATGAAAATTCAACATTCGTTCCTGGAACGTAGGGACTAATTGTTTTAACAAGTTTAAATGTTCCTGCTGTACCTGTCATTGAATAATAAATATCTTCTTTGGTTGTTGTGCCGAAGTCCATAATTGTACCTGTAACGGTATGAGAAACGCCGTCATAAAAAACATTTTCTTCATCTAAATCCAACATTGGCAACGATTCACCCTGCGGTTTAGCAGAAAATGACATCACATAGCCAGTAGATTCACCTTGGTCTATATCAACGGGTTTATTTTTCACGTATAACGCCGTATCATAAACATCTGCTGTTTCATTTTGTTCCTTTGAATAGGCAATATCTCCCATTGGGGCATTTAACACTTCTTGCCCTGTACTGTAAGCATCTGAAAAGCCAGTAATTTTTGGATTATAGAAATCCCTTGGTTGGCCGTTAGGCATCATCTGTTTAACGCTCCAGCTATCCGGTCGATCTTTTGTATCAAAATAAAAATTTGCTGATGCATACGACTCTGATGCATCGGGATTTCCTTTAGCATCTACACCATAGCTATCGTAACTAACACCCAGATTAGACCCTAGAAACTTAACAGGCATAATGTTATCTCCGCGCGGTATAGTTGGGCTCGAACTTAATAAATCCACATCATATCGTCCACCCAACACAAAATTTTGTAATGGTACATTACTTAAATTGGTAATTTTTGTAGCATATCTTGTTTTCCCTGTTGGCGCAATAACAAATTCAGTCACTACTTTCACATGATAATCAAATGTATTTTCTGTCACTACTGCAGGATTATTTCTCAATTCATATTCAATTTTGACTGATCGATTGTAAGAAGGCGATATTGGGTCGTTTGGTGTCAATACTACATCAGCACGATAATGCTTTATATTAGATACTAATGAGACTGGTTTACTATCTCCTCCACCTTGTCCGAATTCATTTAAGGGCTCAATTACTTTATCCCCTTGAACAAAAATTAATGGTGCAGAACTCGCAGTAACTCCTCGTTTATCGTGTGACAGACCAACGTAGCTTCCATCATATCTCAACACATTTAGGTATTGTAAACCACTGAATCGAAGAGTATACTGTATCATTAATTTTAGTTTTTCCAGTTCTTTCGTATCTTTGTCGATCGGTAAGCCTCCAAACGAAACAAGCTCTAAGAAATATCCCTTAGGTGGACTAAGGTCAATCTTAGCGGTCCGTGGAGTAGAAACTTCCTCCCAATCTCTCATACTCTCTAACGCGTATGGTTGAAATAACGGTGGATATTGTGACTGCTCTGTTATTTCAGCAACTTGATCCCCTTTTGTTTCCTGTGCTTTAATACTAGAAGTATGCCACCCAAGAACAAGGCTTATCACTACTAAAACGCTCATACTCATAAATAAAAGCATGCCTTTTTTATTTTTCATCTTTATCCTCCTTTCTTCAATAGTTGTGTACATTTATTTCAATTTTTCATCTTGCAATGTACCAGTTATCGACAGCAGTTGGTTCTTAAAATGAAGCTGATTTATTTTATAAAGAAAGTCTTACTTGCTTCTAAATTTGGCGTGTCGATTTCCAAGCATGATAAAAAAAAGAAATTAAGCTATATTTGTCACCGTCTTTGATTCGGAATGTATCCTAATCAAACGCCATGACACATCGTTTTTCTCCCTTACATTACAGTACTTACCATATACCCTTTAGAACGTACCGTTTTAATGTATTTTGGCTGATTAGGATTCTCTTCTATTTTTTTGCGTAAATGAAAAACCAGATTGCTAACTCGATACTGTTTATTTCCATCTCGATTACTATTAAAGTCATCTTTCCAGACGTTTTCGTATATCTCTTCATATGTAACTGCAATTCCAACATTCGCTAGCAAAAATGAAATTGTTTGGAATTCCAGTCTGGTCAAACTAATTTCAGTTTTTCCTTCAAGAATCACACTCAAATTAGTAGGGTTTAGTTCCAGCTCACTACTACATGTTCCCTTTTCATAAGGCTCCTTAGGAAAAACTGTTCCTTTTTCTCTATTAATTCTATTTAAGATATTTGAAAACTGTAAAATGGATTCTTCTTGCTCGTGCTCTGCATCAACTACCCCATCAGCACCAAGTTGCAAATAAACAATTTTACTTGTTTTTGTTAAATTTTTAGAAACAACCCAAATCAACATTTCATAGCGTCTTCTTAATTCTAAAATTAGCTCACATGTATGCTTTAACCCTGAAGATGAAGAGTCTTCAATTATTAATGCATCCATCTTAGAAGCTTCATTCAATACATCTTCTCTGGATAGCGAATATAATCGATATGTTATTTTACTTAACTGATTAGCGTATGTATCGTCGTTTGATTCTCGTGTGTGTACAATTCCTATGCTATACATAATCTTCTATCCTTTCTATTTGATATAAATGTTCATCTCTTAAGTTAAATCGAAATCTTATTTATACTAAAATTATATCTTTTAAATCTCGTTTTAAATTACATAAAATCCTTTTTTTTCAGTTTTTTTTGAAATATTGTCAATTTCTTTGATATAACAACACTTTTTTGTATTTTTTTCACGTTATATGTTATATTTTCATAAAACAAACCAACATTTTTTGTTGGTTTTTCATTTTAAAAAGGAATGCGGTGAGTGTATGAAACGAAAGTTTATTAAAAAAAACGAAGAAAAAAAATTCGAACTATTTAAAAAAATTTTGTTTAGTACTAAAGGAATTGGTATTCAAGAAATTATTCAGGAGAGTAAAGACTCCAAGAGTACTACTTATCGTTATATACAACAACTTAACGAAGATTTGAGCCGTCTGTTTCTCGAAACACCAATAAAAATAGAACAACAGAATACTATCTTTTCCATCGTATTACCCGATTCTTTGAATGTGAGCTACGCTATTAATACTTTACGTTTCAGCTATATCTCTATTTCGCCAGAGTACTTGATCTTTTCAGCTATCGCTGATAAAAATCATATATCGTTGGAATCTCTGGCCCAAACTATCAATTTGAGTCCTTCTTATGCCTATAGAACTTTAAAAATTTTAAATAAACGATTGGCTTATTTTAGAGTCAAAATTGCCTTTGGCGATTTGAACAGAAAAGAAAATCTTCAAGGAACTGAAACCGACATTCGCTTTTTTCTCTTTTATGCTTATTGGAATATTTTAAAAGGAGCGATATGGCCTTTCCACAGATCTCCTGATTATTTTAAACAGTTACCCATTCCAATCAAGACAACTTTAGCACCATCCCAATTAACTAGACTACGCTATTTTCAAAATATTACCTATTGGAGGATTTTGTACTTACAAGAAAAAATCACTATTGATGATGCCTTTCTCTCCTATTTAATTATTTTGAATGAAAAAAACCCTACTATATTTACTTTAGATTTCACTACTGTCCTATCACATGATGAAATCAGAGCGGAACAAGTGTACTTTAGTTTCTTAGCTAGATTTTTTATTCCTAATATTGATACAAAAGAAACCAAACAGCAGACTGCACAATTATTGATTGATTCAAATCTTCCCTTAACGAATAGCTGCACAAATTTATTAAAATTTTTGCAAAAAAAATACGACCTTGTTATCAAAGACGAATCTTATCTTTTTTTCTACTACCATGTGTTTATAGCTCTTCTTTTTGTTCATTATATTCAAGTTGACTATGATCCTTTGGTGGAAAATGAAAAACATTTATCGTCATTGGATGGAGGAAAACAAACATTCTCTAAGATGGAGAAAGAGCTGGATGCCTTCGTCACCAATTTTTTTAAAACCGATCCTTTTTTAAAAAAAATAGTCTCTAGAGGGTTGATCACATATATGACTAATGTCCTTTATTATGTGATCGATACCTCTCGAAAGGTAGAGCCACTGATTATTTTCTGTCAATACTCTAGAGATTTCTATACAACAGATCAGATTAAAAGTAGCTTATTGTCCACATTCGGCACTCAAACCATTCAATTTACGGCAGATATTCTTAACGCAGATGTTGTTATCTCCGATTGTTATGAAGGAGATATCAACAATCAAGACTTTTTTTTCTTTGATAATCCTTTTGATTCCCAAACTTGGGCGGAACTATCAAAATTTATCAATTATCGTATCCATAATTCTTCTACATTTAAATAGCGTCAATTTAAACTGACTAGCTGCTGAGTAATTTCTCGTTGACCATAATTTTGGATAATCTCCTTTTGAATTTCGAAGATTGCATTGTTGATATCAGCATAATCCGAAAAGGACGTAACAAATATTTCTCGTGTTTGTTCTGGAGTGTCTAATAATTGAATATCCGTAACCAAAAGATCTGGAGAATCTCGAAAAGTCGGTACTAATTGAATCCTATCACCAAAAATCAAAGCTAACTTATTGACAATTATCTCTTCGATAAATACCTTTGAGTTTTGAACCATTATTTTTACAGGTTCGTATTTATATTCATGCAACTTATTGAGCAATGCATAGATAAGTAGATACAAGGAATTAACAAACGCTTCTTTAGAGATAGTAAGTACCTCCCACCAGGGTTGATAAATTGTAGAAGTCGTTATCTCTTCCACAATTCTTTCTACTTGTCCGATGATTTTCTTCTCTGCTGCATCACGATAATAAAAATTACTAGTATCATATACGTAATAAAAGATACTCAAATCAGCATAGCAAGTATTAAAAACTAGATGCATTTTGTCTATTTCCTGTCTGACTTGTAAAAAAAGTTCTTTATTTTCTCTTGAGGCTCCTGAAAAAAAAGTTTGAATAATTATTTCAGTCAATAGATTACTTTGTTGTATAAAGGGGAAATTATGATCATTATAAAATAATTCGTAGCGATCATAATCGATTTCTCGTAAACTTAAGTCCTCCTTGTACATCAATAATTCAACAAAACTTACCTCATGCCACACTTGATCTATAGTTCTATTTTTTTTTGAATTGAAGTAATCGACCAATACATTTTTATATTCAAATAACCCTTGCTTCGTTAGCTTTGTCAAAACATCATTCTTGCAATAGTATTTTTGCGAAGAACGAATATTGCTAATATAAATAAGCAAACAAATTTTTCGTTGACGAACTTGATTAAGCGTCTGCCAATTTTCAACATACTTATAGATCGTTGTTTCTATTTCACGATATTCTTGTTCACTAAACTCCCATTTACTTGATGAGTAACAAAAAAATAGATAAAAAAAGTTTCTGACTTTTAATTCATTCCCTTGAATCTGATTATCACGTGTCAATTGTAAATCAAACTTTTCTAAAATCGCGGCTAGTCTTTGACGATAACGAGAAAATGTAGGCGGACTTATGTACTCTAAGTCACAGAATTTTTTTGCGTCTACTTTTTCATATAAAAATATAGTACGAATTATTTTATATAGTACTGATTTTTTTATACACTCGGATGCTATGCTCATTAAATCTAAATTTTCTGCATATATCCCTTTAATTGTCTTGTTTGCATAAATAATTTGAAATTGATTGTCAGAAAAAGAAAATTCTTGCTCAAATCTTCTGATCACTTGCAAAACAGTCTTTTCAGAAAGATTTGTGTTTTCAGATATTTGCTTCACACTGACTATCTTTTTTTTGTTATCTATATAACTTAGAATTTTCAATTGTCTATCATATGTTTCATCTAAAAAAGCTCTCATTAGTATCCCCAAATCTTTTTTGTTTTTGTTTCGCTTCCCCAAACATCTCTTTTTACAAATAATATACTTTTTTTTTCTTTTCCCGTTTCTTTTTATCCTCTTTTTCCAGTAAAAAAAGAAATAACTTGTGAACATCATCATTATGCAATATTTCACATATTTTTTATTATTTTTTTTAGAATAAAAAGTATCAAAAAAAAGTAGAAACGAGAAATTATATCTTTATAATTTGAATATCATTTGAACGTAATAGTCCTAAATACACTAAAAAAAAGAAGAACAACTATTTTTTGTTGTCCTTCTTTTTTATAAAAGTGTGATTTTTTTTATCTAAACATTGTTTGTGCAGCTTTAGCTAACACTTTAGGATCGCGATTATACGGCGTCACAGCAATGATTTCCTTGTCAATATCAAACAACGTATACACTGCAATTCGAGCAGCACGTACTGAATATTCTTCTGTAAAGACCATATCTTTTGGTATTTCAACAAATTGACTGACCATCGCAAAGTTCGTGCTATTTTCTGGAACGACTTGAGGACGATCGTCCATTTTGCGTGGTTGGAACTGCGCATCAATATATGGCATATAGGCAGGAATCACATTTACCACATCTTTGTGAATTTCCTCCCAATCACTTTGCCAACCCATTTGACAAATCCACTCATATAAAATTTCTTCTCCTGTACAATCACGCATTGGTTTTTTCACATAATCGCCGACTTTGTCTGTATAAATCCCGTATCCCCAGAAAATCGTTGTATCAGGATCTTGATTTTTAAAATGAGGTTGTGCTGCGACAACGGTACTCATCAACCAACTTGAATCCTTCAACGTCATTAATGCACCTGATCCTGGAATATTGCCAGAAAATTCTTCGATTCGTTTTAATAACTTATCACCGCGGCAAGTAACCGTAAAACTTTCCCAGTTAGTTTGTGCTTCATTACCGAAGAATGGTTCCGGATTCCCTAATCCTGCTTTTTTCTTGGCGATATTGCGCCATAGACGAGCAGAACGTGATTCTTCTGTAACCTCTGGCGCTGGAGTACTCCAATCCCCTTCTGTCGAACTATCAGTCATGGTTCCATTGGTCATGATCACGACGTCTTCTTCATTCAGTTCAATAGTTTCACCATTCCCCAGCTTCAATGCTGTAACAGTGATTTCTGCACCTGGTTTAAATTCTAAATCAACCACATCTTCATTCAGAGTAAAATCAACACCGTGTTTTTCTAAAAAGGCTTTTAACGGTAAAATTACACTATCATATTGATTCAATGGTGTACGCGTTACGCCTTCTAATGTATCGATACGAGAAAATTCTAAAATCATTCGATTCATATAACGACGTAATTCAAAGGCACTGCTCCATTTTTGGAAAGCGAAAGTTGTTTGCCACATGTACCAGAAGTTGGTTTCAAAGAAATGTGGACCAAACCACTCTTCGATCGTTACGCCATCTAAACTTTCTTCTGAGGCAGCTAATAATTTTGTCATCGCTAAACGATCTTCATTGTCAAATCCCATTGTATGTGCGTCAAGGATTTCTTGGTCCTTTGTCACTAAGCGTGCTTGAGCATGTGTTGGATGTAAGTGATCAAAGTTCAAAATTTCTTCTGTTACACTGTGATTTGCCCATTCAAGTGAAGGGATGCTACTAAATAATTCCCAGAAGTTTTCATACGTTTCTTCATTTAACATTCGACCACCGCGAGCAACGAACCCTTTTTCGTTGGTACCGATTCCGTCATTGCTTCCGCCCAGAATTTTCATGCCTTCGATCACGTGGATATTTTTCCCATTAAAGTTTGCATCACGAATCAAGTAAGCCGCTGCCGCCATTGTAGCGATTCCGCCGCCAATTAGATAAACCTGTTTGTCTCCATAATAACGGCTGTTGATCTCTTCTTCTATCTCAGCAACTTTTTCTACTTTCTTTTCAGCGGATACTTTTTTAGCAAGGAAAGCTGCACCTAATGCACCTGCTGCGGCTAATCCAATATGTCTTTTTTTCATGAAAATCCCCCCGATTCAATTTATGAACCTAGCGTACAATGATTCCATGTAAATGTCTTGTGATAGCCTTTCCATTCCGTCTTCTTTTTAGACAGAATGAACAATTTGTCACAATAGTTCGTTTTCTTGCGCATACAGACGATAAGAGAAAAATTCTGTATCTTTGGCTAAACGGAATAACTGTGTGGCGATTTCTAATGGTGATTCTTTATAACTGCCTAAAATCCAATCGATCAAGACACCACTACAGCCATACGAAAAAAATCGCGCGTAAAATAGTTTGTCTTCTGGAAGTAGTTGATTTTCTTTGTCCATTTGATCGAATAAATTAATGAAGAGTTTATTTGTGATTGCCGAAAAGCATTTTCTTAGGATATCTGAATCTGAACTAACAGTATTATAGTAGAAATCACTTTTGGATTGGATCGCTTTTAACATTTTTAAGGCTTGCTCTTCCCAATTGTCGATGCTGACGTCTGGTGAGTCTAGATAGATCAATGCATCGTGGGTGTAGATCCAACGTAATAGATCTTGTTTGTCCGTAAAGTGATAATAGAATGTTTGGCGGTTTAAGCCGACTTCTTTGGTGATATCTTGCACGCTGATTTTACTGAATAGCTTTTTATCGCATAATTCGATCAATGCAGACGAGATGGCTTTTTTGGTTATTTGTGATTCGCTCATGATTTTTTCCTCGCTTTTTTTAGTTACATACATCATACCAAAAAAATGCTGAAAAATATAAGATTGTGTAGATTTTTTAATGATTGTTAATGGTTGTGACTATAGAAAAAATCTTGCTTTAGAAAAGCAAAAAGTCATCACTATACCTTAAAAAACCAATGAAGTTTACCTCTAATAAAAACAACACCTTAACTCAAAAAAAACTGAGTTAAGGTATTGCTAATTGTTTTGCTGTTTTAATATTGGAATAGTTGCTGCACCACTATACTTTCTTAAGGTGTTACTTCTACTTGCCATAAAATGGACGCTGTGTATTTCCCTGTTTGATAGACTTTGTTGGAATATACACTCAATTCTAACCCTGTTTTATTTTTTGTCCATTTATCACTGATATTGTATTCTCCTGAGCTTGTTGCATTTCCTGTTTCTATTGGTTGAGCTTGTCCTTTGAGTAAAGGAATTTTAGTTGTTGCATCCTGCTTATAAAAGAGCACATTGTTGATGACCTCACTTGGGTCCTCTTCACTAGTCAATGGTTGTTCTAATGTTGCCAACAATTTCCACGCCCCTTTACTCTTTCGTGTATCTCTAATAACCAACTCTTTATCATATTTCGGCTGTTCTCCTTTGATTAGTTTAGACTTCAAGTATTTATCGCCAAAATTTAATGTTTCGGGAAACGAGCCAATGAATAATGAGCCTTTGTAACGATAGAATAGTTCTAATGGTCCAGTTATCTCTTGTTTATCAACAGGTGGCTCTACTAATTCATAATGTTCTGCTTCAAGTATTGTCAATCGTTTTTGAATTTCTGTGTCAAATTGTTTCAAATCAAGAATAGTTCCTATAATAGCGGTTGAATTGATTGGCTCTACTTTGCCTATATCAACACCATCTTCATCCACAAATCGAATTTTTACAGCGGCAATTTTTGGGTTTATTGTAAAGCTCTGACTATTTGATGTATATTCTACAAGGGTTGCATCTGCTGTTTCTCCACTCAATTTGTACGCTTGTTCTACGCTAAACGGTTTTGTGATTGGTGGTACCCCATTTTCTGAAACAACATTATAGGTTAGTTTTAGTTCAGTTTGTTCTTTCACCGTTCCTAATTCTACCTTAAGCTTTCTGTCCGCTCCAAACTCAACTTTTTTAGGTATAACAGTAACGCCGTCTGCTGTCAGCTTCACTGAACTAGTATCTACTGACACATTTTCAGGGAATGCTTTTGTATTCTCATATATCACCTTATTCCAAACAGAAGGTGTCGATGTGTTCTTAAAGGTGGACGTAAATAGAACGGTTCCTCCTTCGTCAATTTCTTTCTTATCAATAGCAAAGTCGGCCGTTACGGCAGGTTTCACGTGCGGACCTATGTTCCAAGTCTCAACTTTTGATAATCCACCACGAACATCCTCAGCCCAAACTGACAGTTCATGACTAGTATCCCCTAACTCTGATGAAGGAATTTCTTTGCTAAAGTTTATCTCTGTATTCGCAGGAACATTCGCTATATTTTTCCCGATTACTTTAGGTAATCCGTTATCAAGAGAATAGTAAAGAGAAACTGTTTCTCCTTCTGATTCCCTCCATGTCCCATTTATTGTGTATCCTGAACCGGTAAAAAACCAGTTAGGTTTCTCAGCTGTGATGATAGGCGCTGCATTATAGACTAGCGTTTGGCTTAATATTTCTGAAAAGCCATCAGTAGCGGAAGAGACTGCTCTAAGATATATTTTCTGAGTAACGCCTTGTTTAAGTTTATCTTCAGGTATTTCAAACGACCATGGTATTTCTTCTCCTGATTTATTTAAGACCTTTGTAACTTTAGTAAAAGGACCGTCTTCTTCAAAAGAATATTCGATATCAATATCACTATTTTTTTCACTATACTGTAAGACAGATCCTTTAACGGTGTGAGAGCCACCATCATACGGAACCTCACTTTCGTCTAAAAATAGTTCTGGGTTTGCTGTCACTAATGGTGAGGAAGACATTCTAAAACTGTATAACGTAGATTCATTTGGCGCTAAATCCACTGGCTGATTTTTAACATATAAACCTGTTTGGTATTTCCCAGTAATTCCGTTTGCTTTACGAATATCATCTGAATACGCTATCTCTCCATGAGCGGCATTCTTTTTTTCTTGTCCAGTGGAGGTTGGTCCATTGAATCCGGTGTATTTTGAATTAAAAAATTGTTCTGGGTGTCCCGCTTCAGTGATTTGACCAGCAGCCCAGCTTTGAGGTTTAGATGCTGTATCTAAATAAAATCGAGCTATAATATTTGTATCTGAATTTCCATTATTACTATAATAGGCTAAACCTCTGTTCCCACCAATATATTCTACAGGTAACAGGTTCTCTTGTCGGATAGGTTCTAAAATATTTGATATACCAACATGATATCGACCACCTAAAGAAAATCCAGTTAAAGTATCTTTTCCACTATTCGTCACTCGAGTTCCAAAGATTACTGCACCATTTGAATCAACTCCCATTAGGTACTCCACTTTTAAAGTGTACTCAAAAGTGTTTTCAGAATGTGCCTCAGGGTTATTTCTTATGTTGTAGACTATCTTTGACCAAGAATATTCATTTCTAATAGAATTCTCATCTTGCACACCGTACCACTCTACATTTTCTATAATAGATGGGGGCACCTCTTCTATAGATTCTTTTTTTCCTCCTTGCCCATACATGTTCATAGCATCAATTGTTTTAGTCCCAGAATCAGAAGTTTGAGAAATAATGAGAGGTGAACTAGTCGCCATTCCATCATTTTGCCACACTGGACTTACTGGGCTATAATCTTCCCAAATTATTGGACCTTGAAAACTCTTACTACCATCCTCACCGATGTTCAAGTACATTGGTCGTAAATTCGGTTTTAAATCCATATATAAGTTGTATGGGGGTGAGCCTATACGAAAGAAACTACTCCATTCTGAACTACTTCCATATCCACCATCAACTTTTACATTTCCACTGCTACTTTGGGACGCAAGGTATTCTTTCCAGTTTGTACCTCTTGAACTCGGCGTCCACTTATCAAAACCTTCTCCTAAATCTAGATACTTAAGAAACAAATCTTTTTTGTAGCTCGAATTTGCCTTATTTTCAGGACCTTGAACTTTTTTTATTTTAGAGTGAGTTCTTTTGGGTTTATCTGTTAAACTGGTTTTTTGAGCACTTTTCTCCTCAGCCACGACAGTATCAATCTGTAAATATGTATATAAAAATCCTAGTAAAATTACATAACTAACCCAAAATACTATTCTTTTATTCCTCATACTTACTCCTCCTAATTTTACAACTGTTTTAAAGCAGTTGTAATTTTTTTGCTTAGTATTATCTGAAAATAAGGTTAGGATCGACTCTGTAAGTCTCTTCCCAACCTTATCATCTTGAATCTTATAAATAAGTTTAAAACAGAATATTTTATGGCGTCTCTTCCACTTGCCATAAAATAGAAGCTGTGTATTTTCCTGTTTGATAGACTTTATTGGAATATACACTTAATTCAAGTCCTGTTTTATTTTGCGTCCATTTATCACTGATATTATACTCTCCTGTTGTAGTATTCCCTACTTCTATTGGTTCAGTTTGCCCTTCAAGCAGTTGTATTTTATCATTAGCACCTTGTCCTGTTCTGTAATAGAACACGTTTCTAATTACTTCACTAGCATTTTCTGCACTAGTTAATGGTGTTTCTAATGTTGCTGATAGTTTCCAGGCACTTTTATTCTTTCGTGTATCTTTAATGATCAAATCTTGATTGTATTTCGGTTGTTCGCCTTTGATCAACTTAGATGTCAAGTATTTATCTCCAAAATCCAATGTCTCAGGAAATGAGCTAATGAATAATGAGCCTTTAAAGCGATAGAATAATTCTAATGGCTCCGTTATCGTTTGCTGATCTACAGGTGATTCTACTAATTCATAATGTTCTGCTTCAAGTAGCTTCAATCTTTTTTGAATCTCTGTTTCAAATACCTTTAAGTCTAGAATAGATCCTATAATTGCCGTAGAATTGATAGGGTCTACATTATCTATATCCACTCCGTCTTCGTTCACAAATCGAATTTTTACTGGTACTTCCATTTTTTTAACTCGATAAATCGCTGATTCTGTTACGGGTCGAATCGGATAATTGGTCTCATTTGGCGGTCGCTTGATCACTTCATAGTTCATTCCTTCGAGTGACTTAATTGCTGCAAGAATATCTGAATCCTTGCTTAAATCAAGAGATCCAATTCGTCTTATCAAAGGTAATGTTTCTATAACTGTATTTTCCTCGTCGACGAATTGAACATTAAAATCAGCCTCTACTTCAAAAATGTAAGAAAGCTCTCGTTCAGCAGCAGAAGTCACTGTAAAATCAGTATCTCCCTTAGGAAAAGCAATTAACTCATAATGATCCACATCTTCAAGTTCTTTTATCACAGCAGCTACATCAGCCTCTTCTCGTATATTGACATTCGATCCAATTCTCTTCATCAGCTCAACAGAAGGCTTCAAAAGTTCACTATCATCGTTTACATTGACAAATTTAATAATTAATTTTGAGTTTGATCTAAAACGATAGTAGACTGGTTCATTTGTCCCATCAATCGGATAGCTCGTTTCATTAAGTGGTCGTTGTTCTAGTACACGATTATCTATTTTTAAACCTTCGAGCACCTTCATTACATCTAAATTCTTGCTTAAATCGACTGGAACACCTATTTCTTTCGTCAATTCAAGAGTTTTTAACATATCATTATTTTCATCAATAAAATTGATTATTAGTTTTGATTTCGTTTGGAATTTATAGAAAATTGTTTGGTCATCCGCTGTTATTGGATAGGCTATTTCAGGCGTAGGTGATTCGATCAACACGTATCTTTTCCCTTTGTATTTGTCAATCTTTTCTTTTACCCCAACCTCTTGCGTCAAATCAATTGGGACACCTATTTCTTTAACTAGCTCAATTGTATCTTTACTGTCAATAATGCTATTGTCCTCATTGACAAATTTGACAGTAAGTTGGGATTCTGTTTTAAATCGGTAAACGACCTTTTGTGTATCGTTATTAGTCATCGGATACGCTACTTCGTTTTCCGGAGACTCTAACAATACATATCCTTTACCTTTGAGTGCAGTCAGTATCGTTTGAACCGCTATTTCTTTAGTTAGGTCAACTTTTCTACCAATTTTTTCCGTTAATTCTACACTATTCAAAACGTCATTTTTGCCATTGATAAATTCAACTGTTAGTTTCGACTCCGTTTTAAAGCGATAATAAATCGTTTGATCCATCTCTGCTATTGGATAGGCTGTTTCATTTTCTGGACGCTCCGTTACTAGATACCCAAGGTCAGTTTGTTCTTTGATGGCTGCTAACACTGCATCTTCTTTAGTTAAATCGACTTTACTAGCCACATTTTTCTGCAGATCGATTGGAGAGGCTACGTCTTCTCCTTTTTCATCCACAAATCGAATCTTTAAATTCGATTTTGCTGTAACAGTGATATTGATCTTTGCTTCTTTTACTAAACTATCCTTTGTAGCTTTGATTGTTGCGGTATATTTTTTGGTAATATCAGGTGAATTAGTTAACGTTGTAGCTGATACTGACAAATCAATGCCTTCAGTTAACCCTGTTGAAACCTCCCAACCTACTGCGTTAGATTCTTTTAGAATCAAATTTTTTAACTGTTCATCTGTCAAACCAGTCAATTGACTTTTATCAATAGAAAAATCATTGGCTCCCACCATCAATCCTGTAGTTGGAATGGTTCCATCCATTACCATCACTGGGACCTTTATAATTGCTGTTCTAGAAGGCTCATTTGTATCAGTCATACGAATTTCAGCAAATTGTAAGCCAACTTTTGATGAATCTACTGGTTTTGTTTTATCCACATAGTCAAAAGATGCTTTATGTCCAGGTAAAATAACCGGATCTTTAATCAATGAGTCTGCCGTTTTATTCCAAGCGCTGTCCTTCTTAATAATTTGAGCGATTGGTGTTCCACCTAGATTATACACATTTAAATTAAGATACTTGTCTTCTGATGGCAATCCTTGCCATACCCCAGGCGCTTCATTAATAGCTAATACAGAAGTTTCGTATGTTTTGATCGTCCCAGGACGATCATTTAACTGTGTTGGTAATTTACTTCTAGGAAGGGTAATAGCTCCCGTCAAATCACGACCTGTAAAAGGTTTATTCTCTTTACTATCATCAGGATACGTGATCGTCATTGTTCCATAATCGTCTACTGTTGGAATATTTCCTAATGTATAGTTGTACTTAAATTCCTGATTCGGAGTATCTTGGTATACATTGTATTCTTCTGGCTCTACAGCAATTGAAATGTACGGTAGCGCTTCCCCAAAAAACAAATCCCAAGTTGCACTAACAGATCCACCGCTAGCTACAGGTTTTTCTGGAACTCCTGCCGAGTAATAGTAAGCTATCCCTTTTTTATCAAATATATTTTCTCCTGATCTAATCTTATTCGTTTCCATTCCTGGTTTTAGTGCCGTTTTATTAAATTCTATCCAGTCTTTAGCTAGCATAGACTCTTTTGTATCCCAATAAGTGTATGGATCAGCTACTCTAGGTTTGAAATCTATCGCAAAAACTGTTTGATTTTGATCAATATCTTTAGTAAATTGCCCTCTTATTCCTCGTCCATTTCCTAATGAAGTTAAAAAATAATTTGTAGCAAAACTAATTCCGCCAGCTCCTACCATTCCTTTATTAATAAATCCTAAATTTACAGTAGCTGCTGAAACATTTTCTATCCTTGTTTGTACTCTGTAACTTTGATTTGGCGCGATTGTCACTTCGTGGATATATTTAAGTTGATTCGCCCAATCCAATGTTTCTGTCTTAAATCTCTTTCCGTCGCTGCTTCTATAGGTTGTACCAATTCCTCCTCTTTCACTGATTGAAGGTAATAAACTGCCATTTTTAGAAGGAATAAAGGTCGGTGTCGCAACTAGCCGACCGAACATAGAACCGATACCGTCATCCAATCTATAACCCATATATACAGGTACTATTTCCAAGGAATCAGATTTAAATGCATTCATATTTCTTGTACCACTTTTAATCTTAAATGTCCCTTTTTCAAAATCATTTTGCATCGATACATCGTCACGACTATTTATTTCTATCCAAGTAATACCATCCTCTACACGAGTTGCAGGTGCTGGATTTAGTATCCGTTCATTCTCTTGAACGATAACGTCTTTTTCCATCTGAATAACTGGAATTTCTTTACTCAAAGTAACCTCTAATGTTGCTTTATAGTTCCCAACAGTCGATGGATCGATCGTTGTACTTGAAACTCTAACTGACAATTCTTCTCCTGTATCAGCCTTCCATGCTCGAGCTTTTGTTCTTTCCATAACGAATTGTTGTAGTTCTTTTGGACTTTTATTTTCTACTTCTTTGACCTGAAACAGCATTTGACCTTGTGAATCATCTACTTGTAATACTACTTTATTCTCCGCTAACAATGTCATTGTTTCATCAGCCACTGTGACTGGTATTAAAATATATTTGTTTACCTTGGTTTGCTTGTTTGTTATTTTTACATAAATTTCTTGATAACCAACTTCCGTACTGTTCGGATTGATCGTTTTTCCTTGACTGTCACTATATTCATAAGAAAAATCTTTTTCAGGTGAAGGAATGTTTTTTTTTGAAAGTACTTGATTACGACCTGATTTTGTCGTGATGTCTGGAAACTCTTCATTCTGTGTCACAATCAAACAGTTTTCTTTAGTTATTGACTCCTTTATTTGCTGTCTTGCATCAAAATCCGCTTTTATTGAACTTTTTGACGAAAACGCTTGATTGAACGCGTATATTCCTAAGAATACTATACCTAAAAGCAACCAAATTTTTATCTTTTTCTTTTTACTCATGCTACTCCTTCTCCTTTTTTTCATTTTTCCGATTCAAATTAAAGTGAAGATTTACCAACTTTATCTAATTTTGATTTTCTAAAATAATGAGCCAGCTATCCTTTTTTTATTTCTTATTTTTATGTGTCTTTTTCAGAAAATACAGAACAATCACCGTTAACAAAATGAATAGAATACACACTATCCACCAATATTTATTAGAAGATGTGTGTTCTAAAGATTTTTGTTTATTTATTCGTTCAGCTTCGATTTTTGAAAAATTGAAATTGTTTGCCCATTTCCAACTGTCCCCATTTTCAGCGTTTATTTCAATATCAGCTGTATATTCACCGGCTGTTACTTTTTGGTCCTCTAAAAAAACGGGTAATTCCATCATTGAATTAGGAGCCATTCGTAATTGTTTTTTTTCGATTTCCAAAAAAGATTTTTTTTCTCCTTTTTTTCTGATCTTTATCATTGCTGTAAGATTTTCTGCAAAAACACTTTTTGTGTTTGATATATTGGCAAACAGAGTATACCTTGCATTTTTCAACTTTAATGAGACATCCTTTAATTGCAGATCTGGTTTCAAGAATTGAGTTTCAGATTCACTCAGCAATACACCTACAACAAAAGCAAACTTATTCAAGATTACTTGTTCTTTTTTCGTAGTAAGATGTTCCTTTAAGATTGGTTTTAACTGAATTCCACCGGCAATATAGCCTTTGAATGTTTCTTCCGGCACGTTAATTGTAAAATTGACCATTGTACGACTATTTGGTGCCAACGTGACTTCCTTAGGAGCAAGAACTAATTTAGCTAAATCATGTTTTAAGGAGTCATCTACTTTAATATCATTTGGGCCAAATGTCACTACGCCATTTCCGTTAGTTTTAGCACTACTTATTACAATTTCTACTTTCATAGGTTGATCTGATGTATTTGAAAGTTTCATTTGAATTGTTTGCTTTTCCCCTTGCTGTACGAGAAGATCATAGTATCCCACTTTTTCATCTTTCTGGTTTTCTGGGAACACTACTTCATAGGAAAAATCATCAATCCCGCTTGTCTTCTTTGCTTCAGAGAAGCTAACAATTGGTTTAAATAGTAGAAATAGCATACCCATGAAGAGAATATAGCTTATCTTTGTTTTCATTTTATATACCCTTTCGTTTCATGGTAGATCTTCTTTTTTCTTTACTTTTCATCTGTTACTCTTTACAATAGTTTTTATATGGAATATGTTTGAACGAACAACTTATAACAATAACTCTCAGCACAATCTGTACCGACTGCTATTTTTTTATTTTTTTATTGTTTAATTAAGGAGCTACTAGATCATCTAAAGTCCAAGTAACTGAACCACTAAATGATTTACCTGCAGCCTTTGCGCCTTTTGTATCTGTAACCACTAACTTAACATTTGTTACTTTAGTTGCTACCCCACCTTTAACTTTGTTAGCTGCCGTTTTAGCAATTACTTCTTTTCCAGTTGTGCTTCCAGCTTCTAAAGTCATGTCTGTTGATGTACCATCACCTAATTGGATTGCTGCATTAGGATCTAAAGTACCTAAAACTGTTTTATCATCTGCTGGGTTTTTTGGTGTGAAATCATTCGTTGAAGGATCAACCTGTCCAATGTCATAAGATTGCGCAGCATCTAATGTATACGTTAATTTAGCGCCTTCTAATCCTTTAGTATCAGTTGCATCTGATACTAATTTAGACATTTTAGCAGTTAACTTCCAAGCTCCTGTTGTCTCTGTTGGTCTGTCATCATTGACTACTAGGTATTGGTCTCCTGTTATAGTATTGTTAAATGTCGCAATACCTGCTACAGCTTTTTGTTGACCAAATTCGAAACTATTTGGTTTCCAAATAAGAGATAGATTGTCTTTATACGGTTTGTTTTCACCTGGAATTGTTGGATCATCTGATTTAAACTGTACCCCAACGTCTGTCTTGTCATCAAATGTTTTTGCGTCAGCTGAAGTTGCGAACATTGTCACCGCTGCTGCTGATAATAGTGAAATCATTACTAATTGTTTTTTCATTTTTTCCATCCTTTTTAATGCGCAAGTACAGATTGGCGACAGTTACTGTTATAAGTTGTTCCTTATTATTATTGTAAAAGTTCTATTTGTTCCTTTAAGAGTGTAAACAGGTAAACTATTAGTCCTAAACTGCTCAGCGTAATCAATAGCAAGCTAAAATTCACAAGCAATGGACCTTTCCGCTTTTTTAAGTTTCTTATTAAAAAAGCATCTCTTGATAACATCATTAAGAAGAATATTAAGGATATTACTGCAATTCCCCCCAAAATGAATAACCATAAATAATTAATCATCTAACATAATCGCTCCCATACGTTTTTTGACATAACGGTTCTTAAACTAATCATCCCTACAAGAAAAATCAAAACTGATGCCCCCGACAGTAGCCATATTATCGACGCAATCAATTCACCTGTTGAAGGGAGTTTGCCAACTTTTTTCAAAGATTCAAGATTTTCTTTGGAAGGTGGTTGTAAAACACTTGCTTGTTCGCTTTGGAAAGTGATTTCTACGTTTGTTTTTCCCTTGTGACTAGCAGCTTCTGCCGGTTCGCCAAAAGATAAACTGCTTAAGCAAATTAGGAAAAATAGAACGATGATATTTTTTTTCATCTTATCTCACTTCTTTCTTTTTTCTTTTCTTCCTTTTTTTTCTTTTCCTAGATTTCCATTGACTTTCCATTTTTTTTCGCCTTTTTAAAAGGACAAATATCATAACTCCCGTCATAATAAGTAATACAATTGTTACGGCCTTTATCCAGATTGGCGTAATGATTTTAAATCCACTATCTTCATTCATTTGTTTTGCTTGTGCCCCTGTGATTGTAAACTCTTTTTCAAACTTCCAATCATTGTATCCATTACTCACAGTCATATTCAGTAGATAAGTCCCACCTTTAATTGCTGAGGTTCCCCAGTCCATTTCAAATTCAAAGCGACTATTCGGAGCCATATTGTACTGTTTAGCTGTTGTTTTTTTTACAACCTTTTTGCTATCTTTTTCTCTAACCTCTGCTTGAATATCGATATTAGATAAAATTTTAGGTTCAGGATTTTGTAATGTTGCTAAAACCATCTTTTTACCACGTTTAAGAGTAGATTTTGCATCCAAAAGATTCAATGTCTTGGAGTCTTTATAATCATCCCCATTTTCTGAGGTAATTAGCCCAATTCGATAAGCAAACTTGTTGGTTACAGGTTGGTCTTTCTCAGTACCATCTAATTCAAAAACTAAGGCTCCAATCTTCACGCCAGAATAACTTTCCTTTGGAGAAGTTAGTTGAATGGTTAGTTCTTTTTCCTCGTAGTCTTCCACAGTAAGACTAGGTGTATCAACTTTCACTATAGAACTTATAGGATCTTTTAATGTTTCATCTAACAATTTAGAGTCTTCGGTATATTCGATCGTACCTTGATCGCCAGTAAACGCATTCGTTGGATAGATATTAATTTTTACTGGTTCTTTTCGCGTGCTTTTCACATTTACTTTTAACTGCTGTATTTCTCCTGGTGTCGTTTGTATATAGAAATAGCTTTGTTCTGGATCGATTTGTTTACTACTAGGAACGGCTGAAACCGTATAACCAAGATTTTCTTCCTCTTTTGCCAATGTTATGTTGGGAAATAAAAAGAGTAATAGTCCCGCCCATAAAATGACATATAAATAGTTATTTTTTTTCATTTAACTTCCAATGGCTCCTTATCTCTAGCGATTTAGAAATATTATTTTTTTATTGCTTCAATATAAATGTCGATATAGTAGTTATTTTCTTCTTGATAAAGCTCTTCTCCTAAAACCAAGTGTGGATTTTCTTGTAGTTTTTCTATTCTGATACCCGCTTCTCTCTGAGCAATTTCCTTTGTTTCAAAGGGACCCGTTGTTTCAAGAATATCTCCTTCTTCATAATCTTTTGTGGATACTTTCTGATTCGCTTCATTTCCAATTATTACCAAAGCATATATAATACTCCCTGAAAGGATTGACAATATGAAGAAAATAAATCCGTACACATTAATCAATAAAAGCAAAAAGTAAATAGCATTTAGACCAGATAAAATATACAGCGATACTCTTGGGTATGGATTTCTTTTGTTTGATAAAAAAATGAAATATATATGCACAAAAGTAATGGTCATCAACAGAACACCTAGTGATAGATATTTAATTGTTTCAACTAAATTGTCATGTACCAAAATTAATAGTTGGTAGAACAGCGTTAATCGCTTATCAATATAGAAATAAGCTTCCTTATAATAAGCATAGAAAAATATCAAATAAATAACCCACATGATAAAAAGTAACGCCGCTACAATCGTTGCAGATCTCAAGCCTTTATTCTGTTGCTTTTCTAGTTGTTCTTTAGTCATCCTTTATTTCAACCTCAATCATTCATTTTTTCTTTCTGTATCAAGCCATTTATAAATTCAGAAAGCATCTAAACCTTCATTTAAGATCCAGCTTATATCCTCTGGAACGAATCGTTTTTATATATTCTGGACTTCCTGGCGCTTCTTCAAACTTCTTTCGTAGATGAAAAATAATATTCGTAATTCTATATTGTCTAAATTTTGCGTCAGCTGTTTCATCCTTATTTTTTCCGATCCAAATTTTTTTATAAATATCTTCATAGGATAAGGTTTCACCTGAATGAATAAATAGCTCTCGTAAGACAAGGAATTCTAATTTTGTTAAAGAAATTTCAAAACCATCTTTCACGATTAAACTTAAACTTCCTTCATTTAAAACAAAGTCTTTTTTTTGCGTCATATCTTTGGAAATCATTTCTTTTGGTTCTTCTTTGTTACTTGTATGCTTTAATAAATTTTCCAATTGCAACAAAAATATCCCCTTGTTATTGTTTACATTTGAAATACCATCTGCACCTAATTGGTAATAAATCATTTGATTAAAGTCCGTAAGCTCTTTCGATAATATCCAAATGATTCCCTGAAATGACTTTCTCAATTCTAAAATGGATTCACAGATGGATTCAAATCCAAAAGTTGGCATTTCACCAATAAGAATAATATTCATTTCTGATAGCATTTCTTCATTGTTGTCAACATAGTTGAATAATGACGTTTTGAAAGTAGAACACTTAGTAATCTCATCTACAAATGTATTCTGTGTTGTGTCCTCACCTTTTAAAATTCCTAATTTGTACATTGTTCCTATCCCCTTCTCTCTTTTTTGACATTATCTGCACAACTCATTTAACTTCCCACATTATGAAAGCAGAATATGTCATTATTTAGTTCATCTATTAGAGCAATTCTTTGCTCTTTTTTTAATAAAAAAGTAAAATTAGTAGTAGTAGATTTTAAAAGAATAAGTTCTCGTTTTTTAATAAAACGAGAACTTATTCTTTTTATTGCCTATAGCTAGTAACCTATTATTTTGACTGACGGCTGAAACGACGGCTAACAAAGTCCCAATACCTTTTAGAATGAGCTTAAATTTAAACTATTTTCCTAATTATCCTAAAATAAAAAAAGGCCTGATAGCCTTTTTTTAAATAATTCCCAGTATTCTTAAGATGAAAAAACAGCTAAAGTTTCCATTGCTTTCCGTTGATCTTCAACAAATGAATAGGTATAAGTATCTAGTGTCAGTTTTATAGATGTGTGTCCTAAAAGTGCACTAACTGTATTAATATTTACCCCAAGCTCTACACAACGTGTGGCAAATGTATGTCTTAACACGTGAAAGCCAACATCGGATAATCCCACTTTTTTCTTGATTCGTTCAAATCGATAGCTGATCGTTCTTGGTTCAACAGATTTTCCGTGGCTTTCGACTACATAAGATGAAACTGCGTGTTCCTTAGCCAATATAAGTTGTTCCTTCAAGCAAGGGGTTAACGGAATCACACGTTTAGCACGTTTGGTTTTAGGAGCTGTTTCAATTAATTTTGTTTTGTTTATGCTCTTATCATAATCAAAAATGCGTTGTTTCGTTCGACATACGTGAATAACTTCTTGCTCAAAATCAACATCTTCCCATTTCAATGCGCTGATTTCTCCGATGCGCATGCCTGTTTCTAGAGCAATTACAATCGGTAACCCTTTAACATTTTGCTTACTTTCATTTAAGAGTTGAGTATGTTGCTGACGGTTTAAAGCAGGAACCTGTTCTTTTTGAACTTTGGGTAGCGAGATTTGTTCAGCTGGATTGGTATTTATATATCCCCGGTCTCTGGCTGCTTTTAAACAGCTTTTTACTAGTCGAAAAACAATATGGATAGAAGCTGGTGACAATTTATCTTTAAGTTGATCGGTCAACTGTTCTAACTGCTTTTTATCTACAAGATGTAAAGGTGTTTTACCAATAACGGGTAATATATGTAAAGAAAGTTTATTTTTATAGCTCGCATATGTACTTTCTTTAATGTTTTCTTGCATCAATTGATTCAACCAAATAATTGACCATGTCTCAAAGGAGCCTTCAAATTTCTGTTGAACTGAACTTTTTTCTAGTGTATGCAAGATTCTTTTTTCTAAAAGTTGTTCTCTAACTATTTTAAAGGACCCTCCGTAGATATAACCATAATATATAGAACCATCAGCTCTTCTTGCCTTGGGATATCGACCTTCCCAACGACCATCTTTTCTTTTGTAGATATTTTCGCCTCTTGCCAAAATAAATCATCCTTTCATGTTTAATTGACGGCGGAGATGACGGCTAGAAAAAACGTCCTATTTCCTCCACCAAATTGGTCTATTTTTACAACAATAATAATTCCTTTAAAATTCGTCATTTTTTGAATAATTTTTAATATAAAAAAGAAAAATTAAATTTTATATCAAAAAAACCTTGTGTTTTTTAATTTAATCCATTAAAATTGATATAGATACAAATAAAATAAAGAAATAATCACGAATATATATAGATGTAAACAAATAAACAAAAAAATCTTTCTCGTTTTATTAAAAAACGAGAAAGATTTTTTATTTTATCCACATCTCATAGACATCCTTTTCTCGTACTACTACTACTTTCTCTTCTAAATTATAATAATGATTTTTAAACGCTTTACCTTCATAACTTAGCCTCTGGGTATATGATAAATAATGGATCGACTAACCATTGTCCCCCTCCAATCTTGATCTCTTTCTATATTTAGCTTATCAAAACAACCTATATTCTTTTTGTATAAAAAATGGATTTTTTATGGATTTATTCTTTTTATAACGTTTTTATTTTATTTTATTCCGAATCATTAAAATAGATGTTTCTTTTTTTCACAAAAAAGGACTGAGACAGAACTCTTCGAGTCCTATCTCAGTCCGTAAACTAACTGATCAATGTGTTAAACAAATAGCCTTTATTCACTAAATTTGACCACAGAAGACAAATTCAACGAAAACGCCATGCCCGTTTTATCTTCTGTTGCTTGAAATGTAAATGGAATATCATTTTTCAATAATAGTTTAGAAACAATATATAAACCTAAGCCCGTTCCGCCATCTTTTCTTGAACGTGCATAATCAGGGCGATAAAAAGGTAAAAATATCTTTTCGATTTCTTTCGTTTCTAGCGGTACACATTGATTTTCTATCACTAAATCTGTTGATGTCAGAGTAATGGTTACTTTTCCTCCATTTTTCGTATATTTCAAAGCATTACTCAATAAATTCATAATGATTCTTTTCATATCTTCTTTATTAAAGTCGATTATTACCTCTACTAAATTTACTTCAAAGGTCAATTCTTTTTGAATTGCCATCAACTCGAATAAAGCCATCGTTTCATTAATTAAATCAGTCAATGAGAATTTTTCATTAAACGTTTCAAATATTTCAATACTTTCCAGCTTTGAAATAAATAGCACGTCTTGAACAAGCTGGCTTTGTGATTCTAATATTTCTTTGCAGACAGTTAAATAATGATCTCTATCTTTAAAACGTCCCACATTTAGAATCATTCCTTCAATGATTCCTAGCATAGCTGTAATAGGCGTTTTCAGCTCGTGAGAAGCAATTCTCATGAACTCTGACTTAGAATACTCGACAGCATTACTCTTTTCTAGTTCCTGATTCAATGATTGGATATTTTCTAACAATGATAAATATAGAAATTGAACATTATTCTCCAACTCGCTAATTTCATCTTTTCCTTTTACCACATAATCGGTCGGTTCTTCTAGCACAACCATATTTTTAGTCCTATCAGTAATTCTATGAATTCTTCTTGTCGCCCAATAAGAGTAGCAATACGCACTCACAGTACCTATAAAAAAACTTATCCCTAAAATGTAAGGATAGGTTTTCAGAAGTGTGTCTTTGACCTTTTCAACGGGCTCTAAAAGCATATTCACTTTAATCGTATATTCTTCACCCTCTGCATCTTTAACTGTTGTATCAGCAATCTGAACAATTGACTTATTTGCAACAATAACGATTTTTTTAGGTAAGTCATTTGAATCTTTATTAAATAAGCTCAAATAAACAGTATCATTATTTGAATCTTTTACAGTCCAAGCTGTTTTACCTTGAGAGGATGCTGCATTGATTAATTCTTTTATTTTCTCTAGAGGTTTATTTTCAATTTCTGCTAATACTTCATTTGTCTTTGCTAATTCCTGACTTCTTTGATCATGCTCATAAACAATCGGTAAAAAATAATACAATAATGCAAAGCTAATTGTTATAACAACACCAATGACCGTTGAGGTGAAAAAAAATGTTTTTGTTCTTGTTTTCATCTTTTTTCCTCTAAGATATAGCCAATTCCTTTGATTGTTTCAATGTTTAAGTGCGGAACTTTTTTTCTGATATTTTTCATGTGACTATCGATCACTCGATCATTTGCTGTGAATTCATATCCCCAGATCGTCTCTATCAATTGTTCCCGTGTCACAGTACGCCCTTTATTTTTAGCTAGATATTCAACGATCCTATATTCAATCTTGGTTAATGGAACTCGTTCATCTTTATAAAAAATCATTGCCGCATCAAAGTTTATCCGAACGTCACCATAATACACTTCTAAATTTGGTGTATTCGCTCCTTGCTTTGTTCGTCTTAATACTGCTTGAACTCTTTTGACCAGTATTGTTGGCGAAAATGGTTTGATTACATAATCATCTACTTTTTGCTTAAAACTAAGCAATTGTGTATGCTCTTGATCGATAGCTGTTAACATAATTACTGGCACATCAGATGTTTGCCGTATTCTTTCTAACAACTCCAAACCGCTAATATTGGGCAGCATAATATCTAAGATAATCAAATCAAAAGTCTCTTTTTGAACTATTTGCCATGCTTCTTCACCATCTGAAGCGGAAACAACCTCATAATCTTTTTCTTCTAAGAAATCGGAAATTACTTGATTGGTCATTGTATCATCTTCAACTACTAATATTTTTGTATTCATTCCAAGCTCCTCCTTCACCAACGATTTCTAAAGTACAGAGAAACTATAATTGAACAACTTAGATTCTGTCAACTATAGTCCATTCCTTCCTCATTGTCGTCGTATTGAGTACTTCATTATCAATATTTTTTAATGCTTTTTCATGAGTAGAACGCAGTTTCATAACGTATTAATCACTTGTTCCAACATTTTCTAGAGCACTTGCTTAATATTTTAACATTAGCAAAAACATCTGGATTCTGTTTGTGTTTTATCTGGATTCTATCTGGATTTTTCATCTTTACTACTGGAATCTATCTCCTAAATATGTCTGGTATGAAAAATGAGTTGAGATAGATTGCTATCTGTTGCGCTTTACAATGTAAGCAATATAGTCTCACACTCCATTTTTAGTCAAATTTTCAAAAAAAAATACTCAAACCACTGAATAAAAAATAGCGTGGTTTGAGCATCGATAGTACATTATTCTTGATAATAAGATTCATAACCAAAGTGTTCATAGGCTAAAGCTGTTGCAATCCGCCCTCTTGGCGTTCGCTTGATAAAACCTTTTTGGATCAAATACGGTTCATACATATCTTCAACAGTCTCAGTTTCTTCACTAATATTCACAGATAAGGTGCTTAAACCAACTGGACCTCCACCGTATAATTCGATCATTGTTTTCAATAATTTTTGATCGACATAATCCAGTCCTTGATGATCGACTTGCAGTAAGGTCAATGCCTGGTCTGCAATACTGCGATCGATCGTGCCATTTGACTGAACTTGAGCAAAGTCACGGACACGTTTTAATAAACGATTGGCGATACGAGGAGTACCACGAGAGCGACGGGCAATTTCAAAAGCACCTTCTTCTACGATTTCTGTCTGGAAAATATCCGCAGAGCGCAATACGATTTCTTTTAAGTCTTGTGTTTCATAATATTCCATATGAGAAATGATCCCGAAGCGATCTCGTAGTGGCGCCGATAGCATCCCTGCTCTAGTTGTGGCACCGATCAAGGTAAATGGCGGCAACGGAAAATGAACGGGATGAGCCGTTGTCCCTTGTCCCACCATGATATCTACATAAAAATCTTCCATTGCGGAATACAGCATTTCCTCCACTACACGAGGTAAACGATGGATTTCATCAATAAACAAAACATCTCCTGGTTCCAATTCATTTAAAATCGCAACAAGATCACCAGCTCGTTCAATTGCAGGTCCGCTAGTCGTTCGAATATTAACATGCATTTCATTGGCAATCACCATAGCCATGGTTGTCTTACCAAGTCCTGGCGGTCCGTATAAAAGTGTATGATCTAGCGCTTCTTCTCGATTACGAGCTGCTTCTATATAAATTGTAAGCTCTTGTTTGACTTTATCTTGACCGATATACTGTTCGAGAAATTGGGGGCGCAGTGACTTTTCCAGTGATTCTTCCCCTTCGCTTGTTTGAGCGGAAAGCAGTCTTTCATCTTCTGTCATAGCGATTCCTCCTTAGCGTTTCATCATGAATTTCAGTGCATTACGCAAGTATTCATCCGTTGGTTGGCTACCTAATTCTTCTAATTTCGGCGTAATTCGTTTGATTTCTTTTTCACTGTAGCCTAGCGCACTCAAAGCTTCTAACGCTTCTGTTAGTGATTGATTTACTGATTGGGCAGTTGGTGTTTTAGCCATTGCTTCAACAGCTGCTTCTGATGTTTCCAGTTCTCCAAGTTTACCTTTTAGGTCTAGAATCATTTGCTGTGCTGTTTTTTTACCTACGCCAGGGAATTTTGTTAGATAAGCAGCATCTTCACTCTCAATTGCATTGATCAAACCACCGTGATCATCTGATGCCATGATCGCAAGCCCACTTTTTGGTCCGATTCCTGACACACTGATTAGTTTTAAAAAGAGTTGTTTTTCATCTAAATCACCAAACCCATATAATAGATGGGCATCCTCACGAATGACTTGGTGGATATAAATTTTAATTTGCTGATCGGTTTTGCCAGAATAACGATAGGGATTGCCTACAGAAACCTGATAACCGATGCCATTTGTTTCTACTACAATATAATAAGGGCTGATAAATGTAACCTTACCAATGATATACTCGTACATAATTTCACCTTTCTCGATTCCATTAAAGTTAGCGGATAGATTCTTTTGCGCCAACGTTCTTATGCTTGATACGCACATACGTTTCTATTTTAGCACAGATTTGGGAAAATCAGTAGCTTGATAAAAAGAAAGCCAATACGAATTATGAATCCATTCGTACTGGCTTATTTTCTTATTCAGAAATATACGTCCATTTATAGTCATATCGTGCGCCCGCTCCATGAGCCACTACGCCTTTGACTTTTTTACTACGCATGTGTGCTTCTGCTTTTTGATACACAGGTGCAACACCCATATCATCCATCAGTAGTTTTTCAGCATCTACCATATCTGTCCAGCGTTTTTCTGGATCAGAAGCATTTTTGCTACCTGACGCATTGACCAATGCATCATATTTTTCGTTTGAGTAGCGCCCTCTATTATATGATCCACCCGTTAGGAATAAATCAGTGAAACTACTTGGGTCTGCATAGTCAGCTCCCCAGCCACCCATCAGTACTTCAAAGTCACCATTTTTACCACGGTCTAGACGAACAGTAAACGGTACGTTTGTAACTGTTACATCCACGCCATCTAATGTTTCTTTGACTGCGCCTTGGATATATTCTAAGATTTTTTTCGTAGAATCTGTATCATCTCCTACAATGTCGAATTTGAATGTACTGATCCCTAATTCTTTTTTGGCTGCTTCCCAATATTTTTTGGCCTTTTCTTTGTCATATTTCAATAAGTCTTTATTCTCATCTGCAAAGTCCTTGTTGTCTTTTGGTGAATAAGACATGCCTTCTGGAACAAGTCCTGTGGAAGCTACTGATCCGTCTCCTAAGATACGTTCAACAACCGCGTCACGATCAATAGAATAAGAAATAGCTTTTCTTAAATTGGCATTGTGATAGGGTGATTTCTCATCTCGTTGGTTGAACTCAAGATAAGAAGTACGCGCATCTTTTTCGATCACAAGTTCTGGATCATCTGCCATTTGTTTCGCTAACTCTCCGCTCAAGATCACATCATCAGCTTGTCCGTCTTGGAAAAGGTTCAATGATGTTGGTGCTTCTTTAACTACTTTTACCTCTATCTTATCTAATTGAACAGTATCTTTGTCCCAGTATTGATCGTTCTTTGTGTAAGACCATTCAGTATCTGTTCCTGCACCATCGAAATCAGTCAATGTAAATGGACCATTGTAGACAGAGGACTCACTGTTTGAAGCGTAGTCTTTGCCTTTTTCATCGACTATTTTTTTATTTTGCGGGAAAAATGATGGAAACGCTAGTAAGTAATCAAAGTATGGTGTTTCTTGCTCTAATGTTACTTCTAGTTCATAATCACCGATTGCTTTGATTCCTAATTCATCAAGACCTTTTTTCCCAGCAGAAACGTCCGCTCCATTTTTTACTAATTCAAACATATAAGCATATTCAGCAGCTGTTTTAGGATCGGCTGTTCGTTGCCATCCATAGACATAATCCGCAGCAACTACAGGATCACCATTAGACCACTTGGCATCTTCTCTTAATTTGAAAGTATACGTCAAACCATCTTCACTTTTCTTCGCCATTTCTGCGGCTCCTGCTGCATGTGGCTTACTTTTTTCGTCTAAACGGTATAATCCTTCATAAATATTATTAAATGCTGAAAAACTGATGGTATTTGTTCCTAATGATAGATCCGCCGTAGGTATTTCTTGTTGTACGACTAGTTTAAAAAGCTGTTCCCCCCTTGCTTTTTTACCTTCATTACTACTATCTGTAGAACCAGTCTTACCGCCACCACCACAGGCTGCTAAAACTAATGTCGAGAGCATCATAACACTTATTAATTTCGTCTTCTTCGTCTTTTTCATTCTATTCTCCTCAATAATCAATAATTTTCTTTTCAAATTTTAATTTTCTGAATATTCTTATATTACTAAAAATACAGACAAATAGCAACTATTTTATGTAATAAAAACGTAACCAGTTTTTCCCCTTTAAAATAGTAAAAAAAAGCTTATCTGAGTAGATGTTGCTACTCAGATAAGCAAAAATTTCTATTCAAACAAAGACTTATATTCTTCATAACCTTCTTTTTCTAATTCTTGTACTGGAACAAACCGCAACGCTGCTGCATTGATGCAATAACGTAAGCCGCCCTGCTCTTGTGGTCCATCTGTAAAAACATGACCTAAGTGTGAATCCGCTTCTTTACTACGAACCTCCACACGACGCATACCTAAAGAAAAATCTGAATTTTCTTTAACACCTTGTTTTTCAATGGGTTTAGTAAATGCTGGCCAGCCACAGCCTGCATCATATTTATCTTTCGAGCTAAAAAGTGGTTCGCCACTCACCACATCAACATAAATTCCCTCTTGATAAAAATCGTCATATTTACCAGTAAAAGGTCGTTCAGTCGCATTTTCCTGTGTTACGGCATATTCAATATCGGATAGCTTTTCCTTCAACTCTTCTTTTGATGGTTTTTCCATGACAAATCACACCCTTACATTTTAGTTACTCTTATCATAGCATCATTGATAAAAAAACACTCAGCTTCTGTTTAGAAAGTGAGTGTTTACGTCTATTATTAGTTCCACGGAATATCTAAATCGACATTTTTAGCAAGATCGATACTTTCTTGTCGTTTGGCTTGTCTGAATTGTTTTCGCGCTTCATAGCCCTGACAAATAAATCGTTCTTCTTTTGTCTCAGGCTCGATCGTTTCTGGTAAAGTAGCTCCTTTAGGCACTACAAACGTCATAAAACAGGTACCAGCCAAATAACGCTCTCCTGAAAATAAATCTTCACCGATGACTTTTGCAAAAATCTCCATTGAACGTGTACCAACGCCTGATACATAAGCGTCGATACAAACAGAATGGTCTGCTTTTAAAGGTGCCAAAAAATCTAAATGATCGACAGAAGCTGTGACAATTGCCGCTCTAGATACTCGGACAGCCGAAAGTCCAGCTGTTTCATCTAGCCAAGCCATTAATTGACCGCCAAATAAAGTTTTATGAAAATTCAAGTGAGGATATGTGATCATATGTGTTTGGATTGCTCTAGTTTGAGAACATTTCATGGATGTATTTCCTTCTTTCATCGTACGATTACTCGTCAAAAGCTGGCAGCATTCTATAGAGTGTCGCAATTGGCAGCCCCATGATCGAATAGTAATCGCCTTGAATACTTTTTACTAGTAAAGCCCCTTGTTCCTGAATTCCATAGGCTCCAGCTTTATCTTGGTATTCTTTTGTATCTAAATAACGATTGATTTCGTCATCTGTCAAATCATAAAATTCGACTGTTGCTGGAACCGTCGCTGAAGATTCTTGATCGTCTTTCATCAAGACCACACTGGTATATACTTTATGCGTTCTACCACTTAATTGTCTTAACATACGAAAAGCATCGTCTCTGGAAGTTGGTTTACCCAATATTTCATTATCGATCGTCACGATGGTATCGGAACCGATCACTAAATCATTGGGGTATTGCTTGGCGATATGCATCGCTTTTTGTGCTGCCATCGTTAATACATAATCCATTGGAGTAAAATAGTCTTTGACTTCTTCGTTGATGTCTGCTGGCACCACTTCAAAATCAGAAATAATTCGACTCAGCAACTCACATCTGCGAGGAGATTGCGAGGCAAGAATAACTGCCATTAGGATAAAACCTTCTTCCCATAATTTTTAATGTGGATCTTGTATACGCTTAAACATTTTTTCCATATCTGAATTGGTAAAATGAATCAAAACAGGTCGGCCGTGCGGGCAATTAAAAGGATTTTCACAGGTCTCAAGATCCTTCAATAAAACCCGAGCTTGTTGTTCATTTAAATAATGATTGGCTTTGATCGAGCGTTTACAACTCATCATGATCGCTGTTGCTTCACGGAATTTTTTCACACTGACTGAACCTGTGGTCAAAAACATATCGATCATTTCTCGAATGATCGTCTCTTCTTCACCAGCAGGATACCACGTTGGATGCGCCCGAACAATAAAACTATTTTGACCGAAGTCTTCTAAATGAATTCCGACTTCTGCCAGAGTTTCTTTTTGTTCTTTGATTTTCAATGCATCACTATTTGGATAATCGATCACGATCGGTACTAATAATTCTTGTAAATCATTCGTCACTTCGCCGATTTTTTCTCTAAAATACTCATACTTGACTCGTTCTTGAGCAGCATGTTGATCGATGATGTATAAGCCATCTTTACTTTGAGCAAATAGATACGTGCCATGCATTTGACCAAAATACTCTAATTCAGGAAAACGTTCTTTGGGTCTTTCATCTGCTAGTTTGTTCAACATTTTATTTAAGTCATTTTGAGCGCCTTGTGCTGAAAAATCAACTTCTGGATGATGGCTTAATTCTTCTTGATACACTTGCTCATCAATCGTTGGTTTCTCTTCCACTTGAGGGATTTCTTCTGCTTTTAATGGTTCTGCAGGTTCGTCCAAATGACTGTTTGCTGAATGAGTCTCTTCCTCAACATCCGTTGGTGAGCTGAAAGCGTAGGCCATCAACGCTTCTTTTTCAAGCTCTTCTTTGGTTTGAGGTTTCGTTTCTTTTACCCAATTACTAGTAGGCTTTTGCGCTTGAAATGTTGGCGATGTTTCTTTGACAAAGAAATTGCCGCTAGTTGGATCATAGCCTAAACTGCCTGGTTTTCGAATTGGTTGGCTCGTTTCCGCCTGCTCTGTTAATGGAATCTCCATTTGTTCCACTTTCGGTTGCTGTTCAACTTTCTTTTTAAACTGAAGATTGTCTGCAGCATTTGGGATAAGTTGTTGATGACTCAACACTTCACGAATGGCTTCACTGATCAAGAGCATCAATTCTTTTTCTTTACTCAAACGGACTTCTTGTTTTGTGGGATGCACATTGACATCCACTAGCAATGGGTCCATTTCAATTTCTAATACAGCCAGCGGAAAGCGTCCGACCATTAATTTTGAGCCGTAGCCGTCAACGATTGCTTTATTCAGCGCGAAATTCTTGATATAACGGCCATTTATGATCGTTGATAAATAGTTTCGACTTGCTCTAGTCACTTCGGGTAATGAGACATAGCCTGTCAATTTAAAGTCTAAATCTTCTGCTTCGATTTTCAGCATTTTTTTTGCAGTGCCAATCCCATAAATTCCGGCAATCGTTTGTTTCAAATCACCATTGCCAGCTGTATTCATCATTTTATTCCCATCATGAACTAAACGAAAAGCAATTTTAGGATGGCTTAATGCCAAGCGATTGACGATATCCCCTACATTGGCAAGTTCAGTTTGGATCGTTTTGACATATTTTAAACGAGCTGGTGTATTAAAAAATAAATTTGAAACGGTGATTTTTGTTCCTTTTCTTAAAGCAGCCGGACGGTGTTCTTCGACCTTGCCGCCTTTCATTTGAACATAACTGCCTTCCTCTTCTTCGGAAACAGCTGTTTCTACGATGATTTCTGAAACAGAGGCGATACTGGGCAGGGCTTCTCCACGAAACCCTAAACTACGAATGCGGAATAAATCGTCTCTTGTATGGATTTTACTTGTGGCATGACGCTTAAATGCACTTATAATGTCTTCTTTTGTGATGCCTTCACCATTATCGATGACTTGGATCGTTTTAAGTCCTGCTTCTTCAATAAAAATATCGATTTGTGTACTTCCAGCATCGATCGCATTTTCTACAAGTTCTTTGACAACTGATGCAGGACGTTCTACTACTTCACCAGCAGCGATCTGATTGGCAAGTTGTTCTGATAATTCTTGTATTTTTCCCATCTATACGATCCTTTCATTGCTCAGTTTTTTTGGATTTAGATTCTTTTTTGCAGTTCATGCAATTTATTTAAAGCATCCATTGGTGTCATTTCTAATAAATTGATTTTTTTCAAGGTATCGATCACACCTAATTCATCTGTGGATACTTCTTTGAATAGAGATAATTGTTCAGTATCTTCTTTAATCTCGTCTTTGTATTCAACTGTTTTAAGTGGTTGCTCGTCTGATTCTAAAGCAGTAAGAATCGTAGCCGCACGTTCTAATAACGCACTAGGTAAGCCAGCAATTTTCGCTACATGAATCCCGTAACTTTTGTCAGCAGGTCCATCCATCATTTTATGCAAGAAGACAACTTCGCCATTTTTTTCCACTGCCCCGACATGAACATTTTTCAAGCCAGCCAAGCTTTCGTCTAAGACCGTTAATTCATGATAATGGGTAGAGAATAATGTTTTGGCTTTGACTTCTCGATGGATATACTCAATGATTGCTTGTGCTAATGCCATGCCATCATAGGTTGCTGTTCCTCGACCAAGCTCATCGAATAAAATCAAACTGTTTGGTGTGGCATGACGTAAGGCTTGATTGGCTTCCATCATTTCTACCATAAACGTACTTTGACCCGCAATCAAATCATCCGATGCCCCAATTCTAGTGAAAATTTGGTCAAAAATTGGTAGATCGGCAGATTCAGCGGGCACGAAACAACCGATTTGAGCCATCACGACCGTTAGTGCTAATTGACGCATGTAGGTACTTTTACCGGACATATTCGGTCCTGTGATTAATAGAATGATGTTCTCTTTGCTCATATGAACACTGTTTGGAATATATTCTTGATGCCCTAAGACTTTTTCTACAACAGGGTGACGACCTTCAACAATATGCAGTTCTTTGCTATTACTTTTTAAGGTTGGCCGAACGTATTGGTATCTTTCACTAACCGTTGCAAAAGCTTGTAAAACATCCACTGCGCTGATTGTTTTCGCTAGTTTTTGCAGACGTTCGATATTGGCTTTGACTTGTTCTCGGACTTCTAGGAATAATTGATATTCTAGATCCACTGATTTTTCTTCTGCTTCTAAGATCAACGTTTCCATTTCTTTTAGTTCAGGGGTGATAAAACGTTCCGCATTTGCTAGCGTTTGTTTACGTTCGTACTTGCCTTCTTCTAGGTTGGCTAAATTTGATTTTGTGACTTCGATATAGTAACCGAATACTCGATTAAAGCCTACTTTTAGCGTTTTGATTCCTGTTTCTTGACGTTCTTTTGCTTCTAACTCTGCTAACCATTGTTTTCCGTGGCGCATAGCATCGCGGTATTCATCTAGTTTTTCATTGTAATTATCTTTGATGATATTTCCTTCTGTGATCGCAAGCGGCGCTTCTTCGTTGATGGCTGTATTGATTAGTTCCACGATATCTTCAGCTGGGTTTAAATCTAATAGCAGATCATTCCACTCACCTTGATTGATTCCAACGATCAGTTCACGAACCAATGGGACTTGCTCTAACGATGTTTTCAGTTGGATCAAATCGCGCCCATTCACATTCCCAAAGGCAACACGACCTGCTAGCCGTTCTAAATCGTAGACTTTTGTTAAAGTCGATTGTAAATCCACACGTTCAAAATAGGCATTTAATAACGATTGCACCATTTCTTGACGCATTTGGATTTGTTTTTCTTGGATCAAGGGACGATCGAGCCATTGTTTTAGTAAACGGCCGCCCATTGCGGTTTTTGTTTCATCTAGCAGCCATAATAACGTCCCTTTTTTCAAACCTGTTCGGATCGATTGGCTCAATTCTAAGTTGAATTTAGAATAATGATCCATTTTCAAGAAGTGATCTGGCTGATATTCTACAGCTTTTTGAATATGAGATAATCCGCGTTTTTGAGTCACCGTTAAATATGTCAGTAACTTGCCTGTGACTTCCACTTCCAGGGGGTGTGTCAGTTCACTCGTCAAGAAACTAAATTCAGCATTTTCTTCTGCTTGATCTTGTTCAGAAAATATAATATTCAAACGATCTTTCAATGTTTGTTTTAGAGTTTCCGACAAGGGACTTCCTAATACGACTTCTTTGGTTTGTAAAGCTGATGCTTCATTGATGACACCATCTTCATCGCTCAAAACAGCCGTCTTTAATTCTCCCGTACTTAAATCAACATACGCTAAACCAAACGTACCATTTTCCTCAACGATCGCGGTTAGGTAGTTGTTGTCTTTTGCATCTAAGCCTTTGCTGGTCATAACGGTTCCAGGTGTGATCAACTGAACAACTTCTCGTTTGACCATTCCTTTTGTTGTTTTAGGATCTTCTACTTGTTCACAAATCGCTACTTTATAGCCTTTTTCAATCAATGTATCGATATAGCCTTGTGCTGCATGATGAGGAATTCCACACATTGGAATCGGATCATCAGCATTACGATTGCGGCTAGTTAAGGTTAGTTCCAATACCTGTGACGCATTGATCGCATCTTCATAAAACATTTCATAAAAGTCACCTAATCGGTAAAATAGAAACGCATCTTGGTATTGGTCTTTGATTGCTAAGTATTGTTCCATCATGGGTGTGTTTTTCGTTTTTTGAGGCATTGTTACCCTTCCTTCTCTAGTTCTTCGTTGATTCTATATTGGATCATGTCTGTGACGTGTTGTAAGAGGTCGTTTGCTTCCATCAGTTGCTCTCGATATGCTACAACTAAAGGATGCTCATCAAATTCTTTCGTTAGTTCGTCCGCTCGTTTAATTGCCGCTTTTTCTGCTTCTGGTTTATCATAATGTGCAAATTGAACCGCATCTTTTTGTGCTGCTTTGATTTGCTCAACCAGTTCAGTTAGCTTCTCATTATGTTGAACTTTTTCTTCTAGTTCTTTGTAACGCTTGATCAATTCATCCTCGCCAAGTAAGGTCAATAACTTTGTTAATTCTTCGTTGATTCTTTTATCTTCAATGGACGGCTCCATGATTTCACACCTTTATTCTGGGTAAGATTTTGTTGTAAAACAAGTCTACTTATTTTAACATAATTCCAGCAGAATCAACAGTTTGTGGAAAAGAAAACAGAATCTATTTATTGTGGTTTATTTTATGGCAAATAGTTGAAATTGGAGATAGTGGATGGAAAAACAGCGTGACCTTTTAGTTAGGTTACGCTGTTTTGAATGATTTTCTTGATAAATCATAGGCTTTAAATGAAGACACGGTATTCGTGAACTTCTAGCACTAATGTCGTTTAAATATTTTCTGCACAATAAATATGGCTTACTAGGCTCACAATTATAATGTGTATATCTCATCATTTATTTTAAATTTTTCTGCTTCTAAAACTACTGATTTACTCCAAATTTCTATGATAACTTTTCCAGAACAATCATATTGTTTCAACCAAGTCTCTTCTTTACGATCTAATGAAATTCTGATTTTACCATCCGATAAGGTAATATTTGTCAATCCTAAATAGTCATCAGTAGCAGCATAAATGAGATCCAAAAACGATCACAATTGAAGGAGGAAAAAGCCATAAAAAGAATGTTAACCGAATTAGAAGCAGATTTTAGTAGACTAAAAGATAAAAAGGGGTCATACAAAAGAAATTTAGCTCTAGTAGAGCTAATGAACGAACTAGAAAAAGGTTATGGAACAATGATCACTTACGAAACTGACGAGCAGCTGCAAGCAGAACTAATAAAGAACCCTGAAATGAGACTGTACAGGGGAATTTCTTTTTCAAGAACAAATGAAGATTAGTTCTCAAAAATGGAAGAAAATTCTCCGGCAGCAGTCGTGGATCTTCCAAGTTATTTTTTCTAAAGACGAGCGGTTGATATTCCCGAAGCTGAAAATAGTTCGGCTTCTCAAAAGGATTATAACTGTATTTCTGTTTCTATGTAAGTAGTGCAACATTATCCTTTGCGATATATTTCACATTTCCATATCGGAAGTTGTAACCATTTTGCGCCATATTTCCAGCTCCTTTCTTAATTCGCATTATCGCCCTGAGCCGCAAAGGCGTACTATGCTTATCATGTAAGGATAGAAAAACTTTTACCATCCCATTTAATAGAAATAATATCGACATTTTTGATTTTAGGTTTTTTTCGCAACATTTCTTTTGAAAACAAATACATCAATGTTTTAATAGCAAAAGCATGAGTAACGATCAGGACGTTTGGATTATTCAAGTGAATCAAATTATCACCTGTCTCTTTGAGAAAACTTTCCAATCTATCCATAATCATTTGAAACGGTTCAACCATACCTGATGTGTCGGATTTATAAATAATCTCATGAACTTCCAGCAGACGGGAATTAAGCTCTGAAAAATCATTTTTTATCTGTAACTCATTCATCATACTGGAAATAAACTTATTATTATTTTCTGCTTCCCAACGGCCTAAACACCACTCACGGAGCCTTTTATCAGTAATAACTTGCAGTTCATTTTGCCCCTGTGCAGTTAATATGGTTTTTCCAGTTTGTAAAGCTCTGGATGTATCACTAGAAAATGCAGCCGAAAATTGGACATTTTTCAGTTGCAGTCCTAATTGTGTGGCTGCTTGGATTCCTCTTTCAGTTAATGGGGAATCTGACCAACCTTGTGCTTTATGTAAATGATTAAGTAAGGTTTCCCCATGTCGAGTAACATAGAAAGTAACTGTTGAATTCATGTTTTATCCTCCGAAATAATTTTATGTAATTGCTCCACCTTATCGGCAATAGTCGAACTAAGAAATTACTAAAATTGTACCAGAACCACCCGCCCAAAACAACGCTAAGGTAAAAGCAAAACGGCGGTATATAGATATTAGAAGGAGAATATATACCTTTTGTTCTTCGACTTTACGGTGTTGAAATAAAGTTGTATTCAAATTCAACAGACTATGGATTTGTTCCGCTACTTCCATTAGGTGGAATAGAGAATGTAGAACACTTAGACAGAGTAAAAATAAGAGAGCATGCCCTATTAACTTATCGATTAATTGGTAAGTTAGATTGTAATATTGATTTTGGTGAGGTTAATTACAATAATGGGCCAGTAAATTATGAAGTACTCAAACCATATACGTAACATCTATGGTTTACATTTACTAAAGTAATTGACTTCTTAAAAACGATCAGAAAGAATATAAATGTATCTAACCAAAAAGGATAACTAAAGGAGAAAATAGATGGAGTTCACGAAAAAAAATGTAATGGATCAAGTTGCGCTAGTAAAAAAAACTATTATAGATAATGATGTAGTAAATTTTTATCTAGAGACACTTATAAATGACATTGGGGAAATGGAAGACGGTCAATGGGAGTATTTTCCTAGAATGAATTTATCAGATAAAAAATAAAGGATTGCTATGCCAAAAAGGATAGAAAGAAGGTTTATTAGTGGATAGGAATATAAATGATGCTATAACGTTAAGGGCAGGCGGTAGGATTGAAGAATCTAATCAGTTCTTATTAGAATTACTAAAAAATAAAATTGGTGATCTATATTTAAACTATCAAGCTGCTTGGAGTTTTGATCTCTTAGAAAGAGAGTCAGAAGCAGTATATTATTACGAAAAATCAATAAAAAATGGCTTAGAAGGAGCTGATTTAGAGGGAGCATATATCGGCTTAGGCAGTACGTATAGAACTTGATAAAAGGTAATTTGAAATGAAGGATACTTAATGGATTTCCAAAAAGGATCATTTTTGGGAATTTCACGGTTAATATTTCTTATCGAATTTTTATGAACAAAGTTGATCCCGCATAAACAGGTGGTAACGGACGCTTCATGAAAGTTCACCATCCTTTGTAAGTCTTATTTCCTAATATACTTTTGAAATAAAGGCTTGTTTTAAATATAGTAACTATTTTTCTTGTTTTATTTCATCGAAAGATTTACTTAATAATGTCTGTTTTTCTTGGTTAACAAAATCTAAATCTTGCTCAGTAGGTTCTATGGGTAATATTGAACCTATTCTATTCAGATATATCGAAGCAAACTCACTATATTTTAAATTTTCCTCTTCAACAGAGTTCAAAGTTAAATCGCCAAATTCTATATTTTGTAAAAACTCAAAATATTCCTGTTCTAATTGTGTTTCAAATTTTTTATTGAATTGATTTTCAAATGAAACTAATAGCTCCGCTTGTACCTACCCCAAATTTTGATTTAGATCAATCTCGCTATTTTCATTTTTGATATCTTCTTTTACAACTTCTGATATTTTCATACCTTCTGATTCATCAGCGTTCGCCTGAAATCCAGTCAAAATAGCAGTACTTAATACTGCACATGTAGTTACCACAATTCTTAACGTCGTCTTTTTCATAATTTTAAATCTCCCAATTTTTTTTATGCTTCTCCATGGTATTCTGCAAAATAAAAAATATAGTTTTTACTTACATGATACGTTTTCAATTCTGAATTAGTTGCCATTTCAACTGGCGCTGGAGTAATCGTATACAATTCGTTACCAATTTTCTCGATTTTTGAATTGTTTGCTATACTAAAATATCCTGCTGAAAAAACTGCTGTCCTCACAGATACTTCTGGGCTCCTGTGAGTGTACCAAAAGAAACAAAAAAATACTGTCCCACCCACCAAAATCCATTTGAATTTATTTGACAAACTTTTCCTCCCTCCTCTAACAAAGCTCCAGATAATCAAATATATAAAACGTCTTATTTGTTTGAATTGATATTAAAATTTTTTTCAAGCGACAAAATTCATCATCTTTTATCCTTCAAAAACGACTGTTTGGGAGAATTCTATTTCTAAAAAAATCTGGCAGAATTAAATCATACCAGATTTTTTTACTAAATTTTGTATTACTTATGATTCTAACTTTTGATAGCCTAATATCCTGATTATAGTTACTCGCTTTCACTCAATCAATACTTTTAAGTTTTGATAGCTTGTTCTTTGCATCATGATAATTTACTTTTTCTATTAACAAATGCGTACATATAAATATTCAATATGCTTTGGCTCTGTTCTTTTAAAACCAAATAACGAATTTTATCCCATACTTTTAATTTTCTAACTTTTCTACATCAATTTTACCAAGATCATCAACATAGTTAATTTAGTGAATTGAACAACCTTCAAATCTTATTTTTCAAACTATATCTCTATTCTTCTTTTCCATAATTTCCTTTTTATATAGTAATACATCATTAAAAATATCAAAATGAAGTATGAACAGTTGTTGAAAGGAAATAGAATGTTTATCAAAATTAGTGTAACTACATCCACAATAAGTAAATCAACTAGTTTTACTTGTGAGTTCTCTTGTATCCTCATTAATAATAGCACTACGACACATACTGATACCAAAATATTGATCCATCTAATCAACCAAACTAAAGAATAAAAGTTGACTAAATACTTAATTTTACTCATTTCTGCGAAATATGATTTATAGATTTCATCTTTATCAAACTGAGAATCTGGTTTATACGCAAAAAACCTATTTGAAAGGAATGCTGTTACTTGATCTGCACTTAAAACCTTTGGATTAATGACCATGATAATTGGGGATTCTAAAGTTAAGCCCGATGTATTACTTTGGAATCCATAAGAATAAACATTCTGCCCATCTTCACTATAACTAAGTTTAATTTCTAATTTTTCTACAGGTATATCAGTAAGAAAATTTGCCCATTCAGTGTACATTTTTTGTATTCTATCTGAATTTTTTTTTTGACTTATTGGAATAATGAGATATATCTCAGAATCACTGCCTATTTTGGTAAATTTTATTTTTTTTCCTTTATAATCTTTTACTGTTGTAACATCGAAATAATTAGGTGATACAAGTAAACTATTACCTGAATACGGATCGTAATTGTTCTTATGGAAATCATATCCAACGTTATACGCACTCAAAACAACATCTTTTTGTTTTGTAATAAAATCTTTATAATCGTTTTCTATATTCTTTGTACCATAATAAAACTCGGGACTATAAGACGTTAAATCTACAACATTATACTCACTAACTGACTCAAGAGGTCTTTTAACATACGACAAATAGACTTCACCTGTAGCAGGTGCTAATGACAACAACGATACATATATAAATAAAAAGCAAGTAAACCTGCTCATTAAAAACAGTATATAAGATATCCTGTTGTCAATATTTTTAAAAAATTTTAGCTTAAAAATCTGTTGTAGTCCAGTATACACAACAATAAAAAAAATGGTAATGCAAAAAAATAAAATAGCGTAGTAAAATAAAAATTCAATTATTAAAGCCCAACTATTATAGACACGAAGTAACATCAGAAAGAATAGATTAAGAAAAAAAACTAAAATAATGAACTTTTTTTCAGCCCATTTGAATGATACAAAATCCATTACTAACAAGCGATTCTTTTGGCGACTGTAACTTAATTTTACAATATAGAGTATTAAAGAGAGTATCAGTAAATAGAAATAATTATCGTAAATAATCCCAAAGATTCTTCTAAAGATTGAAGTATCAGAAGAATCCATAATGGATAACCCTATAGACGTTAAATCTTTGTTTATACTATCAGTATATTCAGTAAAATAATAAATGCCAACCATGTTTTCATCTTTGATACCCTTCTTTAATTCTGTAGAAACAATTTCCCTGTTAAAAAAATCTGGGCTATCCAAAGAATTATCTCCAATATGATTGAATTCATACTGAATGCGATTGTTAATCTTAAATTTTGTAAATTTTATAATATCAATTCCATGTTTTTTTTCAATTTCTATTAATTTAGAGTACACTTTATGCATATCTTCATCCGGCTTATAGGAGTCCGAATTAGTTATTATTTTAGCTACTGGGTAATCTTTCAATTTAAAATAATCAGAATCGTTAAACAATACAAAGATAATTGAAAAGCTCAATATCATTATCAACAAAGTCAATTTTTTCATCTTTTACCTCTAAAAAAACAGACTGAACTAGATTCAGACTGTTTTCTATTTTTATTAAAACTTCCCAGCAGTCCACGTACCCACGCCTTCTTTTGGTGCATTATCCCAATATACTGAATTCACACCAGACTTATATGTTAAAGCTGCCTTAGCCCATTGTCCAGCTCGTTGTACTGATTTATTATAAACCCCTCCAGACCTACTCACTGTTGCAGAATGCTTCTTATCTCTATGATAGTACTCTGAAATAGTCTTTCCGTTCACACTAGTCATATAGTACCAAGTACCACCACCAACACTTTTGACCATTCTAGATTGAATGTTACTTCCTCTTTGTTCTAATTGTTCTGCATTTAAGCCTCCAGAAGTGGGTTCTTCATCTGCAAAACCTACTTTCTCAATCGTTACATAAAACAATCCTAATAACGCTACCATCAACACTATTTTTTTCATTGCGATTCCTCCTTATAATTTGGTATAATCAATTATAAGATAAGATATTCTAAATGTAAACGTTTTTTTTCAAATTATAAAATTTAATCACACGGAGGATTATTATGCTAAATTACTTAAAACATGTTCGAAAAGAAATTAACAAACTAACCTTTCAGAGTCAAGGATTGGCTTGGTTTATAGCTTTCAAAATCTCCTATTTCATATTGCCTAATCTAGGAAATAACGGACTATATCTATTCAATTTAATTTTAAATTTTATGCTTTCCATGATCCTTATGACTTTAGGAGTTTGGGTTAGTGATTTAATTTTAAAAGGAAAAGATTCAAACAATAATTTTTAAATTAGTAATTCGAAATAATAACAAATATTTTTCAAACATCACAATTGGCTCCGTTAATAGATTATAGCGAATAACTTGTCCGTATTTCTATTATAAGAGCCAAATCATTTCCTGATTCCTTCTATACAACTATGGACAAAAAATTTTACGCAATGGGAGGAACTATAGATAAGCTTTTTCAAACAAACATCTAAAATACACATTTTAAACACTGCTATTCCAACGTTCTATTTTGTGTATCGAGGTATACTCGAAATTTACAGTATTAGTTCATATTCGGAAGTATTGCAGCAAATCCAAATACTACATAATCTTCTTTTTGTTCAAAGTCTGTAATATAAATAATTTCTACAGTTAATATTCTTCCTGTATACATCCCCTTTTCAAGTTCTCTCAAATTTACGATATCTTCAACTTTGAAATTTCTATCGTTTCTCCTTATTTCAAAATTTTTCAAACCTTGAATGACAGCTTCAAAATATACTGGTCCAATCTTTAAATCGTGATCCGCTTTATTCTCTAAACACGAACTGCAAAGATTATCAGTAATCCAGTAGCAACCGCCTACACAAGCATTATTCTGTGTACATCCACAATCATCACACTTTCTTGTATCTTCATCAAATATTGATTCCATTCCGGCATTTGTTCTTTTAAATAGTCTACGGCAAACTGATCATCAAACAACCATTTTTCGATTGTATCTTTTTCTAATATCATCGGCATGCGATTATGTATCGCAGCGATTGATTTATTTGCCACTGTTGTCAAAATAATACTTCTATTACCATCTTCAAAATTCTTGTAAAATCCTGCCAAATACAGGACTTTAGAATCTTTTTCACGAAACAGAAATTTCTTTTTGTCATGGTCCTATTCATAAAATCCTGACGTAAGGAAAACACCGCGGGTTTTACCAAATGCATTAGCAAACATTTTCTTTTCAGTGATCGTCTCTGATCGGGCATTTATGATCGACTGAGACTTTTTTAACCCATGAAATCCCCAATACATCGCCTCAACATCGATATCCTGACCGGACGTTCCAACAAATAGAGGAACTATATTAGTTGGGAATATTTCTCCAATCTTAACTCCTGGTTCTTCGCTTCAATTCTTCGGATAATTTCTGCAATTTCTTTGGAGTCTGTTGGATCTAATAAAAATCTGCCACACATGTGAAAAACCTCCTGTCTGTAAAATAACTTATCATTATTTTACAAACAGAAGGGGAGATTTGCTAAAAATCTGATTGGCCATTGCTTTTATTTTATCTTAAGTTTTTAACTTTTTTAGTTAAAAATAAGTATTTGTGGATCACACTAATTAAGTTATAATAGAGTGTCGCCTATCCAACAATCTTGCGATTGAAGGAAGGTGTACTCGATGTTCTTAGCATTTTTCTGTCCCCTTCTCGTGGGAGTTTTAGTAGCTCTATTTGAGTATTGGCTAAATACCAAAAACAAGAAGTAAAATCACTTTAAGGCGACATTAGCCCACGAAAAAAAACTGATTGGTTTATTTCTGATTCTTTTTGACGTATAGTTCGCCTTTTTGAGTTTGGCCATTGTCCTGGCATTATCGGTCGTTCGCTTTTAATCCTATTTTATAAGGTGGACCTAACACTGTAGCTAGCAGAAATCAACTACTTCCCCGAAAGATCCTTTTTGGGAACCAAGTAGTCAATACTTTTTTGACGATATTAGATATATATCTAAAACTTAATCCAATCTCTTATTTCCTTAGCTACCTTGTAACCCTTACTCAACTTAGAATTTTCCTCTAAATAATTTTCACCTTTCTCAGTTATTCTTGATAGACCCATTCCATAAACCATATTCGATCCATACATTGGTTTTGTGATATATCCTTCACGATCAAGAAAAATTACATTTTCAAAAAACTCTTTTCCTGTTATACCAAAATAATCAGCTGTTACATTATCTTCGTTAACATCCAGCTTTTTTAAAATAGCATATCTCAATTTTTTCTTATCCATAATCAACAAAACTCCTTTTCTTCTAATCATCTCTATAACAATCCTTTTTGGGGACTATCTTATTTAATAGATCTCTGTTGATAATCATTATAATTATTTAAAGTATGCGGAACATTGTTCTTATCACAATAATCATGAAATTTACTTAGTTCATATCTATCTGATAAACTCAATATTAAAGCGGATAACCCTATACATACGACTAAAATAATGGCCGCTTCTAAAGTATATATCTTCGTACCAATCACTTCATATAAAGCAAATTCAACATCAAGCCAACTGTCAAAATAAATATGCAACCATACATAATAATGCCTGCTATTATGTTTAAACACTTACTCAACAACATACACATTCCTCCTACTGATCCTTTTCGAGAAGTTTTTCAACATTCTCTTTTCCAACGTTTTTGGGAAACACACATTTAAGAAAAACTGACACAATCGGTTTGTGTCAGTTTTAATATTACTATTGGATTATTCTACATAAATAATATTTAATTACTTCATAAATTTTTTATTTTATAAAATACCGACTTCCCTTTAAAGGGTTTGTTGTTGAAAAGTATCCCTGTAAATCTCCTTTGTATGATCTGGAAGGGAAGAAAACATATTTACTACTAACTGGAACGACATATCTACGATAAGGTGACAAATTCCTATTAGCGCGAGTGTGAAAATAAAATGTATCAATTTCTGCTCTAACACCAAATAGATAAACTTTATAGTAATTTTTAAAATAAAAAAATTTACCACTATATCGTGTACCTGATCCAGAAAATGGTTGTGATGAATATGGTAAAGGTTCTTTCAAAAGGTGAGTTTTTACCGGAGGCTTAGCCCCAAAAGTTGAAATTATTGGAGTATCATTAATTTCAACTACATCCTTAAATATTCCTAAATCAGCGCCCGACGAAGCGCTTACATTAATATCAAAAATATCAATTGTTGATTCCAAAATATGTGATTTCGCCATTTCGTTTTCAACAATACTAATAAATTCTTCTGTTTCCCCAGTTGTCATTACCCTGTTAAGCACTGGATTATAAACTACACCTTCACCTTTTTCTACATCTTCTTTCATAACTTCAAACGAAGCTGCATCTACACTCATAGAGGTAAAGAATGTTCCAATAAATACCATAACAATAATAACTAACAAGTTTTTAATATTTTTCATTTTATCCTCCTTATTTTAAGTAAAATACTCCAAAGTAATATAGCTTTATATTGCCATATGCGTGATAAAAAAAAATCTTAAAGAAAAAAATAATACACACGTAAATTCTATATTATCAAAAATATTGGAAGCGACATTAATGATTGGTCAAAAGAAAAATTTAATTTAGCCTGTCTAGGACTCCCTTATCAAGAATTTTCACCTCATTATCTTTTGAAGCTTTATAAAGATGTTATTGCTGAATTTTCACTTGATACGGACTTCATTAAGTCTGAAGTAAATAGATTAGGATATGTAGAAGGAAACTATTATGGCGCAGAAAAATAAACCATTGAATATATACTTTAAAAACAGCTACTGACACTTAACAGGTGAGAGTAGCTGTGTTTAAATTTGAACATTTTTCTGTAATGTTCCTATTCTAAAAACCGACGTTTTATAAAAAACGCTCTTTTTGTCAATGCTCCGATTCTATTTTCTACTTCTCTTTCTTCAATTCTGCCACTTGTTCTTCTAACGCATTAATTTTTTGTTGTCTTCTTCTATATAAAACAAAAAGTAGAATCAACACGAACAGAACGAACAATAAGATAATATAAAGCAAATAGTTGTTTTTATCTTGATGAATATAGGCTTGGTCATTTAGTTTTTTTGCTTCAGTTGCTTTGATTTCAAATTCTTCTTCAAAATCCCATGTTTTCCCTTTTGACTCTGCCTGAACTGCTAATACATATTTTCCAGGTTTAAATTCTGTTTCTTGTAAGCTTACTGGATAGTTAAACACAGAATTTGGCGCCATTTGTAGATCACTTTTTTCTGTTTCATAGAGAACTTTATCTGTGTTTTTCTTGCTGATTTTTACATTTACGTTCAGTTTGTTTAAATAAGCGGCTTTAGGATTCGTCAATTGGGCAAACACGGTATTTCTATTGTTGATTTGTCCTAGATTTACTTTGGATAATTGTAAGTCAGGTGTGACTTCCTTCTCACCATGTAAAACAAGGGCGATCACATAGCCAAATTGATTTTTGATTGCAACATCAGCGGTCGATTCTGCTGATTTTTCTTCCATACTGTCACTTGTGAAAATAATCCCACCAGATAAGATGCCTGAAAAATCTTTTTTTGGCATTGCAATCGCATAGTCAACCTCTTTTGATTCATGAGGCGCTAACGTGATTGCAGGTGTATTTGCTTTGACCAGCTTACTTAGATCATAAGGTAAATCGATTGATTGATTTTGGTCACTATTGATATACTCAACCACTCCGTTGGAATTAGTCGTGGCTGTTTTAACTTTTGTATTGATCGTTCGTTCTTGATCGGACTTATTTGTTACCTTGACCTTTACTGTGTGGGTTTCTTCTGGAGTAAGTCGTAAATCAAAATAGGTTTTCGTTTTATCTACTTGCTTGATCGAAGGAATCGCTTTTACTTCATAGTCTGCATCTTGAGCCCAAACATTCAGTGTTCCTACCAGACATCCGAATACAAACCCGATCAGCGGCAATGCAACTTTAAGTGTTCGTTTTAACATGTAAATTCCTCCATTTTTTATTTCTATGTATGTTTTGGAGCGGGATAAACTTTTTTTAACCCGCTCCATTTTCTAAATTCGATTAACTATTTGTTGGTTGATCTAACAATGTCCATGTTAAGGTTGTTTCATATTGTTTTGCTACTTTGACTGTTTCACCTGGAACGGCTAAAACGGCAGCGTCTTTACCAAAACTTTCGATCGTTACCCCATTACCAAAGCCTGCTTCTGCATCTAAAATCGTTGCGCTTGAACCGTCTGTATTTAGCACAACATCTGTTTTAGCAGTAGCAGAACCTGTTGATTTGTCTGAGATCGTTGGTGTTTTCAATGTGATTTGAGCGTTTGTCAATTCTTTTTTATCTGCTTTAAATTGACCGTTTTGAGCAACTTGTACTGTCCAACCTGCTTCTGTTCCGCGGATATCTTGAACAGTTGTTGCTGTATCTGTTTTGCTTTTGTAAACTTCATCTTTTGCCGAAATTGGATTTGATCCAAAGTCAAAATCAGCCACATTTAATAGTGTCAAAGCGCCTTCGGTTGGTGCAGTGAAGCCAATGTCACTTTTTGATTCTTGGTCTACCATTTCTTCTGCATTTACGACCATGCTTGTACTAAAAATCATTGATATTGCGGCAATTCCTACTAAAATTTTGTTTGTTTTCATTTAAATTCTCTCCTCATTCTTTAAAATTCTATATGATATCATCCCTGTTATAAACAACAGAATGGATATTCCACTTATTAGAAACACATTATTCGTTGGATCTTCACCCGTCTGGGGCAACAGACTCGTTTTGTCTGGTTCTTTTTCGTTCACTTCATAAAATCCAACTGTAGTTTTTGAATTTTCTTTTGCATAACTTATGTCCATTATGCTGAAATAGATCAAATAACCACTGATTACGAATAGTTTGAGCCATTTTCTTTTTTTATTTTTCACAGTTTGGCACCTTTCAATCATTTGCGACAACATCGTAAAGTTCCCAACTGATTTCTCCAGAATATTGATCAGCTAATGCGTCCCCTGATTTCACAGATACTTTCAAACCATCATTTGAGGTTTCCCAGTCATGACTTATGTTGTAATCCTCATGAGTCGTTGTGACTGCTGATTCAATGATTGCAGATGTGTTTGTATGGATTGGCACTGTTTTCCCGTCTTTTACATAAAATAAAGCATCGCTCAGTGTATGCTGTGTTTTATTTCCAGTCAGTGGTTTGGTTAAAGTCGCTCTTAACTGCCAATTGGAGCCTAAGGTCCGTGTATCTTTTACGATGATGTCTTGATCCTTAGATTCAATCTTATACTCTTCATCTTTACTAGATAATGCATGGGTTCCAAAACTAATTTTCGTTGGTACAGTAGAAAAACTTAAGTGTCCTTGATAGTTATACACCACTGTTTGTCCTTCGCTTGAGAAAGTCCCTGTCGCATTTGGTGGTGCGGCTGTCAGCGTATAGCCTGGAATTTCTTTTGCTTCAGTCTGATAGGGTTGGCTGATTTTGCCATTCAATATTTCGGATGGCGCAATCTCTTGTCCGTCTTCATTTAAATAGGTTACAACAACTGGTTCGCCTTGAACAAAGTCAGCTTCAAGTTGCGCTTCGTTACTAAGTTTAACTTCGTCATTTACAGTCGTTATGGCTGTATTTGGAATCAGAAGTTGGTTGACACTAAGATCAGATATATCTTCTTGAGTTGGATTTAAAGTGCCGTTCAGCTCAATCGTATAGGTCTTTCCATAAAAGGCTTCATCCGCTAAACTTTCTGGTTTTGCTTCAACTTGTAGCTCATTTTCTGCATCTTTACTAAGCGAAAAATAATCAATAGCGTTATTTCCTGTTTCATCATTGATCGTAATGTCCTCTGATGAAATGTCTAGTAAATTTGATAAAGCATCTGTGATTTTGACTGATTGAATCGGAAATCGAGATGAATAAGCCGGAATTTTTTGAGCAATCGTGTATAAGTGTCGCTTGTCATTCCCTGTATAAGTGAAATGGTCCCCAGTTTTCACTGGTGCTTCAAGCTCTTCACCACCTGCAATGTCTCCCAATCCTGGGAAATCATCATAATCAAACATCGCTGTACTTTCTTCCGTATCAATCGACATATTCGTATGGATATCGTAGCCTGAAATCACGCTTCCTAACACTCGTCCCTGTGTATCATCAAGGGTCACAGAAGTTCGCGGTGCTAAGACTGTTCCTATAAATAATGAAGCGTTGCTTCTAAATTGAATCTCTTGGTCTTCATCATTAAAATTGTGAACAAGATGAGTTGCCGTTTTATACGTTTTTTCTTTTAACTCTTCAGAAATTGTATGGCTATCTGATTTTATCAATGGCATTGCTTTATCCGCATATTTTCTTTCAAAAAAGACACCTTTATTTCCTTCGAAACTATATTCTTCATCGCCGGGCAAACTAGGATAAGCTGTCGCATGAAAGAAGGTACTGCCACTGAAATTAAAAGATGGAAAATGTTTATAGTTAATAAATAAATACGGCGGTAACATCGTATCTGGGTCGTAATTTGTATAATTGATCGAAATATCCTGTGCCGTTTTGAAATGATCGATTTGTCCATCTACATCGACAATCACCACTGCCTGTTCCGTCGCCCCTTTTTTCAAGGCAATATTGATCTGGATAGATGACTGTCCGCCCCAATCATTCGGGTTCACTACTTTTTTCTCGGTGTTTATTTCAGCTGTTTGAACTGCCGAATTATAAACCGTTGACTGTTCTGTATCGGTCAGTGCTGCGTAATAATCGCTGACACTCTGAATATTTCCTGTCACTTGGGAAAAGTTCGAAATGCCGTTATCCGTGAATGATGGAAATGAATCAAGTGAGTCCTTATATATTCGTTTCGAAAAATTTTCCCGCAAAGCAGGATAATATTGTAATGCATCATTCATTTCCTTTTCCGTTGGTAAACTTCCTATATAATAATGTAAATCTTGACCATCAACATACTTAAAACTTGTTGCGTTAGCATACCAGCGGATGACGTCACTACCTGTAATCGTTTCAGAAACTACTCCAGGATCGATTTGTTCCAAGTCCCACTGACGTAGTGAATGTTGGTAATTTTGAAAGCCACCGTCTGACAAACCAGAGGAGCCATTAGACGTTATATTTTTTGCTAGAAATTGTCCTACAAGCTGTTTGTCTTGCAATTGATCGGTATTAAAATAAAGTGTACCGCCAGCCGTCAAATTCGTTTTTGTTGAAACACCTAGTGGATAGCTATCAGGTGGTACGGTCGTTTCAGCGAAAACCTTATCCATCGAACTTACATTATATAAAAGACAGAAAAACAAAATGAGTAAACGAAACATGTTTTTTTTCATCGATTTCTCCTATCTGCTTATTTCATTAAGCAATACCTGCTAAGCAACTTCTTGACTACTATGAAATAATACAATTTTTTTCAGAAAAAATTTATATATTTCTGAAACAATCTGTTTCAAAATTAAAAAAACAACGGTTTTTTATTCAGAAACCCTTTAACAGCATGTAAAAACGAGCTGAAACAGAACATTCGACTGTTCTGTTTCAACTCTAAAAATAAGATAAAATAGTGAGAATTCAGCGATAAATAATATACATTCCACTTTTAACAAGTATTGTCTACGACACAGAAAAAATCGTTTTGTAAAAAATATCATTGATTGCGTCGATCATTTTCCCCCATTGTTCAGGATTCAACTGCTCATCAAAATAAAAATATTCTGTCTTAGGATTTACAATCTCATATGAATCAGAAATAACTAGATCAGCTGTCAATACGTCGTTCGTAAAAATAATTCGTTCCCGATTATAAATATCTAGAATAATTTTTTTGATACCATCTGCCAAGATCAAGTTATTGTTAAAGATAACACAAATTGACATACTCCCCGCTTTTTTATTTAAATAAATACCTGAATAGATGGTTAGTGTGAGAATCGACATGACACCTTTCAACGATTTCTTGTTTATTTTAGAATAAAATTCCTGCTGCTCGATCACTTTCTCAATCTTACTGAAAATTTCCACGCTCGTTTCATCGTAATCGATGATGGAATGAAACGACAATCCATTTTTATAGTAGCCGGAAATATCAATATTGATATGTTTGATATAGATCAATAAAATAAGCAGATAAAAGTAAAAGTTAACATATCCTTCTTCGCTGTATTCTAAGTTGAATTCTTTTTGAATTTCTGCCATTAACTTTGTCGTGTATTCTGCAATCTCTAGTGATGACTGTTGATAGTTTTCAACAATTTTCTTTTTGGTTTCCATTGAGTCCAAATTGTAAATCAAGCCTCTAGTCGCATACAGCAATAACGCTCGTTCTTTATGGTAATCCTCCATTGATAATCGTTGCTTCAGCACTGGCAACAATTCCGAATCTTTCGTATCAAAATAGACAATATCAGATAAAAAGCTTTCTGATATCTCTATAGGATTTTTTTGCCTGACAGCCCTTTTTAATGTAATCAATTGAATAAAACGCAATTTCGCTCGTTGAGATTCTGATAATGATGCTGTATGATCAAAATATTCCTCAAATTCTTTGATCTCCCACCATGAAGCTGGATAATTTTGATTGTCATATTCAGTTGATTTAAAAATTGACCAGTATGAATAAAAAGCAAACAGACGAATCCCGACTTCATTACCTGTCAATGGACTGGCTACTTTATCAAATGAAATTTTCCCGCCAAAAGGAACTAACATTTGTTTTAACTCCCGTATTTGTTTGTAAAGCGCTGAACTACTCATATGCAAATCAAGAGCCATTGCCTCGATTGAACTATAATGATTTTTTAGCATCCCATCTAAAATGAAAAAAACACCACTTTTTTTGACAAAAAACAAATGAATATAGTCCACCAAATAGCCAATACTGTACGGTTCAGATGTTTCGATTTGATATGTCCCAGTCTGAGCATTTTGGACTAAATGAACTTGTCCATCAAAGGTCTCTTCTACCTCCTGCGCTAAATCATTGATATATCTGCTCAAGGTACTTTTCGTAAGAGTATGCTTTTGCATCAACTCATTAAAGCTCAACCCATTTTTCGAGAAAACAATCGATTTGAATAGATCAAACTTCATCCGTTCTTTTTTTCCCATAAATGAATTTCGCATAGATGCCTCCTATCTTAGTCTTTGTACTCTGATTATTTTCTTCATTATAAAGCAAATTGCTACACTCTGGTTCATAAATGCTCACAGATTTGCCAACTCAAATAAAAAGAGCCTGAAGCAACTCCCTTTATTGAGTGGAGTTTGTACTTCGGTCTCTTTTTTTGTATTTCAATCAATTAAACTACTTATTCTTCAAATGGACGATCTTCGCTAATCTGGATGGGTTCAATTTTTTTCGCTCGTCCTGTCTGATCGTCGATATCAATCACACAAGCTGATAAGACACTCCGGCCTTCTTCGACAACTTCAAAACGTTTTGGCAACGCCGTTCTGAACTTTTCAATAATCGGTCCGCGCTTCATCCCTAATATGCCGTCATAGGGTCCGGTCATCCCCACATCACTTAGAAAAGCCGTGCCTTCTGGTAAAATTCTAGCATCATTCGTTTGGACATGCGTATGCGTGCCTACAACTGCACTGACTTGTCCATCTAAAAACCAGCCCATTGCTTGCTTCTCACTAGTCGTTTCTCCATGAAAATCAACAAAAATCAATGGTGTCCGCTTGCGCGCTTCAGCTACCAATTCCTCTGCTTTACGAAATGGATCATCGATATCTGCCATAAAAACACGCGCCTGCATGTTGATGACAGCTAATTCTAGCTGATTGACTTTGACAAAAACCATGCCTTGGCCTGGTGTGCCTTCTGGAAAGTTAGCTGGCCGAAGCATTTTTTTAGCGTCATCGATAAATTCGAAGATTTCTTTATTGTCCCACGTGTGATTGCCTAATGTGACAACATCTACGCCGTCTTGTAAAAACTTCTTATAAATCTTACCCGTGATGCCTCGACCTGCTGCCGCATTTTCCCCATTCAGTATCGTTACTTGGGGACGATATTTTTTCTTCAGCTTGGGTAAATAAGTGGTGATCGTATCTCGGCCTAGTGAACCTACCACATCTCCTATAAATAATATACGCAAAAAACTTCCTCTTCTCTTTTGATTTCTATTGTTATTATAGAGGTTTTTGGGATGGAAGGAAAGAGTCGGTCATATTAAGAGTTTTTATTTTTTACGAGTACATTCTTTTTCAGAAAAAATCATCGTATCTCTCCCCTATATGACAAGGAGAGACATAACGTTAAGAGTTGTATCTCAGGCCTTTTTTAATCTCTTTCAAAAATCCTTAAAACGTGATATTTACTTCCATCATTTCTGATCAGAAATTTCTGCGTAGAGTTCTCTAAACGTTCCGTTTTGATCATATACAACAGCAATCTCTTTCAAAAATTCTTGCTCTTTTTTTAATCCACTTGCGTTAGAGATAACAGGCAGATAATCGGCAGTAACTGGTTCTTTGTCTTCTTTTATTTTTTTTTCATAACCGGCTAATCCAGAGTTGATCTTATTTTCAGCTAGTTTCATATTTTGTCCGATGCCCTTGATAAGATCCGCCAGATTGTTATTCGGCAATGTTTCATTAATAGGAGCAATTTTAATATTTATAAGCTGGGATTTTAAGTATGCTTCTTTGCGATCAGCTGAGTATGTGTAGTTGAAGGTGACTTCTACGATAATTTGTAGTTCTTTTTCCTTGTAAAAAGTGTATAAAGTACGAAATTCTAGTTCTTTATTTTTGGCAAAAACTGAGTAGGTAGTTTGCCTTTGTTGAACCTCTTTTGATGGAATCTCTTTTGTCAACAGTTTCTTCGTTTCTTCATAATAGGCTGGAATCCCTAGTTTATATTTCTCTTTTATCAGCTCAAAAGCGTCCTTTTCTGTTTTCAAACCCGAATTATCAGAGTCCCCAAAAGAACGAGTTTGATTTCCCGTCCAACTTAATGTTTGATCTGCTTTAGAGAAGTGTTCATATCGGGATGTTTTCGTACAACCTGAAATAACTAACAAAAAAAACAGAATTGCGCATCCTAATCCTATATATGCCGTTTGCTTTCTCATTTAGGAACCACCACCCGTGTCGGTCCTTGCCCTGAAAAGGCTTCTTGTGAAAAACTCAATTCCACCGTACTCTGATCAGAAAGTTCGTAAAGAACTACACTTTCAACAGATTCTCCTTCTTTTACTTCTTTTGTTTGAGTTGACATTAAATCTTTTACATCTAGTAATGATGTACCTTCTGGAAGACTTCCAAATGAGAGCGCTTTGTCATTTTGCTTAGCCGTTACTAAATCTTTCCATACAGATGGTTGCATCGGCTTTGTGCTTAAATTTGTAAACGTATATCGGATCGCCAACAATTTCTTGTGATTAGCACCCGTTAGTTGACGTACAGCTGTTGTTTCCATTTTTATTTCATCATTTTCAATGGTAATAACATCGCCTTCTTCTTTTTTCTGCTCTTCTTCGTCTTTTTCTGCATTTTCTTTGTCATAAGAAACTTCTTTAAAGGTTCCTACTGAAGCATCAATGATTTCCGAGCGTTTCTTATAGGAATTATCATCCGCAGAATAAAAAGTCAGTTGGACAAAACCATGTTCTGTCCAGATATAGTAGAAATGCGCCCAAACACTTTTTTCGTTATAAATGGTGTTTAAGGTATATTTATAGGCGGGATTATTGTTTATTTTCAGTTCTTTCATATAAATATCTTTTGCTTTTTTGTATTTGTATCGTTCTTTTAGTTTTTCTCGAGTTTGTTCCCCGAACTCTTTTCGATCGACTTCCATCACAGGTGCCGTAATAATAAATAAGTAGGAGTTACTTTTCGTATCCTCTGCGCTGAAAGGTGTGTGAAGACTATATTCATCGTTTGTTCCTTTATCTACTTTCCATCCAGAAGGCAACTGTAACTCATACGATATACCTCTATCGGTGAACGCTTGCTTTTTCTTATCTAACGATTGACCGCAACCACTTAAAAAAAATACGACAACAATTATGGCTAAATAGAAGGCCTTTCTTTTTTTCATAGTATCGAATCCTCTTGCTTTCTCTTTTGATTATTTCTCTGAGACCAATAGACATACAAGCCAAACAGTAGGACACAAACTATCAATAGTATGCCGCCTAGTTTCATTCCTTTGGGATAATAAGTCAGTTGAATGGTGTGTTTGCCTGGTGGTATTTTTACAGTAATCAAGGCGTCTTGTACAGCCTCAATTTTTGCTGGTTTTCCATCAATAGTGGCTTGCCAACCTGCATCGTAAGGAATTGTTGTAAATACGACTTGCTCTTTCTCCGTTGAAATTGTGGCTTTCGCTTGGTTTCCTTTGACATCGAATATTACTTCTTTTTGTTTGATTGCTTTGATTGATTCATTAAGAGCATCTGTTTTTAAGACAAACACGGAAGGACGAATTACTTTTACAACAGATGATTCCTTGAATTTAGCTGTCACAATTATTTTTTCTGCCTTATCATAGTGCCCCAGATTGTAGTAGGACCCTACCGAAGAAAGAATTCCTGTCACCTTACTTCCAGAAGTTGTCACTTCTACAATACCATCCTCGCCCCCTCGATTTGCTCTAGCGTCTAAGTTCAGATAGGCTTGAGCCTGTGCTGGAACGTTGATTTCCCAAGTGATGCTTTTTTCTTCACTTGCGTTAGTTTCTTCTGAAAAGTATGTGAAATCCCCTTCTTCTCGGATATACAAATTATCACGAGAGACTTCACTCAATCCTGTAAATTGGAAAAGAGGCTCTTTTCGTTCTGAAAGGTATTGAATTAATGCAGTTTGGTTTTCATTATTTTTTGATTGGTAAATCCCCTTATCCGTAAGCATTCCTAATGGCAAGGCATCTTTATTTTCATATAAGCTATATTTTCCTTGTGTAGCAATTTTTTTAAAGCCATATTTTTTAGGATCCTTTTTGGCAATATTGTATTTAACACCAAGTAAGTCATCCATTAAAATCGTGTTATTTCGATATTGAACCGTTAGATTCGTACCTGGTGAACGGTAGCCCAAACGATCTAAGTATTGGGAAGAATGCCGATTCCGAACGGAAGAAAACATAGTAATCCCTGAATAATTGTAATTAAAGCTATCCGTCCGACTTACGGCATCTACATTTTCTAGTCGATAAAAGGAATCATTTTCTGCTTGCGCTTTTTTTACCAACGGTTCAATATCTTTGTAGGCATTCGTATACTTTTCTCTACTGGTATAGCCCCATTCCCGATTGATTCCAATCATAATTTGATAAGTATTAAAAAAGAGTTCTCCACAAACACAAGCGACTAGTAGAGTAGGAATGAACCATGCCCACTTCCCCTTTTTTTCTTTCAATAGAAACAAAGAGACATAAACAATGAATAAAATGACTGTGACAATCAATGATTCTTGGGTAATATAACCATATCTTTTTTTATTGGAAAAAATCGCTGCTACGATAAAAATGCCAATGACAGATAAGGTAATATTGCCTAATAGATTAAGGTCTTTTTTCTCAAATTGCTCCAATCCAAATCCTGCTAATATCAACACTAAAGTTGAATACAAAAAACTGTAACGGAATAAAAACATGTTAGGTGAATGGAGTCCTTGCCAGAATAGATTTAAAGGTTGGACATATACACTGATTACCATAAATAAAAGCAGTCCGCCGTACAGCAATTTGTTTTTTAAAGGAATTTTTTTAGTTACAAAATAGAAAATAGAGAAGAGCAGTGGTAAGAGTCCGATGTAAATAAACGGAGCGCTACCGAATTTGGATGTATCATAAGCTCCCGCCATACTTTTGACGACAAAATCCCAAGACCCGACATCATTAGTAAAAAAATAGTCGATGGTATCCATTTTTTCTCCATTCGTTCTCAGATCGATCACTGAAGGAAGAATGATTACCATAGATGCTCCACCAGCAAGAATTGATGTAATTAGATAAGGGAAGATTGCTCCTTTATTCCGTTTCCAATCTGTCAAAGTACGAATGGTAAAATACAAAAAGCTGAACACCCCCACCATAAACGCCATATAGTAATTTGTGACAAATAATAAGAAGTAGGAAATGAACAATAATAACGGTTTTTGTTTATCCATCACACGATGAATCCCTAATAAAATCAATGGAAGATAAATCATTGCATCCATCCACATCAACATGATCGAATAAGCTACCGTAAAACTCATCAATGCATAACTCACACTTAACGCTACTTTTAACCATTGTGGCAACCGGAAGGTAAAATGTGAGAATACCCAAAAAGTCACACCCATCGAACCTATTTTAATCAATAAAATTAAATACATAGCATCAGGCATCTGTATGTTATCGAAAAAAAACACGATAAAACTAAATAAACTGTTCACATAATAACTCATTAACGAGACAAAATTTAATCCTAGAGAACCCGTCCATGTGTAGAAAAAGGACTGCTCACCATGCAATAAATTATTAAATCCTGCATAAAAATTAACTAATTGACCAAAAGCATCGCTTGCCAAAATTGTCCGATCACTGGTGGGATAAATCCCTAATCGATAATAACTCGCTGCCATAATGAGCACAGGCAGAACAAAACTCAGCGCTATCGCTATGCTATTTCTTTTAAAAAATGATTTCTTTTGTTTCATCGTTGTCCTCGCTTTTCTTTACTTAATTAACCCAAGCCGATTCAATGGATAATACCTAAATGTCACGACTCCTTCGATTTTATTTCGATCAATCAACCCTAATTCTCGACTATCCGCAGAATGTTTTCGGTTGTCTCCCAACACAAAAAATTGATTGTCAGGAATCATCGTAAGTCCTTCTAGCTTCGCCGCAACTTCCCAAGTCACTCGAACTTTGAGCGTCCCGTCTGGCAACTCAATTCCTGAAAGGTTTGTTTCATCAGCTGGTGTGGGGTTGGTCTCAGCCATTTGCCCATTTAAATACAGTGTATTTTGGTCTAACCAAATACGATCACCAGGTAGTCCCATCACTCGTTTTACATAAGATTCATTTGGAACTTCATTAGGTTGAAAAGTAATGATTGAATAGCGCGTCGGATCTTTGCTTTTTACGATAAACAAACGGTCTTTATTCTGTAGCGTTGGTATCATCGATTCCCCGCTTACCATGTGAGCTTTTATTTTCATAAAAAAACAACCACTCAAAAAGACAACGAACAAAACACAAGCTAGTTTAAAGTAACGTATCTTTACTTTTTCTTTAATCTCTCGCCATTTTAATTTTTTCTTTTCTATGTCAATCATCCTTTCATCCTCCGCCACCTAAAATTGTTGTATCAAGTGAAGCGGTAGAACTCTCATTTCAACAACGCCAACAATTTCTTTTTCATCTACATACCCGTACTCTCGACTATCAGCAGCATATGGGCGATTATCTCCTAATAACAGATACTTACCTTTAGGTATTATCTCTGTTTCTGGTGTCCAATCAGCTGTATATTCACCTTTACTACTTTTCGCTCGCTGCACTTCTGCCGCTATGAATCGTTCATAAACATCATGATCATTGACATATAAAGTATCATCTTTATAATGAATTGCTTCACCTGGTAACCCAATCACACGTCTTACTGATGTTTCTTTACTCGTTGAATCTCTATGTACAACTAACTTGAATCGTTTGGGGTTAACTAATTTATTTACGAGTACCCACTCGTCATTATTCAGCGTAGGTACCATTGAATAACCTGCTACTTTAGTAAATGAAAGCGTAAAAAAGGATAATAAATACAAAAAGATTCCTAATATAGCTAAACTAATCCCAAATTCAACGAATGTTCTCTTCATGCGGACCAATCGTCTTTTTTTTATCCGGATTTGTTTCACCTCAAGAACCCTTACTGTCTTCCTTTTTATATGTGTGGGATGCTTCTTGCTTTGATTAATTACTCGGTCTTTAGAAGCATCCAACTTCTTTTTCTGATCTTTTATTCCTGTTTTTTTAGGGCGCCCATGAGAACTGCTTCTTTTTTTTATACTCACATTAGCCTCCCTATAGCTCGTTTATTTTTTCTGCTTTAATGCAGATTCATTTATGCTAAATTGCTTAAAAACTTTTTTTTGTGTTTCTTTGATCCGTTTTAAATCATCTATGTAAGTAGAAATGATTTCTGGATTGTTCAATTGTTTTGCTGTAAGCGAATAAGCATTTGTTCCATATTCACGTACCTGTACATAATAGCGATTTAGAATTTGTTGCCCTTCTTTTGATAGACCATTGGATGGAGTTGAACTGCCATAAGATGCCATCAAAGAGCTTAGCTCCATTAATTTCTCTTTTGATTTTTCTACGTCCCCACCATTTTGAAAGTTAACCAAAGTTTTATTCATTTCATCTGTCACAAAATAGCTTTGAACAATAATATTGCTATCGGCTGAAGATAGATTAGTTTGTTGATAGTATCGTGCATAAAGTCCGCTACTCACAAATAGCACACTCAAAATAATCAAAATAGTTCCTCGTTTAACTTGGGCTTTTTTCTTTCTAATCAATAATCGACGAGCGCGTGCCCAGCGTTTCTTTTTTTGTTTATTTTTTGGTCGTTTGCGATTTAATTCATCTAAGTCTTTATTGGTAATAAAAAATAGTGCGAAAGAAAAAAGCCCGATAAGAAAAGTGATTAGGAAGGCTGAACAACACCCCACAGAAAGCCAATCCAATACCGTCATTTTTTTATCTCCTTTCTTCCATTAGCGCTTCTTTTTTTTGTTTCTTTTCTTCTTGTCTTGATTCTTTTTAGAAACAGTACGTGTGATGATATAAATTGCTAATAAAATAAGAAGAATACTCCCAACAATCAGTGCAATCATTTTCCAATTAATCCCTCGATCTTGAATAAGAGAAACATCTTCAGCATTATACTTGTCAGCATCTTCTCGAGTAACCTTGAATTTCCCACGCCATTCCCATTTTTCATCCCCTGCTGTAACAACGATATGCCCAATATAATCGCCTGCAACAAATGCTTCACCATTTAGATTTACAGGGAAAGTCATTGCAGAATTCGGCGCCATACGATAATTTTCTTTTTTCGATTCATATAAAATCTCATCTGAACCCTCTTTAAAGATTTGTGCATCTACTGTCATCCCTTCAATATAGACAGGTTCAATATTAGAAAAATTAATCATAAAGGAGTTACGATAATTCGTTAAACCAGCCTCGATTTTATTGAATTTCAACTCCGGCTGCAGCTTAGCATCGGTTTCACTCAACAACATACCAGCGATAAATGCGTATTTATTCACTACTCCTTTAGCCTTCTCATCCGCTTTTTTTTCTTCCTCCGATTGCGCTTTTTGTAAATAGATTCCACCAGCAATATAGCCGTCATATCGTTCTTTTGGCATAGTGATTTTTACAGGAACGTTTACTGTTCCTTTGGGTGGCAGCGTGACTTTTTCTGGGACTTTAGCAATATCTTCTAGGCTATATTTCAATGAAGGATCTTTCTCGATTTTAGTTGGACCGTATTCAATCACACCATTACTATTGGTTTTAGCACTGTGCACAGATAAATCCACAGAAAGTTCTTTGTCGGTCATATTATATAACTCGATTTCAACAGTTTGTTTTTGTTCAGGTGTCATTCGTAAATCAAAATAGCCGGCATTCCCTACTTGATTTTCAGGTTTGATGATTTTATAGCTATAGCCTATCCCAAAATCTTCTTCCGCAGCATATGTAGAATGAGGCATACTTAAAAATAAACAACTTATGTATACAACTAAAAATAGACTTTTTTTAAAAAATGAGTTCATGATTGTTTCCTTTCCAGTTACTTTCTTTTATAAAATGAGTTGTCGGCCGTAAGTAGCCGACAACCATTATTTTCCTTTAAGCTACTTACTTAGCAGCAGTTAATACCCAAGTTACTTCACCTTTGTAATTACCTTCAAAGATTGTTTTATCTTTTCCAACAGTCAACTTCACTGATTTTTCAGATGATTCTTCACCTGTCGCATTTGTTTTACCAAAGTGGATGTAAGTTTGTCCTTGACCTTGGTCTTTATTTGAACCAGTATTATCAACGATTGTTACTGCAGAAGCTTCAGTTACTTCGGCAGAAGTTTTTACCGCGCTTGTTGGTAATGCAATTTCTTCTGCTACATTTGTTTTGCGGCCAATATTTCTGTATAACAACGTTGCTCCAGAAAGTGTACGTTCTTGCGATTCTTCCCCGTCCTTAACAGTAGTTGTCATTGGTTTTGTGATTTGAGCTGTTAGCGTATAGTTGTGGTTCAATGTACTACGAACATCTTTGATCAATACGTTATTAGCCATTACTGCTTCTTTTTCTGTATAATTTTTAGCCCAGAAGACACGGTCATTTCCGTCTGTCACAACAGCATTCATTCCGAAGCTTAATGGTGTCACATCTTGAATCCCAAAAATAGCTGGTCTGATCGGTCTAGTAACTGAACCAGATTCGATATCAGTATCTGAGTTTCCATCTGAATCAGTTAGTTTTGGTCTTGTCGTGTCTGTATCATCACCTGTATTACGAGTGAATTGGATATCCATATCACCTGTAAAAGTTGTATTATCTGCCTTTGTAATTCCTGGTACAGCTACCGCTACTCCTAGTGTTGCTAATAATACAGCACCACATAATTTGTTTGTTAATTTCATTTGTGTTTCCTCCTATATTGTGTGTTTTTATTTATGGTAACTCGGAAATAATCCAAGTCAGCACCGTTGTATAAGTTCCTGGTTCTTTTTTAGTTCTCCCAGGAATAGTCAATCGAACTGCATTATTTAAATAAACAGCTTGATTATCTTTAGAATTGTCAATGACAGGCTTCCCGTTTTCATCTAACCGAGGAACTAACGTAGATTTTTCATCATTTGGATTGTCTTCTGACGTTCCGAAAATAATACTCCATGTTCCTCCACCTGTTCCTTTTTCAGCTTTAGCTAAGGTATAGGTTTCTCCTAGATTGTTCAAACGAATGACTTCTTTTGAAACACTAGGATATTTTGGGATTCCATTTGGTGTGTTGACCCATGATTTATCGAAAGAAAGAACCGCGCCATCAAGTTGATGCTTCTCTTTATCTTGCTTAGTAAATTGAGTTTCTTGGCGAACTTGTAAACTCCAACCCGTTTGCGTATCTCTATAATCGGAAATTTGAATAAAGTTCCCTTTAGGAGCAATGATTCCTTTAAATAGTAATGAATCGACTGGATAGCTGATATCATTTTTCACTATTTTGTTACTACTGAAGTTGATGTTAGGAACAAAATCAATTCTTAACGGGCCATTAGTCTTCCCGTACTCATCCTCACTTATTAACTCATTTTTAGGATTTTCAGGATCTAATACGCCAAAGCCTGGATCAACTAGCCCTTTGAATGAGATACCTATGTCTCCTGTTTGTTTTTCGGCATAGGCATAATTTGCCCCTCCAGCTACTATAGTAGCGACAATGACAAATACTAATGGAGAGATCCAATGAATTTTACTCATTTACTCATTGCTCCTTCCCTTTTGTCGACGATTGAGCCACCAGATCAACAGTAATAACAGTATTAATAAGATTCCACTAATCAAAAAGCTATACTTGATCAACTCACCGGTCGAAGGTAATCTACCCTCTGGTTTTATCATAACGTTAGACGAACTGGATGGGTTCATTGAACTGGACGAAACTGATTCACTTGTACTCGGTGAGGTATCATCAAAGAGTGTTATTTCTCCTTTGGTTTGGATCTGTGCCCCATCTTCAGCGTTTACATCTCCCACAGCAATTACTGAAAAAACAAGTATGAGTAAAGAAGAAAGTATAGTTTTAACTAAAAAATTCTGTTTTTCCATGCTATTCCTCCGCCCTTCTACTTGGTATTTTCCAATGTAATTGTTATTTTTGCCTGATATTTTCCAAGTGCTTTAATCGCTCCTGGTTGTAAATCGAGTAAAAATCCTTCTCCTTTAGACCAGCGTTCTTTGGTAATATCGTAGGTATCAGAAGCTGTATTCGTGTGATTAACAATAACGACACTATCTGTTCCTAACATCAAGTCTTCTCCTTGATAGTTATACTTGATGGCATCAGGAATAATAACTTCTTTATTCGCTAAACTGGTCAATGGCTGATCAACGTTGGCTTTTAACGACCATTCTTCTTTTTCTGCTCGAGTATCTGATACAACTAATGGTTTTCCAACCACTTTAGGATCAGTGAATTTCACTGCATTGACCGTCGCATTTTTCGTCTCAAAATCAAGTACATCTGGTGCTGAAATCAGTGTCAATGCACCATTAAATTGATAATCAGCCCTATTTTCTCCATAAACGATTTTAAACTGTTCATTATCTGGTTTTTTGACTAATTCATAGTTATCTGCTTTCAACTTAGCTAAAATATCAGTCACTTCTGACAATTCGGTCAAATCAACAGTGCTGCCTATTTCATTTGTTCCCGTATAAGGATCATGAATTGCATTCCCTTTGATGTCTAAAAAGTTGACGATCAGCTTCGCACTGAGGGTGATTTGAACTGTAGTTGTTTCAGTCACTGCACCCTTTTTCGCTTGAATCGTAGCTGTATACTTTTTTGTGATATCAGGATCGTTCGTCAGGGTTGTATTAAGAACGGATAATTCCACATCCTTTTGTAAACCTGTAGCAATATCCCAACCGGCAGCATCTGATTTTTTCAAAATCAAGGCATTCAGTTCTTCGTCTGACAAACCAGAAACTTCTTTCCTATTTGTACCGAAGTCAACAGCTCCAACCATCACGCCTGTTGTTGGTAAAGTATCGTCTAAAACCATTACAGGAACGCGAATAATCGTTTTTTGAGAAGGATCATTCATGTCTGTCATACGAACTTCCATATATTGCAGACCTGGTTTAGATGTATCAACTGGTTTAGATGGATTCACATACTCAAAATCTGCTTTATGACCTGGTAAAATGACTGGATCCGCAATCAGCGTATTGGCTTCTTTGTTCCAAACGCTATCTTTTTTAAGAATTTGCGCTATAGGTGAACCGCCTAGATGATAGACATTGACCTTGATTTGATAATCATGTGATGGTACACCATTCGTTGGTCCGCCGGATTCATCTACGGCTATTAAGCTTGTATCATAACTTTTGATTGTTCCTTGTTCTTCATTTAGATTATCCGATAATTTATTCACTGGAATGACCAAACGCCCATCAAATTCTTTTACTTCATTTGAAAGATAAGGAAGTTGGTTTTCACTTCCGTCAGGATACGTAACATACACTGAACCTTTAGCTCCAGCTTCTGGAATCTTACTTATCGTATAATCTGACACTAAATCTTCTGTATGATCTTGATAGATATTAAAAACATCCGGATCTGCTTGTAATTGCATGTAAGGAAGTTCCTGACCCACAAACACTTCATATCCTGTTTTCAAAGACTCTCCTGATGCAATATCTTTCCAAGGTGCTCCTAATTGATAAGCTGTATCTACATTTTCTGAAATGACATCACCTTCAGCTAATTCGTCACTTTCATTTCCAGACTTACTAAAGTCATTGCCAAAATAATTATAGTCGTTAAAAACCCCAATACCTTTATAGGCACCAGCAATAAATTTTGTATAATCTGATAGCCACTGTCCTTTGGAGTCTTTCAACTTAATTGAAAATCGCCGTTTAACGGGTTTATTATTCACATCCTGTTCCTTCTCCATATAGAATCCACTATTATTTCCCATTGCATAAATTGAAACTAAATCTGATAGATAGTCTGTGTCTACACTTTCTAACATAGAAAATTTCTTTGTCTCGTTAGAAAGATTGTACATGTCCAAGTAAACAGAAAAGTTTAAATTTCGGGCTAAGGATAATGTATAAACATACATAACCTGATTCTTTTGATCGAACAAAATTTGCTTGATCGTGTTGCCTTTTCTCATAAAATAACTAGTTACGATTCTACTATCCACTTCATCCCAACCAAGACCATTCGTTCTACTCCAACCGACACTTCCTCCATATAGAGGATAACTTCCTACACCTGGGATATCAGACACTTTTTGATCAAAAAAAACGTATCCTCGATTCTGTTCATCCTTAATGATAAACCCTTGATCTGTTTTAAGCGCACTCGTTAGGCCTCTTTGAGGAAAACTCATTTTTGATCCAGTAAGAGGATTAATAACCAATCCTTCTGAAGAATTCAACGGGATATTTTTCCAGTCGTTTGAAAGATCTTTTCCAAATACTTTATCCGGAACAACTAAAATATTTAGTTTATATGGGATTATTTCTGTTTCAGAAGTAATCGTGACCGTTATCTCACCAGTTTGACTAAGTGGTGTAATCGTTGTACCCGTTACCTTTACATCTAGTTTTTTCCCCGAAGTTAGCGCCCAAGCACTTAACGATAATTTATTGGTCAACAATTGAATGATTTGGATGTTATCCAAATTTTTGAGCTCACCTTTGGTCACAAGCGGCAGATCATAACTCAATCCAGCCTTGGCATTTACAATGGTCGTTTGGTTATTTGTTACAGTGATTGGAACTGGGATAACGGTTGATATGGAAGCGTTGGTTTTTTCGGACATCTTGATATAGCCCCATTGAAAACCCGCTTTACTAGAATCAAAACTCTCTATCGGGTCTCCTGCTTCATTTGCTACCCATTCATAATTAGCATTACCGCCTAAATTTCCTGTCAATGTCTGATATTTATCAAAAAATTTCCCAGCATATAAACCCATATCTAATGTTCTAAATTGAGAAATCGCAGTATAATATGGCGCTTTTAGCATGGCGCCGAATACAACAAAACTCGAATAAGTTGTCTCTGTTTTTCCAGCTAAACTTAATTGAATTGTGCTACTGTAGTTCCCAATTGTATTTGGCTTTACTGTCGTACTTGTAACTTTCGCTGCTACTGTTTCGCCGGTACTTATATTCCAAGCCTTCAGATTCATTTTAGCTTGAACAATCGCTGCCACCTCAGCTGAGTTTTTCCCTTTGATATCACTCAGCGTAACAACCGCATCTTTATCTTTTTTAAGCATAACTGTAGCGCCAAAATGAGTTGAAATAGTATCGTTCGTCACATTGACTGCTACTTTAATAACTGTAGAAATATTTGGGTTATTATTATCCGTCATCTTAATATTAGCCCAATGAAAACCGACTTCACTGGTATCAAACTTAGAATTTAGCAGCTCTTTTCCTTCTTCATCCACAAATTTATAATTCACTCCAGTGGATATCGTAGTTGTCACCGTTTGGAACTTCGTAAATAAATTTGTAGGAACAGTAGATAATACCAATGGTGTATTTTGTGTAACGTTCACATATTTTTGTGGTTCTGCTCCGAAAACAACAACCGCTTTCGATGTTGTCACTTTCTGTTGGTCAGCTCCAGATCCAGCAGTCACTTCAACATTCGCAGTGTAAGCTCCTATCGTCGTGGCATTGATCGTTGTGTTAAGAACATTTACTGGAACAGCTTCTCCTGTTTCCATATTCCATGCTTGAATATTTCCCTTTGATTGAACTAATTGGCTTAATTCAGTAGCGTTTTTGCCTTTTGTATCATTTGGATACAATATAATTTTTCCACTAGTATTATTTACCTGAAGAGCAACTGTATTACTGAACAACAAACTTGTTCCTGCATCAGTCACAGTGACAGGAATTGGGACAATGATGCTAGAAGAGGTCGCATTCTCAGTAATTTTCACATAAATTTTTTGAAAACCAACTGCACTACTACTTGGATTTGACAGTGAACCCTCTGAATCTACATAGACATACGAAGCTCCAGCTTGCGGATCGGGAATAACAACTTGGGAAAAAAGCATATTACGACCAGCCACGGTAGCTAGAGAAGGAAATGCTTTATTTTGCGCCACAGTCAATATTTTCGCGGTAGCCTTTAACCCACTCTCATTTTCGATTGGGTTCATCAGTCTGCTAGAAAAATTATTTTCATGTATTCCATTTTGATTATCTTGTGAATCTAAATTAGGTATATCTTGAGTTTTGCTTTGAGTTACTTTCTTGGAACTTTCATCTGTTTTGGCAGATATAGAAGAACTTTGATTAAAAATAGTTGCTACCATCACAAACCCAATAAATACCAGAGCAATCACGCTCCACATTTTTTTATTTTTTACTTTTTCCATTTTGTCTCCTTTCTTTATTTATTTTTACGCCCATGACTATTCAAGCTCTTACACCACCTCCTTTAAAACTCTAGGTTTTAGGTCTTCGCTTGAATCAAGAATAATTATTGATGCTATTACTAGATCTACAAAATATAGAGCCTACTTCTATTTTTTTCTACACTATTTTTATTAACGGGTTAAACATATACCCTTTTGTGCGAACCGTTTTAATATAACTTTGACCACCATGCCCCTTCCCTATTTTTGCCCTAAGTTTAAAGACAACATTTGTCACTAAAGATTGGCGGTTCCTGTTCATTTGATTTTCCTTACCCCATACTTTTTGATAAAGCTCATCATAAGAAATAGCCGTTCCTATATGATTTATTAAAACAATTAAAATTTGGTATTCTGTATTTGTTAATTCGATTTCCTCAGTACCATTTTTAAGAACACTTCTATTTTGTGGATTGAGTTTTAATAAATCTTCTGTTACTTGATTTGATTTCTTGCTTTCATTGCTTATATCTGGTTTTTTACTGACTTCTAGCACACGTTTTAATTGAGTGAACGTAACTTCATAATCCGTATCTTCACTTGCTATTCCATCAACACCTAATCTCAAATACACCAAATCTGTTGTTGTCGTTCGATTTTTTGTTAGTAATAGAAGGTACTTATCAAATACACTCCTTACTTTCATAATTATTTCGTAACTATTGCCCGAAGTTGAGCCTCCTGTTTCATCAATTATGATTGTATCTATGTACTTTTGGTGCTGTTCAATAGTATTCAAAGGGATAAATTTAACGTCAAAATCCAGTCTTTTTAATACATTTAAATATACGTTTTCCTGTTCGGCGGACATTGATAAAATACCGACAAAATACATCTATGATGACTCCTTTCTCTTTTCCTTCATCCTTGAAACAATGATCTATCTATCATTTTTGTTTATCTTAATATAAATAAAGGGGATTAGCGCTCTGAAGAAAGCGCTTTTTTATTCATTCTATGTATTTTTAATTCGGAAAAATTTCAAATATTTTTTATTTATTATATAAACATATGTATTTTTAACATGTATTATTTCAATCTGATCCTCTTTTTTCATAGTCCGTCATTCCTGACCTGCTTTTATCCTTAGACATTAGAAGTTTTTGGTTGGTAGAGAATAGTTGAATTATGAACACACTAAAAAGGTTATATTCGAAAATATAACCTTTTCTATAGTATGCTCTATAATTCAAACCCTTTTCTATTTCTCCTAATAACTCCTTGATACCAATAAAAACTGTCCTTCTTATATCGAATCAACTCTTTGATTTCTGTATCCGTTCGATCTACATAAACAAAACCATATCGCTTTCTGAACCCACTAGTCGTACTGATTAAATCAATAAACGACCATGGACAAAAACCAAATACTTCTATACCATCTTGCACCATCGCTAAATGAACTTGCTCAAGATGTTTTTTCAAATAATCGATGCGGTACTCATCATGAATTTGTTTGTCCACAGTCAGTGTATCGACTGCACCCAAACCATTTTCAGTGATGATCAAAGGGACTTCATAACGCTGATAGATTCGATTCAAGGTTATCCGCAACCCTTCCGGATCAATTTCCCAATCCCAATCATTTCTATCTAAATAGGGATTGTTGCACCCTTTATAAATTCCTTCGATGACTTCTTTCTCAGTTGAACCAACTTCACCTGATTTATTGATCACTAATTCTTTACCACGATCGTATGCTGTTACATGTTCGACCGTTTTACTATCGTAATAATTAAGTCCAAGAAAATCACAGCGTCCTTCTTTGATCAGCTCCATATCACCTGCTTCAATCGTTGGCTGGCAGTCATGTTCTCTCATATAAGCTTGCATCGCAGGTAAGTAGTTTCCCTTACAATATAATTCTAAAAAGAAGGTATTCCGCAACTCTTCTGCTTTTTCGGCAGCCAAGATATCTTTTGGATCACAGGTTTTGGGATACACGGGTGAGATCCCGATCGCTGGACCAATTTTTGCATCGGGTAAAAGCTGATGACATAATTTTACTGCACTAGCATGCGCTAAAGTCATGATATGGTTCATTTCATACTTTTGCTTTAATAACGATTGCTCATTCTCTTCAGTAAACGTAATCAGGTACGGCAATAAAAACATATTGCTTTGTTCATTGATCGTCAGCCAATACTTCACTCGATCACCAAACTGTTCAAATAATACGCGACAATACTCAATAAAATCAGGAATGATTTTCCTTGAACTAAAACCGCCATACTCCTCTTGTAAAACAACTGGTAAATCAAAATGATAGATCGTCACAATGGGTTCTATCTTATTTTTAAGCAATTCATCGATCAGCTGAGTATAAAAATCAACCCCCGCCTGATTGATTTTCCCTCTACCATCAGGCAAAATTCGCGTCCAAGCAATACTAAAACGATAGGCCGTCAAGCCTAATTCTTTCATCAAGCGAATGTCTTCTTCAAACCGATGGTAATGATCGCTAGCAATACTTGTATCTGCGTATTCAGGAGCAATACTTTCATCCACAACAGACAATGTTTTCCCGTCTTCTAAATAAGCCCCTTCCACTTGATACGCCGCAGTCGCTGCTCCCCATAAAAATTCATTTGGAAAAGAAGGCATTTGATCACCCTCCGATTTTACTGATTTTGTAATACAATTTAAATAAGTGTTTGGCAATATTATATTCACTTAAAATCGTCATCAACGTATCCTGCGCATGAGTGAACAATAAATTGATTTCAACTGTGTTTTCCATGCTGTACTGAACGACTTTTGTTTGCGCATTGTGTGCTAAGTTTAATTCTTTTTTAGCTTCTTTTAACAGCTCTTCTCCTTCGACAAAATAATCTTCATCCATTTTTTCTAGTGCTTCTTTGATCAAATTACGACCATTGCCGGCATGTAAGATCATTTGCATTGCTACTTCATTTATTTCTTCTTGTGTCATCTTAAGCTTCCTCCGCTTTTAGCAATTCTTCTTTATAAATTTGATTGTCATATACTTTCAAGAATGGATAGTAGATAAATCCTGTTAAAACTAACGATACCCCTAATAAAATTAGCCCATTTAAATCACCATTGATCAGCCAAGTTTGTATCCCCACTGGTAAATACCATAAAGCAAATGGTTTTGTCGGAATACTGACCCAGCCAAGTTGGAAAGAAAGATAGGTTATCGCTGGTACGACAATGCCTGAAATCCACATCGGCACCATCAACATTGGATTAAAGACGACTGGTGCGCCATATACCAAGGGCTCATTGATATTACACAATGAAGGAACGATCGATGACTTTCCGATAGCCCGCAAACGCTTTGACTTCGTGAATAACATAAATATAGAAAGCATTAACGTAGAACCTGCTCCCCCGATCCAAACCCATCCTTGCAATGTTTCGTTAGTCAAAATCAACGATGGATCAACACCACGTGCTAGATCTGCCGCATTTTGTCCCACTGCCTGCAACCCAATTGGCACATACAGCGGCTCTAAAACCCAACTACTGATACCAAATGAATAAAGGAACGCTTGAATAAACATAATCAACACAAATCCCCAGAAACTTTGAGACACATTAACTAAGGGAGATAGAATCCAGTAAATGCCATCATACAGATTAATATTAAAAATAAAAATCGCGATCCAGCCAATTGCTAAAATCAAAAATGTTGGCGCAATGCTATCAAATCCTTCTACTAGAAACGGCGGCATCATGGTATCTTCTTTAAACAAACTAAATTTAGAAAACTTATCCATGACAAATGCTACAAACAATCCCCCAACAATTGCTGCAAACATACCGCCAGAACCTAATTTAGCAAATTCAATGATGATATCGCCTTCTTCATTAAATGTCGGAAAAACCAACATCAAGAAAAATGCGATCCCAATCATCCCAGCTTGTTTTTTTAATTTGTGTTTCTTCTTTTTCTCCAACAGCAGATAAGGAATAAAAAATGCCACGAAGACTGATGCTAACCCAAAACTAAAACTGCTGATTGGCGAAATATCTGGAAAATTTGGAATATATTCTTCAAAAATAGCAAAAATCGTCACTAGTGAACCGACTAAAATCATTGGCATTACCGTTGTCATTGCTTCTTGAATAGCACCGATCCAAGGATTTTTCGTTATTTTGTTAGCTTTTGGCGCAAAAACATTTGTCATCCAATCAATAATCTTTTTCATTTTTCTCCCACCTAGTTTTTAATCTAATCTGCCATTAATGACAATGCAAAATTCAATGTTCCTTCCCCATCTAACGCGCCGTAATACTCATCTGGAATAAAATCATAAGGGATCGAATCAAATTCACTCATCGTTTCTTTTAATTCAGCTTCCATATAACGTAAATGCGGACCAAACAACACTACATCTTTTTCATCGATATAATCTTCGATTTCAGAATCTCCAACCGCTTCAACCGTTACTGATAGCCCTTGTGTCTTAGCACTTTTTTTCATACTTTGAGCTAAAAAGCCGCTAGATGCTCCGCCACCGCAAACTAATAAAATATTTTTCTTGCTCACATTCATTTCCTCCTTTGATCTTTTACACTCAAATTATCTCCATTTTCTGTCACGTAAGCAATCCAACCTTTTGCACTAGTAATCACTTACGGTGAAAAAGTGTGATTTGTGGGTTTTGATCTAAGACTATATAATGAAGCCAAGAATAATCGAAGCATATGTAAAAAAAAGACTGTGGGGGAAAGTGCGATGAAAAAATTATCTGAAGAACAATTGATAAAATATCTTCGCGTAAACGGTCTGACTTCTTCTAGTCAGTTAGCTCATGCTTTTTCGGTTTCAACTAGAACGATTAAAAACTACATCAAAAAAATCAATGCACGCCAGACTCAAAAACTGATTCAAGCGACATCAAAAGGATATGTTATCAACCAAAATGAATCAGTCGACCTATCTTCAAAAGAAGTCAGTCGAGAACAGATATTGACTGAAAAACTCATTTATTTAGTTACACCCATCAATAAATACGATTTAGCAGAACAGCTTTTTATCAGCCTTTCTACTTTAGAGCGAACGATCAGTAAAGCAAATAAGGAATTGAGTAAATTTCACTTGAAAATCATTAGTCAAGAAAACAGTGTCTATTTATCTGGTGCTGAAGAGAAGAAACGCGCGTGGATCAGAGAACAGTTTTATCACGAAACAAGTGCTGATTTCCTCCATCTGGCAACGATTCAAGCTGCCTTTTACGGCTATGACTTGGATGAGTTGAAACTGACGATCACCCAAATTCTTAAAGAAAACAATTTATATATCAACGGTTATACTTTAAATAGCATTATCTTACACATAGTAGTTGCGATGGAACGAATCTATGACAGCAATCAAATCGTAGAGACAGCTATTCCAAAAATCGATGCGCGTCTAGCAGCAGAACATCGCTCAGCGATTGATATTGCGAACTACATTCAAGATACTTATGATATTTCCTTAAAAGAAAGTGAAATTTCTTATATGACGATTCTTTTAAAAAGTAAAACAACCTTATTGAATTACGCAGATATCAAAGAAGATTTGAAAGAGTATATCGCAGACGAAAGTATTCAATTGTCTAATCGGATTTTACAGAAAATCAATGAAGAATTTTTACTTTCTTTAGATGATGAAGATTTCTTCATTAAATTTTCCCTACATTTACAAAACCTGCTGAACCGCAATCGGGAAAAACAAGTTGCCTTAAATCCGATGACCAAAGAGATCAAGGAGAATTATCCATTGGTTTATGATTTAGCTGTTTTTGTCTCTAATGAATTGGAAGAATACTTAGGATCAGAAATTGCGGAAGATGAAATCACTTACTTAGCTTTTCATCTAGGTGCTTATTTTGAACATGCTAAAATAAACCAAAGTAAGTTGTTCGCTACGTTGATTTGTCCTAGTTATTACGATATGCATGTCGATCTTTCTGAGAAAATTTTAGCAGCGTTTGATTATGAATTAGACATAAAAAAAATCATTACAGAGGTTGATGCGCCGATTTCTAACCTAAATCAAGAGCTGATTATTTCCACGATCGTACTACCAAGCAATGTAGAATATGTAAAAATCACACCTTTTTTCAATGAAAAGGATAAAGAGATCCTCACACAAGCAGTCAAAAAAATCAATCTAAGTATGCAACAGCTAAAAATGAAAAAAATAATCGAACAGTATTTTTCTAAAGAGTTATTTGAAAAAAATCAACATTCAGAAACGAAATATCAGCTGATTCATCGCATGTCCACACACTTAACTAAGTTAAACCGAGTAAAGCCAAATTTTGAAGAAGAAATCCTTAGGCGTGAAAAAATGTCCTCCACAAGCTTTGGCAACGGTCTGGCCATGCCTCATTCGATGGAAATGAATGCATTAAAAACGTCCCTCTACTTTGTGATCAATGAAAAGCCTCTGCTTTGGGATGAAGAATATGTACAAATCGTCGTGATGATGGCCATGAATAAGTCTGAACGAAAAGAATTTCGGAAAATATTTAATTTGATTGTTGAATCATTGGATAATCAAGAAACGATCGAGGCATTGTTAAAAGCGGCTTCTTATGAAGAGTTTGTGAGTTGTTTGGTGGATTCGTTTAGGTTTTGAGGATCAAGCAGGACTTCGCTTGTCGACTAATTTAGGATCACTTTTCTTTTCATTATTCTTGTTGCCTATTACTCCTTAATGAAAATGAAAAATTTTATTATTGAGGATTTAAAAAAATAACTTAGAAGTGACTAGGACATAACTTTAAAAGCTACATTCCAGTCACAAGGAATTCGATTAAACGATTGGAGTAGACGCATTATCAGAGTTAAATACCCCTTTCTCAACCCCACTCAGTCATTGTAAGCTATTATTACTTTTCCATTATTTCCAAAGAACTGGAATCGTTGCTTCACCAAAATAAGTCCAGTCTTCAACATGCCATGAAAAGTGTAGTTCTTTCGTATCAGATGATAGTTGTGCCCACGACAACACGTCATCTTGATATGTGAAATTTTGATCTTCACTTTCGATGATTACTTTTGCCCCCTTATCGACAAAGACTTGAGGTAAAACAATTGGGCTGACCATTGTATAGTTTGTCATGCTTTTTTTCAGTGCAACGGGTTCAGTAAATCCTTCTGACTGCACTCGAATACTTTTTAAATTATTTAAAGAATCTAAAACAGATAAATCAAATAACGGACGAACTTTACGATCTTTTTCACCTAGTAACGCTCTATACTCATCTGTCGTTTCAGAAGTATTCCGTAAATCAAGTCTCTCTAACTTAGATAGATTTTTCAAAAAATCAATCGAGTAAAACGAACCTGATATCTCCAAATTTTTCATTTTTGTATTTTTGCTTAATAATCTAGGGTCCACAACAGAAGTCTTACCTTCAACACCATAAGCTTCTAAATTCGTAACATGCTGAATTCCTTCTAAAGTGCTGTACTCTCCTTCTGACTCCATAGCACGGACCGTGGCTAAATTTGCTTTAGTAAAGAGTTGAAATTGATCACGTAGACTTGCTTCATCTTCCGTTTCGCTTCCACGTATTTCATAAGCCAAAGATTCTTTCATGGCTTCCGGCACCACATATACATATGGAAACTCATCCATGTAACTAGCTTCTGCCTTTGCTTGATAACCAACTAACCCAACCATTGACAACGCTAAACTCCCTACAGCAACTTTCAATACTTTATTTTTCATGTTTTATCTCCTCCTTACTTTCATAGTATCATCAGCTTTTTTTCATGTCTATATGTTTTTTTTTGATTTTTATCTTCTTGTCTTTCTTTAGAATACGTATGCAACATAATCCATTTAATAAGCATTTTAAATCAATATTTTTTTTAAAAGAACAGAAAAAATTGATTCCCTTCCATTTCATTTGTTTTTTTATATTAAATATTATCACTAAAAATAGGCTGACTGTTTAAGTATCGATCAATTATGAAAAGTACTAAATAATTTCAGCCTATCTCTCATCTATCAACACTTATCATCTCAATCAAATTCAACTGTTCATATGCCTAAATCACTAGACACTATTTGTTTTGATACTCGCTGTTCTTTTATGTATGATTTACAACCTATTTTTCAGATTATACGCCTTGTCACAATACCTCAAAATAATGTAAACAGCCTGCATTAATCAAGCTGTTTACATTATTTTCTTTTTTCTCTTTTTTCCTTTTTTACTTTGCTGCTTCTTTTTATTTGCTCTTTTTCGCTTAATCAAAATGATTACAATAACAATAACTACCAATAAGATACCAGCAATAATCATATACAACTGTTTATTATCTTTTTTCTCTATATAAACGGCCTGATCATTGAGTTCATTCGCTTGCTTGCGGCTGATTGTAAAATCTTTCGAAAATTTATATTCTTTACCATCTGCATCCGCAGTCATTTTTAGCGTATAGTCTCCTGGTATCAATTCTGTGTTTTGTAAATCTAAACCAAAATTGAATGTTGAATTCGGAGCCATTCTAAGAGAACTTTTATTGGCTTGATATGCTGCTTTTGAAGATTTTTTTTCAAATATTTCAGACTTTATTGATAAGTTTTTGATCATGGTCGGCGCAGCATTTTGAATGCTTGCTTCAATAAAGTTTCGATAATTCCTTTGATCTGCATAGACATCGATCAGTTTTAACTGATTCTCCACTTGCTGCTTATTTTCTGTTAAAAGTACAGCAATACTATATGAGAACGTATTGTACACAGCGTTTTTCTTTTCATTTTTTTCTTTTTCATCTGGTTTTTGAGAAAAATGAATCCCACCTAAGACTTGACCTACAAATGATTCATCTGGCATTTGCAGCGTAATATTGATTGTTTTTTTTTCTTTAGCTTTTAACGTGACTTCTTGTTCTTCTAAATGCACTAATGATTCAAAATCTACTTTTAGAGTATCATCTTTTTCTTTGTTGCTTTTTTTGTAACTTGTTATTCCCGCATCACTTGTTGTTGCGCGATTTGCCTCTATGTCTATCGTTATTGTTTTTTCTGAATAATTTTGCAGTTCAATCTGCAAAACTTGGTTTTGTTTCGGCGCTACATTTAGTTCAAAATAGCCATTTTTTCCATTCACTTGATTGTCTGGATAAATCGGCAATACGCTAAACGCAGCACCCGTCCCCTTATTTGCTTCTTCCTTTGTTTCATCCGCAAAAGCCGTTACGAAAAATAACGTGGCTAGAAAAAACGAACTTAGTATGTATATCAGCCATTTTTTATTCATTTATTGTCACCTTCCTAAAAGAAAAATCGTTAAGATTCGTATAATTAACAGAATCTTAACGATCTTCTACTTGTTAAATTATTCGTCTGTTATTCTATAACTATTATGGCGCAACAGTTGGATCTGCTTTTAATTCCCAATCAAAGGTTGCTTTATAGGTATCATTTTCTTTCAAAGAGTTTTGAGGAATGTTTAATTCAACCCCTTCAACAGCTTTTTCATCTGCCGATAATGCACCCATACCTAATGACCACGAACCAATACCGCTGTTATCACCTGCAGTTGCAACCGTTGTTTCCGTTGCAGGTGTTAAAACTTTATTGCCCGTAGCAGCGATCGGTGCCGTACCAATCGGATTTGTTGGTGTATTATATGTTAAATCTTTAAGTGTAACTTCTGCTCCTTTTAGTTCAGTTCCTTTAGTAGATGTAAATTTAGAAGCTGTTACTGTTAATTCCCAACCCTTTCTTTCTGCACGGACATCTTTCGTTGAAACAAATGATGGAACGGCATATAAATCTCCCGTCCGATCCCCTTGTGCATCTAGCGCAAAAGCGTAATCTGGTTTTGCATTTGCTTTTAATGCTTTAAGGCTATTTGAATGTGTGCCAAAATCAAAATCTGATACATATTGAATCATTAAATCCGCTTTACCTGGATTTATTGGTTTTGTTGGATTCGTTGGGTCAGTTGGGTCAACTGGTACGATTGGAATATCTGGATCAGTTGGATCAACAATTTCAGGTCCACCTTCTGTAAAAGTGACTTTCCCTTCACTTTTAGCTTCGGTTGCAGATGGATACTCAGCCGCTTGTACTGTTTGAGCCCCTAATCCTCCTAAAATAGTTGCTGCTAATGTACTACCGATAATTACTTTTTTTAATTTCATTTTTTTCTTCCTCTCTAGTTTGTCAATTTATATAAAGTAAATATATTACGATATACCTAATATTCATTAAATCAGTTGTTCCTTAACTGTTGCTTCCTCGCTAAGCCAATTAGTAGGCAAAGAATCAATAGTCCCACACCTAAATAAGTGTTAAAGTGACTATTATCTGTATTTGTTTTCGGGAAGATGCCCTTACTTTGGTTAGACTCTTTGACTCCTGAGTCCGCTTTTGTTTCTGTCGTTACATCTGATTTTTGTTGCTCACGTTCACTACTCTCTGTCTGCTCTTGTGAAGCAGGTGTAAAATTGATCCCCCCGTTTGAGGTTATGCCGCTAGCTAGACTAACAGCAGGTCCACCGACTAACAAGAAACAGAACAAACTAAAGCAGATACTATAAAATAATTTTTTCATGTCTCTCCTCTTTCTTTATTCCCTTAAGGCTCGACTACTAACTCCCAATCAATAGAAGTTGAATAATCCGCCTGTTTCTTGCCATATCCCTGCGCAATGTCTAGCGTCACACCTGTTGAGCGCTGATTAGAATCTAGCGTTCCAAATGCCAAAGACCATGTCCCATTACCAATTTTTTTTCCTAAAGTACTTGTTATCGGAACATAGTCTCCCGATAAATCAACAACATCCTTTGTTACTTCTGGTCTCGCCTTTCCCGTATCGGCATAATTCAAATCTGAAAGAAGTAATCTTGCTCCTTTTAATGGTTCTCCTGTTTCATCTTTAAAAGCAGATGCTTTAGCCTGCAGCTCCCAACTATTCGTGTTACTGCTCGTTCGATCATCAATAATCGAGATGAACGATGGTACAATTTTATTCGTATCATCAGCTGTTTTGCCATAATCCCCTACTGACTTTAATGCCAATTTTTCGGCAGTATTTTGATGACTGCCAAAATCAAAGTCTGATACATATTCAATTCGCAAATCTTGTCTAGTTGGATTTATCGGTTTTTCAGTATCATCGTTAGGATCAAGTGGTGTTAATGGATCAACACCATCTTCTGGATCAACTATCTTACTACGCCATTTTGCATAAAGTATGATATCTTGTGTCACCTGCGTATCAAAATTCCATTGTTTTGTTAAATTCTGATCTTCATACCAATCTACAAACACTTTATTCGTATAGCTTGGATCAGCTGGTCGTTGTGCCAGTTCCCCATCTTTCACACGTTGCTCAGAAATAGCACTCCCACCATTTGTTTCAAAGGTAACTTTCCATGGATCAAAAATAGTTACTGTCGCTTGCCCTTCTGGCTTTTGGTCTGTATTTTCACCTGTCAGATTAGCAGTATTCACCTTTTTCTCACCTGATACTCCTGAAACAATTTCAGTTTCATATGTCAGTATTTTCTTTTCCTGTTCTAAAATGGATCCTGCAAAAATACTTAATTCACGAGTCGTGTTATTCCATGTAAAATATTTTCCTTCAACATTCGCTGTTCCTTCCAGCAATGGTTTCCCATCTAAGATGATCGCATTAGGTTTTGATAACCCTTCTGGCAGCTTATCTGTTATTTTTGACTTCAATAAAGCCTCATCCCCAGCATTTTCCATTGTCAACGTATAGGTCAATTTATCTCCTATCATGGCAGATGACTGATCCACGTTCTTATCTAATGTGATCACGGGTGCTTTCTTTTTATACCAAAAGATAATGCCTTTTTGCTGTTTATCGACCGTTGTTGTCCAGCTAGTATCTGTGGTTGGCTCTTTGATCGAAGTTGTTTTTTCATCATAGTAAAAAGAACTTGGTTCTCGAACTCCTGTACCAAAACCAGTTGAATTGATCGTTGGTCCTAGCACTACTTGTGAGGAAACAAAATTATACCCCGTTAGTTCTTTATTCTTTAAAACAACAGAATCAGCCATCTCTCCACCATATCCTAAGACTTCATCCGCTGAGAGTGTTGGCCCGTCTGGGTTATCAATATCTTTGAATATCCCTTTTACTAATTGCGGAATTTCAATGTTCCAGCCCAATCCCCAAATCCATGAAACCTGAGGTGCTACAGGTTTTTCATAAGAGTTATCAACATTTACTTGTGCAGAGGTCCCCATGGTTACATTATTTGGAACATCATCTGAAAATGTGTAGGAGATCCAATCGTTTGTAGTCGAGCCTTTAGGATAAACTACATAAGCCGTTGTTTTTACATTCCCATTCGGCCAACCACTCCAATGAGCTATATTTGGCCAATTACTCTTTGTCGACGTAAATTTCCCATCAACATTAGCAGGGATCCCTTTCCAATAGGAAGGATTACTGTACTCATAATAAACAGTTGGATCTACTGAATTAAATACTGGCCACTCTAAAGCTGTAATTGGTGTAATCAGCCCAAATGTGTAGGCGGACGAGTTTAACACAGGCCGAGTATCTCCTTCTAAAAGATCAAAGCTAAAATAGTTAGCAATTGCTCGATTATACATTGTAGGAGGATTGATGGCTTTATTTTCATTTCTAAGTGATGTTACTTTCACTGCATTATTCTTTTGCCAATCATATTTCCAATTAAAATACGAGCTGACTGGATTGGACGATGCTTCTTTTGTCAATTCTTCAGCTGAAATTTTTTCATTAGCAGAATGGAAAAAAGTCAAAATCAGCGCTAGAAAAATTATCAGTGAACCAAGCACAACAATCATTTTCTTCCTCTTTTTCATCTTTTCCTTTTCACCTCCTTTCACAATCGTTCCTTGGACTTTTCTGAGATATTCAGCATATATCCTTTAGAGCGAACTGTTACCAAATAATGATCAGCCCCTTCAATTTGCTTCAATTTATCCCGTAAATTAAAAACAATATTGGCGATATTAGCTACTTGAGTACTGTCTTTTTTATTCCAAAGATATTCATTGATTTCACGATAACTAATTGTGATGTTAGGCGTTTTATTTAACAGCCTTAGTAGGCGAAATTCGTTTTTTGTTAAGAAAACTTCCTCACCTGCAATAGTGACACTTAAATTGTAGTCATTTAAAACAAGTTGATTATTTTTCGTCAAGATTGTTTTTTCATATATTTTTTGCCGACCTAAATTTAACATCATATATTTCAAAACCTCCCAAGTCTCATCAATTTTTACTATAATATCTGCTCCTATTTTTAAGTAGAATAGCTTTTGTTGTTCATGCTCTGGCTCAACTAATAAAAAAATAAGTCCTTGTTCGTTTTTTCTAATAGAGGTGATAATTTCAAAGACCTCCATTAAACTCAGTTGATCCTCAATAATAATAAAATAATCGATGTGTTGTTTGATTGGATTCTTTGTATTATTTATGTAGGAATTGGCATAGCTTATAGAAATCCCTGAGTTATTTAAATCATTTAATTTTTCTTTATCAAAATTTTCAGGAACATTAATTATTTCTACAATAAGTTTAGGGTCCATCCAATCTCTCCCCTTTCTCAAAACTAACTTAGCGCTGCTCCATCACTTGTTGGTACTCCTATATATTCAAACAATTTGCTTCCCAAAACAACCAAGTAAAACTGGAATTTTTTTTTAATTATTGTAAAAGTTCATCATATTTACGGAAAAAAGAAAAAAGACGGAAAAACAAACGCAATCAATATAGAATCAAACAACGTTAAATAGTACTATATTTAGTAATTACTTCTCTATTTCCTTATAAACTAGATCGATTTATCTCAAAAAAAAATAAAAAAATTATAAAATTTGAAAAACGACGGTTTTTTAATAAAAAATACGTTATACTTTTAAGGGTTTTAGACAGATGCTTCTTTTCTTCTGTTTAAATGCACGCTACTGCAACTATGCTATGAGGTGAAAAAATGAACGCTTTCAAAAAAAGAATCGGAGTTTTATTGCTTTGTATTAGTGCTTTTTCCTATACAAACTTAGTTACTACAGATAAAACATTTGCAGACGAAATCAACCACTTTCAACAGTTATCTACTCAAGCTTCAAAGAACAATGACAAGATGAATAGTTTCGATATCATAGAACAAATGGATTCCACTTTAAAAACATTCATTTTATCCAGTTTAGGCAAACCCATTGGAGACCAACTAACTTATAATGATTTGGCTCAGCTGACCTCTTTATATCTCTCTGGCGAATCCGCAGCGCAAATCACTAGTTTTTCTGGGTTAGAGTATGCAGTCAACTTGGATAGTTTCAATATGATGACCACAACACGTGTAACTGATTTCAGCTCATTGGAAAAACTGACAAAATTGACTTATGTACGACTTCAAGGTGAAAATGTTACCACTGAGAATTTTCCTGATCTGAGTAATAACCCATCGATCAATCTGATTTCTTTGACGGGTGCTAACGTTGATGATCAAGTTTTAGATAAATTGATTCCTCTGAAATCTTTAGAAAAACTTTTTATCGAATATAACGAAAATATCACAACCATCACTCCCCTAAAGTCCTTGCCTAAGTTAAAAACGCTATATATCCAATACGATGGTGTTGCTGACTTTACAGTGCTTAATGCATTCCCGGCTTTAACGATTTTAGGAGCCTATGGACAAAATATAGGAAAACAACAACATTCTAGTACGATCCACCCAACAGACTTCGATTATCAGTCTGAGGCTCAAACTCTTTTTATTCCGTTTTCAATTATGCCTAACAGGTTAACAAATTTTGACGGCTATCTACCACCGTTTACAACATCGAATGCTGTAAACAATACGATTCTCACATTTAATAATAGTCAAATAGCCCCTGAACGGATTCAAATCACAGGGGAAGGTCTTTTAGTCTCCAATGTTTCTCAAGAAGAATATGAACAATTATCTAGCTTGAGCTACAGTGCACGTATCGATAATCCTGCAGGCTCTTATCTGCAGCCTGCTTCATATTCTTTTTATTCTATCTCTAACGGTATATATAACCATAAATTTAATATTGTAAATCCCCCAGAACCAGGCGCTCCTATCACCGTACATTATCTAGACGAAGTGGGTAATGAGCTAGCCTCACTAGAACTACTAAAAGGGAATATCGGAGAACGATATAGCTCATCTGCTAAAGAAATTCCAGGTTGGATTTTGATTCATACTCCTGAAAATCAAACGGGTGTTTTCACTGACCAACCACAAAAAATAACATACAATTATACTAAAGCAGAGGGTGCACCTGTCATAGTCGACTATGTAGATGTTCATGGGAAAAAAATAGCAAAATCAGAAAGTTTAAATGGAAAGTTAAATGATTTCTATGAAACAAGTAGCAAATATCTGAACAATTGGCAACTAAGAGACTTACCGCAAAACAGCAAAGGAATATTTACAGCACAAGAGCAAATTGTAACCTATGTCTACGAAGCAGAAAAAAATGAGGTGTCAATAAACTCAAACAACTTCCCTGTAGTACCTGAAAATACACTAAACCAAGAACCATTAGTACTCTCTTATCCTGATACTCTGATGCCAATATCAGAAACAAGAACAGCCAATGACTCTTTGTTACCTCTAACTGAACTCCCAACTATGTTGAAGAAAAAGGAAGGGACATTTGTGATTGAGCCAAAAACAGGAAAAGAAAAGAAAGAATTGAAAAAAAAGAAGAAAACGGGAACTGTTACAATAAAATATGTCGATGAACATGGACGCGAAATATCTTCGTCAAGCACCTTACATGGTGAAGTTGGAGATTCATTTTCAGCAATTGCTAAAGATTTATCGCACTAGCAGCTATCCACTCATACAAGCTAATCTTACGAACAGATTTTGGGGTGAAATAATGAAATACTTAGATTTTTTAGATGATGATGACAAAGAAAAAGCTCAACTATTAACCACATTACAACGATACAATGAACAATTTTTAAGTAAAAAAAAGTTATTGGAATTGACTGGTCTATCAAAATTTTTATTAGAACGCTACCTCGCTGAGTTAAACAAAGAATATCCTCAACTTCGTATATCAGAAGAATATTATGATGAAATCGCCTTTCAGCCAATCTCTAATGAAATCATTCAAGAGTTGCAATACCACTATGCAGAGCGTTCACCTAAATTTCGCTTTTTTATTGAAGTGTTAGTAGAAGAAAAATCAATCAAAAAATTTCAGGCAGAACAGCATATAGCTAAAACTACGCTTTATCAGATTCGTACCAAGGTGATATCTAATTTAAAAAAAGCAGGTCTGTCTATACAAAAAAATAAACTAATTGGACCAGAAGCACGAGTTCGTTCCGTTATTTTTGATATTATCTCCTATTTTTATTTTGGCGAACGCTATCCGTTTACTCATTCTGAACAAAAAATACAGCAACTCCTACAACAATTAGTCAGTTACTTTAACTTAGACCTAACTTTTCTACAAAAAAGAAAGCTTGCTTTATTTCTTCAGATCATGCAAAGTCGAAGACTAAATCACCATGATTTACAAGAAAATTTTTGTACAGTAGGAGCAAAAACCCAACAGCAATTTGGTTCACAACTAGCGATGCTAAAAAAAGTACTACAATCTTCTATACCGACTTCGGCAGAAGAGGAAAGTCATTATGTTTTATTGTTCTTATTTGTCTCTGATATGTTTGATTGTGATTTATCCTTCAATGATGACCTATTGGCAGAAACAAAAGATACTGCGAAACAATTAGTAACAAAATTATCAGATGCTTTCCAACTAACCCAAAAACAGGAGAAATACTTATATCATTCATTTTTAAAAAAAGTACTAGGCTTGTCTATTTTTAGGCAAAACTATACGACTTTTGTAGATATTTCCGCTTATAGCTACTTTTCAGAAGTTTACAATCCGTTACACAAGCTTGTTTTAAGATTTATTCGAAAAAATCATTTTTGTTTGTCTTTGAATCTTTCTAAAAATGAACAAGCCAAACTTTATTATGATTTCATGTTTTCTATTTTAGCGTTCTTAGAGCCTTCTCAGTTCGGTAATCCCATAACTATTTATATTGATTTTTCACATGGTAGTGCCTATACCGAATACATTAGCCAAAGCTTACAACGTTTTCGAGATTTGAATATCGTTATTCAAAAGAGATTTAATAATACGACTCAGCTCTCTATCTCCGATTACAAAATAACAGAGCTTACGTGTCCACAAATTATCTGGAAGCAGCCTCCTAGCCCATCAGATTGGGCTAAATTTGCTGATCTTGTCGTTGAATTAAGGGAGGTTGAAAATGAAAAATTGGAAATGTTTTAGTTTTTATTTTGTCATCTTATTTTCGATATTATCATTAATTGTTCAGCCAACTTCTATTATTTACTACATAAGAAAAGACACTACTCAACCTTGGGAACTACTCAGTAATACGTCGATCCAAGAGGGAAATTTTACTGACGCTCCACAAGAAATCATTTTTGTCTATCGAAGAAAAAAACCTATAGTGCCCATTCAGTTTATGACCCTTGAAAGTAAACCAAGACTACTGCATCAAAAAAGAAATCACTCGACTCAGTATGGTCAACTGTTGCTTATTCTATCTGGCATTTTTTTATTTGGTTCCCCACGCCCTTAAACAATCTCAAATAAGAAATAAGCTTCTTCAAGGTTGCTTGAAGAAGCTTATTTCTCTTTCACTGATATTTAGCTAATTTTTTTATCTATGGTTCAGGAATTGCAGTACCTATATAGCTTATTTCATAGGTAACATCAATTTCCAACTGATCCGCAGTTCCTGTGTAGTTTACAGGAATATATTCCGGCTTTTCATTAAAGTATAGAAAATTTGAATAACTGTCGATCTCTATGATCAATCCACCACCTGGTGGTGAAATTGGTTTTGGAAAGAAAAAGTAATCCATTGTCTCACCAGTAGGTTTCGTTATTAAAAACCTGATTTCTTTTGGCAGTGTATAGACTGTGCCTACTTTTACGATTAATTGATCTGATGGCACAATTGCACCTTGTTCATACGTCTTTCCATTGTATGAACTTGTGTAATAATAATCATCAATATCACTTATATCAGGTTTTAAGTAAGGTGCGTAAAATGGTAATGAATTTAATGCCAAAGGTTGTTTGCTTGTTTTATCTATATAATGAATATTGATTTTCGCTTCATCTGTGTAATAAAGCTGAACTACTTGATCTTCGGCCGAAAACACTCCGTCTAATTCACCAGAAGTATGTTCAAGTATGTAGCCAGAGATTTCTTTTTGTTCAACATGAAATGGCTGATCTACCTCGCCACTTAATGTATCCGCAGGCTGAATCTCTACCCCATTTTTATCCAAATAATAAATCATTACTTTTCCTTTTTCAGGAACGACTTCTTTCTGGTATTCATATGTAACTGTCTGAGCTTCTTTTGTAAATGTCCCAACCGAATTATTTGGCAAGTTGTTTTCGTTCAAGCTGTAATTAGCTATAGGCAATTTAAATTGTTCAGTGGATACATCATAACCTTCCCCAACAGTTCCATGAATCGTTTTGGCTTCATGAATCTCCTCACTGTTCTCATCTATATAACGTACGGTGACCGTGGATTCAGTTGCTGGCGGAACCACTTCAGCGTCTGGATAGTATCCTACATATTCATATCCTTCGATCAGAGTTGGCTCAATGATTTTTGTTTCGTCTTTAGAAATCGAGATATTTTCTTTCGGAAGCAAAGGCTCTCCTGCCGCTAAGGCAATCATCGATGAACTACTTATAGCTGCTGGAATCATAATGATAAGTAATAGTTTACTGTACTTTCTCCGTTTATAAAAAATAAACAAACTCGCAACTATAAACCCACTGCCATATAACAACAAGTTAGAATGCTCAAACTCTCCTGCTTTTGGCAACTGAGACTGACTGCTTGGTTTTGCAGTCATCCCGTCATTCTTTGACCCAATGGATAATCCTGAATTAGAATTATCGTTAGGTGTTGCAGCAGCTGATATTTTTTGGTAAATAAGATTGTACTGTTCATACTTTCCACTTACTGAAGGCTTTTCCTTAATAATAGCAGCTTGTTCTTGTGGACTAAGATAGTCAATATCGTAAAAGTTGATCTGGGCCGCTTCGCTTGATAAAGGCACCAAGAATAGTGCCATTACCAAAGTAAATAAACTGATGATAGTCTTTTTCATAATTAAACTCCTTCTATTTTTAAAACATACTTTCATATAATAAATGATAAAAAAACAAAAACATATTTAATTAAAATTTATTTATAAAAAAATTAATAAATAATAAGGGTTTTTTTCATTTTTTGCGACTGGTTAAACTATCCCGTGTAAAACCTAACCATCTATCATCACTTAATTATCTTTTCTTTGCCTATATCCACCCTTTTTCCTTTGCAATACTCACTGCCTCGATCCGATTTTTTGCGTCCAATTTATTCAAGATTTCCGACATATAATTTCGTACCGTTCCACTAGTTAAAAATAATTTTGCAGCAATTTCCTTAGAAGACAAGCCTTCACCAACTGCTAGTAACACTTCTTGTTCTCGCTCAGTCAGCGGATTGTCTTGTTGTAAAAATAGACCTGTTACAAGTTCAGGTGAATAAAACTTTTTACCTTGCATGACTGCCCGAATATTTCCGATCAATTCATCCGTCGGTGTATCTTTTAAGAGATAACCAGCTACATTCGCTTTCACCGCACGTTCAAAGTAGCCTTCTCTGGCAAATGTCGTCAAGATCATAACTTTTTGTGCTTGACCTTTTAACGCTTCCGCTAAATCCAGTCCCGTTTTCAACGGCATTTCAATATCTGTCAAACAAATATCTGGTTGATGTTTTTCTATCAATTCTAATGCTTCCACACCATTTTTAGCAATCCCCACAACCTCTAAATCTTCTTCCAAACTTAAAATCGTCGCCAAGGCAGAAGACAATAAGCCTTGGTCTTCTGCAATAATCAGTTTAATCATTGATTGTCTCCTCTTTTTTATTCACAGGTACTGTGAATAAAACCTTCGTTCCATTTTTTTGCGTAAATTCCAGTTCTCCATCAACACTCTCAATTCGTTCTCTTAGTCCAGTTAGGCCATTTCCCTGTATTGATTGCCCCATTCCACGGCCATCATCTTCAACAATAAATAGATAATCCGTTGCTGTTTTTTTTATACAAATTTTACACTGCCCCGCTTTACTGTGACGAATCACATTTGTGATACATTCTCTTAAGCAATAACTCACTGTATTTTGAATATCAGCTGGAATCCCCTCTGTTAATTCTTCTCCTTCTGTGGATAAGATGATTTTTGCTGTTCGTAAATTTTTTTCGATCGTGATCATTTCTTCAACAATCAAAACATAACGCATACTTGAAACAATTTCCCGCACCGTCTGCAAGGTCCCTCTTGACGTGTCAGCCACTTCCGTCATTTCTTTTTTGGCTAGCTCATGATCTTTAACTATAAGCTTTCCAGCAAGTTCCGCTTTGATTGTCATGATGGATAAGGATTGTCCTAAAGTATCATGCAAATCTCTGGCAATTCGATAGCGTTCTTCTTGTTTAATAACATATTCCATTCGTTGCGTTGATTGATACATCTGCTTACGTAGCTGCGCTTGTTTACGAATTGAACGCCCCGCAAAAGGAGCGGCACAGATAAAAAATCCATAGACAAAAATCGTGATTCGCAGCTCATTTGTCATATATTCTGGCAATTGGTTCAATGCAAAAGGAACTGGCACCAGCATACATAACAAGGCAATATAATAATAGCGAAATACCTTTTTCTTCATTGGCATGAAACCGATCATCCACGCTGGATAGATGAACAAATAGATATAACCAAAGTACAGCGTATAAAACAGGGATATCACATACATCAACCCCATCCAAAACGGAAACCACTTCCCATTAAACAAACAATTTCGATACGTCACCACAAAAATACCCAACAGCACCAATGCCAACTGCTTATCAACATTATCATACGGAAACATAGCAATAATCGGAATCAATATAAAAATCAACCATATAAATGCTACAAAACCATCTTCTTTTGGATACAACCTAAATTTACCAATCATAACTTTCCCCTAACGTTTTACTTCTTCTTTGCGCCCATTCAGATATATTGATAATACCATAAGGACAATGAAATAAACGAAAATGATCAAAATTCCTTTTACATCTGGTCGTTGTCCGTTAGCCAATTGTTTTGCTCCTTGTGCTGCGTAAAATGTCGGTAGAGATGCGGCGATTTTTTGAACCACGTCTGGAAACATCTCGATCGGCCACCATAATCCGCTAATGATAGCTAATGGCATCAACACCATATTATTCAATACGCTTGCAGTATTAGGATCTTTCACTAAGCTAATGATCGTAGCCAGAGCTGTAATCGGTAAGCAACCATATAAAATCCATAAACCGCTAGTCAGCCAAGCGACTGCATTCATTTCCACGCCATTAACAAAATGACCTACTAAAAAAATAACGATCAGCAATAAAATATTGATCAGAAATTGAGTAAAAATTTTGCTAGTATAGTAGATACTTTCTGGAAGCGGTGATAATCGTAAAAACTGTTTGACCCCTTGCTTGCGATCTTCGATCAAGGTCATAGAAAATGAAAATAAAGAACTGATCATCACGCTATATGTCGCCATTTGAATCATACTTTCCTTGTAAAAAGTAGCCATATGTTCTGCTGGAATCCCCATATTAAATACTTTAGTAAACAGTAAATAGAACCCCACTGGCATTCCTAGTGAAAAAAAGATAAATGGTTTGCTTCTAAGTAATGATCGGTTTAAATCTGTTTTCGTTTGTATAACAAGTGCGTTCATTTGTTTTCCTCCTCGACTAATGTGTTAAAAACTGTTTCTAAATTCCCTGGGATAATCAGTAAATCCTTAAAACTGATCTTAGTTGCTACTATTTCCAACAGTGTTTCATCACTATTTGTGGTATAAAGCGTGATTTTTTCGGTTTCTTTTTCGATTGTTGAGACATGGGGTAACTCAGCTAGCTTCGCTTCATCTTTTTTGTCTAGTAACTGAAAGCTCATTTTATTTTGCAGCATTTCAGATTGAATACTTTTCAATGTACCATCATGAACGATTTCCCCTTGTTTCATTAGTAAAATCCGCGTGGCTACTTTTTCAATTTCTTCTAAGTAATGCGTGGTTAAGATGATTGTTTTGCCTTGTTCTTTTAGCTTATTGATTTTTTCCCAGAAAATTTTACGACTAGTGACATCCATTCCCGTTGTTGGTTCATCTAAAAAAAGCAGTTCTGGGTTGCCAATAATAGATAATCCAAAGGTTAAACGACGTTTTTGTCCGCCGGATAATTTAGTCGTGTAGGTATTTTGATGTTCGTTTAAGCCTGTCAACTCTAATAATTCCTCTAGTGACAACGGCTGAGAATAAAAGCTGCGAAATAACGTAAACAGTTCCTTGACTTTAACATTTTCTAACGTCGTGCTTTCTTGAAGCATGACACCAAGATTGATTTTATTTTTTTTATTCATTGGATTTTTCCCAAAGAGTTCGATTTCACCACTTGTTAGGCGAATCAGCCCCGTTAGACAATTGATCAAGGTTGTTTTCCCTGCGCCATTGGGTCCGACTAAAGCGATGATTTCTCCTTTATCGACAGTTAGTGATACATTTTTTAAGATTGTTTTATTCTTGATTGTTTTTGTTAGATTTTTTACTGTAATCATTTTTTTCTCCCCTTTGCTTATGTATTTATCTTACCTAACGCTTGGGGATTGTGTTAGATGTTCTTGTCATGAATCTCTATGACATTTGTCATGTAGATAGAAAAAAACTCTTTCAGAGATGATCTGAAAGAGTTTTTTTACTTATTTTTATTCTTCGATATAAGCCCATTTAAAGTCGTATTTTGCACCAGTTGAGTGATACACAACATCTTTGACTTTGTCAGAGCGAAGGTGTGCTTCGGCTTTTTGATACAATGGAATAACACCCATGTCATCCGTGATCATTTTTTCAGCATCTAACATATCTTTCCAACGTGCTTCTGGATTATTTGCATTAGTTGTTGCAGCACTTTCTACTAGTTTGTCATACTCAGGATTTGAGTAGCGACCTCTGTTATAAGAATTATTCGTTGTAAATAAGTCTAAGAAACTACTTGGATCAGCATAATCGGCGCCCCAAGCACTAACAGCAATTTGGAAATCGCCTTTGTTAGAACGATCCAAACGAACAGAGAATGGCACTGGGCTAACAGATACTTTCAAGCCTTCTAAAGTATCAGATAATGAACCTTGAAGATATTCAGCCATTTTCTTAGCATTATCGGTATCATCAATCAACAAATCTACTGATAATGTAGAAATTCCTAATTCGTCTTTTGCTTTCTTCCATGATTCTTTTGCTTTATCAACATCGTAAACAATTTCGTTCCCTGATTCTTTCGCAAAATCTTCATCTGTTTTCGGATCAGCAGCTAAACCTTCTGGCACAAGTCCTGTCGGAATAGCAGAACCGTTAGCCAAAATTTGCTCAACTAACGCTTTACGATCGATTGCATAAGATAACGCTCTACGTAAATTCACATTACGATAAGGTGAGTCGGCTTCTCTTTGGTTTGGTTCAAGATAAAACGTTGAGGCACCTTTTAAGACAATATAGTCTGGTTCATTTTTCATTTGTTGTGCTAATTCACCTGAAAGCGGTACTTCGTCTGCTTGACCATCTTGGAATAAGTTCAATGAAGTTGGTGCTTCTTTTACAACATCGATTGCGACTTTGTCTAATTTAACAGTGTCTTTATCCCAATATTTTTCATTTTTTGTATAAGACCAGCTTGTATCTGTTCCTGGTCCATCAAAATCAGTTAAAGTAAATGGTCCGTTATAGACCGCTTTATCACTTGCTGTTGTATAATCTTTGCCATATTTTTCAGCAATATCTTGTCTTTGTGGTAAAAAGGAAGGGAACGCTAATAAGTAATCAAAATAAGGTGTTGCTTTTTCTAACGTAATTTCTAATTCATGATCACTAATCGCTTTTATGCCAAGTTCTTCTTTTTTCATTTTACCTTTAGAGATTTTTTCAGCATTTTTTACAGAATTGAACATATAAGCATATTCTGATCCAGTTGCTGGATCAACCGTTCTCTGCCATCCATATACGAAATCTGCTGCAGTTACTGGTTTATCATCTGTCCATTTTGCATCTTCTCTTAATTTAATTTTGTAAGTCAATCCATCTTCACTGACTTCTGCCATTTCGGCTGCTCCAGCAGGTTGAGGTTTACTGTCTTTGTCTAAGCGATAAATTCCTTCGTAAACATTATTCAATGCTACAAAGCTTACTTCATCTGTTGCTAATGAAGGATCTGCGCTAGGCATTTCTTGTCTTTCAATAAATCTAAATACTTTTTCATCAGTGCCAGATCCGTTGTCCTCACTTTTAGAGTTTCCGCCACATGCAACTAGAGCCATGCTTGATACTGCGATTAAGCCTAGTAAGGCACTTTTCTTTAATTTCATATAAAACCCCCCCGATTTTAATAAAAGCTACAAAGAATATATCAAAAAAAGAAGTTGGTCGTAATTAAAATACTACAAGCGGTTTAGTAAAAATATTCTGAATTTTTTCTAATTTAGAGTAAAAAAAGAAGCAAGCTCCTAAAGGGCTCGCTTCTTTCTAATTTATTTCGCATAATCTACTGCACGTGTTTCTCGGATAACGGTCACTTTGATGTGACCTGGGTAATCCAAGTCGTCTTCGATCTTCTTACGAATATCTCTAACTAAACGAACAGCTTCTAAATCTGTGATTTCATCTGGTTTGACCATAACACGAACCTCGCGTCCAGCTTGAACGGCAAAACTAGACTCAACTCCTTCAAATCCATTAGAAATGTTTTCTAAGTTTTCTAAGCGTCGAATGTAATTTTCCATTGACTCGCTACGGGCACCTGGACGAGCAGCTGATAAAGCATCTGCTGCAGCAACCAATACAGAAATAACAGAAGTTGCTTCGACATCACCATGATGGGATGCAATCGCATTGATAACTGTTGAATTCTCTTTGTATTTAGCGGCTAATTCTGCACCGATCTCAACGTGTGAGCCTTCGATCTCATGATCTAGCGCTTTACCAATATCATGTAATAACCCTGCACGTTTCGCTAATTGAATATCTTCGCCAATTTCTGCAGCCAAGACGCCTGTCAATTTAGCAACCTCAATTGAGTGATTCAATACATTTTGACCATAACTTGTACGGAAACGTAAACGTCCTAAAATCTTGATCAAATCAGGATGCAACGTGTGCGCACCCACTTCAAATGCAGCTTGCTCACCGTATTCACGAATACGTTCATCCATTTCTTTGCGAGATTTTTCAACCATTTCCTCAATACGTGCTGGATGGATTCGACCATCTTGAATTAATTTTTCAAGAGTCATTCGAGCGATTTCTCTACGAATTGGATCAAATCCTGAAAGTACCACGGCTTCTGGCGTATCATCAATAATCAAGTCGATTCCTGTTAAGGTTTCTAATGTACGAATGTTACGTCCTTCACGCCCAATGATTCTTCCTTTCATTTCATCGTTTGGTAAACTAACAACAGAAACCGTTGTTTCAGAAACTGAATCCGCGGCACAGCGTTGAATTGCCAGAGAAAGTAAATTTTTGGCTTTTCGATCTGATTCTTCTTTGGCACGTTGCTCAGATTCTTTAACCATTACTGTTAACTCATGACTTAATTCTTCTTCTGTTGATTTCATAATAATATCTTTTGCTTCGTCTTTAGATAGTGAAGCAATACGTTCTATTTCTTGATGTTGCTTTTCAACTAGTTTCTCTACATCTTTTTCTCGCTCATCAATTAATTGCTGTCTAGCACCAAGTTTCTCTTCTTTTTCTTCCAGTGAGTTTTCACGTTTTTCAAGAGAATCATCTTTACGATCTAACGTTTGTTCTCTTTGTAATAAACGATTTTCTTGAGATTTAAGTTCTACTTTGCTTTCTTTCAACTCACTTTCAATTTCTGACCGATACTTCTGGTTTTCTTCCATAGCTTTTAATAAAGCTTCTTTTTTCAGAGTCTCTGCTTCTTTATTGGCACTTTCGAGTATACCTTCTGCAGAGGACTTTGCACCATCTATTGCCTTTTCATGACGTGATTTTGCAACGACTAACCCTAAACCAAGACCGACAACTAAACCGATGATAGCGAGGAGAATTCCTAAAACCATTGTTTCCACCTCCGTACTATCTTCAAATTTTCAATATTCATGTAGTTTTCTGATAAACTATAATCAATTATCAATATGCCTACTTGCATACGTGTTTTGCACACAACTTTATTCTAATGTTTGTACACCAGTGTGTCAACTCAAAAAAGCCCTTTCTGACTGAAAGAGCTTCTATCTTGAAAAGAATTGTTCTTACATAAAAAAGCAAACCAATAAAATGCTTTTGACAGCGTTCATTGGTTTGCTTTTTACTCTATATTATTCTTCGTCAAGAGGAAGTTCCTCTTGTGCTTGTTCTTCTTCAACAAATGCTGTTCCATCACCGATACCAAATGCATCACGGACACGTTTTGAAACTTCTTCTACCATTTCTGGGTGTTCAGTCATGTAGACCTTAACATTTTCCCGACCTTGACCGATTCGTTCTTCTTTATAGCTATACCATGCGCCACTCTTATCCACAATATCTTTTTCCACAGCCATATCTAGCAATTCTCCTTCTTGAGAAATACCTTGACCATACATGATATCTACTTCAGCGACTTTAAATGGCGGTGCCACTTTGTTTTTAACGACTTTGATTTTAGTGCGGTTCCCGATAATGTCTGTTCCTTGCTTCAATTGTTCTGCACGTCTTACTTCTAAACGAACTGTCGCATAGAACTTCAAGGCACGACCACCTGGTGTTGTTTCAGGGTTACCAAACATTACGCCGACTTTTTCACGAATTTGGTTAATAAAAATCGCAATCGTCTTAGTCTTATTGATAGATCCTGAAAGCTTACGTAACGCTTGTGACATCAAACGTGCTTGCAAACCAACGTGGCTAGCGCCCATCTCTCCATCGATCTCCGCACGAGGTACTAGAGCTGCTACAGAGTCAATAACCACGATATCGATCGCTCCACTAGAAACTAGCGCATCTGCGATTTCTAAGCCTTGTTCACCAGTATCTGGTTGTGACAGAAGTAATTCATCGATATTTACGCCTAATGCTTGGGCATATTGAGGATCTAAAGCGTGCTCCGCATCGATAAATGCAGCTGTTCCGCCTTGTTGTTGTACAGAAGCGATCGCATGTAATGCAACTGTCGTTTTACCAGAACTTTCTGGTCCATACACTTCAACGATACGTCCGCGGGGATACCCACCAACACCTAATGCAACATCTAATGCTAGAGAACCACTAGGAATAGTTGAGATCTGTTGGTCGATCTTCTCCCCTAATTTCATTACTGAACCTTTACCAAAGTTCTTTTCGATTTTTTTTAGTGCGGCATCTAAGGCCACTTTACGATCATCTGCCAATCGATAATCCTCCTTATATATAAACGATTTAAATTCCTTTTCAATAAATATATCATAACTGGTTTATTTAAAAAAAGCAAGAGAAAAACGAACAAACATTCGCCTTTTTATTTTTTCTTCTCTACGGCTCTTAGAATCAGATCTAAGCCTTTCATAACGGCACTTTTACGAATATAATGCCGATCGCGATTAAAATGCTGCAGAACAGCAACAGTCGGCTGTCCTTTTTCTGCTAAGCCGATCCAGACTGTTCCTGCTGGTTGTCCTTCTAATTCATCTGGACCTGCTACTCCTGTAAATGATACCGCAAAATCGGCATCCGCTAATTGTCTTGCTTGTTCGGCCATTGCAACCGCGCAAGCCTCGCTCACTGTTCCTTCTTTTTCAAGCATTGCAGGATCGATGCCTAAAAAACGAGCTTTTGTCTCAGCAGAATACGTGACAAAACCGCCCTTAAATACTTCTGAAACACCTGAAACATCTCCTAACGTACTTTGAAAAAGACCTGCTGTTAGACTTTCTGCTGCGGTTACAGTCTTTCCGTGTTTTTTTAATGCATCAACGGTGACTTTTACTAAACTGTTCTCGTCACCATAGCCGTAGAAATACTCCCCTACTTTATCCATGACCGCATTTTCCAAGTTATCCAATAACTCCTGACCAACTCTTTCATCAGCTATCTTGGCTGTTAAACGTAATGTTACTTCATTTGGTTTAGCGTAAGGCGCGATCGTAGGATTGGTTTGCGTATCGATCAGCTCTTTTAATTCTGTCACTAATTGCGATTCGCCGATTCCATAAAACCTCAAAACTCTGGAAATCAACTGCTCCGCTTGCGGGAAAAGCTCTTCTAGTAACGGACGGGCGTTTTGCTGAAACATAGGTTTTAACTCATTGGGAGGTCCTGGTAGTAACAGATAAGTCGTTTTATTTTCGGTGATCAATGTCCCCACTGCCAACCCTGTAGGATTTTGAACCGCAATTCCCCCATCGATCATCAATGTCTGTCTTAAATTATTCTCTGTCATTTTATGTTTTGAAAACGTGAAAAATTCATTAAGACGAGTAAGCGCCTGTTCATCTTGCACCAAAGAATGCTGAATATGTGCAGCAACGGTATCTTTGGTCAAATCATCATCTGTGGGACCTAATCCACCACACAAAACGATCAAGTCGCTACGCTCTTCCGCCTCAACTAATAGTTGTTCCAAACGCTGCGGATTATCTCCTACAACGGTATGATAATACACCTCGATTCCTAAATCTGCTAACTCTTCTGATAGAAAAGTCGCATTTGTGTTGACGACTTGTCCCAGCAGTAACTCTGTACCAACTGCAATGATCTCTGCTTTCATTTTTCTCCTCTTCTCTAATAAGATACGTAAATGATTCTTATTTCATTTTATCACAGGAATTTTTTTTATTACTGCCAAACGTCTTGTTGGATTTATATTTCAAACGTCAATATAATTATCTTTTATATAATAATATGATACAATTTGTATATTGATTAAAAAGGAGGAAACGAAAAATATGCTAGGATTTATTGCACTTATAAGTTTTTTAGGAATTATAGTTGGAGGCGTTCTTTCATTGAAAGCCTTCTTCAAAAAACAACCGAAAAAGAAAGCCTTACTTTTAACAGGAGCTAGTTTTATCCTGATGATCGGAGCAGGTTTTGCGTTACCAGCATCACCACGCGTTGACATTGTGGATAAATCAATAGAAACAAACGACCAAGGAACCGCAGTAATCGAGGGGAAAACCAATGACGAAAGTAGCATCACCCTGGATGGAGAAAAAATCGAAACAGAAAACGGCAAATTTACGTATAAAGTTACGTTAAAAGACGACCAGCCGCAAAAACTAACATTTGTCGCTTCTATCGGCGATAAGGACAAAGTTGAAACAATCGAAGTCAAACCATCAAAAGCCTTCGTGGCATTTTTAAATGAAGAAAAACAAGATCAAGAAACACTGAAAAAAGCCGAAACTGCCTTAACACTAGCTGAAAGTAAACCCACTCAAAAAAATTATGACGAGGCTGCAACACGTATTACTTCATTGACTAAGGAGCAAAAGGACTTCACCAAACGATTAGCCATCGTAAAAGAAAACGTACCGATTTACGAAGCTGTGGAACTAGCTGAAACCAAACAAACTAAAGAACATGTTGATTCAGCCACAGCTTTAGTAGCCAAAGCAACTTTAAATAAAGAAGATTTACTAAAACGTTTAACAACCGTTCAACAAAAAATCACAGAAAAAGAAAAGACTGAAAAACAAATCGCTTCTGCTCGTGAAGCCGTAGAAAAAGCTGAACAGGAACCCACAGACGAGCATTACAATCAAGCAATTGCCCGAATCAAAGAACTACCAAACGGCAATAGTGAATTAACAAACCGCGTAAACAATGTCAAACAAACACTTGCTACTCAAAAAGAAGAAGCAAAAAAAGTGGCCGAAGCACAAAAGAAAGCAGAACAAGAAGCACAAAAAGCAGCTGAGGAACAACAACAAGCACAAGTCGCCGCTGCCGCTCAAACACCAGAAACCCCAGCCCCAGATACACAAGGAACTGGGCAAACAGTCTTAGTTACGCCAACTGGATCAAAATACCACAATCGTAAATGCGGCAATGGAACCTATACGCCAGCGACATTAGAAGAGGCCCAAGCGAGAGGTCTGACGCCTTGTTCCAAATGCTATTAAACGCATCATAGATAAAAAAATAGGCTCTTCCAATCCTAGGAAGGCCTATTTTTTCACCAATAAATCAATGCGTATACATATAAGCAGAAATTAAATACAAAATCCAAATATGCAGCGGATAAAAGACATAAAAGAAATTTTTCATTCCTCGTCCTTTTTCTCCATTGAACAACATAATCGGAATCACAGCAAAAATCATCATCCATTGTGTTGAACCTTGGAAAAAGAACAGCACCGCAACCAAGGCAATCAGCACACATTGCAGCCAACGTTGGTTTTTAGCTAGATACATCAATGGAATCAACAAGACCATTACACTATTTTCAGCGAACAATAATGCTGGAATAAAATTCGCTCCCCAAACTGCCGCCATGATCGTACTTGGATTTGACATAAGTGAAAGTAAAATGCCTGACGAAATGATTGGAAATAATATCATGACGATCCCAAATAGTATCTTTCCAAATTTTTTATTTGCGAACCCTTCTGAAAGTTTATCGATACCATACATCATCAATGTTCCCACTAAAAGATCACGAAAAATATTGTTCATCAACTGAACTTCTTCATAACCTACAATTTTTTGTAAAAAGAAACTACCCATAGCCATCAGTACCATCCCTAGGTACAAACGCAACATATACTTTTCTTTGCTTCTCGTATGACTAAAACCAATCACGCTGACAAAAAAGAACAGCGTTGCAACAGGTCTACCGAACCAATCCAACCAACTCGGTGCTCCCATTGGAACAAACATTTGATGAATATGATCGATGAACATCAAAACGATCCCGATTATTTTTAAGTCGAATGTCGTAAACCCTTTAAACTTACCTATTCTTACATTATCCATTATAATACACTCCTTACTAACCTAACGTATTATAAAATAAAGCCACTTTTTTTACCTTAGAATCATCTTTCAAGAATCTATCAATTTTGTCATATTCAATCGTTAAGCCAAATAAAAAATGAGTTAAAACAAAACCTTTCAAGGCCTTGCTTTAACCCATCCATTTATTTCTATTTATTGATGAACACTGAAACGTTGGTTAGGATGTACATTTTTTTCAATTTCATCCACCATTGCAACTGCGTAATCTGCATACGAAATATAGCTTTTGCCTTCTTTATCTGTTTCTAACTCTTCTCCAGCAGCAACATATTTACCTGTCGCTGCACCTTCAGCATCGAATTCTGCCGCTGGGCTAATATATGTCCAGTTGATATCTTTAGAACCTTTTAATAAGTCTAGCCCTTTGCCCATTGCAGTAGCTAGTGGCTTAAATGCTTCTGGAAAATCAGGTGTTTCACTCAAACGAACAGTATGTTCAGGGTTTACGAATAAGCTTCCTGCCCCTCCAACAACTAACAAACGAGTTTTTTGACCTGTTAAAATGTCGATCAAATGCTGGGTCGATCCAGTAAATTCATTCACATCTCCCCAAAAACCTAATGCACTGACTAAAACATCGAACCCTTTTACATCATCTGTAGTCAAACCGTAAACATCTTTTTCAATGACTGGTGTACCATCGGTGATTTTCGCTGCATCACGAACGATCGCTGTAACCTCTAAACCTCTTTTTTTAGCTTCTTTCAAAATTGCTGAACCTGCTTTACCGTTTGCTCCTAAAATTGCTACTTTCATGTTTTATTCTTCCTTTCTATTAATGGAACTTTTTTTGTTACATTTAAATCTAAAAAGAGAAGAGACACGTCTAGGTCTCTTGTTGCTTGATTTGATGGATTACATCAGACAAAGCAATCTCTTTTAATTCTGATTCCATACTATGCTGTACTTTTGTATATTGTTCTTCTAAAGCCGTTTGGATATTTGCTCCTACTAAACAGTTTGGATTAGGATTTTGGTGAATATTGAATACTTCATGATCTAATTCAACTGCTTCATAAATATCATAGAGGGAGATATCTTCTGGCTTTTTCAACAAGTATGTTTGGGTTGCCCCTCTGCTTGTATGAATGAGTCCAGCTTTTTTTAGCTTGCTCATCAATCGTCTGACAACGACTGGATTCGTATTTACACTTGATGCGATCAATTCAGAATTAACGCGATCGGGCGGACCGATTTCGATCAAACTGAGAATATGGATCGCCACGCTTAATTTTGTCGACATGGCCATGTCTATCACTCCAACTCTTAGTAACATTATAAGTTACATTTGAATCATACTGCGATTTATTGGAAATGTCAATAGATAAACTTCGCTTATTTTAATAAAGTATATTTTCCTTTGCAAATAACCGATATTCAGTTTTCTCTCCCAAATAGAGTGTCTTACACTGAATATCGGTTCTGAAATTTTTTTATTCTACAACGATTTGTTTACTACTTCCGCCAGCTCCTTCAAAACGGAGTGTAAATGTACCCGTCGCTTCATCATACGTAATGCCTTCACTCAATGTTAAGACCTTAGTAAAATCTTTTGGCAATTTGATTGTCATAACCGCATTTGACTGTGTTGGATCTGATACTACATACGTTTTCTTGCCTTCATTATTTGTTCGCAATAAAGACACAGCTTTATTCGATGTTATCCCAGCAATACTGCCACCAGTTTCTTTCCAGATGTTTACCCCAAGATAATTCTCTTTTTTTAATTCGACCGCTTGGATATCTGCCGTATTTGCTAAAATCGTTACTGGTTTTTCCGCCGCATATGCTTTTAAAGCTGCTTCATCGATACCTGGCAAGGTCACATACGCATACTGCTCATTTGCTGGATTTTTCCCGTGATCGATCACAAATTTCCGATAATTCCCTGTATAAACATCGTTACTAGGGAAAGCCTCATTGATTTGCGCGTACGAGCCTGTACGGACTTCACTGATGACATCGACCGTCGCTTTTTCCGGGAAATAATACCCAATGTTTGCGTTTTGATGATCTGATTGTAAAAGCAGCCACTCTTTACTACTGCGTTCTTTCTCTTGTTGAATCACACCATTATTTGATAATACTTGATACGTATAATTCTCATTTAATAAACGGTTGTCTATGATTGTTTCAATCGACGCGGTAGTATTTCCTTTAATACCTGCTCCTAGTGCAACGATTTGTCCATCTACCATAAACCATGATTTCTTCCCTTGAAGATCCATTGGAAGCACTGCGCCATTATTTTTCGTACCTGTCTTATTTAGCGCCATCCCTACAACTGCTTGATCTTCTAACTGAACACCGCCGACCCATTTTTCTTTTGATGTAACCGTTGTAAAGGCTGATACTTCATCTTTTAGAGGGACTGTATCTACCGTTGTCCCTGGCAATCTGTATGGATCGATCGTTGGCCAATACGCTGAATTAAATTGAACTTCATCGTCATTATATAAATACATCATGCCATCAGCAGTATGCCAACCTCGTTTGTTTTCCTTATTTCCCGCTTCAAATGAAGAGGTGCGACTTGAATACATGCTTAATCCTAACATGTAATTCGGTGTTCTTTGGACAAATCGATCCATTGATGCGTACATTTTAGTCCCGATAAATGGCAGTGCGTCACCGATGATCGAAGAATCGTTTAATAACGACATCGTCATTTGTAAATCGTTGTAATCTCTTGCATTGGTCAAATAGTACGTTGGATTTGCTTTCATCCAATGTTTAGCTGCTTCTTTAAACTTCGTTTGATACTCCTCTGGGGCAAATTTAGAAACAATCAGTAAATTGTAAAGTGTAGTAGACCCATAGCCCACTTTGGTTTTAGCAGGGGCTCTAGAGATTGAGCGGCCATTGACTAGAGGCAGCATTTCACCTTGGTAAATCAATGGAATAAACGCCCGATCAACATTTTCTACAAAAGATTGCACAATATCTGGTGCCATTTCAAACTTAGAATCTTTCGTGATCGCTAAAATTTGACCGACTCCTTTCATTAGGACATTACCATATGAACCTGTGTACGGAATATTGTTATGCTGAATAAATGAACCGTCTTGATAAAACCCATCACCTTTTGTAACGAGTTTAAATACATCCACGATGCTACTAGAAGCTTGGCTTATTTTCCCTTCATTTTCTTGTAAAATACCTAATGCCAACACCGTTTGAGCAAGATCAGTCCGATTCGCTCCTGATGTTACAAAATTTGGAATAAACGCTAAATCGACAAAGGTTCCTTGCGCTTTAGTGTACAATTGTTTGAATGGATCTGGCACATATCCACTCATCGCAGCAGTATATTGTTGCTGTTTCGCTTGTGGAATTTCATCTCCTAGAATCATTAGAATTCCTACAAATTTTTGCGGTACACCAATCTGCCAATCCCACCAATTGCCATGATATTTTTTTCCATCATATCCTTTTTTCGTGACCATAAAATCAAGTCCCGCTTCGATTTCAGTCGCAATTTGCGGATCATGATAAAACTTACTACCGTTCGTTCCATACGCTAATGCTAATTTCTGCAATTTTGTAAATTGTGTCGTTAAATCTGCCGATGCCGTATTGCCTTGTTCAACTGGCCATAAATACGTTCGATTCGGTTCTTTATTCAATGTTTGATATAGTTCGTTTGCTTCATCTGAAAGTTTTTGAACATAATTAACAACCGTTGTATTCGTTTCATCATATTGCTCAGATACTAATTGATTTTTCCATTTTTCCTTCAATTTTGCATAATCGCTCGCAGCATTTTCTACAGGAATACTCCCAACTGCTCCACTACGCATCGAAAGAACATTTAGTTTTGACAGATTACCAAAAAGACGAATCCCTACATATCCTTCCCAATCACCATCAATAGAAGCCGAAGTATTTGGGTAAATGACTTCGTTATTTTCATAAAGTAATCGATCGTTTAAAAATGCTTTGATGCTTTTTCCTTCATAGCGAATCAAGAGTTTATACTGCTGTCCGGAGATGAGTTTTGCACCAGTAATCGTTGTGATCCATTTTCCCCCTGGCTGCCCCAATTGCCATTGACCATCACGAGTATAAGCGAACGATTGCCATTTTTTTGAGTCATTTAAATCTCCACGAAACACTACGCCAAAGTTAGTTTGCCCTTCATATAAAAAAGTATATTCAAGATCTCCCGAGCTTTTTACACCATCACTTTTGTTCAGTGAAACAGCTTCCAAGTTTGTCCCTTGCTTTGTATTCGCGATCGTCAGGCCGTTATCGCCAGTCGTTTTATCTGATTTCCCGACAATGTCCTGCCACTCCCCTAGTTGTTTAGTAAAGTCTGATTCGTAAATACTAGCAGTCGTTGAGGTTACTTCGGTTGCGCCCACAGCGAAACCCTCATCACTCATCCCATAAGAAAAACTACCAATTAAAACAGAACATCCAAGCATAAACATTATTTTTTTACGTAAATTTATCATTGTTACCCTCCTTCTTTGATTCAACAACTATTTAGTTCACAATAGAATATTCACCATCTAAAAGCAAGCGTTTTCATAAGGTTGATCACTTAAAACCCATAAGCCATTTTTAGCAATTATGGGTTTTAAAAAATGATTTACTTAAGGTTGTTTTCCAATATAGGCTAAAATACCGCCGTCCACATATAAAATATGTCCATTCACAAAATCTGAGGCGCTTGAAGCTAAGAAAACTGCTGGACCAGCCAAATCAACAGGATTCCCCCAACGAGCAGCTGGCGTACGCCCCACGATAAACTGGTCAAAAGGATGACGCTCTCCATCTGCTTGCACTTCTCTCAGTGGTGCTGTTTGCGGAGTAGCAATATACCCTGGTCCGATACCATTACATTGAATATTGTATTGTCCATACTCTGAAGCAATATTTTTCGTCAACATTTTTAATCCACCTTTAGCAGCAGCATAGGCACTCACTGTTTCCCGACCTAGCTCACTCATCATAGAACAGATGTTGATAATTTTACCGCCGCCTTTTTCGATCATATCTGGAATAACGGCTTTGGCCATAATAAATGGCGCATTCAAATCGACATCTACTACTTGTCTAAACTCCGCTGCAGACATCTCGATCATCGGGATACGTTTGATGATTCCTGCATTATTCACTAAAATATCGATTGACCCTACATCTGCTTTGATTCGCTCAACGGTCGCTTGAACCGCTGCTTCATCCGTCACATCACAAGCATAACCAACTGCTTTGATTCCTGCCTCTTGATAAAGAGCAAGTCCTTTATCCACTGATTCTTGAGATAAATTATTAAAAACGATCGTTGCTCCAGCTGCTGCTAGAGATTTAGCAATTTCCAAGCCAATCCCGTGGACAGCACCTGTCACTAAGGCTACTTTTCCATCTAAACGAAACATATCCATATTGAAATCCATTGTCTTGCCTCTTTTCTATTTTAGTTGGTCCATTGGAACCATATCCATATCGGTATACGTGATATTTTCTCCACACATTGACCAGATAAATGTGTAATCGCCCGTCCCTACTCCTGAATGAATCGACCAACTTGGCGAAATAATCGCTTGTTCATTGGCAACAACTAAATGTTTCGTTTCATCTGGTTTACCCATCATATGGAAAACACGAGTATCTTCACTTGCATAATCAAAATAAAGATAGGCTTCCATCCGACGCTCATGGGTATGACAAGGCATTGTATTCCATGAACTGCCTGGTTCCAATACGGTATACCCCATTTGTAATTGGCAGCTTTCACATACATTGGGATGAATATATTGATAGATTCTGCGTTTATTTAACGTTAACGCTTCGCCTGTTTCCATCGGTTTGATTTGATCGATACTGATTTTTACATTAGGGTATTTATGATGAGCTGGAACACTATTCACATAAAACTTCGCTGGATCGGCCGGATCGGCTGATTGAAAAATCACTTGTTTGGTTTCTTTCCCAATATAGTACCCATCTTGTTTTTTCATCGGTTCCGTTTTTCCATCGATAGTGATCGAGCCTGCCCCTCCGATATTGATAACGCCTAACTCTCTACGTTCTAAGAAATAATCAACCCCTAGTTCTTTGGTTAAAACGATCTCTAATGGCTCTGTTGTAGGGGTCACACCACCAAAAATCATGCGATCATTATGTGTATACGTCAAACTGATTTCACCTGGCGCAAATACCTTTTCTACTAAAAATTCTCTACGTAATTCTTCCGTCGAATAGTGACGGATATCTTCTGGACTATGCGTATATCTATTTTCCATATTTTGCATGATTCATGCTCCTTTAACGAATTATTTTTCCTGAACCTACTGCTAAGAAGTTCATGACTTCTTCTTTGCTAAACTGATTGCAATCGCCATGGATCGTATGCTTTAAAGCCGATGCAGCAGTAGCAAAATCGACGGTACCTTGAGAGGGCATTTCTACTAACAAACCATGTAAAATCCCCGCAGCAAAAGCATCTCCTGCACCCACACGATCTACGATCGGAGTAATCTCATGGATTTGCGATTGATAATACTGATTTTCCTGCCATAACGTACCAATCAACTGATTGGCACTCGCCGATTGTACGTTTCTTTTAGTCGAATAAAACACCTGAATATTCGGAAACATCTGTTGCATTTGTCTATAATAAAAACTTACTTCCTCTTGTTCATTCCCTTGCATTTCAGCTATTCCCAGCAAGTAAATAGCATCCAGCTTTCCAGCCGAACAATAATCTACATATGGCAAGAGTTGTTTTAAGGTTTCCCCAGCTTCTTTTTGAGTCCATAATTTCCCACGGTAATTGATATCAAAACTAATTTTACAACCAGCTTTTTTTGCCTGTTTCATCAATTCTAACGTCATCATTCGCCAGTTTTCAGATAAAGCAGGGGTAATACCTGATATATGAAAAATAGTTACATCTTGAAACAAATCTGCTAAATCCCACTCAAGCATTACCATCTCCGCAAAACTTGATCCTGCCCGATCATAAATGACTGAAGCCGCTCGTTCACCTACACCTGCTTCGAGATAATATGTTCCCAAACGAGGTCCACCCGTCAATAGAAAACGAGTATCTACCTGATAGCGCTGCAAATGTTTGAAAACTGCATCACCTAAAGCCGTGTCTGGCACTTTACTGGCAAACAAGACATCATGTCCATAATTCGCTAAAGAAATCCCTACATTAGCTTCTCCGCCACCATAATGGGCCTGCAGAGATTGACTTTGAACTAAGCGATTGCCAGTCTGAGTAGATAAACGCAGCATGATTTCTCCTAAAGTAACGACTTTTCCCATCTACTCATCCCTTAATTTCTTTTAGTTTCGCTACATATCGGCGAGCTATTTCTGTCACTTTTTGAAAATCACCAACTGCAGCTGGCGCTAGTAAATCACCACCAACACCCACAGTCACCGCACCTGCCTTAAACCAATCAGCCATATTCTCTAAATTAACTCCGCCAGTCGGCATCAAACTAACTTGTGGCATCGGTGCTGAAAAAGCTGAAATGATACTTGGCCCATAAGCACTGCCAGGGAACAATTTCACGATATCCGCACCACTTTTCAACGCTTCTTGCACTTCTGTAATTGTCATACAACCTGGTAAATAGGGAACTTGATACAGATTGCATAACTCAGCCGTTTTGGCATCAAAACTTGGGCTGACAATGTATTCAGCCCCTGCCATTATTGCCAATCGCGCCGTCACAGCATCTAAAACTGTTCCCGCACCAATCACAATGTCCGAACGTTTTTTATACATAGCGACTAATTCTTTAATAACTTCAGTTGCTTGCGGCACTGTAAACGTCAACTCGATTCCTGTCATTCCGCCTTCTATGATCGCGTGACTTGCTTTTAAGGCTTCTTCTTTCGTTTCACCCCGCACAACAGCAACCACACCTGTTTTCTCCAAACGAGATAAAATATCGACTCGTTTCATCTAATCACCTATTTCATCGTTTTATTAACCTAAAATACCAAAAGCACTTAATGCAATTGAAAGGATCAAAATAATCCAAATCACTCGAGTTGAGTTTAATTTCTTTTGCCCTAACATCCAGTAAGTCAAAAGAACCAAAAGAATCGGCACTAATGATGGTAAAATTGCATCTAATGTATCTTGGATAACTAACTCAACGCCATCTTTTTTATAAACAAATGGAACTGTGGCTTTGATCACCGAAGGAATCAGCGCACCAATCACGGTAATTCCTAAAACTGTTGCTGCATTTGTAAATGCTGATAATTTATCTTTCAATGTGGTAACTAACTTAACGCCTTGCTTATACCCTAACGGCAATAAAGCTGCTCGGCCAAACAATAATGCAATGTTGGCAATAATCCAGATCACACAGCCAACAACAGAACCATTTTGTGCAAGAGTTCCAGCAACTGAGCCAAAAATTGTCCCCCAGATGACATGGAACAGCGAATCACCCACACCTGCAAGTGAACCCATCAAAGCTGTTTTCAACGCAACGATCGTATCTTTGGCTTTATACCCATCTTGTTCTTCGATCGCCACATCGATCCCCATAATCAGATTGCCAAAAATAGCATTCGTATTAAAGAATTGATTGTGGGTACGCAACATATCTTGAAACTGTTTATCATCATGTCCGTAGAATTTTTTTAATACTGGTAAGATTCCATATAGATACCCTGAACTCATCATTCGCTCATAGTTCCAATTTAATTGGCTTCCTAAGATATAGCGCCAACTGATTGCATTCAGTTCTTGTTTTGTTAGTTTTTGATTACTCATCGCCATCAAATCCTCCTTCAAAGTTGCTTGTGCTAGAAGCCGTTTGAGTTACTGCTTTGTCACTGTCACGTTTAAATACAAGCATTGCCGCAACCATTCCGATGATCGAAACACCTAACATCGGCACTTGTAAATACGCTGCCAAGAAGAAACCTAAAAGCAGATATGGAATATATTGTTTGGTTGGCAAGTAACGTAATAAAATCCCCACACCCACAACTGGCAAGACACCACCCGCTGTTTTTAATCCTGTCATTAACCATTCCGGCGTATTTTCAGTAATCGTTGTAACAGCTGCATCGCCGACTAATAACATTAAAAGAATTGGTATCGCACGAGATAATCCCCATAAAAATGAACCAGAAAGAACTAATTTAGGAATTCGTTTGATTTGCATATTGTCGATGGCTTTATCAACACGATGTAATAAAAACACATTACAGAATCGTGCAACAACATCTAATTGCAACATAAGCAACGACACTGGAACCGCTAAACCGATACCATACTCAGCACCTTTTCCAGAAATCACTGCAAAGGCTGTTCCCAATACTGCTCCCGTAAAATAATCTGGAACAGAAGCTCCACCAAAAGCCGCAATACCAAGACGCATAAGCTGTAACGTTCCTCCAACCATCAATCCCGTTTTCAAATCACCCATGATCATCCCAGAAATCATTCCGGCAATCGCTGGCTGTGTCAACGTATTTGAAATAAGTGAATCATTAATCGCAATAAAAGCATAAACCGTGATAAGAATAATTTGATACGTCGCTAAATGCATAAATTTCCCTCCTAATTTTAAAAGCGTAGCGGGCTCGTTTAGTTCTGACTGAAAAATAGGAAAATAGGTTTGTGACGCTTTTTGTCACAGGCATATTTTATCTTTTTTCCGAAGAACTAGCCCGTGAAGCTAGACAATTTAAAAGCTGAAAGAGCTCGTTCAGACTCGACTGGAAAATAGGAAAATCAGAGGGTGGCGCTTTTCGCCACAATCAGATTTTATATTTCCCCCTAAAAAAATCAGCTCTTAATATACAAAATTTTAACTTCTTAATTTTTTCATGAAATCGATCACTGGATCATTTGGTACCAATTGAGCGGTTACATTTACTCCTTTTGAAGCAATCGTCTCAAAAACCGTTTCTTCTGTTTCTAAAACCTGAATACTTTTCGTCACTTCACGAGCGCCCTCTTTATAACTCATATTCCCAACATTAACTGCTTGGATCGGTCCGCCCGCTTCAATAAACTTTAAGACATCCGTCGGGTTCTTGAATAATAAAAACAGTCTCTGTTTCCCATACTTACCAGAAAGAATATTTTCAGCCGCTTCAGTGACAGGTAAAACAGATAATCGCATAGAAGTAGGCGCAGCCATTCTGAGAGAGGATTTTTGTAATGGATCGGCGGCGGCTTCATCATTTGCTACAATAATTCGCTGTGTATCTAAACTTGTTGACCATATCCCTGCAACCTGACCATGGATTAAACGCTCATCGATTCGCGTATTAACGATATTTGCTTTACCAGCATACTCACTAAAATTACTTAATTCTGCTTCCAAGTTAGCCTCTGAGATATCTTTCTCGGCTTTATTCATACCAGCCTTGACATCAACAATATTTTCTTTTGCTAAACCAATCAGTTCTTTTATAGATACTTGTTGATTTACAACCGCTTCGATCACGATTGAAAGAGTCATTCCAGCAATGATTTCAACATCCTCCACATTTAAATAATTCTTCACAGCTACATTACAAGGCGTTCCTCCTAGTAAGTCTGCGATGATCAGCGTTGATCCGTTAAGGGCTTTCATTTTTTCATTCAACTCATTTTCAAACTGGATGTTGTCTCCATCTGGCCGTAAAGAAACAGTATGAATATGCTCTTGTTGTCCAACAATCATCTCGAGACTCACTTTGACACCTTCCGCCATCCCGCCGTGGCTTATTAATACAATATTTTCCACTCAATTCCCTCCTAAAGTGCAGGTCGCCCTACTTAACATGTTATGTCCTTTACGAATATACTATAACACATGATAAGTTATTCGTAAACCTAATATCTTAATATGTTGAGTATTTTATTTTAGCCTTACTTATTGTGTGTATTTATTAACAGAATAGGCTATAATGCAATTGCTAAAGTTAAATTAACATGTTATGCTTAATTGACTATTCTATGAGAACGGAGGTAATCCATCGTGATCCCTAAATATGAGCAGATCAAACAGGATCTCTTAAGTGAAATAAAAAATCACACCTTTATCCCTGGTGATAAATTCTATTCAGAGGCGGACATCAAACGAAGATACTCCGTCAGTTCCATTACTGCAGTAAAGGCATTAAATGAATTAACCAGTGCTGGATATCTTTACCGCATACAAGGAAAAGGAACATTTGTCTCAAAATCAAAAGTCTCACAAAACGTAAAATTTTCTGATATAGAGCTTCATTCTTTAGACACAGAAAAGATTCAAGTCGTTTCTGTTGAAGAAGAAAATAACCCTGAAATCTTAAAAGAGTTAGGGTTGTCCGCTAATAGTTCTTATTATAAAATCATCCGTGTCCGTTCTTTTGGTGATGTTCCTTTTTTGGTTCACATTACACATTTACCAAAAAAATTAATGAAAGAACCCATTTCAAAAAAACTATCCACTTATTCTAGTGTTTACGAACGCGTTCGAAAAGATTTTGACGTTGATCTGTTCTCATTAGCTTCAGTGGAAACGAATGAGATCGTCTTTCCAGACGATGCAGAATTGTTAAATTTGTTGCAACTAAGTTTTCGTGAGCCTGTAGTGAAACAAATCAAGCATTCTTATTTACCTGACCGAAGTGTGGCTGAATACATCGTTAGTTACAAACATTGGAAGTATTTCAAAACTAAAATAGAAGTAGAAGCCGAATAAGCTTCTACTTCTATTTTTTTAATCTACGATTGCTTTTTCTGAAAATGTAAGCTCAGTAATTTCTTGTCCTTCTGTTTCAAAAATCACAACGTCATTATGTCCTTTGTTCAAGAATTCTTTTGGACAGTAAAGTGAACGAATCGGTCCAACATTCCAGTAACGACCAAGGTTCATTCCGTTTACCAAGACAATCCCCTTACCATAAGCGGAACAATCTATAAAAGTATCTCCCACATTCTCTAACTCGAACTCTACTTGATAAAATGAGGGCTGTAAGGGATTCATCCCTGCCGCGTAATCGATTGCCTCCAACTGCTCTGTGGAAAACATCAACGGGTATTGTTTATAGCCTTGATGAAAATGGATATCCTGCATGATCCCGCCGCGAATACCTTTTGATTGCGTTGGACTATTTAGTTTAAATCCATAATTTACTCGCCCTAGATTTTCTACTAAAACGTCTACGCTAATTGACTCTTGATTCGATTGACCCTTTATTGTCAATTCTTGCCCTAGCGTTTCTTGATATTGCGTCGCTTGATGTTCCCCATCGACATAGACTTGAAGGCGATCGCTAGCTTCTACGACCTTCAATTTATTTTCACGAAAATAATTATTCATCTCTGCTGAATACAACATATAGCCATATCCATCACCTGCTTCTTCCATGCTTAGCGGATACATTGTCTGTTTGGCCTGCATCATTTTATCCTTTGCTGCAAAAAGGGAAACACTCCTTTTTACAGGATATGAACCTAGATCTACAAGCTCTTTTTTTCTAGGTTCTGCTTGCCATACATCGGGACAAACTTCTTTGATGGCTCTTTGGACATGATAGTATTTTTCAGTTGGTTCTCCTGATTCACTTAATAATGCATCATAATCATAACTTGTCACTTGAGGCAGATCAAGCGTCCCACGAGCAGAACAGCCATTATAAAAACCAAAGTTCGTGCCACCATGAAACATATATAAATTCAACGAGCCAATTTCCAGCATGTCTTTGACCTCTGCCGCTAATTCCTGTCCATCCCGCTTGATGATTGGCTCATGCCAACGATTAAACCATCCATCCCAGTATTCCATACACATGATCGGCCATTTTTTACCGTGTCGTTCCATAAATTTACGCATCACAACGGCATTTTCTTTTGAGTGACTGCCAAAATTTCCTGTTACAAAAACATCCTCTTCAATCAAGGTTCCTGCGTCTAGCACTTCTTCCCACGCACCATCAGATGTAAACAGCGGGACATTAATACCAAACTCTTCCATCAACTGTTTTGTCTGGCGTAGATATTCTTTTTCCATTCCGTAAGAGCCATATTCGTTTTCGATTTGCATCATAATAACAGGACCGCCATACGTCAGCTGCAATGGAACTAATTTAGGTATCAAAACACTAAAATACTGGCGAACTTTTGCCATAAAAAACGGATCTGTCGAGCGAAGACGCACGCCTTTTTCTTTTAGTAACCAAGCTGGAAGCCCACCGAATTCCCATTCAGCACAGATATAAACAGAAGGGCGCAAGATCACCATTAGCCCCATTTTCTGAGCAAGCTTTACAAAAGCTTCAATATCTTTTAATCCTTCAAAATCATAAGTTCCCTCAACAGGTTCATGGATATTCCAAGGAATATAGGTTTCGACCGTATTGGCACCTAAAGCTTTTAAGTTATACAAACTATCTTCCCACTGACCAGGTGTCAGCCGAAAATAATGAATCGCTCCGCTGATCAGCTTGATCGGTTTACCATCAAATAAAAAATCTTCTTTTATCTCAAACGTTTGCATCGTCATTCTCCTTTACCAGTATCTTTGCCATGTTGGTTTTGCTAATCTGATCAAAGCCTCTAAATAAAAGTAATCGCCCCATAAGTTTGGCTCATCGATTCCTTTACCCTCACTATGAGCATAAACACCATGTAACAACAAACCTTCATTATCTATCGCTTCTTTAGCTGAATAGTGTTCTCCTAGTTGATACATCATGCCTTTTGCGAGAGCTTTAGCATCTGGATAAGCCTGTAATCGTTCAGCTTCCAGTAATCCGCAAACAGCAATTGCAGCAGCTGAACTATCTTTGTCAGAAGGAGACTGATCGTTAAAATCAAAATCCCAGTACGGCACAAGATCTTCAGGCAAATGGTTAAGAAAAACATCTACGATTTCTGCATAATTTTCTGGAAATGGTTTAGATTGAATATAGCTTTCATTTAACGGAATCCCTAACACTGCCCAACTTTGCCCTCTTGCCCAAATCGATGTATCACTATTTCCTTGATGAGTTGCACCATGACTCGGTTTCCCTGTCTCAGGATCAAAATAGTAAGTATGAAATGTTGTTGCATTCTCTCTGATCACCGTATTCAACAAGGTACGATAATGCTTAGTTGCCACAGCTGAATAACGAGGATCGCCAGAAATTTCTGTTGCGCTAAATAATAACGGTAAGTTGAGCAAAGAATCAATAATCAAACGGTATTCTTTAGGATCACCATATTTCCCCCACGCCTGGATAAAATTGCCTTGTGTCTGAAAACGAGCCACTAATACGTCTGCCGCCTGTAAAAGTTCTTTTTTGCAAGCCTCGCTACCTGTGATTTTGTAACCTGCACCTGCTGATAAACTATACAGAAAACCGATATCATGATGATCTAGCACAAAATGATCATCTAAACGTTGCTGAAAACTTTTAATATTTTCCATTGCTCGATTCCAAAACGTTGCTTTCCCAGTCCATTCATATGCTAACCAAAGCATCCCTGTCCAAAAGCCATTCGTCCAATCATCATTGGCTTTGATTCGATATTTTCCATTTGTCCCGCAAGCGGAAGGGAATTCCGTGCCAAAGCGCGCCATATTTTTCTCGATTTGTGTGATACACCAATGAATTTGCTCATCTAGCCATTGTTGCGTCACTTTTTCACCTAAATGAATTAGCTTATTTTTATTCTCTTGAAGAGTCATTATTCACATCTCCTTAACTTGTTAACATATTAACTAAAATCATTATAACTCAAAAAAAATTAAAAAGCGAACGTTCCTTGGAAATTTTTTCCAGCAAAAAACCATGATTTCTCTATCTATGAAAAACCATGGTTAATTTCTTTACTTATTCCTTCCAAAAACCTCAATTTGTGTAAGAGCTGGAAATGGAGATTTCTCCACTGCTTTTTTGAGATTTTTCAACGTAACAAAACTTGTTTCTTTGGGAGAAAAATGAACTTCCTGAAATCCTGCAGCATTTGTTGTTGATACAATACTCTGTGAGCCGTCAGAAAATGCCAATGTCACTTCAGTCCAGTAACTATCGTGAGGATAGTCTGCTCTAAATAACAACCTAATCCAATCAATTTCTACCTTACGTCCAAACTCAATCGTTAAAGCAGCATCCTTTTGTTGATTAATGCCCCACGATGCAAATGGATACGAACCATGAGATAAATTCCCAAACTTCCCATCAATCGCATTTTTAGCAAAAAAGACGGCATCATCTCTAGTCTCCACATTGGCATGGGCATGTGGATAAGCGCCTGATAACTCTTTTTGATCATGGGCATTAAAGGAAAGATTCTGATAGTTTTTGATTTCAAAATCATGCGCTTTTCGCACCATTAAGTGATGACGTTTAGAATGAAAGCTTGTTTCAACCGAAGCCTTTCTAGCCGCATCTGATAACGGTATTAGATATTCCCACGTTCTTTGAGGCAGATAAATAACCGACGACGCCAAGGTTTCGTCTAACTGTACGACAAAGTATTGATCTTCTTCGTCTGTTGTCACAACAATTTTATCTCCTTGTTCATAAGCATACTCTTTGATAGCCAGAACTGCCATGTCATCCCCTTGCGCTACGTAAGCTTGCTCCTGTTTTTCATGATCGATTCGACCAATGATCGGCTGATTCGTTTGATTTTTCAATTCAATTTTTATCATGCTCTTTCACTCCTTCTTTTTGTTCAAGTATTCCACCAACGAGACATATCAAGCGATGCCTACCAATCGGAAGTACTTTTTTCAAACACGGTAAACTTGTTCTTGGGAAAAATAAGGACGTATTCGCTTCTGGAGTGACCAGCAACGCTTCTTCATACCCTTCAATCCCAATAATTCTAGACGTAAGGCCGCCTTCTGTTGCAAAAGCCCAGTCAGTACCGACCGCTCCTTTTGATTTTCGCCCAGACACTGGTACGCTGAAGCCGCCTTCACGAATCTCTATCGGCATCTTAGTATTGATAGTATGCACACGCAGATGCCACTGATCAAAAGGATAAATTTCCGTTTCGATCAATACTTCTTTAAAAGGAGACCACCGCTGATAAACACATGTTTCCGTCAAACGATAGTCTCTTACTTCCCTTTTCGTCCTAAAATATCGACCATCACAAGAAACAGCTAACATATTATCAAAAGCTCCTTCCTCGTAACAAACACCTGCTTTAGACACACTAAAACCAAACTTAGTAGAATAAACAAATTTACTATATTTCGCTTGCGCATGCGCCTGTCCTTCAACCATCATTCCTGCTGGATAACCTAATAAATGATGACCCGATTTTTGTTGAAGCAAAAGCAGATTGCCCTTTTCTACAAGTTTTTTTGAGCTTTTCTGAACGGGTAATAATTCTGCCTGCCAAAAAGGATGATCTGCTTCTACTGCTAGCAATAAAAATGTTTTTAAGGCCCAATAAGGGGAACCTGGCGCATTATATCCTTCAGCCATCACGAGATTTTCATAATGGTAACCGATCGAAAGTCGCCCATCAAAAGTGAAGATATCATGATTCATCCAGCTTTTTAAATGTGCAGATAGTATTGTTTTCATTTCTCCCCAAGGGATCGCTTCAACATCAGCAAATATCAACGCTGAAAAAAATGCGCCTTGAGCAAATCGATAGGTTAAACTCCGCCCATATGGCAATGCTTCCCCATCGCTATCAAAGTAATAAATAAACTCTTGAGCAAACAGCGTAGCTCTTTCGATAAAACGCTGCGACCATTCAGGATCTTCTTCTCTCATAAATCGTGCATAAATCAACCCATAATAATGAAAAGCAAATGGAATGTAGTAGTCTCTTTGCGCCGCTTTTCCATCCACATACCATCCTGCCCCGATATACATGGAATCCACTAATTGCAGTTCCACTAATAGCTTCTCACGATCCAATATCTCGCCACAATGATATAGGGCAATTCGAATCAACACTTTGAAAAAAGTCCAATTATTTTTAGGAATTTTTCGGTCCAACGCTTGAGATAACCAGTTGATAACGTTTTGTTGCGCCTGTTTCGATAACTTTTCCCAGAAATATTCTTTGTGTAATAACAACGTCACAGACAAAGCAGCAGTTTCGACAATATATTGATCATAATTGTCGATCATCCCCCAATAATAAGGTCCTGTTGGATCTGTTCCTTTAACCAATTTATCTAGGTATGCATCTCTTAATTCATCATCTTTTTGAAAAATCCAAGAAGGCGCAATCCCCCACAACGGGCGAACAAGCGCTTCCATATCAGCTCGTTGTTGATTGTATACAGCACCACTACTGCCTAAATGTAGCCCTGCAGTGTCTGTTTCAAGTATTTCCCTTCTCAAAGGGCGGATAATTTCTTCCAGAGCAGTCTGGAAATCTTCTTGTGTCACAAATTGATTGCTGCGAATTTTTTCCATCAATGGAACCTCCTTCATCAATTTACTGAACAGAATAACAAGGAGGCACTTCTTTTTCAACTACAATTTTACAATCAAACCAAATGAAAATGAGAAAATACGGATCTCCCTTTTTTACTTATCTTGTTTTCAAATTAAAGAAAAACAGTCTTGCCAATACAAAAAGAAACCAGTTCTTATGAACTTACTCTATCGAAAATGAGCAAATGGTAAGCTTTTACAAATTCACTCTCATAAAAAAACTTTACTAAAATACACCCTTTTTTATGATAAACACTCATTTTAGGATTTATTGATCGTTTCATGATACTATTTACTTACATCTCAAACGACAAAAATGGTAAAAGGAGCTTAACATGGAAATCAATTTATCTGTGCTTATTACAGAAGCAAAAACAACAATTACCTTCCCTAATAATCACGGCCAAATCAACATCATTGATAGCAATAAAGAAATCACATTAGACCAACCTGCTGTCTATATTTTGTTAAAAGATAACGTGATTATTTCCATTGGAAAATCAGCTGCAGGCAACTTCCAAAATGACGTAGATTTTAACAAAATAATTATAGTCAACCCATCATGGGATATCGAATTAGACTATTTAGAACACCAATTCATCACAGAAGCCACGGCAAATGGTATAACACTCACTAATCTACCTGAAATAGAAACAAAAATCCCTGCCAACTATGAAAAAACGGTTACCACCTACAAAGATGACGTACTTTTAGTTCTTGAAACATTCGGTTACCCTCTAAAGCGCCACGAAGAACCTAAAAAAGAGAAAGCCAAACCAGCAAAAGCACGCCATAAATGGACAAAAGAAGTCAGTCAAATTGAATTTTTTATTGATACCAGAGATAGCAAAGCCACTGCACTTTGGCATAAGCGAAATGAAATGCTCTTAAAAGCAGGCGCTACGATGATGGCAACGCCACCGCTTAACAAAGACGGTTCATTGGGCTTTTCAGCTAAAATGGGTCAAAGAATCAGAGAAGATCATAAAGACAAGGTAAAAAACTTCGTTACGACTGAAGATATTATTTTAAAAAGCGTTAATGAAGTTGGATTGTTTTTATATTTTGGCGGAACAAATAGTTGGCTTGAGCTGATCGATGCTAATGGGAAAACCCTTAATGAGTGGACAGTTGTTTAACTAAAAAAGCATACCCACTAAAAAGTAAGTAATTTTCAAGCTTAGTATTTTCCTTTATGATGAATGTACAAATAATTCAGTAAAGGATGATACGATGAATATCAGCAGTTCAGCAATTGAAAATGGTTACTTTTTAGATAGTTATGGCGGACACGGAACAAAATTTAATGAAAATGGAATGCCTACTTACTCTATCCCTTTTAAAATAGAAAATGCACCTGAAAATACTAAAAGTTATGCTGTCATTTTATATGACATAGATGCTTTTGCTGCAACCAAAGGTTTTCCATGGATCCACTGGGTCATCTCTGACTTAACAAGAGCAGAATTATCCGCAAATGAAAGCCAAACAGCACTTGATTTCACTCAAGGAATCAATAGTTAGCACAGTCCAATCGGGTCTAATCAATCAAAAGAATTATCTTCTTTTTATGGTGGTATGACACCTCCTGATAAACCCCATACGTATACACTTAAAGTTGAATACAGTTTGAGCAGTTTGGGTTTGGAATTATTAGAAGCATTGAAAATCATGCAGGAGCTCGGTTCAAGAATCAGCGGCAACTCAATTTGCCTCTCAGCTGATAACAAGATAAATGCTTGAGGTTAACACACGGTTCAAGTTCTTTAGTAACCAACGTTACTAGAGAACTTTTTTCGTTTTCCTTATACAATAAAAAATAGTAAAGAGGAACTTGCTTAATGATGTTTTAATTTCAAATAAGCTTCTCTTAACCATGGATGAATCACTTGAATGTCATGATTTAACAGATAGTCGATATAGCAGTAGGCCGCTTCTTCTAAAGAAATGTCTAAAGCTACCATAAGTTGGTTAAGATACGGCGGTTCACCTTTTCGATCCCATTTTATTTTGTCGGCAATAAATACAACTAAATCTAAATCAGAATACTCCTCTTTTAACGTCGTATGGCATTCAATAGCAGACAGAATTGCTGGATCCGTCACATTGAATTCATTTAACGCAATTTCCTTTGAGATTTTTTGATGAATAATCATGGGAAGCTCTAATTCTTCTTGATATAATTCGATCCCCATCTTCTTGGCTACATCGATTCTTTGATCATCTGGGTAAATAGCTGAAATATCATGTAAATATCCTGCAACTCGTGCTTTATATGGTTCATCTAAAAATTCTTTCCCTAATTCATATGCATAATCGCCTACTGAAATACAGTGTTCATACGTTCTCAAACAATTTTGATCCGTTAGAAATTCCTTTATCAAGTTTTTTAAATTGTTTTGGTCGCATGTTTCCATATTATGAGCCTCCTGAAATATGATTTTATTTTTTAGTTGATATGTTACTCTCATGATACCATTTTATACACGTGCTAACTGCCACTTTTTAGGATAAAAAAATACACTCTTCTAAAAAGAAAAGTGTATAAATTCTATTATCGCCTCTTAAAAATCATATTCCGCTTCTTTTTGCTGAATCATTGTTTGATACGTATCCAACAATAAGAAGAAATCATCCACGAATCGATCCAAACGAAATTCAATATCAGGATTTTTGATTTCTTTTCGAATAATATCCTGATCTGTAATAAATACATAGTTCGGCACTAAATTCGCCTTCATATAACTTAAAACAGGGCGGATTTGTTGCTCAGGGATCAAAAAGTGTTTCTCTGATCCAGCTGTGACGATCATTCCTGCTACTTTATTTTGGAAAGCATTGACTGGCAACATATCAAATAAATTTTTCAACGTTCCAGGCATCGATGCTTGAAAAATCGGTGTTCCAATAATCAAGCCATCTGCCTCCATGATTTTTTTCAACGCAATACCAACTTCACCTTCATGCTGAAAATATTCCCGACCATCAGCGAATGGAAATTGTATTTCAGAAAAATCAATCACTTCAACTTCAGCATCTTCTCGTACTTCTTTTATTTTATTCATTGTATAATTTACGGCTACCCTTGATTTACTACCAAAAGCGGAACCGATGACTGCTACGATTTTCATAAAAGCTCACCCTACTCTTTCGTATATTTTTTAACTTCTGGCATCACTTTCGTCGCAATCAATTCAATATTTTTCTTCACAAGATCAAGCGGCACTCCACCAAAATCGATTTGTGCCATAAAACGTTGATGTCCATATAATTCATATTGATAGAGCATCTTCTCGATAATTTCATTAACACCACCAACCATCAATGTGTCTCTGCCATCAGCTGATTGGGCAAAATGTTGCTTCGGATACGTTCCACCACGAATCGCACTCCAGCCAGCATTTAAAAATGGATACATCTCTTTACGCGCTTGGCTGCCAGACTCTGCAACATAAAATAAACTTGTAGTAGCAAGCGGAAATTCTTTCTCATCATAACCTGCCTCTGTTAACGATAAACGATAAGCATCTACTGCTCGTTTAAAAATCGGAGCAGGTCCAGCTAATGTCGTCAACATCATGGCAATCCCATCTAATCCAGCTTTTATTGCACTGTCCGCTGGTCCACCTACCGCTCTCCAAATAGGTAAATGACCACGAACAGGTTGTGGTAGAATTTCTGCATTTTTTAGCGGGGCACGGAATGCCCCCTCCCAATTCATTCGTTCATTTGGTGAAGCTTCATTCAATAGCTTTAACAAATGCATTTTTTCTTCAAATAGTTCTTCATAATCTTTCAAGTCAAATCCCAGAAGCTCATAAACACCAACACGAGAACCTCGACCAGCCACGATTTCAGCACGACCGTTTGAAATTAAATCCAAGGTTGCATACTCTTCATAAACTCGGACTGGATCATTGGTACTTAAAACGGTGACTGAACTAGAAATTTTGATATCTTTGGTTTGTGCCGTGATTGCGGATAGAATCACTTGGTTGGCTTGTCCGATAAAGTGGCTTTGATGACTCTCACCAACACCAAATACATCGATTCCTGCCTCATCAGCAAATTTCGCTGCTTCGATAATATCATTGATTCGTTGCTGCTCGCTGATTCTTTTTCCTGTCATTGGATTTGTAACGTGATCGCCTAAAGAATACAAGCCGATTTCCATCCCTTTTGAGGAATCAATACCGAATTTTTCATTCATTTTTTTGTTCATTTTCCTGCACTCCTTTTTCATTATCTTGATATAGTTATCACTTCATCAACTTTTTACTGATTTTTGCTAGTTGAAGAACTTCTTGTTTGGTTAAATTATCAAACGCTGCTGCCTGCTGCTTACTTTGTGCAATAAAACAATTATCTAGTTGTTTTTGTCCTTTATCGGTTAAGGAAATGTATTTTTCCTTCCATTCTTGTCGGCGCGTGATCCAACCATCCGACTCAAATTGCTTGATCATTTGAGAAACTCCACCCTTAGAGATCAGTAACTTCTCTCCTAGTTCTTTTTGCGTGATGGGTTGATATTCCTGAATTTGATGAAGCATATCAAATTTTGAAGCATTTAAGTCATATTGTTTAAGAAACTCATTCGACTGGAGATTGCTCTTTTGAACGAACTGCAAAATGGACATCCAGCAACTTAATTTTACTTTTTCTGAAATCGATAACTTTTCCATTGATTGAACCTCCTTCATAGTTTAGGACTAAACTGATAACGTTAGTATATTATACTTACTAAAAATAAGCAAACTATCGATTCCCACTATTACCAATTTTTGTGGTTCTCAATACTAGCTCTCATCTTAGCTGAGCAAATCTTCCCTTTGATTCTTTCTACTATTATTAGTATAATGATTATGTTTTTCAGATCGTAACCGAAAGTAATAGAGTGGAGATTATAGAATGATGAATAATTTTTGGGCAGAACTACCAAAGCCTTTTTTTGTTTTAGCACCGATGGAAGATGTGACAGATGTTGTCTTTCGCCATGTTGTCAAAGAAGCCGGAGCACCCGATGTCTTTTTTACTGAATTTACGAATTCGGATAGTTATTGCCACCCAGATGGTAAGGAGAGCGTACGTGGACGTCTCGTTTTTACCGAAGATGAGCAGCCGATGGTCGCTCATATTTGGGGGGATAAACCAGAATTCTTTAGAGAAATGAGTCTTGGTCTAGCTGACATGGGATTTAAAGGCGTCGACATCAATATGGGCTGTCCAGTTCCGAATGTAGCGGGTCGTGGAAAAGGAAGTGGTCTTATTTTACGACCAGAAGTTGCCGCTGAGCTGATTGAAGCTGCAAAAGCAGGAGGTATCCCTGTCAGCGTCAAAACACGAATCGGTTATGCAGAAATAGCCGAAATGGAGGAGTGGATCACCCACTTATTAAAACAAGATATTGCGAACCTATCTATCCATTTGCGAACACGAAATGAAATGAGTAAAGTCGATGCTCATTGGGATTTGATTCCTCAAATTATGGAAATTCGTGATCGTGTTGCCCCTCAAACACTAATTACGATCAATGGCGATATTCCTGATCGCACAACTGGTTTAAAACTCGCAGAGCAATACGGCGTAGATGGAATTATGATCGGTCGCGGGATTTTTAAAAATCCTTATGCGTTTGAAAAGGAACCGAAACAGCATTCATCTCAAGAATTGCTTGGATTATTGGAGATGCAGCTTGATTTACAGGATCAGTATGCTGAAATGGTGCCACGCTCGATCGTTGGCTTGCATCGTTTCTTTAAGATTTATGTAAAGGGATTTCCTGGCGCAAGTGATTTGCGTGTTAAATTGATGGGGACAAAATCGACGGATGAAGTGCGTGAGATTTTGAAGGATTTTTATAAAGAGAAATAAGGCTCTGATAGAATAAGTTGTTTTAAGCGCTCACTAAAATGGAGCGCTTTTTCTTTTGATTTTTGTCAGGATATTAAACAAAAAAAGCACCCATTTTTTGTGGGCACTTCATAAAGAAATCACAGTATCTCATTACAGATACATACTATTTTTTTTGAATGTATTGTTTTAATTCCCTAACACATATCTAGTCGATTTTGTAATAGACATACTCTGCGCGAACTGATGTAGCGGTATTTTGCGTACCCACAGCAACAATTTTATCTCTGGTGCTATCTCCTTCAAGTAGGTCTCCCACTGTCCCTTTTGGTAAAAATGATACGTAGATTACTGCACTTGGCAGACTACTTTTTAAAGAAATAAATCCTTGATTCTCTTCAATTCCTAATTGCTGTTCATACGATTGAACTTTATTATTATCTCCCATAAAAGATACTAACTCAGGTGTCCCGTCAGGTGAATTCAAAGTGGGAATATTTACGTTTAACCCATTTATTTCCGCTGCTTGCTTCTGGTTAGAAATGTCTGTAAAACTCATTGTAGTGTTTTCCACAAAGATTGTATTACCTAATCCATTTTCCCAAATTCCATTAAGGCTCGAATAATCTCCTTGTTGAATTTGAGAGAGATTCATTTCTTCAGTCACTTCATTTACTTGCTCTTCTTTTACCTGTTCATGTGATTGATCTGTTTCTTTTGTGTCCTGAACTGTGCTTGATTGTTCCGTAGTTTGTTCTGTGGTTTCTTTAGTTTCTTTAATACTAGTGGTCAACTCTGTAGTTGCTTTCGTACTAGCTGATGATTTATCAGTATCCACGCTTGATTTACTAGAATTATTACACCCTGCTAATAAGCCTGAAAATGCAATGCAAACACCTAACAAAATAGTTCTTTTCATTTTTTTCACAACAAATCCCCCAAGTCTTTCGTCTATTTAGTGAAATCTATTTATTATTCTCATAGTAGTATACAATGCGGGTTCCGTCTACATTTACATAAAAAATAGGTATGCTTTTGACCATTCTCAGAAAATTCATACCTCTTTTCAGGACAAATTTTTAATTGCGCCTAATTTCAGTTGATATGATCAAAAATAGTAATAAAAATCGACTACTTAATCCATTAATTGATCGAAAATCCACAAGAAATCCCTAAGATATATCTTTCAAGTAGTCGCAACAGAAGTACAAGAAAACTACTTGATTCGTCAGCAGAATAATTTTTACTTCTGAATAATTGAATAAACGTTAAAAGGTATTTTTTCTTCTCTCAACAACTCGATATATTTTTTTAACGGTATTACCCCCTGAACAATTTCATTGCTTGGACTTTGATATCTTGGATAGATTATTAATGATTTTGTTGGCGAAGATTCAATCATTTCATCTAAAATTATTTCTAAATCCACTTGATATTTTTCTTTTACAATTACTGGAGTGAAAGCTTCATAACCTGCTTCATCTATTAACCATGGTGCTGCAATTGTTAATCTCTTATCAAAATCTGTATCAATCAATCCTAACGCCCACCAAACTTCTCCCTCTTCTTCTTTACCAAGCGTATACCACTTACCATTAATATTTTCGTAAAATGGATAAGAGACATCATCAATGATTTTCCCCGATTTTTTTAATTCCTCATGTGCTTCTAAAATATCCTCTTCATTTAATTCATCTTGCTTTTCAGCGCAAAATGAATTTGTTTTATAATATTTATTTTCTTCTACTTGACCTACAATAAATACATCTAATGAAAATCCCATTTGATTCCTCCTTTTGCAAACGATACGACTCTAGCTACTTTAAATTAGTTATTCTTCAGCAAACAAGTTTGCTTCTTTTGTTGCTCTTAAAGCAATATTTCCTAAATTATCTACCCTATATCATATCTGGATTTTTACCGTATTTTGATAACCACTTACTTAAATCTGGATCTGCTTTTAAGTCTTAACGAACCATTATATCCATATAAAAAATTTCTTAGTCAACAAATATAATAGACAAGTTTCTATATAACATCTATCAAAATTGATGTATTCCCCTCTATACTTAGCTCTTTTATACTTTAAGAACTCTCTCCAGTAAGATATCCTCATCATTTATTGAGAAAACTTCTATTTCCTCTTGTAATTATTAATAAGTTATCTTTGTATCATTGTATATACATTAAAAGGGATTTTTTCTTCTATTAACAACTTAAAATATTTTTCTAATGGAATCGGGCCTTGAACTATTTTTACGTCGCCACTCTGATATCTTGGATGGACTACAAGAGTTTTATTCGGAGAAGTATCTAGCATCTCACTTAATAAAATAAATAAATCTTCTTGAAATTCTTTTTTTACCCTTACAGGAGTGAAAGCTTCAAAATCATCTTCATCGTCTATCCATGGAGCAGATATAGATAATGGTTTGTCAAAATCTGTATCAATCAAGCCCAATGCCCAAACAAGTCCATCATCATTTTCCCCTAATGTATACCACTTACCTTTCATACTATCATAAAAATAATCAGGTTCAGATTCGGGAATAATTAGTTTTTCCCCATATTCTTCATATAGTTCCTCAATATCTTTTTTTGTTGATTCATGATAGGCTTTTGCTCTAAAAGAGTTTGTTGTAGTATATTCTTGAATTTCTTCTTGATACAAAACAAGTACATCTAATGAAAATGACATTATTTTCCTCCTTAATTATGGTAACAAATACCATTCTAACTTTAAATTTGTTATAAGTTCTGCGAATGGTTTCTTCCCGTTGGTTGCTCTTAAAACAATATTCCCCAAACTATCTACTCCTATATCGGGATTATCTCCAAATTGGTTCAACCACCTCTTAAACTTTGGATCAACGTTTAAGTCTTTTTTGATTTCTGGTTTAATCTTGTCATGGAATGTATTTTTGTCAGTACCAAAAGTCTTTTTAAATTCCTTGTTTCCTTTTGGAAATTTTTTATTATAACTTCCTCCACCATCACTTGAAGTAAAGTTACTTGTTGTTAATCCATTTATACCATCAACTGTAATCGCTATTCCTTCTGCTGTTACAGCCACTCCATCCAGAATAACTTCTCCACCAACTAGAATCCCAACGCCATTCGTGGTAGAAACTATTGCCAAGCCTCCGATTGTTCCAATTATACCTGTAATTGTTGTCGCTATTCCTAATGAAGTCCACACTACTTTTCCTACAAAATCCAGAAATTTTGCTACCGCATCTATGCTTCAATCAAGCCAACTTTCTTTCATTGCTTCTGTTAGTTGAGCTGTTAGCTTCTCATCTTTTACACCATTTGTATAAACAACATAGACAATATTTCCAGCAGCATCTAATTCTGTCACCGTTTCAACACGACTTTTTGGCTGGCTATCATTATATCCTTTTAAATTTTTAAACCATTGTTGATTACCATAGTCAACAATTCTATACCCCTCTCTTGGATTAAGAAAATTTGCTGGATTACCTAATTGTGCTAATCCTGTGTTTACATCACTGATCAAACTAGATAATTCCGAATAATGAGAGGCATGACTAAATTCAAAAGCTTGATATTTCTGTAAAATCTCAATATCTTCTTTAATAGGATCAATACTCTGTTGTTTAAAAAAATCACCTAATACAGGAACATTCTTCATCGACTTAGCCAAATCACTCATTAAGTTAGTATATTCATTTTGAGCAGTTTGTAAATCTCTAAGCAATCCTTCCAAATCATCTGTGTCTAATACTTCATCTGTCTTGCCAACTTCACCAACAAAATCTGTTAAATAGCTATTTAAACTGTTGTCCATCTCATAATAAACGTTGAATAGTGCTTTGTCTATCTCTTGATACGCTTGGAGATGGCTCACAGTTGAAACCCAACCACCACCTAATAAATTTCTATTTCCAGCTAATCCATCTATTGAACTTGTCACAGAATTAAAACTACCTACAGCATTTAAACGTTGCGAACGAATACTACTTTTTACATCACTTAGTTCCTCATACATTATTTTCATCGGAGTCCTCCTTTCTAGTTTCTTCATATAATAATTCAGCTTTTTTGTAAACTGCTTTTCTATCCGTCAGTTCGTCTTCAATTTCTTCATCTGCAATAGAAAAAACTTTTGTAAGTTCCCTTTGCTTTTCTTCCACTTCATCTAATTTTTGATAGACTTGTCTTTCTGAATCTGTCCCTTTAGAATAATGTAGGACACGTTCCCATATCTCTTTTTGTCGATTGATCGCTTTTTGACACTCTTCATAAGCAAATGGAATCTCTCCAGTTTTCTTTTTCAAGCTGTTGAAATCTTCTTCTGCTTCCTCTACTTTCATACGCAAGCTAAATAAATTCTTATCCATCTATTCCACCTCATGCTTGCATCGTTGTTGCTATGCTATCTTTTATTTTTTGATCCGTTTCTTCAATTGCATTATGTACGGCTTGAACATTTCTTACTTCTGTAGCTAAACACATTTTATAGGTGTCAATTGTTTGCTGAAAAGAAGTCATCAATGTTTTTAACTCATTTGTTGCTGGACTTGTAGATGTATTAATGCTATTTGTTGGCTTAAAATCAATATTTTCCTTTGCAACTAAAATATCCGCAGCAAATTTAGCAACTGCATTTCCATCTGTACTGACCGTTTCTCCCATTTTTTCACACTCCTATTAATTATTACCGTTAACAATTAAACAGTCATAATAATTATAACATCCTTGGATAGTTAGTAAACCCGACAAATAAAAAAATATACCTGACTTAAAAACAAAAAAATAAAGAATAAAAACAGCGAAAAGATGTTACTCTATAAAAATCGTTCAGGGACCTTTTCAATTAATAAAAAATATAGAGTTCCTCACATTCCTTCTCAAAGCTTAAGACAAGCATTTGTTTTAGATTTACTAAATCACGTAATCAATAGTTCAATTATTAAATTTCTTTTCGGTCAGGCAGAAACTTCTAATATGCTTAGAAAAGTTTACGGGCATACAAATGAACGTTTTGAAGAATATAGACAGGCAAATTAAACTCTTAACCAAATCAAAAAAAGACACCTTCCAAAAAATGGAAAGTGTCTTGAAATGTTACAATTGAATGGTACTCGTAAGCGAATAAATTCGCAACGACTCCAACAATTAACGTTTTGAGAATTGTGAAGCTTTACGAGCTTTTTTAAGACCTGGTTTTTTACGTTCTACCATACGGGCATCACGAGTAAGAAGTCCAGCGCGTTTTAAAGCTCCGCGGAAGTCAGGATCTACTTCTAATAATGCACGAGCGATTCCGTGACGGATCGCACCTGATTGACCAGAGTAGCCTCCACCATTAACGTTTACCATTACATCATAAGCGCCTTTAGTTTCAGTTACACCAAATGGTTGGTTGATAACTTCACGCAAGTCAGCGTGTGGAATATATTCTTCAACGTCTTTTTTATTTACAGTAATTTTACCAGTACCTGGTACTAAACGTACGCGAGCTACAGATTTTTTACGACGGCCAGTGCCGCTATATTGTACTTGAGCCAATGAATTTCCCTCCTTAAATTAGGTTAGTAATATCTAATACTTCTGGTTGTTGTGCAGCATGTGGATGCTCAGCTCCACCGTATACGTTTAATTTAGTAAATTGTTTACGGCCTAAAGTGTTTTTAGGAAGCATACCTTTTACAGAAGTTTCAATTAAACGACGAGAGTTTTTATCGCGTAATTCACCAGCAGTAACAGATTTTAACCCACCTGGGTATTGGCTGTGACGGTAGTAAATTTTATCACTTGCTTTGTTACCAGTTAATTTGATTTTATCAGCATTAATTACAATTACGAAATCTCCAGTATCCACATGTGGTGTGAATGTTGGTTTATTTTTTCCACGTAAGATAGAAGCAACTACAGTTGATAGACGTCCCATTGGGATATCTGTCGCATCTACTACATACCATTTACGTTCTACTTCGCCAGATTTGGCCATATATGTTGTACGCACGATTCTTTCCTCCAATTTTCTATTCGATGTTTGACATTCACTTGAGTTTCCGGGGCTCATTGTGGGGCAAACAATACCATTTAATATGATACCTTCTATCACTAGCAAAGTCAATGAATTTCTGCAGTTTTCGACATATTTTTCTTATCCAAAAAATATCTGCACTATCAAATCGATTCCTTCAAAAAATGCGTAATGTATATTACGTAATCCCTTTGAACAAAAATGTATATTATTCCTTTTTATTTTATTTTTATGCATATTTATTTATAAAAATGGTTGATTTTTGTATTTTCAAGTGATATGATGAAAACAATCAAAAAAGACAATTAGAAAATAAGGAGTGTTACTCATGACAGAAAAAGTTGTTTTAGCCTACTCTGGGGGATTAGATACCTCTGTTGCTGTTAAATGGTTAGTTGACGAAGGATATGATGTGATTGCATGCTGTTTAGACGTCGGTGAAAAAAAAGATTTAGACTTCATCAAAAATAAAGCATTAGAAGTCGGTGCTTCTGCGTCTTATACCATTGACGCTAAAGAAGAATTTGCGCAAGAGTTTGCTTTGATCGCTTTACAAGGGCATACATTTTACGAACAATCTTATCCACTCGTTTCCGCTTTATCCCGCCCATTGATTGCTAAGAAATTAGTAGAGTTGGCACACGAAACTGGCGCAACAACAATTGCTCATGGCTGTACAGGAAAAGGGAATGATCAAGTTCGTTTTGAAGTTGCGATCAATGCCCTTGCACCTGAGCTGAATGTTATTGCACCCGTTCGTGAATGGAAATGGTCCCGTGAAGAAGAAATTAATTATGCCAAAGAAAAAGGCGTGCCTGTTCCCGCTGATTTAGATAATCCTTATTCAGTCGATCAAAACCTTTGGGGACGTGCTAATGAATGCGGCATTTTAGAAGATCCATGGACAACTCCGCCAGAAGGGGCTTATGAATTAACTGCTAGCTTAGAGAGTGCCCCTGATGAAGCAGATATTATTGAATTGACATTTGTTGAGGGTGTACCTACAGCTATCAACGGGAAAAAAATGCTTTTATCCGATTTAATTTTGGCGTTAAATGATTTAGCTGGTAAGCACGGAATCGGTCGGATCGATCATGTGGAAAATCGCTTAGTTGGGATCAAATCTCGTGAAGTTTATGAATGTCCGGCAGCGATTACGTTGATGACTGCTCATAAAGAGCTTGAGGATTTAACGTTTGTTCGTGAAGTAGCACACTTCAAACCAATCATCGAAAATCAATTATCACAAATAATTTACGATGGATTATGGTTCAACCCGTTGACAGATGCTCTGATTGCCTTCTTAAAATCTACACAAAAGTATGTAAATGGTGTAGTTCGAGTAAAACTATTCAAAGGACATGCCGTAGTTGAGGGGCGTAAATCTGATAATAGCTTATACAATGAAAACTTAGCAACGTATACATCAGCTGATACTTTTGATCAAGATGCTGCTGTCGGCTTTATTAAACTCTGGGGACTTCCGACTAAGGTAAATGCTGAAGTCCAAGCCTCTCTAAACAAAAATAATTAGCAACAATCTTATTTTACCTAGGTTGAAACTACTGTGAGATAACTTTTACAGGTTTGTAAATAAGGTTATCCAATCCACCTATTAAACAGACTTATCTAAGGAGAATTTCTTTTCGGTTTGCGGATCGAAATAAGGAAATCGTACGTCTTTATAGGTGTGCCAAACTCGTTACAAAGTTGAACAGGAATTTAACGAAATAGTTACTTCTAGTGTCACTTAATAAGCAAACAGGTTATCTGCATCGGGAAGTAGATGACCTCTTTCTTATTCCACTGAATAATAATACAAAAATGAGGTGTGTATCATGGAAAAATTATGGGGCGGACGTTTTGAAGGAAAAAGTGAAACATGGATCGATGCATTTGGGGCTTCGATTCCTTTTGATCAAAAATTAGCAAAACAAGATATCACTGGAAGTTTAGCTCATGTAAAAATGTTAGCGAAAACAGGAATTTTAACTGCAGAAGAAGCTGAACAAATTAGTTCTGGACTAACTACGATTCAAGAAAAACTGCTTGCTGGTGACCTCACCTTCAGTATAGAAAATGAAGATATCCATTTAAATATTGAAAAGCATCTACATGATGAAATTGGTTCAGTTGCTGGCAAACTACATACAGGTCGTAGTAGAAATGACCAGGTCGCCACAGACATGCATCTTTACTTAAAGGAAATCGTCCAAGAAGTTATTGAAAAGATTCACTCATTTCGCCAAGTTTTAGTCCACAAAGCCGAAGAAAATATAGAGACTATTATGCCTGGCTACACCCATTTACAACATGCACAACCGATTTCATTTGCACATCATATGATGGCTTATTACGGCATGTTGACAAGGGATCAAGAGCGTTTTAAAGAAAGTTTGAAGCGTATCGATATTTCTCCCTTGGGTTGTGCAGCTTTGGCCGGCACAACGTTTCCAATCGATCGGGCTTATTCAGCTGAATTGCTAGGTTTTTCTTCAATCTATGAAAATAGTCTTGATGGTGTAAGTGATCGGGACTTTATCTTAGAGTTTCTTAGTAATAGTTCCATTCTAATGATGCATCTTTCTCGATTCTGTGAAGAAATCATTTTATGGTGCAGTCATGAATTTCAATTTATTCAATTGACGGACACGTTTTCTACTGGTAGTTCAATCATGCCTCAAAAAAAGAACCCAGATATGGCAGAATTGATTCGGGGGAAATCAGGTCGCGTATATGGCAATTTATTCAGCCTTTTAACGGTTTTGAAAGGTTTGCCGTTAGCTTATAACAAAGACTTGCAAGAAGACAAAGAGGGTATGTTTGATACGTCTCACACGATTTTGACTAGTTTAGAAATCATGTCAGGTATGGTAGAGACCATGAAAATAAATCAGGAAATGATGGAAAAATCGACCGAGAAGGATTTTTCAAACGCAACAGAGTTGGCTGACTACCTTGCAAGTAAAGGAATGCCTTTTAGGCAAGCACATGAAGTTGTGGGGAAATTAGTCTTGGACTGTACCAAACAAGGCATTTATTTACAAGATATTCCATTAAAAGAATATCAAGCTATTACGCCATTGATTGACTCTGATATCTACCAAACTCTAGCATCAAAGACCGCAATCGAGCGTCGACACTCATATGGCGGTACTGGATTTGACCAAGTAACGGCCGCAATTGAACGCAGTAAGTTAAAACTAGAAAGTGAAAAAAACTAAAAAAGCTGATGAAAGATAGCATACTATCTTCCATCAGCTTTCAATTTTTTTGATTAACGAGTTTTTGCACGTGAATCTGCATCAATACCAGGTGCTTTACCCAATTTTGCTTGCAACATCCAAATATTTTTCTCGATATCTGTTTTGTTTGCAATAAAGATATCTTGTGTAGAGTCATCGCCTTCTTCACCAGAAACATCAATTCCTTTTTGGTATAAGTCAGCTAAATAGCGATAGCCTTCAACTAATTTTTCCATACGTTCAGGAATTGTACGCTCATATGTGCCGATTTCATCTTCAATACCAGTATGATCCGCAAATTCTTGTAATGTTGAGTAAGGAGCGCCATCTAGTGTAATCAAACGTTCAGATACAACATCTAATTGGTCATTGATTTGATCCATGTATTCGTCCATTTTAGGGTGTAATGTCAAGAATTCTGGGCCACGCATGTACCAGTGAGTTTGGTGGATTACCACTGAAAACTGGCTTAAATCTGCAACTAGTTGGTTCAATACTTCTTTAGTTTGTTCAAATTTCATTATACATCATCCTCCTAAATTTTTATCTATATACAATTGTAGTACGAAATCACAAAAAAGTACACTAAAATCTTCATTTTTATAATTTTTCTCATTTAAGAATAATTATAAACTAAAAAGATTAATTACTGTTAGGTATTGGTATAGTGTCTAATGAATCCAGAATCTCTTTAGCTACTTCATTTAATGCTTCTTGTAATTCTTTATTCATCGTGTTTATATCTTTCGAGCCAGAAATGAACGCCAGAAATAAGTTAGATACTGCCTGTTTTTGATCATTTGGCACAAACCACTTCCCTTTCTCCTTCTCTAAGCGTAATTTTAGTTCTACTGGATCTGTTTTTATTTTAATTGCTTTGACCCGTTCCTCGAGAATGGAAAACGTAGCATCTAGGGTTTTTTGCTCATCTTTCGCTATTTCAGTATCAGCTAAGGTCTCTTTCACTAACTGCCTTGTCATTTCCTGCATGGCACTTACTAGATCCAGTCCAGTGACATAATAAGTGATTGTTGCGCCCTTTTTTGTTTCATCTATTTGAACGATTTTAAAAGTTGCTTTTTCCCTTGCTTGTTGTAAAAGCTCCTTTGTTAGTTGATCTGCCTGTTTTTCTGGAACTTTCGCTCCTGTAGAGGATAAACCTTTAGCAAAGTTCTCTTCAAAAGTCTTACTATTTTCATCTAATTCCTTACCCACTTGCTCGCCATCTCGAAATTCTTTTGCAAATTTTTGTTCTTCTTTTTGATAAACAAGACGATCAACAAATAATTCACCCGCATCTTCTGCTGAGATACCTTTGGAACCACAGCTTGTCAGCACTATTCCCATTACGAGCAACGAGGTGATCCATAACTTTTTCATTTCCTTTCCTCCGTTCTCTTACTACTAGTAAAGCAAGTTCATAGTTATTTGTCAAAAAAATTTATTCTAAGTCTGCTCTTAGTTTCGCTAATTGGTGATAATTGGCGGATAATTGTTGCTGCGTAGTTATGAACAGTGGATAAATCTGTTGATAAATTTGACTGTTTTCACTATTAGGTTCAACTGTTTCATAAATTTCTACTTGTTCACTCGCTACTTTTAAATCAGTAATATTACCAATACTTTGCCAACCTAACAAAACCGCACCGAAAGCTGAAGCCTCTACGCTTTCCGTTAACGAAAGACTTTGACCCAAAACATCAGCCATCACATGTTTGAATACTTCTGAATCAGCAAAGCCACCTGTGGCTCGAATTTCTTTAACTGTTCCGCCTAACTCTTCTAACTCTGTTAAAATACGTTTCAGATTCAAACAAATCCCCTCAACTACTGCACGCATCATCAATTTGTCATCATGGTTTCGCTTCAATCCAACAAAACTACCTGTAGCTTCTGCATTCCACAAAGGAGCACGTTCCCCCAACAAATAAGGTTGGAATAATAGTCCTTTAGCCCCAATAGGTGTTGCCTTCACAAGATCCATCACAGCATCATAAGGATTTTTCCCCGCTGCACGAGCTTCCGCTTGGACTTCTTTCAATAAATTTTCACAAGCCCAATCGAAAATCCCAGCACCATTACTTGTTGCGCCTCCGATCACCCAATGTTTTTCGTCTAGCACACAACAAAAAGTTTCCTCCTGCGGATGGGTCTGAGGTTTATCCACGATATAACGTAAAGCACCGCTCGTTCCAACAGTCAATGTTGCAGTTCCTTTTGCCACAGCACCTAATCCTAAATTAGATAATGGACCATCCGCACCTCCCAACATAAAAACTGTTTGTGCAGTCAAACCTAACTGTTCGATCCACTCAGCTTTTAATCCGGATAGTTGATGAGTTGGCTTTACTAATAATGGTAATTGATCAGTTGTAATTCCCATCTCGGCTAAAGCTAATTGATCCCAATTCAAGTCGCGGATATTCAAAAATCCTGTCCCCGAAGCGGTACTAATATCTGTAATATATCGGTCAAACAAACGATAAAATACATACTCTTTCATTCCAATAAACGTCTCAGCTTGCTCATATATTGCTGGACATTCTTCTTTTAACCAACGAATCTTATGAAAAGGAGTCATTGGATGCATCGGTAATCCTGTATTTTGATAAATATTTTTCCCCAAAGCGGTATCTCTTAGTTCTTCCGCATATTTTTCCGCACGATTATCGGCCCATGTGATGACCCTTGTCAGAGGTTGATGATTTTTATCCATGACGATCAACCCATGCATTGCCGTGGAAAAAGACACAACTGAAATTTCCAATGGCTGCACTTTAGCCACAACTTGTTTGATACAAGTAACCACCGCCTGAAATATCTGCTCTATATCCTGTTCTGCCATGCCTTCCGTTTCCTGAATGAGTGGATAACGTACATAAGCAGAATCTTGAACTGTTCCATCTTCCCTAAAGGCAACAGCCTTTGTTTGCGTCGTACCAATATCTACTCCGATTGCTATTTTTTCCATCTTCTCGCCTCATTTCTCACTTTCATTATTCCGAATAAAAAAAGAATTGTCTAGTTAAAAAGATATTTTTTTGCGTACTTATTTATGAAAGGAGTTTTTATATGTTGGTTATTTATTTTATCTTTGGTAGTGTGATAGGTTCATTTCTTTGTTTAGTTGCTGAACGAATTCCTATTGGGGAATCGATTCTATTTCCAGCGTCACATTGTTCCTTCTGTCAGACGAAGTTAAAAGTTTTTGAATTGATTCCGGTTGTTTCTATTATTTTTCTATGTTTTCGCTGCCGTTATTGTGGGCATAAATTACCATTTGTTTATTTTTGTAGTGAAATAATTTGTGGACTTCTTTGCTCTTTTATCGCGTTCAAATCTAGTTATCCACTGTACTCTCTTTGCTTTTTATTTACAGCAGTGATTTTGTCTTTGACAGATATTTTTTATTTGATCGTTGAGCCTAAAATTTTTTTCCCACTCACGGTGTTACTATGTATTTGGCACTTTTATTTAGCATGGCCGTTTTATCTTTTTACAAGCGGCATTTTTTTCTTTGGTTTGCATGGGTTAAACTACCTCTTTCCTGATTCAGTTGGCGGTGGAGATATCATCCTATTAACTTTATGGGGCGCACTTTTAGGAAGTGAGTCACTTATCTTTTTACTATTCTGCGCTAGTAGCAGCGGATTATTTTTTATGTTGTTTTACCGATATATTTTAAAGAAAAAAATAAAACATCTTCCCTTTGTCCCCTTTTTAAGTATTGGACTATTTTTTGTATTGCTCTGTAAATAAATAACGAGACAAAAAGCACATGTTTACTTTTGTCTCGTTTCTCTCAGTTATTTATCTTTCCAGTTCTTCCGAATAAAACCAGCACGACCAGAACCTTCTCTATATAGATTATAGTGTACACTGTGTTTTTTATAATAATCTTGATGATAATCCTCTGCTGGATAAAAAGGTTTAGCAGGTTCAATTTTTGTAACGATTGGCTGAGTAAAGCGACCACTTGCTTGTAGTGTTGCTTTTGATTTTTCTGCAATTTCTTTTTGCGCTTCATTTGTATAAAAGATAACAGGACGGTAAGAATCACCGCGATCTGCAAATTGTCCTAGTGCATCTGTCGGATCTGTTTGTTGCCAGTAAGTTTCCACTAGTTTTTCATATGACATAATCGTAGGATCATACGTTATTTCAACTGCTTCTGTATGGCCCGTTGTTCCTGTTGTAACTTGTTCATAAGTTGGTTTTTCAACATGTCCACCTGTATATCCTGATACCACAGAAATAATGCCTGGTTGAGAGTCAAAAGGCTTTACCATACACCAAAAACAACCACCAGCAAAAATCGCTTTTTCGTAATTATGTTCCATGATTCCTTCACCTCTTTTTTCTTTATCATAAGCCGAATCAAAAAATAATGATATTGATTTGCCTACAATAAAAGATCCCTTCAATAATGAGTGAAAAACTAAAAGTCAAGATAGCCTAAAGATGATATACTAAAAAATCAACTTATCTCACCATACTGTTCGTTACTATTACAAACAAAAAAACGCAACCTGTACCTAATGAACAAGGTTGCGTTTGTATCTTCTATGAATAAAATACTAAAGCGTTTATCTTTTTACTTACTTTATTCAACAATTCAATTCTAACTTAATTCCTTCTTTTTATTTACAGAAGAAGCCCCAACCTTTCCAATAGAAGAAACAAAATCTCAATCCGCCCTCTACTGTTTTTGCTTCGTTTTTCGTTAATTCTCTCATCTTTTTTCCTCCTCTTTTTATGCTTGTTTTACATTCATTCCGTTTTTATATACCTTTTTACTTGATCACTTCTTTTATTTACAGAAGAAGCCCCAGCCTTTCCAATAGAAGAAACAAAATCTCAATCCGCCCTCTACTGTTTTTGCTTCGTTTTTCGTTAATTCTTTCATCTGCTTTTCCTCCTCTTTTTATGCTTGTTTTATATTCATTCCATTTCTTATGCTTTTTAACTTGCTTCCTTCTTTTTATTTACAAAAGAAGCCCCAGCCTTTCCAATAGAAGAAACAAAATCTCAATCCACCCTCTACTGTTTTCGCTTCGTTTTTCGTTAATTCTTTCATCTTTTTTCCTCCTCTTTTTATGCTTGTTTTATATTCATTCCATTTCTTATGCTTTTTAACTTGCTTCCTTCTTTTTATTTACAAAAGAAGCCCCAGCCTTTCCAATAGAAGAAACAAAATCTCAATCCACCCTCTACTGTTTTCGCTTCGTTTTTCGTTAATTCTTTCATCTGCTTTTCCTCCTCTTTTTATATTTTTAATAACTTAGTAGTTATTTTTATACTGTTTCTGATGCAATATTTATATCTATCCACTCTGCGACTTTTTGCAGGGATATTCCATTTTCAGGTGTCCATTCTATTTTGCTTGTCAAAATACCTTTACTATATTTAGCTAGCGTTGGTGTATACATAATGTTGTAATCCACCTTGAATTTTTCCCACTCTTCTTCATTTTCTCTAACCTTTGCGACATTCAGATAAAATATTCGTTGTGTTATCTTTTTTTCTTCTACTAACTTAATAAATTCTGGCTCGAAATCATTGCAATCCCCACATGTTGGCCGACCCACATAAACGTAAAAATCCTCTTCTCTCTCAATTTTTTCTTTAAAGCTATCAAATGTAATTGAATCCACTGTATTGTATATATCTGGATAATTAGACTGCTCTACTACCAATTGCTCATCCTTTTTATCATTATCCATCTTTAACGCATATGCTGTCCCACTTAGACTAAATAACCCAATTACTGCCAAAACGACTGCTACCCTCTTTAAATTCATTTCACTTCCCCTCTTTCAAGAATGTTTTTTGTTGCTTCGTATTCCAGAGCACCTTCATAACGCGTTAGTTTCCCCTCTTTGATTACTAGTATTGTCGGTGTCACTGTTACATTGTTACTAGTAATAAATTTTTTATTGCTAGTATTTTCAGTGTCCAAATAATAAACTTCAGTATCTGTTTTTTTGGCTGCTTTCTCTAGTATCGGGAGAAACTTTTGACATGAAGTGCAATTTCGATTTCCTACTAAAATGAATGCATCCTCTTCATTTTTAATAGTATCTTCGATTTTCTGGGTAGATATTGTATTGTCTTTTATACTAGCACTAGATTTAGTCGCAGTTAGAATCATAAAGAATACAACAACAACTATAGAGAGCATAAATATCCCTGTCTTATTTTTCATTCTTTCCCTCCTTGTCTTTTTTCTTTTATATTGATGATTTCATCAGCATATTCTAAAACATCTGATTCATGACTTATTACAATCACGATCTTCTTTTCGTGATTCGCTAGTTTTTTGATATAATTCATAAATTTCTGCTTAGACGCACTATCTAAATTTCCAGTTGGTTCATCAAAAATATATAAGCTCGTATCTTGATACAAAGCTCTCATTAACAGAATTTTTTGCTTTTGGCCTTGAGACAAATTTCGACCATCACTTTGAATTAAATAATTATTTGGCAACTTTAAATCTAGTAAGTCATCATAGTGAGACTTCTCCTCTGTCGTCAAATGCTCATTAAATACCTTATAGCGAATATTACGACCAACAGTATTTCCATATAAACTGAATTCAGGTGAATACAAGCTAATATACTCTCTAATGTTAGTATTCTTAAATGACCGCTTCTCGACACAATCATTAACAATCAATGTGCCAGAATCTGGATCTAGCATCCCAGAAAGTAAATTAATGAGTGTTGATTTGCCACAACCATTATCCCCAATAAGAGTGTATAGTTTCCCAGCTTCAAATCGAGTATTGAATTGTTTGAACATCTTTTTTTTCTCATCGTAAGAAAAATCCAAATTCTTCACATCAATCGTTGTAATTTTGGGAACATCTAATACATTCTCTAAAATTTCTGCTTGTTCGGTATAATCTTCACCACTTTGAATATAGTCGATCGCAATAGCACTTTTTTGATAGCTCAACCACGATTGCAGGACTGGAGCAACCGAACTAAGTATAATAGAGATGATCAAAATACCATTTGAATCATTTAATAAACTAGTTGTATCTCCTGCATGAAGTGCTGCATTAACTCCAAATACAACAAATGTTGAGATTGAAATTAGCGTTGAAAAAACTTGAAACGTTGAAGCTATTTTCAAATCATTCTTAACCATTTGATTTTTGCTTTCAAAATAATCTTGGATTTTTTGTTGAACAAAGTTCTCAGCTTCTTTATTTTTAGAAAATAAATTGATATCAAATGAGCTCTTTATATTATTTTCAACAGAGAATGAAAAAGCCGATGATTTCCCAATAACATCTTTCTCATTGTTTCTGATAGTGTCCACTTTCATTTTTAAAAAATAAGAAAATAAACCAATCCAGAAAACTAATACACCAAATAATAAGGGAGTGATACTAAAAACAATACTTGCCAATAACAACACATAACATAAATTGAGTTTAAAATAAAATTTTTCCAATAAACCCGAAACTGAACCAAACAAATTCCAAAAATAGCCAGTTATATTATCACTATTGCCTCCTGATTTGATATCACTAACTTTTTGAGCGTAGTACTTCATTAAAATCTTTTCTTGTATTTTATTCTCAAGAGCAACTTTTTGCTTGCCTTCCATAATATTGATTTTATAGAATCCTAAAATCAATATTATGGCTACAGAAATTACAAAAACAAAGACAGGGACAGAATGTAGTCGGTTTGATGATAGTGTCCCTTGAATCAGAAAAGTTGTCACTATCGGAAGTAGATATTTTAGCAATATCAACCCAATCATTTTCACTTTTAAACTATAAGAAATCTCTTGCATTACTTCCTTGTAAAGCCTTTTACCTAGACTCGATTCTTCATTATTCATTCTGAATCTCTTTTTTGATTTGCTTGTAACAACTGGGCTAGAATCTGCAATACATAAAGCATAGCCTAAAAATATAGATTTCAAATAGGCTTCGTCGTACTCCATTAGAGTGCTTTCTGCAGGATTAGAGACTATAAATGATTGGTCCTCCTTTATCTCATGAACAACTATATAGTGACCCACGCCATCATTCTCCACGACCAAGAGCATAGGTAGTTTTTCAATTTTTTTTAGCTTCTCAAAATCCGTAACACCATACGCACTAGAATTCACTCCGTACTTTTTTAAAATGGTTTTCATTTCATCTAGAGAAAGTCCCTGTGTTTTTTTAATACTATAATGTTCATATAATTCATTCTCACTACCAATTTTTACTCGTAACTGTTTTAAGATTGTTTTTAACGAGGCGATTCCACAATCTGTCGTTGAATGTTGCATATAATGAGCATACATAATACATTCTCCTTACTTTTTAATGCGAATATCTCCAATGGTGTTAATTTCTATAACTTCATCCTGATCTTTACTTGTATCTGGAACTTCTAAAACTTCTCCACCATTTTTGGCGGTCGTCACATACTTACCTTGAAAATCTTGTGGAACAGTAACATCAACATTTCCTACGATTGACTCTATTTTTAAATGTTTTATACTTGCATTTTTGCCTAAGAAAATCTGCATTTCTAGTTCACTTTTCCCATCGTTACTTGGCATCAATTTGAAGCCATCTATATCAGATAATGTAATTTCCAAATTCGCTTTCTTAGCCGTTGTCTTATTGAGTTCTTTTTCTGTTTTATCAGATACTTTTCCAGCTAATTTAACTACTGTTTTTTCTTTATCCGTTTCAATGATCGTGGTCTTAACATTTTGTTCTGCACCCAATAACGATAGCGATTCAATCACATCTGTTGAAAGGCTCCATTCTTTCGTTATGTCTTTTGTTGTTTTATCTGAGCGCATCGTTGTATAGCCGACAAGGAGAACAGCTGCGACCACAAGGATCAAAATCATTAATTTCTTTTTCATATGATTCACTTCTTTCTTCTCTTTTTATTATTTAAAATCTCTTTCTTTGAACAAAGTATAGCTGCATACATAAAATATAATGCTGTAAACTAATGCACTACTAAAAACAATTACAAATGTCTGGTTTGATACATTTTGATAGTCCGTCAATTGTCTAATATTAGTAAATAATAACGTGTCTAATAATGAGTTGGCTGCTGAAAAATAGCTTGAAACAAAACTTGAGGCGAGCCCTTCTCCTACTAAAATTAGTGCCACAAATACCGCAGTTGCAACATTACTTGATTTAATTACATTAAACAACAACACACCTATAAGACTGACTGCAAAATATAATGGCAGTTGTAACAACATTATTTTTGCCATTTCAAACAGAGAAAACCCGCCACCTGTAAACCACACCGTACTTGCTAATGATCCTGTATAAATTACTAAAAAGATAAATACCAGAATAAAGGTTAATGCAACTTTACTTAGAAAATATACCCATCTTTTAATCCCAAAAATCAATGAATTATTGACGACCCGATTCATAAACTCATGACCCCAAACAATAATAAAAATATTGATCATAAAAATTGAAACAAAAATCGAAGCACTGGATAAGCCATCTTGGATCACTTCTAAACTCGGTGTATCATCTCTCACTATTCCAAAAAATATTCCGAATAAAATTAAACCTGCGACTGAATAAAAACCAAGTTTTCCTTTTAAAATTCTATAAGTATCTGATTTTAATAGATTTAACATATAAATTCCCCTTTACTCTGTTAATTTTAAATAGTAGTCTTCTAGACTTTCTTCTTTGTATGAAAAATAAGTAAGATACAATTGGTTGTTAAATAGAACCTGAGAAATGCTTGGCATTTCAGACTTTTCTGCACTAACTACTAATCCAACATCATCACTATTCACGACATAACCTTCTTTTTCTAAAATATTCTGGCATTTTTGATTGTCTATGCTCGATAATAGAATTGTTTTTTTACATTCATTCTCAAGTTCTTGTGTTGTCACTTCTTTAATCAATTTTCCTTGATGAATGATTCCGTATCTTGTCGCTATCATGGATAATTCTGATAAAATGTGACTTGATACTAAGATAGTCGTTTTGTACTCTCTATTTAATTTTTTTATGATTTCTCTAATTTCAACTATCCCTTGTGGGTCCAAACCATTGGTTGGTTCATCCAAAATAAGTAGATTAGGGTTATTCAAAATAGCTAACCCAATACCTAAGCGCTGCTTCATGCCTAAAGAAAAGTCTTTAAACATTTTCTTACCAACAGATCCTAGCCCAATAAACTCAAGCACTTCTTTAATACGATTTTTCCTATCAGGTAAATTCATTTGGATAGCATAATAATTCAAATTCTCTTGGGCAGATAGGTAGGGATAACATGCTGGTGATTCTATTACAGCACCAACTTTTATTTTTTCCTTACCATTAAAAAATTCGATACTACCTGAACTTTTCTCGATTAAATTCGTTAACATCCGAATAAAAGTTGTCTTACCTGCACCATTCTTGCCAATAAATCCGTAAATATCTCCTTGATTGATCGTCATTGAGACTTCATTTACTGCATGATAATCTTTATATTTCTTTACTAAACTCTTCGTTTTTAATAAATAGTTATTCATTCTAACTTCCTGCATGTTTAT